>NZ_CP013384.1:0-3445340 GCF_001523915.2 Burkholderia sp. LA-2-3-30-S1-D2 | reverse complement strand
CAAGTAGCTGTCGTTTTTTGCGTGCACAGCGCGGCTCGCCGGCGCCCTTGTCGCGATTGCGCAACAAGGCCCGAAGCGGTCGTGCGAGCGTGCCTCGGACGCCTGCGTCACAGTCTTGGAGGGGCAGGCGCGGGCCGAAGCGGCGTGCGGGATTCTTGGAGATAAGGCGAGATTCTAACGCCAAACGCGGCCACAGCGGGACTTATCCACAGGCTGCGGTTGTGGGTCGCGGGGCCGGATCGGAGTGGCTCGGCACAGGCGAGCGGCTCCTAAAGTATTGACCGTCAAGAGAAAAACGGTTTAAATAGCGGGTTCCGCGAAAACCAATCCTGTATTCCCGGCGATTGCGTTCGCCCGAATGCCTCCGGTTAAGGGCACGCGGTCCCCTGAATTTCGACATTCTCGAACAAGTGAGAACATCATGAAACGTACTTACCAACCGTCCGTGACGCGCCGCAAGCGCACCCATGGCTTCCGTGTCCGCATGAAGACGGCAGGTGGCCGCAAGGTCATCAACGCTCGCCGCGCGAAGGGCCGCAAGCGCCTCGCCATCTAAGGCAGGTTGCGCGCTGTGTCCGCCGTCCGCAGTCCCGCGGAAGGTGCCGTCGAGCCGGGTGCGAATCCGTCGCAGACGAAAGCCGCCTTCCCGAAAGCTGCGCGACTTTTGAAAACGGATGAATTTTCATCCGTTTTTCGTTTGCGCCCCTGGCGGCGTTCCGCGCACTTCGTGATTTACGGCAAGCCGACCGGCCAGCCTGCCCGCCTGGGGCTCGTCATCGGCAAGAAGTATGCGCCGCGTGCAGTCACGCGTAATCTCGTGAAGCGGCTGGCGCGCGACGCGTTTCGCCTGCGCCGCGCCGAATTCGCCGGTTACGACCTGCTGCTGCGGCAGCACACGCGCTTCGACAAGAAAGCGCTGCCGAGCGCGGCTTCCGCCCCGCTCGCGGCGATGTGCGCGGCCGAAATCCGCGAGCTGCTCGACAGGGCGGTTCGGGAGATCGAGCGCCGTGCGTCGAAGCCCGCGTCCGAGTGACGCATCCGTTCGCGGTGCGGCGTTCGCGCCCGCCCGGCCGGTTTTGACGCGGTGCCGAATGGCGCCGCCCAAGGTATGAAAACGGTATTGATCGCCTTGCTGCGCTTCTACAAGGTTGCCGTGAGCCCGATGCTCGGCAACCGTTGCCGTTTTTATCCTTCCTGTTCGGATTACGCGCGCGAGGCAATCCAGTATCATGGCGCCGCGCGCGGCACGTATCTCGCCGTCAGGCGCGTGTGCCGATGCCATCCGTTTTCCGCGGGCGGCATCGACCTCGTCCCGCCGCCCAACTCCGACACTCGCGCTCGCGGCGAAGCCGACGCGCGGTCCCATCGACTCTGAGACAACGCATGGATATCAAACGCACCGTCCTATGGGTGATCTTCTTCATGTCAGCTGTCATGCTGTACGACAACTGGCAGCGCGACCATGGACGCCCGTCGATGTTCTTCCCGAGCGCCACGCAGACGGCCCCCGCGGCCGCGGCAGGCGGCGCGTCGGGCACGGGCGCGACGACGACCGCAGGTGACGCACCGGCCGCCGCGGCGGGCACCGCACCGTCGACGACGGCGCCGGCCGCGCAGGCGCAGCTCGTGAAGTTCTCGACCGACGTGTATGACGGCGAAATCGACACGCGTGGCGGCACGCTCGCGAAGCTGACGCTGAAGAAGCAGGGCGACGGCAAGCAGCCCGACCTTTACATCACGCTGTTCGACCACACGGCCGGCCACACGTATCTCGCACGCACGGGCCTGCTCGGCGGCGACTTCCCGAACCACAACGACGTCTACACGCAGGTCAATGCGGGCCCGACGTCGCTGACGGGCGACCAGAACACGCTGAAGCTGTCGTTCGAATCGCCGGTGAAGGGCGGCGTGAAGGTCGTGAAGACCTACACGTTCACGCGCGGCAGCTACGTGATCGGCGTCGACACCAAGATCGACAACGTCGGCACGGCACCGGTCACGCCGACGGTCTACATGGAACTGGTGCGCGACAACACGGCCGTCGAAACGCCGATGTTCTCGCACACGTTCCTCGGGCCGGCGGTCTACACGGACGCGAAGCACTTCCAGAAGATCAACTTCAGCGACCTCGACAAGAACAAGGCCGACTTCGTGAACTCCGCCGACAACGGCTGGGTCGCGATGGTGCAGCACTACTTCGCGTCGGCCTGGATTCCGCAGCAGGGCGTAAAGCGCGACATCTACGCTGAAAAGATCGATCCGACGCTGTACCGCGTGGGCGTGAAGCAGCCGGTGGCCGCGATCGCACCGGGCCAGTCGGCCGACGTGCAGGCACGCCTGTTCGCCGGTCCGGAAGAAGAGCGCATGCTCGAAGGCATCGCGCCGGGCCTGGAACTCGTGAAGGACTACGGCTGGGTGACGATCATCGCGAAGCCGCTGTTCTGGCTGCTCGAGAAGATCCACGGCGTCGTCGGCAACTGGGGCTGGGCGATCGTGCTGCTGACCGTCCTGATCAAGGCCGTGTTCTTCCCGCTGTCGGCCGCGAGCTACAAGTCGATGGCGCGCATGAAGGAAATCACGCCGCGCATGCAGGCGCTGCGCGAACGCTTCAAGAGCGATCCGCAGAAGATGAATGCCGCGCTGATGGAGCTGTACAAGACCGAGAAGGTCAATCCGTTCGGCGGCTGCCTGCCGGTCGTGATCCAGATCCCGGTGTTCATCTCGCTCTACTGGGTGCTGCTCGCCTCGGTCGAAATGCGCGGTGCGCCGTGGATTCTGTGGATTCACGACCTGTCGCAGCGCGATCCGTTCTTCATCCTGCCGGTGCTGATGGCCGTCTCGATGTTCGTGCAGACGAGCCTGAACCCGACGCCGCCGGACCCGGTCCAGGCGAAGATGATGAAGTTCATGCCGATCGCGTTCTCGGTGATGTTCTTCTTCTTCCCGGCCGGTCTGGTGCTGTACTACGTCGTGAACAACGTGCTGTCGATCGCGCAGCAGTACTACATCACGCGCAAGCTCGGCGGCGGCAAGAAGGCCTGACGCATGTCGCACACGCGGGCGGCCAGCCGCCCGCGATGCGCGTAAAAAAGCCGCATGGTTTTATCCATGCGGCTTTTTTGTTTCCGGTGACCCGTCCAGAAATAGGTTGACACTTTTTCGCCGAAACGAAGAGGTGCCAAATGGAGCAAGGGATCAAGCGGACGCAGCGGGACTACAGCCTGGCTTTTAAACTGTCGGTGGTGGCGCAGGTCGAAAAAGGCGAACTGACGTACAAAGAGGCACAGCGACGCTACGGCATCCAGGGGCGCTCGACCGTGCTGGTATGGTTACGTAAGCACGGCTTGCAGGATTGGGCCGATCCATCCGGCCGTGCGCGATCGGGTTCCACCATGTCAAAGCAAGACTCAAAGCCGCTCACACCGGAGCAGCGCATCAAGGAGTTGGAGACGCAGTTGCGACAGGCGCAGGAGAAAGCCGCGCTATTCGAAGCCGTGGTCGACGTGATGCGCAAGGATTACGGGATCACCGTAAAAAAGCCTTCAGGCAGGTCGTCGCGCAAAAGCGGATCGAAAAGCTGAGCGTCGAGCGGGCCTGCCGATACATGGGTATCAGCCGCCAAGCGTATTACAAGCGATGCCGCAGCGAGGAACACCGTTGCTCGCAGAGCGAGACCGTCACTGCGCTGGTGCGAGACGTGCGGCTTCGCCAGCCGAGGCTGGGCACACGCAAGCTCCATCATCTGCTCGGGCCAGCGTTGGTCGAGCGCGGCATCAAGCTGGGGCGAGATCGGCTGTTCGACGTGCTGCGTGCCGCGCGCCTACTGGTCGTACCGCACCGGGCGTATCACAAGACCACCCATAGCCATCACCGCTTCCGGCGTCATCCGAATCTACTGAAACCCGGGCCGGATCAAATCGTGCCGACCGGCCCCGAACAAGTGTGGGTGGCCGACATCACGTATCTGCCGACGGCTGGCCCGTTTGTGTATTTGAGTCTCGTCACGGATGCGTTCTCGCGCAAGATCGTCGGTCATCACGTTCACGACAGCCTGCAAACCGAGCAGGTCAGTCAGGCGCTCAAGAAGGCGTTGCGCAAGCGCCGGAGCCGGCAGCCGTTGATCCATCACTCCGATCGCGGGGTCCAGTACTGTTCGACCTACTATCAGGACATCCATCGGCATCACGGCCTGCGCTGTTCAATGACGGACGGCTACGACTGCTATCAGAATGCGCTGGCTGAGCGGGTCAACGGCATTCTCAAGGGGGAGTTCCTGTTGCAACGTCCTGCGGACCTTGAACAGGCCGCCAAGATGGTCGAACAGTCGGTACACATCTACAACTATGAACGGCCACATGCCGCGCTGAAATACAAAACGCCCGATGCGGTGCATCGGGCGTTCTAGCGCCTGGATACTGTCAACTTATTCCAGGACTTGACACGGCGGATGGTGGCGCGGCGGCGTGTGCGGAGTCCCACCGCTGCCGTTCAGGCTTTCTTCGCTTCGATTTTCGCGTCGCTGCCGTAGAACTGTTCGATCAGTTCCTGAACGAGGTAACGTTGATGCGGCGGTAGCGCCTCGATCTTCGACGCGAGTTCGATCGTCTCGGGCGTTGGCGGATAGCGCTCGTCGCGCGGCAGCGGTTGCGGCGTCAGATGTTCGGTCACGCTCGGCGATGGGCCGTAATGCAGCCAATGCAGTTCGACGCGCAACCAGTCGGCGAGCGTTTCGAGTTTATCCGGCGTCGGAATCGTCCGACCGGTCAGCCATTTGTGCGCGGTTTGCGGTGAAACCGGTTGCGCACCGTGGTGACGCAGATTGAACCGGTTCGCGAGTTCGGTCGCGCCGGTGACCTTCTCCGGGCTGCGCCTCAAGGCGAATTTCAGGCGTTCCGAAAACGCTGATTTTTCTTCGGGTGTCGGCATGGGGTGATTGTGCAATTCCACCGACGCCTATCAGACAACCGTGTAGGCTAAACATAGCTCATTTAGACGAATCCGAACTTGCCGCGGAGCGTATCGAGGAATCGGGAGCCCGGTCAATCGGACCGGCATACTCGTCTGAAAGGGACAGTACGTGTCGGCGTGGAATAGATACTCGCCTTAGCTCCGTCGGGATAAATTCGGGCGATTCCGAAACCGACGCGGCGTCCGGTGGCGTGCAGGCCGGCACGCTACAATGCCGGCGTCCCGATGCCCAAACCGTTGCGCGGGCGCATCATTGACCCTCTGTTCATCCGATTCATCCGATTCCCATGCTTGCTACCGATTCCGATCCGATCGTCGCCATTGCCACTGCTGCCGGCCGGGGTGGCATCGGCGTCGTCCGCGTTTCGTTCGGGCGCGGCGGCGAGGCGGCCGCGCTGCCGCTGATCGACGCGTTGTGCGGGCAGCGGCTCGCACCGCGCCATGCGAGCTACGTTCCGTTTCTCGACGAGCACGGCGCGCCGCTCGACCGCGGGATCGCGCTGTATTTCACCGCGCCGCATTCCTACACCGGCGAGCACGTGCTGGAACTGCAGGGGCATGGCGGGCCCATCGTGATGCAGCTGCTGCTGCAGCGCTGCCTGGATGCGGGGCGCGGCTTCGGGCTGCGGCTCGCGGAACCGGGCGAGTTCACGCGGCGTGCGTTTCTGAATGACAAGCTGGACCTGGCGCAGGCCGAGGCGGTCGCCGACCTGATCGAGGCGAGTACCGAAGCGGCGGCGCGTTCGGCCGGGCGCTCGCTCGACGGCGCGTTCTCGCGGCAGATCCACGCGCTCGTCGAGGATGTGATCACGCTGCGGATGCTAGTCGAGGCGACGCTCGATTTCCCGGAAGAGGAAATCGACTTCCTGGAAGCGGCCGATGCGCGCGGCAAGCTCGCGAAGATCCGCGAGGAACTGGCGCACGTGCTCGGCGATGCGCGCCAGGGCGCGCTGCTGCGCGAGGGGCTGTCGGTCGTGCTCGCGGGGCAGCCGAACGTCGGCAAGTCGTCGCTGCTGAATGCGCTGGCCGGCGCGGAGTTGGCGATCGTCACGCCGATCGCGGGCACGACGCGCGACAAGGTCGCGCAGACGATCCAGGTCGAAGGGATTCCGCTGCACATCATCGATACGGCCGGGTTGCGCGAGACGGAGGACGAAGTCGAGCGGATCGGGATCGCGCGGACATGGAGCGAGATCGAGCGCGCGGACGTCGTGCTGCACCTGCTCGATTCGCGCACGGGGATGACGGCGGACGACGAGGCGATCGCGGCGCGGTTCCCGGTTGGCGTGCCGGTGGTGCGGGTGCTGAACAAGACGGATCTGACCGGCGTGCCGGCGTGCGTCGAGCATCCGGCGGCCGAAGGCGACCTGACCGAGGTGCATCTGTCGGCGAAGCGCGGTGACGGGATCGACATGCTGCGCGCGGAGCTACTGCGAATCGCGGGGTGGCAGGCCGGGGCCGAAGGCGTTTATCTGGCGCGCGAACGGCATTTGATCGCACTGCGGGCTGCGCAGGCGCATCTCACGCAGGCGGCCGATCATGCGGAGCAGAGGGCGCAATCGCTCGATCTGTTTGCCGAGGAACTGCGGCTCGCGCAGGAGCAGCTCAATGCGATTACCGGTGAGTTCACGTCGGATGATCTGCTGGGGGTGATTTTCAGCAGGTTTTGTATCGGAAAATAAGTAGTCGCCCGCCGTCACCTAAGTTTTGCAAGAAAGAAGCCGCAAAGCCCCGCCAGAAATAGATCGACTCCCCATATTCCCCAAAGTTTACCAATCGACAACTAGCAGTTTTTGGCATACAAGATGGCATACACCGCGCCTCTACGCGAAATCCTGTATGCCAAAAATACCTCATGGCCTTATCTGGCAAGCGTTTCCGGCCGAGGTAAACATCAAGAATCTGTATGCCAAAAGGGGAAGACCATGCCGAAAGTCGTTCAACCGCTGACCGATACCCGCGTCAAGGCATTGCAACCGAAAGCGGCCCGCTATCCTGTCTCTGACGGGGGCGGTCTGATTTTGGAGGTGATGCCATCAGGCTCGAAATTCTGGCGCTACCGCTACTCGCTCCATGGCAAGCGCCAGCCGCCCGTGACGATTGGCGAATATCCGGCCGTCAGCTTGGCGGCTGCTCGTGAGCGCGCCCGCCGATATGCGGAGATCGTGGCTGGTGGCGTTTCCCCAGTAGCGGATGCTCGGAAAGATCGGGGCACGACCAAGGCGCTCAATACCGTGCGTGAGTTCGCTGCGTACTGGCTCGAACAACAGATGACGGACAAGTCGGCCGAGTATCAGCGGACGACGAAACGCGCACTCGAAAAGGACGTGTTTCCGGCGCTCGGCAGCAAGCCGGTATCCGAAGTGACCCCCGGCGATGTGCTGGCGATCTGCGACCGGATCAAGAAGCGCGGAGCGCCGAAGATGGCGTTGCACACCCGCAATGTCATCAAGCGAATGTACGAATATGCGATTGCGCGCCAGCTCGTGACGATCAATCCGGCGCAGGCGGTAGTTGCCCGTTTTATCGCCACGCAGGAGAGCCGCGACCGCGTGCTATCTCCCGACGAGCTCGGGCACGTGCTGCGCGCCGTCTATGCATCGAGTATCCGCCGACCGTTGAAGCTGGCGATTCATCTGCTGGTGCTGACGATGGTACGCAAGTCCGAATTGATCGAGGCTAGATGGTCCGAATTCGACCTGGATGCCGCCGTGTGGCGTATCCCGTCTGATCGGATGAAGAAACCCCGCGAGCATTGGGTCTACCTTGCTCCGCAGGCCGTGCTGATGCTGCGTGAGTTGTATGAAACTCGCACGAGCCAGCAATACGTGTTTCCTTCATCTCGCGGTGCGGATCGGCCAATCGCCAAGAGCACGTTAAACCAAGCCGTACGGGCGCTCGATATGGAGGTTCAGCACTTTGTGCTGCACGACTTCCGGCGCACCGCCAGCACGCACCTTCACGAGATGGGGCAACCGTCAGACGCAATCGAGAAGGCGCTTTCGCACACCATCACGGGAATCAAGGGCGTATACAACCGTGCGGAGTACGCGGAACAGCGCCGCCACATCCTCGCCCTGTGGGCCGCTTTCGTTGAGGCTCAGATAGACGAGGGGCGCAAGGTGATCCTCGGCAAATTCGCGGCGAATGGGTAGTTGCTACGCGTCGCCGGAATGAAATGTCATGGGAACAGCGGGAACAATGGGAACAGATGGCGTAGAGGATTGATTTGTCTGGATTATTTTGTTCCCAAGTTGTTCCCAAACACTCATATATCTTGGGAACAGACCGGGTACAACTGCCTGCGGTATGCGACGCTATGGTGGCCGACTTCGCCGCCGCAATTGAATGGGCCTCCCTGCTGGAACGCTACGCGCAAAGAAGCTCCCCGCGCCGCCGCCTCCCGCGCGTGGGAATGAAAACGGGCCTTACGGCCCGTGAAAAAGTGACTTTGAACGGTCGGGGCCTTACGCCGCGTCGCGTACCCGCATGATCGTCTGACGGCTTGTGTCGTACTGCTTCGCGAGGCTGGCCACGCTTGCCCCTTCGCTCAACCGCTGCCTTACCTCGTCCTGCTGTTTAGGGGACAGGGCGGATGGCCGCCCCATCGCTTTCCCTTCCGCCTTCGCTCGCGCGATACCGGCCTGCGTTCGCTCGATCAATAAGTCACGCTCAAACTCGGCAACGGCGTTCAATACCTGCATCGTCATCCGGCCGGCCGCGCTTGTCAGGTCAACGCCGCCGAGCGCAAGGCAATGAATCCGGATGCCGCGTGCCGCCAACGCCTCAACTGTTGCACGCACGTCCATCGCGTTCCGGCCGAGCCGGTCGAGCTTTGTCACGATCAACACGTCGCCTTCTTCCAGTCTGCGGAGCAAGTCCGCAAACCCCGGCCGCTGGTCCGCGCTTACGCTACCTGAGATGCTTTCCGTTACGACCCGGCGCTTGTCGACATTGAAGCCAGCCGCCTCGATCTCGCGGAGTTGGTTGGCTGCCGTCTGGTCGGCCGTGCTGACGCGGGCGTATGCGAAGGTTCGGGACACCATGCACTCCAATGTGTTCGAAAAGGGTGTACGAATTATAACCCCTGTACGAAAATAGCAAAGCCTTATTTTCGAACACCCATTCTTACCCATGTCCGCAAGGGAACGGTTTCGGACATGCGCGTTGGATTAAAAGCCGACAGCCGTCCTGTCGGGTGCCGGAGGCGGGTGGGGAGGTGTCACAAGTCGAGTGGCAACGATCGCAACCCACTTCTGCGGTTCGAAGCGATGCCCGCGCACTGACCGCTTCCACGGCGCAACGGCCGTTGTAGAATCCCCAGACCTCCGCGTTGCCAGTAGCGGCGTAATGCGGAAACAATTTTCGTGCCCGAAAAGCCCGCTTCCATGACTCTCAGAAACGATCAGGGTAAGTTCAGCAGAGTGCGGGGACGAGTTGGAGGAGGCAGCGTCCATTCTGACAATATGGGAGGCAATCAATGAATAAGAACGAAATCCTATACAAATGGATTCCCTACCGCCTTCAATCTATCGATAGCATGATGTGGGCGTATAACATTCACGATGAACTTGGTGTGCCGAGAGAAATGGAAGTTTTCGTCGGCGGCAAGAAAATCCTCCAGGGCAACGTGAATGCGCTGCTAAATCCCATGATCGAAGTAGGATTAATTCATGCGAGATCTTTACTGGAGTTTTTAGGTCTGAATGCAGAAAAGGGGAGGCTTGTTGCAGCAAAAAATCGTCGACGGGATGACATTGCCATCGAGCACTTCGAAGCTAACGGTATGGCTTTGGAAAAGGTTGCGCCCGCTACAGCATTGGACACCTACAATGGCCCGAAAGCCGATGCAGAGAGAGCGCTAGTGTCTATATTTGAACTCGCCAACAAAGGGTTGGCTCATCTTTCAAATGCGTTTCCTACGCAGTACACGAACGTCGAACTTGACATTGCGCATAGAGGTATCCGAACTTTGTTGAATAATAATCTGTACGTCAAATTGGGAATGCTGATACCAGAACCACCTAGACCATAAACGAATGGTCAGGCGTCGAGCTGATGTCTCGTATGTCGTATCCATTGCAATAGAGTATTGCTGGGGATGCCTTTGACAAGGTCAGATCTTATCCCATTTCAGCTTACCTCCATCTATCCACATCTTGCACATTGCCGTACATGGCGCGCATTCAAGTGACGTAGCAGTGATGGTGACAACACCTCCGTCCTTGGACAGCACAGGAGGTCTCCAGAAATTTCCGCTAGGTGGCGCAAGCAAGCCTATAAAATCCGCCCCGGCTTGTTCCGATGATATCGGTTCTCCGTACATGGCCAAACTGACGAGCCGCTCCTCTCCGGGATTAAGACTGAACGCGTCCATCCGAAGCCATCTTTCAGGTCTGACGGCATTGGCACTCGGTGCCTCGAAGTGGATTTTGCAGTTCGTTAAATGCGTGTTCCCAGTATTTTTTATTCCAACCAGTACGGTCTTTGTAATATTGACGGCGTTGTGTTTCTGGGTATCGACGTAAGGATCGTCCTTTCCAATAATTATAGAAAGCTTATGTACAGTATTTATACGAGATTGTGCGGAATCAGATTCACCCATTTTGGCAATCTCTTCTGGATTCGCTTCGGCCGTAGAAGATCCACGTCGTACATATACGGTCCCGGCCTTCACCTTCCCGAAACCTTTCGGCGAATAGAACGGGCGACCCTGCGGCGGAATCGTAAAAAGCCCGAGAGTCTGCCCTCTGAAGTCAACGGACCGATAAGAAAACTGTATTGGGCGATTGACCTTTGCGTTCACGAACTGCTGTAGTCGAGAATCGTCGATATCATTGTCTAAACCGACGATATCCTTCGATCCATCACGTACGCCTATCACGATGTATGCGGTTGTTGTTCTCCATGCATTCGCAAATGCCAAAATGTCCTTCAACAAGGAAGACTTGCTATCGTCGTCCGTGTTTTCGAACGGATACTGTTGAAGTTTGAAGTCCAGCGCATCGCCTTCGCCGCTGTAAAGCAACCTTTCTATAAGGAAATCGTCTTCCATAGTGGCCATGTCCCGCTACCGACGCATTTTAGTTGTGGGCTCATCCGTGAGGTTGTCCGTGAAGTTAGCCAGATTTCCGCGCAGTTGTCGATGATCCTACCAGTGTGTGCTTGAGACCTATAAGACGCCGAGCCGATCCGCTTTGCTGACGTCCCCCGCGCCTAGCTGTATTGCCCAATTTGTCCACATCAAAGACTCGAAGGTCCATTGACAATGTGGAACGGGGCGTTCGAGCGTCCTGTCATGTGCGCTAGCATATGTCGGAAAGTGGCCGCGTGCAGTTTCAAGCAAGAAGCATACGCAACCTGTGCTGCACGAGTTTGCGATCGGCTGCGCGCGACCCGAAGCAGTCGTTCGTGTCATTCAGTCTCGGCCGTCGACGGCGCGTCTGTACCCGCGCTACGCCTCAGCCTTTCCACCATCCGATTGACCGGCCCAATTCGAGAATGAACACGCCGAAGGTGCCTACTGCCGCCAAGATAGCAAGAACGCGTTCAAATGACCCCAAGGTGACTGGCCTTTGAATAACCACTTTCTTGCCGTCCCAATACAATTCACCAGTTTCTGTGTGTACCCCAATGAATGACGTCCCATCAATGGATATGGAGCGCACACCATCAGGCCACTCCGGCGGTCGTTCGGCCGAATACATAGTTTTGCGCAAGCTCTGCCAATCCGTGTTCATGAGTACCCCGCGTGGTTTATGGTGATCGATTGTCAACCATCCAACTCGAGCTGTCGAACGCCTCCAAGTGGCAGGTCTCGAGCTTAATACACAGACGGGTCCGCGTAGCAAGTCGTGAGAAAATGCGGTTCGTCGAGCCTAGGGCGGCCACCCGAAAACCGGACACCTTCACCGGCTGGCTCGGCGTTCTTCGTGGAGGGCGCATATGAAGGATGCGCGATGAATCTGGATTTTTGTTCTGGGGTGCCCGATCCGGTGCGGCAGGCATACATCCTTGTCGATGCTGTTGATACACCGTACTCGGAAGCGAGTGTTGAGGCGGCTAGGCGACTCGTTCGCGATCCTCGGATGGAGACGTTCTACCAGTCGGAATCACTTGCGTGGGCGTACGGATCGAATGCCGATACTGCATGGCGGCTTTGGTTCGATGCAGCACTCTGTGCGGCGGACAGCGACGAGGACAAGTCGCGCGAGGTCATCAAGCGGCAACAGGCGAATGTGTCGAAGCTTGTGCAAGTGCTCGACGAGGCTCGCGATTTGGTCAATGACATCGAACAGGACGAGGCGAGCGCGCGCATTTCAATCCCGATAGAGTTTTCGGACGTCCTTCATCTGCTTGAGGCGACCGCTCGGCATCCAGGAATTGTGGACGACTACGACCGGGCGCGATACGAGGCCAATTCACGCCCGCGACTCGATGAGATATTTCGTTTTAATAGCAGCTCCGCCTGCTTTATTCCATCCGTTGCACAACTGTTGACCGGACTATATGTGGCTGCCTCCGGGTTGGAGGTGCAGCTAGCTAACCGTGAAACGATCCCTTGGCGCGGGAAATTTGCAGCCGACCAATTGACATCGCAGAAAAGTAACAAATATCGCGCATATGTCCGCACCGTTGATCGGGCTATGTGGGAAGCGCGTGACGAATATGTCGACGAAAATCACACGGAATGCTGGCGACTTCCCGATTCGCTCCTTGCGCTCCAGTGCAAAGTCGCTTTGGGCGAGAGCGACCTAGAAGGGTTTGTAGAGCGTATGCGGAAGCATCGGCTTCGTTTCAATGGCGACGATTTATAGGCCGGAAGATTTTCAAATCGACAGGGCAAAAAACGTTCCGTTTGCCGTTTAGTCGTGCTCCCTTAAATTGCAGACTGTCTTTGCCAATAGTGGCGCAGACATGCTTAAGGAAGCACAAATGCCAGTAAGAAGCACGCCCGCACTGCTTGCCCCGGACACTTTGCCGCTTGATGGTCTTTCCAAATGGCGCGATCTGCGTGGACCAATCCGCTTGTCCCGTGAAACTGTTCGCAAGCGCGAACAGGAGGGGAAATTTCCGCGTTCGATCCGGTTATCTCAGAGATGCACCGTCTGGAAAAATCGCGAGATCCATCGTTATCTCGCCGACCCGCTGAACTATCGCGCTGACGATGTGGCGGCCGAAATGGCGGAGGGCGCGCGATGACGAGCGCAACGAGCGCGCGTGCGGTCGCGCGTGAAACCAAAAGACAGGCCGACGCAGAGTTCTACGATTGTGAGCTGAATCGCTTGTACGAACTGTTTTCGGATGTATGTGACCGTGCTTCGGATGAGTGTCGCGTCGAAGCGGCGCGGATGATTGTTGTTGCGGCGGCCGTCTTTGATCGTGATTCGAAGACGATCCCGTCGCGGGCCAAGCATGCAATCCGGCTACTGAAGGAAGCCATTTTCATGCTCGATCCGAAGGTATCGGCATGACGGCTCGCCAAAGTCACTTTGTCATGCCAGCGCACGGCGGGCATTGCCCCACCTTCTCTGGTCCGTTCTCCTCCCGATTTGCACGTCGCGACGGCGCGCAGTATCCTGTGGGCGTCGCTGACACAGAAGCGACCGGGTTTGGAAGCCCGATTGTTCCAAGGCGGACGACCGCCGCAGTGCGGTTTTTTTACGTCCGTGTGCCTTCGCGCGCCTCTACGATCAATGGGTGGGCGACGGTGGGGAGGCTTCGGCCTGCCGGTTCCCTTGGACGCCGGTCTTCCAACCCTGCTGTCTGCCCGCCCACCCCATTTGGAAGTGGGGAGCGGGTTCAACCCGTCCAAGGAGGTCGCGCAATGCGCCAGTCCACGCACGCCCATACCGGGCAGCAATCCCACGTCATTCAATCCATCGTCCGCGCAGCACTGCGCGACGCAGCAACCGCCAACACGTATCAAGACGCGCTTGATACGACCGGCGCGGCACTGGCCACCATTGCGGCGCTCGTCCGTGCGGAGGTGCGTCATGGCTGACCTGCGCTGCAAGATTGGCGATCTGGCGATCGTCACGAAATGCGATGCTCGCGCACGCATCGGCATGCTGGTTGAGGTGGCATCGGCTCGTCCGACGCCCGATCACGATTGGCGCGTTCGGATCTTGGGCGGCCCTGTCACGGGGCGCAGCGTCTACGACCGCCGATTCGGCGAGTTCACGCATGCAGCCGTCCACGACTGGAACCTCACGCCGATTCGCGGCGAAGCGGAGCTGCATTGCACGGTCGACGTCGGGCAACTCCTCGCGTCGATTCTGGAGGTGCGCCATGCCTAATTTCCGCCTGCCTAACGAAGTCACGATGATCGCCATGTGTGCCGCCCATCAGTTCGCCCACCTCGAAGCACTGTTCGATGCCGTGCGTTCGCATCTCCCGGAGGGCACCTACGAGCGCTCGCTCGTCGACATGGGGCAAGGTGTTGCGAGCCGGTATTCGGCCGAAATGCGCCGCGCTGCGCAGCCGGAGGTATGCCATGACTGATCAACGCATCCGAACCGCGGTTGTCGACGGATTCGACAATGCGCCGCCTCTCGATACCGGCGCTCCGATTGAGCTGCAATTCGCCGTCGATCTTGGCGCTATCTGCGCCGACGCATGGCTAGACCTGAAAGGCGACGTGCGCCTGCACGATTACGCGGCACATCAAACGATGGCCTTTGTTCGCGGACTGGAAGGCTCGATGCGCGAGGCCGGCGAGGTTGATGCACATCGGGTCAATATAAGTCGACATGCGTTCGCGGCCGGCTTGATGGGACGCGTGCAACAACACCTGTTCGCGGCGCTGGGCGTCGTTACGCGCGATCCGCGCACGACGCACTGAGGGGGCGGGCATGGCAACGAAAAACAACAACGCCACGCGCGCCGTTTTAGGGGCGTCTTCCGGTCAGGGGCGGGGTGCGGGCGTTATGTCCGTGCATGCGGCCCGCGTCGTCAACCTAGCGGTGTTTCGCGCAAAGATGGAACGCAGTGCGCCGTCGCACGTCGGCGATGCGCGTGTCCTGTCGTTGGCCGACTCTGGTGCAGAGAACATCGAGAAACGCCGCAATCTTGTTCGTCACAAGTTGCTCACGACGGTGTGCGATCCCGCCGATGCGCCGGTTGCATACGTCGCGGCATTCATGCATGGCGATGGACGTTGCACGATAGCGGGCGATGGAGTCGAACGGGAGTTCGCGGGAATGCTCAGCGACGGCCTGTCGGCATTGATGGGGAAATTGGAGCGTCATGGCGCGGGTCTGCCGGTAACAGGCTGACCTGAGCGACGGCGCGGTACTCGATGCGTATCCGATTCTGTATCGTGAGATGCGATTCGTAGTGCTAATCGGGTATTCATCGATGCCGCGCACCGAAACGGAAAATTATGAGCAACACACATATGACCGAATTCGAGCGGGCGAGAGTCGCGCTCGGTTATATCCCGCCCGACGACCGCGATACGTGGCGTCAGGTCGGGATGGCGCTCAAAGCTGGGTTTGGTGAGGAGGGCTTCTCCCTCTGGAACGAATGGAGCCAAGGCGCGCAAAGCTACAGTGCGAATGATGCGCGCGACGTATGGAAGTCGTTCAAGGGCGGAAAGATCACGATCAGTACGCTCTTTCATCTTGCGAAGCAAAGCGGCTTTGACCCGCGCGCGCACCGTGCAAAGCCGGTCGATCCAGTGGAGCGCGAGCGGCAGAAGGCCGAGCGCGCTGCCCGGGAGGCGGCCGAGCTGGCCGCACAAGCCGAAAAACAGCGAGCGGCGGCGACGCTCGCTGAGTCAATCTGGGCGGCGGCCGAGCCTGCGCCGGCCGATCATCCGTATCTCGTCCGCAAGCGCATTCCGGCCGGCGATCTGCGCGTCTATCGCGGCAATCTACGCATTGGCACGGCCTCGTGCGACGGTGCGCTGCTCATCCCCGCACGCGACGCGGACGGCAAGCTGTGGACGCTGGAATTCATTCTGGAAGACGGGCAGAAACGCTATCTGCCGAACGGCCGCAAGTCCGGTTGCCTCTCGATGATTGGCGGCGCGGTGTCGTCCACGCTGCTGATTGGCGAGGGTTACGCGACGTGTGCGACGCTTGCGGCCGCAACGGGTCATCCTGCTGCCGTCGCATTCGACGCGGGGAACCTGATGGCCGTCGCGACCGCGTTGCGCGGCCGGTTCGCGGCCGCTCGCATCATTGTGTGCGCCGACGATGACCACACGACGAAGGGCAATCCGGGGGTGACGAAGGCCCGCGCGGCGGCTGACGCCGTGGGCGGCGCGGTTGCGGTTCCCGACTTCGGCGCGGATCGTCCGGTGGCCGGAACAGACTTCAACGACATGGCGGCGCATCGTGGCATGGATGCCGTGGCCGAAGCGGTACGCGCTGCGCACGCCGTGGGCGGTTCGTCGGCTGCCGATAAGAGCAAGGTCGCCCCGCCCGCGCCGAAGCCCGCCAAGCGCCCGAAAATGACGCAGACGGGCGACGGGCGGGCACGGTTCCGCGTCGATGGCCGGGGCGTCTGGTATGAGGGCTACGACCGCGACGGAAATGACCTGCCGCCGCAATGGATCTGCGACCCGCTGGAGGTCGCGGCCGAGACGCGTAACGAGGCGAACACGGAATGGGGCGTGTTGCTCCAGTTCGAGGACCGCGACGGCAATCCGAAGCGGTGGGCGATGCCGCGCCGTATGTTGGCGGGCGACGGTGCGGAGTATCGCGCGATCCTGCTGGACATGGGCTTGAACATCGACCCGTCATCGTCCGCGAAACAACGGCTCACAAGCTACATTCAGACGGCGCGCAGCGATCAACGCGCACGCTGTACGAGCCGGATCGGCTGGCATGGCAACGCCTTCGTCCTGCCGGATCGGACCATAGGCGCGGGTGACGACCTGACGATTTTTCAGACGGACGGCAGTATCGAGAGTCATTTCAAGCAAAGCGGAACGCTGGACGACTGGCGGCGCGAGCTGGCCGCGCTCTGCGTCGGCAATAGCCGCCTGATGTTTTGCGTGTCGAGCGCCTTCGCTGGAACGTTGTTGCGGTTCTCAGGGCAGGCGTCGGGCGGTTTTCACCTGATGGGTAACAGCACGGTCGGCAAGACTACGGCGTTGCGCGCGGCCGCATCGGTGTTCGGCGGGCGCGACTACCTGCGAAGCTGGCGGGCCACGTCGAACGCGATGGAATCCACGGCCGCGCAGCATAGCGACGGCTTGCTGATTCTCGATGAAATCGGGCAAGTCGAGCCGAAGGAGGTGGGCGATATCGTCTACATGATCGGCAACGAGGCTGGCAAGGGGCGTGCGACCCGCAACGCGACCGCGAAGCCCGTGTTGTCCTGGCGGTTGCTGTTTCTGTCGAGTGGGGAAAAGACGCTCGCGTCGATCATGGGCGAGGCGAGCAAGACGGCAAACGCCGGTCAGGACGTGCGACTGGCGACGCTGCCGGCCGATGCGGGGCATGGATACGGCCTCTTCGAAGAGTTGCACGGGTTCGCGACGCCGAAGGATCTGGCGGATCATGTTTCCCGCGCCTCCGGCCAGTATTACGGCGTGGCGGCGATGGAGTTCATTCGGCACACGGCCGAGAACGCCGACCGCATGCGCGAGACCGTAAGCGGGATGATTGCCGCGCTTGTGGCTGATTGGGTGCCGCACGGAGCGGACGGACAAGTCGCGCGGGTTGCACAACGGTTCGCGCTTGTCGGCGTCGCGGGCGAGATCGCGAGCGAGGCAGGTTGCACGGGATGGAGCGAAGGGCGCGCGATTCAAGCGGCGCATGCCTGTTTTAAGGCGTGGGTTCGTGAGCGTGGCGGCGTGGGGAATGCTGAAACTACGGCGATGCTTCGGCAGGTTCGGGGCTTTCTGGAAGCGCATGGCGATGCCCGCTTTACGTGGGTGCAGCGCACTTGCGACGATCACGCGGGCAAAACCATGCACCGCGTCGGGTTCAAGCGGATGGTATCGGAGGGTCGCGCTGTCAATACGAATCGGGAATACATGGCGGAGTACGGCGAGAGCATCTCGCCGGCCGATGCGGAACGGAGCGATATTGAATATCTCATTCTGCCTGAGGCATTTCGCATGGAGGTATGTCGTGGATTCGACTATCGTGCCGTAGCCAAGGTGCTTGCTGAACACGACGTATTGGCCGTTGAGAGCAAGAGCGGCCGCCCGGACTCAAAGCAGCGGGTTGGCTTTCCTCAGCCGATCCGCGTTTATTGCCTCCGCTCGTCCATTTTCTCCATCGATATCAACTAGCAGTCCGCGCCCGTGCCGAGGTGTCGGCGCGGGGCATTCTTTTGCGCGTGAATTGCCCTCTGCCGCGCTCAAAGTTACTTTGGCGTCGTGTTCCAGAGCGGACCTGTCGCGCATTGGCCGCCTGTCAGATTGTTACCGTGTAGGGGATAATGCGGATGCCAGTTCCCAAGCTACTAATTTCGGCTTGGGTACGGCCCAAACCCTTGTCCGATAAGGGTTTTGGCGTCTTGTTCCCAAAATCCCCTCCCGTTTGTTCCCGAATGGATGGGAACCGCCGAAAGCCCTTATGGTATTGGCTTTCAGCCATTTTGATTGGTCCTGTTCCCATGTTCCCAAGAAAATTGAGCAATGGGAGAGGTGCGCGTGGAGGTGGCGCAACAAAGGCAGACTCAACACTGGCAAGGCTGGGCGAGCGAAACGGACGGTTAGCGGCGATGCTTCTACCGGGGGGTACGATGCGACGCACCTTCGGCGATTGTTGCCGTCAGGGCAAAGGTTGGGTGGGCGGAAAGCGGGGGACCCTGCGTCTAGGGCAAAGACGCGGGGGCTCACACCCGCGTGTTTTTCCTACTGTCGGCGCGCCTAAGGGGGGGCATATTCATACCGGAATAGCAGGGGCGTGGTGGTGCTGGGAAGTCTGGAAATTCTGGTGGGAGGCGCGTAACAAGGGGGTCATAGTCGTTGAGAGCGGAAGCGGCAATCCGTGCTGCCTGCCTGCTGGAGCGGTCCCTGCTGAGTCTGTATCCTCGCGCCGTCAGCGGCCTTGTCAGCGGCGCTAAGAGTGCCCCCGCCCCGCCGCTACTCGCGGTCTTGGATCGTCGCTGCGTGCGACTTACTGGCTCGCTAGTCACGAGGTGAGACGCGGGCGCTTAGATCGTCAGCAGGTGGTTAGCCAGAGGCGCAACGCTTTTTTGGCACACAAGTTGGCATACAAAATTTCAATCGTCGTGTCGGATCATTGCTAGGTAAGGCTTTGCGGCATTTCGCTAGGTTATGTATCGGTGAGCGGGCACTTCACGTCCCGCTGTTTCCCTTTGGCGCATCGGTCCCGTTCCGGGATGAGTGCCTTGTCGATGGCGGACGCCGTGCCACGCACCGAGCGGCGGACCATTCAGCGCAGATGTCGGGAAAGCTTGCCGAGATCGGCCTCGAATTCGAGGCCAGATGTGATGTCGTCAGAATCCAGGGATCCGCGCCGAAGCCTTGCGAAGACTTTCCCGCGGTTCATGAGGAAAGACGCGATTGCCGCTTCCGCCAGTCCGGATCAATCGGCTGATCCGATCCGGATGGCGCAATCGCGGCGGCCGGGGCGGAATGCATCAATCCCAATGCCGATGATGATGGTAATACCCGCCACCGCCGTAATACCCGCCACCATCGGGCACCACGATACAGCCGCTCAGCAACACGGCCACGCCGGCAATCAGCAAAAGGGTTTTCTTCATCGCGTTCACCTGCTCGGATTCGACATGAATCCAGCATAGCGAGCGCCGTCGACACGGGCTGTAAGCGATCGTTTCCCGGTGCCGCAATCCGTAACGGCGGATTATTCCGGTCACAATGACCGTAACAAATCGCCAATCCGCAGACGTTTTCACGCCATGACGACGCGGTTTCGCCCCGCATCCTTCGCGTGGTACAGCGCGGCATCGGCGGCTTCGATCAATGCATCGGGCGTCGACAGATCCTCGACCGACACCGTCGCGCAACCGACGCTGACGCTCACGCGCCCCGCTGGCGACGAAGGCATCGCGAGATCGAGCCGCAGCACCGCTTCGCGCGCTTCCTCGGCAACGATCCGCGCACCGCGCGCACCGGTGTTCGGCAGCACGATCGCAAACTCCTCGCCGCCATAGCGCGCGACGATATCCGCGGGACGCCGCACCACACCGGTGAGCGCATTCGCGACGGCGATCAGGCATGCATCGCCCTTCACGTGACCGAACGCGTCGTTGTAGGCCTTGAAGTGATCGACGTCGATCATCAGCAGCGACAACGGCTCGCTTTGCCGCCGCGCCTGCAGGAACAACGTGTGGAAGTGATCGTTGAAGTGGCTGCGGTTGAACGCGCCGGTCAGCCCGTCGCGTGCGGACGAACGAACCAGCGTCGCATGTGCTTCGAACAGCTCCTGATACAGCTTCGTCACCTCCCATGCGAGCACGCACACGAGTACGCCGGGCGTGAACATGCTGAACATGCGGGCGAGATACCAGCCGACCGTGAAGCGATTCGTGGTCAGCAGGTTCAGCGTCGTGTCGGTGAGGCAGGCGAGCACCGCGATCGCGAGCCACAGGTCGAGCGTCGTGCGCAGCCGGCCGGCGGCCAGCACGGCGACGAGCGCGAGCGCATTGAGGATCCATACGACCAGCGCGATCCCGTTGACGGGCAGTACGGCCGCGTCGGCCGGCGGATGGAACGCGGGCGGCAGTGCCACGTTCAGCGCGAGCACGCACAGCAGCGCAGCCGCGATGGCAGGGCCGCCGACCAGCGCGAACGTCCACAAACGCGTCTGCGCCGCGCCGACCGGCGCACGCGTGAGCCGCTCGCGAGCGAGCAGCGCGGCCATCACGAAGCACGGAAAGCCGGCATGCCAGAAGACCCACATCCACGCGGCGCTTTGCGGACGTGCGCCGAGCAAGCCGTGCGGCGCGAACACGCCGGGAAAGGTGAGCAGCTGCAGCGCGACGGCGAGTGCTGTGAACGCATAGGCGCCGCCGAGCGCGCCGAGCACGGGCTGGCGGGTGACGGTGAACTGCGCGCCGAGGAAGAAGGCGGCGATGCTCGCGGTGGTGAACACGGTCAGCGCGCACATCGGCATGAACGGCTCGACGGCCGGCAGCGCGACGTTCGCGTGAGGCATGGCGATCCCGAGCGCGAGCACGATGACGAGCGCCGTCAGTGCGCCGAACCAGAGCTGACGACGCGTCGTGTGCTGGATCAGAATGCCTTCCATGGATTTCCCCCGGGCGCTCGTGCGGTCACGCCCGGTCTTGGCGCCGGACGGCATGCATCCGGCCGCGATGCGACCGGTGCGGCCCGATCCTATCGCGTTATTCGCGCGCGCTCAAATCCCGAGGCCGGGGCCGAAGTTGCCGGCGACCCAGCGCGTGACGGCATCGACGTCCGCATAGTCCTGTTCGGGCAGGCCGTCGAGCATCGACAGCACTTCGTTGCTCGCGCCGGCGTCGCGTGCAGCGTCGACGATCGCATCCTTGTTCGCCGGGTAGCGGACGGCGGCCAGCACGTCGGCGATCTGCAGATCGATCGCTTCGCCAGGGATATCGTGCGGAGGGAGGGCGGGTTTGTCGTTCACGTCGGCGTCTCGCGGGTTCAGCGGGAATGGGTTCGTAGCGGAAGGGGCACCGTTCGGCTCGGGGCGACCGGCCCCGGACGGAGTGCCTGCGGGGATGGCGATCGACTCAGTGCCCGCGCCGCACGCGACGCCACGGATGCTTCCAGTCGATATGCGGTGCGTTTTCGTCGCGCGGGTGCTGCCGCCGATGTTCCTGCCACAGTTCGTCGGAGAACAGTGCAGCCACGATCACGAGTGGCAATACGAGGAAGATGCCGAGTATGACTTGCTCGATCACGATAGCCTCCTTGCGGTGGCAGGAACCCTTGTTCCCATTCTAGGCTCTGAACTTCGCCCGCGGTCAACTTCTTGCAGCGCGGAACGCGCTCCGGTCGCCGTGCCGCGGCACGGACGTTTCACACGCACGCGGGCATCAAAAAGGACACGACCATGCAACTCCAGAACGACAAGCACACGCTTGCACTGCGGCCGCTGGAGCGTCAGGACCTGCGCTTCGTTCACGAGCTGAACAACGACGCGAAGATCATGCGCTACTGGTTCGAGGAGCCGTACGAAACATTCTCCGAGCTGTCGCAACTGTATGACCGCCACGTGCACGACCAGCGCGAGCGCCGCTTCGTCGCGGTCGATCCTCAGGACGAACTGGTCGGCCTCGTCGAGCTGATCGAGCTCGACTACATTCACCGTCGCGGCGAGTTCCAGATCATCATCGCGCCCCAGTGCCAGGGGCGCGGCTATGCGGGCCAGGCGACGCGCCTCGCGATCGAATATGCGTTCAAGGTGCTGAACATGCGCAAGCTGTACCTGATCGTCGATACGTCGAATGCGGCGGCAATCCACGTGTACGAGAAATGCGGATTCCAGCACGAGGCGGAATTGAAGGAAGAATTTTTCGGAAACGGCGCGTATCACAACGCTTATCGCATGTGCATCTTCCAGCGCGATTATTTCGAGCGGCCGCAATCAGTCTGAATAACGCTGGATAAAACACAGGTGAAGACGCCCCTGCGGCCACGCGCTGCGGGCGCACGGCCCATTCGGGAAAATACGGGTAAATACGAGTGCGCTTATACCTGGCATTTTTCTTGTATCAGGTAAATCCGGTTCCGCACTGCGGTAAATTCATATCGTTTCGGATGACTTTGTGTGCAACGCATCAAAATGGTCTCGATATTGAAATGAATTATCCAAACCGTTCAACCGGCGTATTGCAATTTCGCTGACGGTCTTGCGGGACAACGCATTGCGCCCGGCGGCGCGGGCGAATTCGCCTGATGACAGCCGCCGCCGCGCGTGCGCGGCAAGCAAAAAATCGGAGGTGCGCATGGTGCGACAATTCGTCGCTATTGCGGTCGCACAACAAATGTGCTTGCTATCGCTTGCCAGTCTTCTAAATTGAAAAACGCGGGTTCACGATCACCTTTAAACACATAGCTAACCGAGCCTGGTGCCCGCAAGCCTGGAGACAGAACATGATGAAGCGTACCGGTGTCCTTTTCGCCCTTGTCGGCGCATTTTCCCTGGTGTCGATCGCCCAGGCGGGCGGCGATGCGGCTGTCCAGCCGAAGCAGGAAATCCAGCTGACGAAGAACGCATGGGGCTGTCTGTCGAAGGACAATCTGGACTCCGTACTGAGTCACGAGCGTGACGGCAAGTCGCAGGCGAAGCAGCAATACTTCGACGACTACCGTTGCCTGTCGGTGCCGGAAGGCCAGCGCTTCCGCGTGGTGTCGGTCGATCAGGGCGACGTCCAGTTCGTCAGCGCCGACAACAGCGACCAGCAGGGCCTCTGGACCGATTCGCGCTTCGTCAAGCAATAACCCGCACGCACCTCTCGCACCCGCGCGCCGGCCGGAACTGCCGGTGGCGCGGCACGAACGCGGCCCGGCCGATGCCGGGCCGTCGTGCTGTGGAGCGCCCGTCACGCGCCGGGCGGCGCGCATTCGGTATCATCACGGCCCGACCGAACCGAATGCCCGCCCGGGCCGTATCCGCATGGCGCTGAAATCCACGATCTACAAAGCCGAGCTTCAAATTGCCGACATGGATCGGCACTACTACGCCGATCACGCGTTGACGGTCGCCCGTCACCCGTCGGAAACCGACGACCGGATGATGGTGCGCATCGTCGCGTTCGCGCTGTTCGCGCACGAGCGTCTCGAGTTCTGCAAGGGGCTGTCGGACGTCGACGAGCCCGATCTGTGGCAGAAGGACCTGACGGGCGCGATCGACGTGTGGATCGAGGCTGGCCAGCCCGACGAGCGGCGCATCTCGAAGGCGGCCGGCCGCGCCGGGCAGGTCACGGTGATCGCGTATGGCGGCAAGACCTCGGACATCTGGTGGCAGGGCGTGCGCAGCAAGGTGGAGCGACTGCGCAACGTCCAGGTGCTGTCGCTGGCCGACGGCGTCGCGGCCGCGCTCGGGCGTCTCGCCGAGCGTACGATGCGCCTGCAGTGCACGGTTCAGGACGGCGCCGCCTGGATCTCGAGCGCCGATCACGATCCCGTCGCGGTCGAATGGACGGTCCTGAAGGCGCGCGCCGACGCGTGACGGCCGGCGCTCAGCCGAGCGCGGCGGGCGGCCCCTTGAATTCCAGCATGTTCCCTTCGGGATCGAACAGATAGATCGACGGCCCGTAGCCGCCTGCACCGTAGCGTTCGGCGGGGGCGCCAGGGCGCGCACCATGCGCGGCGAAATGCTCGATCAGTGCATCGGGGTCGAATGGCTCGACGCGCAGGCATAGATGGTCGAGATTGCGGCCGGTGCCGGGCGGGCCGCTGTCGGGACGGTCGATCGGGCCGCCAACCGACAGCAGGTCGATCAGCGCGTCGCCGGCGCGCAACTGTACAAGGCCCAGGTCGGGTTGTTCCTTCTCCACGTGGCAGCCGACGGCATCGCAGTAAAAGCGCGTCATCGCAGCCATGTCGGTCACGCGCAGCACGACGTGATCGATCGCGCGGATGGTCGGTTTCATGAGCGGGCACTCCTTCGCGGATGGCGTGCACCGAGTGTAGACCGCGCCGGCGACGCATGCCGGAACGGGCACGATCGACGGACGAAAAAAAGCCCGTTCACGCAGAGCGGAACGGGCTTAATCCATATCAGGAGGAGACATGGAGGAGACAGTTCCAACTATACACACGGCGATGGTGCGTTGCAATATTCCGAGTGTAAAAAATGGTCAGCACGGCGATTTGTCGCATCCGCACTGCAGCAAAATGGTGACGCGATGATGACGAAAGCGGCGTGGACGCAGCGGCCGCGCGGCTTTTCGTCCGATTGAACGGGTTCGATGTGCCCCCGATTGTTTCCCCGAGTTAGTCTCGGGTTTCACCGGCGCGAATCACAGAGCAAGATTCAGGGCGCGACGGCCCATGCCGATGTCTAGAGTAGGCACCATCTACACTGGAGAGTGCGAGGTTCAGATGAAAGCCGCCTATTCGACCGACGATGCCCGCTGGGGCGCCGTGACCGCCCGCGATCCGCATGCGGACGGCGCGTTCTTCTATGCCGTGCGCACGACCGGCGTGTTCTGCCGCCCGAGCTGCGCGTCACGGCTGCCGCGGCGCGAGCACGTGTCCTTCTTTGCCGATCCGGCCGCCGCGCGCGCGGCCGGCTTCCGCCCATGCAAGCGCTGCCAGCCGGAAGGATTGCCGCGCGAGCTCGAGATCGTCAACCGCGCGTGCGCGGTGCTCGATGCGCATCCGGAGCGGCTCACGCTGCAGCAGCTGAGCGACGCCGTGCACGTGAGCCCGTTCCACCTGCAGCGGCTGTTCAAGCGCGTGGTCGGCGTGTCGCCGCGGCAGTATCAGGCCGCGCAGCGCGGCGCCGCCTTGCGCGAGGCGCTGCAAAGCGGGCAGCCGGTCACGCAGGCGGCCGTCGACGCGGGGTTCAACTCGCCGTCGCGGCTCTACGCATCGGTGCCGCGCGAGCTGGGCATGGCGCCGTCCGCGTTCCGTCGTCAGGGCGCCGGCTCGAGAATCGATTATGCGACCGCGTCGACGCCGCTCGGCTCGGTGCTCGTCGCCGCGACCGAACAGGGCATCTGCCGGATCGCGTTCGGCGACGAACCGGCGTCGCTCGTCGGCGAATTGAAGGACGCGTTCGCGCGTGCCGAGCTGGTCGAATCGCCGTCGCGGCTTGCGCCGTTCGTCGCGCAGATCCGCGCGTATCTGGACGGCACGCGGCACGCGTTCGACCTGCCGCTCGACATTGCGCCGACCGCGTTCCAGCAGCGGGTGTGGGAAGCGCTGACGCACATCCCGTACGGGCAAACGCGCAGCTATTCGGAAATCGCCGAGGCGCTGGGCTCGCCGCGCGCGGTGCGAGCCGTCGCATCGGCTTGCGCGTCGAATCCGGTCGCGCTCGCGATCCCGTGCCACCGTGTCGTGCAGAAGGGCGGCGCGCTCGCCGGCTATCGCTGGGGCGTGCGCCGCAAGGCGACGCTGCTCGCGTCCGAGGCGCGCCATGTGCGCGACGATGAAACCGAAGCCGTTGCGGAGGGCAACGCAGTTTGAGCATCGACAAAACCACGACGACATCGATCGCGAACGGCGGCCACGTGCCGCCGTCCGTGCAGATGGCGCTGCGCTTCAAGGCGCCGTACGACTGGGCGCGCGTGCTGCGCTTCTTCAGCGGACGGGCGATTCCGGGTGTCGAACAGGTCGTCGACGGCACGTATTGCCGGATCGTCGATCTGAACGGCGACGCGGGCAGGCTCGTCGTCACGAAGCATCCGCGCCGGCATTGCCTGATCGCGACGCTCGAAGGGGCGGCCGCGCGGCATATCGACGATGCATTCGCGCACCGCGTCGCATCGATGTTCGACCTCGGCGCCGACCCGGCCGCGATCGGCGGCGGACTCGCGCGCGACCCGTGGTTCGCGCCGCTCGTCGAGGCCGCGCCGGGGCTGCGCGTGCCGGGCGCCTGGTCGGGATTCGAGCTCGCGGTGCGCGCGATCGTCGGCCAGCAGGTGAGCGTGAAGGCGGCGACGACGATCGTCGGCCGGCTCGTCCAGCGCGCCGGCGAGCGCGTCGTGCACGACGACGGCATGGCGGCGCCGGACGGCGCCCCCGCTTGGCGATTTCCGACGCCGGACGCGCTCGCCGCATGCGATCTGGAGAAGATCGGGATGCCAGGCAAGCGGGCCGCGGCGCTGACGGGCATGGCGCGCGCGGTGGCGGCCGGCCACGTGCCGCTCGATCCCGCACAGGCCGATCTTGCGACGCTGCGTCGCGCGTGGCTCGACCTGCCCGGCATCGGCCCGTGGACCGTCGAATACATCGCGATGCGCGCGTGGCGCGACCCGGACGCGTGGCCGGCGTCCGATCTGGTGCTGATGCAGTCGATCGCGGCGCGCGATCCGTCGCTCGACCGGCTCGCGAGCCAGAAAAGCCGGACCGAAGGCTGGCGGCCGTGGCGCGCATATGCGGCGCTTCATTTGTGGAACGACGTGGCGGACCGGGCCGGCGGCGCGCGCGGCGGATGACGGTCTTGGCCGCAGGCCGGCGGGTGCGACCGGGCAGGGCCGCGACGCAACGCGCAAGGGGCATCACGCCGGCAGCGATCGGTCGGTGATCCTCATGGTTGCGACGTTTGACGGTGATCAACCCGCTCCGGTGTCTGACGCCCCGGCGCGCACGGTTGGCCCGGCCGTGACGACGATGCATCGCGGCTTCGGCTGAACGGGTTGCACCTGACGGCGCTGCCGTGCTCGTCGCTCACGTTCCCTCCGATGAATGTCGCGTGATGGTTGCGTCCGTCGGTGCCGACGACGGTCAGCCGTGCGCGCGGCGTTCGTTGCCATCGGCCCGCCCGACGGCCCGCCGCGGCCGGCGCGCACCGCCCGGCGCCACCTCAAGCGCGTGTTACGGCGAGATGTTAAAGTGCCCGCTACCAACGAAGCGACCAATAATCCAGCCGGCCGCGCGCGGCATTTCGCGCGCGGCCGTCACGCACTTGCGTCTCCATGTCGAACACCATGACTCACCGCCAGTCCGAACTGCTGCTGAATCGTCTCGAAGCGCTGAGCTCGGGCCCGACGCGGCAGCATCTGCCCGACGGCCTGCGCGGCATCGAAAAGGAAAGCCTGCGCGTGACGCGCGACGGGATGATCGCGTTCACGCCGCATCCGCGCGCGCTCGGTTCAGCTCTCACGCACCCTTCATTGACGACCGATTATTCCGAAGCGCTGATCGAACTGATCACGCCGGCGGAAGGCGACGCGTCGATCACGCTCGAACGTCTCGACGATCTGCACCGCTACGTGTATGCGTCGCTCGGTGACGAGATGCTGTGGAACGACTCGATGCCGGGCCTGCTGCCGGCCGACGATGAAATTCCGATCGCCGACTACGGCACGTCGAACATCGGCCGCCTGAAGACGGTGTACCGCCGCGGCCTCGCGTATCGCTACGGCCGCACGATGCAGTGCATCGCCGGCATCCACTACAACTACTCGCTGCACGAGGAAGTGTGGCGGCGCCTGCATGCGGAAGAGGGCTCGACGGCCACGCTCGTCGAGTACCAGTCGGAGCGCTACCTCGCGCAGATCCGCAACTTCCGTCGCCGCAGCTGGCTCTTGATGTACCTGTTCGGCGCGTCGCCCGCGCTCGACGCGAAATTCCTGCGCGGCAAGCCGCACAAGCTCGACGCGTTCGATGCCGATACGCTGTACCGGCCGTACGCGACCAGCCTGCGGATGAGCGACCTCGGTTACTCGAACACGACCGCGCAGGCCGCGCTGCACGTCGACTACAACACGCTGCCTGGCTATCTCGATGCGCTGTCGAAGGCCGTGAGCGAGCCGTATCCGCCGTACGAGGCGATCGGCACGCATCGCGACGGCGAGTGGATCCAGATCAACACGAACGTGCTGCAGATCGAGAACGAGTTCTACTCGACGATCCGGCCGAAGCGCGTCACGTATTCGGGCGAGCGTCCGCTGCATGCGCTCGCGTCGCGCGGCGTGCAATACATCGAAGTGCGCTGCCTCGACATCGATCCGTTCGAGCCGACCGGCATCGCGCTGGAGACCGCACGCTTCATCGACGCGTTCCTGCTCGCCTGCGCGCTCGACGAGAGCCCCGCGCTCGACTGCGACGCGTACAAGGAAGCGAATGCGAACTTTGGCAGCGTGACGATGGAAGGGCGCAAGCCGGGGCTCACGCTGGTGCGCGACGGCCAGCCGGTCACGCTGCAGGCGTGGGCGGACGACCTGATGGCCGATATCGAGACCGTCGGGCGCCGTCTGGACGAGATCCGCGGCGGCGACGAGCATGCGCGTGCGATTGCCGCGCAGCGCGAGAAGCTCGCCGATCCGGAGCGGACGCCGTCGGCGCGCGTGCTGCGCACGATGCGCGAGAACGGTCAGTCGTTCCTCGCGTTCGCGCTCGCACACAGCGAAGCGCACGCCGCGCATTTCCGCGCGAACCCGCCGTCGGCGGAGACGATGCGCACCGAGCAGGCGCTCGCGGCGAAGTCGCTGGCCGAGCAGGCCGAACTGGAAGCGAAGGAGGCAGGATCGTTCGATGCGTTCGTCGCGGCCTATCGTGCCTATACGCTGAATCGCTTCAGCGTTTGATGGCCGCCGCCCGCTGCGCGTCGCGCGGCGGGCCGGATGGTGGTGCGGTCACGCGCCCGGCCGGGTTTCAGCCGCTTCAGTGATGCGCGTATGTGTCGCGATCGGCCACGCGCGGCAGCGTCGGCTTCCCTGATTCCACATTCGCGTGGCCGTCGTTGCCGTGGCCGGCCGCATCGCCGCGCGCCTGCGCGGCGCGCTGCATGACCGCCTGCATGTTTTGCGGAAAGTCGGGACCGCTGGCGAGGCTCGGCCGATAGCCGGCGGCCTGCAGCTCCGCGAGTTCCTGGCGAACTTGCGCGCGCGTCAGCGTCGACTCAGCCTGAGCCTGGGCGGCGACGGCCGAGCCGATCAGCACCAACGCGTACGCCGCAAGTTTCATGGTTTTCATCGTGTTTGCTCCGTGAGCGTTCCGGAGCCGCGCCTTCGTCGACGCGGGCGGAATCGATGCAGCGAGTCTAGGCTTCGGATGCCAAACGAAACACCCCGCGTCCCGTCAGTCACCTTTTCCGGTTGAGCAACATTGCGCCGGCGGATTGCTGGCGCGCGCGTCAGCGGGTCGCCAGCCGCCGTTCAACGTGCGGCGGATGCCGTGTATCGGCACCACGCGCATCGGGCTTGCCCTCCTTGTGAAAGCGCAATGCGCCTCCTAACCTCTTTTAAGCGACCGATCGGTTGGCGCTGCGGCATGGTTGCGTGCGCAAGCGTCGGATGATCGTTGCGGCCGTGGAACAGACGTTTGAACGGGATCGAGGTGTGCGCAGGCGCTGATGCGCGAGCCCCGGTCGACCGTGAAGCATGGGACCGGAGTAGGCGCTGAAGCGCCAACTCCGGTCGACCGCGAAGCATGGGACCGGAGTAAGGCGCTGAAGCGCCAACTCCGGTCGACAACGGAGACACGATGAATCCCACCGCAGCCCTGCCGCCCGGCATCCTGTTCGCGCAGCCGTTGACGCCCGTCGCCAACTCGCTGTTCCTGTCTTTCCTCGTCGCCGTGATCCCGATCGCGGTCGCGCTGATCGCGCTCGGCGTGCTGCGCCGGCCAGCGTGGCAGGCGTCGCTCGCCGGCCTCGTCGCGGGCCTCGCTGTCGCGATCGGGGCTTGGGGCATGCCGGCCGGCCTCGCGTTCGACGCGGTCGGCGCCGGCATGGCGCTCGCCGTCGTGCCGGTGATGTGGATCGTGTTCAACGCCCTGCTGCTGTACAACATCGCGGTGAAGTCGGGCCGCTTCGACCAGTTCCGGCAGTGGATGCTCGACAACCTGCCCGACGACCGCCGCCTCGTGCTGCTCGTCGTCGCGTTCTCGTTCGGCTGTTTGCTCGAAGGGATATCCGGGTTCGGCACGCCGGTCGCGATCACCAGCGCGCTCCTGATCGCGCTCGGCTTCCCCGCGCTCGAAGCGCTCACCTACACGCTGCTGTTCAATACGGCACCGGTCGCGTTCGGCGCGCTCGGCGTGCCGATCACCGTGCTCGGCGCGGTCACGTCGCTGCCGCCCGCGACGCTCGGCGCGATGGTCGGCCGGCAACTGCCGTTCTTCGCGCTGCTGCTGCCGTTCTACGTGGTCGGCGCGTACGGCGGCCTGCGCTCGATCTCGAAGCTGTGGCCCGCGCTGCTCGTGTCGGGCGGCAGCTTTGCGATCGCGCAGTTCGTCACGTCGAACTTCCTCGGCTACCAGCTCACCGACGTGCTGTCGTCGCTCACGTCGCTGATCGTCACGATCGGCTTCCTGCAGGTGTGGAAGCCGCAGCCCGATCCGCAATACGCGCTCGCACGCAGCGCGCCCGCCGCGGCCGGCGCCGCGCGCGCGGGCTTCGGCGGCTGGCTGCCGTGGATCGTCGTGTCGGTGGTCGTGATCGTCTGGGTGCATGCGAACGTCGCGGCGATCGGCGACGTGAAGATCAAGTGGCCGGGCCTGCACAACGCGGTGTTCGTGTCGCTGTATCACAAGCCGTATGCGGCGATCTGGGACTTCCAGCCGCTCGGCACGGGCACCGCGATCCTGCTCTCGGCGATCATCACGGCCGTGCTGACGCGCACCGGCGTCGGCGCGTTCTTCCAATGCGTGGTCAAGACCTGGCGGCAGACGTGGATCGCGATCATCACGGTGATGATGATCGTCGGGCTTGCGTATTTGCTGAACTACTCGGGCATCAGCTACACGCTCGGCACCGGCGTCGCGTCGACCGGCGCGCTGTTCCCGCTCGTGTCGGCGTCGCTCGGCTGGATCGCGGTGTTCCTGTCCGGCAGCGACACGTCCGGCAATGCGCTGTTCGGCAACCTGCAGGTGGTCGCGGCGCGGCAGCTCGGCTTCGATCCGGTACTGATGGCCGCGACCAACTCGTCGGGCGGCGTGATGGGCAAGATGATCTCGCCGCAGAACATCGCCACGGGCGTGTCGACGACCGACCTGAAGGGGCAGGAAGGCGTCGTGTTCGCGCGCACGTTCTGGCACAGCGTGATCCTCACGCTGCTGCTCGGCGTGCTCGTGTTCCTGCAGCAGCACGTGTTCACGTGGATGATTCCGGCGCTGCCGAAGTAACACACGGCGGGAAGCAAGAAGGAAGGCGCGGGACAAGCGCCGGACATGACCACGGAGGTGCAGGGAAATGCGCGAACCGGTGAACGCGCGGCGGCTCAGCGCGCGTTCACCGGCCGCGTCGCGTGCGTTGGCTCGTGCGTCGCGGTCTGCGCCGGCAGGATGCACGCGAGGAACGCATCGATCGCGGGGCTCTGGCGGCGCGCCTTCAGGTAGTACACATATTCGTCGATCGTCGTGTCGACACCGCGCAGCGCGACGACGCGCAGGTCCGGATGACGCTCGGCCTCGCCGCGCGGAAACAGGCTGCCGCCCACGCCATGCAGGATCGCCTCGCGGATCGCTTCGCGGCTGCCGATCTCGGCGACCGACGTGGGCGCGACCCCGGCCGCCGCGAGGATCGTCTCCGTGCAGCGGCGCGTGACCGACCCTTCCTCGCGAATCAGCAGCCGCACGTTCGCGAGTTGCGCGGCGTCGATCGTGTCGAAGCGCGCGAGCGGATGGTCGCGATGCACGACGAGCACGAGCGGATCGGTGGAGATCACCTTGCATTCGAGGCCTTCCGCGTCATTGCGCTGCGACGACACGGCAAGGTCGATGCGGAATTCCTGCAGCGCCTGCAGGATTTCCTCGGAATTGCCGATCCGGCACGTGAGTGCGATCGACGGATGCGCATGCGAGAAGCGGCCGACCGCGTCCATGATGTAGTACGGCCCGGTCGCACCGATCCGCAGGTGTCCTTCGAACAGGCCGCCGACGTTGCGCAGCATGATGTCGGCCTGCGCCTCGAGCGAGATCATCTTCTCGACGAGCGGCAGGAGCTCGATGCCGGTTTCAGTGACTTCGAGCCTGCGGCCGCTGCGATAGAACAGCTCGACGCCGTACAACTGCTCGACTTGCCGGATCTGCGCGGCGATCGTCGGCTGGCTGACGCCCAGGTGGCGCGCGGCGCGCGTGATGCTGCCCTGCCGGACGGTCGCGTGGAACGCCTTCAGCTGATCGAACACGACTCGGCTTCTCCCCCCTCTTCATCGCGCGTCAGCGTAGCGCAGGCATGTGTCGGCCGGATGAAAGGCGCGCCGGGCGCCGCTTCGAAAAAAAGCTGGGGGTGAGCGCAAGAAACCTGCTGGAACCGGTCACGGCCGGGACACGCCGGTGCGGAGTAATAGCGGCAACGCACCGACCGCCGGCCCCGCTCGACCGGCGCCACCCTTACCGACCCACAGGATCCTCTTCATGTCCGCCACCAATCGACGCGATTTCCTGCGTCTTGCCGCCCAGTCCGCCGGCGCGATGGCCGCCTACGCCGGCTTCCCGCCCGCGATCCGCAAGGCACTGGCCATGCCGGCCGCCTATCGCACCGGCACGATCCGCGACGTCGAACACGTCGTCATCTTCATGCAGGAAAACCGCTCGTTTGACCATTACTTCGGCGGGCTGCGCGGCGTGCGCGGCTTCAACGACCCGCGCCCGCACCTGCTGCCGAGCGGTGCGCCGGTGTGGCAGCAGCCGCCGGCGTCGGTGTTCACGAAGAACTACCATTCGCGCGGGCTCGACCCGTCCGCGCCGTACGTGCTGCCGTTCTATCTCGACCCGAAGCAGACGACCGAATTTCAGCCGGGCACCAACCACGGCTGGAGCAGCGGCCACCTGTCCTGGAACAACGGCCAGTGGGACCAGTGGGTGAACCAGAAGCAGGACGTGCTGACGATGGGCTACCTGAAACGCCAGGATCTCACCTACCACTACGCATTGGCCGACGCGTTCACGATCTGCGACGCGTACTTCTGCTCCGCGCACGCCGACACGGCACCGAACCGCATCTACCTGTGGACCGGCACGATCGACTCGCGCAACGTGTACGGCACGCAGCCGAACGGCCCCGGCATCGGCGAGCGCAACAACACGAACGGCTACACGTGGACGACATACGCGGAACGTCTCGAGAACGCGAAGATCAGCTGGAAGGTGTATCAGGGCGGCACGGGTATCCCGGGCGACCCGACCGACAACTACACCGACAATTCGCTGATGTTCTTCAAGAAGTTCCAGGTGAAGGAAGGCGCGAGCGGCCCGCTGGTCGACAAGGGCGCGTCGGACCACACGCTCGCCGAGCTGAAGGCCGACGTGCAGGCGAACCGGCTGCCGCAGGTGTCGTGGATCGTCGCGCCGTACAAGTACAGCGAGCACCCGCAGGCGTCGCCGACCGACGGCGCGTTCTACATCAACATGGTGCTCGAGGCGCTGACGTCGAACCCCGAGGTGTGGGCGAAGACGGTGTTCATCCTCAACTACGACGAGAACGACGGGCTGTTCGACCACGTCGTGCCGCCGGTGCCGCCGGTCACGAGCGGGGCAGGCGGCCAGGGCATCGTGTCGTCGAACCTGCTGTCGAACCTCGGCGACGAACTGCTCGACCTGAACAAGTACCCGGGCGAGATGAGCCCGCTGGTGCCGGGCGCGGACCCGGGCGGCATCCAGCCGATCGGCCTCGGGCCGCGCGTGCCGCTGATCATCATCTCGCCGTGGACGAAGGGCGGCTGGGTCTGCTCGGAGACGTTCGACCATACGTCGGTGCTGCGTTTCCTCGAAGCGCGCTTCGGCGTGCAGGAGCCGAACATCAGCGCGTGGCGCCGCTCGGTCTGCGGCGACCTCACGTCGGCATTCGACTTCTCCGCGCGACCCGATACGCGCACGGTGAGCTTCACGGTGCCGCAGCACATCGCCACCGCCGGCCAGGCATACCAGGTGCCCGCGCAGCAGTCGATGCCGGCGCAGGAGCCCGGCACGCGTCCGGCGCGCGCGCTGCCGTACGAGCTGTTCGTGCATGCCCGCGTGAACGGGCGCGACGACAGCGTGTCGCTCGACTTCGCGAACTCGGGTGACGCGGGCGCCGCGTTCTACGTGTACGACCGCCGCAATCCGGCGACGCCGCCGCGCCGCTACGCAGTGTCCTCGCACGACCGTTTCGCCGACACCTGGAGCACGTCCGCCGCGCGCGGCGACTACCATCTCGCCGCCTATGGCCCGAACGGCTATCTGTGCGAATTCCAGGGCAACACGCGGCTGGCCGCGGACGGCCGCCACGCGAACCCGGAAGCGAAGATCGGCTACGACGTGCGCAACCGCCACCTGTACCTGCAACTGCGCAACAGCGGCCGTGCGGCATGCCGCGTGGTCGTCGACAACGCGTACAGCCACGCGCATGCGCGCACCTACACGCTGGAGCCGGGCGAGCGCATCGAGGATCACTTCGAGCTGTCGTCGAGCCACGGTTGGTACGATCTGACGATCACCGCGACGACGCTGCGCGGCGGCGACGACAAGGTCGTGCGCCGCTTCGCGGGCCACGTCGAGACGGGCCGGCCGAGCCAGAGCGATCCGGGGCCGGTCAAGCAGACGGCCTGACGGCTGGTCTGCGTCGTGCGGTTCGGCGTGCTCGCGCCGGCCGCACGCTCATCGCATTCCGGCATGAGGCACTCGCTATTGGAAACTGAAAACTGTTGACAATATATCGGGGCGAGGGTATATAGCGATCATTCGCCGACATGGCGCCCTCGTTCTCATCCGCAGCTTCGCTGCCTGCCCGATCATGACTGCCCCGAACGCGCTCAACGCCATCGAACTCCTGCAAAGCCAGTCGCTCGCGATGCTTGTCCAGGACATGCTCGAGCGCGCGATCGTGTCCGGCGAATATGCGCCCGGCGAGAAACTCAACGAAGTCGATATCGCGACCAAGTTGAACGTGTCGCGCGGCCCCGTGCGTGAGGCGTTTCGCGCGCTCGAGCAGGCCGGGCTGCTGCGCAACGAGAAGAACCGCGGCGTGACGGTGCGCGTCGTGCCGCTGCGCGAAGCCGAGGAGATCTACGAAGTGCGCGCGATGCTCGACGAGTCGGTCGCGCGCGCGCTCGCGAAACGCATTTCGCCCGACACGCTGAAGGTGCTGAAGGGCATCATCCAGTCGATGAAGGATGCGGCGAAGACGCACGACGTCACGCGCTACACCGAGCTGAACGTGCAGTTCCACGACGCGATGGTGGTCGGTGTCGGCAATACGCACCTCACCGACACCTATCGCCGGCTCGTGCGCCAGCTCGGGCTGCTGCGCCAGGCCGCGATCGAGGCCGAGGAGGACGCGATCGCGGTGTCGGCGGCCGAGCACGACAAGATCGTGCAGGCGCTCGCGAGCGGCGACGAGGAGAAGACCGTCGCGCTCGTGCGCGAGCACGTCGCGCACGGCCTTGCGCGGATGCGCCGCACGCACGAGCAGGCGCTGCCCTCGGCGGGCAACGTGGCGCGTGAGAAAGCCGCGCGCGTCTGACGCGGCCGCACGGGCGGTCGTGCCAAATGCAAAGGGACGCTTCGCAGCGTCCCTTTTTCATTGCACTTCGTTGCGCGTGACGTCATCGCATCGTCACGCCTTGTCGGCCTTGTCGGCCTTGCCGGCCGCGCTCGCGAATTTCGCGAGCCACGTGTCGACCCTCGCCGGCCGTCGGCTCTCGTCTTCCGCGCGCTCCTTGCGGCGGATCGCATTGCGCACGACGTGCGCGCCGACATAGCGGATCGGCTCCGGCGGGAAATGGCCGAGCGGGCCGCGCACGATCGGACTGCGCGTCCAGACGTTGTCGAGGCCGAGCACCAGCGACGACAGGATCTGCCCGCCCATGTAGGTCGGCCCGACGCCGTTGCCCGAATAGCCGAAGCCGTAGAACACGTTCGGCGCGTCGTCGAGGCGGCCGAAAAACGGGAAGCCCGTCACCGAGCGGTCCGACGGGCCGTTCCAGCTCGCGGTGATCGGCACGCTCGCGAGCGACGGGAAGAATTCGCGCAGGCTCTGCGTGAGCTGCGCCTCGTACGGCGAGCGCCGGTCGAACACCGGCGCGATGCGGCTGCGCCACGAGAACGTGTTGCCGCCCTTGCCGAGCATCAGTCGCCCGTCGGCCGTCGTGCGGTAGTAGTACACGAAGATCCGCGAATCGAGCACCGACACACCGTCCACGAGGCCGGTCTGCTCGAGCAGTTCCGGGCATTTCTCCGTGATGACCATGTCGCTCGACACGACCGCGATCGTGCGTTCGAACTGCGGGAAGCGACTCGCCATCCACGCGTTGATCGCGAACACCAGCTTGCTCGCGCGCACGCTGCCGGACGGCGTGCGCACGACGGCCGGCTGCCCCGGCGTGAAGTCGACGAGCGGCGTGCGCTCGTAGATCCGGATGCCCATGTCGAGCGCGACGCGGCGCAGCCCGCGCACGAGCTTGCCCGGATGCACGGTCGCGGCGATCGGCGAGTACACGCCGTCGAGATTGCGTGCGGAGCCCGAGCGGCGCGCGACGTCGGCGGCCGGCAGGGGCTCGTAGCTGTGGATGCCGCACGCGGCGAGCGCGTCGAGCACCGGCGCGAGCGTGCCGACCTGCGCGCGCGACGTCGCGGTGTACAGCGTGCCGTCGAGCCGCAGCTCTGCATCGATGCGATGCGCGCGGCAGAAGTCGGCGATGTGCTGGACGGCCGCCTCCGACGCCTTCACGAGCCGGATCGCCTCCGCTTCGCCGAACAGGCGGCGCAGCGTCAGGAATTTCGCGGACCATGTGAGCAGGCATCCGCCGTTGCGCCCGCTCGCGCCGGCGCCGCACAGGTCGGCCTCGAGTATCGCGATGTCGAGCGCCGGGTCCTGCTGCTTCGCCTGGATCGCCGTCCAGAGCCCGGTGAAGCCGCCGCCGACGATACAGACGTCGGCCTGCGTCGCGCCCTGCAGGGCGGGGGCGAGATCGCCGTCGTTGAACAGTGCTTGTTCGATCCAGAAGGGTCGCATCGGTTGTCGTGCCGGTAAGGGTCGGGCGCCGTGCCGCGCACGGCGGGGAAAGAAAGCGAAACCGCCGCACGGCGATGCGTGTCGTCGTGCGGCGGGTACATCGCGTCAGGCCGCGGCTTCGGCGGACACGCGGCGCACGCCCATCGCCTTCGGCGTGTCGGCGATCGTGGCGACCGCGCCGACCGCGCTCGGAATGCCGGCTTCGCCGAAGTGGCCGATGCAGCCGACGCGGACCGTATCGACTGCCGGCAGCTTGCCCGGATACAGAACGTAGCCGCGCATTTTGACCTCCTGATAAAACCGCTTGAAATCGTAGTTCGGATCGTCCGCCGCATGGAACGTGACGATGATCGGCACCTGGATCGCTGGATCGCTGGATCGCAGGATCGCCGAACGGCCGGAAGCCGTCGACCAGCGCGCGGCAGCTGTGCCGATAGCGGTCGCCGTGTGCGGCGAGCCCGCCGTCCCTTCGGGTTTTGCTTTCTGTCTTCTCCATATTGTTGACAATCTACAAATCATCGATTTTAATGTCAAGCATGGAAAACATCCTCCTCGGCGCGGTGCGGGCGCCGACAGCGCAACCCCTTCGAACCGAAAGGACTGACCGTCATGTCTGAAACGCCTGTATCCGTGGAAGTGAACGGCCGCCGCTACAACTGGATGAGCCGCCCCGTGGTGGTGGTCTGCGTCGATGGTTGCGCCTATGAATATCTCGAGACGGCGGCCGAGGCCGGCGTCGCGCCGTTCCTGCGCACGCTGCTCAAGCCGGGCACGGCGCTCAAGGGCGAGTGCGTGGTGCCGAGCTTCACCAACCCGAACAACCTGTCGATCGTTACCGGCGTGCCGCCGGCGATCCACGGGATAAGCGGCAACTACTTCTACGATCGCGACACCGGCGCCGAGGTGCTGATGAACGATCCGAAGTATCTCGTCGCGCCCACCGTGCTCGCGACCTTCGCCGAACGAGGCGCGCGCGTCGCGGTCGTCACCGCGAAGGACAAGCTGCGCCGCTTGCTCGGCAAGGGGCTCAAGGGCATCTGCTTCTCGTCGGAGAAGGCCGACGAGGCGAGCATCGAGGAAAACGGCATCGACAACGTGCTGGAACTGGTCGGCAAGCCGGTGCCGAGCGTGTACAGCGCGGAGCTGTCCGAGTTCGTGTTCGCGGCCGGCGTGCGCCTGCTCGAAACACGCCCGATCGACCTGATGTACCTGTCGACGACCGACTACGTGCAGCACAAGTGCGCGCCCGGCACGGGCGGCGCGAACGCGTTCTACCAGATGATGGACGCATACCTGAAGCGGTTCGACGAGCTCGGCGCGATCGTCGCGATCACGGCCGACCACGGGATGAACGCGAAGCACGACGGCGAGACCGGCGAGCCCAACGTAATCTACCTGCAGGAGCTGTTCGACGAGTGGGTCGGCCACGATGCCGCGCGCGTGATCCTGCCGATCACCGATCCGTACGTCGTGCACCACGGCGCGCTCGGCTCGTTCGCGACCGTGTACGTGCCGGATTCCGCCGACGCCGACGCGCTGCGCGCGCGGCTTGCCGCGGTGGACGGCATCGAGGTCGTGCTGACGGGCGCCGAGGGCTGCGCGCGCTTCGAGCTGCCGCCCGACCGGATGGGCGACCTGATCGTGATCTCGAAGCAGGACGTCGTGCTCGGCACGAGCCGCATCAAGCACGACCTGTCGGGCCTCGACGTGCCGCTGCGCTCGCACGGCGGGCTCTCCGAGCAGATCGTGCCGCTGATCTTCAGCAAGCCGGTCGCGACCGACGTCACGGCCCGCGCGCGACTGCGCAACTTCGACATCATCGACATCGCGCTCAATCATCTGCAGTGACGCGTACGCACCCGTCAGGAAGACATCATGAACGACATTGCAGCATCGACGGAGGTCCGCTCGTTTCATCGTGAAGCACTGCGAATCGATGGGGCGCTGATTCATCGCGACGCGGTGATCGAGGTGCGCAACCCGTACGACGGAACGCTCGTCGGCACCGTGCCGAAGGCGACGCTCGATGACGTGCGACGCGCATTCGCCGCCGCGCGTGCATTCCGGCCGACGCTCACGCGCCACGAGCGTGCGGCGATCCTGCGCCGCGCGGCCGACATCGTGCGCGCGCGCACCGCCGAGATCGCGGCGCTGATCACGGCCGAGGCCGGGTTGTGCATCAAGGACTCGACGTACGAAGCCGGGCGCGTTGCCGACGTGCTCACGTTCGGCGCCGGCGAGGTGCTGAAGGACGACGGGCAGATCTTCTCGTGCGATCTGACGCCGCACGGCAAGAAGCGCCGCGTGTACACGCAGCGCGAACCGCTGCTCGGCGTGATCTCCGCGATCACGCCGTTCAACCATCCGATGAACCAGGTCGCGCACAAGGTCGTGCCGTCGGTCGCGACCAACAACCGGATCGTCGTGAAGCCGTCGGAGAAGGTGCCGCTATCGTGCTACCTCTTTGCGGACATCCTGTATGAAGCCGGCCTGCCGCCGCAGATGCTGCAAGTGCTCACCGGTGACCCGAAGGAGATCGCCGATGAGCTGATCACGAATCCGGCGATCGACCTCATCACGTTCACCGGCGGCGTATCGATCGGCAAGTCGATCGCATCGCGAATGGGCTACCGGCGCGCGGTGCTCGAACTCGGCGGCAACGATCCGATCATCGTGATGGACGACGCCGATCTCGACGAAGCAAGCACGCTCGCGGTGTCGGGCTCGTACAAGAACTCGGGGCAGCGCTGCACCGCGATCAAGCGCATGCTCGTGCACGAGGCGGTGGCCGATCGCTTCACCGAGCTGGTGGTCGAGAAGACGCGCGCGTGGTCGTACGGCAATCCGTCCGATCCGTCGGTGGACATGGGCACGGTGATTGACGAGGCAGCGGCAAAGTTCTGCGAGCAGCAGGTGAACGACGCGATCGCGCGCGGTGCGCGGCTGCTGGTCGGCAACGTGCGCGACGGCGCGCTGTATTCGCCGACGGTGATCGATCGCGTGACGCCCGACATGCCGCTCGTGAAATACGAGACGTTCGGCCCGGTGTCGCCGATCATGCGCTTTCGCGACATCGACGAAGCAATCCGGATGTCGAACAGCACCGACTATGCGCTGTCGTCGTCGGTCTGCACGAACCGCTTCGACAACATCACGCGCTTCATCACCGAGCTGGAAGTCGGTAGCGTGAACGTGCGCGAGGTGCCGGGCTACCGGCTCGAACTGACGCCGTTCGGCGGCGTGAAGGATTCGGGCCTCGGCTACAAGGAAGGCGTGCAGGAGGCGATGAAGAGCTTCACGAACACGAAGACGTATTCGCTGCCGTGGTAAGCGGTACGCAATGTGCCCGCGCCCGCACCGGCTTCGCGGCCAGTGCGGGCGTTATTCGATCGGCTCGCATCGTTAGACGATTTGCGTTTTTGCCGGGCTTTCGCACGTCGGTGGGATGCAAGCGCACGTTGCCGCGCTGCGTGAACCTGCTCGCAGTGCCGGCGATACGTGCGCACGATGCGGTGTTTCTCGCGGATGGCCGTGTCGTCGAGGCTGACGCATCGCGCGACTTGTTCGGGAGACCGGGCGACCCCAGCACCGCGAAATTCGTCGCGACGCTCGCGCGTGGCGTACCGGCCGTCTGACGCGCCACGCCACGCGGCTGCGGGGGCGATCAATCCTGTCGGCGTCCGTCGAGCACGGCGGCGACGATCGCTTCCGGTGCATCCTCCTGAACGAGGTGGCCTGCACAGGGCACGCGGATCAGCCTGCCGCCCGCGATGCGATCGGCGAGGGCCTGCCCCTGTTCGAGCGGAATCCACGCGTCGTCCTCGCCCCACACGATGCGCACCGGAAAGTCCGGCGGCGCATAGCGTGCCTCGGCTTCCTCGATGTAACGCTGGCGCATCTGCGCGATCTGCCGATAGAACGCCGGCTGGCCGGCCGGCGTGAGCCATGGCGAGCGATAGATCGACAGCACGTCGTCGCTCAACGGTCGCGCGACGGCATTGCCGATATAAGCCGACACGAGCGCGTGGTGCGCATACGCGGGCAGCCCTGTGAACGCGGCTTCGTGCTGCGCGACATGCCGCACGAACGGCGAGCCTTGCGGCGCGATCGCAACCGGGTTCACGAGCGTCAGGTCCGAATACGCGATGCCGTCGAGGAAGTGCGCGCGCAGCACGGTTGCACCGCCGTAGTCGTGGGCGAGCACGCGCGGGCGCGAAATATTCCATTCGTCGAGCAGTGCGCCGAACAGCACGTTCTGCCGGCCGAGCGAGACGTCCGCGTCGGGCATGTCCGACTGGCCGTAGCCGAGCAGGTCGTAGAAGAACACGCGATGACGTCGCGCGAGCCATGGCGCGATCCGGCGCCACACCTGCGATGAAAACGGCGTTCCGTGCACGAGCACGAGCGGCGGCCCTTCACCGAGCGTGCCCCATGCGATCCGGTGACCGTCGAAAACGAAGTGATTGGCGAGATCGAGCATCGGCGCCTCCGTGATAACCTGTTTAGGTTGATAACAGGTTACGCCTGTTCATCCGGATATGAAACCGATAGGTGGAAATAAATGGTTACTCGACACGAGCCTGGGCGACAGGCGCACGTATGGAGCGCGGCCGATTTCGTCGGCGGCCATCCGGCGCTCGATTTCCTGAACACGGTGGCCGACACGGGCAAGACACGCGACGAGGACAAACTCGTCGACTGGGCGGCGGTGCGCGCATGGGCGGGGAAATCGGGGTTGCTGGCTGGGGCCGACCTGACACGGTTTCTGCGTCATCCCCGGCAGGACGGTGCGGACGAACTCGCCGCGCTGCAGGGTTTTCGCGAGGATGCGTACGTGGCGCTCGCGCACCTGACGAGCGGTGGCGGCGGCAGCGCCGGCGCGCGAGCGGCGGGTCGGCTCGCGGAGGCGATCCGCGATGCGATCGGGCGCAGCTCGTTTGACGCGGTCGATGGCCGCTTCGCGTGGCGGCCCGATGCGCGTGCCGCGTCGCGCTGGGTCGACGCGGCCGCGCTCGGGTTCGAGCATCTGCTGCGTGGCGACGACTTCGCGCGCGTGCGGCAGTGCGGCCGCTGTACGTGGTTCTTCGTCGACCACGGCCGCGGCGTCGGGCGACGCTGGTGCAACATGCGCACCTGCGGGAATCGCGCAAAGGTGGAGGCATTCAGGGAGCGGTGAGGCCAGGGCCGCGGCGTCGACGGCCCGTCTCCTCCGCGTTCATCATTCAGCGAGTTCGTGCGGCCGATGATCGGGCCACAGCGCACCGATGACGAACAATCCGGTGGCGAGGAACGGTGCGCCGATCGCGAACAGGATCGCCGTGAGTCCCCACCGGTCCCAGAACCGGTCGATGACCGCGCGCTCGGGTATGACGGGGTCGTACAGCACGTTGACCACCTCGCCTTCGTACAGCCCGGGGCGCGATGAAGCCGAGCCTTGCGCGAACGTGACCGGGCGGCCGCTGTCCGTCGTGAACGCGATGGTCGCCGAATAGAGCGACGTGCGTGTGCGGGACGATTGTGCCGATTCGGTGATCTCGACGACGTGGCCGGTCGAGTGCGCGTAATGGCGGGCGATCTGCCACTGGCGCAGCCCGGCAGCACCGGCGCCGGCCAGGAAGCCGGTGCCGATCGCGATCGGTACCAGCACGATCGCGATGTTCCAGCGGCGCCGGGCCGTCTTGCCGGCGGCCGGTGCGGCAAGCGCGTCGTCTCGCCGGCTGCGGCGCTCGCTCCCGTACAGCAGGCAGCCGACCGCAAGCGACGCGACCGCGAGCAGTGCCGGCACCGCGACGGGAAACCAGCGTTGCGTGAAATCGTCGATCAGCGCGGGACGGTTCGGATGGGCAGGATCGACCAGGACGTCGACGCTTTCGCCGATGTCGTACGCCGGGACCACCGATGCAGTATTGCCGGCGACTTCACGGCGGCGGCCGTCGTTCGCGAGATAGGCGACGATCGGACGGTATCCGCGCATCGCGTCGCTGTCCTGCACGATGCGCACGACCGTGCCCGGCGTGCGGACCAGATCACCCACCGCACGGCTCGCGGTGACGGCGAGCATCGCTGCGACCACGAGCAGCGCAACGCCGAGCGCGAGTGCGACGAGCGCGTCCTTACGTGGCATGGCCGGATCCGCGGTGCGCGTCGTGCGACGGGGCCGGATGCGATCGGGGAGATGGCGCGACTCGACGTGCGCGCGGCTGTCGGCGTGACCGTGCCCTCCGAATGGTCGCGTCTCGCTCACATGATTCCATGTCTGACGTCCCATGCTCTCTCAGTGCCGGGGGCGATATGGCGATCGCCGTCCCGGTCGTGTGATATTTTGTCGGACGATTCTAGCGGAAAGTGCACGGGCGAGGCATGTATGTAATTGCATGCCGTGATGCTGGGGAGTCGGGCGGGCGCCTGAATCGGTCGCCGGAACGGAAAAAGGCCGGTCAGCTTGCGCTGACCGGCCTTTGAAATTCCTGGTGGGGCGTGAGTGACTCGAACACTCGACCTACGGATTAAGAGTCCGCTGCTCTACCAACTGAGCTAACGCCCCCAACAGAAGAAAGATTATGCACGGGTATTTCGGACTTGGCAAGCGCTTTCTACAAATTTCCTGAAAATACTTCGTCACTGCCCCGGCGGCTCCTCGCGCGCTAACGAGCGATCGCAGTTGGCGCGCTCCCGGTATGATGACGTCCACACCCGTTGCGCGGCGGTCGCGCAACGTTTTCTGGACATTCGAAGATGGACGAAAACGCAGTCCGCGAATTGCTGGATCGCCTGCTGGCCCCGTGGGTCCGCTCGCTCGGTCTGGTCCCCGTATCGATCGGCGACGACAGCGTCACGATGCGCCTGCCGTTTTCCGGCGAATTCCGTCATTCGGGCGGCATCATCTGCGGGCAGGTGTTCACGGCCGCCGCCGACACCGCGATGGTGGTCGCGATCTCGGCCGCGCTCGGCGAATTCCGGCCGATGACCACCGTCTCGCTGAACACGAATTTCATGCGTCCGGTGCGCAAGGGCGACGTGCTCGTCACCGCGCGCGTGCTGCGGATGGGCCGCAACCTGGTGTTCGGCGAAGTCGAACTGTTCGACGAGGACGGCAAGATGGCCGTTCACGCAACGTCGACCTACGCGCTCGTCAGCTGAGCGGCGCGATGTTCGACCAGATCGTTTTCGCAGGCGGCGGCAATCGCTGCTGGTGGCAGGCCGGCTTCTGGGACGTTGCCCAGCCGACGCTCGGCTTGCGCCCGCGCGTGATCGCCGGCATCTCGGCCGGCGCGGCGACCGCCTGCATGCTGTATACGCGCGATGCGGCGTGGGTGATGCGCTATTACGAGGAGGCGCTGCGCCACAACCGCAAGAACGCGTACTGGGGCAACCTGTTCGGGCGCGAGCCGGTGTTTCCGCATTACCGGATCTACCGTCAGGCATTGCTCGACATCTACGGCGAGCCGTTCGCGAAGCTCGCCGCGGCGCCGGAGATCCGCATCGGCGTGTCGCACGTGCCGCGCTGGCTCGGCGCGCGCAGTGCGGTCGCCGCCGGCCTCGTCGCGTACAACATCGAGAAATACGTGCGCAAGACGCTGCACCCGACGCTCGGGCGCACGCTCGGCTTCCGGCCCGAATTCGTGCGCGCGCAGGCATGCGCAAGCGTCGACGAACTCGCCGACCTGATCCTGCAGTCGTCGTGCACGCCGCCGTTCACGCCGGTGCTGCGCCGCGGCGGGCGGCCCGTACTCGACGGGGGGATGGTCGACAACGTGCCGGTCGACGCGCTCGACGCATCGCCGGGTGACGTGCTGGTGCTCGTCACGCGGCTGTATCCGCGCCCGCAGATGTTCACGGTCGCGCACGGCGACCAGAGGCGGCTCTATGTACAGCCGTCGAGCAAGGTGCCGATTTCGAGCTGGGATTACACGAGTCCGGCGCAGATGCGGCATGCGTACGACCTCGGACGGCTCGACGGCGAGCATTTCCTCACGCGCGTCGACGCGATGACGGGCGGCCGCGTGGCTGCCTGAAGGCGGGAACGGAGAAACGGGGCCGCGCGGCGAGCGCGGCCCGCGCCGGTCAGCGCACGCGGCGCGGCGTCAGTGCTTCCGGATTGACGACGCTCGACATGTCGCCCTGGTCGAACGCGAGGATGTTGCGGAACGCCGCGCTGAAGTAGAGCTCGTAGCTTTCGCGCTCGACGTAGCCGATGTGCGGCGTGCAGATCACGTTTTCCATCCGCAGCAGGCTGTAGCCCTGCAGGATCGGCTCGCTCTCGAACACGTCGATCGCGACCATCCCCGGACGGTTGTGCGACAGCGCGTTGACGAGCGCGTTTTCCTCGAGCAGTTCCGCGCGGCTTGTGTTGACGAGCAGCGACGTCGGCTTCATCCGCATCAGGTCTTCCTGCTCGACGATCCCGCGCGTGTCGTCGTGCATGCGCAGGTGCAGCGACAGCACGTCGCTCTGCTCGAACAGCGCTTCGCGGCTCTCGGCGGCCGTGTAGCCGTCGGCGCGCGCGGCCTCGAGCGAATGCTCGCGGCCCCAGATCAGCACGTTCATCCCGAACGCCTTGCCGTAGCCGGCGACCAGCCGGCCGATCTTGCCGTAGCCCCAGATGCCGAGCGTCTGGCCGCGCAGCACCTGGCCGAGACCGAAGTTCGGCGGCAGCGCCGACGTCTTCAGGCCCGACTGCTGCCAGGCACCCTGTTTCAGGTTCGCGACGTATTGCGGAATGCGGCGCTGGGCGGCCATCACGAGCGCCCAGGTCAGTTCGGCGGGCGCGACCGGCGAACCCGTGCCTTCGAGCACCGCGATGCCGCGGTCGGTACATGCTTCGAGGTCGATGTGGCTCGAGATACGGCCGGTCTGGCTGATCATGCGCAGGTTCGGCAGCTTGGCGAGCAATTGCGACGAAATCGGCGTGCGCTCGCGAATCAGCACGAGCGCCTCGACTTCCGCCAGGCGGCTCGCGAGTTGCCCCAGGCCGCGAACCGTGTTGTTGAAGACCTTCACGTCGTGCTCGGCAAGCATCTCGAAGCAGTTCAGCTTGCGGACGGCGTCCTGGTAGTCGTCGAGGATGGCAATTTTCATGATCAGCGGGAGTCGCGCGTTGAAAGCGGCAGTGGCGGCGGCGCACGTCGCGCACCCGTCCCGCCCGGCCGGGGCCGACATGATGCTACGTCGGCGGACGTCTTGGTGTCTTTTTAACAGGTTGTTACGCTCCGCCGCAATCGGCGCCGGCCTGACCCGGCGTCGCTCCCGTCGGGTGCGACGGGGTGCGATGTTGTGTCGCATCAGACACGTCCTTCCTGATTCGGCCGCTTACCGGATGAGGTTCACCCAATTGTTGCTTCAATCAGAATAATTGGATCATCCATTCGCGATGGGTGAGGATTTTTGACTATTTTTATCGTCAACACGGGCCTTGTTGAGCAACTCTGCATCATTTCCGCTGTCGTAGGAGAATTACGCATATGCTTCAACTTTTTGAAGTTGTAACAGCGGCAGGAGTCGTTTATGGATCATTTGCAGTCGATGCGCGTGTTCGTCAAGGTTGCGGATCTCGGCAGTTTCGCGCGGGCCGCGAGTGCAATGGATATCTCCAACGCGGTCGCGACGCGTCACGTCGCCGATCTGGAAGGCCGGCTCGGCACGCGCCTGCTGAACCGCACCACGCGCAGCCTTTCGCTGACGGAGTCGGGCCAGGTCTACCTGGAGCGGGCGCGCCAGATTCTCGATGAGCTCGAGGATGTCGAACAGATGGTCGTCGCGCGCAATCACGAGCCGGTCGGCACGTTGCGCATCGTCGCGCCGGTCGTGTTCGGCCTGCACAACCTTGCCCCCGTCCTGCAGTCGTACACCGAGAAATTCCCGAAGGTGGTGCCGGATCTGACGCTGGTCGACCGCCAGGTCGATCTCGTCGAGGAAGGTTTCGACGTCGGGATCGTCGTCACGCGTCAGATGCGCAGCGCGAGCATCGTCACGCGGCGGCTGACCACGGGCTGCATGACCGTGTGCGCGACGCCGAGCTACCTGGAAAAGCACGGCGTGCCGACCCACCCGGAACACCTCGCCGAGCACCCGGCGCTGAGCTTGCCGACCGAATACTGGGGCGACGAGCGCGTGTTCACGGGGCCGGACGGCGAAGTGCGCGTGCGCCCGACCAACGTGATCGTCGCGAACAACACTGCGATGCTGCGCCAGTTCGCGCTGCTCGGGATGGGTGTCGCGATCCTGCCGAGCTACCTGATCGGCAGCGACATCGCGCGCGGTGCGCTGGTGCGGCTGCTGCCGGATTTCCGGCTGCCGCAGGTCGAGATCAACATCGCCTATCCGAGCCGGCGCCATCTGCCTGCGAAGGTGCGGACGTTCATCGACCACCTCGTCGAGTATTTCAGCCACTCGACCGACGCGACGATGGGCGAACAGTGGGCCGCACAGGGTGCTGCGCCTGCGCCGATCGGCGTCGAGATGCGCGCCGAGCCACCCGAATCGACCGACCCGAACCTGCAGCCGCGCCTCGCGCGTTCGCCGCGCGCGCGGGTCGCGGTGCCGTCGCCGCTGTAACGTCGCGGCGGCCGCGCACAGAGACTGCCGGCATCAAAAAAAACGCGGTTCGAGCGATCGATCCGCGTTTTTTTATTGCCGCTTTCATGGTCGTTCGACCGGCGCGCAACGCGCCGGGGGGAGACCCCCGGCAACCCGAGCATTACGAGCCCGTCTTGCGCGCCGTCGTCTTGCGGGCGGCGGTCTTGCGAGCCGGTGCCGGTTTATCTTCGGCGCCTTCCGTCACGGTTTCGGCGTCCTTCGTCGTCGATTTTGCCGTCTTCTTCGCGGCGGCAGCCTTCGGCTCCTTCTTCTCGAACTCGAAACCGATCTTGCCGTCCGGCTGCTTCACGAGGAAGGCCTTGAAGTTGCGGCCCGTGCGCGACGACTTGAAGTTCGGCAGCAGATCCGTGCGGCCGTCGGCCAGCAGCTTCGCCATCTGCTCGCGCGTGATTTCCTGCTGCAGGATCACCTTGCCCGAACGGAAGTCGCAGGTCTTCGGATTCGCGACCGAGTGCTCGCACACATAGCTCATCCCGTGCTCGAACACGCGGCCCTTGCACTTCGGGCACGCGCCGACCGGTTCCTGCGCGGAGAAGTCGGGCGCCTCGCCTTCCTCGCCGCCCTGGTCCTGGCCAAAGTCGAACTCGAGCTTGTAGTTCTTCGTCTCGTCGTCGAACGAGAGCTTCAGGATCGCCGAGAACGGGCGGCCCATCTTGCTGCGGAAGCCAGACAGCGGACCGATGGTCTTTTGCTGCAGCAATTCCTCGACTTCCGCGATCTCGAACTGTCGGCTACCCGGAATCTTCGAGATCGAGAACTCGCACTTCGTGCATGCGAAGCGGCGGTAGTTTTCCTTCACCTGGCCGCCGCAGTTCGGGCAGGGTGTCTCGAGCGTCGCGTAATCGCCCGGGATCGTGTCGGAATCGTATTCCTTCGCGCGCTTGACGATCTGCTGCGTCATGCGGGCGATTTCCTGCATGAACGCGTCACGCCCGAGGTTGCCGCGCTCCATCTGCGACAGCTTGTATTCCCATTCGCCGGTGAGCTCGGGCGCGGTCAGTTCCTTCACGCCGAGCCCGCGCAGCAGCGTCATCAACTGGAATGCCTTCGCGGTCGGGATCAGTTCGCGGCCTTCGCGCACGAGATATTTCTCGCCGAGCAGGCCTTCGATGATCGCCGCGCGCGTCGCCGGCGTGCCGAGGCCCTTCGCGGCCATCGCCTCGCGCAGCTCGTCGTCCTCGACGAGCTTGCCCGCGCCTTCCATCGCCGACAGCAGCGTCGCTTCCGAGTAGCGTGCGGGCGGCTTCGTCACGAGCGCGACGGCGGCGATCTCGTCCGTCTTCACCTTCTCGTCCTTCTGTACCGGCACGAGGTTCGCGTCCGCGCCTTCGGCGTCGCGGCCGTATACCTGCAGCCAGCCCGGCTCGACGAGCACCTTGCCTTCGGTCTTGAAGTGATGACCGGCGACTTCGGTGATCCGCGTCGTGACGCGGAATTCGGCCGCCGGGAAGAACACCGCGAGGAAGCGCTTCACGACCATGTCGTACAGCTTCTGCTCCGGCTCGGACAGCGACTTGGGCGCCTGCAGCGTCGGGATGATTGCAAAGTGGTCGCTGATCTTCGAGTTGTCGAAGATCCGCTTGTTCGGCTTCACCCAGCCCTTGTCGAGCACCTGCTTCGCGTGCGGCAGATAGTTGTGGCTCTCCTTGAGCATCTCGAGCGTGGACTGCACCGTCGAGATGTAGTCTTCCGGCAGCGCGCGCGCGTCGGTACGCGGGTACGTCAGCACCTTGTGCTTTTCATATAGCGCCTGCGCGAGACCGAGCGTGTTCTTCGCGGAGAAGCCGAAGCGGCTGTTCGCCTCGCGCTGCAGGCTCGTCAGGTCGAACAGCAGCGGCGACAGTTGCGTCGACGGCTTCGATTCCTCGGACACCGTGCCGACATGGTCGCGGCACGCGGCGACGATCGTTTCGGCGGCCGGTAGGCTCCACAGGCGGGAGTCGCGCCTTTCCGGATCGAATTCGTCGCGCTTGAATTTCGGGTCGAACCACTTGCCTTCGTAGAAGCCGCCCGCGCAGGCGAACTCGGCCTTCACTTCCCAGTAGTCGCGCGGGATGAAACGGCGAATTTTCTCTTCACGTTCGACGACGATCGACAACGTTGGCGTCTGAACGCGGCCGACGGTCGTCAAGAAGAAGCCGCCGCCCTTGCTGTTGAACGCGGTCATCGCCCGCGTGCCGTTGATCCCGACGAGCCAGTCGGCTTCCGAGCGGCAGCGTGCGGCGTCGGCGAGCGGCTGCATGTCCGTGTCGCTGCGCAGATGCGCGAAACCGTCGCGGATCGCCTGCGGCGTCATCGACTGCAGCCAAAGGCGCTGGACCGGCTGCTTCGCCTTCGCGTGCTGCACGATCAGGCGGAAAATCAGCTCGCCCTCGCGCCCCGCGTCACATGCGTTGATCAGGCGGTCGACGTCCTTGCGCTTCATGAGCTTGGTCAGGACTTTCAGGCGCGACTCGCTTTTTGCGATCGGGTTCAGGTCGAAATGCGGGGGGATGACGGGCAGATGAGCGAAGCTCCATTTCCCCCGCTTGACCTCGTACTCTTCCGGGGCGGCGATTTCCAGCAGGTGGCCGACCGCGGACGAGAGGACGAATTCGTCGCTCTCGAAGTACTCGTCATGCTTTGTAAAGCCGCCCAAAGCGCGCGCGATGTCGTTCGCGACAGAAGGCTTTTCCGCAATGATCAGTGCTTTGGACATGACAGATGTGTGTTGGTAGACCGGGTTCGCCGGCGTGGGTCCCTTTTACGACGGCTTTATAGCACACGCCGTGGCGACGGCGGCGCGGCGTGCAAAAAGCGGCTCATCATAGTGGGGGGCCGCAATGGCGGCAAGCGCCCGGCGTGGCGGCACGCGCGACGGCGCGAAAAGCTGCCGGGCTGGCGTGCGGCTTACGCCTCGACATTCAGGATATTGCGCAATTTCGGTGCATGCGGCGCGTCGGGCACGGCGCTCAGGTCGGACAGCATCCGTTCGACGATCGCCGCGTGCGGCAGCACCGTGCCGAAGAAGCGCGCGGTGTTCGCGTCCTCGATCAGGATCGTCGGGAAATTCTCGACGTCGAGATCGTCGAGCCGGTCGGCATGGGTTTCGACGTCGATCCACGCGAAGCAGGCCTCGGGATGGGCGTCGGCGAGTTGGTCGAAGGCCGTTCGGTACTCGCGGCAGGTGCCGCACCATTCGGCGCACAGGCAGGCGACCAGCAGCGTGTCGGGATCGGCGAGGCGCTCGGCGATCCGATCGGCATCGGTGTCGAGATTCAGCGCGGGCATGGAATTCCTTGAGTAGCGTCGGCGGCACGGCCGCCTCTATGCGGGGGACTGTAGCACGCCGGACGCGGGCGGGGTGGGCGTTGCGTCAAGCCGCGCGAAGCGTCCGCCGGGCATGCTCGCAACGCGGCCGGCCAGTTCGAGCCCGAGTAGCGAGCGGTGCAGCGCGTCGTCGGGCAAGCCGGTGTGCTCGGCGAGCCACTCGTAAGTAACGGGGCCGTATCCCAGTGCGGCGAGCACGGATCGTTCGGCCGGGTTGTCGGTTGGCGTGCCGTCGATCTCGGCGGGCGCAGCGGCCGGAATGGCGGAACCCGCTTTCCCGATGTGCTCGCCCGCGCACTGCCCGGCGGTGTCGGTCGTTCCTCCGTTATCGGGGCGCGAACGCAAATTCGCCGCGCGGCCGGCGTGAGCAGCCGGTTCGCCCAACCCGTATTCCTCAAGCACGTCGAGCGGCGTTGCGGTGAGCTTCGCACCGTCGCGGATCAACGCGTGGCAGCCCTGCGCGAGCGGCGCGTGGATCGAGCCCGGCATCGCGAACACGTCGCGGCCCAGCTCGTTCGCGAGCCGCGCGGTGATCAGCGAGCCGGAGCGCGGCGCGGCTTCGACGACGAGCGCGCCGAGCGCGAGCGCAGCGATCAGCCGGTTGCGCTGCGGGAAATGTGACGCCCGCGCGGGTGTGCCGAGCGGCCATTCGGAAACGATCGCGCCACGTGCGGCAATCTCGTGCGCAAGGGTGCGGTGCCGAGCCGGATAGACGAGATCGGCACCCGTCGCGATCACCGCGACCGTGCCGGCGCGGCCGTCGAGCCCGCCGCGATGTGCGGCGCCGTCGATGCCGAGCGCGAGACCGGAGACGATCACGAGGCCCGCATCGGACAGCGAATGCGAGAAGCGCGTGGCGTCTGCGAGCCCCTGCGGCGTTGCATGGCGGCTGCCGACCACGGCGAGCCCGCGTCCGTGCAGCAAGTCGAGCCTGCCCTTTACATATAGCAGCGGTGGCGGATCATGCAGGTCGCGCAGCCGCGGCGGATAGACGGGATCGTTGAGCGTGACGATCGCGTTGCCCGGTGTATCGAGCCATGCCAGTGTGGCGTCGGTGCGCGCATCGAGGTCGTTCCGCTCGCTGGTGCGCACTGCCCGCGCGGTGGCAGCGCTGCTCGCCGCACCGATGGCCTGGTCGGACGCGCGCAGCAGCGCCGTCGGCGAGCCGAATGCATCGAGCAGCGCACGCAGCACGGCGGGCGAGAGTCCCGGCGCGTGTGAGAGCTGTAGCCACGCACGCAACGCGGAGGTCGTCAGCGCTTGCGGCGACATGAGGTTCCCCTCGAATGCGGCGGCCAGCGAACCGCGTGGCGCCATGATAAAATTTTCATCATCCGAAATACTCGACAGGGCCGCGCGCGCGAGCGTCCGGCCAATTGCAGGGGGCAGACCCGCGGCGTTGACATGCCGCGCGTCCGCCTCATCTTCATTGCATCCCGGCGGCGGCGCCAGCCGGCCGGATGGCCGATGCGGCGCGCCGCTCCACCGAATACCGAACACCATGGCTTTGCTGAACATTCTTCATTACCCCGACAAGCGGCTGCACAAGGTCGCCAAGCCCGTCGACAAGGTCGACGACCGGATCCGCAAGCTCGTCGCCGACATGGCCGAAACCATGTACGCCGCGCCGGGCATCGGCCTGGCGGCGACGCAGGTCGACGTGCACGAGCGCGTGATCGTGATCGACGTCTCCGAGGAGAAGAACGAGCTGCGCGCGTTCATCAATCCCGAGATCATCTGGTCGAGCGACGTGAAACAGATCTACGAGGAGGGCTGCCTGTCGGTACCCGGGATCTACGACGAAGTCGAGCGTCCCGACCACGTGCGTGTGCGTGCGCTCAACGAGCAGGGCGAGACCTTCGAACTCGACTGCGAGGGCCTTCTCGCCGTGTGCGTGCAGCACGAGATGGATCACCTGATGGGTCGCGTGTTCGTCGAATACCTGTCGCCGCTGAAGCAGACCCGTATCAAGACGAAGATGAAGAAACTCGAACGCGCGATGTGACGCGCGTTTGCCCAGACCGATCCCGAACGCTGTCATGACCCATACGTTGCGCGTGATTTTTGCCGGCACGCCGGAATTCGCCGCGGCCGCACTCGCCGCGATCCACGAGGCCGGTTTTCCGGTGCCGCTCGTGCTCACCCAGCCCGACCGTCCCGCCGGGCGCGGGATGAAACTGCAGGCGAGCGCCGTGAAGCGCTATGCCGTCGAGCACGGAATGTCCGTCGCGCAGCCGGCGTCGCTGCGCCGCGCGGGCAAGTACCCGACGGAGGCGGCCGACGCGATCGAGCTGCTGCGCACGACACCGCACGACGTGATGGTGGTCGCCGCATACGGCCTGCTGCTGCCGCAGGAAGTGCTCGACATTCCGCGCGCCGGCTGCATCAACATCCACGCGTCACTGCTGCCGCGCTGGCGCGGCGCCGCGCCGATCCATCGCGCGATCGAGGCCGGTGACGCCGAGACGGGCGTCACGCTGATGCAGATGGACGCCGGCCTTGACACCGGCGCGATGATCGACGAAGCGCGCGTCGCGATTGCGGCCGACGATACGACCGCGACGCTTCACGACCGGCTGGCCGCCGACGGCGCGCGCCTGATCGTCGACGCCCTGGTGCGGCTCGAGCGCGACGGCGCGCTGCCCGCCACCCCGCAACCGGCCGACGGCGTGACTTACGCGGAAAAGATCGGCAAGCACGAAGCGGCGCTCGACTGGCGCAAGCCGGCCGACGTGCTCGCGCGCCAGGTGCGCGCGTTCGACCCGTTCCCGGGCGGCGTCGCGATGCTCGACGGCACGGCAATCAAGCTGTGGGCGGCCGAGCCCGCCGCGGCGCGCGGCGGGAATGTCGACGCGGCGCCCGGCACGATCGTCGAGGCTTCGCCGGAAGGCTTGGTCGTCGCATGCGGCGGCGGCGCGCTGCGCGTCACGCAACTGCAGAAGCCGGGCGGCAAGCGGCTGCCCGCGCGCGAATTCCTGGCCGGCTCGCCGCTCGCCGCGGGCCAGCGCTTCGCGTTGCCCGGCGGGCTGTGAGCGTCATTCGACCCGACATGCCGGTCGTGCGCAATTGGCCGGATGGCCGAGTCGCACGGCGCGGCAGGCGCGCGTAGAATTTCCCTGCGCTTTCCGATTTCGAGGTTTTCATGCTTGGCATCACCCATTTCGGCTTCTTCGTGCTCGCGGTTTTCCTGCTGAACGTCACGCCCGGCCCCGATACGGCGTACATCGTCGGCCGCAGCGTCGCGCAGGGCCGTGGCGCGGGGCTGATGTCCGCGCTCGGCATCTCCGCCGGCTGCTGCGTGCACGCGCTTGCGTGCGCGTTCGGCCTGACCGCGCTGCTCGCGGCGTCGGCCGCCGCGTTCATGGTGATCAAGCTGGTCGGTGCCGCTTACCTGATCTATCTCGGCGCGCGCATGATCCTCGCGAAGCAGGCCGCCGCGCCGGCAGGCGCCGAGGCGGCGCGGGCCACGGCCGCGAAGCCGCTGCGCCAGCTGTTCATGCAGGGTTTCTGGACCAACGTGCTGAACCCGAAGGTCGTGCTGTTCTTCGTGTCGTTCTTCCCGCAATTCGTGTCGGCCGACAGCCCGCACAAGGCGCTGGCGTTCCTCGCTCTCGGTTCGGTGTTCCTCGTGATGAGCACGGTCTGGAGCTGCATCGTCGCGTGGGTCGCGGGCAGCGTCACGCAGCGCTTTTCCGGCAAGCCGGGCGTCAGGAAGTGGCTTGACCGCACGGTGGGCAGCGCCTTCGTCGGCCTCGGGCTGCGGCTCGCAGCGACGCAACGCTGAAATTGAATTTTTCCGGCAAGACCTTATCTAACAAATCGCTTACAATTTTCCGCCGTGCATCGTAATGTGCGGCGGGTCCCCTGACGGATAAGGAGTGGGTATGTTCAATTGGGTCAAAACGGCGATGCTGATGGCCGCGATCACGGCCCTGTTCATCGTGATCGGCGGCATGATCGGCGGCTCGCGCGGCATGACGATCGCCCTGCTGTTCGCGCTCGGCATGAATTTCTTCTCGTACTGGTTCTCCGACAAGATGGTGCTGCGCATGTACAACGCGCAGGAGGTCGACGAGAACACGGCGCCGCAGTTCTACCGGATGGTGCGCGAGCTCGCCACGCGTGCGAACCTGCCGATGCCGCGCGTCTACCTGATCAATGAGGACGCTCCGAACGCGTTCGCCACGGGCCGCAACCCCGAGCACGCGGCGGTCGCCGCGACGACGGGCATCCTGCGTGTGCTGTCCGAGCGCGAGATGCGCGGCGTGATGGCGCATGAGCTCGCGCACGTGAAGCATCGCGACATCCTGATTTCGACGATCACCGCGACGATGGCAGGCGCGATTTCGGCGCTGGCCAACTTCGCGATGTTCTTCGGCGGTCGCGACGAAAACGGCCGTCCGGCCAACCCGATCGCGGGGATCGCAGTCGCGTTGCTCGCACCGATCGCCGGTGCGCTGATCCAGATGGCGATCTCGCGAGCGCGCGAGTTCGAGGCCGACCGCGGCGGCGCGCAGATCTCGGGAGATCCGCAGTCGCTCGCCACCGCGCTCGACAAGATCCATCGCTATGCGGCCGGCATCCCGTTCCAGGCGGCCGAAGCCCATCCGGCCACCGCGCAGATGATGATCATGAACCCGCTTCACGGCGGCGGTCTGCAGAATCTGTTCTCCACGCACCCGGCGACCGAGGAGCGCATCGCGCGCCTGATGGAGATGGCGCGCACCGGCCGCTTCGACTAAGTCGCGTCGCGCTCGACACATCACCCCGCATGCCCCGCGCTGCGGGGTGTTTCATTTGTGCGCCCCGTAAAGGGGCCGCATGATCGCACGCTACAATGCGCGGTTTGGAATCGCGGCGGCCATGCGGCCGCAGGGTTCCCGCCGCTCGCGGCACCCGTTTGCCGATTTTGCTCCGATGACACGAACCCGCTCCTCCGCTCAGTCTTCCTCCGGCCGCGCCGCGCGCCTGCCCGCGCTGCATCTCGCGCCCGATTCGCTGGGCTTCGCGCTCGACGCGGCCGCGCAGGCCGTCGATGCGGTGCGGCGCGGCACCGCGCTGCCGGCGGCACTGGCCACGGTGTTCGCGCAGATGCCGGCCGGCGCGCAGGCGCTGGCGCGCGGCGCGACGCAGGACGTCGCGTACCGGACGATGCGTCGTCTCGGCAGTGCGGATTGGCTGATCGGCCGGCTGGTCAGCAAGGCGCCGGCCGCACATGTGCATGCGGTGCTCGCCGGTGCGCTTGCGCTGCTGCTCGATCCGGAGGACGCGGCCGCGTATCCGGCATTCACCATCGTCGACCAGGCCGTCACCGTGATCGGCGCACGGCGCGAATTTGCGTTCGCGAAGGGGCTGGTCAACGCCGTGCTGCGGCGTTTCCAGCGTGAGCGCGACGCGCTCGTCGCGGCGATGCAGAACGATCCCGTCGCACGCTGGAATTACCGCACTTGGTGGGTCGATGCGGTGAAGCATGCGTGGCCGGAAGCCTGGCAGACGATTCTTGCGGCTGGCGAGCGCCAGGGTCCGCTGACGCTGCGCGTGAATGCGCGCCGCGCAACCGTCGATGCGTATCTCGATACGCTGCGCGCGAGCGGAATCGAGGCGACCGGGATCGGTCGCCATGCGGTGCGGCTCGCGTCGGCGCTGCCGGTTGACCGCATTCCGGGCTTTGCCGACGGCGTGGTGTCGGTGCAGGATGCCGGTGCTCAGCTTGCGGCCGAATGGCTCGGTGCGCGCGACGGCATGCGCGTGCTCGACGCGTGCGCGGCACCGGGCGGCAAGACCGGGCATATCCTCGAGCTGGCCGACGCCGAAGTCGTCGCACTCGAAAGCGACGCGACGCGCGCGGCGCGCATCGGCGAGAACCTCGCGCGTCTGTCTCTCGCGGCGGACGTGCGCGTGGGCGACGCGGGCGCGCCGGACGCGTGGTACGACGGCCGTCCGTTCGACCGCATCCTGGCCGACGTGCCATGCTCGGCGTCCGGCATCGTGCGTCGTCATCCCGACATTCGCTGGCTGCGCCGCGAAGCCGACATCGCCGCGCTCGTCGCGGAGCAGCGCCGCATCCTGACAGCGTTGTGGCCGCTCGTGAAGCCGGGCGGCGAACTGCTCTACGTGACCTGTTCGATCTTCCCCGAGGAAGGTGAGTTGCAGGCTCGCTGGTTTGAAGCGGCCTGTGAAGATGCGGTACGATTGGACGCGCCCGGCCAACTGCTGCCGTGCGGCGTGCACGGCGGGGCGGCCGGCGCACTCGACCAGAACACCGATCACGACGGATTTTTCTACGCGCGGTTTCAGAAACGGTGACGATCAAACACCTTTTTCCACTTCGGCTCGCGGCCGTCCTGCTGGTCGCGTTGGCGCTGTGCCTGACTGTCGTTCGGCCGGCGCGTGCCGAGTCGATCGCCGTGCAGCGCGCATCGCTGCAGGCTGACGGAAGCGGCTGGAGCCTCGATGCCCGCTTCGATTTCGAGCTGAATCCGAACCTCGAGGATGCCGTCAACAAGGGCATCCCGCTTTACTTCACGACCGATTTCGAACTGGGCCGCGCGCGCTGGTACTGGTTCGACGAGCAGCCGGTGTCGGTGTCGCAGACGATCCGCCTGTCGTTCCAGCCGCTCACGCGCGAATACCGCGTGTCGACGGGCGGGCTGCAACTCGGCTTCCCGTCGCTGAAGGATGCGCTCGCGGTCGTCCGGCACATCACGTCGTGGCACGTGATCGACCGCAACCAGGTGCGCGCCGGCGAAACCTACACCGCCTCGGTGCGGATGCAGCTCGATACGGCGCTGATGCCGAAACCGTTCCAGGTCGACGCGGTGAACAACCGCGACTGGACGCTCGGGTCGGACTGGAAGCGCTTCACTTTCACGGTGACCGAACGTGCTAAATAAAGTGCGCCGCGCGGCCAGCGGGAAGAGCCTCCTCGTTCGTGTGATCGTCTCGACCGTCGCGCTCACGGCGCTGCTGCTGCTCGTGCTGCTCGCGGCCGCGAGCGCGAACACCGAATTCTTCGACCGCTACTACTCGTGGCTGTACGCGATGAACATCATCGTCGCGCTCGTGTTCCTGCTGGTGGTGCTCGGGCTGATCGGGATGATCGTCGTGCGCCTGAGGAAGGGCAAGTTCGGCACGCGGCTGCTCGCGAAGCTCGCGGTGTTCTTCGCGCTCGTCGGCGTGGTGCCGGGCGGGATCATCTACATCGTGTCGTACCAGTTCGTGTCGCGCAGTATCGAGTCGTGGTTTGACGTGAACGTCGAGACCGCGCTGACCGCCGGCCTGAACCTCGGCCGCGGGATGCTCGACGCGTCGCTGTCCGACCTGCAGACGAAGGCGCGGCTGATGTCGGACCAGCTCGCGAGCGTCGATGCGAATACGAACGGCACGACACTCACGCTCTTGCGCCTGCGCGACCAGTTCGGCGTGCAGGATGCGACGATCGTCGAGCCGAGCCGCGGCGGCTCCGGCGCGGCGCCCGACCTGCACATCGTCGCGCAGGCGTCGGGCAATTTCGCCGCGCTGATTCCGGACGACCTGCCGACTCCGCTGATGCTGAGCCAGGCGCGCGAACACGGCGCGTACGCGGCGATCGAGGGCGAGGTCGACGGCGACCCGCGCGCGCACGGCGCGAAGGGTGCGCTGCGGCTGCGCGTCGTGCGGCCGATACCCGATGCGACGACGTCGCTGCTGCAACCGGCGGAGCGATTCCTGCAGCTCACGCAGCCGGTGCCGCCCACGCTCGCGCACAACGCCGACGCGGTACAGCGCGCGTATCGCGAATATCAGGAAAAAGCGCTCGGCCGCACCGGGCTGCGCAAGATGTATATCGGCACGCTGACGCTCGCGCTGTTCCTCGCGACCTTCATTGCGATGATGCTCGCGCTCGCGCTCGGCCAGCAGCTCGCGCGGCCGCTGTTCCTGCTCGCGCAGGGCACGAAGGAGATCACCGAAGGCGACTACACGCCGAAGCGCGAGATCAAGTCGCGCGACGAGCTCGGCTTCCTCACGCAGTCGTTCAACGCGATGACGCGCCAGCTGTCCGAGGCGCGGCAGGCGGTCGAGAAGAACCGGATCGCGCTCGAGCATTCGAAGACGTATCTCGAGAGCATCCTCGCGAACCTGACGGCCGGCGTGTTCGTGCTCGATCGCCAGTTCCGGCTGACGACGGCCAACCGCGGCGCCGAGCGGATCTTCCGGCAGCCGTTCGGCGCGATGATCGGCACGGCGCTCGACCGGATCGGCGTCGTCGCGGAATTCGGTGCGATGGTGCGCAAGGCGTTCGCCGATCGCGAAGCGGCTTCGGACGGCGGCAGCGGCGATCGCGGTCACTGGCAGCAGCAGTTCGCGATCGAGGTGCCGGGCGAAGCCGATCCGCTGACCTTGCTCGTGCGCGGCACACGCCTCGTGTCGACGGTCGAGGGCGAGGCCGACGATCCACAGACGTCCGGCTACGTCGTCGTCTTCGACGACATCTCCGACGTGATTTCCGCGCAGCGTTCGGTCGCATGGGGCGAGGTCGCGCGGCGGCTCGCGCACGAGATCAAGAACCCGCTGACGCCGATCCAGCTGTCGGCCGAGCGGTTGCAGATGAAGCTGTCCGACAAGCTCGCACCGCCCGATGCGGACGTGCTCAAGCGCGGCGCGACGATGATCGTCAACCAGGTGGCCGCGATGAAGCGGATGGTCGACGATTTCCGCGAATATGCGCGCACGCCGCCGGCGGTGCTCGCGAACCTGCAGCTGAACGAACTGGCGAGCGAGGTGCTCGGGCTGTATGGTGTCGGCGAAGGCAAGAGCGCGATCGTCGCCGAACTCGCGCCGTCGCTGCCGGTGATTCGCGGCGACGCGACGCAACTGCGCCAGGTGATTCACAACCTGCTGCAGAACGCGCAGGACTCGGTCGCGGAAGTCGCGCATCCGCGTGTGTTGATCGAAACCAAGACAGTAGAATATGGCGACCCCGACGCCGAGGGCAAAACGCGCGTCGCGGTCCGTCTTACCGTGTCCGACAACGGGCCCGGTTTTCCGGCACGCATCCTGACCCGTGCGTTCGAGCCTTACGTGACGACGAAGGCGAAGGGCACGGGGCTCGGGCTGGCCACGGTCAAGAAAATCGTCGACGAGCACGGCGCGCGGATCGATCTGCGCAATCGCATGCACGGCGAGACCGTCGAGGGTGCGCAGGTGTCGATCCTGTTCCTGCAGATGGCGAGCGATACGCCAGGCGCCGAATCCGGCGCGCAGGGCGGGACGGCTCCCGCCAAGACAAAAGCAAGTATGCAGACAAAGGCAGCGTAAATGGCAACCATCCTGGTGGTAGATGATGAAATGGGCATCCGGGAATTGCTCTCGGAGATCCTCAGCGATGAAGGACATGTCGTCGAGGCGGCGGAGAACGCGCAGGCCGCGCGGGAATACCGCCTGAATCAGGCGCCCGATCTCGTGCTGCTCGATATCTGGATGCCCGATACCGACGGCGTCACGCTGCTCAAGGAATGGGCGGCGCAGGGCCTGTTGACGATGCCCGTGATCATGATGTCCGGGCACGCGACGATCGACACGGCCGTCGAGGCGACGAAGATCGGCGCACTCGATTTCCTCGAGAAGCCGATCGCGCTGCAGAAGCTGCTGAAGTCCGTCGAGCACGGTCTCGCGCGCGGCGCGGCGCCGGTGTCCGTCAACGCGGCCGCGAAAGCCGGTGTCGGGCAAGCATCGGGGCAGGCGGCAGTCGCATCCGCGGCCGCGCTGCCGACGCTCGGCGACGACATGGCCACGGCGCTCGGCCTCGCGGGCCAGACGGCCGCGATTCCGTTCGACATTCCGTTGCGCGAAGCGCGCGACGCATTCGAGCGCGCGTACTTCGAATATCACCTCGCACGCGAGAACGGCAGCATGACGCGCGTCGCGGAAAAGACGGGCCTCGAGCGCACGCACCTCTATCGCAAGCTCAAGCAACTCGGCGTCGAGCTCGGCAAGAAACCGTCCGAAGGCGCCGCATAAAATATTTCGCGAAAACTCTTGCTCAGGAACGAATAGCTCGATATACTTTCATTCTTCGTTGGCCCGGTAGCTCAGTTGGTAGAGCAGCGGATTGAAAATCCGCGTGTCGATGGTTCGATTCCGTCCCAGGCCACCAGCATTTAAAACCCCAAGAATCGGAAGGTTCTTGGGGTTTTTCGTTTGTGGTGGGTATTGCGTGTCGTGGGCGGCGTGCCCGGCAGCATTCGCCGGGGCATGATAAAATCCGTGCCTGCTCAATGACTTAGCGCATCGCTTCATGCGCATGGCCGGTCGCCCGTGGCGCGCCTGCCGTGGTGCGCGGCAACGATGCCGCGCGATGAGCGGTATAAGCGCGCCGCCGCATTCGCGGCCGACCGCGCTGCCTATACTGGTCGGGCCGGCGCAGGCCGGCCGCGTCGGGCCGCCCGGCGGCAGCCGGCCTCGGGGCGCAGTGCGACGCGAGCCTACACATTCACGGAGTATCACGGTGATTCGGACAGACGCTAAAGACGGCGCGCTCGTGTTGTTTTCCGGCGGGCAGGATTCCGCCACGTGCGTGGCCTGGGCCCTGGAACGCTACCAGACGGTCGAGACGCTCGGCTTCGATTACGGCCAGCGTCATCGCGTCGAACTCGAGTGTCGCGAAGGCGTGCGCGAAGCGCTGAAGCGCAAGTTTCCGGCGTGGTCGGACCGCCTCGGCGACGATCACATGATCGATCTGTCGGTGCTCGGCGCGATCAGCGATACCGCGATGACGCGCACGATCGAGATCGAGACCTCGGCGAACGGCTTGCCGAACACGTTCGTGCCGGGCCGCAACCTGCTGTTCATGACGATCGCGGCCGCGATCGCCTATCGCCGCGGTCTGCGCGTGCTGGTCGGCGGAATGTGCGAGACCGATTTCTCGGGCTACCCGGACTGCCGCGACGACACGATGAAGGCGCTGCAGGTCGCGCTGAACCTCGGCATGGACACGCGTGTCGTGCTCGAGACCCCGCTGATGTGGCTGGACAAGGCGCAGACCTGGCAACTCGCCGAGCAACTCGGCGGGGAGGCACTCGTCGAACTGATCCGCGTCGAGACGCACACGTGCTACGTGGGCGAGCGCGCGGAACTGCACGACTGGGGCTTCGGCTGCGGCGAATGCCCGGCCTGCAAGCTGCGCAAGCGTGGCTACGAGGCTTACCTGAAGGGCGAGCGGGTGACCGAAGCGCCGCTGTGACGCGGGTGCGTCGGCGGCGCTGGATGAATAACGGATTCTGATCGACAACGAGCGGCGCAAGCCGGACGAAGCACGATGACTTACGCGGTCAAGGAAATTTTCTACACGTTGCAGGGCGAGGGCGCGAACGCGGGCCGTCCGGCCGTGTTCTGCCGGTTCGCCGGCTGCAATCTGTGGTCGGGCCGCGAAGAGGATCGTGCGGACGCCGTGTGCCGTTTCTGCGATACGGACTTCGTCGGCACCGACGGCGAGAACGGCGGCAAGTTCAAGGACGCCGAAGCGCTCGTCGCGACGATCGCCGGCCTGTGGCCGGACGGCGAAGCGCATCGCTTCGTCGTCTGCACGGGCGGCGAGCCGATGCTGCAGCTCGACCAGCCGCTCGTCGACGCGCTGCATGCGGCAGGCTTCGAGATCGCGATCGAGACCAATGGCTCGCTGCCGGTGCTCGAGACGATCGACTGGATCTGCGTGAGCCCGAAGGCCGACGCGCCGCTCGTCGTCACGAAGGGCAACGAACTGAAGGTCGTGATCCCGCAGGACAACCAGCGGCTTGCCGACTACGCGAAGCTCGATTTCGAGTATTTTCTCGTGCAGCCGATGGACGGCCCGTCGCGCGATCTCAATACGAAGCTCGCGATCGACTGGTGCAAGCGGCATCCGCAGTGGCGGCTGTCGATGCAGACCCACAAATATCTGAACATTCCCTGAGCCACGGCTTTTGACATCGTGCTGATTACCCGAAAACTCGAATTCGACGCGGGCCACCGCATTCCCGATCACCGCAGCCAGTGCCGGAACCTGCACGGCCATCGCTATGTGCTCGAAGTCACGCTGCGCGGCGATCTCGTCGATACCGAGGGGGCGCCCGACCGCGGCATGGTGATGGATTTCGCCGACGTGAAGGCGCTCGCGGTCGAGCACCTCGTCAACAAGTGGGATCACGCGTTCCTGGTCTACGCGCGCGACGAAGTCGTGCGCTCGTTCCTCGAGCAGATGGCCGACCACAAGACCGTCGTGCTCGACCGCATCCCGACCGTCGAGAACCTCGCGGCGATCGCATTCGACATCCTCGCGAACGTGTACGACGCGCACTACGGTGTGAACCTGCGCCTGGAACGTGTGCGTCTGTACGAAACGCCGAACTGCTGGGCCGACGTCGAGCGCCAGCCCGGCCGCTGATATTGCCCTTTCGGCAGCCTCGCCAACCGGTGCGGGCTGCCTGCCACCGCGCCGTGCGGCCTCGTCCGGCGCCGCTTTCCACCTGCTTCCACATTCCGCGTAACGCCGCGCTATGATCGTTGCGTGGCACCGGAAAACGCATCCGCGCGACCCGCGCTGTCAGATCGGCCGCCTACGTCCGACCAACGTTCAGGGCCCCGGTCCGGTGCCGCCGTGCATGGCGGCCCGGCGTGTTACGCCCGCTTTGCTTGTTGCTTGTCCCGTTCGATTGCCGTTCCGTCCAGGAGGCCGTATCGATGAGCACGCTCACCAATTCCCTCAAACAACGTCTGCACGACGGCGACGAGCCGCTGTACGGCCTGTGGCTGTCGCTCGGCAGCGATTCGGTCGCGGAAGCGCTCGCGCACGCCGGCTACGACTGGCTCTGCATCGACATGGAGCACGCGCCGAACGACAGCCGCGACGTCGCGTCGCAACTGCGCGCGCTGGCGGCGGCGCACCTGCCGAGCGAGCCCGTGGTGCGTGTGCCGGGGCGCGAGCCGTGGCTCGTGAAGCGCGCGCTCGACGCCGGCGCGCGCACGCTGATGTTCCCGTGCATCGAGACGCCCGACGAGGCCGCGCACGCCGTGCGTCTCACGCGCTTCCCGTCGCCGGATTCCCCCGACGGGCTGCGCGGCGTGGCCGGCATGGTGCGTGCGGCGGCGTTCGGCATGCGCCGCGATTACCTGCAGACGGCGAATGCGCAGGTCGCGGTGATCGTGCAGATCGAATCGGCGCGCGGCATCGATGAAGTCGAGCGGATCGCCGCGACGCCGGGCGTCGACTGCCTGTTCGTCGGCCCGGCCGATCTGGCGGCGAGCCTCGGGCATCTCGGCGACAGCCGCCACCCGGACGTCGAAACCGCGATGGCGCGCGTGCTCGCGGCCGGCAAGCAGGCCGGCGTCGCGGTCGGCATCTTCGCGAACGATACGGCAACCGCGCGTCAGTATCGCGAGGCTGGCTACCGGATGATCACGCTGTCGGCCGACGTGAGCTGGCTGCTGCGTGCGACGCGTCAGGCGCTGCAGGAGGTGCGGTCATGAACGGCAGCGACGGCGCGGGGTCCGGACGCGTGCGGCGTACGGCCGGCGTATGCGGGCGCATCGGCGCGATGCTCGGGCTGTGGGCCGTGTGCGTCGCGGCGGTCGCGCAGAATGCGCCGCATGCGAAGCCGGACCCGGCGCGCGAGACGCAGTCGGCGGTGGCCGACTACAACGCCGGCGACTATCGCGCGGCGCTGGTGCAGTTCCACGACGCGGCCGAACGCGGCGACCGCCTCGCGCAGTTCAACTACGCGATGATGCTGCTCACCGGCGTCGGCGTGACCGCGAACGTCGACGAAGGGCTGCGCTGGCTGAAGCGGGCGGCCGACGCGAATATGTCGCATGCGCAATACGTGTACGGGCGGATGTTCGACGACGGTGAGTTCGTCGCGCGCAATCCGGCCGAAGCGCACCGCTGGTTCCTGCGTGCGGCGAAGCAGGGGCACGTGCAGGCCGAGCTGTCGCTCGCGAACCAGTTCCTCGACGGGCGCGGCACGCAGCGCGACAACCGGCAGGCGTTCGCGTGGTACAAGCAGGCAGCCGACGCGGGCGAGCCGACCGCGCAGTACGTGACCGCGTCGTTCTACGAGCGCGGCGGCGACGGCGTCACGCAGAACCTGAACATCGCGCGCGCGTATTACGCGGCCGCGGCCGCGCAGGGCGACGAGACGGCCGGGCTGAAATTCAAGGAGCTGAGCGCGCGCCTGAAGACGCAGGAGCCGGCATCGGGCGCGGACCATGGGAACCCGCGCGCGACGCCGTAGTGAGCGGGCGGCACGCACTGCATTCGACCTGCCCAATGAAAAACGGCGCCTCGTGCGCCGTTTTTCATTGCCGCGACTGCTCCGCTGGCGACTGCGTGTCGTGCGCGGCGTCAGCTCTTCATCAGCCGCCGCTGTCGCCCGATGCTCATGATCATCCCGATCGCGATGCCGAGCGTCGTGAGCGCGGTGCCGCCGTAGCTCATGAACGGCAACGGCACGCCGACGACGGGCAGCACGCCACTCACCATCCCGATGTTGACGAACGCATAGACGAAGAACGCGAGCGTGAGCGAGCCCGCGAGCAGACGGCCGAATAGCGTCGCGCCCTGCGCGGCGATGTAGAGCCCGCGCGCGATCAGCGCCATGTAGAGCGTCAGCAGCACGAGGCCGCCGACGAGCCCCCATTCCTCCGAGAACACCGCGAAGATGAAGTCGGTGTGTTTCTCCGGAATGAATTCGAGGTGGGCCTGCGTGCCCTTCAGGTAGCCCTTGCCGAGCACACCGCCCGAGCCGATCGCGATCACGGCCTGGATCGTATGGAAGCCCTTGCCGAGCGGGTCGGAGGTCGGGTCGAGCAACGTGCACACACGGTGCTTCTGGTAGTCGTGCATCAGCGGCCACTGCACTTCGGGCTGGCAGATGCGCTCTTCGAACACGGCGATCGAGCCGACCGCGATCACGCCCGCGACGAGCACCGGCACGATCAGCTTGAATGACAGGCCGGCGAGGTAGATCACGAAGAAGCCGGCCGCGAACACGAGCAGGCCCGTGCCGAGATCGGGCTGCTTGGCGATCAACCCGACCGGCACCATCAGGATCCCGAACGCGGCGACGAAGTCGTACCAGCGCAGCCCGCCTTCACGGCGCTGGTAATACCACGCGAGCATCAGCGGTGTCGCGATCTTGAGGATTTCCGACGGCTGGATCACGACGCCGACGTTCAGCCAGCGCTTCGCGCCCTTCTTGGTCATCCCGAACAGCGCGACCGCGACCAGCAGCGCGACCCCGAACGAATACAGCGGGACCGCGAAGCGCATCAGCGTCGTCGGCGGAATGTTGGCGATCACCCACATCAGCACGAACGTCAGCAGGATGTTGCGCAATTGGTCCTCGACGCGGCCCGGCATGTCGATCGACGCGCTGTACAGCGTGACGATGCCGACGCACAGCAGCAGGAACACGATGAGGGCGAGCGGGCGGTCGAAGCCCGCGAACATCTGCTTGATCTTGTCGAGCCAGGCGCGCTTGTCGAATTGCATGCCTTTCTCCGTTAATGAGCGGTGCCGACGTTCGCCGCTTTCGCGGCGGCCGGGGCACGGGAGTTGTCGTCGCGCGGCGCGGTGGCGAGCGGCTGCGCGTCGCTGGCGGGCCGGCGAGGCCGGTGCGGGCGCCGGATCGGCGGCAGTCTCGCAGCCATCGGCGCTGCTGCGCTCGCGACGGCGGGCTGCGCCGCGCTTGCCCCGGCCGCGCCCGATGCATCGGGCGCCGACGCGGCCGATGCCGCATCCGCCGCGCTGGCCGCGACCGGCACGACGGGCTGGGGAAGCGCCTTGAAGCCGGCCGCGACGGACACGGTCTTCGAGGCATCGCCGATCACCGGCGCGTTGATCGGCTCGGTCGCCGACGCAGCAGCGGCGACGGCGGCCGCCTCGTTCTCCGGTTTCTGGCGATCGACGAGGTAGAAATCGAGCACGCGGCGCGCGATCGGGCCCGCGGCCTGCGCGCCCCAACCGCCGTTCTCGACGATCAGCGCGATGGCGATCTGCGGATGGTCGACCGGCGCGTACGCGATGAACAGCGCGTGGTCGCGCAAGTGCTCGGCGAGCAGGTGGCCCTTGTAGTTCGAGCCCTGCAGCGAGAACACCTGCGCGGTGCCGGTCTTGCCGGCCGCGAGGTACGGCGCGCCGCGGAACACCTTGTACGCGGTGCCGGACGGGTTCTCGATCACGTTCTCCATCCCGCGCTTCACCACGTCGATGTCGGCCTGCTTGAGCGGAATCGTTTCGCTTTCCTTCGGCACGGTCAGATGGCGCACGCGCGTGATCGGATCCTCGACCTCCTTCACGAGGTGGGGCTTCATCACGACGCCGTTGTTCGCGAGCGTCGCGGTGGCGTGCGCGAGCTGCAGGATCGTGAACGAGTTGTAACCCTGGCCGATCCCGAGGCTGATCGTCTCGCCGTCGAACCACTTCTGCTGCGCGGCCTTCTTGAACGCCTTTTTCTTCCAGTCGGTCGACGGCAGGATCCCGCGCGCCTCGCCCTGGATGTCGATGCCGGTGATCTGGCCGAAACCGAACGGCTTCATGAAGTTCGCGATCGCGTTCACGCCGAGGTCGCGCGCGAGCATGTAGAAGTAGGTGTCGTTCGACACCATGATCGCCTTGTTCATGTCGACCCAGCCCTGGCCCGAGCGCACGTCGTTGCGGAACGTGTGACCACCGAACGTGAAGTAGCCGGGATCCTGGAAGCCCCAGCCCGGCGAGCGCTTGCCGAGCGTCAGGCCGGCCAGCGCCATGAACGGCTTGTACGTCGAGCCGGGCGGGTAGGTGCCGTGCAGCGGGCGGTTCAGGAGCGGCTTGTCGGTGGAGTTGTTCAGCTCGTCCCAGGTCTGCTGGTCGATGCCGTCGACGAACGAATTCGGGTCGAAGCTCGGCGACGACACGAACGCGAGCACGTCGCCCGACTTCGGCTCGATCGCGACGAGCGCGCCGCGCTTGCCGGCAAACGCCTGCTCGGCGACCTGCTGCAGCCCGATGTCGAGCGACAGCACGAGGTTGTTGCCGGGCGTCGCCTGCGTGCGCGACAGCGTGCGCACGGGCCGGCCGCCGGCCGTCACTTCGACTTCCTCGAAGCCCGTGAGGCCATGCAGCTCGGTTTCGTAGCTCTGCTCGACGCCGATCTTGCCGATGTAGTCGGTGCCCTTGTAGTTGTTCGCGTCGCGACGCGGATCGTAGTGTTCCTGGTCGCTGTCGTTGTCGTCGCTGATCGCGTCGATGCGATCCTGGTCGCGCTTCGAGATCCGGCCGATGTAGCCGATCACGTGCGCGGCGGTCGTGCCGAGCGGATATTGGCGGAACAGGCGCGCGCGCACGTCGACGCCGGGGAAGCGGAAGCGCTGCGCGGTGAAGCGCGCGACTTCCGCGTCCGTGAGGCGCGTGCGGATCGGCAGGCTCTCGAAGTTCTTCGAGTCTTCCTGCAGCTTCTTGAAGCGGCGGCGGTCGCGCGCGTCGATCGGGATGATCGCGGACAGCTTGTCGATCGTGTTGTCGAGCGTGTCGTCGAGCTTCGACGGCGTGATCTCGAGCGTGTACGCCGAATAGTTTTTCGCGAGGACCACGCCGTTGCGATCGGTGATGATCCCGCGGTTCGGCACGATCGGCGCGACCGAGATGCGGTTTTCCTCGGCCTGCAGCGCGTATTTGCCGTGCTGCATCAACTGCAGGTAGAAGAAGCGGCTCGCGAGCAGCCCGAAGCAGACGAACACGAACACGCCCGCCGCCGCGACGCGCAGGCGGAACTTCGAGAGCTGCTGTTGGGTGTCGTTGAATTCGGTCATGCGGTTACGATCGATCTGGCCCGTGCGCGGCGACCACGCGCGGGCGAGGAGCCGCCCCGGAGCGCGGCGCGCGGGTGTGGGGGCGGCAGGTATTCAAGGTCGGTCCGGCTCAGATGGGGCGCGTATCGTCCGGGTCGACCGGGCGGCGTTGCGGCATCAGCAGCAGGTGGCTCGCGATCGGCCACAGCGCGGCCTCGACGAAGCCATCCACCAGATAGCGCCAGCCGGGAAACGCGGCGCCCATCACGAGGCGGATCACGAACGGCACCAGTTGCGCGACGACGAGCAGCGGCGTGACGTACAGCACCTGTACTCCGATCGGCATCCACAGCACGCGGCGGTGGATCGTGATCGCGCCGTACGACAGCAGCGTATAGGCAAGCGCGTGCTCGCCGAGCAGCCCCGCGTCATGCACGTCCATCAGGATGCCGAGCGCGAACGCGACACCCATCCCGACCTTGCGCGGCTGGTGGATGTTCCAGAACAGCAGCACGAGCGCGACGAAGTCGGGCACGCCCGGCAGGCGGCCCCACGGCATCAGGTTCAGCAGGAACGCGGCGGCGAGGCTGAAGACGATGAAATACGGGTTGACCGGCTGCAGGATGTATTGCGGGCGGTTCATCGCTGGGCTCCTGGTTGCCCGGCCGCGGGCTTCGCGGGCGCGACGGCGGGCTTGGCCGGAGCGACGGGTGCCGACGGCGCGGGTTGCGCGCCGGGCGCGGCCGCGGCGGCCGCCTTCGCGTTCGCGTCGGCCTTTTCTGCCTTGTCGCCCTTCGCGGCGGCCTTGGCGCCCTTCTTGCCCTTCGCGTTCTTCTCGGCGGCCGGGTCGGGCTCGACCGGGCGCGGCGGGACGTCGTTCTGGTAGTGCAGCACGAGCATCTGGCGCGCGCCACGCACGGCGGCGACCGGCGCGCAGGTCACGCGCGCGAATGCGGTATCGGCGAGCTTGTCGACGCGCACGACCTTCGCGACCGGCAGGCCCGGCGGGTACACGCCGTCGAGGCCGCTCGTGACGAGTTCGTCGCCGGCGACGAGGTCCGAGCTCGTCGGCACGAAGCGCAGGTCGAGCGAATCGCCCTTCGGCGTCCCGTAGATCACGCTGCGCAGGCCGGTGCGCAGCACCTGCACGGGGATCGCGAGATCGCGGTCGGTGATCAGCGTGACTTCGGCCTGCAGCGGGAACACGCGCGTGATCTGACCGATCACGCCGTCCTCGCTGACGACCGGTGCGCCGTTCTGGATGCCTTGCTGCGAACCCTGCCCGATCACGATCTTCTGCGTGAACGGGTCGCTGGTGTCGTACTGGATCTCGACGGGCGTCGATTGCGTCGCGATGTGCTGGCGCAGCTCGAGCACCGCGCGCAGATGCATGTTTTCCTGCGTGAGCACCGCGGCCTGGTTGGCCTGCGTGGACAGCTGCAGGTTGCGCTTGCGCAGCGCGTCGTTCTCGTGGCGCAGCGATGCACCCGTGACGGCGATGTCGGCCGCGCCCATGAACAAGTCACGCGGCACGAGCGCCGCGCGCTGCAGCGGGTACAGCACGGTGCCCAGCACGCCGCGGACGATTTCGAGCGTACTGAAGCGCGCGTCCGACACGAGGAGCGCGATGGCGAGGGCGACGAAGAAGATGAGCCGCGCGAGCGCGGGCGGACCTTGCTTGAAGAGGGGCGGCGGACTGTATTCCATGGTCGGCGCCGGGCGCGTGGGATCGGTTAAATAATGCTCAGACGCGCAAACGGCGTGGCGGTTCGTTCTGAACGAGCGATCCGGCCACGCCGCGGGTGCGTCATATCAAACGGGACTGCTTAGGCGATCACTCGTACGAGAAGATGCTGCCCAGCTTGTCCATGCGCTCGAGCGCCATGCCCGAACCGCGTACGACGCAGGTGAGCGGATCTTCGGCGACGAGCACCGGCAGGCCGGTTTCTTCCGCGAGCAGGCGATCGAGGTCGCGCAGCAGCGCACCGCCGCCCGTGAGCATCATCCCGCGCTCGGCGATGTCGGCGCCGAGTTCCGGCGGCGTCTGCTCGAGCGCGATCTTCACCGACGACACGATCTGGTTCAGCGGATCGGTCAGTGCTTCGAGGATTTCGTTGCTGGAGATCGTGAAGCTGCGCGGAATGCCTTCCGACAGGTTGCGGCCCTTCACTTCCATTTCCTTGACTTCGGAGCCCGGGAACGCGGAGCCGATTTCCTTCTTGATCGCCTCGGCCGTCTGCTCGCCGATCAGCATCCCGTAGTTGCGGCGGATGTAGTTGACGATCGCCTCGTCGAACTTGTCGCCGCCGACGCGCACCGAGCCCTTGTACACGATGCCGCCGAGCGAGATCACGCCGACTTCCGTCGTGCCGCCGCCGATGTCGACGACCATCGAGCCCGTGGCTTCCGACACCGGCAGGCCCGCGCCGATCGCAGCCGCCATCGGCTCCTCGATCAGGTAGACCTGCGACGCGCCGGCGCCATGCGCGGCTTCCTTGATCGCGCGACGCTCGACCTGGGTCGAGCCGCACGGCACGCAGATGATGATGCGCGGCGACGGCGAGAACATGCGCGACTCGTGTGCCGTCTTGATGAACTGCTTGATCATCTGCTCGGTGACGGTGAAGTCGGCGATCACGCCGTCCTTCATCGGGCGGATCGCCTCGATGTTGCCCGGCACCTTGCCGAGCATCTGCTTGGCTTCCTTGCCGACCGCCTGGATCGTCTTCTTGCCGTTGGGGCCGCCTTCCTGGCGAATCGACACGACGGACGGCTCATCGAGCACGATGCCCTTGCCGCGCATGTAGATCAGGGTGTTTGCGGTGCCGAGGTCGATCGCCAGATCGTTGGAGAAGTAGCTGCGCAAAAAACCGAACATTCAGAATCCTGTTTCGCTCTGGGCCGGCCCTGCATAGCGAACGCTGAGGGCGGCAGCGGAAAAAATAACAGCCTCGGGAAGCGTGGCGGAAGCGGCCGCCGCGGCGCACGAAGCTGCGAGTGATGGCTACCGGGGATCGCACGAAGCACGCACGGCTTGCCGAAGCGGGGCGAAACGGTGCGGGAAAAGGCTGCCGGGTTTGGGTCGAACGCGTAATGATACCTTATAATTTCTCGGTATTTGAATCGAAACGGACGGTATTTTTGCCGCTTCGGCCCTGATTTTTGAGGGTGGGATCGCACCCTCCAACCCCCCGCCGCAGCGCGGTTTTCATGCGCTGCGCAGCCTTGTTTTTCCGGTGATCGCATGGCCCTGACCCTGACCGATGTGAAACGCATCGCGCACCTGGCGCGACTCGAAATGGCCGACGCCGACGCCGAGCATACGCTCGGCCAGCTCAATGAATTCTTCGGCCTCGTCGAGCAGATGCAGGCGGTCGACACCGCCGGCATCGCGCCGCTCGCCCACCCGATCGAACAGATCCAGGAAGTCGCGCAGCGCCTGCGCGACGACGCCGTGACGGAAGTCGTCAATCGCGACGACAACCAGCGTCCGGCGCCGGCCGTCCAGGACGGCCTCTATCTCGTGCCGAAGGTGATCGAGTAAGCATTCGATGACAAGCGCGCCGCCTTCGCGCCGCGCGCCACCCAGAATTCCCAGGAAAACCACTCAATGCACGCAAAAAGCCTGACCGAACTGCGCGCCGCGCTCGCCGCCAAGGAATGCTCGGCCGTCGAGCTCGCGCAGCTCTACCTGAAACGGATCGACGCGGCACGCGACCTGAACGCGTTCGTCCATGTCGACGCCGAGCTCACCCTCGCGCAGGCGAAGGCCGCCGACGCCGAACTCGCGCGCGGCGCGGGCGGCGCGCTGACCGGCTTGCCGATCGCGCACAAGGACGTGTTCGTCACGCGCGGCTGGCGCTCGACCGCCGGCTCGAAGATGCTCGCGAACTACGAAAGCCCGTTCGACGCGACCGTCGTCGCCCGCCTGCAGGCGGCCGGCATGGTCACGCTCGGCAAGACCAACATGGACGAGTTCGCGATGGGCTCGTCCAACGAGAATTCGGCGTTCGGCGCGGTGAAGAACCCGTGGGACACGAACGCCGTGCCGGGCGGCAGCTCGGGCGGCAGCTCGGCCGCCGTCGCCGCGCGCCTCGCGCCGGCCGCGACCGGCACCGACACCGGCGGCTCGATCCGCCAGCCCGCGTCGTTCGCGGGCGTGACGGGCATCAAGCCGACCTACGGCCGCGTGTCGCGCTACGGGATGATCGCGTTCGCGTCGTCGCTCGACCAGGGCGGCCCGATGGCGCAGAGCGCGTCCGACTGCGCGCTGCTGCTGAATGCGATGGCCGGCTTCGACGAGCGCGACTCGACGAGCCTCGAGCGCGACGATGAAGACTTCACGCGCCACCTCGGCCAGCCGTGGGCGCCGGGCAACGATGCGGGCAAGCCGCTCGCGGGCCTGCGCATCGGCCTGCCGAAGGAATACTTCGGCGACGGCCTCGCCGACGACGTGCGCGCGTCGATCGACGCGGCGCTCAAGCAATACGAGGCGCTCGGCGCAACACTCGTGCCGGTGTCGCTGCCGAAGACGGAACTGTCGATCCCCGTGTATTACGTGATCGCGCCGGCCGAGGCGTCGTCGAACCTGTCGCGTTTCGACGGCGTGCGCTTCGGCCACCGCGCCGCGCAGTACGGCGACCTGCTCGACATGTACAAGAAGTCGCGCGCCGAAGGCTTCGGCCCCGAGGTGAAGCGCCGGATCCTGGTCGGCACCTACGTGCTGTCGCACGGCTACTACGACGCGTACTACCTGCAGGCGCAGAAGATCCGCCGCATCATTGCGAACGATTTCCAGGAAGCGTTCAAGTCCTGCGACGTGATCATGGGCCCGGCGTCGCCGACGGTCGCATGGGATCTCGGCGCGAAGGGCGACGATCCGGTGCAGATGTATCTCGCGGATATCTACACGCTGTCGGTGAGCCTCGCAGGCCTGCCCGGCATGAGCGTGCCGTGCGGCTTCGGCGCCGGCGCGAACGCGAAGCGCCCGGTCGGTCTGCAGATCATCGGCAACTATTTCAACGAAGCCCGGATGCTGCAGGTCGCCGACGCGTTCCAGCGCGCGACCGACTGGCACAAGCAAGTTCCGGCGGGGGTGTAAGCATATGACTCAATGGGAAGTCGTCATCGGTCTCGAGACGCACGCGCAACTGTCGACCGTCTCGAAGATTTTCTCCGGCGCGTCGACGCAGTTCGGCGCCGAGCCGAACACGCAGGCCTGCCCGGTCGACCTGGCGCTGCCGGGCGTGCTGCCGGTGCTGAACCGCGGCGCGGTCGAACGCGCGATCCGCTTCGGCCTCGCGATCGGCTCGACCATCGCGCCGCGCAGCATCTTCGCGCGCAAGAATTATTTCTACCCCGACCTGCCGAAGGGCTATCAGATCAGCCAGTACGAGATTCCGGTCGTGCAGGGCGGCTCGATCACGATCCAGGTGCCCGCCAACGAAAAGGCCGGCAAGGAAGCGTACGAGAAGACGGTCAACCTGACCCGCGCGCACCTCGAGGAAGACGCGGGCAAGTCGCTGCACGAAGACTTCGCCGGTATGACGGGGATCGACCTGAACCGCGCGGGCACGCCGCTGCTCGAGATCGTCACCGAGCCGGAAATGCGTAGCGCGGCCGAGGCCGTGGCCTATGCGAAGGCGCTGCACGCGCTCGTCGTGTGGCTCGGCATCTGCGACGGCAACATGCAGGAAGGCTCGTTCCGCTGCGACGCGAACGTGTCGGTGCGGCCGGTCGGCCAGGAGAAGTTCGGCACGCGCGCCGAGATCAAGAACCTGAACTCGTTCCGGTTCCTCGAGGAAGCGATCAACTACGAAGTGCGCCGCCAGATCGAGCTGATCGAGGACGGCGGCGAAGTCGTGCAGGAAACGCGCCTCTACGATCCGGACAAGCGCGAGACGCGCTCGATGCGCAGCAAGGAAGACGCGCATGACTACCGCTACTTCCCCGATCCCGACCTGATGCCGCTCGTGATCGGCCAGGACTGGGTCGAGCGCGTGCAGTCCGGGATGCCCGAGCTGCCGGCCGCGATGCAGCAGCGCTTCGTCGAGCAGTACGGCGTGTCCGCGTACGACGCTGGCGTGCTCACGTCGAGCAAGGCGATGGCCGCGTATTTCGAGGCCGTGGTCGCAAAGGCCGGCGCGGCGAACGCGAAGATCGCCGCGAACTGGCTGATGGGCGACGTGTCGTCGCAGCTGAACCGCGACGGCATCGAGATCGACGCGATTCCGGTATCGGCGGCCCAGCTCGCACTCGTGCTGCAGCGCATCGCCGACGGCACGATCTCGAACAAGATCGCGAAGGAAATCTTCTCGACGATCTGGGACGAGAAGGCGACCGACGAAGGCGCGGCCGATCGCATCATCGATGCGAAGGGGCTGAAGCAGATCTCCGACACCGGCGCGCTGGAGGCGATCATCGACGAGGTGCTCGCGGCGAACGCGAAGTCGGTCGAGGAATTCCGCGCGGGCAAGGAAAAGGCGTTCAACGCGCTGATCGGCCAGGCGATGAAGGCGACCAAGGGCAAGGCCAATCCGCAGCAGGTCAACGAGTTGCTGAAGAAGAAGCTCGGCTGAGCATGGCCGCGCGCCTGAACCGCGCCTGACGACGGGCCGCCGCCGAACCTGTTCGGGGCGGCCCGTCGTTTTGGTGCATGCGTTATCGTGTGCGCGTGTGCCTTGCACCGTCCAACGGAGGAACGAATGGCGAAACAACCGTCGCTCGACGATTTCCGCGTGCCGTACAGCACGCGCGAGAAGGAAGCCGCCGCATTCACGCTCGATGCGTTCGACCCGGCCGCGAAGCCGTTCTCGTCGGGGTCGAAGGATGCCGACCGCGAACGGCTGTCGGCCGTGTCGATCGAGCTCGACGTGCAGCAGGAACGTCTGCACACGCAGCAGAAGAAGCGCGTGCTGCTCGTGCTGCAGGGGATGGATACCAGCGGCAAGGACGGCACCGTGCGCGCCGTGTTCCGCGAGGTCGATCCGCTCGGCCTGCGCGTCGTGTCGTTCAAGGCGCCGACACCGATCGAAGCCGCGCACGACTTCCTGTGGCGCGTGCATGCGCAAGCGCCGGCCGCGGGCGAGCTGGCGATCTTCAACCGCAGCCACTATGAAGACGTGCTCGTGCCGCGCGTGCTCGACGCGATCGACAGCAAGGAGTGCGAGCGCCGCTACCGGCAGATCCGCGATTTCGAGACGATGCTGGTCGAGAACGGCACGACCATCATCAAGTGCTTCCTGCACATCTCGAAGGACGAACAGCGCGCGCGGCTGCAGGCGCGTATCGACGATCCGACCAAGCACTGGAAGTTCGACATCTCCGATCTCGATGCGCGCAAGCGCTGGGATGCATATCAGTCCGCGTACCGCGACACGCTCGCCGCGACGTCGGCCGAGCATGCGCCGTGGTACGTGATCCCGGCGGACTCGAAGACGCACCGCAACGTGATGATCGCCGAGCTGCTGCTGCGCACGATGACCGACATGAAGCTGGAATTCCCGCTGCCGAAGCCCGAGCTCGAAGGCGTGAAGATCCGCTAGCCTGCGATCCTGTAACAACATCGAACTGAACTGAACAACGGAACCCGACATGATGCGAGTGATTACCGCCAACCTGAACGGCATCCGCTCCGCCGCGAAGAAGGGCTTCTTCGAATGGCTCGGCGAACAGAACGCCGATTGCGTGTGCGTGCAGGAAATCAAGGTATCGGCCGACGACCTGCCGGCCGAATTCGTCGAGCCGCACGGCTTCAGGAGCTACTTCCACCACGCCGAGAAGAAGGGCTACAGCGGCGCGGGCGTGTACAGCCGCCACGAGCCCGATGACGTGATCATCGGCTTCGGCAGCAGCGAATTCGATTCCGAGGGGCGCTACGTCGAGGCGCGCTACGGCAAGCTGTCGGTCGTGTCGGTGTACGTGCCGTCCGGCTCGAGCGGCGAAGAGCGCCAGCAGGCGAAGTACCGCTTCATGGACGAATTCATGCCGCACCTCGCCGAGCTGAAGAAGAAGCGCGAGGTGATCCTGTGCGGCGACGTGAACATCGTGCACAAGGAAATCGACATCAAGAACTGGAAGAGCAACCAGAAGAACTCGGGCTGCCTGCCGGAAGAACGCGAGTGGCTCACGAAGCTGTTCGACGATGTCGGCTACGTCGACGTGTTCCGCACGCTCGACCAGCGCCCCGAGCAGTACACGTGGTGGAGCAACCGCGGCCAGGCGTATGCGAAGAACGTCGGGTGGCGGATCGACTACCAGATCGCGACGCCCGGCGTGGCCGGTACCGCGAAAAGCACGTCGATCTTCAAGGACATCAAGTTCAGCGATCACGCGCCGCTGACGGTGGATTACGACTACAAGAAGTGATCGTCGGCGCGGCGCCGCCACGCGCGTAGCCGTCGGGCCGTTCGGTCGCCGGATGCAAAACGGGCCGCATGTCGAACATGCGGCCCGTTTCGTTTGGCGCGTGGCTTACTGCTTGATCGACGCCATGTCGATCACGAACCGGTACTTCACGTCGCTCTTCAGCATCCGCTCGTAAGCGGTGTTGATCTGCTGCATCGGAATCGTCTCGATATCCGACGTGATGCCATGCTTCGCGCAGAAATCGAGCATTTCCTGCGTCTCCGCGATCCCGCCGATCAGCGAGCCCGCGAGGCGGCGGCGCTTGAAGATCAGGTTGAACACCTGCGGCGACGGATGGTCGTGCTCCGGCGCGCCGACGAGCGTCATCGTGCCGTCGCGCTTCAGCAGGTGCAGGAACGGGTTCAGGTCGTGCTGCGCGGCGACCGTGTTCAGGATGAAATCGAAGCTGTTCAGGTGCGCGTTCATCTGCGCCTCGTCCTTCGAGATCACCACTTCATGCGCGCCGACGCGCTTGCCGTCCTCGATCTTCGACGGCGACGTCGTGAACAGCACGACGTGCGCGCCCATCGCGCGCGCGAGTTTCACGCCCATGTGGCCAAGCCCGCCGAGGCCGACGATCCCGACCTTCTTGCCGGGGCCGACGTTCCACTGGCGCAGCGGCGAATAGGTCGTGATCCCCGCGCACAGCAGCGGCGCGGCGCCGGCCGGGTCGAGCGTCTCGGGCACGCGCAGCACGAATGCCTCGTCGACGACGAGCTGCGTCGAATAGCCGCCGTACGTGACATCGCCGGTCACGCGATCCTGGCCGTTGTAGGTGCCGACGAAGCCGTTCTCGCAATACTGCTCGAGGCCTTCCGCGCAGCTGGGGCAGGTGCGGCACGAATCGACGAGACAGCCGACGCCGACCAGCTCGCCGACCTTGAAGCGCGACACCTGCGGGCCGGTCGCGGTCACGCGGCCGACGATTTCATGGCCCGGCACGACCGGGTAGATCGTGTTGCGCCATTCGTTGCGGGCCTGATGCAGGTCCGAGTGGCAGACGCCGCAGTAGAGCACCTCGATCTGGACGTCGAGGTCGCGCAGCGCGCGGCGCTGGAATTCGAACGGGGCGAGCGGTGACTGCGCGTCGGTCGCCGCGTAAGCGTAGGTTGTGCTCATGCAGGGGCTCCTTGTCCGGGAAAACATCCGGCGAATCAGACTGCCGCCGCGTCATGTGGCGACGCGGCGAGACAGGTGCCCATCGTAAGGAGCGAGCGGCGTCGGCGAAATACACGAAGGTCTCGAAGATTTGCCTATTCCTCTCGAATTGCGCGCGAACGGCCGTAAAAACGCTTTCAAGGTGCTACATTGCGAGCCTGATTCTCTTGCAGGACAGGATGACGCCGATGAGCTTCCAGCCCCTTTCAGACGACGCGGGCGACCGTGTGCGGCGCCGCATGATCGAGCTGCATTCGCGTCTCGCACCGAACGACGGCGATACGCTGGCGGCGCTCGACGGCGTGCGCTTCATCCGCGTGAGTCGTCCGGTGCCGCGCATGCCGGTGCTGTACGAGCCGAGCATCATCGTCGTGTGCCAGGGCCGCAAGCTCGGCTATCTCGGCGATCGCTCGTTCGTCTGCGACGCGCAGCAGTATCTCGTGCTGTCGGTGCCGCTGCCGTTCGAATGCGAGACCTTTGCGAGCATGGACGAGCCGTTTCTCGCGATCTCGATCCGCGTCGATCTCGCGGTGATCGCCGAGCTCGCGATCCTGCTCGACGAGACGCTCGGTGCGGCGGTCGGCGAGCCGCACGGCGTCTGTTCGACGCCGCTCGATGCGCCGCTCGCCGACGCGGTGGTGCGGCTGCTCGAAGTGCTCGCGTCGCCGCACGACACGTGCGTGCTCGGGCCGGCGATCATGCGCGAGATCGCGTATCGCGTGCTGACGGGCGCGCAGGGCGACGCGATCCGCGCGGCGCTCGTCCAGCAGCATCACTTCGGCCGCATCGCGAAGGCGCTGCGGCGCATCCATGCGGACCTGAAGGCCGATCTCGACGTCGAGACGCTCGCGCGCGAGGCCGGGATGAGCCTGGCGGTGTTTCACGCGCAGTTCAAGCACGTGACGGCGACGTCACCGATGCAGTACGTAAAGGCCGCGCGCCTGCACCAGGCGCGGTTGATGATGGTGCAGGACGGTCTCGGGGCAGGTGCCGCCGCGGCGCGGGTCGGCTATGCGAGCGCGTCGCAGTTCAGCCGGGAGTTCAAGCGGCTGTTCGGCCGCAGCCCGGGAGACGACGTGCGCTGGATGCGCGAAAGCGGCAGCCGGCCCGTCGAGTCGGAAGTCGGCGCGTAGCGCCAGGCCTCATACGCCGCTGACGCGCGCCGGCGATGCGCGGCGGGGAAGCCGCCGGATGCGCCGCTCAGCGCCGCACGATCTTGCGCCGCTGCGCGCTGATGCCCGCGTAGTCGGGGAGCGTGTCGACCCGTTTGCCGACTGCCTTCGCATACAGCGGCATCAGGTCCGGCAGGCGGTTCAGCAGATCTTGCCGCCGCGCGGCGTTGTACGGATGCATGTAGATGAAGCCCGAGGTCCTGTTCGCGCGCGTCGCCGCCGCTAGCTTGTCCCACAGCGTGATCGCCGCGCGCGGATCGAAGCCCGCGCGGGCGGCAATGTCGCCGCCGATCACGTCGGCTTCGGTTTCGTCGGTCGGGTCGTAGCGCAGCGTCTGCAGACGCGCGCCGAGGTTCAGCGCCTGCGGCAGCGGCTCGCCGACGCCGAACAGCGGCGGCAGCGAGGCCGCGCGCAGCGACGTTTGCGACGTCGTGCTGAAATTGCTGCGTGCGTGTTCGCGCAGCGCATGCGCGATGCCGTGCGCGAGCAGCACACCGAACTCGTCGTCGTTCAGGCGGACGCGATCGAGCATCCCGCCGTACACGAGCACCTTGCCGCCCGGCAGGCACGTGACGCGGATGTCGCGCGAGCGGATCGCGTTGACGTCCCATGCCCAGTTCTTCACGCGATCGTTCCACTTCACCGAATACGGCGCGAGCTTCATGACGATCGCGCGCAGTCGCTTCACGCGCGGCTGGTTGGCGGGCAGCAGACGGTCGCTGTCGGCGGCCGCCTGCACGATCTGCGCGTATTCGCTCGTGGTGAGCTGCTCGAGCAGTGGCGACGGGATCAGCGTGCGGAACGCGATCGCGTTGCCGTAGCGCACCTGCTGCGACGTCGGCGTATAGGCCTTCGCAGGCGCGGCGGCGCCGGTCGGCTGCGCGGCTTCGGCGGCGGACTGCGCAACCGGAGCGGCGGGCGTGGACGGCGCAGCCGGCGCGCCGGCGGGCGCGGAGCCGGCCGCAGCCGCACTTGTGTCGGTCGCATGCACGCTTGCCGCCGCGCCGAGCGTCGCGATGCCGACGCTCAGCGCGGCGGCGACGCGTGCCGCGCGATGCAGTCGATCATTGCGCACGGCTGGCCTCGCCGTTGCGCGCGGTGCCGTTCCACGGCGCGATCTTGAACAGCAGCAGCATGCCGGGGATCGCGAGCGCGGTGCACACGATGAAGTAGTCGAACCAGCCGATCTTCGCGACGATGAAGCCGCTCGCGGCCGAGGCGAGCGTGCGCGGCACGGACGCGAGACTCGTGAACAGCGCGAACTGCGTGGCCGTGTAGCGCGGATCGGTCGTGCTCGCGATATACGCGACGAACGCGGCCATCGTCAGGCCGGTGGTGAACGTTTCGGCGGCGTAGACGAGCGCGAGCGCGACCGTCATCGGGCTCAGATGCGGCGTGACCTCGAAGCCGAAGACCGACAGGAGCGACGCAAGCGCGTGACTTGCCGCGACCGTGAAGTCGTAAAGCACCGCGAGCACCGGCGAGCCGGGGCCGACCTGCGCGAGCCACGCGAAGCCGAGCGTCGACACCATCTGCAGCGCGCCGAAGATCCACAGCCCGCGGCCGATGCCGATCTTCACGAGCCAGATGCCGCCGACGATGCCGCCGGCAACGCTCGCGACGAGCGCGGTGGTTTTCGCGACGATGCCGATTTCGGTGCGCGTGAAGCCGATGTCGAGGAAGAACGACGTCGACAGCGTGGTGGCCATCGTGTCGCCGATCTTGAACAGGAAGATGAACGCGATGACGAGCAGCGCACCCCTCCAGCCGTCGCGCTGGATGAATTCGCGGAACGGCAGCACGATCGCGTCGCGCAGGTTGCGCGGCGGCGCGCCGATCACCTCGGGCTCGCGCACGACGAGCGTCATCAGGATGCCCGGCAGCATGAATGCGCCGGTGATCGCGAACACGACGTCCCACGCCATGTGGTCGGACAGGATCAGCGCGAGCGAGCCGGGGATCAGCGCGGCGAGCTTGTACGCGTTCACGTGTATCGCGTTGCCGAGGCCCTGCTCGGTGTCGCGCAGCAGCTCGCGACGGTAGGCATCGATCACGACGTCCGCGCTCGCGCCGAAGAACGCGACGAGCGTGGTGAGCGCGGCGACCGTCCAGATCGAGTCGCGCGGCGACACGAAGCCGAGCGCGGCGATCGCGCCGGCGACCAGCACCTGCGTGAGCAGCAGCCAGCCGCGCCGGCGTCCCGGCCGCCAGCCGGGCAGGCGCGGGATGTAGCGGTCCATCAGCGGCGCCCACAGGAACTTCCACGTATACGGGAACTGGATCAGCGCGAACAGGCCGATTTCCTTCAGGTTCACGCCCTCGGAGCGCAGCCATGCCTGCACGAGGTAGACGAGCGTGAAGAGCGGCAGCCCCGACGTGAAGCCCAGGAACACGCAGATCAGCATGTGCGTGTTCAGATAGGCGCGCCAGCCGGGGTGATCCTCGTGAGCGGTGAGTGCGGGCGCCTCGTGTGGCCTTTTGGACATGGACAGAAACTGGGTAGCGTTGACTGATTGCGGCGGCGGCGGCGGCGGCGCGGGCAGCGCGGGCGGCGCAGGAGGGGCGGCCGCACGCGGGTGCGGGCCGGATCATCCGTCAACGGCTCCCCGGCTCAGCTGCGCTTGACGCGGTAGACAGCAAGACTACCACGCCAGTTCGCTCCCCATCGAATCGGCTGGCCTTCGTGCAGCACGATGCGGTCGAGGATCGTGACGCCGACTTCGGGCGCGAGCGCCTCGAAATCCTTGATCGTCAGCACCCGGACGTTCGGCGTGTTGTGCCACTGGTAAGGCAGCGACTTCGACACCGGCATCCGGCCGCGCAGCACCGACAGCCGGTGCGCCCAGTAGCCGAAGTTCGGGAACGAAACGATGCATTCGCGTCCGACACGCGCGGTTTCGCGCAGGATCGCGGCCGTCTGGTGGATCGTCTGCAGCGTTTGCGACAGGATCGCGAAATCGAAGCTGTGATCCTCGAACAGGCGCAGGCCGTCCTCGAGGTTCTGCTGGATCACGTTGATCCCGTTCTTCGTGCTCGCGAGCACGCCGGCGTCATTCAGTTCGATCCCGTAGCCGGACACGTCCAGTTCCTCGGACAGCAGCGACAGCAGCGAGCCGTCGCCGCAGCCGAGATCGAGCACGCTCGAGCGCGGTTCGACCCAGCGGGCGATCGCACGGAAGTCCGCGCGTGCGGACAGGGAGTTCAGCGCTTGCTGGTTCATGCACCCACCTCGTTGGCGATTCGTTCGTAATACGCGCGGAGCAGGTTGTGATATCGCGCGTCGTCGAGCAGGAACGCGTCGTGGCCGTGCGGCGCGTCGATCTCCGCGTAGCTGACCGTGCGCTTGTTGTCGAGCAGCGCTTTCACGATCTCGCGCGACCGCGCGGGCGCGAAGCGCCAGTCGGTCGAGAAGCTCGCGATCAGGTATTTCGCCTGCGTGTGCGCGAGCGCGGCCGTCAGGTTGCCGTCGAACGCCTTGGCCGGGTCGAAGTAATCGAGCGCGCGCGTGATCAGCAGGTAGGTGTTCGCGTCGAAGTAGTCGGCGAACTTGTCGCCCTGGTAGCGCAGGTACGACTCGACCTCGAATTCGACGTCGAAGCTGAAGTTGTACGCGTCGAGCGCGCCGTCCGCGCGCCGCAGCGCACGGCCGAATTTCTCGGCCATGTCGTCGTCGGAGAGATACGTGATGTGGCCGATCATCCGCGCGACGCGCAGGCCCCGCTTCGGCTTCACGCCGTGCGCGTAGTAGTTGCCGCCGTGGAAGTCGGGATCGGACAGGATCGCGGAGCGCGCGACCTCGTTGAACGCGATGTTCTGCGCGGACAGCTTCGGCGTCGACGCGATGTCGATACAGTGGGCGACGCGGTCCGGATACATCAGGCTCCATGCGAGCGCCTGCATCCCGCCGAGGCTGCCACCCATCACGGCGGCAAAGCGCTCGATGCCGAACGCGTCGGCGACGCGCGCCTGCGCATGCACCCAGTCCTCGACGGTGACGACCGGAAAGCGTGCGCCATACGGCTTGCCGGACGACGGATCGATGCTCATCGGGCCGGTCGAGCCGAAGCACGAGCCGAGGTTGTTCACGCCGATCACGAAGAAGCGGTTGGTGTCGAGCGGCTTGCCCGGGCCGACCATGTTGTCCCACCAGCCGGTGCTGCGCGGATCGTCCGCGTAGATGCCGGCGACGTGGTGCGATGCGTTGAGCGCGTGGCAGACGAGCACCGCGTTCGAGCGCGCGGCGTTGAGCTCGCCGTACGTCTCGACGACGAGCTGATAGTTGCCGATCACGCTGCCGCTTTGCAAGCGCAGCGGTTCGGCGAAGTGCATGGTCTGTGGAGCGACGATGCCGATCGATTCCATTCGTTCCGCCTTATGACTGGGCGGCTAAACGGTGTCGGCGATGCGCGGAGGCGAAGGTGCGCGGCTGACGACCTCTTTAGCCGCATTTGTAGTGAACCGCCGGGACGAAGACGCATCAAGGCCCTGGTCGGTTCGCGCGCCCGCAATCGAGTCAGCAAATCGGCGCGCTTCCGACCCGCCACCAAAGTGGCAGGTCGAAGGAGTATAGCGGAATTCCGCGGAGCGCGGATTTCGCGGGCCGGCTGCGCCCGGCTACTGCAGGATCAGCCGCAAATGCGCATCGGCCTGCTCGCCGGGCGGCCTCTGGAAGCCGCCTTTCGCGAACCGGTGCCACTTGCCGATCACGTAGCTGACGAGCAGGCTCGCGCGCGCGGCGGGATCGTAGTCGGCCGGCAGCACGAACGGCGCGGCGCCATCGGGCGCCTGCGCCTCGGTACGCGCGACCCGCAGGCACTGCTTGAGGGTCGCCTCGATCCGGTCGAGCAGCTGGTTCACGCGTTCGGTGAGCCGCTCGTCCTCGCCGACCAGCGCCTCGCCCGTCAGCACGCGCGTCATGCCCGGATTCTTCGCCGCGAAATTGAGCATCGTCAGCGCGATCGTGCGCGCCTGCTGCACGCCGTTCGGCTCCTTCGCGACGATCTGGTTGACGAGCCCGAACAGTGCCTGCTCGATGAACTCGATCAGGCCTTCATACATCTTCGCCTTGCTGGTGAAATGCCGGTACAGCGCGGCTTCCGACACGTCGAGGCGGGCCGCGAGCGCGGCCGTCGTGATTTTTTCGGGCTTCGGCGCCTCGAGCATCGCGGCGAGCGTCTGCAGGATCATCACGCGACGCTCGCCCGGCTTCGGGCGCGTGCGGGACGGCGTGGCCTGGTCTTCCTTTACGGCTTGGTCCTGCGGGTAAGTCGGCTGCATTTCTGTCGCCCCGATCGTGTGCCCAGTCGGAGCGATTTTAACGAACGAATGCGCTGGTCGACATATTGCGGGCGGCCGATGTTCGGCAGATGGCCCGGCAGGTGCCCGGTGATCCACACCGTGCCGATGCCGAGGCGCTTGTAGCGCTTCAGGTGGCTGCGGGTATCTTCGACGAGGATCGCGTCTTCGAGCCGCGCATGCGCGGCTCGAAGAATCCGGCGCAGCATCGTGTGGTCGGGCTTCGCGCGCCATGTGCGACGGTCGCGCATGTGCTCGATCGCGATCACGCGCTCGAACAGGCGCTCGATGCGCAACTCGCGCAGCACCGCGCGCGCGTAGTTCTCGGGCGCGTTGGTCAGCACGAACTTGCGGCCCGGCAGCGCGGCGACGATGCGCGCGAGGCCGCGCTCGGCGCGCAGCATCGCGGGCAGGTCGGAAAACGTGTGGACGACGCGCAGGAAGTCGTGCGGATCGATCGGGTGATGGCGCGCGAGGCCGAGGAGCGCGGCGCCGTAGCGCTGCGTGTAGCCGGTGCGCAGCCGGTCGGCTTCGGCACGCCCGACGTGGAGCGTGTCGATGATGTACTGCGTCATCGCGCGGTTGATCTCCGGAAAGATCGCGTGCGATGCGTGATGGAGCGTGTTGTCGAGATCGAACAGCCAGACGGGCGCGCCGGCGCGCGGCCGGCTGCGGGAGATGCGCCGGCGTCGCAGCGACGCCGGCAGGTCGGGGCTGGAGGTTTTGCGGCGCGCGCTCAATGCGAGCGGATCATCGTGCCGAACGGCTGCTCGGTCAGGATTTCCAGCAGCACCGAGTGCTCGATCCGGCCGTCGACGATGTGCACCGACTTCACGCCGCTCTTTGCAGCGTCGAGCGCCGACGAGATCTTCGGCAGCATGCCGCCCGAGATCGTGCCGTCCGCGAACAGCGCGTCGATCTCGCGCGCCGACAGATCGGTCAGCAGGTTGCCGTCCTTGTCCATCACGCCGGGGATGTTGGTCATCATCAGCAGCTTCTCGGCGTTCAGCACCGTCGCGAGCTTGCCCGCGACGAGGTCCGCGTTGATGTTGTACGAGAGGCCGTCCTCGCCGAAGCCGATCGGCGAGATCACCGGGATGAACGCGTCGTCCTGCAGCGCCTTCACGACCGCCGGGTTGATCGCCTCGACTTCGCCGACCTGGCCGATGTCGATGTACTGGCCCGGATTGTCGCGGTCCGGCATCAGCAGCTTGCGTGCGTGGATCAGGCCGCCGTCCTTGCCCGTCAGGCCCACCGCATGGCCGCCGAAGTGGTTGATCAGCATCACGATGTCCTGCTGGACTTCGCCGCCCAGCACCCATTCGACGACTTCCATCGTCTCTTCGTCGGTCACGCGCATGCCCTGGATGAAGGTGCCGGCCTTGCCGATCTTCTTCAGCGCGTGATCGATCTGCGGGCCGCCGCCGTGGACGATCACCGGATTGATGCCGACCAGTTTCAGCAGGATCACGTCGCGCGCGAAGCCTTGCTTGAGCCGCTCTTCCGTCATCGCGTTGCCGCCGTATTTGATCACCACGGTCTTGCCGTGGTAGCGGCGGATGTACGGCAGTGCCTCCGCGAGGATTTCTGCCTTCAGCGTGGGGGCGATCTGCGAGAGGTCGATGGGCTCGGACATGGCGGCGGCTCTGGCTGGGAACGGTTGAAACAGGGCGAATTGTACAGGAGTGGCGCAGCGCAGCATCGGGTTTTTGGGCTGGCCGGACGGCCGATCGCGCGGGCCGGTCGCCACGCGCGGCGGCCCGCCGGCCATGGTGCCGGACCCCGCACGGGGCGCCCGCGGCGGCGGGGTGGACAGCGCGACGGCCTGCGTCGGCGGCATGCATCGGCCGAGCGGCCGACGTGCAAAATCCGTCCGCCGCGCTATGCTTGTCGCGTAGGGTGACGTTCCTGCCCGCTTCCGCGTTTCCGCCATGACCGATACCGCCGCCGACGCCCGCTCGACGCCGCGCCGCGCGCGTTGCCCGCGCTGCGGGCGCGGCTTCGACTGCGGCGCTCGCACCCAGCCATTCGACTGCTGGTGCGCGTCGATGCCGACCCTGTCCGGCGGCGCGCCGCCGGCGGCCGGTACGCGCTGCCTCTGCCCGGAGTGTCTCGCCGCCGAGATCGCGCAGCGCATGGCACGCGAGGCCGGCTGACGGCGCGGGCCCGTGCAACCCGACTCGACGCCGGCTCGTCCGGTGCGCCGTCCGTCCTCGCTGAACCGGCCCCCGATAGAGGTGCCGGGCGCTAAACGGGTAAACTGCCCGGATGCAACGAATTACCACCACCGGGCGCGTCAACCTCAGTCACCTGTTCTGGCTGCGCAATCTCGCGATCATCGGCCAGCTCGTGACGATCGGCGTCGTGCAGACCTATTTCGGCGTGCATCTGCCGTTGCCGGCGATGCTGATGGTCATCGCGCTCGAAATCGTTTTCAACGCGCTGACCTGGGTGCGCGTGCTGCGCGCGCGGCCCGAGACCAATTTCGAGCTGCTCGGCCAGCTGTGGGTCGACCTCGGCGCGCTGTCGGCGCTGCTGTTCCTGTCGGGCGGCACGACCAACCCGTTCGTATCGCTGTACCTGCCGTCGCTCGCGATCGCGGCGGCCGTGCTGCCGTGGCACCTGATGATCTGGCTCGCGGCGTTCGCGGTCGCGTGCTACGCGGCGCTCGGATTCGATTCGGTGCCGCTCAACATGGACAACCCGGCGAATCTGTTCGACTACTACCGCACGGGGATGTGGGCGAACTTCATGGTCAGCGTCGGGCTGATCGCATGGTTCGTCGCGCGCATGTCGAACGCGTTGCGCCAGCGCGATGCGGCGCTCGGCGAAGCGCAGGCGCACCTGCTGCGCGACGAGCGGGCGGTCGCGCTCGGCGTGCAGGCCGCCACCGTCGCGCACGAGATGGGTACGCCGCTGTCGACGATCGCAATGCTTGCGGAGGAGCTGCGCGATGCGGCGCGCGCCGATCCGGGGCTCGCGCGCTACGAGGCCGACCTGAGGGTGCTGGAAGAACAGATGACGCTCTGCACGTCGGCGCTTGCGCGCCTGCGCAGCCGGGCGAGCGCGCCGGCGAGCCGCCAGCCGGTGGACGACTGGCTCGACACGTTCGTCGAGCACTGGCGCCTGAGGCATCCGCACGTGCAGTTCGAACTGCTCGGCGCGCGCCCGTCGGGCGTTGGGCTCGACGACACGGTCGCGGCCGGCCAGATCCTGACGATCCTGCTCGACAACGCCGCGCGGGCGAGCCCGCACCGCGTGACGCTGGCCGCGAAGCTTGCGCACCACGAGCGGGCTGCGGACCAGATCGAATTCGAGGTATGCGACGACGGCCCCGGCATTCCGGCCGCGCTGCGCGAATCGCTCGGCTCGATGCCGGTCGACAGCACGCAGGGCGGCCACGGGGTCGGCCTGTACCTCGCGTTCAGCGCGGCCGTGCGTCTCGGCGGCGAGATCGAGCTGTCCGATGTCACGCCGCGCGCGGGGGGCGGCAACGGGCGCAGCCATGGCGGCGCGAACGGACACGCGGCAGGTGCGTCGGGCCAGCGCGCGACCGAACGAGCGACGGCCACGCCGGACGGCCGCCCGGCCGGCACCCCCGGCCGCGGCACGCGCGCGGTGCTGCGCCTGCCGGTGGCGCGTATCGCGGTGCCGGCCGCCTCAACCAACACGTAGACGGAGAAACCACATGAGCGAGAACAATTTCCTGGTGATCGACGACAACGAGGTGTTCGCGGGCACGCTCGCGCGCGGCCTCGAGCGCCGCGGCTATGCGGTCCAGCAGGCGCACGACAAGGAGGCGGCGCTGCGGCTGGCGGCCGGCGGCAAGTTCCAGTTCATCACCGTCGACCTGCATCTCGGCGACGATTCGGGCCTGAGCCTGATCGCGCCGCTGTGCGACCTGCAGCCCGACGCGCGGATTCTCGTGCTGACCGGCTACGCGAGCATCGCGACCGCCGTGCAGGCGGTGAAGGAAGGCGCCGACAACTATCTGGCGAAGCCCGCGAACATCGAGTCGATCCTGGCCGCGCTGCAGACCAACGCGAGCGAAGTGCAGGCAGACGAGGCGCTCGAGAATCCGGTCGTGCTGTCGGTCGACCGGCTCGAATGGGAGCACATCCAGCGCGTGCTGGCGGAGAACAACAACAACATCTCGGCGACCGCGCGCGCGCTGAACATGCACCGCCGCACGCTGCAACGCAAGCTCGCGAAGAAGCCGGTGCGGCAGTAAGGGGCGCGGCGGCATCGGCCGGGCGCACCAACGAAAACGGGCGGCCCGCCGGGCCGCCCGTTTCGCATTCGACGCCGCGTGCGTTACAGCACGTAGCGCGACAGGTCTTCGTCCTGCGACACTTCGCCGAGCGCGCGATCGACGTACTTCGCGTCGATCGTCACGCGCTCGCTGGCGTGATTGCCGGCCGAGAACGACACTTCCTCGAGCAGCTTCTCGATCACCGTATACAGCCGGCGCGCACCGATGTTCTCGGTCTTCTCGTTGACCGAGTACGCGATCTCGGCGAGGCGGCGGATGCCGTCTTCGGCGAACTCGAGCTGCACGTCTTCGGTGGCGAGCAGCGCCTGGTACTGCTTGACGAGGCTCGCGTCGGTCGCGTCGAGGATCGCCTCGAAGTCTTCCACCGACAGCGAATCGAGTTCGACGCGGATCGGAAAGCGCCCCTGCAGTTCGGGAATCAGGTCGCTCGGCTTCGCCAGGTGGAACGCGCCGCTCGCGATGAACAGGATGTGATCGGTCTTCACCATCCCGTACTTCGTGTTGATCGTCGTACCTTCGACGAGCGGCAGCAGGTCGCGCTGCACGCCCTGGCGCGACACTTCGCCGCCGCTGCCTTCGTTGTTGCGCGACGTGATCTTGTCGATCTCGTCGAGGAACACGATGCCGTTCTGCTCGACGTTCTGCACGGCCTTCGTCTTCACTTCCTCGTCGTTGAGCATCTTCGCCGCTTCCTCGTCGGTCAGCAGCTTCAGCGCTTCCTTGATCTTCACCTTGCGGCGCTGCTTCTTGCCGCTGCCGAGGTTCGAGAACATCGAGCGGATTTGCTCGGTCATTTCCTCCATCCCCGGCGGCGCCATGATTTCCATGCCGGCCGTCGGCTGCTCGAGGTCGAGTTCGACTTCCTTGTCGTCGAGCTGGCCTTCGCGCAGGCGCTTGCGGAAGGTCTGGCGCGTCGCGTTGTTGTCGTCGTTCGCGTGATCCGCGTTGCCGCCGAAGCCCACCGCGCGCGGTTGCGGCAGCAGGATGTCGAGGATGCGGTCTTCCGCCTGGTCGGTTGCCTTGCTGCGCACCTTGCGCATCTCGGATTCGCGCGTCTGCTTGACCGAGATCTCGATCAGGTCGCGCACGATGCTGTCGACGTCGCGGCCGACGTAGCCGACTTCGGTGAACTTGGTCGCCTCGATCTTGATGAACGGCGCGTCGGCGAGCTTCGCAAGGCGGCGCGCGATTTCGGTCTTGCCGACACCCGTCGGCCCGATCATCAGGATGTTCTTCGGCGTGATTTCCGTGCGCAGCGGATCGGCGACCTGCTGGCGGCGCCAGCGGTTGCGCAGCGCGACCGCGACGGCCTTCTTCGCCTTGTTCTGGCCGATGATGTGCTTGTCGAGTTCCGAGACGATCTCGGCAGGGGTCATGGTGCTCATGGTGCGGTCCTTACTCGATCGTTTCGATGATGCGGTTGTGGTTCGTGTAGATGCACATGTCGCCGGCGATCTCGAGCGATTTCTCGACGATCTCGCGCGGGGACAGCTCGGTGTTCTCCGCGAGCGCGCGGGCCGCAGCTTGCGCATAGGCGCCGCCCGAACCGATCGCACAAATGCCGCCTTCCGGGTCGAGCACGTCGCCGTTGCCGGTGATCACGAGCGTGGTGGTCGCATCGGCCGTGATCAGCATCGCCTCGAGCCGGCGCAGCATCCGGTCGGTGCGCCAGTCCTTCGCGAGCTCGACGGCCGCGCGGGTCAGGTTGCCCTGGTGCTTCTCGAGCTTCGCCTCGAAGCGATCGAGCAGCGAGAACGCATCGGCGGTGCCGCCCGCGAATCCGACCAGTACCTGGTTGTTGTAGATCCGCCGCACTTTCCGCGCGCCACCCTTCATGACGATGTTGCCGAGGGTTACCTGGCCGTCGCCGCCAAGCGCGACCTTGTCGCCGCGCCGGACCGAAACGATGGTCGTGCCGTGAAATTGCTCCATCTGCGTTCCTTGAGAAAAACGGGGAAGAGTCGGGCGGCGCGGGGCGCCGCCGCTTGAATCGCAGTGCGCCGGGGAGCGGCCCGGCGCGCGTCCGATTCATTTTAGGGCGGGCGCCGGGATATCAAGAGGGGGAGGCAAATCGGCCGGCGGGCCGGGAACCGGTGCCGGAAAAACAAAAAGCGCGCGGCAGGCCGCGCGCTTTCGGGAAGCAGCGTGTCGGAGCGGAACGCCGCTCGATCAGTCGCCGAACAGCTTCTGGCGCAGTTCGCGGCGCTCTTGCGCCTCGAGTGACAGCGTGGCCGTCGGGCGCGCGAGCAGGCGCGGGATGCCGATCGGCTCGCCGGTTTCCTCGCACCAGCCGTAATCGCCGGAATCGATGCGGGCGAGCGACTGTTGAACCTTCTTGAGGAGCTTGCGTTCGCGATCGCGCGTGCGCAGTTCGAGCGCGTGCTCTTCCTCGATCGTCGCGCGATCGGCGGGATCGGGCACGATCACCGTCTCGCGCAGGTTCTCGGTCGTCTGGCCTGCGTTCTTGAGGATGTCCGCCTGCAACTGTTCGAGCCGATTTTTGAAGAAGGCGAGCTGATCCTCATTCATGTAATCCTTGTCGCTCATCTTCAGGATTTCGGCTTCGGTCAAGAGTTTCTTCGTCATCTGCTTGCTTCTTCAATGTGCGGCAAATCAAGAGATATTGCCTGCACTTTGGGATTACCCGCAACTGCGCTTGCAATCATTTGCGATATGCCGCCGCGGGGCCGAAAGCCTCTGGAAAACCGGTTCTCAAATACCAGGATAGCCCTGGCGCGGATTTGCGCGCGCGGCGAACCGGTGTGCTGCGCGGCAGATCGCATCGGCCGCGGCCGGGTGGCGGATGGGCGATCCGGCGCGGTTGCGATGCCCGGTCAATGGTTCAGCAAGAACCGGGCCTGTTATTGCCGTACTCCAGCGGGCACGTATTGTAACTGAATCGCAAGCGGGCGCCGTATCGGGTCGATCCCCGTCGGCTGCGCCAATATCTAGAAAATATAACGCGCAAATCGCGAAAAAGCGATGACGGCGAAACCCTGCCCGGAAAAGGCACCGCGCAAGCGCCGCGGCCGCCCCGGAAGGCGGCCGCATGGAAGGCGCGCGACGCCGGGCCAGAAGGCTCAGGCGAGGCAGGCGTCGAGGCCGTCGGTGATCAGGTCCTGCGGCAGGTCGACGCCGATGAACACCATCTTGTTGGTCTTCTTCTCGACCGGCAGCCACTTTGCGGCGAGGTCGCTGCCCATCATCTGGTGCACGCCCTGGAACACGACCTTGCGGTCGACGCCCTTCATGTACAGCACGCCCTTGTAGCGCAGCATCCGTTCGCCGTAGATCTGCAGGATGCCGCCGAGGAAGTCTTCCAGCTTGTTCGGGTCGAACGGGCGGTCGTTGCGGTACACGAACGACTTGATCTTGTCGTCGTGGTGCGCGTGGTGGTGGCCGTGGTCGTGATCGTGCGCGCATTGACCGTGATCGTGGTCGCAATGCGCGTGATCGTGATCATGGTCGTGATCGTGGTGATGGTGCGCGTGGTCGTCCTCGGCGAGGAAGTCCGGGTCGATCTCGAGCTTCGCGTTCAGGTTGAAGCCGCGCAGATCGAAGATTTCCTTGATGTCGGCTTCGCCGAAGTTCACGACCTTGATCGTCGCCTTCGGGTTCATGTGCATCAGGCGGTGCTTGAGCGCCGCGACGGCCTGGTCGTCGACCAGGTCCGACTTCGTGATGAACAGGCGATCGGCGAAGCCGACCTGGCGCTGCACCACTTCGTGTTCGTCGAGCTGCGCGTTCGCGTGCTTCGCGTCGACCAGCGTGATGACCGCGTCGAGCAGGAAATCGTCGGCGATTTCGCTGTCGATGAAGAAGGTTTGCGCGACGGGGCCCGGGTTCGCAAGGCCGGTCGTTTCGATCACGATGCGGTCGAAGTCGAGCTTGCCTTCGCGCTTCTTCGCGGCCAGATCGCCGAGCGCGCGTGCGAGGTCGCCGCGGATCGTGCAGCAGATGCAGCCGTTGCTCATCTGGATGATCTGCTCGTTCGTGTCCTGAACGAGGATCTCGTTGTCGATGTTCTCTTCGCCGAACTCGTTCTCGATCACGGCGATCTTCATGCCGTGCTGTTCGTTCAGGATGCGCTTGAGCAGGGTCGTCTTGCCGCTGCCGAGGAAGCCGGTGAGGATGGTGACGGGAGTGGCCATGTCGGTCGCCTGTGGTTCGTGAATCGGGGTCAAAACCAGGATGTGTGCGTCGCGCCGTCGACTCGCGAGCCGGGGCGCACAACCATCCATTGAAACATACCTGTCAAGCCTTCGCCCGTCGTCCGGACGACAGGCTCGAGCGCGTGGCCGCCAGCCGGGCGTCCCGGCGGACGCGGGTGTGCGCGTAGATCGGGGCGATCAGACGATTTGCAACAGCAGGCCCTTCAGATATTCGCCTTCCGGGAACGCGGCGAGCAGCGGGTGATCGACGCCCGCGCCGAGCCGCTTCAGGATCCGCGCGTCGACCTTCGCGTCGGCGGCCGCGCCCGCGACGATCTTCTGGAACAGGTCCATGTCGATCGCGCCCGAGCACGAATACGTGAACAGCAGGCCGCCCGGACGCAGCAGCTTGAAGCCGCTCAGGTTGATGTCCTTGTATGCGCGTGATGCGCGGTCGACGCTGTCGCGGGTCGGCGCGAACTTCGGCGGATCGAGCACGATCAGGTCGAAGCGCTCGCCTTCGTCGACGAGGCGGCGCAGCGTCTTGAACGCGTCCGCGTCGAGCCAGGTCGCGCGCTCGGCATCGAAGCCGTTCGCGACGACGTTCTGCTGCGCGAGCGCGAGCGCGTCGCCCGACGAGTCGATCGACACGACACGGTTCGCGCCGCCCTTGAGCGCCGCGAGCGAGAAGCCGCCCGTGTAGCAGAAGCAGTTGAGCACGTCGCGGCCGGCCGCGTATTGCGCGACGAGTGCGCGGTTGTCGCGCTGGTCGACGTAGAAGCCGGTCTTGTGGCCGTTCGGCACGTCGACGTGATAACGCACGCCGTTTTCGTTCGCGATCAGCGTCGCGGGCGGCGCATCTCCTGCCAGCACGCCGGTCGTCTGTTCGAGCCCTTCCTTGTCGCGGATCGACACGTCCGAGCGTTCGTACACGTTCGGGCAGCCGGTCGCGCCGCTGAGTGCCGCGACGATCGCGTCCTTCCACGCCTCGACGCCCGCCGCCATGAACTGGCACACGAGCTGGCCGCGCGGTGCGGCGCCCGGCTCGGCCGTGTCCGCGACGTAATAGTCGACGATCAGCCCCGGCAGCCCGTCGGCTTCGCCGAACACGAGCCGCACCGCGCCCGTGCCCGACACCATCGTCGTGCGGTGCGCGACCGCGCGCTGCACGCGGCGCTTGAAGAAGGCGTGATCGATCGGCTCGTTCTCGTCGAAGCTCCACACGCGCACGCGGATCTGCGACTGCGGGCTGTACGCGCCGCGCGCGAGGAAGCGGCCGTCGTGCGCGCGGACGATCACGGTCGCGCCGGGCGCGGGCTTGCCGTCGACGCGGTCGATCGCATTGGCGTAGATCCACGGATGGCGGCGCAGCAGCGATTTTTCCTTGGACGGCTTGAGGGTGACGGTTTGCATGATGAGATCGAAAGGGGCCGTGCGCAAAGCCGACCTTGGCCGGTCGCCGCGCGCGGCGGGTAACACGGGAAGCGCGTCAGTCGCGCTTCTTCGCGCGCGGATGCGCGCTGTCGTAAATTTTCGCGAGATGCTGGAAGTCGAGCGACGTATAGACCTGCGTGGCGGAGACGCTCGCGTGGCCCAGCAGTTCCTGCACCGCGCGCAGGTCGCCGCTCGACTGCAGCACGTGCGTTGCGAACGAATGGCGCAGCACGTGCGGGTGGACGTTGGCGGGAATGCCCGCGGCCAGCGCCGCGCGCTTCACGCGGTCGCGCACGACGCCGGGCGCCATCCGGTTGCCGCGCACGGACACGAACAGCGGATGCGGATCGTGCTTCACGAATTCGCCGCGCACGGCGAGCCACGCGTTCAGCGCCTCGATCGCCTTGCGGCCGACCGGCACCTTGCGTTCCTTGTTGCCCTTGCCGCGCACGGTGACTTCGGCTTCGGCGAGATCGAGCCAGCCGGCCGAGCGGTAGCCGTCGGCCTGCGTGTACATGACGTCGAGCCCGACCAGTTCGGCGAGGCGCAGCCCGGACGAATAGAAGAGTTCGAGGATCGCGTGATCGCGGATGCCTTCGGTCGTACCGGCGAGCGGCGCGTCCATCAGTGCCGATGCGTCGTCGACCGAAAGCGCCTTCGGCAGGGTTTTCGGGCGCTTCGGCGCACGCACCGCGGCGACGGGGTTCGCGGGCATCTCGATGCGTTGCGCGAGCCAGCGGTAGAACGCGCGCCACGCGGACAGCCGGTGCGAGATCGAGCGCGCGGACAGCCCGCCCGCATGCGCGCGCGCGACCGCGCCGCGCATGTCGGCAGCCGTGAGCGCCTCGAGCGGGCGGCCGGCGGCGAGCTTCTTCAGTTCGTCGAGTTCGTGCGTATACGCACGCAGCGTGTGTTCCGACAGCTGCCTGACGTGCTTCAGGTTCGACAGGTAGGCGGCGATCGGATCGTCGGTCATGGGCGCGGCATCAGTGCGGCAGCAGGCGCGTGAGCGCGGCGCTCGCGAGCGTCGCGATCTGCGCGAGGAAGTCGGTCGCCATCCCGTCGTGGAAGCGGCGCGGATCGGGCGAGCCGAGCACCAGCAGGCCGAACGCGGGGGCGTCGGTGCCGCCGAGCGGCGCGCGCAGCGCGAGCAGCGCGACCGACGTGGCCGCGCCGTCGCCGGCCGGCGCGGCTTCAGCGCCTTCCGCCGCGTTCGCGGCCGGCGCCGCGAGCGCGGGTGCGAGCCACTGGGCCGCTTCGAATCCGGTGTTCGCGCCGCAGTACGGCGTCGACAGCCCGTTCGTGAACAGGCGCACTTCCTCGCCGACCTGGCGCGCGAAGTCGGCCTGCGAGTAGGTGTCGGCGACGTCCCACACGCGCAGCGCGGTTTGCGGCACGTCGAACACCTCGGCGATGCCGTCGGCGATCGTGCGCGGCAGCGCGTACGGATCGCGTTCCGCGATCACGCGCGCGGTCCAGCGGCTGAACTTCGCGGACAGGCTGTCGTTCTCGTGGCCGTAGCGCACGAGCTCGGCGAGCCGGCGCTCGAGATGCTTGTTCTTGTCGCGCAGCATTTCCATCTGCCGCTCCTGCAGCGAGATCGCGGCCTTGCCGTGCGGATTCGCGAGACGGATCGTCGCGAGCAGTTCCGCGTGTTGCGCGAAGAATTCGGGATTGGCGAGCAGGTAGTCAGCGACTTCGCGATCGTTCATGTGGCTGGAGCGTTCAGTTATCAGGACGTTGCAGGGTCAGACGTTCAGGTCGATCTCGCCTTCGAACACGGTCGCGGCGGGCCCGGCCATCATCAGCGCGGCGGTTTCGTCGCGCGCGCCGTCCCAGCTGATCGTCAGCTTGCCGCCGTGCGTGTGCACGGTTACCGGCGAATCGAGCAGGCCGCGCCGGATGCCGGCCGCCACCGCCGCGCACGCGCCGGTGCCGCACGCGAGCGTCTCGCCCGCGCCGCGCTCGTACACGCGCAGCTTCACCTCGTTGCGCGACACGATCTGCATGAAGCCGGCATTCACGCGCTGCGGGAAGCGGGTGTGAAGCTCGATCAGCGGGCCTTCTTCGAGCACCGGATACGCTTCGGCGTCTTCGACGACCTGCACCGCGTGCGGGTTGCCCATCGACACCGTCGAGATCCAGCGCGTCGCGCCGCCGACGTCGAGCGGCCACAGCGTGTCGTTGCCTTCCGTCCGGCCGTCGAGCCCCGAGGCGTCGAACGGCACCTGCGCCGGCGCGAATATGGGTGCGCCCATGTCGACGACGACTTCGCCGTCGTCCTGCATCGTCAGTGTGATCAGGCCCTTCATCACTTGCACGCGCACGCTGCGCTTGTCGGTCAGGCCGCGGTCGCTGACGAACTTCACGAAGCAGCGCGCGCCGTTGCCGCAGTGCTCGACCTCGCCGCCGTCGCAATTGAAGATCCGGTACTTGAAATCCGCGCCGTCGACGGTCGGTTTCTCGACGAGCAGCAACTGGTCGGCGCCGATGCCGAAGTGTCGGTCGGCGAGCGCGCGCACCTGCGCCTCGGTGAGCGGCGGCAGCGCGCGCGAATAGCTGTCGAGCACGACGAAGTCGTTGCCCGCGCCGTGCATCTTGGTGAACGAGAGTTTCACTGGGTCCGGAATTCCATGGCGAACAGGGCGGTCGGCACGGCGGACGCGGCGTGCCGCGATGGCGTGCGGCGTCGTTCGTCGTGCTGATCTCAACCGCAAATGATACATGCAGCCGACAGGGGCGTCCTGCGTGGGCGGGGCGTCATTCGGGTGGCTGGGCGGGGAAAGCGGCGGGACGGCGGATCCGTGGCTCGCGCAGCAATCGGCCCACGATCTCTGGCAGGGGCGCGCGCAAGGCGCGCCGAAGGTGGCACGGCTGCAGGCGCGCATCGTGCCGCGCGCCCGCGGGTTCGGCTCAGTAGAGGCTCGGCTCGCCGGGCGGGCGCGTCTTGAAGCGCTTGTGCACCCAGTAATACTGCTCCGGCATCAGCGGAATCTGCTCCTCGAGGAATTCGTTCATCCGCCGCGCGTCGAGATCGTCGTCGCCGGTCGGGTAGTTGTCCCACGGCTTGAACACCTTCAGCCGGTAGCCCTTGTAGTTCGGCAGCACCTCGCCGATGAACGGCACGACCTGCGCGCGGCCCGTCTTGGCGAGCCGGCCGACGGCCGTCAGCGTGCACGCCGGCACGCCGAAGAAGGGGACGAACGTCGAATTGCGCAGACCATAGTCCATGTCGGCGCCGAGCATCACCGGCTTGCGGTCGCGCAGCCAGCGCAGCACGACGCGGGCGCTGTCCGCGCGGCCGACCATCTCGGCGTCGAAACGCCCACGGGCCTTCTTCGCCTCTTCCTCGAGCACGGCATTCGAGAACGGCTGGTACAGCGACCCGCAGCGGCGGTGCAGCGAACGGTTCAGCCAGATCGAGCCGGCTTCGATGCCGACGAAATGCAGGCCCAGGAACAGCGTCGGGGGCAGATCCGGATCGGTGAGGTCGACTGCGCTGTCGACCTGGATCAGCTTCGCGAGCTTGCGCTCGGAGCCGAACCACTGGACGCTGCGCTCGACGTAGCTGCGGATCGCGTGGCGGAAGTGCTGGCCCGCCACTTCCTCGCGCCGTTCGTCGCTCCAGTCGGGGAAGCAGAGTTTCAGATTGGTATGTACGATGCGCTTTCGCCGGCTGGGAATCTGGTACAGCAGCCAGCCGAGGCCGTCGCCGAACCGTGCGGTCAAGCCGTACGGCAGCAGGGCGAGCAGCTTCAGCAAGCCGATGGCGAGGTGCGTGCCGAGGCGGCCTAGCATGCGGAATCTCCGTGGGGCCGGCTGGCCGGCACGTTGCGAACAGGGGGGTAGGACAGCGGACGATGCAGCACGAGTGGCGCTCTGTGACAATTCACGAAAGCCGCTATAATACGGGCTTCGCCGAGTTAACTGACAACTTGCGGGGCGAAGCCGGCTGGCGCGAAGCGCGCTGCCCGGTCCTGGTAATCCGCTAAAGCGTCGCCGCTTCAGGCCCAACGAAGCTGGCTACGTGAAACCAACCGTAACCACACAGGAGCCTGAAAAAGTGGCAAACGATTATCTCTTCACGTCCGAATCCGTCTCCGAAGGCCATCCGGACAAAGTCGCGGACCAAATCTCGGACGCGATTCTCGACGCCATCCTCGAGCAGGACAAATACTCCCGCGTTGCAGCCGAAACGCTGTGCAACACGGGTCTCGTCGTTCTGGCCGGTGAAATCACCACGACGGCCAACATCGATTACATCCAGATCGCGCGCGACACCATCAAGCGCATCGGCTACGACAACACCGACTACGGCATCGACTACAAGGGTTGCGCGGTGCTCGTCGCGTACGACAAGCAGTCGCCGGATATCGCGCAAGGCGTCGACCGCGCGCATGACGACAACCTCGATCAAGGCGCGGGCGACCAGGGTCTGATGTTCGGCTACGCATGCGACGAAACGCCGGAACTGATGCCGCTGCCGATCCACCTGTCGCACCGTCTCGTCGAGCGCCAGGCGAGCCTGCGCCGCGACGGCCGCCTGCCGTGGCTGCGCCCGGACGCGAAGTCGCAGGTGACGATCCGCTACGTCGACGGCAAGCCCGATTCGATCGACACCGTCGTGCTGTCCACGCAGCATGCACCGGACATCGAACTGCCGGCGCTGCGCGAAGCCGTGATCGAGGAAATCATCAAGCCGACGCTGCCGGCCGACCTGATCAAGGGCGACATCAAGTTCCTGGTGAACCCGACTGGCCGGTTCGTGATCGGCGGCCCGCAGGGCGACTGCGGTCTGACGGGCCGCAAGATCATCGTCGATACCTACGGCGGTGCCGCACCGCACGGCGGCGGCGCGTTCTCGGGCAAGGATCCGTCGAAGGTCGACCGTTCGGCAGCGTATGCCGGCCGTTACGTCGCGAAGAACATCGTCGCGGCAGGCCTCGCATCGCGCGCGCTGATCCAGGTGTCGTACGCGATCGGCGTGGCCGAGCCGACCTCGGTGATGGTCAACACGTTCGGCACGGGCCGCGTGTCGGATGCGGTGATCACGAAGCTCGTGCGCGAGCATTTCGACCTGCGTCCGAAGGGCATCATCAAGATGCTCGACCTGCTGCGCCCGATCTACGAGAAGACGGCAGCTTACGGCCACTTCGGCCGCGAAGAGCCGGAATTCTCGTGGGAAGCGACCGACAAGGCGCTCGCACTGGCCGAAGCGGCCGGCGTGGAGCCGACGGCACGCGTCGCGTAAGCGTCGTCCGCCCGAAACAAAAAACCCCGGCATGCCGGGGTTTTTTTATGCGCGTCGATCGCCGGCGGGATGACGGCATCGCTGCGATCGTGGCGAGCACTGCCCGCCGGCGCGGCTTCAGCGTGCGCTGAACCCGAACCAGCCGTTGCTGGCCGCGAGGCGGCGCGGGCGGTTGATGCGGCGCTGCGGGCCCAGCGTGCGGCGCAGCGCGAGCGCGCGCAGCGACGACGGCTTCTGCAGCAGCGAGCGTAGGCCGGCGCGGCGTGCGAACGCCTGCGCGCTCATCATCGAGAAGAACGCGTGGAACCAGGCGCGGATGCCGTCCAGCCGGCTGTGCGCGTGCGTTTGCTCGGCGAGCGCCTGTGTGCGTGCGCGGTGATGGCGCAGCGGGCGGGCGGGAGCGGACGGTGCGACGCGCTTCGCAGTGCGGTTGAGACGGGAAGTCAGACGGAATGGCATGTGAACGATGCTTCGCTTGTATGGATGGCGCCCTTGAAAAGCGCACTGGTATGAACGGCCTCGGATGGCGCAACGGATCTTACCGAAAGTCGTTGCGCGCCGCGCCCGCCAGAATTGACAGGCCGCGACAGGCTACAAGGGATTCGTGACGTGCAAAAGTCGCGATAAACCCTTGTGCCGCAAGCGTGTCGCTGCATACCGCCTGTCGCTGAGGCTCGCGCCGCGCCGCACAGTTCCCTTGCGCCAGATCAAATCGACGATTGGCATGCCCCTGCGCACGACAATGGCGCTGTTCGCGGCATCCGGCGCCGATTTACAATCGTCACATTCACACGATAAACGTCTGGCATCCCATGTCGTCTCCATTGCAGTTGGAATCGATCCGCGCGCAAGTCGCGGAATTGCGCGAACGCGGCTTCGTCGTCGCGCGCGGCCTTGTCGACGAGGCGCAGTGCGCGGCGCTCAAGCAGATCGCGGCGCGCCAGTTGCAGGAAGCGGCGGAGCCGATCGAGTTCGAGGCGGATTTGCGCTACCCGGGCGCGCCCGAGTCGAAGCATGCGCCGGGCGGGCATACGGTGCGGCGGCTGCTGGACGCCTACACGCGCGATCCGGCGTTCGCCGCGCGCGCGATCGCACCCGAAATCGGTGAGTGGATGCGCGAGTACTTCGGCGAGCAGCCGGTGCTGTCACGCGCGCATCACAACTGCATGATGACGAAGCACCCCGCGTACGGCAGCCTGACTGGCTGGCATCGCGACTTCCGCTACTGGTCGTTCGAACGCGCGGACATGGTGTCGGTGTGGCTCGCGCTCGGGCCGGAAACGAATGAAAACGGTGCGCTCTGGCTGGTGCCGGGTTCGCACACGGCCGAATTCGGGCCGGAAGCGTTCGACGACGCGAAGTTCTTCCGCAGCGACCTGCCGGAAAACCGCAAGATGATCGACGCGGCAACCTGCCCGTCGCTCCAGACGGGCGACGTCGTGTTCTTCCACTGCAACACGCTGCATTCAGCGGGGCAGAACCGCTCCGACCAGGTGAAGTTCTCGCTCGTCTATACGTACCACGGCGTGAGCAACCGGCCGACGCCGGGCACGCGTTCGGCGGCGAAGCCGGAAGTGCAGTTCTAGCGGCGGTTCGGGCGGCGATGCAGCCGCGCCGCTTGTCCGATGGGGCACTGCGGCCGCGCGGGCGGATGAACAAACGGGCGGCCTGGGCCGCCCGTTGCGTTTTGTGCAGCCCCGCTCCGCAACGCGGGCCGCCATCGCGCGGCTGCGCGATCAGCGCTTGTTGGCCGGCATCGCGAGGCCGATCAGGCCGATCAGCGATGCAACGGCGCCGCCGGCGATCAGCAGGATCGTCTTCGTGGCGGGCGAGCCGGTGAAGAAGCGCGACACGTTGTCGTTGATCGAATGGAACGACTGGCCGCCGAAATACAGCAGCACGACGCCGCCGACGAGCAGCGCAACCGAGATGACCCGGGACATACCAACCTCGCTGTAACGGTGATTCGAGACGCCGCAGTGTAGGCGACGCACGCGGCTGCGTCCATTGCCGTGCGCGCTTCGCCCACGTTCGATACCATAACCGTCGTACGTTTCCCTCGCCGCCGGCGCGCGATGTTCGCGCGCGGCGCGCGTCCCATCCCCGACGTCTTCACGGAACCGACTCATGGCCTACGAAGCAGCTTCCGAACGTTATGCCGACATGCAATACCGCACCTGCGGCAAATCCGGGCTCAAACTGCCCGCCCTGTCGCTCGGCCTGTGGCACAACTTCGGCGACTCGACGCCGATCGCGACGCAGCGCGACATCCTGCGCACCGCGTTCGACCTCGGCATCAATCATTTCGACCTCGCGAACAACTATGGGCCGCCGTACGGCAGTGCCGAAACCAACTTCGGCCGGCTGCTGAAGGAAGATTTCCGGCCGTACCGCGACGAGCTGCTGATCTCGACGAAGGCCGGCTGGGACATGTGGCCGGGGCCTTACGGCAGCGGCGGCGGGTCGCGCAAGTACGTGCTCGCGAGCCTCGACCAGAGCCTGCAGCGGATGGGGCTCGACTACGTCGACATCTTCTATTCGCACCGCTTCGACGCGCACACGCCGCTCGAGGAAACCGCCGGCGCGCTCGCATCGGCCGTGCAGCAGGGCAAGGCGCTGTACATCGGCATTTCGTCGTACTCGGCCGCGAAGACGCGCGAGATGGCCGAACTGCTCGCGCAATACAAGGTGCCGCTGCTGATCCACCAGCCGTCGTACAACCTGCTGAACCGCTGGGTCGAGGAGGATCTGCTCGGCACGCTCGACGACATCGGCACGGGCAGCATCGCGTTCACGCCGCTCGCGCAGGGGCTGCTGACGTCGAAATACCTGAACGGCGTGCCGGCCGATGCGCGCGTGAACAAGCCGGGCGGCGGCTCGCTGAAGCAGGATCACCTGAGCGCGGACAACCTCGAGCACGTGCGCAAGCTCGACGGCATCGCCCAGCGGCGCGGGCAGAGCCTCGCGCAGATGGCGCTCGCCTGGGTGTTGCGCAATGGCCGCGTGACGTCCGCACTGATCGGCGCAAGCCGTCCGGAGCAAGTGCGCGAAAACGTCGGCGCGCTGAAGAATCTCGAATTCTCGGCCGACGAGCTCGCGGAGATCGATCGCTACGCGACCGAGGGTGGCATCAATCTGTGGGAAAAACCGTCCACCGATCAGGCAATCTGATCGGCATCAAGGACAGTCGATACGGGATGCGAACCATTGCATGCCGTATCGCTGCGCACGCACACAAGCGGCTACGTCGCTGCGATGCCTCGGCATGACCGGCGCACGCCAACGCGTCGCTAGAGCAGCGCAGGCAGGCCTTCGACGAGCAATACCGCAACGCCGACGCCGAGGATGGCGCCGAGCACGCGCAGCAGGTTGTGGCGGAATTCGGTTGCGCACGGCACCGCGCCGAGAAACAGCGCGCCGGCCAGCGCCATCGGAATCAACAGGATGAAGTCGCCGATCGTGAAATAGGTGGTCATGCGTGTCTCCATAGCCGGCCGGAACCGGCGCACGCGCGTCTTCCAACTCCATGCCGGGCATTTCTCGTGTTGGGCCGACCCCGATTGCGAACGGGGCGGTCAGTTCGAGTATAGGCAACCTCGCTGCGTTTTTCGCTATCCGAACCATTAAAAGTATGCGGAAAACCCCGGAGAATCTGCATTTTTCCGGCGAGTCGGACGAATGCCTTGCACCATTCTTTCCCGCCCCTTTCGATTCGCGCTGAAACGTCGTACATGTTCGATACGGGCCGCCGCACCCGCGGGCGCGGCGGCCCGTCCACCTACGCGCGATCAAGGCGCGCGCGAACGGCCGGGGTGCGGAACACGAGCGCGAGCCCCGCCACGATCGCGCCCATGCCGGCGAGCGCGAGCGGTTCGGGCCGGTTGCCGAGCCAGACCGCGTCCATCAGCGTGGTGAGGACGGGCACGAGATAGAACAGGCTCGTCACGTTGACGAGATCGCCACGTTGCATCAACCGGTAGAACAGCAACTGCGCGATCACCGAGATCACGATGCCGAGCCACAGCAGCGGGACGATGAACGCCCAGCCGACCTCGAGCGAGACCGGCCGGAATGGCAGGATCGCCACGCACAGCGCGAGGCCGATCGCGTTCTGCAGCGGCAGCACGTCGGCAGGCGCCGCGCGCACGTGCTTTTGCAGCAGCGAGCCGGCGGTCAGCGCGACGAGCGCCGTGAGCGCGCAGACGACGCCCATGATCGGCACGCCTGCACCGCCCACGCCGCGGCACACGACGAGCGCGAGACCGGCGAGCGACAGCCCGAGCCCCGCGACGCGCATCGGTTGCCAGCGCCGCTCGATGATCGCCAGCGTGAGGATCGGCTGCACGCCGAGGATCGTCGCAAGCACGCCCGGCGCGATCCCGCGCTCGAGCGCGAGCAGGTAGAAGATCGAATAGCCGCCCATCATCAGCAGGCCGGTCAGCGCGGCCATGCGCCGCTCGCCGCGCGGCGGCAGCCAGCGTCCGCGCATGACGGCCGGCACGAGCAGCACGAGTGACGCGAGCGCGAATCGTGCGGCGAGAAAGACGAACGCGGATGCGTGGCGCAGACCGAGTTCAGCGAAGATCGCGCCGCTGCTCCACAGCAAGACGAAGAGCGACGTCACGCCATGCGCGGCGAGCGCGCGTTTGAACGAAATCATGTGAATCCACCTGTCGAACGGATCGAAACGTCCCAAGTCGCGCACGTGGCAACGCGCCGTGCGCAATGACGCACGAACGGCCGCAAACGGGCGAATGGAAAACGGAAACCGAAAGCCGGCTGGTCAGCCGACGCGTGCCGCCGGCGGGGGCGGCGCGGCGCCGACGAGCGGCGGTGCGACAGGAGGAGGGAGGACGGATGGATGCGCGCACGCCTGCGGCCGCGAGTCGAACTGCGGCCGGGATGTTGCGAGAGCGGACGTGAGCGGTTGCATCGGGTCGATTAGCGCTTGAACGCGAATGAGCGTCAAAGGTAACGCAAGGCGGCCGCCGGGCGCAACCACCGTCGGCGGGAGGCCGGCGCCGCGCGTGTGGCCGGTTTCGGCGGACGGTCACATTCGACAGGGTATGATGGGGGTATCCGTCCGTGCAAGCGCACGCGCGGCGCAGTGGTTGATTGGAGACATTCGACGAATTCGCGGCACTTCGCCTGCTTCTTCTTCTTTTCGCGCTTCGATAAACCGTGAACAATGGGATTACGCGCAACATCCCGACGAGGGCGGCGCGGATCGTGCATTTGCCGGCTCGCCAGCGAGCCGGGTTTCAAGTTTCAAGAGTGGGGAACCATCATGCATGTCGGGTCGATTGTCTGCACTACCCATATCGCCGTGCCGAAGGGCGCGCGCGGCATCGTTCAGCGCGTTCTGGGCGACATGGCCATGGTGACCTGGTACGCGGGCGTGCCAGGCGAGTCGAAGGAACTCAACACCGAGCCGTTCTTTCTCGAGGACCTGATCGACACCGGCGAATCCGTGCTGCCGGCCGGCGCCGCGATCCACTGAGCGCGCGTGCCGTATCGGACGCTCGTGTTTCGGCGCGGCTGACGGCACAATGCGGGGCATGAAAGACGTCACTTCCGCCCCCGCAGCTCCCGCCGGCCCGCCGTTCGCCGGCCTCACGCCCGAGTGTGTGCTCGATGCGCTCGACAGCGTGCTGATGCCGGCCGGGCTGCGCACCGACGGGCGCCTGCTCGCCCTCAACAGCTACGAAAACCGCGTCTACCAGGTCGGCATCGAGGACGGCCCGCCCGTCGTCGCGAAGTTCTACCGGCCCGCGCGCTGGTCGGACGAAGCGATTCTGGAAGAACACGCGTTCGTCGCCGAACTCGCCGCGCGCGAGATTCCGGCGGTGCCCGCGCGCGTCGTCGACGGCCGCACGCTGCACGCGTTCGACGGGTTCCGCTTCTCGATCTTCGAGCGGCGCGGCGGTCGCGCGCCCGACCTCGACCGCAGCGACACGCTCGAATGGCTCGGCCGCTTCATCGGCCGGATTCACGCGGTCGGCGCGATGCGGCCGTATGTCGCGCGTCCCGTGCTCGACATCCGCGCGTTCGGCTACGAGCCGCGCGACTACCTGCTCGCGCACGATTTCATTCCCGACGACGTAAGGCCCGCCTACGAGACGGCGGTGACGCTCGCGCTCGAAGGCGTCGAGGCCGCATTCGAGCGCGCGGGCGAGATTCGCCTGCTGCGCACGCACGGCGACTGTCATCCGAGCAACGTGCTGTGGACCGACGCGGGCCCGCATTTCGTCGACTTCGACGACAGCCGGATGGCGCCCGCGGTCCAGGATCTGTGGCTACTGCTGCCCGGCGATCGCGAAGGCGCGTCGCGCGCGCTCGCGGACCTGCTCGCCGGTTATGAGGACTTCTGCGAATTCGAGCCGCGCGAACTGCATCTGGTCGAAGCGCTGCGCACGCTGCGCTTGATCCACTACGCGGCATGGCTCGCACGCCGCTGGGACGATCCGGCGTTTCCGGCCGCGTTCCCGTGGTTCAACACGCATCGATACTGGGAAGCACGCGTGCTCGAACTGCGCGAGCAGATCGGCGCGATGCAGGAAGGGCCGCTCTGGCCCGTGTGACGGCGCGCGCGGCAACCTCGCCGCGCGGCATTTTCGGGTGGGCCGGCGCGCGTGGCTCGCGGCCCGCGCCGCTCAGAACTTCAACATCATCTTGATCACCGCGGCGAAGCGCTTGCCATAGGGCGGTGCGATCAGCCCGCGGGTATTCAGGCGTGCCTGCGTGAGCACGGGCTTCATCTTCGAGAACGTCACGAAGCCGTCGTAGCCGTGATACGCGCCCATCCCGCTCGCGCCGACGCCGCCGAACGGCAAACTGCCGCACGCGATGTGCAGCAACGCATCGTTGACCGTCACGCCGCCGGAGATCGTTTCGCGCATCACGCGGTCGATCGTGCCCCCATCCTCATCGAACAGGTACAGCGCGAGCGGCCGCGGGCGCGCGTTCACGTACGCGATCGCCTCGTCGAGCCGCTCGTACGGCACGAGCGGCAGCAGCGGCCCGAAGATTTCCTCCTGCATCAGCTGCGACGCGGCCGGCACGTGCGTGACCGCGCACGGCACGAAGCGGCGCGACGCGGGGTCGGACGGCGCATCCGACAGCGGATGCAGTTGCGCGCCGGCGGCCTGCGCGTCGGTCGCGAGCTGTTGCAGCCGGGCGTAATGGCGCGGCGACACGATCGTCGTGTAGTCGCCGTTGGTCGACAGGTCCGGATACAGCTTCGCGAAGCGCTCCCGTGCGCGCTCGATGAACGCGGCTTCCATCCCGCGCGGCAGCAGCACGTAGTCGGGCGCGATGCAGGTCTGGCCCGCGTTCAACGTCTTGCCGCCGATGATCGCGTCGACGGCCGCGTCGAAGCGCGCATTCGGCCCGACGATCGCCGGCGACTTGCCGCCGAGCTCGAGCGTGACGGGGGTGAGATTGTCGGCCGCGGCGCGCATCACGTGGCGGCCGACGTGCGTCGAGCCGGTGAACAGCAGGTGATCGAACGGCAGTGCGGTGAACGCGGCGCCGATCTCCGCATCGCCGTTCACGACCGCGACATGGTCGCGCGAGAAGGTCTTCGCGATCAGCTGTTCGAACAGCGCCGACGTGCGCGGCGTTAGTTCGGACATCTTGACGATCGCGCGGTTGCCGGCGGCGAGTGCGCAGATCAGCGGCCCGGCCGCGAGCAGGACCGGATAGTTCCACGGCACGACGATGCCGACCACGCCGAGCGGCTGCGGCAGCACCTTTGCGCGCGCCGGCCGTAGCCACTTGTTCATCGGCTTGCGGATCGGCTTCACCCAGCGCTTGCCGTGCTTGAGCGCGTCGTCGATCTCTTCCTTCGCCATCCAGATTTCCGACAGCAGCACTTCCTGCTTCGCGCGATGCCCGAAGTCGGCGCTGATCGCATCGGCGAGCGCATCCGCGTGATCGATCAGCATCGTGCGCAGCGCGCGCAGGTGCTGCGCGCGGGTGTCCCACTCCGGGTATGGCGCGCGCAGGTAGGCTGCGCGCTGGTCGCGCAGCAGCGACGTCAAGGCATCGACCGACGGCAGCGCTTGCGGGGCCAGTTCGGGCAAATCGTTCTTCATTTCGTCTCCTCCAGTTGGGCGTGGCACGTCGGCCAGCAGTCAGGCCGCACGTACCCGCTCGGCGAGCGTGGCGGGGCGGGGCAGGATGGCGCGCGTCGCACGGCAGGGTGCCGGATGCGATGCACGGTCGAAAACAGGGTGCAGCGTGCGGCAAGCGTCGCATCCGCGCGACGGTGTTCGTGTCCGAAAACGGGATTGCGCGGTCCGCGCGTACGGCCGGATGCGATGTCCGGCCGGTGTGCGATGGCGCGCGGCGGGTACTTGCCGGCGCACCGAAGCAGGGCAGCGCGGTGCGCGCGGCGACGTGCGCACCGGCAGGTCGTGCCGCGCGTGCGACGAGCCGTCCAAACGGTCGGCGATACGTCGCGTCGTTCGATTTCGACCGGCCGCGCGCACGGTGTTGCACGTCACCGTCCGGGCATCCGTTTGAAATGAAATGCGGGCCGCGCGCAGTGCGTCCGGACAACCCGGTCGGCACGCGGCCTGCAGAGCGTCGCGCTGCATCGTCGTCTCCCCAGTTTCGCGACGGCGCGGCTTCTGGCGGCCGGTGCATCGCGTCGCATCAATCGATACATCTTAAATTTAGTTCACGCGGGCGTTTAGAGGAATCGCTCTTGAATCGGCGTGCCGCGCGCGCGGCGGCCATTCCTACAATGCCCGAACATTACAAGCGGGAGCCGGCCGCGCCGGGCGCCGTTCATGACACGAAGGAGACGTGACATGCAATACGACTACATCATCGTAGGCGGAGGGTCGGGCGGCTCGAGCCTCGCCAGCCGCCTTGCCGACGCATGCCCCGACGCGACGATCGCGTTGATCGAGGCCGGCTCGCACACGGAGCGCAACCTGCTCGTCAACATGCCGGTGGGAATCGCGGCGCTCGTGCCGTTCAAGCTCGGCACGAACTACGGTTACGAGACGGTGCCGCAGCCGGGCCTCGGCGGCCGCCGCGGATATCAGCCGCGCGGGCGCGGAATGGGCGGCTCGAGCGCGATCAACGCGATGATCTACACGCGTGGCCACCCGGGCGACTACGATGAATGGGCGCAACTCGGCGCGACGGGCTGGGGCTGGCAGGACGTGCTGCCGTATTTCCGCCGCGCGGAAGGCAACGCGCGCGGTGCCGATGCATGGCACGGCGCGGACGGCCCGCTGACGGTGTCCGACCTGCGCTTTCGCAATCCGTTTTCCGAACGATTCATCCAGGCGGCGCACGCGGCCGGCTATCCGCTCAACAACGACTTCAACGGCGCGACGCAGGAAGGCGTCGGCTTCTATCAGGTCACGCATCGCGACGGCTCGCGTTGCAGCGTCGCGCGCGCATACATCTACGGCCGCGAGCGGCCGAACCTGCACGTGATCACCGACGCGACGGTGCTGCGCGTGGGCTTCGACGGCAAGCGCGCGGTCGGGGTCGTGGTGTCGCGCGACGGACGCGTCGAGACGCTCGGTGCACGCGCGGAAGTGATCCTGTCGGCCGGCGCGTTCAATTCGCCGCAACTGCTGATGTGCTCGGGGATCGGTCCGGCGGAACAGCTGCGCCGGCACGGGATCGCCGTCGTGCAGGACGCGCCGGACGTCGGCACGAACCTGATCGACCATATCGATTTCATCATCAACACGCGCGTGAATTCGTCGGAGCTGGTCGGCGTCTGCCTGCGCGGGATCGCGAAGATGACGCCGGCGCTCGTGCGCTACTTCTCGGGCCGCACCGGGATGATGACGAGCAACGTCGCGGAGGCCGGCGGCTTCATCAAGAGCGACCCGTCGCTCGATCGTCCGGACCTGCAGCTGCATTTCTGCACGGCGCTCGTCGACGACCACAACCGCAAGATGCACTGGGGCTTCGGCTATTCGCTGCACGTGTGCGCGCTGCGCCCGTTCAGCCGCGGCACGGTCGCGCTCGCGAGCGGCGATGCGCGCGACGCACCGCTGATCGATCCGCGCTTCTTCAGCGATACGCGCGATCTCGACCTGCTCGTGCGCGGCGCGCAGGCGATGCGCCGGATCCTGTCGCAGGCGCCGCTCGCGTCGCAGGGCGGGCGCGAGCTCTACACGCGGGCGGACCAGAGCGAAGCCGAGCTGCGCGCGACGATCGTCGAGCATGCCGACACGATCTATCACCCGGTCGGCACCTGCCGGATGGGCTCGGATGCGCGCGCGGTCGTGGATCCGCAATTGCGCGTGCGCGGCGTCGAAGGGCTGCGGGTGGTGGATGCGTCGGTGATGCCGACGCTGATCGGCGGGAATACGAATGCGCCGTCGGTGATGATCGGCGAACGCGCGGCGGACTTCATCGTCGCGACACGCCGGGGCGGCGGCATGCCGCGCAACGAGGCGGCCGCGGCGGCGCACGGCCGCTGAGCGGCGCGCACCGGCACACGACCGACGCGATGCTCAGGCGAACGTATCGACGAGGCCCGCGCGGCTCACGGTCGCGCCGGCCGCTGCGGATTGCACGGCGTCGACCGGTGCGTCGACGGCTGACGATCCGGCGCGCGCGCGCGGCGACGGCCGGCCGCCGGCGAAGCTTTGCTGCGGGTTCTGCTGCTGCGACGCGAAGCCGCCATCGCTGACGCTCGCGCTGCCCAGGCCGAGCCCGCCCGCTTCCATCGCTTCACGCAGTTTCGGCAGCGCGGCTTCCACCGCGTCGCGCACCTGCGCGTGCTGTGACACGAACAGCGCGTGCGCGTGGTTGTCCGCGACGCGCAGCACGACCTGCAGCGGGCCCAGGTCCGGCGGGTTCAGCGTCAGCTCGGCGCTCTGCTGGTGCGCATTCGACAGGAACACGACTTTCTGGCTCAGCGCATCGGTCCAGTCGGCGGTGCCGACGTGCGGCGCCAGCACGTGTGCGTTGGCCGCGGCGATCGAGCTTGCGGCGGGCGATGCCTGGAGGTTCGCCTGTGCGGCTGCCGCAGCCGTTGCGGCGGCAGCGACCGTCGCGTCGGCGGCCGGGCTGGCGGTTTCCTCGGCGGCCGCGAATGCGTGCTGCGCGGCGGGCTGGGCCGTTGCGCCGGCCTGCAGCGCCGGTGCGGTGGCTTGCGTGGGCGCCTGCTGCGTCGCGAGCGCGCCTTTCGCGTCGGCGAGCGTGCGGTCGAAGGTCGGGACTTTCGGCGTCGGCGGCGTAGCGGCAGCCGAGGCGGACGTCGCCGCCGCGGGTGCTGCCGCCGTCGCGGGCATCGCGATTGCGCCCGCGCCGCCGGTCAGCTTCGCAAGTGCCGCCTGCAGCGTGTCGCGACCCGACACCGGCACGGCAGGCTCGGCGGCCGCATCCTTGCTTGCGTGGTTCGTCAGCGCGGCCGTGGCGTCGGGCTGGCCGGACACGGCCGTCGTTTGCGCGGCGGTGGCAGCGCTATCGGCGCCGGCCGGCGCCGCGTCGTTCGCGCGCGTCTGCAGTTGCGCCTGCACGGCGGCTGCCGCGGCGAGCGCGGCGGCGTCCGGGTTGAGCGTCGCGATGGCGTCTTCGGTCGACTGGTCGTCGTCGTGGTCGGCGGACTTCGTGCCGGCGGCGGATGTCGACGACGCCTGTTTCGTCGAGACGTCCGGCTTGCCGGCGATTGCCGCGTCGTGCCGCGTGACGACGCTTTGCTTCAGCGTCTGCGCGAACGGCATGGCGGCAGGGCTGCTTGCGGCATCGTTGCCGGCGGACTTGGCGGAGGCGGACGAACCCGCATCGCGGATCGCCTTGAGTGCGGTGCCGGCGGTGTCGAGCAGCACGCCGAGCAGGGGCAGGGGAGGCATGACGATTCTCTCGTTCGAAAGCGGTGAGCGGTTACGCTGAACGGGCCGCATCGGCCCGCATGCGCAGGATCTTCGCGGCGTGTTCGTCGGCGTCGCGCTGTTCGCGCTTCGCCGTACGCTGCGCTTCCTGCGCGACGCCGCGCGCCTGCAGGATTTCGTATGAACCGACGGTGCGTTTCTTCTGTTGCCAGTTGGGGCGCGCCTCGTCGATGCGGACTTCGGCTGCGGCCAGCACGTTGCGTTGCTGCACGATCGCCGCGTCGAGCGTATCGATGAACGCCTGGAAGTTGCGCCAGTTGCCGGCCGGCATCCCGTGTTGCGCGGACTGCGCGAAGCGCGCGTGATACTCGTCGCGATAGCGCAGCAGCGCATCGAGCTGGTCGGCGGCCGCGGTGCGGTCGCGCTGCGCGGTGCCGAGCTGCTTCGCGGCCGTGTCGAGATCTTCCTGCGCGCGGTCGAGCAGGAGCTGAAGGGGAAAGCCGTGTGCCATCGGGGTCAGCCTCCGTGTACGTCGAACAGCGCATCGAGCGCGCCGAGGCTCGACGCGAACGGCGCGCATTCGCGAAAGCCCTGCTGCAGGAACGATTCGATGCGCGGGTAGAGCGCGATCGCGCGGTCGAGCTGCGCGTCGCGGCCGGGCGCATAGGCGCCGACCGCGATCAGGTCGCGATTGCGCTGGTAGCGCGACAGCATCTGCTTGAACTGCCGCACGCGGTCGAGATGCGTTTCGTCGATCAGCGCGGTCATCGCGCGGCTGATCGACGCCTCGATGTCGATCGCCGGATAGTGGCCGGCTTCGGCGAGCGCGCGCGACAGCACGATATGGCCGTCGAGGATCGCGCGCGCCGAATCGGCGATCGGGTCCTGCTGGTCGTCGCCTTCGGTCAGCACCGTGTAGAACGCGGTGATCGAGCCGCCGCCTTCGGGCCCGTTGCCGGTGCGCTCGACGAGCGCGGGCAGCTTCGCGAACACCGACGGCGGATAGCCCTTGGTCGCGGGCGGCTCGCCGATCGCAAGCGCGATCTCGCGCTGCGCCATCGCGTAACGCGTCAGCGAATCCATCAGCAGCAGCACGTGCTTGCCCTGGTCGCGGAAATACTCGGCGAGCGACGTCGCGTAGGCCGCGCCCTGCATCCGCAGCAGCGGCGACACGTCGGCCGGCGCTGCGACGACGACCGAGCGCGCGAGCCCGTCCTCGCCGAGGATCTGTTCGATGAATTCCTTCACTTCGCGGCCGCGTTCGCCGATCAGCCCGATCACGATCACTTCCGCGCTGGTGTAGCGCGCCATCGTGCCGAGCAGCACCGACTTGCCGACGCCGGAACCCGCGAACAGGCCCATCCGCTGCCCGCGGCCGACGGTGAGCAGCCCGTTGATCGCGCGCACGCCGACGTCGAGCACGTGATGGATCGGCTCGCGATCGAGCGGGTTGATCGACGGCGCCGACAGCGGTGCGTCGACCTTCGACGCGAGGGGGCCGAGGCCGTCGAGCGGGCGGCCCGACGCGTCGACCACGCGCCCGAGCATTTCCCAGCCGACCGGCAGCCGCTTCGCACCAGCGAGCGGATCGGCGACGGGCGCGCTTTCCTGCGGCCACACACGCGCACCGGGCAAGACGCCTGCGACGTCGGTGGTCGGCATCAGGAACAGGCGATCGCCGGCGAAGCCGACGACTTCCGCTTCCGCGTGCGGCAGCGTGCTGCCGGGCGGCAATTCGATCGTGCATTCGGCGCCGACCGACAGGCGCAGCCCGATCGCCTCGAGCACGAGGCCCGCGGCGCGCGTGAGGCGCCCGCACGGGCGCAGCGGCAGCGCGCGGTGACTGCGGGCCGCGAGCCCGTTCAGGTGCGTGCGCCAGTGCGCGAGGTGCGGATTGTGCGGCGCGCGCGGCGCATCGCCGGCGGCATCTGTCGCGGGCGCGTGCGTGCCGTGCGCGGCGCCATGCGACGCTTCGAGGTCGAACGACGCATCGGGGCCGAACGACGCGAGTGCGAGTTCGCGCTCGAGCGGTGTCATCCCGTCGTGCAGCACCGATTCGGGCGTGGGCGTCACCATGCGCTCACCTTGCCGATCGCGGCGGCGACGCGCTGCCAGCGGGTGGGCAGCGTCGCGTCGACCTCGCCGGTCGCGGCGTGCGCGCGGCAGCCGCCGCGCTCGATCGAGGCGTCGGTGCGCACGTTCCAGCCGAGCGTATCGAGATCGTCCTGCAGATAGGCTTCGACGACGGGCAGGTCGGCCGGATTCACCACGAGATGCGGCGCGCCGGACAACGCCGGCTCGGCGGCGAGCACGTCGCGCACGGCCGCGACGAGGGCGGCCGGATCGTGCTTCACGTGCTGGCGCACGACCTGCTGCGCGATGTCGAGCGCGAGCTGCGCGAGCTCGGACGCGAGATCGTGCTCGACGCCCGACACGGCCTCGCGAAACGACGCGGCCAGCGCTGCAAGCTGCGCGGCCTGTTCGCGTGCTTCGGCCTGGCCGGCCTCGAAGCCTTGTTCGCGCCCCTGATCGAACCCGGCCTGGTAACCCAGTGCCTGGCCTTCGACGTGGCCGGCCGCATGGCCTTCGGCATGCGCGGCGTCGCGCACGCGCTGCAGTTCCTCGGCGAGCGCGGCCGCCGCCGCTGCCGCATCGTCGGGCGGCGGCGGGGGCGGCGGCGGATCGAACGACGCCATCTCCCACCGCTGGTATGCGGTGAGGGTGCCGGCGTGCTCGCGCGCGGAATCAGACATACGCGTCTTCCGCCTTGCCGCCGATCACGATCTGACCGCTCTCGGCGAGGTTGCGCACGATCTGCAGGATGCGGCGCTGCTGCGTCTCGACTTCGGACACGCGCACCGGGCCGCGCGCGTCGAGATCCTCGGCGAGCAGTTCGGCCGCGCGTTGCGACATGTTCGCGAGGAATTTCTGGCGCAGCGCGGGCGGCGCGCCCTTGAGCGCGATGATCAGCGTTTCCGACTCGACTTCCTTCAGCACCATCTGGATCGCGCGATCCTCGAGGTCGAGCAGGTTCTCGAACACGAACATCTGGTCGACGATCTTCTGCGCGAGGTCGGCGTCGTACTGGCGCACGCTTTCGAGCACGCCTTCCTCATGATTGCTCGTCATGAAGTTCAGGATCTCGGCCGCGGTGCGGATGCCGCCCATCGGGCTGCGCTTCAGGTTGTCGCTGCCGGACAGCAGGCCGGTCAGCACGTCGTCGAGCTCGCGCAGCGCGGCCGGCTGGATGCCGTCGAGCGTCGCGATCCGCAACATCACGTCGTTGCGCAGCCGCTCGGTGAAGCACGACGCGATCTCGGACGCCTGGTCGCGGTCGAGGTGCACGAGGATCGTCGCGATGATCTGCGGATGCTCGTTCTTGATCAGTTCCGCGACGGCGGCCGAGTCCATCCACTTCAGGCCCTCGATGCCGCTCGTGTCGCTGCCCTGCAGGATCCGGTCGATCAGCACGCCGGCCTTGTCCTCGCCGAGCGCCTTGGTCAGCACCGAGCGGATGTACTCGCTCGAATCGAGCGACAGCGCGGTGTGCTGCTCGGCTTCCTTCGCGAACTCCTGCAGCACGCCCTCGACCTGCTCGCGCGTGACGTTCTTCAGCGCGGCCATCGCGGCGCCGATCTTCTGCACCTCGCGCGGCGCGAGGAACTTGAATACTTCAGCGGCCTCTTCCTCGCCGATCGACATCAGCAGCAGCGCGCTCTTGGTCAGGCCTTCAGCGTTCATCGGACACCCAGTTCTTCACGACGGTGGCGACGATCTTCGGATCCTGGCGGGCGATCGTGCGCGCGTAGTCGAGGTTGCGTTCGTAGCGGTTCTTTTCGTTCTCGAAACCGAGCAGCAGCGGATCGGGCTCGTCCGCCTGTTCCAGGGCGGGCAGGCCGTCGAGCGCGACCGGATCCTCCGGCGCCGCGAGTGCCGGTGCGGCCGGCTCGGGCGGCGGGAACGCGCGGCGCATCGCCGGGCGCACGAACATGAAATAGAGCGCCGCCGCGGCCGCCGCGATGCCGAGCCACTTCGCGGCTTCCTTCGCCATCGCGATCATGTCCGGCTGGCGCCACCACGGCAGGTCGGCGTACGGGTCACTGACGGTCGAGAACGCGCTGTTCACGACGTTGACCGAGTCGCCGCGCTTCTCGTCATAGCCCATCGCGTCCTTCACGAGCTGCTCGATCTGCGCGAGCTTCGCGGGCGGCAGCGGCTGCATCGTCACGTGGCCCTTCGCGTCGGCGACCGGCTGGTAGTTGACCACGACGGCGACCGACAACCGCTTCACGTTGCCCATCGGCTGCTCCACGTGGCGGATCGTCTTGTCGAGTTCGTAGTTGGTCGTCTGGTCCTTGCGGTCGCTGACGGGCGTCGACTGCGGCCCGTTCTGGCCGTTGCCGACGACGATCGGCGCGGAGGCCGGCTGCGGCGGCGTGTTCGACAGCGCGCCCGGCACGCCCGATGCGCCGCCCTGCGCGAGTTCGGTCGCGCTGCTGGTCTGCTGGCTGCGGATCGCGGCCTGTTGCGGCGTGCCGTTCGGGCCGTAGCTTTCCGAGGTCTGCTCGAGCTTCGAGAAATCGATGTCCGCGCTGACCTGCGAGCGCGCGTTGCCGGTGCCGAAGATCGGCGCGAGGATCGCGTCGATGCGCTTTTGCGTGTTGTGCTCGACCTGCTGCACGTACTTGAGCTGGCTCGCGTCGAGGCCGGTGGCCGACGCGGTCTGCGTCAGCAGGTTGCCGTCCTGGTCGACGATCGTCACGTTCTTGGCCGGCATGTCGGGCACGCCGGACGACACCATCCGCGTGACCGCCTGCACCTGGCCCTCGTCGAGCACGCGGCCCGGGTAGAGATCGACGAACACCGATGCGCTCGGCGCTTCCTTGTCGCGCACGAACACCGACGGCTTCGGGATCGCCAGATGCACGCGCGCCGTCTTCACGGCGTTGATCGACTCGATCGTGCGTTGCAGCTCGCCTTCGAGCGCGCGCTGGTAGTTCACCTGCTCGGCGAACTGGCTGATGCCGAATTTCTGGCTGTCCATCAGCTCGAAGCCGACCGAGCCGCCCTTGGGCAGGCCCATCGCGGCGAGCTTCAGGCGCGTTTCGTGTACCTGGTTCGACGGCACGAGGATCGCGCCGCCGGCGTCGGCGAACTTGTAGGGAACGTTTGCCTGCTGGAGCGCGGTGATGATCGCGCCGCCGTCGCGGTCCGACAGGTTGCTGTACAGCACGCGATAGTCGGGCGCGCGGCTCCACAGCACGAGCGCGGTGATCGCGGCGATGGCGAGCGCGACGGCGATCACGAACGGCAGTTTCGGGTTGCCCTTCATCCGCGTGATGCCGGGGATGCGTTCCGCGAAGCCGCCGAACCCGAAGTCCGCGCCGGCGCCGCCCGCTCCCGGCAACGCGGCGGCCGCGGTGGCGCCTGGCACCGGGCTGGCGAGGCCCGTGCGGGCGTCGGGGTTGATCAGCGAGTTGGCCTGCGAATCCATGCGTGGAATTTCTCCGGAGCGGGACGACTGAGCCGCTCGGACGAGCGGACGGACAATGACACGATGCGATTATCGGGACCGGAGCGCGACTCCGATCGACTGAAAAGAGCGGGGTTTCCCCCGTACTTTCGCGGCTTTGGCGCGCGCCGCGCTGCTATCCTTTTTCGCGATCCGGCATGGTGCGCGTCGTGCGGCGCCGTCGGAGCGCCCGGTGCGTCCGGGTCTCTACTCTCATATGTCTGGGGACAGCATGGCTGCCAACGTCAGCGGAATCGGTTCGGTGTTGCAACAGATGCAGGCGATGGCCGCGCAGGCGAACGGCGGCGTCGCGAGCCCGACGGCGGCGCTCGCCGGTTCGGGCGCGGCGACGGCCGGCACGTTCGCGAGCGCGATGAAGGCGTCGCTGGACAAGATCAGCGGCGACCAGAAGCACGCGCTCGGCGAGGCGCAGGCGTTCGAGGTCGGCGCGGCGAACGTGTCGCTGAACGACGTGATGGTCGACATGCAGAAGGCCAACATCGGTTTCCAGTTCGGGCTCCAGGTCCGCAACAAGCTCGTGAGCGCCTACAACGACATCATGCAGATGTCCGTGTGACGGGCCCGGCAACCCGGGACGGCCAGCCGGTGACGGACATCCGCGGGCGGCTGACCGGCGACGCGCCCGGTGAGCGGCCTGCCGGTCCGGCCGGCGGCCCGTGCGCCTAAAGCTTTTCAATTCCCTTCCGATAACTCTGGAAGAAGGCCGCTTCATGCATTGCAGCGCGGCGGCCACCGCATAGCCAACGCAACACAAGGAGAAGCGCATGTTTTCCCCAGGACACGCTGGAGCCAGTGCATACGCGCGTGTCGGCGTCGAGACGGGGGTGATGGGCGCCTCCCCGCACCGGCTGATCGCGATGCTGTACCAGGGCGCGCGCCAGGCCATCGCGCTCGCGCGCATGCATCTGCAGCAGGGCAACGTGCCCGCACGCGGCGAAGCGATCGGCAAGGCGATCGGGATCGTCGAGAGCGGCCTGCAGGCGTCGCTGAACCGCGACGCGGGGGGCCAGATCGCCGGGCGCCTCGACGCGCTGTACACGTATATCGGCCGGCGCCTGCTGGAAGCCAACATGCACGCGAGCGACGCGATGCTGGTCGAGGTCGACGGGTTGCTCGCGACGCTCGAGGAAGCGTGGACGGGCATCGCTCCGGAAGTCGCGCGCATGGCCGCGCAACAGGCGGCGGGCGCGGCACGATGAATCTCAAGGCCGAATACTTCGCTCGCTACGAGGCGCTCGCGGCCGTTTCGGGCCGCATGCTGTCCGCGGCGCGCGGCGCGGAGTGGAGCGCGCTGCCGGAGTTGCAGGCCGAATTCCTGCGTCTCGTCGATGGGCTGAAGGAGGCCGATCCGGGCGTCGCGCTCGACCAGGCCGACCTCGGTCGCAAGCTCGGGCTGATCCGCCGCATCCTCGCCGACGACGCCGCGATCCGCGATCTCGCGAGCCCGGAAGTCGCCCGGCTGTCCGCGCTGTTCGAGGCGCGGCGCTCGACCCAGGTATTGACCGATCTCTACCGCGCTCGCGGGTAGTGCCCGTTTGCCGGGGCGGCGGTTGCCGCCTGCCCGGCTTCCCAACGATGTGGCTGAGGTGAGCAGGCTCCGATCATGACCGGTATCGACTCCGTTGCGGCCGCCCTGCTGGCGAGTCGCCTCGACAGCCTGCTGACCGGCTCCGTGACGGCGCCCGCTGGCGGCGGCGCGACCGCGCAGGTCGGCACGCCGGGCGCCGGCGCGTCGTCGCCGTCTTCGACAGGGGCTCCGCCGGCGGCACCACCGGCATCCGCGCAGACCGCGCTGTCCGAGGTCGCGCTCGTGCTCGACGCGATCTCGCGCTCGGGCGGCATCGCGACGCCCGTGATCGCCGGGCGCACGCCGCTGCTGGCCGATCCTGCCGTGTTGCTGAGCACGGCGGCGGCCGTGCCGCCGGACGGGCAGCCGGCCGCCGGTCCGGCTGCGTCCGCCGCCACGCTTTCCACTGCAACGCCTGCGTCTGACGTCGCGGCCGCGCGCGATGCGGCGGCCGCGCCGCCCGTCGCGGCGCTGCGTGCGGCGCTCGCGCAGGCCGTGAGCGAAAGCGGCCTCTTTTACGAATCCCATCTCGCGCAGTGGCTGGCCGGCCAGCGCCCGCTCGCCGCGCTGATGCGCGAACCGCAGGCGCGGCTCACGACCGCGCCGGTGCAGCCCGCCCCGGATGCCGCGCAGCACGATGCACCCGACGTGCTCGACGAACTGCTCGCGCAGCGCCTGCCGCTACCGACGACGGCGCGAACGGCCACGCAGCCGGGCACGCCCGCGTCCGGCGGTGCGGTGCCGCGCGAGCTTGCACAGAACGCGGCTGCCGCCGCTCGGCAAGGTGCGGCGTCGGCCACGGCCGCGACGACCGACCCGCTCGGCGACCGCCCCGACACGCGCTGGACGCCCGCGCGCGCCGAACTGGGCGCCGCGTCGGCCGATCCGCAGGCGCAGGCACCGGCTCCCGTACATCCGGCCGCCGTGCCGATCGTCCGGCAGCAGCTCGATGCGCTCGCGACCGACCAGTTCCGCTGGGCGGGCGAGGCGTGGCCCGGGGCGCGCCTCGACTGGACGATCGAGCCCGACGATCCGGGCGGCCACGCGTCGCGCGGCGGCGACGATGCAGGGAGCGGGATCGCATGGCGCACGCGGCTGACGCTCACGTTACCGTCGCTCGGCACGGTCGACGCGGAGCTGGTGCTCAATGGCGCGCAACTCGTCGCGCGACTGCGCGCGAATTCGGCCGGCGCCGACCGGCTCACGCGGAACGAGGCCGCGCTGCGGCAGCGGTTCGAGGGATCGGGGCTGCAGCTCGGCGGACTGTCGATCCGTGCGGTCGGCGACGAACCGGACGGCTTCGACCCGCTCGTCGCGCAGGCAGCCGCCGCCGCGTATGCGCGCAGCGCGGCGGGCGGCACGCCAGGCGCCGACGACGAGGTGCCGCGATGAGCATGGCGTCCCGCAAGCGCGCGACCGCGCTCGTCTACGATCCGAAGGGGGGCGATACCGCGCCGCGCGTGGTTGCGAAGGGGTACGGCCTGCTCGCCGAGATGATCGTCGCTCGTGCGCGGGATGCCGGGCTGTACGTGCATACCGCGCCGGAGATGGTATCGCTGCTGATGCAGGTCGATCTCGACGACCGGATTCCGCCGCAGCTTTACCAGGCCGTCGCGGATTTGCTGGCATGGCTGTACGCGCTCGATCGGATCGAGCCCGGGCCGGGCGACGTCGCCCCGCACTTTCCGCTACCGCCGCTGCGCCGCTGAGCGTTCGCCGGCCCGTTTTCCTTTCCTTGCGAGATGCTGTCACAGTCTTTCACGATAATTTCGCCGGCATTTCCTTCTATTGACCTGGATTGGCGTGCAATCCGCGCGCTTCGTCGGTTATCGCCTGATATTCTTGTCGGTCGACGTTCGCGGTGGGATTGAGCGGGCGCGTCATTTGTGTAATGATATCCATTCTCATTTTCATGTTATCCGGGCGGCGCGCGTTTTTCGTGCGCTGCCCGTTGCTTTGAACGAATGGATACTCTCGCGTGAACGCGCCCGAAACGATCGCCCCGCCGCAGGCGGGCAGACCCCCAGCGGGCGTCACCGTGCTGCATCCGGCTGCACGGCCCCTGAGCGACGCCGAACTGGCGACGCGCCGCCGGCGCTCGCGCCGCGCGACCTTCATCAAATGGCTGCGCAAGGTGCATGGCTGGGTCGGGCTCTGGGGCGCGGTGCTCGGGCTGCTGTTCGGCGTGACGGGCGTGCTGCTCAACCACCGTGCGCCGCCGCTGAAGATCCCGACCGGCGAACCGCAGGTCGAGCAGATGCAGATCGCGTTGCCGGATCCGGCGCCGAAGTCGCCGGCCGCGATGACGAAGTGGCTGCAGCACGAACTGCACTTCGACGGCCGGCCGGGCCGCGTGCGCAAGGAGCCTGCGCAGCCGGTCGCCTGGGGCGACAAGCGCGTGATGCAGCCGGAGCACTGGCAGATGGGCCTGTTCGGTCCGCACCAGAACCTGCAGGCCGAATATTGGGTCGGCAATGGCTACGTATCGGTGAAGCGCACCGGCAATACGTTCCTGACCACGCTGAACAACCTGCATCGCGGCGTCGGCATGAATCTCGGCTGGGTGTTGCTGATGGACACGATCGCCGGTTCGCTGATCCTGTTGTCGCTGACGGGCGTGCTGCTGTGGACGGAGCTGAACAAGCGCCGCACGGTCGGCGTCGTGCTGGTGGCAGGCTCCGTCGCCGCGGCGCTCGCCGCGGGTCTCGCCTGACTTGACCATCGACGTGCGCCGGTTGTCCGCCGGCGCATGACGGCCTCCGGCACGGCCATGCGCCACGGGGCAACCAGCTTCAGAGGCCGCAGGTCGCGCCGCTGTTCGCCGCGATCTCGCGGGCGGCCTTCGCGCCCTCGACCTGCAGGATCGTCGGCAGCGACACGTTGTTCTTCGCGGCCGTGATCTCGGCGAGGATCGAGATCGCGATTTCCGGCGGCGTGCGGCTGCCGATGTAGATGCCGGCCGGCCCGTGCAGCCGCGCCAGTTCCGCCTCGCTCAGGTCGAATTCGAGCAGCCGCTCGCGCCGGGCGGCGTTGTTGCGCCGCGAGCCGAGCGCGCCCACATAGAACGCGGGCGTCTTCAGTGCCTCCATCAGCGCGAGATCGTCGAGCTTCGGGTCGTGCGTGAGCGCGATCACGGCCGAACGCGCGTCGAGTTTCATGTCGAGCACCGTGTCGTCGGGCATCGTGTGTACGACGCGCGTACCCGTCACGTCCCACGCATCCGTGTACTCCTCGCGCGGATCGCAGACCGTCACCTGATAATCGAGCCCGACCGCGATCTGGCACAGATAGCGCGACAACTGCCCCGCTCCGATCACGAGCATCCGGTAGCGCGGCCCGTGTATCGTCACGAGCCGGTCGCCGTCGAACGCGAGCCCGTCGGTCGCCTGCGCGGGCGACAGCGACGCGCGGCCGGTCGCGAGCGTCATCGTGCGCGTGACGAGGCGGCCGGCCTCGACTTCCGCGCACAGCGCGGCGATCCCGCTGTCGGGCGTGAGCGGCTCCAGCACGAGCTGGATCGTGCCGCCGCAGGGCAGCCCGAAGCGGTGTGCTTCCTCGGCCGTCACGCCGTACTTGACGGCTTCCGGGCGTGCATCGGCCGCGATCCCGCTCGCATGCACGCGGGCGATCAGGTCGTCCTCGATGCAGCCGCCTGACACGGAGCCGACCACGAGGCCGTCCTCGCGCACCGCGAGCATCGCGCCCTCGGGGCGGGGTGACGAGCCCCACGTCTTCACGACCGTCACGAGCAGCACGCGGCGCCCTTCGTCGAGCCAGCGCGCGCTGGATTTCAGTACATCGAGATCGACGCTTTCCATCATTCCGTTCCTGTTGCCGGACGGCCCGCCGGGCCGGGCCGTCGTTCGATGGCCGGATTATGAACCGCCCGGCGCGCGCGTGCTGGCAGCGTGCAAATCGTGCGCGCAAATCCGGACGATCGGGCAAGAAATCGCGACGATCGGACAGCGATCGGACAGCGATCGGGTGCGGGCGGGGCGCGGCGGCGCGTGTGGTGCGTGTGGTGCGTGTGGTGCGCCACGCTCAAGGGGCGCCGATGGCCGGGCGGGTTCGGGCGGGGAGGGGGCGCCCACGGGGCCGGTGACGGCCCGGCGTGGCGTCGTGCCGCTGCGCGCGGCGTGCGCGCGCAGCGACGGCGGTCAATGCGCGTCGTGCTGACCGTGCGCGAGCTTCGAGTGGTGCCGCGAATACAGGAAGTAGATCACGAGGCCGATGACGAGCCAGATGCCGAACGCGGCCCACGTGACGGGTTGCAGGTTCAGCATCAGGAACAGGCACGCGCCGACCGCGAGGATCGGCACCACCGGCACGCCCGGGCAGCGGAATGCGCGCGGCAGTTCCGGGTGCGTGCGGCGCAGCACCAGCACCGCGATCGACACCATCGAGAACGCGGCGAGCGTGCCGATGTTGATCAGCTCGGCGAGCACGTTGAGCGGCACGAGCGCGGCGATCAGCCCGAAGAACAGGCCGACGAGCCAGGTCGTCAGGAACGGCGTCGCGTAGCGCGGATGCACGCGCGACAGCGCCGCCGGCAGCAGCCCGTCGCGCGACATCGCGAAGATGATGCGCGTCTGGCCGTAGCTCATCACGAGGATCACGGTCAGCATGCCGAGCACCGCGCCGAGATCGATGAAGCCCGCGACCCACTTCTCGCCGGCGATCTGCAGCGCATACGAGATCGGATGCGACACGTTCGCGTACTGCGCCGACGGCACGATACCGGTCGCGACTGCCGCGACCGTCACGTACAGCACCGCGCACACCGCGAGCGACGCGATGATCCCGATCGGCAGGTCGCGTTTCGGATTCTTCACTTCCTCGGCCGCCGACGACACCGCGTCGAAGCCGATGAACGCGAAGAACATCACGGCCGCCGCGCCGAACACGCCGTTCCAGCCGTGCGGCATGAACGGCTTCCAGTTCGCTGGCGTGACGTGGAAGACGCCGACCGCGATCACGAGCAGCACGACCGACACCTTGATGAACACCATGATGTTGTTGATGCGGGTCGACTCACGGATGCCGATCGACAGCAGCGTCGTGATCACCAGCATCACGAGGAACGCCGGCAGGTTGAACCACGTGACGACGCCCGGAATCGCGCCGGGCGCGGCCGTCAGCACGGTCGGCAGCGTGAGCCCGAAGCCCTGCAGCAGCGACTGCAGGTAGCCCGACCAGCCGACCGACACGGCCGACGCCGCGAGGCCGTATTCGAGCATCAAGTCCCAGCCGATGATCCAGGCGACGAGCTCGCCGAGCGTCGCGTACGAGTACGTGTAGATCGAGCCCGCGACCGGAATCGTCGACGCGAATTCGGCGTACGACAGCGCCGCGAGGCCGCACGCGATCGCGGCGATCACGAACGACAGCATCAGCGCGGGGCCGGCCTGCACGGCGCCCGTGCCGGTCAGCACGAAGATGCCGGTGCCGATGATCGCGCCGATGCCGAGGAAGGTGAGGTCGATTGCGCCGAGCGCTTTCTTGAGCCCGGCGCCGTGTGCGCCGGCGATCATGCGATCGACGTTTTTCTTGCGGAAGAGGGACATTGCGGATGAGTCTCCAGCGCGCGCGAGCGCGGCGGCGCCGAGTGAGTGAAAACCCGTAATTTTAGCCGATTTGGCGTGGAAGACCCGCTGCGGCGCAGCGGCGCGCTCGGGAATCGTCCGATAAAACAAGCGCTTGTGTGCGTCGTTCGGCGCACCGGGCCCGGCGCGGAGCCGGCCGGCGCGGCGAGGACGATGAATCAGGCGCCCGACGCGGGCGCCATGTCGACGAGCCGGTTGCTCATCACGTAGAACGTCAGTTCCGCGTTGTTCGACAGCCGCATCTTCTCGAGCAGCCGCGACCGGTACACGCTGACCGTCTTCACCGACAGCGACAGCGTGTTCGCGATGTCGGTGAGGCGCTTGCCCGACGCCAGCATGCAGAGCGTCTGGTATTCGCGGTCGGACAGCTTCTCGTGCGGCAGCGGTTCGTTCTCGAACGACACGTATTCGGCAAGCGCCTCGGCCATCGCCGGGCTCACGTACTTGCGGCCGGCCGCGACCTGCTGGATCGCGCCGATCATCTGCGCGGCATTCACCGTCTTCGACAGGTAGCCGGCCGCGCCGGCCTTCAGCGCGCGCACCGCGTACTGGTCCTCGCGATACATCGAGAACATCAGCACCGGCGCGCCTGGCAGCTTGCGCTTGATGCGCTTGAGCACCTCGATGCCGTTCGTGTCCGGCAAGGAGATGTCGAGCAGGATCACGTCGAAGGCCTGGCGGTCGACGGCGGCCACCGCATCGCTGCCGGTCTCGGCTTCGGTCACGTTACGCGCGATGCCGCGGTCGATCAGCAGATGGCGGATCCCTTGCCGGACGATCGCGTGATCGTCCACGAGCAGGATGTTCAGGCTCATGAGGGCCTCACGAAAGCGATGCGCGGCGCGCGGCCGCCGGCTCCGCGAACAGCGAGTCCCACGCGAAGCGCGCGGTGACGCGCGTGCCGCGACCCGCTTCCGGTGCGCTCGCGTCGAAGCTGCCGCCGAACGCCTCGCAGCGTGCGCGCATTCCGGCGAGACCGTAGCCGGCGCACCGGTTACGTGCAAGACCGGTCCCATCGTCGGTGACGATCAGGGACATATGCGAGTCGTCGGTGTCGATCTGCACGTCGACGGATGTCGCGCGCGCATGCTTCGCGACGTTCGACAGCGCTTCCTGCGCGACGCGGAAGATGGCGAGCGCGCCGGCGCCGCCGAGTTGCGTGAGTCGCGCGTCGGCCGCGCAGACGAAGCTCGTGCGCAGGCCGGTGCGGGCCGTGTGGCTGTCGACCCACGCCGACAGGGCGCCGACGACGCCGCCGTCGAGTGCCGGCGTGTCGCGCTCGTCGATCAGCTGGCGGTTGGCGTCGGTGGCGGAGTCGAGCGCCTGCTGCGCCAGCTCGAGCGCGCGCAGGCAGCCGTCCGGCGCATCGGCCGGTAGCCACGTTTGAACGTTTGCCAGCGCGAAACGCGCGGCGGTGAGTTCGGCGCCGAGTCCGTCATGCAGTTCGCCGGCGAGATGGCGGCGGGCCGCCTCGTCGGCAACCATCAGCTGGAGGGACAGCGCCGCGATCCGGGCGGCGGACGTGTCGTGTTGGGGCAGGGCTTCGGCCACGGGCGCGGCCGCGTCGCAGTCGAGCGGCTGCGACGGGAACGGGGCGTGAGCGCCCGTAGGCGCATTGAGCGACGTAACCATGACTCTCCCTGCTATCAGAAAGCGGTTCGGACACCGGCTGGCTGCCTGGATCGGCTGCCGTTTCGATGACGGCAGCCGCCAGAGAATCGCCCCGTACCGAGGTAACAAAAGTTACATCTTGTAACGTTTGAGTCCGACCCTCCAATGGTCGCCGAATCGGCGACCGCGCGGGGCGAATAATATCTCAAAAATTTGGAAAACGTCATGCCAGGCGGACATTTAAGGGTAAATGTGAATAATCCGAGTGAAGCTGTTGTAGGAAAAACACTGACACGGAAGCACCTGGATGGTGCGTATCAAAATGTAACTATTTGCCATGGAATGATCGTGGTTTGTTACGAATTCGCCAAGTAGGGGCGAAAAAAAACCGGAGCTTTTGCTCCGGTTCTTGATGCTGCACAAATTCGGGGATCGATCAGTCCACGAATGCGCGTTCGATCACGTAGTGACCCGGCGCGCTGTTCTTGCCTTCGACCAGGCCGGCCTGCTTCAGCAGGTCCGTCGTGTCCTTCAGCATCGCGGTGCTGCCGCACAGCATCACGCGGTCGTTTTCCGGCGAGAACGCCGGCACGCCGAGGTCCGTGAACAGCTTGCCCGTCGCGATCAGGTCGGTGATCCGGCCCTCGTTGTCGAACGCCTCGCGCGTGACCGTCGGGTAGTAGACGAGCTTTTCCTTGATGATGTCGCCGAGGTACTCGTGGCCCGGCAGGTCGTGCTTGATGTAGTCCATGTACGCCAGCTCGCCCTTCAGGCGGCAGGTGTGCGTCAGGATGACCTTGTCGAAGCGTTCGTAGATGTCCGGGTCGCGGATGATCGACATGAATGGGGCGAGGCCCGTGCCGGTCGACAGCATCCACAGCGTCTTGCCGGGCAGCAGGTTGTCGGCGACGAGCGTGCCGGTCGGCTTCTTGCCGATCAGCACCGAGTCGCCCACCTTCAGGTGCTGCAGGCGCGACGTCAGCGGGCCGTTCTGGACCTTGATGCTGAAGAATTCGAGGTGCTCTTCGTAGTTCGGGCTGACGATCGAGTAGGCACGCGCGAGCGGCTTGCCGTCGACCTCGAGGCCGACCATCGTGAATTCGCCGTTGTTGAAGCGCAGGCTCGGCTCACGGGTGCAGGTGAAGCTGAAAAGCGTGTCGGTCCAGTGATGGACGGATTGGACGGTGGCGGTGTCGTATTTGCTCATGGCTTTGAAAACGGACGCGCGTAGCGGACGCGTGTAACGGGCCCAAAAACGGGCAAAAAACCGAGTGCGTCGGCCCGATCGCGGATCGGCCGGCCGGCGCGTCGGACACGCGCCTTCTCGATGACAGACGATTGAGGAACTGGTTATTTTACCCTGCTTGGGGCAGATGCGGGCTTGACCCGCGCGGCTGCGCGGATTTGGCGCAACGAAATCTTGCAACCGGCTTTCAGCGATCGGCCGCGAGCTTCGCGCCCAGGCCGACGAGCGCGGCGCCGCATAGCGCGTCGAGTGGACGCCACGCGCGGCGATAGCCGCGCTGCGCACGCGGGCTCCCGAACAGGAACGCGACGCACGAATACTCATGGCGGGCGCGGCGGCGGGCGCGCAAATCGCTACTGTAGCGCGCAGCCCTGCTGCCGCGCTACCGCGTCACTGCGGATCGAGGCGCAGCCGCGCGATATACGGCAGGTGGTCCGACAACCACGCGGTTTCGCCGGACGGCGCCTGCCATTCGAGCGGCGTCAGCCCGCGCACGAACATCTTGTCGAGCGCGAGCGCCGGGGAGAACGCGGGGAACGTGCGGCCCGACTGGCCGAGCAGCGTCGCGACCTCGGACAGCCCGATCTCGCCGAACAGCGCGACCGAATCGTTGCGCCAGTCGTTGAAGTCGCCGGCGAGCACGAGCGGGTCGTCGCCCGCGTTGCGCACGATCCAGTGCGCGATCCAGTGCATCTGGCGCAGCCGCGCCGCGCGCGTGAGCGCGAGGTGCGCGCACAGCAGCGTGACGGGCCGTGCGCCCGCGAGCGTCGCGCGCGCGACCAGCAGCCCGCGCCGCTCGAAGCGGTGCGCGGAGATGTCCCAGCGGCCGCCGAGGTCGAGCGGATGCGGCGACAGGATCGCGTTGCCGTGCCGCCACGACGGCTTGAACACGTTCGGTCCGAGCGCGATCTGCCAGTCGAGCGCCTGCGCGATCTCGGTGGCCTGGCAGTGCCACACGTCGTCGACCGTGTCGTCCATCGGCGCGCCGAAGCCGGGGGCGAGCATCGGGCGCGGCATGCGGCGCGCCATCGCCTCCTGCAGGAAATACACGTCGGCGTGCGTCGACTGCATCCAGTTGCGCATCGCGTTCCATGCGGTGAAGCCGAGCGGCGAGCGGCCCTTGTGCAGGTTCCAGCTGACCGCGGTGATTTCGTCGGGCGCGGCGTGCGGTTCGGCGAACGGCAATGACAGGGCATCGGCGGACATGGCGCTCAGTCCTTCGTGACGTGCGCGCGCACGCGGTAGACGAGATGCGGGCGCTGCTCGACGAGCGTCCAGTCGGTCCATGCGTCGCCGCCGACCGACAGGCCCGGATGGCTCGCGACGATCTGCCGCGGCGACGCGGGCAGGCACGGATCGCTGCGCGTCGCGTTTTCGTCGTCGAGGGTTTCCTGCACATCGAGCGCGAGCGACACCGTGTGCGCGGCGTCGTCGACGGTGAGCGGCGCGACCGTCACCGAGCGCGAGCGTTCGGTCGGCACGACGCGCGCGGCATTGCCGCAGCCGACGGGCACGGCGGACGGGTAGCGATGGGTGTCGGTACGGGTTTGACCCATGGTGGTGCGTTGCTGGAACGTGTCGATCGTCTGACCGTCGCGCACCACCTGGATCTCCCACGCGACGACGGCCGGTGCGGGGCTCTGCGCATGGGCCGCGAGCGCGGCGCTCGCGAGCAGGATGGCCAGGCCGTGTTTCAGCATGAAACTTCTCCGGAAACGCGGGGTAGCGGGGAACGGACGCACATCTTACGCCCGATGGATCGGGACGGTGGTGTGACAGGACGTATCGCAGCAGGTTCGCAGCACGATCCGGTCCTGATCGAAAGGTAGGTCCGCGTCATGCGTTTTCAAGCGAAAAAGCGCGCGAACTCGGCGACGCTCGCGCGCTCGGTGACGAGACGGTTCTCGATCGCATCCGGGTCCGCATGGCCGAGCGACATCCCGCAGACGAGCTGCTCATTGGGCGGCATCCCGAGATGCTCGGCGATGATCCGGTGGAACGGCACGAACGCGGCCTGCGGGCAGGTGTCGAGGCCGCGTGCGTGCGCGGCCGTCATCACGCCCTGCAGGAACATTCCGCAGTCGAGCCATGCGCCGTGCGTCATCACGCGGTCGAGCGTGAAGAACAGCGCGACGGGCGCATCGAAGAAGCGGAAGTTGCGCGCATGCTGCGCGTGCATGCGGGCTTTTTCGTCGCGGCCGATGTTCAACAGACCATACAGGTCCCAGCCGACCTTGCGGCGCCGGTCGATATACGGCGACACCCATTCGCGCGGATAGTAGTCGTACTCGGCGACGTATTTCTCGTCGCGCGCCGGATCGTCGTACGCGGCGCTCAGGGCCGCGGCGAGTGCGTCGCGGGTCGCGCCGGTCGCGACGTACACGCGCCACGGCTGGATGTTGGTGCCCGACGGCGCGCGGCTCGCGGCTTCGAGGATCGCCTCGAGCGTGTCGCGCGGCACGGGCGTCGGCAGGAACGCGCGAATCGCGCGGCGCGACTTGAGCGCGGAGTCGACGGCGTCGATCGCATCGGTGTCGGCGCGCGGGACGGCAGCAGGGATGGACATCGGCATACCTTCGAAACGAAGCGCACGGCGCCGCGCGGGCGCCGTGGCATGGCCGGCGCGGCGGCCGGTGAATCATCGATCATACGCCGCACCGCGCGGCGCTGCAGTGTGCGCGTGGTGTTAGCAGCAGACCGGGGCGGCTGCTTGCTTGCACGCCGATGCGGGATCGCTACACTGAAATCGTAAGGGTCTGATGATCGTGTGACGGTAGCGGTAGCGAGGTTGGTATGACGACGGCGATGGTGAAACAGGAACTGGCGGTAGCGTCCTTGAGCACGGTGTACGACCTCGAGCAGGTCGAGACCGCGTTGAACGACTTGAACGAGAGCGCGAGCGACGCACTGCGCGCCACCTACGAGCGGATGCTCAAGACCGGCAATCTGCGCTTTTGCGTGAAGCCGAACCGGATGCCGTCATTCGACGAACTCGGCGGCGCGCTGCCCAATTTCACCGAGCCGCTCGACGACGTGCGCAAGCAGGTCGCGCTGTGCCTCGAGACGGACGACCGGCTCGAACTGATGCCGATCCTGCTGCTCGGGCCGCCCGGCATCGGCAAGACGCATTTCGCGAAGGCGCTCGCGCAACTGCTCGGCACCGCGTATCACTACGTGCCGATGAGTTCGCTGACGGCCGGCTGGATCCTGTCGGGCGCGTCGTCGCAATGGAAGAACGCGAAGCCCGGCAAGGTGTTCGAGGCGCTCGTCAACGGCAGCTATGCGAACCCGGTGATCGCGGTCGACGAGATCGACAAGGCCGGCAGCGACGCGCAATACGATCCGCTCGGCGCGCTGTACGCGTTGCTCGAGCACGACACCGCGCGCGCGTTCGTCGACGAATTCGCCGAAGTGCCGATCAATGCGGGCAACGTGATCTGGGTCGCGACCGCGAACGATGCGCAGGCGATTCCGGAGCCGTTGCTGAACCGGATGAACGTGTACGAGATCGCGCCGCCGGACGCGGCCGGCGCGCGCCGCATCGCGCAGACGATCTACGACGAGATCCGCACGTCGCACGCGTGGGGGCGGCGCTTCCCCGACACGCTCGACGACGACGCGCTCGACGTGCTGGCCGCGACGCCGCCGCGCACGATGCGCCGTGCGCTGCTGCATGCGTTCGGCGCCGCGCGGCTCGGCGGCCGCGACGTGATCGCGCCGTCCGACATCCGCGCCGACGAGGGCGCGACGAAGCGCCGGCCGATCGGATTCTGAGCCGGCGGCGCGCGCCTCGCCGCGTGGCGCGTGCAGGCCGATACGGAGACGTTCGGCAAGCGGGCGGACCGGGACGTACAATTCCCTTCTCTCCCCTCGATGCGCAAGCGGCGCGAAACGCCATGGAGCAGATGGACTGTGTGGTGATCGGCGCGGGTGTCGTCGGCCTTGCGATTGCGCGGGAACTGGCCGCGCGCGGGCGCGAAACCATCGTGCTCGAGGCGGCCGACGCGATCGGCACGGGCACGAGCTCGCGCAACAGCGAGGTGATTCATGCGGGGCTCTATTACCCGCGCGGTTCGCTGAAGGCGCTGTCGTGCGTGCACGGGCGCGACCTGTTGTACGAGTTCTGCGAGACACGCCACGTGCCGCACCGGCGCGTGGGCAAGCTGCTCGTCGCGACGAGCGCCGCGCAGGTGAAGCAGTTGAAGGCGATCGCCGCGCGCGCGGCGGAAAACGGCGTGCTCGACCTGATGCCGCTCACGCGTGCCGAGGCGCAGACGCTCGAGCCCGCGCTCGAATGCGCGGAGGCGCTGTTCTCGCCGAGCACCGGTATCGTGGACAGTCACCAGCTGATGCTGGCGCTGCTCGGCGACGCCGAGCGCGACGGCGCGATGTGCGCGGTGAAATCCCCGGTCGAATCGATCGACGTGCTGCGCGGCGGCCGCTTCGTGGTGCGTACCGGCGGCGACGCGCCGACCGAAATCGAGGCCGCGTGCGTGATCAACAGCGCGGGCCTCGGCGCGCAGGCGCTCGCGCGCCGCACGTGCGGGCTCGACCCGCGCTGGGTGCCGCCGCTCTATCTCGCGCGCGGCAACTACTTCAGCCTGTCCGGGCGCGCGCCGTTCTCGCACCTCGTCTATCCGATGCCCGACCGCGCCGGGCTCGGCGTGCATCTTACGCTCGACCTGGCCGGGCAGGCCCGTTTCGGCCCGGACGTCGAGTGGGTCGATGCGTTGCGCTACGAAGTCGATCCGGCGCGCGCACCGGCGTTCTACGCGTCGATCCGCACATACTGGCCAGGGCTACCCGACGATGCGCTGCAGCCGGCCTATGCGGGGATCCGGCCGAAGCTCGCGGGGCCCGGCGAGCCGCCGGCCGACTTCATCGTGCAGGGCGCGGCGCAGCACGGCGTGCGCGGGCTCGTGAACCTGTTCGGCATCGAGTCGCCGGGGCTGACCGCGTCGCTCGCGCTCGCGCAGCGCGTTGGCGACATGACGTCGCATGGGTGACGCACGCGGCCCGTATTCGTGCGGACCAGCCGTGTGAATTCCGTGTGAGCCCCCGTGTGAAATCCCTTATCTCCGGCATTTCGGCGCGCACATTCATTCGCTTGAGCGTTATTCTGTCGAACGGCTGTCGCCAGAACAGCTTTCAAACCGATAACGTTGGAGCGAGTCCCCCATGAAAACATCCCGTCGGAGTTTCCTGATTACGAGCATTGGTGCCGTGTCCGCGCTGGCGCTGTCGCGCGAAGCGCTGGCCGATGCGCCGATGCTGTCGGAAACGGATCCGGCCGCGGTGGCGCTCGGCTACAAGGCCGATGCCACGAAGGTCGACAAGGCGAAGTATCCGAAATACGCGGCGGGCCAGGATTGCGCGGCCTGCATGCTGTACCAGGGCAAGAAGGGTTCGGCTTCGGGCCCGTGCGGCGCCTTCCCCGGCAAGCAGGTGTCGGCGAAGGGCTGGTGCAGCGCATTCACGAAGATGGGTTGATGCCCGTGCGGCATCGTGCGATGCCGCAATGTGGCGAAAACCGCAAAACGCCCGCCGTCGAAAGATGGCGGGCGTTTTTATTGCTTGAAAACGGTTCCGTCGCTTTCTACACTCGCTGCAAACCAGCGCGCCGCGGCAGACTGCTCCGCGTCGCCCGACACGGCGAATTCACGAGGATGAGGCACGCATGGCGACGATTGCGAATTCAACGAAAACGATCCGGCCCGAGCGTGCGCTGAACCGGCGCGCGGTCGTGGCGGCCGTGATCGGCAACGCGCTCGAGTGGTACGACTTCACGGTGTTCGGCTTCATGACGGTCGTGATCGCCGAGCTGTTCTTCCCGACGACCAGCGAATACTCGTCGCTGCTGCTGACCACCGCGACGTTCGGCGTGGCGTTCTTCATGCGCCCGATCGGCGGCATCGTGTTCGGCCTTTACGCCGACCGCGCGGGCCGCAAGGCCGCGCTGTCGCTCGTGATCCTGCTGATGACGGCCGGCATCTTCCTGCTCGCGATCGCACCGCCCTATGCGGCGATCGGCATCGGCGGCCCGCTCCTGATCGTGCTTGGCCGCCTGCTGCAGGGTTTCTCGGCGGGCGGCGAATTCGGCAGCGCGACCGCGCTCTTGATCGAAGCCGCGCCGTTCTCCAAGCGCGGTTTCTACGGCAGCTGGCAGATGGCGAGCCAGGCGGCCGCGCTGCTGATCGGCGCGCTCGTCGGCGCGGCCGTCACGCGCGGGCTGTCGCCCGATGCGCTGCGCAGCTGGGGCTGGCGCGTGCCGTTCATCCTCGGGCTCGTGATCGGCCCGATCGGCTTCTACATCCGCCGCCATCTCGCGGATTCCGAAGCGTTCCTGCATGCGCAGCAAAGCGCACGCCGCGCGACGCTCGGCGAAGTGTTCACGCGCCACCCGCGCGAGGTGCTGTGCGGGCTCGGCTCGGTGATCGCGCTGACGGTGACGATCTACGTGCTGATCAGCTATCTGCCGACCTTCGCGGTGAAGCAGCTGAAGCTGCCGTACGCGGAATCGTTCTATGCGGTGATCGTCGGCAACCTGCTGTTGATGGTGCTGTCGCCGGTCGCGGGCGCGTGGTCGGACCGCATCGGCCGCAAGGGGCTGTCGCTGTGGTCGCTCGTGCTGACGCTCGCGCTGATGTATCCGTTGTTCGCGTGGCTCGACGCGGCGCCGAGCATCGGGCGGCTGATCGCGGTGCAGGCCGTGCTGTCGGTGACGCTCGCCGGCTACTACGGGCCGTTCGGCGCGATGATCGCCGAGCTGTTCCCGGCCAACGTGCGCTCGACGGGGCTGTCGATCGCGTACAACGTCGCGGTGATGCTGTTCGGCGGTTTCGGGCAGTTCATCGTCACGTGGCTGATCAAGGCGACGGGTTCGCCGCTGGCGCCGACCTACTATGTGATGGCCGGGCTCGCGCTGTCGATCGTCGCGGTCGCGTTCGTGCCCGCGCGCAGCGCGGATCTCGACGCGCCGGCCTGACGGCTGCACTGCAGCGCGATCATCGTTTCGAAATCCGCAACGATGCGGACCTCGGCCCCGAAATCGGTGCAACGATCGTTCGCGTCCGCGAACGAATTGTTTAGTTGTCGAAGGAAACACGCGCGGGATGAACGAATTCGTCGCCCGTGCACGCGGACGCACTTTTCGCGTGCGCGAGACATCCGCAAAAACCCGCGTGAATGCGTCTAGAAGAGTTTTTTCTCCAGCTTGTTGCAAAATCGCTAGCTCAAGTAATATCCGCGTACCCGGCCCCTGGGGGGACCGGTTCCGATCTGGAGACCTGGAGGAAACATGGAATACAACCGTCTGTTGCACACCCTGCGTGTTACCGCCATTGCAGGCGTGGCAGCGGCATCGCTCGGCGTCGCGGGTTCTGCATTCGCACAGATCCCGAACAAAACGCTCGTCTACTGCTCAGAAGGCAGCCCGGCGGGTTTCGATTCCGCGCAATTCACGACCGGCGTCGATTTCACCGCCGCCACATTCACCGTCTACAACCGCCTCGTCGAATTCGAGCGCGGCGGCACCAAGGTCGAGCCGGGCCTCGCCGAGAAGTGGGACGTATCGTCCGACGGCAAGGTGTATACCTTCCACCTGCGCCATGGCGTGAAGTTCCACACGACCGACTTCTTCAAGCCGACGCGTGAATTCAACGCGGACGACGTCGTGTTCACGTTCGAGCGCATGCTCGATCCGAACCAGGCGTTCCGCAAGGCCTACCCGGTGTCGTTCCCGTACTTCACCGACATGGGCCTCGACAAGCTGATCACGAAGGTCGAGAAGGTCGATCCGTACACCGTAAAGTTCACGCTGGCCGAGCCGAACGCGCCGTTCATCCAGAACATGGCGATGGAATTCGCGTCGATCCTGTCGGCCGAATACGGCGATCAGCTGATGAAGGCAGGCAAGGCCGCCGACATCAACCAGAAGCCGGTCGGCACGGGCCCGTTCATCTTCCGCAGCTACACGAAGGACGCGACGATCCGTTTCGACGGCAATCCTGATTACTGGAAGAAGGGCGCGGTGAAGATCTCGAAGCTGATCTTCTCGATCACGCCCGACCCGGGCGTGCGCGTGCAGAAGATCAAGCGCAACGAATGCCAGGTGATGAGCTATCCGCGTCCGGCCGACATCGCGACGCTGAAGGCCGACTCGGGCATCGACATGCCGTCGCAGCCGGGCTTCAACCTCGGCTACCTGGCGTACAACGTCGAGCACAAGCCGGTCGACAAGCTCGAAGTGCGTCAGGCACTCGACATGGCGATCAACAAGAAGGCGATCCTCGAGTCCGTGTACCAGGGCGCTGGCCAGGCCGCGACCGCACCGATGCCGCCGACCCAATGGTCGTACGACAAGAACCTGAAGATGGCGCCGAACGACACCGCGAAGGCGAAGGCGCTGCTCGCGAAGGCAGGCTATCCGAACGGTTTCGAGATCACGCTGTGGGCGATGCCGGTGCAGCGCGCGTACAACCCGAATGCCCGCCTGATGGCCGAGATGATCCAGGCCGACTGGGCAAAGATCGGCGTGAAGGCGAAGATCGTCACGTACGAGTGGGGCGAGTACATCAAGCGCGCACACACGGGCGAGCAGGACACGATGCTGATCGGCTGGACGGGCGACAACGGCGACCCCGACAACTGGCTCGGCACGCTGCTCGGCTGCGAGGCGATCAAGGGCAACAACTTCTCCCACTGGTGCTACAAGCCGTTCGACGAGTTGGTCCAGAAGGGCCGCACGACGACGGGCCAGGACGCGCGCACGAAGATCTACACGCAGGCCCAGCAGATCTTCGCGCAGCAGCTGCCGTTCTCGCCGATCGCGAACTCGACGGTCTACCAGCCGGTACGCAAGAACGTGGTCGACATGCGCATCGAGCCGCTCGGCTATGCACGCTTCGACGGTGTCGGCGTGAAGTAATACGACCGGCGTAAGCTGTCCCCGAAGACCGAGACCGGTAATTCATCCGGCGGCGGGAGGCCAAAAGCTTCCCGTCGCCGGTCGCACATTTCCCACAAGAAAATACGAGACGCATCATGTTCACATTCGTGTTGCGCCGCGTGGGGATGGTGATCCCGACCTTCATCGGCATCACCATCCTGGCGTTTGCGCTGATTCACCTGATACCGGGCGACCCCATCGAAGTGATGATGGGCGAGCGCGGCGTCGATCCCGCGATGCATGCGGAGGCGATGAAACGCCTCGGGCTCGACCAGCCGTTGCCCATGCAGTACCTCCACTACATCGGCCGGGCGCTGCATGGCGATCTCGGCACGTCGATCATCACCAACACGAGCGTCGCGGGCGAATTCTTCGCACGCTTCCCGGCGACCGTCGAGCTGTCGCTGTGCGCACTCGTGTTCGCGCTCGCGGTCGGGCTGCCGGCCGGCGTGATCGCCGCGCTGCGACGCGGCTCCGTCATCGACCACGGCGTGATGGGCACCGCGCTCACCGGCTACTCGATGCCGATCTTCTGGTGGGGGCTGATCCTCATCATGGTGTTTTCGTCGTATCTCGGCTGGACGCCCGTGTCGGGGCGCATCGCCGTCGAATACGACTTCCCGCACCCGACGGGCTTCATGCTGATCGATGCGCTGCTCGCGCCGGACGAAGGCTCGTTCAGGTCGGCGGTCAGCCACCTGATCCTGCCCGCGATCGTGCTCGGCACGATCCCGCTTGCGGTGATCGCGCGGATGACGCGCTCGTCGATGCTCGAAGTGCTGCGCGAGGACTACATCCGCACCGCACGCGCGAAGGGGCTGTCGCCCGCGCGCGTGGTCGTCGTGCATGCGCTGCGCAATGCGCTGATCCCGGTCGTCACCGTGATCGGCCTGCAGATCGGCACGCTGCTCGCGGGCGCCGTGCTGACCGAGACGCTCTTCTCGTGGCCCGGTGTCGGCAAGTGGCTGATCGATGCGATCGGCCGTCGCGACTATCCGGTCGTCCAGGGCGGCATCCTGCTGATCGCGACGCTCGTGATCGTCGTGAACCTGGTCGTCGACCTGCTGTACGGCGTGCTGAATCCGCGCATCCGCCACACGAGGTAATTCCATGAGCAATCTGCAAAACACCCTGCCGAGCGAATCCGCGCCGGCCGGCGGCCGTGCGCTCGCGCTGCGCGAGTTCTGGGCCAACTTCTCGCGCAACCGCGGCGCCGTCGGCGCCGGCATCGTCGTGCTCGTGCTGATCCTGGTCGCGCTCCTTGCGCCGCTGATCGCCCCGCACAGCCCGGTCGAGCAATACCGCGACTACGTGAAGATCCCGCCCGCATGGCTCGCGGGCGGCAACTGGCAGTTCATCCTCGGCACCGACGAAGCGGGCCGCGACATTCTTTCGCGCCTGATGTTCGGCGCGCGGATGTCGTTCTGGATCGGCTTCGTGTCGGTCGTGCTCGCGCTGATCCCCGGCATCGTGCTCGGGCTGGTCGCCGCGTTCTTCCAGAAGTGGGCCGACACGCCCGTGATGCGCATCATGGACGTGCTGCTCGCGCTGCCGTCCCTGCTGCTCGCGGTCGCGGTCGTCGCGATCATCGGCCCGGGCCTCACCAACACGATGTTCGCGATCGCGATCGTCGCGCTGCCGGCCTATGTGCGCCTCACGCGCGCGTCGGCGCTCGGCGAACTGCAGAAGGAGTACGTGACGGCGTCGCGCGTGGCCGGTGCCGGCACGCTGCGCCTGATGTTCTCGCAGGTGCTGCCGAACTGCACGGCGCCGCTGATCGTGCAGGCGACGCTCGGCTTTTCGTCGGCCATTCTCGACGCGGCCGCGCTCGGCTTCCTCGGCCTCGGCGTGCAACCGCCGACCGCCGAGTGGGGCGCGATGCTGGCCTCTGCGCGCGACTACATCGACAACGCATGGTGGATCGTGACGATGCCGGGCCTGTCGATCCTGATTTCGGTGCTCGCGATCAACCTGCTCGGCGACGGGCTGCGCGACGCGCTCGATCCCAAACTGAAACGGATGGCGTGAACATGAGCCAAGATCTTCTGACCATCCGCAATCTCGCGGTGAACTTCAACGGCCTGCCCGCCGTCGACCGGATCAACCTGTCGATCGCGCCGGGCGAGGTGGTGGGCGTCGTCGGCGAATCGGGCTCGGGCAAGAGCGTGACGATGATGGCGCTGATGGGCCTGATCGACGCGCCGGGCAAGGTGACGGCGGATGAAGTCACGTTCAACGGCGTGGACCTGCTGAAGGCGTCGCCGAAGGCGCGCCGCAAGATCGTCGGCAAGGACATCGCGATGGTGTTCCAGGACGCGCTGTCGAGCCTGAATCCGAGCTACACGGTCGGCTACCAGATCAAGGAAGTGCTGAAGCTGCACGAAGGCCTGCGCGGCGACGCGCTGCATCGGCGCGCGCTCGAACTGCTCGACCAGGTCGGCATTCCCGATGCGAAGAACCGCATCACGGCGTTCCCGCACCAGATGTCGGGCGGGATGAACCAGCGTGTGATGATCGCGATGGCGGTGGCGTGCAACCCGAAGCTGCTGATCGCCGACGAGCCGACCACCGCGCTCGACGTGACGATCCAGGCGCAGATCATGGACCTGCTCGTGAAGCTGCAGAAGGAGCGCGGGATGGCGCTCGTGCTGATCTCGCACGATCTGGCCGTGGTGTCGGAGGTCGCGCAGCGCGTCGCGGTGATGTATGCGGGCGAGGTCATCGAGACCAACCGCGTGCCGGACATCTTCCGTGCGCCGCATCATCCGTACACCGAAGCGCTGCTCGCGGCGATTCCCGAGCACAATCAGGGGGCGCGTCGCCTTGCCGCATTGCCGGGCATGGTGCCGGGCCGCGATGATCGCCCGTCCGGGTGCCTGTTCGCGCCGCGCTGCAAATACGTCGTCGACGACTGCCGCAAGGCGCGGCCGGCGCTCGACACATTGGTGCCGGCCAACGACGCGATGCGTGCGCGCTGCATCAAGCCACTTAATGTTTCCAACCTCGACCTGACGGGAGGCGCACGATGAATGCAGTCCACGAAACGCGTGCGCCGCACGATGACGACGTCGTGCTGGTCGCCGACCAGCTCGCGAAACACTACACGGTGAAGCGCGGCATGTTCGGCCAGGGCACGGTGAAGGCGCTGAGCGGCGTGTCGTTTTCGCTCAAGCGCGGCAAGACGCTCGCCGTCGTCGGCGAATCCGGTTGCGGGAAGTCGACGCTCGCGCGGCAGCTGACAATGATCGAGACGCCGACGTCCGGCCATCTGTCGATCGACGGCAAGGACGTCGCGGGCGCCGACCGCCACCGGGTCGCCGAGCTGCGCCGCCGCGTGCAGATGGTGTTCCAGAACCCGTTCGCGTCGCTGAACCCGCGCAAGACGGTCGAGCAGACGCTCTCCGAGCCGCTCGAGATCAACGCGAACCTGACGGCCGCCGAACGCGCGTCGCGCATCGCGCAGATCATGCGCACGGTCGGCCTGCGGCCCGAGCACGCGAAGCGCTATCCGCACATGTTCTCGGGCGGCCAGCGCCAGCGGGTCGCGATCGCGCGCGCGATGATCCTCGATCCGCGGATCGTCGTCGCCGACGAGCCGGTGTCCGCGCTCGACGTGTCGATCCAGGCGCAGATCCTGAACCTGTTCATGGATCTGCAGGAGCAGTTCAAGACGAGCTACGTGTTCATCTCGCACAACCTGTCGGTGGTCGAGCACGTCGCCGACGACGTGATGGTGATGTACTTCGGCAGCGTCGCCGAGCTCGGCGACAAGGCGACGATCTACGCGCGGCCGCGCCATCCGTACACGCGCGCGCTGATGTCGGCGACGCCGGCGATCTTCGAGGAAGACCGCCGCGTGCAGATCAAGCTGCAGGGCGAGCTGCCGTCGCCGCTCAATCCGCCGTCGGGCTGCGCGTTCCACCAGCGCTGCCCGTACGCGGTCGAGCGCTGCCGAGTCGAGGAGCCGCAACTGCGCGAAGTGGACGGCCGGCGTGTAGCCTGCCATCGGGCCGAGGAGGTAGGGGAGGCGAATGCCTGAAGCGTTGGCGGCGCGCGCGTCCGGCGTGCGCCGTGCGGGGGCAAGCAGCGCGCGCGTGATGCGCGCGTACCGCTACGCGCGGCGCTGGAGCGTGCGTACCGTTACGGGCGCGGCGCTGGCCGGCGCGTGCGTGGCGGCCAGCGTTGCTGTTCCCGTCGAATCCGCGCGCGCCGAAGGGCGCGCGCCGGCCACTTCACCGATCCATCCGTCGCAAGTCCCGCCGCCCGGCATGAGCCTGCCGGGCTTCCACGCGCCCGCCGTGTCGGACGGCACGGTGTCGCGCGGCACCGTGCGCGTGCAGCCCGCGCGCATGCCGTTCTACGTTGCGACCAAGGGCAGGGTCACGCTGTACGTGCTCGGCACGCTGCATACGGGCGACCCGTCCGACTATCCGCCCGCGCAGCCGTTCCGGCCGCGCATCCTCGGGGCGCTCGCGGCGTCGCCGACGCTCGCGCTCGAACTGTCGCCGGACGATCTGCTCGAATCGCAGGACGACGTGTCGAAGTACGGCGTGTGCCGCTACCCGTGCCTGCAGCGCCTGTTGCCCGATCCGCTGTGGCAGCGCCTCGCGGGGCGCCTGCGCGGCAATCCGGCGGCGCTTGCCGAGATTCGCAAGATGCGACCGTGGCTCGCGGCGCTGGTCGTCGAAACCTACGACTCGCTGTCGGCCGGCCTGCAGACCGAGTACGGCACCGAGGCGCAACTGCAGAACGTGTTCCTGAAGAAGAAGGGCGGCCGCGTGATCGGGCTCGAGACGCTCGCCGAGCAGATGCGTGCGTTCACCGGGCTGACGCTCGCCGAGCAGCGCGAGATGCTCGCGCAGGACATGGTGCAGACGCCGGCGCAGAACGCCGACGACATCAAGGCACTGCACCGGCTGTGGCAAATTGGCGACGCCGATGCGATCTCGGCGTGGGCGGTCGCGAAGAGCGAGCGGCTGGCGCGTTCGAAGGCGCTGTCGGCGTCGATCGACAACAAGATCCTGTACGAGCGCAACCGGCGCTTCGTTGCACGGATGACGGCAATCGCCGCGCCGAACCGGCCGGTATTCGTCGCCATCGGCGCGCTGCATCTGGGCGGCCGGCGCGGGGTGCTCGAATTGTTGCGCCAGCAAGGGTATCAGGTCGACGCGAACTGATCGCGCCGGGCGCAGTGCACCGATCCTCCCCTGTTTGATCGACGACACGCACGCGCTGCGAGGTGCCTGCGGGTGCCCGTGCCGCCGCTCGATTCGATAAGGAAAACCCTTGAATCCTCAGAAAATAGCGTTTAAAACGATTGACATCCGGTTCTGCCGATCTCTATTCTTCATCCCACAAGTTGAAAAAATGAAAAGAATAGAAAAAGTTCTACGGGGTAGCAGAAAACAATGCGCGGGGTTAGCGTAGCCGGCACGTGATGTCGTGCCGGCCGCGTAGTGTCTGCATGCACGGCGGGGCCAAACATCGTCGGTACAACAAATGCATGCGACAGACTTGCGGATAAGCGACGTTCCGTCGTCCGACCGGGGGAAGCAGCAATCGGGTGGCGGCGGACGTTTTTTTATTCCGGAGCATTTTTCCGGTCACCGTCGAAGGACGGTTTCGGGGGGCGAATCGACAGACGGCGAAGTCCGCGGCGATTGCGCCAACAGAAAAGCGCCACGAGGGCGCTTTTTTCTTTGGTGCGGCGGTTTTTCATCTGGCGGCAGCGCGGCTTGCGCGCCGGTCAGGCGCCTTCGTCGGCCTCCAGCGCGCCCGGGGCGACGACATCGATACCGGCCGCTTCGAGCGCCGCGCGGATCCGCTTCGCGAACGCGAGCGCATGCGGGCCGTCGCCGTGCAGGCAGACGGTCTGCGCATTGAGCGGCACCCACTCGCCGCTCACCGACTGCACCTGCCGATCGCGCACCATGTCGAGCGTGCGCGCGAGCACCGCTTTCTCGTCATCGATCAGCGCGCCGGGCTGGCTGCGCGGCACGAGCGAGCCGTCCGCGCGGTAGCCGCGATCGGCGAACACTTCCTCCACCGCGGCGAGCCCCGCATGCCGCGCGGCTGCGACGAACACGCTGTTGGCCAGCCCGAACACGGCAAGCGACGGATCGAAGTCGTGGATCGCGGAGACCACCGCGTCGGCGATCATCGGGTCGCGCGCGGCCTGGTTGTACAGCGCGCCGTGCGGCTTCACGTGCGCGATGCGGCCGCCCTCGGCCTGTGCGATCGCCGACAGCGCGCCGAGCTGGTACAGCACGCCGGCATAGATGTCGCCGGCCGGCAGTTGCATCTCCTTGCGGCCGAAATTCTCCGGGTCGTGAAAGCTCGGGTGCGCGCCGATCGACACGCCTTTCTGCACGGCCCAGCGCACGCAGTCGCGCATCGCATTGGCGCCGCCTGCATGCCAGCCGCACGCGATGTTCGCCGACGTGACGAGGTCGAGCAGCGCCTCGTCCGATCCGCATCCTTCGCCGAGATCGGCATTCAGATCGATTTCCATGATGTTCCTCGTCCACTGATGGCGTGGCGCGTCCTTCGTCCTGCTTCCGTCATTGTCACGCCGCGCGCGATTGAACGCGGCGGCGGGTTTCCTCGCGCATCTCGATCGCGACGTCGATCTGCCGGAGATAGGCGCGTTCCGCGGTCAGGGCGGCGCGCGCGGCATCGGGTGTCGTGCGCACGAAGCGGATCGGCAGGTTGAGCCGCGCCTGCGCGAGTTTCCAGAGATCCGCGCGGATCACCGTGCCGATCTTCGGATAGCCGCCGGTGGTCTGCGCGTCGTGCATCAGCACGATCGGCTGGCCGTTCGGCGGCACCTGGATCGTGCCGGGCAGCACCGCATGCGACAGCAGCTCGACCGGCCGCTCGCGCACCAGCTCGGCGCCGGCGAGGCGATAGCCCATCCGGTTGCTGTTCGCGGTGACGAGCCATTCCTCGTCCCAGAACGCCTGCTGCGAATCGGCCGCGAACGACGCGTAGTCGGGGCCCGGCAGCACGCGCACGGGCATCGCCCACGGCGCATGCGCGGGCCGGTGGCGGCGCGGCGGTTCGTCGACGCGCACGAACGCGCACCACGCAGGCGCCTTCACGCCGAATTCGGGCGCATCGGCTGCGAGGCAGCCGGCGCCGGCCGGCGGCACACCGACCGGAAGCCGATCGCCATCGCGCAGCGCGCGGCCGCCGAGGCCGCCGAAGCGCGATGCGAGATCGGTGCTGCGCGAGCCGAGCATCGGCAGCACGTCGATGCCGCCCGCGATGCACAGGTAGCCGCGCATACCGCGTTTCGCGGCCGGCAGCACGAGCGTCTGCCCGGCGTCGACCGGCAGGCTCCACCACGAATACACGGGCTTGCCGTCGAGCGTCGCGCCGAATTCGGTGCCGGTGATCGCGATGCGCGTCGCGCGCGTGAAGCGGAACGCGGCCGGGCCGATCGTGATTTCGACGGCCGCCGCGTCGGGGCGATTGCCGACCAGCCGGTTGCCGACTTCGAGCGCGAGGCCGTCGAGCGCGCCGCCCTGCGCAACGCCGAGATGGCGCATGCCGCGGCGGCCGAGATCCTGCACGGTCGACAGCGGGCCGGCGCGGACCACCTCGATCGTGCCCGGTGCGGTGTTCTGGCTCATGTCGGGTCGACTCCGGCAATGGTGAAGCGCACGCGGTCGCCGGGCAGCAGCAGCGTCGGCTGCGGCCGCACCGGGTCGAACAGCACGTGCGACGTGCGGCCGATCAGCTGCCAGCCGCCGGGCGACGTGGCCGGGTAGATGCCCGTCTGCGCACCGCCGATGCCGACCGAGCCGGCCGGCACTTCCAGGCGCGGCGCCGCGCGGCGCGGCGTGTGCAGCGACGCATCGAGGCCGCCGAGATAGGCGAAGCCCGGCTGGAAGCCGACGAAGAACACGACGTATTCGCCGGCTGCGTGTCGCGCGACGACTTCGTCGGCCGGCAGCCCGGTATGCGCGGCGACGGCCGCCAGGTCGGGGCCGGCCGCACCGCCGTATTCGACCGGGATCTCGATCTCGCGGCCGTCCGCATGCTCGACGTCGGCGGTTTCCCATGCGTCGCGCAGCGCGGGCGTGAGCGACTCGGCCGTCGCGGCGAGCGCGTCGAACACGATCGTCAGGTTGTTCATGCCCGGCACGACGTCGATCACGTCGGGCCATGCGCGCGCGATCTCGGCGACGGCCCAGACGCGGCGCTGGCAATCGAGCGTGGCGGGCGGCGGCACCTCGCAGACGAGGGCGGCATCGCCGAGCGGATAAATGCGGGGTTGCGTCATCGGACTGGCACGGTTCGGACGGCAATGTTAGCGCACATTGTCAATAACATATCGATAACTTACCAATAAGCGTTTTCGCCTAGCCCGTATACCCGGGCTTCTGACGTACACTCGGCACACCCTGACATCCTGCTTGCGCCGCCTTTCCATGAAGCGTCCCCCGACCAAGATCGTGTCATCCGAACACCTCGTTTCCGATTCGAGCGCGGAGCTGTCGGAACTCGAATACGGGCTCATCATGGCCGGCAATGCCTTCAACCGCTGGATGGTGCGCTGCATGTCGGCCGCGGGTGCGAAGGACATGACGGCGGTCGAGGTGTCGCTGCTGCATCACGTCAGCCATCGCGAACGCAAGAAGAAGCTCGCCGACATCTGCTTCGTGCTCAATATCGAGGATACGCACGTCGCGACCTATGCGCTGAAAAAACTGATCGCGCGCGGCTATGTGAAAAGCGAGAAGAGCGGCAAGGAAGTGTTCTTCTTCGCGACCGACGCGGGCCGCGAGCTGTGCATGAAGTATCGGGAGGTGCGCGAGCATTGCCTGATCGAGACGCTGAAGGACAGCGGCCTCACCAACGAGCAGATCGGCGACGCGGCGCAGCTGTTGCGCCACGCATCGGGCCTCTACGACACCGCCGCGCGCGCGGCGGCGTCGCTGTAAACGATTGCGGACAGGACGGTCGACGCGGTGACGCGCGGCATGCCGCAGACGCCGCGTCGCGCGCCCCGTCATCCGGCGGCCGGGTAAAGCGCGCCGTCGGTCACGATCCAGCGCATCGCGAGATCGTGCGCTTCGGCCGGCAGCGCATCCACGCGGCACGCTTCATACGCAATGCCGACCGTCACCGGCAGCGTCTCGCCCGGCCACACCGCGAGCGTGCGGTCGTAATAGCCGCCGCCATAGCCGAGCCGGTAGCGCTGCAGATCGAATCCCACACACGGAATCAGCAACAGATCGGGCACGACGACGACCCCGGACGCCGGCTCCGGAATCCGGTGATGCCCTTCGCGCATCGGCGTGTGCGCATCCCACGCATGGAACGCGAGCGGCGTGTGCTTCTCGCCGATCACCGGCAGCGCGGCGCGGCGACCTGAGCCTGCCGCGGACCACGCGAGCACCGCGTCGCGTGCGTCGAATTCGCCCGGCAGCGGCCAGTAGAAGCCGACCGTGCGCGGTGCGAGCCGTTCGAGCAACAGGCGCAGCCGCGCGTCGAGCGCGGCATTCGCGGCGGGCTGCGACGCGGCGTCGCGACGCGCGCCGGACAGCGCTTTGCGCAGTGCAACCTTCGGGTTCGGCACAGGGTTGCATGCTATGCTTTCGCTCACTTCGTGCTCCATTCAAAACGATGTCGAACAGCCTTTTCCGAGTATATCGCGCGGTCGCGTTCGCGCTTTCGGCCGCCGCGCTCGTCGCGGGCACGGCCGCGTGCGCCGCACCGAACGACGACACGCTCGCCGGGGACGACCAGATCTTCGTGCAGCTGCGCGAAGCCGCGCGCCGCAACGACGCCGCGAAGGCCGCGCAGCTCGCGGCGATGATTCCGAACTATCCGGTCCCGTCCTACGTCGAGTATTTCCAGATCAAGCCGCAACTGTTCGATTCGACGGGCCGCGCACGTGTCGACGCCCCCGACGCCCCCGTGCAGTCGTTCCTGCAGCGCTACGACGGCCAGGCAATCGCCGACCGCCTGCGCAACGACTACCTGCTCGTGCTCGGCGCGCGCCACGACTGGCGCAGCTTCGACGACCAGTACAAGCGCTTCGTGCTCGACGACGACACGCAGGTCAAGTGCTACGCGCTCGAATCGCGCGCGGCGCGCGGCGAGAACGTCGCCGAGGCGGCACGCGCGCTGCTCGTCGAGCCGAAATACTACGGCGACGCCTGTGTCGACCTGATTACGGCGCTCACCGTCAACCAGCAGTTCACGAGCGACGACGTGTGGCTGCAGGCACGCCTCGCGTACGAGCAGAACTACACGACACTCGGCGGGAAGATCGTCGACGCGCTCGGCCCGCGGCCGGTCGGCTTCGACCAGGCAACCAGCGCGCCGCCGCTGTACCTCGCGCGCGGCGTCGGCCCCGACGCGGCATCGCACCAGCTCGCGCTGATCGCGCTCGGCCGCATGGCGCGCAACGATCCGGACGCCGCGGCGGGAATGCTGACGTCGATCGCCGGCTCGCTGACGAAGCAGGAGCAGGCGATCGCATGGGGTGCGATCGGCTACCAGGGGGCGATCAAGCGCTCGGCGCTCGCATCGGTCTGGTATGCGAAATCCGCGAACGCGCCGCTGTCGAACCCGGGTTACGAATGGCGCACGCGCGCCGCGTTGCTCGTCGGCAACTGGCCGATGGTGCGCTGGTCGATCGAACAGATGCCGCCGTCGCTGCGCAGCGATCCGGCCTGGATCTACTGGCATGCACGCGCGCTCAAGCAGAGCGGCGACACGCTGCAGGCGAACCAGGAATTCGAGCAGGTCGCGGGCCAGTTCAACTTCTACGGACAGCTCGCCGGCGAGGAGCTCGGCCAGCGCACGTCGATCCCGCCGCGCACGAAGGTGAGCGACGCCGACGTCGACGCGATGAGCAAGATCCCGGGCTTCGCGCTCGCGCAACGCTTCTATGGGCTGAACCTGCGCCTCGAAGGCAACCGCGAATGGAACTGGCCGCTGCGCGGAATGACCGATCGCCAGCTGCTCGCGGCCGCCGAATACGGCAAGCGCATCGGCCTGCTCGACCGCACGGTCAACACGGCCGACCGCACGAAGGCCGAGCACGATTTCACGCTGCGCTACCCGTCGCCGTACCGCGACATCGTCGAGCGCTACGCGCAGTCGACCGGCCTCGACGTCGAATGGGCGTACGGGCTGATCCGCCAGGAATCGCGCTTCATCACGAACGCGCGTTCGTCGGTCGGCGCGGGCGGGCTGATGCAGCTGATGCCGGCCACCGCGCAGATCGTCGCGAAGAAGCTCGGGATGGGCACGATCACGCGTGCGCAGATGCATGACATCGATACGAACATCCAGCTCGGCACCTGGTACCTGTCGGACATCTACAACAACTTCGACAGCTCGCCGGTGCTGGCGACGGCCGGCTACAACGCGGGCCCGGGCCGGCCGCGCCAGTGGCGCCAGGTGTTGACGCAGCCGGTCGAAGGCGCGATCTTCGCGGAGACGATTCCATTCAACGAGACGCGCGACTACGTGAAGAACGTGCTGTCGAATACCGTCTACTACGCGGCGCTCTTCGAGGGCAAACCGCAGTCGTTGAAGAAGCGCCTAGGCATGATCTCGCCCTGATCCGCCATCTTCACACTGCCGCGCGAGACGCGGCAGTGTGCTTTTGAGGTCACCATCATGGATCGTCAGACCGTCGCGCTGTTGGGTGGCACCGGCTTCATCGGCAGCCGGCTCGTCAATGCGCTGATCGACGCCGGCAAGCAGGTGCGGATCGGCACGCGGCGGCGCGAGCATGCACGCCACCTGCAGATGCTGCCGGTCGAGATCGTCGGGCTCGACGATCTCGATACGCGCACGCTGGCGCGGTTCGTTGCCGGCGCGCATGCGGCCGTCAACCTCGTCGGCGTGCTGCACGGCGGCCGCGGCACGCCGTACGGGCCCGGGTTCGAGCGCGCGCACGTCGCGCTGCCGGCCGCGCTGGCCGCCGCGTGCGTCGAAGTCGGCGTGCGGCGCGTGCTGCACATGAGCGCGCTCGGCGCCGATTCGCACGGCCCGAGCATGTACCAGCGCTCGAAGGGCGACGGCGAGGCCGCGCTGCATGCGGTCGCGGCGACCGATTCGCTCGCGCTGACGATCTTCCGCCCGTCGGTCGTGTTCGGCCCCGGCGACGCGTTCCTGAACACGTTCGCGAACCTGCAGCGCACGCTGCCGGTGCTGCCGCTCGCGATGCCCGACGCGCGCTTCCAGCCGGTGTTCGTCGGCGATGTCGTGCGCGCGTTCGTCAACACGCTCGATCTCGCGGCCGCGCACGGCAAGACCTACGAACTCGGCGGCCCCACCGTCTACACGCTCGAGCAACTGGTGCGCTATTGCGGCACGCTGGTCGGCCGTCAGGCACGCATCGTGCGCCTGCCCGACGCGCTCGCGCGGCTGCAGGCGTGCGTGTTCGAATGCCTGCCCGGTGAGCCGGTGATCACGCGCGACAATCTCGCGTCGATGTCGGTGCCGAACGTGCTGTCCGGGCCGCTCGCGCCCGAACTCGGGATCGCGCCCGCGAGTCTCGAGAGCATCGCGCCCGCGTATCTCGGCCATGCCGCGCGGCGCTCCCGCTTCGACTGGTTCCGCTCGCGCCGCTAGGCGTCGCGGGCCGTCGCTTCCGTCATTCACTTTCGCGCTTTTCGGAACCTCGCCATGAAACTCATCATTGGAGACAAGAATTACTCGTCGTGGTCGATGCGGCCGTGGCTGCTGCTCGCGCATTTCGGCATCCCGTTCGACGAGATCGCCATCGAGCTGCGCCGCGACGACACGGCCGCGCGCATCCGCGAGTATTCGCCGACCGGCAAGGTGCCGTGCCTGATCGACGACCACGGCGTCGCGATCTGGGATTCGCTCGCGATCGCCGAGACGCTCGCCGAGCGCTATCCGCAGTTCCCGATGTGGCCGGCCGATCCGCTCGATCGCGTACATGCGCGCTGCATCTCGGCCGAGATGCACTCGGGCTTCGCCGCGCTGCGCACGCAGATGGGGATGAACGTGCGCGCGTCGATGCCGGGGCGCGGCGCGACGCCCGATGCGCTTGCCGACGTCGCGCGCATCGACGCGCTGTGGGGCGCGTGCATCGAGGCATCGGGCGGACCGTTCCTGTTCGGTGAATTCGGGATTGCCGATGCGATGTATGCGCCCGTCGTGATGCGTTTCAACACGTATGCGCCGGAGTTGTCGCCGGAGGCGGCCGGGTATGCCGCGCGCGTGACGGCGCTGCCGGCGGTGCAGCGCTGGATCGATGCCGCGCGCCGCGAAACCCACGTGATCGCCGAATACGAACCGACGCCATGAACATCTACGCAGTAGGCGGAGCGATCCGCGACGAATTGCTCGGCGTGCCGGTGCAGGACCGCGACTACGTGGTGGTGGGCGCGACGCCCGAGCAGATGGCCGCGCAGGGCTTCCGGCCGGTCGGCAAGGATTTCCCCGTGTTCCTGCATCCGGATACGCAGGAGGAATACGCGCTCGCGCGCACCGAACGCAAGACGGCGGCCGGCTATCACGGCTTCCAGTTCTACTACGCGCCGGACGTGACGCTCGACGAGGACCTCGCGCGGCGCGACCTGACGATCAACGCGATGGCGCGTGAAGTGAGCCCGGAGGGCGCGCTGGTCGGCCCGGTGATCGATCCGTTCGACGGACAGGCCGACCTGCGTGCACGTGTGTTCCGACACGTCGGCGACGCGTTCGTCGAGGATCCGGTGCGGATCCTGCGGATCGCGCGCTTTGCCGCGCGCTTCGCGGATTTCACGGTTGCGGACGATACGCTCGCGCTGATGCGGCGGATGGTCGACGCGGGCGAAGCGGACGCGCTGGTGCCCGAGCGCGTGTGGCAGGAGATCGCGCGCGGGCTGATGGAGGCGAAGCCGTCGCGGATGTTCGCGGTGCTGCGCGAGTGCGGCGCGCTCGCGCGCATCCTGCCCGAGGTCGACGCGCTGTGGGGCGTGCCGCAGCGCGCCGACTACCACCCGGAAGTCGACACGGGCGTGCACGTGATGATGGTCGTCGACTACGCAGCGAAGCAGGGCTACTCGCTGCCGGTGCGCTTCGCGGCGCTCACGCATGACCTCGGCAAGGCGACGACGCCCGCCGACGTGCTGCCGCGCCATGTCGGCCACGAAGGCCGCAGCGTCGATCTCATCAAGCCGTTGTGCGAGCGGCTGCGCGTGCCGAACGAGTGCCGCGATCTCGCGCTGGTGGTCGCGCGCGAGCACGGCAACCTGCATCGCGTGATGGAAATGGGCGCAGCCGCGCTGGTGCGGCTCTTCGAGCGCAGCGATGCGCTGCGCAAGCCCGCGCGCTTCGCCGAGATGCTGCAGGCGTGCGAATCGGATGCACGCGGCCGGCTCGGGCTCGACACGCAGCCGTATCCGCAGGCCGAGCGGCTGCGCGTGGCGCTGGTGGCGGCGCGCAGCGTCGACGCGGGTGCGATCGCGCGCGGCTTCGCCAACGATGCGATGCAGATCAAGGACGCCGTGCATCGCGCGCGCATCGAGGCCGTCAAGCAGGCACTGGCGATCGCGGAATAGTGCGCAAGCGCCGGGTGGCGTGGCGCGCCGCCCGGCCGCTTGCCGTCATTGCTTCGTGCGGGCGGTGGCGCGGCGGGCCGGGGTGGCGGCGGCCGGACGTTTGCCGGCGGCCGCGCGCGGCTTCCCGGCCGCTGGCTTGGCCGCCGCGCGGGCCGGCGTGTCGACGGGCGCGGCCGCGATCGAATCCGCGTCGCGCTCGCGCTTCGGTGCGGGTTTGCGGCGGCTCACGCGCGGTTCGCCCGGCGCCGCGCCGGCATCGCGGGCGAGCAGTCTGATCTTCATCGCCTCGGATCCCAGCTCGGCGCCGTTGTCGTCGAAGAGCGGCAGCGTGCCGACCGCGATCATTTCGGCGGCCCCGTCGCCAACGTTCGCGACGCGGTGGCGCTTCCTCGCGTCGAAGTGCAGCGAGTCGCCGGCAGACAGCGGGTAATCCTTCTTGCCGATCGTGTAGCAAAGCCGGCCGGTCAGCACGTACACGAATTCGTCGCCGCCATGCGCGACCCATTCCGAACGGTAGCCCTCCATCATCCGGACCTTGAGCGCGTTGATCTGACTGCCGTCGAAGGTGGTGGACAGCCGCTCGTACCACTGCGACGCGGCATCGACCGCGTACGGTTCGCGGCGTCCCGCGTGCGAGTCGGGCTGCGCCTGGCGCGGCTGGTCGATCAGCGTGCCGAGCGGCACGTTCAGCGCCTTCGCGACGTTGACGAGCGACGACAGCGAGATGCCGGTGAGGTGGCGCTCGACCTGCGACAGGAACCCGACCGACAGGTTCGCTTCGGTCGCGACTTCCAGCAGCGTCTTCTTCGCTTCCCGGCGCAGGCGGCGAATGCGCTGGCCGATACGCATGATGTCTGAATCCATGAATCTCTTTCGTGGCAACGAGTCGCAAGGCGAGCGGAGGGGCGGTGCCGTCGCCGGGATGCGGCTTTCCGCGAATCGCACGAAGCACGGCCGTCGGGACGACGATGCCGGCGCATTGTACCGCGCACGCCGGCGCCCGGACGCCAGGACGCCAGGCGCCCCGCGTCATGCAGGGCCGCGCGGGGCCGCGCCGCCGTCGCGCGCGGTGCCGGCAATTTTAGCCCTACGAAAATTTTGGCTTGACCTCGATTTCAGCGTGCTCTAGATTCTGTCGCTCGCATCAAACAAAGTTAAGTGAGACAAAAATTTCCCCGAAAATCCGTCGACGGAACGACACCGCGGCACGGCTGCCCGCCGGGCCGCGCTTCGTCCCCGCACGGGCGGCGTGCCGCGCCAGGCATGCGCCGGCGCGTGACGCCGCCGGCCGCCGACAACAATCAATAACGGGTATCCGATGATCGATCGACTGAAATACAGCTTCTCCGGCCTTCCCTCGTACGACGCGTCCGTCGCCGACACGCAGGCCGGCCTGTCGCGACTGCTCGACGCCGCCCGGCTCGACGCGGTCGTGGTCACGTCGCAGGACGAGTACATCACCGAATACCTGCCGCGCCGCAACAACCCGCGCTACGCGCTGTCGGGCTTCGACGGCTCGGCCGGCTGCGGGATTTTCCTGAGCGCGGCGACCGCGCAGGCGCTCGGCGTGCCGCCGTTCGTGCTGTTCGTCGACGGCCGCTATCACCTGCAGGCCGAACAGCAGTGCGACCCGGCGCGCGTGCGCATCGAAAAGCTCGGGATGAACGTGACGATCTGGCAGGCGCTGGCCGACTGGCTGCTCGCGCACGCGAGCCGGCTCGCGCGGGTCGGCTACGACGCACTGCGGATCAGCGTCGCGCAGCGCGACCGGCTGGTCGAGCGCACGCAGGCGGCGTCGCTCGACTGGACGAGCCTCGTCGAGCGCGAAATCGACCGCGCGATCGGGCTGCCGGGCTGGGTGGTCGAGCGGCCGATCTTCGAACTGCCGGACGCGATGACCGGCGCGAGCGTCGCGGACAACCTCGACGCGCTGAACCGGCGGCTCGCCGCGCACACCGGCGCGGCGCCCGGCAAGACCGCGTTCTTCACATGCGCGTCCGACGATCTCGCTTACCTGCTGAACAGCCGCGGCTATCACATCCCGAATGCATCGTCGCACCTGGGCTTCCTGTTCGCGGTCGGCGAGCAGGTCGCGCTGTTCCTGCCGGAAGGCTGCGACCGATGTCCGGTCGAACTGGCGTCGTATCCGGCGCTGCACGTGATCCGGCGCGACCTCGCCGAACTCGAGCGCTTCCTCGCGCAATTCGCGGTCGACCACGTGTGCTACGGGTTCGAATCGGTCAACTGGGCGCTCGTCGAGTCGGTGCGCCGCGTGTGGCCGCATGCGCGCCACGCCGATTTCAACCCGGTGGAGGCGCTGCGGGCCGGCAAGACGCCGGCGGTGCTCGACCGGTTCCGCGACGCGTTCGCGCGCAGCTCGGCGGCGATCGCCGAAACGATGCGCTGGGCGAAGGCCGGCGAGCCGGGGCAGCGCCATACCGAGTACGATCTGGCCCGCACGATCAACGACGCGTACGGCGCCCGCTCGGCGGTCGCGCTGACGTTCCCGTCGATCGCGGCGAACGGCGCGAACAGCGCATTCGCGCACTACACGGCGGCGAGCGCCGACGTCGAGCTGACGGAAGGCGAGCTCGTGCTGCTCGACAGCGGCGCTTACTACGACGCCGGTTTCGCGACGGACTGCACGCGCGTCGTGCTGCGTCGCACGCAGCCGGAGACGGTCGCGCAGCCGTGGCAGCGCGAGATCTACACGGTCGCGCTGAAGGCGTGCATCAAGGGGCTCGTCACGCGCTTCCCGAAGACGGCGACGGGTGGCGACGTCGATGCGACGGTGCGCCAGGTGTGCCGCGACCACGGCTACGATTTCGGCCACGGCACCGGGCACGGCGTCGGGATCCACGTGCACGAGGGCGGTGTGCGGTTCGCGCCGGGCGCGCAGTACGGGCTGGTGCCGAACGCGGTGATTTCGGTCGAACCGGGCATCTACCTGCCGGGCAAGGGCGGCGTGCGGATCGAGAACATCGTGATCGTGCGCGCGGACGACGAAGCATCGGACACCGTGGCGTTCGAGAACATCGTCACGGTCGGCTACGACTGGGACCTGATCGACGTCGAGCTGCTGAACGACGACGAGCGCGCGTACCTGCGCGACTACGAACGGCTTTGCGTGGAACGCGGCACGCAGGTCACCGCGTGTCCGCTGCTTTAAGACGGGGGAAGTGCGCGCGGCCGCGGCAGGGTCGCGCGATGCGCAGCCGGCGCGTCGGTGCGCCGGCGTGATCGGTACGTCAGTGGAATCGGGGCAATCGGTGAAGTCGGTGCAGTCGGGGCATCAACGCATCAGCGCCGACACACGCCCGTCCGGGCCATAGACCCCGGCCGGCGCGGGCGCCGAGCGCAGCACCGCGAGCGCGCGCTCGTTGTAGTCCATCCGGATCCGGATCAGCATCCCGTTGGTCGCATTGGCCTGGCGCGCGCGTTCGGCGGCCTGCAGCAGCAACTGCCAGCGGCCGGCGAGGCGGGCATCGCGCTCGGCGGCCTGGTCCATCCCTTTCTTGCCGGCCGGAAAGCCGAGCGCGGACAACTGCGTGTCGCGCGTGCGCTCGAGCTGCGCGAGCCGGTCGATCAGCGCGCTTTTCTTCTCGACGATGCCGGGCAGCATTTCAAGCGGCTCCGGCGTCGTCAGTGCCTTTTCCTCGTAGGCGAGCAGGGACGCGAACGCTTCGACCGTCGCGTGTTCGTCGTTGACCGTGGCCAGCAGCTCTTCTCTCATCGCGTCATGCTCGTCGCGCCGGCACGCGTGTCCGCATGCCGGCAAACCAGGGGACCGGTCAGGGCGTGACGGGCCCCGGGCCGGCTCAGTTGCCCTGCGGGCGCTGCTTTTGCAGCAGGTCGCGGGCGGTATTCAGTACGCCGTCGGCGATCTTGTTCACGTCGATCGTCAACGTGCCGTTGTTCAGCGCGTCCTTGATCGACTGGACGAGGGCCGTGTCGATGTCGGCGCTGCCGGAGGCCGACAGCGAACGCAGCTGGCCGGACAGACCCGACAGGTTCACGGTCGTGTCGCCGCCGGTCGATCCTGCGTCGGCCACCTGCGCGGACGACGACGATGCCGCGCCGGATTGCGCGCGGGTCGCGCCGTTGCCGGTCGACGCGAGTGGGCTCGGGTTCGGAGTGGAATCGATCTTCACGATGGGTTTCCTGTACGGTATGACCCAGATAACGGCCGGGTCGGCCCGAACTTTAGCATCGTGAGCCCGAAATCCTCCGAATAAACAATTCTTTACAATCTTGCGGCGCGATCCATCCCTATAGCGGAATTTCCACGGTCCCGGCGTCCTTGACGATCGCCGTGACGATCTGGCCCGCCGCCATCCTGACCCGCACCGACTGGCCCGGCGCCGCATTCGCGAGCGCGCTGCCCTCGGCCGAGATCGTGAAGCCGGGTCCGGCCGCGACGACCCGCACCGTCTGGCCGGCCGACACCGACGCGGCACTCTTCAGCATGTCCTGGCGCAACGGCAGCCCGGCCGAGATCCGGGCCAGCGCGATCGCGCCGACCGCCTGCGCGGGATCGGTGATCACCGCCAGCGGCAGCACCGTCAGGTCGCCGTCGCGCGCGACGAGGTCGGCCGCGGTGAGCGGCTCGCCGGGCGCGATCTGCCGAGCGGCGACGTAATAGGTGGCCTGCACGGCGACCTTCGCCTGCAGATAGACGGTCCACGGCCGCTCGCCGGCGCAGCGCACGCCGACCGTCGTGCGGCCCCACAGGCGCGCACCGGTCGGCAGGAACGGCTCGAGTGTCGTGCACGCGGCGAGCCCGCGCGGAAACGCGGCCGCGACGGTCGCGGTGGTCTTGCCTGGCAGGCCCGCGACCTGCTGCTGCAGGAATGCGAGGGCCGTGCGCCGGATCGTGTCGGGGTCCTGGTGGCCGGGCAGCGTGGCCGGCTGGGACGCGGTGGTGGCCTGGGCCGGGTTCACGGCAGCGCCTGGCGCGCGCGGGGCCGGCGCGGCTGAAGCGGCCCGGGCCGCCGCCATGCGCGCGGCGATGGCCGCTCGCGCGGGATTCGATGCGGGTTCGGCCGTGCCGGCGACGACGGTCGCGACGGCACCCGGATCGGCGGCGCGCCGCGCATCATCGCCGGCGTTCGTGCGCGCGGCGGCGTAGGCGGGGCGCGGCGCGCGCGCCGGCACGGCGGCCGGCGGCGGGACGCTCGTCACGACCATCGCGCCGGCCGGCTGCGCCGCATAGCCGGCCGAGGCCGCGCCGGTCACGCCGGCGCCACCGCCCGCGCCACCTGCACCGCCGGCCATCGCCATGCCCGTACCCGACGCCGTGCCCGCATTCCCGCCGAACGGCCCGCCGCTCGCCGCGTTCGCATGCGCGAGCGCGGTCTCGGCCGTCTCGCCGCGTCCGGGAATCACGATCATCCCGTCGTCCGCGTGCGCGAGCGGCACTGCGAGCCACAGCGCCGCGCCGAGCGCGAACGCACGCGCCATGCACGTGCCGCGTCCGTCGTTTCCGCGAAGTGCGCCTGTCATCGCCGTGTCCTCGAAGCCGTTGATCCGATTCGCATTCTAGGGAGCCGGGCCGTCGCGCAAACGATGAATAGAGGGGGCCTTTGCCGCGTTATTCGTCCGATTGCCGGTTGCGCCCGACGCCTACCATCGCTGTCATGGAAAAAAGCCCCTTGTGTCGCCATCCGGCGCAAGGGGGCGTGCAGCGCTTCATACGGAGAGACGCACACATGCTGGACAAACTCGATGCCGAATTCGCGTTCGGCCGACAGGCGCTCGACGTGCGCGCCTATCGGCAGGAACTGCTGTCGTCGAACATCGCGAACGCCGACACGCCCGGCTACCAGGCCCGCGACGTCGATTTCGCGTCGACCCTCGCGCGCTCGCTGAAGCAGACCGGCGGCGGTCTCGCGCCGAGCAACGCCGCGCAGTTGCCGATGGCGCAGCCGGCCGGCGTGACGAGCGGGATGACGATGGTGTCGACGGCGCCGGGCCACATGGCCGGCACCGCGAAGCTGATTCCGACGGGCGGCCCGGCCGACGACTACGGTCGCGCGCAGTACCGGATGCCGCTGCAGCCGTCGCTCGACGGCAACACGGTCGATCTCGACGTCGAGCGCGTGCAGTTCGCGAACAACGCGCTGCACTACGAAACCGGGATGACCGTGATGACCCAGCAGATCAAGGCGATGATCGCCGCGATCTCGACGAACTCGTAAGCGCGCGCCGCTTCCGTATCCGAGCACAAGGAGCCCTCATGCCCTCGTTGATGAACATCTTCGGCGTCGCCGGTTCGGCGCTGTCCGCGCAATCGCAGCGCCTGAACGTCACTGCGTCGAACCTCGCGAACGCCGACAGCGCGACCGGCCCCGACGGCAAGCCGTACAAGGCGAAGCAGGTCGTGTTCGCGACCGACCCGATCGGCGGCGCGCGCACCGCGTCCGGCCAGGGCGTCGGCGGCGTGCGCGTGACGAAGGTGGTCGATGATCCGTCGCCGATGAAGTCGACCTACGACCCGGCGAACCCGGCCGCCGACGCGAACGGCTACGTGCAGATGCCGAACGTCGATCCGGTGCAGGAGATGGTGAACATGATCTCGGCGTCGCGCTCGTACCAGGCCAACGTCGAGACGCTGAACACCGCGAAGACGCTGATGCTCAAGACGCTGACGATCGGCACGTAAGCCGCGCGCAGCGCGTGCTTCCCCATCGAGACCCAGACCCGACAGTTCCGAAACAAGGCCACCCAGGATGACTTCCTCCAGCACGACGATCGGCGGCAGCGGCACCAACGTGTCGACCCTGCCGACCGACACGATGAACACCAACAACGTGTCGACGAACGGCACGTCGGCGAGCGACCTGCAGGCGACGTTCCTGAAGCTGCTCGTCACGCAGCTGCAGAACCAGGATCCGACGAGCCCGGTCGACAGCTCGCAGATGACGTCGCAGCTCGCGCAGATCAACACGGTGAGCGGCATCGCGCAGCTGAACACGTCGCTCACGTCGTTGTCGACGCAGCTCGCGGCCGGGCAGCAGACGCAGGCCGCGCTGCTGATCGGCACGAACGTGCTCGCGCCGGGCAACAGCGTCGCGGTGAAGAGCGGCGCGGCGTCGCCGTTCGGCGTGTCGCTCACGAGCGACGTGTCGAACCTGACGATCACCGTGAAGAACAGCTCGGGCGTCGTCGTCAACACGATCGACGCGGGCAAGCAGTCGGCCGGCACGGTGCCGTTCAACTGGACGCCGACGGATGCGGCCGGCAACGCGCTGCCGGACGGCAGCTACACCGTGAGCGCGCAGTACACGGGCTCGGACGGCAAGACGTATGCGCCGACCGTGCTCGCGGCCGCGCAGGTGCAGAGCGTGATCAAGCAGGCCGACGGCACGGCGGGGCTCGTGCTGTCGAACGGCACGACGGTGGGCTTGACCCAGGTCGCGTCGATCTTCCCGAACACCGCGTCGTCGTCGTCCGGCGGCACGACCACCACCAACTGATCCAGCTTTCTCGAAAACGGAGACCGAAATGGGTTATCAACAGGGTCTGAGCGGCCTCGCCGGCGCATCGAACGCGCTCGACGTGATCGGCAACAACATCGCGAACGCGAACACGGTCGGCTTCAAGTCGAGCACCGCGCAGTTCTCCGACATGTACGCGAACTCGGTCGCGACGTCGGTCAACACGCAGATCGGGATCGGTACGACGCTCGCATCGGTGCAGCAGCAATTCGGCCAAGGCACGATCAACACGACGAATTCGTCGCTCGACGTCGCGATCAACGGCAACGGCTTCTTCCAGATGTCGAACAACGGCGTGACGACGTACTCGCGCGACGGCACGTTCCAGCGCGACAAGAACGGCTTCATCGTCGATTCGCAAGGCCGCAACCTGATGGGTTACGCGGCCAACACGGGCGGCGTGATCAACACCGCGCAGACCGTGCCGCTGCAGGCGCCGACCACCAACATCGCGCCGACCGCGACGACCAAGATCTCCGCCCAGTTCAACCTGAACTCGCAGGACACGGTGCCGGCCAAGACGCCGTTCAGCGCGACCGACACCACGACGTACAACTACTCGACGTCAATCCAGGTGTACGACTCGCTCGGTGGCTCGCAGGCGGTCAACATGTACTTCGTGAAATCGGCGGCCGGCACGTGGGAAGCCTACGCAGGCACGCAGGGCGGCGCCACGACGGATCTCGGCACGGTGACGTTCAACTCGTCGGGCGCGATCCAGAGCACGACGACGGGCACGCCGGCCACCCCGACCGCATCGCTCGGCCAGTTCCAGTTCACCGTCCCGAACACCGACGGCTCGGCGACGCCGCAGCAGCTCACGCTCGACCTGACCGGCACCACGCAATACGGCGGCAAGGACGGTGTGAACAATCTCGCGCAGGATGGCTATGCGAGCGGCACGCTGACGACCTTCTCGATCGGCGCCGACGGCAAGCTGACCGGCAACTACTCGAACGGCCAGACGGCGGTGCTCGGCCAGATCGTGCTCGCGAACTTCAACAACCCGAACGGGCTCGTCAACCTCGGCGGCAACCAGTACGCCGAATCGTCCGCGTCGGGCGTGCCGCAGATTTCGTCGCCGGGCAGCACGAACCACGGTGCGCTGCAGGGCAGTGCGCTCGAGAACTCGAACGTCGACCTGACGTCGCAGCTCGTCAACCTGATCACAGCGCAGCGCAACTACCAGGCGAACGCGCAGACGATCAAGACGCAGCAGACCGTCGACCAGACGCTCATCAACCTGTAATGCGCGGATAACCGGCAGCCATGGACCGACTGATCTACACGGCGATGACGGGCGCGTCGCAGTCGCTCGACCAGCAGGCGATCGTCGCGAACAACCTCGCGAACGCGTCGACGACGGGCTTTCGCGCGCAGCTCGCGACCTATCGCGCGGTGCCGATGAATTTCGGCGACGGCAGCAACATCGACCCGACGACGACGCGCACCTACGTGCTCGCGTCGACGCCCGGCGCGGATTACGCACCGGGCCCGATCACGCGCACCGGCAACCCGCTCGACGTCGCGGTGCAGGGCGCCGGCTGGCTGTCGGTGCAGACCGCCGACGGCAGCGAGGCGTACACGCGTGCGGGCAACCTGCACGTCGACGAAAACGGCCAGCTCGTCAACGCGAGCAACCTGCCGGTGATCGGCAACGGCGGCCCGATCTCGGTGCCGCCGAACGCGGAAGTGACGATCGGCAAGGACGGCACGGTGTCCGCGCTGATGCCGGGCGACCCGCCGACGGCGGTCGCGATCGTCGACCAGATGAAGCTCGTGAACCCCGACCCTGCCACGCTCACGCGCGGCAACGACGGGCTGTTCCGCACCGCCGACGGCAATCCGGCCGACGCCGACCCGGGCGTGGTCGTCACGCCGAATTCGCTCGAAGGCAGCAACGTGAACCCGGTGACCGCGATGGTCGCGATGATCGACAACGCACGGGCGTTCCAGCTGCAGTCGAAGCTGATCCAGACGGCCGACCAGAACGAGCAGTCGGCGAACCAGCTGCTCAACTTCAGCTGAGCGGCACGGCCCTCGCTACCAGGAGAAGATTCAACATGAACCGATCGCTCTACATCGCCGCCACCGGCATGAATGCGCAGCAGGCGCAGATGGACGTGATCTCGAACAACCTCGCGAACACCAGCACGAACGGCTTCAAGGCGTCGCGCGCGGTGTTCGAGGATCTGCTGTACCAGACCATCCGCCAGCCGGGCGCGAACTCGACGCAGCAAACCGAACTGCCGTCGGGCCTGCAGCTCGGCACCGGCGTGCAGCAGGTCGCGACCGAGCGCCTGTACACGCAGGGCGGCCTCACGCAGACCGGCAACTCGAAGGACGTCGCGATCAACGGCGCGGGCTTCTTCCAGGTGCTGATGCCGGACGGCACGAACGCGTACACGCGCGACGGCTCGTTCCAGACCAACGCGCAAGGCCAGCTCGTCACGTCGAGCGGCTACCAGATCCTGCCGGCGATCACCGTGCCGCAGAACGCGCAGTCGCTGACGATCGGCAAGGACGGCGTCGTATCGGTCACGCAGCCGGGCTCGAGCAACGCGGTGCAGATCGGCTCGCTGCAGATCGCGACCTTCATCAACCCGGCCGGCCTCGAGGCGAAGGGCGAGAACCTGTTCGCCGAGACCACGTCGTCGGGTGCGCCGAACGTGTCGCAGCCGGGCCTGAACGGCGCCGGCGTGCTCAACCAGGGCTATGTCGAGGCGTCGAACGTGAACGTCGTGCAGGAACTCGTCAACATGATTCAGACGCAGCGTGCATACGAGATCAACAGCAAGGCCGTGACGACGTCCGACCAGATGCTGCAGACCGTCACGCAGATGAAGAGCTAACCGGAAAGTCCCGTCGTCGCCATGAAGCAGGTTCGCCTCCTCCCGTCAGCCCCCGTCCGCGCCGCGTGCGCGGTCGCGGTGGCCGCGCTCGCCGGCTGCGCGCAGATTCCGCGCGACCCGATCATCCAGCAGCCGATGACGGCGCAGCCGCCGATGCCGATGGCGATGCAGGCGCCCGGCTCGATCTACAACCCGGGCTACGCGGGCCGGCCGCTGTTCGAGGATCAGCGGCCGCGCAACGTCGGCGACATCCTGACGATCGTGATCGCGGAAAACATCAACGCGACCAAGTCGTCGGGCGCGAATACCAACCGGCAAGGCAACACCGACTTCAACGTGCCGACGGCCGGCTTCCTCGGCGGGCTGTTCGCGAAGGCGAACCTCTCCGCGGCCGGCAGCAACAAGTTCGCGGCGACGGGGGGCGCCAGCGCGGCGAACACGTTCAACGGCACGATCACCGTGACCGTCACCAACGTGCTGCCGAACGGCAATCTCGTCGTGAGCGGCGAGAAGCAGATGCTGATCAACCAGGGCAACGAGTTCGTGCGCTTCTCCGGGGTCGTCAACCCGAACACGATCTCGGGCGCGAACTCGGTCTACTCGACGCAGGTGGCCGACGCGCGGATCGAATACTCGGCGAAGGGCTACATCAACGAAGCCGAGACGATGGGCTGGCTGCAGCGCTTCTTCCTCAACATCGCACCGTGGTGATGACGATGCAGCAGCCTCTTTTCCATCGCCTGTCGTCCCGTGTGTCGCGCGTGCCTGCCGTCGCGCGGCTCGCCGCCGCGTTCGTGCTGGCGGCATGCGCGCTCGGCGCGGCACCCGCGCACGCGGAGCGCCTGAAGGACCTCGCGCAGATCCAGGGCGTGCGCGACAACCCGCTGATCGGCTATGGCCTCGTCGTCGGCCTCGACGGCACGGGCGACCAGACGATGCAGACGCCGTTCACCACGCAGACGCTCGCGAACATGCTCGCGAACCTCGGCATCTCGATCAACAACGGCTCGGCGAACGGCGGCACGTCGTCGCTGAACAACATGCAGCTGAAGAACGTCGCGGCCGTGATGGTGACCGCGACACTGCCGCCGTTCGCGCGGCCGGGCGAGGCGCTCGACGTGACGGTCTCGTCGCTCGGCAACGCCAAGAGCCTGCGCGGCGGCACGCTGCTGCTCACGCCGCTGAAGGGCGCGGACGGCCAGGTGTACGCGCTCGCGCAGGGCAACATGGCGGTCGGCGGCGCCGGGGCGAGCGCGAACGGCAGCCGCGTGCAGGTGAACCAGCTCGCGGCCGGCCGGATCGTCGGCGGCGCGATCGTCGAGCGCTCGGTGCCGAACGCGATCGCGCAGATGAACGGCGTGCTGCAACTGCAACTGAACGACATGGATTACGGCACCGCGCAGCGGATCGTGTCCGCGGTCAATTCGAGCTTCGGCCCGGGCACCGCGACGGCGCTCGACGGCCGCACGATCCAGCTCGCCGCGCCGGCGGATTCCGCGCAGCAGGTCGCGTTCATGGCGCGCCTGCAGAACCTCGACGTGAGCCCGGACAAGGCCGCCGCGAAGGTGATCCTGAACGCGCGCACCGGCTCGATCGTGATGAACCAGATGGTCACGCTGCAAAGCTGCGCGGTCGCGCACGGCAACCTGTCGGTGGTCGTCAACACGCAGCCCGTGGTGTCGCAGCCGGGGCCGTTCTCGAACGGGCAGACGGTGGTCGCGCAGCAATCGCAGATCCAGCTGAAGCAGGACAACGGCGCGCTGAAGATGGTGACGGCCGGCGCGAACCTCGCCGACGTCGTGAAGGCGCTGAACACGCTCGGCGCGACGCCGGCGGACCTGATGTCGATCCTGCAGGCGATGAAGGCGGCCGGCGCGTTGCGCGCCGATCTGGAGATCATCTAAATGGCAGCGAACCTCCCGAACGCGAATGACCTGACGCAGCGCTTCGCACTCGACGTGCAGGGCTTCGACGCGCTGCGCGCGCAGGCGAAGCAGTCGCCGCAGGCCGGCGCGAAAGCGGTCGCGGGCCAGTTCGACGCGATGTTCACGCAGATGATGCTCAAGAGCATGCGCGACGCGTCGCCCGACGGCGGGCTGCTCGATTCGCACACGTCGAAGATGTACACGTCGATGCTCGACCAGCAACTCGCGCAGCAGATGTCGAAGCGCGGGATCGGCGTGGCCGACGCGCTGATGAAGCAGCTGCTGCGCAACGCGGGGCAGGGCGCGGGCGGCGACACGGCGGCCGACGCCGGCGCGGCCGGGCTCGGCGCGGTCGGCCTGGGTGCGGCCGGCTCGGGCACGTCGGGCAACGAAGGCAGCCTGGCCGCGATGAACGCGATGGCGAGGGCCTACGCGAACGCGGCGAACAACGGCGGGCTCGCCGGCGCGCGCGGCTACACGGCCGGCAGCGCGCTGACGCCGCCGCTGAAGGGCGCGAGCGGCGCGCAGGACGCCGACGCGTTCGTCGACCGGCTCGCCGGCCCGGCCCAGGCGGCGAGCGCGACCACCGGCATCCCGGCGCGCTTCATCGTCGGCCAGGCCGCGCTCGAATCGGGCTGGGGCAAGCGCGAGATCCGCGCGAGCGACGGCTCGACGAGCTACAACGTGTTCGGCATCAAGGCGAACAAGGGCTGGACGGGCCGCACGGTGTCGGCGCTGACGACCGAATACGTGAACGGCACGCCGCGCCGCGTCGTCGCGAAGTTCCGCGCGTACGATTCGTACGAGCACGCGATGACCGATTATGCCAACCTGCTGAAGAACAACCCGCGCTACGCGGGCGTGCTGAGCGCGAGCCGCAGCGTCGAGGGCTTCGCGCACGGGATGCAGAAGGCCGGCTACGCGACCGACCCGAACTACGCGAAGAAGCTGATCTCGATCATGCAGCAGATCGGCTGACGGGGCAGGGGCCGGAACGGCCCCGCCTGCCGCCCGTTTCTTGCAGTCTTACGGACCGCGTCCGGCACCCTGCCGCGCGCGGTTTCAACGTTTGCGCGAAAAAAACCGGCATTTCGATCTAAACTTTCGGTGAGCACTGCCGCTAAGTGTGTGAGACCTGCAACCGGGCCATGTTCTGGCCCGGTTTTACTGCGCACCGGTTGCCCGGGCGCCCATGAAAAGAAAACCGGCTAGCCATGAATATCGAAACGTCGACCGATCCGAGCCTGGATGCGGGCCATTCCGGGCCTGACTACGCCCGCCGCAATCCGCTGGAGATCGGCGTGCAGCTGCGCAACCTCGTGAACCGAGGCGACTTCCTGACCGTCCAGTACCCGGGCGGCCAGCTCGTCACGCGCCTGCTCGAGGTCGACGTCGGCGCGCGCACGTTCACGTTCGACTGGGGCGCGCTGTCCGAGCAGAACGCCGGCATCCTCGGCGCGTCGCATTGCACGTTCGCGGCGGCGCCCGAAGGCGTGCGCGTGGAATTCACCACGAGCACGCCGCGCGAGACGCGCTACGAGGGGCTGCCCGCGTTCGTCGCCGATTTCCCCGACGTGCTGATGTGCATCCAGCGCCGCGAGTATTTCCGTGTCGATGCGCCGATCGTCGATCCGTTCCTGTGTCGCGGCAAGCTGCCGGACGGCGAGAACTTCGTGTTCGAGGTGCATAACCTGTCGCTCGGCGGCGTCGGCCTGCGCACGGCCGACGAGCGTGTCGAGGCGCTCGAGGTCGGCACGCTGCTGCCGGACGTCGAGCTCGAGCTGACCGGCCACGGCACGCTGTCGCTCGACCTGCGGCTCGTGTCGCAGCGTTCGACCCAGATGCCGAACGGTTCGCGCCGCTTCCAGCTCGGTTTTCGCTTCATGTCGCTGCCGGGCAGCGCGGAGAACACGCTGCAGCGCCTGATCACGCAGCTCGAGATGAAGCGCCGCTCGCTCGCGCGGGCCTGACGTACTCCCGTCTCGCGGCCCCGCCCGGGGCCGCTTTCGCACCGGTGCCGGCAGCGTCCGCCGCGCCGTTCGACAGACGACGCGCACGCGCGCGTCGCATGCGCATTTTTCCCTCAATTTTTCCGATCCGCGGCCGTTATACCGGGAGTTACGCAACCCGGCGGCCGCAGCGCGGCCGGCTCATCAGGATCGCGCATGTCCAACACACTCATGAACCTCGGTGTCAGCGGCCTCAATGCCGCGCTCTGGGGCCTCACGACGACCGGTCAGAACATCAGCAACGCCGCGACGCCCGGCTATTCGGTCGAACGCCCGGTCTATGCCGAGGCGAGCGGCCAGTACACGTCGAGCGGCTACATGCCGCAGGGCGTGAACACCGTCACGGTGCAGCGGCAGTACAGCCAGTACCTGAGCGACCAGCTGAACAGCGCGCAGTCGCAGGGCGGCGCGCTGTCGACGTGGTATTCGCTCGTCGCGCAGCTGAACAACTACGTCGGCAGCCCGACGGCCGGGATCTCGACCGCGATCACGGGCTATTTCACCGGCTTGCAGAACGTGGCGAACAGCGCCGCCGATCCGTCGGTGCGGCAGACCGCGATCAGCAACGCGCAGATCCTCGCGAATCAGCTCAATGCGGCCGGCCAGCAGTACGACGCGCTGCGCCAGAGCGTGAATACGCAGCTCACCAGCACGGTGTCGCAGATCAACACGTACACCGCGCAGATCGCGAATCTGAACCAGCAAATCTCGGCGGCGAGCAGCCAGGGGCAGCCGCCGAACCAGCTGATGGACCAGCGCGACCTCGCGGTGTCGAACCTGTCGAGCCTCGCAGGCGTGCAGGTGGTGCGCAACGACAGCGGCTACAGCGTGTTCCTCGCGGGCGGCCAGCCGCTCGTTCTCGCCGACAAGAGCTATCAGCTCGCGACCGTCACGTCGCCGTCGGATCCGAGCGAGCTGACCGTCGTGTCGCAGGGGATCGCGGGCGCGAATCCGCCAGGCCCGAACCAGGCGCTGCCGGATGCGTCGCTGTCGGGCGGCACGCTCGGTGGCCTGCTCGCGTTCCGCAGCCAGACGCTCGACCCCGCGCAGGCGCAACTCGGCGCGGTCGCGGCCAGTTTCGCCGCGCAGGTCAACGGGCAGAACGCGCTCGGCATCGATCTGTCGGGTAAGCCGGGCGGCAACCTGTTCACGGTGGCGGCCCCGGACGTCTATTCGAATCAGGGCAATACCGGCAACGCGTCGCTTTCCGTCTCGTTCGCCAACGCGTCGCAGCCGACGACGAGCGACTACACGCTGTCGTACGACGGCACGAACTACACGCTGACCGACCGCGCGAGCGGCACGGTGGTCGACCAGAAGGCCGGGCCGATGCCGCTTTCGCTCGGCGGACTGAACTTCTCGTTCTCGTCCGGCGCGATGAATGCCGGCGACCAGTTCACCGTGCTTCCGACGCGCGGCGCGCTGTCGGGCTTCGGTCTCGCGACGACGAGCGGCTCGGCGATCGCGGCCGCGTCGCCGGCCATCACGTCGCCGTCGAGCACCAACATCGGCACCGCCAAGATCGCGCTGAGCGGGGTGAGCGCCGGCTACCAGGTGCCGTCGACCAAGCTGACCTACGACGCGGCGACGCAGTCGCTGTCGGGCTTCCCGGTCGGAACCACGGTGACGATCCCGGGCACGCCGCCGACTTCGGTGACGATCAACACGCCGACCGACTCCGTGCCGTACGACCCGACGACCGGTGCGGTGATGACGATGTCCGGGACGGCCGCCGGGGCGATGAACGGCGTGACCGTCACGCTGTCGGGCACGCCGTCGGACGGCGATTCGTTCACGATCGGACCGTACGCGGGCGGCACGAGCGACGGCAGCAACGCGCTCGCGCTGTCGAAGCTCGTCAACGCGAAGACGCTCGGCGGCGGCACGACGACGCTCACCGGGGCCTATGCGAACTACGTGAACAACATCGGCAACGCCGCGAGCCAGCTCAAGTCGTCGAGCACGGCACAGACGGCGCTGGTCGGCCAGATCACGTCCGCGCAGCAGTCGGTGTCGGGCGTGAACCAGAACGAGGAAGCCGCGAACCTGATGCAGTACCAGCAGCTCTACCAGGCGAACGCGAAAGTGATCCAGACGGCGTCGTCGCTGTTCCAGACCGTGCTGGGCCTGTTCAGCTGACCGGATTCGAGAGGATAGAAACGATGCGGATTTCCACGACCCAGTTCTACCAGCTGAACGTTGGCCAGATGAACGATCAGCAGGCCCAGCTCGCGCAGCTCTACCAGCAGATCTCGAGCGGCGTGAGCCTGACGACGCCGGCCGACAACCCGGTGGGCGCGGCGCAGGCGGTGCAGTTGTCGATGACGTCGGCCACGCTGTCGCAGTACGCGGCGAACCAGAACGTGGCGCTCGCGTCGCTGCAGGCCGAGGACCAGACGCTGCAGAACGTCGGCACCGTGCTCGGCAGCGTCCAGTCGGTGATCGTGCGCGCCGGCGACGGTTCGCTCGCGGACAGCGACCGCGCGGCGCTCGCGACGCAGCTCGAGGGCTATCGCGACCAGTTGTTGTCGCTCGCGAACTCGACGGACGGCGCGGGCAACTACCTGTTCGCCGGCTACAAGAATGCGGCGGCGCCGTTCACGAAGAACGCGGCCGGCGGCATCAGCTATGTCGGCGATACGGGCACGCGCACGGTACAGATCGACGATTCGCGCAGCGTGCCGCAGGGCGACTCGGGCCTCTCGGTGTTCATGTCGGTGCAGGCGCTGGGCAGCTCGCCGGTCCAGGCGGCCGGCGTGGGCAACACGGGCACGGCCACCATCGGCAACGTCACGGTGACGGACCCGTCGGCCGCGACGAACGCGCATCAGTTCACGATCACCTTCGGCGGCACGGCGGCCGCGCCGACCTACACGGTGACCGACAATACGGCGTCGCCGCCGACGACCACGCCCGCGCAGGCCTATACGTCGGGCACCGCGATCGCGCTCGGCAGCGGGATGAAGGTGGCGGTGTCGGGCACGCCGTCGGTCAACGACACCTTTTCGGTCACGCCCGCGCCGCAGGCGAGCGGGGTCGACGTGTTCTCGACGCTCGATTCGATGATCACGGCGTTGAAGACGCCCGTCACCGGCAACGCGACGGCGAGCGCCGCGCTGTCGAACACGATGGGCACGGCCGCGACGAAGATCAACAACACGATGCGCAACGTCACGACGGTGCTGGCATCGGTCGGCGGCCGCGAGCAGGAAGTCAAGGCGATGCAGGCCGTCAACCAGACCGCGGCGCTGCAGACGAGCAGCAACCTGTCGGACCTGACCAGCACCAACATGGTGACGACGATCAGCCAGTACCTGCAGGTGCAGAACGCGCTGAGCGGCGCGCAGAAGGCGTACGCGCAGCTGCAGAACATGTCGCTGTTCCAGTACATCAATCCGTGATCCCCGTGGCGCCCGCCGCGATGTGAGCGCACGCTTGCATCGCGGCGAGCGCCGGCAGGCCTCCGTCGGCCTTCATCTGGCTTCATCTGCGCGATCGTGCCGTCCGGCACTCCGCCCGACGGCACGACCGCTGCACCGGCGGTTCGCGCTTGCCAGCCCCATTTCCGCTCCGTAAACTCGCGCCAGATTCCAGACCGGCGCACCGTCCGCAGCCGGCGTTCGACAGGAGCCCTTTTCCCCATGTCCGATTCCTACTTCCCGCGCTGGCGGGTGCAACCGACCGGCGCCGCCTCGCGCGTGGTCGGCCCCGACGAACGCCTCGCGTGGCCGCAGATGGTCGCGATGGGCGTGCAGCACGTCGTCGCGATGTTCGGCTCGACCGTGCTCGCGCCGCTGCTGATGGGCTTCGACCCGAACCTGAGCATCTTCATGTCGGGCATCGGCACGCTGCTGTTCTTCGTGCTGGTCGGCGGTCGCGTGCCGAGCTACCTCGGTTCGAGCTTCGCGTTCATCGGCCTCGTGATTGCAGTGACGGGCTACGGCGGCAGCGGGCCGAACCCGAACATCCCCGTCGCGCTCGGCGGGATCATCGCGTGCGGCGTCGTGTACGTCGCGCTCGGCGCGCTGGTGCAGGCGATCGGCACGCGCTGGATCGAGACGCTGATGCCGCCCGTCGTCACCGGCGCGGTGGTCGCGGTGATCGGGCTGAACCTGGCGCCGATCGCGGTCAAGGGCGTGTCGGCGTCGACCTTCGACTCGGTGATGGCGCTCGTCACGGTGCTGTGCGTCGGCGGCGTCGCGGTGTTCGCGCGCGGGATGATGCAGCGCCTGCTGATCCTCGTCGGACTGGTGATCGCCTACGTGATCTATGCGATCGCCACCAACGGGATGGGCCTCGGCAAGCCGGTCGATTTCTCGATCGTCGCGCATGCCGCGTGGTTCGGCGTGCCGAGCTTCCGTGCGCCGGTCTTCGATCCGCACGCGATGCTGATGCTCGCGCCGATCGCGGTGATCCTGGTCGCGGAGAACCTCGGCCACATCAAGGCGGTGAGCGCGATGACGGGCACCAATCTCGACCGCTACGTCGGTCGCGCGTTCATCGGCGACGGGCTCGCGACGATCGTGTCGGGCAGCGTCGGCGGCACGGGCGTGACCACCTACGCGGAGAACATCGGCGTGATGGCCGTCACGCGGATCTATTCGACGCTGGTGTTCGCGGTCGCCGCGCTGATCGCGATCGGGCTGGGCTTCTCGCCGAAGTTCGGCGCGGTGATCCAGACGATTCCGGGCCCGGTGCTCGGCGGCGTGTCGATCGTCGTGTTCGGGCTGATCGCGGTGACGGGCGCGCGGATCTGGGTCGTCAACAAGGTCGACTTCTCCGACAACCGCAACCTGATCGTCGCGGCCGTCACGCTGGTGCTCGGCGCCGGCGACTTCTCGCTGAAGTTCGGCGGCTTCGGGCTCGGCGGGATCGGCACGGCGACGTTCGGCGCAATCATCCTGTACGCGATCCTGCGCAAGGAAAAGGAACCGGGCCCGGTGGTCTGACCCGGCAGCGGGCGGTGCAATGCCGCCCGCCGGCACGTATTTACGGGCCGATATTCGACTGCGCCTGCAGCCACGCGCAGAACTGCGCGACGAGCGTATCGCCGGCCGGCGCGCCCGGCGCGATCCACCAGTAGCTGCGCGTCGCGATGCGCGGCCCGGGCAGCGGCATCACGAGGCGGCCGCTCGCGAGCTCGTCGTCGATCAGCGGCAGCGGGCCGAGCGCGACGCCCAGCCCGTCGACGGCTGCCTGGAGCGCCAGGTAGAAGTGATCGAACGACTGCCGCTTGCGCCCCTTCATCGTCACGCCGGCCGCCGCGAACCAGTCGCGCCAGCCTTCCGGCCGCGTATCCGAATGCAGCAGCACGTGCCGCGCGAGGTCGTCCGCGCGCGCGATCGGCGCGCGCTTGAGCAGCGCCGGGCTGCAGACCGGAATCACGCTTTCGTCGAGGAAGTGGCCGCTCGTGCAGTTCGGCCAGTGGCCGGGGCCGCGGCGGATCGCGACGTCGAAACCGTCGAGCGTGTCGAGCGGCGCGTTCGACGTGGACAGTTTCAGCTCGACGTTCGGCACGTCGCGCTGGAACCGCGACAGGCGCGGCAGCAGCCATTTCATCGCGAAGGTCGGCAGCGCGTTGATGCGCAGCACGCGTGCCGCACCGGTGTTGCGCAGCTGCTCGGTGGCGAGCGCGATGCTGTCGAACGCGGCACGGACGGTATCCAGATAGCGGCGGCCTTCGTCGGTGAGCTTCACGCGCTTGCCGTAGCGGTGGAACACCGGCTTGCCGAGCCACGCCTCGAACCCGGCGATTTGCCGACTGATGGCACCGTGAGTCACATGCAGCTCGTCGCCGGCGGCGCTGAAGCTTTCGTGTCGTGCCGCTGCTTCAAAGGCCCGAAGCGCGGAAAAGGAAGGGAGATCGCGTGCCATGCTTGTGATTCTAGGTCACAAAGGCGCGCCGATAAAATCGTTTTGCCGGGGTGCGGAACGGCGGTAACCTCGAGGCACCGTTTGATGAGGACCCCAATGCAATCCGTTTCTCCGCCGCCCGTCGCGTCCCCGCGCCGGATCCGCCTCGCCGAGCTGTTCACCGGTTTCCTGTCGCTCGGCCTGATGTCGTTCGGCGGCGCGCTGCCGTTCGCACGGCGTACGATCGTCGACGAGCGCAAATGGCTCACCGCCGACGAATTCACCGATCTGCTCGGGCTGTGCCAGTTCCTGCCGGGCGGCAACGTGATCAACCTGTCGGTCGCCGTCGGCATGCGCTTTCGCGGCGTCGCGGGCGCGTTCGCCGGCATTCTCGGGTTGATCGCGGGCCCGACGCTCGTGGTCGTCGCGCTCGGCGTGCTGTATGCGAAGACGCAGGGCGATCCGCACGTGCAGCACCTGTTCGGCGGGCTCGCTGCCGCGGCCGCGGGCCTGCTCGTCGCGATGGCCGTGAAGGTCGCGAAACAGCTGCGGCACGCGCCGCGCACCGCGGCCGGCATCGCGGCGCTCGCGTTCGTCGCGATCGCGGTGCTGCGCATGCCGCTCCTGACCACGATGCTGGTGCTGACGCCCGCGAGCATCTGGCTCGCGTCGCGCCGCCGCGATACGCCGGCACCGCAGCATGCCGCCGCGCGCGACGGAGGCCAGTCATGAACGACACGCTGGTCGCGATCGCGACGATCTTCAGCCAGCTTTCGCTGCTCGCATTTGGCGGCGGCAACACGATCCTGCCGGAGATGCAGCGGCAGGTCGTCGACGTGCACCACTGGATGAGCGCGCACGAGTTCACCGCGCTGTTCGCGCTCGCGCAGGCCGCGCCGGGGCCGAACATGATGATCGTGTCGCTGGTCGGCTGGCATGTGGCCGGCTGGGCCGGGCTGCTGGTCGCGTCGATCGCGAAGTTCGGGCCGTCGTCGCTCGTCACGGTGCTGGCGCTGCACGCGTGGGAGCGCTTTCGCGACCGGCCGTGGCGCCGCTACGTGCAGCAGGGGCTGATGCCGGTCACGGTCGGGCTCGTCGCGGCCAGCGCGGTGCTGATCTCGGAAGCATCGAACCGCACCGCGATCCAGTGGGGCATCTCCGCCGCATGCGCGGTGCTCGCGTGGCGCACGCGCCTCCATCCGCTATGGCTGCTCGCGGCCGGCGCGCTGATCGGGCTCACCGGCATTGGGCAGTGAGCGGCGGCCGGCCCGGGCCGGCCGCGGTCGGGTGATAGCGAACGCCACGGAGACGCCGGCCGGTCGCGATTCACGAGGCCGAGGCGCCACCCGCGCTCGCGGCCGCCGTCCGGCACGTTTGTTTCGCCTCCACGCACCGCGCCACGGGCGGCATCGCCCGCATCCCCGGCCGATCCTTACAGCACCCGCCCTCGTTTCGCCATCGCCGCACTTCGCATCCGTCACGCGCGAGGCAAGCCCGGTACGGGAAACGTTGTTCCCGGGCGACAGTCGCGCGATTACCGCGCGTTTCAATTTCTTTCAGAGATTGCAGTCGTCATATGATTCAGCCCATATCGCGCGCGCCATGAACGTGCGCGATCGCCACCCGGCTGCGCACGCGGCCGGCAATGAACGGAGACACCTACAAATAGGAAAGCTCATGAAGCAGACCACCCGACTCGCAGTCATCGCAGGGGGCGCCGCGCTCGCATTCGCCAGCCAGTACGCGGCCGCACAAAGCTCGGTCACGCTCTGGGGCGTCGCCGACGTCAGCGTCCGCTACCTGACCAACGCAAACGCCAATAACGACGGCCTGCTGTCGATGACCAACGGCGCGATCACCAACAGCCGCTTCGGCATCTACGGCACGGAAGACCTCGGCAGCGGCCTGAAGGCCGTGTTCAAGCTCGAAAGCGGCGTGAACCTGCAGAACGGCGCATTCTCCGACAGCGGCCGCCTGTTCAACCGTGCGGCATACGTCGGCCTGGATAGCCCGTACGGCACGGTGACGCTCGGCCGCCAGAAGACGCCGCTCTTCGACCTGCTGTCGGACACCTACGATCCGCTGACGGTCGGCAACTACTTCGAAAATGCCTGGCTGCCGGTCGCACTCGGCGGCGGCCTGTATGCGGACAACCAGATCAAGTACTCGGGCACTTTCGCGGGCCTGACCGCGAAGGCGATGTATTCGACGGGCACGAACTACGAATCGACCGGCGCGGGCGGCTTCTCGGGCCAGATCCCGGGCTCGCTCGGCAAGGGCAATGCGTGGGGCGTCTCGCTGTCGTACGTGATGGGCCCGCTCAGCATCGCGGCCGGCGCGCAGCAGAACAGCGACAACTCCGCACGCAAGCAGACGATCTACCACGCGAACGTCGTGTACGCGTTCAGCAAGGCGAAGGTCTATGCCGGCTACCTGCGCTCGAAGGACGACACCGGTTTCGTCGACAGCCTGCTCGCGCAGCAGTCGATTCCGGTCGCGAAGGGCACGGGCCGGATCGACGACGGTCCGTTCGCGGGCGTGAGCTGGCAGGTCAGCACGCCGCTGACGCTGACGGGCGCGTTCTACTACGACCACATGCGCAACGCGATGACCGCGAACGGCACGCTCGCGAGCGGCAACCGCTACGCGATCGTCGGCATCGCCGAATACGCGCTCAGCAAGCGTACGGAAGTCTACGGCACCGTCGACTTCAACAAGACGAACGGCGCGGCGAACGTCGAACTGCCGGGTCGCAGCAACCAGACCGGCATCGCGATCGGCCTGCGCAATATCTTCTGACGAAAGTCGGCGTGCATGCGCCGGCCCAGGCCCGGCGCGTATCGAAGAGGCTCCCGCGGGAGCCTCTTTTTTTTCGTCACGCGACCTTCATGCGCGTGGCCGACCATTCAGCGACCGCTCCATCGGGAACGACCATCCCGTAAGGATTCCGTCGGCATTCCAGAACATACTTTGACAGTGCGAACGAAGCGATTCCGCTACGCTGCGTGCAGGGTCCGCCGCGTGCCGCAACGCACGCGCGGGCGTCGTTCCGGCGTGCGTTTCGCGTGCGGCCGGCCTCGTGCGTAACTTGTGTATCCGGTGATGACAAACACGGTCTGCCGGTTTTTTTCGTGGGACGATGCGCTCACGATTTTCTTGAAAGGGGATGACGATGGGTATCCTGAACACCGTGGGTGAAATCGCTGGCGCAGTGGCAGCCGTCGAGGCGGCCGAGAAGGTCGATCCGGATGCGGGTTTGCTGACCAAGGCGGCGGCAGCTGTTGCCGGCTTCAAGGGCGCCGAGGCGATCGAAGGCATGCTCGAGAAGAAGGAAGAGCAGCCCCAGCAGGCAGACGATACGCAGGCGACCGACGGCAGCGACACGTCGCAGGCCTGAGCATGGCGGCCGGTCCCGCCGCGGGTGCGCCCCTCGCGCGCCCGGACGGACCGGTGCCGCGCGGCCGGCAGGCCGGGCATGTGGTCGATCGGTGACGCATGGCACACCCGGCAGCTGGTTTGACCGGCGAGAGGCAACGTCTCTCGCCGTTTTTTATGGCGCGCGCGTCCTGCGGCGCCACGCTCCACACGAATTCCCGATTCTTGTTATCGTGCCGTCATCCGAATCGAGATGAGGGCTTGCGATGGATTTCGACTACGACCTGTTCGTCATCGGGGCCGGCTCCGGCGGCGTGAGGCTCGCCCGGATGTCGGCGTCATACGGCGCGCGCGTCGGCATAGCGGAAGAAGAGCAGATCGGCGGGACCTGCGTGCTGCGCGGCTGCATTCCGAAGAAGCTGCTCGTCTACGCATCGCACTATCCGCACGAGCTCGAGGACGCGAAGGGCTTCGGCTGGACCTTCGGCGCCGGCACGCTCGACTGGCCCGCGCTGATCGCCGCGAAGGATCGCGAGATCAACCGGCTCAGCGACATCTACATCAACCTGCTGCGGCAATCCGGCGTCGCGATGCACGCGGGGCGCGCGACGCTCGTCGATGCGCATACCGTCGCCATCGGCGAACGCACGATCCGTGCGCGCCACATCGCGATCGCGACCGGTTCGCGCCCGTCGCTGCCGTCGCGGCCCGGCATCGAGCATGCGATCACGTCGCGCGAGGCGCTGTCGCTCGCGACGCTGCCCGCACGTATCGCGGTGGTCGGCGGCGGCTATATCGCGGTCGAGTTCGCGGGCATCTTCAACGGCGTCGGTAGCCATGTCGATCTCTTCTATCGCGGCGAGAAGATCCTGCGCGGCTTCGACGACGACGTGCGTCAATTCCTGACCGACGAGATGACCAGGCAGGGCGTCGCGATCCATGCGCGCGCGGTGGTCGAATCGATCGCGCGCGCGGACGACGGCACGCTCTCCGTGCGTGTCGGCGACGCGCAGCACGGGCCGTACGACGCGGTGCTCTACGCGACCGGCCGCGTGCCGAACGTCGACGGGCTGGGGCTCGAACGGGCGGGCGTCGTGCTCGACGCGCGTGGTGCGATCGCCGTCGATGCGTATTCGGCGACGTCGGTGCCCTCGATCCATGCGATCGGCGACGTCACGTCGCGGCCGCAGCTCACCCCGGTGGCGACACGCGACGGCGGACTGCTCGCGCGGACATTGTTCGGCGGCGCGCGTGTTGCGGCCGATCACGATTATGTGCCGTCGGCCGTGTTCAGCCAGCCCGAGGTCGCGACGGTCGGCCTGACCGAGGCCGATGCGCGTCGCCTGCACGGGGAGGTCGACATCTACCGCGCGTCGTTCAAGGCGCTGCGCCACACGCTGTCGGGCCGTGACGAGCGCACGCTGATGAAGCTCGTGGTCGCGCGCGACAGCCAGCGCGTGATCGGCGCGCACATGGTCGGCCGCGACGCGGGCGAGATCATCCAGGGCATCGCGATCGCGATCCGCGCGGGCGCGACGAAGGCGCAGTTCGACGACACGATCGGCATTCACCCGACCGCAGCGGAGGAATTCGTGACGATGCGCCAGAAAGTGGCCGATTGACCGCAACCGGTGCGCCGGCTCGCCGGCCGGCGCGCGTGTTCCGCGCGCCCGGCTGGCGTGTGACGTACCACGGATCCGCGATGATTCGTAAAGAACGTCAATTCTTCCAGAGAATCCCCGTCTCGATAATCAGGCTTGGTATCATCGGCCAAAATCATATTCGGGGCCGATCATGCGCGATCAACAGCGCAGTAAACACAATCAAGGGGTAGCCGGCGCAAGTGGGGTGGTCGATCCATGCGCCGCGCGTTCGCGTCTTGCCGCAGCACGTCCGTTGCGCGCACTTTCCCTTCGCATGCCGCCATCTCCGTCGCCGTCCGGGCGATGAAGTCGCGCGCGCCAATGCGTGCCCCAACCGTTTCAATCACCGCATCGACCGCCGGCTCGTCAACGCGCCGGCGCGCCCGTTCCGGGCAATCTTTTCACGCAAGGAGACCAGCAGTGAACATTCAGACACGACGCACCGTTCTCGTGGCGGCGGCGCTCGTCGCGGCGCTGTCCGGCTGCGCGACCGAATCGTCGCGCACGCTCGACGTGCCGGCAGTGAGCAGCGCGCAGAAGCCGTATGCGGGCAAGCCCGTCGCGATCGCGGTCGGCAAGTTCGACAACCGCTCGAGCTACATGCGCGGCATCTTCTCGGACGGCATCGACCGCCTCGGCGGACAGGCGAAGACGATCCTCGTCACGCGCCTGCAGCAGAGCCGCCGCTTCAACGTGCTCGATCGCGAGAACCTCGACGAGATCAAGCAGGAAGCCGGCTTCATGAAGAAGGCACAGGCCGTGAAGGGCGCGAACTACGTCGTGACCGGCGACGTGACCGAGTTCGGCCGCAAGGACGTCGGCGATCACCAGCTATTCGGCATTCTCGGCCGCGGCAAGACGCAGGTCGCGTATGCGAAGGTCAACCTGAACATCGTCGACACGACGACGTCGGAAGTCGTCGCGTCGAGCCAGGGTGCGGGCGAGTTCAGCCTGTCGAACCGGGAAGTGATCGGTTTCGGCGGCACGGCCGGTTACGACTCGACGCTCAACGGCAAGGTGCTGGACCTCGCGATCCAGGAAGCCGTGAATCATCTCGTCGACCAGGTCGACGCCGGCACGCTGAAGGTACCGCAGTAAGCGTCGCAGCCCATGTAGCAGCGCGGCGCCGGGGCCGGCGCCGCGCTGGACCGATTGACAACGACATCAAAAGAGAACAGACCATGAAACGGGGTAACTGGCTGCCGGCAACGGCCGCCGCCTTGCTGCTCGCCGGCTGCGCGAGCTCCACGCCGCCGCTTTATCAGTGGACCGGCTATCAGCCGCAGGTGTACGAGTACTTCAAGGGGCAGAAGTCGCCGCAGGAGCAGATCGACGCGCTCGAAAAGGCGCTGCAGGAGATTCGCGCGAAGGGCAACATGCCGCCGCCGGGCTTCCATGCGCATCTGGGGATGCTGTACGCGAGCGTCGGCAACGAGCAGCAGGCCGAGCAGGAACTGCAGGCCGAGAAGCAGTCGTTCCCGGAATCGTCGACCTTCATGGATTTCCTGATGAAGAAAAAGACCGGCGCGTCGAAGACCGCGGATCAGAAGCCAGCCGCCCAGGCGATCGCCGGCCAGAAGGATATTGCCCCGACCACCGCCAAACCGTAACGCGCCCGCCATGTTCAAGACACTCTCATTCAAGCTGATGTCCGTGCTGTCGATCGTCGCGCTGTTGAGCGCGTGCGCGCAGCCGGTGAAACGACCCGACTACACGGCGTTCAAGAAGAGCCAGCCGCGCTCGATCCTCGTCCTGCCACCCCTCAACGAGACGTCCGACGTGGCGGCAACCTACGGGATGCTGTCGCAGATGACGCTTCCGCTCGCCGAATCCGGCTACTACGTGGTGCCGGTTGCCGTGATGGACGAGACGTTCAAGCAGAACGGCCTGACCAACGCGGCCGAGATCCAGCAGACGTCGCCCGCGAAGCTGCGCGAGATTTTCGGTGCGGATGCCGCGCTGTATTCGAAGGTGTCGCAGTACGGCACCGTCTACCGGATCCTTGCGAGCGCAACGGTCGTGTCGGCCTCGGCGAAGCTCGTCGACCTGCGCACCGGCGACGTGCTGTGGCAGGGCCGGGCGAGCGCGAGCAGCGACGAGGGCGGCAACAACGGCGGCGGCGGCCTGATCGGCATGCTGGTGACGGCAGCGGTCAAGCAGATCGCGAACACGCTGATCGACCAGAGCCATGACGTCGCCGCGTTCACCAGCACGCGGCTGCTGTCGGCCGGTCCGCCGAACGGGCTGCTGTACGGTCCGCATTCGCCGAAGTACGGGACGGACTGATCGGTGCATGTCGTGCGCGGTGCGTGGGCACGGTATGTGCCCGATGCACCGATGCCATGCGAATCGATTGCACGGCCGCGCTTGTTGCGCGGCCGTTTTTCATTTTGCATCGGTGTGTGGCGTGAGACGCGCGGTGTGCGACGCGCTTACGGCTCGCATCGCTCCGATGCGGCCCGCTCAATGCATGCCGAACGCGTCGAGCAGCCGGTACCAGCTCATGGCGAGCACCAGCGCCGGCGTGCGCAGCGTCGCGCCGCCGGGGAAGTCGCGATGCCGGATCTTGCCGAACAGGTCGAAGCGGCTCGCCTGGCCGTCGATCGCCTCGGCGATCAGCTTGCCGGCAAGCGCCGTCGTGTTCACGCCGTGCCCCGAGAAGCCCTGCGCGAAGTACATCGTCGGCGCGACGCGCCCGAAGTGCGGCGCGCGGTTCATCGTGATGTCGACGAAGCCGCCCCATGCGTAGTCGACCTTGACGTCCGCGAGCTGCGGGAACGTCTTCAGCATGTCCGCGCGCATTGCCGCCGCGAGATCGCGCGGTTGCCGCGTCGAATAGCTGACCTTGCCGCCCCACACGAGCCGCGTGTCGGGCGCCGGCCGGAAATAGTCGAGCACGAAGCGGCTGTCGCAGATCGCCGCGCGCGCGGGCATCAGCGCGGCGGCGCGCGCTTCGCCGAGCGGCTCGGTGGCGATCACGTAGGTGCCGACCGGCATGATCTTCTTCGACAGCGCGGGCGCGAGCGTACCCACGTACGTGTTGCACGCGAGCACGACGAAGCGCGCGCGCACCTGCCCCTGGGCGGTTTCGACGACGTGGCCGCCCGACACGTCGCGCACGCGCGTCACGCAGCTGTCCTCGTGGATCCGCACGCCGGCGTCGGTGGCCGCACGCGCGAGCCCGAGCGTGTAGTTCAGCGGATGCAGGTGGCCGCTGTCGGGGTCGTACAGGCCGCCGCGATAGCGCGCCGACTGCACGTAGTCGCCGAGCTCGTCTGCCTCCACGAAATGGAAGCGGTCGTAGCCGAAGCGCTTCGCGGCCTCGTCGCGCCAGCGCTTCAGCGCATCCGCGTCGCGCTCGGTGTTCGCGGCGGTCAGGTAGCCCGGTACGAGCGCGCAGTCGATGTCGTGCCGCGCGATGCGGGACTTCACGAGCGACAGCGTTTCGAGCCCCATGTCCCAGATCCGTTTCACGTCGGCTTCGGGCATGAAGTTGCCGAACGTGTCGATGTCGCACGCAAAGCCGCCGATCAGCTGGCCGCCGTTGCGCCCGCTCGCCGCCCATCCGACCCGCGACGCTTCGAGCACGGTCACCGAGTGGCCGCGCTCGGCGAGGTTGAGCGCGGCGGACAAACCGGTGAGGCCCGCGCCGATCACGCACACGTCGGCGTCGGTCGTGCCGGCGAGCGGCGCATGGCGGGTCGTATCGTTGGCGGTCGCCGCGTAGTAAGACGCGACGTGCGGCTGTTTGGCGAATGTCTTCATGATCAGGAAAGCGAATGAAAGGGGCTCAGAACAGCTCGCGCACGCGGTGGTACAGCATCCCGAGTTCGAGCGCGGGTTGCCGCCACGCGTCGCCGCCGGGAAAGCGCCGGTGGCGCAGCTGCGCGAACAGGTCGAACACGCGCGTGTCGCCCGCGATCGCGCCGGCGATCGCGCGTCCGGCGACTCCGGTCAGCGCGACGCCGTGCCCGCTGAAGCCCTGGACATAGAAGAAGTTCGGATCGAGTGCGCCGAAGTCCGGCGCGCGGTTGCGCGTGACGTCGACGAAGCCGCCCCACGCGTGGTCGACGCGCACGTCGGCGAGCTGCGGGAACACGCCGACCATGCGCTGCCGGATCGTTTCCGCGAGCGTGTCGGGCGACGCGCCCGCGGAGTTCGCGCGGCCGCCGAACAGCATTCGATGGTCGGCCGACAGCCGGAAGTAGTCGAGGAAGAAGTTGTTGTCGCACACGGCTTCGCGCCGCGCGATCAGCGCGTCGGCGCGCGCGCGGCCGAGCGGTTCGGTCGCGATGATGTACGACGCGATCGGCGCGATTCGCGCGGCGGTGGCGGCCGGCAGGATGCCGCCGGGGCCTGCGTTGCAGCACGACACGACGAAGCGGCAGCGCACTTCGCCCGACGGTGTGCGCACGACCGGCCGCGCGTCGCGAACGACGTCGAGCGCGGGCGTGTGCGCATGGAGCGCGATGCCTTCGCGGCGCGCGGCATCGGCGAGGCCCAGGCAATACTTGAGCGGATGCAGGTGACCCGACAGCGGATCGTAGACGCCCGCCAGATAACGGGACGATGCGATGCGCGCGCGAATCGCGCCGGTGTCGAGCCACGACAGCGACGGATGGCCCCAGCGCGACGTCGCGGCATCCATCCATGCGCGCAGGTCGTCGATGCGGCGCGGCTTCGTCGCGACCGTGAGGTAGCCGCGCGTGAAGTCGCAGTCGATGCCGTGGCGCGCGATGCGCTCGGCGATCAGCGCGACGCCGTCGAGCGACAGCGACCACGCGGCACGCGCGCCGGCGGCGCCGAGCTGTCGCTCGATCACCTCGTCTTTCGCGAAGCCCGTGATTGCCTGGCCGCCGTTGCGGCCCGACGCGCCCCAGCCGGGCCGGTGCGCATCGATCACGGCGACCGACAGCCCGCGCGCGCGGCAGTCGAGCGCCGTCGACAGGCCCGCGAAGCCCGCGCCGATCACGCACACGTCGACGTCGATCGCGTCCTCCAGCACGGGATCGTCGGCCGCGGGTCGCGCGGCGGTCGCTTCGTAGTACGAGTCGCGCGCGAGCGCGTCGGCGCGGCGGGTGAAAGACTGCGTCATCAGACCGACTCCCTCGAGGACGGCCGGCGCCGGTGCGCGACGCACCGCGATCCGGCCGGGTGAAACGATGCGGGACGCCATGCACGCGGCACGGCGTCGCGCGCGGCCAGCATCAGAACGAATAGATGAACTGCGTCGCGAGCAGGTCGTTGGACTTGCCGTACGAGCCGTCGTTGCGCAGGAACACCTTGTTGTTCGCCCAGTCGTGCCGGTATTCGACCTTCACGGTGATCTGCTGGGTCGGATAGAACAGCAGGTCGAGCGCGACGTCCTGGCGCACCGCGCCCTTGCACTCGAAGCCCAGGCCGCCGCCGGCCTGCGACATCGCGAAGCAGTCCGCGTCGACGCCGAAGCCGTTGTTCGGATCCATCCCGTTGCCGTTCAGCGCGATGCCGCCACCGCCGCCGCCGTTCTTCGTGTTGGCGAGCAGGTCGTAGCGCAGCGTCACGCCCATGCGACCGACCACCGGCGCGTTGAACTTGCGGTGCGCGAGCAGCGACAGACCGTACCACTGCGCGAGCCCGCCGTTGAACGCCGCATGCTGCTGCCGGCCGTAGTCGACTTCTGCGTTGTACTGAATATCGGCGAGCGTGTAGGTCGCATCGAGTTCGCCGAAGAAGAACGAACCATAGGCGCTCGGTGCCGCACCGCCCGGGCCGTAGTGGACGACGCCGTTCGCATCGATCGCGCTCGCCAGCGTCTGCCGCCCGATGTTGAACGACCCACCGATATCGAGCGCGCTCGACCACGTGTAGTCCGCGCGCGCGGTGAAGGTCGGCACCTTGTTGCTCGTGCTGATCGGGTCGCCGAGCGCATTGGTGCCCGTCTGCGTGACCGAGCCGTACGTGCGGTACTGCTCGTTGCCGAGGAAGAACTTCCACGCCCAGTTGCCCTTCGTGTAGTTCGCGCCGACGCCGACGTAGCTGCCCGGATCCGAGAAATCGTACAGCAGGTTGTGCGTGAGCGTGAGCATCTGGTTCGACTGCTGCACCTCGTAGCCGCCGAAGCTCGGGATCAAACCGGCGACGAGCGTCGTCGACGCGGTGATCGGCACGTTGACGACCGCCGTGTTCAGCAGGTTGTCGGTGATCGAGCCGCGCGAGTTCTGCAGCAGCGTGATGCCGTTGCCGCGATTCGGCATCAGCGTGATCTCCGCCGACGGCGCCATCGGGCCGACGCCGAAGGTCTTCTTGATGTCGAGGTAGAGATCGCCGAACGTGCTGTTGAAGTAGTTGTACGCGTTCTCGTGGTTCGCGAACAGGAACGACGACGTGCCGGCCGCGCGGTTGTAGATGTAGGTCGGGTCGATGTAGCCCGTGACCGACAGGCCCGCGAGCGGCCCGGTGTTGGCCGCGTCCGTCAGCGAGTCGACCTTCAGCTGCTGGTTCGCGATCTGCTGCTTCATTTCGCTGACTTCGTCGTTGGTCAGCGTGGCCTGGGCACGGCCGTAGTCCGGCGAGGACGGATCGGCGGCCACCATCGCCGGCTTGGCCGAGGCCGTCGCGCCGGCCTGCGCGACCGGCGCGCCGCCCGGTTTCGCGGCGAGCTGCGCCTGCATGGCCTTCATCTGCTTCTGCAGCGCGGCGACCTGCGCCTGCAGTGCCTTGATTTCGGCAGAGGTCGAGTCGGCCAGCGCGATGCCCGGCAACGCGCCGGCCACCAGCAGGCAGATCAGTTTCTTCTTCATTGCGGATTCTCCTTGTCGTGGGCCTGTCAATGTGTGATCGGTTTGCGCGCCGCATCACGCGGCGCGCAGGTCTTGTTATCGATGGAACGGGAAGAGGGAAGTCAGGCCGCCGCGAACGCCGCCTTCATGTCGGCCACGCGGCGTCGCTCGCGCGCGATCATCATCTGGTTCACGACGATCACGCCGATCGTCACTGCGGTGATGAACAGCGTCGCGAGTGCATTCATTTCAGGGTTCAGGCCAAGACGCACACGCGAGAACACCACCAGCGGCAGCGTCGTCGAGCCGGGCCCGGACAGGAACGCCGACAGCACCAGGTCGTCGATCGACAGCGTGAACGACAGCAGCCAGCCCGACAGCAGCGCCTGCGAGATCAGCGGCAGCGTCACCACGAAGAACACCTTCAGCGGCGTCGCGCCCAGATCGAGCGCCGCTTCCTCCAGCGACTTGTTCATCTCCTTCACGCGCGACTGCACGATGATCGCCACGTACGACACGCAGAGCATCACGTGGCCGATCCAGATCGTCACCATCCCGCGCCCTTTCGGCCAGCCGAACATCTGCTCCAGCGCCACGAAAAGCAGCAGCAGCGAGATGCCCTGGATCACCTCGGGAATCACGAGCGGCGCGTTGATCATCCCCGTGTACAGCGTGAAGCCCTTGAAGCGGCCGAAGCGCGCGAGCACGAAGCCCGCCCACGTGCCGATCACGACCGACGCGGTGGCCGTCAGGAGACCGATCTTCAGCGACAGCCACGCGGCCGTGAGCAGCTCGTCGTCCTGCCACAGCGCCGCGTACCACTTCAGCGAGAAGCCCGACCACACCGTCACCAGCTTCGACTCGTTGAACGAGTACACGACCAGGCTGATGATCGGGATGTACAGGAACAGAAAGCCGAAGGCGAGGACGCCTGTCGACAGCGGTTTGCTCGGCTTGATCATTTCGCTTCCTCCAGTTCCTTGACCTGGTAGTACTGGAACAGCGCCATCGGCACCAGCAACAGCAGCACCATCGCGACCGTCACCGCGGACGCCATCGGCCAGTCCATGTTGTTGAAGAACTCGTCCCACATCACGCGGCCGATCATCAGCGTGTCGGCGCCGCCGAGCAGCTCCGGAATCACGTACTCGCCGACCGCCGGAATGAACACCAGCAGGCTGCCGGCGATGATCCCGTTCTTCGACAGCGGCAGCGTGATGCGCGTGAACGCGACCCACGGTCTGGCGCCAAGGTCGTACGCGGCCTCGAGCAGCGTCAGATCCATCTTCACGAGGTGCGCATACAGCGGCATCACCATGAACGGAAGGTACGAATAGACCATCCCGATGTAGACGCCCGCATCGCTGTGATAGAGGCGCAGCGGCGTGTGGATGATGCCCAGTGCGATCAGCGTGTGGTTCAGGAGGCCGTCATCCTTCAGGATGCCGATCCATGCGTACACGCGAATCAGGAACGACGTCCAGAACGGCAGCATCACGGCCATCATCAGCACGTTGCGCCGGGCCGGTTCCGAGCGCGCGATGTAGTACGCCATCGGGTAACCGATCAGCAGGCACAGCAGCGTCGATACGGCGGCCATCTTCAGCGAGCTGAGGTAGGTCGCGATGTACAGGTCGTCCTGCAGCAGGAACGCGTAGTGCGACAGCTGCAGCGCGAAGTGCACGACGCCGTCCTTGATCTCGACGAGCGACGTGTACGGCGGGATCCCCATCACCTGGTCGGCGAAGCTGATCTTGAACACCAGCACGAACGGCAGCGCGAAGAAGATCGTGAGCCACACGAACGGCACGCCGATCGCGATGCCGCGGCCCGACGGCAGGAAGCGCGACAGCGCGGCGAAGCGGCTGCGGCGTTTGGCGACCTGAGTCGTAGCGGTCGCACCGGTCGGCACCGGCGCGGAAGGAGTGGAAGCGGAAGTTCTCATCATGTCGCCCTCATTGCGTCAGCACGACGCCGCTGGCCGGCGACCACGACAGGAACACGTCGTCGTTCCACGCCGGCGCGCTGTCGTGCATCAGGTGCGAGCTCGACAGGTTCGACACCACCGTCTTGCCGCTCGGCAGGCGCACGTGGTACAGCGAGTACGCGCCCATGTACGCGATGTCGGTCACGACGCCGCGCGCCCAGTTGTGATGCGAGCCGGGCTTTTCGCGGGACACGTGCACGCGTTCCGGGCGCACCGAGATGCCGACCGGCATGCCGAGCGGGCCGGTCACGCCGTGGCTCACGTACATCCGCGCTTCGAGGTCGTCGCTTTCGACGAAGATGTGATCGGGTTCGTCCTCGACCACGTGCCCCTCGAACAGATTGGTCGAGCCGATGAATTCGGCCGAGAAACGGCTGTTCGGGAATTCGTACACTTCGCCGGGCGAGCCGATCTGCACGATCTTGCCTTCGCTCATCACCGCGAGGCGGCTCGCCATCGTCATCGCTTCTTCCTGGTCGTGCGTGACCATCACGCAGGTCACGTCGACCTTCTCGATGATGTTCACCAGTTCGAGCTGGGTCTTCTGGCGGATCTTCTTGTCGAGCGCGGACATCGGCTCGTCGAGCAGCAGCAGCTTCGGGCGCTTGACCAGCGAGCGGGCGAGCGCGACGCGCTGCTGCTGGCCGCCCGACAGTTGATGCGGCTTGCGCTTCGCGTACTTGCTCATCTGCACGAGCGCAAGCGCGTCGGCCACGCGTTCCTTGATTTCGTTCTTCGGCGTACCTTCCTGCTTCAGGCCGAACGCGACGTTCGACTCGACCGACATGTGCGGAAAGAGCGCGTACGACTGGAACATCATGTTCACCGGCCGGCGGTACGGCGGCAGCGACGCGAGGTCCTCGCCGTCGACGAAGATCTTGCCGGAGGTGGCCGTTTCCAGCCCGGCGAGCATGCGCAGCAGCGTCGACTTGCCGCAGCCCGAGCTGCCGAGCAGTGCGAACAATTCGTTTTTCGCGATCGTCAGATTTACGTTGTCGACGGCCGTGCTGTCGCCGAATTTCTTCACGACGTTTTCGATGCGCACGAACGTGTCGTTCTTCGAGCGGGCCAGGGCGGCCGGTTGGGTCTGGCGTGCAGCAGCGGAAGAGGGTATCGATTGCATGGGAGTCACCATTCGTTCTTCACGGATTGCAGGCGTGAGCGTCCCCGCGCGAGACGCGCAACGCGACTCGCGGACAACGGCTCGTGCCGGATGGAACAGGGCGCGCGGCGCGCGCAGGCGGACGGCGGTCCGCGTATCTCAGGCGCGCAGGCGTGGAGCGATGCCTGCGCTGCCGTGATGCATGGCGATCAGTGGCCGGTTTTCAGTTGCGCCCACAGACGGTTCTCGAGGCGCAGGATGTCGGCCGGCATCGGCTTCATCAGCACCATCTTCTTCAGGACGTCTTCGGGCGGATAGACGGTCGGATCCTGCGCGACGGACGGCGTCACGAACTGATGCGCGGCCTTGTTCGCGGTCGGGTAGAACACCGTGTTGGTGATCGCCGCGTTGACCTTCGCGTCCGACACGTAGTTGATCCACTTCATCGCGGCCTCGGGGTGCGGCGCATCTTTCGGGACAACCATCACGTCGAACCACAGCAGCCCGCCTTCCTTCGGATTCGCGAACTTGATGTCATACGCGCGCTTGGCCTCCGCCGAGCGGCGATGCGCGATACCGATGTCGCCTGACCAGCCGAGCGCGACGCATACGTCGTTGTTCGCGAGGTCGTTGATGTAGCCGGACGAGTTGAACTGGGTGATGTACGGGCGGACTTTCTTCAGGACTTCGAACGCAGCCTGGTAGTCGCCGGGGTTCGTGCTGTTCGGGTTCTTGCCCATGTATTGCAGCGTGGCTGCGAACACGTCGACGGCCTGGTCGAGGAACGACACGCCGCAGCCCTTCAGCTTTTCCATGTTGGCCGGGTCGAACACCAGCGCCCAGCTGTCGACCGGCGCCTTGTCGCCGAGCGCCTTCTTCACTGCCTGCACGTTGTAGCCGATGCCGTCGGTGCCATACGCCCACGGCACGCCGTACTGGTTGCCCGGATCGGCATCCGAGATCATCTTCATCAGCAGCGGATCGAGATTCGCGAGGTTCGGGATCTTCGATTTGTCGAGCTTTTGATACACGCCGGCCTGGATCTGCTTGGCCATGTAGTTCGAGGTCGGCACGACGATGTCGTAGCCCGAGCTGCCCGCGAGCAGCTTCGCCTGCAGCGTGTCGTCGCTGTCGTAGTTGTCGTACTTGACGTGAATGCCCGTCTGTTTCTGGAAGTTCGGAATCGTGTCGGGTGCGATGTAGTCGGACCAGTTGTAGACGTTCAGTTCGTCGGCGTGCGCCGACGGGCTGGCGACCGAAGTGAACGCGGCCGCGGCGGCAAGGGCCGCGACGGAACAGGCTTGGCGAAGAAAGCAGGCACGCATGGTGGAATTCCCCTGGGTTATGGCGGCGTGCGGCACCCGCCGCACGCCTGTAGGCAAAGTCGTTACGAAAGGCCCAGTTGCTGGGCGGTCGCATCGACGGCCTTCTTCGCCTTCGATACGAGCTCATCGATTTCCTGACGCGAGATCACGAGCGGTGGCGACAGCAGCATCCGGTCGCCGGTCGCACGCATGATCAGGTTGCCGCTGAAGCAGAAGTCCCGGCAGATCGTGCCGACGTCGCCGCCGTTCGCGAAGCGGCGGCGTTCGGCCGGCGACTCGGCGAGCTGCAGGCTCGCGACCATCCCGTGGCCGTGCACTTCGCCGACGATCGGATGACGCGCGAAGGTCTCGCGCATCAGCGCCTGGAAGTAAGGGCCAGTGTCGTGCTTCACGCGCTCGACGATCCCTTCGTCGCGCAGCAGCTTCAGGTTCGCGACCGCCACCGCCGCCGCGACCGGATGGCCCGAGTACGTGAGGCCGTGATTGAATTCGCCGTTGTCGATGATCGGGCGCGCGATGCGTTCATGGATGCCCACCGCGCCCATCGGCACGTAACCCGACGTCAGGCCCTTGGCCATCGTGATCAGGTCCGGCTCGAAGCCGAAGTGCTGATGCGCGAACCATTCGCCGGTGCGGCCGAAGCCGCCGATCACTTCGTCGGCGACGAGCAGGATGTCGTACTTGCGGCAGATCCGCTGGATTTCCGGCCAGTACGTCGACGGCGGGAAGATCACGCCACCCGCGCCCTGGAACGGCTCGCCGATGAACGCCGCGACGTTCTCCGCGCCGAGTTCGAGGATCTTCGCCTCGAGCTGCTGCGCGCGTGCGAGGCCGAATGCCTCGGGCGTCTCGCCGGCCTGCGCTTCGCCGAAGAAGTACGGCTGGTCGATGTGCACGATGTGCTCGACCTTCGACGGCATCTGCTCGTGCATGTAGCCCATCCCGCCGAGCGTGCCGCCCGCGATCGTCGAGCCGTGGTAGCCGTTCTTGCGCGAGATCACGTATTTCTTCTGCGCCTTGCCCTGCACGCGCCAGTACTGATGCACGAGGCGCAGCACGGTGTCGTTGCCTTCCGAGCCGCTGTTGCAGTAGAAGAAGTGATTGAAACCGGCGGGCGTCACTTCCGCGAGCATCGCGGAAAGCTCGATCACCGGCGGGTGCGTCGTCTTGAAGAACGTGTTGTAGAACGGCAGTTCCTGGAGCTGGCGATACGCTGCGTCGGCGAGTTCCTTGCGGCCGTAGCCGACGTTGACGCACCAGAGGCCGGCCATCCCGTCGATGACCTTGTTGCCGTCCGAGTCCCACAGATAGACGCCGTCGGCCTTCACGATCACGCGGCTGCCCGCGCGGTTGAGCGCGCCCATGTCCGAGAACGGGTGGATGTGGTGCGCGGCGTCGAGCGCGCGGTATTCGGCGGTCGAGCGTGCCTGCGTCGTGCGCGGTGCGGCGGCCGGCGCGGCCGGCTGGATCCAGGCAGATTCATTGCGGTAAGTCATGTTTCCTCCGTGATTCCGTAGTCGTCGTGCGCACGCTCAGACGTGCAGCAGCAGATGGCGGCGTTCCCACGAGCTGATCACGCGGAAGAACGCTTCGTATTCGGTTTCTTTCAGCGCGAAATACGCCTTCAGGAACTTGTGGCCGAGAATCTCGCCGAGCGGCTCGCATGCGGCCATCAGCGTGAGCCCTTCCTCGAGGTTGCGCGGCAGCTGGTACGGCAGTTCGTAGCCGTCGCTGACGAGCGGTTCGGTCGGTTCGAGACGCTGCGTCATGCCGAGATAGCCGGCCGCGAGCGTCGCCGCGAGCGCGAGGTACGGGTTGCAGTCGACGCCCGGGATCCGGTTCTCGATGCGGCGCGCGGCCGGGCCCGAGTGCGGGATGCGGAAGCCGACCGTGCGGTTGTCGTAGCCCCACTGCACGTTGATCGGCGCGGCCATGAAGCGCGACAGCCGGCGGTACGAATTGATGTACGGCGCGAAGATCGGCATCAAGGCGGGCGTGTATTTCTGCAGCCCCGCGAGGTAGTTGTAGAACATCGACGTCGCGCCGCCGGTTTCCCGCGACGTGAACAGGTTCTGGCCCGTCTCCTCGTCGACGATGCTCTGGTGCACGTGCATCGCCGAACCCGGCTCGTTTTCCATCGGCTTCGCCATGAACGTCGCGTACATGTTGTGACGCAGCGCGGCCTCGCGCACCGTGCGCTTGAACAGGAACACCTGGTCGGCGAGCGACAGCGCGTCGCCGTGCATGAAGTTGATCTCCATCTGCGCGGCGCCGACTTCGTGGATCAGCGTGTCGATGTCGAGGTTCTGTGCTTCGCAGTACTCGTAGATGTCCTCGAACAGCGGGTCGAACTCGTTGACCGCCTCGATCGAATACGACTGGCGGCCCGTCTCGGGGCGGCCCGTGCGGCCGACCGGCGGACGCAGCGGCAGGTCCGGGTCCTTGTTCATGTCGACCAGGTAGAACTCGAGCTCCGGCGCGACGACGGGCTTCCAGCCCTTCGCCTTGTACAGGTCGAGTACGCGGCGCAGCACGTAGCGCGGCGAGATCTCGACGGGCGAGCCGTCGAAGTGCACGCAGTCGTGGATCACTTGCGCGGTCGGGTCGACCGCCCACGGGATCAGGCGAATGGTCGACGTGTCGGGCACGCACACCATGTCGGGGTCGGTCACGCCGGTCAGCGAGCCGTCTTCCGGATACTCGCCGGTGACGGTCTGCACCATCACGGCCTGCGGCAGGCGCATCGATTCGCCGGACGTGAACTTGTTGCGCGGCGTGATCTTGCCGCGCGCGATGCCGGCCATGTCGGGAATGATCGCTTCGATCTCGGTGATCCGGTACTGCTTCAGAAATTCGTCGATGTCTTGCATGTTCGTTCTCGTTGGTTGTTCGACGCGCTCATGCGAGCGCGGCGGCGGCCCTGGTGCGCTCGCGGGCGTTCCGGCGGGCGCGGCATGCGTCGCCGAAGGCGCGGAAGATCGCGCTCGACAGCGGGTCATGCGCATGCCGCCATTCCGGGTGCCATTGCACGGCGAGGGCGAAGGCCGGTGCGTCGACGACGCTGACGGCCTCGACCAGGCCGTCCGGCGCGACCGCTTCGACGGCGAGGCCGGCACCGAGCTGCGCGACGCCCTGTTTGTGCAGCGAGTTCACGTGCACGTCGTCGCGGCCGCCGGCGAGCATGTGCAGCACGCCGCCGGGCGTCAGGCGCACGACGTGCGCGGGGCCGTATTGCGTGTCCATCGGCGCGTCGTCGTCCTCGCGGTGATCCGCGAGGCCGGGCACTTCGTGCACGCGCTGATGCAGCGTGCCGCCGCAGACGACGTTCAGCTCCTGGAAGCCGCGGCACACGGCCAGCACGGGCACGCCAGCGGCGATCGCCGCGCGCAGCAGCGGCAGCGTCGTCGCGTCACGCGCGGGATCGTGCTTCGTGCCGGGCTCGCTCGGCTCGCCGCCATACAGGTGCGGCTCGACGTTCGAATAGCTGCCGGTAAACAACAGGCCGTCGACCGTGGCGAGCACGTCGTCGGTCGACTGGCGATCGCCGAGCGCGGGCAGCACCATCGCGAGCGCGTGTGCGCCGTCGACGATCGCCGCGACGTACTTGTCGCCGACCGTGTGCGACGCATGTGCGCCGATTTGCGTGAAGTCGGCGGTGATGCCGACGAGGGGTTTCCTTTCCATGACGTCAATCAGTTGTCCGTAGGGCCATGGCGTGCGTTACGCGGGAAAATCGCGAAATGCAGGCGCGACACGGCCCCGCAGCCTGGCGAAATGCGCAAGGCCGCTGGTGAATGGGCGCAACGGGTTCGCATGGCGATCCGCGCTGCGCGCGACGGTCAGGCCGTCGTTCGTTTCGTTGCGCTGCGCGACGCGGCAATGGATGCGCGAACGCGTTCCGTCACCGCGCAGACGACGCGGCTGACGAGCAGGCAGTTGAAACGAACGACGAGAAAAGGAGGAGAGGCGCTATGGCAGCAGCGATGCGACTTCGTCGGTATCGACGGCCACGAACGCGCGTGCGGAAACGGCGTTGTGACGGCGAACGGAACGACGGGACAGGATGGTGTAGATCGACAGATGCAGCAGGCGAGGACTATGCCAGCCGCAACTGCCATCGGAAGCGGGAACAGCGCTGCGCAAACTTCGCACATCGCCTCGATCCCACCTCACCAGAGGGCCACGGACTCTCACGATTACACTCGACTGGTTTGTTGAAAGTATTGAACACCTGATCGTTTCGGCGCTCGAGGCGTTTAAAATAATCGAGGTGCCGGTCCTGCGTCATTTACATCGATGGGCATCAATTTTTACGTTGCAATAACGTTTTTCGGTGCCGATGAATGGCCAATGACGCTGACCTGAGAGCCAGCATATACGAGCCAAAAACGGCGTCAAATGTTTTTTGACGGTCTCGTGTCAGGGCTTTCCCGAGGCACTCCGAACAAAATATTCGTAAATGGAATGACCCGCTGGGTGTTCATTATTTCGAACGCCTTTCAGGGTTTTCCCCGCTGATGCGCGGCATAAAGTGATTAGAATATTCAACGGCTGCGTAACGCCGCTCCACGCGTCGTTTCACTTTTTCACCGCACTTCTATCGTGTCCGAAACCGAATCGATGTCCACCGAAGTCGCCGAGCGCCTGCGTTTCGTGCGCAACAAGCATGGCCTGTCGCAGCGCGAACTCGCGAAGCGGGCCGGCGTGACCAACGGCACGATCTCGCTGATCGAACAGGGGCGCGTAAGCCCGTCGGTCGGCTCGCTGAAGAAACTGCTCGAATGCATTCCGATGAGTCTCGCGGAGTTCTTCACGTTCGAACTCGTCGAATCGCGCTCGGTCGTATCGCGCCGCGACGAGATGCCGAACCTTGGCAACGACGCGCTCGCATTTCATCTCGTCGGCGCGGGCGTGAAGGACCGCAACATGTGCATCATGCGCGAGATCTACCAGCCGCTCGCCGATACGGGGCCGGAGATGCTCGTGCACGCGGGGCACGAGGGCGGCGTGGTCGTGTCGGGTCGGCTCGAGCTCACCGTCGACGGCGCGACCTGGCTGCTCGACCCCGGAGACGGCTACTACTTCGAAAGCCGTTTGCCGCACCGTTTTCGCAATCCCAGCGCGGAACAGCTCTGCGAGGTCGTGTCGGCGAATTCGCCGGCCACCTTCTGAGCCCGCATCACTGCATTCGTCGCCGGCAGTCTTGCCGTTGCGCGGCATGCCGCAGCACGAATGCCACGACAATTGAGGCATCCTGATGAACAAGTTGACTTTGGCTGACTGGCAGGACAAGGCGGCGTCGCTCACGATTGAAGGGCGCGCATTCATCGACGGCACGTCGCGCGACGCGCACGGCGGCAGGACGTTCGACTGCGTGAGCCCGATCGACGGCCGCGTGCTCGCGAAGGTGGCCGATTGCGGAGAGCCCGACGTGAACGCCGCCGTCGCGGCCGCGCGCCGCGCGTTCGACGCCGGCGTGTGGGCCGGACTGAACCCGCGCGCGCGCAAGGCCGTGCTGCTGCGCTGGGCCGCGCTGATGCGCGAGCATCTCGACGAACTTTCGCTGCTCGAGACGCTCGATGCGGGCAAGCCGATCGGCGACACCACGACGGTTGACGTGCCGGGCGCCGCTTATTGCGTCGAGTGGTTCGCCGAAGCGATCGACAAGGTTGGCGGCGAAGTCGCGCCGGCCGACCATCATCTCGTCGGTCTCGTCACGCGCGAGCCGGTCGGCGTGGTGGCGGCCGTCGTGCCGTGGAACTTCCCGATCCTGATGGCCGCATGGAAGTTCGGCCCGGCGCTCGCGGCCGGCAACAGCGTCGTGCTGAAGCCGTCGGAGAAATCGCCGCTGACCGCGATCCGCGTCGCGCAGCTCGCATACGAGGCCGGCATCCCGGCCGGCGTGTTCAACGTTGTGCCGGGCGCGGGCGAACCGGGCAAGCTGCTCGCGCTGCATCGCGATGTCGACTGCATCGCGTTCACCGGCTCCACCGCGGTCGGCAAGCTGATCATGCAGTACGCCGCGCAGTCGAACCTGAAGCGCGCGTGGCTCGAGCTCGGCGGCAAGTCGCCGAACATCGTGCTGCCGGATTGTCCGGACCTCGAGCGCGCCGCGCAGGCCGCGGCCGGGGCGATCTTCTACAACATGGGCGAGATGTGCACGGCCGGCTCGCGCCTGCTCGTGCATCGCGACATCAAGGACGCGTTCATCGAGAAGCTGGTGGCGGCCGCGCGCGCGTACGTGCCGGGCAACCCGCTCGATCCGTCGGTATCGATGGGCGCGATCGTCGACGGGATCCAGCTCGAGCGCGTGCTCGGCTACATCGATGCCGGGTGCAAGGAAGGCACGCTCGTCACGGGCGGCGCGCGCGTGAAGGAGGAGACGGGTGGCTTCTACGTGGAACCGACGGTGTTCGAGGTAAAGCCCGATGCGAAGATCGCGCGCGAGGAGATCTTCGGCCCCGTGCTGTCGGTGATCGTGTTCGACGATGTCGACGAGGCGGTGCGGATCGCGAACGACACCGAATACGGGCTGGCCGCGGCCGTGTGGACGTCGAACCTGACGACCGCGCACGACGTGTCGCGCCGGCTGCGGGCGGGCACGGTGTGGGTGAACTGCTACGACGAAGGCGGCGACATGAACTTCCCGTTCGGCGGCTACAAGCAGTCGGGCAACGGCCGCGACAAGTCGCTGCACGCGCTCGAGAAATACACCGAGCTGAAGTCGACGCTGATCCGGCTGCGCTGACGCGGCCGGTGTACGGGCGCGGTGCCGAGGGGTGCCGCGCCCGCGCGCGTCAGGCCGAGCGCAATGCCGGGTGGAAGCCCGCGGCTTCGATGATCGACTGCACGCGTTCGGCGCCTTGCGCCGATTCGACCTTGACCGTCTTCGCGGCCACGTCGATGTCGAGCTTCGCGGCGGGGTCCGCTGCCGTCACGGCGCGCGTGATGGCGTTGGCGCAGCCGCCGCAGGTCATGTCCTGGACTTCGAATTCCATCGTGTTCTCCTGGGTTGATTGGCGATTCACAAACATCGCCAGCATGAAGCTTGCCATGGTGGGAAGGTCAAGCCATTCGTCGCGTTCGACACCGCACAAGCAATTTGTAAAGCTGATGTCAGACGAATCGCAATTTGCCCGTGTGCGTCAGTCCGAATTTTTCCCGATTGACGGCCGCGTATTGCCGGCGAAATCTCGCGGAGCCTTGCACGACAAGGTGCGCGTCGCATTACTGACGCCCGATGTCCCTGTCACGTGTAAGGGTACTGGGAGAGGGAAATGCGAATCGATCTTACTATCGATTCCCCTCGATATTTCATTTCGGTACCCGTATGAATCGCTTCGCTTTCGGTTTCGCACTGGCCCTGCTGGGCGCATCGGCAACGTCCGCATTCGCTGCCGACGACGTCGTCAACCTGACCCTGAAGAACCACAAGTTTTCGCCCGACGGCGTGACGATTCCGGCCGGCAAGAAGGTGAAGTTCGTCGTGAAGAATCTCGATGCGACGCCCGCGGAATTCGAAAGCGACGATTTCAAGGCGGAGAAGGTCGTGCCGGCCGGCAAGTCGGTCGAGATCCTGGTCGGGCCGCTGAACGCCGGCACCTACGAGTTCCACGACGAGTATCATGAAGCGCAGTCGAAGACGCACCTGACCGTCAAATAAGCGGATATCGCCATGCTGTCTACCGCCCTGATCGTCTTTCGTGAAGTGCTCGAGGCCGCGCTGGTGGTGTCGATCGTGATGGCCGCGACGAAGGGCGTGCCGAGCCGCGGCTGGTGGGTCGGCGGCGGGCTCGTCGGCGGCGTGATCGGTGCCGGCCTGATCGCCGCGTTCGCCGACGTGATTTCGCAGTGGGCCTCCGGCATGGGGCAGGAAGTCTTCAACGCCGGCGTGATGTTCGTCGCGACGCTGATGCTCGCGTGGCACTGCATCTGGATGAGCCGCCACGGCCGCGAGATGGCGCTGCACATGGGCGAGGTCGGCCGGGCCGTCGCAGCCGGCAGCCGGCCGCTGACCGGGCTCGCGATCGTCGTCGGCGTGGCGGTGCTGCGCGAGGGCTCCGAGGCCGTGCTGTTCCTGTACGGCATCGCGGCGGGCGATCCGGGACAGACGCCGCAGATGATCGCCGGCGGGCTGCTCGGCGTGCTGGGCGGCGCCGGGCTCGGCTACGCGATGTATGCGGGCCTGCTGCAGATTCCGCTCAAGCGCCTTTTCTCCGTCACCAACGCGCTGATCGTGCTGCTCGCGGCGGGGATGGCGAGCCAGTGCGTCGGCTTCCTGCTTGCCGCCGGCCTCGTGCCGTCGTGGGGCGATGCGGTCTGGGATACCTCGTGGCTGCTCAAGGAATCGAGCATCGTCGGCAAGGCGCTGCATACGCTGATCGGCTATACCGCGCGTCCGGCGGGGATCCAGATCGTTGCGTACGTCGTCACGCTGGTCGCGATCGTCGTGCTGGCGCGGCTCGTCGGCCGGCCCCGGACGGTGGTGCCGCCGCCGCGGCCTGTTGCCTGAGCGGGCCGGGGCCGAATGCAGAAAGGGGCGTCATGGACGCCCCTTTTTTTCTTGCGTTGACGGCTCGCGCGCAGCCGCGCGGCCCGTTCAGCGATGGTTGTCGATCCATGCGCGGGCCCATTCGAGCCCCGCTTCGCGCGCTTCGTCCTCGGTATCGAACACGCCGAGCACGCCCGACGCTTCGACGAGCCGATTGTTCTGCGTGATCGTGCCGCTCGCCGCGAAGCGTTCGGGCTGCAGGATTTCATCCTGCTGCAGGATCGAATGGCCCCAGATCTGGTAGCCGTGATAGGTCTGCGCTTCCATTATCGCGTCACCTCCGCGGAGCGGCTGCTCGTGCCGACACGCAGCACGTTGCCGTCCGGTGTGTATTGCCGCGGGATGTCCGAGAACTTGAGTGCGTGCGGCGTGTCGGGCATGGCCGGCTGCATCACCGTGAGCCGGCCCGGCGTAGGCTGCGCGACCGGGCGCGGTGCGGCCGGCGCATCGACCGTCGCGGCGGTCGGTCGATGCGGCGTGCTTTTCACGGCTTGTGCGACGCGGCGCTTGTGCGGCTTGACCGCAGCCTTCGGCTGCACGCTCGCGTGCTTTTCCACGGTCTTGCGGCCGGCGTGCACGTCGGCACCTGGGCGCGCTGCCGGCGTACGCGCCGCCGGCAACCGCGCCTCGGGCGGGTTCCAGACTTCGACGTAGTGCTCGGCCGCCCAGCCCGTCGACGCGAAGGTCAGCGCCAGCAATCCGCATCCAAACAGTCTTACCATGGTCTCTCCGTCAGTCTCGTCGGCGCGCCGGACCGCGCTGCGCCGATTGCTTACTCCACCGTCACCGACTTCGCGAGGTTGCGCGGTTTGTCGACGTCGGTGCCGCGCGCGCATGCGGTGTGATATGCGAGCAGTTGCAGCGGCACGACGTGCAGGATCGGCGACAGCTGCCCGTAGTGTTCCGGCATCCGGATCACGTGCAGGCCTTCGTCGTTGACGATCTGCGTGTCGGCATCCGCGAACACGTACAGCTCGCCACCGCGTGCGCGCACTTCCTGCATGTTCGACTTCAGCTTCTCGAGCAGCGTGTCGTTCGGCGCGACCGTGACGACCGGCATCGCTTCGGTGACGAGCGCGAGCGGCCCGTGCTTCAGTTCGCCGGCCGGATACGCCTCGGCATGGATGTACGAGATTTCCTTCAGCTTCAGCGCGCCTTCGAGCGCGATCGGGTAGTGCAGCCCGCGGCCGAGGAACAGCGCGTTTTCCTTGCGCGCGAATTCCTCCGACCACGCGATGATCTGCGGCTCGAGCGCGAGCACGCTGTTCAGCGCGGCCGGCAGGTGGCGCAACTGCTTCAGGAATTCGGCTTCCTGCGCGGCGTCGACGTGCCCGCGCAGCTTGCCGAGCGTCGCGGCCAGCACGAACAGCGCGACGAGCTGCGTCGTGAACGCCTTGGTCGACGCAACGCCGATCTCGGTGCCCGCGTGCGTCAGGAACTGCATCTCGGTGAGGCGGACCATCGCGCTCGTCGCGACGTTGCACACCGCGAGCGTATGCGTGTGGCCGAGCGACTGCGCGTGCTTGAGCGCGGCGAGCGTGTCGGCCGTCTCGCCCGATTGCGAGATCACCAGCACGAGCTGGCGCGGGTTCGGGACCGATTCGCGGTAGCGGTATTCGCTCGCGATCTCGACCTGGGTCGGGATCTTCGCGATCGATTCGAGCCAGTACTTCGCGGTGAGGCCCGAGTAGTAGCTCGTGCCGCACGCGAGGATCAGCAGGCTGTCGATCTCCGCGAACGCGGCGGGGGCCGCATCGCCGAACAGCGTCGCGTCGAATGCTTCGGTTTGCGGCACCGTGTCGCCGATCGCGCGCGGCTGCTCGAAGATTTCCTTCTGCATGAAGTGGCGATACGGGCCCAGCTCGACCGCGCCGCCGTATGCGCTGACGACGCGGATCTCGCGCTGCGCGAGCGCGCCGTGACGATCGACGATCTTCACGCCGTCGAGCGACAGCTCGCACACGTCGCCTTCCTCGAGGAACGTGAAGCGGTCGGTGCTGCCGGCCAGCGCGAGTGCGTCGGACGCGAGGAAGTTCTCGCCGTCGCCGTGGCCGACGACGAGCGGCGAACCCTGGCGCGCGCCGACGACGGTGTGCGGCTGGTCCTTGTGCGTCACCGCGATCGCATAGGCGCCGTGCAGCTGCTGCACGGCTTCGCGCACGGCCTCGAACAGGTCGCCGCGATACAGGCTGTGCACGAGGTGCGCGATGACTTCGGTGTCGGTCTGCGACACGAACTCGTAGCCCTTCGCGCGCAGCGCTTCGCGCAGCGGCTCGAAGTTCTCGATGATGCCGTTGTGCACCAGCGCGAGCGCGTTCGACGAGAAGATCGGATGCGCGTTGTTCGTGACGGGCGCGCCGTGCGTCGCCCAGCGCGTGTGCGCGACGCCGGTCGTGCCTTCGAGATGCGATTCCTGCACCTGCGCATCGAGATCGGCGACGCGCGCGACGCTGCGCGCGCGCTTGGGCGCGCCCGGCTCGAGCACGGCGACGCCGCACGAGTCATAGCCACGGTATTCGAGGCGCCGCAATCCTTCGATCAGCACCGGAACGATATTACGCTGCGCAACTGCGCCGACAATGCCGCACATGAATGGTCCATCCTGTAAGTCGACGCGGGCGCCGTCCGGGCGCCCGCTAAAGGTTCAGCTCTTCTTCTTGACCGGGCGGACGTAGCCGCTCTTCGTCGTTTGGGTCTTCTCGTTCAATGCGAGCAGGCCGTCGGCAACGTCCTTCCAGATCGTCGTGCCGGCCGCGATCGTCACACCGCGGCCGACGCGCACCGGCGCGACGAGCTGCGTGTCGGAGCCGACGAACACGTCGTCCTCGATCACGGTGCGGAACTTGTTCGCGCCGTCGTAGTTGCAGGTGATCGTGCCCGCGCCGATGTTCACGCGCGCGCCGATGTCGGCGTCGCCGATGTAGGTGAGGTGGTTCGCCTTCGAGCCGTGGCCGATCACCGCGTTCTTCACCTCGACGAAGTTGCCGACGTGCGCTTCGTCCGCGAGCTGCGCGCCCGGGCGCAGCCGCGCGTACGGGCCGATCACGGTGTTCGCGCCGAGCTCGGCGCCGTCGATGTGCGTGAACGCGTCGATGCGCGTGCCGGCGCCGACCGACGCGTTGCGGATCACGCAGTTCGGGCCGATCGTCACGTTGTCGGCGAGCGTCACGTTGCCTTCGAACACGCAGTTCACGTCGATCGACACGTCGCGGCCGCAGCGCAGCGTGCCGCGCACGTCGAGCCGCGCCGGATCGGCGAGCGTGACGCCGTCGACGAGCAGCGCATCGGCGACGTTGCGCTGATGGATGCGCTCGAGCTCCGCGAGCTGCGCCTTGCTGTTCACGCCGAGCGTTTCCCATTCCTCGTCGGGCTGCGCCGTGACGATCTCGAAGCCGGCCTCGATCGCGAGCTCGACGACGTCGGTCAGGTAGTACTCGCCCTGCGCGTTCTCGTTCTTCAGCGCGCCGAGCCACATCGACAGCTGGGCCGTGGGCGTGACGATGATGCCGGTGTTGATCTCGGCGATCTTCAGCTGCTCGGGCGACGCGTCCTTCTGCTCGACGATGCGCGTGACGAAGCCGGACGCGTCGCGCACGATGCGGCCGTAGCCGGTCGGGTCGTCGAGCGTGACGGTCAGAATCCCGTAGCGGCCCTCGCGCGCGGCGTCGACGAGACGCCGCAGCGTCGACGCGCGGGTGAGCGGCACGTCGCCGTACAGCACCAGCGTCGGTTGCGCGGGATCGAGCAGCGGCAGCGCCTGGCGTACCGCGTGGCCGGTGCCGAGCTGCTCGGCCTGCACCGCGAACTGGACGTCGGGCGCGGCGACGGCGGCCTGGACCTGCTCGGCGCCGTGACCGACCACGACGACGAGCCGCGACGGCTGCAGCGTGCGCGCGGTGGCGATGACGTGGGAGAGGAGCGGCCTGCCGGCCAGGGGATGGAGCACTTTCGGCAGCGCGGAACGCATGCGCTTGCCGGTGCCTGCCGCCAAAATCACGATATTCATGGCGCCAGCTTGTCAGAGGAGTTCGAAGCCGTCCATTTTAGCATGCGGCCCCCGTCGTTCCGGGCCTGTCGCGGCGGGGCGACAGCGCCGGAACGACGCTGCGGCCCCGGTTCCGGCGGGTGTTCGGACCCTGCTTACAGGTCGTCGAACTGGACGATCGAGATCGGTTTCGCGGCGCCCGGCGCGGCGGTCTCTTCGCCGGACGCGCACGGCTCCTCGTCGAACGCGATGTCGCCCTGCGGATCGGCAACGCCGGTCGCGCGCAGCGACGCGAACGGGAACTGGGTCGTATCCATCAGGTGCGACGGCACGACGTTCGCGAGCGCGCTGAACATGTTGTCGACGCGGCCCGGGAAGCGCTTGTCCCATTCGCGGATCAGCGCCTTCATTTCCGCGCGCTTCAGGTTCGGCTGGCTGCCGCACAGGTTGCACGGGATGATCGGGAATTCGCGCAGCTCCGCGTATTTCTCGAGATCGGTTTCCTTCACGTATGCGAGCGGGCGGATCACGACGTTCCTGCCGTCGTCCGACTGCAGCTTCGGCGGCATTCCCTTCAGCTTGCCGCCGTAGAACATGTTGAGCAGCAGCGTCTGCAGGATGTCGTCGCGGTGGTGGCCGAGCGCGATCTTGGTCGCGCCGAGCTCGCCGGCCACGCGGTACAGGATCCCGCGGCGCAGCCGCGAGCACAGCGAGCAGGTCGTCTTGCCTTCGGGCACGAGCCGCTTGACGATGCTGTAGGTGTCCTGGTTCTCGATGTGGAACGGCACGCCGACCTGCGTCAGGTACTCGGGCAGCACATGTTCAGGGAAGCCCGGCTGCTTCTGGTCGAGGTTGACCGCGACGATGTCGAAGTCGATCGGCGCGCGCTCGCGCAGGCGCAGCAGCACGTCGAGCATCGCGTAGCTGTCCTTGCCGCCCGACAGGCACACCATCACCTTGTCGCCCTGCTCGATCATGTTGTAGTCGCCGATCGCCTGGCCGACCTGGCGCACGATCCGCTTGAACAGCTTGTTGTTCTCGTACGCTTCCTTCTGCTCGCGGCGCGTCAGCACGCGGCGGCCGGTGTCGGCGGCGGTGGCTTCGATGGCGGCGCCATCGGCCGCCGTGTCGTTCATGTGGGGGGCGTTCATGCGCGCTCCTCGTCCTTGATGCGAAAGACTTCGACACCGACGGCGTCGCAGTCCGGATAGGCGTCCGGTTTCTCGGTACAGACGCGTACCGCGCGCACGGCGTCGTGCGCCAGCAGGTTCGCGGCGATCGCGTCGCACAGCGTTTCCTGCAGGTGGATGTGGCCGCGCGCCACGCACTGCGCGACGCTCTGCTTCATCAGGTCGTAGTCGACGACTTCATGCAGCCGGTCGTCGACGGGGGTGGACAGCGCGAGCGGCACGAACAGGTCGACGTTGATGACGACGCGCTGCTCGCCGCGCTTCTCGTGTTCGAAGGCCCCGATGTTGATGTGCACCTCGTAGTCGCGCAGGTAGAGCCTGCGGCAGTCCGCGAGGCGGGGGTGCAGGAGAGCGGAAAACATGGTCGTCCCAGTCAAATTGGCGTGCGCGCACGCAAAGCGGCGCGGGCGGCGGCGATCACGCCGCGCGATCCGCGCGGTTCATTCATTCGGGCCGGCGGCGGGCGGCACCAGGTGCTCGCCGCCGTCGACGGTCAGCGTCGCGCCCGTGACGCCGGGCGCGCTCGCGAGATAGCAGGCCGCCGCCGCGATGTCGTTCGCGTGCGGCGCATGGCCGCGCACGAGCGCCGCGACGCGCACCTTCGGCGCCAGCGCCAGCGCCAGCGCGGAGGTCGCGCGGTTCAGCGCGGCCTGCATCAGCGCGTGCGACAACTGCGCCGGCGCCGGGTGAAACAGGGCCTGATCCAGCACGTGGATCACGCAGGCGCGCAGCGATTCGTCGTCACGCGCGGCGTCGGGCGTCGCGTCGGCAAGCGCCCGGGCCAGCGCGAGCGGCGCCGTCACGTTGCGCGCGAGCGCGGCGGCGAGCGATGCGCCGTCCACGGTGTGCGCGTCGTCGGTGGCGGCGCATGCACTCACGAACACAGCACAGGCGGGCCGGCCGAGCGCCGCAGCACACGCGGCGACGAGCGCGGCCGCGTCGGTTTCCAGGGCCAGATCGGCGTCGAGCACGACTGCACGGCGCCCGCGGGCGGCGACTTCGGCGACGAGCGCGTCGGCGGCCGCGCGCGGCGTGCCGGGGCTGCGCTGCAGCGCGACGTCCCAGCCGTGCTGCGCGAATCCGGTCGCGAGCGCGCGACCGAGCGACGCGGCGTCGGCCGCGCTGCCCAGCGCGCCGGCGACGAGCGCGATGCGCGGGGGCGACGTATCGGCTGAAACGGTCATTTACAATGCCGGGATGAACCCGAAAGCTCACGAACCCGCTAGTTTACCTGCTCCCGGCCCTGACGCGCTCGCGCAGTCCGAAACCCTTGCTGCGCAACTGCGCGACGAGATCGCGGCGGCCGGCGGCTGGCTGCCGTTCGACCGCTTCATGGAGCGCGCGCTGTATGCGCCCGGCCTCGGCTATTACAGCGGCGGCGCGCGCAAGTTCGGCCGCCGCGCCGACGACGGCAGCGACTTCGTGACGGCCCCCGAGCTGTCGCCGCTGTTCGCGCAGACGCTCGCGAATCCCGTCGCGCAAGCGCTGGCGGCAAGCGGCACGCGCCGCGTGATGGAGTTCGGCGCGGGCACGGGCAAGCTCGCGGCCGGGCTGCTCGCGGCGCTCGATGCGCTCGGCGTCGAGCTCGACGAATACCTGATCGTCGACCTGTCCGGCGAACTGCGCGAACGGCAGCGCGACACGATTGCGGCGGCCGCGCCGGCGCTCGCCGCGAAGGTGCGCTGGCTCGACGCGCTGCCCGAGCGCTTCGACGGCGTCGTGGTCGGCAACGAGGTGCTCGACGCGATGCCGGTGCGCCTCTTCGCGAAGGCGGGCGGCGTGTGGCTCGAGCGCGGCGTCGCGCTCGACGCGCGGCACGCGTTCGTGTTCGACGACCGGCCCGCCGGCGCGGCCGGCCTGCCGCCGGTGCTCGCGACGCTCGACGTCGACGACGGCTACGTGACCGAGACGCACGAAGCCGCGCTGGCGTTCACGCGTACCGTATGCACGATGCTCGGGCGTGGCGCGGTGCTGCTGGTCGACTACGGGTTCCCCGCGCACGAGTACTACCATCCGCAGCGCGACCGCGGCACGCTGATGTGCCACTACCGCCATCACGCGCATGACGACGCATTCCTGTACCCGGGGCTGCAGGACATCACCGCACACGTCGAATTCACGGGCATCTACGACGCGGGCGTCGCGACCGGCGCCGACCTGCTCGGCTACACGTCGCAGGCGCGCTTCCTGTTGAACGCGGGCATCACCGACGCGCTGGCCGCGATCGATCCTTCCGACATCCACCAGTTCCTGCCGGCCGCGAACGCGGTGCAGAAGCTGATCTCGGAAGCGGAGATGGGCGAGTTGTTCAAGGTGATCGCGTTCTCGCGCGGGATCGACGGCACGCTCGACGCCTTCGCGCGCGGCGACCGCTCGCACGCGCTCTGACGAGGCGCCCGGGATGCTGCGCTGGCTGATGGCCTCGTTCGTCGCGGTGATGATCCTGACGCGCTGCTGGCCGTGGCTCGGCAAGTTCGGCATCGGGCGGATGCCGGGCGACGTCACGCTGACGCTCGGCGGGCGGCGCTACCCGTTCCCGTTCATGTCGACGCTGGTGCTGACGATGCTGGTGTCGATGGTGGCGCGGCTGCTCTGAGCCGCGCCGAATGCGGCGGCGCGCCGCGACCGGGCCGCGGCGCGCGTGTGATGGTTCGGCGCGTCACGGTTCGAGCGTTACAGTTCGATTTCGCCGAGGATCCGGTGCGCGAGCGCCTTCGCTTCGTCGAACGCCTCTTCCTCGCTCGGACTCGTCGTGTGGACGTCGTAGCGCATGTTCTCCGTCTCGTCGCCGTCGTCCCGGGCGAGGATCACGTAACCCTGGAACTGTCCGTTGGCGGCGTGCTGCGTATGCGCCTTGGCCGTGTAGATGCCTTTCGTGAACGTGTTCGTGTCCATCGTGCCTCTCCCGCAATAGGACACTTCATCGTAGCACTGCGGCGCAGCATGTACAGCGCCGCTAATCGGCGACCGATCAGCGCGCCGTCATCGTCCCGTCACCGTTCGAGCAGCGCGACGACCTCGTCGAGCGTCGGCGCATGCGCGCCCGTATGCCGGCACGCGGCGGCGCCCGCCGCGAGCGCGAACGCGAGATGCTCGCGCCACGACCGCTGCGGCGCGGCCATCAGGCTGAACAGCATGCCGCCGATCGACGCGTCGCCCGCGCCGACGGTGTCGACCACCTCGACGCGCGGCGGGCTGGCCTCGAGCACGTCGCCGTCCGCGTAAAGCGTGGCCGCCTGCGCGCCGCGCGTGACGAGCACGGCCGCGCGCGGATTCAGCGCGCGCACCGCGGCGACCGCATCGGGGCCGTCGCCGCCGAACAGGTGGCGCAGGTCCTCGTCGGACACCTTGATCAGGTCGGCGAGCGCGGCCATCTTCTCGAGCGTCGGCCGGTACGCGGCCGTCATCAGGTTCCGGTAGTTCGGATCGAAGCTGATCTTCACGCCACGCGCGTGCAGGTCGGCCGCGAGCGCGACGAGCGTGCCCGCGAGCGGTTCGCGCACGAGGCTGATGCAGCCGAAGTGCGCCCACTTCACGTGTCCGGCCCAGCCGGCCGGCAGCCGCGCCGGGTCGAACGCGAGATCCGCGCTCGCTTCGCCGATGAAGAAGTACGCGGGCGGCCGCGTCTCGTGGACGATCGCGAGCAGCGGCGCGCGCGGCACCCGCTGCAGGAAGCGCAGGTCGAGCCCGGCCGCCTCGCTGGTACGCCACAGCACGTCGGAGAAGCAGTCTTCGCCGATCGCGCCCGCGAGCGCGCTCGGCACGCCGAGCCGCGCGACCGCGCGCGCGACGTTCCAGCCGGCGCCGCCCGGCACCGAGGTCCACTGCGCGTCGCCCGCACGCACCATGTCGGTCAGGATGTCGCCCGCCGACACGAAGGCCGGAAAGGTGCCGCCGCTCATTGCGTCGGCTCGCTGCGCGCCGCGCGCGCGAGGGTCGCGAGCACGTCGTAGCATGCGCCCATCGTGTGATAGTCGGTCTTGCCGGCCGGGCTCTTCTCGTCGCTGTACTTGCGGTTGTCGCAGGTGAGGATCCGGTACCACGCGCCGTAGCGGTGATCGACGAAATGCGTCCAGCTGTAGCGCCAGATCTCGTCGTACCAGTCCCAGAAGCGCTCGCTGCCGGTGCGCGCGCCGAGCATCGCGGCCGCCGCGAAGGTTTCCGCCTGCACCCAGAAATACTTGTTGTGGTCGCAGATCGTGAAGTCGGGGCCGAAGCCGTAGCAGAGGCCGCCGTGATCGGCGTCCCACGCATGCGTGAGCGCCGCGTCGAACAGCTCGGCCGCGCGCGGCACGAGCCAGTCGAGCGGGCGGTGCCGCTCCAGGATCAGCAGCAGCTTCGCCCATTCGGTCTGGTGCCCGGGCTGGAAGCCCCACGGACGGAAGATGTTCGAGCTGTCCTCCTTGTTGTAGTCCCAGTCGACCGACCAGTCCGCATGGTAGTGCTCCCACACGAGGCCGCCCGACAGCGAAGCCTGGCGCCGCGTGACATGGGTCGCGAGCTTTTCCGCGCGATCGAGATAGGTGAGATGGCCGGTCGCCTCGTACGCCGCGAGCAGCGCTTCCGTCATGTGCATGTTCGCGTTCTGGCCGCGGTACGACGACACGTTCCAGTTCGGCGTCGCGTCGTCCGCGTAGAGGCCGGCGGCCGCGTCCCAGAAGCGGTGCTCGGCGAGCTCGTAGGTCGACGCGATCAGCGCGCGCGCTTCATCGATGCCGGCCATCGCAGCGTGCGCGGCCGCCAGCAGCACGAACGCGAGCCCGTAGCAGTGGCGCGTGCCGTCGAGCGTCGCGCGTTTCGCGCCGTCGCGCCAGTCGAGTTCCCAGTCGTAGCCCTGCAGCGCTTCATCCCAGTGCGCGTCGCGCAGGAAGCGCAGCCCGTGGCGTGCGTAGTCGAGGTGGCGCGGATCGCCGAAATGCCGGTACGCCATCGCGTAGTTGAAGACGAACCGGCAGCTGCTGACCAGGTGCCGCGACGTGCGGTTGTAGATGCTGCCGTCGTCGCGGAAGTAATGGTAGAAGCCGCCCGTCGGGTCGAACGCGTTCTGCGCGTAGAAGCGCAGCGTGTCCTCGATGTGCGACAGCAGGAACGACGGCTCGCGGAAGCTCGCGACGAACGGTGCCGCTTGCGCGTGGGCGGCCGGCGCGGCCGTGCGGGATTGGACCGGGGGCATGTTCATGATTCGGTGACCGTGGCGGTATCGAGTGCCGGTGAGCCGGCGGGCTGGCTGCTGGCCCGTACGATCAGTTCGACGGGCAGGGAGATCTCGGTGCGCTCGGGCGATTCGGCGAGCAGCAGTTCGACGCCGCGGCGGCCGAGCGCTTCCTTGTCGACGGCGAGCGTCGTGAGCGGCGGGTTCGCGTGCGCGGCGGCCGGGATGTCGTCGAAGCCGACGATCGCGATGTCTTCCGGAATCCGCACGCCGCGCGCGATGCACACGCGCTGCGCGGCCAGCGCGGCGGCGTCGTTGTACGCGAACACGGCGTCCGGGCGTGGGCCGGGCGCGTCGAGCAGCTGCTGCATCGCGCGCGCGGCGCCGGTGTCGGGGTCGAGCCCGGCGTCGATCGTCACTTCGTACGCGGGATCGAACAGCCTCCCGGCCTCGAAGAACGCGCGGCGGTAGCCGATCGCGCGCTGCGCGATGCTGAAGTGCGCGGCCGAGCCGCCGATGAACGCGATCCGCGAGCGGCCGATGGCGAGCAGGTGGCGCATCGCGAGCGCCGCGCCCGTCGCGTTGTCGATGTTCACCGAGCGCAGGCCGGGCGCCCACAGGTCGATCAGCACGAGCGGCCGGCCGGTCGCGGCGAGCGCCTCGATCGTCTCGGGCTCGATGAAGCCGGCCACCGCGATCGCGTCGGGCGCGTGCGGGCGCATCTGACGCAGCACGTCGTCGTTCGGGCCGACCGTGAGCAGCGTCGGCACGATGCCGCGCTCGCGGCACGCGTCCTCGACGCCGTGCAGCACGTGCGAGAAGAACGGGCTGGCGGGAAAGCGGTTGTGCTGGCGGTGCAGCAGGAAGGTGAGCCGGCGGATGCGCGGGCGCAACTGGGCCGGGTCGTAGCCGAGGTGCTGCGCGATCTCGACGACGCGCGCCCGCGTGGCTTCCGACAGGCCCGGCTGGTTTTTCAGCGCGCGGGAGACGGTGCCGATCGAGACCTCTGCCGCCCGCGCTACGTCGCGAATGGTGGTGCCCATCGTTCGGGTCCGGTTTGTTTAGGATGACGGCGATTGTATAGTAAAACACGGCGCCAAATTCGGGCCGGATAACCGGGGAATACCCGGAAATAACGGGTTTTTACGCGCTAATCTGCGAAAACGACGTTACTAAAAATACTAAACAAAACGCGGAAAAGGCAAGGTGATCGCATGGAAAGGGGCGATGCCGGCGGGGCGGACGAGGCGCACGCGTTCGGATGCACGGTCCGCGACGGACGAACGGCAGGCCGTTGCCCGGAGTCGATTGGGGGCCGGCGCAGGTGCGCGGCGCCGGCACCGCCGTCCGCACCGGCCGGTTAGCGCGCTTGCGTGCGGCAACCGCCCGCCGTTCAGCCCGCCGCCGCGTGCGGCGGCCCGCCGCGATCGCGCAGCGCCGCGCGGCCTGAATCGAGATCGACGACCGCGAGCCCGCCCGGCTGCTGTTTCGCGCGCCGCTTCGCGAGCGCCGCGACCGACGCGATCTCGTCGCTGCCATAGCGCATCGCGCCGTGCGCACCCGCCGGCACGCCGACCGCGCCGATCGCCATCGTCACGAAGCCGAAGAACGCCGGGTTGCCGTGGCGGTCCTCGCCGCGCAGCCCGCCTGCCTGCCGGTCGGCCTGCGTGTAGAAGCGCTGCGCGCCTTCGTTGAAGCGCGCGATCGCGTCGGTCGCGCGCGCGTGCCAGTCGTCGCGCTGGAACAGCACGAGGAAATCGTCGCCGCCGACGTGCCCGAGAAAGTCGCGCTGCGGGTCGCACACGCCGGCCAGCACCGTCGCGGCGAACTTCAGCACCTCGTCGCCTTGCCAGTAGCCGTACTGGTCGTTGAACGGCTTGAACTGGTTCAGGTCGACGTAGCACGCATGAAAGCCGGCGTCGCGCTGGAGCAGGCGGTCGATGTGCGCGCTGATCGGAATGTTGCCGGGCAGGAAGGTCAGCGGGTTCGCGTAGCGCGCGGCTTCGATGCGCATCTCGGTCACCGCGCGCACGAGGCTCTCGCCGGTGCCGAGCCCGACGTAGCGGCCGTGTTCGGTGATCACGAAGCCGTCCGCGAGATAGCGCTGGTCGTGGCTCGCGAGCAGCGTCGCGAGTTGCTCGAACGTCGTCGCGTTGTCGATCATCAGCGGCGCATCGTTCGCGAACTGCAGGCACGGTTTCTTTCCGAACACCTCGCGGTGATACGGCAGCGCGAAGCGGTCGATGAAGCCGCGGCGATTCACGAGCGCGACCGGCCGCCCGTGTTCGACGAGCGCGACCGCATGCAGGTCGGGCATCCGGTTGAACAGGTCGAGCACGTCGTTGCTGGTCGCGTCGCGCGGCAGCGGCGGCGCGGCGACGAGCATTTTCGCGGCGATCGTGCCGGCCGGCCGCACGGTGCGCGTCGCGCCGGGAAACACCGCGATGTGCGGTGCGCGGATCGCATCGCGCGCGGCCGGCGCGACGACCCGCGACGGCTGCGCGTCCGGCCGGCCGAGCAGGAAGCCCTGCACGCAGCAGATGCCCATGTCGCGCACGACGATCAGGTCGCATTCGTTCTCGATGCCTTCCGCGATCAGTCGCGCGCCGCTCGCCTGCGCGAAGTGCTGCATGGCCTTCACGGCCTCGAACTTGAGCGGGTCGCGCGAGATGTCGTGGATGAAGAAGCGGTCAACCTTCACGACGTCCGGCTGCAGGCGCAGCCACAGGTTCATGCTCGCGTTGGCGGTGCCGTAGTCGTCGAGCGCGAACTGGATGCCGGCGTCGCGCAGCGACGCGACCGCCGGCCCGATGTGCGCGACATCCAGTATCGCGTTCTGCTCGGTCAGCTCGATCACGATGCGCTCCGCGCCGATGCGCGCGCGGCCGAGAAACTGGCGCGCGCGCTCGCGCTCGATGGCGAGCTGCAGGATCGCGCCGGCGCTGAAATTGAGGAACAGCTTGCCGTCGCAGCCGAGCGCCGCGAACGCGTCTAGGCAGGTGAGCGCGGCGGCCTGTTCGAGCGCGATGGTCGCGCCTTCGCGCGCGGCCTGCGCGAACAGCGCGGCCGGCGCCTCGAGGTCGGTGCCGCGCGGGCCGCGGATCAGGCCTTCGTAGCCGACGACCGTCCCCGACCCGAGGTCGACGATCGGCTGGAACACGGCCGCGAGCGCACGCTCCACGATCAGGCGCGTGGTGTGGGCGGTGGACGAGTCGGGATGGGGCGCGGGCATGGGCGAGGGTGAGGGCGGCCGAGGCGACGGGACGCCCGACTTTAACGGCAGCGTGTGCGAAGAATTGAATGAAGATTTCGTGACGCGATGCGCGTTGATGGTGCATGCATCGCGTTGGGTGGACGGGGGGCGGTGCGACGGAGGAAGCGGAAGAAGCGGAAGAAGCGGAAGAAGCGGAAGAAGCGGAAGAAGCGGAAGAAGCGGAAGAAGCGGAAGAAGCGGAAGAGGGCCTGTCAGTAATTTCGTGTTCAAGGCATATGATCCTCCCCAGGAGAACCTATGCCTCGCAAACCGAAAACCCCACCGGTAGAGCTACCGGCGATTCCCGCTGAACTGCTTGAACAATTCGGCAACGGCCCGATGACGGCCGAAGCGATCAATGCCGCGACGCTAGCCCTCAAGAAGGCGCTGATCGAGCGAGCGCTGGGCGGTGAGATGAATCACCACCTCGGCTACGCGCCGGGCGCGGCAAAACCGGCCAGCGTGACGAACCAGCGCAACGGCCGTGGCGCCAAGACGGTTCTGACCGAAGACGGACCGATCCGCATCGAAGTACCGCGCGACCGCGACGGCAGTTTCGAACCACTGCTGATCCCCAAACACGAACGACGCTTCACGGGCTTCGACGACAAGATCGTTGCGATGTACGCACGGGGCATGACCGTGCGCGAGATTCAGGGCTTTGTGCTGGAGCAGTACGGCACGGAAGTTTCGCCCGAATTCATCAGTTCGGTGACCGATGAGGTCATGGCCGAAGTGACGGCCTGGCAGGCCCGGCCACTCGAACCGATGTATCCGGTCGTATTCTTCGACGCGCTGCGCGTGAAGATTCGCGAAGACGCCGTCGTGCGCAACAAGGCCGTCTATCTGGCACTGGGCATTCTGCCCGACGGCACGCGTGACATCCTGGGCCTGTGGATCGAGAACACCGAGGGCGCCAAGTTCTGGATGAAGGTATTCAATGATCTGAAAACACGCGGCGTGGGCGACATCCTGATTGCCGTGACCGACGGCCTCAAGGGCATGCCCGAAGCACTTGCGGTGGTGTTTCCGGCCACGACGCTGCAAACCTGCATCGTCCACCTGATCCGCAACAGTCTCGATTACGCGAGCTGGAAAGACCGCAAGTCCCTCGCTGCTGCGATCCGCCCGATCTATACCGCCCCGAGCGCTGAAGCCGCGCAGGCCGAGCTGGATGCGTTTGCTGACGGTCCGTGGGGGCAGAAATTCCCGCCGGTCAGCACGGCGTGGCGCAACGCCTGGGATCGCGTGATTCCGTTCTTTGCGTTCCCGCCGGGCGTGCGCAAGGTGATCTACACGACGAACGCCATCGAGAACATCAATTCGCAGCTACGCAAGATCATCAAGACCCGAGGTCACTTCCCGACCGATGATGCCGCGACGAAACTGATCTGGCTGGCGCTGCGCAACATCACTGCCGATTGGGGACGTGCCGCTCACGACTGGAAGACAGCGATGAACCAATTCGCTATCCTCTACGAGGACCGGTTCGTTCGACCATCCGTGTGAATCTCAACCCCGCCTTGAACACGGAAATTCTGACACCCCCGCGGAAGAAGCGGAACGAGAAAGACGCGAATGCACCCGCGCGGCCAGCCGTGCCGGCCGCGCGGCCTCCCGCGTCAGCGCTTGCCCGCGCTCAGCGCACCGCGTCCGCGTGCGGCACCGGCCGCCCCCTCGTCGCCGTCACGCTCGCCGCGCATGTCGCGCGCGCCCCAGCGCTGCGCGAGCGCCGCGCACGCCATCAACTGGATCTGGTGGAACAGCATCAGCGGCAGCACGATCGCGCCGACCGCCTGCGCGGAGAAGATCACCTTCGCCATCGGCACGCCGGCCGCGAGGCTCTTCTTCGAGCCGCAGAAGATGATCGTGATCTGGTCGGCGCGGTTGAAGCGGAGCCGCTTGCTGACGAACGTGGTCAGCACCAGCGCGATCACGAGCAGCACGACGTTGACGACCAGCAGGCCGCCGAGCGCGCGCGCCGGCATCTGGTGCCACAGCCCCTGGTTCACGGCCTCGCTGAACGCGACGTAGACGACGAGCAGGATCGAGCCCTGGTCGACGAAGCGCAGCACGCCGCGATTGCGTTCGATCCAGCCGCCGATCACGGGCCGCAGCAGCTGGCCGGCGACGAACGGCACGAGCAACTGCATCACGATGCTCCCGACGGTGCTCCACGGCGACGCGGCCGCGGCCGACTGAGACGTGATCATCAGCCCGACGAGCGCCGGCGTCACGAAGATTCCGAGCAGGCTCGACGCGGACGCCGCGCACACGGCGGCCGGCACGTTGCCCTTCGCGATCGACGTGAACGCGATCGACGACTGGACGGTCGACGGCAGCGTGCACAGAAACAGCACGCCGGCGTAGAGCGCAGGCGTGACGAGCGGCTGCAGCACGGGCTTCAGCGCGAGGCCGAGCAGCGGGAACAGCGCGAACGTGCTGAGCAGCACGACCGCATGCAGCCGCCAGTGGGTCGCGCCCGCGACGACAGCCTCGCGCGACAGCTTCGCGCCGTGCAGGAAGAACAGCAGGCCAACCGCGATGTTGGTTGCCCAGTTGAACGCATGGGCGGCCGGGCCGCGGCACGGCAGCAGGCTCGCGAGCACGACGGTGCCGACGAGCGCGAGCGTGAAGTTGTCGGGAAGAAAACGGGGACGGGCCATCGGGGATATTGATTCGGAAACGGCAGGCGCGCAGGTCGCACGAAACCGATATTGTCCCGGTAGGTCATTCAATACACAAATTCATTGCGTGAATCGATTGATGAATCGGTTGCATGTGACGGTAAGCGTCAGCGGCAGCGACCGATGCGCAAAACGGCAGAAGAATGTTCTGCCGCGAGTACGCCCTCAAGTGAAAAAACCTAGCAGTAACATGGTGTTACACCCATGCCCGCGACCTAACACTTTTTGGCTCGACACAGTTTCGGGCCGCTCATAAATTACTGCTGAAAGGCTTGCGTCGGCCGGAAACAACCGGCGGCGAGCTGCAACAGGCACTGAATGATGACGGAACGGGTGAAACTGAGGGTCGGACGATGGGTGGCAGGCGTGCTCGGCGCGCTGCTGATGCCGCTCGCGCTCGCGCAACCGCCGCACGGCGGTCCGGCGTTCGGCGGCGGTCACGGTTTCGGTGGTGGCGACATGCGCGCGTACGGCCGGCCGGCCGGCAACGCGCCGGCGTGGCGCCGGGCGCTGCCGCCGGGCGGCGCGCGTGCCGGCGGCGTGAGCGGCTACGGTTCCCGCTGGGGGCTGCGGCCGACGCCGTCCTACGGCCATTACGCCGCGCAAAGCCCGTATCGTCCGATCAGCGCCGACTCCCGCCAGATGCCGCGTCCGCCGGGCGGCGGCAATGTTCCGCTGCGTGCCGGCTCGATCCGCGCCGACGTCGCGCGCTACAACGAGGAGCGCGGCGGCCGTCCGATGCCGCCCCCCCGCGCGCAGGAAGAACCTGGCCACTCCCCGTTTTTCTCCCCGTTCTACCGAAACTGAGCGCCCGCGCGTTCGTCCCCCGCCGGCTGTGATGCGAATTCGCCACAGTCGCGCGCATATTTCCGCTGATTTTCCCGCCGCATTGCGCTATCTTTCGCGCCCGGCACGCGCGCGCCCCGCGGCCGTCCCGTCGCGTGCCGCGCGCTGCGCGCAGCCGCTGCCGCGCGCCTGGCCATGTGCCGATTCCGCGAAGTTAATGCCGCCGCTATACCCGCAATAAGTGTGCGCAATTTTGACCGGACGCACGATCCGTAAAGATGGCTGCGCCCCATACGACGCAAGCAGTCGGCTCCAAAAAACAACGCTCGCGCCACTTATCGACATTCGACAACACCTGGAGATCCCATGAAAGCATTCGCTCGCCGTGCGTCGCGCACGTCCGTCAAGCTGATCGCCGCGGCCGCCTGCGTGGCCGCAACCGTACCCGTCCACGCGCAGTCGAGCGTCTCGCTCTACGGTCAGGTCGACGAATGGGTCGGCGCAACCAAGTTCCCGGGCGGCGATCGCGCATGGAACGTATCGGGCGGCGGGATGTCGACGTCGTACTGGGGCCTGCACGGCGCAGAGGATCTGGGCAGCGGCTACAAGGCAATCTTCACGCTGGAGAGCTTCTTCCGTGCGCAGAACGGCCAGTTCGGCCGCTTCCAGGGCGACACGTTCTTCGCGCGCAACGCATACGTCGGCGTCAGCTCGCCGTACGGCACGGTGACGGCCGGCCGCCTGACGACCCACCTGTTCCTGTCGACGATCCTGTTCAACCCGTTCTACGATTCGTACACCTTCTCGCCGATGGTGTACCACGTGTTCCTCGGCCTCGGCACGTTCCCGACCTATCCGAGCGACCAGGGCGCGGTCGGCGATTCGGGCTGGAACAACGCGCTGTCGTACACGTCGCCTTCGTTCGGCGGCCTGAATTTCGCGGCGATGTACGCGCTCGGCAACACGGCAGGCGACAACCGCTCGAAGAAATGGAGCGCGCAGTTCAATTACGCGAACGGCCCGTTCGCGGCGACCGCCGTCTATCAGTACGTGAACTTCAACAACGGCCCGCAGGACCTGAGCGCGCTCGTGACCGGCATGAAGAGCCAGGGCATCGCGCTGGTCGGCGCGACCTACGACCTGAAGTACGTGAAGCTGTTCGGCCAGTACATGTATACGAAGAATGACCAGGTCGCGGGCAGCTGGCACGTGAATACCGCGCAGGGCGGCGTGTCGGTGCCGCTCGGCGTGGGCAACGCGATGGCGTCGTATGCGTATTCGCGCGATGCCGGCGGCCTCGACCAGACGCGCCAGACCTGGGCCGTCGGCTACGACTATCCGCTGTCCAAGCGCACGGACATCTACGCCGCGTACATGAACGACCACATCAGCAGCCTGTCGACCGGCAACACGTTCGGCGCGGGTATCCGCGCGAAGTTCTGACGCGCACGTGCGATCGGTGCGCCGGCCGCGCGCGAAAATCGCGCGTGCCGGCCGCATGTTTTCCCTCTCGAAACGGAACGGCGCCGCCACTCGCGGCGCCGTTTTGCTTTTGTTGACCTTTCTGTTTCCTCGCCTTTGTTACCCTATCTCGTAATTGCACCATTCCCCCGTCATTACGGGCTAGTTCGATGGATACCCTCGTCAGCATGAATGTGTTTCGCTACGTCGTCGAAGTGGGCAGCTTCGTCGGCGCGGCCGAGCGCATGCAGATGTCGGCAGCGATGGCGAGCAAGCACGTGATGCATCTCGAGCAGCAGCTCGGCGCGCGGCTGCTGCATCGCACGACACGACGTGTCGCGCCGACCGAGGCGGGACGCGAATACTATGAGCGCCTCGTGCAGGCGCTGTCGGAACTCGACGAAGCCGGACAGGCGGTCGGCGCCGCGAGCGTCGTGCCGCAGGGCCGCCTGCGCGTGACGTCGCTGTCCGCGTTCGGCTTGCGGCACGTGATGCAGGCCGTCACCGATTATGCGGGCCGGTTCCCGGACGTGACCGTCGACATGACGCTGTCCGATCGCGTGGTCGACCTGATCGAGGAAGGCTTCGACGTCGCGGTGCGCGCGGCGCCGAACGGGCTGAAATCGTCGTCGTTGGTCGCGCGCCAGATCGCGACCGCGCACATCCTGCTGGTCGCGTCGCCCGAGTATCTCGAGAAGCACGGCACGCCGCAGACGATCGCCGATCTCGCGCATCACAATTACCTGCGCCGCGATTCGAATTCGACGATGCTCGATTCGCTGATGATCGACGCGGCCGCCGCGTCGCGCGTGAACCTGAACGGCAACCTGATCGTGAACCATCTCGAGGGGCTGCGCGCGGCGGTGCTCGCGGGCGCGGGCATCGCGCTGCTCGGCACCGAGGTGATCGGTGACGACATCGAATCCGGCCGCCTCGTGCCGGTGCTGCTCGACGCGGTGCCGCCGCACGAGGCGCCGATCTACGCGGTGTATGCGAGCCGCCGCCACGTGTCTGCGAAGGTGCGCTCGTTCGTCGACTTCCTTGCCGCACGCTTCGAAGGGCAGTCGCTGTGCCCGTCGATCGAGTCGCGCCTGCGCGTGCTGCCGATCACGCGGATCAAGCGCGCGAGCTGAGCGGCGTCGGCCGCCCGCGGGCGGACATGAAAAAAGCGCGAGCCGTTGCGGTTCGCGCTTTTTGTTTTTGTCCGACGTCATGCGCGACGGTGACGCAACCCGCCGCCTGCGTCAGCGTGCGATGCCGAGCCGTGCCTTCGCGTCGTCGTATTCGCGCTTGAGCCGCTCGACGAGCGTGCCCACGCTCGGCAGGTCGTCCATCAGGCCGACGCCCTGGCCGGCACCCCAGATGTCCTTCCACGCCTTCGTCTTGTCGCCGCCGAAATTCATCTTCGTCTTGTCGGATTCCGGCAGCGCGTCCGGATCGAGCCCGGCCTTCTCGATGCTCTCGCGGATGTAGTTGCCGTGCACGCCGGTGAAGAGGTTCGTATAGATGATGTCGGACGATTTCGCGTTGAGGATCGCGTGCTTGTAGTCGTCGACCGCGTGCGCTTCCTGCGTCGCGATGAAGCGCGTGCCCATGTACGCGAAGTCGGCGCCCATCGCCTGCGCGGCGAGGATCGAGCCGCCGTTCGCGATCGAGCCGGACAGCACGATCGGACCGTCGAAGATCTTGCGCACTTCGCCGACGAGCGCGAACGGCGACGTCGTGCCCGCGTGGCCGCCCGCGCCGGCCGCGACGAGGATCAGCCCGTCGACGCCGGCTTCGAGCGCCTTCTGCGCGTGGCGCAGGTTGATCACGTCGTGCAGCACGATGCCGCCGTAGCTGTGCACGGCGTCGACGATCTCGCGCGCCGGCGCGCGCAGGCTCGTGATGAAGATCGGCACCTTGTGCTCGACGCACACGCGCACGTCATGCTCGAGCCGTACGTTGGACTGATGGACGATCTGGTTGACCGCGATCGGGCCGATCACCGCATCCGGGTGCTTCGCCTTGTGGTCGGCGAGCTCCGACTGGATCTGCGTGAGCCACTCGTCCAGCAGTTCGGCCGGACGGGCGTTGAGCGCGGGAAATGATCCGACGATACCCGCCTTGCACTGCGCGAGCACGAGTTCGGGGTAGCTGACGATGAACATCGGCGACGCGATGACGGGCAGCGTCAGGTTCTGCAGGACGGCGGGCAATGCCATGTGATGTCTCCAGTCTCGAGGGGGCGGCCGGATGCGGCGCGGTCGCGCCGACGCCGGCATCCATGCTTGGCGGTCGAACGGTGCTTCGAGTGTAGCGGTGCAGCGATTCGCCCATATTAATACGAACGGTCGTGCGATTCTACGCGAGCTTAGCAAACGGCGCGGCATGGCGGCAATCGAGTGAGTGTTCTCTTTCTACGCATTCGGGCATCTGCCGCGCGCAGCGGTCGGCCGCGCGCTCCTACAATAGCCGCCACAACAAACCAACGAGAAACAAACCATGTCGTTTGAGGCGTTTGCACCGTTTCGCGTGACGGTGCAGGACACCGACATCTTCGGTGTCAAAGGAGGCGCGGGGCCACCGCTTCTGTTGCTGCACGGCCATCCGCAGACCCACATGATCTGGCATCGCGTCGCCGCGACGCTGGCGGATCACTTCACGGTGATCGCGACCGACCTGCGCGGCTACGGCGCGTCGGGCAAGCCGCCGAGCGACGCGCGGCATGCGCCGTATTCGAAACGCGCGATGGCGGCCGACCAGGTTGCCGTGATGCGGCATTTCGGCTTCGAGCAATTCCACGTCTGCGCACACGATCGCGGCGCGCGCGTCGCGCACCGGCTCGCGCTCGATCATCCGGCGGCCGTCGAGCGGATGATGCTGCTCGACATCGCGCCGACGCTCGCGATGTACGAGCAGACGGACCGCGCGTTCGCGACCGCGTATTTTCACTGGTTCTTCCTGATCCAGCCGGCGCCGCTCCCCGAAACGCTGATCGAAGGCCGCACCGATGCGTACATCGAGCGCGTGATGGGCAACCGGTCCGCCGGGCTCGCGCCGTTCGCGCCGGAGGCGCTCGCCGCGTATCGCGCCGCGCTCGCGCAGCCGGGCGCGGTGCATGCGATGTGCGAGGACTACCGCGCGTCGGCGACGATCGATCTCGAGCACGACCGCGCGGATCTCGAGCGCGGTAACAAGGTCGCGTGCCCGCTGCGCGTGCTGTGGGGCGAGCACGGGATCGTCGGGCGCTGCTTCGATCCGCTCGGCGAGTGGCGGCGCGTCGCGCGCGACGTCGGCGGCCGCGCGCTCGATTGCGGGCACTACATTCCGGAGGAGGCACCCGTCGCGCTGATCGACGAGCTGCTCGCGTTCTTCGAGGCACGCGACGCGGCCGCGTGAGCGGCGCCGGCCGCCGCGGGCAGCGCGGTGCTTGCCGGGCGTCGGCGATCAGCGGCGCGTGGCGTCGTCGTCGTCGACGAGCGGCGGCAGGCGGCGCGGCACCGGCGTCGATTTCACGATCGCCGTGCTCGTTTCCGCGCGCTCCGTCACCTTCGACAGGATGTCGTCGAGGTGCTCGATCGTGCGCAGATAGAGCCGGCAGATGAAGCAGTCCTCGCCGGTCACCTTGTCGCATTCGACGAATTCCGGAATCCGCCGCAACACTTCCTCGACGAGATGCAGCTGCCCCGGCAGCGGCTTCACGCGCACGATCGCCTGCAGCGTGTAGCCGAGCGCGCGCGGGTCGAGCTCGACGGTGAAACCCGCGATCACGCCCTGCGCTTCGAGCCGTCGCACGCGGTCGGCGGTCGCGGGCGCCGACAGCCCGATCTGTCGCGCCAGTTCGCTGGTGGCAATGCGCGCATCCTCGGCGAGCGCCGCGAGGATCGCGCGGTCGGTTGCGTCCAGCGACGCGACGGCGGGAGGGGAAAGGCGTTTCGCCATGATCGCTTTGCTTTCGAAGGTGAATCGGTGGTTTCGCTTCAGTTTAGTCGTGGATGCGCGGAAAGCAAGTTCCTAGAATCGAAGTCATCTTCTCTCGTCAAACGGAGTCCATGATGGCCTCGAACGAAACCCGCCGCGGTGCCGCCGAGATGGTCGTCGCGATGATGATGTCCGGCACGATCGGCTGGCTCGTGATGTCGTCGCAGCAACCGCTCACCAACGTCGTGTTCTTCCGCTGCCTGTTCGGCGCCGCGACGCTCGCGATCGTCTGCGCGGCGCTCGGCTTCCTGCGTCGCGCGCTGTTCTCGCCGCGCATGCTCGCGCTCGCGGCGCTCGGCAGCATCGCGATCGTCGCAAACTGGCTGCTGCTGTTCGCCGCGTATTCGCGTGCGTCGATCTCGATGGCGACCGCCGTCTACAACACGCAGCCGTTCATGCTCGTCGCGCTCGGCGCGATCGTGTTCCGCGAACGGATCAGCGCGTCGACGATCGCGTGGCTCGCGTTCGCCTTCATCGGGCTCGTGTGCGTGGTGCGCGTCGAGCCGGCCGTGCTCGCGGTGCCCGGCGAATATCTCGAAGGCGTCGCGCTGTCGCTTGGCGCGGCGTTTCTGTACGCGGTGTCGTCGATCATCACGAAGCACCTGAAGGGCACGCCGCCGCACCTGCTCGCGCTGCTGCAGGCCGGCCTCGGCATCGTGCTGCTCGCGCCGTTCGCGCACTTCGGCACGTTGCCCGCGACGGCCGCGCAGTGGCTCGATCTCGTCGTGCTCGGCGTCGTGAACACCGGCGTGATGTATGTGCTGCTGTACGGCGCGATCCAGAAGCTGCCGGTCGCGATGACGGGCGCGCTGTCGTTCGTCTATCCGGTCGTCGCGATCATCGTCGATCGCATCGCGTTCGGGCAGACGCTCGCGTGGACGCAGGTGCTCGGCGCGCTGCTGATCCTGCTCGCGGCGGCCGGCGTGAATCTCGGCTGGCGCATCGTGCCCACGCGTCGCGCGGCGGCCGGCAACTGAAACGGTCGTGCGATTCGGCTTGCCGCTACGGCAGGTTGCCGACACCCGCTGGCGCCGCGCCCGGGAACGAAGGTTGCGCGTGAAAAACGCTGTAAGAAGTTGTAGGGAAACACCCGATGCGACGCCGCAGCGTCGCTCGTATGATGCGGGCTGTGACGTTGATCACGTTCACAGGATTCCGATCTCATGCCGTTCGCCAAGCAGGCCGAACGGCATTTTTTTATGCGCCGCTTCGCGCGAGCAGGCGCCGCCGCGCGTCGAGCCGCGCGAGCAACACGCGCCTCGCGTCGTCGTCGGACGCGCGCCATCCCTTGATCTCGTCGCGCGTGCGCAGGCAGCCCGCGCACCAGTCGGTGCGCGGATCGATCCTGCATACGTCGGTGCACGGCGACGCGACCGTGCCGACCGATACCGGCATCTCGCTCATGCGTCGTTGCGCAGCGCGACGTCGGCGACCGGCGCACCCGTCAGCGACACGAGTTCCTGCGGCGACAGGTTGAACACCGCGTGCGGATGGCCGGCGGCCGCCCACAGGCTGTCCAGTTCGAGCAGGTCGGCGTCGATCAGCGTGACCGGTTCGACGAGATGGCCGATCGGGCAGACGCCGCCGATCGCGTAGCCGGTGTTGTCGCGCACGAATTTCGCATCGGCGCGGCCGACCGCGCCAACTTGCGCGGCGACCTTCTTCTCGTCGACGCGGTTCACGCCGCTCGCGACGACGAGCACCGGCAGGCCGTCCGATTCGCGGCGAAACAGGATCGACTTCGCGATCTGCGCGACCTTGCAGCCGAGCCCGGCCGCAGCCTCGGCGGAGGTCTTGCCGGTTTCGGCGAGCATCACGATCCCTTTCGCGTGCCCGCGTTCGCGCAGCAGCAGCGCGACGCGTCGCGCGGAGTCGGGGAGAGAGTCGAATGAAGCGGGTGTCGTCATGGAGAATCCGTCAGTGTTGGGGTCAGACGCAACTCGGCGTGTCGGCCGCGCTTTGCGCCTTGGCGAGCAGCGCGCGACCGGCGCGCGACACGTTCGCGCGGCCGATCGCGTTGGAGATGAAGTCGCCGGCGGCGACCACCTGCGCGAGGTCGATGCCGGTGTCGATGCCGAGGCCCTGCATCAGGTACAGCACGTCCTCGGTCGCGACGTTGCCGGTCGCGCCCTTCGCATACGGGCAGCCGCCGAGGCCGGCGACCGACGCGTGAAAGATCTCGATCCCTTCGAACAGCGCCGCGTAGATGTTCGCGAGCGCCTGGCCGTAGGTGTCGTGGAAGTGGCCCGACAGCCGCTCGCGCGGAAACACGCGGGTGACCGCTTCGAGCACTTCGCGCGTGCGCTTCGGCGTGCCGACGCCGATCGTGTCGGCGATGTCGATCTCGTCGCAGCCGAGCGCGGCGAAGCGTTCGACGACGTCGACGACCGAGGCGACCGGCACCTCGCCCTGGTACGGGCAGCCGAGCGTGCACGACACGCTGCCGCGCAGCCGCAGGCCGGCATCCTTCGCGGCCTTCGCGACCGGCTCGAAGCGCGCGATGCTCTCGGCGATGCTGCAGTTGATGTTCCGCTGCGAGAACGCCTCGCTCGCCGCGCCGAAGATCACCACTTCGTCGGCGCGCGCGGCGAGCGCGTTCTCGAAGCCTTTCAGGTTCGGCGTGAGCACCGAATACACGGTGCCCGCGCGACGCTCGATGCCGGCCATCACGTCGGCGCCGTCGGCCATCTGAGGCACCCATTTCGGCGACACGAACGACGCGGCCTCGATATTGCGGAAGCCGGCGCGCGACAGCCGGTCGACGAGCGCGATCTTCACGTCGGTCGGCACGAAGGTCTTTTCGTTCTGCAGCCCGTCGCGCGGGCCGACTTCGACGATCTTGACGGCGGTGGGGAACGTCATGGTTGTCTCCTGTTTTGTATAAGCGGAATTCAGTAGCCGCGCGCGTAATCGACGATGCCGCCGACGCGCTCGCCGCGCTCGAGCGCGCGGATCTTGCCGGCGATCTGCTCGACGGCTTCGTCGCGCAGCGTCTCGGCCGAGCTGTGCGGCGTGATCGTGATGCGCGGCGCGTGCCAGAACGGGTGGTCGACGGGCAGCGGCTCATGCTGGAACACGTCGAGCGTGGCGGCGGCGATCCGGCCGCTCGCGAGCGCGTCGAGCAGGTCGGCCTCGACGAGATGCGCGCCGCGTGCGACGTTCACCAGGTACGCGCCCGGCGCCAGCCTGGCGAAGGTCCGCGCCGACAGGATCCCGTCGGTATCGCGCGTGCTCGGCAGCAGGTTCACGAGCAGCTTCGCGCCGTCGATGCACGCGTCGAGCGCGTCGTCGCCCGCGAAGGTCTCGACACCGTCGAGCCGTTTCGGGCTGCGGCTGTAGCCGCGCACCGGCAGGCCGAGCGCCGCGAGTGCCTGCGCGACCTGCGCGCCGAGCACGCCGAGACCGAGTACCGCGACGGTGAAACTCGCGCGCGGATGCGGTTCGAGCGCCTGCCAGCGGCGCTCGCGCTGCAGCGCGTCGTATTCGTCGAAGCGGCGCAGGTAGCGCAGCACCGCGTGCGTCACGTATTCGATCATCTGCCGCGCCATGCCCGAATCCTCGAGGCGCACCAGCGGCACGTCGCGCGGCAGCGTGCCGGGATGCGCGCGGTCGAGCGCGAGCAGCGCGTCGACGCCCGCGCCCAGATTGAAGATCGCGCGCAGGCCGTCGCGCGGCGCGAACAGCTCGCGCGGCGCGCGCCATACGAGCGCGTAGTCGGCCGCGCCCGTGTCGCCCGGCTGCCAGGCGCGCAGCTCGGCCTCGGGCAGCGCCCGTGCGATCGCGCCGCGCCATGCGTCGGCTTCCTGATGCGGCGAGTAGAACAGGATCTTCATGCGCCTACTTCGCGAACAGCTGGCCGATGTCGGCGAACGCCTTGAATTCCAGCGCGTTGCCGCATGGATCGAGGAAGAACATCGTCGCCTGCTCGCCGACCTCGCCCTTGAAGCGGATGTGCGGCTCGATCACGAAGCGCGTATGCGCGGCCTTGAGCTTGTCGGCGAGCGCCTGCCATTCATCCATCGACAGCACGACGCCGAAATGGCGGACGGGCACGTCGTCGCCGTCGACCGGGTTCACCGCGCTCTTGCCGGTTTCGTCCGGCGCGAGGTGCGCGACGAGCTGGTGCCCGAAGAAATCGAAGTCGACCCAGTGTTCCGAGCTGCGGCCCTCGGGGCAGCCGAGCAGGCCGCCGTAGAACGCGCGCGCGCCGGCGAGGCTCGACACGGGAAAGGCGAGATGGAACGGGCGCAGCGCGCCGGCGGGCGTAGCGGACATCGGGCGTCTCCTGTCGATCGGAACCGGCGCGGCGGCGCCCGGTTCCGATCCGATGCAAGGCAAGCGGGAAGCCCACATTCTACGGTTTCGCGGCGCGTTGCGCCGCCGCGAGGCGGCCAGCCCATACCGCGCGGCCCGAGCCGGCGGCCGTCCCGCGCAAAAGCAAAGCACAAAATATTGGTTCGGCCGCCGTGCGCGGCACGCCACAATTGAATCTCGTCTCCAAGCAAAGCAAGCGAGGGCAATCATGCGCGCATGCAGCAAATCGGCGTGGCCGCCGCGGCTCGTGACCGTTCCGGGCCTGCACGGCAGCGAAGGCGCTCACTGGCAGACCTGGCTGGAGCGGCAGTTCTCGCGTTCGCTGCGGGTCGAACAGGCCGACTGGGATGCCCCCGATCTCGCGCGCTGGGCGCAGTCCGTGCGCGCGCTGCTCGAGCGCGAGCGCGGCCCGTTCGTGCTGGCCGCGCACAGCTTCGGCTGCCTCGCGGCCGCGCATGCGCTCGCGCAATGGCCGCTGGCGGCCGACGTCGCGGGCGTGCTGCTTGTCGCACCGGCCAGTCCGAAGAAATTCACGTTCGCCGGGCCGTTCGACGCGCGCCGGCTCGCGGTGCCGTCGATCGTGATCGGCAGCGAGACCGATCCGTGGATGCCGCTCGCCGATGCGCGCACGCTCGCGCAGCGGCTCGGCAGCGCATTCGTCAATCTCGGCGACGCCGGGCACATCAACACCGCGGCCGGCTTCGGGCCGTGGCCGCGGGCGAAGCATTTCATCGACACGCTGGTGCACTGCGCGGCGCCGCTGCGCTTTCGCGACGCGGACGACGGCTTCGACGCCGCGCTCGTCGACCGCGCGCTCGCGCACGCGATCTGACACTCACGCGCACGCGCTGCGCGGCGCGGGCCGCGTACCGTCGTGCCGCGGGGCTTACGACGCGGAAACGGGCCGCACCGCGGCCGGATCCGAGTAGCTCGGCCGGCCGTTCTCGACGTGGCCCGCGAAGCGGCGCGAGAACGTGCCGTTCGCGCCGTCGCTCACCGTCACGTCATACCAGTGATGGCTCGACGCGAGCGCCCATTGCTCGACGTGTTCGTCGCCGCCGTGCAGCGTCACCTGGCGCGGGGGCGTGCCGTATGCGTTGTCTGCCAGCGTGAGCGTCACGTGGCCCGCGCCATGGTTGCGCAGCTTCAGGTACAGGTTGCCGTTCGCGATGTCGTAGCCGGCCTTCACTTCCGGCTGCGCATGGTTGCGGTGGCGTGCCGTCGCGGCCGACACGTTGCCCGCGAACATCCGCACGAAGCCGTTCGGGCCGTACACCGAGAACGCATACGCGCCGTTCGTCTCCGTCAGGTCGAAGTCCGCGTGCAGCACGCGGCGCGCGCCGACCGTGTAGCGCCACGGGCCGTCGGTGCGGTTCGTCGCGTACACGTGGAAGTGCGCGCCCTGGTTGCCGCGGTTCGCGAACTCGATGCGCAGCGTGTTGCCGCCGTAGATGCTCGCGTTCACGTGCAGTTCGTACGGCAGCGCGCGGGCCGGCCGCACGCCGGGCTCCTGCGGATCGATCGGCGACGGCATCGCGGGCACGGTCGGCGCGGGTTGCGACGTGCATTGCTGGTCGGCGATCGAGCGGTACTGGCTCGTGTCGGGCAGCGTCGGAAACGACGCGTCGGACGAGCGGAAGTCGAACGCGGCGGTGAGGTCGCCACAGACGGTCCGGCGCCACGGCGTGATGTTCGGCTCGTCGACACCGAAGCGTTCGCCGATGAAGCGGATCACCGAGGTATGGTCGAACACCTGCGAGCACACGAAGCCGCCTTTCGACCACGGCGACACGACCGTCATCGGCACGCGCGGCCCGAGGCCGTACGGCAGGCCGTCGGCCGTGTAGCTGCCACCGCGGCCGGGATTCACGACCGTGTGCAGTTCGCCGTCGGTGGTCACGGTCGATGCGCCCTGCGCGGCCGACGTCGGTGGCTGCGGCGGCACGACGTGATCGAAGAAGCCGTCGTTCTCGTCGTACATGATGAACAGTACGGTCTTCGCCCACACGTCCGGATTCGCCGTGAGCGCGTCGAGGATCTGCGACGTGTAGTTCGCGCCGTATGCCGGCGTGTATTTCGGATGTTCGGAGAACACGGCGGGCGGCAGCAGCCACGACACCTGCGGCAGCCGGTCGTTGATCACGTCGTCCTTCAGGTTGTCGAGCGTGCGTACCGTCTGCGCGCGCTGGTACAGCGACGAGCCCGGCTTCGCGTTGATGAAGTTCGTGAAGTTCTGCAGGATGTTCGTGCCGTAGTTGCCGTTGTACGGATCGGCCCACGTGAGCCCCTGCTGGTAGATCTGCCACGACACGCCGCGCGCCTCGAGCCGTTCGGGGAAGGTCGTCCACGACAGCAGCTGGTACGCGGGCGGCAGGTCGCCGTCGACGTAGTCGGCGTTGTCGAGCAGCGGGCCGCCGAACTTGCCGGTCGGGTCGACCGTGCCCGTCATCAGGTACGAGCGGTTCGGGTGCGTCGGCCCTGGCAGCGAGCAGAAGTAGTTGTCGCATACGGTGAACGCATCGGCGAGCGCGTAGTGGAACGGGATGTCCTCGCGCACGTGATAGCCCATCGTCATGTCGGTCTTGTTCGCGGGCCACTGGTCGTAGCGGCCGCCGTCGATCGCCGCGTGGGTCTTCGCCCACGAGTGGTCGAGCGCGCCGAGGCACTGCGCGCTGGTCGTCTTCGTGTCGAGCCGGAACGGCAGCACGGGCTTCGCCGGGTCTTCCTTCGACGGCTGGTACCACACCGGCTTGCCGTTCGGCAGCGGAATCGGGAAGCGGTCGTTGTAGCCGCGCACACCGCGCAGGTGTCCGAAGTAATGATCGAACGAGCGGTTTTCCTGCATGAACACGACGATGTGCTGGACATCGCGGATCGTGCCGGTGCCGCGCGCGGCCGGAATCGCGAGCGCGCGGCGGATCGATTCGGGGAACGCGTTGAGCGCGACGGCGGCGCCCGCGGATTGTGCGACGGTATGCAGGAAACGGCGGCGGCTCGATGACGTCATGTTATTTCACCTCGGTTCTGCGATCGGGGGGGCAGGGACAGGAACGGCGGAATCAATGCGCCGACGATGCGGCGACGCCGGACGCGCCCGGGTTCATCGCGGGCTTCGTGTTGTCGTCATCGTCGGGCGGGTAGTGGACGACGGGCGGCGCGAGCGGTGCGGCATCGGACGCGGCGGCGCTCGCGCCCGCGGCGCTGTTGAACGCGCTCGCGGAGCCGGACGATGCGCCGGCCTGTTGGGAGGCGTCGGCCGCGTGCGCGTCGTGCGGCGCGTCGTCGCTGCAGGCGGCGACGAGGGTGGCGGCACATAGAACGACGACGAGGGCAGCGCGACGCATGACTTCTCTCCTGGCAGGCGGATCGGGAAACGTTTTCGAGTATGCCGGGAGGATGCGACGATTCGGTGAATCGTTTGCGACCGGAGCATGATCGCGAAATGCTTTCGCAAACCTGACCGAACGCTTTCGCGGAAGGTCGCATCCACGGATGGCGGAATTTTCCAGCGGATGCGGATGCTGCTCGCATTAGCATGCGCGTGCGACGGGACGACCGGGGCTCGCGATGCGTGCACGTGACTGCACCATCGATACTGCCGGCAACTCGGTGATCGATGCATTGCCGCTTACGCCGGAATCATCGAACACGATGCATTTCAGTGCGGCTATTCCACGTCCGGCCAGCTCTGCTGCGCGACCGCGCTGCGCGACGCGTTCGCGGCGGGTGCCGCGAGCGCTGCCACCGGCGACGTGCGGCATCGTCCCGTGCAACTGTCGGACGACAAGATTCGCGAGCGCATGAGCGGCAACCTGTGTCGCTGCGGCGCGTCCCCGAACATCGCCGCCGCCGTGCGCGCCGCGCACGCAACCACCACGTTTGCACGGGAGGCAACGCGGTGGAAGCGATCACATGCGAACGCGCAACGGATGTCGCACGGTGCCGTTCGGGCGGCGCAGCAGCCGCTCGGCGCGCGCTGGCCCGCGAGGTGGGACGACGGCGTGCTTGCGTCGCGATATGGACCGCGCGGCGTCAGCGTGTTCCGCGCGACGGCTCGCTATCGGGCAAACAGCGGCCAGGTCGCGCCCGCGATCAGCGCGGCCGCGAGCCAGACCACGCTCCACGAACTGACGGCAAGCAGCGGCGGAATCGCGAGCGGCGTCGCGAACAGCCCGAGATAGACGATCGTGTTCGCCATCCCGAGCGCGGTGCCTGCGTGGTTCGCGCCCGCGAGCGTCGCGAGTTCGGTATACGCGACGCCGTGCCAGGCCGACACGCAGATGCCGGCGAACACGAGGATCGCGACGATCGCGGCGAGCGGTACGTGTGGGCTGCCGGCGGTCGCGGCCGCGAGCAGCGCGAACGATCCGGCCGCGACGCAGACCGACCCGCGCAGGTACGCGCGCCGGTTGCCGTGCCGGTCGGTATGGCGGCCGCTCCACACGCGCATCACCATTGCACCGAGCTGCAGCGCCACCATCGCCGCGCTGATGCCGGCGAGGCCGAGCCGGCCGAAATCGTGCAAGAACACGGTCGCGAACGTGAGCACCGCGAACTGCGGCGCACACAGCGCGCCGATGCCGAGCACGATGCGCCACACGCGGCCGCTCGCAAGCGGACTGCGCACGGGCGCGGCCGGCTGCTGCTGCGCGACAGGGCGGTGCGTGCCGGCCGGCGCGTCGGGCGGTTCGTGCAGCCAGCGCCACGTCAGCGCGGCCGATCCGGCGCACAGCAGCATCAACGCGCCGTACACCGCGGCGAAGCCCGCATGCGACGCGAGCGACGGCAGCAGCGCCGCGCCGACGCCGCCGCCGAGCGGCACGGCCGTCTGGCGGATGCTCATCGCGAGCCCGCGTTCGCGTTCGCCGAACCAGCGCATCACCGCGCGTCCGCTCGATCCGTTCACGCTGCCGCCGAGCAGGCCGACGCAGCACATCGCCGCCACGACGCGCATGAGCGGCGGCACCGCGTGCGCGGTCGGGACGATCGTGGCCACCATCAGCGCGAGCATCGCGGCCGTCGCGACGAGGCCGGTGAGCAGCACGCGGCGATCGCCGAAACGGTCGGCGGCGATTCCCCACGGCAACTCCGAGAGCGCGACGCCGAAGCCGAGCGCGCCGAGCACGAGGCCGAGCGCGCCGTTGTCGAGGTGATAGGCCGAGCGCATCCACACGGCGGTGGTCGGAATGCCGGCCGCGGCCGCGGAAAAGCTCATGTTCGCGGCGACGCCGGCCGCGAGCACGCGCCAGCGGTGGGCCGGGCCGCGCGCGGCGTGCGCGGGCGAGGGCGGGGAAGCAAGGCAGGAGGTATCCATGGCGACAGGGCCCGTTCTGGAAATTGACATCGTCAGTGTGGCGATCTACATTCATCCCGAAAATCGGAAAGTTTTTGATGAATCGTTCGATAAAACGGGATGATTGAGATGTCCGGACAAGACAATGCCCACGGCGCGGTGGCGCTCGCACCCGACGCCGCGCTGGCCCGGCCGAACTTCGACGTCGCGGCGTTGCGCAGCCTGGTGGCGGGCGTGGATCTCGGCAGCTTCGCGAAGGCCGCCGATCGCGTCGCGCGTTCGTCGTCGGCGGTGAGCGCGCAGATCCGCAAGCTCGAGGAACAGGCCGGCACGCCGTTGTTCGTGAAGGCCGGGCGAGGGCTCGCGCTGACCGACGCCGGCGACGCGATGCTGCGCTATGCGCGGCGGATGATCGAGTTGAACGATGAAGCGGCCGCGGCGGTGCGCGGCGTGAATCTCGACGGCTGGGTGCGGGTCGGCCTGCAGGAGGACTTCGGCGAAGCGATCCTGCCCGACGTGCTCGGGCGTTTCGCGCGGGCACATCCGAAGGTGAGGATCGAGGCGCGCGTCGCGCGCAATGCCGAGTTACTCGAGCGGCTGGACGCCAACCAGCTCGATCTCGCGCTCGTGTGGGGCGACCCGGCGTCGGCGGCGCTGGTGTCGCGCGCGGGCATCGACAGCGACGCGATCGCGCAGGTGCCGATGCAGTGGATCGCGGCGGTCGGCGCGAGCGGCTTCGGGATGCCGGACGGCGACGGGCCGGCGGAGGCGGATGGCGACGGCGGCGCGCGTCTTCGTGCGATGCGCGCGTCGGGCGAGCCGCTGCCGCTCGTCGTGTTCGACCGGCCGTGCCGCTTCTTCGGCGCGGCGACCGATGCGCTCGATCGCGCGGACGTGCCGTGGCGCGTCGCGTTCACGACGCCGAGCCTGGCCGGGCTGTGGGCCGCGGCGGCGGCCGGCCTCGGGCTGACGGTGCGCTCGCACTACGGGCTGCCCGCGTCGGTGCGCGTGCTCGACGGGGCGTCGTCCGGGCTGCCGGCGTTGCCGAGCCTGCCGCTGATGCTGCTGCGGCGTACGTCGTCGGCGACGCCGACCGTCGAGCGGCTCGCGCGGATCGTCACGCAGGCGGTGCGGGACGCGACGGCGGGGGAGGGGGCGGCGCTGGCGGCGTGACTCGGCGTCCCGCAAGGCGAACTGCCGGTTCGCGCCGTGCACGGGGCCGCAGTGCATGATCTGCCGCACCATCGTCGCGACCCGTTCGATCGCTTGCTCGTCGCGCAAGCTCGGCATGAACCGCAGAAACGCGTGACGGCCGACGCCCGGCTTGCACGCTACGGCCTGTCTCAGGTTCCGACTGCTTGAAACACGCCGGACGCAGAACGCGCTGGTTGCCGAGTCGAGCCGAGCAGCGAGCCGTTGCCTATGCAACGGCAATGTCCGGCTCGATCGCGTCGAGTGCCGCAAGCGTCGCTGCCAGCCGCTCCCGCAACCCCTCGCTCGCCGGCACGAACGGCAACCTCAACCCGTCTTCGCACCACCCTTGCGCGGCCAGCACCGCCTTCACCGGTGCCGGATTCGGCTCCGCGAACAGTGCCGCGACGAGCGGCTGCAGCGCGACCGACAGCCGCCGCGCGTCGGCGAGCCGGCCGTCGCGCAACAGCGCATGAATGCGCACGTGCCATTCGGGCAGCACATGCGCGCTGCTGGCGATCGCGCCGTGCGCACCGGCACACAGCGCGGCGAAGTTCTGGTTGTCGTCGCCGGAGAGGATCGCGAGCGGCGTGTCGTGCACGAGCCGGCTCATCCGGTCGAGCGTCCCGCCGCACTCCTTGATGCCCGCGACGCGCGGATCGCGCGCGAGCGCCTGCAGCGTTTCCAGTTCGACGTTCACGCCGGTGCGGTACGGGATGTTGTAGACGAGCACCGGCAGGTCGGCCGCATCGACGATCGCTTCGACGTGGCGGCGGATTCCGTCCTGCGTCGGCCGAACGTAGACGGGCGGCGTGACGAGTAGCCCGTCGGGGCGCAGCGCGGCGAGTTCGCGTGCGCGGGCGGCCGCGAAGTGCGTCGCGCTCGCGGTGAGCCCGACGACAATCGGCAGGCCGGGTACGGCATCGCGCAGCGTCGCGAACACGGCGTCCTGTTCGCGCGCGTCGAGCAGCACGCCTTCACCGGTCGTCGCGCCCGCGACGAAACCCGCGATGCCCGCCGTCGCATAGTGACGCGCGAGCCGCGCGAGCGCGCCGTGGTCGACCTCGCCGTCGTGGAACGGCGTGATGAGCGGCAGCCAGATACCTTCGAAACGTGCTTGCATGAAAAACCTCATGGTGGAAACGGAGTGGAAAGGAACCGTTCCGCCGGCGGTGCGCCGGAGCGAGGCGTGCAAGCAAGAAGATGAAAACGGCCTGCGCGCATCCCGTCCGGCATTCGCCTGACGGGACGCGACGTCCCCGTCAGTCGAGGAGTCGTTTTTTCAGTTTCAGCCCGGCCGCGCGCGCACCCGCCGCGATGGCGGCAAGGATCGAGGGCGAGCGCAGGGCAGCGGACATGGATGAACCGTGAAAAGGGCTGAGCGGCGATCTTAACATCGGATCCGGCGCGTACGCGAGCGATGCGCGCCCCGTTTAGCAGGATTCGAGATTTGCTTTGCACGACAGATTGGAAAGCGCGCGGCGTCCGGCCGCTAGAATGCCCGCTTACGTTTGGATGACAGCGCGTACGCGTGCCGTCACGCACATTCACCACCACTGGAAACGGGGCATATCACGATGGCAAGCATCAACGGGATCGGCCGCTGGCTGCGCACGGGCGCCGCGGCGGCGCTGGTCGTGGCGGCAACGGCCGCGCACGCGGACACGTCGATCCTGAACGTGTCGTACGACGTGACGCGCGAGCTGTACAAGGACATCAACACGAGCTTCGCGGCCGCGTACAAGCAGCAGACAGGCGAAACCGTGACGATCAAGCAGTCGCACGGCGCGTCGAGCGCGCAGGCGCTGTCGGTGCTGCAGGGGCTGCAGGCCGACGTCGTGACGATGAACCAGCCGAACGACATCGACCTGCTCGCCGAGCGCGGCCAGCTGCTGCCGAAGGACTGGCGCACGCGCTTCCCGGACAACAGCTCGCCGTACTCGACGACGATGGTGTTCCTCGTGCGCAAGGGCAATCCGAAGGCGATCAAGGACTGGAGCGATCTCGCGAAGCCGGGCGTGCAGGTGATCATCGCGAACCCGAAGACGTCGGGCAACGGCCGCTACGCGTACCTCGCCGCGTGGGGCTACCAGAAGCAGAAGGGCGCGACCGATCAGCAGGCGCTCGACTTCGAGAAGGCGGTGTTCCGCAACGTGCCGGTGCTGGACTCGGGCGGCCGCGGCGCGACGACGACCTTCACGCAGCGCGGCATCGGAGACGTGCTCGTCACGTTCGAGAACGAGGTCGCGCTGATGGACACGGGCGCGTCGGGGGCGGAATTCGACGCCGTGTACCCGTCGGCGAGCATCCTCGCGGAGCCGCCCGTCGCCGTCGTCGACAAGGTCGTCGACAAGAAGGGCACGCGCAAGGTCGCGCAGGCGTATCTCGACTACCTGTACACGCCGCAGGCGCAGGAGATCATCGCGCGGCACCATCTGCGCCCGCGCGACGCGGCCGTGCTGAAGAAGCATGCGGCCGAGTTCAAGCCGCTGAAGACGTTCAGCGTCGAGCAGGTTTTCGGCAGCTGGGCCAACGCGCAGAAGACCCACTTCGCCGACGGCGGCACGTTCGACCGCGTGATCGTCGACCGCAAGTAAGCACGCCGCGCGCGTGCGGTCAAGCTGACCGCGAAACCGGCCGCTCATGCGGCCGTTTTTTTGCGCGTCACGCGGAAAGCCCGCTCCGCATTCCCGGCCGCCGCCTTCGCGTGCTACGCTCATCGCCTCCCTGCTTCAGGCCTCGCGCGATGAACGTCGATCCGTCCTCTCCAGCTTCCCGCGGCCGTGGCCGCAAGCTCTGGTCGGGCACTCGCCCCGTGATTGCTTACGGGATGCCGCCGCTCGGCTGGCGCGACCTCTATCACCGTGCGCTGACGGTGAGCTGGCCCGTATTCTTCCTGTCGCTCGCGGTGCTGTTCCTGCTGCTCAACGGCGGCTTCGCGACGCTTTACCTGCTCGGCGACGCGCCGATCGCGAACCAGTCGCCGGCCGGGTTCGTCGGCGCATTCTTCTTCAGCGTCGAGACGCTCGCGACGGTCGGCTACGGCGACATGCATCCGCAGACCGTCTATGCGCATCTTGTCTCAACCTTCGAAATCTTCATCGGGATGTCGGGTATCGCGCTGGCGACCGGCCTCGTGTTCGCGCGGTTCTCGCGGCCGCAGGCGAAGATCCTGTTCGCGCGTTACGCGATCGTGCGCCCGCTGAACGGCAAGATGACGCTGATGGTGCGTGCCGCGAATGCGCGCCAGAACGTGATCGCCGAAGCGCAGGCGAAACTGCGGCTGATGCGCGTCGAAGGCACGCACGAGGGTTATACGCTGCGCAAGATTCACGACCTGCCGCTCGTGCGCAGCGAGCATCCGATCTTCCTGCTCGGCTGGAACCTGATGCACGTGATCGACGAAACGAGCCCGCTGTTCGGCGAGACCGCCGAGTCGCTCGCCGCGCGCGATGCGTCGCTGTTGATCACGATCGAAGGTTCCGACGAGACGACCGCGCAAGTCATGCAGGCGCGCTACTCATGGGCGCATGCGGAGATCCGCTGGCGTCATCGCTATGTCGACCTGATGCACGACGAAGGCGGCATCACGCACATCGATTACACGCATTTTCACGAAGTCGTGCCGGTCGATGCCGATACCGACGAGCGTGGCTCGCCGGGCGTGGTGGTCGGGGGCGACGCGGCGACGCAGGCGCCCGGGCCGGCTGCATGACGTCGGCGACCGGCGCGGACGGTCGCCGGCATTCGGTCGCGGCTGTCGCGACCGAACGCCGTGCCGTTCATGCGTCACGCGTGCAGCAGACGCGCCGCTTCCCGCTGTTCGACCACGACCGCGCGGCGATGGCCGTCGCGATCCTCGGCGCGCGCGACATAGTCGCCGAGCACGCCTTCGTGCGGCAGCAGGTGCGCGTCGAACGCGGTCTTCAGCGTGCTGGCGAGCAACAGGTCGGCCGCGGTGAAATGATCGCCGACGAGCCAGCGATTGTGGGCGAGCGTTTGCGCGAGTGCACGCTGCACGCGCGTGATGTTGCCCCAGCCGAAGGCGACCGGATTGCCCGACGCGCCGGTGAATTTCTCGGCCATCGCGGGTTCGAGGCAGGTGGACGTGAAGAACATCCACTGCAGGAAGCGGCCACGCAGCGGATCGTCCGGCGCGATGCCGAGTCCGGCGCCCGGGCAGCGATCGGCGAGATAGAGCAGCACGGCACCGGATTCGGCGAACGGTTCGCTGCCGTCGTCGAGCGCGGGCAGCTTGGCCATCGGATTGACCTGGACGAACGCGTCGCTGCCCTGTTCGTGCGAACGCAGGTCGATCGGCACGAGCTCGTAGACGGCGCCGATTTCCTCCAGCATCCACAGCGCCCGGAATGCCCGGGTCTTCGGCCAGTAGTAGAGCTTCATCGCGCCTCCGCGTATCGGTGTGCGTGTCGTTCGGTGGATGCTCAAGCGTACCCGAGCGGAAGAGGTTCGGACAGGGGCGGAAGGTGGAAGCTGGAATCTGGTAGCGAGTTCCGCGCAAAGCCAGGTGCTGCCGAAGTTCATGAAATGACTAGTTATTAATGAACTAGTCGTGAATTGACGGATGAATGCCCGACCGACGCGGCCGCGACCGCGCGGGTCCGACGGCAGCGTCGGCGGCTGGTCGCGCGAGCCCGGACGATGGTCGTCGACGGGACGCGAAACACGAAAGTCGGCCACCCAGCGGGTCGAACGAGTGATCGAATTCAAGGCCAGGCGATCGCATTCGGCGAGTCAGGCGCTGCGTGATGCGCAGCGTGCCGGTTCGATCGCATACGGAGAACATCAACGAATGGCGAACGACGATCGCACCACGATCATTCCCCGGCGCACGCCGCAATCGGCCGCGATGCGCACGGAGCTCCAGCGGACGATGGCGATCACGACGCGGCTCAACCGTCTGACGTTCGACGATGCGGACGAAGTCCGGGCATTGTTCGGGGAACTGATCGGCAAGCCGATGGACGACGGCTTCCTGCTGATCCCGCCGTTCTACGCGACGGGCGGCGCCGATACGCGGATCGGCCGCAATGTATTCGTCAACCAGAACTGCACGTTCTACGACCTCGGCGGCCTCGACATCGGCGACGAGGTGATGATCGGCCCGAACGTCAGCCTCATCACGTCGGGCCATCCGCTCGAGCCATCCCGCCGACGCGACGCCGTTGTCGCCCGGCCGATCGCGATCGGGCGCAACGTGTGGATCGGCGCGGGCGCGACGATCATCGGCGGCGTGACGGTTGGCGAGAATTCGGTTGTCGGCGCGGGTTCCGTCGTGACGCGCGACGTTCCACCGAATACGCTGGTCGGCGGAAACCCGGCGCGGATCATCCGTTCGATTGCCGAGTGAGGGCGCTTGCGGGCGCCGCCTGCTGCGGAGCGAATGTGGACAACCGGCCGCGCGGTTCACTCGAAATGCTGTGGATTCGAACGGTGAGCGTGCCGCCGGAGGCCGAATTTGCGGGGCTTTCCGGCATTTGACGCCGATCGCCGGCAGGGCCGCGAACCGCCGTTGCCGATGCGCCGACGGCAAATCTTCGCGCCGGGGCGGTTGTGGATATCCGGGCCCCGGAACCACTCGGCACGCTGTGCATTTCACCGGTGAGCGCGACCTCGTGCGACCGGATGCGCGATGCGGGGTGTGGACAACCGGTTCCCCGACGACGAAAAAAGCTGTGCGCTGGAACGGTGAGCGCCGTCGCCCGATTGCACGTGAGACTTGCCTGGTGCGGACTTTCAGGGCGTCGCGTGAAATCCGGAACGCCGCGCATTCTAACGGCGTGCGCGGATCGTCGACAGGTTCGCACCCGCATCATGGTGTGGATATCCTGCCGCAGGCTTCACTCGAATCGCTGTGTATTTCAACGGTGAGCGTCGGCGACCGGTCGGACCGGGCGTCGGCTCGTGCGGCGGTTTCTGATCGTCGATTGCGGCTTCGAGGGTCGCGCATTCTAACCGCACTCGCGATCGCGCGTTTCATTCGAGTGTGTGCCGCGATGTGGATATCCGGTCGCCGGAACCAGTCGACGTGCTGTGTATTTCAGCGGTGAGGGCGGGCGCGTGCAGTTCGGCTGCGTCGGTGTGAGGCCGGATCTAGCGGCCTCGGCGGGGTTGCGGGCGCTGCTGTTCATGGCTGAATCGGCGACTGCGTGCGGCGACCTGCGTGCGATAGTGTGCCGACGCTCACCGTCGAATTTCACAGCGTTTAGAGTGGTCGTGGGTCGGGCTGTCCGCACCTGGGGGGCCGCGTCCTCGTTCGATCGCCGTGCCACCGCTCACCGTCGGAATTCACAGCGTTTCGAGTCGTCGTGGATCGCGCTGTTCACACCGGAATCGGCGCTCTCGTTTGATCGACGGCTGCCACTCACCGTCGAATTTCACAGCGTTTCGAGTCATCGCGGGTTGGGTTGTCCACACCTGAATCGACATCCTCGTTCGATCGCGTGCCGGTGCTCACCATCGAAATTCACAGGGTTTTTAGTGTCTGGTGGTGGCGATGTCCACACGCGGACCTGCGCCTCGTTCGGCCGCGCGACGGCATGTATCGATGAACCCCAAAGCCTTGTCAGGGCTCGCGCACGGAGGCCCCCATCCGCGCGAATCCGGCAGCGGCACCCGACACGCGCTCGCCGCGCCCGCGCTTGCATTGCCGCGACGACCGGACCGCGCTCCGGAGCTACGCACGGGCGGACAGCGGTGTGGATATCGCACCGCCGAACCGAGTCGCAAATCTGTGCATCCGACAGGTGAGAGCGAGCGTCGCCGCGGCCGGACAGGCATCGGGCGGTGTGGATATCTCCCGCCAACATCGACTCGCCTTGCTGTGGATTTCAACGGTGAGCGCCGGCATCCGCTCGAACCGCGGGGCGATCGAGGTGTGGACATCCTGCCTCCCACGCGACTCGAAACCCTGTGCAATCGACCGGTGAGCGTGCCCGCCCGTTTCGCCCGCAGTCCCCGGCATTGTGGACATCCCGCATCCGCGACCAATCGGAACGCTGTGCATCCGATGGGTGAGGACGCGCCTGTTCTGCCGCGCGAACCCTTGCCGCACGGCCCGCGAGCGCCCACCGCCGCGCCCGCGGGCCGCCTTCCGCCTATCCCCGCGTTTTCGAGGCAACCACATCGCCCACGCCGAGATGCCTCCAGAAGCCGTCCGCCGCCCCGCGCGAAAACTCTCTCAATTAGCGGCCAAATCCTGCGCAGTTTTTCTCACTCGGGCGCCGTTCGAGCAAGATGAGAAAAAACTTTCTCGCCCTCCCGCGAAAAAATAGAGCCATCCAGTTGGCCCCGGCCGGCGTCGCCCGACGCCCCCGATGCGCAGCCCAGAACACACAATCAGGAGACATCCCCCATGACCGCCCGACTGCCCGTTGACGGCACGCCCGCGCTATCCGACTACCGCCTGACCGACAACCTGACCGCCACGCGCGGCCGGATCTTCCTGACCGGCACGCAGGCGCTGGTACGCCTGCTGCTGATGCAGCGCGCGTCCGATACTGCGCAGGGCCTGAACACGGCCGGCTTCGTCAGCGGCTACCGCGGCTCGCCGCTCGGGATGGTCGACCAGCAGCTATGGAAGGCGAAGAAGCTGCTCGACGGCAGCGGCGTGCGCTTCCTGCCCGCGATCAACGAGGAACTCGGCGGCACCGCGGTGCTCGGCACGCAGCGCGTCGAGGCCGACCCGGAGCGCACCGTCGATGGCGTGTATGCGATGTGGTACGGCAAGGGCCCCGGCGTCGACCGCGCCGGCGACGCGCTGAAGCACGGCAACGCATATGGCTCGTCGCCGCACGGCGGCGTGCTGGTGGTGGCGGGCGATGACCATGGCTGCGTGTCGTCGTCGATGCCGCACCAGAGCGACTTCGCGATGATCGCGTGGCATATGCCGGTCGTGAACCCGTCGAACATCGCGGACATGCTCGAGTTCGGGCTGTACGGCTGGGCGCTGTCGCGCTTCTCGGGCGCGTGGGTCGGCTTCAAGGCGATCTCGGAGACCGTCGAGTCGGGCTCGACCGTCGATCTCGACGCGCTGCAGACGCAATGGCCGGCGCCGGCGGGCTTTACGCCGCCGTCGGGCGGTCTGCACAACCGCTGGCCCGACCTGCCGAGCCTCACGATCGAGGCGCGCCTCGCGGCGAAGCTCGACGCGGTGCGCCATTTCGCGCGCACCAACAGCATCGACAAGTGGATCGCGCCGAGCACGCACGCGAACGTCGGCATCGTCACGTGCGGCAAGGCGCACCTCGACCTGATGGAAGCGCTGCGCCGGCTCGACCTCACCGTCGCCGACCTGGAAGCGGCCGGCGTGCGGATCTACAAGGTCGGCCTGTCGTATCCGCTCGAGATGACGCGGATCGAAACCTTCGTCGACGGCCTGTCGGAAGTGCTCGTCATCGAAGAGAAGGGCCCGGTGATCGAGCAGCAGATCAAGGACTACCTGTACAACCGCGCGGACGGTGCGCGCCCGCGCGTGCTCGGCAAGCACGATGCCGAAGGCGCGTGCCTGCTGTCCGAGCTCGGCGAGCTGCGCCCGTCGCGCATTCTGCCGGTGTTCGCCACCTGGCTCGCGCGCCACAAGCCGGCGCTCGATCGCCGCGAGCGCGTCGTCGATCTCGTCGCGCCGCAGATCCTGTCGAACGAGGCGGACGCGGTGAAGCGCACGCCGTATTTCTGCTCCGGCTGCCCGCACAACACGTCGACGAAGGTGCCCGAAGGATCGATCGCGCAGGCCGGCATCGGCTGCCACTTCATGGCGTCGTGGATGGAGCGCGACACGACGGGCCTCATCCAGATGGGCGGCGAGGGCGTCGACTGGGCCGCGCACGCGATGTTCACCAACACGAAGCACGTGTTCCAGAACCTCGGCGACGGCACCTACTTCCACTCGGGCATCCTCGCGATCCGCCAGGCCGTCGCCGCGAAAGCGAACATCACGTACAAGATCCTCTACAACGACGCGGTCGCGATGACGGGCGGCCAGCCGGTCGACGGCAGCATCTCGGTGCCGCAGATCGCACGGCAGGTCGAGGCGGAAGGCGTGTCGCGCTTCGTCGTGGTGTCCGACGAGCCGGAGAAGTACGACGGCCATCATGGCCTGTTCCCGAAGGGCACGACGTTCCATCACCGCAGCGAACTCGACGCGGTGCAGCGCGAGCTGCGCGAGACGCCGGGCGTCACCGTGCTGATCTACGACCAGACCTGCGCGGCCGAGAAGCGCCGCCGCCGCAAGAAGGGCGAGTTCCCCGACCCGGACAAGCGCCTGTTCATCAACGACGCAGTATGCGAAGGCTGCGGCGATTGCGGCGTGCAGTCGAACTGCCTGTCGGTCGAGCCGCTCGAGACGTCGCTCGGCCGCAAGCGCCGCATCGATCAGTCGTCGTGCAACAAGGACTACTCGTGCGTGAACGGTTTCTGCCCGAGCTTCGTGACGGTCGAAGGCGCGGCGTTGAAGAAGGCCGCGGGCGCGGCGTTCGACGAGGCGGCGCTCGCCGTGCGCGTCGACGCGCTGCCGGTGCCCGCGACGCATCTCGACGCGGCGCCGTACGACATGCTCGTCACGGGCGTGGGCGGCACCGGCGTCGTGACGGTCGGCGCGCTGATCAGCATGGCCGCGCACCTCGAAGGCAAGAGCGCGTCGGTGCTCGACTTCATGGGCTTCGCGCAGAAGGGCGGTTCGGTGCTGTCGTTCGTGCGGATCGCGTCGAGCGACCGGTGGCTCAACCAGGTGCGCATCGACACGCAGCAGGCTGACGTGCTGCTCGCGTGCGACATGGTCGTCGGCGCGAGCGCCGAGGCGCTGCAGACGGTGCGCCATGAGCGCACGCGGATCGTCGTCAACACGCACAGGATTCCGAACGCGTCGTTCGTGCAGAACCCCGACGCGAACCTGCACGCGGATGCGCTGCTCGAAAAAATGCACCATGCGGCCGGTGAAGGCTATATGTCGAGCTGCGACGCTCAGGCGCTCGCCGCGAAATTCCTCGGCGATTCGATCGGCGCGAACATCCTGATGCTCGGCTACGCATGGCAGCTCGGCCTCGTGCCGGTGTCGCTCGCCGCGATGATGCGCGCGATCGAGCTGAACAACGTCGCGGTGCCGATGAACAAGCTCGCGTTCGCGATCGGCCGAATGGCGGCCGGCGATGCGGCGGGCCTCGATGCGTTGTGGAACGCGCGTCACGCGGTGGCCGCGCACGCCGCGCCGGAAACGCTTGCCGAACTGATCACCGATCGCGAAGCGCGTCTCGAGGCATATGGAGGTGCACGTTACGTCGAGCGTTACCGTGCGCTCGTGAACGCGGCGGCCGCGAAGGGCGACGACGCGCTGACACGCGCGGTCGCCACGACGTTCTACCGGCTGCTCGCGGTGAAGGACGAATACGAGGTCGCGCGGCTTTTCACGGACGACGCGTTCCGCACGGCGCTCGAGGCGCAGTTCGAAGGCGTGCCGGGGCAGGCGTATCGCGTGAAGTTCAACCTGGCGCCGCCGACGGTCGCGAAGGCCGGCCGCGACGGCAGCGTGCCGAAGAAGCGCGTGTTCGGCCAGTGGATGTGGCCGGTGTTCGGCATGCTGGCGCGTGTGCGCAGCCTGCGCGGCACGTGGCTCGATCCGTTCGGCCGCACCGTCGAGCGCAGGATGGAGCGCGCGCTCGCGGACGACTACGAGACGACGCTCACGCGCGCGCTCGCCGCGACGACCACCGGCAATGCGGCGCAGGTCGCGCAACTGGCCGACCTGCACGCCCGCGTGCGCGGCTTCGGTCACGTGAAGGTGCGCAACCTGGCCGGCGTGAAGCGCGCGGAGCGCGAGCTTGCGCTGCAGCTCGGCATCGACGCGGCGACGAGCGCGGCCGTGCAGCACGCGCTCGACGAGATGAAGGGCGCCGGCATGTTGAAGGGAATTCCGGTCGTCGTCGCGAAGTAACGCGAACACGGGCGGATGGAAAAACGGCGACGCTTCGGCGTCGCCGTTTTTTATGGGCGATTGCTTACGCGCATCGACCAGCCCGTCAGAGAATGCCTTTCTTGCGCGTCGACAGCGCGGTTTCCGACAGATCGATCTCGCGGATGAGCTTCGTCAGCGTTTCGTCGGAAATCTTGCTTTCGCTGCGCAGCCGGTACAACACCGAACGTTCCGCGCGCACCGCCGCGATCCGCATCTGCAGTTCCATCGTTTCGGTCTGCTTGGCTTCCGCGCGCGGCGTCGGGCCGTCCTCCGCGAGCGCGGCGAGGCGGCGGCGATACTGGTCCATCACGCGCGCGGAGATGTCCGCGCAGCGCGCGGCGCCCGATTCGTCGAGATCGGCCGAGATCGCGTCGTGCGACGAGTCGATCGCGCGAATCGCGGCCTGCGCCGCGGCCGCGCGCGCGGTGCGCTCCTCGTCGGCGAGCGGGTTGCGCGTCGAGCGCACGCCGCGCAGCAGCAACGGCAGGCCGATCACCGCCACGACCAGCGAACCGAGGATCACGGCCGACGCGACGAAGATCGCGGTGTCGCGCCCGGGCAGCGGCGCGCCGTCGGCGAGCGCGACGGGGATCGACAGCACGCCCGCGAGCGTGACCGCGCCGCGCACGCCGCCGACCGTCATCACCGCGATCGTGCGCACGCCGGCCATCGTGCCCGCGAGGCCGTGGCGCGCGGCGCGGCGGCTCGCGATCCAGCGCAGCAGCCAGACCCAAAGGAAGCGGATCGCGTACAGCGCGAGCATCATCGCGCATACGTTGAAGATCGTCCGGCCGACGAGCGCGTCGCTCGTGTGATGCGCGTCGACGAGCGCGCGGCCGATGATGTGCGGCAGCTGCAGCCCGAGCATGATGAACACCATGCCGTTGAACACGAACTCGATCATCGCCCACGTGCTTTCGGCCCGCACGCGCGACGCGACCGTGCTTTTGCGGGAGAAGCTCGTGTAGTTCATCATCATCCCGGCCGAGACGGCCGCGAGCACGCCCGACAGCTCGAGGTGCTCGGCGAACAGATAGGCGGCGAACGGCACGAGCAGCGTCATCACGATGCCGGGGGCCGGGTCGCCTTCCTGCTCGGCGTTCAGGAAGCGCGTCGACAGCGCGCTGAACACCCACGACACGACCGCGCCCGTCGCGAGCCCGCCGGCGGCGACGATCACGAACGAGATCGACGCATCGCGCAGCGAGAACACGCCGGTGAGCGCAGCCGCGACCGCGAACTTCAGCGCGACCAGGCCCGACGCGTCGTTCATCAGCGCCTCGCCTTCGAGGATGTGCATCAGCTGCGGCGGAATCCGCCCCTTGCCGGCGATGCCTGACAGCGCGACCGCGTCGGTGGGCGACAGCACGGCCGCGAGCGCGAACGCGATCGGCAGCGGCAACTCGGGTATCAGCCAGTGCGCGAAGTACCCGACTGCGAGTACCGTCATGAACACGAGCCCGAATGCGAGCATCAGGATCGCGCGGCGCTGCAGGTACAGCTCGCGTTTCGGAATCCGCCAGCCGTCCGCGAACAGCAGCGGCGGAATGAACAGCAGCATGAAGATTTCGGGATCGAACGCGACGTGCAGGTTCAGCTTCGGCCACGCGAGCATCGCGCCGAACGCGATCTGCATCAGCGGCAGCGGCAACTGCAGCGGCAGGATGCGCGTGACCGCGCCGGACAGCGCGACGGTCAGCAGCAGGATCAGGACTGTGAAGACGATTTCCATCGATACGGCAAGTGTGGAGAATGAAACGACCGTACGGAGTTTAGCGTGACGGCATGACGGGTGCGTTCGAGCGCACCGGTGCGGGTGCACGCAAACGGTGCATCCGGCCTGCGCCACGCTGGTGCGGCGGCGCCGCACGTAGGCGTGGCGCGTGGTTCAAGGCCTTGCACGGAGCTTGCTTGATGCTTGCGTACCGTCCGGCACCGGCCGGACAACCGAGGATTCCACCATGACATTGCGCGCGCCGTTTCAAGCACTCGCCGCGTTCGGCTGCAACACCAGGAGGGCGCCATGACGATCGTGCAACAGGAGCGTCCGGCCACCGCTTCGCCGTATCGTTTCGAGCGGGAGATGAGCTCCGGCCTCGAACGCCTTGCGACGCAGCATCGCGACCTGACGCTCACGACCGTGTTCCAGCCGATCTTCAGCCTGTCGCACCAGCGTGCGGTGGGCTACGAGGCGCTATTGCGCGCCCATGACGCGCTCGACCGGGCGGTGTCGCCGCTCGACGTGTTCGGCGAGGCCGCGCGCCAGGGCGAACTGCTGCAGCTCGACCGGCTCGCGCAGGCGCTGCATCTCGAGAACTTCGCGCTGCTCGGCGCCGAGCGCGAATGGCTGTTCCTCAACGTGCATCCCGGCGTGCTCACCGACCCGTTCCAGGCGGCCGCGCTGCTCGCGAACCTGAAGCGGGTCGGCATGCCGCCGCGCCGCGTCGTGCTCGAAGTGCTCGAACAGCGCGCGGAGGACATCGAGCGGCTCGCCGAAGCCGTGCGCGAATTCCGCGCGCAGGGCTTCCTGATCGCGCTCGACGATTTCGGCGCCGGCCATTCGAACCTCGAGCGGATCTGGCAATTGAATCCGGACATCGTGAAACTCGACCGGATCATGCTGTCGCACGCGGCCCACCGCACTGGGCTGACCGCGATCCTGCACGGGCTCGTCACGCTGCTGCACGAGGCCGGCAAGCTCGTGCTCGTCGAGGGGATCGAGACCGAGCACGACGCGCAGATCGCGCTGTCGTGCGAGGCGGATTTCGTGCAGGGCTATTACTTCGGCCGCCCGGCGCCCGGGCTGCCCGACAGCGCGACGGCGACCGGCTGCATCGGCGAGCTGACCGAGCGCTTTCGGCAACAAACCGAAGCGCGCGAGCGGCGCGATACGCAGCGGCTCGCGCCGTACCTGCGCGCGTTCGAGCGTGCGGCCGAGCGGGTGGCGGCCGGCGAGCCGCTCGACGAGGTGTGCTGGAACTTCCTCGCCCTCGACGCCGCCGCGCGCTGCTTCCTGCTCGACGCGCGGGGCCGCCAGGCGGGCCGCAACGTCGTGCTGCGCGCGGACCGCGCGCTCGCCGAGGCGCGTTTCTCGCCGCTGTCCGACGCGCAGGGTGCGAACTGGCTGCGCAGGCCATATTTCCGCACGGCGATCGCCGAGCCCGGACGCGTGCAGGTCACGCGCCCGTACCTGTCGATCAACGAGGCGCAGCCATGCGTGACGCTGTCGGTAGCCGTGCGCATCGGCGACGCGCAGCACGTGCTGTGCGGCGATATCGACTGGATCGACGAGGAAGCGGACGGCGCATAGCCACGGCGTCGTGCTGGCGCGGTTCACGCCGCTCGGCTAGGATGCGCGAATTGTCCTGACGATTCGCGAGCCGCCGATGAGCCGAACCGCCGCTTCCTCCGTCCTCCTCGAAGTGATCGCCACCACCGTCGGCGACGCGAAGGCCGCCGCCCGCGCGGGCGCCAACCGCCTCGAACTCGTGACCGCCATCAGCGAAGGCGGGCTGACGCCGAGCATCGGCCTGATCGAGGCCGTCGTGGCTGCCGTGGCGATTCCGGTGAACGTGATCGTGCGGCCGCACAGCCGATCGTTCGTCTACGACACCGACGACCTGCGCGTGATCGAACGCGATGTGCGCGCGGCTGTCGCGGCCGGTGCGAACGGCGTCGTGTTCGGCGCGCTCGATGCGCGCGGCGACGTCGATCTCGATGCGCTCGAGCGCGTCGCGGCAGCCGTGGACGGACGCGACCTGACGTTTCATCGTGCATTCGACGTGTCGCGCGACCTCAATGCCGCGTTCGACGCGCTGCTGCGCGTGCCGGCCGTCACGTCGGTGCTGACCTCGGGCGGCCATCCGTCGGTGCTGGACGCGGTCGCGACGATCACGCGGCTGGTGCGGCAGGCGGCGGGTTCGACCTGCACGGTGCTGGCCGGCTCGGGGCTCACGATCGACGCCGTGGGTGATTTCATCCGCGCCACCGGCGTGCGCGCGGTGCATTTCGGCTCGGGCGTGCGGCCGCGCGGCGAGGTGCTGGCGCCCGTCGACGAACAGCGCGTCGAGCGCGTGCGCGCGGCGCTCGACGGCGCGGCGGCGCATGTGTGACGGGCGGTGCTGAAAGCCGCGCGCTGACGATCGGGTGAAAAAAAGCCGGGGCCTGCCCCGGCTTTTTCGTCTGCAAGCCAGACGCGCCGCAGTCGCTTACGCGTTCTCTGCCAGCGCGTCGGCCTGGCTTGCGCGGATGCCGAGGCGCTCGAACAGCGCGCGGTCGCGCTGCGTCTGCGGATTGCTCGTGGTCAGCAGCTGGTCGCCGTAGAACATCGAGTTCGCGCCCGCGAGGAAGCACATCGCCTGCATCGCGTCGTCGAGCTGCTCGCGGCCGGCCGACAGGCGCACCACGGCCTTGGGCATCGTGATGCGCGCAACCGCGATCGTGCGCACGAATTCGAACGGGTCGAGCGGCGCGGTGCCTTCGAGCGGCGTGCCTTCGATCGCGACGAGGTTGTTGATCGGCACCGACTCCGGATACGGGTTCAGATTCGCGAGCTGCGAAATCAGGCCCGCGCGTTCGCGGCGCGATTCGCCCATCCCGATGATGCCGCCGCAGCACACGTTGATGCCCGCATCGCGCACGCGGTCGAGCGTGTCGAGACGGTCCTGGTACGTGCGCGTCGAGATCACCTGGCCGTAGAACTCCGGCGACGTGTCGAGGTTGTGGTTGTAGTAGTCGAGGCCCGCGTCGGCGAGTTGCTGCGCCTGCTCGTCCTCGAGCATGCCGAGCGTCATGCAGGTTTCGAGGCCCAGCTCCTTCACGCCGCGCACCATCTCGGTCAGCGCCGGCATGTGGCGCTCCTTGGGGTTGCGCCATGCGGCGCCCATGCAGAAGCGGCTCGCGCCGTTCGCCTTCGCCGCGCGCGCGGCCTCGAGCACCGTGTCGACGTCCATCAGCTTCTCGGCCTTCAGGCCCGTTTCGTGATGCGACGACTGCGAGCAGTAGCCGCAATCCTCCTCGCAGCCGCCCGTCTTGATCGACAGCAGCGTCGACAGTTGCACCGCGTTCGCGTCGAAGTGCTCGCGATGCACCTGCTGCGCGCGGAACATCAGGTCGTTGAACGGCAGCTCGAACAGCGCGACGACGTCGGCGACGCGCCAGCGCTGCGATGCCGGGGCGGCCACGGGGATCGCGTCGGGTTGCACGGCGGCGGTCTGGGCTTGGGTCATGGTGGTTTTCCTGTCGTGGATGCGGGGATCGGGAGATCAGTGCCGCGCGTGGCGCAGCGTGTCGATGAGCGTGGCGATGTCGAGCATCGCCGCCGCGGATTCGGGGGCGGCCGGGCGCAGGTGCGCGATGCGGCCGAGGAGCGGCGCGCGATGCTCGCGCGCGAGCCAGTCGCGGATCGTCGCGACGTTCTCGTCGGCGTACGACATGGCCGGGTCGACGTGGTTCGCCACCCAGCCGGCGAGCGTGAGACCGCGCTGGCGAATCGCGTCGGCCGTTAGCAGCGCGTGGCTGATGCAGCCGAGCCGCACGCCGACGACCAGCACGACGGGCAGGGCGAGCGCAACCGCGAGATCGGCCGTGTCCTGCGTGTCGTTCAGCGGCACGCGGAAGCCGCCCACGCCTTCGACGACGACGACGTCCGCGCGCGTCAGCGCTTCGCGGTGGCTCGCGACGATCGTGTCGATGTCGAGCGTCACGCCTTCCTGCGCGGCGACGATGTGCGGTGCGGCCGGCGCCTTCAGCAGGAACGGCGTGCGCAGCTCGGGCGGCAGCACGACGTTCGCGGCCGCGTCGAGCTGGTCGGCGTCCTCGTTGCGCCAGACGCCGTCGCGTTCGTACGCGCCGGCGGCGACGGGCTTAAGCGCGGCCGCGCGCAGCCCGTGCCGCGCAAAGCCGTGCAGCATCGCGGCCGACACGAAGGTCTTGCCGATCTCGGTGTCGGTGCCGGTGACGAAGAGGGAAAGCGGGGCCGTCATGCTGCAGCCTCATCGGGGGGCAGCGAACGCGCGTGAGCGTCGGGGTGGTCCGCTCCTTCGCTGGCTTCGATCAGCGCGGTTTCGAGCCGCGCGAGATCGTCGAACGAATGCGCGGCCGACAGCGAGATGCGCAGCCGCGACGTGCCGGCGGGCACCGTCGGCGGCCGGATCGCGGGCACCCACAGGCCGTGCGCGTCGAGCGAGCGCATCGCCGCGAGCGTCGCGTCGTTGCTGCCGATCACGAGCGGCTGCACGGCCGTGTGCGAGTCGACCGGCTGCCAGCGCGTCATGCGCAGCAGCGCGCGCGTGCGCTCGATCAGCGCTGCGAGGTGTGCGCGTCGCGCATCGCCTTCGTCACCGGCGATGACTTTCAGGCTCGCCGAGACGGCATGCGCGACGGCCGGCGGCGCGGCCGTCGTGAAGATGTAGCTGCGCGCGCGCTGGATCATCCATTCGATCACGGTCTCGTGCGAGATGACGAATGCACCCGCGACGCCGGCGGCCTTGCCCAGCGTGCCGACGTACACAAGGTTCGGCGAGCGTAGCGCGGCGGCCGCGAGCGTGCCGCGGCCTTGCGGGCCGAGCACGCCGAAGCCATGCGCGTCGTCGACGACGAGCCACGCGCCGTGGCGTTCGGCCAGCGCGACGAGTTCGGCGAGCGGCGCGATGTCGCCGTCCATGCTGAACACGGTGTCGCTGACGATCAGTTTCGTTTCGGCCTCCGACGCATCGAGCAGCGCCGCGAGCGCGGCCATGTCCGCATGCGGGTAGACCTGCACGGTCGCGCGCGACAGCCGGATCCCGTCGATCAGCGAAGCGTGATTCAGCGCGTCCGAGAAGATCGTCGCGTGCTTGCCCGCAAGTGCCGTCATCGCGGCGAGGTTCGCCATGTAGCCGGTGCTGAAGTACAGCGCGCGCGGTGCATCGGAGAAGCCGCCCGCGAAGGCGGCGAGTTCGTCCTCGAGCGTCGCGTGCGCGCGCGAATGGCCGCCGAGCAGATGCGAGCCGCCGCTGCCGGAGCCGTAGCGCTGCGCGCCTTCGGCGAACGCGGCGACGAGCGCGGGATGCGCGGCGAGGCCGAGGTAATCGTTGCTCGCGAAGCCGACGATGTCGCGGCCGTCGACGCGCATGTGCGCGTCGCACGCGGTGTCGGCGGTGCGGCGCACGCGTCGCAGGCCCTGCGCATCGAGTTCGGCGAGGCCGCGCTGTAGCGTGTCGAGCAGGGGCATGGTCGTTTCCCGTGAGGATTGCTTCATCGCGCCACCTCCGCGAGCGTCGCGTCGAGCGTGTCGCGCGTGCGTTGCGCGAGCCACGCGATGTCGTCGTCGCTCATCACGTACGGCGGCATCAGGTACACGGTCGTGCCGATCGGGCGCAGCAGCAGCTCGCGTTCCAGCGCGCGTTCGAAGAAGCGCCGCGAGAAGCCGCGTGCCGCGTCGCCGTCGAGCGCGACGTCAAAGGCGAACAGCGTGCCGCGCTCGCGCAGGTGACGCACCTGCGGGTGCGCGTCGAGCGGAGCGAGCGCCGCGCGCATCGCGGCCGACTTGCGCGCGTTGCTCGCGAGCACGTCGTCGCGGGCGAACAGGTCGAGCGTCGCGACCGCCGCGCGGCACGCGAGCGGGTTGCCGGTGTACGAATGCGAATGCAGGAAGCCGCGCGTCGTGTCGTCGTCGTAGAAGGCCGCGAACACGTCGTCGCGCGTGAGCACGAGCGACAGCGGCAGGTACCCGCCGCTGATGCCCTTCGACAGGCACAGGAAATCGGGCCACACGCCTGCCTGCTCGCATGCGAAGAAGGTGCCGGTGCGGCCGCAGCCGACCGCGATCTCGTCGGCGATCAGGTGCACGCCGAATTCGTCGCACAGCGCGCGCAGCCCGCGCACGTACGACGGATCGTGCATCGCCATGCCGGCCGCGCATTGCACGAGCGGCTCGACGATCAACGCGGCGATCCGGTCGGCGCGTTCGGTGAACAGGCGCCGCACGTCGTCGAGCGCGTGGCCCGCGACGTCGGCGGCCGTCTCGCCCGGCAGCGCGCCGCGTGCGTCGGGCGACGCGACCACGTGCGCGTGGCGGATCAACGGGTCGTACGCGTCCTTGAACAGCGCGACGTCGGTCACGCCGAGCGCGCCGATGGTCTCGCCGTGATAGCTGTTTGCAACGCACACGAATTCGCGCTTGTCCGCGCGGCCGCGGTTGCGCCACGCATGGAAGCTCATCTTCAGCGCGATCTCGACCGCCGACGCGCCGTCCGACGCGAAGAACGCATGGCCGAGCGTGCGCGCGGTGAGCGCATGCAGCCGCTCGGCGAGCTCGATCGCCGGCTCGTGCGTGCAGCCGGCGAGCATCGCGTGCTCGAGCGTGTCGAGCTGGTCCTTCAGCGCCGCGTTGATGTCCGGGTTCGCATGGCCGAACAGGTTCACCCACCACGAGCTGATCGCGTCGAAGTAGCGGCGCCCGTCGCGGTCGTACAGCCACAGGCCCGCGCCGCGCGCGACGGGAATGAGCGGCATGCGCTCGTGGTGCTTCATCTGGGTGCAGGGATGCCAGACCGCGCGCAGGCTGCGCGCGACCCAGTCGTCGGTGGCTGGCGTACTCAAGGCAACTCCGGGGGTAAAACGGCGGCGGGCATCGAACGGGATGCCGCGCGGCGACAGACGGAAAACGCGGTGAGATTAGCGTGTTCCGCCGCACGTTGCACTACCGGTTACAAACACCGCAAAGCCTTGCTGGACGGGAGTTCGGCGCAGATACGGGGTGCTCGGGACGGTACGCGCCAGATGCCCAGAAATGACCGCAGATGACGACGTTCGAGTGACACCCCCCGACAGAAAAAAATCGCGGCGCTGGCGGTTGCCGACGGGCGAAAAATCGGGGCGCGAATAAAAAGGGGCGGAAGCGCGATGCGATGTGCGCGGTCGTAGGCGAATGGCGTGCGGACTCAGGCGCGGCCGCGGTTCAGGAAAGACCGGAAAGCGACCCCGGAGGGCGTGGCGGGCGGGGCGCTCTTCGGCGGCTCATGCGGCCGCCTGAACGGGCGTGGAACGGGCGTGCGAACGCCGCCACGGGCCGCGCGAGCGTTCACGAAACGGAGAAGGGAGAAGGGCAGACGCAGGCCGCGCCCGCCCCGGAGCGCCGCGGCTCGCGCGTCAGCGCGAAGCGAGTGCGCGCGAGTTGGCGTTGCCGTCGTCGGCCGTCTGCGTCGCGTTCCACACGACGCGGTCGTTGACCGCATACAGCCGGCATGCGCCCGCACCCTGCTTCGAGCAGTTGTCGAGCGCGAGCGCCATCGGATCGTCGCCGCCTTCGGCCCACGACCACGCGCCTTCGGCGGACACCGCGAAGGCACGGCTCGGATGCTGGTTCAGGAAGCGGCGATAGCCTTCGCGGCCGGCCTCGTCGAGGAACGGCACCGCGTCGATCGCATCGATCGACGCATAGCCGGTCGCCTTCGGTTCGTGCGGGTTGGCGACCGCGTAGCGCACCGAGGTCGGCAGGTTCAGTTCCGCGAGGAACGCGTTGACGGCCGGCCACCACACGGGCACGCCGTCGCGATCGACGATCAGCCGGTGCGCGTCGTCCTTGTAGCGGCCGAAATCGATGAACTGCGCCTGCGTGCCGTGCGACACGTACGCGTCGTGCATCTGCGCGACGAGCGCGGGGGTCCACACCGAATCGTTGTCGCCGTACAGCCACAGCGAACGTACGGCCGTATGCGCGCCGTACTGGTCGAACGCATCGACGAGATTGCGCTGCCAGCCGTCGCAAAGATCCTGGCGCAGCCCGCCGGAGAAGTTGATGATGCCGCGCACGCCGGGCGCCGCTTCGGTGCCGTACGCGACCGACACGAGGCCGCCGTGCGACGTGCCCGCGACGACGATGCGCGACGCATCGATGTACGACTGACGCGACATGTAGCGGACCGTCGCGTCGACGTCGGCGGCCTGCGTGAGCCCGTTCTTGCCGACGTTGCAGCCTTCCTGCTGGTACGAGCCGCCCGACCCGGCGAAGCCCTGGCGGTTCGGTGCGATCACCGCATAGCCGCGGCGCACGAATTCGCGCGCGAACGCGAGCGGCCGGCTGCGCGGCTGCTGATGGAGGTCACCGGTGTTCTTGCCGTGGTTGAAGACGACGAGCGGGAAGGGGCCGGGGCCGTTCGGCTTGAACAGCGTGGCCTCGAGCATCACGGAACCCGACGCATCGGCCGGAATGCTGACGATTTGTTCGTTGAGGTTCGCGGCGACTTGCGGGAGGCCCGAATCGCCGTAATCGAAGCGCTCGGCGTGGGCGAGCGAACCGCTTGCCGTGGCCGCGCCGACGTTCGGCAGCGCACCGGCCTGAGCGGCCGACAGCGCACAGGCCGCCATCCATCCCACCAATACCTTGCTGAACGCCATTCGTAAGCCCTGCCATGCAACATGACCAATCTGAGGGCCATCCTAGCCCGACAAATTCAGGTTGTGCAATGCGGGAATTACCCGGCGTCTGACACAGCAACTATTTGTCAGCGTTCACTTACTTCACCGTCGACATAGCGCCAGAACCCGTGCTCGTCGCGGGTGAACCGGCTCGTCTCGTGGAGCTGGTAAGCGCGCCCGCCGACCTTGTAGCGGGCCACGAATTCAACCTCCGCGTGCCGTTCGTCGAGCGGCGCATGGCGCTTGATCGCGAGGCCGAGCCAGCGCGGCGCGTCGGGCGCATCCGGGTCCGCATCGAGATCGGCCGGGCAGGTGCGCGCGTCCCAGGTCGCGCGCAGGTAGTCGGTCGCGCCGAGCACGTACGCGCTGTACCGCGAGCGCATCAACTCGAGCGCGGTCGGCGCGGCTTCGCCGCCGTCGATGAAGCGGCCGCAGCAGGCCGCATAGCGCGGTGCCGGGGCTTTGCCGGCAGGCGCGGGGGACGCGCCGCCGCACGGGCACGCGTCAGGTCGGTTCAAAATCATGCGAATCGTGAATTAACGACGCCGGGTTGTGATGTCGGCTCACCAGCTGAGCTCGACGCCGTCGTACTGGAAGAAACGGCCGTTGGACCGCGACACGTCCGCGCCGGCTTCCGCGATCACGCGGCGCATGCCGGTCACGCTGGTTTCCGGATCGATCGCGGCCTGCGCGCCGCCCATGTCGGTGCGCACCCAGCCGGGATGGAGCGAAATGCATGCGGCGTGGCGCGTCTGCAGCGACGCGATGCGCAGCACGTCGTTCAGCGCGGCCTTGCTCGCGCGGTACAGCCAGCCGGTCGTGCCGGTCGCCTCGGCGATGCTGCCCATCCGGCTCGAGACGACGGCGAGCACGCCGCGCGCGTCCTCGACGAGCGGCAGCAGGATCGGCAGCAACTGCATCGGCCCGCGCACGTTCGTATGCATCACCGCGTCGAAATCCTCGGCGCCGATCGTTTCGACGCCTTCGGTGCGCGGCCCGTACACGCCCGACACGAGCACCGCGGCGTCGAGCCGTTCGCCGTCGAGCTTCCAGCCGAGCGCCGCGATCTGTTCGGGCCGCGCGATGTCGAGCGCGTGCGCGTGGGCGCCGAGTTCGCGCAGCGCGGCGAGCGACGCGTCGTCGCGCGCGGTCGCGATCACGTTCCAGCCGTCGCGCCGGTATTGCCGGACGAATTCGCGTCCGAGGCCGCGCGATGCGCCGACGATCAATACGGTTTTCATGTTCGCCGCTCCTTCTCAGTGCACCGCCGTCGCGGCAGTGTCGGTGTCAGATCAGTGCGATGCCCGTCGCGGCCAGGCGCGTGATGCGTCTTCGGCCTGGCGCCGCGCGGCGCGTGCGCGCCGCGCCGGCGGACGTTACTTCGCGTCGCCGCAGGGCTTCAGCGTGTCGGCGACCGCCTGCGCGACGTCGTCGAGCCGCGCGGCATCCGCCGCGACCATGTCGTTGTCGGGCGCGTGCTGGCCACGCGCGGTCAGCGCCGCGACGCAGCGCTTGTAGGTCGCATCGAGCGCGTCGAAGTTCGACACGGACATCCCGAGGTTGCGCATCCGCCCGTCGTGCACGCCATACACGAGCCCGTGCACGGTGAGCGACTGGCCGCGCGCCCAGGCGTCGTTGACGATCGTCGTGCGGCATACGTTGACGACCTGCTCGATCGAGTTCAGCTCGATCAGGCGGCGATAGCGCGCCTCCCCGACCGGCCAGTCGTCGAGCAGCGCCGCGTGGCGCTCGCGCACGTCCTGCACGTGATGCAGCCAGTTGTCCGCGAGGCCGACGCGGCGGTTGTGGAGCGCCGCGTTCACGCCCGAGCAGCCGTAGTGGCCGACGACCATGATGTGCTTCACGCGCAGGATGTCGACCGCGAACTGGATGACCGACAGGCAGTTCAGGTCGCTATGGACGACGACGTTCGCGATGTTGCGGTGCACGAACACTTCGCCCGGCGGCAGGCCGATGATCTGGTTCGCGGGCACGCGCGAATCCGAGCAGCCGATCCACAGATATTCCGGCGCCTGCTGATCGGCGAGACGCGCGAAGAAGTCGGGATCTTCGGCGAGCTGGCGCTTGACCCAGGCGTCGTTGTTGTCGAACAGATGTGAAAGCGGATTGTCTTGGGTATTCATCGGTGTGGATTCCGTTGGCGGAAAGCGGGTCGATAACGGGTTCGATTCGATCGGATCCGGTCGCGCGTCAGGCGGCGCGCTGCGCGTCGCCTGCATCGTCACCGGCGTCATCGGCGCCCGGCGTCGCGTCGAAGCGCGCGGGGTAGCGCACGCTGAAGCGCAGCGACGCGTCGTACGGGAAAAAATCGGGCAACTCGCCCTGCAGCAGCTTGTCCTTGCTGGACTGCCACAGCGCGGGGTCGAAAAAGTCCGCGTGATGCTTCATGAAGACCGTCCGCACGCGCGGGTCGCCGAGCAGGAACGGTCCGTAGGTTTCCGGAAAGATGTCGTGCGGGCCGACGGTATACCACGGCTCGCCGGACAGTTCGTCTTCCTCGTTGCGCGGCGGCGGCACGCGCCGCACGTTGCAGTCGGTCAGGTACTCGATCTCGTCGTAGTCGTAGAACACGACGCGGCCGTGGCGCGTGACGCCGAAGTTCTTGTACAGCATGTCGCCCGGGAAGATGTTGGCCTTCATCAGCTCTTTCACCGCGTTGCCGTATTCCTTCACGCCGTGTTCGATGTCCGCGTCGGTGCCGTTCTGCAGGTACAGGTTGAGCGGCGTCATCCGGCGCTCGATGTACAGGTGCTTGATCACGAGATTGTCGTCCTCGTATTCGAGCAGCGACGGCACTTCCTTCTCCAGCTCGCGCACGAGCGCATGGTCGAGCCGCGACAGCGGCAGCGCGACACTCGAATACTCGAGCGTGTCGGCCATCCGCCCGAGACGGTCGTGGCGCTTCACGAGCTGGTACTTCTCCATGATCTGCGCGCGCGTCGTTTCCTTCGGCGGCGGGAAGTGATCCTTGATGATCTTGAACACGTACGGGAACGACGGCAGCGTGAACACGAGCATCACGAGGCCCTTGATGCCGGGCGCGATGATGAAGCGGTCGCTCGAATGCGACAGATGGTGCAGCAGGTCGCGGTAGAACAGGTTCTTGCCCTGCTTCTGCAAGCCGACCGACGTGTAGATCTCGGCCTTCGGCTTGCCCGGCATGATCGTGCAGAGGAAGTCCACGTACGCGGACGGCACGCCCATGTCGACGAGGAAATACGAATGCGAGAAGCTGAAGATGATCTGCAGCTGCTCGCGGCGCAGCAGCACGGTGTCGAGCGCGAGCAGGCCCGGGCGCACGTGGCGGATCGGCACCGCGAACGGCAGCACGCGATCGGCGTTGATGATGCGGCCGACGATGTACGCGCTCTTGTTGCGGAAGAAGAGCGACGACAGCACGTGGATCTGGAAATTCGGCGCGGCGTCGAACTCGCCGAATTCGTCGGTGATCGACTGCATCACGCAGCCGATGTCGCGCGTGAGATCCTCGAACGGCGGCTCGAGCTGGAAGTTCGTGACGATGCGCTCGAGCGTGGCCGCGAGCCCGTCGGTGCCCGGGTAGTACGCGCGATAGGTCGGCTTCGCGGCCGGCTCGTCGTTCTCGAGGTATTCGGTCGAGATCGCGGGCCGCACGAAGATGAAATCGTTGCTGAAATACGAGCGGTGCAGGATCTTGCAGCACACCGAATTGAAGAACGTCTCCGCGCACTCGGGCTGGCGGTGCGACGTGAGCAGGCCGATGTAGTGCAGCTTGATCTGCTGCCACACCTCGTCGTCGATGTTCTCCGCGTCGTATTCGTCCTCCAGCACCTCGACGCATTCCTGCACGCGATCGTCGTACGACGTGATCCGCTCGCGCGCCAGCCGCTGCAGGCCGTGCCAGTCGGTGCGCTCGTATAGCGTCTTCGCCTCGACGGCGGCTTCCCGGAAGATCCGGTAGTGGCGGTCGAAGTATTCGAGCATCGTCTGTGCGACGTCGAAACCGATCTGCGACGACAGCAGTTTGGGGAAGTGATTCATCGCGTGCAGGCTCGTTCGAGAGGGACTGTAAGCACTCGCCATTTTAGCGCCCAAGTCGGCGTTTCAATGACTTTCGGAGCCGGCGCCCAAGCGCCGTCAATGCGCGGGTTGTGCGCCGTTACATGCCGTTCGGTGCATCTTCGCGTAAAGATACGGGTACGGAATTGATTCTGGCACGAACTTTTTTTGCCCGTACGGCGCCGGCGCGGGCGCGCGTTTCGCGCGACGGCGATAGAATCGACGCGATCCCCGCGCGGCCTGCAGCCCGCGCGCGCCTGCCCCGCATTCGCACTTGCCTGCCCTGATAACGACGAGACGCCCCACCGATGAACGCACTGGAACACCAACTCGACTATCCCTTCGCCGACACGCTGCCCGCCGCGGGCGACACGTTCGAGGTCGCGCCCGGCGTGCGCTGGCTGCGCATGCCGCTGCCGTTTTCGCTGGATCACATCAACCTCTGGCTGCTGCGCGACGAGATCGACGGACAGGCCGGCTGGACGATCGTCGACTGCGGGATCTCGTCGGACGCGATCCGTACGCACTGGGAACAGATTTTCGACACGCATCTCGACGGGCTGCCGGTGCTGCGCGTGCTCGTCACGCATTGCCATCCCGATCACTTCGGCCTCGCGAACTGGCTCTGCGAAGGCGGCGACAAGGGCCGCTGGAACGTGCGGCTGTGGATGACGCTCGGCGAATACATGTTCGGCTGCCTGATGGCGGCCGGCAACGGTTCGAACGCCGGCGGCGCGGCCGCGGCCGATCATTTCGCGCGCCACGGCCTGACCGACCCGGTCGCGCTCGAGAAGCTGCGCAGCCGCCGCAGCTACTACTCGGACCTCGTGCCGGCCGTGCCGCCGCGCTACCGGCGCCTGCGCGAAGGCGACGCGGTGAAGATCGGCGCGCGCACGTGGCGGGTCGTTACCGGCTACGGTCATTCGCCTGAACATTGCGCGCTCCACAGCGAAGCGGACGGCGTGCTGATTTCCGGCGACATGGTGCTGCCGCGCATCTCGACCAACGTGTCCGTGTTCGATCTCGAACCGGAAGCGAACCCGCTCGCGCTGTACCTGGAATCGCTCGGCCGCTACGAGACGATGGCGCCCGACACGCTCGTGCTGCCGTCGCACGGCAAGCCGTTCCGCGGCGTGCGCACGCGCATCGCGCAACTGCGCGCGCACCACGACGCGCGGCTCGACGAAGTGCGCGTCGCCTGCGCGGAGAAGCCGGCGAGCGCGGCCGACATCGTGCCGATCATGTTCCGCCGCCGCGAGCTCGACATCCACCAGATGACGTTCGCGCTCGGCGAGGCGCTCGCCCACCTGAACCTGCTGTGGCTCGCGGGCGAACTCGTGCGCGAGCAGGGTGACGACGGCGTGCTGCGTTTCCGTACCGCGCGCTGAGCGCGCATCGTCACCGTCACGCGACGGGTTCGTAACGCCACCCGTCGCGCTGCCATTGCATCGTGTGCGTCGGTGCGAGCGCCGCGAGAAACGCGGCGTCGTGCGACGCGACCACGATCGCGCCGGGGAAGCCGGCCAGCGCGGCTTCGATCGCGCGCACCGATTCCAGATCGAGGTGATTGGTCGGCTCGTCGAGCAGCAGCAGCTGCGCGGGCGTGCCGCGCCACAGCGCGCATGCGAGCGCGGCCTTCAGCCGTTCGCCGCCGCTCAGGCGGTGCACCGGCTGCGTCGCGCGCGCGGCATCGAGCTGCAGCAGCGCGAGCCGGCTGCGCAGTTCGCCTTCGGAGAGCGGCGTATCGAGGAGTCCCAACTGCTCGACGATCGAGCGTTCAGGATCGAGCAGCGCGAGCCGCTGGTCGAGATACGCAGCGCTCACGTGCGTCGTGCAGGTCCCGGCGCGCGGAGCGAGTTCGCCGGCGAGCATGCGCAGCAGCGTCGATTTTCCGCAGCCGTTCGGGCCCGTCAGCGCGATGCGCACGGGGCCGCTGGCCGACCAGGTGATCGCGTCCGTGCGGCCCGCGGTGCGCCACGGCAATTGCGCGCGCTCGAGCGCGAACAGATGGCGGCGCGCGCTCACCTCGGTGCCCGGCAGCGATACGAGCACCGGCGCGTCGGCTGCGACGCGCGCGGCTGCTTCCTGCACGCGCGCATCGAGCGTCGCCTTGAATTCGCTCTGGTGACGGCGGACCGTCCCCATGATGCTGCGTGCCGCTCCCTTGCGGCTCTGTTTTGCCATCGACGACAGGTTGGCCGTCTTCGCATCGCGCAGCGAGCCGGCCGCATGACGCTGGATCGTGTCGTGTTCCTGTTCGAGCCGACGCCGCGCGCGTCCGCGCTCGGTGCGCGCATGCTCGAGCGCGGCCTGCGCGGCATCGTGCTCCGCGTCGCGCTGCGCGCGGTACAGCGCGTAGTTGCCGCCATACGTGCGCACGCCGTGCGGCGTCAGTTCGACGATGCGCTGCACGTGCGCGAGCAACGCGCGGTCATGGCTGACGACGACGACACCGCCGCGCCAGCCGTCGAGCGCCGCGCGCAGCCACGCACGGCCCGGCGCATCGAGGTGGTTGGTCGGTTCGTCGAGCACCAGCAGCCCGGCTTCCGACAGCAGGGCGCCGATCAGCGCGACGCGCGCGAGCTGGCCACCGCTCAGCGCGTGCGCCGGCGTGTCGGCGCGCACGTCGTGCAGGCCGGCTGCGTCGAGCGCCGCGCGCAGCCGCTCGGCGAGGTCCCAGCGATCGCCGATCAGGTCGAAGTCGTGCGCGTGCGCGCGGCCGTCGGCGAGGCGCGCCAGGGCCGCGAGCGGCCCATCCAGCGCGGCGATTTCCGCGACGGTCCGCGTGCCGGCCGGCGCGTCGTCGTGCTGCTGCGCGACGTAGACGACCGGCGTCTGCCGGTCGATCGTGCCCGCGCTCGGCGCGCGCCGGCCCGCGATCAGTTGCGCGAGCAGGCTCTTGCCGGCGCCGTTGCGGCCGACGATGCCCGTCGGCGTGCGATCGATGGACAGGTCGAGCGAGTCGAACAGCGTGACGCCGTCGTCGAAGCGGATGGAAACGTGATGAAGCGCGACGAGCGCGCCGGTCGGCGTGGCAGCAGCCATAAGCACCTCCGAAAATGCGTGAAACCCTTCGCGCGGCGTGCGTGGCACGGCGGCGAAAACATTTTTGGGAAGGCTTAGTTGTTCACTTCGGCTGGCGTCCGGTATGAGGAATGAGCGCGCAGTGTAGCAAGCGCGGCGCGCGCGCCGCAAGCGACGGGCGAGCATGCCGTCGCTTGCGCGCCACGCGCGGTTACTGCACCGCGACCGCAGCGAAGTTCTGGCGGCCGAACGGGCTCACGCGATAGCCGCTCACGTTCGCGCGCGTGAGCGCGGCCGCGGTCGGGTAGCCGAGCGGAATCCACAGCGCCTGGTCGTGGATGATCTTCTGCGCGGATTCGTACAGCTTCGCACGCTTGGCCTGATCGGCGGTCGACTTGCCGTCGGCGATCAGCTTGTCGAGCTGCGCGTCGCAAAAGCGTGCGAAGTTGATGCCCGACTTCACCGCGTTGCAACTGAACAGCGGCGACAGGTAGTTGTCCGGATCGCCGTTGTCGCCGGCCCAGCCCATGAACAGCATGTCATGCTGGCCGAGCTTCGCCTGCTTGATGAGCTCGCCCCATTCGATCACCTTGACTTCGGCCTTCACACCGATCTTCGCGAGGTCGGCCTGCAGCAGTTCCGCGCCGGCCTTCGGGTTCGGGTTCAGCACGCTGCCCGTCGGGCGCGTCCAGATCGTCGTCGAAAAGCCGTTCGGGAAGCCGGCCTGCGCGAGCAACTGCTTCGCCTTCGCGGGATCGTACGCATACGGCGCGATGTCCTTCGCGTAGCTCCACGTGTTCGGCGGATACGGGTTGTTCGCGGCCGTCGCGGTGTTGTCGAACACCACCTTCAGATAGGTCGCGCGGTCGAACGCGAGGTTCAGCGCCTCGCGCACCTTGTCGTTGTCGAGCGGCTTCTTCTGCGTGTTCAGCGCGACGAACGCGGTCATGAACGCGGGCGTCTGCACGACCGTCAGCGCGCTTTCGCCCTTCGCCGCGAGCACGTCCTGCGGCTTCGGCGACAGCGCGATCTGGCATTCGCCGGCCTTCACCTTCTGCATGCGCACCGACGCGTCGGGCGTGATCGCGTAGATCAGCCGGTCGACCTTCGGCTTCGTGCCCCAGTAGGCCGGGTTCACGTCGTAGCGGATCAGCGCATCCTTCGTGTAGCTCTTGAGCACGAACGGGCCGGTGCCGACCGGCTTCGCATTCAGGTCGGCCTGCTTGCCGGCCTTCAGCAGCTGGTCCGCGTATTCGGCCGAGTAGATCGACGCGAAGCCCATCGTCAGGATCGGCACGAACGTCGCATTCGGCTCGTTCAGCACGAACTTCACCGTGCTGTCGTCGACCTTCGTGACCGACTTCACGAGTTTCACGAGGCCCATCGACTGCGCGTGCGGGAAGCCGCTCGCGCCGGCCACCTTGTGCCACGGATTCGTATCGTCGAGCATCCGCGAGAACGTGAACACGACGTCGTCCGCATTGAGCGTGCGGCCCGGCTTGAAGTAGTCGGTGGTCTGGAACGCGACGTTGGGGCGCAGGTGGAACGTGTACGTCAGGCCGTCGGCGCTCGCTTCCCATTTGTCGGCGAGCGCGGGTACGACTTTCTTCGCGGCTTCGTCGTACGACACGAGCGTGTTGAAGATCACGTCGGCCGATGCGTTGGTCGTGACGAGCGAGTTGTACTGCACGACGTCGAAGCCGTCCGGGCTCGACTCCGTGCAGACGGTGAGCGGCTTGGCGGCGGCGAGGCCGGGGGCGGCGAGGGCGGCGGCGAGCGTGGCCGCGGCGAACAGCTTGACCTGCATAGGATCTCCCACGTGACTTGTGATTTTTTGCCGGGTGTCGGAATGCGGGCGCGGCCCGGAAGCGGGCGGGGCCGGCGCGGCTGGCGGATAGCATACCGTCAAAGCGTGCCGCGCGTGAAAAAAGGCGCCGGAACGCGGTGAGTTGAGCGAAAAACGGCTGCGTTGGCGACGGAATGCGTGTTGGGGCGGCGCAGCGGCGGGGGCAAGGCAGGTGCGGCGGCGAACGGCGGGCGGGCGAGACTGTTGCGCGGAGACTGCGAATCGAAGCGGGTCGGCGCGAATCTGTTGGAGCGACGGAAGCGGAAGAAGCGGAAGAAGCGGAAGAAGCGGAAGAAGCGGAAGAAGCGGAAGAAGCGGAAGAAGCGGAAGAAGCGGAAGAAGCGGAAGAAGCGGAAGAAGCGGAAGAAGCGCGGCACCGGCGTGCGACGCGTGGTACGGCCGACAGGAGGAAGTGGCGCGCGCTGCGTTGGCACCGAACCGTGGCGCTGCACCGGTCCGGCATGAACGGCGCGCCAGACGCCCGATGCCCCCGATGCCCTCGATGCGCTCAGTGCGCGCCGGCCTTCGGCTTGCGCGGCGCCTTTTCGAACAGACGGTCGTAAAGCCAGCGCGGCAGCACGTGCAGCACCTTCGCGACGACGCCCATCTGCCATGGAATCACGCGGAACGCGTGCTGCCGAGCGATCGCGCGTGCGGCGCGGGCCGCGAAGCGGTCGGCGTCCATCAGGAACGGCATCCGGTACGGGTTGTGCGCGGTCATCGGCGTGCGGATGTAGCCGGGCGCGATCGTCACGACGCCGACGCCGGCCGGGCGCAACTCGACGCGCAGCGCCTCGAGATACTTGATCGCGGCCGATTTGGACGCGCTGTACGCGCCGGAACCGGGCAGGCCGCGCACGCCGGCGACGCTCGCGACGCCCACCAGCGTGCCGTGGCGCGCGGCCGTCATCGGGCCGACGAACGGCTCGAACGTCGCGACCATCCCGTAGTAATTGATGTCCATGACGTTGCGGAACGTGGCGAGATCGCCTTGTCCGGTGACGGCGCCCTGGCTGATGCCCGCGTTCGCGATCACGACGTCGGGGCAGCCGTGCGCGGCGATGAACGACGCGGCGGCCGTGGCGAGCGCATCGGCGTCGCGCACGTCGGCGGAATAGACGGAGACGGACAGCTTGGGAAAGCGTCGCGCGAACGCATCGAGGGCATCGGTGCGGCGCGCGACGAGTGCGAGCGTGGCGCCCTGGCGGGCGTATTCCTCGGCCATCGCGAGGCCGAGGCCGCTCGACGCGCCGGTGATGAAGACCTTCAGCGGAGTAGTCATGCCGGCGCGCGGGCGGGGATCAGAGTTTCTTGTCCTGAACCTGCTTCACGAGGTAATCGAGCACCTGCGCGGTGCCCGGGATGCTGTTCGTGTAAGCCGGGCCCGTCTTGTACTTGCCCTGGACGATGACCGTCGGCACGCCGTCGATCGCGTAGTTCTTCAGCAGCTCGGCCGACTGCTTCACCTGGCCCTGCACGCTGAACGAGTTGTACGCGTCCATGAACTGCTTCTTGTCGACGCCTTGCGTCGCCAGGAAGTCGGCTTGCGCCTGCGGCGTGAGCAGGTAGTTCTTCTGCTTGTGGATCGCGTTGAAGATCGCCGGCGTGACCTTCTCCGAGATGCCGAGCGCCGACACCGCGTAGAACAGCTTCGAGTGCGGGACGAAATCGTCGCGGAAGGCGACCGGCACGCGCTTGAAGTCGATGTTGTTGCCCTGCTTCTTCACCCAGGCCTCGATCGTCGGCTCGAATTCGTAGCAGTGCGGGCAGCCGTACCAGAAGAACTCGATGACCTCGACCTTGCCGGCCGGCGCGGACACCGGCTGCGGCGACTTCATCACCTCGAAGTCCTTGCCGGACACCGGTGCGGCAGGCGTTGCCTGGGCGAAGCCTGCAGCGGCGAGGCCCAGGGACAGAAGGAGCGTGCTAAGCAGTTTTTTCATGTTGTAGACGTCGAATCAGTTGCTCGGGTTACGAAACGTAACGGGTTCTGCGTGGGCGCGGCCGGTTGCTTACTGCTTCGTGAAACGGATCACCGCCGTGTCGACACCTGCATCGGACAGGCGCTGACGGGCCGAGTTCATATCCTCGAATTTCGAGAACGGGCCGACGCGCACGCGGAAATAGGTCACGCCGCTGACATCGCGCTTCGACACCTTCGACTCGAAGCCCTGGAAGCCCAGGCGCGCGCGCTGCTGCTCGGCGTCGCCTTCCGTCTTGTACGCGCCGACCTGCAGGAAGTAGCCGGTGTTCGCGTCGTTCGCGGTCGGCGGCTTCGCTGCCGCGGCGGCCGTGGCCGACGAGGTCGGCTTCGGCGTGTTCGCGGCCAGTTGCTGTTGCTGCTGTTTCTGCGCGGCGGCCTGCTGCGCCTGCTTCTGCGCGGCGAAGCGCGCGAGATCGTCCTCGCCGCCTTGCTGCTGTTGTGGGTGTTGCTGCGCCTGCTGCGTCTTCTTCGGCGGCGGCGTGTTGTCGGCCGGCTTCGGCGCGACGGCGACGCCGTTGCCCGAAGACGCATTGTTCGACGCGGTGGTGTTGCTCGAGCCGGTCGTGCCGTTCGTGTCGCCCGACGGCGGCACTTCGACGATCTGCGGCTCGGGCAGCAGGCCGCCCTGGGTCTGGTTCGCGGCCTGGCCGGGCGCGGTATTGGGCGGCGCGGACTGCGCGGCCTGCGGCACCGGCTGGCCGGGTGTCTTGCCCTGCAGCGCGCGGTTCGGGTCGAACTGCTGCGGCTGGCTCGCGCCGTTGTCGGCGGGCGGCGGCGCGACCTTCGACACGAACGGCGACGGCGAACGCGTGATGTAGAGCGCCACCACCACCGCGATCGCGAGGCCGACGATCAGGCCCAGCACGATTCCAAGAAATGTCCCTCCGGCTTGTTTCGATTGCTTCGAAGTTCGGCGTGGTTGTGCCATTGCTTGAGTCACCTGCAAAAAGAATCGTGAAAAGGTCGCGGCGGGCGCTGCCGCGGCCATTCGCTGCCCGGTTCGGGCCGCTTGCATCGTTACATCTTGGCGGGCGCAGACACGCCGAGTACCGCCAGACCATTCTCGAGCACCTGCCGGGTCGCGGCGAGGAGCGCGGCGCGCGCGTTGCGCGGCGCTTCGTCGTCGACGAGCACGCGCTCCGCATTGTAGAACGAGTGGAATTCACCAGCGAGATCGCGCAGATAAAACGCGACCGCGTGCGGCGCCAGTTCGTTCGCCGCGTGCGTGAGCATGTCCGGATACTCGGCGAGCTTCTGCATCAGCGACACGGCCTGCGGGCTCGTGAGCTGCGACAGGTCGGCGCCCGGCAGTTGCGCCGCCTCGACGTTGTAGCGCGACTTCAGTTCGTTGAGCACCGAGCAGATCCGCGCATGCGCGTACTGGACGTAATAGACCGGGTTCTCGTCGTTCTGTTTCAGCGCGAGGTCGATGTCGAACACGAATTCGGTGTCGGCCTTGCGGGAGATCAGGAAGAAACGGACCGCGTCGCGACCGCGCGTGATGGTCGCCTCGTCGATCAGGTCGGGTGCCGCTTCCTGGCCCGGCGCCGCGCCGCCCGACCATTCGATCAGGTCACGGACCGTCACGTAGCTGCCCGCGCGCTTCGACAGCTTCACTTCCTGGCCGTCGCGCATCACGGTGACCATCTTGTGCAGCACGTAGTCGGGGTAGCCCTTCGGGATGCCGACGTGCAGGCCTTGCAGGCCCGCGCGCACGCGCGCGATCGTGCCGTGGTGGTCCGAGCCCTGGATGTTGATCACCTTCGTGAAGCCGCGCTCCCATTTCGTCACGTGGTACGCGACGTCCGGCACGAAGTACGTATACGTGCCGTCCGACTTGCGCATCACGCGGTCCTTGTCGTCGCCTTCGTCGGTCGTGCGCAGCCACAGCGCGCCGTCCTGCTCGTAGGTCATGCCGGCCTTGACCAGCGCGTCGACCGTCTTCTCGACCCGGCCTTCGCTGTACAGCGACGACTCGAGGTAGTACTGGTCGAATTTCACGCCGAACGCCTGCAGGTCCATGTCCTGCTCGTGACGCAGGTACGCGACCGCGAACTTGCGGATCGCGTCGAGATCGTCGATGTCGCCGGCGCCGGTGACCGGCTCGCCGTCCTTCGCGGCCACCGTCTCGCGGTTCAGGTAGTCGCGTGCGATGTCGGCGATGTATTCGCCGTTGTACGCGGCTTCCGGCCAGCCCGCGTCGCCCGGCTTCAGGCCGCGCGCGCGCGCCTGCGTCGAGATCGCGAGGTTGCCGATCTGCACGCCGGCGTCGTTGTAGTAGAACTCGCGGTGCACCGCGTAGCCCTGGCTTGCGATCACGTTCGCGAGCACGTCGCCGAGCGCTGCCTGGCGGCCGTGGCCGACGTGCAGCGGGCCGGTCGGGTTGGCCGACACGAACTCGAGCAGCACCTGCTTGCCCTTTTCGCGATCCGACGTGCCGAACGCGCGGCCCTGGTCGAACACGGCGGCGATCACCGCCTGTTTCGCGGCGGCCGTCAGGCGCAGGTTGATGAAGCCGGGGCCGGCGATTTCGGCTGCGTCGACGAGCCCTTGCGCGGTCGGCTGGGCCGTGAGGGCGGCGACGATCTTCTCGGCGAGCTGGCGCGGGTTCGTGCCGAGCGGCTTGGCGAGCTGCATGGCGACGTTGCACGCGACGTCGCCGTGCGCGGCGACCTTCGGGCGCTCCAGCGTGATGGCCGGGGTGACGAATGCCGCGTCGGCGCCTTTCAGCGCGTGTGCGACCTGCGTGACGCTATCCGCGAGCAGGGCTTCGAGGGTCTGTTTGTGTGCTGGCAGCATGCTGGTAGAAGGCTTCGTTGGTGGCGGCCGGAAACGCCGGCCGGCCGGCGCGCTTTTTAAGCGCGCGTTTCAGGGATCGCAGAATTTTAACAGGTGCTAATATGCCGCTCAGGCGCCCCGCGTCCGCGAGGCCGGACGCCGGTCTGCCGGCGTCCCCCCAACTGCGCCGCGCAGGCACAACAAGATGAAAAGGGAATTGTCATGATTACGTTCAAGAGCAAGGCGGCACAGGATCTCGACGTGCTGAAGGATTTCGCCGTGTACGTGCTGGGCCTCGTCGGCAAGCAGCTGGGCGAACGCGGTGTCATTACGCACGACGAACTGGACCACGCGATTGCGAAGCTGGAAGGTGCGGTCGCGCAGGCGAAGCAGGAGCGCGCCGAGCACGCCGGCCATTTCCACGAGGACGAAGACGACCACGCGCACCACGAAGTGCCGCCGAGCCTGGCGCAGCGCGTGGCACCGTTCCTCACGATGCTGCGCGAAGCGAAGGCCGGCCAGGCCGACGTGCACTGGGGCTTCTGAGCCTCGTTGTCCGGCGACGCCGGCCGCAAGATGGGTCCGGCAAGAAAAAGCCCGCTCGATGCGGGCTTTTTATTTGTCTGATCAAAAGGCGGCGAGGCCGCCCCGGTCGCGCATCGATCAGAGCTGCGGCGCGAGCGCGCGGCGCGCATCGTCGAGCGACAGCGCCATGCGTCGCGCGTAGTCCTCGAGCTGATCCTGACCGATTTTCCCGACCGAGAAATACGTGCTGTCGGGGTGCGCGAGGTAGAAACCCGACACGCTGGCCGCCGGCAGCATCGCCAGCGAATCGGTCACGCTCATGCCGATCTCGTTCGCCTGCAGCGCGTCGAACATGTCGCGCTTCACGAGGTGGTCGGGGCAGGCCGGGTAGCCGGGCGCCGGGCGGATGCCCGCGTACTTTTCGGCGATCAGCGCATCGTTGTCGAGCGTCTCGCCGCTCGCGTAGCCCCACAGCTCGCGGCGCACGCGCGCGTGCATCGCCTCGGCGAACGCTTCCGCGAAGCGGTCCGCGAGCGCCTTCAGCATGATCGCGCTGTAGTCGTCGTGGTCGGCTTCGAACTGCTTTTCCTTCACGTCGACGCCGAGCCCGGCCGTCACCGCGAACATCCCGATGTAGTCGGCGACACCCGATTCCTTCGGCGCGATGAAGTCGGCGAGCGAGCGGTTCGGGCGCATCACGCCGTCGACCACCGGACGCACGCTCTGCTGGCGCAGGTTGCGCCACGTCATCAGCACTTCCGAGCGCGAGTCGTCGGTGTAGATCTCGATGTCGTCGTCGTTGACCGTGTTCGCGGGCAGCAGCGAGATCACGCCGTTCGCGGTCAGCCAGCGGCCCTGGATCAGGCGCGCGAGCATCGACTTCGCGTCGGAGAACACGCGCCGCGCCGATTCGCCGACGATCTCGTCGTTCAGGATCGCCGGGTACGGGCCCGCGAGATCCCAGGTCTGGAAGAACGGGCCCCAGTCGATGTAGTTCGCGAGCTCGTTCAGGTCGTAGTTCTTGAACACGCGCCGGCCGATGAATTTCGGCTTCACGGGCTGGTAGCCTGCCCAGTCGACCTTCGTCTTGTTCGCGCGCGCCTCGGCGAGCGTGACCATCGGCTGCGCCTTGCGGTTCGCGTGCTGGTCGCGGATCCGTTCGTAATCGGATTTCAGCTCGTCGAGGTACTTCGCCGCGCCTTCGTCCGACAGCAGATTCGACGCGACCGACACCGAGCGCGAGGCGTCCGGCACGTAGACGACCGGGCCTTCGTAGTGCGGCGCGATCTTCACGGCCGTGTGCACGCGCGAGGTCGTCGCGCCGCCGATCAGGAGCGGAATCTTCTTCACGCGGAAGTAGTCGTCGCGCTGCATTTCGGACGCGACGTACGCCATTTCCTCGAGGCTCGGCGTGATGAGGCCCGACAGCCCGATGATGTCCGCGCCCTCGACCTTCGCCTTCGCGAGGATCTCGTTGCACGGGACCATCACGCCCATGTTGACCACTTCGAAGTTGTTGCACTGGAGCACGACCGACACGATGTTCTTGCCGATGTCGTGCACGTCGCCCTTCACGGTCGCGATGACGATCTTGCCCTTCGCGCGCACGTCGCCGCCGGCTTCCGCGAGCAGGCGTTTTTCTTCCTCGATGAACGGGATCAGGTGCGCGACGGCCTGCTTCATCACGCGCGCCGACTTCACGACCTGCGGCAGGAACATCTTGCCCTGGCCGAACAGGTCGCCGACGATGTTCATCCCGTCCATCAGCGGGCCTTCGATCACGTTGATCGGGCGACCGCCCGCCGCGTCGATCTTCGCGCGCACTTCCTCGGTATCCTCGACGATGAAGGTCGTGATGCCGTGCACGAGCGCATGCGAGAGCCGTTTCTCGACCGGCTGGTTGCGCCACTCGAGGTTCTCTTCCTTCTTCGCGCCGCCGGCCTTGAACTTGTCGGCGATCTCGAGCAGGCGGTCGGTGGAATCCGCGCGGCGGTTCAGGATCACGTCCTCGACGCGTTCGCGCAGCTCCGGGTCGAGATCGGCGTACACGCCGAGCTGGCCCGCGTTCACGATGCCCATGTCCATGCCCGCCTGGATCGCGTGGTACAGGAACACGGTGTGGATCGCCTCGCGCACCGGGTCGTTGCCGCGGAACGAGAACGACACGTTCGACACGCCGCCGCTCACCTTCGCGTACGGCAGGTTCTGCTTGATCCAGCGGGTCGCCTCGATGAAGTCGACCGCGTAGTTGTTGTGCTCCTCGATGCCGGTCGCGACCGCGAAGATGTTCGGGTCGAAGATGATGTCTTCCGGCGGGAAGCCGACTTCGTTCACGAGGAAGTCGTACGAGCGCTTGCAGATCTCGGTCTTGCGCTCGTACGTATCGGCCTGGCCCTTCTCGTCGAACGCCATCACGACCGCGGCCGCGCCGTAGCGGCGGATCAGGTTCGCGTGGTGACGGAACGCTTCCTCGCCTTCCTTCAGCGAGATCGAGTTCACGATCGCCTTGCCCTGCACGCACTTGAGGCCCGCTTCGATGACTTCCCACTTCGACGAGTCGATCATGATCGGCACGCGCGCGATGTCCGGCTCGGATGCGATCAGGTTCAGGAAGCGCACCATCGCCGCCTTCGAATCGAGCATCGCCTCGTCCATGTTGATGTCGATCACCTGCGCGCCGTTCTCGACCTGCTGGCGCGCGACGGCGAGCGCCTCGTCGAACTGGCCGTTGAGGATCATCCGCGCGAATGCCTTCGAGCCGGTGACGTTGGTGCGTTCACCGACGTTGATGAAGAGCGTCCCGGACGTGACGTTGAACGGCTCGAGGCCGGCAAGGCGCATCATGTGATCGGTCATGGCGGTGCGAATTCGTGTGATGTAGGGCGGGCGTTGGGGCGGTCGGTCAGGCGGCGTCGCTGTACTGGCTCGGCCAGCGGCGCGGTTTCACGTCGGCGAGCGCCTTCGCGATCTCGGCGATGTGCTCGGGCGTCGTGCCGCAGCAGCCGCCCGCGAGGTTCACGAGCCCGGCCTGCGCGAATTCCTTCAGGAGGCCCGACGTCACGTCCGGCGTTTCGTCGAAGCCGGTGTCGCTCATCGGGTTCGGCAGGCCCGCGTTCGGGTAGCACGACACGTAGGTGTCGCACAGCTTCGCGAGCTCGGCGATGTACGGGCGCATCAGCGCCGCGCCGAGCGCGCAGTTCAGGCCGAACGTGAGCGGCTTCGCGTGACGCAGCGAATTCCAGAATGCCTCGACCGTCTGGCCCGACAGGATGCGGCCCGACGCGTCGGTCACGGTGCCCGAGATCATGATCGGCAGGCGCTCGCCGGTGTTCTCGAACAGTTCGTCGAGCGCGAAGAGCGCGGCCTTTGCGTTCAGCGTGTCGAAGATCGTCTCGACGAGGAACAGGTCGACGCCGCCGTCGAGCAGCGCCTTCGCCTGCTGGTAATACGCGTCGCGCAGCTCGTCGAACGTGACGTTGCGCGCGCCCGGGTCGTTGACGTCCGGCGAGATGCTCGCCGTCTTCGGCGTCGGCCCGATCGCGCCGGCAACGAAGCGCGGCTTGTCGGGCGTGGCGTAGCGGGCGGCGGATTCGCGCGCGAGCCGCGCCGATTCGACATTCATCTCGACGACGAGGTCTTCCATCCCGTAGTCGGCCTGCGCGACCGTCGTCGCGCCGAACGTGTTGGTTTCGACGATGTCCGCGCCGGCCGCGAAATACTGGTCGTGGATCTCGCTGATGATCTGCGGCTGCGTGAGCGACAGCAGTTCGTTGTTGCCCTTGATGTCGCGCGGGAAATCCTTGAAACGCTCGCCGCGATACGCGGCCTCGTCGAGCTTGTAGCGCTGGATCATCGTGCCCATTGCGCCGTCGAGGATCAGGATGCGCGATTTCAGCAGCGCGGGCAGGTCGGCGCCGCGCGTGTAGGGCGCGTCGAGCGGGGCGGAAGCGGCGAGAGGGGTCGCGGACATGGCGGAAGAGCGGCGAAGACGGGAAAACCGTCATTGTAGCCGGTGCGCCAGGGCGCCGCCCGGCCCGCCCCAAATGAAAACCCCCGCCCGGCGAACCGGACGGGGGCTTGGATCGGAGTGCTCGCGGCGCCGCCCGAAAGCGGCGAATGGCCCGGCGATGCGCCGGGCCGCGGGTCGTCAGTGCAGGACGACGGGCATCATCATCAGACTGTCGAACTGTCCGAGGAATTCGTCCACTTCGTCGAGCGACGGTTCATCCTCGATCAGTTGCTTCACGTGTGCGCGGAATCGCTCGGCGAGCTCGCCGTCGATGAAGATCTCGCGCTGCGCGTTCTTGTCGACGATTTCGTATCCGCCGGCATTCATCAGATGGTGGCCGGCCTGCGGCGCAAATTCGACGACGCAGTAGTTGGGGCTGTTGTAGATCATTTGCATGGCGGCACTCCTCTTCGCAGTGGCATCTGGCCTTGTTGTCCCGTAGGTGGGGCAGACCTTGCCGGTTTCAAGGGGCTTGCGCTGCACACCCCGTTCTCCCGTTTGCGTGGGGTGTATCGGGTTAGAAGCCGATATCTATCAAACGTTTCTTATTGTGATCCGGTGCACCGAAATAGTTGTTAAAGAGTGTCATCGGCCATTTTGGCGAGAGCTTTAATCGGTCGAAATTGCCGATTGGTCGATCGTTACGGCGCGGGCTGCGACGCTGCCGGCGGCGCTGCGGGCTGTGCCGGCTCCATGGCCGGTGCGGCGGAGGCCGGCACGCTGGCGGGCGCGTTCGTTGCGTCTTCGTTCGTTGCGCCTCGCGTCGCGCCATCGGCGGGCGCACCGGGCGGGGCGAGCCGGCCGTGCCACAGCAGCTCGATCTGCGAGCCGTTCGGCTCCGATTGTACGAGCCGCGCGGGCAGCCAGTCGAGCGACGGCGCGAGCCACATGTCGATGCGGCGCGTGTCGCCGTCGCGGCGCGGCAGCCGCATGAAGTGGCGTGCGCGGACGATGCCGGCCTGCGTCTGCACGTCCTCGTCGCCGATCACCGTGATCGGCCAGGTCTCGCCGTTGTTGTTGTCGATCACGAAGAACTGCTGCGTGACGCCCGGCTGGTAGGCGGACGGATTGCCGCGCACGAGCCCCGACAGCTGCATCAGCATGCTGAAGCGATCCTGCACGCCGTCGGGCAGCGGCGCGTTGTTCGGCGTGCGCGTGAAGACCACCTGGCGGATTTCGCGGTTGAAGATCGCGATGTCCTCGGGCCGCTTGCCGCGTTTCTCGACATAGCGGTCGGGCGCGACGCCGAATGCGTCGATGCGGCCTTCGCTGCGGTAGGTGAACGGGCCGACGAACGGCACGGGCATGGACACCGACAGGTCGTAGGTGCGGCCGTCGGTGCGCCAGTGGATCGTGCCGATCATGTTCTGCATCCCGTTGTAGAACGTGTCGTACTGCAGGTCGCCGGGCGGCGGCGCCGCGAACTTCACGCCGCTCGTCGCGGGGCCCGGCGTCGCGGCACTGCCGGCATCGCCGGCCGATGCCGGGTGCGTGCCGGATGCGCTTGCCGCGCCGCTCGCGGCTGAGGCGGCTGAGGCGGCTGAGGCGGCTGAGGCGGCGGCCGGCGGCTCGCCTTGCTCGGCCGTTTGCGTCGACGTGAGGACCGGCTCGGGCGACGGCGCGGGCTTCGGTGCAGGCTTCGGTGCAGATTTCGGTGCGGCGGGGGCCGGCTTCGCCTGCGCTGGCTCGGCCGGTCGTTCTGCCGGCTTCGGCGCGGGCTGGCGCTCGATCGGCCGCGGCTTCAGCAGCTCGATCTGCACCGGTAACTCGGCGGGCGCGGGCGGCGTGAACGCGTCGCGGCTGCGCGCCAGCCACAACGCCGCGAGCGCGTGCAGCACCAGCACGACGACGAGCGCGACGCCCACGCGCAGCCAGTGGCGGGGCAGGGCGTGACGAGGACGGGTGTCGGCAGGCGGCATCGGCGAAACGGAACAGGGTTGGGGCGGTCGCGGCGCGCATCGCGCGTCACAGCCATCGGACCGCCGGGTGCGCCGCGCGTTCGCGGTACATCGCGCGGGTGTCACACGCCCCGCGTGTCAGGCGTCGCGCGCGTCCGGACTATAGCCGAGTTCGTAAGACAGTTTCTGCGCGCATGCACGCAGCGCGGTGTCCATCTCGCCGCCCCACGCGATGTCGAACATGCCTTCCTGGCCGAGCGCGACGATCGCGAGCGCGAGTTCGCCGACCGCATCGAACACCGGCATGCAGAACGCATGGATCGTTGGCAGCAGCATCCCTTCGACGCGTGCTGCCTGATGCGCGCGCACGTCGGCGAGCACCGCCTCGACCTCGTCGAGCGTGCGCGGGCCGCCGTGATGCGGCGAGCGGCGCGTGTCGGCGAGCTCGCGTTCGAGCATCGCCGCGGTCTTGCTGCGCGGCAGGTACGCGGCGAACAGCAGGCCCGTCGCGGAGCCGAGCAGCGGCATCACGTCGCCAAGCTTCAGCGACGCCTTCGCGGGATGGCTCGATTCCATCCAGTGCACGATCGTCGGCCCCTGGTTGCCCCACACCGCGATGCCGACCGTCTGGTCGACGCGGTCGCGCAACTCGGTCAGCGCGATCCGCGCGAGCTTCACGCCGTCGACGCGCGCGAGCCGCGCGAGCCCCATCTGCAGCGCGAAGCCGCCGAGTTCGTAGCGGCCCGACACGGGATCCTGCGACACGACGCCGAGCCGCGAGAAGCTGACCAGATAGCGGTGCGCCTTCGCCGGGCTCATGCCCGCGCGCTGCGCGAGATCGCGCAGCATCATCGCGCGCGGCTCGCTCGTCAGCACGTCGAGCAGGCGGAAGCCGACCTCGATCGACTGGATGCCGGAGCGGACCTTCTCGCCGCCTTCGCCATGCTCGCCGGAGCCGGTGTCGTCGGTGTCGGAATCGGCGAGATCGTCGTCGGGAAGCGGGCTGGCGGGCATGGGCAACGGGGCGCGACAAGGCGGCAAGGGTCGGGACGAAAACGGCGTGCACGATGGTGGCGCGCCGCGCGGATTCACCATCGTAAAATAGATTCCCTCCATCGTCACTACAACGGCAGATACCCCATGAAACTTGCATCGCTGAAGGACGGCACGCGCGACGGCCAGCTGATCGTCGTGTCGCGCGACCTGCACACCGCGGCGATCGCCGATGCGATCGCACCGACGCTGCAGCGCGTCCTCGACGACTGGGCGTTCTACGCGCCGCAGCTGCGCGACCTGTACGACGCGCTGAACCACGGCCGCGCGCGCAACGCGTTCGCGTTCGACCCGGCGAACTGCATGGCGCCGCTGCCGCGCGCGTTCCAGTGGGCCGACGGCTCCGCGTACGTGAACCACGTCGAGCTCGTGCGCCGCGCGCGCGGCGCCGAGATGCCGCCGGAGTTCTGGACCGATCCGCTGATGTACCAGGGCGGCAGCGACGATTTCCTCGGCGCGCGCGACGACATCGTGTGCCCGTCCGAGGCGTGGGGCATCGACTTCGAGGCCGAGGTCGCGGTGATCACCGGCGACGTGCCGATGAGCGCATCGCCCGACGACGCGCTGAAGGCCGTGCGGCTGGTCACGCTCGTGAACGACGTGTCGCTGCGCAACCTGATTCCGGCCGAACTCGCGAAGGGCTTCGGTTTCTTCCAGAGCAAGCCGGCCACCGCGTTCGCACCGGTCGCTGTGACGCCCGACGAACTCGGCGACGAATGGCGCGAAGGCCGCGTGCACCGGCCGATGATCGTTCACTGGAACGGCAAGAAGGTCGGCCAGCCCGACGCGGGCACCGACATGGTGTTCCACTTCGGCCAGCTGATCGCGCATGCGGCGAAGACGCGCAACCTGCGTGCCGGCTCGATCGTCGGCTCGGGCACGGTGTCGAACAAGGACGCGAAGCGCGGCTACTGCTGCATCGCCGAGAAGCGCTGCCTCGAGACGATCGAGCACGGCGCGCCGCAGACCGAATTCATGCGCTACGGCGACACCGTGCGCATCGAAATGTTCGACGCGGCCGGCAAGTCGATCTTCGGTGCGATCGAGCAGGCGGTCGCCCCGCCCGACGGCGCGGCCTGACGTCCGCGCGAAACCCGGTCCCGGCCCGCGCGCCGGGTTTCGCCTGATGTTTGCCCGCGCGGGCTTGGCTACACTCGATTCAGGCGTTTCAAGCATTTCACGAACCCGGGAGCTGCGCATGGCCGATCTCGCCGCATACGGCGGTTACGAAGCATTGAAGGTGACGCGCCGCGATCATGGCGTGCTCGACATCGTGATGAGCGGCGAGGGCGCCAACCGCAGCGGCCTCGCGACCGCGAACGAGCGCATGCATCGCGAGCTCGCCGACATCTGGCGCGACGTCGACCGCGATCCCGACACGCGCGTCGCGGTGATCCGCGGCGAGGGCAAGGGTTTTTCGGCGGGCGGCGATCTCGCGCTCGTCGAGGCGATGGCGAACGACTTCGACGTGCGCGCCCGCGTGTGGCGCGAGGCGCGCGACCTCGTCTACAACGTGATCAACTGCAGCAAGCCGATCGTGTCCGCGATGCACGGCCCGGCCGTCGGCGCGGGCCTCGTCGCCGGGCTGCTCGCCGACATCTCGATCGCCGCGAAGGATGCGCGCATCATCGACGGCCATACGCGGCTCGGCGTCGCGGCCGGCGATCACGCGGCGATCGTGTGGCCGCTGTTGTGCGGGATGGCGAAGGCGAAGTATTACCTGCTGCTGTGCGAACCGGTGAGCGGCGAGGAGGCCGAGCGGATCGGCCTCGTGTCGCTCGCGGTCGAGCCGGCGGACCTGCTGCCGAAGGCGTACGAGGTCGCGGAGCGGCTCGCGCATGGATCCCAGTCGGCGATCCGCTGGACCAAGTACGCGCTGAACAACTGGCTGCGCAGCGCCGGGCCGACCTTCGATACGTCGCTCGCGCTCGAATTCATGGGCTTCTCGGGGCCCGACGTTCAGGAGGGCATCCGCTCGCTGCGCGAGCGGCGCCCGCCAGACTTCCCCGGCGACGCACCGTTCTGACGCGCGTTATGATCGGACCAAGGGCGGCCGCACGACTCGTGCCGACCGCTTCGCCCACCCAGCCAACCAGGATGCCCGTATGACGACCGATGCCCCCGGCTCCAATCCTTTTGCCGGCTTTGCCGGTTTCAAGCCTGCCGACATGCTCGACCGGATGTGGGACATGATGCGGATGTCGCCGTTCGGCGGGATGGCGTCGTTTCCCGGCGCCGCGTCGGGGCTGCCGCCGTCGCTGTCGAGCATGTCCGACATGATGGCGCCGCTCACGAGCGTCGAGGAGCTCGACAAGCGAATCACCGATCTGCGCGCGGTCGAGCAGTGGCTCAAGCTCAATCTCGGCATGCTGCAGTCCGCGATCCAGGCGCTCGAGGTGCAGCGCGCGACGCTCGCGACGCTGCGTGCGTTCGGCGCGTTCGCGCAAAGCTCGATGTCGGCGGCCGAGGAAGCGGCGGTCGCGGCCGCGCAAGCGGCGTCCGCGCCGCGCGCCGATGCGCCGCAAGCGCCGGATGCCGCTGGCGCGGCTGACGCACCGCCGGCAGGCGACGCCGCGCAGCAGGCGTTCGATCCGGCCGGCTGGTGGAACCTGCTGCAGGCGCAGTTCAACCAGCTCGCGAGCCTCGCGATGACGCAGCCGGGCGCGCAGCCCGCGGAGCCGGGCGCCGCGCCGTCCGGGCAGACCGCATCGACGGCGCGGGCGGAGCAGCCCGCACCGGCCGCGGCCGCGGCCGCGGCCGCCGCGCCGCGCAAGCCGGCCGCGAAGCGTGCGAAGCCGGCAGGATCGGCTGCGGCGCGCGCGGCGGCCGCCTCGTCGCCCGAAACGCGTCCGCCGAAGCGCTCGACGTGACGCGAACCGGATAGCAGGTCGATCATGCGGCTCGCGCTCGTGCTGATGGGGGGCGGCGCACGTGCCGCCTACCAGGTCGGCGTGCTGAAGGCGCTGGCCGAGATCGCGCGCGAGGCCGATCCGAACCGGCACACGGTACCGTTCACGGTTGTCTGCGGCTCGTCGGCCGGCGCGATCAATGCGACGTCGATCGCGAGCCACGCGGACGACTTTTCGCACGGCGTGCGGCGTCTGCTCGAATTCTGGGAGCCGCTGCGCGCGGACTACGTGTATCGCACCGACTGGCTCGGCATCGCGGCGGCGGGCGCACGCTGGCTCGCGACGATGTCATTCGGCTGGGCGGCGCGCCGCTCGCCGCGCGGGCTGCTCGACAACGCTCCGCTCGCGCACCTGCTGCAGCGCGAGCTGAGCTTTCACCGGATCGAGCAGATGCTCGAGAGCAGGCTGCTGCACGCGCTCTCGGTGACGGCGCTCAGCTATTCGAGCGGCCGGCACCTGACGTTCTACCAGGCCACCGAGCCGATCCAGGCATGGCGGCGCGCGCAGCGCACCGCGCGGCTCGTCGATCTGTCGGCATCGCACCTGCTCGCGTCGTCGGCCATTCCGTTCGTGTTTCCGGCCGTGCCGCTCGTGCTCGACGGCCAGATCGAATATTTCGGTGACGGCTCGATCCGGCAGGTCGCGCCGCTGTCGCCGGCGATCCACTTCGGCGCGCACCGGATCGTCGTCGTCGGCGCGGCCGACCCGCGGCCGGAGATTCCGGCCGCGAACGGCTCGGGACGGGTGCGCGGCTACCCGACGCTCGCGCAGATCGGCCAGCAGGTGCTCGCGAGCGTGTTTCTCGACTCGATCGGCTCGGACATCGAGCGGATCGAGCACATCAACCGGATGATCGAGCACCTGCCGCACCAGGTCGAAGTGGACAGCGGCTGGCGGCACGTCGACGTGCTCGCGATCGCGCCGTCCGAGCGCATCGAGCTGATCGCCGCGAAACACCTGAAGCAGATGCCGGCGACGATGCGCGGGCTGCTCGGTGCGATCGGCGGCAGCCAGCCGGCCGGCGCGTCGTTCGCGAGCTACCTGCTGTTCGAGGAAGCCTTCACGCGCGAGCTGATCGAGCTCGGCTACCGCGACGGGCGCGCGCAGCGCGACACGCTGGCGAACTGGATCGCGGGAGCCGACGGCGGCAGCGCGCCGGCATCCGGCATGCCGCCGGAGAGCGGCCGCGCGATCGGTGAAATACGGGTCTGACGCGAGCAGAGCGGGGCCGAAACGGATGAAACTTACATATCGGTTGCGTTTTCGCGACGGCCGCCCGCGACCGATCGCCGCACCGCAGGTGGCGGCGCGCGACCGGTTCCGCGTCTCGGAACCGTCATGCGCGCGTGCTATCATGGCCGCCGCCGTATACACCATATCGAGCAGCCCGCCGGTCTGGCGGTCGCACGGGAACCCGTCCGGGAACCGCGTGGCGCCGGGCGGGCTCGCCACCGAGCCGGCCTGCGCCGGCCCCCACATCAGGCACGCGCGGCCGGTTCCGTTCGAGCGGAGCGGGGTCGCGGCGTGCTTCAAGGCGGCGACGCGGCCGCCCGGCTGCCGGAGGCGGAAACTGCGTCCCGGGGGCTGGATACACGCGTAAAATTACAGTCTTGGCTGCGAAAGGCGCGCTTGCGCGCCGACGCGGCAACAGTCACGTTTAGAGAAGTCGCATTGCGCAGAACAGGGGTGGGACCATCATGAACACCATGCTTTATCCGGAACTTTACAGGTCGCTCGAAGCTGTCCGCTGGGACATGGAGAAGGACATTCCGTGGGACAAGTTCGACGCTTCGCTGCTCACCGACGAGCAGGCGAAGACGATCAAGATGAACGCGATCACCGAATGGTCGGCGCTGCCCGCGACGGAAATGTTCCTGCGCGACAACCAGCACGACAGCGACTTTTCCGCGTTCATGAGCGTGTGGTTCTTCGAGGAGCAGAAGCATTCGCTCGTGCTGATGGAATACCTGCGCCGCTTCCGGCCGGAAATGGTGCCGACCGAAGAGGAACTGCACGCGGTGCGCTTCGAGTTCGATCCGGCGCCGCCGCTCGAGACGCTGATGCTGCATTTCTGCGGCGAGATCCGCCTGAACCACTGGTATCGCTGCGCGGCAGACTGGCACACCGAGCCGGTCATCAAGCACATCTACGAAACGATTTCGCGCGATGAAGCGCGCCATGGCGGCGCCTACCTGCGCTACATGAAGAAGGCGCTGAACAATTGCGGCGACGTCGCGCGCGCGGCGTTCGCGAAGATCGGCGTGCTGATGGCGTCGGCGCGCCGCACCGAGAAGCCGCTGCACCCGACCAACCTGCACGTGAACCAGGCGCTGTTCCCGCGCGACACCGTGCAGTCGCGCCTGCCCGATCCGGAATGGCTCGAGCGCTGGCTCGACGAGCAGATCCGCTTCGACGGCGAGTGGGAAAAGAAGGTCGTCGAACGGATCCTGCACAACCTGTCGATCCTGTTCGAGCGCACGTTCGCGACCGCCCAGGAACTGAACCGCTACCGCAAGGAAGTCACCGGACGCCTGCAGTCCGAAAGTGGCCCGTCGTCGGCCGCGCAACCGGCTTGAGGCTGCGCGGCATCGCAGCCGGCGTGAAGCGCCGCCGGTCGAGATCGCCGCAGTGTAGTCCCGCATGAAGCCCGCCCGGCCATCCGGCGGGCTTTTTATCTGGCGCCGCCGTGTTCCGTCGCGACGTGCACCGCGCGCCGCTCACGCCATCCGAAATTCATCATGTCCGCTACCTTCGAACGAAAGCTGATCACCCGCGACGCCCTGGTTGCCCTGCGCGCTTCGCTGCCTTCGCCCGTCGTGTTCACGAACGGCGTGTTCGACATCCTGCACCGTGGCCACGTCACGTATCTCGCCGATGCGAAGGCGCTCGGCGCATGCCTGATCGTCGGCGTGAACAGCGATGCGTCGGTGCGTATGCTCGGCAAGGGTGACGACCGGCCGATCAACCGCGAGGAAGACCGGATGGCGTTGCTCGCGGCGCTGGAAAGCGTCGACTGGGTCGTGAAATTCGAGGAAAAGACGCCGGTGTCGCTGATCGAGGCCGTCCGTCCGGACATTCTCGTGAAGGGCGGCGACTACGACATGGACGCGCTGCCGGAATCGGCCATCGTGCGCAGCTGGGGCGGGCGTGCGCTCGCGATTCCGTTCGAGCACGACCGCTCGACCACCGCGCTGCTGAAGAAGGTGCGCGCGCAGCAGTCCTGATGCGGGTGCCGCGCCGTCAGGGCGCGGAAGCCGCGAGCGGCTCGGCCGTCACGGCCGGCGGGCCGATCGGACCGCCGATCACGGGCTGATCGCTCGCCTGCGCGAGCGGCATCGCATGCAACGCATCGGGCCGAACCTGCCGGGACAGCACGCCCGGTTCGCGCGGGCCTGCCGCCGGCAGCGGCCCGAACACGCCGCGCACGGCGACGAACGCAAGCAGGTTCGCGAGAATGAGAACAGCGATCAGCCAGCGCAGCATCGTCGACACTCCTCGTCGTTGTTCAGTCGTTTAACCGTTCGGTCGGGCCGGCCGCGCGGCGCGTGCGGTGGTTGCCGCCGGCGAGCGCACGTGTCGGCCGGGGCGCATGCATGTGCGGCCGGCTGTCTGCATGGGCGCCCGCACCGGCGCCCGCTTTCCATCCTCACCGTGACGAAGCCCGCAGTCGGGCCTGCATCGACGCGGCCGGCGCGGCCGGCGCGATGCCGACCGGTTTCCGTCAATTCTGCGCCGCCGCTTCCGCGGCGATCAACGCAAGCCCCGACAGGATCAGCGCGTCGTGCCGCGTATGCGGCAGCGTCAGCGCGCGTGCGACATCGTCCGCCGCGCCGCCTGCCAGCACGAGCCGCACGGGTGCCTGCCACGCATCGGCGAGATCGCGCCATGCGCGCTCGATCAGCCCCGCCTGCGCGTACAGGCAGCCCGCCGACAGCGAGCGCGGCGTATCGACCTGGAACGGCTCGGCCTGCGCGCCCGCGAACAGCCCGCTCGCGATGTCGGTGGTCAGCGTCGGCAACTGCGCGGTGTGCGTGCCGAGCGCGCGCATCATCAGGGCCCAGCCCGGCGCGATCAGCCCGCCGGTGAAGCGGCCGTCCGCGCGCAGCGCTTCGAGCGTCGTCGCCGTGCCGAACGTCGCGATCAGCAGATGCTCGCCCGGAAACGCCGCCCGTGCACCGATCAGGCCGGCCCAGCGATCGCTGCCAAGCTGCTCGGGCGTCGTATAGCCGTTCGTCACGCCGCATTGCGCGGGCCGCGAGCGGATCGTCGTGCGCGCCAGGCCCGGCCAGCGGGCGTCGAGCAGCGCGTCGAGCCGCGCGGCCACGTCGGCGCCCGCGACGTTCGAGATCCATGCGCCATGCGGACGTGGCAGGGTCGACCAGTCGGGATCGGCACCGCCGTCGCGCGTATGGCCGAATGCGCCGGTCTCGACGAGCGTGCGCTGCGCGTCGGCGAGCGCCCACTTGATCCGGCTGTTGCCGGCGTCGATCAGCAGATGCGGTTCGTTCATTGCGCTTCGCGCAGCGATATGTCGCCGGCCGCGATCGCCTTGATGCCGTCGGGCGTGTCGAGCAGCAGCTGGCCGGTCGCGTCGATGCCCGTCGCGATGCCGCGCACGCGTTCGACGCCCTGTTCGAGCAGCACGACTTCGCGTCCCGCGTACGCGTGCAGCGCGTGCCAGCGCGGCAAGAACGGCGCGAGCCCGTCGGTGCCGAACTGCGCGAGTGCGGGCGTGAGCGCGTTCAGCGCCGCGGCGAGCGTATCGGTGAGGTTCGCCGATGCGCATGCGGCCGACAACGCGGCCGGCGGCAGCCCGCTCGCGAGCGCCGCTTCGCGCGCACGCAGCGCATCGACCTGCGCGGCGACGGCCTCCGCGCCGCGCACGTTGATACCGAAGCCGATCACGACGGCGGTCGCGTCGGCGGTGGTCCAGACGGTTTCGATCAGGATCCCGGCAAGCTTGCCGACGATGCGCGACGTGCCGTCGTCGGTGGTCGTCAGCAGCAGGTCGTTCGGCCACTTGAGCGCGACGCGCGAGCGGGCGTCGAGCGGCAGCGTGGCGAGCCCTTCTGCAAGCGCGACGCCGATCGCGATGCTGAGGCCGCCGAGCGCATCGACGGGGCGCGGCACGATGCAGCCGACCGAGCACAGCAGTGCGTTGCCGGGCTGCGCGAACCAGGGACGGCCTTGCCGGCCGCGGCCCGCCGTCTGCTCGAACGCGACGCGCACGAGCGGCGCGGGCAGCGCGTTCGCGGTGCGCGGCAGCGCCTTGAGGCGCGTCGCGACGTCGGCGTTGGTCGAGCCGGTGGCGGCGACGATGTCGAGCGGCCACGCGCGCGGCGCGGCGTCCAGGTGCGCCTCGAGCCGGTTGCGCGCGATGTGCGCGTCGCCGGAATCGGGCGTGTCGGAGGAGGTGGGGGCGTTCATGGCGCCTATTGTAGCGACAGGGGGCAGTGCGTGACGGGCGGCGCGCCAGGTCATGCCCGTCGCGCCGCCGCCGCGCGTTCGTGCCCGCGCCGCCGACGCACCGCTACGGCGCGACGACCGGATGCTTCAACGCATGCGCGGTCTCGATCCACTGCGCGTGGAACGCGTCCGCGTCGGGTCGCAGCCCCAGCTCGCCGTTGCGATAAGCCATCGCGAGCGTCTGCACGGCTTCCGGCAGCTCGTGCTCGGCCGCACGGCGATACAGCGCGAGCGCGCGCGCTTCGTCGCGCGGCACGCCGCTGCCTTCGCGGTATGCGTTCGCAAGCATGAAATCCGCGGCCGGGATGTCCGAGCGCGACGCGATCTCGAACCAGTGCGCGGCCTGCACCGGATCGGCTGCGACGCCATAGCCGCTGCGATAGATCAGCCCGAGGTAATACGCGGCGGCTGGATCGCCTTGGCCGGCCGCTTCGCCGAGCAGCGTGCGGGCGCGTGCGTAGTCCTTCGGGATGTCGCCGCTGCCGAGCAGCAGCGCCTTGCCGAGTGCCAGCTGCGCACGCCGCGCGGCCGGCGTGCCGGCTTTCGTGTCCGCCTGCGCGGCGGTTTCGAGCCAGCCGCGTCCCTCGTCGCGCAGCCCCGGCTCGCGCGCATCGACGAGCGCGATGCCGAGCGCCGCCTGCGCGTCGCCCGAGCCGCGCCGCGCGAGGGTGCGCAACTGAGCGAGCGCGTGCGGCTCGACGGCCTGCGCGACCATCGCCTGCCATTCGTCGAGCTGCGCGGCGCTCGGCGCGGGGCCGGCGGCGCGCCAGCCGGTCGCAGCGACCACGGCCGCAACGGTGATGGCCGCCGCCGCGAGCAACGCGGCCGGCGGGAGTTTCGCGCGAAGCAGGCGCTGCGCGGCGGTGGTGAAGCCGGCTTCGGCAGGCCGCATCGTCCGGATCGGTTGCATCGCGGGTCTCGTGGTCATTGCGTGAGGTCGATCTCGTAGATGGCGAGGTTCTTGCCCGAGCCGTCGTCGGCCGCGACCTGCGTAAGGCCGGTCAGGCCGGCTGCCGCCGCGTCGCCGAGCCGGTTCGGCGCGGACGTGAACTGCACGTGCGCGACCGAGCTCGCCAGCTTCGTGAAGCGCCAGCTGCGCTGCGCGCCGTCCGCCGCGCGCGTGATCGCGCCGCGCTTCTTGATGAACGCGATCAGCACGTCGCGGTTCGCGTCGGGCGATGCGAAGATCGTCTTGCTGCCGTCGAGGCCCGGGAAGTTGCCGCCACCGCTCGCGCGGTAGTTGTTGGTCGCGACGATGAACTGCGCGTTCGGGTCGATCGGCGCGCCCTTGTACGTCAGGTTCCTGATCCGGCTGCCGACCGGCTGCGTGACGTCGATCTCGTAAGCGAGATCCGCGGACGTGAACATGTCGAAGTTGTAGCCGGGGAAGCTGCTGACGAGCGGTTGCACCGTCGCCTTGGTCGGATCGATCGTGTTGAAGCGCTTCGCGGCCGTCTCGAGCCAGTTCTTCACGTCGCTGCCGCTCACCTTCACCGCGTACACGGTGTTCGGATACAGATACAGGTCGGCCGCGTTGTTGATCGCAAGTGCGCCGGGCGCGACGTCGGTGTAGTCGCTGCCGCCGCCGAAGCCGCTCTTGAACGGCGCGCTGACCGACAGCACCGGCAACGACGCGTATTGCGGCAGGTTCGCCTGCACGTAGGTCTTCACGTAATCGGCCTGCGCCTCGTTGACGATCTGGATCGCGCCCGGATCGCCGACGTCCGCGAAGTACGAGTTCATCCGGTAGTCGGTCGAGCCGATCGGCGTCTTCACGTAGTCGATCGTCGCCTGGTGTTCGGCGGCGATCGCGGCGGACACCGACGGATCGGCGGCGACGTAGCTCTTGTCCGCGTTCTGGATCGGCCGCGCCTCGACGGTCGTCTGCGACTTGTCGACGCTCCACGTCTTGCCGTCGAACGTCAGGCCGAGCTTGATCACGCCGAGATGCTTGCCCCAGTAGTTGGCCATCACGGTCGGCACGCCGTTGACGGTGCCCTTCGCCTTGTCGACGCCCGGCAGGTTGAACTGCGCCACGGTGCTGTTCGCGTCCGGGAACACCTGGTGCGAGTGGCCGATCAGCATCGCGTCGATGCCGGGCACCTTCGACAGCCACCAGCTGCCGTTCTCCATGGTCGGCGAATACGCGGTGTTGTCGAGGCCGCCGTGCGAGATCGCGACGACGAGATCGGCGCCCTTCGCGCGCATCTCCGGGATGTACTTCTCGGCCGCTTCCTTCAGGCCGGTCGTGTAGACCTTGCCGTCGAGCCAGCGCTTGTCCCAGCTCATGATCGCGGGCGGCGTGAAGCCGATGATGCCGATCTTCACCGGCGCGCTGACCGTCTTGCCGTCGGGCGCGACGGCCGTCACCGTGCGGGTCAGGATCGTGTACGGCGTGAACAGCGGCGCGTTGGTCCGCGCGCTGATCACGTTCGCGAGCACCTGCGGGAAGTTCGGACCCGCACACTTCTTCTGCTGCGCGGGGGCCGGCAGCCCGTCGACGTCGAACGTGTTGCCGGTCACCTGCGACAGGTACGGCAGCCCGTAGTTGAACTCGTGGTTGCCGATCCCGCCGCCGTCGAACTTCGCCGCGTTCATCACCTTGTAGATCGCGAGCGTCTGGTCGCAGCCGATCGGGTTCACGAGCGCCTGGTAGTCCGACAGCGCGGTGCCCTGGATCGTGTCGCCGTTGTCGAGCAGCAGCGTGTTCGGGTACTGCGCGCGCGCCTGCGCGATCAGCGTCGACACGCGCTCGAAGCCGAGCGACTTGTCGGCGGCGAGCTTGAAATAGTCGTACGACAGCACGTTGGTGTGCAGGTCGGTCGTTTCGAGCAGCGCGAGCGTGGCCGTCGTGCCGGCGGGCGCCTGCGTCTGCGACGACGGCGGGGCGGTGACGTCGTCGCCGCCGCAACCGGCGAGGGCGAAGGCGAGGCTGGCGAGCGCGGCGGCGGCGGTCACGCGGCGGCGGGAAAGCGGGGGGAGACGCATCGATTGTCCTGTTCTGTGTTCTGTTCTATGAATCGCGAGGAGCGCAGCGAAATGGCGGCGCGGGCGCCGACGGCCTGACGTGCGGCGCGTGAGAGTATCGAAAGGAAACGTGACGGAAGAATGAAAGGTCGCGTGCCCGGCACGCCGTTCCGGCGGCGAACCCCGTGCCGTGGCGGGGCGGGCATGCGCAAAGAGGCGCCTCTCGCCCGGCATTTCCGCCGGACGCCGCCGGCTGCGCGCCCCGACGGAAATCCTCACGTCGCGGCGCCGGACGGTTCGCTACAATGGCCGCTGTCATCCTTTTGCAAACAACCCGCCCTTGGACTTCGAGACACCTCCCGGCCTGTTGGTCGACGCCGGCGGCCAGGGCCAGACGGTGCGCCTGACCGGTCAGTGGACCGCGCTCGCGCTCGCACGCAATCGCGGCGAGGTCGCGCGCCGCATCGCGGGCATCGCGTCCGGACGCGTGAACGAATGGGATCTGTCCGGCATCGAGCGGCTCGACCACGTCGGCGGCCAGGCGCTGTGGCGCGTATGGGGCCGCAAGCTGCCGGCGGGCGTCGAGCTGACCGACACGCAGCGCACGATCTTCGAGCGGATCGAACGTCTCGACAGCCAGCGCGAGGCACCCGAGCGCGTCGTGCGCTTCGATCCCGTCACGCGCCTCGGCCAGGCGATCTTCGCGTTCGGCGAACACCTGCAGGGCGGCATCGCGATGTTCGGCCTCGTGATCCTCGACGCGCTGTCGGTGCTGCGCCGTCCGCAGACGATGCCGTGGAAGGAAACCTCGGCGAACATCTACAGCGCCGGCGCGCAGGCGCTGCCGATCACCGCGCTGGTCGCATTCCTGATCGGCATCGTGCTCAGCTATCTGTCCGCGCAGCAGCTGGAGATGTTCGGCGCGAACCGCTACATCGTGAACATCCTCGGGCTGTCGGTGATTCGCGAACTCGGGCCCGTGCTGTCGGCGATCCTCGTCGCGGGCCGCTCGGGCTCGGCGATCACCGCGCAGATCGGCGTGATGCGCGTGACCGAGGAGCTCGACGCGATGCGCGTGATGGGCATTCCGCACGGGCTGCGGCTGATCCTGCCGCGCGTGCTCGCGCTCGGCGTCGCGATGCCGCTGCTCGTGATGTGGACCAACATCGTCGCGCTGACGGGCGGCGCGCTTGCCGCGAAGTTCGTGCTCGGGATCGACGTCAACTATTTCGTGCGCTCGCTGCCGGGCGTCGTGCCGATCGCGAACCTGTACATCGGCCTCGGCAAGGGCGTCGTGTTCGGCATGCTGATCGCGCTGGTCGCATGTCATTTCGGTTTCCGGATCAAGGCGAACTCGCAAAGCCTCGGCGAAGGCACGACGACGTCGGTCGTGTCGTCGATCACGGTCGTGATCCTCGCCGACGCGGTGTTCGCGATCCTGTTCCAGAACGTGGGGCTCGGATGAACGCGTCGAATGAATCGCCGGCCGGTGCCGCGCCGGCCGATGGCGCCAGCGCACATGCCACGCCAGCCGGCGCGGGCACGGCCGGCATGCCGCCGGCGGCGGCCGCGCATGGCGGCGACCTCGTGATCGAGGTGCGCAACCTGACCAAGCGCTACGGGCGCAACATCATTCACCAGAAGCTCGATTTCGACGTGCGGCGCGGCGAGATCGTCGCGATCGTCGGCGGCTCGGGCTCGGGCAAGACGACGCTCGTGCGGCAGATCCTCGGCCTCGATCGGCCGACGTCGGGCACGATCAAGGTGTTCGGCGAAGACACGTCGAAGATAGACGACGCGACCGCGCGGCTGATGCGCACGCGTTCGGGGATGCTGTTCCAGCAGGGCGCGCTGTTTTCGTCGATGACGGTGTTCGACAACGTCGCGCAGCCGCTGCGCGAGCTCGGCCGCGTGCCGTCGGACCTGCTGCACGACATCGTGATGCTGAAGCTCGAGATGGTCGGGCTGCCGTGCAAGCACGCGTCGAAGATGCCGGCCGCGCTGTCGGGCGGGATGGTGAAGCGGGTCGGCATCGCGCGCGCGATCGCGCTCGAGCCCGAGCTGCTGTTCCTCGACGAGCCGACCGCTGGCCTCGACCCGCAGGCGTCCGACGAATTCGTCGAGCTGATCGCGACGCTGCATCGCACGCTCGGGCTGACCGTCGTGATGGTGACGCACGATCTCGACACGATGGTCGCGCTGTCGACGCGCGTCGCGGTGCTGGCCGATCGCAAGGTGCTGGTCGCGGCGCCGGTCGAGGAGGCCGCGAACGTCGACCATCCGTTCATCCACGAATATTTCCTGGGGCTGCGCGGGCGCCGCGCACTGCAGGCGCTGCCGCCCGAGCGGCGCGCGAAGCTGCCGAAGGCGGCCCTCGAGCCGGCGCTGTCGAGCGTCGAATTGTAGGAAAGGCAAGAAGCAAGGAACCCGCGAATGGAAAACAAATCACATGCGTTCTGGGCCGGCCTGTTCACGATCGCGCTGACGCTGGCGATCGCGGGCACCGTGTTCTGGTTCAACGTCGACCGCACCGTGCGCGTGCCGTACGACCTGCTCGCGCGCACCAACGTGACGGGCCTGTTCCCGGACGCGGCCGTGCGCTTTCGCGGCCTCGACGTCGGCAAGGTGCAGTCGATCGGCTTCGACCGCACGCACCCGGGCCAGATCCGGATCCGGATTCTCGTCGACCACGATGCGCCGATCACGCAGTCGACCTACGGCAGCCTCGGCTTCCAGGGCGTGACGGGCATCGCGTTCGTGCAGCTCGAGGATACGGGCCGCGACCTGGCGCCGCTGCCGTCGTCGCCGAAGGCGATCGCGCAGATCCCGATGCGGCCGAGCCTGTTCGACCAGATCCAGGCGCGCGGCGACGTGCTGCTGCGGCAGCTCGAACTGGCCGCGAAAAGCGCGAACGCGCTGATGTCGCCCGAGATGCGCGAGCAGTTGCGCGCGACGGCCGAAAGCCTGCAGCACGCGGCCGATGGCGCGACGACGCTGTCGAAGCAGCTCGCGCCGGCGGTGGCCGCGCTGCCGGAAACGATGCGCCAGGTCGATCGCGCGATGGCGTCGGCGAACACGCTGCTGCAGCCGAACGGGCCGCTCGTGTCGAACCTGAACAAGGCCGGCTCGGCTGCCGAGCAGGTCGGCGTCGCGCTGAACGACCTGAACGCGCGGGTCCAGTACGACACGCTGCCGCGCTTCAACGCGCTGGCCGGCAGCGTCGGCGATGCGTCGCGGCAATTGAAGGACGTCGCCGGTGAACTCGGCCGCAATCCGAGCAGTCTGTTGTTCGGTTCGCCCGGCTCCGCGCCCGGCCCCGGCGAGGCGGGCTTCGTCTGGCCGGGGGCGGGGAGCGCGGCCGGGAAGTGAAGCAGATCGTCAGCCCATCGACGTTGATCGGCCGGCCCGGCGCGAGACCGGACCACGACGCCATCGAAACCGGAAACATCATGCAGGAACATGCCATGCCACGAATCCCTGATCGCGGGCTGCGTCCCGCCGCGACCGCGCTCGCGATGCTGACGCTCGTGTTCGCCGCCGGCTGCGCCGGCAACAGTGCGGCGCTGTCGAACGTCCGCTACGACCTCGGGCCGGCCGCATCGGCCGTCACGGCCGGCACGGGCCCCGCGCTGAAGGTGCTCGACGTCGCCGCGTCCGACGCGCTCGACACGGACAAGTTCGTCTACCGGCTCGCGTATGCGGATGCGCAGCGCATGGCCGTCTATCGCGACAGCCGCTGGATCGCGCCGCCCGCGCAACTGCTCACGCAGCGGCTGCGCGGCGCGTTGTCGTCGCGCGGCGCGGTGCTCGAGGGTTCCGACGGCGTGCGCGCGCCGACGCTCAAGGTCGACCTGAACGAATTCGAGCAGGTGTTCGACGGGGAGTCGAAGAGCCACGGCGCGGTCACCGCGCGCGCGACGCTGTTGCAGGGCGGCAAGGTGCTCGGCCAGCGCACGTTCGTCGCGCGCGCGCCGTCGAGCACGCCCGATGCGGCTGGCGGCGCGCGGGCGCTCGCGGCCGCGAGCGACGAGCTCGTGTCGCAGATCGCCGCGTGGGTCGGCGTGCAGGCGTACGCGGGCAACCCGTGACGCCGCACGCGCAGCCGCGATGAGCGCGCCGGGCACGTCGCGCGCGTCGTCGCTGGCGCGGCAGGCGTTCGCCGCGTATGCGGCGCTCATCGTCTATGCATCGCTGTATCCGTTCGGCGGCTGGGTATCGCTCGGCATCGGGCCGTTCGATTATTTGTTCGCCCCGATGCAGCGTTATGTGACCGCGTTCGACGTGGTCACCAACGTGCTCGGCTACATGCCGTTCGGCGCACTCGGCGTGCTCGCGCTGCATCCGCGCTGGCGCGGCGTGGCCGCGACGCTGATCGTGGGCGGCCTCGGCGTGCTGCTGTCGGGATCGATGGAGGCGCTGCAGACCTACCTGCCGACGCGCGTCGCGTCGAATCTCGACCTCGCGGCCAACGCGCTCGGCGCGCTGCTCGGCGCGGCGCTCGCGGCACCGGCCACCGGCGCGCTGCTCGACCGCGGCGCATTGCGCCGGCTGCGCTTCGCGTGGTTCGAGACCGACGGCGCGACGCCGCTGCTGCTCGCCGCGCTGTGGCCGTTCGCGATCCTGTTTCCTTCGCCGTTCCTGTTCGGCATCGGCGACTGGCCGGCCGTGCTGTGGGAGCGCGCCGACGGCTCGATGCAGGACGCGCTGCTCGCATGGCTGCCGGCCGCGTGGCGCGTGAGCGAATGGCCCGAGCGCGTCGACGGCTGGCTGTCCGACTCCGCGTGGGAAGCCGCGCTCGGCGGGTTGATGCTGTTCGCCGCGCTGGCGATCGCGTCGCTGGCGATGCGTGCCGGCGCGCCGCGCGTGCGGCTCCTGATCGCGTTCGTCGGCGCGACGCTCGCGCTGAAGGCGGCCGCGACCTTCATGCAGTCGAGCACCGGCCTCGTCGTCGTGTGGGCGACGCCCGGCGCGCGGCTCGGCATCGAGCTCGGCTTCGCGGCGGCGCTGCTCGCGTTGCGCGTGCCGGCCGCGTGGCGCGCGCTGCTCGCGGCGCTCGCGCTGCTGGCCGGTGTGGTGCTCGTCAACCTGCTGCCCGTCAACCCGTTCTTCGATTTCACGCTGTCGGGCTGGCGGCAGGGCCGCTACGTGCACTTCAACAGCATCGCGCGCTGGCTTGCGTGGATCTGGCCCTACGCGGCGCTGATCTGGCTCGGTCAGCGGGTCGAGCACGCGTGGCTGCCGGCCGCGCGGCGGCGCTGACGCCGCAGGAGCGGCAACGGGGCCGCGCGGCCGCGCCTCGCGGCGATCGCGGGCAGCCGTGCGCGCCGGTCGCTATAATCGACCGCACATCCGTTGCCGTGCGCAACGGCAATCGCCCTTCTTTCCGCCCGGCACCGCACCGGGCCGCTCGTCACCATCATGGATTCCTACTACCAGCACCACGTCTTTTTCTGCCTGAACCAGCGCGATCCGGGCGCCGAGCGTCCGAGCTGCGCGCAATGCGATGCGCAGACCATGCAGGAGTACGCGAAAAAGCGCGTGAAGGAACTCGGCCTCGCGGGGCCCGGCAAGGTGCGCATCAACAAGGCCGGCTGCCTCGACCGCTGCGAGGAAGGGCCGGTGATGGTCGTGTATCCGGAAGGCACGTGGTACACGTACGTCGACCAGGCCGACATCGACGAGATCGTCGAATCGCACCTGCGCGACGGCAAGGTCGTCGACCGCCTGAAGATCTGAGCGGGCCGGCCGAATGAACGTTCATACGCAGAAGTCGCTGATCCCCGGCCCGGTCGGGCAGATCGAAATCGCGGTCGACCTGCCCGACGCCGTGCGCGAAGGCGGCGCCGCGCCGCGCGGCATCGCGCTTGTCGCGCATCCGCATCCGCTGTTCGGCGGCACGATGGACAACAAGGTCGCGCAAACGCTCGCGCGCACGCTGGTCCAGCTCGACTACGTGGTGTACCGGTCGAACTTCCGCGGCGTCGGCGCGACCGAGGGTGTGCACGACAACGGCATCGGCGAGGCCGACGACCTGCTCGCCGTGCTCGCGCACATGCGCGCGCAGCCCGCCTATGCGGACCTGCCGCTCGTGCTCGCGGGCTTCTCGTTCGGCACTTTCGTGCTGTCGCACGTCGCGAAGCGGTTGCGCGACGCGGGCGAGACGATCGAGCGGATGGTGTTCGTCGGCACGGCCGCGAGCCGCTGGCAGGTCGCCGACGTGCCGGAGAACACGCTCGTGATCCACGGCGAAACCGATGACACGGTGCCGATCGGATCGGTCTACGACTGGGCGCGGCCGCAGGAACTGCCGGTCGTCGTGATCCCCGGCGCCGAGCATTTCCTGCATCGCAAGCTGCACGTGCTGAAGCGCATCATCGTCGACGCGTGGCGTTGATCCGCTGAACCCGGCGTGCGGCGCCGCCGCCGCACGACCGCGATGCCGCCGCGCGCGCGACATCGCGCCGCGCCGTGTCACGACACGATCGCACATGCCCGCTCCAGCGCGGCGCCACCCGGCTTGCACGGCGCCTGCGCACGCCTTTCGCGCGGCTTCGCGCACGATTCTCCCGAGCGAAGCCGCGCTATCCTCTCGAAGCCTGGGTGTGGCCACCTGAGCCCTGGTTCGCGAAAACGCCGTTCGCGGCCACGTATAATGGCCGCATTTCGCGTCGCCCGCGGCCCGGCCGGGCCCATGCGGCGCTCGTTTCGCCGCCTGTCCGCCCGCTCGCGACGGCCGCGAACCGAACGCGTCCGCATGAGTCCAACCGGCGCGTTTCGTGCCGTCCGACGCAGTCGGACGAACGCCGGAACGCTCGCCGCCTTGCCGTTCAACCCTGCGCGTTTCGCGCCGCACTTTCTGCCATCAGCCTGAATCGATCATGCGTCTGTCTTCCCAAGGCCTCAAGTCCCTCGCTTCTTCCATCGCCTTCGGCACCGCCGCGCGCAACGTCGCGCTGGGCGTGATGCTGCCCGTCGCACTCGCGTCGACGATCGTCGTCGCCGAGGCGAAGCCGGCCGCCAAGGCAAAGGCCGCGCATGCCGCGCCGGCCGCCGCCACCGAGCAGTTCACCGGCGCGCCCGCGACGTTCATGCCGGGTGCGGTGCCGCCGCCGGGCGTGAACGCGCGCTCGTGGGTGCTCGTCGATGCGACGAGCAACACCGTGCTCGCATCGGGCAACGCCGACGAACGCGTCGAGCCCGCGTCGCTGACGAAGCTGATGACGGCCTACCTGGTGTTCGAGGCGCTCGACAAGAAGAAGATCTCGATGGAGCAGATCGTCACGCCGAGCGAAGCGGTGCGCCGCGTCGGCCGCGACGAGTCGCGCATGTTCATCGAGGCGAACAAGCCGGTGTCGGTGCACGATCTCGTGTACGGGATGATCATCCAGTCGGGCAACGACGCCGCGATCGCGCTGGCCGAGCTGGTCGGCGGCAGCGAAGGGCAGTTCGTCACGATGATGAACGACGAGGCGGCGCGCCTCGGCATGAAGGGCACGCACTTCGCCGACGTGAACGGCATGCCCGACCCGAACCACTACACGACGGCCGGCGACCTCGCGAAGCTGTCCGCGCACCTGATCCGCGATTTTCCGCAGTACTACAGCATCTTCTCGGAGAAGGAATTCAAGTACAACAACATCCGCCAGGGCAACCGCAACCGCCTGCTGTGGCTGGATCCGACGGTCGACGGCCTGAAGACGGGCCATACGCAAGCGGCCGGCTATTGCCTGATCGCGTCGGCCAAGCGCGCGATCCCGGGTGTCGACAGCCAGCGCCGTCTCGTGTCGGTGATGATGGGCGAGCAGAAGGAAGGCGAGCGCACGCAGGACAGCATGAAGATGCTGAACTACGGCTATAGCGCGTTCGACGCGGTGCGCCTGTTCAAGGGTGGCCAGGCGATGTCGACGCCGCGCATCTACAAGGGCAAGGAAAACACCGTGCAGGTCGGCGTGAAGGGCGACCAGTGGGTGACCGTGCCGCGCGGCCTGGGTGACAAGGTCAAGCCGGAAGTCGAGGTCAACGCGCCGCTGATCGCGCCGCTCGCGGAAGGCCAGCAGGTCGGTACCGTGAAGATCGTCGCCGACGGCAAGACGCTGTCGGAGTTCCCGGTCGTCGCGCTGCAGGCGGTGCCGGAAGCGGGTATCTTCGGCCGTATCTGGGACTCGATCCTGCTGATGTTCAGCAAGAAGAAGTAAGCACGACGGGCCTTTGTTTTCACGACTTCATCCCCATCTGTCATAGCCATGAGCCAAGCCGAATTCGAACCGATCGTCTACCTCAGCGTGTCGTCGCAGGAGGAGCTGGTGCCGCTGTCGCAAGCCCGGGTGCCGGTGCTCGACCGCGGGTTCATCTTCGGCGATGGCGTGTATGAAGTCGTCCCCGTTTATGCGCACGACGGCGCGCACGTGCCGTTCCGAATCGAACAGCATCTGGAGCGGCTCGCGCGCAGCCTGAAGAAGATCGGCATCGACGATCCGCATGACGCGGCCGGCTGGCGCGCGTTGATCGAGCGCGTGGTCGCCGCGAACGCGGAAGGCCTCGGCGACGGCCATGCGCTCGTCTACCTGCAGGTGACGCGCGGTGTCGCGAAGCGCGGCCATGCGTTCCCGGCGAATGTGGTGCCGACGGTGTTCGTCATGACGAGCCCGCTGCGGCTGCCGTCGGAAGAGGAACGCGCGCAGGGCGTGCGCTGTGTGACGGCGGAGGATCGCCGTTGGCTGCATTGCGACATCAAGTCGATTTCGCTGCTCGGCAACGTGCTGATGGCGCAGCATGCGGCCGAACGCGACGCGTTCGAGACGATTCAGCTGCGCGACGGCAACGTGACCGAAGGTTCGTCGTCGAACGTGTGGATCGTGAAGAACGGCGAGCTGATGGCGCCGCCGCGCAGCAACAAGATCCTCGAGGGGATCCGCTACGCGCTGGTCGAGCAGCTGGCCGACGAATGCGGCATCCGGTTCGTCGCGCGCGAGATCAGCGAGGTCGAGTTGCGCTCGGCGGACGAGATCATGATCACGTCGGCCACGAAGGAAATTTTGCCCGTCACGTCGCTCGACGATCTGCCCGTGCAGGGCGGCAAACCGGGCCCCGTGTTCGCGGCGTTGTACGACGCATACCAGCGTGCGAAGGCACGCGAGTTTGAACAGTTTGACCTAACCCGGAGAAAATGATGAGCGAACCGACCAAAACCATCGAGGTCACCGGCGCGATCGATACCCGGAAGGAGTCGCTGCTGGAGTTTCCGTGCGATTTCCCGATCAAGATCATGGGCAAGGCGCACCCGGAATTCAAGGACACGATCTTCAAGGTCGTGGCCGTCCACGACAACGAGATCGACGTCGAGAAAATCGAGGAGCGTGCATCGAGCGGCGGCAACTACACCGGCCTCACGATCACCGTGCGCGCGACCAGCCAGCAACAGCTCGACGACATCTACCGCGCACTGACCGGCCATCCGATGGTCAAGGTCGTGCTCTGAGCGCCGCTTTCCACCCGCCTTCCTGCGCGCACTCGGCGGGGGTCTTCCCCGCCGCGCGCCGCGCGTCCAGCTCGTCGCACAGCAGCTTGTATTCGGCGACTTCCTGAAGCAGCCAGGTCCTGAACGCCTGCACGCGCGGCGTGTTCAGGAGCGGCGGCGGACACACGAAAAAATAGTGCCACGGGCTCTGCCCGTCGATGTCGAACAGGCGCACGAGGCGCCCGTCCAGCAGGTCGTGCACCGCGAGCGAGCGGCGCACCAGCGCGATGCCCTGGCCGTCGATCGCGGCCAGCAACAGGTTCGACGAGTCCTGGTACAAAATTCCCCGTTTCGGCTCGGTCAGCGTATCGAGCCCGGCCGCGTCGAACCACGGCCGCCACAGCTCGTCGTCCGAGCGCAGCAGCTTGTAATGCACGAGATCGGCGGGCGTCTGCGGCAGCTTGCCGCCGTTCAATGTTGGCGAGCACGCCGGAAAGAACACCTCCTCGAACAGCGGCTCGACGTGCAGCCCCGGATAGCTGCCCGAGCCGAACCGGATCGCGAGGTCGACGTCGTCGCGCGCGAAATCGGTGAGCGAGTTGGTCGACTGCAGCTCGACGTCGATTTCCGGATGCCGCTCGATGAACGTGCCGATGCGCGGCGTGATGAAGCGTGCGGCGAACGACGACAGCATCGACACCACCAGCCGTCGGCTGCGGTCGCTTGCGCGCACCTCGCGCGTCGCATCGGCGATCACCATCAGCGCGCTGCGGACCTGCTGCGCGTAGCGCATGCCGGCGTCGGTCAGGCACAGCCGCTTGCCGTTGCGCGTGAACAGCTGCACGCCGAGCTCCTCCTCGAGCGCGCGAACCTGGTGACTGACCGCGCCGTGCGTGACATACAGCTCGTCGGCGGCGCGGGAGAAATTCTCGTGGCGGGCGGCGGCTTCGAACGCGCGAATCGCGTTCAGCGCAGGCAGCTGGCGGAGGTCCATTTGCTAATTTTCCTCACATCGACGTGAAAATTGGTCGTTTGGTCGAGTGCCTTCAAATGACTACGATTGTAGCCATCGAAGCATTTATTGGCGGAGTCGATCATGCAAGAAATTTCTTCAAGCATCACCTTCGAAATTCCCGCGGGCGAAACCGTGCCGATGAAGGTGCAGCGCAGCACCCGCCTGACGGTGCAGTGCGGGCCGGTATGGGCGACGCGCAGCAATGACGTCGAAGACTACTTCCTGGTCGACGGCGAGACGCTCCGGCTGCATCGCGGCGAGCGGCTGTGGCTCAGTGCGGAAGGCCGGCAGGGCGCGCAGGTCGCGTTCTCGGTGTCGCGGCCGGCCGGGGAAGTCGCGCGCGGCGCGCTCGCACGGCTGCGCAATCGCTTGAATGCGCTGCTCCACGACGGCTGGCGCACCGTCTGACGGGCCTTTCCTCCGACGGATACTCGCGATCCGTCCCCTTCCAGAGCCGGCGAGACGCATGGGTTTTCGGTAAACTACCGGCCATGTCCGTCTCGCCGGTTGCCATCGTGTCCACGCCTGTCGCTGTTTCCGAATCGCCCGCCGGGTCTCCGGTTCAGCCCGTCGCGCCGGTCACCGTGCGCTGGCGGGGCAGCGAGGCCTACGAGACGAGCTTCGACGCGATGCGCGCGTTCACCGACACGCGCACGGCCGACACCGGCGACGAAATCTGGGTCGTCGAGCATCCGCCCGTCTACACGCTCGGCCAGGCCGGCGACCCGGCCCACCTGCTGGTGGCCGACAGCGGCGTGCCGCTCGTGAAGGTCGACCGCGGCGGGCAAATCACCTACCACGGCCCCGGCCAGATCGTCGTCTACCTGCTGCTGGACCTGCGCCGGCGCAAGCTGATGGTGCGCACCCTCGTGACGAAGATCGAGGAGGCCGTGATCGAAACCCTCGCGGCGTATAATCTCGCTTCGGTCCGCAAGGCGGGCGCGCCGGGAATCTACGTGGCATCCGGCGTGCACGAGGGCGCGAAGATCGCGGCCCTCGGCCTGAAGATCCGCAACGGCTGCAGCTATCACGGCCTGAGCCTGAACGTGAAGATGGATCTGCGCCCGTTTCTCGCGATCAACCCGTGCGGCTATGCCGGACTGGAAACCGTCGACATGGCGAGCCTCGAGGTTGCCGCCGACTGGAACGACGTCGCCCACACGCTGGTGGGGCGTCTGATCGCCAACCTCGACGGCGAATCCGCGGCCGCCGACAAGCCGCAGGCACTGGAACAATCGAATGACTGACGTTACCGCTTCCCCCGCACCGGCCGATTCGGCCGCGACCCCTGCCTACGATCCGACCGCCAAGCAGAAGGCGCAGGCGAAGACGGCGCGCATCCCGATCAAGGTCATTCCGATCGAGAAGCTGAAGAAGCCGGAATGGATCCGCGTGAAGGCGGCCACCGGCAGTTCGCGCTTCAACGAGATCAAGACGATCCTGCGCGAGCACAACCTGCACACCGTGTGCGAGGAAGCGAGCTGCCCGAACATCGGCGAATGCTTCGGCAAGGGCACCGCGACGTTCATGATCATGGGCGACAAGTGCACGCGCCGCTGCCCGTTCTGCGACGTCGGCCACGGCCGTCCCGATCCGCTCGACGCGGATGAACCGAAGAACCTGGCCCGCACGATCGCCGCGCTGAAGCTCAAATACGTGGTGATCACGAGCGTCGACCGCGACGACCTGCGCGACGGCGGCGCCGCCCACTTCGTCGAGTGCATCCGCGAAACGCGCGCGCAGTCGCCGGAAACGCGCATCGAGATCCTGACGCCGGACTTCCGCGGCCGTCTCGACCGCGCGATCTCGATCCTGAACGCGGCACCGCCCGACGTGATGAACCACAACCTCGAGACGGTGCCGCGCCTGTACAAGGAAGCGCGCCCGGGTTCGGACTACGCGCATTCGCTGAAGCTCCTGAAGGACTTCAAGGCGCAGCATCCGGACGTCGCGACGAAGTCGGGCCTGATGGTCGGCCTCGGCGAGACCGAAGAGGAAATCCTGCAGGTGATGCGCGACCTGCGCGCGCACGACGTCGACATGCTGACGATCGGCCAGTACCTGCAGCCGTCCGAGCACCACCTGCCGGTGCGTGCGTATGTGCATCCGGATACGTTCAAGATGTACGAGGAAGAGGCGTACAAGATGGGCTTCACGCACGCGGCCGTCGGCGCGATGGTGCGGTCGAGCTATCACGCCGATCTGCAGGCGCATGGGGCAGGGGTGGTCTGAGCGCCATTGGCCTGTTCCGCAGAAGTCATGCAATCGAAAAAAGCCCGCAGCAATGCTAATGCCGTTCAGTTAAGCGACTGAACGGCATTTTTGTTTTGGGGAAGGAATGGTTGTAAACGCTGCGCTGAGATGTTAACTTTTGGCGCGATGCTGACCGACCACCTGACCTTCATGCTGGATGCCGGACCAACCGACCTGAGCCGGTTGGCGGAGCATCTACCGCATGCATGGATCGAGCAAGCCGTCGAAGCGACCGGCACGGCGAGCATCCGTCGCCGTCGGTTGCCCGCCGAACAGGTGGTCTGGCTGGTGATTGCGCTGGCGATCTATCGTCATTGGTCGATCAGTGAAGTGGTGGACAGCCTTGAGCTAGTGTTGCCCAACGAGGCCACCTTCGTCAGCAAGAGCGCCGTTACCCAAGCCCGGCAACGCTTGGGCCAAGCCCCGATAGCTTGGCTGTTCGAGCAAACCGCGCAGGCATGGTGCAAGCAGGACGCTGTTCGTCATGGCTTCAAAGGCCTCAGCCTATGGGCCATGGATGGCACCACGCTACGCACGCCGGATAGTGCCGCGAATCGGGAACATTTTGGGGCCCAACGCTACGCGAGCGGCAAGGTGGCGAGCTACCCACAAGTGCGGGCTGTCACGCTGACCTCGATCCCGACGCATCTCGTGGCGAACATCGCGTTTGGCCGCTACGACACCAACGAGATGATCTACGCCAAGGATCTGCTGGCGCAGATTCCCGACCATTCGCTCACGGTCTTCGACAAAGGCTTCCTGGCAGCCGAGATCCTGTGCGGCCTGAGCTCGGGCGAACGCAATCGCCACTTCCTCATTCCGGCAAAGTCCAATACGCGTTGGGAGGTGCTGTCCGGCAAACCGGACGATGCACTAGTGCGCATGCGCGTCTCGCCTCAGGCTCGGCAGAAATGCCCCGATCTGCCGGAGTGGTGGACGGCACGTGCGGTGCGCATTCAGGATGCACAGGGGCGGCAGCGAGTACTGCTGACGTCCTTGACCGATCGGCGCCGCTTCAAGTTGGCCGATCTGGTGGCTTGCTACGAGCGGCGCTGGCAGATCGAAACCAGCTACCGTGAACTGAAGCAGTCCATGCTGGGTAGCGAACTGGCGCTACGCAGCCGAACCGTCGAGGGCATCTATCAAGAGATCTGGGGCGCATTGATCGCCTACAACCTGATTCGTCGAGAAATGGCCTGCGCCGCCTTCGAAGCCAAGTGCGAGCCGACCGAACTGAGCTTCGTTCGCTCGTTCCATCTGATCCAGCACGAGATGATGTGGGCTGCGCGAACGCCTGCCTTCGCCAAGTTGCCCGCCGTCCTCAAGCGACTTCGCGAGCACCTCAAGTTGCTCATCAACGTAAAACGCCCCGATCGCAAATGCGATCGGGCCGTCAAGTCCCGTCCTGCTCGTTACGCTGTCCGGTTCCTCAGAAAGAACCTTAACTGAACGGCATTACCGCCGGGCGGTCCTTTTCCACGAAGCAGCAGCTGCGTTAAAACGACGACTCAACGCCCCTCAAGGCAACGAAATCGTCAAATTCGCCGACTCCGGGCCCACCTTGATGACTTGCGAATAAGGCGCCAACGCCTGCAGCGTCTTGTCCTTCAGATAGGTATTGAGCCCGAGATACCCGAGCAGGGCCACGAGCGCGAACACCGCCCCGATCGCCCAGACCGGCACCTCGCGCTTCAACCGATGCGCGATCTGATCCGGCAGCGGCCAATGCGGCGCGAACGCCGCGCGCTTGCCCTTCATGTGCGCAATCTCGTCCCCCAGCCGTGCGGTGAGATACGCGAGCTTCTCTGGCCCCTCGAGCAGATACTTGCCCTGGAACCCGAGCAGCAGGCACATGTGAAACACCTCCAGCGACTGCAGCCGCGCCGCGCCCTGCGCGCGGCATTCCTCGAGATACTGGAAGAACTTCTCCCCCGCGAGCTGCTCGCCGAACAGCACGAGTTGCAGCGGCCGGCGCTCCCAGTCGGTGCGGATCTTGAATTGCGACGACAGCACCATCTCGTCGACGGCCGCGCAGTACGCGAACTTCGCGCCATACACGTCCTCGGCCGGAATGTTGAGCTTCTTCGCGCCGCGCTCGAAATCCGACAGAAACTCCTGGATCTTCGTGCTGAATTCGCTCGCGCTGTCCGGCTCGCGACCGTTCTTGAGCAGGAACAGCATGAAGAACCCGTCGTACAGCAGGTCGAGCAGCGAACGGGCCTGGAACGCGGCGTCGGTCGACGCCGGGGTATGCAGCGGGGCCGGCGCGTTGTCGCCGAACAGGGAAGGCGCGTAGCTCATGATGTGACCGCGATCAGTTCGAATTTCAGGTCATTGATGCCAGTCGGCGCGTAGATCATCGCGGACTGGGCCTGCAGCATGCGCTCGTACAGCGCGCCGCGCGAATCGAGCTGGAAATAGCATGCACCGGGCCGCACCGGAATCGCGGGCGGCACTTGCGGCATGTACGACAGCCGCACGCCGGGCATGGCCGACAGCACCAGCTTGTCGACGTCATCCGGCGCGCCGACCTTGAAGCGGGCCGGCACCGCGTCGATGAGCTCGACGTTGGGCATGTCCGCGGACACGGCCAGGTAGAACTCGGTCTTGTCGTCGATCTTGCCCGAATCGAGGCGGCCGAGGTGGAACGACGGACGCACCTCGTCGAGCGTGATCGCGAAGTAGCGCGTCGAGATCACCGTGTCGAGCAGTTCGCGCAGCATCAGGTCGAGGCGCGCGAAGCTCGGCCCCGGATCGTCATGGCGATACACGGGCAGGTCGGCAAGCGTATAGCCCTTCGAAAACGTCATCAGCTGGCCCGCGAGGCGCAGCAGCTCCTGGAATAGCCGCTCCGGATGCAGCGCCGCATGCTGGTGCAGGTGCGCGAGCGTCGCGAACGCGGCGTTTGCGGTGTGCAGCAGCCAGAACGACGCGATGTCGCCCGAACGGAATTCGATGATGTTCTTCGACGGCTCGCGGTGAAAGCCGTACAGCGCGTTCACCTTCGCCTGCAGCGCGTCGACGAGCTGGCGCAGCCGCTGGTGCAGGATCGGCGAAGCGTCGATCGCGAGGCACGGCGGCACGAAGCTGTCGTCGATCTCGAAGCCGGACGTCGCGGTGCGGCGCACGCGCACGAGCGGCACCGACAGCAGCTGGTCGCGCGGCTCGCTGTGCGCGATCAGCTTGACCTGCGTCTTGAGGAACGTGATGTCGGCTTCGGCGGCGTCGGTGAAGTTGTCGGCAACGCTCGCCTGCTCGCTGACGAAACGCGTCATGAAGCCGGCGGCCGGATCGTCGCTGTAGTTGGTGCCGTTCTCGCGCAGCGGGTGCAGCGCGAGGTAGAACACGAATTCGTTGATGCCGTCGGGCAGCGTGTCCAGCGCGATCGGCGGCGGCAGGTCGTCGGCTTGCGGCGCGGCATACAGCGCGCCGTCCGGGAACACGAGCGCAAGCTCGGCCACGCGCAGCACGTTGCTGCCGAGCGCATCGCGGTCGATGCGCACCGAGCGCACGCCCCAGTTGTACGGCTGGATCGCCTGGATGGATTCGAACAGGCGCGCCTCGTGGTAGGCGTCCTGCCGCTGAAAATGTTGGGGCCGGAGGAACAGCCCTTCCCCCCAAAGCACCTTGGCCGAATAACTCATGTCAAATCCGGTTAATGTCGCGTTGCGATGTAATCGATTTGTTCGTGCCCGAATTAAATCGCCAATTTGTTAACTCTTGTTAATTGACATTCGTGCGTCATGCTTAACCGCAGGTGACCGATGAAAGCAAATTCAGCGGTTGTGAAGGCGCACCCTGTTGCGGTGCGATGACGGAGCCGTCGGTGACCGTCATCGCGCAATTATGCAGGCCGATGATTATGCCGGATTTCTCCGACTTCGCCGGGTCGAACGTCAGTTTCCAGCGCTGGATGGCGGGATCGCGGAACAATGCGACGATGCCGAATGCCTGCGCTTCGCGCGACACTTTTTCGGTTGCCGTATAGCGCTGGCCCGGAATCAGCGTGATTTCACGCACGTTCAGCAGATCGGTGCCCAGTGCGGCCTTTTCCTTGGTCGGATCGGTGAATGCATCGAACGGCGCCTGCTGGAACGAAGTCGGATCCTTCAACGCGTAGAGCCTTACTACTAATGCGAGCGGCTTGCGATCGTTCGCGGCGTTGAGGTTGGGCGCGGCGGCGAGCGTGAGCCCGATGTTGCGCGGCGGCTTCTGGGCATCCGGCAGTTCGGGCTTGCCGATGCCGGCGGCCTGCATCACGGCGCTCGCGGCGGAGCCGAGCAGCGGGGCGGCCGCGCATCCGGCCAGGAGCGCGCAGGCGATCAGCGGCAGCGCATAGCGAATCATGGACGATCTCATCGTGTTTCCGGCGTGCCGCCTTTAACTCCCCTGTCAAAACTACCGGGCATTTCCGCGTTCACCGCGAATGCCGGCTAATCTGCCGTTCAACTATTAAGCACACGTGCGGCGCATTGCGGTTCCGGAATTTTTTTCCGGTGCCCGCGCGCAGCGTTGTCGAGCAAGTAAAACTTGCACATTCCCGTCGATGGAAAAGCCGCCGCCGGGCCGTTGCCGAAGACGTTTCGAGGGGGTAGCACATGGTTTTAAAAGGAATTACTCTGCACGCAGCGATTGAATTATGAAAAATTGATCGGTACTATACCCGCGCGCTTCTTGCAAAGCAAAAGAACCAGATTCTCAACGATTTTAATACTCACGCGCCGGTGGATATAACGATGAAAGACCGTCTCTTCGCAAAATTGTCTGGGGTAGTGCTGGCCTGCGGCGTGATCGCCGGTTGTGCGAACCAGCCGCCTGCGCCGCCGACTGCCGAGGTGTTCAACAAGTCGCTTGCCGATGCGGACGCCGTTGCGAAGTCGGGTGACCAGGACAAGGCGCTCGGCCTGTACCAGCAGCTCGCGAAATCGGATCCGACGCGCGAGGAACCGTGGTCGCGCATCGCGCAGATCCAGTTTGCCCAGAACCACTATGGCCAGGCGATCGTCGCCGCGCAGGAGGCACTGCAGCGCGACGCGACCGACCGTCAGGCGAAGAGCGTGCTCGCCGTCGCGGGGCTGCGGATCGCGACGCAGTCGCTCGGCGAGCTGCGCCAGGATGCATCGCTCGCGGGCGATGCGAAGTCGGACGCGCAGGCACTCGCGAAGCAACTGCGCGACACGCTCGGCGAATCGGCGCTGTTCCCGCCGGAGCAGCGGACCACGAAGACGCGTACGACGCGCCGCGTGATTCACCGTCCGAAGGCCGGCGCGGCGCCGGCAGCCGGGGCAGCCGCAGCAGCAACCACCGCGCCGACGCCGCCGGCCGCGCCGCAAAAGGGCGGCGCCGATCCGTTCAGCGCGCTGCGCAACTGACCGCAACTGACGCGATAACCACAACTAACCTGGGAGCCGTCGAGATGGCCAAGAAAGAAAGCATTCAGAAAAGCTTGCAGAAAATACGGCCGCCGCGCGTCCAGCTGACCTACGAGGTCGAGAAGGGCGACGCGATCGAGGTGAAGGAACTGCCGTTCGTCGTCGGGGTCGTCGGCGATCTGGCAGGCCAGTCGGAAGTCGAGCAGCCGAAGCTGCGCGACCGCAAGTTCGTCAACATCGACCGTGACAACTTCGACGACGTGATGAAGGCGATCGAGCCGCGCGCCGCGTTCCAGGTGGAAAACCGCCTGAGCCCGGAAGGCGGCAAGTTCGCGGTCGACCTGAAGTTTCGTTCGCTGTCGGATTTCAGCCCGGACGAAGTCGTCGAACAGGTCGAGCCGCTGCGCCGCCTGCTCGAGGCGCGCTCGAAGCTCGCCGACCTGCGCAACAAGCTCGCCGGCAACGACAAGCTCGAGGATCTGCTGTCCGAGGTGCTGAAGAACACGCAGCAGCTGCAGGAGCTCGCGAAGGGCACCGGCGGCGACAAAGACGGCGAATGACGACGGAGTGTTGAGATGAACCAGCAAACGGCTGCGGCCCAAGCGAGCGGCGCGGAATACGCCGCCGGGACTTCGTTGCTCGACGATATCGTCGAGAAGAGCAAGGTCGCGAAATCCGATTCCGAGCATGCGCGTGCGAAGGACCTGATCGGCGAACTCGTGCACCAGGTGCTCGACGGCACGGTGATCGTGTCGGACAACCTGTCGGCGACGATCGATGCGCGCGTCGCGGAACTCGACCGCCTGATCTCCACGCAGCTGTCCGCCGTGATGCACGCGCCGGAATTCCAGCGCCTGGAAAGCACGTGGCGCGGGATGGACTACCTGGTCAAGGAAAGCAATACGGGCCAGACGATCAAGATCAAGGCGCTGCACGCACCGAAGCGCGACCTCGTGCGCGACTTCAAGGGTGCGAGCGAGTTCGACCAGAGCGCGCTGTTCAAGAAGGTCTACGAAGAAGAGTTCGGCACGTTCGGCGGCTCGCCGTTCGGCGCGCTGATCGGCGATTACGAGATCTCGCGCCAGCCGGAAGACATGTACTTCATCGAGCAGATGTCGCACGTCGCGGCGGCCGCGCACGCGCCGTTCATCGCGTCGGCGTCGCCGGAGCTGCTCGGCCTCGAGTCGTTCTCCGACCTCGGCAAGCCGCGCGACCTCGGCAAGGTGTTCGACACGGTCGAATACGCGAAGTGGAAATCGTTCCGCGACGCCGAAGATTCGCGCTACGTCGGCCTGACGCTGCCGCGCTTCCTCGGCCGCCTGCCGTTCAATCCGAAGGACGGTCAGACCGCGGAGAACTTCAACTTCGTCGAGGACGTCGACGGCACCGAGCACGACAAGTACCTGTGGTGCAACGCGGCGTGGGCCTTCGCGGCACGCCTGACGGCCGCGTTCGACGACTTCGGCTGGTGCGCTGCGATCCGCGGCGTCGAAGGCGGCGGCCTCGTCGAGGACCTGCCGACGCACACGTTCAAGACCGACGACGGTGAAGTGGCACTGAAGTGCCCGACCGAAATCGCGATCACCGATCGCCGCGAGAAGGAGCTGAGCGACCTCGGCTTCATCCCGCTCGTGCATTGCAAGAACTCGGATTACGCTGCGTTTTTCGCCGCGCAATCGGTGCAGAAACCGAAAAAATACAGCACCGACAGCGCGAATGCGAACGCCGTCCTGTCCGCCCAGCTTCAGTACATCTTCTCGGTATCGCGCGTCGCGCACTACCTGAAGGCGATGATGCGGGACAAGATCGGCAGCTTCGCATCGGCGCAGAACGTGGAGACTTTCCTCAACCGGTGGATTTCGCAGTACGTCCTGCTCGACGACAACGCGTCGCAGGAACAGAAGGCGCAATTCCCGCTGCGCGAGGCATCCATACAAGTGTCGGAGATTCCGGGCAAGCCGGGCTCGTATCGTTCGGTCGCGTTCCTGCGTCCGCACTTTCAGCTCGACGAACTCTCGATTTCTCTGCGACTTGTCGCTGATCTGCCCAAACCGGCAAATTCATAAGCGAGTAAATCGCCCGGGCGGGCCGCCTGGGTAGGACGTTAAAACCACCTCTTTGGGGAGTCGAAGGGCCATGTTACATATGCACTTGCAGTTTGGTAGTCCGGCGGTGAAGGGCGAATCCGCGGACAAAGACCATCAGGGCTGGATCGAACTGAAATCGTGGGATCACTCGATCGTTCAGCCGCGTTCGGCAACGGCATCGACCGCAGGCGGTCACACGATGACGCGCTGCGAGCACGGCGACATGATTTTCACGAAGGAAATCGATTCGTCGAGCCCGCTGCTGTATCAGCACGCATCGGGCGGCACCACGTTCGATGAAGTGACGGTCCATTTCTCGCGCGCGGACGGTGAAGGCAAGCGCGTGCAGTATCTGGAAGTGAAGCTCAAGTACGTGATCATCTCGAGCATCGCTCCGAGCGTTCGCGAAGAAGGTCTGCCGCTCGAGACGTTCTCGCTGAAGTACGCGGCCGTGCAGTGGAAGCAGACCCAGCAGAAGATCGGCGGCAACCAGGGCGGCAACACGCAGGGCGCCTGGAGCCTGACGAAGAACGACAAGACCTACGCGGTCTAAGGTCGGATGCGGCAACGGGGCGCGTGGCGTCCCGTTGCCGTTTTCGCTGTGCACGCCGGCCGATGAAACGATTCGAACCCAGTTTTCTCGACAAGCTGTTCGACGACGAACCGCATCTGCCGGCCTCGGCCGCGATGCGGCAATTGTCGCTGGACGAGCTCAAGAACACGGTCGCCCGCGACGTCGAGGCGATCCTCAACACCCGTATCGCGCACACCGAGATCGAGCTGGCCGCGCTGCCGGAATGCCAGAAATCGGTGCTGACCTACGGGCTGAACGATTTCGCGGGGTTGAGCCTCGCGAGCCACTACGACCGCGCGTTCATCTGCAAGTCGATCCAGCAGGCCATCGCGCGCCACGAGCCGCGGCTGCAGCAGGTGCAGGTGACGTTCGAGCTGAACGAGCAGTCGACCAATGCGCTGTACTTCGCGATCCAGGCGCTGCTCGTCGTGCATCCGGCCGAGGAGCCGGTGAGTTTCGACGCGATGCTGCAGCCGTCGACGCTGCAGTACTCGGTCACGCGCACGCGCGCGGCCAGAATGCTGTAAATCAAGCCGCCGAGCGGGCCGGACCGCCCGGTGATGGTTCAGGGTCCGGCAGGAAATATTGAGGTTCGGGGTCGTCGATGGAAGAATTGCTGCCGTACTACGAGCGCGAATTATCGTTTTTGCGGCGCTATTCGCGAGATTTCGCCGAACGTTATCCGAAGATCGCCGCGCGGCTCGCGTTGTCCGGCGAGCACTGCGAGGATCCGCACGTCGAGCGGATGATCGAGTCGTTCGCGCTGCTCGGCGCGCGCATCAACAAGAAGCTCGACGACGATTACCCGGAATTCACCGAAGCGCTGCTGGAAGTGCTGTATCCGCACTACCTGCGGCCGTTCCCGTCGTGCTCGATCGCGCAGTTCACGCCGGCTTCGCCTGGCCAGCAGACCGAACCGGTCGTGATCGATCGCGGCACCGAACTGAAGAGTCGCCCGATCCGCGGCGTGCAGTGCCGCTTCCGCACCGCCTACGACGTGACGCTCGCGCCGATCCGCATCTCGGAAGCGCGCTACGTGCCGGTCGCGCTCGCGCCGAGCGCGACGGTGCTCCCGTCCAACGCGACGGGCGTGATCTCGATCACGTTCGAATCGCTCGCGGCGCAGCTCGATCTCGGCGCGCTGAAGGTGCCGACGCTGCGTGCGCACCTGCACGGCGAGCAGTCGTTCGTCGCCGCGCTGACCGACTGCCTGTTCGTCAACGTGCTCGGCGCGTATGTCGAGCCCGAACGCAACGGCCGCTGGGCCGCGCTGCGCAAGCTGCCGATCGCGCAGGCCGGCTTCGACGAAGACGACGCGCTGATCGACTATCCGGCGAAATCGCATCCCGCGTATCGCCTGCTCACCGAATATTTCGCGTTCCCCGACAAGTTCGATTTCGTCGACTTCGACCTCGCGGCGATCGCGCGCGCGTCGGGCCGCTGCCAGCGCGCGACGTTGCATCTCGTGCTGCAGGACGTGCGCAGCGATTCGCACGTCGCGCGGTTGCTCGAGCTGCTGACGGCCAGCCATTTCCGGCTGTTCTGCACGCCGATCGTCAACCTGTTCCGCCAGCACGGCGAGCCGATCCGCATCACGCACCGCGCGGTGTCGTATCCGGTGATCGCCGAGGCGAGGCGCGCGTTCGCGTACGAGGTGTACTCGATCGATTCGGTGAAGCTCGTCAGGCAGCAGGCGCATGAAGAATCGGTGATCGAGTTCCGGCCGTTCTATTCGCTGCATCACGGCGAATCGGCGCGGATCGGCCATTACTGGTTCGCGCGCCGCAACGACTGGGTCGCGCAAAAAAGCCCCGGCTATGAAACCGAGATCTCGATCGTCGACATCGACTTCGAGCCCACGTCGCCGCAAACCGACACGCTGAGTCTCGACCTCACCTGCACGAACCGCGACCTGCCGTCGATGCTCGCGTTCGGGCTCGAAGGCGGCGACCTGTTCCAGGAAGGCGGCGCGCAGACGAGCGGCATCTCGCTGCTGAGGCGCCCGACGCAGAGCGTGCGCTTCGAGCGCGGTCGCGCCGCACACTGGCGGCTCGTGTCGCATCTCGCGCTGAACCACGTGTCGCTGGTCGCGCACGGCCTCGCGCCGCTCAAGGAAATGCTGACGCTGTACGACCTGCGGCGCACCGCCGTGTCGATGCGCCAGATCGACGGCCTGGCCGGCGTCGAGCAGCGCGGTGCCGTGCAGTGGCTGCCCGGCAAGCCGTTCGCGACCTTCGTGCGCGGCATCGAGATCCGCCTGACGATCGACGAGGAGCACTTCGTCGGCGCGAGCCTCGCATCGTTCGTGCGCGTGCTCGACAGCTTCTTCGGGCTTTACGTCCACCTCAACAGTTTCGTTCAACTAGTCGTCGTGTCGAAGCGCACCGGCGAGGAGATCATCCGATGCAAGCCCCGGACCGGCGAATCGATCCTGGCGTAGTCGACGCGCTGCTCGACGAGCCGCACCGCTTCGAGTTCTTCCAGGCGGTGCGCGTGCTCGAGGGGCTGTTCGCGCGGCAGGCGTCGGATGCCCCCGGCGCATGGCGGCAGGGCGACGTCGTCGCGCAGCGCATCGAATTCCGCAACACGCTGTCGCTCGGTTTTCCGCCGAGCGAGATCGAGGGCGCGCGCTCGTTTGACGACGACGGCACGCTGCTCGACTCGGGCGAGCAGCGTGGCGCCGCGCTCGCGGCCGGCGAGCTCGGCCACGTCGAGCTGACGCCCGCGTTCTTCGGGCTGCTGGGCGGGCAGGGCGCGCTGCCGCTGCACTACACCGAGCAGATCGTCGCGCGCGAGCACCTGAAGCGCGACCACGCGGCGCGCGCGTTCTTCGACGTGTTCTCGAACCGCGCGACCGCGCTGTTCTACGCGGCGTGGAAGAAATACCGGCTGCCGTTCCATTACGAACTCGATCGCGACGAGCGCTACCTGCCGCTCCTGCTCGCGATCGCCGGCGTGCCGAGCGACGAGGTGCGCGACAGCCTCGCGGCCGGCGCGGGCGGCGTGCTCGACGAGGCCGTCGCCGGCTACGCGCTCGCCGCGCGGCACCGGCCGATGTCGGCCGCGTACCTGCAGCGCACGCTGTCCGATTATTTCCGCGTGCCGGTGAAGATCGACCAGTTTGTGGGCAAGTGGTACGACGTGCCGACCGACCAGCTGAGCGTGCTCGGCGAAGTCAACGCGGTGCTCGGCGCGACGGCGCTCGTCGGCGAACGCGTATGGCAGCGCGACATGCGCGCGCGGATCGTCGTCGGCCCGCTGTCCAAGCGCGACTACGAGGCATTCCTGCCCGGCGGCCCGCAGGCCGTCGCGCTCGAGCGGATGCTCACGCTGCTCGCCGGCGTCACGCTCGAATACGAGGTGAAGCTCGTGCTGAAGCGCACCGAGGTCGGCGCGAGCGTGCTCGGCGCCGGCTCGCGGCTCGGCTGGGACGCGTTCCTCTGCACGCGCGACGCGGTCGACGACCGCTCGGACGCCCGCTACGAACTGCACGTGATTCACTGATTCCGAACGACAACAACACGCAATCGAACCTGAGATCGACGCCATGAGCACGCCTCTGAAGACCCTGATCACGAAACTGAATCCGCTCTGCCGGCACGCGACCGAGCGCGCGGCGAGCGCGTGCCTGGCGCGCGGCCACTACGAGGTCGATCTGGAGCATCTGTTCCTCGCGCTGCTCGACGAAGCGACGGGCGACCTGCCGCTCGCGCTGCGCGCAAGCCGTGTCGATCCGCATGCGCTGCGTGCCGATCTCGAGCGCGAACTCACGCGCCTGAAGACGGGCAACACGCGCACGCCGGTGTTCTCCGTGCACCTGATCGCGCTGTTCGAGCAGGCATGGCTGATTGCGTCGCTCGATTCGCAGCTCGGCCGCATCCGCTCGGGGCACCTGCTGCTCGCGCTGCTGACCGCGCCCGATCTCGCGCAGTTCGCGCAGCGCATGTCGTCGCGGTTCGTGGAAATGAACGTGACGGACCTGAAGCACAAGTTCGACGAGATCATGGCCGGGTCGAGCGAGGCCGAGCCGCGCCAGGCGGATGCGGAAGGCAGCGACGTCGCGCCGGCCGCCGACGGCACCGCGCCCGCGGCCGGCCCGTCGAAGACGCCCGCGCTCGACACGTACACGACCAACCTCACGCAGCGCGCGCGCGACGGCAAGATCGACCCGGTGATCGGCCGCGAAGCCGAGATCCGCCAGGCGATCGACATCCTGATGCGCCGCCGCCAGAACAACCCGATCATGACCGGCGAGGCCGGCGTCGGCAAAACCGCCGTCGTCGAAGGGCTCGCGCTGCGGATCGCCGCCGACGACGTACCGCCGCCGCTGCGTGGCGTCGCGCTGCACGTGCTCGACATGGGCCTGCTGCAGGCCGGCGCGAGCGTGAAGGGCGAGTTCGAGAACCGGCTGAAGAGCGTGATCGACGAGGTGAAGAAGAGCGCACATCCGATCATCCTGTTCATCGACGAGGCCCACACGATCATCGGCGCGGGCGGCCAGGCCGGCCAGAACGACGCGGCGAACCTGCTGAAGCCGGCGCTCGCGCGCGGCGAACTGCGCACGATCGCCGCGACGACCTGGAGCGAATACAAGAAGTACTTCGAGAAGGATGCGGCGCTCGCGCGGCGCTTCCAGGTCGTGAAGGTCGAGGAGCCGAGCGAGCCGCTCGCGGCCGCGATGCTGCGCGGGATGTCCGGGCTGATGGAGAAGCACTTCAACGTGCGGATCCTCGACGATGCGATCACCGAGGCCGTGCGCCTGTCGCATCGCTACATCAGCGGCCGCCAGCTGCCGGACAAGGCGATCAGCGTGCTCGACACCGCATGCGCGAAGGTCGCGCTCGCGCACAGCGCAACGCCGGCCGCGATCGACGATACGAAGAAGCGCATCGAGCGGATCGACGCGGAAATCGCGTCGCTGGAACGTGAGGCGGCCGGCGGCGCGTCGCACGACGAGCGGCTCGGCGAGCTGCGCGGCGCACGCGACACGGCGCTCGCGCAATTGACCGAGGACGAAGCGCGCTATGAAGCCGAGCGAGCGATCGTCGCCGAGATCACCGAGTTGCGCGAAGCGCTCGACAAGGCACGCGGCCCGTCGGAAGACGGCCAGCCGGTCGACGTGCAGGCGACCCGCGACAAGCTCGCCGAGCGCGTCGCCGCACTGCACGCACTGCAGGGCGGCGAGCCGATGGTGCCGCTGCAGGTCGATGGCCACGTGGTTGCCGAGATCGTCGCGGCATGGACGGGCATTCCGCTCGGCCGGATGGTGAAGGACGAGATCGACACCGTGCTGAACCTGCAGCCGCTGCTCACCGCGCGCGTGATCGGGCAGGACCACGCGCTCGACGCGATCGCGCAGCGCGTGCGCACCGCGACCGCCAACCTCGAGGATCCGAACAAGCCGCGCGGCGTCTTCATGTTCGTCGGGCCGTCGGGCGTCGGCAAGACCGAGACCGCGCTCGCGCTGGCCGACATCCTGTACGGCGGCGAGCGCAAGATGGTCACGATCAACATGAGCGAATACCAGGAAGCGCACAGCGTGTCGGGCCTGAAGGGTTCGCCGCCGGGCTACGTCGGCTATGGCGAGGGCGGCGTGCTGACCGAGGCAGTGCGCCGCAACCCGTATTCCGTCGTGCTGCTCGACGAGGTCGAGAAGGCGCACCCGGACGTGCTCGAGATGTTCTTCCAGGTGTTCGACAAGGGCACGATGGACGACGCCGAAGGGCGCGAGATCGACTTCCGCAACACGCTGATCATCCTGACGTCGAACGTCGGGTCGGCGGCGGTGATGCAGGCGTGCCTGAACAAGCCGGCCGAGGAGCTTCCCGATCCGGACGCGCTCGCCGAGGCGCTGCGCCCGCAGCTGTACAAGACCTTCAAGCCGGCGTTCCTCGGCCGGATGAAGGTCGTGCCGTACTACCCGATTTCCGACGACGTGCTGGCCGAGATCATCGAGCTGAAGCTCGAACGCATCCGCCGCCGCATCGAAGCGAACCACAAGGCCGCGTTCGAGTGGGACGAGTCGCTCGTCGATGCGGTGCTTGCGCGCTGCACCGAGGTCGATTCGGGCGCCCGCAACGTCGACCATATCCTGAACGGCACGCTGCTGCCGGAGATCGCGGGCCACGTGCTCGGCCGGATCGCCGACGGCGCGGCCATCGCGCGCATCGCGGTGCGCGCGGACGAGGCCGGCGAATTTGCGTACACCGTCGAATGAGCCCCGCGGGCGACATCTCATGCATCAACGGATTCACTGAACCATGCCGATCAATCTCCCCGAGCTGCTGACGCCGATCAGCGACGCGTCGCCCAGCGGCGACGACCTGCTGTTTTCGAACGAATTCGACGCGATCCAGGACGCGCGGCGCTACGACGATCCGACGCTCGACCAGGGCGAATGGGTGACCGAGATCAAGGAGGCCGACTGGGGCTTCGTCGTCGATCACGCGGGCGAGCTGCTGCGCACGCGCACCAAGGACCTGCGGCTCGCCGTGTGGCTGACCGAGGCGCTCGCGCTCGAGGACGGCATCACCGGCCTCACCGAAGGTTATGCGCTGCTGGAAGGCCTGTGCCGAGACTACTGGGACACCGTGCATCCGCTGCCCGAAGGCGACGACGTCGAATATCGGCTCGGCAACGTCGCGTGGCTGTCCGGCCGCACGGCCGAGCTGCTGCGCGGCATTCCGGTGACGGAGGGCGCGTCGAACGCGTTCACCACGCTCGACTGGGAAGTCGCACAACACGTCGCGCAGGCCGTGAGGCGCGACCCCGAGCATGCGGACGACATCGCACGCGGCAAGCCGTCGGTCGAGCAGGTCGATGCGTCGCGGCGCGTGACGCCGATCGCGTTCTACACCGCGTTGCTCGCGAACCTGAAGGCGTTCGAGTTCGCGCTCGATGCGTTCGAGGAGCGGCTCGTCGAGCGGGCGGGCGATTCGGCGCCGAGCTTCCGGCAGGCGCGCGACGCGTTCGAGACCGTGTACCGGCTCGCCGAGCGCTTCGCGCGCGAGCAGGGCTATACGGGTAGCGCGCCGCACACGCAAGCGGCGCCGCAGGCGCAGCCCGAGCGCATCGAGCCGAGCTTCGGCGATACGTTCCACAGCGAGGAGACCCACGTGCAGTCGCAGACCGCTCCGCGTCCGCCGGTGACGCAGATGATCGCCGGCATCCAGAACCGCGCGCAGGCCGTCGACCAGCTGCGTGCCGTCGCGCGTTACTTCCGCCAGACCGAGCCGCACAGCCCGGTTGCGTATCTCGCGGACAAGGCCGCCGAATGGGCCGACATGCCGCTGCACAAGTGGCTCGAGAGCGTCGTGAAGGACGACGGGTCGCTGTCGCATATTCGCGAGCTGCTTGGGGTGAGGCCGGACGAGCAGTCGTGAGCGATGGGTTTTTGACCTGAGAGCGCGGGCCCGGCGGGTTTGCGATGAACGAGAAGAAGGGTGACGCATGAACGTGACCGAACTGGCACAGGCGATCCGTGGTGGCCTGATTCAGCAGGACCGCCTGCTGAAGACGGATATCCCGTCGCTGCCGAATAACGCGCTCGTGCCGCGCCGCGCCGTGACGCGGTCCGAGCTCGGCCGAGATTTCAGTGTGGTGCTCGACCTCGTTTCCACCGCGAGCGAAGGCGGCGGCTACGATTTCTCGAATTTGAATGATGGGGAGCGGGCGAAGATGCTGTACCTGTCTCACCACTTGGGAGCGGCCGATGCAAAACGGTATTTGGCCGGAACAATTGCTCCGGAGGATACGTATACGGAGCAAAGCCGCACCGTCCGCCCAGGCTCATCGCTCGCGGGGCCAAGACGCGTTTGACCGCGCAGGTGGGAAGCGCGGCAGCAGCGAAGCGTGCGGAAGAGAACGGTAGGAACTATGTCAAGGCTCATCGCCTGTGGTTGAGCCATCTCATCGACACAGGTGTCAACTTCAAGAACTTCGCATGCGATGCTTCGAAACTTGAAGATGTTCGCCCACTGTTGGATCTTGTGACTGTCGTCGGTGGTACGAACCCCACTTTTTAGGAGGTGGGCTTGTTGAAGTCGTTTGTTGTAGTGTTGATGACGGTCTATTGCATCAATGTCAAGGCGCAGACCTCGGGTGGGGATCACGATACGATCCGCACCGTTGCGGGCACATTGCAGATATCAAAGATCGCCCGGCCGGGAAGTGACGGCGTTACATTCAACGTCGAGCTCGATGGCAAGCAATTCGATCACCTTTACGGTTCACGCTATGTCTACTATCCGGATTCGAAAGAACAGGACAAGGCCGTCTCGCGGCTGATCGTCGAAGACTTCAGCGGTGGTTTTTCAGACCCACGGGTAATCTCCCTGTACGACTTCCGCCAAAAACCCGCTGCCGTCTTGCCGGTTAGCGACAAGTTGGATATTGACGACGTTCGATGGCTGCCTGGCTGCGTACTGCTAAGCGTTGGGGGGAAGTGGTTTGCTTTCGCGAACGGAAAGCTTGTGGCGGTTCACAATAGAAGGAAGTAACTCGAGATGTCCGCGGGGTGAAAGTCGCTGAGGGCGTATCGATCCAGATGGAGTTCCTCGGATTGCTCGATACCGTTTCGTCCGTCATGTCGGAGGAAGCCGAGAACGGGTCGTAATGGTTACTTATCCGGGTATGTTCGAGATCAGCTGCGATATCGGCCAGCCTGCGGATGCCGCGCGATTTCGGCCCCGATTGTTGTCGCGATTGATGTTGCCGTTGCTGTCGGACATATCGTCATTTACGTAGACAAAAAATCGCATTTACCGAGTGGACAACTAAAATCGATACGTCGGAAGGGCATGCTGGGCAATATTCGGAAGGGAAAACATCATTGAATAGGGCAATGAGATTTTCGAGTCTGGTGAGCCGTGTTCTGGCAGGGTGCCTGCTCCTGACGGCCATGGCGGCGTGCGGCAAGCCGGAACCGACATACAGCGGGATTTCGGTCATGGCTCAGAACTACCTGCCCTATAACCTGGATAAATTCACGATCACCGATGCTCATGGCAACAAGGCAGGCGGCGGTGGCGACAGCATGCCGGGGGGCGGTGGGGGCGTGACTTGTTGCTATCAGCTCAAGGGGACCGAGTTCATCGTCAAATGGGACTACTACGACGTTGACCAGTGGCATAAGGGCGACGCACAGACGTTTCACGCCGAAGCAAAGGTTGTGCTGCCTCCGTCAAAGGTTCCGGAAAATGTGGGCAGCCGAATTCTTGCAGTTCATTTTTATCCGGATCGCCACATCGAGCTTCAGTTTCCCGGCACGCCGATGGACGAATCGCGTATTCCGATGATCGATGTGTCGCACTGGATGTCGACCAACTATCAGGTGCAGTTGAGCAAGCGATACGACGAACGCGAAGACCGGCAGTTTCGCCGTATCGCGCGTATCGTGGCGGCAGCATGGTTGAAATACCGCCTGACCGATTTAGATGACTTGAAGCAGTACGCGTACTACGCCTTGCTGGTGAATAGCCGTTTCGACGCGCATCCGGAGGTTCAGCGCGTCTTGAAAGCCGCTGCGGATCGGCCCGGCGTGTTTGCAACGTCGATGCGGTCTCTGCCGAAGAGCGTCCTATCCGAATTGACGACCGGCCAGTTCGAGCCGGTTGCCTTGCCGGCGGTTCCAGACGGCTTGTTGCCGCCGTTACGTGCAGAGGAAAAGCAGCGTGGCTGAGAGAATCAAACTCGACCCGGATGACGGAAACGCAGTACGTTTCCTTCCCGCGCAACGATCAGCCGTCGCGCCCCGACCGGCACGATACGACGTCTGATCCGATTCCGGTCTGCCGGCGCGAGTCACGAACCGCCGATACGTTTCCGCGCGCGCCGAGTCTTTCGCCTCAACGATTGCTTCTTCCTATCCTCGATCCACGGCAGCATCGAAATGCTCGTCGCACACAGCATCAATCCGCCGATCAGGGCGAATAGGCCGAATCCGATTTCACGCACCCATGCTCCGCCCTCAACCGCTTCGTTGCGCCGCGCAATGCCGGGAAACATCGGCGAAACGCGCAGGCCATCGTTCGCGGCCGCATTGCAGTACGTCTTCGTGAACGCTGCGAACTGTTCGTGGCTGATGTTCGAGGCGGCCGAACGCGAATACACCGGCGACCCGGCAGGCTGCCACGCTGTATCGTACTGCTGCGTCTGTCCCGCGCCATAGCGGAAGACGGCGCGCGCCTCCCATGTCGCATCGGATTTGCCATATCGCAGAGACAACTCGCATCGCTCGACAATGGCGGGGACGTGAGGCCACACACGAGCGCGAACGAGGATGGCAGAATTGACGGCGCCAGCTACACCCATCAGCACGAAGGCCGCACCGAAGAGCAGAAGAATGGCCGACCGCAAGCAGCGCATTGCGTATTTCACTGGAATGGTCGGATTCAGTAGGGGGTCGGTCAGGCGATCGGCCTGTTGACAATGCGGGGAGATGGGGGCTGCACGATCCGGCGGGACGAGTCTGCCGGTATCCTGCCACCGGCTCGCCGCACAGCCGAACCTCCGCCTACTGCCCCACCCGGAACTCGATCCGCCGATTCCTCGCCCTTCCATCCGCCGTGTCATTCGGCGCGATCGGCTGATCCGGCCCGACGCCCGTCGTCGTCATCTGCTGCGGCGGGATGCTCTTCGTGATCAGATAACCCTTCACCGCATCCGCGCGCGCCTGGCTCAGCGCGATGTTCGACGTCCGGTTCCCCGAGTTGTCGGTGTGGCCGATGATGTCGACCGTGCGGTTCTGCATCTTCGCGAGCGCGGCCGCCATCTGGTCGAGGATCTGCTTGCCCTGCGGCGTCAGCGTCGCGCTGCCGGTCTCGAACTCGATCGTCCGGTTCGCGAGCGTCTGGTCGAGCACACCCTGCTCGGATGCCGACACGCGCAGCCCGTTCTTGATCGTGTAAGTCGGGTTCAGCGTGTTCGCCATGTCGCTCGCGAGCTGCTGGCGCTGCGCTTCGTTGTGCACCTCGCCCTTCATCTCGATCTGCGTGCCGTTGATCTTCAGTTGCCCCTTGCTGATCTGCTTGAGCTGCGCGCCGAGCAGCTTCTGCACGTTCGCGCTCCAGTTCGGCGGCGTCGCGACGTCGCCGACCTCGATCTGGTCGACCACATTCACCGCGCCGTAGGTGTCGCGCAGCTTCTGCAGCACGGCGGCCTTGGTCGCCTCGTTCGGCACCTTGCCGCCGACCACGACCTGGCCGGGTGTCGCGTTCGCGGGCGGCGGCGAGATCGTGCCGGCCGTGCCGTGCACCACCGTGCCGGAGGCGGTAGCAGGCGCGGTGCCGGGGTTCGTGTTCGACGACGGCAGCGCGGTCGTCGCGACCGTGCCGTTGCCGACCGGCGTGACGGTCGCGCCGCCGGTGTTCTGCGCGTAGGCCGCGCCGCTGGCGACGAGGCCGGCGGCGGCGAGGGCGGCAACGAATGCCGAGAAGCGCATGCGCCGGACGTGATTCGTGCGTTGCATCCCGTCAGCCTCCGATGAACGCTTCGCGGAACGCGTCGATGGCGACGCGCAGCGAGAGTTGCGGTTGGTCGAGGTAGCTGACGAGCTTGCTGATCTGCTGATCGTTTTGCGCATGGGCGTCGATCCATTCGGGATCGTCGATGTCGATGTTGTGGGCGGCGTAGGTCTGCGGGTCGACGACGCTCAGCAGCGTCTTCGACGACGCGCCGTTGAAGCCGATGATCAGCCGTTCGCGCTCGGCGATCGTGCCGATGAAGATCGCGAGCTCGAAGTCGGCCTGCGCGACGAACGGTGCGATCAGTTCGAGCCAGAACGCGGCGACGAGGCTTCGGTAGAACGGATCGACGGGCAGCGGCAGCGTGAGGCCGCGCTCGATGTGCGACGAGCCGCTCTGCATCACGGGCCGCAAGAGCGAGCCGAGCGCGAGCATCGCGCCGCGCAGCCGGACCGGATGGCCGCTTTCGAGCAGCATCTGCTGCAGGCCGTACAGCGACTGGTGTTCGATGAAGTCGTTGAAGGTGCCGTCATGCGACGTGCCGGGGCCGCCGACGTCGATCGGCACCTGCGTGTCGCCGAGCGCCTGCAGCGCGCCGGGCGGCTCCTCCTTCGCGAGCAGCGGCGGCATCTGCGCGGCGACGCGCGACCACAGCCGGGCGAACGCGAGCGGGCTGCGCGCGAGGAACGCGAGCGGCCGGTCGACCTCGAGCGCGGTCGCACCGAGAAACGGGAAGCGGCGCATCGACACGTCGTGGCTCGCGACCATGTGGCCCGCGATCGCGAGCTTGCTGCGCGAGCCGAGGAACGCAAAATGCATCGGCTTCGCATCCTCGTAGACGATCTTCCAGCGCGGATCTTCCGCGAGCAGTTCGAGCGCCTGCGCGATCCAGCGATCGAGCGTCTGCAGCAGCTGCGGATTGTGCGGGCTCTTCACGAAGTCGCCGCGCGACGGAATCTTGCCGAAGTAGGCGATCTGCGCCTGAACGGTTTGCGTCATTGCGCCCCCTGTGCATTCGTTGCGGTGGCGGCCGCGACGGCCGGTGCCGGTGTCGGTGCCGCGGCCGGCGTGCCCGTGCCGGCCTGCGTCGCGTTCTGCGCGGCACCCGCGCTCGCGTCGGCGACCGACGACGGCAGCTGCAGGCCGCGCAGGCTCTGCTGCTGCGGCTGGTCGCCGCCGCCGCTCGTCGGCTGCGACGTGCTGATGATGCGCATCGTCACCGACACGTTCACGCTGCCCTGGACCCACGTGAGGTCGAAGGTGCCGTCCGGACGGCGCTTGCGCTGCGCCGAGTTGATCAGCTTCTCGAGACCGTAGCGGCCCGGTTCGTTGACGAGTTGCACGGTGCGGCCGTCGAAGGTCGTCGCGGACAGCGTCGCGCCCGGCGAGCCCTGCGGGTTCGGCCACACGAAGTTGGTCCATTGCGGCGGCGTGTTGCGGTAGCGCAGTTGCTGGCCGTCGATCGCGATCGTGTATTCCGTCGTGCCCGTGCTCGGTTGCGGCAGGATCTGGAACACGGTCTGCGGTTCGGCCGCCGCGGCCGCGCCGCCCGCGGCGCCGCCGGCGAGCGGGGCGACCCAGCGTGCGAAGCCGTTCGTGAAGTCGGGTGTGAGGCCGATGCCCATGTCGCCCCACGTGCGGGCCGCAAGCGTGTCGCCACGGCGCACCGCGAGCGGGCCCAGCGTCGTGCCGACGAACTTCGCGATCGCGCCGTCCGGACCGAACACCTGCGCGATTTCACCGGCGCCGGCCTCGACCTTTGCGTTCGCCGCGAACGGGTACTTCGTCGCGAGCGAGCTCTGGAACGGCTGGTAGACCTGCGCGTTCCACACCTTGTTGACTTCGGCGCTCGCCGGCTGGATCACCACCGAGAACGCCTGCATCAGCGGGCGCACCAGGAGCGGTCGCAGCGACTTGCGTTGCGAATCGGTCAGGCCCGTCAGCATCTGCTCGTCGACGAACTTCAGCGAATCGGCCAGTTCCGAGCCGTTGCCGTCGAGCGTCTGCTGCATCAGCTGGCGCGCGCCGGGGCCGGGGTCGCCCTGGTTCTTGATCACATTGAAGCGCGTACGGACCTTCGACAGCGAGTCCATGTAGCCCTTGAGCATCGACGTGCCGTCGTGCGTCGTGACGATCCGCGCGAGCCCGATGAACTCCTGGCCGATCGGACCCATCGGCACCTCGGCCGGATTGCCGTTGATGTCGATGTTCGCGGCCGCCACCTGGCCGGCCTGCGAGCGCGTGAACAGTTGCTTGACCCAGTTCACGACGCCGGTCTGCGCCTTCTTGATCGCGACGTTCGCCAGCGACGGGTTGTCCCACGACGTCTGGTCGTACGCGGTTTCGAGGATCTTGCGGATCGGCGAATCCTGCGGGTCGCCGAGGCGGTTCATCCCGTCGACGGCCTGGCCGAAGCTGCTGAAGCCCTGCACCGCGATACCCTGCATGAACTTCTGCCAGTGCTGCGCGTATTCGGTCTTGTACATGCCGACGAGCGTCTTCTGGATCTGCTCGGGACTGCCTTCCAGCGTCAGGTCGTCCTGCGTCGACGTGTTCAGCACCCAGTCCTTCGCCTGCAGTTCCTTGGTCGCCGCGTCGCGGATCGCCGGCTGCACGTAGTCGAACCACGCTTCGCGCGTGAACGTGCCCGGAATCGCATAGCTGCCGGCGACCAGCCCCTGGTTGCCGTCGCCGACGATGCGCGCGATGGTCATCGGCGCGAAGCGGGTCGACGCGCGCGCCTTGATTTCCTCATAGACGCGCTGGCGGGCCGGCATGCCGCGCACGACGCGGCGCAGGTTCTCGCGGGTCTGGTCGACGAGCGCGAGGTTCGCGTCGATCATCGGCCAGTCGTCGTCGTTTACGCGCGCGAGGTAGAACGAGATCATGCGCTCGGCGCTCTTGATCATCTCGTCGCGCGGCATGTTGCCGCGATTCGTCTCGAGCCAGCCGCGCCAGAAGCGTGCGAGCTGGTCGGTCAGGTGCGCCTGTTCGACGTGACGCTTGTCGGACAGCATCAGGTAAGTCTTCAGCGCGTTGTACGCGTCCTGCACGTTGGTCGGTGACGCGTCGCTGTACAACCCGCCCTGCGGTGCCGCCGCCTGTTGCGGCGCGGCGGCCGTCGCGGCGGATGCGCCTTGCGCGGCGCCGGCGAGCGGCGTGGCGCCCGGCGGGTTCGTCGACACGGGAATCGGGCCGCCCTGCATGGCGCCCGATTCGGGCGGCCGCGTCATCGGCACGAGCTGTTCGGGGTGCGCGTTCACATCCTTCATGAACGACGCGAGGTTCTGCGAGACCGGCGCCAGCAGGATCTGGCGCACGCCGTTGTAGTACTCGGTCAGCAGGTGCTGTTCGAGACGGTCACCCTGGTACAGGCCGAGCGACACCGACACCGGCTTGTCGCGGCGGAACTGTTCGAGCTGTTCGATCCGGTCTTCCAGGATATCCATCGCCTGCAGACGCGACTGCAGATCGTTGCGGCCCTGCTGCAGGCGCGTGACGTTGTCGAGGTCGGCCTGCACGTTCGCGACGAGCTGCTGGTTGCCGATCGTCGACCAGGTCCAGCCGCCGAGCGCGAGCGCGAGCGCCGCGACGAAGCCGAAGAAGGTCGCGTAGCGCAGCCGGGTCTTGGTCGGGCTCGCGAACTGGCGCACGGTCTGGCGATCCGCGAAGATCACCTTCGAGAACAGGTCGCGCAGGAAGAAGCCATTCTTCGAAAACGCGCTGTGCGGCTTCGGCAGCGCGCTCGCGTCGAGGCCGAAGCGGTGCGCGATGCGCTGCGCGGCGGCGCTGTTGGTTTCGCCTTCCTGCAGCGCGCTGGTGAAGTAGAAGCCGCGGAAGATCGGCTTGTACTGGAACGGGTTGTTCTCGAACAGCGTCGCGAGGAACGCGCGCAGCGACGGCTTGATCGTCGAGAATTCGAGCGGGAAGCTCAACTGGCCCGGCGACAGCTGGTTGCCGCGCGACAGCGACAGCTGCGCGACGCTGATTTCCTTCAGCCCTTCGTAGAGCTCCTCGAAGTGCGTGTCGAACTGCGCGACGACGTCGCGCTTGTCGTCCGGCTCGTAGGGCAGGGTGGCGCCCCACACGCGGTCGTATTCGTGCTTGTCGCTGCTGCTGAAGAATTCGGTGAAGCCGGTGATCAGGTCGGCCTTCGTGAACATCACGTAGACCGGCGCGAACACCTCGAGCTTTTCCGTCAGCTCCTGAACGCGCTGGCGGAGGTTTTTCGCGAGGTTGATCGCGAATTCCGGGCGGTTGCCGGTCAGTTCGGCGATGCTCGCGGTAACGATGATGCCGTTGATCGGCGCCTTCGGGCGATAACGCTTCAGCAGGCCAAGAAAGCCGAGCCACTCGCTGCGGTCTTCCTCGTGCACCGAGTAGCGGCCGGCCGTGTCGAGCAGGATCCCTTCGGTCGTGAAGAACCAGTCGCAGTTGCGCGTGCCGCCGATGCCGTGGATCACGGCGCTGTTCTTGTCCGCGAACGGAAACTGCAGGCCGGAGTTCAGCACCGCGCTGCTCTTGCCGGCGGCCGGGTTGCCGATGACGATGTACCACGGCAGCTCGTACAGCGCGGAGCCGCCCGACACCTGGCCGATCTTCGACGTCTTGATCGTCTTGACCGCGTCGGAGAGGCGCGTGCGCAGCACGTCGAGGTCGGCGGTCTTGGTGTCGGGTGCGAGCGCGGCCGCGGCCGGCGCGGCGATCTTGCCGGTTTCCGCCTGCTCTTCCAGCACCTGGCCGAGCTGCTGGTTCGCGCGCTTCACGCGCCAGCGGCGTACCAACGCGACGCCAAGCCACAGCACGAGGATCGCCGCGAAGGCGATCGCCGCCCACAGGAGCGGCAGCTGCAGCATGTCGGCGACGATGAAGAGAATCGCCGCTAGCGCGATGATCCCGACAATCGAGAGCGTACGCGGATGAGTCAGCACGTTGAGGATGCGTTGCATAGGACGTTCAGGTTCCGGTGCGATTCGGTGAGGCGACGCAGGCGCGCCGAGCGGCAAGCGTGGCGCCGCGATGTGTCGCCATGCTGTCAAACGGGATGAAGGGGGCTGGCATCAATGCGCCCGCGGCATCGGAGAAGGCGCGCGCAATAATGAAAGGACGCTGTGAGAATTAAAACGGAAGCGGCGATCGGAAAAAATCGTGCAACGGAATGCCCGATCGATTGCGCCGCTCAAATCGTTTCCTGCCGGATGATTAAAAAGCCCCATGCCGCCCTCATTATTTCTTGTCCGGCAGCCCTGACTAGCTGCCGCGTCCCAGTTTAAAACCGGGTTTATGGTATTCCACGTGCCCGAGATCCATCATTTTCCATCGGCCTCCCCAGGTCAGGCCGACCTGTTCGGCGACCTGTCCGTACAACTGGTAGCCGCGCATCGCCCAGGGATCTTTCTCGGAAATGACCAGCTTGCCGTCGCGCAGAAACGCGTTGTCGCTCGCGAGCCCGAATTGGTGATAACTCTGGAAGGCCGCCGCATTGGTCACGTTGGTGCCCATTTGCGCGAGCCGGTTCTGTCGTTCCGGGCTCCGATAACCTTCCAGCAGCGCCATCTCGTAACCATATTGTTCGTGCATGATCTTGTAGACCAGCAGCAAACGCGTACGGAAATCGGGATCCAGCAGGTTCCAGTCGCGGCTCGCGTCCTTCAGTGCCGGCCGCACCTGTTCGACTTCCTTCGTGGCAAAGACTTCCGGCGGCAACGGCGGGGGCGGCACGAGCTGTTCGCCCTGCAGCAGCGCGGCGATCTTCTCGTCCGGCACGCGCGCCGTGTCGTCGTACTGAAACAATTGCCGACCGCGTAACGCAATGGCCACCAATGGCGGCGTCGCAAGAATACCTGCCGACACCATAATCATCAAGCGTCGCCGAATCAGTAAATTTTGCACATCGCTTAATGCGCCGCGCGTAACGGTTGCCGATTTAACAATCTGACTTCGCGTGCGTGCGGCGCGAGCGTTCGCGCGGCGCGTCAGACGGCCGTGAAACTGGGCGACGGATTCGAAAACCGCCGTGCGGATACCCGGTAAAAGCAACAGTGCCGCGACCGCGACGGCAAGGGCGAAATAGGCGACGAGTGCGACGGCAATCAACGAAATCCCCGGAAATTGGAATTGATTGTGTTTTGCAATGCTTGCTCTTAGAATCAGGCTGCTTTGAGAGGCCGGGCTATATTATCGCGGTGAATTAAACCAGGATTCAATGAGACGCTGAATGAGTGCGCCGGAAAATTCAAATTCGAAAACCCCGCCGAGCCTGCTGTCCGATACCAAACCGGCAGGTGAGGGTGGACCGCAGCAGTCGCGCATTCTCGCGAATCTGGAAGGACGTGTCACGCCGCCGGCCGAAGCGCCGCGCCGCTCGCTGAAGGGGCCGATCGCGGCCGTCGTCGCGCTCGTGGTCGCCGTCGGCGGCTGGGGGGCATGGCGCTGGCAGCAGCAATCCGGCGAACAGGCCGTCGTGGCCGCCGCGCCCGCGCAGGCAGCGGCGAAGGCCGAGGCAGCCAGCGGCGGCGCCGTGCAGGTCGCGCAGAATGCCGCGTCGGCCGCTCCTGCCGCGGAACCGGCCACGATCGTCAATGACGATGCGGCGTCCCAGACCGTTGCGTCCGCATCGGGCGCGGACAACAGCCGCTTGTCGCGCGCGCTCGCGAACGGTGCCGACGATGCATCGGGCGCGGCCACGGCTGGCGCCGTCGCCGCGACGGCCGCCGCCGCGGCTGCGACAGCGAAAACCGCGAAGGCCGACGCCGCGCAGAGCGGCAAGGTCGCCGCACGCAGCAAGGCCGATGCGAAGGCCGACGCGAAGGCGGAGGCCCGCAAGCACCACAAGGAACAGCAGGCGGAGCTCGCGCAGGCGAAGAAGCGTCGCGACGCGACGACCCGTACCGCGAGCGCAAAGGCCGCCGGGAAGGACGACCCGGATGCGGACCTGCTCGCCGCGCTCGTCGCACGCACGAAGCCGGCCGACAAGAAGGTCGCCGCGCAGAAGGGGCAGGTCGTGCCGACCAAGACGGCCGCCACGACGGGCGGTTCGCTCGCAGCGCGCGTGAAGGAGTGCTCGGAGCGCGGCTTCTTCGAGGATCAGCTGTGCCGGTGGCGCGTCTGCGACGGCCATTGGGGCAAGGATCCCGCCTGCCCGACCGCCGCGCAGTCGGAGACGCGGCAGTAGCGAGGCGTCACGCCGGCCTGCTCATCGCACATGCGCCGCCCGATGGGCGGCGCATTGCTTTTTGGGGCTGTCCGACGCTGGACGTCCGTATGTGACCCCGTCACGAAAATGTCGCATACGTCGGGCATACGTTTCCTTTCATTTCCCGGCGTGGCGCCGCAATGCGCGATGCGCGGCGCGGCCGCGCCGCACGACCTTCGACACGATGGATCTGATCGTACAGACTTACGGCGCCGATACGTCCGGCATGGTGTGCGGATTCCGCTTCGTCCCGGGCGGATCGGGTGCGATGCTCGATGCCGACGCGGCCGCCGCATGGCTGCGCACGTGCCGCGCGCGCGAGGCAGCCACCTCGGACGATTTCGTCTGGCTGCACTTCAATCTCGCGCACGGCGCGAGCGAGCGCTGGATGCGCACGCACCTCGGATTGCCCGACAGCTTCTTCGAATTCCTTCACGAAGGATCGCGCTCGACGCGCATCGAGCAGGAGGACGGCGCGCTGCGCGCGATCGTCAACGACGTGATGTTCAACCTCGAGCTGACGCCGTCGGAAATCGCGACGCTGTTCGTCCACGTCGAGCGGCGCATCATGATCACCGCGCGGCTCAAGCCGCTGCGCTCGGTCGACACGCTGCGCGCCTGCGTGCGCGACGGCGAACGGTTCCGGTCCCCGGCCGAACTGCTCGTGCACCTGCTGCGCGACCAGGCCGACCTGCTGATCCAGATCATGCGGCGCACGAGCATCGACGTCGACCGCATCGAGGATCGCTTCCTGTCGCAACGGCTCACGTCGAATCGCGTCGAACTCGGCGCGATGCGCCGTACGCTGACGCGACTGCAGCGCATGCTCGCGCCCGAGCCGGGGTCGATCTTCCGGCTGCTCGCGAAGCCGCCCGCGTGGCTGCATGCCGAAGACGTGCAGGAACTGCGCGAGTCGACCGAGGAATTCTCGCTGGTGCTCGCCGACCTGTCGGGGCTCAACGAGCGGATCAAGCTGTTGCAGGAAGAGATCGGTTCGCGGCTCGACGAGCAGAACAACCGGACGCTGTTCACGCTGACGCTGGTGACCGTGATCGCGCTGCCGATCAACATCGTCGCGGGCTTCTTCGGGATGAACGTCGGCGGCGTGCCGTTCTCGGAGAACAAGCACGGGTTCTGGCTGATGGTGCTGCTGGTCGCGGGCTTTACCGCGCTCGCCGCGTGGTGGGCGTTTCGCCGGCGCAATGATCGCTAGCGGCGGCCGCAAAAAAACAGGCCCCGCATCCGGAGCCTGTCGAAGGACGTGAAAGACTGAACGCCGGCCGGCGCCGCAAATGCCGCGGCACCGGCCGGCCGGACCACGACGTTACTGAACCAGCGTCTTGCGCGGCTTGAACATGCCCTGGTAGCGCAGCGACGGACGTTCCTTCACCGTCGGCGCGATGCCGCCGAAGCTCGGCGTCTGACGCAGCTTCATCGCGGCCGGCGAGGCGACCGAGCCGATCGACGTCGAACGCGAAGCCGGCGCGAGGTTGTTCGCGACGAGCAGCGCGGCCTCGCTCTTCAGGTTCGCGAGCAGCACCGGATCGGTCGAGCCGTTGACCTGCGTGAGCAGGCCGCTCCACGCGGCGTCGCCGTAGTTCACGACGTAGTAGTCGAGACCACTCGGATCCGCGACCACGCCCGTGCAGCCGTCGATCCGCGTCTGCGTCTGCGTATCCTTCAGCGCGAGCGTCGTGTGTTTCGCGAGCCCCTGGCCGTATGCGAGCGTGATCGGTACCGTCCACTGCAGGCCCGGATACGCGTTCTTGTTCGGGAACGGCTGCTGTTTCAGCGTGACGATCGTCTGGTTCTTCGTCATGTCGCACTGCGTGTCGAGCGAGATCAGCGGCACGCCCGTCTGGCGCACGTAGCTGTCGCCGATCGGGCCGACCGGCTGGCCGCTCGCCTTCGACAGCGCATCCCACAGGCGCTTCGGTGTGCCGTTGCCGAACGAGTAATCGACCAGGTATTGCTGCAAGCCCTTGCGCAAGGTTTGCTCGCCGAGATAGTTCTCGAGCGTCTTCAGCACGTGGCCGCCCTTGTCGTAGGTGAACGCGCTCGCGCTCAGCACGAAGTCGTTCGACGCCCAGTCATTGAAGTTCGGCGCGACCGGGAATGCGTTCGGGCCGATGTCGCGATTGATCACGCGATACTTGTTCTTCACCTGATCGAGCCAGCTGAACTCGTCGGGGAAGAACTGGATCGTCGTCTTCGTCTCGAAGAACGTCGCGAACGATTCATTGAGCCAGACGTTGTCCCACCAGTCGGTCGTGACGAGGTCGCCGAACCACTGGTGCGCGACTTCGTGCGTCAGCACCTCGTTACCGTAGTGCGACATCGGCTGGCCCGGTTGCGGCAGGATGTCGTCGGCGAACTCGAGGATCGACCCCCAGTTCTCCATCCCGCCGAAGTTCAGATCCTTCTGCTCCTTGAACGCATCGTTCGCGGCGACCGTGTCGAACTTCGTCAGCGGCAGCGGGATGCCCGTATAGCGGTAGTAGAAGTCGAGCGCCTGCTTGGTGCGGTCCATCGCCGGCTTCGCCCAGTCGCTCATGCCCGGCGGCGTGAACACGCGCAGGTGCAGACCGCCCTTGCCGCCCGGCAGGGGGCTCGAGAAATCGTCCTCGTAGGTGTCGAACATGCCACCGCCGAAGAACAGCAGGTACGACGGCATCGGCGGCGTCTTCTCGAACTGCACGAACTTGTAGCCGCCGCCGACGTTGGTCGACGGCTTCTCGGCCGCGTTCGACACGACGCGCCAGTTCTGCGGCACTTCGGCCGTCACTTCATAAGTCGGCCGGAATGCAGGCTCGTCCCAACCCGGGAACCACTGGCGCGACAGGTTGGTTTCGCCCTGCGTGAGGATCGCGCCGCTCGTCGTGCCGTCGGTGCTCTTCAGGTCGACGCGGAACACGCCTTCTGCGGCCGAGCAGCCCGGATACGGATCGTCGCCGCAACTGCCGCCCGTCTGCGTGGCCGGATCGTCGTACGACTTGAAGTTGATGATGCCCGACCATTCCATGTGGAGCGAATAGTTGCCCGGCGAGATCGTGCCGGCGACGGGACGCAACTGGTAGAAGTCGCCCTTGTCCTGCGGCGTCGCGATCAGCTGGATGTTGCCCGGCTGCAGCGTGATGCGGCCGCTCGTGAACTTGATCCGGTGACCGGCGATGACGATGTTGTTGACCGGCTTCAGCACCTTGATCTCGACGTCGGCGCGCCCGTCGAACGCGTTCAGCGCATCGTTCGGTCGGAACCACAGCCGGTAGTTGACGGGTACCACGGTGTCCGGCAGTTCGACAGGCGACACGCTCTTGTCGACATTGGACGCGCTCGGCGGCGTGTTGGCGGCGGGCGACGAGCTCGAGTGCGGCGCGCCGGCGGAGCTGAGCGCGGAAGCCGAGCCGACACCGCTGTCGTCGCCGCCGCACCCGGCGAGCGCGAGTGCGGCGACCAGCGGCAGGTAACGCATCTTGTGAATGTTGATCGACATGACTGAAACCTCGATTGTTGAAAGAATCGTTCAGTGCTGCGAAAACGCCGGCAAAGTAAATCCCTCGCCGTTAATCAACAGCGACGAGAAATGCCAATGACGGATTATTCGAAAAGACGGCCGGCCGACTACGTGAAGGTAATCATGGTTTACTGCCCCCTCTGTGTTTCCGGATGTCGGTTAACTTGCCGGTTCAAAATGGCCGGGCGCGTGTTGTACTGAATTGATTTCGCGCGCACGACACGGGGCCGCCCGCCCTGCGCGGGCGTGCATTCCCTTTGAACCGACGACCCACGGGGCTGGCCGTGCAAGGCCGCAGGACGGAAGGACGGCGTGTCGCCGTTCCGTAAAATCGCCGTCATGCGGCTTGAAGGTTTGTCGGCCTGCTCGAAGGATGCGTAAATATACTTGATGGTTTTGGGTAAAGGAAACGAAAAAATTAGAAAGTGATTCGATTGAATATTTTGCGCACTATTGAATGCTGGAAGGCATTAATTCGCTTTCCATTCGACTACTTGTTTTCGTAGTTTTAATCTATTAACGATCTCGGCGGTGCGCGGAAACTACGAATCAGGGTGGAGCGTGGCGCGCTCGGTACAATGCAGCGACGATCCGTCAAATCGATTGCCGCAAGGAGGCCAGCCCATGCCACGAGCCCTGTTCCATATCGCGCCGCTGCGCGCGATGCTGCTGCTGTTCGCCGCCGTCTTCGTGCTCGGCGGTTGCGCGGGTCTGACGCGCGAGCCGGTGAGCGTGACCGTCGCCGGGCTCGATCCGCTCGTCGGCCAGGGCCTCGAGATGCGCTTCAGCCTGAAACTGCGCGTGCAGAACCCGAATGACACGCCGATCGAATACGACGGCATTTCGGTCGCACTCGAACTGAACGGGACGCCGTTCGCGAGCGGCGTGAGCGATCGCGCGGGCGTCGTGCCGCGCTTCGGCGAGGCCGTGATCGACGTGCCCGTTTCGGTGTCGGCGTTCGCCGCCGCGCGGCAGGCGTGGAACCTGCCCGGCGCGGCGGCCAACGGCGAGTTGCCGTACGCGCTGCGCGGCCGGCTCGCGGGCGGCGTGCTCGGCGCCGTGCATTTCCGCGACGCGGGCACGTTGCGCATGCCGGCGATGCCGGGATGGGGCGGGTAGGCTGCCTGCGCAATGCCAGGGTGGTCGCCCGTGCTTTGCCGCGCGGGCAAAGCACGGTATGGTGTGGTCCGCGCGGCGCGCTCCTGTGGCGCCGCCTGTCTGAAGCCAACCGTAGCCGAGCTCGCGTGACCGATTTCCCCGTTTTCCACTGGACCGACGCCGACGGCGCCGAACATGCCGTGCGCTGGCGCTCCGAAGCCGGCGTGCAGCCGCCCAGGCGCGCCGTGCCCGCCGACGACCGCCTCACCGCCGACGCCGCGTACCGCCTCGCGTGCGAGGGCACCGCGCTCGTCTGGCAGGGCGACTTCCAGAACGCGCGCCAGCTCGTGCAGGCGATGGCGCGCCGTGTCGAACGCAAGCCGAAGAAGGCGAAGGCCGCGGTGGGCGTCGACGCATTCAACCTGCACCGCCTCGCGCAATCGCAGCGTGCCCGCACGCTCGGGATGCTGCTGATCCCGCTCGACGCCGACTACACGATCCCGCTGCGCCGCGCACCCGACGTGCGTGCAGCGTGCGAGGAAGCGTACGGCCCGGGCGGCGCGCCGTCGGTCGTGTCGCTGCGCGAGCTGCTCGGCCTCGTCGGCGCGCACGAATGGCGCAAGAAGGGCGTGCCGATTCCGGCGCTCGGCGGCGCGCTGATCCATCCGCATTACGGTGTGTTTTCGCCGGTGCGCGGCGAATACGTCGAACTCGTCGCGCGCACGCCGCTGCCCGCGACGTCGCTCGCGTTCGACATCGGCACGGGCACCGGCGTGCTCGCGGCCGTGCTCGCGTCGCGCGGTGTCGAGCGCATCGTCGCGACCGATCAGGATCCGCGCGCGCTCGCGTGCGCTCGCGAGAACGTCGCGCGGCTCGGTCATGCCGAGCGCGTCGAGGTTGTCGAAGCCGACCTGTTTCCGGCCGGCCGCGCGCCGCTCGTCGTCTGCAACCCGCCGTGGGTGCCGGCCCGTCCGAGCGCGCCGATCGAATACGCGGTCTACGATCCCGACAGCCGCATGCTGCGCGGTTTCCTCGCGGGGCTCGCCGACCATCTCGAACCGGGCGGCGAAGGCTGGCTGATCCTGTCCGATTTCGCCGAACATCTCGGCCTGCGGCCGCGCGATACGCTGCTGCAATGGATCGACGAAGCCGGGCTCGTCGTGCTCGGCCGCGAAGACATCCGCCCCGCGCACCCCAAGTCGGCCGACGCGGACGACCCGCTGCACGCGGCACGCCGCGCCGAGGTCACGTCGCTCTGGCGGCTCGGCGCGCGAGCCTGATCGCGTATTTTCGGTAAACTGTCGCCATTCCTCACGAATTCCCGCCGCCGGGCCGTGGTCGACCGACCGTGGCCCGGCGCCGCTTCACGATGTCGAACAAGACCTACGAAATCCGTCCGGAGCAGTCCATCGAGCTGCTGAAGGAGCTGCACATCCTCACCCGCGACGGCAAGCTGAACCAGGACAGCCGCCGCAAGCTGAAGCAGGTCTATCACCTGTTCCAGTTCATCGAGCCGCTACTCGCGAGCGTGCAGGCCGACAAGGGCAGCGTGACGCTCGTCGATCACGGCGCCGGCAAGTCGTATCTCGGCTTCATCCTGTACGACCTGTTCTTCAAGCAGCAGCCGGGGCACGGCACACCGGCGTTCGCGTCGCACGTGTATGGGATCGAGACGCGCGAGGAGCTCGTCGCGCGTTCCACCGAACTCGCCGCGCGACTCGGATTCGGCGGCATGTCGTTCCTGAACCTGTCGGTCGCCGATTCGATCACGTCGCCGAAGCTGCCCGAAACGGTCGATGTCGTCACCGCGCTGCATGCGTGCGACACGGCGACCGACGATGCGATCCGTTTCGCGCTCGCGAAGCGCGCGCAGCACATCGTGCTGGTACCGTGCTGCCAGGCGGAAGTCGCGGGCGTGCTGCGCAGGAACAAGGGCAAGTCGCTCGCGAACGCGCTGACTGAAGTGTGGCGGCATCCGCTGCATACGCGCGAATTCGGCAGCCAGATCACCAACGTGCTGCGCTGCCTGCAGCTCGAGGCGCACGGCTATCAGGTCAGCGTGACCGAGCTGGTCGGCTGGGAACATTCGATGAAGAACGAGCTGATCATCGCGCAGTACAAGAACCTGCCGCGCCGCAAGCCCGGCGAGCGGCTGAACGAGATCCTCGGCATGTTCGGGCTCGCCGAACTGAACGAGCGCTTCTTCGCGCCGGCGCCCGCGGCGGCGGCGGGCGAGGCTGTCGAGCAGGCCCCGGACTGAGGCAGGCCGACTCGCGGCCCGTTTGCCGCGCGGCGGACGGCCGGCGCGCGACGCGTCAGACGTCGTCGCCCGGCCGGCGCATCCATTCACGCCAGCCGTCGTGGCCGAGGCGGCGCAGCGTTTCCTGGTTTTTCTCGTAGATCGCGGACGCGTCCGGGAACGCGTCGACCGCGCGTGCGATGCTGTCCTCGCGCAGCAGGTGCAGGATCGGATACGGCGCGCGGTTCGTGTAGTTCTCGATGTCGTCGGCTTCGCTGCCTTCGAACCGGTACTCGGGATGGAAGCTCGCGATCTGCAGCACGCCGTCGAGCCGCAGTTGCCGCACGAGCCGGTCGGCGAAGAACAGCGCGTCGTTGTAGTCGACGAAATCAGCGAACGCGCGCGGATAGATCACGAGCGTCGTGTCGACCTGCTGCGGATCCGCCGCTTCAAGCGCGCGCAACTCGGTTTCGAGGTCGGCGAGCGCGTCCTCGCGCGTCGTCGCTTCGCTGATCGCATAGCGCACCTGCTCCTTCACATAGACGCTCTTCGCGAACGGGCACAGATTGAGCCCGATCACCGCGCGCGCGAGCCAGTGCCGCGTGGCGGCGAGGATGTCGTCGTGCGAATCGGGGCGGGTATCGGTCATGGCGAGGGCAGTCGGGCAAGGCGGAAGCGAGGGCCGCATTGTAGCGGGAGCGGGCACGCGGGGTTCGGGCGTGCGCCGCCTGTCACGCGCAGGCGGCTTCGATCAGTTGCGTGACCAGCGCGGGCGCGGTGCCGATCGGCGTTTCGCCGTGCCGGTAGGTCTGGCTGGCCGCGTAGATGCCCTCGACCACGAGCGCGAGCGCATCGGCCAGCGCTTTCGGCTGCCGGGCGCCTGCGCCTTCGCATAGCTCGACGAACCGCTTCATCAGCCGCTCCTTGTTCTGCGCGACGCGTTCGCGCGCCGGATGCGACGCATCGGGGAATTCGGCCGCGACGTTGACGAACGGGCAGCCGCGATAGTCCTTCTGCGTCGCGCGCTCCGCGAGATCGACGAAATACTGGATCAACTGCGCCTTCGGCTGGCCGGGATGCTTCGCGACGCTCGAATCGAGGCGCTCGAAGAAGCACGCATCCATCCGTTCGAGATACGCGAGGATCAGCTCGTCCTTCGACGAGAACTGGCGGTACAGGCTCATCTTGTTGACGCCCGCGCGTTCCACGACCGCTTCGACGCCTACCGCGCGCACCCCTTCCTTGTAAAACAGCTCCTCGGCGGCGCGCAGCAGGTGTTCCTGCGCGGCGGCCGCGGCGATCGGCTGGCGCGTGCGACGTGCCGGCGGCTTGTTGGCGGCCTCGATGCCCGACATGATGACCCTCGACTGCGTGATGAATTGCTTGACATGTTACCGACTGGTCACTACGATCGCAACACACTTGTGACCGATCGGTAACAATGCCGGCCGGATCGACAGACAGATGCCAGGTATCGGCGCCGGTCAGCCGATGCAGCATGCGGCGGAGGTGGCCTGGTGGTGACGCGGGGCCGGCGCGCGGGTGCCGGCCCGCCAATTGGAGAGCGACGACATGAACTGGGCAGTGACACGAATCGGCGGGCGTTTCCACTATGGATGGCTCGCGGCTGCGGTGGTTTTCCTGATCCTGCTGGCCGCGGCCGGCACGCGCGCGACACCGAGCGTGCTGATGGTGCCGCTCGAGCGCGAACTCGGCTGGAGCCGCGCGGCGATTTCGCTGGCGATTTCGGTGAACATTGCGCTGTACGGCCTGACGGGCCCGTTCGCGGCCGCCGCGATGCAGCGCTTCGGGCTGCGGCCGACGATCCTGACTGCGCTGGTGACCATGAGCGCGGGCGTCGCGCTGTCGTCGATGATGACGCAGAGCTGGCAGATGGTCGTGATCTGGGGCCTGATGGTCGGCTGCTCGACCGGCGTCGTCGCGCTGACGCTGTCGGCGACCTTCGTCACGCGCTGGTTCCATGCGCGGCGCGGCCTGGTGATGGGCATCCTCACGGCGAGCACGGCCACCGGTCAGCTCGTGTTCCTGCCGATGCTCGCGGCGATCGCGCAGCGTCATGGCTGGCGGCCGGTCGTGCTGGTCGTCGCGGTGGCGGCCGCGATCGTGATTCCGCTGGTCGCGTTCCTGCTGCCCGAGCGGCCGGCCGACGTGAAGCTGCGCCCCTACGGCGAGCCGGCCGACGCGCCGGCCGCGCCCGACGCGACGAAGGAGAACCCGCTCGCGGTCGCGTTCCGCACGCTGCTGACGGCGAGCCGCTCGCGCGACTTCTGGCTCTTGTTCTTCAGCTTCTTCATTTGCGGCGCGAGCACCAACGGCTATGTCGGCACGCACCTGATTGCGATGTGCAGCGACTACGGGATGACCGAAGTGCAGGGTGCATCGCTGCTCGCCGCGATGGGCGTATTCGACCTGTTCGGCACGACGCTGTCGGGCTGGCTGTCCGACCGCTACGACAACCGTGTGCTGCTGTTCTGGTACTACGGGCTGCGCGGGCTGTCGCTGATCTACCTGCCGCATGCGTTCGGCATCGATTTCTTCGGGCTGCCGCTGTTCGCGATGTTCTACGGGCTCGACTGGATCGCGACCGTGCCGCCGACGGTACGACTCGCCACCGACGTGTTCGGCAAGGCCGCGGCGCCGGTCGTGTTCGGCTGGATCGTCGCCGGCCACCAGCTCGGCGCGGCGTTCGCGGCGCTCGGCGCGGGGCTGCTGCGTGCGAGCCTCGGCACCTATACGATCGCGTCGATGATCTCGGGCGGGCTCTGCATCATCGGCGCGCTGATCGTGCTGCGGATCAACCGCGGCCCGTCCCGCGCGGCCGCGCAGGCCGCCTGAGCGCGGCGCTTCGGCCGGCCCATGCACGGGTGCGGCCGGTCAATGCGGGATCCGTGATTTGCATTGCGCGGGATGATCGGGCGCGTGACGCCTCGAGCGGTTATGCTTTCGGTTCGCCGGGCGTTCGCGCCCCTTCATCGATGTCAGCGAGGAACCGCATGTCCGTCAAACCTGCTCCCACCACTGTTTCGATTCACGACCTGATCGCCGGCCGCTGGAGCCCGCGCGCGTACTCGGACGAGCCGATCAGCGCCGCCGATCTGCACGCGGTGCTCGAAGCCGCTCGCTGGGCGCCGTCCGCGTACAACGCCCAACCGTGGCGCTTCATCGTGTTCGATCGCACGCAGGACGAAGCGGCGTTCAAGCGCGCATTCGCGACGCTGGTGCCGTTCAACCAGGGCTGGAACGCGCCGGCGCCGGTGCTCATCGCCGTGACCGCGCACACGCTCACGCCGAAGGGCGAGCCGGCGCCGACCGCGCTGTACGACGCGGGCGCGGCCTCGATGTCGCTGGTGCTGCAGGCGCACGCGCTGGGTCTTGCTGCACACCAGATGAGCGGCTTCGACGCGAAGGCGTTCCGCGACGCATTCGAGATTCCGGCCGACGTCGCGATTCCGGCGATCATCTCGCTCGGCCACTACGGCAACGTAGACAAACTCGATCCGGTGCTGCGCGATCGCGAAAAGGCGCCGCGCACGCGTCATGCGATCGGCGAAGTCGTCTATGCGGGCGCCTGGAAGAAGGGTTTCGACGCCGCAGCCTGATCCGCAATCGGGCAGGCGCTCGTCGAGCACGCTGTCCGCGGCAGTTGCGCGCGCAGCACGCGGGCGGCGTGGTGGCGCTGGATGACCCGTCCGCACCCGTCGCCGGTGCGCCGCGGGTGCGCCTGATCGCGACCCCGGGCCGGTTGCGCCGGCATCGGTGGGCGATCCGGTTGTGATCCGGCGGGCTTCATGATAAAAAGCCCGTCCTTTCCGTTTTCGCGCCGGCCCTGCTGCGGCACCTTCCCATGACTTACTGCGCGATCGATTTCGGCACGTCCAATTCCGCCGTGGCGCTGCCCGACGGCGATGGCATGCGCCTCGCGCCCGTCGAGGGCGACCACCTGACGCTGCCCACCGCGATCTTCTTCAACAACGACGAGCAGACGGTCGAGTACGGCCGCGCGGCGCTGGCCTCCTATATCGACGGTTTCGACGGCCGCCTGATGCGCTCGATGAAGAGCATCCTCGGCTCGCCGCTCGCGGAAACCACGACCGATCTCGGCGACGGCAGCGCGATGGCGTACACGGAGATCATCGCGCGTTTCCTGACGCATCTGAAGCGCAAGGCCGAAGCGCGCGCCGGCGCGCCGATCGGGCGCGCGGTGCTCGGCCGGCCGGTGTTCTTCGTCGACGACGATCCGCGCGCCGACCGCCTCGCGCAGGACCAGCTCGAAGCGGCCGCGCAGTCGGTCGGTTTCACGGACGTGCATTTCCAGTACGAGCCGATCGCGGCCGCGTTCGACTACGAGTCGCGCCAGCAGGCCGAGCGGCTCGTGCTGGTCGCCGACATCGGCGGCGGCACGTCCGACTTCTCGCTGGTGCGCGTCGGGCCGGAGCGGATGGCGCGCCTCGAGCGCAAGGACGACGTGCTTGCTCACCACGGCGTGCACGTCGCGGGCACCGATTACGACCGCCGCGTCGAGCTGGCGGCGATCCTGCCCGCGTTCGGCTACCGCGCGCTCGATCCCGAGGGGCGCGAGCTGCCGAACCGGATCTACTTCGACCTGGCGACCTGGCACCTGATCAACACCGTCTATACGCCGAAGCGGCTGGGCGAGCTGAAGCTGATGAAGCATCTGTACCAGGACGTACGGCAGTACGACCGGCTCACGCGCGTGGTCGAGCAACGGCTCGGGCATGCGCTGATGGCGCGCGCGGAAGAAGCGAAGATCGGCGTGGCGGCGGGCGGGGAGACGGTGATCGACCTGAACGACGTGGAAGAGGATCTGCAGATCGCGTTCGACGCCGAACGCCTCGTCGATGCGAGCGTCGACGACACCGCGCGCATCGTCGACGCCGCGCGCGAAACGGTACGGCTTGCGGGCGTCGCGCCGCGCGATGTCGGCGCGCTGTATTTCACCGGCGGCTCGACCGGGCTCGCGTTCCTGTCGGGTGCGCTCGCCGGCGCATTCCCGGACGCGCAGCCGGTGTTCGGCGATCGCCTCGCGAGCGTCGCGACCGGGCTCGGCATTCACGCGCAGCGGCTGTTCGGCTGAGCGAAGGCTATTCGGGTCGGCGGTGGCCGCAAGGCGGCCCGCGCCGGAAAACAAAAAGCCCCGCCGAAGCGGGGCTTTTTTACACGAAATATCGCGCCGAACTTAGACCGGACGGATGTTCGCAGCTTGCAGACCCTTCGGGCCCGTCTTCACTTCGAATTCAACCTTCTGGTTTTCTTGCAGCGTCTTGAAGCCTTCGACGCGGATTTCCGAGAAGTGCGCGAACAGATCGTCGCCGCCGCCTTCCGGGGTGATGAAGCCGAAGCCCTTTGCGTCATTGAACCACTTGACGGTACCGGTTGCCATGTTACTTGTTCCTAAAAAGATAAAACGGGGCCGAGGCCCATGGGTGCGGAAAATCAAGGAAGGGGGTAATAGGACCAACCGGAGTACCGTTGATGGGCGAACTACGAAAGAACCAATTCACTCGCCGCTTGAAATCCTGCAACGTTGTTTATACGGCTATTCGGTCGCGCGGTCAACCGTATTTCCATGCACTCAGGGTTATTGCGGGGTTCAGGTTTACAAACCTTGCAAACGGTGCGAATTTTTTGTAGGGGCCGAACGATTTTGGCGCCAACTTGCAGGTGCAACCGTTAAACTACGCGCCGCGCGGAAGGGTTGCCCCGATCGGGTGATCCTTCCCCCCAAAATTGCATGCGCGGTGCTATCCGAGCCGATCCCGGACAGCAGGCCGACCATGCTTTTTGAGACATAGGAGAGGATGTGAAGAGTTCTATTCAACGGAACATCGGCCCGTTTGCACTGATGCTGACGGGGCTGGGTTCGATTATCGGCTCGGGCTGGCTGTTCGGCGCCTGGAAGGCTGCGAAGATTGCCGGTCCGGCAGCGATTTGCGCATGGATCATCGGCGCGGTCGTGATTCTCGCGATTGCACTGACGTATGCCGAACTGGGCGCGATGTTCCCCGAGTCGGGCGGCATGGTGCGCTACGCGCGCTACTCGCACGGTTCGCTGGTGGGCTTCATCAGCGCGTGGGCGAACTGGATCGCGATCGTATCGGTGATTCCGATCGAAGCGGAAGCATCGATCCAGTACATGAGCACGTGGCCGTATCCGTGGGCGCACGCGTTGTTCGTGAACGGCGAGCTGACGACACCCGGCCTGCTGCTATCCGCCGTGCTGGTCGTCATCTACTTCATGCTGAACTACTGGGGCGTCAAGGCGTTCGCGCGTGCGAACACCGCGATCACGATCTTCAAGTTCCTGATCCCCGGCCTCACGATCCTTGGCCTGATGCTGTCGAGCTTCCACCCGGAAAACCTCGGCACCGCGTCGAATGCGAGCTTCGCGCCGTATGGCTGGTCGGCCGTGCTGACCGCGGTCGCGACGAGCGGCATCGTGTTCGCGTTCAACGGCTTCCAGAGCCCGGTGAACCTGGCCGGTGAAGCGCGCAATCCGTCGCGCAGCGTGCCGTTCGCGGTGATCTCCTCGATCCTGATCGCACTCGTGATCTACGTGCTGCTGCAGATGGCGTACATCGGCTCGGTGAATCCGGCCGACGTCGCAAAGGGCTGGTCGCACTTCAATTTCTCGTCGCCGTTCGCGGAACTCGCGATCGCGCTGAACCTGAACTGGCTCGCGATCCTGCTGTATGTCGACGCGTTCATCAGCCCGAGCGGCACCGGTACGACCTACATGGCGACGACCACCCGCATGATCTACGCGATGGAGCGCAACAACACGATGCCGAAGATGTTCGGCAACGTGCATCCGATCTACGGTGTGCCGCGCCAGGCGATGTGGTTCAACCTGCTCGTGTCGTTCATCTTCCTGTTCTTCTTCCGCGGTTGGAGCTCGCTCGCGGCGGTGATCTCGGTCGCGACGGTGATCTCGTACCTGACCGGCCCGATCAGCCTGATGTCGCTGCGCCGCGCGGCGACCGACATCGAGCGTCCGCTGTCGATCCCGCTGATGAAGCTGATTGCACCGTTCGCGTTCGTGTGCGCGTCGCTGATCCTGTACTGGGCGAAGTGGCCGCTGACGGGCGAAATCATCCTGCTGATGATCGTCGCGCTGCCGGTGTATTTCTACTTCCAGGCGAAGTCGGGCTGGACCGGCTGGGGCGCCGACCTGAAGGCCGCGTGGTGGCTGGTCGCATACCTGCCGACGATGGCCGTGCTGTCGCTGATCGGCAGCAAGGAGTTCGGCGGTCACGGCGTGCTGCCGTACGGCTGGGACATGCTGATCGTCGCGGCCATCTCGCTGGTGTTCTACTTCTGGGGCGTGAATACGGGCTACCGGACGCAGTATCTCGACGAGCGCGAGTCGCACGACGAGATCCTCGAAGGGGTCGGTGCCTGACGCGTGACTCGCCACCGGAATCGGCGGTGGTGGAAAGCGTAAAAAAAGCCCGTCCGAGCGCTGCTCGGGCGGGCTTTTTGTTTGCGGCCGCCGGCTATGTCGCCGGATTCAGGCGGCTGCGCTCGCGAACACGTAGTTCGTCATCGCGAGCACGCGTTGATACGTGCCGAGCGACTGGATGCCGAGCTGATAGTCGTCGTCGGCCGCGCCGAGCGCGGTGAACACCGGCAGCAGGTGTTCGTCGGTCGGATGCATCAGCGCCGCGTGCGGCGCCTGCCGGCGATAGTCGAGCAGCGCGTCGACATCGCGCGCGGCGAGCTTCGCCTCGAACCAGTCGGTGAATTCCGCGACGCGCGGGTCCGCATCCTCGGGCGCCGCGCTGAAATCGGCCGCGCGCAGGTTGTGCGTGATCTGGCCCGAGCCGATCACCATCACGCCTTCGTCGCGCAGCGGCCGCAGCGCGCGGCCGAGCGCGAAGTGATGGGCTGCGTCCGCGCGGGGCTGGATCGACAACTGCGCGACGGGCACGTCAGCCTCCGGGAACATCAGTAGCATCGGCACCCACGCGCCGTGGTCGAGGCCGTGCTCGGTCGTCGCGGTCGCGATGCCGGCCGCGTTCAGCAGCGCGGCCGCCCGTTCGGCGACCTCGGGCGCGCCGGGTGCCGGGTACCGGATTTCGTACAGCGCGCGCGGGAAGCCGTAGAAGTCGTGGATCGTTTCAGGATGCGCGGCCACGCTCGCGACCGGCTGTTGCGTGCCCCAGTGCGCGGACAACATCAGCACCGCGCGCGGGCGAGGCAATTCGGCGCCGAGGTGCGTGAACGCACCGGACGGCAGTGTCGGGTCGATCGGCAGGGTAGGGGCGCCGTGGGACAGGTAAAGCGAGGGCAAGCGGTTCATGGTGGGGAGCCTGCAAAAGGGATTTGCCTGTGACTATAGACGCACACCAATTATTGATAAATCGGCTGATAGGAATTTGATTGACTCGTGTGAGTTGATAATTCGGCCGGCTTCGGGCGTTCGGCGGCAGGCGAGGGCTCGAGGTTGCCGGATCGAGCGGGAAGACGGCCGAATCAGCGAAGATGCGTGAAGAACGACGCCGGAGCGCCGTGTCGAGCGGCTTACCCTGCCGGCCTGATGCCTGCCCACGGCGTCGTCATCGGTGCACTGAGTGCGAACAGGTCGAGCACGCGGGTGACGGTCTGGTCGACGAGTTCCTCGATCGTCTTCGGCATCGCGTAGAACGCGGGTAGCGGCGGAAACACGATACCGCCCATTTCGGTCACGGCGGTCATGTTGCGCAGATGCGCGAGGTTGAACGGCGTTTCGCGCACCATCAGCACGAGACGGCGGCGTTCCTTCAGCGTGACGTCGGCCGCACGCGTGATCAGGTTGTCCGACAGGCCGTGCGCGACGCTCGCGAGCGTCTTCATCGAGCAGGGCGCGATCACCATGCCATCGGTCGCGAACGAACCGGATGCGATCGTCGCGCCGACATCGCGCACCGAATGCACGACATCCGCCCGGCTTTCGACCTCGGCCTTGGGCAGCTTCAGTTCATGCTGGATATTGAGCCAGCCGGCGTTCGAAACCAGCAGATGCGTTTCGACGCCGCCGGCGGCGCGCAGCAATTCGAGCAGCCGCACGCCATAGACTGCACCGGTGGCGCCGGTGATCGCGACGATCAGCCGGCGTGGCGGCGCACTGGGAGATGCCATCGGGAAGGGGGCGTTACGCGGCGGCGAACAGTTGCTGCAGTTCGCCGGACTGGTACATCTCCATCATGATGTCCGACCCGCCGATGAATTCGCCCTTCACGTACAGCTGCGGGATGGTCGGCCAGTTCGAGAATTCCTTGATGCCCTGGCGGATTTCGTCGTCCTCCAGCACGTTGACCGTCTTGAACTGGTCGACGCCGCAGGCCTTCAGCACCTGCACGGCGCGGCCCGAGAAGCCGCACATCGGGAATTGCGCGTTGCCCTTCATGAAGAGCACGACCTGGTTTTCGTCGACGATTTGCTTGATACGTTGTTGGGTGTCCATGACTGACCTTGCGTTTGCGGGGCGTTAGAACGAAATGATAGCGGATTTCAACCGGGCGGGCCGGCCATCAGCCGGGCAGGCGGCCACCCGTCGTGCGTTCGATCGCGGCCAGATCGGCGAGCGACTGGACCGAAATGAAGCCGCGTGACACGAGCAAGGCGCGCACGGCTTCGGCCTGGTCGTAGCCGTGCTCGATCCATAGCGTGCCGCCGGGTCTCAGGTAGGCGCCGGCGCCCGCGACGATCGTGCGGATCGCGCTGAGACCGTCGGCATCGTCGGTGAGCGCGCCGCGCGGCTCGAACCGCAGGTCGCCCTGCGCGAGGTGCGGATCGTGCTGCGCGATGTACGGCGGGTTGCTGACGATCGTGTCGAACGCGAGTGCCGGATCGAGCGCGGCGTACCAGTCGCTCTGCAGCCAGTGCAGCGGGCCGCCGGGGCGGCGCGCGTCGAGCAGCTTGTTCGCGTTGCGTTGCGCGACTGCGAGCGCGGCCGGCGAACGGTCGAGCGCCCATACGCGCGCGTCGGGCCGTTCGGCCGCGATCGACACGGCGATCGCGCCGCTGCCGGTGCCCAGATCGAGCACCGTCGGATGTGGTCGTCCGTCGATCGCGTCGAGCGCGGCTTCGACGAGCAGTTCGGTTTCGGGGCGCGGGATCAGCACGTCGGGCGTCACGTCGAACGGCCGGCCGAAGAACTCGCGCATCCCGACGAGCTGCGCGACCGGCTCGCCGGCCACGCGGCGCGCTTCGAGCGCGCGATAGCGTTCGACCGCGGCAGCGTCGAGCGGCACGTCGCCGCGCGTGATCAGTTGCGTGCGGGTCCAGCCGAGCGCGTGCGCGAGCAGCACGCGCGCATCGACCGCGTCGAGCGGCGACGCGCGCAGCAGATCGTCGGCGGTGGTGTCGGGCATCGCGATCTCAGTCGGCGTCGCCGAGCGACGCGAGCAGTTCGGCCTGGTGCTCGCTGACGAGCGCGCTGATCAGTTCGTCGAGATCGCCGTCCATCAGCGCCTCGAGCCGGTACAGCGTCAGGTTGATCCGGTGGTCGGTCATCCGGCCCTGCGGGAAGTTGTAAGTGCGGATCCGCTCCGAGCGGTCGCCGGAGCCGATCAGGCTCTTGCGCGTCGCGGCTTCCTTCGCGTGCTGCTCGTGATACTGCTTGTCCTTGATGCGCGCGGCAAGCACCTTCAGCGCGCGATCCTTGTTCTTGTGCTGCGAACGGTCGTCCTGGCATTCGACGACGATTCCGGTCGGGATGTGCGTGACGCGCACAGCCGAATCGGTCTTGTTGATGTGCTGGCCGCCCGCGCCGGATGCGCGGAACGTGTCGATCCGCAGGTCGGCCGGGTTGATCTCGACCTCGCCGATCTCGTCGGCTTCCGGCATCACCGCGACCGTGCACGCGGACGTATGGATGCGCCCCTGCGTCTCGGTCGCCGGCACGCGCTGCACGCGATGGCCGCCCGACTCGAACTTCAGGCGCGAATACGCGCCCTGGCCCGCGATCCGCACGATCACTTCCTTGTAGCCGCCGAGATCCGACGCGCTCTCCGACATCATCTCGACCTGCCAGCGCTGGCGTTCCGCGAAGCGCAGGTACATGCGCAGCAGGTCGCCCGCGAACAGCGCCGATTCGTCGCCGCCCGTGCCCGCGCGGATTTCGAGGAAGATGTTGCGGTCGTCGTTCGGATCCTTCGGCAGCAGCATTTTCTGCAGCTCGACCTCGAGGCGGGCCATGCTCTCGCGCGCGCTGCGGATCTCGTCTTCGGCGAAATCGCGCATCGACGGATCGGTGAGCAGCTCCTGCGCGGCGGTTTCGTCGTTGCGCGCCTGGCGCCACAGCGCGTACTGCTCGACGACCGGGCCGAGTTCCGCATGTTCGCGCGTCAGCTTGCGGTACTGGTCGAGATCGGCCGTGACGTTTTCGCGGCTCAGCAGGTCGTTCAGTTCGGCCAGCCGTGTGGACAGCTGGTCGAGCTTGCGTTGCATGCTCGTCTTCATGGTGTGGAGCGGCGCTCCCGGGGCAAGGGTATTCGGAAAGGATAGGCCGGCGGCAGGACAACGACCGGCCGGCGGCAGAGCAACCGGCCGGCGCTAGTGGCCAGACTGGTCGTTCGAGCGCGGCGCGTGCTGGTAGAAGCCGCGCATCAGGTCGATCAGCGAATCGCGGTCGGCGCCGTTCACGCGGTTGAGCGCGCTCGTCGGGCCGTGGATCAGCTTGTTGGTGAGCGCCTGCGACAGCGCTTCGAGGACTGCCGCCGGATCGTCGCCGCGCGCGAGCAGCTTTTGCGCCTTCTCGACTTCCGCGCGGCGCAGCGCGTCGGCCTGCGTATGCATGTGACGAATCACCGGCACGACGCTACGCGTGTCGAGCCACTGCATGAAATTCTGCACACGCGTCTCGATGATCGTCTCGGCTTGCGCAACCGCGGCCTGGCGCGATGCGTTGCCTTCGCGCACGATCGCGCCGAGATCGTCGACGGTATAGAGGAACACGTCCTTCAGCTTGCCGACTTCCGGCTCGATGTCGCGCGGCACCGCGAGGTCGACCATGAAGATCGGCCGATGGCGGCGTGCCTTCACCGCGCGTTCGACCGCGCCGAGGCCGATGATCGGCAGCGTCGACGCGGTGCACGACACGATGATGTCGAATTCGTGCATGCGGGCGGGCAGATCCGACAGCGGCATCGCGCGGCCGTTGAAGCGTTCGGCGAGCCGCTGGCCGCGTTCGGCCGTGCGGTTCGCGACGACGAGCTCGCGCGGGCTCTGCGCGGCGAAGTGCGTCGCGCACAGCTCGATCATCTCGCCGGCGCCGATGAACAGCACGCGCTGATCCGATACCTTTTCGAAGATGCGCTGCGCGAGGCGGACGGCCGCGGCGGCCATCGACACCGACTGCGCGCCGATCTCGGTCGTGCCGCGCACTTCCTTCGCGACGGCGAACGTCCGCTGGAACAGCTGGTTCAGGTAGGTGCCGAGCGCGCCGGCTTCGGTCGCGGTGCGCACCGCGTCCTTCATCTGGCCCAGAATCTGCGTTTCGCCGAGCACCATCGAGTCGAGGCCCGACGCGACGCGGAATGCGTGCCGGACGGCTTCCGACTGTGGCAGCGCGTAGACGTGCGGTGCGAGCTCGTCGACCGGAATCCGGTGGTACTCCGACAGCCAGCGAATCGCCCCCTCGCGTGCGGCCCGATCATCGGTCGCGCAATAGAGTTCGGTGCGGTTGCAGGTGGAGAGAATCGCCGCTTCGGGCGAATTGGGCGCCTGGGGGCCGAGGAACACGTTCTTGAACGTGACGAGAGCCGGCTTGATTTGCTCGAGCGGAAACGCCACGCGTTCGCGCAGGGCGACAGGCGCAGTGTGGTGATTGATTCCGATCGTGAGGAGTTGCATATCGAGGGCTATCGTTTAGCGCCATATTATAGCGTTTCGGTGATTTCCTCACTCGCGGCATACCGGGCATCAGCGTGGCGCGGCCTCGAATTTGGGGGCTCGATCGGCACGCGGTCGAGCTGATAGCCGTAGCCGTAGAGCGGCAGAAGCCGGTAGCCATGCTCCGGAAGCAGCTGCAGCTTGCTGCGCAGCCGGGACGCGTGCGTGTCGAGCGTGCGCGACTTCATGTCGCGGCGGCGGGCCCACACGGTTTCGAGGATATGGGCGCGCGACACGGGCCGGGACAGGTTCGCGAACAGCAGTTGCGCGAAGCGGAACTCCTTCGGCGTCAGCGAGACGACCACGTCGCCGAAGCGCACGAGGCCGTGGGTCGCATCGAATGCGTATTCTCCATACATTTCGCGGGAGCGATTCGGCGGCCGCCGGACGCCAGCGCGCCGGCTCAGCGCATTCACCCGTGCGAGCAGTTCGGGCCCGCTCACCGGGCGCACGAGGCAGTCGTCGGCGCCTGCGTGCAGGCATGACACGACTTCGCTTTCGCGCGGCAGCTGCATCACGGCGATGGCCGGCAGGCCGGGCAGGATCGCTTGCGCACGCGGAATGACCTCCTCGGCCGGCTGATCGCCGGCCCAATTGCAGGTGATCAGCATGTCGCAGGTATCGGTAGCGAGCCACTCGAAGAACGCGGTGCTGGACGGAAACGTGTGGCACACGTGACCGCCGGCGAAGAGGAGGCGGTTCAGGAGCGCAGCATGACGTGCTTCCGGATCGATCAGGGCGATTCGCATGAGGATTTCTTCAATACGGCTGCCGGAGCGCGCTTGCCATAACGTCGGGTCGGCCCCTACACTCGAATGTTCGCGGCGCCCGGCTGGTCTCGGGTTCGATGGATGAATCGATGCTAGTCGCTGGCAACGTTCACGCCTATGGGACGAATCTGAATTTATAGAAGGCGTCGAATGAACTGGTTTGGAATCCTTGTCCTGGGAGCGGCCGTCGGGCTGTTCGGCCGGTGGCTGCATCCGATGCGGCGCACGGGCCGGCCGGCATGGTGGATCGCGGTGCTGGTCGGCATCGCAGGCGCCGCCGCCGCGCGCATGGCCGGCAATCTCTCTGGACTGTTTTACGATGGCGAAACGCTCGAATGGCCGGTCTGCACCGGTGTCGCGTTCCTCGCCGTAGCCGTGACGGTCGCGGTGTCTGCCCGTCGCTGAAAGCTCTCAGGTGAAATCATGAATGCCCGTCTCCCCGAAGTCTCGTCGGTGCCGGCCCGCCTCGCGCTGCTGCGCGGTGCGATGGTCCGCGAGGACCTGGCCGCCTATCTCGTGCCGTCCGCCGATCCTCACCTGTCCGAGTACCTGCCCGAACGCTGGCAGGCGCGCCGCTGGCTGTCCGGTTTCACGGGCTCGGTCGGCACGCTGGTCGTGACCGCGGATTTCGCGGGCTTGTGGGTCGACAGCCGTTACTGGGTGCAGGCCGAAGCGGAACTCGCCGGCACGGGCGTCCAGCTGATGAAGATGACGGGCGGCCAGCAAAGCGCGCCGCATGTCGACTGGCTCGCTCAGAACGTGCCGGCCGGGGCGACGGTCGGTGTCGACGGTGCCGTGCTCGGCGTCGCGGCGGCACGCGCGCTGACGGCCGCGCTGAACGCGCGCGGCATCGCGCTGCGCACCGATCTCGACCTGCTCGACGCGATCTGGCCGGAGCGCCCGGGGCTGCCGGGCGACGCGGTGTTCGAGCACGTGGCGCCGCAGGCCGACACGACGCGCGCAAGCAAGCTCGCCGAAGTGCGCCGCGCGATGCACGCGCAGGGCGCGCAATGGCATTTCGTGTCGACGCTCGACGATCTCGCGTGGCTGTTCAACCTGCGCGGCGCCGACGTCAACTTCAACCCCGTGTTCGTCGCGCACGCGATGATCGGCGCCGATCGCGCGACGCTGTTCGTCGCCGAAGGCAAGGTGTCGCCGGCGCTGGCCGCGTCGCTCGCGCGGGACGGCGTCGAGGTTCGCGCGTATGACGCCGCGCGCGCGGCGCTCGCGGCGCTGCCCGACGGCGCGACGCTGCTGATCGACCCGCGCCGCGTGACGTTCGGCACGCTCGAGGCCGTGCCGGCCGGCGTGAAGCTGGTCGAGGCCGTGAACCCGTCGACGTTCGCGAAATCGCGCAAGACGTCCGCCGAGATCGAGCACGTGCGCGTGACGATGGAGCACGACGGCGCCGCGCTCGCCGAATTCTTCGCGTGGTTCGAGCGGGCGGTGAGCCGCGAGACGATCACCGAGCTGACGATCGACGAGCAGCTCACTGCCGCGCGCGCACGGCGCCCCGGCTACGTGTCGCCGAGCTTCGCGACGATCGCCGGCTTCAACGCGAACGGTGCGATGCCGCACTATCGCGCGACGCCCGAGTCGCACGCGACGATCGCCGGCGACGGCCTGCTGCTCGTCGATTCGGGCGGCCAATACGTGACCGGCACGACCGACATCACGCGCGTCGTGCCGGTCGGCACCGTCAGCGATCTGCAGCGCCGCGATTTCACGATCGTGCTGAAGTCGATGATGGCGCTGTCGCGTGCGCGCTTCCCGCGCGGCATCCGCTCGCCGATGCTCGACGCGATCGCGCGCGCGCCGATGTGGGCGGCCGGGCTCGACTACGGTCACGGCACCGGCCACGGCGTCGGCTACTTCCTGAACGTGCACGAGGGCCCGCAGGTCATCTCGCACTACGCGCCGGCCGAGCCGTATACCGCGATGGAAGAGGGGATGATCACGTCGATCGAGCCGGGCGTGTACCGGCCCGGCAAATGGGGCATCCGGATCGAGAACCTGGTCGTGAACCGCGCGGGCGGGCAGACCGAGTTCGGCGACTTCCTCGCGTTCGAGACGCTGACGCTCTGTCCGATCGACACGCGCTGCGTGCTGGTCGAGATGCTGCATGAAGAGGAGCGCGCGTGGCTGAACACGTATCACGCGACCGTGCGTGAGCGCGTCGGCCGGCACGTGAGCGGCGATGCGAAGGCGTGGCTCGACGCGCGCACGCAGCCGATCTGACGCTAGGCGCAACGAGCGACAACGGCCGCACGACGGCCGCACGACGGCCGGACCATGATCGAGAGGGCAACCGATGGCAGACACCGCAGTGATCGTGATCGACATGCAGCGCGGGCTGGTGCAGCGGGCGCGGCCCGCGTACCGGCTCGACGACGTCGTGTCGGGCATCAACCGGCTGACGGCGGCGGCGCGCGCGGCGAACGCGCCCGTGTGCTTCGTGCAGCACGACGGCGACGCGGACGACGATATCGTTCCCGGCACGCCCGGCTGGGAACTGCACGATGAACTGATCGTCGGTCGTGCCGACTGGCGCATCCGCAAGCAGATGAGCGATTCGTTCCACGACACGCCGCTCGCCGCGCAGCTCGACGGCCACGGCATCCGCTCGGTGCTGATCTGCGGCTATGCGACCGAGTTCTGTGTCGATTCGGCTGCGCGCCGCGCGGCACTGCTCGGCTATCGGACGACCGTCGTGTCCGACCTGCACACGACGAACGAGCGCACGCACCTGTCGGCCGCACAGATCGTCACGCATCACCACTTCGTGTGGGAAAACAATACGCTGTCGGGCAATTCGGTGACGCCGCGTCCGCTTGCCGACGTGCTCGCCGCGGAGTTCGCATGACGATCAAGGCGGTGGTGTTCGATTTCGGCGGCGTGCTGATCGACTGGAGCCCCGAGTATCTGTACCGGCAACTGATTCCGGACGAAGCCGAGCGCCGCCGGTTCCTCACGCACGTGTGCGCGATGGAGTGGGTGATCCGCCAGGACGGCGGGCAGTCGATCGACGAAGGGACGAGCGAGCTCGTCGAGAAGTTTCCGGCGCACGAGGCGCTGATCCGCGCGTTCTACGCGCGCTGGCACGAGATGATCGGCGGCGTGCTCGACGAAGGCGCCGCGCTCGTCGACCGGCTCGATGCGCTGGGAATGCCGCTCTTCGGGCTGACCAACTGGTCCGCGCAGACGTTTCCGTATGCGTGGGACAACTTCCCGGTGCTGCGGCGCTTCAAGGACATCGTCGTGTCGGGTCGCGTGAAACTCGTGAAACCCGATCCGGCGATCTACCGTGAAATGCATGCGCGGATCGATCCGTTCCTGCCGGGCATCGCGTCGCACGAACTCGTGTTCATCGACGACAATGCGAAGAACGCGGCGGCCGCGACGGCGCTCGGCTGGCACGGCATTCATCACACGAGCGCGGCCGCGACCGAGGCGCGTTTGCGCGAGCTGGGCGCGCTCGCGTAGTCTTCCGGCAGACGACGGCAGACGAATGCAAAAAAGCGGGCCGCGAGCCCTAATGCCGTTCAGTTAAGGTTCTTTCTGAGGAACCGGACAGCGTAACGAGCAGGACGGGACTTGACGGCCCGATCGCATTTGCGATCGGGGCGTTTTACGTTGATGAGCAACTTGAGGTGCTCGCGAAGTCGCTTGAGGACGGCTGGCAACTTGGCGAAGGCAGGCGTTCGCGCAGCCCACATCATCTCGTGCTGGATCAGATGGAACGAGCGAACGAAGCTCAGTTCGGTCGGCTCGCACTTGGCTTCGAAGGCGGCGCAGGCCATTTCTCGACGAATCAGGTTGTAGGCGATCAATGCGCCCCAGATCTCTTGATAGATGCCCTCGACGGTTCGGCTGCGTAGCGCCAGTTCGCTACCCAGCATGGACTGCTTCAGTTCACGGTAGCTGGTTTCGATCTGCCAGCGCCGCTCGTAGCAAGCCACCAGATCGGCCAACTTGAAGCGGCGCCGATCGGTCAAGGACGTCAGCAGTACTCGCTGCCGCCCCTGTGCATCCTGAATGCGCACCGCACGTGCCGTCCACCACTCCGGCAGATCGGGGCATTTCTGCCGAGCCTGAGGCGAGACGCGCATGCGCACTAGTGCATCGTCCGGTTTGCCGGACAGCACCTCCCAACGCGTATTGGACTTTGCCGGAATGAGGAAGTGGCGATTGCGTTCGCCCGAGCTCAGGCCGCACAGGATCTCGGCTGCCAGGAAGCCTTTGTCGAAGACCGTGAGCGAATGGTCGGGAATCTGCGCCAGCAGATCCTTGGCGTAGATCATCTCGTTGGTGTCGTAGCGGCCAAACGCGATGTTCGCCACGAGATGCGTCGGGATCGAGGTCAGCGTGACAGCCCGCACTTGTGGGTAGCTCGCCACCTTGCCGCTCGCGTAGCGTTGGGCCCCAAAATGTTCCCGATTCGCGGCACTATCCGGCGTGCGTAGCGTGGTGCCATCCATGGCCCATAGGCTGAGGCCTTTGAAGCCATGACGAACAGCGTCCTGCTTGCACCATGCCTGCGCGGTTTGCTCGAACAGCCAAGCTATCGGGGCTTGGCCCAAGCGTTGCCGGGCTTGGGTAACGGCGCTCTTGCTGACGAAGGTGGCCTCGTTGGGCAACACTAGCTCAAGGCTGTCCACCACTTCACTGATCGACCAATGACGATAGATCGCCAGCGCAATCACCAGCCAGACCACCTGTTCGGCGGGCAACCGACGGCGACGGATGCTCGCCGTGCCGGTCGCTTCGACGGCTTGCTCGATCCATGCATGCGGTAGATGCTCCGCCAACCGGCTCAGGTCGGTTGGTCCGGCATCCAGCATGAAGGTCAGGTGGTCGGTCAGCATCGCGCCAAAAGTTAACATCTCAGCGCAGCGTTTACAACCATTCCTTCCCCAAAACAAAAATGCCGTTCAGTCGCTTAACTGAACGGCATTAGCATTGCTGCGGGCTTTTTCGTTTTGCGGAGCCGGCAGCGGCCGCTTTCTGCATCCGGCTCCGCGTGGCCGGGTGCCCGGGCCGCTCCGTTCAGCGGCTGATCGGCTTGTAGCGCAGACGCTTCGGCTTCGCGGCTTCTTCGCCGAGACGCGCACGCTTGTCGGCTTCGTATTCCTGGTAGTTGCCGTCGAAGAACGTGACCTGCGAATCGCCTTCGAACGCGAGGATGTGCGTCGCGATCCGGTCGAGGAACCAGCGATCGTGCGAGATCACCATCACGGAGCCCGCGAATTCGAGCAGCGCGTCTTCCAGGGCGCGCAGCGTTTCGACGTCGAGGTCGTTCGACGGTTCGTCGAGCAGCAGCACGTTGCCGCCGGAGATCAGCGTCTTCGCCAGGTGCAGGCGGCCGCGTTCGCCGCCGGACAGGTTGCCGACGATCTTCTGCTGGTCGCCGCCCTTGAAGTTGAAGCGGCCGATGTACGCCCGCGACGGCGTTTCGTACTTGCCGACCGTCAGCACGTCGGCGCCGCCCGAGATTTCCTCGAACACCGTCTTCGAGCCGTCGAGCGCGTCGCGGCTCTGGTCGACGTACGCGAGCTTCACGGTCGGGCCAAGCACGACTTCGCCCGAATCCGGTTGTTCCTTGCCGGTCAGCATCTTGAACAGCGTCGACTTGCCGGCGCCGTTCGGGCCGATGATGCCGACGATCGCGCCGGCCGGAATCTTGAAGTTCAGGTTGTCGATCAGCAGGCGGTCGCCGAACGACTTGCTGACGTTCTTGAACTCGATCACTTCATTGCCGAGGCGGTCGCCGACCGGAATGAAGATTTCCTGCGTTTCGTTGCGCTTCTGGTATTCCTGGCTGTTCAGCTCCTCGAAGCGCGCGATACGCGCCTTCGATTTCGCCTGGCGCCCCTTCGGGTTCTGGCGCACCCACTCCAGTTCCTTCTTGATCGCCTTCTGGCGCGCCGATTCAGACGCTTCTTCCTGCTTCAGGCGCTCTTCCTTCTGGTCGAGCCAGCTGCTGTAGTTGCCCTTCCACGGAATGCCGTGGCCGCGGTCGAGTTCGAGAATCCACTCGGCCGCATTGTCGAGGAAGTAGCGATCGTGGGTGACGGCGACGACCGTGCCCGGGAAACGCACCAGGAACTGCTCGAGCCAGTCGACCGATTCGGCGTCGAGGTGGTTGGTCGGTTCGTCGAGCAGCAGCATGTCCGGCTTCTCGAGCAGCAGCTTGCACAGTGCGACGCGGCGCTTTTCGCCGCCCGACAGGTGCTCGATCTTCGCGTCCCACGGCGGCAGGCGCAGCGCGTCGGCGGCCACTTCGAGCTGCTGCTCGGGGCTGCCGCCGTCGCTCGACGCGAGGATCGCTTCGTACTTCGCCTGCTCGGCCGCGAGCGCGTCGAAGTCGGCGTCCGGTTCCGCATACGCGGCGTAGATTTCCTCGAGCTTCTTGTTCGCCTGGAACAGGTCGCCAAGGCCTTCCTCGACGGCTTCGCGCACCGTCTTCGTCGGGTCGAGCTGCGGTTCCTGCGGCAGGTAGCCGATGTTCAAATTCGGCATCGGCGTCGCTTCGCCTTCGATGTCCTTGTCGACGCCCGCCATGATGCGGATCAGCGTCGACTTGCCCGAGCCGTTCAGGCCGAGCACGCCGATCTTCGCGCCGGGAAAGAACGACAGCGAGATGTCCTTCAGGATCTGGCGCTTGGGCGGCACGATCTTGCCGACCCGGTTCATCGTGAAAACGTATTGGGCCATTTGGGTGTGAAAGTCAGAAAAGGTTGAGACGGCCGCGCAGCTCGCGGGCGTGCGTGGCGTCGGGAAATTCGGTACGGAGCGTGCCGCGCGGGGCGCGGCGGTGTCGCCGCGGGTTGGCGGCGCGAGCGCGTATTGTACTTCGCCGCCGGCTGCCGCTGGCACCGCGCAGGCCATCCGGCCGACCCGCGTTCACAGCCACGCGGCGACGCCGCCGTGCCCGGAGCAGGTGCCGCGCCGATGGCGGCTGAAACTATACGTGCCGTCGCGGCAGCGCGCGCTCGCGCCCTCGGGCACGCGGCCCGATTTCGAGTGGGCCGGCGCATGGATGGTGTCGCCGTCGCGATTGCGGTACGTGTCGTGCCGGTCGAGGTCGGCTTCGTTAGCGTAGCCGGGCGACGCGCGATACGCGTGCGCCGCGGGCGGCAGGGCGGCACACGCGACGAACAGCGCGGCCGACAGGGTCGCGATGCGCGTCATGCGGCGGAGCAGGGCAGGCATGGTCGCTCTCCGGATGTCGTTGTCGGGTGCGGGCCGCATGTTAGCCGATCGGCCGAAGATCGTTGCCGCAGCCCAACGGGGCAGCGACGCTACGCCGCGCCGGTCATCGATGCCGCGCCGTCGGCCTGTGCGGCCTCGAGAATCCATCGGCGGAACGCGGCGACTTTCGCGCGTTCCGCATGGTGCGGCGGATAGACGAGGTAGTACGCGAAATCGTCGAGCCAGGCGACGTCGGCAAGCTGCACGAGCCGGCCGCTCGCGAGCTCGTTGCGCACCATCGCCGCCGGCAGCAGGCCGGCGCCCTGGCCGGCGAGGATCGCCTGCAGCAACAGACCGGAATCGTCGAACGCGGGGCCGCGCGGCGGACCGAAATCAGCGATTCGCTGCGCGTCGAACCAGATGTGCCAGCCCTTGCGCTCGGCGTCGTGCTGATGCGGCCATCCGGCCAGGTCGGCGGGTGTGGCCGGAAGGCCCAGCCGCGCGACGAGTGCCGGCGCCGCCAGCGCGACGATCTCCACGGTGAGCAACCGTTCGCTGCATAGCCCGATGTAGCGGCCGAGACCGTGGCGGATCGCGACGTCGACGCCGTCGCGCGAGAAATCGGCGAGCGCGTGGCTCGTGACGATCTGCAGGTCGACGTCCGGGCACGCGTCGCGGAACTGCGCGAGGCGCGGCACGAGCCACGCGGACGCAAAAAAGGGAGTGACGCTCACCGTCAGCACGCCGCTGTCGGCGGCCCCCGACACACGCTGCGACGCGTCGGCGATCTGCCGGAACGCGTTGCGCACGGGCGGCAGGAAGTCGCGGCCCGCGGCGGTCAGCAGGATGCCGCGATTCACGCGCTCGAACAGCTGTACGCCGAGATGCGTCTCGAGCGTGCGGATCATCTGGCTCACCGCCCCCGGCGTGACCGACAACTCCTCGGCCGCCGATTTCACCGACAGGTGGCGGGCGGCCGCCTCGAACGCACGCAACGCGTTGAGCGGTGGAAGGCGTGAACCGATCATTGAGTTTTTCTAAAGCGAAAGACCGATGAAATATCGTTTGAGGCGACGAGCGTGCACGAGTACCGTTGTTGCATTGGATCGTATCCGTGGTAAGCGGGTTTTGCGCTGTCGATGCGATCAACATAGTTCAACTATATCCATGAGGCAATCCGGATGCCGTGCGGCGTCCGGCGGAACCTGAAAGGAGGATCGTCATGAGCAGCCTGCGCGCATCGCGCGTCTTCTACGGCTGGTATGTGGTGGCGGCCGCATTCGCCGTCACGTTCGTCGGCTTCGGCAGTGCTTACACGTTCAGCGCGTTCGTCGAGTCGCTCCAGCGTGATTTCGCGGCATCGCGCGGGCAGATCTCGCTCGTGTTCTCGCTGGCCGGCTTCCTGTATTTCGGCTTCGGCATCGTCAGCGGCCCGCTTGCCGATCGCTTCGGCTCGCGGCGGCTCGCCGTCGCCGGCATGTTGCTGACGGCAGCGGGTCTCGCGGCGGCCGGTGCCGCGCATACGCTGCTGCAGGTCTATGTCGCGTACGGGCTCGGTGTCGGCCTCGGCGTCGGCTGCGCATACGTGCCGGCCGTCGGCGCCGTGCAACGCTGGTTCGTGCGGCGGCGCGGATTCGCGTCGGGGCTCGCGGTCGCGGGGATCGGCGTCGGCACGCTCGTGATGCCGCCGCTCGCATCCGCGCTGATCGCGCACGTCGGCTGGCGCGGCGCGTACGTCACCCTCGCGGCGATCGCGGTAGTGGTGGGCGCGGGCATGTCGCTGCTGATCGAGAACGATCCGCGCGGGCGCGGATTGCTGCCCGACGGCGATGCGGCGCGTGCGCAATCGCGCGACGGGCAGCCCGGTGCCACTTCATCGGTGCCCGCCGGCGCGACCGTGCGCGAAGCCGTCACGTCGCGACCGTTCGCGAGCCTGTATGCGGCATGCCTCGTCTGCTCGTTCGGTGTGTTCGTGCCGTTCGTGCATCTCGTGCCGTACGCGCTCGATCACGGCGTCGCGCAGTCGACGGCCGTGCTGCTGCTCGGCGCGATCGGCGTCGGCAGCACGGCAGGGCGCTTCTTCCTCGGCGGCGTCGCCGACCGCTTCGGCCGCCGCGCGTCGCTGCTCGCGATGTTCGCAGGCATGGCGGCCGCGCTCTCGGCGTGGGCCGGTGCCGGAAGCGTCGCGACGCTGGCCGCGTTCGCACTCGTGTTCGGCGTGTTCTACGGCGGCTGGGTCGCCGTGCTGCCGGCCGTCGTGATGGACTACTTCGGCGGCCGCAACGTGAGCGCGATCATCGGCATGCTGTACACGAGCGTCGCGTTCGGCACGCTGATCGGGCCTGCCGCCGCCGGTTTCATCTACGACGCGGGCGGCGGCTATCTCGTGCCGATCCTGGCCAGCGCGGCCGCGAATGCGATCGCGTTTGCGATCGTTGCCGCCACGGGGCGCGCGCCGGTGGCGGCGTGCGCGGCGGGTCGCTAGACGCGCGTCGCCGGGCGCGCGGCCAGACGCCGCTCGGCTAGGCGCCATCCCCGATTTCCGCTACGGTGTCCGGGACGTCGATCACCAACGGGCGGAGGCGCATCGTGACATTCGACGAAGTTCGGCAGGTCGTGCTGGCATGGCGGGGTGTCGAGGAAGGCAAGTCGTACGGCACGCCCGCACTCCGGGTGAAGGGCAAGATGCTCGCGCGTCTGCGCGAGGACGGCGACACGCTCGTCGTGCGGGGCGTCGGCCCCGACGAGCGCGCGTGGCTGATCGAATCGGAGCCCGACGTGTATTACGTGACCGATCACTATGCGGGCTGGCCGATCGTGCTGGTGCGCTTGTCGGCCGCGCATCCTGACGCCGTGAAAAACCTGCTTCTGCGAGAATGGCGCGCGATCGTGCCGGCCAAATGGCGGGACGCAGGGCCGGGCGGCGCGACCTGAGCATCCGGCGCAGCACCTGCGCGGCACACAAACCACCTTGACGGAATGCGTCCGTTGCGATGTCGGGCGGGCATGTCTCACCGCGCGTTTCCCGATCCGGCGGCTCATGAGCGGATAGCCGAACCGGACCAAGCGTTGCATCGGTTCGCATCGATGCAACAAGTGGTTCCATCGAAATTCTTCAATTGGTTCTTAGTCAAGAACCGTTTGATGCTTACACTCCTTCGCTTCGAAGGCGGCTGACCAACAGCCGACGGAAAGGGCGCACGCGATGCGCCGGCGCCCCGTGTGCCGCATCGCACCCGCAGCTTCGCAGACTGCGGCGCGCACCGACCGGAACAGGCTCGATCCGGCTCCCTGCCCGCATGCCGCGCATGCGCGGCGCGCTGCCGGATTCAACAACGACAAATCCCGCGCCGCCTTCATGCGACACCCGGTCATATCGGAACCGTTTTTTGGAGAGAGACACATGAGTGGAAGCAAGACAGGCCTCGGCACGGGTCTGAAGCAGCGTCACGTGACGATGATGTCGATTGCCGGCGTCATCGGCGCCGGCTTGTTCGTCGGCTCCGGCCACGCGATCGCGGAAGCCGGCCCGGCTTCGATCCTCGCGTATGCGATCGCGGGCGTCCTGGTCGTGCTGGTGATGCGCATGCTCGGCGAGATGGCCGTCGCGCATCCGGACAGCGGTTCGTTCTCGACCTATGCCGATCGCGCGATCGGCCACTGGGCCGGTTTCACCATCGGCTGGCTGTACTGGTGGTTCTGGGTGCTCGTGATCCCGATCGAGGCGACGGCCGCCGCGACCATTCTCAATGCATGGTTCCCCGGCGTCGCGACCTGGATTTTCGCGCTCGGCATCACGTTGCTGCTGACGATCACCAACCTCTTCTCGGTCAAGAACTACGGCGAATTCGAATTCTGGTTCGCGCTGATCAAGGTCATCGCGATCGTCGTGTTCCTGTGCATCGGCGGCGCGGCGATCGTCGGTATCGTGCCCGCGCCGGCCGTATCGGGCGTGTCGAACCTCTTCGCGCACCAGGGCTTCATGCCGAACGGCGCCGGCGCGGTGCTCGCGGCGATGCTGACGACGATGTTCTCGTTTCTCGGCACCGAGATCGTGACGATCGCGGCCGCCGAGTCGGACAACCCGCAACGCCAGATCGTGCGTGCGACGAACTCCGTCATCTGGCGTATCACGCTGTTCTATCTCGGCTCGATCCTCGTCGTCGCGGCCATCGTGCCGTGGAACGATCCGCTGCTGCCGAAGCACGGCTCGTATCAGCGCGCGATGGAGCTGATCGGTGTTCCGAACGCGAAGGCGATCATCGACGTGATCGTGCTCGTGTCCGTCGCGAGCTGCCTTAATTCCGCGCTCTACACCGCATCGCGGATGCTGTTCTCGCTGTCCAAGCGCAAGGACGCGCCCGCGTTCCTGCATAGCACCGATTCGACCGGCACGCCGCGTGCGGCCGTGCTCGCATCGACCGCATTCGGTTTCCTGACCGTGATCGCGAACTACCTGATGCCGGAGCAGGTATTCGGCTTCCTGCTGGCGACGTCGGGCGCGATCGCGCTGCTCGTGTATCTCGTGATCGCGATCTCGCAGCTGCGGATGCGCAAGACGCTCGAATCGAGCGGCGCCGACCTGACGCTGCGGATGTGGCTGTTCCCGTGGCTCACGTGGGCGGTGATCGTGTTCATCTGCGGCACGCTGACCGTGATGTTCGTCAGCGAGGAACACCGGATGGAAGTGGGGGCGACGGCCGTGCTCGCGCTGCTCGTGTTGTTTGCTTCGTGGTTGAACAAGCGCGGTCGTGATGCGCGAGCAGGTGCTGGGCGGCGGGTGTCGGCGACGTGATGACGTGACGATCTGAAGGCGGGCAGCGGTGCTCGTCTTTGGCCGACGGGCAAGCCCGCGGATGAAAAATGGGCCGATTGGCATTTGCCAATCGGCCCATTTGCTTTTCGTGCCGGATGCGCATCATGCGATGCCGAGCGTATCGCACGGCATCGGCATTGCACGTATCAGACGTTGAAGCGGAAGTCTGAAAAGCCACCGGCCGGGAAGCCTCGTCCTTATTAGTTCTCCACTGCAGAAGAGGTTTGGCGAGGCTTAGGCACCTTCGGGAGGTACCCCCGGTTGTACCCCCAAAGTGAATGTGAACTCTTGCTGCAGAACGGCCACTTGCGGCCACGCTCCACCTAGGCCATTGCCCCACCTTCCGTCTGCGGTCTAACCGTGGAAAGGGCCAAACCCCATAACTGCCAAACTGCTAGGGCGCGGGGGCGAATCATCTATGCATCAACTAGGCCAACTTGACCGCCTATCGATTGGTCCGTGTAGCCCACAGACGTTTCATCGCATCAAAGTGATGCTCAATGGCATGGAGATGATGATCCCCATGGATACCGCGTAGGCTCTGGAATGTCCCGGCGGAAAGAATGGATTCGCGGCGATTTCGGCTAGCGCGACGAAATACGTTGCGAAGAACATGAACCATAAGGCATGACCGAAGGCGCCGCACAGAGCTGCTGCAAGCGCGAAACCTGCGATAACTGCAGCCGCAACGGAGGCGAACGCCACAGCACGAGCGGACACGTGGGCAACGAATGCCGTGAAGCGGAGATATTCGCGTGTGGTGCGTAGCCGCTCGACCAATCCTTTGGCGAGCCACAGAAACATCACGGTCAACAGTAGCGAATTGAAGGCGATGTGTTCCTGAAGCAGTTCAGAGCCCCAATTCGCCTTGTCGAAATGCCGATAGCCCACCCACTGAACCAGCCCGCAAATCAGGCCAACGGTGCCGAAGAATGGGAGATCACCTTTCAGTTCCTTCGCAACTAACATCCAGGGGACCGCCGTTGCTACCTCAGACCGTGAAGAACGTCTGCAATCGTTGAAGTAATCATTCATAGGATCACTACCCTCTACACCGAACACCTACACCTTGAACCGCGCCGGGAATCGTGGAGGCCGGTTGGTTTAAGTTAATGCAGGCAAGTCAGCGGCATTTCTGAGTTGCCTGTAGTAGTTTGCCTCAGCCTCAGCGGGCGGGATATAGCCGAGCGGTTCCATCAACCGATGATGGTTGTACCAGGCCACCCATTGCAGCGTTGCCAGTTCGACGGATTCCCTCGTTTTCCAAGGGGCGCGCCGATGAATCAGTTCCGTCTTGTACAGGCCATTGATCGTTTCGGCCAGCGCATTGTCGTAGCTGTCGCCCCGGCTGCCGACCGACGGCTCGATGCCGGCCTCAGCCAGCCGTTCGCTGTACCGAATGCTGACATATTGCGCCCCTCTATCGGAGTGATGTATCAATGTCCCGTCGTCACCCGGTTGGCGAGCGTACAGCGCCTGTTCAAGTGCATCCAGAACAAAGTCCGTGGTCATCGACGAACTGACGCGCCAGCCAACGATACGACGGGCGAACACGTCGATGACGAACGCCACGTAAAGCCAGCCCCGCCATGTCGAGACGTAGGTGAAATCCGACACCCAAAGCTGATTCGGTCGCTCAGCCTTGAACTGCCGGTTCACCCGATCCAGCGGGCACGGCGCGCTCGAATCGGGAGTCGTCGTGCGAACTCGCTTGCCGCGAACTGCGCCTCGCAAGCCCTGCAGCTTCATCAACCGCCCGACCGTGCAGCGTGCGACCAAGATGCCCTCACGGTTCATCTGCTTCCAGACCTTCGGCACGCCATAGACCTGCATGTTGGCCTGCCAGACACGCTTGATCTCCGGCTGCAGAAGCTCATCGCGTTTGGCGCGGGCGCAGCGTTTGGACGGATCGCGAAGCTGCGCAGCATGGCGTCGGTAGCCCGACGGGGCAATCCGCAAGACCTTGCAGATCGGCTCGACCCCGAAGGTGTCGCGATGCTGATCAATGAAGGCCTTCAGGACTTGAAACGGCGGTCGAGCTCCGCCTGGGCGAAAAACGCGCTCGCCAGCTTGAGAATCTCGTTGGTCCGGCGCAGTTCCTTGACCTCGCGTTCCAGGGCCTTGATGCGTTCACGCTCGGCCGTGCTCACGCCATCGCGCTCCCCGCGGTCGACCTCGTCGCGTTTGACCCAATCCAGCAGCGTCTGCGGCGTACAGCCGATCATCGGCGCAATCGATTCGACCGCTGCCCACATCGACGGGTGTTCGCTACGCTGTTCGCGTACCAGACGCACTGCGCGCTCCCGCACTTCCGGGGAAAATTTGCTTGCCTTCTTGTTCATGACTCGATTCTCTCAAGAATACGAGCCTCCACAAAATCCGGTGCGGTTCACCTTGGACATTTCTTGTCCGAGCGGGCTTGGCCGTCCGGAAGGTCACTGCGCTTTTTTTTCCGCCATTTCTGGTCATCGATTTGGCCATCTTGGTGAGATCACTTGGAGCTCTACGACGCCCGGGAACCGGAGGCTACGGCAGTTACTTCGGAACAGCACGGTGCAATACAAAATCTAGATCCTTGCAGCCATCTTCGAAGCGAACTCTGCTACCGCCTTTTCTATGTCCACGGGGGTTCCGAGCATCGCCGGCAGATCCTTTACCCGATGGTATATGACAGCTACCAGTTCACTTTCTGTAGGACGTGGCACAAGCCTTTTAAGGTTGGATATTGCTTGCCTAAGCTCCCTGGCATCGCTGGGATGCGAACTGAACCAGGTTGGCCTAGAGGCCCAGCATTCGATTGCTTGTTTGATGTCTTCCCGCATAAAAATTCCCTATTTGCGATCTATTGAACGTTACGGAGAGCCTAACCCATTCATAGCCCCCTTGGCGTCCTGAGTCAGGAGGCCCAGATTACGGCGGGGTACCTGGGGCGGTGAGAACTGTCATCCGGAGCCGTCTTGGCCAGCATCAAACTCACCGCCCTCCAAATTCAAACTCATCCATGATTCGGCGCAGAGCGATTGTGTCCTCCCCGTCCGGATTCGCTTCATGCTGGCGCTCGAAGAAAAACTCTACAAGATAGAACTCATCTTCGCTCCTAATTTTCCCCCGTTTAATGATGGCGCCTATCTTTTTTTCATCCTTATCAAAAAATTCAGGGAAATCATTTAATATAATTTGGTTGTATTTTTTTATAAAATCCCTTCTTTCGGTGATCGGTATGTAATTCATAAAATCGCTGGCCCCTCTGAGCCCTTGTTTTACTCCCTCAGTCAAAGTTGAAGCAGAGACGCCCTCAGCTAGTGCTTGAGAGTATTTGTTACGACCAGTCTCCCAAGAATCCTTAAATTTCAACAACACCGGGTGTTGGTAACTGGCCAAGAGAGAAACGATTTGGTCGAATATCCCAAGAAGTTTCGTCAGTTCAGCTGTTTTTTGCGATGTTCTCGTCATGAATTTCACTCGCTATTTCCAAATTCTGAATCTAGATGGGGAATTGTCCGGAAGTGCTCCAAATTCCGCCGTCGAAGCAGCGTCATACAAGAAGCCGCGTGGATTCCAATCCCCGACCCCATTAATCATGTTTCTTGTGCTCCCGCCAACACTTTGAGCGCCACCATGGAAATCTATGAGCTGTTGCTCCCGCCCACGTATTGCATCTCTATTAACAGAGAACTTATCCAAGACCGGGGAAGCAAATCCCTCTGCATTCAGATGGCCTTGCTGTAGCCCTCGCCGGCGCACCAGCGTATTGGGATCACCATACCCTGAAGTTCGCCCGCAATACACCTGCTGTGTGATTGGATGAGTCCTTGTATACGTCGCATGGTAGTACGGCAGCCGATTGGGGGTATCACCTGTCAAAAGGAGTGGTAAGAGCAACCCCGCCGGCTTGACTGATGGTACGGGTACGGAGTTGGGTATCGAAATGGGCGCCGGCACCGCAATGGAGCCAGTCAAGCCCAACGGATCCATCCATCCCACAGGATTCGGTGCGAACTGGTACAGACTCAACCCGCCTGCAAGCCCAATCGGATCTTTCGATACGAAGCGCCCACTACTAGGATCGTAGTACCTGTGCCGGTTGTAATGCAGCCCGGTCTCATGGTCATGGTATTGCCCCTGGAACCGGATGGAGTTGGCGATCAGTGCCTTCCCCGATGCCTTCCTGATTGCCTCCTGCGCAACACCCCAGGCGCGGTACTCCGCGCTCCACGCAATCTCACTGTGCTCGTCGGTCAGCTCCTGCGGCGTGCCGAGGTGGTCGCACTGGTACCACGCCAGGCTGTTGATGGCTGGTGCGGGCGGCGGCGGCAGCCATAGCGGGTCTTCATCCTGCCGGTAGTAATCGCCGTACTCCGGCTGGTCGAGCAATTCGATGGCGTCGTCGCGCACCGCCTGCGCTACCGGCACAAAGCTGCCGGGTTCGTACACGTAGTGCGTGGTGCGTGCGCCAAAGCCGTCCTCGTCGGCGATCTTGCTTTCCCAGGCCAGCGTATCGCCGTCCCAGCCATACAACGTGAAGCCGCATTGCAGCGCGCGGTTGCGTTTCACACGCTCGGCGCGGTTCCAGTGTGGCCCCGCTTCCCTTCTTTCCTCGTAGTGCGCCTGGCTGTGCTTGGACAGGCGCCGCCCGAGCGCATCGTAGGTGTAGTCGACCTTCAGGCGCTCGTCTTCGTAGTGGGTCAGGCGGTCGAACAAATCCCACGTAAAACGGTCTTCCTTGCCGTTGTGCCAACGTTGCGTGAGGTTGCCGCGCGCGTCGTACTGGTAATGGGTGCCGGCGTATTGCTTGAGCAGGTTGTCCAGCGCCTTGATGCGCGGCATGCGCTGGCGCTCGGCTTCGCGCTGGGTTTCCGGGTCGATGAGGTTGCTGGCCGGATCGAAGTCAAACGTCTCGTGGCCGAGCCGGCTTTGCGCTTCGAGCAGGCGGCCCACCGGATCGTAGCGGTAGGCGAGCTGCCCGCGCCGCGTGTCGTTGATGTCGGTGAGCTGGCCGCTGGCGTCGTAGCGGTAGCGACGCACCAGCAGGCGGTTGCCGCCGCCAGTGCGTGTGGGCGCAGGCGTGTCGCGCGCCAATACTTGCTCGCTCAGCCGCCCCATTGAATCCCACTGCTGCGTTTGCAGCAGACGGTTGCCTTGCAGCCGTGCGACCTCGCGGTGCAGGTCGTCGCGCTCGTAGCTGACCAGCTCGCGCTCATCGAGCTGCAGCGCCAGCAGGTGGCTGCTGCCGTAGGTGAGCCAGCTGACGCGGTGACCATCCGGGCGCACGGTAGCGATGCGCTGGTTCAGCGCATCGTATTCGTGCTGCCACACGCCCACCAGCGGCTGGCCCAGGCGGGTGTAGTGCTGGTGCTCACGTACCAGGTTGCCGGCCGGGTCGTGGAACCATTGCAGGCGACTGTCGGCGTTGCTGGCCAGTGCGAGGTTGCCGTTGAGGTCGTAGGCGAAGCGCTCGATCTGCCAGTCGGCCTTGCGCGGGGCAGCGTCGCCGGTTTGCAGCGCGGCGCGCCGCTCGGTGAGGCGGCCCATCGGATCGAAGGTATAGGCGGTGATGCGCTGCCCGTCGATGGCACGCGCCAGCTTGCCGGTCTCCTCCTCGTACTCGTAGCGCGTGATGGCACCGTCGAAGCCGGTTTCCGCCAGCAGACGGCCCACCGGGTCGTAGTGGAACTCGGCATCGCGGCCGTTCTCGTTGCGCAGCGCGGTGAGCTGGCCGAGCTTGTCCCACTGATAGCGTAGGGACTGGCCGGCGGCGTCCACCCGCTTGGCCAGCAGCCCGGCCTCGGTGTAGTCCCATTCGGTGCGCCGGCCCAGCGCATCGATGTGGGTTAGCAGCCGGCCCTCTGCGTCGCGCTCGAAGTGCTCTTCGGTATCGTCCGGGTAGCGGATGGCGGCGAGCTGGCCGGCCTCGTGGCGGTAGCGGGTGACCTGGCCCGCTGCGTCAGTGAACTGGGTGAGCTGGCCGCGCTCGTCGTAGGCCCATTCGCTGGCCTTGGCCGAGCAGTCCACGTAGCGAGTGAGCTGGCCGCTGCTGTTGTACTCGAGCTGCCTGGTCTTGCCGTTGGCATCGGTGATGCCGATCGGCAGGCCCATCAGGTTGTACGCGTACTCGGTCTTGTTGCCCAGCGGGTCGATGGCCTCCGTGAGCCGACCGCGGGTATCGTAGTCGCGCAGCCAGAGGCCGCCCTCGGCGTCGCTGATCTTGATGAGCTGGTCTTTGCTATCCCACGCGTAATGCACGGTGGTGCCGTCCGCACGGATGTGCTCCAGCAGGTTGCCGTTCTCGTCATAGGCATAGCAGTCCTCGCTGCCGTCCGGGTGGATATGCTGGACGACGTTCTTCGCCCCATCGCGGAACAGCCATTCCTCACGCTGATCGGGATGGATGATGCGGTACGTGTAGCCGAGGTGGTCGTAGTAGTGCCAGGTCTCCTGCGTGTAGCCGAGGTGGTCGTAGTAGTGCCAGGTCTCCTGGCCATGGGCATCGGTGACGTAGGTAAGGCGGATGTTCTCGTCCCACTCCAGGCGGGTGTCGAAGCTGCCGTCGTCGGCCCATTCGCGCACCGCTTTAGCATCCGCGCCCTCGCCCTGCCACACCAGGTTCATGCCGCGGCCGGTGCGGTCCGTGTAGCGGGTGATCAGGTGGTGCTGGTACTGGTAGGTCCATGCGGCAGCATTCTCGTCTTGTGCCAGCGTGAGGTCGCCCGCTTCGTCATAGCGGTACAGGCTGAGGCGGCGCAGGGGTTCGTGCTCGCCCATCAGCCACAGGCCGGTGATGCGGCCCGCTTCGTCCACCAGGGTGCCCAGGTGGGTATGCGGCTGACTGGGATCGTCCTGGTAGGTGATCAGGTCCGACAGCACCGCGCGATTGCCAACACGGTGGTCGTAGCCGAGCAGCATGCCGGCGCCGCCGCGCAGCTCGATCCGCACCAGCAGGTAGCGGTCGCCGTGGCGCTGGTAGGTCTCGCGGCGTTCGTAGCCACGACACAGCACCAACTCATGATCGCGTACACGAACCAGGGTGAGGTCCTCGATGCGATCTTCATGGAACTGTCCGACCTTGGGCAGCGGGTAGTCGTGGCTGCGCCCGTCGGCGCCATGGTAGCGCAGGCCTTCGCCCCGCACGTCGAAGCGCGTGGTGTATGGCGTGATCCAGCGCGCGCCCAGCTCGCCATCATCGAAAGCGCCCTGGCTGGAGCGGTAGGTGCGGGTCCATTCAATGGGGAACGGACCCGGCAAGGCGAAGTCGGTATGCGCGATGGTCTCGCTGCCCATGGCGAAGCTGATGCTGCTGCCGGTGCCTGACGGCGCTCCGATCTTGCACACGTTGGCGTCTTGGTCGGCCGGGCGTTCTTTGACGCGTGCCTCAAGTGATTCACCTGGATGGAGCGATCCAGCCCGGCTCGTCGTATCGGTCTTGATATTGGCGGCCAGGTAACGGCTCGGCCCTCGCGCTTCGAGCGACCGATGCAATCCGGCGACGATCCACCCGACACTACCTTGCGTCGACGGATTGGCCTGCGCGCGCACCTGGCTGGCCAAGAGCGCGGCGAACTGGCGCAGTAGCTGGGCGTTTGCGGCGATCTTGGCGCGTGTTTCTTTTGAAAGGCTTTGTGCCGGTGCGCTCTGGCTTGTGGTTGCGGCATCGCGCTGAAACTGAAGCGCCGCGTCATAGAGGTTGGAAAACGAGTCGGAGGGGTCGCGCCACGACTTCCCTGATTCGCTTTTGCCGGGCGCTGTACCGACAACGTTGTTCGCCTGAGTCAGGGTCTCCAGACCGCTGGCGAGGTCCAGTATGAGGCTTTCGCCAAAGGTCGCGGCTTCATCCAGCAAACCGGGTAGCCTTTGTTGGGTCTGCTGTACAAAGTCGTCCAACTCGCCCCGAATGCTGCTGTTCAGATTGACCGTCAACGTGTTGAGCAGGGCCTCGCTGACCAGGGATTTTTCGCCAGTCAGTTCCTGTCGCGCAAGAAAAAGTGCAGGCCGCAGCGTCATGCGGGCAGGCGCGGTGGCCGGGGCCGGCATCAGACCGATCAGATTGATGCTTGCGATCGCCCAGTCCGAGGTATCACGGTCCTCGCGTGTGGTGAGGGTGACGATATCGCCCAGCAGGTCTGCCAGATTGAGGATGTTACGGACCGCTGGCAGATTGCCTGCAACGGTGCGCAGGCGATCCAGGGTCACTGCTCCGTCGGTGATTGCGCCCAGCCATTGGCCAAATGCATCGATGGTCAGCGCCACGTCACCCAGTTGGATCTGGTTGAGCGGAGCGACTGTGACGGGACGTGCGGAAGAGGCGGACGCTTCAGGTGCTTGGCTTGCCATCGGTGCTCCAGGAACTGAGCACCTACAACTACTGCCTCTAGTGAAGGAATGACTAGCAGCAGGCTCTCAGCATGTGGACGTACATGAAATTCTCCAGGCACAAGCGTGCGCAATTACTCGCGATTTGAATATAGGATCGATCTGAAAAGCCGTTTAGATGGGCGGCTAACTGTACAAAATTCATTTCACCGCAAACGCGGTGGTTGTAAAGCAGTGCATACCGCGCTCGACGTTGCACCGATGCGTTATGCGGCCACGGCACTAGGACGATTGTGCTAGGTCACTCAGGTAGTCGGCCCATGCTTGCATCAGCTACTTCCGGTCTGCAAGCAGGAGAGCCTTGTTGTAGGTGACCCGTACTTTGTCGCTTTCGATATGGGCGAGTTGCCTCTCAATAGCATCCGGGTGATAACCGTTTTCATTGGTTCACGTTGAGAAAGTCGTGCGCCAGCAGTGCGGTGTTGTACCGCGCCCCAGGTTCATATCGCGCATGGCGTAGCTGAGCCGATTGGGCGTTGTGAAACCCTTGGCACTGCGGTGCGGGAACAAATAGTGACCGCCACCCGTGATGCGTTGCAGGTCTTTCAGGACTGCGATGGCTTGCGGGGAAAGTGGACTGATATGGTCACGTCGCGCTTTCATCTTGGCGGCGGGGCGGCGCCATACCGCGTCCTTATAGTCGAACTCGTCCCATTCAGCATCCGCAGGCTCGCCCGGACGACAAGCCGTCAGGGCAATCAAACGCAAGCAAAGTGCGGTTTCCGGATAGCCTCTGTACCCCTGCAACGACTGGTAGAGCCCATGAATTTGTTCGCGGGTCATGACGGCTTTGGTCTCACTGACCGGGATACGGAGTAGCCCGCGCAGGTTAGGGATCGGATTGGATTCAGCCAGACCCCGCATCACGGTGAATTCAAAGATGGCAGACAGGTCACCCTTGATGTGGATCGCTGCCCACGTGCCAGATACATTGCAGTCCAACAGCGGGCGAATCTGCTTGACGCCAATGTCGCTCATCGGCATCCCATCGACCTTGGGAGACAGGTACTTCCTGATGCGGGATTCTTTCGTGAGGTAGGAGCTGGGCGCGAAAACTGGCTTGATCTCGGCTAAGTCCGCCTGCGCCACCTTGGCGAACGAGCTTGCACGAGGGCGTTTGCGGCCTTCCAGTGGGTCAAGGTTGGTTTGCTTGACCCGTTGCCGCTCATGGGCAGGGTGAATGCCTTGTTTGACGAGTGCACGCGCCCGTTCCCGGGCGGCGCGCGCCTCTGCAAGACCTATTCGGGGAAAGCTGCCAATGGCAAAGAGATTTTCTTTGCCTTGCAGGCGGTATTTCCACCGCCAAAGCTTGCCGCCGGTTGGCTTGACCAGCAGGAACAAGCCCCCGCCGTCTGAAAGTTTCCGGTCTCGATCAGCAGGTTTGACCGACTTGATCTCGGCGTCGGTGAGTAGATTCTCGGGCATCGTTGGACGCCACTGCGGGGAGAAGTACCCCCACGGTTGAACACGAGTACCCCAACGCTACCCCCAAATTTTTCAGAACTCGATGAACAATAGGAACGCTCAGGAAACCGTATTGTTTTGCAAGCCCTTAATTTTAAAAGGTTTGCTCAGTCCGCCGAGCGCTGCTGAGTTCAGAAAAAATCGTCAGACGTTGAACAGGAAGTTCATCACATCGCCGTCGTGCACGACGTATTCCTTCCCTTCCGCGCGCATCTTGCCGGCTTCCTTCGCACCCTGTTCGCCCTTGTACGCGACGAAATCGTCGAATGCGATCGTCTGCGCGCGAATGAAGCCGCGCTCGAAATCGGTGTGGATCACGCCGGCCGCTTGCGGCGCCGTGTCGCCGATATGGATCGTCCACGCGCGCACTTCCTTCACGCCCGCGGTGAAGTAGGTCTGCAGGCCGAGCAGCTTGAAACCCGCGCGGATCACGCGGTCGAGGCCCGGCTCTTCCATGCCCATGTCGGCGAGGAACGCTTCCTTGTCCGCATCGTCGAGATCGGCGATTTCCGCTTCGATCGCTGCGCACACCGCGACGACCGGCGAGTTCTCGCTTTCCGCGTACTTGCGCACTGCGTCGAGATGAGGGTTGTTCTCGAAGCCGTCGTCCTTCACGTTCGCGACGTACATCGCCGGCTTCGCCGTGATCAGGCAGAACGGCTTGAGCAGCGCCTGCTCGTCGTCCGACAGATCCAGGCCGCGCACGGCCTTGCCCTGGTCGAGATGCGCGCGAACCTTTTCGAGCACCGCAGCGAGCTTCACCGCTTCCTTGTCGTTGCCCGACTTCGCGGCCTTCGAGTAGCGCGTGAGCGCCTTCTCGACGGTGCCGAGGTCGGCGAGCGCGAGTTCGGTGTTGATCACTTCGATGTCGTCGATCGGGCTGACCTTGCCCGCGACGTGGATGACGTTGTCGTCCTCGAAGCAGCGCACGACGTGCGTGATCGCATCGGTTTCGCGGATGTTCGCGAGGAACTGGTTGCCGAGGCCTTCACCCTTGCTCGCGCCCGCGACGAGGCCTGCGATGTCGACGAATTCGACGACGGCCGGCACGATGCGCTCCGGGTTGATGATCTCGGCGAGCGCCTTCAGGCGCGCGTCCGGCACCTCGACGATGCCGACGTTCGGTTCGATCGTGCAGAACGGGTAGTTCTCGGCGGCGATGCCGGCCTTGGTCAGTGCATTGAACAGGGTGGACTTGCCGACGTTGGGCAAGCCGACGATGCCGCATTTGAGACTCATGGAATCCTTCGGACGGGTAAGGCGGCGCGGCCGGACAGGGCACGGCGGCGCGGGAAAATAGGGACGGCCGGCGCGTGGGGCGCGGCGGGCCGACGTTCAAAGGCGCTATTGTACCGTGCCGACGCCCCGGTTTCCGGCCTTCCCCCGAATGCCCGATGCGGCGGGCCGTCGCGCTGCCGGGCCGGCCCGCGATTATGCTGATTTCCCGCAAAGTCCGGCCGCGTAAGGGATTGGCCCCGCGGCTATAATGCCCGCCATGACTGCCCACCACACCTTCGACGTCGCCGTGGTCGGCGGCGGGCTCGTCGGCAAGACGGCCGCGCTCGCGCTGACCCAGTCCGGCTACAAGACCGCCTTGCTCGCCCAGCCGGCCACGCCGCGCCCGGCCGATCTCGCGTTCGACACGCGCATCTACGCGCTGTCGTCCAGCTCGCAGGCCTTGCTGGAGCGGCTGCGAGTCTGGCAGGCGCTCGATCATGGCCGGCTCGCGCCGGTCTACGACATGCGCGTGTACGGCGATGCGCACGCGGAACTGCATTTCTCCGCGTATCAGGCCTCCGTGCCGCAACTGGCCTGGATCGCGGAATCGTCGCTGATCGAGACGTCGCTCGATGCCGCGCTGCGGTTCCAGCCGAACCTCACGTGGTTCGATGCGCGTGCGCAGGGCTTCGACGTGCACGACGACGCGGCCGTGCTCACGCTGTCGTCGGGGCAGGTGCTGGAAGCCGATCTCGTCGTCGGCGCCGACGGCGCGCATTCGTGGGTGCGCTCGCAAATGGGGGCCAAGGTCGAACGGCGCGACTACCGGCAAACCGGCGTCGTCGCGAACTTCAAGGCATCGCTGCCGCACCGCGAGACGGCCTGCCAGTGGTTTCACGAAGGCGAGATCATCGCGTTGCTGCCGCTGCCGGACGGTCACGTATCGCTCGTGTGGTCCGCGCACACCGCGCACGCGGACGAATTGCTCGCACTCGATCCGGCGCAGCTCGCGGCCGAAGTCGAGCGCGTGTCGCACGGTCAGGTCGGGGCACTCGAATGCGTGACGCCCGCGGCCGGCTTCCCGCTCGCGCTGCAGACCGTCGACAAGCTGATCGCCCCGCGTGTCGCGCTCGTCGGCGATGCCGCGCATCTGATCCACCCGCTCGCGGGGCAAGGGATGAACCTCGGGCTGCGCGACGTCGCCGCGCTCGCCGATGCGATCGCGAACAAGGAGAGCTTCCGCAACCTCGGCGATACGGTGCTGCTGCGCCGCTACGAGCGTTCGCGCCGCGAGGACATCCGGGCGCTGATGGTCGCGACCGACGGGTTGCAGCGGCTGTTCGCGGTGCCAGGCTCCTTTGCGAAGGCGGTGCGCAACGCGGGCATGGCGTTCGTCGGTGCGCAACCGCTCGTGAAGCGCTGGCTCGTGTCGGCCGCGCTCGGCTGATCGAACCTTCGCGCCTTCGGCCTGTCGGACAGGGTTCCGTTACGGCGTACACTGTGACGTGCACTCCGATTGAGCTGAAGGAACTACAGGATGAAAAAAACGATCCGCATCGCATCGCTGGCGCTGGCCGTCACGATGGCGACGCTCGGCTGCACCGCGCAGGCCGACCAGACCACCGACAAGCTGAAAGCCACGCTGCAAGCGCGTCTCGGCAACGACGCGCCGATCAAGAGCGTGTCGAAATCTCCGGTCGCGGGCCTGTACGAAGTGAACCTCGGTACGCAGATCATCTATAGCGATGCAGCCGGCGACTACGTGCTGCTCGGCGATCTCGTCGACACCAAGACGCACAAGAACCTGACCGACGCGCGCCTTTCCGACCTCAACAAAATCGATTTCGCGAGCCTGCCGCTCGCGAACGCGATCAAGGTCGTCAAGGGCAACGGCGCACGCAAGATCGCTGTGTTCTCCGATCCGAACTGCCCGTACTGCAAGCGCCTCGAGACGACGTTGCAGTCGATCGACAACGTGACCGTCTACACGTTCCTGTATCCGGTACTGTCGCCCGATTCGACCGCGAAGTCGAAGGCGATCTGGTGCGCGACCGACCGCGCGAAAACCTGGCAGAGCTGGATGCTCGACCATCGCGTGCCGACCGGCGCCGGCACCTGCGATACGACCGCGCTCGACAAGAACCTCGCGCTCGGCCGGGGGATGAACGTTACCGGCACGCCGACGATCTTCCTGCCCGACGGCCGCCGCCTGCCGGGCGCGGTGTCGGCCGACCAGCTGAACCAGGCGCTCGCGTCGAGCAAGTAAACTGACCGACACCCCGGGGCTGCATGGCCCGGCCAGCGAGGGGCGCCCGCGATATCAGCCGGCGCCTCTCTTCGTTTCCGCTGCCGTATTCCGTCCGATTTTCGTCCGATTCCCACGATGACCCAGCCGATCCGTTATTCGATTGCCCCGAAAGATCTTGCCGCGCACCTGTTCGAAGTGTCGGTGACGGTCGCCGATCCCGATCCCGAAGGCCAGCGCTTTTCGCTGCCGGTGTGGATTCCCGGCAGCTACCTCGTGCGCGAGTTCGCGCGCAACATCGTGACGCTCGCCGCGTTCAACGACGCGGGCCGCAAGGTGCGGATCGCGAAAACCGACAAGAACACGTGGCAGGCCGCGCCGGTGAACGGCGCGCTGACGCTGCGCTACGACGTGTACGCGTGGGACCTGTCGGTCCGCTCCGCGTATCTCGACGAATCGGGCGGCTTCTTCAATGCCACGGCCGTGTTCCTGAGCGTCGCCGGCCACGAGGCTGCGCCGTGCGAGGTCGACATCGCGAAACCGGCGGGCCCGGCGTTCCGCACGTGGCGCGTCGGTACGTCGCTGCCCGAGGCACGCGGCACCCGGCGCTATGGGTTCGGCGGGTACCGCGCATCGAACTACGACGAACTCACCGACCATCCGGTGACGATCGGCGAATTCGCGCTGGCGACGTTCGACGCGCACGGCGTGCCGCACGACATCGTGATCGCCGGGCGCGTGACGCAGCTCGACATGGAGCGGCTGCGCGCCGACCTGAAGCGCGTGTGCGAGGCGCAGATCGCGCTGTTCGAGCCGAAGTCGAAGAAGGCGCCGATGGACCGCTACGTGTTCATGACGCTCGCGGTCAGCGACGGCTACGGCGGCCTCGAGCACCGTGCGTCGACCGCGCTGATCTGCAACCGCACCGATCTGCCGGTGAAGGGCCGGCCGGAGACGACGGAGGGCTATCGCACGTACCTCGGCCTGTGCAGCCACGAGTATTTCCATACGTGGAACGTGAAGCGTATCAAGCCGGCCGCGTTCGTGCCGTATGACCTCGCGCGCGAAAATTACACGTCGCTGTTGTGGCTGTTCGAGGGCTTCACCTCGTATTACGACGATCTGATGCTCGTGCGCAGCGGGCTGATGTCGCAGGACGAATATTTCGCGGCGCTCGGGCGTACCATCGGCGGCGTGCTGCGCGGCACGGGGCGGCTGAAGCAGAGCGTCGCGGAAAGTTCGTTCGACGCGTGGATCAAGTACTACCGCCAGGACGAGAACGCGACCAATGCGATCGTCAGCTACTACACGAAGGGTTCGCTCGTCGCGCTCGCGTTCGATCTCGCGATCCGCGCGCAGACGCGCAACCGCAAGTCGCTCGACGACGTGATGCGCTTGCTGTGGCAACGCTACGGACGCGAGTTCTATCGTGGCAAGCAGGCGGGCGTCGAGGAAAACGAGGTCGAGACGCTGATCGAGGAAGCGACGGGCGTCGCGCTCGGCAGGCTGTTCTCCGACGCCGTGCACGGCACGCGCGACCTGCCGCTCGCCGAATTGCTCGCGCCGTTCGGCGTGACGCTCGCGCCGGAAGTCGCGCCTGGCGCGGCCGCGAAGCCGACGATCGGCGCGCGCCTGCGCGGCGGCGCGGACTGCACGCTGGCGGCGGTATACGAAGGCGGCGGCGCGCATCGCGCGGGGCTGTCGGCCGGCGACACGCTGATCGCGCTCGACGGGCTGCGCGTCACCGGCACGAACCTCGACACGCTGCTCGCGCGCTACCGCCCGGGCGACAAGGTCGAGGTGCACGCATTCCGCCGTGACGAGCTGCGGACCGCGAAACTGAAGCTCGACGGGCCGGACGTCGCGCGCTACCGGCTCACGGCCGCTGCAAAGCCGGCTGCCGCGCACAAGGCCCGGGAAGCCTGGCTGAAGGGCTGAGCATGCACGAGCGGGTTTCGGGGCGCGATCAACGATTGTTCTGCTGTTGCAACAATCCGTCGCCTTGAACCCGCTTTTTCGCGACCATGCGGCCACGCACAATGGCGTCACTCGCGCTACCGAAGCGCAACCAAACCGGAGCCTGACATGACGACCATTCTGCAAATCAATTCCGCGGCGCGCTCGCAAGGTGCGCAATCCACGCTGCTGGCCAACGAACTGACGGCAAAGCTGCAACAATCGAACCCCGGCGCGAAGGTCGTGGTTCGCGACCTGCTGGCCGACGCGCTGCCGCACCTCGATGAATCGGTGCTCGGCGCATTCTTCACGCCGGCCGACCAGCGCAACGCGGAACAGAATGCGATCGTCGCGAAGAGCGATGCACTGATCGCTGAACTGCAGGCCGCCGACATCATCGTGATCGGCGCACCGATGTACAACTTCGGTGTCTCGTCGCAACTGAAGACGTATTTCGACTGGATCGCCCGTGCAGGCGTCACGTTCCGCTACACCGAGAACGGTCCGGAAGGCCTGATCAAGGGCAAGAAGGTTCACGTAGTGACGGCGCGCGGCGGCAAGTACCTCGGCACGCCGAACGACAGCCAGACGCCGTTCCTGCGCACGTTCCTCGGCTTCATCGGCTTGACCGACGTGAGCTTCATCCACGCGGAAGGCCTGAACCTCGGGCCGGATGCACAGAGCGCCGCGCTCGCCGGCGCCCGCGAAGCGATCGCTGCCGCGTAAGGCCGATGCGGGTGCGTTGCACCCGCTGCGTCGCCAGATGAAAAAAAACGCCGCGTCCCGAAAGGGGCACGGCGTTTTCACGTGATGCAGACGAAAGCGGGAAGTTGAACGCGGAACGGTTACGCGAGCGTTTCGGCCACCTCCGGCAGGCGCCAGTCGATCGGCTCGCGACCCGCTTCGACCAGATAGTCGTTCGCGAGCGCGAAGTGGCGGCAACCGAGGAAGCCGCGGTGTGCGGACAGCGGCGACGGATGCGGCGCCTCGAGCACGCAGTGCGCGCTCGCATCGAATAGCGCGCGCTTCGCCTGCGCATGCGCGCCCCACAGCATGAACACGAGGCCGCGATGGCGGCTGGCGAGTTCGCGGATCAGCGTGTCCGTGCATTGTTCCCAGCCGCGCCTCGCGTGGCTCGCGGCCGCGCCGCGCTCGACCGTCAGCACGGTGTTGAGCAGCAGCACGCCCTGGCGCGCCCAGGTATCGAGGCAGCCGTGACGCGGCGTGTCGTGGCCGAAATTCGCGGCGATTTCCTTGAAGATGTTGCGCAGCGACGGCGGCGTGCGCACGGCCGGCGGCACCGAGAACGCCAGGCCATGCGCCTGCGGCGTACCGCGGTCGTCGCCGTGGTACGGGTCCTGGCCGAGGATCACGATCTTCACGTCGTCCGGGCTCGTCAGGCGCAACGCCCGAAACACGTCGGTCGGGTAGACCGTCTTGCCGGCCGCGCGTTCGTCGTCGACGAAGCGGCACAGCGGTGCATACGCATCGCTGTCGATGAAGGGTTTCAGCACGTCGCGCCAGACGGCCGGCAGCCCGTCGAACTGCGCGGCGAGGTGTGGGACGTGCGCGGCGGCAGCGGGCTGCGGCGCGGCGGAGGCCGGGGCGGCTGCCGCGGTCTTCTTTGCGGGCCTGCGCCCAGCGGCGGCCGGTGCGGGCGCCGAGGCGGAAACATCGTCCAGCGCCGTTTCCGGCACGGGATCGTCGAACAGCGACGCCTGTTGCGGCGTGCGGAGAGTCTTGCGGGTTGCCATGCGTGATGCGGGTTTATTGCGCGCGCAGCCGGTAGCCGCGCTGCGCCTTGCTGATGTTTTCGGGGGCGAGGCCCGGCAGCGCTTGCTGCAGTTCGGCGGCGAGTGTCGCGAGCGCAGCTTCCGGGCCGTCGATCAGTTCGAGTTCGATTTCGCTGATCGGTTCGCGGCGCGTATCGTTTTCCGCCTGGACGACGATCTCGCCGATGTCCACTGCGGCCTCGACGGTTGCGCCGCCGATTGCGATGCGCCACAGCGTACGCGAAAAATCCGTCCGGAACAGCGCGTGCAGCGCCGGCGCCGCGTCGCGCAGCGCGGTGGCCGCGTTCGGCACGTCGCACGCGGCGACGAGCGCATCGATTTCGAGCGCATCGCCGGCGACGGGCAACTCCCATTCATGGCGGCGATGCAGGCCGGCTTCCGCGCTGCCGACCGTCTTGAACGTCTGCAGCCAGCCGTGCGGCGTGCGGCGCACGCGCACCGCGCTCTTCGAACGGGCCAGCGCGAGATCGGGCGTGTCGTAGTAGACGTTCGCGAGCGCGATGACCTCGCCGGCTTCACCGGTCAGCGTCTCGAAAAAGCGCCGCGCGGCATCGGCCTGACCGGCCGGCAGCGCGAGCTTGATTTCCTTTTCGATCGCCATCAGAAGAACATCCGCGCGAGTTCCTCGCCCGGCTGCTCGGCGCGCATGAACGCCTCGCCGACGAGGAACGCGTTCACGTTCGCCGCGCGCATCGTGTCGACGTCGGTGCGCGACAGGATGCCCGACTCGGTCACGACCATGCGGTCCGGCGGAATCATGTCGAGCATGTCGAGCGTGGTCTGGATCGACGTCTCGAACGTTCGCAGATTGCGGTTGTTGATGCCGAGCAGCGGTGTCTTCAGCGTCAGCGCCTGTTCCATCTCGTCGCGGTCGTGAACTTCGACCAGCACCGCAAGGCCGAGCGAGTGCGCATACGCCTCGAGGTCCTGCATCAGCGGCGTGTCGAGCGCGGCCGCGATCAGCAGGATCGCGTCGGCGCCCATCGCGCGCGCTTCGAGAATCTGGTACGCATCGACGATGAAGTCCTTGCGCAGCACCGGCAGCGTGCAGGCCGCGCGCGCTTCCTCGAGATAGCGGACACTGCCCTGGAAGAATTGCTCGTCGGTCAGCACCGACAGGCACGCGGCGCCGTGCGCCGCATACGAGCGTGCGATGTCGGCCGGCACGAAATGCTCGCGCAGCACGCCCTTCGACGGGCTCGCCTTCTTGATTTCGGCGATCACCGCCGCGTTGCCGGCCGCCTGCTTCGCACGCAGCGCGCCGACGAAGTCGCGGAGGTCGCGCGCGGATGCGTCCAGCTTCAGTGCCTCGAGCGGAGTGCTGCGCATGGCCGCCGCGACTTCGTCGCGCTTGACGGCGATGATTCGGTCGAGAATGTCGCTCATGTGGGTTCCTGCTTGATTCGTAAAGGGAGTCAGCGCTTGAACTGCTGCGTGAAACGCACGAGTTCGTCGACCTTCGCGCGCGCCTTGCCGCTCGCGACTGCTTCGCGGGCGAGCTGGATGCCGTCCGCGATCGATTCGGCGATATTGGCCGCATAGAGCGCGGTGCCCGCGTTCAGCGTGACGATCTCGCGTGCGACGCCCGGCTTGTTGTCCAGCGCGCCGAGCAGCATCGTGCGCGATTCTTCGGCATTTTCCACCTTCAGCGTGCGGTTCGACACCATCTGCAGGCCGAAGTCCTCCGGATGGATCTCGTATTCGTGAACCTCACCGTCGCGCAATTCGCCGACGAGCGTCGCGGCGCCGAGCGACACTTCGTCCATCCCGTCCTTGCCATACACGACCAGCACGTGCTGCGCGCCGAGGCGCTGCATCACGCGCACCTGGATGCCGACGAGGTCGGGATGGAACACGCCCATCAGCTGGTTCGGCGCGCCGGCCGGATTGGTCAGCGGGCCGAGGATGTTGAAGATCGTCCGCACGCCGAGCTCGCGGCGCACGGCCGCGATGTTCTTCATCGCCGGATGATGGTTCGGCGCGAACATGAAGCCCATGCCGGTTTCGGCGATCGACGCGGCAACCTGGTCGGGCTGCAGATCGATGTTCACGCCGAGCGCCTCGAGCACGTCGGCGCTGCCGGACTTGCTCGACACGCCGCGGTTGCCGTGCTTCGCGACCTTCGCGCCGGCCGCGGCCGTGATGAACATCGACGCGGTCGAGATGTTGAACGTGTGCGAGCCGTCGCCGCCCGTGCCGACGATGTCGACGAAGTTCGAGTTGTCCTGCACTACGACGTGGTTCGCGAATTCGCGCATCACGGTCGCGGCGGCGGCGATCTCGCCGATCGTCTCCTTCTTCACGCGCAGCCCGGTGATGATCGCGGCCGCCATCACGGGAGACATGTCGCCGCGCATGATGAGCCGCATCAGGTGCAGCATCTCGTCGTGGAAGATCTCGCGGTGTTCGATCGTGCGTTGCAACGCTTCCTGCGGGGTAATCGTCATCGTGCGTCTCCCGTCAGGCCGCCGGCGCGGCCGCCCGGGCCGTCGCGCGATTCTGCTTCAGGAAATTCTCGAGCAGCGCGTGGCCGTGCTCGGAGAGGATCGATTCCGGGTGGAACTGCACGCCTTCGATCGGCAGCGTCTTGTGACGCACGCCCATGATCTCGCCGTCGTCGGTCCACGCGGACACCTCGAGGCAGTCGGGCAGCGATTCGCGTTCGATCGCGAGCGAGTGGTAGCGGGTGACGTCGAAATGCTTCGGCAGGTCGGCGAACACGCCGCGGCAGTCGGTTTCGATCCGGCTCACCTTGCCGTGCATGATGGTCTTCGCGCGCACGACGCGGCCGCCGAATGCTTCGCCGATCGCCTGATGGCCGAGGCAGACGCCGAGGATCGGTTTCTTGCCCGCGAATTCGCGCAGCACGTCCAGCGTAATACCCGCGTGCTGCGGGTTGCTCGGGCCGGGCGACAAGCAGATGGCGTCGGGGTTCAGGCGCGCGATCTCGTCGAGCGTGATTTCGTCGTTGCGGTACGTGCGCACGTCCTCGCCCAGTTCGCCGAAGTACTGGACCAGGTTGTAGGTGAACGAGTCGTAGTTGTCGATCATGAGCAGCATGGTCAGTCTCCGGTCAGAAGTCGCTATCGAGGCCGTCCTGGACCTGTTCGGCCGCACGCAGCACCGCGCGCGCCTTGTTCTCGGTCTCTTGCCATTCGGATTCGGGCACCGAGTCCGCGACGACGCCGGCCGCCGCTTGCACGTACAGGTTGCCGTTGTGGATCAGGCCCGTGCGGATCGCGATCGCGAGATCCATCTCGCCCGAGAACGACAGGTAGCCGACGGCGCCGCCGTACAACCCGCGCTTGATCGGCTCGAGCTCGTCGATCAGTTCCATCGCGCGCACCTTCGGCGCGCCGGACAGCGTGCCGGCCGGGAACGTCGCGCGCAGCACGTCGTAGTTCGTCATGCCGGGCTTCAGCTTGCCTTCGACCGAGCTGACGATGTGCTGCACGTGCGAGTACTTCTCGATCACCATCTTGTCGGTCACCTGCACCGAGCCGATCTCCGCGATGCGGCCGACGTCGTTGCGCGCGAGGTCGATCAGCATCACGTGCTCGGCGATTTCCTTCGGATCGTTCAGCAGTTCGGTCGCGAGTTCCGCGTCGCGCTCGGGCGTGTTGCCGCGCGGACGCGTGCCGGCCAGCGGACGGATCGTGACGATCTGGTCATCGCCGCGCTTTTCCTGGCGCACGAGGATTTCCGGCGATGCGCCGACCACGTGGAAAGCGCCGAAGTTGTAGTAATACATGTACGGCGACGGATTCAGCGAACGCAGCGCGCGATACAGCGACAGCGGATTGTCGCGGTACGGCTTCGTGAGCCGCTGGCCGACCTGGATCTGCATCAGTTCGCCGGCCGCGATGTATTCCTTCGCCTGGCGCACGGCGGCCAGATAGTCTTCCTTCTTGAACTCGCGGAACGTCTCGGTGCGCACGCTCGCCGACGTCACGGGCGGCTGCACGGTCGTGCGCAGGCGCTGCTTCAGTTCGCGCAGGCGTTGCTTTGCCTTCGTATAGGCCTCTGGCTGGGCCGGGTCCGCATAGATGATCAGGTAGAGCTTGCCGGCGAGATTGTCGATCACCGCGACTTCCTCGGTGAGCAGCAACTGGATGTCGGGCAGGCCGAGATCGTCGCGCGGCGCGGTGTTCGCGAGCTTCTTCTCGATGTAGCGCACCGCGTCGTAGCCGAAATAACCGGCGAGGCCGCCGCAGAAGCGCGGCAGGCCCGGGCGCTGCGCGACCTTGAAGCGCGCCTGGAACGACTCGATGAATTCGAACGGGTCACCGTTGTGCGTCTCGACGACCTGGCCGTCGCGCACCACTTCGGACATGCCGTTGCGGGTGCGCACCAGCGTGCGTGCGGGCAGGCCGATGAACGAATAGCGGCCGAAGCGTTCGCCGCCGACCACCGACTCGAGCAGGAAGGAGTTGGCGCCCGCGCGTTCGGGCTGGGCCAGCTTCAGGTAGAGGGACAGCGGCGTTTCGAGGTCGGCGAGCGCTTCCGCGATCAGCGGGATGCGGTTGTAGCCTTCGTTCGCCAGCGATTGGAATTCGAGTTCGGTCATGTTCCGGTCCTGTTCGGGACGAGCGGCGGAGTGCGCCAGGGATCACTTGACGCTGCGCGGGCTGCCGTCGGCGAAAGGGCGGTCGATCGAGAAGTGCCTGTTGCCGGCCGGCACTCCGGGCGTGAACGTCGCGAGCCTGCGGCCGATCCTGAACGCAAGCGTTCGGACACGGTAGAACTCGAGGTGGTGCGACGATCGGCGCGCGGATGCGCAGCGAGATAAAAAACGGCGCTGAAGACGTGCCTCAGCGTACCTCATCGAAGAGGTTAGCGCGACCAGCGACGCCAGGGCCAGGCTCCCCGGTCGATGCTGCTCAGACTCCGTTTTTTATTCAGAAACATGCGGATGGAAGAAATAATCAGATGGTTGGCCGGCCGGCGTTGTGCGCGGTAATCGCGCGGGCCGCGACCAGCAACGAATCGACTATACCATCCGAATTTATCGTTTGTATAGCTTTGCCGTGGTTGTAGCCGTACGGCACCGTCAGCGTCGCCATTCCCGCCGCGCGGCCCGCCAGCGCGTCGTTTTCCGAGTCGCCGATCGCGACCGCCGCGTCCGGCGCGACGCCGAGCGCGTCGCAGGCCGTCAGCATCGGCAGCGGATCGGGCTTCTTGCGCGCGACGCTGTCGCCGCCGAGGACGATGCCGAAGCGATCGATCAGCCCGTATTGCTCGAGCAGCTCGACGGCGAAGCGGTGCGGCTTGTTCGTCACGCACGCGAGCCGGATGCCGGCGGCGCGCAGCGCGTCGAGGCCGGTTGCGACGTCCGGATAGAGGCGCGTGTGGCGGCCGTTGATCTTCGCGTATTCGGTCTGATAGATCGCGAGCGCGTCGTCGAAGCGCGCGTGCGCCTCGTCGGGCGCGAAGCGTGGCTTCAGCACGCTGTGGATCAGGTGCTCGGAGCCCTTGCCGACGTAGCCGATCACCTCATCGCGCGACGTGGCCGGCGCGCCGAGCTGCGCGAGCATCCCGTTCAGCCCGGCCGTGAAATCGTCGGCCGTGTCGACCATCGTGCCGTCGAGGTCGATCAGCGCCGCGTCGATGCGCGGCGTCGCGAAACGGATCGTGCCGTCGGCTGCGGCCGGTGCCTGACGGGTCTGCGAGGAATCGGCCACGACGTCAGCTCCGCTCGACGGTGGCGAGCGCGGCGCGCATCTCGTCGATCACCTTGCGGTAGTCGGGCTTGCCGAAGATCGCCGAACCCGCGACGAAGGTATCCGCGCCGGCTGCCGCGATTTCCGCGATGTTGTCGGCCTTCACGCCGCCGTCCACCTCGAGCAGGATCTCGCGGCCGGTGCGCTCGGTGTATGCGTCGATGCGCGCGCGTGCTTCGCGCAGCTTGTTCAGCGTTTCCGGAATGAACGACTGGCCGCCGAAACCCGGGTTCACCGACATCAGCAGCACGAAGTCGAGGCGGTCCATCACGTGGTCGAGATAGTTCAGCGGCGTCGCCGGGTTGAACACGAGGCCGGCCTTGCAGCCGTGATCGCGGATCAGCGACAGCGTACGGTCGATGTGGTCCGAACCTTCCGGGTGGAAGCTGATCAGGTTCGCGCCGGCTTTCGCGAAATCGGGCACGATCCGGTCGACCGGGCGCACCATCAGATGCACGTCGATCGGCACCTGCACGTGCGGGCGGATCGCCTCGCAGACGAGCGGGCCGATAGTGAGGTTCGGCACATAATGGTTGTCCATCACGTCGAAGTGAATCCAGTCGGCGCCGGCGGCGACCACGTTGCGGACTTCTTCGCCGAGCCGTGCGAAGTCGGCCGACAGGATGCTGGGAGCGATACGGAATTGAGTCATGACAGGGGAGCGGGGACGCTGCGGCGCAAAACCGCCATTCTACCGTCCGGCGACCCGGTGCGCGGCGACGGGCCGTGCGGTTGCGGCCCGATTCCGAATAGAATGCCGAACCAGTGCGGCGCGCCCGCGGCCCTGCCGCTCCAGTTGGCGCGGGCGGTTACCTACAGCGGAAACATCATGAGTCAGTATCAGTTCACCGTTTCGGTGAAAACCAGCTACTTGCCGGAACAATCCGACCCCGATCGACGTCAATACGCATTCGCGTACACGCTGACCATCCGCAATACCGGGCAGGTCGCGGCGCAGCTGATCGCGCGTCACTGGATCATCACGGACAGCGAAAACCACGTGCAGGAAGTGAAGGGGCTCGGCGTCGTCGGGCACCAGCCGCTGCTGCAGCCGGGCGAACAGTTCGAATACACGAGCTGGGCCGTGATCGCGACGCCGGTCGGCACGATGCGCGGCGCGTACTTCTGCGTGGCGGAGGACGGCGAGCGGTTCGACGCGCCGGTCGACGAGTTCGCGCTGCACATGCCGCGCACGCTGCATTGAGCGTGCGGGGCCGGTCAGCGCGGCTGGCGGTCGTTGCCGCGGGCGTGCTTCTTCCTGCCCGACGACGTCCACACGACGATGAAGATCAGCAGGGCAAGCGCTACGAAAGCCTCGAGCGCGAAGATGAGCATCGGATATTGGTCGAGAAAATCTGACATGGCGGTTTCCATCAAGAACGAACATTGTATGTGGTTTGGGCCCCGGGTGGCCGGCTGGGTGGCGGCGGCCGCGACGGCAGCGCTGCTTGCCGCATGCGGCGGCGCGCCGACGCGCACGTCGGCGCTCAAGCCGCCGACCGGCGCGGCGATCGTGCCAGGGCAGATTGCCGCGAAGCGGCTCACGCCGGTCGCGTGGCAGCAGGTGCCGGGGTGGCAGGACGATTCGCTGATCGGCGCGACGGCCGCGCTGCGGCAGAACTGCGTGCGGCTCGCGCGCCAGCCCGCATGGCAGCGCGCCTGCGCGGCCGCCGACCGCCTCGACGAGCTCGACGTCGGCAGCGCACGTGCATTCTTCGAAACGTATTTCACGCCGTTTCAGCTGGCGAATACCGACGGCACGCTCGACGGGCTCGTGACCGGCTATTACGAGCCGCTGCTGCACGGCTCCCGCGTGCGTCGCGGCCCTTACCAGTACGCGCTGTACCGCTGGCCGGCTGGCTATCGCGCCGGTGCCGCGCTGCCCGCTCGCGCCCAGCTCGAGCGGGCCGGCATCCTGAACGGCAACGAACTCGTGTGGGTCGATGATCCGATCGAGGCGTTCTTCCTGCAGGTGCAGGGTTCGGGGCGCGTGCTGCTCGACGACGGCTCGGTGATGCGGGTCGGCTTTGGCGGCACCAATAACCAGCCGTATCGCTCGATCGGCAAGTGGCTGCTCGATCGCGGCGAGCTGACGCCCGCACAGGCGACGATGCAGGGCATCAAGGCTTGGGCGAAGGCAAACCCGACTCGCGTGGATGCGTTGCTCGATACGAATCCACGATTCGTGTTCTTCCGCGACATGCCGACGAAGGAAGATGCGCCGCACGGCGGCGCGGACGGCCCGATCGGCGCACTCGGCGTGCCGCTCACGGCGGAGCGTTCGATCGCGGTCGATCCGTCGTCGATCCCGCTCGGCACGCCGGTGTTCCTGCAGACCACGCGTCCGCTGACGAATACGCCGATGAACCGGCTCGTGTTCGCGCAGGACACGGGTTCCGCGATCAAGGGCGGCGTGCGGGCGGACTATTTCTGGGGGCTGGGCGACGACGCCGGCGACCAGGCCGGACGGATGAAGCAGATCGGCCGGATGTGGCTGCTGTTCCCGAATTCGTGATGCGCGGTGGTGCCGGCGTATACGTGTAGCCCGGCATCAAAGCGAAACAGCCCGATCGGTGTTGGCCGGTCGGGCTGTTTTTTTGCCTCGCGATTGCTGTTGCGCGCGGCGGTCGGGTGGCGGGGGGCTGGGGGTATCAGCCCTTGCGCTTGTCGATCACGCGGCGTGCCTTGCCGACCGAACGCTCGATCCCGTTCACGGGCAGCACATTGATCACGGCCGTCACGCCGATCAGCGACTTGATGTCGTGCGCGAGCGCTTGTCTCGCCGCATGGATTGCCGCCGTGTCGGGGGCAGTTTCGGGGCACGGCTCGACATTGAGCGTCAGCACGTCGAGCGGACCTTCCTTCGTCAGCACGATCTGATAGTGCGGTGCAAGCGCACGCTGTTTCAGCAGCTGCTCCTCGATCTGCGTCGGGAAGACGTTGACGCCCCGCACGATCATCATGTCGTCCGAGCGCCCGGTGATCTTTTCCATCCGGCGCATCGTGCGGGCGGTGCCGGGCAGCAGACGCGTGAGGTCGCGCGTCCGGTAGCGGATGATCGGCAGCGCTTCCTTCGTCAGCGACGTGAAGACCAGTTCGCCAAGTTCGCCGTCCGGCAATACTTCGCCGGTGTCGGGGTCGATGATTTCCGGATAGAAGTGATCTTCCCAGATGGTCGGGCCGTCCTTGGTCTCGACGCACTCCGATGCGACGCCGGGCCCCATCACTTCGGACAGCCCATAGATGTCGACCGCGTCGATGCCCATCCGATGCTCGATGGCCATGCGCATGTCGTTGGTCCAGGGCTCCGCGCCGAAGATGCCGATGCGCAGCGAGCTTTGTGCGGGGTCGAGGCCCTGGCGCTCGATTTCGTCGGCGATCGACAGCATATAGCTCGGCGTCACCATGATGATGTCGGGCCGGAAATCCTGGATCAACTGCACCTGCTTTTCGGTCTGGCCACCGCCGAACGGAATCACGGTCAGTCCCGCGCGTTCGGCGCCGTAGTGTGCGCCGAGCCCGCCGGTGAACAGCCCGTATCCATAACTGACATGAACCTTGTCGCCACGCCGCGCACCCGCCGCGCGGATCGAGCGCGCGACGAGATTGGCCCAAGTGTCGATGTCGCGCGCCGTATAGCCGACGACGGTCGGCTTGCCGGTCGTGCCCGACGACGCGTGAATGCGCGAGATCTGGTCCTGCGGCACCGCGAACATCCCGAACGGGTAGCTGTCGCGCAGGTCGCTCTTGGTCGTGAACGGGAAGCGCGACAGATCCGTGAGCGTCTTCAGGTCGTCGGGATGGACGCCCGCTTCGTCGAATTTGCGGCGATAGACGGGAGAGTGGTCATACGCATGCCGGAGCGACCACTTCAGGCGTTCAAGCTGCAGTGCGGTAAGCTCGTCGCGCGAGGCGGTCTCGATCGGCTCGAGCGGTAGCGGGGTAGTCATGCCTGTCTCCAGTGATTGTTATGAGCGAGCGGTGGACGTCAACGTTCTTCCGGCAGCACCGTGCCCTTGATCTGGGCCGATTTGCCCCGAAACATCGCGACCGTTTCGCCTGTCTGGTTCGTGACGCGGATGTCATAGATGCCGTGCCGGCCGCTGCGCGTCTGCTCGATCGCTTCGGCCGTCAGCAGGTCGTTACCGTATACGGGACGCAGGTATTCGATCGAGCAGCCGGCCGCAACGGTATTCAGGTTGTACGAGTTGCATGCGAACGCGAAGGTCGAATCGGCGAGCGTGAAGATGATGCCGCCGTGACAGGTCTGATGTCCGTTCAGGAATTCCGGCCGTACGCGCATCTGCAGGCGTGCGTAGCCGGCCCGCACTTCGGCGATTTCCATGCCGAACGCGCGGCTGCAGGCGTCTGCGTCGTACATGGCCCGTGCCGTCGCACGGGCGAGCGCATCAGGGGTGAGCGTGTCGTTGGAGGTGGTCATGTCAACGCCCCTCGAAGCGCGGCGCACGCTTCTCGATGAACGCCTTCACGCCTTCCGCGTAGTCGTATGACTGGCCGAGCTTACGCTGCAGGTCGCGTTCGAGGTCGAGCTGCTGATCGAGCGTATTCGAGACGCTGTCGCGCATCGACTGCTTGATCGACGCGATTGCGAGCGTCGGTTGCTGCGCGAGCTGATTGGCTAGCTGACGGGCCAACGCGGCGAGCGCATCGTCATCGACCGCGCGCCAGATCAAGCCCCATTGTTCAGCCTGTTCGGCGCCGAGCTTGTCGCCGGTCAGGGCCAGCCCAAGCGCGCGTGCCATGCCGACGCGTTGCGGCAGGAACCACGTACCGCCCGAATCGGGCACGAGCCCGATCTTGACGAAGGCCTGAATAAAGCTGCTCGAGCGTGCCGCGAACACGATGTCGCAGGCGAGTGCGAGATTCGCGCCGGCGCCCGCCGCCGTCCCGTTGACGGCGGCGATCACCGGAATCGGCATGCGTTGCAGGCGGCGAATCAGCGGATTGAAATGCTCGTCGATCAGCGTGCCGAGGTCGGTGGACGCGCCCGGTGTGAAGTCGAGATCGGCCAGGTCCTGGCCTGCGCAAAAGCCGCGCCCCGCACCCGTCAGGATCAGCGCACGTGCGCTGGCCGTCTCGACTTCATCGAGCGCAGACTGCAGTTCGCGGTGCATCGCTCGCGTGAAGCTGTTCAGCTTGTCCGGGCGGTTGAGGGTGATCGTGGCCACGCGGGCAGTCTGATCGATATCCAGCTGGATCGGCTGATATGACATGCAGTGTCTCCTTCATGACTTCGTTATAGGCGCGCGGCGCGTCGGTTACATGCGCTCGATGGCGATCGCGATGCCCTGGCCGACGCCGATGCACATCGTACAGAGTGCAAAGCGGCCGCCCGTACGCTCGAGTTGGTGAAGCGCCGTGGTCACGAGCCGAGCGCCCGATGCGCCGAGCGGGTGACCGAGCGCGATCGCACCGCCGTTCGGGTTCACGCGCGGATCGTCGTCGGCGACACCGAGCATGCGCAACACCGCGAGACCTTGCGAGGCGAACGCTTCGTTCAGCTCGATCACGTCGAACTGGTCGATCGTCATCCCGAGCTGGCGCAACAGTTTCTGCGTGGCCGGCGCCGGGCCGATCCCCATCACGCGCGGTTCGACGCCTGCGGTCGCCATACCGACGACGCGTGCGCGGCGGCGCAGCCCATACTGATCGGCGGCTTCCGCGTTGGCGAGCAGCAGTGCGCATGCGCCGTCGTTGACGCCCGACGCGTTGCCGGCCGTCACCGAGCCGTGCGGGCGCACGACGCCCTTCAGCTTCGCGAGCGCCTCGAGCGACGTTTCTCGCGGATGCTCGTCACGCGATACGACGAGCGGGTCGCCTTTCTTCTGCGGAATCGTCACCGGGACGATTTCCTCGGCGAGCGTGCCGTCCTGCTGCGCACGCGCGGCCTTCTGCTGGCTGCGCAGCGCGAACAGGTCCTGATCGGCACGGCTGATACCGTAGTCGACCGCGACGTTCTCGGCCGTCTCCGGCATCGAATCGACGCCGTATTGCTGTTTCATCAGCGGATTGACGAAACGCCAGCCGATCGTCGTGTCGAAAACGGCGGTCTGGCGTGCGAATGCGCTGGTGGCCTTGCCCATCACGAACGGCGCGCGCGTCATGCTTTCGACGCCGCCCGCGATCATCAAGCGTGCCTCGCCCGCCTTGATCGCGCGCGCGGCGGTGCCGACGGCGTCCATGCCCGAACCGCACAGCCGGTTCAGCGTCGTACCCGGCACGGCGGTCGGCAGGCCCGCGAGCAGCGCGGACATGCGCGCGACGTTGCGGTTGTCTTCGCCGGCCTGGTTTGCGCAGCCGTAGATCACGTCGTCGATGGCCGACCAGTCGACATTGCGGTTGCGTTCGATCAGCGCCGTGAGCGGCACCGCACCGAGATCGTCGGCACGAACGTCTTTCAGGGAGCCGCCGTAGCGGCCGATGGGGGTGCGAATCGCGTCGCAGATGTAGGCGTCGGTCATGGGGGTGTCGATGTGCAACGAACCTGCCGGTTGGCAGATTCGTTCATGGTAGTGAACGTGACGGCGTTTGCACGTCGGCCATTCGGGTTATGCCGTTTGGCCGGCTTCCGCAGGTACAGCCTTCGGCGCAACATGGACGCGGCTTTGCACCACTCGGAACCGGTTGGCGACGAACGCCGGATCGGCGAGCGCCGCGTTGGCGGCCGGGTTCGCGCCGGTGCCGTGGAAGTCGGAGAATGCAGCCGACTGGTTGACGAATACGCCGCCCGTCAGGTTGATCGACAGCGCGACGCCGCCACGCACCGCTGCATCGTGCGCAGCGTCGAGGACCTTGTCGTCGGTGCTGTAGACGGAGAGCGTCAGCGCACCATGTTCCGCGGCGATTTTGCCGGCGAGATCGAGCGATTGCGCGGTCGAGTCGGTCGCAATCACGAACGAGATCGGGCCGAACCACTCCTGCGTGAATTTCGCTTGGTCGGCCACGTCGAGTTGCAGCACGAGCGGCGTGCGCACCCGAGCGTCGGCGAATGTCGGATGCTGGAGCGTCTGGCTGTCAGCGAGCACACGACCGAGCTTGCGGGCGTCGTCGATACGCGCGACCACGCCGTCGTTCTGGATCGCGCCGATCAGTTCGACCGAGCGAGCCGGGTCGCCGGTCAGTTTCTGCACGGAGACAGCGATCGCCTGGGCGACTTCGTCGAAGCTTGCATGGCCGTCTGCCGTCCGGATGCCGTCGCGCGGCACGTAAATGTTCTGCGGTGCCGTGCACATCTGGCCGGAGTACAGCGCTAACGAGAACGCGATGTTCTTGGCCGCGGCCTTCAGGTCGTCGGTCGAGTCGATCACGATCTGGTTGACACCGGCCTTCTCGGTATACACCTGTGCTTGATGGGCATGGTGTTCGAGCCACGTGCCGTTTTGCGTGCTGCCCGTGAAGTCGATCAGCTTGATTTCAGGACGCAGCGCGAGGTCCTGCACGAGGGCGCCGTCGTTCGGCTCGGTCGCGAGGAGCGTGACGACGTTCGGATCGAAGCCGGCTTCGCGCAGCACGTCGCGGGCGATGAGGACCGTGATCGCGAGCGGCAGGATCGCGCCCGGATGAGGTTTGACGATCACCGTGTTGCCGGTCGCCAGGTCGGCGAACAGGCCGGGGTAGCCGTTCCAGGTCGGGAACGTGCAGCAGCCGAGCACGAGGCCGGTGCCGCGCGGGACGATCGTATAGCGCTTGTGCATCGCGAGCGGCGGGTTCTTGCCTTGCGGCTTCTCCCAGTGTGCATCGGCCGGGATGCGGCGCAACTCGTCCCAGGCGTAGGCGACCGCTTCGAGCGCACGATCCTGCGCGTGCGGGCCCCCGGCCTGGAATGCCATCATGAACGCCTGGCCCGTCGTGTGCATCACGCTGTAGGCAATTTCGAAGCTCGCGCGATTCAGCCGTGCGAGGATTTCGAGACTGACGCCGATCCAGGCGCTCGGGCCGGCTTCGCGCCATGCGCGCTGGGCCGCGGCGGCCGCGGCAATCAGTTCGTCGGGTGTCGATTTCGGATAGCGGATGCCCAGCGCGATCCCGTACGGCGACTGCTCTGCGCCGACGGTTCCGCCGGAAGCCGGCTGGTCGAGCACGAACGTGTTGCCGAGGTGTGCCTTGAACGCCGCTTCGCCGTCGGCGTTGGCGCTTTCCCCGTACACTTTGGGACTCGGCATTTCCGCGAACGGGCTCCAGTACCCGCGGCTCTCGATGGCGGCGAGGGCGTGTTTCAGCGTGTCTTCGTGCTTCGTGAACAGTGCATGGGTCATGGCGGCGGCCTGATGGACATAGGGAAGGGTTGGATCGATTAATTAACCGACCGGTTGGTCGGAGAATGGTAGCATCAAACTATTCGCATGTGCGAGGCGTTTCTCATTTCATTGATCGAGGAGAAATAGATGTCTTACGAGAACATCCTGGTGGAGACCCGGGGGCGAGTCGGGCTGATCACACTGAACCGTCCGAAGGCGCTGAATGCGCTGAACGATGCGCTGATGGATGAGTTGGGCGCTGCGCTGAAAGCGTTCGACGCAGACGAAGCGATTGGCGCGATCGTCGTGACGGGGAGCGAGAAGGCGTTCGCGGCCGGGGCCGACATCGGCATGATGGCGACCTATTCCTATATGGATGTTTATCGCGGCGACTACATCACCCGTAACTGGGAGACCGTCCGCGAGATCCGCAAGCCGATCATTGCTGCCGTGGCGGGCTTTGCGCTTGGCGGTGGTTGCGAGCTCGCGATGATGTGCGACATCATCTTCGCAGCGGATACGGCCAAGTTCGGCCAGCCCGAAATCAAGCTGGGCGTGATGCCGGGCGCAGGCGGCACGCAGCGTCTGCCGCGCGCGGTGTCCAAGGCGAAGGCAATGGACATGTGCCTGACGGCGCGCTTCATGGACGCGGCCGAGGCGGAACGGGCGGGGCTCGTGTCGCGCGTGCTGCCGGCTGACAAACTGCTCGACGAAGCGATTGCCGCTGCGACGACGATTGCCGAGTTTTCACTGCCGGCGGTCATGATGGTCAAGGAGTCGGTGAATCGCGCGTACGAGACGACACTGGCCGAGGGTGTCCATTTCGAGCGTCGACTGTTCCATTCGCTGTTCGCGACCGAAGATCAGAAGGAAGGGATGGCGGCATTCGTCGAGAAGCGGAAGCCGGTATTCAAGAACCGCTGATTTGGCAGTGGCTGGGTGGCGCCTGGCGAGCGGCGGGTGTCGGTCGTCGGCAAGATCGCCCGGGGCAATGAGCCCGAAGCCCCCGTGCGCGTTAGCGCACGGGGGCTTTTTCAAAATATTTTCACAAAGGGGGTTGCGCAGACTGGGGCAGGTGCATAGAATCACGCCTCTTTCGCGCTAACGGAAACGCGGCGCGGGGGAAGAAGGGAAGCGGTGCGATGGAGGGTCGGTTGTAGAGCCCCGGCGCACACGAAGTTGAACCCGGTCGTCGCAACGAAGCAGTTCAAAAAGTTGTTGACTGACTGAAAAAGACGGTTCATAATTTCGCTTCTCTGCTGCTGAAAACGCAGCGCTGCTGAGAAACTCCAGGTTTCTCGCAGAAATGCTCTTTAAAAATTAACAGCCGATAAGTGTGGGCGCTTGATGGAAGCGAGCTGATCTTCGGATCAGATAGCGAAAGTATCAAGAGTCTCACACTAAAGTAAGTCAGGTTTATGAAGCAATTCATATTCCTGTCAGCTTTGAGTGAGCGACCGGTTCTTAACCGAACCGAAAACAGTAACAGGTTTAAACTGAAGAGTTTGATCCTGGCTCAGATTGAACGCTGGCGGCATGCCTTACACATGCAAGTCGAACGGCAGCACGGGTGCTTGCACCTGGTGGCGAGTGGCGAACGGGTGAGTAATACATCGGAACATGTCCTGTAGTGGGGGATAGCCCGGCGAAAGCCGGATTAATACCGCATACGATCTACGGATGAAAGCGGGGGACCTTCGGGCCTCGCGCTATAGGGTTGGCCGATGGCTGATTAGCTAGTTGGTGGGGTAAAGGCCTACCAAGGCGACGATCAGTAGCTGGTCTGAGAGGACGACCAGCCACACTGGGACTGAGACACGGCCCAGACTCCTACGGGAGGCAGCAGTGGGGAATTTTGGACAATGGGCGAAAGCCTGATCCAGCAATGCCGCGTGTGTGAAGAAGGCCTTCGGGTTGTAAAGCACTTTTGTCCGGAAAGAAATCCTTGGTTCTAATATAGCCGGGGGATGACGGTACCGGAAGAATAAGCACCGGCTAACTACGTGCCAGCAGCCGCGGTAATACGTAGGGTGCAAGCGTTAATCGGAATTACTGGGCGTAAAGCGTGCGCAGGCGGTTTGCTAAGACCGATGTGAAATCCCCGGGCTCAACCTGGGAACTGCATTGGTGACTGGCAGGCTAGAGTATGGCAGAGGGGGGTAGAATTCCACGTGTAGCAGTGAAATGCGTAGAGATGTGGAGGAATACCGATGGCGAAGGCAGCCCCCTGGGCCAATACTGACGCTCATGCACGAAAGCGTGGGGAGCAAACAGGATTAGATACCCTGGTAGTCCACGCCCTAAACGATGTCAACTAGTTGTTGGGGATTCATTTCCTTAGTAACGTAGCTAACGCGTGAAGTTGACCGCCTGGGGAGTACGGTCGCAAGATTAAAACTCAAAGGAATTGACGGGGACCCGCACAAGCGGTGGATGATGTGGATTAATTCGATGCAACGCGAAAAACCTTACCTACCCTTGACATGGTCGGAATCCTGCTGAGAGGTGGGAGTGCTCGAAAGAGAACCGGCGCACAGGTGCTGCATGGCTGTCGTCAGCTCGTGTCGTGAGATGTTGGGTTAAGTCCCGCAACGAGCGCAACCCTTGTCCTTAGTTGCTACGCAAGAGCACTCTAAGGAGACTGCCGGTGACAAACCGGAGGAAGGTGGGGATGACGTCAAGTCCTCATGGCCCTTATGGGTAGGGCTTCACACGTCATACAATGGTCGGAACAGAGGGTTGCCAACCCGCGAGGGGGAGCTAATCCCAGAAAACCGATCGTAGTCCGGATTGCACTCTGCAACTCGAGTGCATGAAGCTGGAATCGCTAGTAATCGCGGATCAGCATGCCGCGGTGAATACGTTCCCGGGTCTTGTACACACCGCCCGTCACACCATGGGAGTGGGTTTTACCAGAAGTGGCTAGTCTAACCGCAAGGAGGACGGTCACCACGGTAGGATTCATGACTGGGGTGAAGTCGTAACAAGGTAGCCGTATCGGAAGGTGCGGCTGGATCACCTCCTTTCCAGAGCTTCTCGCAAAATTGAGCGCTCACGCTTATCGGCTGTAAATTTAAAGACAGACTCAGGGGTCTGTAGCTCAGTCGGTTAGAGCACCGTCTTGATAAGGCGGGGGTCGTTGGTTCGAATCCAACCAGACCCACCATTGTCTGGCGGTAACACCTGAGGCAATCTGTACTCATGGGGGCATAGCTCAGCTGGGAGAGCACCTGCTTTGCAAGCAGGGGGTCGTCGGTTCGATCCCGTCTGCCTCCACCAATCACCAACGCTAAGGGCTTGGTTCAGACACTGAACCGAGAATTTTGCATTGGCGATTGAGCCAGTCAGAGGATACGTAGTATGTATCGGCTGTCGTTCTTTAACAATCTGGAAGAAGTAAGTAATTTGGATAGCGGAAGCGTCTTGAGATGGACGTGGAAACTATCCGGGTTGTGATTGTATCGATGTATCTCAAGATGATTCGAACTCTATGTTCGGCTCGATTTTGGAATACGGCACAACGCGAGAACTCAACCTGTAACGAGACAGACTCGTTATAGGGTCAAGCGAACAAGTGCATGTGGTGGATGCCTTGGCGATCACAGGCGATGAAGGACGCGGTAGCCTGCGAAAAGCTACGGGGAGCTGGCAAACGAGCTTTGATCCGTAGATGTCCGAATGGGGAAACCCACTCCTTTTGGAGTATCCATGACTGAATACATAGGTCATGTGAAGCGAACGCGGTGAACTGAAACATCTAAGTAACCGCAGGAAAAGAAATCAACCGAGATTCCCAAAGTAGTGGCGAGCGAAATGGGATGAGCCTTGCACTCTTTATTTGTATTGTTAGCCGAACGCTCTGGAAAGTGCGGCCATAGCAGGTGATAGCCCTGTAGGCGAAAACAGTATGAAAGAACTAGGTGTGCGACAAGTAGGGCGGGACACGTGAAATCCTGTCTGAAGATGGGGGGACCATCCTCCAAGGCTAAATACTCGTGATCGACCGATAGTGAACCAGTACCGTGAGGGAAAGGCGAAAAGAACCCCGGGAGGGGAGTGAAATAGATCCTGAAACCGCATGCATACAAACAGTCGGAGCCTCGTAAGGGGTGACGGCGTACCTTTTGTATAATGGGTCAGCGACTTACGTTCAGTAGCAAGCTTAACCGTATAGGGCAGGCGTAGCGAAAGCGAGTCCGAATAGGGCGTTCAGTTGCTGGGCGTAGACCCGAAACCAAGTGATCTATCCATGGCCAGGATGAAGGTGCGGTAACACGTACTGGAGGTCCGAACCCACTAACGTTGAAAAGTTAGGGGATGAGCTGTGGATAGGGGTGAAAGGCTAAACAAACTTGGAAATAGCTGGTTCTCTCCGAAAACTATTTAGGTAGTGCCTCGTGTCTCACCTTCGGGGGTAGAGCACTGTCATGGTTGGGGGGTCTATTGCAGATTACCCCGCCATAGCAAACTCCGAATACCGAAGAGTGCAATCACGGGAGACAGACATCGGGTGCTAACGTCCGGTGTCAAGAGGGAAACAACCCAGACCGCCAGCTAAGGTCCCCAAATATAGCTAAGTGGGAAACGAAGTGGGAAGGCTAAAACAGTCAGGAGGTTGGCTTAGAAGCAGCCACCCTTTAAAGAAAGCGTAATAGCTCACTGATCGAGTCGTCCTGCGCGGAAGATGTAACGGGGCTAAGCTATATACCGAAGCTGCGGATGCGTGCTTTGCACGCATGGTAGGAGAGCGTTCCGTAAGCCTGCGAAGGTGCCTTGTAAAGGGTGCTGGAGGTATCGGAAGTGCGAATGCTGACATGAGTAGCGATAAAGGGGGTGAAAGGCCCCCTCGCCGTAAGCCCAAGGTTTCCTACGCAACGTTCATCGGCGTAGGGTGAGTCGGCCCCTAAGGCGAGGCAGAAATGCGTAGCTGATGGGAAGCAGGTCAATATTCCTGCACCATTGTTAGATGCGATGGGGGGACGGATCGCGGAAGGTTGTCCGGGTGTTGGAAGTCCCGGTCGCTGCATTGGAGAAGGCACTTAGGCAAATCCGGGTGCGTAATTCAAGGGTGTGGCGCGAGCTTCTTCGGGAGCGAAGCAATTGGAAGTGGTTCCAAGAAAAGCCTCTAAGCTTCAGTCTAACGATGACCGTACCGCAAACCGACACAGGTGGGCGAGATGAGTATTCTAAGGCGCTTGAGAGAACTCGGGAGAAGGAACTCGGCAAATTGGTACCGTAACTTCGGGATAAGGTACGCCCTTGTAGCTTGACTGGCCTGCGCCAGGAGGGTGAAGGGGTTGCAATAAACTGGTGGCTGCGACTGTTTAATAAAAACACAGCACTCTGCAAACACGAAAGTGGACGTATAGGGTGTGACGCCTGCCCGGTGCCGGAAGATTAAATGATGGGGTGCAAGCTCTTGATTGAAGTCCCGGTAAACGGCGGCCGTAACTATAACGGTCCTAAGGTAGCGAAATTCCTTGTCGGGTAAGTTCCGACCTGCACGAATGGCGTAACGATGGCCACACTGTCTCCTCCCGAGACTCAGCGAAGTTGAAGTGTTTGTGATGATGCAATCTACCCGCGGCTAGACGGAAAGACCCCATGAACCTTTACTGTAGCTTTGCATTGGACTTTGAACCGATCTGTGTAGGATAGGTGGGAGGCTATGAAACCGGAACGCTAGTTTCGGTGGAGCCGTCCTTGAAATACCACCCTGGTTTGTTTGAGGTTCTAACCTTGGCCCGTGATCCGGGTCGGGGACAGTGCATGGTAGGCAGTTTGACTGGGGCGGTCTCCTCCCAAAGCGTAACGGAGGAGTACGAAGGTACGCTAGGTACGGTCGGAAATCGTGCTGATAGTGCAATGGCATAAGCGTGCTTAACTGCGAGACCGACAAGTCGAGCAGGTGCGAAAGCAGGTCATAGTGATCCGGTGGTTCTGTATGGAAGGGCCATCGCTCAACGGATAAAAGGTACTCTGGGGATAACAGGCTGATACCGCCCAAGAGTTCATATCGACGGCGGTGTTTGGCACCTCGATGTCGGCTCATCTCATCCTGGGGCTGTAGCCGGTCCCAAGGGTATGGCTGTTCGCCATTTAAAGAGGTACGTGAGCTGGGTTTAAAACGTCGTGAGACAGTTTGGTCCCTATCTGCCGTGGGCGTTGGATATTTGAAGGGGGCTGCTCCTAGTACGAGAGGACCGGAGTGGACGAACCTCTGGTGTACCGGTTGTCACGCCAGTGGCATCGCCGGGTAGCTATGTTCGGAAGAGATAACCGCTGAAAGCATCTAAGCGGGAAACTCGCCTTAAGATGAGATATCCCTGGGGACTAGATCCCCTTGAAGGGTCGTTCGAGACCAGGACGTTGATAGGTCAGGTGTGTAAGCGCAGTAATGCGTTCAGCTAACTGATACTAATTGCCCGTAAGGCTTGATCCTATAACAAGTCTGTCTCGCGCTACAGAGCGCGTCGGACTGGTTGGATTCTCGTGTGTGATACACACAACCTAAATTACTGCTTCTTCCCAGATTGGTTCTGTTGGCCACGCCAGCAGAACAACCCTCTTTGCCTGATGACCATAGCGAGTCGGTCCCACCCCTTCCCATCCCGAACAGGACCGTGAAACGACTCTACGCCGATGATAGTGCGGATTCCCGTGTGAAAGTAGGTAATCGTCAGGCTCCCTAAGCCAAGAACCCCCGCCCAAAAGGCGGGGGTTTTTGCATTTGCGCAGCGAAAAGGGGCCTGTCAGTAATTTCGTGTTCAAGGCATATGATCCTTCCCAGGAGAACCTATGCCTCGCAAACCGAAAACCCCACCGGTAGAGCTACCGGCGATTCCCGCTGAACTGCTTGAACAATTCGGCAACGGCCCGATGACGGCCGAAGCGATCAATGCCGCGACGCTAGCCCTCAAGAAGGCGCTGATCGAGCGAGCGCTGGGCGGTGAGATGAATCACCACCTCGGCTACGCGCCGGGCGCGGCAAAACCGGCCAGCGTGACGAACCAGCGCAACGGCCGTGCCGCCAAGACGGTTCTGACCGAAGACGGACCGATCCGCATCGAAGTACCGCGCGACCGCGACGGCAGTTTCGAACCACTGCTGATCCCCAAACACGAACGACGCTTCACGGGCTTCGACGACAAGATCGTTGCGATGTACGCACGGGGCATGACCGTGCGCGAGATTCAGGGCTTTGTGCTGGAGCAGTACGGCACGGAAGTTTCGCCCGAATTCATCAGTTCGGTGACCGATGAGGTCATGGCCGAAGTGACGGCCTGGCAGGCCCGGCCACTCGAACCGATGTATCCGGTCGTATTCTTCGACGCGCTGCGCGTGAAGATTCGCGAAGACGCCGTCGTGCGCAACAAGGCCGTCTATCTGGCACTGGGCATTCTGCCCGACGGCACGCGTGACATCCTGGGCCTGTGGATCGAGAACACCGAGGGCGCCAAGTTCTGGATGAAGGTATTCAATGATCTGAAAACACGCGGCGTGGGCGACATCCTGATTGCCGTGACCGACGGCCTCAAGGGCATGCCCGAAGCACTTGCGGTGGTGTTTCCGGCCACGACGCTGCAAACCTGCATCGTCCACCTGATCCGCAACAGTCTCGATTACGCGAGCTGGAAAGACCGCAAGTCCCTCGCTGCTGCGATCCGCCCGATCTATACCGCCCCGAGCGCTGAAGCCGCGCAGGCCGAGCTGGATGCGTTTGCTGACGGTCCGTGGGGGCAGAAATTCCCGCCGGTCAGCACGGCGTGGCGCAACGCCTGGGATCGCGTGATTCCGTTCTTTGCGTTCCCGCCGGGCGTGCGCAAGGTGATCTACACGACGAACGCCATCGAGAACATCAATTCGCAGCTACGCAAGATCATCAAGACCCGAGGTCACTTCCCGACCGATGATGCCGCGACGAAACTGATCTGGCTGGCGCTGCGCAACATCACTGCCGATTGGGGACGTGCCGCTCACGACTGGAAGACAGCGATGAACCAATTCGCTATCCTCTACGAGGACCGGTTCGTTCGACCATCCGTGTGAATCTCAACCCCGCCTTGAACACGGAAATTCTGACACCCCCGCGAAAAGCGCGAGTGCAGGCAATCGAACCTCTCCGGTTGTTGCTCAAGCCCTTAACCCGACCCCGCCGCTCTCCATCATCCCGGACCAATCACCCGCTTATTCGCTGCAATCTCCGGCCAGGGAGGTGACTCGTGTCCGGCGAAGCCGCCGACAAGGCACTTTTCACACCCGCCCCACGTCCGTATCGTCGCATCGGCAGTTCGGAGCCGGTCCAGCGTCGACATTTTTCATCCGCTATTCCAGTCTTTTCGCTGAACAGGCGGGAAATTCGTGCGAAATGAGGTCTTAGTCGGTCCATCCTCGTAAAATTTGCGAACCTCCACCCCAGTCGCATCCAGAATGATGAACGTCGCCACTCAGATAGCTCGGGCCGTTTGCCCGCACGATTGTCCGGACACATGCGCGATGCGCGTGACCGTCGAAAACGGCCGTGCGATCAAGGTCACGGGTGACCCCGACCATCCGCCCACGCAGGGCGTGTTGTGTACGAAAGTCAGCCGATATGCCGACCGCGTCCATCATCCCGACCGGCTCACCGTGCCCCTCAAGCGCATCGGCGCGAAGGGGGAAGGGCGCTTCGTGCCGATCAGCTGGAGCGAAGCACTTGACGAGATCGGTCGTCGTCTCGGGGAAATAGCTGCGCGTGCGCCGGAGGCGATTATGCCGTACAGCTACGCGGGAACGATGGGACTCGTGCAGGGCGAAGGCATTGCGCAGCGGTTCTTCCATAAACTCGGTGCGTCCCGGCTTGAGCGGACCATCTGCGCCGCGGCCGGTGCAGCAGGGCTGCGCTATACGTATGGCGGAAGCATCGGTATGCATCTCGAGCATTTCGAGGAAAGCGAGCTGATCCTGATCTGGGGCGCCAACCCGATCGCATCCAGCCTGCATTTCTGGACCCGAGCGCAGGAAGCCAAGCGTCGAGGCGCCCGACTGGTCGCAATCGATCCCTACCGCTCGCTGACGGCGGAGAAATGCCATCAGCACTTCGCGTTGAAGCCGGGCACCGACGGCGCGTTCGCGCTCGGCATGATGCATGTGCTGATTACCGAAGACCTGCTCGATCACGACTACATCGCGCGCCATACGCTCGGCTTCGATGCGCTCAAGGCGCGAGCCCTGTCCTATCCGCCGGAGCGTGTCGCCCAGATCTGCGGCATCGAAGTGTCGGAACTGATCGAACTCGCACGTCGTTACGGCGCGACCCGCAAGGCGTCGATTCGCCTCAATTACGGCATGCAGCGTGTGCGCGGTGGCGGCAATGCCGTGCGTGCGATTGCGAGTTTGCCTGCGCTGACAGGCGCGTGGCGCGACCGGGCCGGCGGGCTGCTGCTGTCGTCGTCGGAATTCGCTCCGGTCAATCAGTCGGCGCTGCTGCGTCCGGATCTGATGCCAGGCTGGCCACACAAACTGCCGCGCATCATCAACATGAATGCGATCGGCGATGCACTGCTGCATCCGGGCGACGCCACCTTCGGGCCGAAGGTCGAAGCGGTGATTGTCTACAATTCGAATCCGGTCGCGGTCGCGCCCGACTCGTCGAAAGTCGCCGCCGGGTTCGCGCGCGAAGATCTGTTCACGGTCGTTCTCGAGCACTTCAAGACAGATACGGTCGATTTCGCCGACATTGTGTTGCCTGCCACGACGCAACTCGAGCATCTCGATGTCCACAAGTCATACGGCCACACCTATGTGATGGCGAATCTACCGGCGATTCCGCCAGTCGGCGACGCACGGCCGAACACGGAAATCTTTCGCGGCATCGCACGCAGCATGGGGCTCGACGAGCCCGCGCTTTATCACAGCGACGAAGATGTCGCGCAGATGGCGCTCCGTTGGGACGATCCGACGCTCGACAGCGATTGGGAGACGTTGAAGCGGGCCGGCTGGCTGAAGCTCAAGGTGCCGGACGCGCCTTTCGCGAATGGCGGCTTCCGCACACCGTCCGGCAAATGCGAGTTCTACAGTGCGCGACTCGAGCAGATGGGCATGGACCCGGTGCCCGATTACCTGCCGCCGTTCGAATCGGCCGAGGCCGCCCCTGAACTCGCCGCTCGTTATCCACTGGCGATGATTTCCCCGCCGGCCCGCCACTTCCTGAACAGCACGTTCGTGAACGTGGACAGCCTGCGCAGTACGGAAGGCCAGCCGCACCTCGATATACACCCGGCCGACGCCGACGCGCGCGGCATCGGGGAGGGCGACATCGTGCGCATCTTCAACGACCGCGGATCGATGCAGGCGGTCGCGAGAGTGACCGATCGTGCGCGGGCAGGGCTCGTCGTTGGACTGTCGATCTGGTGGAAGAAATTGTCGGCGGATGGACGGAACGCGAACGAGGTGACGAGCCAGGCGCTGACCGATCTCGGCAACTCGGCGACGTTTTACGATTGTCTGGTGGAAGTTGAGCGGATTTGACCGAACTTCTTGATATGATCAGACGAATATATTCGAAAGTTCGAAGTGGGCATCTAACCCGGTTGTCTCGGCAAGGACGAGCCGCTACGATGCGTTTTAGCACGACCATTCGAAAATCTGTGAGGAGACGCGCAGTATGAACAAAATTTGGCTGAAATCGTACCCACCCGGCGTTCCAGCCGAAATTGACGCGTCCCCGTATCCATCCATCCCGGATCTCCTCGACGAAAGCTTCAAGCAGTATCGTGACCGCAAGGCGTTCGTCTGCATGGGCAAGAGCATCACGTACGGCGAACTCGATGCGCTGTCGCGCCAGTTCGGCGCGTGGCTGCAGTCGCGCGGCCTGAAGCGCGGCGCGCGCGTCGCGCTCATGATGCCGAACGTACTGCAGTACCCGGTAGCGATCGTCGCGGTGCTCCGCGCGGGCTTCACCGTCGTCAACGTCAACCCGCTCTATACGCCGCGCGAGCTCGAACATCAGCTTAAGGATAGCGGGGCGGAGGCGATCGTCATCCTCGAGAATTTCGCGTCGACGCTGCAGGCCGTCATCGCCAACACCGCGGTCAAGCATGTGGTGGTCGCGTCGATGGGCGATCTGCTGGGCATCAAGGGCTGGCTCGTCAATTACGTTGTGCGCAACGTGAAGAAGATGGTGCCGGCCTGGCAGCTTCCGTCGTACACGCGCTTCAAGGCCGCGCTGTCGGATGGTGCGCGGCAAACCTTCAAGCCGCAGAAGCTCGGCCCCGACGACGTCGCGTTCCTCCAGTACACGGGCGGTACGACCGGTGTCGCGAAGGGGGCGACGCTGTTGCACCGGAACATCGTGTCGAACGTGCTGCAGGCCGGCGCATGGCACCATCCCGCGCACGAGAAGTACCCCGAGGTGAAGCAGTTCGTGACGGTCGTCGCGCTGCCGCTCTATCACGTGTTCGCGCTGACGGTCTGCGGCTTTCTGACGATGCGCACGGGCGGCATGGGCATCCTGATCCCGAATCCGCGCGACATCGGCGGGATGATCAAGGAGTTGAAGGGTTACCAGATCTCGACGATTCCGGCCGTCAACACGTTGTACAACGCGCTGCTGAACCATCCCGAATTCAACCAGCTTGACCTGTCGAAGCTCGTGATCGCCAACGGCGGCGGCATGGCGATCCAGGAAGGCGTCGCGAAGCGCTGGTATGAGAAGACCCACACGGCGATCGTCGAGGGCTACGGCCTGTCGGAGACCTCGCCGGTCGCGACCTGCAACCCGGTAACCGCGACCGAATATAGCGGGACGATCGGCCTGCCGCTGCCGTCGACAGAAGTGGCCATCCGCGATGACGCAGGCAACGACGTCGCGCTCGGCGAGCCGGGCGAGATCTGCATCCGCGGGCCGCAGGTCATGGCCGGCTACTGGAACCGTCCGGACGAAACCGCGAAGGTCATGTTCCCGGACGGTTTCTTCAAGACCGGCGACGTCGGCGTGATGGACGCACGCGGTTACGTGAAGATCGTCGACCGGAAGAAGGACATGATCCTGGTATCGGGTTTTAACGTGTATCCGAACGAGGTCGAGGACGTGGTGGCGTCGCACCCGGGCGTGTTCGAGGTGGCGGCGGTCGGCGTGCCGGACGAGCACTCGGGCGAAGCCGTGAAGCTGTTCGTCGTGAAGAAGGACCCGGCGCTTACCGACAAGGACATCCTCGCGTACTGCAAGGAGCGGCTCACTGGCTACAAGCGCCCGAAACTCGTCGAGTTCCGCACGGAACTGCCGAAGACGAATGTCGGCAAGATCCTGCGGCGCGAACTGCGCGACGGACGCGCATAACACCGCAGTCGAACGAACGAGCCCGGCCAATGCCGGGCTTTTTTATTCGTGGTGTCGGCACCGAGGTTGCCGCGCCGAGGTCCGACGGTCGCAGGAACGGCACGCGTTCTACCGGGATGCGCCGTGGCTGACGGAGCGGCTCGACCGGATCGCCGGCGGCGGCCGCGATCCGCGATCCGCGACTCGCATGGCGCGATACCACGACGCATGCTGCCCGCCGGCAGCGGTGGCATTCCCGTCGATGAGCCGTATGGGCCGGTTCGCCGCCGTGAACGGGCCGTCCGGCGATCGTCCTGTTCGCCGCTCACCGCTTCGCAGCCGCAAAAGAAAAAGGCGCCCGAAGGCGCCTTCAATATGCTGCGGCTTGTCAGACAAGCTGATTAGAACTTGTGACGGATGCCGACGCGCGCTGCGACCTGGTTGCTGGTGCTCGACGGGTCGAGACCGTTGATCGACGCATGTGCCTGAACGACGTTGCCTGCCGAATCGAGCGTGTTGCCCGACGCATGCTGGTACACACCGATCACGTAGACGTCCGTGCGCTTGGACAGGAAGTAGTCGACGCCCAGCGAGCCTTGGTGGTACTTGGCTGCCGAGTTGCCATCGATCTTGCTGCCTTGCGTGTAGTCATACGCCGCGCCGACGATCAGCGCCGGGGTCAGCTGATACTTGAAGTTGATTTCGCCGTTGTTGAACGTCGCGGTCTGGTTCACGAACGGACCGACCGAGAAGCCCTTGAACTTCGTGTTCGAGTACGTCGCGCCGATCGTCGCTGCGCCGAACGTGTACGCACCGCCCGCACCGATGACCTGGTACGTGTTCGCGCTGTTCGCATATGCGCCGTAGACCGGCGACGACACGGCCGTCGCCGCAGCCGACGCGCCGGTGTTGAACATGCCGCCGTAGTTCGCCGGCGTGCGTGCGTTCAAGTAGCCGACGCCCAACACCAGCGGGCCGTTGTTGTAACCGGCGCCGAGCGACCAGACCTGGTTCTTCGAGAACTGGCCGGCCTGACCGCCGAAGCTGTACATGCCACCGAACGAGAAGCCGCCGTAGGTCGGGCTCGTGTACTTGACCGCGTTGTTCACACGGTACGCGTTGTTGAAGTTGTCGAGGTCGCCCGGGTGAGCAGCGATGTAGCCGCCCCACTGGTCGCCTGCCTCGAGCGGGCCGACGAAGTCGACGACGGAGTCGTACTGGCGACCCAGCGTGACCTTACCGTACTGGCTCGACAGGCCGACGTAAGCCTGGCGGCCGAACATCAGGCCGCCCTGGCCGAGCTTGCCGGAGTTGACGTCGAAACCGTTTTCGAGCACGAAGATCGCCTTCAGGCCGCCGCCCAGATCTTCGGTGCCGCGCAGGCCGAAGCGGCTGCCTTGCATCACGCCGCTCGACAGACCATACAGGTGGCCGCCCTTTGCATTGTTGTTGAAGATGAAGCCTTCATCGATGATGCCGTAGAGTGTCACGCTGCTTTGCGCATGGGCTGCGCCAGCAAACGCGCCCAGCGCGACGAGCGCGAGAAGCGACTTTTTCATTAACGGATCTCCAAGAATCACTGAATTTTTTTGGCGGGGCGGATAGTTATGTTGTGTTGACGGGCCCCATCAACTTCGCAAGAAGTCGCACGTAATGTAGCAAAGCCGATTTTTCCGACAAAGCGAAATGCCTTGGCGCAAGGCTGCCATGTTTCCTTTATGCAACAATGGTTAAAATCACGGGTTAACCGCAATTTCCGCTGAATAATCAAGTCGGTTAAGCAGCGGAGCACGTGCCTTTGCCGTCCGCGGCAGCACACGCAGCCAGGAGAACAGGATGGTGTTGGATGAACTGATCAGCGAATTCGATCGCGGCCTGCGATCGCTGACCGGCATTAGCCGGATGAGCCGCCCGGTGCCTGCGCCGGCGGAGCCGCCGGCCGGCGAACTGACGCCCGCGGAGCGTACGCATGCCGCCGGGCTGATGCGCGTGAACCACGTCGGCGAGGTCTGCGCGCAGGCGCTTTATCAGGCGCAGAAGCTGACCGCGCGCTCGTCGTCGTCGAAGGCGATGTTCGAGGAAGCCGCGCGCGAGGAGGAGGATCATCTCGCGTGGACCGCGCATCGGCTGAAGGAACTCGATTCGCGTCCGAGCCTGCTCAACCCGCTGTGGTACGCTGGCGCGCTCGCGATCGGCGTCGTCGCCGGAACGCTGGGCGACAAGGTCAGCCTCGGCTTCATGGCGGAGACGGAGCGCCAGGTCGAGAGCCATCTCGACGGGCACCTGTCCGAGCTGCCGGCGACCGACACGGCGTCGCGTGCGATCGTCGAGCAGATGCGGCTCGACGAGGTGAAGCACGGCAAGGCCGCGACCGATGCCGGCGGGATCGAGCTGCCGCTGCCCGCGCGGATGCTGATGCGCGCCGCATCGAAAGTCATGACGAGCACTGCATACTATCTCTGACATTCGGGCCGGGGCGGCGCGCGACGCCGCCTTGGTCCGCCGTTCCCGATACCGCCCGTTTTTTCCGCGTTTTCCCGCCCCCGAAAGCCCCGTCCGCACGCCAGTCTGGCCCGCCTTTCTCACGTATCACCTTCACAAGTTGCACTAGCTCATTCATTTATAACGATTTTTAGCATGAAGGGCCGCATGAGCATGCGCGCGTAAGTCCTTGTTCTAACTAACAAAATTCGTCAAAAAACCGGGCCGCTCCCTTGACCGTGCCAAACCCTTCCACTAAAGTGGGAGACAGTGTGAGAAAGTGTATTTTTGTGTGATTTGGCGGGCTATTCCGGCTAAATTCTTGAGCATTGAGCGGGTGCTTCGGTGCCCTGAACGGGAGAGCGGAAAGTGTTCCAAGGGGCGTCGGCGCTGACGCTCGATGCGAAAGGGCGGATGTCGGTGCCGGCTCGCTATCGCGAAGCGCTGCAAGGACAGGCAGAAGGACGGGTGACTGTTACCAAGCACCCGGACGGCTGCCTGTTGCTGTTTCCGCGCCCCGAATGGGAAGTGTTCCGCGCCAAGATCGCCGCGCTGCCGATGGACGCTCATTGGTGGCGGCGAATTTTTCTCGGCAATGCGATGGATGTCGATCTCGACAGCGCAGGCCGGATTCTCGTATCGCCCGAGCTGCGGATGGCGGCCGGACTGGAAAAGGAAGTCATGTTGTTGGGAATGGGTAGTCACTTCGAGCTGTGGGATTCGCAGACCTACATCGCGAAGGAGCAGGCAGCGATGGCGCAGGGCATGCCCGACGCGCTGAAGAACTTCACGTTCTGATTGCGGTGACGGAGACGCCCGCGATGGGAAACGAATTGCAGCATCGGACCGTACTGTTGGACGAAGCGGTCGATTCGCTCGTGACGCGGCCGGACGGCATTTATGTCGACGGCACGTTCGGGCGCGGCGGTCATAGCCGCGCGGTGCTCGCGCGGCTGGCGCCGGCCGGCCGGCTGATCGCGTTCGACAAGGATCCGAGGGCGATCGAGACGGCGCAGCGCATCGAGGATGGGCGCTTCTCGATCGTACATGACAGCTTTGCATCGATGCGCGACGCGCTTGCGGCGCGCGGTGTCGAGAAGGTGTCGGGTGTGTTGCTGGACCTGGGCGTGTCCTCGCCGCAGGTGGACGATCCGGCGCGCGGCTTCAGCTTTCGCGCGGATGGCCCGCTGGACATGCGAATGGATCCGACGCGCGGCGAGTCGGCGGCCGAATGGCTCGCGCGCGCTTCGGTGCAGGAATTGACGGAGGTGATACGGGATTATGGGGAAGAACGGTTTGCTTTTCAGATTGCAAAGGCGCTTGTTGCTCGCCGGGCAGAGTCCGACCGTCTTGGGCCTCTCGACACCACGGGCGAGCTTGCCCAAATCGTGGGTAACGTCGTCAAAACCCGTGAGAAGGGCAAGGATCCGGCAACCCGCACCTTTCAGGCTATACGGATTCACGTCAATCAAGAGCTTGCGGACCTGCAAGTCGTACTAGACGCGGCATTGTCTTTGCTGGAGCAAGGGGGGCGGCTGGTGGTCATCAGCTTTCATTCACTCGAGGACCGGATCGTCAAGCGATTCATGCAGGCGCACGCGAGTGCGCCTGCCGTCGATCGTCGCCTGCCGATCCGTGCCGTCGACCTCCCGAGCCCGCCGCTCAAGATCATCAGCCGTCAATTCCCGAGCGAGGCGGAAGTCGCCGCGAATCCGCGCGCCCGGTCGGCCGTGATGCGCATCGCGGAGCGCGTCACGCCATGAGCCGCTTCAACATCTTCCTGCTGATCATCGTGATGGGCTGTGCACTGTCGGTCGTCAACTCGACGAACCAGCAGCGCCAGATCTTCATCCAGCTGCAGCGCGCGCAGTCGCAGGAGCGTCAGCTCCAGCAGGACTACGCGCAGCTTCAATATCAGCAGAGCGCGCTGTCCAAGACGTCCCGCATCGAGCAGCTCGCGAACGATTCGCTGAAGATGCAGCCGATCACGACGGGCCGCACCCAGTACCTGACGCTGCCGCCGGGCGCCGCGAAGGCGATCGACGCGCCGATTCCCGCGTCGGCCGATACGGCCAGCAAGGGCAGCGGAGGCGCGCGATGAAGCCGTCGCAAAAGCGCCAGGACGTGAAGTTCTCGTCGAGCCCCGTGCTCGGCGTGCACCTGCCGATGTGGCGCTCGAAACTCGTCGTGTTCCTGCTGTTCATGGCGTTCGTCGCGCTCGCTGCGCGGGCGTTCTGGATCCAGGGGCCCGGCAACGCGTTCTACCAGAAGCAGGGCGAGAGCCGCTACCAGCGCACGATCGAGCTGCCGGCAACGCGCGGCAAGATCCTCGACCGTAACGGGCTCGTGCTCGCGACGAGTCTGCCCGTGCGCGCGATCTGGGCAATTCCGGACGCCGTGCCGGACGATCTCGACGCCGGCAAGGTCAACCAGCTCGGCAAGCTCCTCGGCATGACGCCGAAGGAACTGCGCGTGAAGCTGTCGGAAGATAAAGGTTTCGTCTACGTAAAGCGCCAGGTGCCGATCGACGTCGCGGACAAGGTCGCCGCGCTCGACATTCCCGGTATCTATCAGCGCAACGAATACAAGCGCTTCTATCCGGAAGGCGAGATTACCGCTCACCTGATCGGCTTCACGAATGTCGAGGACGAAGGGCAGGAGGGCGTCGAACTCGGCGACCAGAAATTGCTGTCCGGCACGTCCGGCGTGCGCCGCGTGATCAAGGACCGGATGGGGCACATCGTCGAGGACGTTGCCGAACAGATTCCGCCGCACAACGGGACGGACGTCGACCTGTCGATCGACAGCAAGATCCAGTACATCGCGTATGCGAACCTGAAGGCCGCCGTCGAGAAGTTCAAGGCGAAGGCCGGCGCTGCGATGGTCGTCGACGTGCGCACCGGCGAGGTGCTGGCGCTCGTCAACTACCCGACGTACAACCCGAACGACCGCTCGCGCTTGACGGGCGAGCAGTTGCGCAACCGGATCATGACCGACGTGTTCGAGCCGGGGTCGATCATGAAGCCGTTTACGGTGTCGCTCGCGCTCGACCTGCACCGCGTGACGCCGAACACGCTCGTCGAGACGGGCAACGGGCATTTCGTGCTCGACGGCGCACCGATCACCGACGACGCGGGTTTCGGCACGCTGACGGTCGGCGGCGTCATCCAGAAGTCGAGCAACATCGGCGCGACGAAGATCGCGATGACGATGCGGCCCGAGGAAATGTGGAATATGTATACGAGCATCGGCCTCGGCCAGGCGCCGAAGGTCGGGTTCCCGGGCGCCGTGGCCGGCCGCCTGCGTCCGTGGAAGAGCTGGCGTCGCATCGAGCAGGCGACGATGTCGTACGGCTACGGCCTGTCGGTGTCGCTGTTCCAGCTCGCGCGCGCATACACGGCGATCGCGCATGACGGCGAGCTGATGCCCGTGACCATTTTCAAGACCGACCCCAACCAGCCGGTCGTGGGTACGCAGGTGTTCAACCCGACCACCGCGCGCGAGGTGCGTGCGATGCTCGAAACGGTGGTGGCGCCGGGCGGCACGTCGCCCGATGCGGCCGTGCCGGGTTATCGCGTAGGCGGCAAGAGCGGTACCGCTTACAAGCACGAAGGCCACGGCTACACGCGCAAGTACCGCGCGTCGTTCGTCGGCATGGCGCCGATGCCGAACCCGCGCATCGTCGTCGCCGTGTCGGTCGACGAACCGACCGCCGGCAGCCACTTCGGCGGCCAGGTGTCCGGCCCTGTATTCTCGGCGATCGCAGGCGATACGATGCGCGCGCTGAACGTGCCGCCGAACATGCCGATCAAGCAGCTCGTCGTGTCCGACGACGCGCCCGGCGCGCCCGCCGCGACGGGCCCGCAAAAGCTCGCCGCGGGCGGCGGTGCGAAGCATATGATCGTATCCAGCACGACACGTAATTCACCAGGAGTTGTTCGATGAGCGCCGCTCGCAGTTCCCATCCGGCGCATCAGCAGATCGCGGCCGCGCTTGCGTGGCTGCGCCAGCATGTGGCCCCCGCGGCGCAATTGCATGCCGACACGCGCAGTCTGCAGGCTGGCGACGTGTTCCTCGGCTATGCGGTCGACGGGGCGGACAATCGCGCCTTCATTTCCGATGCCGTCGCGCGCGGCGCGGCCGCCGTGCTGTATCAGCCGGAAGGTCTCGAAGCCGCACCGGCCGTACCCGTCGCACTCGCGGTGCCGGCGCTCGACCAGCTGGCCGGCGAGATCGCCAGCGGCTGGTACGGCGACCCGAGCGACAGCCTGCTCGCCATCGGCGTGACCGGCACCAACGGCAAGACGTCCTGCACCCAATGGATCGCGGCCGCGCTGACGGCGCTGCACCAGCCGTGCGCGCTGATCGGCACGCTCGGCAGCGGCATGCCGGGGCAACTGGTGCCGACCGGCTTCACGACGCCGGACGCGCCGCAGCTGCAGCGGAGCCTCGCGCAACTGCACGACGCGGGCGCGAAAGCCGTCGCGATGGAAGTCTCGTCGCACGCATTGCATCAGGGGCGCGTGAACGGCACGGCATTCGACATCGCCGTCTTCACGAACCTCACGCAGGATCACCTCGACTATCACGTCACGTTCGACGCGTACGAAGCCGCGAAGTCGAAGCTGTTCGCGTGGCGCGGTCTGCGCGCAGCGGTCGTCAATCGCGACGACGAAGCCGGTCGCCGCCTGCTCGACAAGCTGGCCGGCCGCGTGCGCACGATCGCATACGGGATCGGCGACGCGCAGGCGGCCGACGCCGATCGCGAACTGGTCGCGCTCGACGTGCGCGCGACCACGACGGGCACGGCCTTCCGTCTGCGCTCGTCGTGGGGCGACGCGGACGTCGAGGTCGGCACGCTCGGCACGTTCAACGTCAGCAACCTGCTCGCGGTGCTCGGCTCGCTGCTTGCGGCCGACGTGCCGTTCGACGCGGCCGTCGCGGAGATTGCGCGGCTCGAGTCCGTCAACGGGCGCATGCAGCGCCTTGGCGGCCGGCTGCAGAACGACGAACCGCTGGTCGTGATCGACTACGCGCATACGCCCGATGCGCTCGACAAGACGCTCGACGCGTTGCGCCCGATCGCGGCGGCGCGCGGTGGGCGGCTCGTCTGCATGTTCGGCTGCGGCGGCGATCGGGATGCGACGAAGCGCCCGCTGATGGGCGCGATCGCCGAGCGGCTCGCCGACGAAGTCGTCGTCACGAGCGACAATCCGCGCAGCGAGGATCCGCAGCGCATCATCGATCAGGTCATCGCGGGGATGACCGCGCCCGATCGCGCTCGCCGCATCGAGGATCGCGCGAGCGCGATCCTGCAGGCCGTGCGCGGCGCGGCCCGCGAGGATGTCGTCGTGCTGGCCGGCAAGGGGCACGAGGCGACGCAGGAAATCATGGGCAAGAAGCGCACGTTCTCCGATCAGGATCACGCGCGGCTCGCGCTTGCGGCACGCGCGACGCACGGCAAGGGAGGCGGCGAATGACGATGCTCAGTCTCGGCGAAGCCGCGCGCCTGATTCCCGGCGCCACCGTCCGCGGCGATTCGGATACCACGTTCGAGCGCGTGTCGACGGACAGCCGCACGGTCGGTCCGGGCGACCTGTTCGTCGCGTTGAAGGGCGAGCGCTTCGACGCGCACGACTTCCTCGGCGACGTCTCCGCGCGCGGCGCAGCCGCGGCGCTCGTCGCGCACGCGCCGGCGGGCCTCGCGATGCCGGTCATCGAGGGCGGTGAAACGCGTGCCGCGCTCGGCGCACTCGCGCACGGCTGGCGCAAGCGCTTCGCGGTGCCGCTCGTCGCGGTGACGGGCAGCAACGGCAAGACGACCGTCAAGGAAATGATCGCGTCGATCTTCGCGGCTGCAGTCGGCACCGACGCGCGGCTGGCGACGGCCGGCAACCTGAACAACGACATCGGCGTGCCGCTGACGCTGCTGCGCCTGTCGGGCGCACATCGCGTCGCGGTGATCGAGCTCGGGATGAATCACCCGGGCGAGACCGAAGTTCTCGCGCGCCTCGCGGCGCCGACCGTTGCGCTCGTCAACAATGCGCAGCGCGAACACCAGGAATTCATGGCGACGGTCGAGGCGGTCGCGCTCGAACACGCGGCCGTGATCCACGCGCTGACGCCGGACGGCGTCGCGGTGTTTCCGGCCGACGATGCGTACGCCGGTATCTGGCGTGTCGCGGCGACCGGCAACCGGATTCTCGATTTCGCGCTGCACGACGCCGAACGACAGGTCGAAGCGCAGGTCGCGGGCCGTTTGCACGGCGGCGAGCTTGCGATCGACACGCCGTCCGGCCCGGTGACGGTGCGGCTGCGCGCGCTCGGCGAGCACAACGCACGCAACGCATTGGCGGCAACGGCCGCGGCACTCGCGGCCGGTATCGAGCTGGCCGCGATCAAGCAGGGGCTCGAATCGTTCGAGCCGGTCAAGGGCCGCTTGCAGGTCCGGCGAGCGGTCGTCGGCAGCCTCGCGGGCGCGACGGTCGTCGACGACACCTACAACGCGAACCCCGATTCGATGCGCGCGGCGATCGACGTGCTGGCCGCGCAACCGGAGCTGCGCGTGCTGGTGATTGGCGACATGGGCGAGGTGGGCGACGAAGGCCCGGCATTTCACCGGGAGGTCGGCGCGTATGCGCGCGAGCGCGGCATCGATGCGCTGTTCGCACTCGGCGATGCGTCGCGCGATGCATGTACCGCGTACGGCGACACGGCCCGCCATTTCGATGACGTCGGCGCGCTGGTGACGGCACTTCTCGCTGCGGGCTACGGCGCGCAGGCGACGGTGCTCGTGAAGGGCTCGCGGTACATGAAGATGGAGCGCGTGGTCGACGCGCTGACGAAACAACCCGCGGCGGGCACGGTGCCCGCTGCACACTGAGTAGAAGGAAGGAAGCATGCTGCTGGCGCTGGCGCAATGGCTGCAAGGAGACGCAAGCTTTTTGCGCTTGTTCACGTACCTCACGTTCCGTGCGGTGATGGCCACCATCACCGCGCTGGGGATCGGGCTCGTGTGCGGACCGTGGGTGATCCGCAAGCTGACGCAAATGAAGGTTGGTCAGGCCGTGCGCAAGGACGGCCCGCAGACGCACCTGGTCAAGTCCGGCACGCCGACGATGGGCGGCGTGCTGATCCTGATCGGCATCGCTGTCGCGACGCTGCTGTGGGGCGACCTGACGAACCGTTTCATCTGGATCGTGATGCTCGTCACGTTCGGTTTCGGCGTGATCGGCTGGGTCGACGATTACCGCAAGGTCGTCCACAAGGACCCGCGCGGGATGTCGTCGCGCGAGAAGTATTTCTGGCAGTCGGTGATCGGGCTGTTCGCAGCCGTCTACCTCGCCTTCAGCGTGTCCGAAGCGAACAACGTGCGCGTGTTCGACCTGTTCATGGCATGGGTGAGGAGCGGCCTGTCGATGGGGCTGCCGGCGCGCGCCGACCTGATGCTGCCGTTCCTGAAGTCGATCAGCTACCCGCTGGGCGTGTGGGGCTTCATCGTGCTGACCTACTTCGTGATCGTCGGCGCGAGCAATGCGGTGAACCTGACCGACGGCCTCGACGGTCTCGTGATCATGCCGGTCGTCCTAGTCGGCGCGTCGCTCGGTGTGTTCGCGTACGTGATGGGCAGCTCGGTCTATTCGAAATATCTGCTGTTCCCGCACATCCCGGGCGCCGGTGAATTGCTGATCTTCTGTTCCGCGATGGGCGGGGCAGGGCTCGCGTTCCTCTGGTACAACACGCACCCCGCGCAGGTGTTCATGGGCGACGTCGGCGCGCTGGCGCTCGGTGGCGCGCTCGGCACGGTCGCGGTGATCGTGCGCCAGGAAATCGTGCTGTTCATCATGGGTGGCATCTTCGTCGCGGAAACACTGTCGGTGATTCTGCAGGTGTCGTGGTTCAAGTACACGAAGAAGCGTTACGGCGAAGGGCGGCGCCTGCTGAAGATGGCACCGTTGCATCACCATTTCGAATTGTCCGGCTGGAAGGAAACGCAGGTGGTGGTGCGTTTCTGGATCATCACGCTGATGCTGTGCCTGTTCGGTCTGTCCACCCTCAAGCTGCGGTAACGGAAAGGTAACAAGGATGTCTGGCGAGATGTTTGGAGATCGGCAGCGGCCGATGGTGCTCGTACTGGGGCTCGGGGAATCGGGTCTCGCGATCGCGCGATGGTGCGCGAGGCACGGGTGCCGGCTGCGTATTGCCGATACCCGCGAGGCGCCGCCGAACCTTGCCGCGCTGCAGGCCGAAGGCATCGATGCGGAGTTCGTCGGCGGGCCGTTCACGCCCGCGCTGCTCGACGGCGGCGTCGAGATCGTCGGGCTGAGCCCCGGCCTGTCGCCGCTCGAACCGGCACTGGCGGCGCTGATCGCGGCCGCGAACGAGCGCGCGATCGCGGTGTGGGGCGAACTCGAATTCTTCGCGCAGGCGCTGCGCGCGCTCGGCACGAGCGGCTATCAGCCGAAGGTGCTCGCGATCACCGGCACCAACGGCAAGACCACGACGACGAGCCTCACGGGCCTGCTGTGCCAGCGTTCGGGCAAGAAGGTCGCCGTCGCCGGCAACATCAGCCCGGCGATGCTCGACCGGCTCGCGGGCGCGATCGACGATACGGCGCTGCCCGACGTCTGGGTGCTCGAACTGTCGAGCTTCCAGCTCGAGACGGCCCGCACGTTCGCGCCGGATGCGGCCGCGATCCTCAACATCACGCAGGATCACCTCGACTGGCACGGCAGCTTCGACGCCTATGCGGCCGCGAAGGGCCGGATCTTCGGCGCGACGACCACGCGCGTGCTCAATCGCGACGATGCGGCCGTGATGAAGTTCGCGCCGGCCCCCGGCGCGGCTGATGCGGCGCGCACGGTCACGTTCGGCCTGAACGAACCGACGCAGGACGGCGACTACGGCCTGTCGCGCGACAACGGCATTGCGTGGCTGGTCGAAGCGGTCGACCGCGACGCGCCGGACGAGACGACGAGCCGTCGCCGCAAGCGCGACGCCGCGCATACGCCCGACATCTCGCAGAAGCGCCTGATGCCGGCTGACGCGCTGCGCATCCGCGGGCTGCACAACGCGGCGAACGCGCTGGCCGCGTTCGCGCTTGCACGCGCGATCGACCTCCCGGCCGCGCCGCTGCTGCACGCGCTGCGCGAGTATCGCGGCGAGGCGCATCGCGTCGAAGTGATCGCGACGATCGACGACGTGGACTACGTCGACGACAGCAAGGGAACGAACGTCGGCGCGACGGTGGCCGCGCTCGACGGGCTCGCGCAGAAGATCGTGCTGATCGCCGGTGGCGACGGCAAGGGCCAGGATTTCGCGCCGCTGGTTGCGCCGGTCGCGCGCTGGTGCCGTGCCGTGATGCTGATCGGCCGCGACGCGCCGGCGATTCGCGACACGCTCGCCGAAACCGGCGTGCCGCTCGCCGACCACGCGACGCTCGAAGGCGCGGTGCGTGCCGCCGCCGATCTCGCCGAGTCGGGCGATGCGGTGCTGCTGTCGCCCGCGTGCGCGAGCCTCGACATGTTCAGGAACTACGCCCATCGCGCGGACGTGTTCCGCGCGGCGGTGGATGAAATCGCCATCGACAAAGGAGCGACGCCATGAGCTGGTCCGATCGCCTCGTGTCCCGTTTCAACGACCGGCGCGACGCCGGCGGCAATGCCGCCGGCGGCCGCGTCGCGTCGGCCACGCGCGCCGCGACCGGCGGCCTCGCGAGCGTCGTGAACGGCGTTCGGCCGAGCCGCTCGCGCATGCTCGACTTCGACTACTCGCTGCTGTGGGTCGCGATCGCGCTGCTCGGGCTCGGCGTCGTGATGGTGTATTCGGCGTCGATCGCGATGCCCGATTCGCCGAAATACGCGTCGTATCACGACTACGCGTTCCTGATGCGCCACTGCGTGTCGCTCGTCGTCGCGTTCATCGCGGCGGTGATCGTGTTCCGCGTGCCCGTGTCGACCTGGGACAAATACGCGCCGCATCTCTTCCTGATCGCACTGGTCAGCCTCGTGATCGTGCTGATCCCGCACGTAGGCAAGGGTGTGAACGGTGCGCGCCGCTGGATTCCGCTCGGCATCACGAACATGCAGCCATCGGAAATCATGAAGCTCGCGGTGACGATCTACGCGGCGAACTACACGGTGCGCAAGCAGGAGTACATGCAGAGCTTCGCGAAGGGCTTCCTGCCGATGGCGTTCGCGGTCGGTCTCGTCGGCGCGCTGCTGCTGCTCGAGCCGGACATGGGCGCGTTCATGGTGGTCGCCGCGATCGCGATGGGCGTGCTGTTTCTCGGCGGCGTGAACGGCAAGCTGTTCGGCGGCCTGGTCGCGACGGCGGTCGGTACCTTCACGATGCTCGTATGGCTGTCGCCGTGGCGTCGCGAGCGGATCTTCGCCTACCTCGATCCGTGGGACGAGCGCTATGCGCAGGGCAAGGCGTACCAGCTCACGCACTCGCTGATCGCGTTCGGCCGCGGCGAGTGGTTCGGCGTCGGCCTCGGCGGCAGCGTCGAGAAGCTGAACTACCTGCCCGAAGCGCATACCGACTTCATCCTCGCGGTGATCGGCGAGGAACTCGGCTTCGTTGGCGTGCTGGTCGTGATCCTGCTGTTCTACTGGATCGTGCGCCGCGCGTTCGAGATCGGCCGTCAGGCGCTCGCGCTCGACCGCACGTTCGCGGGCCTGATGGCGAAGGGCATCGGCATCTGGTTCGGCGCGCAGACGTTCATCAACATGGGCGTGAACCTCGGCCTGCTGCCGACCAAGGGCCTGACGCTGCCGCTCGTGAGCTACGGCGGCTCGGGCATCCTGCTGAATTGTGTCGCGCTTGCGGTGCTGTTGCGGGTCGACTATGAAAATCGCGTACTGATGCGGGGAGGGAAGGTATGACCGCGTCGCGACGCACGCTGATGGTGATGGCAGGCGGCACCGGGGGCCACGTGTTCCCGGGGCTCGCCGTCGCGCACCGGATGGAAGCGGCGGGCTGGCGCGTCGTATGGCTCGGCAATCCGGCCGGGATGGAGGCGACGCTCGTGCCGAAGCACGGCATCCCGATGGAATACGTGCGCTTCGGCGGACTGCGCGGCAAGGGCCTGAAGACCAAGCTGACGCTGCCGTTCAACCTGCTGCGCGCATGCTGGCAGAGTCTCGGCGCGCTGCGCCGCGTGCGGCCGGACGTCGTGCTCGGGATGGGCGGCTACATCACGTTCCCGGCGGGCGTGATGACCGCGCTGTCGGGCCGCCCGCTCGTGCTGCACGAACAGAATTCGATCGCCGGTCTCGCGAACAAGGTGCTCGCGAAATTCGCGAAACGCGTGCTCGTCGCGTTCCCCGGCGCACTGCCGCACGCGGAATGGACCGGCAACCCGATTCGCGCGGAACTTGCGCGCACGGAAACGCCCAAAGCACGCTATGCGTCGCGCAGCGGTCCGCTGAACGTGCTGGTCGTCGGCGGCAGTCTCGGCGCAGCCGCACTGAACGAAGTCGTGCCGCGCGCGCTGGCGCTGCTGGCGCCGGGCGAGCGCCCGCGCATCGTGCACCAGGCCGGCGCGAAGCACATCGAGGCGCTGAAGGCGAATTACGAAGCGGCCGGATTCGCCGGCGGCGACGACGTGCGGCTCGTGCCGTTCATCGACGACATGGCGACCGCGTACGCGGCGGCGGATCTCGTGATCTGCCGCTCCGGCGCGATGACGGTATCGGAAATCGCGGCGGTGGGCGTGGCGGCGCTGTTCGTGCCGTTCCCGTACGCGGTCGACGACCACCAGACGACCAATGCCGCGTTCCTCGCCGATGCGGGCGCGGCGGTGCTGGTGCAACAACGCGACCTGTCGGCGGAACTGCTTGCCGACTGGCTGCGCGGCCAGTCGCGGGCGTCGCTCGCGGACATGGCGGAGCGTTCGCGCTCGCTGGCGAAGCCCGAGGCCACCGACGAAGTCGCGCGCGTCTGCGCGAAGGTGGCCGGCGCGAACCTGGAACAACTGCAATGAAACACATCGTCAAACACATTCATTTCGTCGGGATCGGCGGCGCGGGCATGAGCGGCATCGCCGAAGTGCTCGTCAACCTCGGCTACGAGGTCAGCGGCTCCGACCTGTCGCGCAACGCGGTGACCGACCGTCTCGCGGCGCTCGGCGCGCGGATCGCGATCGGGCACGACGCGGCGAACATCGAGGGCGCGAACGCGGTCGTCGTGTCGACGGCCGTGCGCTCGGACAACCCCGAAGTGCTGGCCGCGCGCCACCAGGGCGTGCCGATCGTGCAGCGCGCGGTGATGCTCGCGGAGCTGATGCGCCTGAAGCAGGGGATCGCGATCGCCGGCACGCACGGCAAGACCACGACGACGAGCCTCGTCGCGAGCGTGCTCGCGGCCGGCGGGCTGGACCCGACTTTCGTGATCGGCGGCCGACTGATCAGCGCCGGCGCGAACGCGCGGCTCGGCACGGGCGACTTCATCGTCGCCGAGGCCGACGAGTCGGACGCGTCGTTCCTGAACCTGTATCCGGTGATCGAAGTCATCACGAACATCGACGCCGATCACATGGACACCTACGGCCACGATTTCGCGCGGCTCAAGCAGGCGTTCATCGAATTCACGCAGCGCCTGCCGTTCTACGGCAGCGCGGTGGTGTGCGTCGACGATCCGAACGTGCGGCAGATCATCCCGTTCATCTCGAAGCCGGTCGTGCGCTACGGGCTGTCGCCGGACGCGCAGGTGCGCGCGGAAGACATCGATGCGCGCGACGGCCGCATGCATTTCACGGTGATTCGCGAAGGGCGCGCGCCGCTCGCGGTGGTGCTGAACATGCCGGGCCTGCACAACGTGCAGAACGCGCTCGCGGCGATCGCGATCGCGACCGATCTCGGCGTGGCGGACGACGCGATCCAGCTGGCGCTGGAGGAATTCAACGGCGTCGGCCGACGCTTCCAGCGCTACGGCGAGGTGCCGAGCGCGGACGGCGGCCATTACACGCTGATCGACGACTACGGCCACCACCCCGTCGAGATGGCCGCGACGATCGCGGCCGCGCGCGGCGCGTTCCCGGGCCGCCGCCTCGTGCTGGCGTTCCAGCCGCACCGCTACACGCGCACGCGCGACTGTTTCGACGACTTCGTCAATGTGCTGTCGACGGTCGACGCGCTGGTGCTGACGGAAGTCTATGCCGCGGGCGAAGCGGCGATCGCGACGGCCAACGGCGACGCGCTGTCGCGTGCGCTGCGCGCGGTGGGCAAGGTTGACCCGGTGTTCGTCGCGACGGTCGACGACGTGCCGGACGCACTGGCCAGGGTCGCGCAGAACGGCGACGTGGTGATCACGATGGGCGCGGGTTCGATCGGCGGCGTGCCGGCGAAGCTCGTGCAACACACACAACAGAAGGCATGACATGAGCGGGATCGATCCGAAACGTTTCGGCAAGGTGGCGGTGTTGTTCGGTGGCGAATCCGCCGAGCGCGAGGTGTCGCTTACCTCGGGCCGTCTCGTGCTGCAGGGCCTGCGTGACGCGGGCGTCGACGCGCATCCGTTCGATCCGGCCGAGCGGCCGCTGTCGGCGCTGAAGGATGAAGGCTTCGTGCGCGCGTTCAACGCGCTGCATGGTGGCTACGGCGAGAACGGCCAGATCCAGGGCGCGCTCGATTTCTACGGTATCCGCTACACGGGCAGCGGCGTGCTCGGCTCGGCGCTCGGCCTCGACAAGTTCCGCACGAAGCTCGTGTGGCAACAGACGGGCGTGCCGACGCCGCCGTTCGAGACGGTGATGCGCGGCGACGATTACGCGGCCCGTGCGGCGGACATCGTCGCGAAGCTCGGCCTGCCGCTGTTCGTGAAGCCGGCGAGCGAAGGCTCGAGCGTCGCGGTGCTGAAGGTGAAGACGGCCGACGCGTTGCCCGCCGCACTGTCGGAAGCCGCGGCGCACGACAAGATCGTGATCGTCGAGAAGAGCATCGAAGGCGGCGGCGAATACACCGCGTGCATCGCCGGCGATCTCGACTTGCCGCTGATCAAGATCGTGCCGGCCGGCGAGTTCTACGACTACCACGCGAAGTATGTCGCCGACGATACGCAGTACCTGATTCCGTGCGGGCTGCCGGCGGAACAGGAAGCGGAACTGAAGCGCATCGCGCGCCGCGCATTCGACGTGCTCGGCTGCACCGACTGGGGGCGGGCGGACTTCATGCTCGATGCCGCTGGCAACGCGTATTTCCTGGAAGTGAACACGGCCCCCGGGATGACCGACCACTCGCTGCCGCCGAAGGCCGCGCGGTCGATCGGCATCAGCTATTCGGAGCTGGTCGTGAAGGTGCTGTCGCTTACGCTCAACGACTGACGCAGGAACGGAACGACGTATGTGGAACAACGTTCGCCAACTCAACCTTGCCGCCAGCGCGCTGTACGCGCTGTTGCTGCTCGTGTTGGCGGCGGCCGGCTGCTACTGGCTGATCCAGCGTCCGACGTTCGCGCTGCGCGAAATCCGGATCGACGGCGACACCGAGCACATCAACACGCCGACGGTGCGTGCGGGCGTGGTCGGCCGGCTGAAGGGGAATTTCTTCACGGTCGATCTCGATACGGCGCGCGCCGCGTTCGAGCAGATGCCGTGGGTGCGCCACGCGAGCGTGCGCCGGGTGTGGCCGAATGCGCTGGCTGTCACGCTCGAGGAGTACAAACCGCTCGGGACCTGGGGCAGCGCGCAGCTCGTGAGCGTCGACGGCGAGCTGTTCACCGCGAACCAGGGCGAACTGGATCAGGAACTGCCGGCGTTCGACGGCCCGGAGGGTAGTGCGAAGGAGGTCGTCACGCGGTATCGCGACTTCACGAACTGGTTTGCGCCGCTGAAGGCGGCGCCGGAAGAAGTGACGCTGTCGGCGCGCTACGCGTGGACGGTGAAGCTGTCGAACGGCATGCAGGTCGAACTGGGCAAGGAGCGCACCAGCGAGACCCTGCATGACCGGAGCCAGCGCCTCGTCGCCGCGTGGCCGGCCGTCACGGAGCGTTGGGGCAACGACATCGAGTATGCGGACCTGCGTTATCCGAACGGATTCGCGATTCGTGCGGCAGGCATGCGGTTCCTGACCGATACCGACAAGCGCAAGAAGTAACGAGAGATCACACGCAAGAGCACTTTATGAGCAAAGACTACAAGGATCTGCTGGTTTCCCTCGACATCGGCACGTCGAAGGTGGTGGCCATCGTCGCCGAGCTGAAGGGCGAAGGCCATTACGAGGTGATCGGCCTCGGCCAGAGCGAATCGAAGGGTCTGAAGAAGGGCGTGGTGGTCAATATCGAGGCCACCGTGCAGTCGATCCAGCGCGCGCTCGAGGAAGCCGAGCTGATGGCCGATTGCAAGATCACCAACGTGTTCACGGGGATTGCCGGCAGCCACATCCGCAGCTTCAACTCGAGCGGGATGGTCGCGATCAAGGACAAGGAAGTCACGCAGACCGACGTCGCGCGCGTGATCGAGACCGCGAAGGCGATCAACATCCCGACCGACCAGCAGGTGCTGCACATCCTCACGCAGGAATTCATCATCGACGGGCAGGAAGACGTGCGCGAGCCGATCGGGATGAGCGGCATCCGCCTCGAGGTGAAGGTGCACATCGTGACGGGCGCGGTCAGTGCCGCGCAGAACATCGTCAAGTGCGTGCGCCGCTGCGGGCTGGAAGTGAACGACCTGATCCTGCAGCCGCTCGCGTCGTCGCTGGCCGTGCTGACGGAAGACGAGAAGGATCTCGGCGTGGTGCTGGTCGACATCGGCGGCGGCACGACCGACATCGCGATCTTCGCCGAAGGCGCGATCCGCCATACCGCGGTGATTCCGATCGCCGGCGACCAGATCACGAGCGACATCGCGATGGCGCTGCGCACGCCGACGCCGGACGCGGAAGACATCAAGGTCGGCTACGGGATCGCGAAGCAGGCGCTCGCCGATCCGGACGAGATGGTCGAAGTGCCGGGCCTCGGCGAACGCGGCCCGCGCACGCTGTCGCGCCAGGCGCTCGCGGCCGTGATCGAGCCGCGTGTCGAGGAACTGTTCTCGCTCGTGCAGCAGGTCGTGCGCGAGTCGGGTTATGAAGAACTGCTGAGCTCCGGCGTGGTCATTACCGGCGGGGCTTCGATGATGCCGGGCATGGTCGAGCTCGGCGAAGACATTTTCCTGAAACCGGTGCGCATCGGCGCGCCGGAATACGCAGGCGGCCTCGCCGACGTGGTGCGCAATCCGCGCTACTCGACGGCGATGGGCCTGCTCGTCGAAGGCAGCGCACAGCGCATGCGCGGTCGCAAGGTCGCCGTGCAGTCCGGCAACGCGGGGCAGATCTTCTCGCGGATGAAGGAATGGTTCCTGAGCAATTTTTGAGTACACCCACGGCTCGGCATGCCGAGCCTGCCCCCCGAGGGGGCCAGGAAAACCCGGGGTGGCCCGGCGTTTTCTTGGGGACGAACCGAATCGAAATTCGCGCCGGTGCCGGCGGCTGGCGCGCGACAGGGGGTTGCCCGATCTCCTGCCGAATAACGGCCGAGTAGTTTTATTCTCTTGACGGAGGCAACAATGGAATTCGAAATGCTGGAAACCGAAACCAACGGCACCATCATCAAGGTGGTCGGCGTTGGCGGCGCTGGCGGCAATGCCGTTCAGCACATGATCAACCGTGGCGTGCAGGGCGTCGACTTCATCGTGATGAACACCGACGCACAGGCGCTGTCGCGCGCGCGCGCACCGTCCGTGATCCAGCTCGGCAACACCGGTCTCGGCGCCGGCGCGAAGCCGGAAATGGGCAAGGCGGCGGCGGAAGAGGCGCGTGAGCGCATCGCCGACGCGCTGCGTGGCGCGCACATGGTGTTTATCACGGCCGGCATGGGTGGCGGTACGGGCACGGGCGCGGCGCCGGTGGTCGCGCAGATCGCGAAGGAGATGGGCATCCTGACGGTGGGTGTCGTCAGCAAGCCGTTCGAATTCGAAGGCGGCAAGCGCATGCGCGTCGCCGAAGCAGGCTCGCAGCAACTGGAGGATCACGTCGACTCGCTGATCGTCGTCCTGAACGACAAGCTGTTCGACGTGATGGGCGATGACGCCGAGATGGACAAGTGCTTCCAGTGCGCGGACGACGTGTTGAACAACGCGGTCGCAGGCATCGCTGAAATCATCAATGTCGATGGCCTCGTGAACGTCGACTTCGAAGACGTGAAGACGGTGATGGGCGAGCAGGGCAAGGCGATGATGGGCACGGCGACGGTCGCCGGCGTCGATCGCGCACGCCTCGCCGCGGAGCAGGCCGTGGCGAGCCCGCTGCTCGAAGGCGTCGATCTGTCGGGCGCGCGCGGCGTGCTGGTCAACATCACGTCGAGCCGTTCGCTGCGCCTGTCGGAAACGCGCGAAGTGATGAACACGATCAAGAGCTACGCGGCGGAAGACGCCACGGTGATCTTCGGTGCGGTGTACGACGACGCAATGGGCGATGCGCTGCGCGTGACGGTCGTGGCGACGGGTCTGGGCCGTGCGGCGAAGAAGCAGCAATCGGCTCCGATGACGCTGCTGCGCACGGGTACCGACAACCAGCCGGTCAGCGCGATCTCGCACGGCTATGCGCAGCCGCAACACGTCAGCACGGCCGACTACGGCGCGCTCGATACGCCGGCGGTATGGCGCAACTCGCGCGAAACCGCGGCATCGCACGTGCAGGCGCTGCAGGAGAAGGGTGTCGACACGTACGACATCCCGGCTTTCCTGCGCAAGCAGGCTGACTGACGACGCACACACAGGCGAAGCCGCGGCGCAATCGATGAGATTGCCGCGGTAACGCCGGCGTGACGGATGCCACGGACCACGACAGGCCGCGTCGGATGCGACGCCGGGCCGGGAAACGTGCCCTCTTCGCATGAGCGGAGCGGGATGGGACGTGCTGTCCGCAATACGCCGAAAAACCGTATCGCTATGAGGGACCAGCCATGATTCAAGTGGGCGACGCGCTGCCCGACGCGCAACTGTTCGAATTCGTCGACGACGCGCGCGAAGGCTGCACGCTGGGGCCGAATGCCTTCAGCGTGCGCGATCAGGTGGCGGGAAAGCGGGTGGTGATCTTCGGATTGCCGGGCGCGTTCACGCCGACCTGTTCGGCGCAGCATGTGCCGGGCTATGTCGAGCACGCCGAGCAACTGCGCTCGGCGGGCATCGACGAGCTCTGGTGCGTGTCCGTCAACGACGCATTCGTGATGGGCGCATGGGGACGTGATCTGCACACCGCGGGCAAGGTGCGCATGATGGCGGACGGCAGTGCTGCTTTCACTCATGCGCTGGGGCTGACGCAGGATTTGTCCGCGCGTGGCATGGGAATCCGTTCCCTGCGCTACGCGATGGTGGTCGACGACGGTGTGGTCAAGACGCTGGCCGTCGAAGCGCCGGGCAAGTTTGAAGTGAGCGATGCGGCGAGCGTGCTCGCGACGTTGATGTCCTGATCGTGCGGTGCGCCGTTGCCTGCGGGCAACGCTGCGCACCGGCCTCAGGGCAGTTGTAACACGGGCCGATGACCGGAAACGCCTCCGTTCCGGGCATCGGCCCGTCCCGTATCGGCGCGGGTAAACAGTCGAAACAGATTGATACGCAGTTTCAAACAGCGTTGAATAGGGAATTACGCTATAATCCCACCTATCGAATATAACTCCTGATTGATAATCTCAATCAAGATGAAGAACATCATGCTGAAGCAGCGCACCATCAAATCGATCGTGAAGACCGTGGGCATCGGTCTCCACTCGGGCCGCAAGGTCGAACTGACGCTTCGCCCGGCCGCGCCGGGCACGGGGATCGTTTTCTCGCGCGTCGACCTGCCCACGCCTGTCGACATCCCGGCATCCGCGATGTCGATCGGCGACACGCGGCTCGCGTCGGTGCTGCAGAAGGATGGTGCGCGCGTGTCGACCGTCGAGCACCTGATGTCGGCGTGTGCCGGCCTCGGCATCGACAACCTCTATGTCGACGTGACGGCAGAGGAAATCCCGATCATGGACGGCAGCGCCGCGTCCTTCGTGTTCCTGATCCAGTCCGCGGGCATCGAGGAGCAGAACGCGCCGAAGCGCTTCATCAAGGTGAAGAAGCCGGTCGAAATCCGTGACGGCGACAAGTTCGCGCGTCTCGATCCGTATTTCGGGTTCAAGCTGAAGTTCACGATCGACTTCCGTCACCCGGCCGTCGACAAGACGGGCCAGGAACTCGAGGTCGACTTCGCGAACACGTCGTACGTACGCGAGATCGCGCGTGCGCGCACGTTCGGTTTTGCCCATGAAGTCGAAATGATGCGCGAGCTGGGTCTCGCACGCGGCGGCAGCATGGACAACGCGATCGTGCTCGACGAATACCGGATCCTGAACAACGACGGGCTGCGCTACGACGACGAGTTCGTGAAGCACAAGATGCTCGACGCGATCGGCGACCTGTACGTGGTCGGCCATCCGCTGCTGGCGTCGTACACCGCATACAAGTCGGGTCACGGGCTGAACAACGCGCTGCTGCGCGAACTGCTCGCGCACGAGGACGCATACGAGATCGTCACGTTCGACGATCCGCAAGCCGCGCCGAGCGGCTTCGCGTTCGACACGCAGACGGCCTTCGCCTGATCGGCGTTCGGCACCCGCGATAAAAAAAGCGACCTTCGGGTCGCTTTTTCGTTGGGCGGCCGCCTGCGCGGTCGGCGCGGGTTCAGCGCGAAGACTTCGCACCGTGGCGCGCGGCCATCCGCGCGAGTGCAGCCTGCAGCGGCGACGGCTCGAGGTGATCGGCCAGGTCGCGCAACGCGGTGGCGCCGACGGTCGTCATACGCGCCTGCTTCACGTGCGGTGGTTCCGGCGCGTCCTTCGGACGCACGCGCACGCGTAGCGCCGAGACCGGCCAGCCGCGCTTCTGGAGATCGGCGAGCAGGCGCGGCTCGACCTGCCGCAGCCGGGCGGCGAGCGCATTGTGCGCGGCAAAGAGGGTCAGGGTGCCGTCCTTGATGGAGCCCGGTTCGACGTGATTCGCAAGATAGTCGGGCAGGAGCGCGGCGAGGTCGCGCTGCAGCGACGCGACTTGTTCGACGCCGGCGCGCAGCGCCGCGAACGCGTCGGTGCGGTTGAGCACTTCGGACACGGGTTGCGGGCGATACGCGGCGAGCGGGCCGAAACGCTTGGAAAATCGGTTCATCGAGGCATTCTTCGGGCGCGCACGGGCGCGGACGTTGACGCCGATTGTACCCGCGCCGGCTCGCGCACGGGCGGCTTTCGGGCCACGCGGCCGGTGGCCCGCGCGGGTTTGGCGTGCGGCGTGAGTCCAGCCGGGACACCGGCGCATGCTTCCTCGCGTGCTAAAATTCCTCGTTTGATTCCACTAATTCGCTAAGCCGCCGAGGCTCGGGCGTCGGGGCGCGCAACGCGCGCCGGGCGCCGGTGCTGCGACGCAGGATCCGATCCGATGACAACCGGTTTTCTCCAGAAAATTTTTGGCAGCCGCAACCAACGGCTCGTCAAGCAATACCAAAAGACCGTCGCGACGATCAATGCGCTCGAAACGCAGATCGAGAAGCTGACGGACGACCAGTTGCGCGGCAAGACGGATGAGTTCCGCCAGCGGATCGCGGGCGGCGAGTCGCTCGACAAGCTGCTGCCCGAAGCGTTCGCGGTCTGCCGGGAGGCGAGCCGCCGCGTGCTGAAGATGCGCCACTTCGACGTGCAGATGATCGGCGGCATGGTGCTCCACTACGGCAAGATCGCGGAAATGCGCACCGGCGAGGGCAAGACGCTCGTCGCGACGCTGCCCGTCTACCTGAATGCGCTGGCCGGCCGTGGCGTCCACGTCGTGACGGTCAACGACTACCTCGCGCAGCGCGACGCCGAATGGATGGCGCGCCTCTACAACTTCCTTGGTCTGTCGGTCGGCATCAACCTGTCCGGCATGGAACACGACCAGAAGCAGCAGGCCTACGCGGCGGACATCACCTACGGCACGAACAACGAGTTCGGCTTCGACTACTTGCGCGACAACATGGTCTACGAGACCGACGCGCGCGTGCAGCGGGCACTGAACTTCGCGGTCGTCGACGAAGTGGACTCGATCCTGATCGACGAGGCGCGTACGCCGCTGATCATCTCGGGTCAGGCGGAAGATCACACCGAACTGTACGTCCGGATGAACGCGCTGCCGCCGCTGCTCGAGCGGCAGATCGGCGAGGAGAAGGCCGACGGCACGGGCGTCGAGAAACCGGGCGACTACACGCTCGACGAGAAGGCGCGCCAGGTGTTCCTGACGGAGTCGGGCCACGAGAAGGCCGAGCGGCTGCTCGCCGAGTGGGGCCTGATCGGTGAGGGCGAGAGCCTGTACGCGCCGCAGAACATCACGCTGATGCACCACGTGTACGCGGCGCTGCGCGCACACACGCTGTTCCACAAGGACCAGCACTACGTCGTGCAGAACGGCGAAGTGGTGATCGTCGACGAATTCACGGGCCGCCTGATGGCGGGGCGCCGCTGGTCCGACGGCCTGCACCAGGCGGTCGAGGCGAAGGAACACGTGAAGATCCAGAGCGAGAACCAGACGCTCGCCTCGATCACGTTCCAGAACTACTTCCGCATGTACGCGAAGCTCGCGGGCATGACCGGTACGGCCGACACCGAAGCGTACGAATTCAACGAGATCTACGGCCTCGAGACGGTCGTGATCCCGACCAACCGCCCGCCGAAGCGGATCGACAAGCAGGACCAGATCTACAAGACGGCCAAGGAGCGTTACGACGCGGTGATCCGCGACATTCGCGACTGCTACGAGCGCGGCCAGCCGGTGCTGGTCGGCACGACGTCGATCGAGAACTCGGAACTGCTGTCGCACCTGCTGAAGCAAGCCGGCCTGCCGCACGAGGTGCTGAACGCGAAGCAGCACGAGCGTGAAGCCGCGATCGTCGCGGAAGCCGGCCGTCCGAACCGCATCACGATCGCGACCAACATGGCGGGCCGCGGTACCGACATCGTGCTCGGCGGCAACGCCGAGAAGCAGGCTGCGTTCATCGACGCCGACGACGCAATCCCGGCCGACGAAAAAGCGCGCCGCATCAAGCAGCTGCACGACGAGTGGGAAACGCTGCACGAGCAGGTGAAGGCCGCGGGCGGCCTGCACATCATCGGCACCGAGCGCCACGAATCGCGCCGGATCGACAACCAGCTGCGCGGCCGTGCGGGCCGCCAGGGCGACCCGGGCTCGTCGCGCTTCTACCTGTCGCTCGACGATCCGCTGCTGCGCATCTTCGCGGGCGACCGCGTGCGCTCGATCATGGACCGACTGAAGATGCCGGAAGGCGAGGCGATCGAGGCCGGCATCGTTACGCGTTCGATCGAATCGGCGCAGCGCAAGGTCGAGGCGCGCAACTTCGACATCCGCAAGCAGCTGCTCGAATACGACGACGTGTCGAACGACCAGCGCAAGGTGATCTACCAGCAGCGCAATGAACTGCTCGAAGCCCACGACATCACCGAGACGATCTCGGCGATGCGTCATGGCGTGATCGCCGAAGTTGTCCACCAGTTCGTGCCGCAAGGCAGCATCGAGGAACAGTGGGACGTGCCCGAGCTCGAGGAAGCGCTGCGCAACGACTGGCAGCTCGACCTCGCGATCCAGGAAATGGTGAACGAGTCGTCGTCGATTACCGCCGAGGAGATTCTCGAAGCGGTGACGACCGCCGCCGACGAGCAGTACGAGGCGAAGGTCGCGATGGTCGGCCGCGAATCGTTCAGCGCCTTCGAGCGCTCGGTGATGCTGCAGACGGTCGATCGCCTGTGGCGCGAGCACCTCGCGGCGCTCGACCACCTGCGCCAGGGCATCCACCTGCGCGGCTATGCGCAGAAGAACCCGAAGCAGGAATACAAGCGCGAGGCGTTCGAGCTGTTCGCCGCGATGCTCGAGGCGATCAAGCAGGAAGTCACGCGCATCGTGATGAACGTGCAGATCCAGTCGCCGGAGCAGCTCGAGGAAGCCGCCGAGCAGATCGAGGAGCGCGGCGGTCAGCTCGAAAACGTCGAGTATCAGCATGCGGACTACGCGGAATCCGGTGCCCCGGTCGCGAACGTCGCGGCCGCCACCGCGGCGACCGCGACGGCCGACATGGTCGGCAGCGCGATGACCCACAGCGGCCCCGGCGGCGAGATGCCGAAGGTCGGCCGCAATGACCCGTGCCCGTGCGGCAGCGGCAAGAAGTACAAGCAATGTCACGGGAAGCTGTCATGATCGACGGCGGCGCGCATCCGCGTGCCGCTTCGTTTGCAGCTTCGAGTCAGTGATGTGAGTTGCGGCGGCCCGCGTGCGGCCCGCCGGTTCTTCCAATCGATGCCGGCGGATGCCGGCATTTTCCATCCGGCAGGTGTGCCCCATGGCTGTCAATTTTCCGTCGATCGATCCCGCCCAACTCCATCCCGTCGCCGGCGTCACGCTCGGCTGGGCGGAAGCGAACATCCGCAAGCCGAATCGCAAGGACGTGCTGGTCATTTCCGTCGACGAAGGGGCGACGGTCGCCGGCGTATTCACCGAGAACCGCTTCTGCGCCGCGCCGGTGACGGTGTGTCGCGAGCACCTGGCAACGGTGCGTGCCGGCGGCGCGGGCATCCGCGCGCTCGTCGTGAACACGGGCAATGCGAATGCGGGCACCGGCGAGCCGGGCCTCGTGAACACGCGCGAAACCTGCTCGGAACTCGCGCGCCTCGCGGGCATCGACGCCGCGCAGGTGTTGCCGTTCTCGACCGGCGTGATCCTCGAGCCGCTGCCGATCGACCGCCTGAAGGCCGGGCTGCCGGCCGCGCTCGCAAACCGCAAGGCCGCGAACTGGTACGACGCCGCGCAGGCGATCATGACGACCGACACGCTGCCGAAGGCCACGTCTCGCCAGGTGACGATCGACGGCCACACGGTCACGCTGACAGGCATCAGCAAGGGTGCGGGCATGATCAAGCCGAACATGGCGACGATGCTGGGCTTCCTCGCGTTCGATGCGACCGTGGCGCAGCCGGTCCTCGACACGCTCGTGAAGGAAGTGGCCGACCGCTCGTTCAACTGCATCACGATCGACGGCGACACGTCGACGAACGACTCGTTCATCCTGATCGCGTCCGGCAAGAGCACGCTGCCCGCGATCACGTCGACCGATTCACCGGCCTATGCAGCGCTGCGCGATGCGGTCACGCAGGTCGCTCAGGTGCTGTCGCAGCTGATCGTGCGCGATGGCGAAGGCGCGACGAAATTCATGACGGTGCAGGTCGAAGGCGGCAAGAGCGTCGCCGAGTGCCGCCAGATCGCTTATGCGATCGGGCACTCGCCGCTCGTGAAGACGGCCTTCTACGCATCCGACCCCAACCTGGGCCGGATCCTCGCGGCGATCGGCTACGCGGGCGTCACGGATCTCGACGTCGGCAAGATCGATCTCTATCTCGACGACGTGCTCGTCGCGAAGGCCGGTGGCCGCAACCCGGCTTACCAGGAGGAGGACGGCCAGCGCGTGATGAAGCAGAGCGAAATCACGATCCGCGTGCTGCTCGGCCGCGGTGACGCGCAGGCAACGATCTGGACGTGCGATCTTTCGCACGATTACGTGAGCATCAACGCGGATTATCGCTCCTGATCCGGAGCGATCGAACGACATGGACAAGCTCGAACAGTTTCTGACGCGCGCGGAAGCGCTGCTCGGCCGCCTCGAGGGGATGCTGCCGCCCGCGCCGGCGGCCATCGACTGGAACGCCGCCACCGCGTTCCGCTGGCGCAAGCGCCAGGGGCGCGGCTATTTGCAGCCGGTGCCGGCAGCGTCGTCGATCACGCTGGGCGACCTGCACAACATCGATCGACAGAAAGGGCTGATCGAGCAGAACACGCGACAGTTCGTCCAGCGCAAGCCGGCGAACAACGTGCTGCTGACAGGTGCGCGCGGCACTGGCAAGTCGTCCCTGATCAAGGCCTGCCTGAACGCGTATGCGAAGGACGGGCTGCGCCTGATCGAAGTCGACAAGGACGACCTGCACGATCTCGGCGACATTGTTGATCTGATCTCTCAGCGTCCGGAGCGTTTCATCGTGTTCTGCGACGACCTGTCGTTCGAAGAGGGCGAATCGGGCTACAAGGCGCTGAAGGTCGCACTCGACGGCTCGATCGCCGCGCAGTCCGACAACGTGCTGATCTACGCGACGTCGAACCGCCGCCATCTGCTGCCCGAGTACATGAGCGACAACGAGTCGTACAAGCATCTGCCGGACGGCGAGATCCACCCCGGTGAAGTCGTCGAGGAAAAGATCTCGCTGTCGGAGCGCTTCGGCCTGTGGGTCAGCTTCTACCCGTTCAAGCAGGACGACTACCTCGACATCGTCGCGCACTGGCTGCGCCATTTCGGCTGCGCGGACGCGGAGATCGAGACGGCGCGCGGCGACGCGCTCGTCTGGGCGCTCGAGCGCGGGTCGCGTTCGGGGCGTGTCGCATGGCAGTTCGCGCGCGACTGGTCGGGTCGCAAGGAGCAGGCATGAGTACGGATTTCGCAGCGGGCAGCGTGCGCGCGCCCGATGGACGCAAGGTGACAGAGGTCGCGGTCGGCGTGATGGTGCAGGCGGACGGTCGTTACCTGCTCGCGCAGCGGCTGCAGGGCAAGCCGTACGAGGGCTACTGGGAGTTTCCCGGCGGCAAGCTGGAGGCCGGGGAGAGCGTGGAGGACGCGCTGGCGCGCGAATTGCACGAGGAACTCGGCATCGAAGTCACGGCCAGCCACCGCTGGCATACGCTCGAGCACGATTATCCGCACGCGTACGTGCGGCTCTATTTCTGCAAGGTGACGGGCTGGACGGGCGAGCCGCACAGCAAGGAAGGGCAGGCGTTCGTGTGGCAGCAACTGCCGGTCGAGGTCGCGCCGCTGTTGCCGGCGGCGCTGCCGGTGCTGGAACTGCTCGAGAAGGAGGCGGCGTCGCAATGACGCCGTGGCGGCTCGCCTGAAAGGCGGGCCATATCCTCAGGGCGAGCGGTGTCGCGCGCCGCTCAGCTGTCGCGGCGGCCGTCGGCGCCATCTTCCTCCGACGACGGACCCTCGTCGGCGGCGCCGCCGATCCGGTACTTTTCTGCGGCCCATGCGCCGAGGTCGAGCTGCTTGCAGCGGGCCGAACAGAAGGGACGGAACTTGTTTTCAGGCGTCCAGCGCACTTCTGCGCCACACGAAGGACATTTCACAACGGTAGTCATACGAAAGCGTCGAACCGGCACGCGGCCGTTACAGATTGCACAGTGTCAGATGGAACGGCACGTCGATGTCCACCGCGCGCGGCCGCACGTCGCCGTCCTGCATGGTGAACCGTACCCACAGCATGTATTTGTTGGCGCTCGCTTCGGGAATCACGCGCAGCTCCGGAGGTACGCGGACCTGCATCAGCTGGTAGGAGCGCCCCGACAGCATCTGCTGGTAGCTGCCCTGCATCGCCATCACTTTCGAAGCCTGCCCCGATTCACGTGCGAGCCGCAGCACGATCGCAGCGGCATCGCGCAGCGGCAGCAGCGGCAGGATCCATTTCGCGATGTCCTGGCGCCGCTGTTCCGCGGGCCATTGCTGCCACGCATAGTACGACGGCAGGTCGAACTTGCACGTGCCGCCGGGAATCACCGCGCGGCTGCGGATGCTGGCGAGCCACTCGTTGTCGACCAGATGCTGCCCGGTCTTGCCCTGCATCTGCGCAAGATTGGCGAGCGTCTGCTCGATTTCACCGAGCACGGCCTCGAGCGCATTCTGTTCGATGCCCGGATTGCCGCGAAAGGGGGCGAGCGTCTGGCGTTGACGTTCGAGCTCCTTCATCAGATCCGATTTCAGGTCCGCGCGGCCTGTGACCTCGGCGATTTCGAACAGCGTCGTCAGCGCGACGTGATGTTCACGCGGGTCCTCCTGAGCCAAAAAGAACGCGAAGCGCTCGAACAGGTCTTCGAGGCGCAATAGCGTGCGAATTCGCTCGTTGAACGGATACTCGTAAAGAATCAAGCGCGCTCGCCTCTAGGGTAGGGATTGAAACAATGCAGGACATTCTAATGCTCACTGTCTACCCTAGCAACGCACCAATTTCGTACACCATCACGATCGCGCGCGGCGGTCAGTGTGCGGCAGCCGCGAATGCAAGATAGCGTTGGTGCAGTGCATCGACCTGTGCGGCGAGAGCAGCGGGTGTCGTCGCGTCGTTGACGATCACGTCGTCGGCCGCGGCGAGACGCGCGTCGCGCGTCGCTTGTCTTGCGATGATCGCTTCGACTTGTTCGCGCGTGAAATCATTGCGCCGCATCACACGTGCGATCTGCGTTTCGACCGGACAGTCGACGACCAGCACGCGATCGCTGCGCGCCTTCCAGTTACCTGACTCCACGAGCAGCGGCACGACGAAGATCACGTATGGGCCCTGCGCTTCGCGGGCCTCGCGCTCGGTCTCGGCGCGGATCAGCGGATGCGTGATAGCTTCGAGGCGCCGACGTGCGTCGTCGTCGCTGAAAATGAGTGCGCGCATCTTCGCGCGGTCGAGCGAGCCGTCGGCTGCGACGAAATCCGGTCCGAATGCCTGTTCGATCGCTGGCATCGCGAGGCCGGCCGGTGCGGTGATGCGGTGCGCGATCAGGTCGGTATCGACGAGCGATGCACCGCGTGCGGCGAACATGTCGGCGACGGTCGTCTTGCCGCTGCCGATGCCGCCGGTGAGTCCTATTGAAAACATGTGAGCCTCCGCCGGGCCGTCGCGAGGCAGCGAAGCGCCTCCCCGCGACGCAGCGAACATGGCGGCCACCGGCGGTGCGTCATGTCAGCCGCCGAGTGCCGAGTAGAAAGGGGTGCCGAAAAACAGCGTCGCGACGCCGCCTGCCGCGAGAAACGGGCCGAACGGAATCGGCTCCTCGAAGCGCATGCGTCCGCGCCAGGTCGCGACGAGCCCGACGAGCGCGCCCGTCACCGCGGCGAACAGCACGACCTGCGGCAGCGCGGCCCAGCCCATCCATGCGCCGAGCGCGGCGAGCAGCTTCAGGTCGCCGAAGCCGATGCCCTCGATGCCGCGCAACCATTTGAACAGCCAGTAGACCGACCACAGGAACAGGTAGCCGGCCATCGCGCCGACCACGGCCGAACGCAGCGACGTGAACGTGCCGCCGAGGTTCAGTGCGAGCCCGGCCCACAGCAACGGCAGCGTCATCGAATCGGGCAGGTACCCGGTCTGGATATCGATCGCGCTCATTGCCAGCAGTGCCGCGCACAGTCCGAACGCGGCGAGTGCGGCGACGGTGGGGCCGAACGCGGCGAGCGAACCGGCGGCGAGCAGCGCACCGGCGAGCTCGACGAGCGGATAGCGCACGCCGATCGCATGGCCGCACTGACGGCAGCGCCCGAGCAACAGCAAGTAGCTCACGAGCGGGATGTTCTCCCACGCACGCAGCACGTGACCGCAATGTGGACAGGCGCTGCGCGGGCGCCACAGATCGTAATGCGGCGGATAACCGTCGTCCGGCGGCGCGCTTGCGCTGCCGGTCGCTTCGGCGATCTCGGCCTGCCAGGCGCGCTGCATCATCACCGGGACCCGGTGCACGACGACGTTCACGAAGCTGCCGACGCACAGGCCGAGCACGACGGCGAACGCATACTGCACCGCGTGCGGCAGCATCGCCAGCGCGAGCAACATGCTGTCGGGCGAGTCGAAAACGGTGATCAGGGGCGCGGGCGTCATGGGGCTCGGGTTCGGGCATGAAAGGCGACAGAATCGGTTGCGATGCTACACCACGTTGCCCAGCTGAAGGATGGGCAGATACATCGCGATCACGAGGCCGCCGACGAGTGCGCCCAGCACGATCACGATCAGCGGCTCGCCGAGCGCGGCGAGCGCATCGAGACGCGCGTCGAGCTGGCGCTCGCATAGCGCGGCGATATCGGTGAGCATCGTGTCTAGCGCGCCGGTTTCCTCGGCGACGGCGATCGGCTGCACGACGTCGTCCGGGAAGCATCCCGTCGCGTGCATCGCATCGGCCAGACGCGCGCCGCGCAGCACGCGCGTCGCAATCTGTGCGGTGGCCTGTTCGAACACCGGATGGCCGGCGGTGCGCTCGAGCGTGGCGAACGCATCGGCGAGCGGGACGCCGGCACCGAGCAGCGTTGCAAGCGAGCGGCACCACCGCGCGGTCGCGAAGCGCGTGAGCGCGCTGCCGACGAACGGCAGATTCAGCAGATGCCGTGCCACCGTATAGCGCAGCGAAGGCGAGCGCCGCAGCGCGTGGCGCGCGGCGAATCCTGCGACGGCTGCGCCGGCAACCAACGTGCCACCCCAGGCCGATGTCGCGGACGAGAGGGCGAGCAGGGCGCGGGTCGGTGCAGGCAGTACCGCGCCGAAACCGTCGAAGATCTGTCGGAACGTCGGCACGACCCACACCATCAGCGCGGCCGAGATAGCGAGCGCGAACACGATGACGGCGACCGGGTACGCAAGTGCGGCACGCAGCTTGCGCCATTGCGCGTCGGCGCGTTCCCGGTGCTCCGCGACGCGGGTCAGTACGGTACCGAGCGCACCCGATGCCTCGCCCACCTCGATCAACTGGCGATACAGCATGCCGAACTGGGACGGATAGCGTGCGAGCGCGGCGGCGAAGCGTTGCCCGCCGACGATCTCGCGCGCGAGACCGGCGGCGATGCGCGGCAGCCCGTCGCGCGTGCGGGTGCGGGCGAGCATCTCGAGCGACGGTGCGAGTGGTAGTCCGGCTTGCAGCAGGCTCGCGAGCTGACGCGTGAAGCGCGTGACCTCCCTTGCGCCGGCCGCTGGTGGTCGGGCCGCGCCGCGGACGTCGAGCGACAGCACCGCGACGCCGTCGCGCGCGAGCGCTGCTCGTGCGGCGGCGGCATCGAAGGCGATGACGTTCCCGCGGCATGGCGTGCCGTCGCGACGACGGCCGCGCCACGCGAAGCAGGTTTCGTTTGGCGGTGCACGCATGGCGGTCACGCGTCAGGCGTCGCGGCCAGCGCTTCCGCGATGCTCGTCGTGCCGTCGCGGACGTGCGCAAGTGCCGCGTCGCGCAGACTGCATACGCCCTCGGACGCCGCGCATTGTGCGAGCGTGCCGACGCTTGCGCGCGCGACGATGCGCTCCGCCATTGCCGGTGAAACCGGCATTGTCTGATGCAGGCCGATCCGGCCGCGATAACCGATGCCGTGACAGGCGGCACAGCCGCGCGCGACGAACGGACGCCATCCGGATTCCAGTGCTGCCGAATCGCAGCCAGCTTCGCGCAGCGCGCGTGCCGACGCGTCCGAACGCACGCGGCAGATGGTGCACAGGCGCCGAACGAGGCGTTGCGCGGTGACGAGGCGCAATGCGGCCGCCAGGTTGTACGGCGCGACGCCGATGTCGAGCAGTCGCGCGACGGCTGTCGGCGCGTCGTTCGTGTGCAGCGTCGACAGCACGAGGTGCCCGGTCTGAGCGGCCTTGATCGCGACGTCGGCCGTCTCCGCATCGCGAATCTCGCCGACCATGATGACATCCGGGTCCTGCCGCAGCAGCGCGCGCAGCGCAGTGGCGAAAGTGAGCCCGGCTTTTTCCGCCACGCCAACCTGGTTGATGCCGTCGAGCTGAATCTCGGCCGGATCCTCGACCGTGCACACGTTGTGGGCATCGCGGTCGAGCATCTGCAGCGCGCAGTAGAGCGACAGCGTCTTGCCGCTTCCGGTCGGCCCGGTGACGAGCACGAGGCCGTGTGGCGCGAGAATCGCGGCCTCCATCGCCGCCGCCTGCCGCGCGTCGAAGCCGAGGCGCGCAAGCGTGAGGTCGGGCGGTAATGTTTCGAGGCGACGCAACACGAGTTTCTCGCCGAACAGCGTGGGCAGCGAGCTGACCCGGTAGTCGCCTCGCATGCCGCCGTCGACCGCGATGCGCAGCCGGCCGTCCTGCGGAAGCCGGCGCTCGGCGATGTCCATGCGGGAGAGCACCTTGATCCGTGTGACGAGTGCGTCGCGCAGATGAGCAGGCGGCCGCGCGTGTTCGTGCAGGACGCCGTCGATGCGCAGGCGGATGCGCCAGCCTGCTTCGAACGGTTCGACGTGGACGTCGGACGCGTCGCGCATGCGGGCGGCGTGCAGCGTGTCGGTCAGCAGCCGCACGGCGGGCGAATCGTCGAGCTGCGCCGCATCGAGCGACCGGGGCGTTTCAGCGGGCGATGCGTCGATGGAGGCAGGCGGCCGCTGCGTGTGCAGCGGCGCCCCAGGAGGTGGGAAGTGCATGTGAGCCGGCGCTCGGCCGCCTGTTGATCGTGACCTGCAAATGGTCGCGTATCGCGAGCGGTGCCGACAGTCGGCCGTTCGGCTAGCGCGTGGCGCGTGCGCGCGTGCTGCGCGGCTTGAAGAGCTTGACGGTGCGAACGGCCTGGTCGTCGCTGCGCATGACCTCGAGCATCACGTCACGGATTTTCAGGCACACGTCGCCTTCGGGAATTTCCTCGAGGATTTCGAGGATCAGGCCGTTCAACGTTTTTGGTCCGTCGGTTGGCAGTTGCAGGTGCAGCCAGCGGTTCAGTTCGCGCAGCGGCATGCTGGCGGCGACGATGCATTCGCCGTTCTGGTTCCAGCCGCCCGCGCGTTCGCCGCGCGGCATCGACGTCGTGAATTCGCCGATCAGTTCCTCGATGATGTCTTCGGGCGTGACGAGCCCCTCGAGTTCGCCGTACTCGTTGACGACAAGCGCGGTTCGCTGGCGGCTTTCCTGGAAATACTGGAGCTGCTGGACGACCGGCGTGCCCGACGGCACGTAGTACGGCTCGGCGAGCAGCGTGCGCAACGTTTCGCGGTCGAAATCCTGGTTGTGCAGTGCCGTGAGTGTCTTCCGGACGTGCAACACGCCGAGCACCTTGTCGATGTCGTCTTCGTAGACGACCAGGCGGTTGTGATAGCAGGTTTCGAGCTGATGCAGGATGTCGTCGAGCGGCGCGTGAAAGTTGAGCGATTCGATTTGCCGGCGCGGCACCATCACGTCGTCGACGGTGATGTTCTCGAGGTCGAACAGGTTGAGCAGGATGCTGCGGTGCTTGGTCGGCATGAAGCTGCTCGATTCGAGCACGATCGCGCGCAGCTCGTCGGCCGACATTCGCTGGTCGCGGCCCTTCTTCGTGTTGATGCGCAGCACCCAGAGCACGCCGTTCGCGAGCGCGTTGACGAACCACACGATCGGCTTGAACACGCGCATCAGCGGCGCGATCACGAGACTGGCGGGCAGCGCGATGCGCTCGGGGAAGGTCGCGCCGACGATCTTCGGCGCGATTTCCGCGAACACGATGATCAGGAACGCGACGATGCCGGTCGCGATCGACAGCGCGAGGTTGTTGCGGCCGAACGTGTGTAGCGCGAGCGAGGTCGTCAGAACCGGGATGATCGTGTTGAACAGATTATTGCCGATCAGGATCACGCTGAGCAGCAGGTCGGTGCGTGTGAGAAGACCCTGCGTGGTTTTCGCGCCGAGCACGCCCTGGCCGGCGAGATGCTTCAGCCGATGGCGGTTGAGCGCCATCATCGCGGTCTCGGAAATGGAAAAGAAGCTGGAGCAGAGGAGAAGCAGGAAGACGGCGCCGATTTGCGCCCATAAGGGAATTTGGTCCACGCGTCAGAAGGGCAGTGAAGGACAGGGATGGAGGGAATATAGCAGAGGCCGGCGGCCGGGATGTATCGCACGCGGCATCGGGCCCGCGTGACCGGGCAAAAGGAAGGCAAAAAAAAACCGTGCACATGGTGCACGGTTTTTTTCAAATCTGGTCGGGGTGAGAGGATTCGAACCTCCGGCCTCTACGTCCCGAACGTAGCGCTCTACCAGGCTAAGCTACACCCCGATTTTTTGCTCTTCCGACTCTAGCGCCTTCGTGAAGATCGCTGCGTCGTCTCAAGCAAGAACGTAACTATAACGATGTTTTTTCTAAAAGGGAATACTTTGTTGAAGAAATTTTTCGAGACAAGGTATCGCGTCCCCTTCGCGGCGCGTTTACGACTGTCGCGACGTCGAGTACGAGCACAGCGCGAGCAGGCTTTCCTTGTAGATCGAATCCGGGAACGCGGCGATCGCGGCCGCAGCGGCCTGTGCTTCCTTGCGCGCGCATTCGAGCGTATGGTCGAGCGCGCCCGAGCGGGTGATTGCATCGAAAATCGTATCGAAGCGATCGGTGCCGCCTTGTTCGATCACCTCGCGCGCGAGCGCCGACTGTTCTGGCGTGCCGCGTTCGATCAGGTAGATGAGCGGGAGCGTCGGTTTGCCTTCGCGCAGATCGTCGCCGGCATTCTTGCCCATCGCTTCGGCCGTGCCAGCGTAGTCGAGCCAGTCGTCCATGATCTGGAATGCGGTGCCGATCCGCCGGCCGTATTCGGCAGCGGCGGCTTCGGTCGGCGCATCGGCGCCGGCGAGCACCGCGCCCAGGCGGGCCGATGCCTCGAACAGCTTCGCCGTCTTGTAGCGGATCACCTGCATGTAGCGCGACTCGTCGACGTCCGCGTCGTGCATGTTCAGAAGCTGCAGCACTTCGCCTTCGGAGATGATCGTCGTCGCTTCCGACAGGATTTCCATCACGCGCATCTTGCCGACGCCGACCATCATCTCGAACGAGCGCGAATAGAGGTAGTCGCCGACCAGCACGCTCGCCGCATTGCCGAACAGCGCGTTGGCCGTCTGGCGGCCGCGCCGCAGTTCGGATTCGTCGACGACGTCGTCATGCAGCAGCGTGGCGGTGTGGATGAACTCGACGACGGCAGCCAGCACGTGCCGCTGGTGCGACGTCTCGCCGAGCGCACCGGCGACGAGCAACAGCAGGGCCGGACGCAGCCGCTTGCCGCCCGCGCCGATGATGTACTCGGCGATCTGGTTGATCAGCAGTACGTCGGACGCGAGGCTCTGCCGGATAACGCGATTCACCTGCTCCATGTCGCTGGCGATCGGGGCGAGCAGGTGGGCGGCGCTGAGGGTGGGGGAGGCGGTGGACGACGACATGATGATCGAAATGGGTGATGCCGCGGATTATAAGTCGAATCCACGATATCCCGGTCTGTCGGACGTGCCGGCACCGTGATTTTGGCCGTCCGGCCAGGTCTTGCGCGCGGCAATCGCGGATCGGCTTTGACTTGGGTGCTAACCCCATGTATAATCACGTGTTTTCCGCGCGTGGTGTGCGGAAAAATTGGATCCAGAGTGAGGTTCTCAATGTACGCGGTCATAAAAACCGGCGGCAAGCAGTACAAGGTTGCCGTTGGCGAAAAACTCAAAGTAGAACAGATACCGGCTGACATTGACGCTGAAATCACGCTCGACCAGGTTCTCGCAGTGGGCGAAGGCGAATCGATTAAGTTCGGTACGCCGCTGGTCAGTGGGGCTTCCGTCAAGGCCACCGTTGTGTCGCACGGTCGTCATGCCAAGGTCACCATCTTCAAGATGCGTCGCCGGAAGCACTACCAAAAGCACGGCGGCCACCGCCAGAACTACACTGAGCTGCGCATCGACGCGATCAACGCGTAAGCGCCTCGGTAAAGGAGCAATCAGATGGCACACAAAAAGGCAGGCGGCTCTTCCCGGAACGGCCGCGACTCCGAGTCGAAACGTCTCGGCGTGAAAGTGTACGGCGGCCAGGCAATCAATGCCGGCGGCATCATCGTGCGTCAGCGCGGTACGCGCATGCACGCTGGCGAGAACGTCGGCATGGGCAAGGATCACACCCTGTTCGCGCTGGTCGACGGTCACGTCAAGTTCGCGACCAAGGGCGCGGACAAGAAGCATCTGGTCATCGTTGTCCCGGCGGCTGCCTAAGTTCAGGCACCCACGGGCTTCGTAGCCGAAAGGCCCCGCAGTCTTCGCGGGGCCTTTTTTTATTTGGCCGCCGGGCGCATGTGCGCACCGGCGGCTGTCGCGAAACGGCGGGCAATTGGCCGAACGGCAGATTGTTCAAGCGCGCCGGCGCGCGGCACAATAGCGGAAATACTGGTCGGAGTGACGAATGAAGTTCATTGACGAAGCACGAATCGAAGTCATCGCCGGCGACGGAGGCGATGGCAGCGCGTCGATGCGCCGCGAGAAATTCGTTCCGTTCGGCGGGCCGGACGGCGGCGACGGCGGCCGGGGCGGGAACGTCTACGCGATCGCTGACCGTAACATCAACACGCTGATCGACTATCGCTACGCGAAGAAGCACCTGGCGCGCAACGGCGAAAACGGTCGCGGATCCGATTGCTACGGCAAGGGCGGTGACGACGTCACGCTGCGCATGCCGGTCGGCACGGTCGTGACCGACATGGACACGGGCGAACTGATCGCCGACCTGACCGAGCACGATCAGCAGGTGATGCTCGCGAAGGGTGGCGCAGGCGGTCTCGGCAACCTGCATTTCAAGTCGAGCACGAACCGCGCGCCGCGCCAGAAGACCGACGGCAAGCCGGGCGAACGGCGCATGCTGAGGCTCGAACTGAAGGTGCTCGCCGACGTCGGTCTGCTCGGCATGCCGAACGCTGGCAAGTCGACCTTCATCTCGTCGGTGTCGAACGCGAAGCCGAAGATCGCCGACTATCCGTTCACAACGCTCGCGCCGAACCTCGGCGTCGTGCGGGTCGGCCCGAGCAAGAGCTTCGTGATCGCCGACATCCCGGGGCTGATCGAGGGCGCAGCTGAAGGTGCGGGCCTCGGCCACCAGTTCCTGCGACACTTGCAGCGCACCGGCGTGCTCTTGCATCTCGTCGATTTGGCTCCGTTTGACGAAAGCGTCGATCCGGTCGCGGAAGCAACCGCGATCGTTGGCGAACTGCGCAAGTACGACGAGGCGCTCTATGAGAAGCCGCGCTGGCTCGTCCTCAACAAGCTCGACATGGTGCCGGAAGACGAGCGCGAGGCGCGCGTCGCCGATTTCCTCGACCGTTTCGGCTGGGACGGCCCGGTGTTCGAGATTTCGGCGCTCACGGGCCAGGGCTGCGAAGCGCTGTGCTACGCGATCTACGACTACCTCGCCCAGCATTCGGACGCGCATCGCGCGGCGGAAGAGGAAGATCTGGCCGCGGACGTGCGATTCCGCGATGCGCCGCCCGCCGCTGGCGGCGCGACGCCCGGCGACGACGCCTGAGCGTGGCTGGAACGCACCGGGCGTCGCGCCCGGTGCCGGAATTTAAGCGCGCCCGGTCGGGCAGGCATCAGATACAGGAGACGGCGCACGATGCGTTCGATCATCGCGGATTCGAAGCGATTGGTGGTGAAGGTGGGCTCGAGCCTCGTAACCAACGACGGCAAGGGGCTCGATCATGCTGCGATCGGCCGCTGGGCGGCCCAGATCGCCGCGCTGCGCGCGCAGGGCAAGGAAGTGGTGCTCGTCAGTTCGGGCGCGATCGCTGAAGGGATGCAGCGGCTCGGCTGGAGCAAGCGTCCGCGCGAGATCGACGAGCTGCAGGCTGCCGCCGCGGTTGGCCAGATGGGGCTCGCGCAAGTCTATGAAAGCCGCTTCACCGAGCACGATATCCGCACCGCGCAGATCCTGCTGACGCATGCCGACCTTGCCGATCGCGAGCGCTACCTGAATGCGCGCTCGACGCTGCTCACGCTGCTGCGGCTCGGCGTCGTGCCGATCATCAACGAGAACGACACGGTCGTCACCGACGAAATCAAGTTCGGCGACAACGACACGCTCGGCGCGCTGGTCGCGAACCTGATCGAAGGCGATGCGCTCATCATCCTGACCGATCAGTCGGGGCTGTTCACCGCCGATCCGCGCAAGGATCCGAACGCGACGCTGGTCGCGGAAGCCAGTGCGGGCGCACCGGAACTCGAGGCGATGGCGGGCGGGGCCGGCTCGAGCCTCGGCCGCGGCGGAATGCTGACGAAGATCCTCGCGGCGAAGCGCGCAGCGCACAGCGGCGCGAACACCGTGATCGCGAGCGGCCGCGAAGCCGACGTGCTGGTGCGGCTGGCGGCGGGCGAGGCGATCGGCACGCAGCTGATCGCGCGCACCGCGCGGATGGCCGCGCGCAAGCAATGGATGGCCGACCATCTGCAGGTACGCGGGCACGTCGTGATCGATGCCGGTGCGGTCGAGAAGCTGACGGCCGGCGGCAAGAGCCTGCTGCCGATCGGCGTGATTGGCGTGCACGGGGCGTTCGCGCGCGGCGAGGTGATCGCATGTGTCGGCCCCGACGGACGCGAAGTGGCGCGCGGTCTCACGAACTACAGCAGTGCGGAAACGAAGCTGATTCACCGCAAGCCGAGCGGCGAGATCGAGACGGTGCTTGGCTACATGCTGGAACCGGAGCTGATTCACCGCGACAACCTCGTGCTCGTGTAACCATTCGGCCAGACGTCCCGAGATACTAAAAAAGCCCGCGTTGTGCGGGCTTTTTGTTGGGATTGGCGGGGCAGGGCCGGTGGCCTGCGTCGCGCAGTCAGCGCAGCTGGCTCATCGCGGTGCGGTGGAACCGGATGTTCTCGAGAATCTGCTGGGTCGTGCCCTGTGGCATCTTGTTCGAGCAGAAGTAGTCCTGGTACAGCGCCGAGTGGTACGCGTTCAACTCGCCGTTCTCGATGCGACGCCAGTCGTTCTCGACCGTGCGGTCCCAGCCGTCGTGATCCGAATTCAGGCCGGCATACTGACGCCATTCGTAGGTGTCGCAGCGGATGCCTTCGTAGTTCACGTTGCGTGCGCCGGCCGGGCTCGTGATGACGACCGCATAGCGCACGACGCCGTCGGTGCCGACCGCGAGCGACTTCGCATCGACGGAGAACTTGAGCGGCGTGTTCTGCGATACGTTGAACGGTAGCAGGTCGCCCGCTTGCGGAAGCGGCGGCAGCGTGTCGACCGGGTTTTCCTTCCAGTTGCCCTGGCGGTCCAGCAGGTACACGAACTCGCTGTCATCCTTGTTGGTCGGCGTCTTCGAATTTGCGCAACCGGCCAGCGTGGCCGCCGCGACAATCGATGCGAGCGCGAGAGCAATCGCTTTCAATATGCATTCCTCGTAAAAAAAGGGCGCGACACAAGGTCGCGCCCGGTCATGCAGTCCGACTCGTCATTTGCCGACGATCTCGCGGGGCGGCATCTCGTCGAGCGTGCTCGCCTCCACTTCGATCTCCGAACAGACTAACGATGTGTCGACAATCGTCAGCGTCTGCTGGACCTGCGCACCGATGACGCGCGGATAGCGCGACGGACGCGGCCCACGCGGCTTTTCGGCTCGCTGCGCCGGGCGGCGCAGGAAGCGCGACAGTTCCGTCAGCGCCAACTGATAGACATCCCGCTTGAACTCGATCACCGCATCGAGCGGCACCCAGTACTCGTTCCAGCGCCACGCATCGAACTCCGGGTGATCGGTCGCGCGCAAGCAAATGTCGCAATCGCGTCCGACCATCCGCAGCAGGAACCAGATCTGCTTCTGGCCGCGGTAATGGCCGCGTACTTCGCGTTTGATGAACTTGTCAGGCACCTCGTAACGCAACCAGTCGCGGGTGCGGCCGATTATCTTGACGTGTTCCGGGTGCAGGCCGGTCTCTTCGTGCAGTTCCCGGTACATCGCCTGCATGGGGGTCTCGCCGTACTTGATCCCACCTTGAGGAAACTGCCAGGAATGCTCGCGGAGCCGCTTGCCCCAAAACACCTCGTTGCGCGCGTTCAAGAGGATGATGCCGACGTTCGGGCGAAAGCCTTCACGATCCAGCATACAACCACCTTCGAATCCTTTAAAATTGCTTTGATTATAAACAGATAACGGGCGCTGCGCACCGTGACGGAGCGAATCCGCGCGGGGTGCACCGGCTGAATTGTCCCTGATTAGTCTGCTACGTCATCTGCGCCATCGTCGTCCCTCGTTGTTCGCCGCGCGCAGCTTTTTCACCTTGAAACTTTTTCGGGCGCCCCGCCTTGGGGCGCCGTATTTGGAACCGTCCGCATGAAAGCTTCCCGTTTCTTTATCGGCACCCTCAAAGAAGCACCGGCCGACGCAGAGATCGTCAGCCACAAGCTGATGGTGCGCGCCGGCATGATCCGTCGCGTCGCCGGCGGCATCTACAACTACCTGCCGGTCGGCCTGCGTTCGATTCGCAAGGTCGAGGCGATCGTGCGCGAGGAAATGAACCGGGCAGGCGCCATCGAGCTGCTGATGCCGGCCGTGCAACCGGCCGATCTGTGGCAGGAATCGGGGCGCTGGGAACAGTACGGCCCCGAGCTGCTGCGCTTCAAGGACCGCAAGGACAACGACTTCGTGATCGGGCCGACGCACGAGGAAGTCATCACCGACATCGCGCGCAACCAGATCAAGAGCTACCGGCAGATGCCGGTGAACTTCTACCAGATCCAGACGAAGTTCCGCGACGAGATTCGTCCGCGCTTCGGTGTGATGCGCGGCCGCGAATTCATCATGAAGGACGCGTATTCGTTCGACAAGGACGCGGCCGGTCTGAACGAGTCGTATCGCAAGATGTATGACGCATACGTGCGCATCTTCACGCGCCTCGGCCTCGAGTTCCGTGCGGTCGCGGCCGACAGCGGCTCGATCGGCGGCAACTTCTCCCACGAGTTCCACGTGATCGCCGACACCGGTGAGGACGCGATCGCCTACTGCCCGACGTCCGACTTCGCGGCGAACATCGAGGCGGCCGAAGCGTTGCCGCTGATTGCCGAGCGCGCGGCGCCGGCCGAAGCGATGGAGAAGGTCGCGACGCCGGGCAAGGCGAAGTGCGAAGCCGTCGCCGAACTGCTGGCGATCCCGCTCGAGCGCACGATCAAATCGATCGTGCTCGCGACCGACAACGAAGGCGCCGAGCCGACCATCTGGCTCGTGATGCTGCGTGGCGATCACGACCTGAACGAGATCAAGGTGTCGAAGCTGCCGGGGCTGAAGAACCACCGCTTCGCGACCGAGCAGGAAATCGTCGAGTGGTTCGGCACGCCGCCGGGCTATCTCGGCCCGGTCGGCACGAAGAAGCCCGTGAAGGTGATCGCGGACCGCACGGTCGCGAACATGAGCGACTTCGTCGTCGGCGCAAACGAGGTGGACTATCACATCGCTGGCGTGAACTGGCGCCGCGACCTGCCCGAGCCTGACGTCGCCGACGTGCGCAACGTGCAGAAGGGCGATCCGTCGCCGGACGGCAAGGGCGTGATCGACATCTGCCGCGGCATTGAAGTCGGCCACGTGTTCCAGCTCGGCACCAAGTACTCGGAAGCGATGGGCGCGACGTTCCTCGACGAATCGGGCAAGCCGCAGCCGATGCTGATGGGCTGCTACGGCGTCGGCGTCACGCGTATTCTCGGCGCGGCGATCGAACAGAACTTCGACGACCGCGGCATCATCTGGCCCGAGTCGATCGCCCCCTTCGAGGTCGTGCTGTGCCCGATGGGCTACGATCGCAGCGACATGGTTCGCGAGGCGGCCGACAAGCTGTACGCGGAACTGGCCGCCGCCGGCATCGACGTGATCCTCGACGATCGCGGCGAGCGCCCGGGCGTGATGTTCGCCGACTGGGAACTGATCGGCGTGCCGCATCGCCTGGTGATCGGCGAGCGCGGCTTGAAGGAAGGCAAGATCGAGTACCAGGGCCGCCGCGACGCCGAAGCGACGCTGCTGCCGGCCGAAGCCGCCGCGGCGACGGTGACGGAAAAGATCCGCGCCGCGCTCGCGCGCTAAGCGCTACAACAGGGGAACACGGTGGAATACACCTTCCTGTCGGCCACCGTGCTCCTCGTGCTGATCACGGATCCGCTCGGCAACATCCCGCTGTTCATCACGGCGATGCGGGACGTGCCGCGCGAGCGGCGCGTGAAGCTGATCCTGCGTGAAGTGGGGATCGCGTTCGTGATCCTGCTGTTCTTCATGGTGGTCGGCGACCGCTTCCTGCGGATGATGAGCTTGACCGACCTGTCGCTGCGGCTCGGCGGCGGGATCGTGCTGTTCCTGATCGCGCTGCGGATGATCTTCCCGCATCCGGACGGCGCGCTCGGCAGCGATCCGCGCGCCGGGGGCGAGCCGTTCATCGTGCCGCTCGCGATTCCGGCGCTTGCCGGGCCGTCCGCGCTCGCGACGGTGATGCTGCTGACGTCGCAGGCGCCGGGCAAGATGTTCGAGTGGGTTGGCGCGCTGACGGTCACGATGATCGTCTGTGCGATCACGCTGGTGCTGGCCGAACGGATCCAGCAGTGGCTCGGCGAGCGGACCGTCGCCGCGTTCGAGCGGCTGATGGGTTTGGTGCTCGTCGCGATCTCGGTCGAGATGCTGCTGGCTGGCATCCGGGCGTTCGTGCACCAGTTGTAGCGCGGGCGGCGCGGCGCGTGCCGACGAAAAAAAGCGGCGCTCCGGGAAACCGGGGCGCCGCTTTTCTTTGTAGCGGGCAGGGCGGTCAGACGTTCGCGGTCAGTGCGCGGATCGTCGGCAGATTGCGCCAGTAGCCCTTTGCGTCCATCCCGCAGCCGAACACGTAGCGGTCCGGCACCGAGAAGCCGCAGAAGTCGGGATGCAGCGGTTTCGCCTTCGAGAGCGTCTTCTCGCACAGCACGGCGGACATGAAGCGCTTTGCACCCATGTCGAGGATGCGGTCGCGGATCGCGGCCATCGTCTCGCCTTCGTCGAGGATGTCGTCGAGCACGAGCACGATCCGGTCCTTCACCGATTCGCGCGGCGCGACGCGCCAGTGCATCTCCGGGCTGCCCTGCGTGGTGTTGCGGTAGCGGGTCAGGTGGATGTAGTCGAACTCCAGCGGGAAATCGAGATGCGGCAGCAGCATCCCGGTAAACACTGCGGCGCCACCCATCACCGAGAGCACGAGGGGAAACGCGTCGCCGATGTCGGCGCGGATCGCGTCGGCCATCCGGACGATCGATGCGTTGACGGCATCGGCCGAGACGATCTCTTCGGAGTGGTCGAAAATGTGGAGGGCTTCTTCGCGGTTCATGTGTTCTGGCGGGCAGTCGGTATACAAATAAGGATGAAGCAGAACGGCCGGCGCGCGCTACGGCAAAAACCCGCGCGCCGACCGACGGGCGGAATCAGCGCATGCCGGGCATCATGCCCTTCAGGCCGCGCATCATCTTCTGCATGTTGCCGCCCTTCAGCTTCTTCATCATCGTACGCATCTGGTCGTACTGATTCAGCATCCGGTTGACTTCCTGCACCGGCACGCCCGCGCCGGCTGCAATACGGCGCTTGCGCGTCGCCTTGATGATTTCGGGTTTTGCGCGCTCGGCGGGCGTCATCGAGCTGATGATGCCTTCCATCCGGCGGATCGACTTCTCGGCCTGGCCCATGTCGGCGCCGGCCGCCGCCTGCTGGAATTGCGCGGGCAGCTTGTCCATCAGCGAGGACAGCCCGCCCATGTTCTTCATCTGCGAGATCTGCGCGCGGAAATCGTTCAGGTCGAAGTCGCCGCCTTTCTTCACCTTGTCGGCGAGCTTCTGCGCGGCCTGCACGTCGACGCCGCGCTGCGCCTCCTCGACGAGCGCGAGGATGTCGCCCATGCCGAGGATCCGGTTCGCCATCCGGTCCGGGTAGAACACCTCGAGGCCGTCGAGCTTCTCGGCGACGCCGACGAACTTGATCGGCTTGCCCGTGATGTGGCGCACCGACAGCGCGGCACCGCCGCGCGAATCGCCGTCGAGCTTGGTCAGCACGACGCCGGTGAGCGGCAGCGTGTCGTTGAATGCCTTCGCGGTGTTGACCGCGTCCTGGCCGAGCATCGCGTCGACGACGAACAGCGTTTCGGCCGGCTTCAGCGTGCCGTGCAGCGCGGCGATTTCCTGCATCATCGCCTCGTCGATACCGAGGCGGCCGGCCGTGTCGACGATCAGCACGTCATGGTAGTGGCGCTTCGCCCAGTCGACGGCCGCGAGTGCGATGTCGACGGGCTTCTGGTCCGGGGTCGACGGGAAGAAGTCGGCGCCGACCTGTTCGCTCACCGTTTTCAGCTGCATGATGGCGGCCGGGCGATACACGTCGCACGACACTGTCAGCACTTTCTTCTTGTACTTCTCGCGCAGAAGCTTCGCGAGCTTGCCGGCGGTCGTCGTCTTGCCGGCGCCCTGCAGGCCGGCCATCAGGATCACCGCGGGCGGCGTGACCGCGAGGTTCAGCTCGGCGGCCTTGCCTTCGTAGTCGCCGCCGATCACGGCGGTCAGTTCCTTCTGGACCACGCCGACGAGCGCCTGACCCGGCGACAGGCTGCTGATCACTTCCTCGCCGAGCGCCTTTTCCTTGACCTTGGCAATGAATTCGCGGACGACGGGCAGCGCGACGTCGGCTTCCAGCAGCGCGAGACGCACCTCGCGGAGCATCTCCTGGGTGTTCGCCTCGGTGAGCCGGGCCTCGCCGCGCAGCGTCTTGACGACGCGCGCCATCCGTTGAGTGAGATTGTCGAGCATGGGGAGCGATGGACAGTGGGGCCCGAAGGCGCAACGGAACCGAACAAAGGGAGCCGTCGCGGGAAGGGGGCCTAGTGTAAACTTCGAACATGGATATTGTACTGTATGCCCTCACCGCATTCCTGTACGGCGGCCTCGCCGTCGCAGGCTGGCGCACCCACCGCCAGGGCGCGACCTCGCTCGTCGCGAGCGTGCCAGCCGTGCCGGTTCCGGCGTCCGCCGCGTCGGGGATGAGCGGGGCCGGCCGCGCGCTGCTGTTCGCGGCGCTCGTCGCGCACGGCGTGCTGCTGCACATGACCATTTTTCCGAACGACGCGATGATCTTCGGCTTCGCGTTCGCGCTGTCCGCGATGTTCTGGCTCGGCGCCGGCATCTACTGGATCGAGAGCTTCTTCTTCCCGCTCGACAGCCTGCGCCTGCTGGTGCTGCCGCTCGCGTGCGGCGCGTCGCTGCTGCCGCTCGTGTTCGGCGGCGTGCGGGTGCTGCCTTATGCCGCAGCGCCGCTGTTCAAGATGCACTTCCTGATCGCGAACATCGCGTACGGCCTTTTCGCGATCGCCGCGCTGCACGCGGTCCTGATGCTGATGGTCGAGCGGCGCCTGCAGTCGCTGAGGAGCGGCGGGCGCGACGGCTCGACCGGCTGGATCGCGAGCTGGCTCGAGACGCTGCCGCCGCTGCTCACGCTCGAGAAACTGCTGTTCCGCCTGATCGGCGCCGGCTTCGTGCTGCTCACGCTGACGCTCGCGTCGGGGATCCTGTTCAGCGAGCAGATCGATGCGCGCGCGCTGCGGCTCGATCACAAGACCGTGTTCGCGGTGCTGTCGTGGCTGATGTTCGGCGGCCTGCTGGTCGCCCACAAGACGTCGGGCTGGCGTGGACGCGGCGCCGCGCGCTGGGTGCTCGTGTCGTTTGCCGCGCTGCTGCTCGCGTATGTCGGCAGCCGGTTCGTTTTCGAGGTGCTGCTGCACCGCTCCGTGGTTTGAACGCAGGTCTCCGATGCGACAGATTCTTCTCCTGATTCTTCTCTTCTTCGCGGGTTCGTGGCTCACGCGCAAGCTGCGCCAGGCCCAGGAGCACGCACAGGCGCGCACCGGCCGCGGCGGCGGCTTTGATGGCGCACCCGGTTCCGGCGGCGCCGGGACGGCACGCCCGAACGGCGATGCGCGCTCGCTGCCCGAACCGATGGTGCGCTGCGCCGAATGCGGCGTGCATACGCCGAAGGGCGACGCCGTCGCCGCGGGTGGCGAATATTTCTGCAGCACCGAGCACGCGCAGCGCCACGGCGCACACGCGAGCGGCCGCGACGCCCGATGAGCGACGCAGCGCTGCTGTCGGTCGACGCGCACGGCTGGGTGCGCGAAGCGCGCCACGCGCCGTCGCCGAATTTCGAGGCGCGGCCCGCAGGCGCGGTGCCGACGCTCGTCGTCGTCCACAACATCAGCCTGCCGCCCGGCGAGTTCGGCGGCGACGCGATCGAGGCGCTGTTCCTGAATCGCCTCGATTGCGATGCGCACCCCTATTACCAGAGCCATCTGCGCGGCGTGCGCGTGTCCGCGCACTTCCTGATTCGTCGCGACGGTGAGCTCGTGCAGTTCGTGTCGTGCGACGAGCGCGCCTGGCATGCGGGCGCGTCCGAGTTCTTCGGCCGGCCGCGCTGCAACGACTTCTCGATCGGCATCGAGCTCGAAGGCGCGGACGACGTGCCGTTCGACGCGGCGCAGTACGCGACGCTCGGCGTGCTCGCGCGCACGCTCGCCGCGCGCTACCCGATCGATGCAGTGGCCGGGCATTCCGACGTCGCGCCGGGCCGCAAGACCGATCCGGGTCCGCACTTCGATTGGCAACGCTTCGCGGGCGATGCCGGCTTTTCCGCCGAATACTTTCCCTTCCGTCAGCACTGAGCGCAGGGTTTTTTGACCGGGGAAAGTTTTTTCTCCGACCAATGCCTTGTCGTGTCTGCGCGCGAGCGATGTCAAGACCTCCATCGCAAATTATCCGTTTTGACCTCGTCCGAATGTCCACTATACTTGGTGCCAGTTGAGCGGTTCTGTACTAGATATAGTGTGTGTCGCAGGGGAAACCCGAGCGGCACCGGCTGGCGGGCAACGCCGGCGGACAGGGTTCTCAGGGCGGCGCGCCAGGCCGGGCGGTCCGGGCGTCGCGATCAAGCGCAGCGAACTTCGACGGGGCAGGGTACACATGACGAAGCACACGACCGGAACGGTTGTCGCGCATCGACCGAACCGGCTTCCCCGACGCATCGCTCGCCTCTTACCGCTCGCGCACTCCATTGCGCAGCGTTCGTTTTAATCCGCGGTTCTCTCCGCACCATCCAACACCAGGAGCTTTGCACATGCAAACCACCGACAACGCGACGTCCCAGTACGAGAGCGCCTCGAGCCGTCCGCTCGGCGGGACCGAACAGGGCGCGCAGGCGCTCGCGCCGCAGGCCACGTTCGCCGACTACAAGGTGATCCGCCGCAACGGCAGCGTGGTGTCGTTCGAGCCTTCGAAGATCGCGATTGCGGTGACCAAGGCTTTCCTGGCCGTCAACGGCGGGCAGGGCGCGGCATCGGCGCGCGTACGCGAACTCGTCGAGCAACTGACGCACAACGTCGTGCGCGCGCTCGTGCGCAGCCGTCCGAACGGCGGTACGTTCCATATCGAAGACATCCAGGACCAGGTCGAGCTCGCGCTGATGCGCGGCGGCGAGCACAACGTCGCGCGTGCGTACGTGCTGTATCGCGAGAAGCGTCACCTGGAGCGTCAGCATGCGGGCGAGGAAGCAGCAGCCGCGGGCGGCGAGTCGAGCACCGGCATCAACGTCGTCGACAACGGCGTCACGCGTCCGCTCGACCTGAACGCGCTGCGTGCGCTGATCGTGTCGTCGTGCGACGGCCTCGGCGCTGCGGTTAACCCTGACCCGATCGTCGCGGAAACGGTGAAGAACCTGTACGACGGCGTGCCGATGAGCCAGGTCTACGACTCGGCGATCCTCGCTGCGCGCACGATGATCGAAAAGGATCCGGCATACAGCCAGGTCACGGCCCGTATCCTGCTGCACACGATCCGTCGCGAGATCCTCGGCGAGGAAGTGCTCCAGGCCGAGATGTCGGCCCGCTACGCCGAGTACTTCCCGCAGTTCCTGAAGCGCGGCGTCGACGCTGGCCTGCTCGACGACAAGCTGCTGCAGTTCGACCTGAAGCGCCTCGGCGAAGCGCTCGACGCGAACCGCGACCTGCAGTTCGGCTACCTCGGCCTGCAGACGCTGTACGACCGCTACTTCCTGCACGTCGAAGGCACCCGCATCGAAATGCCGCAGGCTTTCTTCATGCGCGTCGCGATGGGCCTGTCGCTGAACGAGATCGACCGCGAAACGCGCGCGATCGAGTTCTACAACGTGCTGTCGAGCTTCGACTTCATGAGCTCGACGCCGACGCTGTTCAACTCGGGCACCCACCGCTCGCAACTGTCGTCGTGCTACCTGACGACGGTCGCGGACGATCTCGACGGCATCTATGAAGCGCTGAAGGAAAACGCGCTGCTGTCGAAGTTCGCCGGCGGTCTCGGCAACGACTGGACGCGCGTGCGCGCACTCGGCTCGCATATCAAGGGCACGAACGGCAAGTCGCAAGGCGTGGTCCCGTTCCTGAAGGTCGTGAACGACACGGCCGTCGCGGTCAACCAGGGCGGCAAGCGCAAGGGCGCGGTCTGCGCGTACCTCGAATCCTGGCACCTCGACATCGAGGAATTCCTCGAGCTGCGCAAGAACACCGGCGACGATCGCCGCCGCACGCACGACATGAACACGGCGAACTGGATTCCCGACCTGTTCATGAAGCGCGTGATGGAAGGCGCCGACTGGACGCTGTTCTCGCCGTCGACCTGCCCGGATCTGCACGACAAGTTCGGCGCGGAGTTCGAGAAGGCTTACACGGCTTACGAAGACAAGGTCGCGCGCGGCGAGATCAAGCTGTTCAAGAAGATCCCGGCGCAGCAACTCTGGCGCAAGATGCTCGGCATGCTGTTCGAAACCGGCCACCCGTGGATCACGTTCAAGGATCCGTGCAACGTGCGCTCGCCGCAGCAGCACGTCGGCGTCGTCCACTCGTCGAACCTGTGCACGGAAATCACGCTGAATACGAGCGACACCGAAATCGCGGTGTGCAACCTGGGCTCGGTGAACCTCGTCGCCCACCTGGTGAAGCAGGCCGACGGCAGCTACGCGCTCGACCACGACAAGCTGAAGCGCACGATCAGCGTCGCGATGCGCATGCTCGACAACGTGATCGACATCAACTACTACGCGGTGCCGAAGGCGCGTAACTCGAACCTGAAGCACCGTCCGGTCGGCATGGGCATCATGGGCTTCCAGGACTGCCTGCACCTGCTGCGCACGCCGTACGCGTCGGACGCGGCCGTCGAGTTCGCCGATCGTTCGATGGAAGCGGTCTGCTACTACGCGTACTACGCGTCGACCGAGCTGGCCGAGGAACGCGGCCGCTACTCGAGCTACCGCGGCTCGCTGTGGGATCGCGGCATCCTCCCGCAGGACACGCTGAAGCTGCTGACGGAAGCGCGCGGCGGCTACGTCGAGGTCGACACGTCCGAGTCGCTCGACTGGACGACGCTGCGTTCGCGGATCGCCGCGCACGGCATGCGCAACTCGAACTGCGTCGCGATCGCGCCGACGGCGACGATCTCGAACATCATCGGCGTGTCGGCCTGTATCGAGCCGACCTTCCAGAACCTGTACGTGAAGTCGAACCTCTCGGGCGAATTCACGGTGGTAAACGAGTACCTCGTTCGCGACCTGAAGGAACGCGGCCTGTGGGACGAAGTGATGGTCGCCGACCTGAAGTACTTCGACGGCATGCTGTCGCGCATCGACCGCATCCCGGCCGACCTGCGCGCGATCTACGCGACCGCGTTCGAAGTCGACCCGACGTGGCTGGTCGAAGCGGCGTCGCGTCGCCAGAAGTGGATCGACCAGGCGCAGTCGCTGAACATCTACATGGGCGGCGCGTCGGGCAAGAAGCTCGACGAGGTCTACAAGCTCGCATGGCTGCGCGGCCTGAAGACGACCTACTACCTCCGCACGATGGCGGCGACGCACGTCGAGAAGTCGACGGTCGCACACGGCGCGCTGAACGCAGTGCCGACGAGCGGCGGCTCGAGCAGCGGCGGCGCGCAAGGCGCGGCAGGCGGCTTCGGTGCGGCGGGCGGCGATGCATCGTCGGGCGCGGTCAATGCGGCACCGGCGCTGGCGCCTGTCGAAGCAGATGGTCCGGTGTGCACGATGCGTCCGGGCGATCCGGGCTTCGACGAGTGCGAAGCCTGCCAGTAACACTGGCGCGCATGACCTGAAGAAGGTTCGGGCGGCGCGCACGGCAACCGATCGAGGTTGAAGTGTGCGCCGCTCTCAACTAAAAAAATGATAAGGAATCTGTAACGCGACACTTGCGTTGCAGGCAGTGACAAGCGATCGAAACATCCCCGACGACGTCGCGTTTCGATCAGCGTTCGATGCGTCGAGCGCACCTCGCGATACATGCGTGACACGCGTCGCGCTCTGCATGAACGACGATGCGTTGCTCAAAGTGTTGTATCGAGGTCGCAACGCGAATCGAAAAAAGGATTTTTCGTGAGCGAACCCTTTTATCGCTCAGGAAAAGATGGTACAAACCGTTCTAAATTGATGGTGAGAATTTATGCTCAACTGGGATGACGAGAAGACTGCCGTAACCCCCGCGAGCGGAGCGCAGCAGAACGCGATGCGCACCTCCGCAGGGATGGCTGTCGGACTGCAGGCCGCAACGCCTGCCGCCCATCAGGTCCGCGACATTTTCGAAGGCGATCTTGCGGTGCCGCCGCAAGCATCTGCTGTTCCCGCTGGCGGTTCGGAAGCGCGGGTCAATGTCGCCGACAAGCGCATCATCAACGGCCAGACTGACGTCAATCAGCTGGTGCCGTTCAAGTACAAGTGGGCGTGGGAAAAGTATCTGGCGGGTTGCGCGAACCACTGGATGCCGCAGGAAATCAACATGTCCCGCGACATCGCACTGTGGAAGGACCCGAACGGTCTGACCGAGGACGAGCGCCGCATCGTCAAGCGCAACCTCGGTTTCTTCGTGACGGCCGATTCGCTCGCCGCGAACAACATCGTGCTCGGCACGTACCGCCACATCACGGCGCCCGAATGCCGGCAGTTTCTGCTGCGCCAGGCGTTCGAGGAAGCGATCCACACGCACGCGTATCAATACATTGTCGAATCGCTCGGTCTCGACGAAGGCGAGATCTTCAACGCGTACCACGAGGTCACGTCGATCCGCGCGAAGGACGAATTCCTGATCCCGTTCATCCACACGCTGACGGATCCGGCCTTCAAGACCGGCACGCTCGAAGCGGATCAGAAGCTGCTGAAGTCGCTGATCGTGTTCGCCTGCATCATGGAAGGCCTGTTCTTCTATGTCGGCTTCACGCAGATCCTCGCACTCGGCCGCCAGAACAAGATGACGGGTGCTGCAGAGCAATATCAGTACATCCTGCGTGACGAGTCGATGCACTGCAATTTCGGTATCGACCTGATCAACCAGATCAAGCTCGAGAACCCGCATCTCTGGACCGCGGAATTCCGCGCCGAGATCCGCGAGCTGTTCAAGCAGGCTGTCGAACTCGAATACCGCTACGCCGAGGACACGATGCCGCGCGGCGTGCTGGGTCTGAACGCGTCGATGTTCAAGAGCTACTTGCGCTTCATCAGCAACCGTCGTTGCCAGCAGATCGGCCTCGATCCGCTGTTCCCGAACGAGGAAAACCCGTTCCCGTGGATGAGCGAGATGATCGACCTGAAGAAGGAACGCAACTTCTTCGAGACGCGTGTGATCGAGTATCAGACGGGCGGTGCGCTGTCCTGGGAATAACCCGCAGCAGCGAACCCGTCACATGATGGAGCAGCCGGCGGCCTCTCGGCCCCGGCCCAAGGTTTAGGAGCAAGAACGCCTGATGCAAAGCATGCCCGGTGCCTTAACGGCCCAACGACATGATCGGCACTTTGCGAACCCTTCAGTGGGATGGGCAAACTTCCCTCCGGAAAAAGCGGGCAGCCGTGTGGCGGTCCGCTTGATCAAGCGATTAGGGGTAGCGGCGCGAGGTGCGCCGGCTACCGACTTGATTTGGCGCGCGAGGCCATGGGGTCACGCGCGCCATACCGTATTCATTAGCGTAAGCGCGTGGTATCCGCGTACGCCGATGAATAGCCCGCTTCGAAGCGCACGTCCTGAACAGCGTCCGCGGGAAGCGGGTTTTGACGAAGGGTGTAGTTTGAACTGACTCTCATCTGAACCTGAAGGAGAACAACATGGCTACTGCCAAGAAGAAACCGGCTGCTAAGAAGGTCGCTGCCAAGAAGACCGTTGCGAAGAAGGCTGCTGCTCCGGCGAAGAAGGCCGCTGCAGTGAAGAAGGTTGCTGCGAAGAAGGTCGCGGTGAAGAAGGTTGCCGCGAAGAAGGCAGCACCGGCGAAGAAGGCCGCTGCGAAGAAGGTCGCGGCAAAGAAGGTCGCAACGAAGAAGGTTGCAGCCAAGAAGGTCGCTGCGAAGAAAGTCGCGGTGAAGAAGGTTGCCGCGAAGAAGGCAGCACCGGCGAAGAAGGCCGCAGCGAAGAAGGTTGCTGCGAAGAAGGTCGCAGTGAAGAAGGTTGCTGCGAAGAAGGCAGCACCGGCTAAGAAGGCTGCTGCGAAGAAGGCCGCGCCGGCGAAGAAGGCTGCCGCCAAGAAGGCTGCGCCTGCTAAGAAGGCTGCTGCGAAGAAGGCTGCCCCTGCGAAGAAGGCTGCGCCTGCCAAGAAGGCTGCCGCCGCACCGAAGGCTGCTGCCGCACCGAAGGCCGCCGCCCCGGCGAAGAAGGCTGCTGCTCCGAAGAAGGCCGTCGTGAAGAAGGCTGCACCGGCAACCACCGCGTCGACCGCATCGGTCGCGCCGGCATCGGGCGTGAAGACCGCGCTCAACCCGGCAGCGGCATGGCCGTTCCCGACCGGCAGCCGTCCGTAATCGCGGCTGACCAGTACCACCCGGACACTCACGTGGTGTCCGCGGGTTGAGTAGCGCTACTCAATCGGTCCCGCCATCTGGCTCAGGTGGCGGGATTTTTTTCGTCCGTATTCATCGATGTGTCGACCGGTTGCCGGGCACGAACGAAAAAAAACGCATGTGCAGTTTCGCACATGCGTTCGACCGCGGCTTGCGCCGCGTGCTGAGGATGCTCGTTAGTGCGTGACGCGCGTGACGCCGCCGCTCGACAGCAGTCGCACACGCTCGCCGGCGCGGAACATTTCGCCGCTCGCCGCCTGCGTGATCGAGCGCAGGTCGCCGTTGTCGAGGCGCACGGTGATTTCGACACCGTTCGCCGTGCTGAGGTTTTCGCCGACCGCGTTGCCCGCGACCGCGCCGACGAGACCGCCCGCGATGGCCGTCAGGATCGACCCCTTGCCGCCGCCGATCGCGCTGCCCGCGACCGCGCCGAGCGCACCGCCACCGAGCGTGCCGATCGCGCTGCCGCCGCCGTCGGACTGGATGCGCACGGCACGGACGCTTTCGACCGTGCCCATGCGAACGGTTTGTTCGCGCTGCGCCTGGCCGACGCTATAGACATCTGCGGAGCCCGGCGCCGTGAAGCAGCCCGCGAGCGTGAGCGTGGCCGTCAGCATGGCGGTGAGCGTGAGGGTTTTCTTGGTCAACATTTTTACTCTCCCACAATATTCATTTGAGACTGTACCCGAAGGCAGCCTCGAAACGCGCGTCGATTTCGGCGCGCGTCAGTGCGTAAGTTTGAGGCCCCTGGTGGGCGATCTTGATCGAGCCCATCAGGCTCGCGAGGCGGCCCGTCGTTGCCCAGTCGAGGCCATTCTCGATGCCGTACAGCAGGCCGCCCCGGAAGGCGTCGCCGCAGCCGGTCGGATCGACGACACGCTCGGCTTGCACAACCGGAATCTGTTCTTCGCCGTTTTCGTGAAGAATGGTGGCGCCGTGCTCGCCGCGCGTGATGATCAACGCCTGAACCCGGCTGGCGATTTCCTGTTCGGACCAGCCCGTCTTGTCGCTGACGAGCTTGCCCTCGTAGTCGTTGACCGCGACGAAGGTCGCGAGTTCAATGATGCGGCGCAGCGTCGCACCATCGAACAGCGGCAGGCCTTGGCCCGGATCGAAGATGAACGGGATGCCGGCCTTCGCGAATTGCTCGGCGTGCTGGACCATCCCGTCGAAGCCGTCCGGCGCGACGATGCCGAGCTTCACGCCCGACACTTCGTCCGCGCGGTTCAGGTGCGACTGCATCATCGCGCCCGGGTGGAATGCGGTGATCTGGTTGTTCTCGAGATCGGTCGTGATCATCGCCTGCGCGGTATGCGTTTCGGGCACCACGCGCACGCTGGCCTTGGACAGGCCGAGGCTGTCGAGACGCTCGAGATAGCGATCGGCGTCGTTCGCGCCGACCGTCGCCATGATGCGCGCGTCGCCGCCGAGCATGTGCAGCGCGTAAGCGATGTTCCCCGCGCAACCGCCGAATTCGCGACGCATCGTCGGCACGAGGAAGCTCACGTTCAGAAGGTGAACCTGGTCGGGCAGGATGTGCTCGCGAAACCGGCCTTCGAAGGTCATGATGTTGTCGTAGGCGAGCGAGCCGCAAATCAGCGTAGTCAAGGCGTGCGTTCCTGTAGAGAGCAAAAGGAAGCGGCCGCCCGGCCGGTGCGCCGAGGCCGTCGGGCCTCGCGCGGCAGGGCCGGGCGGCAGCGGGTTACTTCAGTGCGGCGAGCGCTGCGTCGTAATTCGGCTCGTCCTTGATCTCGCCGACGAGTTCCGCGTGGATCACCTTGTCCTGCGCGTCGAGCACGACGACCGCGCGGGCCGTCAGGCCATTCAGCGGGCCGCTCGTCACGTCGACGCCGTACGCGTTCGCGAACGCGCGGGCGCCGCGGAACGTCGAAGCCGTCACGACGTTCGCGAGGCCTTCCGTCGTGCAGAAGCGCGTGGCGGCGAACGGCAGGTCGCCGGATACGACGATCACGACCGTGTTGTCGAGCGACGACGCGGCTTCGTTGAACTTGCGGGTCGACGTCGCGCAGGTCGGCGTGTCGAGGCTCGGGACGATGTTCAGCACCTTGCGCTTGCCGGCGAAGCTGGCGAGCGACAGATCGGCGAGGTCCTTGCCGACCAGCTTGAAGTCGGGGGCTTGCGAGCCGACGGCCGGGAACGTGCCGGCGAGATCGATCGGGTTGCCACCCAGCGTAACTTTGCTCATGTTCGTGCTCCGAAATAGCGCGCCGCTGCGGCGCGCGGGTTGAGACGGCGCGCATGCACGCGCCGCGGGGCGTCACGGATAGAAGATCTGGACGCGGAAATTCGAGGCGGGTGCGCCGTTCGTGTCGAGACGGACGACCATCGTCCGCGTCGTGCCGGGCGGCAGCCCGGCGTCGATCGGCGTGCCCGGGCGGACGTAGTCGCGCGGCGCAAGCACGCGGCGCACGGTCACGTGATTCGTGTCGTCGAGCAGCGTCAGCTCGAGAGACGGGTAGGCGAGTGCGACGCGGTAGCGGTTCGTCAGCGGTACCTTCAACTCCAGCACGCGCGGGCCGTCGAGCTGGCGCAGGTCGGCCGCGTCGAGCCGCAGGCCGTCGATCGCGCGCGGCGGCGTGACCGTGCAGCCGAGCGGCGCGCACGCCTGCCGGAACCAGCCCTGCGTGACCGGCCAGTAGATCATCACGGTTTCGCGCTGCCACCACGCGAGTTGCGCGACGAGCAGCGCCGCGAGCGCGGCAGCGACGAGTCCGCCGAAAAAGCCGCCGAGCATCCCGCGTCGCTCTGGCGCGCGCGTCTCGCGGGTCACGGCGAAGTGCGGGCGATCGTCGTCGGCCAGTGTGGCGGGGAAGGGCGCGGCCGATCTGACGGCCGGTTGGGCAGCCGTTTCGCTGGCGGCCGCGGCCGGTCCGGCGGCGCGCGCGTCGGCGTTGGCATCGTATTCAGGGACGGCTTGCGCCGGCGTGAATGCGAAGCGCGGTTCGCGCGGTGCGTGTTCGTCGTCGGGTACGGAGAAGTGCGCGTTGCCGACGGGTTCGTCCGCGTCGGTGGCCGACGGCGTGTGCGCGACGAAGCGCGGTTCGCGCAGGTCGGGTTCGGCGGGTGCCGTGGCCCGCGATGTGCCGGACGAGTCGGTTTCGTGCCCCGCCAAGTCCGGCTCGGCCGACGCGACAGCGTGCAGTTCGGCGGAGGCCGATGCGATCGGGGCGGGCGTGCCGGAGAGGTGGACGACACCGGCGTCCATGGCCGGCAGCGCGAGCGGCACCAGCGGCTCGGTGCGCACGGTCTGTACGTTGTGCTGCAGGGATGGGTCGACGCCGGCATCGAGCCACGGCGCCCACATGTCCCAGCCTTCGGGCTTGTAGTCGGAACCGGGCGCCGGCTCGACCGGTGCGTCGGTGGTGAAGAGCCGCACGGGCGCGGCTTCGTGTTGCGGTTCGGCGGCGGCCGGCACGGCCGGTGCCGCTTCGGTCAGCGCTGGCTCGGGCTGCCGTGCCGGTTCGGGAACGAGCGACTGCGACGCGTTGAAGACCTGATGGCAGTGTCCGCAGCGCACGAGCCCGTCATGCAGCGAGAGCTGTTCCTGCTGCAGCCGGAAGACGGTTTCGCAATGAGGGCAGCGCGTCGCAAGAAGCATGTCGAGCCGGGCGGCCTGCTGGCCAAAGTGAAGGACAGCGCTATTCTAATGGCTTTCCCGCCGCGTTCCGGCGAGGCATACCCAACCTTCGTGTTCGCGCCAGACCGAGATGTCCACATAGCGCGCATAGACGGCCGCGACTTCGTCCGCCTGGCGCGCGAGCACGCCCGACAGCGCGATGCGCCCGCCCGGTTTCACCTTCGATGCGAGCATCGACGCCATCAGCTTCAGCGGGTTCGACAGGATGTTGGCGACGACGACGTCGAATTCTCCGGCCGGGCACGCGTCGGGCAGCCCGTACGTCACTTCCGCATGGTTGCGTTCGCTGTTCTGCCGCGCCGATTCGACCGCTTGCGGATCGATGTCGATGCCGACCACGGGGTTCGCCCCGCATTTCTTCGCGAGGATCGCGAGGATGCCCGAGCCGCAGCCGTAGTCGAGCACGGACTGGCCGGGCTTGACCGACTGTTCGAGCCATTCCATGCACAGGCGCGTGGTCGGGTGGCTGCCCGTGCCGAATGCGAGACCGGGGTCGAGTTCGAGGATCAGGGCGTCGGGGTCGGGTGCGTCGTGCCACGACGGCACGACCCAGATCCGCTCGCCGATCGGAATCGGCTCGAACTGCGACTGCGTGAGCCGCACCCAGTCCTGCTCCTCGACTTCGCGCACGTCGAACTTCGGCGTATCCGCGATGCCGATCTCGTTCGCGGCCGCCGCGAGCAGCACGGCCGGCTCGTGATCGGGCGACAGCAGCGCGATCACGCGCGAGTGCTGCCACGCGGTGCGTTCGGGCACGAGGCCCGGCTCGCCGAAGAGCGGCTGTTCGTCGGGCGTGTCGGCGTCGGCGTCCTCGACGGACACCGACAGCGCGCCGAGGTCGAGCAGTGCGTCGGACAGCGCCTCCGCATGCTCACGGGCCAGTTCGACGACGAGTTCGCGATAACTCATGCTTACGCTTCTTCCGGTGCGACCTGCTGCTTCTGCGCGAGCCGGTTTTCGAGGTAATGGATGCTGGTGCCGCCTTCGACGAACTTCGAGTCGATCATCAGCTCGCGGTGCAGCGGGATGTTGGTCTGGATGCCTTCGACGACCATCTCCGACAGCGCGATGCGCATCCGGCGGATCGCCTGGTCGCGCGTCGCGCCGTAGGTGATCAGCTTGCCGATCATCGAATCATAGTTCGGCGGCACGAAATAGCCATTGTAGGCGTGGGAGTCGACGCGCACGCCGGGGCCGCCCGGCGTATGCCACGACGTGATCCGGCCCGGCGACGGCGTGAACTTGAACGGATCTTCGGCGTTGATCCGGCATTCGATCGCATGTCCGCGGAACTGGATGTCGCGCTGGCGCAGCGCGAGCTTCTCGCCGGCCGCGATGCGGATCTGTTCCTGCACGATGTCGACGCCCGTGATCAGCTCCGACACCGGATGCTCGACCTGCACGCGCGTGTTCATCTCGATGAAGTAGAACTCGTTGTTCTCGTACAGGAATTCGAACGTGCCCGCGCCGAGATAGCCCATCTTCTTGCACGCGTCCGCGCAGCGGTCGCCGATGCGCTCGATCAGGCGGCGCGGAATGCCGGGCGCCGGCGCTTCCTCGATCACCTTCTGGTGACGGCGCTGCATCGAGCAGTCGCGCTCGCCGAGCCAGATCGCGTTCTTGTGCGCGTCCGACAGCACCTGGATCTCGATGTGGCGCGGGTTCTCGAGGAACTTCTCCATGTACACCTGCGGGTTGCCGAACGCACGGCCGGCTTCCTCGCGGGTCATGTTGACCGCGTTGACGAGCGCGGCCTCGGTGTGCACGACGCGCATCCCGCGCCCGCCGCCGCCGCCCGCCGCCTTGATGATGACCGGATAGCCGATCGCGCGCGCAATCTTCACGATCTCCTTCGGATCGTCCGGCAACGCGCCTTCCGAGCCCGGCACGCACGGCACGCCGGTCTTGATCATCGTCTGCTTCGCGGTGACCTTGTCACCCATCATGCGGATCGTTTCCGGGCGCGGGCCGATGAACGTGAAGCCCGACTGCTCGACGCGTTCCGCGAAGTCGGCGTTCTCCGACAGGAAGCCGTAGCCGGGGTGAATCGCCTCGGCATCGGTGACTTCCGCGGCGCTGATCAGCGCCGGCATGTTCAGGTAGCTCAGGTTCGACGGGGCCGGGCCGATACAGACGGCTTCGTCCGCGAGGCGCACGTACTTGGCTTCCTTGTCGGCTTCCGAGTAGACGACCACCGTCTTGACGCCGAGTTCGCGGCACGCGCGCTGGATGCGCAGCGCGATTTCACCGCGGTTGGCAATGAGGATTTTTTCAAACATAGCGAGTATTCGTCTCTTCGAGGGGCGCGCGAACGGCGCCTGGCGAGCATCGGCGGCGCGCGGCCCGCAGGCCGCGCGGCGGACTTAGCCGATCACGAAAAGCGGCTGGCCGTATTCGACGGCCTGGCCGTTCTCGACGAGGATTTCCTTGATCACGCCGGCCTTGTCCGATTCGATCTCGTTGAGCAGCTTCATTGCTTCGATGATGCAGATCGTCTGGCCTTCCTTGACCGTGTCGCCCACCTGGACGAACGGGTCCGCGCCCGGCGACGGCGCGCGATAGAACGTGCCGACCATCGGCGACGTCACGACGTGGCCTTGCGGCACGGCGGGCGCGGCAGCGGTGCCTGCGGCGGGCGCGGCAGCCGCGCCTTCGGCCGGCAGCGCGACCGCCGGGGCCGGCGCGCTGACCTGCGGGGCAAATCCGCCCGTCGGCTGGACATAGACCGGCGGCGCGTTCTTGACGATACGCACCTTGCCTTCGCCTTCCGTCACTTCCAGCTCGGAGATGCCGGATTCGGAGACGAGGTCGATCAGAGTTTTCAGCTTACGAAGATCCATCGGGAATTCCCCTTTCAATACGTGAAAGCGCCGGTGGGACCGGCGCTGAATCTAGATCGCGAAATCAGCCGCGCGACGCGCCTTGCAGCTTGTCGAGCGCGTACTCGAGCGCGTACAGATAACCTTTCCAGCCGAGCCCGCAGATCACGCCTTCGGCCTGGTCGGAAAAGTAGGAGTGATGCCTGAAGGCTTCGCGGCGGTGCACGTTCGACAGATGAACCTCGACGAACGGGATGCCAACGCCGGCGATCGCGTCCCGGATCGCGACGCTCGTGTGCGTATACGCGGCGGGATTGATCAGGATGAAATCGGTCTGTTCCTCCCGCGCGGCCTGGATGCGGTCGACGAGCGCGCCTTCATGGTTGCTCTGGAACGACGACAGTTCGGCGCCGGCCTCCTGCGCCCGCGCGGCAAGCGCTTGATCGATCTGCGCGAGCGTGACGCGGCCGTACACCTCCGGTTCCCGGGTGCCGAGAAGGTTCAGGTTGGGGCCGTGCAGCACCAGCAATCGTGTCATGGTCGCTTCTATTTCTGCGGAATTGCGCGAACTTTAGCGCTATTTAGAGAAATTTGTCTAGTTTTGCCGAACGGCCGGGCGCGCCGGACCTGCAAGAATTACCGGTGCGGCCGCAAAGTATCAGCGAATTCACGTGAAATTGCGGCGATCGACGCACAAATCGCCGCCAACGCGCAGGCAGCCGTTCAGGGCGATCACAACGCGTCGAGGGTCTTTTTCAGCTCGGCCGGTTGGATTTGTCCCAATTTTGTCTCGCGAATCTTGCCGGTTTCGTCGATGACGACCGTAAACGGCAGCGCGCCGGCGGTATTTCCAAAATTACGGGCCAGATCGGCGCCCGCATAACCGCTGACGAAAACCGGATAGTCGACCTTTACCTTCTGCAGAAAGTTCTTCACGTTCTGGTCGGAATCGACGCCGATCCCGATGAAACGGATCCCCTTCTGCTTGTATTGGTGCGACAGCGCGACGAGCTCCGGCATCTCTTCGACGCACGGGCCGCACCATGACGCCCAGAAATTGACCACGACCTTCTGGCCCTTGAAGGAAGCGAGCGACGCCGGCTTGCCGTCGACACCGGTCAGCGACGCGGCCCACAGCTGGTCGACCGGGCTGCCGTTCGCGGCGGGTGCGGCGACGGCGACGCCGTCATCGGCGCTGCCGCCGCGGAACCAATGGCCGGCGGCGATTCCGCCGGCGACGGCGGCGGCCGCGACCACCGCGAGCGCCAACATGCGTTTCATCATCATCGTTGAATCATTCCGGTTCGGAAGGGGCGTTGCTGGCCTCGAGCAGCGCGCGCAACGCGGTGGCGTCGGCGCGGGCGACCCGGCCGCGGGCGTCGGCCTTGACGGCGCCGCGCAGGTCGTCGCTCGCGTAGAGCGCGACGTGAATGCCGATCGCGTCCACGTCGCGCCGCGGGCGCCACAGGAAGCTGAGCGTCTCGACGTCGGCGCGACCGGCGAAATGCCGCGTTTCGGACACGTCGTACTGAACGTTCTGGTTCAGCAGATAGATCGCGACGTCCTTCGGGTTGTCGGTGAATAGCTGCAAATGGATGTCCGAATGCGCGTTCGCGGTGCCGTTCAGCACCGCACCCGTCACGTACGGATTGAACTCGGCGAGCCGGCGCATCCAGTCGAGCGCGATCTCGCGCAGGCGGCGCAGCTCGTCCGGCTGCGTGTCGCTCTGGAACAGGGCGAGGTACTCGCGCAGTTCTTCCTCGATCAGGTCGTTATCCGGCAGCCATTCGCCGGCAACGCGCGTATCGCCGAACAACTGGCGCGCGGCCTTGCGTTTCGCGCTGGCGTAATCGAGGCCGTCCTCCGCGATCAGGCGGGCGGCGGACTGGGCAATTTCCTCGCGGGCGCGCCGCGGGTCGACAAGAGGTTTGCGAGACATGATCCGGCAATCATACTCGATCGCCGCCACGGCCGAACGCGGTGCGGCCGGGTGCCGCCCGCCGCGCCGTGCGGTGTTCGGATCCATCGTTCGGGCCGCCGGGCAGGGCGGGCCGTCAGTTACAATGACGGTCTTTGTGTCGCGGCGAAAGTCGTTGGCCGGGCGGCCTGTCCGGCGTGCCGCAGACCTTCCTTTCCGAATCGACGGCGCCCGGCGGCGCGAAAGCATTCATCTATGCACATCCACATTCTTGGCATCTGCGGCACCTTCATGGGCGGTCTCGCCGTGCTCGCGCGCGAGGCGGGCCACACGGTGACGGGTTGCGACGCGGGCGTCTATCCGCCGATGAGCACGCAGCTCGAGGCGCAGGGCATCACGCTGATCGAGGGCTACGGCGCCGAGCAGATCGAGCTGAAGCCCGACCTGTTCGTGATCGGCAACGTCGTCACGCGCGGCAACCCGCTGATGGAGGCGATCCTCGATCGCGGCCTGCCGTATGTATCGGGCCCGCAATGGCTCGGCGAGCACGTGCTGGCCGGTAAATGGGTGCTGGCTGTCGCGGGCACGCACGGCAAGACGACCACGTCGTCGATGCTCGCGTGGTTGCTGGAAGATGCCAGCCTGAACCCGGGCTTCCTGATCGGCGGTGTGCCGCTGAACTTCGGCGTGTCGGCGCGGCTGACCGATTCGAGTTTCTTCGTGATCGAGGCCGACGAATACGATACGGCGTTCTTCGACAAGCGCTCGAAGTTCGTCCACTACCGGCCGCGCACCGCGGTGCTCAACAATCTCGAATTCGATCACGCCGACATCTTCCCGGATCTCGCCGCGATCGAGACGCAATTCCATCACCTCGTGCGCACCGTGCCGGGCGTTGGCCGGATCGTGACCAACGGCCGCTCGGACGCGCTGGAGCGCGTGCTCGCGCGCGGCTGCTGGAGCGAGGTCGAGCGCTTCGGCGTCGACGGCGGCTGGCAAGCGCTGCCTGCAGAAGACGGCGTGCCGGTCGACGAACGTTTCGCGGTGTACTCGCAGGCCGAGCGCGTCGGTGAAGTCGCGTGGCAGGTGCAGGGCGACCACAACCGGATGAACGCGCTCGCGGCGATCGCCGCCGCGCGCCACGTCGGCGTGCCGCCCGCGCAGGCCGCCGAATCCCTCGCATCGTTCCGCAACGTGAAGCGGCGCATGGAAGTGCGCGGCAGCGTGGACGGCGTGACCGTCTACGACGACTTCGCGCACCATCCGACCGCGATCGAAACGACGATCGCCGGCCTTCGTGCACGCATCGGCCGCCAAAATTCCCGCATTCTCGCCGTGCTCGAGCCGCGTTCGAACACGATGAAGCTCGGTGTGATGAAGGCGCAATTGCCGGCAAGCCTCGCCGACGCCGATCTGGTGTTCGGCTACGGCGCCCCGACCGGGCGCGACGCGCTCGGCTGGAACCTCGGCGACGCGCTCGCGCCGCTCGGCGACAAGGCCCGTGCGTTCGACGATCTCCACCTGCTGGTGAAATCGGTCGTCGAGGCCGCGCGCCCGGGCGACCACGTGCTCGTGATGAGCAACGGCGGCTTCGGCGGCGTGCACCAGAAGCTGCTCGACGCGCTCGGGAGCCGCGCGTGATCCTGTACCTGCACGGATTCCGGTCGTCGCCGGAGTCGCAGAAGTCGCGGCTCCTCGCCGCGCGCATGGCCGAACTCGGTCGCACGCACGAGTGGCGCTGCCCGTCGCTGTCGGTATCGCCGCTCGAGGCGATCGCCGTCGCGGAAGCCGAGGTGGCCGGTGCGCGCGACGTGACGGTGATCGGCAGCTCGCTCGGCGGCTACTACGCAACCTGGCTCGCCGAAAAGCACGGCTGGAAGGCGGTGGTGCTGAATCCGGCGATCGTGCCGCAGCGCGACCTCGAGCAGTATCTGGGCGAACAGCCGCTGTGGCACGGCGGCGGGTCGATCGTCGTCGAACGCCGTCACCTGCACGAGCTCGATGCGCTGCGCGTGCCGGCGATTTCGCGGCCCGAACGCTACTATCTGTTCGCGGCGACCGGCGACGAAGTGCTGGACTACCGCGAGATGCTCGCCCATTACCCGGGCGCGAAAACGCGCGTGATCGAAGGCAGCGATCATGGAATCAGTGAATTTGCCGACTATATCGACGACGTTCTCGCCTTTTGCGACGAAAGAACGTCATGAACCCGGCGTCATGCCGATCGAATTCCCATCATCATGCGGCGCCGCCGATGCGGCGCCCGGCAGTCTGAACGAGAGTACTGAGTGAACGTTTTCTTCGAGGAATCGGGCAGTTTCAAGGCGGGCAGCGTGCTGTCGCGCCAGGGCGACGCGTTTCAGGTCGAATTGCCCGGCGGGCGGCGCGCGAAGGTGCGTGCAAAGGACGTGCTGATCGAATTCGAGAAGCCGGCCGCCGGCGAGCTGATGCAGGAAGCCGATACGGCCGCGCAACAGATCGACCTGGATTTCCTGTGGGAATGCGCGCCGGCCGAGGAGTTCGCGTATACGGCGCTGGCATCGGAATATTTCGGCGCGACCTACGGCCCGGTCGAGCGCGCGGCACTGGTGCTGCGGCTGCACGGCTCGCCCGTCTACTTCCGCCGCAAGGGGCGCGGCCAGTATCAGCGGGCGCCGGAAGATCAGCTCAAGATGGCGCTCGCGTCGCTCGAGCGCAAGCGTCAGCAGGCGCTCGTCCAGGCGCAGTATGAAGAGGAACTGAAGGCCGGCAAGCTGCCGGAAGCGTTCGCGGGCAAGGTGCTCGGGCTGCTGACGCGGCCGGACAAGAACGCGATCGAATACAAGGCGATGGAAGCGGCGGCCGGGGCGCGCGGCGTGTCGCCGGCGCGGTTGATGCTCGACTGCGGCGGCATCGCGTCGCCGCGTGCGCTGCACGAGGCGCGCTTCCTCGCGGAATTCTTCCCGCACGGCACGGGCTTCCCCGCCGTCACGGTCGGCCCGCTGCCGGACGACCTGCCGCGCGCGGACGTCGAGGCGTTCTCGATCGACGACATCACGACGACCGAAATCGACGACGCGTTCTCGGTCGAACACCTGTCCGACGGTCGCGTGCGGATCGGCGTGCACATCGCGGCGCCGGCGCTCGGCATCGTGCGCGGCGACGCGGTCGACGCGATCGCGCGCGCACGCCTGTCGACCGTCTACATGCCGGGCGACAAGATCACGATGCTGCCGGACGACGTCGTCGACGTGTTCACGCTGAAGGAGGGCGATTACCGCCCGGCGCTGTCGCTGTACATCATCGTCAACCGCGAGACGCAGGAGATCGTCGCGAACGAGACGCGTGCCGAACTCGTGTTCGTGAAGAACAACCTGCGCCACAACACGCTCGACGAGCTCGTCAATGAAGAGACGCTCGCGGCCGGCACCGGCGACTACCCGCACAAGGACGACATCGCCGTGCTGTGGCCGCTCGCGCAGGCGCTGTTCGAGAAGCGCCAGGTCGCGCGCGCGGGCTATGGCCTGAAGCGCGAAGTGCAGCGCAACACCGACTACAACTTCTACGTCGAAGGCGAGCACGTGACGATCACGCCGCGCCGCCGCGGGTCGCCGCTCGACCTGATCGTGTCGGAGCTCGCGATCCTCGCGAACTCGACGTGGGGCGCGTTCCTGCACGATCACACGGTGCCGGGCATCTACCGCTCGCAGCGCGGCTTCGGCGCGCCGGGCCCGAAGCGTACGCGGATGCAGACGACGGCCGCGCCGCACGAAGGCCTCGGTGTCGCTCAGTACGCGTGGAGCACGTCGCCGCTGCGCCGCTATGTCGACCTGGTGAACCAGTGGCAGTTGCTCGCATGCGTGCAGCACGGCGTCACGGCCAAGCTCGCCGCGCCGTTCAAGCCGAAGGACGCCGACCTGTACGCGGTCGTGCAGGGCTTCGACGACACCTATACCGCTTACGCCGACTACCAGCGCCGGATGGAGTACTTCTGGTGCCTGCGCTGGCTCGCGCAGGAGCAGAAGAAGCAGGTCGTCGCGAGCGTCGTGAAGGGCGACCTGGTGCGCCTCGAGGAAATTCCGCTGCTGCTGCATGTGCCGGGGCTCGGCGTGCATGCGCGCGGCACGCGCGTGCTGCTCGACGTGATGTCGCTCGACGAGCTGACGATCGAGGCGTCGGTGCGACTGCTGAACGTGCTTGACGCGCCGACCGTGACGAGCGGCGACGCGGCCGAAGACGAAGACGAGACCGAAGGCGGCGACGACACGCTGGTCGATGCGGAAGACGCGTCGGCGGAAACCGAGGCCGAGGCACTGGCCGAAGCGGACGGCGCGGCGGTCGAAGACGGCGAGGCCGCGAACGGCACCGGCCAGGAAAGCGAAGAGGGGCGCGCATCATGAACGCAGCCGCGTCGACGAGCGGCGCCGACCGCTACGTGGTGTTCGGCAATCCGGTGGCGCACAGCAAGTCGCCGTTCATCCACGCGCAGTTCGCCGCGCAGACGGGCGAGGCGATCGTCTACGAGCACCGGCTCGCGCCGGTCGACGGTTTCGAGGCCGCCGTGCGCGCGTTCGTCGCCGAAGGCGGACGCGGCGCGAACGTGACGGTGCCGTTCAAGCTCGACGCGCATGCGCTCGCCGACACACTGTCGCCGCGCGCGGCGGCGGCGGGCGCGGTGAACACGCTGCGCATCGAAGCCGACGGCCGCATCTACGGTGACAACACCGACGGCGTCGGTCTCGTGCGCGACATCGAATCGAACCTCGGCGTGTCGCTTGCGGGTGCGCGCATCCTGTTGCTCGGCGCAGGCGGCGCGGCGCGTGGCGTCGTGTTGCCGATGCTCGAGCGCGCGCCGCTGTCGATCACGATCGTGAACCGCACCGCGAGCAAGGCCGAGGCGCTCGTCGGTCAGTTCACGCAGGCCGCGCACGATGCGGGCTGCGTGCTGTCGGGCGGCGGCCCGGACACCGTGCGTGCGGAGCCGTACGACGTGATCGTCAACGCGACGGCCGGCAGCCTCGACGCGGCGCTGCCGGAGTGCGACGCGGCTGCGTTCGGCCCGGGCACGCTCGCGTACGACATGATGTACGGCGCGCAGCCGACCGTGTTCATGCAGCATGCGGCGTCGCTCGGCGCGCGCACGGCCGACGGGCTCGGGATGCTGGTCGAGCAGGCGGCCGAATCGTTCTTCATCTGGCGCGGCGTGCGGCCGGACGGCGCACCGGTGCTGGCCGCGCTGCGCCAGGCGCTCGCGGCGGCCTGACCGGAGCGCGACAGGTGGTGGCGGTAAACGGCACGCAGCGCACGCGGACCATCAGTCCGACCCGCTGGATCGTCTATGCGGGTTCGGTGTTCGCGGGCGCGTGGCTCGCGACGCAGCTGTTCTATCTCGTGCAGATCGCGCTGTGGTCGTTCATCAATCCGGGTTCCACCGCGTTCATGCGGACCGACGCATGGTGGCTGTCGCGCGACAATCCGCCCGCGCGGATCCAGCACCAGTGGGTGCCGTACGACCAGATCTCGCGCAACCTGAAGCGCGCGCTGATCGCGTCGGAGGATTCGACCTTCGCGACCAACAACGGCTACGACGTCGACGCGATCCTGCAGGCGTGGGAGAAGAACAAGGCGCGCGGACGGATCGTCGCGGGCGGGTCGACGATCACGCAGCAGCTCGCGCGCAATCTGTTCCTGTCGCGCGAGAAGAGCTACATCCGCAAGGGGCAGGAGCTGATCATCACGTGGATGCTCGAGGCGGTGCTCGACAAGGAGCGGATCTTCGAGATCTACCTGAATTCCGTCGAATGGGGCCGCGGCGTGTACGGTGCCGAGGCCGCCGCCCGCTATTACTACAGGATTCCCGCGAGCCGGCTCGGCGCGTGGCAGTCGGCGCGTCTCGCGGTGATGCTGCCGAAGCCGCGCTGGTTCGACGCGCACCGCGGCTCGGCCTACCAGGCGCAGCGCGCGGCCGTGATTGCCCGCCGGATGGGCGCGGCCGAACTTCCGCAATCGCAGTGAGCGGCGCGCTCGCGCCGGGACATTGTCCGTTCCGTCGCCGGCGCGCCATTGGTGCGCTGCAGCGCATTCGTGTCGCCCGCATTTCGGGACGCATCCATTAGACGAATTCATCTATTTCGCTTTACTGAGCAATGCCCGCCCGCGCGAGATTTTGTTTGCCGATATGGCACGAAATCCGCATGGGTTGAGTGTTTTCCGGGTGGGCGCGAAAGCAATTGAAAGACTGTTGAAACACAACGGTTCGTGAATTGAAGCATTCCTGAAAGGTGTGCGCCGCACCGAGCGTCGATCAAATATTTCCAAATTTTTCAAAGCCGACCCGCTCACGTATATTGGCCAGCGCCTCGGCTTATCGGCCGCAATCGAGGCGGGGGGCGGCTCACCCGGCTGCTCGACACAAAAAACATTCGAGAGAAGGAAAGCGACGATGCCAGCGAGCAAAGCGAAGCTGTTGTTGTGGGTTGTGTTCTCTTCGCTGATTCTGACGGCCTGCAACGACGACGTGACGTCGTCCTCGGCAGCAGGTACCGACAATTCAGCCGATCCCGCCGCTCAGGTGGACAAGCCATACAACGATCCCAACAGTTATTCGTCGAGCGCGACCGCGTCGCTCGACGCGTCCGCCGCGGTCGAAAAGGCCGCCGTCACCCATCACCAGATCACGCTGAACGGCAAGACGATTCGCTACACGGCGACCGCCGGCCACCTCGTCGCACGCAATCCGCAGACGGGCGCGCCCGAGGCATCGTTCTTCTACGTCGCGTACACCGCCGACAACCAGCCCGCGGCGAAGCGGCCCGTCACGTTCCTGTATAACGGCGGCCCCGGCTCCGCATCGGTGTGGCTGCATCTCGGCTCGTTCGGTCCGAAACGGATCCAGACGGGCGACCCGAACGCGAACGCGTCGACGTTCCCGTTCGTCGACAACGCGGAAAGCCTGCTCGACACGACCGACCTCGTGTTCGTCGATGCGATCAGCACCGGCTTCTCGGAGGCGATCGCGCCGAACACGAACCAGACGTTCTGGGGCGTCGACCAGGACGGCGGCGCGTTCCGCGACTTCGTGACGCGCTACATCGCCGTGAACCAGCGCAACGATTCGCCGAAGTACCTGTTCGGCGAGTCGTACGGCACGCCGCGCACCGACGTGCTCGCGAACCTGCTCGAGACGGCCGGCGTGAAGCTCGACGGCATCGTGCTGCAGTCGTCGATCCTCAACTACAACGCGAACTGCGACATGGCGAGCGACTATGTCGGCAACTCGAATAACGGGGCGAGCCCCGTGAGTTGCGCGGGCTTCGTGCCGTCCTACGGCACGGTCGGCGCGTACTACCAGCTCGACAACCCGAACCCGTCGAGCCTGCCGCAATATGCGGACCAGATGCGTCAGCTGACGGCCGGCAGCTACGTGCCCGCCGTGAACGCGTATCTCGCGAGCCACACGCCGCCCCCGCCGACGCTCGTCACGACGATGGTGAATTCGACCGGCGTGAAGCAGACGCTGTGGAACGCGGACTTCAACGTCGTCCCGACCTTCTTCGACAACAGCTTCCAGGTGTCGCTGATCCCGGGCACGCTGATCGGCCGCTACGACGCACGCGTGAACGTGCCGTCGTCGAGCCCGCTCGCGGCGGACGGCGACCCGTCGAGCACGTTCATCACGAAGCCGTTCACCGACACGATCGGCAGCTACCTGCCGAACGTGCTCAAGTACAGCGCGCAGTCGGCGTATTCGCTGAGCAGCAATGCGATCCAGACCTGGGACTGGACGCACGACGGCCTCGCGATGCCCGACACGATTCCCGATCTTGCGGCTGCGCTGACGCTGAATCCGTCGCTGAAGGTGCTGTCGCTGAACGGGTATCACGACATCGCGACGCCGTTCTACCAGACCGAGCTCGACCTCGCCCGGCTCGGCTCGCAACCGAACCTGACGATCAAGGACTATCAGGGTGGACACATGGTCTATCTCGACGATACGTCGCGTCCGCAGGAGAAAGCCGACCTCGTGACCTTCTACAACGCGGCCGCGCACTGATGCGATGTGCGGGCCTGGCGACGCGCGCCCGTGGCTGCGCCGTTCGCCGGCCGTCGACGACCTCATTCCAGACTGGAGCCTGACATGAAGAAACGTTTCATCGTCGTTGCCGCCGCGCTCGCATGCGCCGGCGTTGCAGCATCCGCATCGGTGTCCGCGTTCGCGCAGGCGAGCGACGCCGTCACTCCGGCGCGCGCGCGCCAGGCGCAGCTCGGCGATCCGTACGTGCCGCCGGCCGCGCGCAAGCCGACCGCCGGCACGCAGACGACGGGCGCCGCGCTGCACGCGCAGGTGGTGCGCAAACTCGCGCGGCAGTTCGGCGCGGCCGATACGCAGAACACCGGTTCGATCACCGAAGCGCAGGCGCGCGCGGCCGGCCTCGGCTATGTCGCGAATCACTTCCGGCAGATCGACGCGAGCGGTAACGGTCGCGTGTCGTTCTCCGACGTGCAGCGCTACATGCAGGCGCGCAGCACGAACCAGCAGTAAGCGCGGCGTGCATGACCAACGGGGGCGGGACCCGCGACGCGTCGGGTTCCGCCCCCGTGCGCATGGCACGACCGTTTCGCGACCTCCGCCGGTTATCTCATTATCTGGGCAACGCATTCAAATATTGGAGACGAATGCGTGCGCTCCTACAATCCGAAGCACATCGACAGCTTCGGACCCACGCATCGCGCGGCGCCCGACGCACACGGAGACACATTCCATGAAGTTCGCCGGGCGCTTTCCTCGGTGCATCGACCGCCGCGTTGCCGCGACGCCCGACCTCGTTCCGGCGTCGCGACAGCGGCTTCACCGATTCGGCTGAAGAAACCCGTTCCATGACAAAGATGCCCGATTCCCTTGCTCTCGACGCCCGGCGCGCGACGCCGGGCGATGCGCCGCTCACCGACTCCATCGGCGCGACCAGCACGCCGCTCGACCTCACCGCGCAGCAGGCCGGTACGCAGACGCTGTTGCGCGGTCTCGCGATCCTCGAAGCGATCGCGAACGGCGCGCGCGACATGCGTGCGATCGGCGCCGCGCTCGGCACGACGCGCAGCACGACGCACCGTCTCGTCAGCAGCCTCGTGCAGGCGCGCTACCTGCGCCAGGTGCAGGGCGGCTACCTGCTCGGCCCGAAGCTGATCGAGCTCGGCACGATCGCGCTCGAACAGATGCCGCTCACGGCGGTCGCGCGGCCGCACCTCGAGGCGCTCGCCGAAGCGACGCTCGACACGATCCACCTCGGCGTGCGCGACGGCGATGACGTGCTGTACATCGACAAGATCCCCGGCACGCGCGGCCTCGAGATGCGCTCGCGTGTCGGCCACCGGATGCCGCTCGCATCGACCGGCATCGGCAAGGCGATGATGCTCGACCTCGATCCGGACCTGTGGCGCTCGCTGTTCGAAGCCGCGCGGCGCGCGCTGGCCGGCGTCAACTTCAAGCCGGACAACCGGCCCGAGACGAGCGCGTTCCTGCAGCGCATGGCGCATTACGCGGCCGGCGGCTACACGTTCGACCTCGAGGAAAACGAGGCGTCGATCCGTTGCGTAGCCGCGCCGATCCGCGACGCGTCGGGCGCGATCGTCGCGGCCGTATCGGTCGCGAGCACGATTCCGTACATGCCGCACGACCGGATGGACGAACTGATTCCGCTCGTGCAGCGCGAAGCGCGAGCCATTTCCGCGGAACTGGGCTGGAGCCCGCCGCAGGGTACCCGCAGGATCAAACGATGACCAATTCGACCCGGACCGCTCCGGACGCCTCCTGCGCCGCACCGTCGCTGATCGCGCTCGACTGGGGCACGACGTCGCTGCGCGCGTATCTGTTCGACGCGCACGGTGCGCTGCTCGACACGCGCAGCCGCGCCGCGGGCGTGATGCATGTGCCGGCCGGCGGCGCGCGAGCCTTCGACGTCGTGTTCGAGGAAGCGTGCGGCGACTGGCTCGACCGCGCGCCGGGCGTGCCGGTGCTGGCCGCCGGGATGGTCGGCAGCGCACAGGGCTGGCGCGAGGCGCCGTACGTCCAGGTGCCGGCCGGTGCCGACGCGCTCGTCGCGGGGCTCGTCACGGTGACGACGTCGCGCGGCACGACGGTGTCGATCGTGCCGGGCGTGATCGCGACGGGCGATTTGCCCGACGTGATGCGCGGCGAAGAAACGCAGATATTCGGCGCACTCGCGAACGATCCCATGCTTGATGCAGATCGTTCAGGCGTACTGATCGGATTGCCGGGCACGCATGCGAAGTGGGCATGGGTGAAGGACGGGCTCATCGAGCGCTTCCAGACCTTCATGACCGGCGAGTTGTTCGCGGCGCTGCGCGATCACACGATCCTCGGCCGCACGATGCGCGCGAGCGCGTCGCCCGACCGCGCGGCATTCGCGCGCGGCGTCGCGGTGGCCCGCGGTGCGCAGCGCGCGGGGTTGCTCGCGACGATCTTCAGCACGCGCACGCTCGGCCTGACCGACCGGCTCGCACCCGATGCGCAGGGCGATTACCTGTCAGGCCTGCTGATCGGCCATGAGCTGAACGCACTTGACGCGATGCTGGCGGAACGCGGTGTCGCGCTCGCGAACCAGCCGCTGCTGCTGATCGGCGACGACGGATTGTGCGCGCGCTACGTCGATGCGTTGAGCGTGTTCGGCTGCACGCATGCGCGCGTCGTCGCTCAGGCGACAGAGCGCGGCTTGTGGTGGATCGCGTCGCGCGCCGGGCTCGTGCGCGCGGATGGCGAGCCCGTCTGCGCCGACCAATGAATCGATTGAAGAGGAACCGCCGATGTCGTCCGACCTTACGCTGCCCGCACCATACACGCCGCACGCCGCGCTGATGCGCGCGTTCGACGCGTGCCCGCTGATCGCGATCATGCGCGGCATCACGCTCGCCGAAGCCGCTGATCACGGCCTTGCGCTGCACGAAGCGGGCTTCCGGATCGTCGAGGTGCCGCTCAACTCGCCCGATCCGTTCGGCAGCATCGCGGCGCTGCGCCGCGCGCTACCCGACGACATGATCGTCGGTGCTGGCACCGTGCTGCGCGCCGAGCATGTCGACCGCGTGCAGGACGCGGGCGGCACGCTGATCGTGATGCCGCACAGCGACGCGGCCGTGATCCGCCGTGCGCGCGAGCGCGGGCTCGCGAGCGCACCGGGCGTCGCGACGCCGACCGAGGCGTTTGCCGCGCTCGCGAACGGCGCCGACGTGCTGAAGATGTTCCCGGCCGAGCAGCTCGGCGTGCCCGTCGTGAAGGCGTGGCGTGCGGTGATCGACCGCGCGGTGCCGCTGATTCCCGTCGGCGGAATTTCCCCGGACAACATGCAGCCGTTCCTCGCGGCCGGCGCCAACGGCTTCGGGCTCGGTTCGGCGCTGTACCGGCCCGGCCAGTCGGCGGAGGCGACCGCGGCGAATGCGCGCGCGTTCCAGGCCGGCCTGCGCGTGGCGCGCGGCGGAGCCGCATGATGGGACGTCTCGCGGGCAAGGTCGCGATGGTGACGGGCGCCGGCCGCGGGATCGGCGCCGCGATCGCGCAGGCGTTCGCGCGCCAGGGCGCGGCCGTCGCGCTCGTCGACCTCGACTTCCCGCAAGCGCAGCGCACGGCGGCGGCGATCGCCGACGACATCGACGGCGCGCGCGTGCTGCCGCTGCATGCGGATGTCGCGCGGCAGGATTCGGTGCGCGACGCGCTCGCGCAGACCGAAGCCGCATTCGGCCCGCTCGACGTGCTCGTGAACAACGCGGGCATCAATGTGTTCGCCGATCCGCTGACGATGACGGACGAAGACTGGCGCCGCTGCTTCGCGGTCGATCTCGACGGCGTATGGCACGGCTGCCGCGCGGCGCTGCCTGGGATGGTCGAACGCGGCCGCGGCAGCATCGTGAACATCGCGTCGACGCATGCGTTCCGGATCATCCCGGGCTGCTTTCCGTACCCGGTCGCGAAACACGGCGTGCTGGGCCTCACGCGTGCGCTCGGCATCGAATACGCGGCGCGCAACGTGCGCGTGAACGCGATCGCGCCCGGTTACATCGAGACGCAGCTCACGCGCGACTGGTGGGACGCGCAGGCCGACCCGGCCGCGGCGCGCGCCGAGACGCTCGCGCTGCAGCCGATGAAGCGGATCGGCAAGCCGGAAGAAGTCGCGATGACGGCCGTGTTTCTCGCCTCCGACGAGGCGCCGTTCATCAATGCGGCTTGCATCACCGTCGACGGCGGGCGCGCGGCGCTGTACCACGACTGACGCAACGATTCGACAGACCGCACGTGCGACGGCCGCGCGCACGCTGCGTCGAAACCAACAAGCGGCTGTATTCCGTTCGATGAAGACAAGGAGACACTGGAGATGAAACGCAGAACCTTCGTAACGCTGGCCGCCGCGGCGGCAGTGGTGATCGGAAGCCCGGCCGCGCATGCGGCCGACCCGGTCAAGATCGGCTTCCTGGTGAAGCAGCCGGAAGAGCCGTGGTTCCAGGACGAGTGGAAGTTCGCCGAGATCGCGGCGAAGAACAAGGGCTTCACGCTCGTGAAGATCGGCGCGCCGTCGGGCGAGAAGGTGATGAGCGCGATCGACAACCTGTCCGCGCAGAAGGCGCAGGGCTTCATCATCTGCACGCCGGACGTGAAGCTCGGGCCGGGCATCGTCGCGAAGGCGAAGTCGCACAACCTGAAGATGATGACGGTCGATGACCGCCTCGTCGACGGCGCGGGCAAGCCGATCGAGGCGGTGCCGCACATGGGGATCTCCGCGTACAACATCGGCAAGCAGGTCGGCGACGGCATCGCGGCCGAGATCAAGAAGCGCGGCTGGGACATGAAGGACGTCGGCGCGATCGACATCACCTACGAGCAGCTGCCGACCGCGCACGACCGCACGAGCGGCGCGACCGACGCGCTGGTGGCGGCCGGCTTCCCGAAGGCGAACGTGATCGCGGCGCCGCAGGCGAAGACCGACACCGAGAACGCGTTCAACGCGGCGAACATCGCGCTCACCAAGAACCCGCAGTTCAAGCACTGGGTGGCGTACGGCCTGAACGACGAGGCCGTGCTCGGCGCCGTGCGCGCGGCCGAAGGGCGCGGCTTCAAGGCGGACAACATGATCGGCATCGGCATCGGTGGTTCCGAATCGGCGCTGAACGAATTCAAGAAGCCGCGGCCGACGGGCTTCTACGGCACCGTGATCATCAGCCCGAAGCGCCACGGCGAGGAAACCTCGGACCTGATGTACGCGTGGATCACGCAGGGCAAGGCACCGCCGGCGCTGACGCTGACGACGGGCATGCTCGCGACGCGCGACAACGTGTCGAAGGTGCGCGACGAGATGGGGCTCGCATCGAAGTAAGCCGCCCGCCGGCTGCCGCGGCGATGCGGCGGCCGGCGATCGATGGAACTGCAAGTAGGGAGACGACGTGTCAGCGGCACTGCGTTTTGACAATATCGGCAAGGTATTTCCCGGCGTGCGCGCACTCGACGGCATCTCGTTCGACGTGCACGCGGGCGAGGTGCATGGCCTGATGGGCGAGAACGGCGCGGGCAAGTCGACGCTGCTGAAGATTCTCGGCGGCGAATACCAGCCCGATGCGGGCAGCGTGCTGGTCGACGGCCAGCCCGTGCATTTTTCGAGTGCGGCCGCGTCGATCGCGGCAGGCATTGCGGTGATTCACCAGGAATTGCAGTACGTGCCCGACCTGACGGTCGCGGAGAACCTGTTGCTCGGCCGCCTGCCGAACGCGCTCGGCTGGGTGAGGAAGGGCGAGGCGAAGCGCCATGTGCGCGAACGGCTCGCGGCGATGGGCGTCGATCTCGATCCCGACGCGAAACTCGGGCGGCTGTCGATCGCGCAGCGGCAGATGGTCGAGATCTGCAAGGCGCTGATGCGCAACGCGCGCGTGATCGCGCTCGACGAACCGACGAGCTCGCTGTCGCATCGCGAGACCGAGGTGTTGTTCAAGCTCGTCGACGACCTGCGCGCGCAGGGCCGCGCACTGATCTACATCTCGCACCGGATGGACGAGATCTACCGGCTGTGCGATGCGTGCACGATCTTTCGCGACGGGCGCAAGATCGCGTCGCACGAATCGCTCGCCGACGTGCCGCGCGAGCGGCTGGTCGCCGAGATGGTCGGGCGCGAGATCGCGGACATTTACCACTACGCGCCGCGTGCGCTCGGCGACGTGCGGTTTTCGGCCGAAGGCGTCGACGGCCCCGCGTTGCGCGAACCGGCGAGCTTCTCGGTGCGCGCGGGCGAGATTGTCGGCTTCTTCGGGCTGGTCGGCGCGGGGCGCAGCGAACTGATGCGGCTCGTGTACGGCGCGGACCGCCGACGCGCGGGCGCGCTGACGCTCGACGGCAAGCGCATCGACGTGAAGCGCACCGGCGACGCGATCCGTCACGGCATCGTGCTGTGCCCGGAAGACCGCAAGGAGGAAGGGATCATCGCGATGGCGTCGGTCGCGGAGAACATCAACATCAGCTGCCGCCGTCATTCGCTGCGCGCGGGCCTGTTCATCGACCGCAAGACCGAAAATGAAACGGCCGACCGCTTCATCCAGCGGCTGAAGATCAAGACGCCGAACCGGCGGCAGAAGATCCGCTTCCTGTCGGGCGGCAACCAGCAGAAGGCGATCCTGTCGCGCTGGCTCGCGGAGCCCGACCTGAAGGTCGTGATCCTCGACGAGCCGACGCGCGGCATCGACGTCGGCGCGAAGCACGAGATCTACGACGTGATCTACCGGCTCGCGGAGCGCGGCTGCGCGATCGTGATGGTGTCGTCGGAACTGCCGGAAGTGCTCGGCGTGTCCGACCGCATCGTCGTGATGCGCGAAGGCCGCATCGCGGGCGAACTGCCGCGCGAGCAGGCGAACGAGCATGCGGTGCTGAGCCTCGCGCTGCCGCAGACCAGCGTCGTCGAGGCGGCCTGACGCGGTTTCAGGTCGCCTCGGGCGACGCACGACATTCGAATCGATCAAGCGCGGCGCGGGCCGCGCGACGCAGGAGCAGGAGACACAATCATGCAAGTCAGGGAAAACCTCGCCAGCGCAGCCGTGAAGCCGTCGGCCGACGCGCTGGTTCCACAACAGAGCGACCGCCAGAAGTGGTGGCAGCACCTCACTGAATACAGCCTGATCGCGATCTTCGCGGTGATGTTCGTGACGATGTCGCTGACGGTCGATCACTTCTTCTCGATCGACAACATGCTCGGCCTCGCGCTGTCGATCTCGCAGATCGGGATGGTCGCGTGCACGATGATGTTCTGTCTGGCCTCGCGCGACTTCGACCTGTCGATCGGCTCGACCGTCGCGTTCTCGGGCGTGCTGTGCGCGATGGTGCTGAATGCGACCGACAACACGTTCGTCGCGATCGTCGCGGCGGTCGCGGCCGGGGCGGCGATCGGCTTCGTGAACGGCGCGGTGATCGCGTACCTGCGCATCAACGCGCTGATCACGACGCTCGCGACGATGGAAATCGTGCGCGGGCTCGGCTTCATCGTGTCGAAGGGGCAGGCGGTCGGCGTGTCGTCGGATACGTTCATCGCGCTCGGCGGGCTGTCGCTCTTCGGCGTATCGCTGCCGATCTGGGTCACGCTGATGTGCTTCATCGTGTTCGGCGTGCTGCTGAACCAGACCGTGTACGGCCGCAACACTCTCGCGATCGGCGGCAACCCCGAGGCGTCGCGCCTCGCGGGGATCAACGTCGAACGCACGCGCGTCTACATCTTCCTGATCCAGGGCGCGGTGACGGCGCTCGCCGGCGTGATCCTCGCATCGCGCATCACGTCGGGCCAGCCGAACGCGGCGCAGGGCTTCGAGCTGAACGTGATCTCCGCGTGCGTGCTCGGCGGCGTGTCGCTGATGGGCGGCCGCGCGACGATCTCGGGCGTCGTGATCGGCGTGCTGATCATGGGCACCGTCGAGAACGTGATGAACCTGCTGAACATCGACGCGTTCTATCAGTACCTGGTGCGCGGCGCGATCCTGCTCGCGGCCGTGCTGCTCGACCAGCTGAAGAACCGCGGCGTACGCGACTGACCGATTCCACGGAGACGATTCGCATGACCATCGAAACTTCCGCGCAGGATTCGCGCGCCGCGAGCGACGCACGCTATGCGCGCTACCCGAGCCTCGAGGATCGCGCGGTGCTGATCACGGGTGGTGCGACCGGGATCGGCGCGGCGTTCGTCGAGCATTTCGCGCGGCAGGGCGCGCGCGTGGCGTTCGTCGATCTCGACGCGCACGCGGGCCAGGCGCTCGCGGAAACCCTCGCGCAGGCGCCGGACGTGCACCACGCGCCGCTGTTCATCCCGTGCGACCTGACCGACATCGACGCGCTGCGCCATGCGATCGACGCGATCCGCGCGCGCATCGGCGCGATCGCCGTGCTCGTGAACAACGCGGCGAACGATACGCGCCACGCGATCGGCGACGTGACGCCCGAGTCGTTCGACGCGGGCATCGCGGTGAATCTGCGCCATCAGTTCTTCGCCGCGCAGGCGGTGATCGACGACATGAAGCAGCGCGGCGGCGGCGCGATCATCAATCTCGGTTCGATCAGCTGGATGCTGAAGAACGGCGGCTACCCCGTCTACGTGATGGCGAAGGCGGCCGTGCAGGGCCTCACGCGTGGGCTCGCGCGCGATCTCGGCTCGTTCGGAATCCGCGTGAATTCGCTGGTGCCCGGCTGGGTGATGACCGACAAGCAGCGCAAGCTCTGGCTCGACGACGCGGGCCGTGCGGCGATCAAGGCCGGCCAGTGCATCGACGCCGAGCTGCTGCCGGACGATCTCGCGCGCATGGCGCTGTTTCTCGCGGCCGACGACAGCCGGATGATCACCGCGCAGGACGTGGTGGTCGACGGCGGCTGGGCCTGATTGCCGATGTTCGAATTCGCGCGGCACCGCGCGACGACCCGTATCACTTCATCGACGAAGGAAAGGAGCTCACCATGACCGCCACGTCCTCGCGCGCATCGTCGTCCACGAGCCAGTCGCGCCGCGCGCGCCTGGCTGCCGCCGCGCAGCCCGTCAGCGCCGGCCCGCAGACCGCCGCGTTCGCGCAGGGCGTCGGCACCGCGCATGCGGCGGTCGTCACGCTGTCGAATGCGGCGCTGCGGCTCGACGTGCTGCCGCATCTGGGCGGCGGCATCGCGCGCTTCGACTGGCGCGGCGATCACGGTGCGCTGGTGCCTGTGTTCCGGCGTTGCGAGCACCCGGAAACGGCGACGGATCCGAACGCGCTCGCCTGCTATCCGCTGCTGCCGTACTCGAACCGGATCGGCAACGGCCGTTTCGAATGCGACGGGCGCAGCGTCGCGGTGCCGCGCAACCGCCGCGACGAACCATTGCCGATTCACGGCGACGGCTGGCTCGCGCCGTGGCAGGTGGACGACGCAACCGACACGACGCTGCAGCTGTCGCTCGATCGCGCGAGCGGCGCGCCGTACGCGTTTCGCGCGATCCAGTCGTTCGCGCTCGACGACACGACGCTGTCGATCGCGCTGACGATCGAAAACGCGGGGCGTGCACGGCTGCCGTTCGGGCTCGGCGTGCATCCGTTCCTCGTGCGCGACGATGCGACCGAGCTGGCCGCGGCCGCGGGCGGCCTGTGGCTGTCGGGTACGGATTTCCTGCCGGTGCGGCACGTGAGCGTGCCGCCGGCCTGGCAGTTCGGCGTCGCGTATCCGTTGCCGGCGACGCTCGTCAATCATGCGTTCACCGGCTGGGGCGGCCACGCGACGGTGAGCTGGCCTCGCCGCGGGCTGTTGTTGACGATCGCGGCCGACGCCGATGCGTACGTGCTCTATACGCCGCCCGGCGAGCATTTTTTCTGCTTCGAGCCGGTCGATCATCCGATCAATGCGGTGAACCTGCCGGGCGGCGCGGCCGCGCACGGGATGACGCTGCTCGCGCCGGGCGAGCGGCTCACGCGGCGTTTCGCGTTCACCGTCGAGCGGTCCGATGCGCGCATCGACGCCGCCGCGCGCGAAGGACGCCGGCGACGCGGGTAAAATACGCGGTCTACCAACGGTTTGCCGCGAGTATCCGCCATGTCTTCCCCGCTTACTTTCATCGAATCGCTGCGCGCCGCGTGGCAGCGCACGAATTCGCTTCTGTGCGTCGGCCTCGACCCCGAGCCGTCGCGCTTTCCCGTGCAGTTCGACGGCCAGCCCGACGCGATCTTCGAATTCTGCCGGCAGATCGTCGACGCGACCGCGCAATATGCGAGTGCGTTCAAGCCGCAGATCGCGTACTTCGCCGCGCATCGCGCGGAAGATCAGCTCGAGCGCCTGATCGCGCACATCCACCTCCAGCATCCGGGGCTGCCCGTGATCCTCGACGCGAAGCGCGGCGACATCGGCAGCACGGCCGAGCAGTACGCGCGCGAGGCGTTCGAGCGCTATCGCGCGGACGCGGTCACGGTGAACCCGTACATGGGCTACGACTCGGTGGAGCCGTACTTCGAGCATGAAGGCAAGGGCGTGATCGTGCTGTGCCGTACGTCCAACCCGGGCGGGTCGGACCTGCAGTTCCTCGACACCAACGGCCGGCCGCTGTACCAGGTCGTGGCCGACCTCGCGGCGAACAAGTGGAATGCGAAGAACGGCCAGCTCGGCCTCGTGGTCGGCGCGACGTTCCCGAAGGAAATCGAGATCGTGCGCGGGATCGTCGGCGACATGCCGCTCCTGATCCCCGGCATCGGCGCGCAGGGCGGCGACGTGCAGGCGACCGTCAACGCGGGCCGCACCGCCGACGGCACCGGGATGATGATCAACTCGTCGCGCGCGATCCTGTACGCGAGCAAGGGCGAGGATTTCGCCGAAGCCGCCGCGCTCGCCGCGCAGAAGACGCGCGATACGATCAACGCGCATCGCTGAAATAGCGCTGAAACGCAGGCCGCCCGCCCGGGCGGCCTTGCACCTCCGAGCCCGCATCCGCGGGCCGCGCGGCTGCTTCGCGTGTCTGCCATCCTGGCGCACGCGAACAACGTCCCGTCGCTTGCGCACGGCATGCCCGCGCGGCAGAAGGCGCTCGGCCTGCCGGTCACGGCGGACAAGAACTGGATCGTCATGAAGCCCGACGCAATTCAGTCGGCGGGCAGGGGCGGCCGCCCCTGCCGCTGCGCCGGCGAATCAGCCTTCGCGCTCGTCGAGCAGCTTCAGCAGCCCGCGTAGCGCATGCGCGGCCGCCTGCGCGCGGATCTGCTCGCGGTCGCCCTTGAACACGAGGGTCTCGACGTCGGTATGCAGCCGGTTGCTCCATGCGAACGACACGGTGCCGACCGGCTTCTTCTCGCTGCCGCCGGCGGGACCGGCGATGCCGGTGACGGACAGCGCGACCTGCGCGCGGCTGTTGCGCAGCGCACCTTCGGCCATCGCGCGTGCGACCGGCTCGCTGACGGCGCCGTGTTTCTCGATCAGGTCGGATGGAACGCCGATCATGTCGATCTTCGCCTGGTTCGAGTAGGTGACGAAGCCGCGCTCGAACCACTGGCTGCTGCCGGAGATGTCGGTGATCGCGGCGGCGATCATGCCGCCCGTGCAGGATTCGGCGGTGGCGAGCGACAGGTGCTCGTCACGCAGCTTGTTGCCTGCGCGGATCGCAAGCTGATGGACGACGGAATCGGTTGGCATGCGCGTCGGGAACGGGGAGTCGGGAAATCGGTCAGCCGACGACGGAGCGCCAGGCGGCGATCACGAGCAGCGTCATGAACGCGGCGATCAGGTCGTCGACCATGATGCCGAGCCCGCCTTTCACGCGACGGTCGAAATAGCGGATCGGCGGCGGCTTGAGCATGTCGAAGAAGCGGAACACGACGAACGCCCACAACTGGCCGATGAAGGTCGCGGGCGTGACGAACAGCATCACGAGCCAGATCGCGACGATTTCGTCCCAGACGACGGCGCCCGGATCGGACGTGCCCATCTTTCGTGCGGTGAAACCGGTGATCCACGTGCCCGCCGCGAAGCCGACCGCGATCAGCGCCCACCATTCGGGCACCGTCAGGTAGCGGTTGAGCACCACGAACGTGAGCCAGCCGAACAGCGAGCCGAACGTGCCGGGCATGAACGGCGCGAGCCCGCTGCCGAATCCGAGCGACACGATGTGCGCCGGGTGCGACAGCATGAAGCGCGCCGTGGCGCGCTGCGGCACGTTCCGGGCGGCGCCGGGCGCGGCCGCGGATTGCCCGGTCGGGTCAGTCTGCATGGAAGTGGTCGAAACCGTGCAACGTGAGAGTCAGGGGGGCGCCGGCGGCGTCGCGCCACGCGATCGCGGGCTGCTCCGACGGCGAGGACAACGCGCGTATTGTACCGACTCGCGTCACCCGGACGCCGGCGCTCGCGCCCGCTGCCTCGATCGTCGCGCGGGCCGCGGCCGGCGCGGTGAAGCACAGTTCGTAGTCGTCGCCGCCGGCGAGCATGCAGCGTCGCTGCACGTCGGGCGGCAGCGTCGCGAGCGCAGCCGAGCGCGGCACCGCGTCGGCGTCGATCTCGGCGCGCACGTTCGAGCGGGTCAGGATGTGCTGCAAGTCGCCGGCGAGGCCGTCGGAGATATCGAGCGCCGCATGTGCGACGCCCGCGAGCGCAAGCCCGAGCGCGATGCGCGGCTCGGGACGCTCGAGCGCCTGCCGGAACACGGCGGCTTCGTCCGCGCCGGCGGTCCATTCGCCGCGCGCGAGTCCGAGCCCAGCACGGGCGTCGCCGAGCGTGCCGGACACCCAGACGTCGTCGCCGTCACGCGCGGCATCGCGCCGCAACGCCGCGTCCGGCGAGACTTCGCCGAACACGGTCACGCACAGGTTCAGCGGCCCGCTCGTCGTGTCGCCGCCGATCAGTTCGCAGCCGAACCGCTCGGCAAGCGCGAACAGCCCGTTGCTGAACGCCTCGAGCCACGCCGCGTCCGCGCGCGGCAGTGCGCACGCGAGCGTGAACGCGCGCGGCTCGGCACCCATGGCCGCGAGATCCGACAGGTTGACCGCGAGCGTCTTGTGGCCGAGCGCGTCAGGTGCGACATCGGGGAAGAAATGGCGGCCTTCGACCAGCATGTCCGTCGAAATAGCCAGCAATTTTCCGGATCGAGGCGCGATCAGCGCGCAATCGTCGCCGATGCCGAGCGTCGACGCACGCGCCCCCCGGGCCGCGCGGCGCGCGAAGAAGCGATCGATCAGCGAAAACTCGGACAGGGCGGCTGGCACGGCGGACGGACCCGGAAGCGGTGAAGGGAACGGCATTGTACGCAGCGAACGGCGCCGTTCCTGCACCGTTCAGTACATTTTTGTCGCGGCTGTCGCACCCGAATCGCCGGTCTGGGGGCCTTCGATTGGCGCTACAATGCCGTCGAACAGTTATTCTAATCCGCCCGTCAAGAGACACATGTCGACCCAAGCCTCCTCCAAAGCCAAGCTCCGCGAAGCCGCTCTCGACTATCACGAATTCCCGACGCCGGGGAAAATCGCGATCGCCCCGACCAAGCAGATGATCAACCAGCGCGACCTCGCGCTCGCGTATTCGCCGGGTGTCGCCTACGCGTGCGAGGAGATCGTCGAGAACCCGCTGAACGCCGCGCGCTTCACCGCGCGCAGCAACCTGGTCGGCGTCGTCACGAACGGCACCGCGGTGCTCGGGCTCGGCAACATCGGCCCGCTCGCGTCGAAGCCGGTGATGGAGGGCAAGGCCGTACTGTTCAAGAAGTTCGCCGGCATCGACGTGTTCGACATCGAGCTGAACGAGTCGGACCCGCACAAGCTGGTCGACGTGATCGCCGCGCTGGAGCCGACTTTCGGCGGGATCAACCTGGAAGACATCAAGGCGCCGGACTGCTTCATCGTCGAGCGCGAAGCGCGCAAGCGGATGAAGATCCCGGTGTTCCACGACGACCAGCACGGCACCGCGATCGTCGTGGCCGCGGCCGTCACGAACGGCCTCAAGGTCGTCGGCAAGGACATCAAGAAGGTGAAGCTCGTCGCGTCCGGCGCGGGTGCGGCCGCGCTCGCGTGCCTGGACCTGCTGGTCGACATCGGCCTGCCGCTCGAGAACATCACCGTGACCGACCTGGCCGGCGTGGTCTACAAGGGCCGCACCGAGCTGATGGATCCGGACAAGGAGCGTTTCGCCCGCGAAACCGACGCCCGCACGCTGGCCGAGGTGATCGACGGCGCGGACATCTTCCTCGGCCTGTCGGCCGCCGGCGTGCTGAAGCCGGAGATGGTGAAGGGCATGGCCGAGCGCCCGCTGATCCTCGCGCTCGCGAACCCGACGCCGGAAATCCTGCCGGAAGCGGCGCTCGAAGTGCGCCCCGACGCGATTCTCGCGACCGGCCGCACCGACTATCCGAACCAGGTCAACAACGTCCTGTGCTTCCCGTTCATCTTCCGCGGCGCGCTCGACGTCGGCGCGACGACGATCACGCGTGAAATGGAGATCGCGGCCGTCAACGCGATCGCCGAACTCGCGCAGCACGAGCAGAGCGACATCGTCGCGACCGCATACGGGATCCAGGACCTGTCGTTCGGGCCCGAATACCTGATTCCGAAGCCGTTCGATCCGCGCCTGATCGTCAAGATCGCGCCGGCCGTCGCGCAGGCAGCGATGGACGGCGGCGTCGCGACGCGCCCGATCGAGGACATGGAGGCGTACCGCGTTCACCTCCAGCAGTTCGTGTACCACAGCGGCACGACGATGAAGCCGATCTTCCAGCTCGCGCGCAGCGCGCCGGCGGAGAAGAAGCGCGTCGTGTTCGCGGAAGGCGAGGAAGAGCGCGTGCTGCGCGCCGTCCAGATCATCGTCGACGAGAAGCTCGCGACGCCGATCCTGATCGGCCGTCCGTCGGTGATCGAGCACCGTATCCAGCGCTACGGCCTGCGCCTCACGCCGGGCACCGACTTCACGGTCGTCAACACCGAACACGACGAGCGCTACCGCGACTTCTGGCAGACGTACTACAAGATGATGGCGCGCAAGGGCATCAGCGAGCAGCTGGCCCGTGTCGAGATGCGCCGCCGCACGACGCTGATCGGCTCGATGCTGGTGAAGAAGGGCGAAGCGGACGGGATGATCTGCGGCACGATCAGCACCACCCACCGCCACCTTCACTTCATCGACCAGGTGATCGGCAAGCGCCCTGGCTGCAGCGTGTACGCGGCGATGAACGGCCTCGTGCTGCCGGGCCGCCAGATCTTCCTGGTCGACACGCACGTGAACGTCGATCCGACCCCGGAGCAACTTGCCGAGATCACGATCATGGCCGCGGAAGAAGTGCGCCGGTTCGGCATCGAGCCGAAGGTCGCGCTGCTGTCGCACTCGAATTTCGGCACGAGCAACGCGCCTTCGGCGCAGAAGATGCGCGATACGCTCGCGATCCTGCAGGAACGTGCGCCGGAGTTGAAGGTCGACGGCGAAATGCACGGCGACGTCGCGCTCGACGCGGCGCTGCGCAAGGAAATCCTGCCCGAATCGACGCTGGAAGGCGATGCGAACCTGCTGATCCTGCCGAACATCGATGCCGCGAACATCGCGTACAACCTGCTGAAGACGGCCGCCGGCAACAACATCGCGATCGGGCCGATCCTGCTGGGCGCAGCCCAGCCGGTGCACGTGCTGACCGAATCGGCGACCGTTCGCCGCATCGTCAACATGGCGGCGCTGCTGGTCGCCGACGTGAACGCCGCACGCTGAGCCGGAACGAACCGCGCGGCAACGGTCGAACCGGTGCCGCGCGCCGGGCGAAATTGTAAACAAAAGCAAAAAGAGGCGTGCCCGCAAAGGGCACGCCGTCGGGCAAGGCGCAAACGCGCTTCCCGCAAGCAGCAGCAGCATCTCTCCACTCCGGGTAGCGAGCGTGGCAAGGAGGCAGGGTCTTGCCATACGAGAGATGCCGCTGGTATTTTATCTCATGTAAGATATATGTAGTCTTGTTTCGGTAAAAAATGCACGATTCCGGGCGGCGCCAGCCTTTCGATTCCCAAACGAACATTGATTCGCGCGGACAATAGCGCTACGCTAACGCCTTTGGTTGGTCGTCAACTACTTGATTTAACAGCGGGAACCCTGGTTCATGGCACGCAAGTGGCTCCGCAACGGCGCGCTCGCGTCCGTCTTCGCGATGTTCGCGATGGGTATCGTCGGTACGCCGACGGGCAGTCTGGTTTCCGCCGCTTACGCACGGCAGGCCGTTTCGGCCGACCTGGCCGTCGGCGGGGTCGATACGATCCCGACCGCCCGTCTGCCGCGCGAGGCCGTGACCACGCTTGGCCTGATCGGCGCCGGTGGCCCCTATCCGTACGAGAAAGACGGCGTCGTCTTCGGCAACCGCGAGCGGATCCTGCCGAAGGCGAAGCGCGGCTACTACCACGAGTACACGGTGCCGACGCCGCGCGCACGCAATCGCGGCGCGCGCCGGATCGTCTGCGGCGGGCCATTGCGCCGGATCGACAACTGTTATTACACGGACGACCACTACAACAGTTTTAAACGTATTGTTGAATGACTTCGGGATGAACGGCATGAGCGACTCCATCTACGCGCACGATACGGCGGCGGCGGAACTGTTCGCGGCCGGCGACGGCAATCTGTTTCAGCGCGTGATGCAACTCCACGCGGCGGCACAGGCCGGCGGCGGCCCGGAGCAACAGGAAGCCGAGCCCGGGCTTTCATCGAACGAGGAGCCTATGAGCCTTTTCACGACCGTGCGACCCAATCTCGTGCAGTCGATCCGCGCGTTCCGCGTGCAGGATCTTGCCGACGAAGCCAGCCGGCTCGGCCAGCATTTCCTGTATGCATATTGCGGCGCCGCGCAGTCGAAGCAGGAAGTGATGGAGACGATCGCGACGTCGTTCCTGTTTCCGAAGCATTTCGGGAAGAACTACGATGCGCTGTACGACTGCCTGACCGACCTCGTCGCGAAGGCCGGCGCGCAGCCCGGTTTCGTGATCGTCCTGGAAGGGCTGCCGATCGCGCAGAAATTCGACAAGGAAGGGCGCGAGACGCTGCTCGACGTGTTCCGCGAAGCCGCCGAATTCTGGGCCGAGCGCAAGGTCGCGTTCCGCGTGTTCTATTCGTTCGCGTAAAGCGCGAATCTGTCGGCCGCCCGAACGCGGCCGATCCGGCAAAAGGCCCGCCTCGCGCGGGCTTTTTTGCGCCGCGCGACGCATGCAGGACGGAGGTGCTGGATGCGTCGCCGGTGACGCGCGCGATGACGGGCACGATCGATCTTGACAGCATCGATGTCGACTGGGCAACCGGCAGCCTGCAACACGTGCTGACGCCGGTGCTCGACGCATTGTCCAACCTGATGCCGCACCGCTCGTCGAGCGGCAAGTCGCAGCAAGCCGCAAGATCGAAACGCGCCGCATTCAAGTGGCGACCCCGCGGGCCGGGGCGCCGCGGGTCGCGGCACGTCGGGTTCGTCACCAGCCGCCCCAGCGCGCGGCCAGCGCCGCGAGCACAGCCGCGCCGGCCGTCTCGGTGCGCAGCACGCGCGGGCCGAGCGACAATGCGGTGAACCCGTGTGCGCGTGCCGCATTTTCCTCGTCCGGCGACAGCCCGCCTTCGGGGCCTATCAGCAGCGTGACTGCCGCCGCGGGCGGTGCGTCGGGCAGCGACGCGAACGGGATGCTCGCGCGCGGCGACAGCAGCAGCCGCAGTTCGCCGTCGGACGGCGCGGCCGGCAGCGTGTCGAGCCAGGCGCCGAAGCCGCGTACCGGCGCGACGTCGGGCACGCGGTTGCGCCCGCATTGTTCGCACGACGCGCGCACGACGCCGCGCCAGTGCGCAACGCGCTTGTCCGCGCGCTCCCTCGACAGTTTCACGACGCCGCGCGCGGTCGACAGCGGCACGACCGCCGCGACGCCGAGCTCGACGGCCTTCTCGATCACCCAGTCCATCTTGTCGCCGCCGGCGATGCCTTGCGCGAGCGTCACGCGATAGGGCGGTTCGGCTTCGGACGGGTCGAACGCCTCGATCTGCGCGAGCGCGCTGCGCTTGTCGATCTCGACGAGCCGCGCGCGGTACTGGCCGCCGCTGCCGTCGAACAGCGCCAGCGCGTCGCCGGGCTGCAGCCGCAGCACTTGCGCGTGACGCGCGACGTCGGCCGGCAACGCGAGCGTCGCGTCGGCGCGCAGCGCCGCTTCGACGAAAAAGCGCGGCACGGCCGCGGTGGTGGTGGCTTCACTCATGCGTATCGCGGCTCCGTTCATGCGCTCAGGCGGCGCGCGAGCGCCCAGCGATAGCCGTCGAGATCCTCGATCTGCGCGAAGCGGTCGCCCCAGAATTGGTCTTGCGGCGCGGTCAGCGTTTTCGCGCCCGCATCGAGCGCGCGCTGCCAGGTCGCGTCGACGTCGTCGACATACAGGTAAAACGACTGCGGGGCGGTTGCGCCCGCACTCTTCGGCGTGAGCGCGGTGGAGCCGAACGCGCCTTCGGGCGCGAACATCACGATCAGTTGCCCGCGGTAGGTCATCTCCACGTGCATGATCGCGCCGTCCTCGTCGAGGACGTCGCGCAACTCGAAGCCGAATGCGGCCTGGAAGAACTCGATGGCCGCATGCGCATTGCGCACGGCCAGGTAAGGCGTCAACCAAGGCACGTTGGCCGGACGTGGATCGGTCATGAAATCTCCTGTCGAACGGTGTTGGCGCTTGAGCGGTTACTCCGGTCCCATGTTTTGCAGTCCAACGGGTATTGGCGCGCGGGCGCCCGGTGCGGTGCCGCGCATACGCCGGCTGCCCGCGTGCATCGTTCCGGGCCCGCGCGTCGCGGGTCAAGCGCGGGAGAAAGCGCGGCCAGCCCGCAGAACGATGCGTCCGCCCGGAAGCTCAGCGGCGAGCGCCCAGTGTATCGCGCAGCGCGCGCGGCAGGGCAAAGAGGGCTGCATGGAGTCGCGCATCGTAGTAGCGCAGGCCCTGCACGCGGCGCGCGGCGAGACGCTCGTCGATGTCGTGCGCGAACAGCGCGGCCGCATCGAGCGTGTCGCTCGCGATCGCCATCAGCCATTGGGATCCGTACAGCGGCACGTGCGCGGACAACGGATCGACGACCGCGAAGCTCGCGCGCAGGTCGGCGAGCAGCGTGGCGATGCGCGCCGCGTGGAACACCGGCGAGCCGAGATGCATCGAGATCGCGCCGCACGGCGTGAGGATCCGCTTGAGTCGCGCGTAGAACTCGCGCGTATAGAGGCCGGCCGCCGGCGAATCGGGTGGCGTGAGGTCGAACACGACGAGGTCGAAATGCTCGACGGTCGACGTGACGAAACGCGCGGCGTCGCCGATCACGACCTCGACGCGCGGGTCGTCGAGCGCGCCCTGATGCACGTCGTCGAGATAGCGGCGCGCCATGCCGACCACCTCGTCGTCGAGTTCCGCGACGACGATCCGCTCGATGCACGCGTGCTTGAGCAGCTGACGCGCCGCGCCGCCATCGCCGCCGCCGAGCACGAGCGCCTTGCGCGGGCACGGATGCGCGAGCGCGGCCGGGTGCGTCATGCACTCGTGGTACACGTATTCGTCGCCGACCGACGTCATCGGCCGTCCGTCCAGCGTGAAGAGGCGGCCGAGCTGCGGGGTGTCCCAGACTTCGATGTGCTGGTGCGGCGACGCGACGTGCGCGAGCCGGCGTGCGTTCGGGAAGCCGTACGTGGCGTCGGGCGTGGGATGGAAGAGAAGGGTCGTGTTCACGGGCGGGCCGCTCGGGGCGGGCAGTTCCGACGCCTGAATTATAGGAGGCGTGCGGTTCCGCGGAAAAGCGTGCCGGAACACCGCGCGCCGACAAGGGAAATGTCAGCCCATCTGTTAAAATGACGAGCTTTGCAGCCCCGTCCGTAGGCTCCGTCCGCTTCGCGTCCGTCAGGCGCCGCACCGCGCGCCGGGAACGATTGACGCTCGAGCTTCCGGATGCCGCCGTGCCCCCGTTTCCTCGACTCGTTCTCCGGACTCGACATGACGACTTCGTCTCCCGCCTCTACCACCCTGATGGCCAACGCGATCCGTGCGCTCGCGATGGACGCCGTCCAGCAAGCGAACTCCGGCCACCCCGGCATGCCGATGGGCATGGCCGAAATCGGCGTTGCGCTCTGGTCGCGCCACCTGAAGCACAACCCGACGAACCCGCACTGGGCAGACCGCGACCGCTTCGTGCTGTCGAACGGCCATGGCTCGATGCTGCTTTACTCGCTGCTGCACCTGACCGGCTACGACCTGCCGATGGAAGAGCTGAAGAACTTCCGCCAGCTGCATTCCAAGACGCCGGGCCATCCGGAATACGGCATCACCCCGGGCGTCGAGACGACCACCGGCCCGCTCGGCCAGGGTCTCGCGAACGCGGTCGGCATGGCGCTCGGCGAAGCGCTGATGGCCGACGAGTTCAACCGTGACGGCGCGAAGATCGTCGATCACCACACGTACGTATTCCTCGGCGACGGCTGCCTGATGGAAGGCATCTCGCACGAAGCCTGCTCGCTCGCGGGCACGCTGAAGCTGAACAAGCTGATTGCGCTGTACGACGACAACGGCATCTCGATCGACGGCGACGTCGTCAACTGGTTCCACGACGACACCCCGAAGCGTTTCGAGGCCTACGGCTGGAACGTGATCCCGAACGTGAACGGCCATGACGTCGACGCGGTCGACGCGGCGATCGCGAAGGCGAAGCTGTCGGACAAGCCGACGCTGATCTGCTGCAAGACGGTGATCGGCAAGGGCGCGGCGACCAAGGCCGGCGGCCACGACGTGCATGGCGCTGCGCTCGGCGCGGAAGAAATCGCGAAGACGCGCGAAGCGCTCGGCTGGAAGTGGGAGCCGTTCGTGATTCCGCAGGAAGTCTATGCGGCGTGGGACGCGAAGGAAGCCGGCAAGCGTGCCGAGTCCGACTGGGACGCGACGTTCGCGCAATATCGCGCGAAATTCCCGGCAGAAGCCGCCGAATTCGAGCGCCGGATGGCCAACAAGCTGCCGGCCGACTGGGCCGAGAAGGCCGCGGCGATCATCGCCGGCGCGAACGAGCGCGCCGAGACGGTCGCGACCCGCAAGGCATCGCAGCAGGCGATCGAAGGGCTGGCTGCCGCACTGCCGGAACTGCTCGGCGGCTCGGCCGACCTGACCGGCTCGAACCTGACCAACTGGAAGGCGTCGAAGGCGGTCCGCGCGAATCCGGAAGGCGCGGGCGTCGTGCTGGGCAACCACATCAACTACGGCGTGCGCGAATTCGGCATGAGCGCCGCGATCAACGGCCTCGCGCTGCACGGCGGCCACAAGCCGTTCGGCGGCACGTTCCTGACGTTCTCCGACTACAGCCGCAACGCGCTGCGCGTCGCCGCGCTGATGAAGGTCCCGTCGATCTTCGTGTTCACGCACGATTCGATCGGCCTCGGCGAAGACGGCCCGACGCACCAGTCGATCGAGCACGTGTCGAGCCTGCGCCTGATCCCGAACCACGACGTATGGCGTCCGGCCGACACGGTCGAGACGGCCGTCGCATGGACCCACGCGGTTGCCGCGGATCGTCCGTCGAGCCTGATCTTCAGCCGCCAGAACCTCGCGTTCAACCCGCGCACGGATTCGCAGATCGCGAACATCGAGAAGGGCGGCTACGTGCTGAAGGACTGGGACGAAGAGATCGTCGCGCGCAAGATCATCCTGATCGCGACGGGCTCGGAAGTCGAACTCGCGATGAAGGCCGTCGAGCCGCTCGCGCAGCAGGGCATCGCAGCCCGCGTCGTGTCGATGCCGTCGACCAACGTGTTTGACCGCCAGGACGCCGAATACCGCGAACGCGTGCTGCCGCACGGCGTGCGCCGCGTCGCGATCGAAGCGGGCGTGACCGCGTTCTGGCACAAGTACGTCGGCCTCGAAGGCGGCGTCGTCGGGATCGACACGTTCGGCGAATCGGCCCCGGCCGGCGTGCTGTTCAAGTACTTCGGCTTCACTGTCGAGCACGTCGTCGAGACCGCGAAGGCCGTGCTGGCCTAAAACCATTCGCGACGCGCGCTACCCCCGCGCGCGTCGCACCGTGAAGCTGCACGAAACGAATTTTTTCAGCCATCAGGAGATAGACCATGACGATTCGCGTCGCAATCAACGGCTACGGCCGTATCGGCCGCAACACGCTGCGCGCGTTTTATGAAAACGGCAAGAAGCACGATCTCGAGATCGTCGCGATCAACGACCTGGGCGATGCGAAGACCAACGCGCACCTGACCCAGTACGACACCGCGCACGGCAAGTTCCCGGGCGAAGTGTCGGTCGACGGCGACTACCTCGTCGTGAACGGCGACAAGATCCGCGTGCTGGCGAACCGCAACCCGGCCGAACTGCCGTGGGGCGAGCTGGGCGTCGACGTCGTGATGGAATGCACGGGCTTCTTCACGACGAAGGAAAAGGCGAGCGCGCACCTGAAGGGCGGCGCGAAGAAGGTGATCATCTCGGCGCCGGGCGGCAAGGACGTCGACGCGACGATCGTCTACGGCGTGAACCACGACGTGCTGAAGGCCGAGCACACCGTCATCTCGAACGCATCGTGCACGACGAACTGCCTCGCGCCGCTCGTCAAGCCGCTGAACGACAAGATCGGCCTCGAAACCGGCCTGATGACGACGATCCACGCGTACACGAACGACCAGGTGCTGACGGACGTGTACCACGAAGACCTGCGCCGCGCGCGTTCGGCCACCCACAGCCAGATCCCGACGAAGACGGGCGCCGCATCCGCCGTCGGCCTCGTGCTGCCGGAACTGAACGGCAAGCTCGACGGCTACGCGATCCGCGTCCCGACGATCAACGTGTCGATCGTCGACCTGTCGTTCATCGCGAAGCGCGACACGACGGTCGAGGAAGTCAACGCGATCATGAAGGAAGCATCGGAAGGCGCGCTGAAGGGCATCCTCGGCTACAACGACGCGCCGCTGGTGTCGATCGACTTCAACCACAACCCGGCTTCGTCGACATTCGACGCGACGCTGACCAAGGTGTCGGGCCGCCTCGTCAAGGTGTCGAGCTGGTACGACAACGAGTGGGGTTTCTCGAACCGCATGCTGGATACGGCTGTCGCGTTCGCGAACGCGAAGTAATCCCGCACGTCGCGCGGCCGCCGCAAGGCGGCCGGCGTGGCGAACGAGCCCGGCCCGGTTTTTCCGGCCGGGCTTTTTATTGCCCGGCGTTCGCCGTCACATGTTCGAGCGCGTCGACGAACGCGCGCTTCAGCGGGCTGTCGAGGTTGGTCCACGCGAGCCCGATTCCGGTCCGGTGCCCGGCCAGGTCGAGCGGCCGCGCGAGCACGTTCGGCGGCAACGCGCTCGCGGCTTCCACCGGGATCAGCCCGATCCCCATCCCGGCCGCGACGAGCGCGAGCATCGTCGTGAATTCCCCGAACTCCTGCGCGATCTCGAGCGTCGTGCCCGCGCGGCTCAGCGCGAGCAGCATGTCGTCGTGAAAGCCGGGCGCGTAGCGGCGCGCGAGCACGAACGCGGGCTGTCCGCGCAACGCGGCCGGCGTGATCGTCTCGTGCGCGGCAAGCGGATGGTCGAGCGGCAGCGCGACGACGAAGCCTTCCTCGAGCACCACGCGCGTGTCGATTCCCGCATACGCGGCCGGCAGCCGGATCATTCCGAAATCGATGCGCCGGTCGCGCAGTGCGGCGATCTGGTCGGGCGTCGGCCGATCCTTCAATTCGAGCGCGATCAGCGGATAGCGCTCGCGCATCGTGCGCAGCACGGCCGGCAGCAGCGCCGGCAGCACGGACGACACGAACGCGATGCGCAGCGTGCCGATCTCGCCGCGGCTCGACAGCCGCGCCATCTGCTCCGCACGCGCGGCTTGCTGCAGCGTCGCCCGCGCCTCGGGCAGGAACACGCGTCCGGTATCGCTGAGTTCGACCTTGTGGCGGTCGCGCTCGAACAGGCGTGCGCCCAGATCTTCCTCGAGCGCCTTGATCTGCATGCTCAGCGCGGACTGCACGATGAACAGGCGCTGCGCGGCGCGCCCGAAATGCAGCTCTTCAGCGAGCGTGACGAAGGCGCGCAATTGCTTGAGTTCCATGGTGGGCGGCCGGCAGCGGACGGTGATCGGATTTCATGATAACCGGATCAAAAAAGACCATTGGCGCGGCCCCGGCCGAGCGCCGAAGATACGCTCATCGCGAGACCGGCCGCGACCGGCGGTCGGCTCGATGGCACGAGGAGACATGCATGAGCAACGCGCTTGACCGGTTCCGGCTGGACGGCCGCCGCGCACTGATCACGGGTTCCGGACGCGGGATCGGGCTGACACTCGCCCGCGGGCTCGCGGAGGCCGGCGCGGCGATCGTGATCAACGACCGCAATGAGGAGAAGGCCGCGACGCTCGCGCACCATTTCCGCGAGGAAGGCTTCGCGGCCGATTACGCGGTGTTCGACGTCGCCGAGCATGCGCAGGTGCGTGCGGCGATCGACGATTTCGAGGCGCGCGTCGGCGCGATCGACATCCTCGTGAACAACGCGGGCATCCAGCGCCGCGCGCCGCTCGATGCATTCGAGCCGGACGACTGGCACGCGCTGATGCGCGTGAATCTCGACGGCGTGTTCAACGTCGCGCAGGCGGTGGCGCGCCACATGATCGCGCGCGGCCGCGGCAAGATCATCAACATCTGCTCGGTGCAGAGCGAGCTTGCGCGGCCGACGATCGCGCCGTATGCGGCGACGAAGGGCGCGGTGCGGATGCTGACGAAAGGGATGTGCGCCGACTGGGCGCGTCACGGCATCCAGGCGAACGGCCTCGCGCCAGGCTATTTCGAGACGGAGCTGAACCGCGCGCTGGTCGACGACGCGGCGTTCTCCGAATGGCTCTGCAAGCGCACGCCGGCGGGCCGCTGGGGACGCGTCGACGAGCTGTGCGGCGCTGCGATCTTCCTGGCATCGGCCGCATCCGATTTCGTGAACGGCCAGACGCTGTTCGTCGACGGCGGCCTGACCAGCGCCGTATAGGAGAACGTCATGCGTATGCGTTGCATGTGTCTCGTGATCCACGGTCCGAACGACCTGCGGCTCGAAGAGCAGGACGCGGGCGAGATCGGCCCGGGCCAGGTGCGCGTCGATGTCGCAATGGGCGGCATCTGCGGCTCCGACCTCCATTACTTCCGGCACGGCGGCTTCGGCGCGATCCGGCTGCAGCAGCCGATGGTGCTCGGCCATGAAGTGGCCGGCACGGTGGCGGCCGTTGCGCCGGACGTGACGTCGGTGACGGTCGGCGATCGCGTCGCGGTGAATCCGAGCCGCCCGTGCGGCGCGTGCCGCTACTGCCTGGAAGGGCTCCCGAACCAGTGTCTCGACATGCGCTTCTATGGCAGCGCGATGCGCATGCCGCACGTGCAGGGCGCATTTCGCAACGCGCTCGTGTGCGATGCCGCGCAGTGCGTGAAGGTCGCGGACCATGTGCCGCTGTCGCTCGCGGCGCTCGCCGAGCCGTTCGCGGTCGGGCTTCATGCGGTGTCGCGCGCGGGCCCGCTGATCGGCCGCCGGGTGCTCGTGTCGGGGTGCGGGCCCATCGGCGTGCTGGCGGTCGCGGCGGCGCGCGTGCATGGGGCGGCGGAGATCGTCGCGACCGACGTGGTCGATGCGCCGCTCGAGGTTGCCCGCGCGCTCGGCGCGGATCAGGCGATCAACGCGTCGACGGACACCGGCTGGGTCGCGCGCTACGGTGCCGACAAGGGGACGTTCGACGTGATGATCGAGTGTTCGGGCAATCAGCGCGCATTGCGCGACGGCCTCGACGTGATGCGGCCGCGCGGCGTCGTCGTGCAGCTCGGGCTCGGCGGCGATGTCAGCCTGCCGCAGAACGTCGTGGTCGCGAAGGAACTGTCGATATGCGGTTCATTCCGCTTCCATGCGGAATTCGCGCTCGCGGTGCAGCTGATCAATGCGCAGCGCGTCGACTTGCGCCCGGCCGTGACGGGCGTGTTCCCGATGCGCGACGCGAACCGCGCGTTCGAGCTGGCCGGTGACCGGCAGCGCGCGATGAAGGTGCTGATCGATTTCACGCACGAGGGGGCATGATCGTCCACTGATTGCGCGACGGCGCGCATGCAGAAAAGGCACGCCCGCGATTTGCGGAGCGTGCCTGTTTCATTGGCCGGCGCGAAAGCGGGCGACTGCGTGACTTGCCGCGCGGTGCAGCTCACCGAATTCGGCGAGGTCCGTGCGCGTCACGCGCGCGCTCGCGTATCGCGATCCTTCGGGGGAATGACCGGCACGACCGGAGAATGGGCTGCCGCGGCGGCCGGGACCGCCGGCCGACGGCCGCGTCAGGTGCCCGGCGTCGGGAAGAAGATGCCCGCGCGTTGCGCGGCGTTCTCGATGTGCGTCTCGATCGCCGTACCGGCCGCGGCCGCATCGCGGGCGATCAGCGCGTCGACGATCGCGCGGTGCTCGTGCCACGTCGACAGCAGCAGCTCGCGCCGGTAGAACGGCATGCGCTGGCTTTCCTTCATGATGTCCGCGCTGCTGCGCAGCACCGACTCGATCGCCGCGTTGCCCGCGAGATGGATGATCCGCATGTGGAAGTCGAAGTCGAGCCGCGACGCTTCGTCGAGTGCGCTCTCGGTCAGCGCGACGTGCAGGTCGGCGAGGTTGTCCTCGAACCATGCGATGTCGTCGTCGGTGACGACGTGCGCGGCCATCCGCGCGGCGAATCCTTCGAGCGCATAGCGCATCTGGTACGTGTCGGGCGGCGACGACTGCTCGGCGAATTGCCACGGATGGGCGGCCGTCGCCTGGGCGCTTTCGACATACACGCCCTTGCCGGCGCGGATGCGCAGCATCCCGAGCGCTTCGAGCGTGGAGAGCGCCTCGCGCAGCGACGCGCGGCTGATCTCCAGCTCCTCGGAGAGCTGGCGCTGGGCCGGCAGCAGGCTGCCGACCGGATACACGCCTGCCTCGATCCGGTCGCGGATCGTCGCGATGGCGGCGTCGGTCACGGTGTGCGGAACGTTTTTCATGATGTGAACGATGGCCGGTCTGACCGGCATTGTAATCCGCCTGCGCGCGGTGCATGACCGGCCTACGGGAAAGTCACGATCCGCCCCTGCATGGGCGGGAAATCCCTATTTTGTTCGGCCTTGACGCGACTATATCGGCTTCCTACTATCCACCATAACATCACTGGTCTTACCAGTATGAACAGACGAAACTGCAACCGTTGGATCGGGAGAGCGCCGTGTCGAAATTCCTCAATTCGCTGTTTGGCCGGGTAGTCGTTGCATTAATCCTGGGGGTCGCGCTCGGCGCGTTCTTCCCGCATTTCGCCGAGTCGCTGCGACCGCTCGGCGACGGCTTCCTGAAGCTCATCAAGATGGTCATCGGCCCGATCGTGTTCTGCGTCGTGGTCAGCGGGATGGCCAATGCGGGCGACCTGAAGAAGGTCGGCCGGGTCGGCCTGAAGGCGGTCGTCTACTTCGAGGTGATGACGACGATCGCGCTCGGCATCGGGCTCGCCCTCGCGTGGCTGACGCGCCCGGGCGTCGGGATGAACATCGACCTGCACTCGCTCGACGCGGCCTCGCTCTCGTCGTACGCGAAGAACGCCGAAAGCCTGAAGGACACGGCCGGCTACCTGATGAAGATCATCCCCGAGACCGCGATCGACGCGTTCGCGAAGGGCGACATCCTGCAGATCCTCGTGTTCGCGGTGCTGTTCGGCTCGGCGCTGTCGCTGCTCGGCGACAAGGCGCAGCGCGTGAACAGCCTGATCGAGGAGCTGTCGCACGTGTTCTTCCGCATCATCGGCTTCATCATCAAGCTCGCGCCGCTCGGCGTGCTGGGCGCGATCGCGTTCACGACCGGCAAGTACGGCGTCGCGTCGCTCAAGCAGCTCGGCTACCTCGTCGCGGTGTTCTACCTGAGCTGCATCGTGTTCGTCACGGTCGTGCTCGGCATCGTGATGCGCATCGCGGGCTTCTCGGTGTTCAAACTGATCCGCTACCTGCGCGAGGAACTGTCGATCGTGCTCGGCACGGCGTCGTCGGACGCGGTGCTGCCGCAGGTGATGAGCAAGCTCGAATACATGGGCATCAAGGATTCGACGGTCGGGCTGGTGATCCCGACCGGCTATTCGTTCAACCTCGACGGCTTCTCGATCTACCTGACGCTCGCCGTGCTGTTCATCGCGCAGGCCACCAATACGCCGCTGTCCACGCATGACCTGATCGTCGTGTTGCTGGTATCGCTCGTCACGTCGAAGGGCGCGCACGGGATTCCGGGTTCGGCGATCGTGATCCTCGCGGCGACGCTGTCGGCGATTCCCGCGATTCCGGTGCTCGGCCTCGTGCTGATCCTGCCGGTCGACTGGTTCGTCGGCATCGCCCGCGCGCTGACCAACCTGATCGGCAACTGCGTCGCGACGGTGGTCGTCGCCGTGTGGGAGAACGACATCGACCGGGCCCGCGCGACGCGCGTGCTGAACCGCGAACTGCGCTACGTGGCCGACGAACAGGCGAGCGCCGCACCGGTCGCCGGCGACCAGGCCCACGCGCTCTGAGCGCCCTCGCGCGAAGCGGCTTCCCCGGCCGCTTCGCGCGAACGAATTCCCTGCGGCCGGCGCGACGATGCGCCGGCCCTCATCAAGATAATGGAGACGACATGGCAGCCCCCATCCTCGATCCGAACGCGCCGGCCTTCACGCGGCGCTACATGAACCTCGCCGACCCGCGCCTGGGCGCACAGGCGCTTTTCGCCAGCGACGAATTCTTCGCGCCGAAGGAGCGCATGCTGAATCCCGAGCCGGCCGTCTTCATTCCCGGCAAGTACGACGACCACGGCAAGTGGATGGACGGCTGGGAAACGCGCCGCAAGCGCACCACCGGCCACGACTTCTGCGTGGTCCGGCTCGCGCGGCCGGGCGTGATTTACGGCGTCGATCTCGATACGAGCCACTTCACCGGCAACTTCCCGCCGGCCGCATCGATCGAGGCATGTGCGGTGGACGGGGACACGCCGCCGGACGACGCCGAATGGCGCACGATCGTCCCCGCGACGACGCTGCAGGGCAATTCGCACCACTACGTGAGCGTTGACGATGCGCAGCCGGTCACGCATCTGCGTGTGAACCTGTATCCGGACGGCGGGCTCGCGCGGCTGCGCGTGTACGGCCAGCCGCAGCGCGACTGGCGCCACGTGCCGGCCGGCGAGCTCGTCGATCTCGCGGCGATCGAGAACGGCGGCTACCTGGTGGCCGCGAACAACCAGCACTTCGGTCCGGCCTCGCAGATGCTGATGCCGGGGCGCGGCGCGAACATGGGCGACGGCTGGGAAACGCGGCGCCGCCGCGAGCCCGGCAACGACTGGGCGATCGTCGCGCTGGCGCGGCCGGGCATCATCCGGCGCGTCGAGGTCGATACGGCGTTCTTCAAGGGCAACTTCCCCGACCGCTGTTCGCTGCAGGCCGCGCGGGTCGTGGGTGGCACCGACGATTCGCTCGTCACGCAGTCGATGTTCTGGGCCGAGCTGCTCGGCGAGCAGAAGCTGCAGATGGACCACGTGCATACGTTCGACCAGCTCGCGGCACTCGGCCCCGTCACGCACGTGCGTTTCAACATCTTCCCGGACGGCGGCGTGTCGCGCCTGCGTCTGTGGGGCGAGCCGGCTTGAAGGAGGCATCGGCATGAGCGGATCACACATCCTGCGCGTCGAGCGCCTGACCCGCGAGGCGTTCGCGCCGTTCGGCGACGTGATCGCGCTCGAAGGCGCGCGGCACTTCCCGATCAACGGCGGCACGACCGAGCGCTTCCACGATCTCGCGACGATCGACGTCTGCGCGGATGGCGGCCGGCCGCTCGTCAGCGTGTTTCGCGCGCAGCCGCGCGCGCTGCCGGTCGCGATCACGCTGATGGAGCGCCATCCTCACGGCAGCCAGGCGTTCATTCCGCTCGCGGCCGTGTCGCGCTACGCGATCGTCGTCGCGCCGGCCGGCGAGTTCCGGCCCGACGCGATGCGCGCGTTTCTCGCCGAAGGCTGGCAGGGCGTGAACTACGCGAAGGGCGTCTGGCACCATCCGCTGCTTGCGCTCGACGCGGTCAGCGACTTCGTGATCGTCGACCGCGGCGGCCCGCAGCCGAATTGCGACGAGATTCCGCTCGACGACGCGTGGGCGCTCGAGTTCGCGCCGGCGTGCGCGAGCGCGGCCTGACGCGCGGCGAAGGTGGCATCGGGCGTCGAGCATCGCGCACCGTGCGGCGGCGGCATGGCTCGCCGCTCACAATTGGAAACTTTCCCGAACTGGCCCGCGCGCAACGTGCGGGCCTTTTCCATTCCGATCCCGAAAACAACACGGCCCGGGCGGCGAGATGCCGGCCGGGCCGTGGCGCAGGCGTGATGCGTGCGGATCAGTGCTTGCGGTGCGGGCAGTTCTCGGTCGTGCAGGAGCCGTACATCGCGAGCGAGTGTTCCTGGAGCCGGAAGCCGCGTTCCTTCGCGATCGCCTGCTGGCGGCCTTCGATCTCGGCATCGAAGAATTCCTCGACGCGGCCGCAATCGAGGCAGACGAGGTGATCGTGGTGCGAGCCTTCGTTCAGTTCGAACACGGCCTTGCCGGATTCGAAGTTGCTGCGCGTGAGCAGGCCGGCCTGCTCGAACTGCGTCAGCACGCGATAAACGGTGGCGAGCCCGATGTCGAGCTGCTCGTTGAGCAGATTGCGGTAGACGTCTTCGGCCGTCAGGTGACGCACCGGGCTTTGCTGGAAGATCTCGAGAATCTTGAGGCGCGGTAGGGTGGCCTTTAGCCCGATATTCTTGAGATCCGTCGGATTGGTCATGGCTAGGCATCCCTAGAGTACAATGCAGGGCTTCAATGTTACCGGCTTTTCGCCGTTCCAGAAACACGCGCGGCCCGCGACGCGGGCCTGCACGGTGACGGAAATGTTCCCGGAATCTCTTTCGCACCTTCAGAGGAGTCGCATGCGGAGTGCCATCATCGCTGCCGCCGCCGTTGCCGCGCTGGCTGGTTGTTCGTCGTACGACAGCGTGACGCAGCGCATCGCGCAGAGCATCACGCCCTATCGGATCACTGTCGTGCAGGGCAACTTCGTGTCGCAGGAGAAGGCCGCGCAGCTGCAGGCCGGAATGACGCGCGAGCAGGTCCGCGCGCTGCTCGGCACGCCGCTGCTGTCGGACATGTTTCATGCCGACCGCTGGGATTACCTCTTTTACTTCAAGCGCGGCTCGACGTCGATCGTCCAGCAGCGCGACCTCGTGCTGACGTTCTCGGGCGATCGCCTCGCGAGCTGGACGGGTGCCGAGAACCTGCCTTCCGAACTCGACCTGCTGGCCGATATCGACGGCGATCGCGGCGGCAAGAAGGCGAAGGCCGCGGCCGCGGCGAAGAAGGCGTCCGAGGCCGCGGCTGCCGCGAGCGCCGCGCAGGCGGCCGCGACCGCATCCGCCGAGCCGGTTTCCGGCGTGGCGGTCGACCAGGATGCCAACGCCCAGGCGGCGCGCGCGGCGAACCGCGCGACCAACCAGGTGTCGGGGCAGGGCACGACCGCCCGCCGCTTCACGCCGTCCGCGCAGGCTTCGGGCGGCGCGCCGGTGCCGGGCGGCCAGCCGCCGGGCGCCGCGCCGGCGATCCAGCCGCAATTCCAGTTCCATCGCCCGCCGCAGCCGAACGTGTCGAGCGAGGCGTCGCCGCCGGTCGGCCCGCGGGGTTCGGACAACCTGCAGAACCAGCCGCTCACCGCGCCGGCCCAGTCGCAGTAAGCGGCCGGCGAGCGGAAACAGGGCGGCATGTGCCGCCCGCTTTTAGACCTGTCGTGTAGAAAGCCATGAAGATTGCGATTGCCGGTGCATCGGGCCGTATGGGCCGGATGCTGATCGAAGCCGTTCTCAACGATTCCGACGCGCAGCTCGTCGGCGCGCTCGACCGCGCCGATTCGCCGTTCCTCGGTCAGGACGCGGGCGCGTTCCTCGGCAAGGAAACCGGGATCAAGCTGACCGACGACCTCGACGCCGTATTCGCGCAGGCCGACTACCTGATCGACTTCACGCGGCCGGAAGGCACGATCGCGCACGTCGCGGCCGCGCTGCGCCACGACGTGAAGCTCGTGATCGGCACGACCGGCTTCACCGCCGAGCAGAAGGCCGAGCTGCAGGCTGCGGCAGGCAAGATCGGCATCGTGTTCGCGGCGAACATGAGCGTTGGCGTGAACGTCACACTGAAGCTGCTCGAATTCGCGGCAAAGCATTTCTCGCACGGCTACGACATCGAGATCATCGAGGCGCACCACCGCCACAAGGTCGACGCGCCGTCGGGCACCGCGCTGATGATGGGCGAGGCCGTTGCCGGCGCGCTCGGGCGCTCGCTCGACGAATGCGCGGTGTACGGCCGCCAGGGCGTGACGGGCGAACGCGATCCGTCGACGATCGGCTTTGCGGCCGTGCGCGGCGGCGACATCGTCGGCGATCACACCGTGCTGTTCGCCGGGATCGGCGAACGGATCGAGATCACGCACAAGTCGTCGAGCCGCGTATCGTACGCGCAGGGCGCGCTGCGTGCGGTCCGCTTCCTGTCGGCGCGCGGCGCCGGCCTGTTCGACATGCAGGACGTGCTCGGCCTGCGCTGACCCTCACGGGGAAACTCCGATGGCGATTCCCACCGGCGTTGTCCACTACCTCGAAAGCGGCGATGCGATCACGCACGCCGTCGCCTACGTGCTGCTGGCGATGTCCGTCGCCAGCTGGTGCTTCCTCCTCATGAAAGCCTGGCTGCTGGTCCGCGCGAAGCGCCAGGGGCCGCGGGCGCTCGCCTCGTTCTGGCGCGCGGCGTCGCTCGACGCGGGCATCGCCGCGCTCGCCGGTGCCGATCGCGAGCGCGTGTTCGTACCGCTCGCCGAAGCGGCGCGCGATGCGGCCGACGAACATGATCCGTCCGCGCTCGCCGCGCGTGTCGAGCGCAGCGAACGCGTGCTGCGCGCGCTGCGTCACGCGATGCTGCGCTCGCAGCGCCGTCTCGAGTCCGGTCAGGTGCTGCTCGCGTCGATCGGCAGCACCGCGCCGTTCGTCGGCCTGCTCGGCACCGTATGGGGCATCTATCACGCGCTCGGCAGCATCGCCGCGAGCGGGCAGGCGCAGATCGAGAACGTCGCGGGGCCGGTCGGCGAGGCGCTGATCATGACCGCGTTCGGGCTGGTCGTCGCGATCCCCGCAGTGCTCGCCTACAACATCCTCGGGCGGCTCGTGCGCCAGCTCGCCGAGGAACTCGACGGCTTCGCGCGCGACCTGCACGTGTTCGTGTGCGCGCAGGAAGCCTGACGCGCGTATTCCGGAGGAGCGACCATGGCATTCGGCGGACTGGAGCATCACAAGACGTCCGCGCCGATGGCGGAGATCAACATGACGCCGCTGATCGACGTGATGCTCGTGCTGCTCGTCATCTTCATCATCACCGCGCCGCTGATGACGCACGCGATCCGGCTCGACCTGCCGAAGGTCGCGGCCAGCGTCGCGCGCGACACGCCGCAGTCGGTCACGCTGTCGATCGACGACGCCGGCAAACTCTACTGGGACGACGCGCCCGTCGCACTCGACGCGCTGCCGGCGCGCTTCCGGGCCGCCGCCGCGGGCGCCGCGCCGCCCGAGCTGCGGCTGCGCGCATCGCGCGCGACCCGCTACGAGGTGATCGCGCAGGTGATGGGCGCCGCGCAGGCTGCGGGCCTCACGCGGATCGGCTTCGTCACCGACGTGCCGCCGACGGGTGCCGCCGCACCGGCGGCCACGGGCGCGACACGCTGACGCGCAGCCCGCCCGCGCGCCGGGGCGGGCAAGAATGCATGGCCGGCCCGCGAGACCGGCCGTCCCGCCCGCCACGGACGGTATAATCTTCGTTTCCGCCCGGTTGGCAGGGTTTCGCCGGGTAACCTGGAGACCCTCCGGGTTACCCGGCGAATATCCGGAACCATGAGGCAGGCCCGAGAACCGTGAGCCTGCTCCCGCCGCCGGGCTGCCCGATTTCGTCCACTTCCGCGTGCCCGCCTCGTGGCGCGCCGCTTAAAGCCTAGTCCGAACCACACCATGCACGAGAGATACGTACCCGCCGACGTCGAAGCCGCCGCCCAGGGCGACTGGCGCGCAGCCGATGCCTACAAGACGAAGGAAGATTTGCAGAAGCCGAAGTTCTACTGCGTGTCGATGCTGCCGTACCCGTCCGGCAAGCTGCACATGGGTCACGTGCGCAACTACACGATCAACGACGTGATGTACCGCTATCTGCGGATGAACGGCTACAACACGCTGATGCCGATGGGCTGGGATGCGTTCGGGATGCCGGCCGAGAACGCCGCGATGGCGAACGGCGTGCCGCCCGCGAAGTGGACCTACGACAACATCGATTACATGAAGGGCCAGATGCAGTCGATGGGCCTCGCGATCGACTGGTCGCGCGAGATCGCGACGTGCAAGCCCGACTACTACAAATGGAACCAGTGGCTGTTCCTGAAGATGCTCGAGAAGGGCATCGCGTACAAGAAGACGGGCACCGTGAACTGGGACCCGGTCGACCAGACCGTGCTCGCGAACGAGCAGGTGATCGACGGCCGCGGCTGGCGCTCGGGCGCGCTCGTCGAAAAGCGCGAGATCCCGATGTACTACCTGCGGATCACGCAGTACGCGGATGAGCTGCTGAACGATCTCGACGGCCTCGGCTGGCCCGAGCGCGTGAAGATCATGCAGCAGAACTGGATCGGCAAGAGCTTCGGCGTGAACTTCGGCTTCCCGTACGAACTCGACGGCGAAAAGAAGCTGCTGCGCGTGTTCACGACGCGTGCCGACACGATCATGGGCGTCACGTTCTGCGCGGTCGCGGCCGAGCATCCGCTCGCCACGCGCCTTGCGCAGGGCAAGCCGGAACTGCAGGCGTTCATCGACGAATGCAAGCGCGGCGGCGTCGCCGAGGCCGACGTCGCGACGATGGAGAAGAAGGGCGTCGCGACGGGCTTCTCGGTCACGCATCCGCTGACGGGCGAACCCGTCGAGGTGTGGATCGGCAACTACGTGCTGATGAGCTACGGCGAAGGCGCGGTGATGGGCGTGCCGGCACACGACGAGCGCGACTTCGCGTTCGCGAAGAAATACGACCTGCCGATCAAGCAGGTGATCGCGGCCGAAGGCCAGACGTACTCGCTCGACGCATGGCAGGAGTGGTACGGCGACAAGGAGGTCGCGGTCTGCGTCAACAGCGGCAAGTACGACGGCCTGGCATATGGCGCGGCGGTCGATGCGATCGCGGCCGACCTGAAGGCCGGCGGCTTCGGCGACAAGCAGGTCACGTGGCGCCTGCGCGACTGGGGCGTGTCGCGCCAGCGCTACTGGGGCACGCCGATCCCGATCATCCATTGCCCGTCGTGCGGCGACGTGCCGGTGCCGGAGCAGGACCTGCCGGTCGTACTGCCGGAAGACCTCGTGCCGGACGGCTCGGGCAACCCGCTCGCGAAGTCGGAAGCGTTCCTGAACTGCACGTGCCCGAAGTGCGGCGCGGCCGCGAAGCGCGAAACCGACACGATGGACACGTTCGTCGATTCGTCGTGGTACTTCTCGCGCTACACGGCACCGGACGCCGAGACGATGGTCGACGCGCGCACCGATTACTGGATGCCGATGGATCAGTACATCGGCGGCATCGAGCATGCGATCCTGCACCTGCTGTATTCGCGCTTCTGGACCAAGGTGATGCGCGACCTCGGCCTCGTGAAGTTCGGCGAGCCGGCGAAGAACCTGCTGACGCAGGGCATGGTGCTGAACGAGACGTTCTACCGCGAAGACGCGGCGGGCAAGAAGACCTGGTACAACCCGGCCGACGTGACGGTCACGCACGACGACAAGGGCCGCCCGGTCGGCGCGACGCTGAACACCGACGGCCAGCCGGTCGTGCTCGGCGGCATCGAGAAGATGTCGAAGTCGAAGAACAACGGCGTCGATCCGCAGGTGCTGATCGACCAGTACGGTGCCGATACCGCGCGCCTGTTCACGATGTTCGCCGCACCGCCCGAGCAGCAGCTCGAGTGGTCGGGCGCGGGCGTCGAGGGCGCGAGCCGCTTCCTGCGCCGCGTGTGGAGCTTCGGCGCGACGAATCGTGAAGCGCTCGCCGCGCGTGCGGGCTTCGACGCGGCCGCGCTCGGCGACGCCGACAAGGCACTGCGCCGCGAGATCTACAGCGTGCTGAAGCAGGCTGATTTCGACTACCAGCGTCTGCAATACAACACGGTCGTGTCGGCCGCGATGAAGATGCTGAACGCGATCGACGGCGCGAAGGGCGCGACGCCCGGCGTGCTGCGCGAAACGTACGGCGTGCTGCTGCGCGTGCTGTATCCGGTCGTGCCGCACGTCACGTTCGAGCTGTGGAAGGCGCTCGGCTACGCGGACGAATTCGGCCCGCTGCTCGATGCACCGTGGCCGAAGGTCGACGAGGCCGCGCTCGAGCAGGCCGAGATCGAACTCGTGCTGCAGGTGAACGGCAAGGTGCGCGGCGCGCTGAAGGTCGCGAAGGACGCGAGCCGCGAGGCGATCGAAGCAGCGGCGGTGGCCGACGACGCGTTCGCGAAGTTCAGCGACGGCAAGCCGGCGAAGAAGATCGTCGTCGTGCCGGGCCGCCTCGTGAACATCGTCGTCTGACGGCCGCCGGCCGTCTGACGTACCCAGAAGGAGCGAAGGTGATCCGCAGATCGTTTTTGATGCTCGTCGGCAGCGCGGTCGCGCTGTCGGCATGCGGCTTCCAGCTGCGCGGCCAGCAGGACTATGCGTTCAAGCACCTGCTGGTGGCCGGCGCGCCCGCGCCCGTCGAGGCGCGGCTGACGCGTCTCGTCGAGGCCGGCAGCGACACGAAGATCGTCAAGTCGGCGGACGACGCCGACGCCGTGCTGCGCATGTGGGAGTCGCGCGGGCAGAACACGCTGACGCTCAACAAGTATGGGTCGGCGCAGGAATACGCGCTGTTCTATACGCTGAACTACACGCTGACGAGCAAGGACGGCACCGTGCTGATCCCGCCGAGCGCGATCGCGCTGAACCGCGCGATGACGTACAGCGACCAGTACACGAACGCGAAGGCGCAGGAAGCCGACATCCTGTACGCGGACATGCAGAACGACGCCGTCGACCAACTGATGCGGCGTCTCGCGATCGTCCACTCGCTGACGCCGGCGCCGGAGGACGTGGTGCCGGGCGTCGCGCCGGGCGCGCCCCTGCCGCCACCGCCGCTCTGATCGACGGCGCACGCACCGATGCAATTGCGACTTGATGCGCTGGAGCCGCACCTCGCGAAGGGGATGGCCGGACTCTACACCGTCTACGGCGACGAGCCGCTGCTCGCGCAGGAAGCGTGCGACCGCATTCGTGCGGCCGCGCGCGCGGCCGGCTTCACCGAACGTTCGGTGCACACGGTCGAGCGCGGCTTCGACTGGAGCGTGCTGCTCGGCGCGACCCAGGCGATGTCGCTGTTCGGCGAGCGTCAGCTGATCGAGTTGCGCATTCCGTCGGGCAAGCCCGGCAAGGAAGGCGCCGACGCGCTGAAGACGCTCGCGGCCACGCCCAATCCCGACGCGCTGATGCTCGTCACGTTGCCGCGTCTCGATGCGGCCACGCAGAAATCCGCGTGGTTTACCGCGCTGCAGAACGGCGGCGTCGCGCTGAAGATCGATCCGGTCGACCGCGCGCAACTGCCGAACTGGATCGGCCAGCGTCTGTCGATGCAGGGCCAGCGCGTCGCGGCCGGCGACGATGGCCGGCGCGCGCTGCAGTTCATCGCGGAGCGCGTCGAGGGCAACCTGCTCGCCGCGCACCAGGAAATCCAGAAGCTTGGGCTGCTCTATCCGCAGGGCGTGCTGTCGTTCGAGCAGGTGCACGACGCGGTGTTGAACGTCGCGCGCTACGACGTCTTCAAGCTGAATGAGGCGATGCTCGCGGGCGACGCAGCACGGCTCGCGCGGATGATCGACGGGTTGAAGGGCGAGGGCGAGGCGATCGTGCTCGTGATGTGGGCCGTCGTCGAGGAATTGCGCACGCTGTTGCGGATCAAGCGCGGGGCGACGGCCGGCAAGCCGCTCGCCACGCTGCTGCGCGAGAACCGCGTGTGGGGGCCGCGCGAACGGCTGATCGGCCCCGCGCTGAACCGCGTGTCGGAAGCGGTTCTCGAGAAGGCGCTCGCGTTCGCCGCGAAGCTCGACCGGCAGGTGAAGGGGCTGTCGGCCGTCGCACCGGGCCGCCGCACGCAGGACGATCCACCGCCCGATCCGTGGGACGGCCTGTTCCAGCTCGCGATGACGGTAGCGGGCGCGCGCGGCGAGCGACCGCCGACCGCGGGTCGCGTGCGTCGTTAAGCCCCGTCCGGGCCTTCAGCGCACGCATCGCAACCCGCTTACAATGTTCCGATAGCTGGCGCGGCCCGCTTGCCGCCGCGCTCCACGCTTCCCACGAATTCACGCCGCGCCAAGCGGCTCGCTTTTCGAGTCACACGATGGATATCGACCAGTACATGACGGACCTGGGCCGCCGTGCCCGGCACGCTTCCCGCGCGATGGCGCGCGCCAGCACGGCCGCGAAGAACGCGGCGCTCGACGCCGTGGCCCGCGCGATCGAGCGCGACGCGCAGGCGCTGAAGGATGCGAATGCACGCGACGTCGCCCGTGCCCGTGAAAAGGGGCTCGATGCGGCGTTCATCGACCGCCTGACGCTGTCGGACAAGGCGCTGAAGACGATGGTCGAAGGCCTGCGCCAGGTTGCGTCGCTGGCCGATCCGATCGGCGAGATCGGCAATCTCAAGTACCGCCCGAGCGGGATCCAGGTCGGCCAGATGCGCGTGCCGCTCGGCGTGATCGGCATCATCTACGAGTCGCGCCCGAACGTGACGATTGACGCGGCCGCGCTGTGCCTGAAGTCGGGTAACGCGACGATCCTGCGCGGCGGCTCCGAGGCGCTCGAATCGAACGCGGCGCTCGCGAAGCTGATCGGCGAAGGGCTCGAGGCGGCCGGCCTGCCGCAGGATGCCGTGCAGGTCGTCGCGACAGCCGATCGCGCGGCGGTCGGCAAGCTGATCACGATGACCGAATACGTCGACGTGATCGTGCCGCGCGGCGGCAAGAGCCTGATCGAGCGCCTGATCAACGAGGCACGTGTGCCGATGATCAAGCACCTCGATGGTATCTGCCACGTGTATGTCGACGATCGTGCCGATCTCGCCAAGGCGCTGACGGTGTGCGACAACGCGAAGACGCACCGCTACGGCACCTGCAACACGATGGAAACGTTGCTCGTGTCGAGCGGCATCGCGGCGACGCTGTTGCCGCCGCTCGGCAAGCTGTATCGCGACAAGCAGGTCGAGCTGCGCGTCGATCTGGCCGCGCGCGCGGTGCTCGCCGAAGCGGGCATCGGGCCGCTCGTCGACGCCACCGACGAAGACTGGCACACCGAATATCTCGCGCCGGTGCTCGCGATCAAGGTCGTCGACGGCCTCGACGCGGCGATCGAGCACATCAACCATTACGGCTCGCACCACACCGATGCGATCGTCACCGAGGACCACGACCGCGCGATGCGCTTCCTGCGCGAAGTCGACTCGGCCAGCGTGATGGTCAATGCGTCGACGCGCTTCGCGGACGGCTTCGAATTCGGCCTCGGCGCGGAAATCGGCATCTCGAACGACAAGCTGCACGCACGCGGCCCCGTGGGCCTGGAAGGGCTCACGTCGCTGAAGTACGTCGTGCTCGGGCACGGCGAAGGCCGTCAGTAACGCGAGGCGCACAACCGATGGCAATGCTCTGGGTCAAGACGTTCCACATCGTTCTGATCGCCGCGTGGTTCGCGGGGTTGTTCTACCTGCCGCGCATCTATGTGAACCTGGCCATGGAGACCGATCCGGCCGCGGTGCGGCGCCTGCTGCTGATGGCGCGCAAGCTGTTCCGCTTCATGACGATGATCGCCGTGCCGGCGCTCGCGTGCGGGCTGTGGCTCTGGCTCGTGATCGGCATCGGCCAGGGGCAGGGCTGGATCCACGCGAAGGTGACGGTGGTGCTGCTGCTCGTCATCTACCACGCGTATTGCGGACACCTGCTGCGGGTGTTCGAGCGCGGAGAGAACAAGCGCACCGACAAGTGGTATCGCGTGTTCAACGAGCTGCCGGTGCTCGGCATGCTCGTGGCGGTCGCGCTGGTCGTGATCAAGCCGTTCTGAACTTTCCGGCGGCCGCATGCCGGCAGTCGATCGACGCGCAAATGAAAACGGCGCCCCTCGGGGCGCCGTTTTCATTTGCGCGTCGTATGCGTCATTCCTTCGTCGGGTCGTCGATCCGGCGGCGCGTGATCGCTTCCTTCGCGCGGCCGACGCGCTCCATGAGCGCGGGCCCGCGCGACAGCGCAACGCCGACCGCGAGGATGTCGCCGATCGCGAGATGCGACATCCGCGACGTCATCGGCGAGAACACGTCCGTTTCCTCGGCCACGTTCGACGCGAGGCTCACCGTCGCGAGCTTCGCGAGCGGCGAGTGGCTCTGCGTGATCGCGACGACCTTCGCGCCGCACGCGAGCGCGGAGCGCGCGGCATCGACGATATCGCGCGTGCGGCCGGTATTCGAGATCGCGACGACGACGTCGTGCGGCCCGAGCAGCGCCGACGACATCGAGAACGTGTGCGGGTCCGAATACGCGACGCTCGGCACGCCGAGCCGAAAGAACTTGTGCTGGATGTCCTGCGCGGCGATGCCCGAGCCGCCGGCGCCGTAGAACTCGATGCGCGACGCGTTCGACAGCAGGGCGATCGCGTCGGCGACGCTGCCGGCCGACAGGCTGTTGCGCACTTCGATCAGCGCGCCGATCGTGCGGTCGAACACCTTGCCGATGATGCCGGGCGCGGGCTCGTCGGGCTCGACGTCACGATAGACCGACGACACGCCCGGCGCGACGCTCTGCGCGAGCCGGATCTTGAATTCGCGAAAGCCGCTGCAGCCGAGCGCCTGGCAGAAGCGCGCGATGGTCGGCTGGCTGACGCCCGCGCGGGTCGACAGCTCGGTCATTGCGAGGTCGAGCACCTCGCGCGGCGCGGCGAGAATGTAGTCGGCGAGCTTGCGCTCGGACGGGCGCAGGTCGGCGCGGATCGCTTCAATGCGAGGCAGCATGGGGCGGCGAATGAAAATCGGGTTCGGATGAGCGAGTGTATCGCAATCGAATTGTAGAAAATCTACATGGAAATGCTAGCTCCATCGTCAGCGATTTTCTAGACGACAAATGCTCAAGATTAGGGTTTTCACTAGGTAAAGCCTTGCTGGTGGCGGGAATGAGGGTTGCGCGCATGTCGATCTGCATTGCATGCTTGTAGTTTTTCTACTAGACTGGCTTCGTTCGTTCGACGCACTCGAGCGTCCCCACGATTCCAACCGCCGGTGTCGTCCGGCATACAGGAGCGCCCAGCATGACGTCGCTGCACCCCACCCTGGCGAAAGTCACCGAACGCGTGATCGCCCGCAGCCAATCGACCCGTTCCGCCTATCTGCAGCGCATCGACGGCGCGCAAGGCAAGTTCCCGGCGCGTGGCGCATTGTCGTGCGCGAACCTCGCGCACGGCTTCGCGGGTCTCGAAGGCAGCGACAAGTTCCAGATCAAGGCGATCCGCGAGCCGAACATCGGCATCGTGTCCTCGTACAACGAGATGCTGTCCGCGCACGCGCCGTACAAGGACTTCCCTGACATCATCAAGGTCGCCGCACGCGAGAACGGCGGCGTCGCGCAGTTCGCGGGCGGCGTGCCCGCGATGTGCGACGGCGTCACGCAAGGCAATCCGGGGATGGAGCTGTCGCTGTTCTCGCGCGAGGCGATCGCGATGGGCACGGCGATCGCGCTCACGCACAACATGTTCGACGCGGCGCTCTGCCTCGGCATCTGCGACAAGATCGTGCCGGGCCTGCTGATCGGCGCGCTCCAGTTCGGCCACCTGCCGACCATCTTCGTGCCGGCCGGCCCGATGACGAGCGGCCTGTCGAACGACGACAAGGCGAAGATCCGCCAGCAATTCGCGACCGGCCAGGTCGGCCGCGACGCGCTGCTCGAAGCGGAATCGGCCGCGTATCACGGCCACGGCACCTGCACGTTCTACGGCACCGCGAACAGCAACCAGATGCTGATGGAACTGATGGGCCTGCACCTGCCGGGTTCGGCGTTCGTTCATCCGCACACGCCGCTGCGTACCGCACTGACCGCCGAAGCCGCGCGCCGCGTGCTCGACCTGACGGTCGAACGCGGCCAGTACACGCCGATCGGCCATGTGATCGACGAGAAGGCGATCGTCAACGGGATCGTCGCGCTGCTCGCGACGGGCGGCTCGACCAACCACACGCTGCACCTCGTCGCGATCGCGCGCGCGGCCGGCATCCTGATCGACTGGAACGATTTCGACGAGCTGTCGGCGGTCGTGCCGCTGCTCGCGAAGATCTACCCGAACGGCAAGGCCGACGTGAACCATTTCCACGCGGCGGGCGGCGTCGCGTTCCTGGTGCGCAACCTGCTCGAAGGCGGGCTGCTGCACGAAGACGTGACGACCGTCGCAGGCAAGGGCCTGTCGCATTACACGAAGGAGCCGAAGCTGATCGACGGCAAGCTGACGTGGGTCGACGGCACGGCCGAGAGCCACGACACCAAGGTGCTGCGCGGCATTCGCGACCCGTTCCAGCCGGACGGCGGCCTGCGCCTGATGCAGGGCCGGCTCGGCCGCGGCGTGATCAAGATTTCGGCGGTCGCACCCGAGCACCGCAAGGTGAGAGCGCCCGCGATCGTATTCGATTCGCAGGAAGCCGTGCAGGAGGCCTTCGATCGCGGCGAGCTGAAGCGCGATTTCGTCGCGGTCGTGCGCTTCCAGGGCGCGCGCGCCAACGGGATGCCCGAGTTGCACCGTTTGACGCCGCTGCTCGGCGTGCTGCAGGATCAGGGCTTCCACGTCGCGCTCGTGACCGACGGCCGCATGTCCGGTGCGTCGGGCAAGGTGCCGGCCGTGATCCACGTGTCGCCGGAAGCGCTGCTGGCCGGCCCGCTCGGCAAGGTCAAGACGGGCGACACGCTCGTGATCGACGCGGAAGCCGGCATCCTCGACATCGAGGTCGACGACGCCGAGTGGCAGGCGCGCCCGGTCGCGCAGCCGCTGCACCAGGCCGAGAACGAGGTCGGTTTCGGGCGCGAACTGTTCGGCGTGTTCCGCGCGGCGGCAGCGCCGGCCGAGCAGGGCGCATCGGTTTTCGGGGCGCTGGTCGGCGAAGCGGCCGTCCGCGTCTCTGCATGAATTTCAAGGAGCGAATTTGATGAAGACGATTGCTGAAATCGTGAAGCTGGGCCCGGTGATTCCGGTGCTCGCATTCGACTCGGTCGAGCAGGGCGAACACGTGTCGCGCGCGTTGCACGCGGGCGGCGTCAAGGTGCTCGAGATCACGCTGCGTACGCCGGCGGGCCTGGAGGCGATCCAGCGCGCGAGCCAGCTCGCGGACGACATCGTCGTCGGCGTCGGCACGATCACGAAGCCCGAGCACTGCGCGCAGGCGAAGAAGGCCGGCGCGAAGTTCGGCGTGTCGCCGGGCCTGACGAAGGACCTGCACCTCGCGTCGCTCGACGCCGGCCTGCCGCTGCTGCCGGGCGTGATGACGCCGAGCGACATCATTCAGGCGCTCGAATTCGGCTACGAGATCGTCAAGTTCTTCCCCGCGCAGCAGGCCGGCGGCGTGCCGATGCTGCAGGCGTTCCACGGCCCGTTCCCGGCGCTGAAGTTCTGCCCGACGGGCGGCATCACGGTCGATACCGCGCCGAATTTCCTGAAGCTGCCGAACGTCGTGTGCGTCGGCGGTTCGTGGCTCACGCCGGAGGCCGCGCTTGCCGCGCAGGACTGGGCCGAGGTCACGCGTCTCGCGCAAGCCGCGAGCCAGCTTCACCGTTAATACTTGTACGAAATGATAAGGGCCTGTTCGCGCCAGTAACGGGGCTTGCGAACGTCACGCCCTTGACCCTCGGCAAACAAGCGCTTAATGCTTGTTTTACCGAGGGTTTTTGCTGATGGAACCGGTTCTATCCGTGGGCCGTAAAGATAAGTAAAATTCAGCGTCCTCACGGGGTGGGTGCCCCCCGTGTTTCGGAGACCTGCATAGCCGGGCATACTCGCAACAGCTCGCCCGGTTTCGAACAATTCAAGGAGGAGTGCCACATGGGGGCTGTCCAAGGCAGCATGCTGCTCGTATTCACGCTGATCGCGATTGCCGCGCTGATCCTGATGATCGCGCGCTACAAGATCTACCCGTTCCTGGTGCTGATCATCGTTTCGCTGGGCCTGGGTCTCGTCGTCGGCATGCCGATGGACAAGATCGTCAAGTCGTTCGAAACGGGCACGGGCGGCACGCTCGGCCACATCGCGATCGTCGTCGGCCTCGGCACGATGCTCGGCAAGATGATGGCCGAATCGGGCGGCGCCGAACGGATCGCGACCACGCTGATCGACTGGTTCGGTGAAAAGAACATCCACTGGGCGATGATGTTCGTCGCGATCATCGTCGGCTTGCCGGTGTTCTTCGAAGTCGGCTTCGTGCTGCTGATCCCGATCGCGTTCAACGTCGCGAAGCGCACCGGCAAATCGCTGCTCGTCGTCGGTCTGCCGATGGTGGCCGGCCTGTCCGTCGTGCACGGGCTGATTCCGCCGCACCCGGCCGCGCTGCTGGCCGTTCAGCAATACGGCGCCGATATCGGCAAGACGATCGCGTTCGGCCTGATCGTCGGCGTGCCGACCGCGATCATCGCCGGTCCGCTGTTCGCGCTGATGATCTCGAAGTTCGTGAAGCTGCCGGAAAACAACCCGCTCGCAGCGCAGTTCGTCGATACGCACACGGACGGTCGCAAGCGCGAGCTGCCGAGTTTCGGCATCACGCTGTTCACGATCCTGCTGCCCGTCGTGCTGATGCTCGTCGGCAGCTGGGCCGACCTGGTGTTCGCACCGAAGTCGCTGCCGAACAACCTGCTGCGCTTTGCCGGCAACTCCGACGTCGCGCTGCTGATCGCCGTGCTGGTGAGCTTCTTCACGTTCGGCAAGCTGCAGGGCTTCAACCGCGACCAGATCCAGAAGTTCTGCGGCGAGTGCCTGGCGCCGATCGCCGGCATCACGCTGATCGTCGGTGCGGGCGGCGGCTTCGGCGGCGTCCTGCGTGACAGCGGGATCTCGCAGCAGATCGTCGAGACCGCGAAGCACGCACACCTGTCGCCGCTGCTGCTCGGCTGGTTCGTCGCGGCGCTGATGCGTCTGGCAACGGGTTCGGCGACGGTCGCGATGACGACGGCCTGCGGCATCGTCGCGCCGATCGCGGCGGCGTCGGGTGCGGCGGTTCGTCCGGAGCTGCTCGTGCTCGCGACGGGCTCGGGCTCGCTGATCTTCTCGCATGTGAACGACGGCGGCTTCTGGCTGATCAAGGAATATTTCGGGATGACGGTCGGCCAGACGTTCAAGACCTGGTCACTGCTTGAAACCATCATCTCGGTGCTGGGTCTGAGCTTTACGCTGCTGCTGAGCGTGGTCTTGTAACAAGGGGTAGTCAATGATTCTGATCGCAATGGGCGTGTCGGGCGCGGGCAAATCGCGAATCGGCGAAATGCTGGCAGAACGCCTGTCGTGCAGCTATACCGACGGCGACGCGTTTCACAGCGCGGCGAACAAGGAAAAGATGCACAACGGCATTCCGCTGACCGACGACGACCGCTGGCCGTGGCTGCGCACGATTCGCGCGGCCATCGAGGAGAAGCAGCGCGCCGGCGAGACCGCCGTGTTCACCTGCTCGTCGCTGAAGCGGTCGTACCGCGACGTGCTGCGCGGCTCCGATACCGACGTGCGGTTCGTGTATCTGAAGGGTTCGTTCGAGGTGTTGCACGAGCGCCTGAAGACCCGCACCGGCCATTTCTTCGATCCGTCGCTGCTGAAGAGCCAGCTCGACACGCTCGAGGAACCGGGCCCGGACGAAGCGATCGTGGTCAGCATCGAGCTGACGCCCGAACAGATCGTCGATCAGGTCATGCTGAAGATCGGTATCGCGCGGCAACATTGAGCGCGGTTCGCGGCAATCGTCATGCAGCAGTGAAAAAGGCGCCCCTCGGGGCGCCTTTTTTCGTTGGCGGTGCGTGAGCCGCTCAGGTCGCACGGACGTGCTGCGCGATGCCGTCGAGCAGCACGTCCAGCATCGTGTCGTGCACGGCGGCCGGATCGAGTTGCGCATAGAGCGGGGCGGCCGATTTGACGAGCGGATGCGCGGTATCGGACAGCGCATGCATTTCCGCGAGCTCGACGTCGTTCGCGGGCCGCGTGAGGCCGCCGGCCTCGGCGGCGGCGAGGCCGATCACGCTCGCATACCAGCCGACGCACACGGTCGGCAGTGCGCTGCGCGGGATGCCGGCATCGGCCAGCGCGCGATGCACGGTCTCGATGTGCGCGAGATCGGCCGGCCCGGTGCTCATGTGACGCTGCAGCAGCGCGAACGCGGCGGGGTGGCGCAGCGCGAGCGCGCGGTACTGGCGGGCGAGATCGAGCAGCCGCTCGCGCCACGGCAGTGAAGGGTCGACCGGCGCGAGCGAGCGCGACAGCGCGTTCGCGATCGCACGGCTCAGGCCCTCTTTCGACTTGAAGTGATAGAGCACGCTCATCGGGTCGCATCCGACCGACTGCGCGAGCTTGCGCACGCTGAACGCGGCTTCGCCGACCTCTTCGAGCAGCGCGAGCGCGGCCGCGACGATCGCATCCTTGTCGAGGCCGCGCGGGCCTTGGGCGGGTTTGTCTTTCATGGAAGCGGGATGGCTGCGGCTGTAATCTTGACGAAAACATATTCTACGCTGTAGAATTATTTCTGCGGTGTAGAAATTGGGTGTCCCGGCACCTTTCAATGCGTGCTTTCGCACGGTCCGGGATCCTGGCAGGCACGAGCGTGCCTGCCGTCAACACGGGCCATCGCGCCCTTTATCTCGTTGACACCCAAGTGGAACCGGCTGCCCCACCCGCGAAGCCTGAACGGCACTTCGACAGGCGGCCCAAGACCATGCAAGTGCAATCATGACTTCCAACCACAAGCCCCTGATCCAGGGCGAATCGCGTTTCGACCAGACGCAACTGAACATCGAAAAGGACAACTGGAACTGGTGCGCGCCGTCCCGCTACGACGGCGAGCGCCCGGCCAACTGGTACGAGGCGTCTCTGTCGCGCCATGAAAACAGCGCGCCGCTCGCGCACGACATGGTGTGCGACGTGCTGGTGATCGGTGCGGGGCTGCTCGGTGCATCGGCCGCGCTGCATCTGGCGGAAGCGGGCGTCGACACGATCCTCGTCGACAAGCATCACGTCGGCTCCGCGGCGTCGGGCCGCAACGGCGGCCAGCTCACGCCGGGCCTCGCGCGCTGGGAAGCAGCCGACATGATCGACCATCTGTCGCACGACGACGCGAAGCGGCTGTGGCGCTTCGCGTCGGCCGAATCGATGGACCTGATCGACGCGATCGGCGCGCGTTACGCACTCGACCTCGACCGCAAGCGCGGCCACATCACGGCGGCGGTCCACCCGGGCCACATGAGCGCGCTGCTCGACGGCGCCGACGCACGCCGCCATCTCGGTGACGCCGGCGTGACGCTCGTCGGCCGCCATCAGCTGCACGACGAATACGTGCGCTCGGGGCTGTATCACGGTGCGGCGATCGACGCGACCGGTGGCCAGCTTCATCCGCTCGCGCTGGTGCGCGGTCTCGTGCACGGCTTCCGGCTGAACGGCGGTGCGTTGTACGAGGGCACCGAGGTGCTGGAGCTCGACGAAACGCCGGCGGGCGTCGTCGCGACGACGCCGGGCGGCACGATCACCGCGCGCCGTGGCGTCGTGCTCGCGCTGCACAACACGACGTTCCGTCTGCTGGACGACGGCACCGCCACCACTGTGCCGTTCTTCACGTACGTCAGCGTGACGGCGCCGCTCGACGTCGACGTCGCGACACTGATGCCGGCCGGCATGCCGGTGTACGACACGCAGTTCCAGATCGACTACTACCGGCCGGTGCGCGGCAACCGCCTGCTGTTCGGCGGGCAGGGCACCGGCACGTGCTGGGCACAGCCCGACGTCAACGCGTATCTGCTGACGCGGCTGAACACGGTGTTCCCGCAGGCCGATGGCCAGTTCGCACTGGACTACTGCTGGAGCGGCGTCAGCGACTTCACGCTGAACGGCGCGACCGACAGTCGCAAGACCGACGGCCGCGTGCCGATGTACATGGTGCAGGGCTGGAGCGGTCATGGCGTCGCGCAGACGGTGCGGATCGGCAAGGCGATCTGCGACGATTTCGTCGGTCGCAACGACGATTTCTCGATGCTGACCGGCATCGATCACCGCGCGATTCCGCTCGGCCGCCAGTTGTCGCCGATCGCGATTCCCGCTGCGAAGGCCGCGATGAGCGTGATGAGCGCACTCAACCCGGGGCGGATGATCTCGTTCTGACCGGCCGCGGCAGGCAATGAAAAAGCCCGATGCGATTGCTCGCATCGGGCTTTTTTACGTGCGGAGACGGCGGTGCTTACGCGATCCGCTTCGCGAGTTCGACGGCCTTGCCGATGTACGACGCAGGCGTCATCGCGAGCAGGCGGTCCTTCGCATCTTGCGGGATCGCCAGCGTGCCGACGAATTCCTGCAGCGCTTCGCGCGTGATGCCCTTGCCGCGCGTCAGTTCCTTCAGCTGCTCGTACGGGTTCTCGATGCCGTAGCGGCGCATCACCGTCTGCACCGGCTCCGCGAGCACTTCCCAGCAGTTGTCGAGGTCTTCGTTCAGGCGCTGCGGGTTTACTTCGAGCTTGTCGAGGCCGCGGATCAGCGAGTCGTACGCGAGCAGCGAGTAGCCGAGTGCGACGCCCATGTTGCGCAGCACCGTCGAGTCGGTCAGGTCGCGCTGCCAGCGCGACACCGGCAGCTTGTCGGCGAGGTGGCGCAGCGTCGCGTTCGCGAGGCCGAGGTTGCCTTCCGAGTTCTCGAAGTCGATCGGATTGACCTTGTGCGGCATCGTCGACGAGCCGATTTCGCCGGCCTTCGTCTTCTGCTTGAAGTAGCCGACCGAGATGTAGCCCCACACGTCGCGGTCGAGGTCGAGCAGGATCGTGTTCGCGCGCGCGACCGCATCGAACAGCTCCGCCATGTAGTCGTGCGGCTCGATCTGGATCGTGTACGGGTTGAAGGTGAGCTTCAGGCGGTTCTCGATCACGTCGCGCGAGAACGCTTCCCAGTCGAATTCCGGATACGCGGACAGGTGCGCGTTGAAGTTGCCGACCGCGCCGTTCATCTTGCCGAGGATCTCGACCTTCTCGATGCGCGTGATCGCGCGCGAGAGGCGGGCCGCGACGTTCGCGAGTTCCTTGCCGAGCGTCGTCGGGCTGGCCGGCTGGCCGTGCGTGCGCGACAGCATCGGCTGCTCGGCAAGCGCGTGCGACAGCGCGACGAGGCGCTGGTGGACCGTGCGCAGCGCCGGCACGATCACGTGCTCGCGCGCGCCGGCGAGCATCATCCCGTGCGACGTGTTGTTGATGTCTTCGGACGTACACGCGAAGTGGATGAATTCGCTGGCCTTCTCGAGTTCGGCCTGGCCCTTCACCGATTCCTTCAGCCAGTATTCGACGGCCTTCACGTCGTGGTTCGTCACGCGCTCGATGTCCTTGATGCGGGCGGCGTCGTGCGCGGTGAAGCGCTCGGCGAGTTGCAGCAGGAATTGTTCGGACGCGTCCGAGAAGCGCGGGACTTCCGCGAAGCCGGCGCGCGACAGCGCGATCAGCCAGTGCACCTCGACGGTGACGCGGTGGCGCATGAAGGCGGCTTCGGAGAGCCAGTCGCGCAGCGCTTCGGTCTTGCTGGCGTAGCGGCCGTCGATGGGCGAGAGCGCGGTGAGGGCGAAAAGCGTATCGGGACGAGTGTCGGACATGATCGGGCGTGGCCTTGGCGGCCGGTGCGAACGAGGGGAGGAGAATCCGGCATTTTACCATTGGCGCGGGGCGATCCCGGCCGAACCTGTCCGGCCGCCGCCGCCGTGGGCGATCGGCACGCATGCGGCGCCCGGGCGGCGCGCAAGCAGTCCGCCGGCTGGCGCCCGGGCCGGCTCGCCGGGCTGCCCGCCGCGCCGCCGGGCGGGCTCGCCCGCCGGTAGAATGCAGGCTTCTTCCCGACTGCCGCCCGCCGCGCCCGCCTGCATGGAACTGAAATGGCTCGAAGACTTCGTCTCGCTCGCGGAAACGCGCAGCTTTAGCCGGTCCGCCGAACTGCGGCACGTGTCGCAGCCCGCGTTCTCGCGGCGCATCCAGGCGCTCGAGGCATGGCTCGCGACCGAACTGATCGATCGTTCGGTTTATCCGACGCGGCTCACGCAGGCCGGCCAGATCTTCTACGAGCAGGCATTGACGATGCTGTCGCAGGCGCACGAGGCGCGCACGCTGCTGCGCGGCCATGTCGGCGCGCCGGTGCCGACCATCGAGTTCGCGGTGCCGCATACGCTGTCGCTCACGTATTTTCCGCGCTGGCTGCAGCGGATCGAGGCGAAGATGGGGCAGGTCCACACACGGTTGCGCGCGCTGAACGTGCACGACGCCGTGCTGTCGCTGGTCGAGGGCGGCTGCGATCTCGTGATGGGCTACCACCACCCGAGCCACCCCGTCGCGCTCGATCCGGCCCGCTACGACATGCTGGTCCTAGGCAGCGAGCCGATCAGCGCATTTTCGGCGCCGGGCCGCGCGGGCCGGCCGCGCTATACGTTGCCGGGCACGGCCGAGGCGCGCGTGCCGTACCTGTCTTATACGCCGAATGCGTATCTCGGCCGGATGACCGAAGTCATCGTTGCGAACGCACCGACGCCGCTGTTCCTCGATCGCGTGTACGAAACCGACATGGCCGAAGGGCTGAAGGCAATGGCGCTCGCGGGCCACGGCGTCGCGTTTCTGCCGCACAGCGCCGTCGAGGATGCGGTGGCCACCGGCCGCCTGATCCGGCTCGACCGGTCCGCGCGCGGCGGCACGCACCCGTTCACGCTGACGATGGAGATCCGCCTGTACTGCGACAAGCTCGCGCTGCAGGGCGACGACCCGCACCAGAAGCTCGTACGCGCACTGTGGGAAGTCGTGCGCGACGAGCTGCGCGAAACCGCCGGTTAACCGTGAGCGGTTAACAGCGCCGGTCGAGCGCGCCGCCGCCGCCGAGACGCTTGCCGCGCCTTTCGGACCGATGTCCGGCGGGCGTTCTTGCGCAAATCGACCGCGGATTTGCAAAAAATCACGATCATGCAGGAAACGCATAATCGAATAAGCAAACGGCATTGGATAAAAAAAACGGGTTTTTCGACAATGTGCGCAATCCGTTGAACGTTGGAGCGTCCATGTCTTCGCAACTGCAGTCCATCCCGTCCTACCTTCACGCCGACGATCTCGGCCCGTGGGGCAACTACCTTCAGCAGGTCGATCGCGTCGCGCCGTACCTCGGTTCGCTGTCGCGCTGGCTCGAAACGCTGAAGCGTCCGAAGCGCATCCTGATCGTCGATGTGCCCATCGAGCTCGACAACGGCACCGTCGCGCACTTCGAAGGCTATCGCGTGCAGCACAACGTGTCGCGCGGCCCGGGCAAGGGCGGCGTGCGCTACCACCAGGACGTGACGCTGTCGGAAGTGATGGCACTGTCGGCATGGATGTCGGTGAAGAACGCGGCCGTGAACGTGCCGTACGGCGGTGCGAAGGGCGGCATCCGCGTCGACCCGCGCAAGCTGTCGCGCGGTGAGCTCGAACGCGTGACGCGTCGCTACACCAGCGAAATCGGCATCATCATCGGCCCGAACACCGATATTCCGGCGCCGGACGTCAACACCAACGAACAGGTGATGGCGTGGATGATGGACACGTTCTCGATGAACCAGGGCCAGACGTCGACCGGCGTCGTGACCGGCAAGCCGATCTCGCTCGGCGGTTCGCTCGGCCGCAAGGAAGCGACGGGCCGCGGCGTGTTCGTCGTCGGTTGCGAGGCGGCGAAGAAGAAGGGCCTCGAGATCGAAGGCGCGCGCATCGCGGTGCAGGGCTTCGGCAACGTCGGCGGCATCGCGGCGAAGCTGTTCCAGGAAGCGGGTTCGAAGGTGATCGCGGTGCAGGATCACACGGGCACGATCTACCAGCCGGCCGGCCTCGATTCGAACAAGCTGCTCGACCACGTCGCACGCACGGGCGGCGTCGCGGGCTTCGAAGGTGCCGAACCGATGCCGAACGACGAGTTCTGGACGGTCGAGACCGACATCCTGATCCCGGCGGCACTGGAAAACCAGATCACCGAGAAGAACGCATCGAAGATCCGCACGAAGATCATCGTCGAGGGCGCGAACGGCCCGACGACGACGGCGGCCGACGACATCCTGAGCGCGAACGGCGTGCTCGTGATCCCCGACGTGATCGCGAATGCGGGCGGCGTGACCGTGTCGTACTTCGAGTGGGTGCAGGACTTCTCGAGCTTCTTCTGGACGGAAGACGAGATCAACCACCGTCTCGAGCGCGTGATGCGCGAAGCGTTCGCCGGCGTGTGGGCGGTCGCGGAAGAGCACAAGGTGTCGGTGCGTACGGCGGCGTTCATCGTCGCGTGCAAGCGCATCCTGATGGCGCGCGAAATGCGCGGCCTGTATCCCTGATCGGTCATTGCCGATTCGATCCGGCAACTATGACACGAGCATGACGCAATCCACCCGATTGTGTGCATGAACCCTCGCGGGCGGTGGCGAATCCGGCATCGCCCGCGTGTGCATCAGGCGCTACCCAGGGGCGCCGGAAGCCGGGAGGACGGCTTCGTACAGGACGATTCGTAGTACGGTAAACAACCAGTACTTTCAAAAATATTACTTTGATACACTGGCGCGGGTTTCAGCCAAGGAGATGACCAAAATGAAATACCAGAAGGCAGTCCTGATGGTCGCGGCGCTGTGCGCGTTCGCGAGCGGCGCGCATGCACAGGAGACCGGCACGCTGAAGAAGATCAAGGACACGGGCGTGATCGCGCTGGGCCACCGCGAATCGTCGATTCCGTTCTCCTACTATGACCAGAGCCAGCAGGTCGTCGGTTATTCGCGCGAATTCCAGATGAAAGTCGTGGACGCCGTGAAGAAGAAGCTGAACCTGCCGAACCTGCAGGTCAAGAACATCCCGGTGACGTCGCAGAACCGCATCCCGCTCGTGCAGAACGGCACGGTGGACATCGAGTGCGGCTCGACGACCAACAACACGGAGCGTCAGCAGCAGGCCGCATTCTCCGACACGATCTTCGTGATCGGCACGCGCCTGATGACGAAGAAGGATTCGGGAATCAAGGACTTCGCCGACCTCAAGGGTAAGACGGTCGTGACCACCGCCGGCACGACGTCCGAGCGCCTGCTGCGCAAGATGAACAACGAGAAGCAGCTGGGCATGAACATCATCAGCGCGAAGGACCACGGCGACTCGTTCAACACGCTCGAGTCGGGCCGCGCGGTCGCGTTCATGATGGACGACGCGCTGCTCGCGGGCGAGCGCGCGAAGGCGAGGCAGCCGGGCGAGTGGGTGATCGTCGGCACGCCGCAGTCGGAAGAGGCGTACGGCTGCATGATGCGCAAGGGCGATGCGGACTTCAAGAAGGTCGTCGACGACGCGATCTCGCAAGTCGAGAAATCGGGCGAAGCCGCGAAGATCTACGCGAAGTGGTTCGAGAACCCGATTCCGCCGAAGGGGCTGAACCTGAACTTCCCGCTGTCCGATTCGATGAAGAAGCTGTACGCGAACCCGAACGACAAGGCGCTCGACTGACCAAGCAGCCGCTGACGCAGAAATGACGCTACTGAAACGGAAGAGGCCTCGCTTCTTCCGTTTCTTTTTGCTGGAGTCTTGCCCATGTCTTACCACTGGAACTGGGGCATCTTCCTGAGCCCCGTCTCGACCGGCGAGCCGACGACTTACTTCGGATGGCTGATGTCCGGATTCTGGGTGACGATCGAGGTGTCGCTCGTCGCCTGGGTCGTCGCGCTGATCGTCGGTTCGCTGTTCGGCGTGCTGCGCACGGTGCCGAACAAATGGCTGTCCGCGCTCGGCACCGTGTACGTGTCGATCTTCCGGAACATCCCGCTGATCGTGCAGTTCTTCGTCTGGTACCTCGTCGTGCCCGAACTGCTGCCCGCGTCGATCGGCACCTGGATCAAGCAGTTGCCGCCCGGCACGCAGTTCTTCACCGCGTCGATCGTCTGTCTGGGCCTGTTCACGGGCGCGCGCGTGTGCGAACAGGTGCGCTCGGGGATCAACGCGCTGCCGAAGGGCCAGCGCGCGGCCGGCCTCGCGATGGGCTTCACGCAATGGCAGACGTACCGCTACGTGCTGCTGCCGGTTGCATACCGGATCATCGTGCCGCCGCTCACGTCCGAGTTCCTGAACATCTTCAAGAACTCCGCGGTCGCGTCGACGATCGGCCTGCTCGACTTGTCCGCGCAGGCCCGCCAGCTCGTCGACTACACCGCGCAGACCTACGAGTCGTTCATCGCGGTGACGCTTGCGTATGTGCTCATCAACCTCGTCGTGATGTCGTTCATGCGCTGGATCGAAGGCCGCACGCGGCTGCCCGGCTACATCGGAGGCAAGTGATGCATCAGTTCGACTGGAGTAGTATTCCCGGCGCGATACCGACGCTGTGGTCGGGTGCGATCGTCACGTTCAAGATCACGCTGATCGCGATCGTCATCGGCATCGTCTGGGGCACGCTGCTGGCGCTGATGCGGCTGTCCGGCGTGAAGCCGCTCGAGTGGTTCGCAAAGGCATACGTGACGGTGTTCCGCTCCATCCCGCTCGTGATGGTGCTGCTGTGGTTCTTCCTGATCGTGCCGCAGGTGCTGCAGGGCGTGCTCGGGCTGTCGCCGACGATCGACATCCGGCTCGCGTCGGCGATGGTCGCGTTCTCGCTGTTCGAAGCCGCGTATTATTCCGAGATCATCCGCGCCGGCATCCAGTCGGTGCCGCGCGGGCAGGTGAACGCAGCGTTCGCGCTCGGCATGAACTACGCGCAGGCCATGCGCCTCGTGATCCTGCCGCAGGCGTTCCGCGCGATGGTGCCGCTGCTGCTCACGCAGGCGATCGTCCTGTTCCAGGATACGTCGCTCGTATACGTGATCAGTCTCGCGGACTTCTTCCGCACGGCCGCCAACATCGGCGACCGCGACGGCACGACCGTCGAGATGGTCCTGTTCGCCGGCGCATGCTATTTCGTGATTTGCTCGTTGGCGTCTGTTCTCGTCAAGGGTCTCCAGAAAAAGGTCACACGATGATTTCCATCAAGAACGTTTCCAAGTGGTACGGCCAGTTTCAGGTTCTCACCGACTGCACGACCGAGGTCAAGAAAGGCGAAGTGGTCGTCGTGTGCGGCCCGTCGGGCTCCGGCAAGTCGACGCTGATCAAGACCGTCAACGGCCTCGAGCCGTTCCAGCAGGGCGAGATCCTCGTGAACGGCCAGTCGGTCGGCGACAAGAAGACGAACCTGTCGAAGCTGCGCTCGAAGGTCGGGATGGTGTTCCAGCACTTCGAGCTGTTCCCGCACCTGTCGATCACCGAGAACCTGACGCTCGCGCAGGTCAAGGTGCTCGGCCGCGGCAAGGACGAAGCGACCGACAAGGGCATGAAGCTGCTCGATCGCGTCGGCCTGAAGGCGCATGCGCACAAGTTTCCGGGCCAGCTGTCGGGTGGCCAGCAGCAGCGGGTCGCGATCGCGCGCGCGCTGTCGATGGACCCGATCGCGATGCTGTTCGACGAGCCGACGTCCGCGCTCGATCCCGAGATGATCAACGAGGTGCTCGACGTGATGGTCGAGCTCGCGCAGGAAGGGATGACGATGATGGTCGTGACGCACGAGATGGGCTTCGCGAAGAAGGTCGCCCATCGCGTGATCTTCATGGACAAGGGCGCGATCGTCGAGGACGACCGCAAGGACGATTTCTTCTCGAATCCGAAGTCGGATCGCGCGAAGGACTTCCTCGCGAAAATCCTGCACTGAGCGCTCGTGCGCGCGGAATGCGCAAACCGCCCGGCCGAACGCCGGGCGGTTTTTTTTCGCCTGCCGTCCGTCGCCCGCCGCTGGCGACGAACGGATTCCGGCGCGCGGCGTTACCAGCTGTAGCGGTAGCCAACCTGCCCGGTGACGCCGCGCCGGTAATCGCCGCCGATGTTGCGCGCATATTTCACGTTCGCGTACAACTCGCCCGACTTGCCGAAGCCCGCGGTCACGCCAAGGCCGAGCTCGTACCACGTGCGGCCCAGGTGCGTCGCGAACGGCGTGCCGCCGACGACGGTCTGGCCCGGCGACAGGAAGTCGTGCAGCACGTCGGCAGTGAAGTACGGCGTCGCGGCGCCGCCACCCGCGTTCGCGTCGAGGTTCGGCCGGAAGATGCGCACGCCGACGCGTCCGCGCAACGCATTGGTCGTCGTGCCCGACACGGCAGACACATTGTCGTCGAACCCGTTCAGCTTCAGGTACTGATACATCAGCTGCGCCTGCGGCTCGACCGCGATCGGCGTGCCGCCGATCCCGAACGGCTTGCCGACCTCCTGCGACAGTGCGATGCCGAAGCCGTTCTGCGATGCCTCGTTGCCGTAGCTGTCGCGATAGCGGTTGCCGTAGTGCGTGACCTGGCCGACGCTGTCGAAGTAGGTGCCGTCGGACAGGTAGCGCGTCCAGTAGCCGCCGACGCTCTGCGCGTGCATCTCGACCGAGCCCGTCGACGTCGACAGGCCCGCTGCGTCGGCGCGTGCCATGTCACTGAAGCTCGCGTTCGCGACGCCGATGCTCGCCGTCACGCCCGCATGCGTGCTGCCGCCGCCGGGCGCCTGGTCGAGCGTCCAGTCCTTGCCGAACTGCGCGAAGAACGTGCGCTCGTCGGCCGCGAAACGGCCCGCGTTCGCATCGAGGCTCTGTCCGCCGATGCGGCCCCACACACCGTCGCGGTTGCCCGACGCCTGCTTCTCGAGGTTGTAGATGTCGCCGACGCGCTCGTGCAGCTTGCCGAGCGTCGAGAAGCCGTAGTCCGCGTTCAGCAGCGGCGTCATCGCATAGCCTGCGACGCCCGGACGGTACGCGAGATTGCCGCCGCCTTTGATGACGTTCGGGCCGACCGGATCGCCCGGGTCCGTCGGGTCGAGTTGCGAGCGCAGATACCAGCCGTTCGCATCGCTCTGTCCGCCTCGGTAGAGCCGGTATTCGTATGCGCCGGCCTGCACCGGGCCCGCGAGATGGAACGCCGATGCGGAGGTCGTGCCGCCGTTGGCCGTGACGACCACCGGAATCCCTTCGCCCGTCGTCTGCGCGCCGGTGCCGCCCGTGTTCGCGATCTTCAGCCCCGTCGTGCCGGTCGCGGCACCGCCGTTCACGATCAGCCGGTCGGTCGGCGAGGCATCGGCGCCGAGATAGGTGTTCAGCGCGATCGTGCCGCCGTTGCCGACGTAACTGCCGGTCGTCAACGTCCGGTAGCTGCCTGCCGCCGTCGGCGCGCCGGACGGCGCGGCGAATGCAACCAGACCCGCGTTGTTCAGGCTGCTCAGCACGGAGCTGCCGGTCATGTGCCACGTGCTCGTGCCGTCCACGGTGAGCGCGACCGGATCGATCTTGCCGGTGAGGGTCGTGCCGTTCGTCAGGAACACGTTGCCGGTGCTCGACGCGTCCGACACGATGTCGCCGGCGAGATTCACGGCCGATGCGTTGAAGGTCGCGGTGCTCCCGTTCGCGAGGTCCAGCAGTGTGCCGTTGCCGGCCGTCACGACGGTGCCGTTGCGCACCGCGATATCGACCGTGCCGCCGCGCGCCGCGAACGCCGGCCCGGCGACGGACGCGACGCTGCCGCCGTCGACGAGCACTGCGCTCGTCGCGCCGGTCGCGAGCGTGTCGGTGCTCAGCACGCCGGCCGTCGCGCCCTTGAGCGTCGTGCCGGTCAGCGCGAGCACGCCGCCGCCGTCGACCGTCGCGCCGTTGCCGGCCGCGCTCGCGATCGACGAACCCGTGTCGCCGATGCGGCCGCCATTCCGTACGACGAGGCCGTCGGCTGCCGTGCCCGCCGTGGAGACCTTCGCGCCCGACAGCAGTGCGATCGCGCCGCTGCCCGCGACGATCGCGTGCGCGCCGGCACCCGTCGTCGTGACGGTCGTACCGTCGGCCGCGAGCGTCGAATCCGCGCCCGTCACGAAGAGGCCGCGCGCGTCGTCGCCGGCGGTGCGCACGATGGTCGCCGCATCGGTCGCGATGCGCGCGCCGGCGCCCGTCGACGACAGTCCGTCGGCGCCGGCGCCGGTCGTGCCGATCCGCGTGCCCGACAGCACGATCGTCGTGTTCGAACCGAGGTTGTCGATGCCCTTGCCCACGCCGCCCACCGCGATCGACGTCTCACCGGCTGCGATCCCGCCGCCCGACACGGTCGAGTCGATCAGCACGCCGTCGGCGCTGCCGTTCGCGACGACGGTGCCCGCGCCCGACAGGGCGAGCGACGCGCCGGTATCCGTCAGGTGAACGCCGGCGATGCCGTCGTCCGCCTCGATCGTGCCCGCGTTGGCGAGCGTTGCCGACGCGCCTTGCACGAGCGCGCCGGTGCCGTTCGATACGCGGATCGCCGACGCGTTGTTCACCGTGCCGAGCGTGCCGACGACCACCCCCGTCGAGCCGGCGCCGGTCAGCAGCACCGTATTGCGGTTCTCGAGCGTGCCGAGGTTTTGCGCGACGAAGCCGGTCACGCCGGCCGTCGACGACGCGACCGCCGCGTTGTTGGTCAGCGTCGTCGCGACTGGCGTTCCGGCGTTCGCTCCGGTAAGGGCGTGCGCCTGGCCGTCGACGGTGCCCGCGATCGCGCCGGCCGCATTCAGGTCGATGGTCGCGCCCGAGTCGATCGTGCCCGTCGCGCCGCCTTCGACTACGACCGCGATGCCGTCCGTGCCGTTGACGTTGTAGGTGGCGTGTCCCGTGGACAGCGTCGTGCCGGCACCCGTGGCGAGTACGCCGCGCGCGCGCTGGCCGTTCACGTCGGTCGTCAGCGTGCCGGCCGCCGACGCGCCCGTATAGGCCGCGCCGCCCGCGATGCGGAACAGCGTCGAATCGTCGGTATCGACGCTCAGGTGCTGCGCGGCGACGTTGATCTTCGAGCCAGCGCCGTATGCGTAGAAACCGATCTGGTTCGTGCCCGACATGAAGGCGGGCACGGCGTTGGCGTCGACGTTGATCGTCGCGCCCGAGCGCGCGTGGACGCCGATCGCGCCGTTGCCCGTCAGGTTGAGCGCGCCGTCGACCGTGGCCTTCGCGCGCGGCCCTTCGGCCCACACGCCATAGTTGCGCGTGTCCGACGCCGGATCGAGCCCGCCAGCCACGTTGATCGTGCCGGTCGACGTCGCGGCCGTCGCGGTCGAACCGGTGCCGACCACCATGATGCCGATGCCGTTCACGCCGTTCAGCGTGATCGTGCCCGTGTTGGTCACGGTCGCGGCCGTATTGGCGGCGAGCATGCCGACGTTGGCGAACGGCGTGCCGGGTGCCGCACCGTTCACGATGATCGTGCCCGCGTTGCGCAGCGTGCCGGACGACGAACCGATGCTCGCCATCCCGGCGCCGTTTTGCGTCTGCGAGCCGATCACGATCGAGCCGAGGTTGCTGGCGGTGCCCGATGCGCCGAGCAGGATCCCGTAGGAATGCGCGGACAGCGCGACGTCGTTCGCCGCTGCCCCTGGTCCGTATTGGGCCGCACGGCCGAGATAGATCGTGCCGCCGGCCGCGTTCGTGAAGGCGCCGCCGGCCGCGAAGCCGCCGATCACCTGGCTGTCGAGCGTCGTCGCGTTGACGCCGACGTTGATCGTGCCGGCGTTCGACGCGTTCGCACCGTTCGTCACGGCCACCGCGTAGTTCTGCAGGTCGGGGCGGTTGCCGTCGAGCGTCCATGCGCCGACGTTCATCACCCCGTTGTTGACGAACGAGGTACCCGTGCCGCTTGCGTAAACGCCATTGCCCTCGGTGTACGCGTGGAAGCCGAAGTTGTCGGGCGGCGCGCTGCTGCTCGTGTCGAAATTGTCGCCGGACGCGTAGCCGGACGAGATCGTGCCGTTGTTGACGCCGCTCGCGCCGTTCAGCAGGCGCACCAGCGTGAAGTCGCCCGACAGGCGGCCGTCGTTGACGAAGTGCGCGCCGTCTTCCGCGAGGACGGCCGAGCTCGACGCGATCGTGTTGGTGCCGCGGAAGTCGATCTGGCCGTCCTTGCCGATTTGCAGTGTCGCGTTCGCGCCCGTGCCGTGCATCGCCGACAGATGATCGATCGGCAGCGTGTTCTTGTCGCCCGACGATACGTTGTTCTGATACTGGAAGGTTTGCTGCGAGAACGTGACGGCCTGGCCGAACGCGCTGTCGTAGGCGGCCTGCGAGCCGAGCGCGCCGCTTTGTACCGAACGCACGAGAAAGTCGTTGTACGCGGCGAGCGACGCGGCGTCGGTGACGGTCCACGTGCTGCCGTCGAATGCGGTGAAGGTGCCCGCATAGGCCGGGACGTCGAGCTGGAGATTGCCAACGGCACCGCCGCTCGCGAGATAGTCGCCGGTGCCGAGCCAGACCTGGTTGCGCGAATTCCAGTTGACGACGCTTTTTGCCGTGCCGGTGCCGTCCGCGAAGGTCAGGTCGGTCTGCTTCGGCGCGATCGAGATCGCGTTGCCGGCCGCGTCTGGCGCGTTCGCGGGATTGCCGATCGACACGTTCAACGTGCCGCCGGTGTTGTCGACGGTGCCGATCCGCAGGTTCACGTACTGGTTCCCGTTCACGTCATGGTAGACGGGCACCTCGGTCGAGCCGGCCGTCGACGCGGCGAATGCGGACGAGTTGTACGTGGCGATCGACGTATGGGTGCCCGTAATCGTGTCGGGCGTGCTGACGCTCTGCGTCTTGCCGCCGAGCGACAGCAGCGGCTGGTTCGGGTTGCCCGACACGATGGACGTATTGCCGATCGGCGTGAGCGTATAGCCGGGGTCGCCAGCGGCACCCGTCCATGCACCCGTCACGCCGACCGTGTCGCCGCCCGACACGGTCGTGGCGCCGGCCAGGTTGTCGTTGACGGTCGGGCTGACGCTGCCGAGCGCGCAACTACCGCCGCTTGCGACCGCCGAACCGTTACCGCAGGTCGATGCGTACGCGGAGCCGGCCGACAGCGCGGCCAGCGCCGCACCGAGCGCGGCGACGCGTAGCGGCGAGCGGCGGATCGCCGTGCGGCCGTCACGGCGGCTTGGGGCCGATTGGCTGCCCGAACGCTTGCCGCGCGCCCGGGCCGTTTCCGCAACCGCGACCCAGCAGCCGGCGGCTTCGCTCCATATCGATCGAAATGAGTGATTCACGACAAGCCCCTCTTTCTTCTTTTGAAGTGGTATTCGCCGTATGCGGCGAATGCGCATTCCACGGTGATGTGTGTTTCGAATGGACGTGCGGCAGCCGTGGCTGCGTCGAGTGCCAATCAGGATTCGTTACACCGAAGATGGAGCGAGTCTACTAATCGACGGGATGGTCGATTTTCAAAAAATCAAGATATGTGGGGATGGTAACGGTATGGGGTGGTATTTCTGGATTGTGTGATTAATCGAACTGAAAGCCTTGGTGGGGAAGGGTTTGGTGGGCTTTCCTATAGGCCGGGCGGGATCGCCAGGTCGGTGGGATAGCGCACGATCAGTGTTGGGTTCATGCTTTAAACTGCGGCTTCCGGATTATCCGTTTTAGACCGCTTTTATCTTGTTTTTTTGTTGGTTAATTATTTTCTATCGAAAATTAATAAAATAAAAGCGGATGTTGTATGGCGATGATCGCGTGCATCCAATGGCGATCTGAATGAAACGCGAAACGTCGCCGGGCGGAGACTTTCACTGCCGGTGATCGCCGGGTCGTGACGCGCGCGCACAAGCGGAAGGCGGGAAGGGCGGGCGCCCGGCGGCGCGGCGCGCTCAGTAGTCGATCGGGTCGTCGGCGTCGTCCGCGGTGCCGACCGCCAGCGCCTCGCGCTGCACACCGCCGCACGGGGCGGACGCCGATGCGTCGAGCGCCGGGTTGCGCAGCTTCTCGAGCACGCGCTCGGGCACCGGAATTTGCATCCGCGCGGTGACGTCGCCGCACTGGAACATGATCAGCTCGCCCGGTTCGAACGAGGTCCAGATTTCGTTGTCGGTCAGCGGCTGCGTGGCGATCACCGCGACGCGATCCTCGGGCGTCGTGTATTTCGCAAAGTCGATTGACAGGTCTTCGTCGACCAGATGCGCGGTCGAGAACGGCCAGCGCCGCACGAGGTAGTGCAGCCGCGTCGAGCAGTGCGCGAAGAGCGCCTGGCCGTTCGACATCAGGAAGTTGAACACGCCGTGATCGGTGATGCCGCGCGTCAGCTCGCCGACGCGCTCGAACAGTTCCGGCAACGGCGGCTGCGCGCCGGGGAACGCTTCGCGCAGCCCCTGCATCAGCACGCAGAACGCCTTCTCGCTGTCGGTCGTGCCGACCGGATGGTAGACGCTGCCGTCGAGATCGGGTTCGTAGTCCTGCAGATCGCCGTTATGCGCGAAGATCCAGTGCCGCCCCCACAGCTCGCGCATGAACGGGTGGCTGTTCTCGAGCAGGATGTGACCCTGTGTGGCCTTGCGGATGTGCGCGATCGTGTTCTTGGACTTGATCGGGTAGCGCTTTACCATTTCGGCGATCGGCGACGTGGCCGACGCCTGCTGGTCGATGAACAGGCGACACGCCTTGTCCTCGAAGAACGCGATCCCCCAGCCGTCGGCATGGTGATCGGTGAGGCCGCCCCGGGCCGCGAAACCTGTGAAGGAGAATGTGACGTCCGTCGGCGCGGCGCAGTTCATTCCTAGGAGTTGGCACATTTTACTTGGGGCGGGGGCGGAAGCTGGGTAACCAACCGGGTGAACCCCGGTACAATGTGGCTTCTAGCATATCACCGAGCCTTGAGCGGTAAAAAGCGGATTCCGCCAGCCGAAGGCCTCGTGTTGCGGTTTGCCGTCAGTCGGCCCGCGCACGCGCGTTCCGGCCCCGCAGATCGCCAGCCCGTTCCTACAACGCCTCCTATGACTGCCTCGAACGCTTCCTCTCCGGCGACGCTCACGCTCGCCCGTCCCGACGACCTGCACCTGCACCTGCGCGACGGCGACATGCTGGCCGCGGTGCTGCCGCACACGGCGCGCCAGTTCGCCCGCGCGATCGTCATGCCGAACCTGAAGCCGCCCGTCACGACCACCGCGCAGGCGCAGGCGTATCGCGAGCGAATCCTGGCCGCGCTGCCGGCGGGCATGGCGTTCGAGCCGCTGATGACGCTGTACCTGACCGACAACACGGCGCCCGACGAAATCAACCGCGCGCGCGACAGCGGCTTCGTGCATGGCGTGAAGCTGTATCCGGCCGGCGCGACGACGAACTCCGACCATGGCGTCAGCGATCTCGCGAAGTGCGCGAAGACGCTCGAGGTCATGCAGGAAACCGGCATGCCGCTGCTCGTGCACGGCGAGGTGACCGATCCGGCGATCGACATGTTCGATCGCGAGAAGGTGTTCATCGACCGCGTGATGACGCCGCTGCGGCGCGATTTCCCCGGCCTGAAGGTCGTGTTCGAGCACATCACGACGAAGGACGCGGCCGACTACGTGCGCGACGCCGACGCGGCGCCGGGCCTGCTCGGCGCGACGATCACGCCGCAGCACATGCTGTACAGCCGCAACGCGCTGTTCGTCGGCGGGATTCGCCCGCATTACTACTGCCTGCCGGTGCTGAAGCGCGAAACGCACCGCGTCGCGCTCGTCGAAGCCGCGACGTCGGGCAACCCGCGCTTCTTCCTCGGCACCGACAGCGCACCGCACGCGCGCGACGCGAAGGAAACCGCATGCGGGTGCGCGGGCTGCTACACGGCACTGCACGCGCTCGAGCTGTATGCGGAAGCGTTCGACCAGGCCGGCGCGCTCGACAAGCTGGAGAATTTCGCGAGCCGCTTCGGCGCCGATTTCTACGGGCTGCCGCACAGCACCGAGACGATCACGCTGCGCCGCGAGACCTGGGAACTGCCGCGCGAGGTCTTCGCGGGCGATACGCCGGTCGTGCCGCTGCGCGCCGGCGAAACGATCGGCTGGAAGTTCGCGTGACCGGCACGCCGCCGCGCGGGGCCGGCCTGACGGCCGGCGGCGGGGCGGCGGTATTCGCGCAGATCGATTGGTCAGCGCCGTGGCTCGCGCCTTACGCGGCGCCCGGTCGTGCGCTGCAGGCGGCTGCGCTCACGGGCGAGACCGCGCTGCTCGATGCGCTGAACGGTGCGCTCTGCGGCGGTACGCGGGCGAGCGGCCGCGGCCGGCCGCTGCGCTTCGTGCCGCAGGCGGAGCTGCCGCCAGGCATCGCATACGAAACGCATATCGCCGACACGGGCGGCGTCCCGACCCGTCACAATCTTCATGACTTCTTCAATGCGCTCGTCTGGTTCGCGTATCCGCGCACCAAGGCCGCGCTGAACGCACGCCAGGCCGCGGCGATCGACGCCGCGGGCGGCGTCGGCCCCGTGCGCGGCACGCTGCGCGATGCGCTCACGCTGTTCGACGAGAACGCCGCGCTGTTCGTGACGTCCGACCGTGCGCTCGCCGACGCGCTGCGCGGCTTCAACTGGCAGCTGCTGCTGGTGGCGGCGCGCGACGCGTGGGGCACGCGCTGCGAGGCGCGGCTCGTCGGCCATGCGCTGCTCGAGAAGCTCGTCACGCCGTACAAGTCGTGCACCGCGCACACGTGGATCGTCGAAGTGACTGACGACTATTTCTCGTGGTCCGACGCGCAGCGTGCCGCGCATGTCGATGAGCGGATCGCTGGCGAATTCGCGACCCGCGACCTGACGAGCCGTGATTTCGCGCCGCTCCCGGTGCTCGGCGTGCCGGGCTGGTGTGACGCGAATGCCGCGCCCGCGTTCTACGACGACCCGGCGGTTTTCCGCAGCGGCCGCCGTTCGCGCGCTGCCGGCGGCGGCGCGCAGTGCTAGAATGCGCGTCGCAAAGCAGGCCAGGCAGTCGCGGCCTCGCCGCCTTCGGGCAGGCGAGGGCGAGGAAAGTCCGGACTCCACAGGGCAGGGTGATGGCTAACGGCCATCCGTGGCGACACGCGGAACAGGGCAACAGAAAGCAAACCGCCGATGGCCCGGCGCAAGCCGGGATCAGGTAAGGGTGAAACGGTGCGGTAAGAGCGCACCGCGGCGACGGCGACGTCCGCCGGCACGGTAACCTCCACCCGGAGCAATTCCAAGTAGGCAGGCGCGCATTTTCGGATGCAGGACGGGGCCCCCGTCTCGTCTGCGGGTAGGAAGCTTGAGCGCGTCAGCAATGGCGCGTCTAGAGGAATGGCTGCCACGCGCTGTGCGCTTCGGCGTACAGCGTGCACAGAATCCGGCTTATCGGCCTGCTTTGCCGCTCGAATGCGAAAGGGCCGGCGCTCCGTCAGGAGCGCCGGCCCTTTTTTTCATGCGTGGCTGCCGGGCGTTCAGGCCGCGACGATGTCGAACGAATGCGTGAGCTCGGCCGTCTTCGCGATCATGATCGACGCGGAGCAGTACTTGTCGTGTGACAGGTTGATCGCGCGCTCGACCGTCGCCGGGTTCAGGTTGCGGCCCGTGACGGTGAAGTGGAAGTGGACCTTCGTGAACACCTTCGGATCTTCGCTCGCGCGCTCGGCCTTCAGCGTGACCGAGCAGCCGGTGACTTCCTGGCGGCTCTTCTTCAGGATCAGCACGACGTCGTACGCGGTGCAGCCGCCGGTGCCGACCAGCACCATTTCCATCGGGCGCGGCGCGAGATTATGGCCGCCACCTTCCGGTGCGCCGTCCATCGCGACGAGGTGCCCGCTTCCGGTCTGGGCGGAAAACGCCATGCCGTCCTGACCCATCCAGCTTACTTTGCATTCCATGCTTGCACTCCAGCGTTGCCTGATTCGGATTCGATCACGCATTGTAGCCCGCGGTGCAATAGTCGGCTGATGCGCTGCACGACGCGCAACGTCGCGCCGCCGCACGCGGCGCCTGGCGGGGCGCCGAACGCCGATTTCCCGGCTGGCTTTAGGGGTATTACTCTAGATGTGCCGGATTTCTGGTTGCGTTATTTTTCACAATCTATTGATTTTAAAAGGGAAAATCCGCTATGCCGTGAAATTCTTCATATTTCACATCATGGTGTGAGATTTCGTAATGCAAATTTTCTTGTGATGTCGGCGGTGCGTTCGTATAATGAGCCTCATTGGTTGTCGCGCTGCGGCAACCTCCGCATGTCTCCTCCACCCTCCTCCTAAGGTGGATTAAGCCCGAACCAGCCGTTCGGGCTTTTTTTCGTTCCGTGCAAGCATCGGCGCGCAGTTTGCGCGCTCCGATGCCTGTCGTTGACGCCGTTACGCGGGCCGCCGTGCGACTGCCTGCGATGCCGCGCCGGTTGGCGTGTCGGTCGAACCGGCGGCAGGCGGCGGGACCTGCGCGGCCGATGCGTGTCCATGACCGCGCGCGCAGAAGTGGCGTACGCGTTCGCGTACCGCGCGCAGGCGGGCGATGCGATCTTCGGCATGGGCGCCGCGAGCGTCGGCGATACGGGCGTCGAGTGCGTCGAGCTTGGCCTCGCAGCCGGCCCTGGCGGCGACGGCGGGCGCGGCGGCGGCCAGCAGCGCGGCCGCGAGAAGGGGCGTAAGTCGTTGTTTCATCATGCTTGTTTGTTGTTTTTCCGTTGTCGGCCGGTCTGGCGCGGCAAGGTCAGGTGCCGCGCGTCGATGGGTGCCTCCCCGGGCGCTCGGTTCGCCTGGTATATCGGGGCACGACCGGATTTTGGCCCATTTCGGGCGCCGCCGGCACGGGACGCGGATTCTTTTTGACCGCGCTGCCGCATTTCCTTTATAATTCAGGGCTTTTCCGCATTCATGCCCACGGAAAAAGAACAGGGAGAGCCTGCACCGCGCCTCGAAGCGCACACAGACAAGCAGGAAGAACACATCGGGCAAAGCATTTTTTTTGGATCGATCATGAAGACGTTTTCCGCAAAAGCCCATGAGGTGACGCGTGAATGGTACGTGATTGACGCGACGGATAAGGTTCTCGGCCGTGTTGCCAGCGAAGTGGCACGCCGTCTGCGCGGCAAGCACAAGCCTGAGTTCACCCCGCACGTCGACACTGGTGATTTCATCATCATCATCAACGCAAGCAAGTTGAAGGTCACGGGCAACAAGACTCTGGACAAGAAGTACTACCGTCACTCGGGCTACCCGGGCGGTATCTATGAAACGACGTTCGGCAAGATGCAAGAACGCTTCCCGGGCCGTGCGCTCGAGAAGGCGGTCAAGGGCATGCTGCCGAAGGGCCCGCTCGGCTACGCGATGATCAAGAAGCTGAAGGTCTACGCTGAAGCGACGCATCCGCACTCGGCTCAACAGCCGAAAGCGCTCGAGATCTAAGGGGAGCCCACATGATCGGTAACTGGAACTACGGTACGGGCCGCCGCAAGAGCGCAGTCGCACGTGTCTTCATCAAGGCTGGCAAGGGCGACATCATCGTCAACGGCAAGCCCATCGCTGACTACTTCTCGCGCGAAACGTCGCTGATGATCGTGCGTCAACCGCTGGAACTCACGAACCACGGCCAGACGTTCGACATCAAGGTGAACGTGAACGGCGGCGGCGAAACGGGTCAGGCAGGCGCAGTGCGCCACGGCATCACCCGTGCGCTGATCGACTACGATGCGACGCTGAAGCCGTCGCTGTCGAACGCAGGCTTCGTCACGCGCGATGCACGTGAAGTCGAGCGTAAGAAGGTTGGTCTGCGCAAGGCACGCCGCGCAAAGCAGTTCTCGAAGCGTTAATTCCGCTTCATGGCCGCGCCGCTTCCGGGCGGCGTCCGCCGGAAAAACCGCCAGTTTTCGCGCTGGCGGTTTTTTTATGCCCGCGCGGCGGCGCCCCGCGGGCGGTTTCCTTTACGGAAATCAACAAGAACCTATTGATTTCATGGACATCAGCACGATCTTCTGATCGGCCCTACAATAGCGGCTAAAGCTTTTTGGAGAGTTCGCATGAACGCTGTTACCGAATCCGCAGCAACGACCGCCGAAATGCCGGTACCGTTCGTCTTCACCGACGCCGCGGCCGACAAGGTCAAGCAACTGATCGACGAAGAGGGCAATCCCGACCTGAAGCTGCGCGTATTCGTGCAGGGCGGCGGCTGCTCGGGCTTCCAGTATGGCTTCACGTTCGACGAGGAAGTCAACGAGGACGACACCGTGATGAACAAGAACGGCGTCCAGCTCCTGATCGACTCAATGAGCTACCAGTACCTGGTCGGCGCCGAGATCGACTACAAGGACGACCTCAACGGCGCCCAGTTCGTGATCAAGAACCCGAACGCCACGACCACCTGCGGGTGCGGCTCGTCGTTCTCGGTCTGAGCGCACGACGGATCCTGTCCGGTTCGCCGGAATGAAAAACGGGGCATCATGCCCCGTTTTTTGTGCCCATGCGCGGTGCGAACCGCCGAACCGAGCGGCCTGCGGGTCATCGCATCATGGGCCTTCCATCAGCGCGGATAAAGCGCGCCTAGTACGCGCGCGTCCGCGGCGCCCGTCACGCTCGCGAGGTTGCCGGGCTGGCGCGCGGTGAAGCGATACGCGAGCCACGCGAACGCGAGCGCTTCGACCTGTTGCGGCGGCACGCCGAGCGCAGCTGTCGTATCCACCGTTGCCGGCACGCCAGCCTCGCGCAGTGCATCCGCGAGCGCGGCGAGCAGCACCGGATTGCGGGCGCCGCCGCCGCAGACGAACACGGCCCTGCAATCCGTCGCATGCTGCGCGACTTCGCGGGCGACCGAGACGGCGGTGAGCGCCGTCAGCGTCGCCTGCACGTGTTCCGGCGCGACCTGCGCGAACGCGGCGAGCTTCGCGTCGAGCCACGCGGGGTTGAACAGGTCGCGGCCGGTGCTTTTCGGCGGCAGCGCGGCGAAGTAAGGCTCGTCGAGCAGCGCGTCGAGCAGCGGCGCGTGCACGGTGCCGCGCGCGGCGAACTTGCCGCCGTCGTCGTACGGCTTGCCGAGGTGGCGCGTCGCCCATGCGTCGAGCAGCGCGTTCGCGGGCCCGCAGTCGAAGCCGCGCACGTCGCCGCCATCACCGGGCAGGATCGTGATGTTGCTGATGCCGCCGAGGTTGCAGACGACCCGCGTCTCGCCCGGCGCGCCGAACATCGTCGCATGGAACGCAGGCGCGAGCGGCGCGCCGTGGCCGCCGGCCGCGACGTCGCGGCTCCGGAAATCGGCGATCACGTCGATATGGGCAAGCTCCGCGAGCAGTGCCGGATTGTTGAGCTGGCGCGTGTAGCCGCGCTCGGGACGGTGCCGGACCGTCTGGCCATGCACGCCGATCGCGCGGATCTCGTCGCGCGACAGGCCGGCGGTGCGCTGCAACTCGTGACAGCACACCGCGTAGCGCGCGACGAGCGCGTTCGCCGCGACCGATTCGCGGTCGATCTCGTTGTCGCCGGGCTGCTGCAGCGCGAACAGCGCGTCGCGCAGCGATTGCGCGAAGCCGACGAACGCTTCCGCGAGCACGACCGGCGCGCGGCCGGTCTCGAAACGCACGGCGACGCCGTCGACGCCGTCCATGCTGGTTCCCGACATCAGTCCGAAATAGATGCCGTCGGCCGGATGGGCGGGTTGCGGATGTCGTTGCGGCACGTTGGATTCTCCTGGATCGAGCGACGCGGGCCTGTGCCACGCGCCTTGCGCCCGATTATCCGCGCAACCTGACGCATCGTTAAGCGATGCACGCGCAAGTTATGGGAAAATCCCTGTCTTTGCGACATTCTTCCTGGCACCGATGAGCACCGAACCCAGTTCCAAGCCTGTTTTCCCGATTACCGACGAAGTCCGCCATGCGCTCGCCGTCACGAAGCGCGGCGTCGACGAACTGCTGATCGAGGAAGAGTTCGCGCAGAAGCTCGCGCGCAGCGCGGCTACCGGCACGCCGCTGCGCATCAAGCTCGGCCTTGATCCGACCGCGCCCGACATCCACATCGGCCATACGGTCGTGCTGAACAAGATGCGTCAGCTGCAGGATCTCGGCCACACCGTGATCTTCCTGATCGGTGATTTCACGTCGCTGATCGGCGACCCGTCGGGCCGCAATGCGACGCGTCCGCCGCTCACGCGCGAACAGATCGAGTCGAACGCGAAGACCTACTTCGAACAGGCCGCGCTCGTGCTCGACCGCGAAAAGACCGAAATTCGCTACAACAGCGAATGGTCGATGCCGCTCGGCGCGGACGGGATGATCAAGCTCGCGTCGCGCTACACGGTCGCGCGGATCCTCGAGCGCGAGGACTTCACGAAGCGCTTCCAGAGCGGCGTGCCGATCTCGATCCACGAATTCCTGTACCCGCTGATGCAGGGTTACGACTCGGTCGCGCTGAACGCCGACCTCGAGCTCGGCGGCACCGACCAGAAGTTCAACCTGCTCGTCGGCCGCGAACTGCAGAAGCAGTACGGCCAGGAACAGCAGTGCATCCTGACGATGCCGCTGCTCGAAGGCCTCGACGGTGTCGAGAAGATGTCGAAGTCGAAGGGCAACTACGTCGGCATCAGCGAGAAGCCGACCGACATGTTCGGCAAGCTGATGAGCATCTCGGACACGCTGATGTGGCGTTACTTCGAACTGCTGTCGTTCCGCAGCCTCGACGAAATCGCCGGTTTCAAGCGCGACGCCGAAGGCGGCCGCAATCCGCGCGACTTCAAGGTGCTGCTCGCGCAGGAAATCGTCGCGCGCTTCCACTCGCAGGCCGACGCCGAGCGTGCGCTCGAAGATTTCAATCACCGCGCGAAGGGCGGCGTGCCGGACGACATCCCGTCGGTCACGCTCGCGGGCGCGCCGCTCGCGATCGGTCAGTTGCTGAAGCAGGCGGGCCTCGTGCCGTCGACGAGCGAAGCGCTGCGCAACATCGAGCAAGGCGGCGTGAAGATCGACGGTGCGACGGTGTCCGACAAGGGCCTGAAGGTCGAGGCCGGCGAGTTCGTCGTCCAGGTCGGCAAGCGCCGCTTCGCGCGCGTCACGCTGACAGCATGATCGCGCTGATCCAGCGCGTGAAGCGCGCCGACGTGCGCGTCGGCGACCGCACGACGGGCGAGATCGGCGCAGGGCTGCTCGCGCTCGTCTGCGCGGAGCGCGGCGACACCGAGGCCGCCGCTGACAAGCTGCTCGCGAAGCTGCTCGGCTATCGTGTATTCAGCGATGCGGCCGGCAAGATGAACCTGCCGGTGTCGAACATCGACGGCGCGGGCGGCGCCGGCGGACTGCTGCTCGTGTCGCAGTTCACGCTCGCCGCCGATACCAATAGCGGGCTGCGGCCGAGCTTCACGCCGGCTGCGCCGCCCGACGAAGGCGCGCGCCTGTTCGACTATTTCGTCGCGGCCGCGCGCGAGCGTCATCCGGTCGTCGAAACGGGTGAATTCGGCGCCGACATGCAGGTGTCGCTCGTCAACGACGGTCCCGTGACGTTCTGGCTGCAAGTGCGGCCCTGATTCCTTCCCCGAGACGCGCCGCGATGACCACCACGCAGATTCTCTTCATTCGCCATGGCGAGACGGCCTGGAACCGCATCAAGCGCATTCAGGGCCATATCGATATTCCGCTCGCCGACACGGGGCTTGCGCAGGCGCAGCGGCTGGCCGTCCGGCTCGCGCGGGAAGCGCATGAAGGGCAGCGGATCGACGCGATCTATTCGAGCGACCTGATGCGCGCGCAGCAGACCGCGCAACCCTTTGCCGATGCGCTTGGGCTGCCGCTGCGGTTGCACGAAGGGCTGCGCGAACGCGCGTACGGCGTGTTCCAGGGGCATGACAGCACCGAGATCGAGACGCTGTTTCCGGATGCCTACGCCGCGTGGCAGACGCGCGACCCGGGATTCGCGCCGGACGGCGGCGAGTCGCAGCGCGCGTTCTATCATCGCGTGCTGCATGCGCTCGAGCCGATCGTCGCCGCGCATCAGGGCGAGCGCATCGCATGCGTCGCGCACGGCGGCGTGCTTGATTGCGTGTATCGCTTTGCAAACGGTCTCGACCTGTCGGCGCCGCGCAGCTATCAGTTGCTCAACACCAGCATCAACGTCGTCGATTACGTCGATGGCCGTGCGCAAGTCGTGCAATGGGCCGACGTGTCGCATCTGGATACCGCAAGCGACGACGACGGGTATCGCAAGGTACTTTGATGCAGTCACGCCGGCCACGCCGTTGTGACCGGCCGGGGGCCGCCTTCCACGTCAGGCTTGGTGCGGAGGTGCTTGGCGCGTTCTGTAGTCGAGCGTGTACGCGACCCTGCCGGGCTTGTCGGCCGTGATCGGCTGGCGCAGCTTGTCGAATTCCCCTTTCGTGTGCTTCTTCCCATCATGGATCGCATCGGCGCGGCGGTCACGGGAATTTGCCGGCAAATTGAAATGATCCGAAGAAAAGGATCGTCAGGCGTGCGGGGTACCGTCGGGCGGTGTCGCGGTTGCGCGGCGGCGTGCGCGTTTCGACGCGCCGTTGACGAGCGCCCAGCGCAGCACGGGGGCGATCGCCCTGACACCGGGTCGGACCACCGCGCGTCGCAGCGGCGCGAACGTCGACACGCCGAGCATGCGCTGCGCCCAGTTCGGCAGCAGGTCTATGCCCGCATGCATGATCAGTGACGCAGCCGGCCGCAGCGCGGGCGTAGAGACCGGCACATTCAGCAGGATGTGCATGACGTCGAAGGTGCGTGGCCCCGCTTCGAGTTCGGGCCGCAGGCGCGCGAAATAGGCCGCGACTTCCGCACGCGAACGGGGAACATCCCGGGCGCCGAGCAACTCGGCGATCAACGCCGTCTCAGCGTAGTAGCCGTCCTGCTGTTCGCCCGACAGCGACGGATTCACATAGCGCAAATGTGCGGCGAGGAAGCTCGATACTTCCGCGACATGCACCCAGGTCAGCAACGCCGGATCGTCGGCTCGGTACGGCCTGCCGTCGGGCGCGGTACCCGATACGCGCGCGTGGATCGTTTTTACGCGCTCGATCAGCGCGAGTGCGTCCGCGCGGCTGCCGAACGTCGTGCCCGTGATGAACGTGGCGGTGCGCCGCAAGCGGCCGAGGATGTCGGTGCGAAACGACGAGTGATCCCAGACGCCCGCCAGCGCGAGCGGATGGAGCGCCTGCAGCAGCAGCGCGGCAATGCCGCCCGTCATCATCGACGTGAAATCGGCATGCACGCGCCAGCAGATGGCGTCGGGGCCGAACAGCCCCGGGTCTCCGGGGGGCGACGACAGATCGATCGACGGACCGCCGCCACCTGTCGTCAGGTGCGTGATGCCCGCCACGAGCCGCTTGCGGATCGGTTCGACCCAACGCGGGCCCGGCGTGGGCGTGGCGGGGTGCGGGCTGGGCGGCGTGGTCATGGCAGGCGCGGTGCGGGCGGCGGGTTACTTCCCGTCGGCGGTATCCCACATCCCGCGTTCGGTCTTGCCGGCATCGGGCGCGGAGAGCCCGAAGTGGCGGTACGTGAGCAGCGTCGCGACGCGCCCGCGCGGCGTGCGCTGCAGGAAGCCCTGCTGGATCAGGTACGGTTCGAGCACGTCCTCGATCGTGTCGCGCTCCTCGCCGATCGCCGCCGCGAGGTTGTCGATACCGACCGGGCCGCCGTCGAACTTGTGCAGGATCGCCTCGAGCAGCTTGCGGTCCATCAGGTCGAAGCCGACCGGATCGACGTCGAGCATCGCGAGCGCGGCGTCGGCCACGGCCGCGGTGATCTGGCCGTCGGCCTTCACTTCCGCATAGTCGCGCACGCGGCGCAGCAGCCGGTTCGCGATCCGCGGCGTGCCGCGCGAGCGCTTCGCGATTTCCAGCGCGCCGTTCGGATCGATCTGCGCGTTCAGCAGCGACGCCGAGCGCCGCACGATGCGCGACAGTTGCTCGGCATTGTAGAACTCGAGGCGCGCAACGATCCCGAAGCGATCGCGCAGCGGGTTGGTCAGCATGCCCGCGCGGGTGGTTGCGCCGACCAGCGTGAACGGCTGCAGATCGAGCTTCACGCTGCGTGCGGCCGGTCCTTCGCCGATCATGATGTCGATCTGGTAATCCTCGAGTGCCGGATACAGGATTTCCTCGACGACCGGCGACAGCCGGTGGATTTCGTCGATGAACAGGACGTCGTTCGCTTCGAGGTTGGTCAGCAGCGCGGCGAGGTCGCCCGCGCGCTCGAGCACGGGGCCCGACGTCTGGCGCAGGTTCACGCCCATCTCGCGCGCGATGATGTGCGCGAGGGTGGTCTTGCCGAGGCCTGGCGGCCCGAACAGCAGCACGTGATCGAGCGGCTCGGAGCGGCGCTTCGCGGCCTCGATGAAGATCTCGAGCTGGCCGCGCACCTTTTCCTGGCCGACGTAGTCGTCGAGCTGGCGCGGCCGCAGCGCGCGTTCGAACACCTCCTCGTGCGACGAGGCGGGCGTGGCGGCGATGATCCGCTCGGCGGCGAGTTTGTCGGTTTCAATCATGCGGCCATTGTACCGCGCGCGATCACGCGGTCGAACTGGCCGAATGGCCGACTGGCGCGCGCCGCACGGCGGCGCGACACTGGCTGCGACAGCCGGTTCGGGCGGGTGTTACGCCTTCGACAATGCCTTGAGCGCGAGCTTGATGCCCTCGGACACGCCGGTGCCGGCCGGCACGTTCTTGATCGCGGCGAGGCCTTCCTTTTCCGAGTAGCCGAGCGCGAGCAGCGCGTTGAGGATGTCGGTCGCGTGATCGGACTGGGATGCGGCACCGGCGAGCGCACCGAGGTCCGCGCCGAGCTTGCCCTTTAGCTCGAGCAGCAGGCGCTCGGCGGTCTTCTTGCCGATGCCGGGCAGGCGCGTGAGACGTGCGGCGTCCTGCATCGTCACTGCCTGCGCGAGCTCTTGCACGCTCATGCCGGACAGCACGGCCAGCGCCATGCGCGCGCCGATACCGGTGATCTTCAGCAGTTCGCGGAAGGTCGTGCGCTCCTGCGGCGTCAGGAAGCCGTACAGCAGGTGCGCGTCCTCGCGCACGATCTGCTGCGTGAGCAGCACGACGCGCTCGCCCGTTTGCGGCAGGTTGTAGAAGGTGCTCATCGGCACGTCGATCTCGTAGCCGACGCCGTTGCAGTCGACGAGCAGGTGGGGCGGGTTCTTTTCGAGCAGGATGCCGGCGATGCGACCGATCATGGATGGCGTGAAGCGAGGAAGAAAGCGCGAGTGTAGCGCAGGTGCGGCGCGATGCCGATGAGTTGGCCGTCAGGTTGGGGTGGCGATCAGGCGATCAGGCCGGCAGGCGGGTAGAGCGGTTGCAGGCGCAATGCGTGCATTGCGCCCTGGATGTGCGTGTCGTTGCGTCAGCCGACGAGCCGTCCGCGCCGCACCCGCAGTCCCTTTTTCGCGAGCGCTGGCGCGAGGCCGCTGATCGTGCCGAGCGTATTACCGCTGTGTGCATGGCAGATCGCCATCCCAAGCGCATCGGCCGCGTCGCTGCCGGGCTGGCCCGTGAGGTTGAGCAGCCGCGTGACCATCTCCTGCATCTGCGACTTGGTCGCGCGGCCGTAACCGACGACGGCCTGCTTCAGTTGCAGCGCGGTGTATTCGGCCACCGGCAAGCCGCCGGCGACGAGCCCGCAGATCGCGGCGCCGCGTGCCTGGCCGAGCAGCAGTGTCGACTGCGGGTTCACGTTGACGAACACCTGTTCGATCGCGGCCTGGTCGGGCGCGTGTTCGCGCACGAGCGTCGATACGCCCTGGAAGATCGTGCCGAGTCGGGTGGCCAGGTCGGCCGTTGGCGTGCGGATCACGCCGCTTGCGACATAGGCGAGCCGGTGGCCGCTGACGTCGATGATGCCGAAGCCGGTCACACGCAGGCCAGGGTCGATGCCGAGAATTCGCATGAGTGAGGAGAAAAACCTGATGCAGCGATACTACAACGAATGGTGTGCGGTGCCGGCCGCACGGTCGTGTACGTCGGCGCCGCGCAATAAAAAACCCGGCGGGTATGATGCCGCCGGGTTTCCATGCAGCGGCCGCGCGGGCCGCATGCGATCAGTGACGGAAGTGACGCACGCCCGTCAGGATCATCGCAATGCCGTGCTCGTCGGCCGCCGCGATCACTTCGTCGTCGCGCATCGAGCCGCCCGGCTGGATCACGCAGGTCGCGCCTGCCGCCACGACGACGTCGAGACCGTCGCGGAACGGGAAGAACGCATCCGACGCGACGGCCGAGCCGGCCAGCGTAAGGCCCGCGTTCTGTGCCTTGATGCTCGCGATGCGCGCGGAATCGACGCGGCTCATCTGGCCGGCGCCGACGCCGAGCGTCATGCCGTTGCCGCAGAACACGATCGCGTTCGACTTCACGTACTTCGCGACGCGCCATGCGAACAGCAGGTCGTCCATTTCCTTCGCGGTCGGTTGACGCTTCGTGACGACGCGCAGCTCGCTCGGCTGCACGTTCTTCGAATCGAGCGACTGCACGAGCAGGCCGCCGCCCACGCGTTTCAGGTCGAACGCGTTATGACCGTCGCCGAGCGCGATTTCGAGCAGGCGCACGTTCTGCTTCGCGGCGAACACCTGCTTCGCGGCGTCGGAGAACGACGGTGCGATCAGCACTTCGACGAACTGCTTCGCAACAGCTTGGGCAGCCGCTTCGTCGACTTCGCGGTTGAACGCGATGATGCCGCCGAAGGCCGAGGTCGGGTCGGTCTGGAATGCCTTCGCGTATGCGTCGGCCGAATCGTTGCCAACTGCGACGCCGCACGGGTTCGCATGCTTGATGATCACGCAGGCCGGTGCGTCGAACGTCTTCACGCATTCCCACGCAGCGTCCGAATCCGCGATGTTGTTGTACGAGAGTTCCTTGCCCTGCAGCTGGCGGTAGTTCGCGAGCGCGCCGGCCGGCGTCGCGAGATCGCGGTAGAACGCCGCGCTCTGGTGCGGGTTCTCGCCGTAGCGCAGGTCCTGGACCTTGTTGAACGCCATGTTCAGTGTTGCCGGGTACGCGCTGCGCGATGCGTGCTTCAGCTCGTCGGTCAGGCTCGTCAGGTAGTTCGTGATCGCGCCGTCGTATTGCGCGGTGTGCGCGAACACCTTCGTCGCGAGGCGGAAGTTGGTCGCGTAGCCGACCGCGTTGCCGTTCGCCTTCATTTCGTCGAGCACGACCGAGTAATCGGCCGGATCGACGACGACCGTCACGTCGCGGTGGTTCTTCGCGGCGGAGCGCAGCATCGTCGGGCCGCCGATGTCGATGTTCTCGATCGCGTCGGCGAGCGTGCAGTCGTCCTTCGCGATGGTCGCGACGAACGGGTACAGGTTCACGACGAGCAGGTCGATCGTCGGGATGCCGTGCTGTTCCAGCGCCTGCATGTGCTCGGGCAGGTCGCGGCGGGCCAGGATGCCGCCGTGCACCTTCGGGTGGAGCGTCTTTACGCGCCCATCGAGCATTTCCGGGAAGCCCGTGTAATCAGCCACTTCGGTAACGGGCAGGCCCGCGTCGGCGAGCAGTTTCGCGGTGCCGCCGGTCGACAGCAGCTTGACGCCGAGGTCGGACAGCGACTTCGCGAAGTCGACGATGCCGGTCTTGTCGGAAACGGAAATGAGCGCTTGCTTGATCATGATGGAACCACCAATAGCCAGGGAAACGGGGACGGGACGGCCGCCTACAGCAGGCCGTGCTGCTGCAGCTTCTTGCGCAGCGTATTGCGATTGATGCCGAGGTACTCCGCGGCGAGCGACTGGTTGCCGCCTGCCTGTACGAGCACGACCTCGAGCATCGGCTTTTCGACGCAGGACATCACCATTTCATAGACGTCGTGCGGATTGGAGCCGTCTAGATCCCGGAAATACACGTCCAGGCTCTCGCGGACACATTGTTCGATGTTGTGCTTGCTCATGCTGCTAACTGGTTATGGTCGTCCGACTCGCCCTGGCCGTTTTCCTCTTCGTCATCGACGTAGACGAGGTGGTCCGACAGCGCTTTTTGCGCCTCGAAGAATGCATTGACGGCGGCGAGCTGCTCGCGGGTGGAATCGAGCGTGTTCATCCTGTGCCGGAACCCGTTGGCACCGGAAAGGCCGCGAGTGTACCAGCCGATGTGCTTGCGCGCAGTACGGACGCCCGTGAATTCACCATAGAACGCGTAGTGGTCTTCCAGGTGTTCGTTCATCACGTGCTGGATCTCGTCGATCCGCGGCGGGGGCAGCAGCTCGCCGGTTTGCAGGAAATGATCGATTTCACGGAACAGCCATGGCCGGCCTTGCGCGGCACGACCGATCATCAGTGCGTCGGCGCCGGTTGCGTCGAGCACGGCCTTCGCTTTCGCCGGCGACGTGATGTCGCCGTTCGCGACGACCGGGATGCGCACGGCCGCCTTCACGGCCGCGATGGTGTCGTACTCCGCGTCGCCGCGGTAGAGGTCGGCGCGCGTGCGGCCGTGCACGGTCAGCATCGAGATGCCGGCCGCCTCGGCGAGGCGCGCGACCGTGATCGCGTTCTTGTGCTCGCGATCCCAGCCGGTGCGGATCTTCAGCGTGACGGGCACCGCATCCGGCCCCGTGCCGACCGCCGCGACGACGGCCTCGACGATCCGCTGCACGAGCGGTTCATTCTGCAGCAGCGCGGAGCCGGCCGCGACGTTGCAGACCTTCTTCGCCGGGCAGCCCATGTTGATGTCGATGATCTGCGCGCCGTTGTCGACGTTGTAGCGGGCGGCTTCGGCCATCATCGCCGGATCGGCGCCGGCGATCTGCACCGCGATCGGCTCGACTTCGCCTTCGTGGTTCGCCCGTCGCATCGTCTTCGCGCTCTTCCACAGCTGCGCATTGGACGCGACCATCTCGGACACGGCGTATCCGGCCCCCAGCCGCTTGCACAGCTGGCGGAACGGGCGATCCGTCACCCCGGCCATCGGGGCGACGAACAGGTTGTTACGCAATACGTGAGGGCCGATAACGGGCATCGCAATGGCACCGCCCGCGAGCGCCGGGCGTCGCGGGCAAAAAAGGGCGGAGGGAAAACGCGCATTTTACCGTATTCCCATGCCCGGCCGATTTGACCCGGTTTGCACGGCGCTGATGGCGCAACGCGCGCCGCGCCGCCGCGCGTCAGTTGCGCTGGCCGAACATCATCTGGCGCGCGATCGCCTTCTTGAGCGGCGGTACGAATTCGAGCGCGGTGAGGGCCGCGCCGCGCAACAGCGGAATGGGGCCGCTGTCGACCGTGAACAGCCGCGCGAGCGTGTCGGTCGCGCCGATCGTGAAGCGCCGGTCGAGCGCACGCCGCGCGTTGAAGGTTGCGAGCGCGGTCGCGTCGAAGCCTTGCGTGGACAGCGCGTCGACGAGCGTATGCGCGTCGCGCAGCCCGAGGTTGAGCCCCTGGCCGGCGACCGGATGCAGCGTTTGCGCGGCGTTGCCGACGATCGCGATGCGCCCGTTGACGAGCGTTTGTGCCGCGTTCAGCCCGAGCGGGAACGATGCGCGCCCCGCGATCGCGACGAACTGCCCCATCCGCTCGCCGAAGGCAGCGCCGAGTTCGCGCAGGAACGCGTCGTCGGGAAGGGCGGCGCGGCGGGCCGCTTCGTCGGGCGTGCAGCACCACACGAGCGAATACTCGGCCTGGCGCGGGCCGCCGAGCGGCAGCAGCGCGAGCGGGCCTTCGTGCGTGAAGCGTTCCCATGCGACGTTCGGGCGCGGTGCCGAGACCGTGACCGTGCCGACGATCGCGGTCTGACCGTAGTCGCGGCGATGCTTGCCCGTATCGGCCTGCTGTTCGTGGAACAGCCCGCCTTCGGCGTTGACGACGATGCGCGCGCGCAGCGTGCGCTCGCCTTGCGGGCCGTCGAGTGTCAGCGTGACGCCGTCGGCGTCCTGTCGCGGCTTGCGTGCGGTGGTCGACGTGAGCCAGTCGACGCGCGTGCCGCGCACGGCCTGCGCGAGCACCTGCACGATCGAGCCGTAGCGCACGACATAGCCGAGCGCGGCGAGGTCGTGCTCGTCGCGGTCGATCAGCGTGCGGCCGAAATGGCCGCGCTGCGACACGTGGATGTGTTCGATCGGCGTCGCGTCGCCCGGCCATCCGAGCGTGTCGAGCAGCACGCGGCTGCCGTGCGATACGGCGATCGCGCGCGGGTCGTTCGCGCTCGCTGCCGGCTCGCGAGCGTCGATCAGCGCGATCGACGCGTGCTGCGTCGCGCTGCGTCGGCCGAGCCAGCCGGCGAGCGCGAGCCCGACGGGGCCCGCGCCGACGATGGCGAGATCGTAGTCCGGCGTGGCCGGGGAGGAGGCGGTCGTCATCAGTGTTCGTGAAACGGGGTAACGGTCAACAGCGGGTCAACGGCGGGTCAACGGTGACTCGACAGCGGGGCGATGGCAACCTGCGGCATGCTCACGCGCCGTGCGCCGCGCCCGCGCGCATCAGCGCCTCGATCTCGGCAGCCGCCACCGGCACGTCGCGTGTGATCAGCTCGCAACCGTGCTCGCGCACGATCGCGTCGTCCTCGATGCGGATGCCGATGTTCCAGTATTCGGACGGTACGTCGTCGGCTGCCCGCACGTACAGGCCCGGCTCGACGGTAAGCGTCATGCCGGGTTTCAGCGTGCGCCACGGCAACGCGCCGTCGGCGTCGCGCGCGGCGAGCCGCTCGCGGTAGTCGCCGCAATCATGCACGTCCATGCCGATCCAGTGGCCAGTGCGGTGCATGTAGAAGCGTGCGTATGCGCGCTCGGCGATCACGTCGTCGACGTTCGAGAAGCGCGTCTTCGGGATGATGCCCGTGTCGAGCAGCCCTTGCGCCAGCACGCGCACGGCCGCGTCGTGCGGCGCCTCGAACGGTACGCCCGCGCGCGTCGCATCGATCGCAGCCTGCTGCGCGCCGAGCACGATGTCGTACAGCGTGCGCTGCGCGGGCGAGAAGCGCCCGTTGGCCGGAAACGTGCGCGTGATGTCCGACGCGTAGCCGTCGAGTTCGCACGCGGCATCGATCAGGATCAGATCGCCGTCCCGCGCGGTTGCGTTGCCGGCCGGGTAGTGCAGCACGCATGCGTTCGCGCCGGCCGCGACGATCGAGCCGTACGCGGGCGCCTGCGCGCCATGCTTGCGGAACGTGTACAGCAGCTCGGCCTCGAGTTCGTATTCGCGGATCCCCGGGCGGCACACCTGCATCGCGCGACGGTGCGCGAGCGCGGAGATGTGCGCGGCACGCATCATGATCGCGAGTTCGTGTTCGTCCTTCACGAGCCGCATGTCGTCGACGAGCGGCGTGAGGTCGAGCAGCGCGTCCGGCGCGGCGACACCCGTGCGCGCTTGTGCGCGCACCGCGTCGATCCAGCCGGCCAGCTGGCGGTCGAACTCGGCCGAGGCACCGAACCGGTAGTGCACGGTGCCCGCATCGGCGAGCAGGCGGGGCATTTCGGTGTCGATCACGTCGACCGCGTAGGCCGCGTCGAAGCCGAATGCATCGCGCGCGGCCTCGGGCCCGTAATGGAAACCTTCCCAGATCTCGCGATCGGCATTCTTCGCGCGGCAGAACAGGACCGATTCCGGCGCGCCGTGCGACCCGGCCGCGTTCAGCACGAGCATGGCATCCGGCTCGGTGAAGCCCGTCAGGTAGTAAAAGTAGCTGTCATGTCGGTACGGGAAGGCCGTATCGCGGTTGCGCAGCATTTCCGGCGCGGTGGGAACGATGGCGACGCCGCCGCCCGCTGCGCGCAGTGCGGCAAGCACGCGTTCACGGCGCTGGCGGTAGACGTCGACGGCGATGGCGGTATCGAGGGGCGCATTCATCGTGCGATTGTAGCGCCGCCGGACGCGGCGTGTGAGAGGCGCGGCGGCAAGCCGCGCCGGACGGGGCTCGGCGACGGTTGTTGCAAACCATCCACAGGCCGGACGGGCGATTTTCTGCCCGGCCACACCGGCCGGTTATGATCGGCGACAACGTATACTCTCGGCGGTTCCCTTAAAAAGGCAGATGATGAAATTAATCGGTTCGCTCAGCAGCCCGTACGTCCGAAAGGCGCGAATCGTGCTTGCTGAAAAGAAGATCGACTACAAGCTGGAGCTCGAGAACGTGTGGGCGCCGGAGACGGACATTCATGCATCGAATCCGCTCGGCAAGGTCCCGTGTCTCGTGATGGAGGATGGTGCCGCGGTGTTCGATTCCCGCGTGATCTGCGAATACGTCGATACGCTGTCGCCGGTCGGCAAGCTGATTCCGCCGTCGGGGCGTGAGCGTGTCGAAGTGCGTTGCTGGGAAGCGCTGGGTGACGGCGTGCTCGACGCGGCCGTGGCGATTCGTCTCGAACACACGCTGCGTGACGAAGCGCAGCGCAGCGCGAGCTGGATCGCGCGCCAACAGCGCAAGATCGACGACGCGCTCGTCGCGATGTCGCAGGGTCTCGGCGGCAAGACGTGGTGCGTCGGTAATCATTACACGCTTGCCGACATCGCACTCGGCTGCGCGCTCGGCTACCTCGACTTCCGGATGCCCGAACTCGACTGGCGTGATCGCCATCCGAACCTCGACAAGCATTTCGTGAAGCTGTCGCAGCGGCAGACGTTCGTCGACACGCTGCCGCAAGGCTGACCGGCCGCCGGCGGCGAATCGGACAGACAAACGAAAGCGCCCCGCGGGGCGCTTTCGTTTTGGCGAGCCGCCTCCGGCGGCGGGCGATCGCGCGTTACTCGATCGACGTGTAAACGGTTTCGCCGAGCGCGAACGAATCGCTGCGCGCGATCGGCCACCACTTGTCGTACAGCGTATAGCCGCAGGTCTGGCCGTCGAGCAGCGCGCCGGGCTTCAGGTATTTCAGCAACTGCGACATCAGCCGCACCTCGTGCGGCGCGACGCGCTGCACGATGTGATGCGCGCGCAGCTCGGACGGATGGCCCAGGCCGGCCGCCTGCACGAGTTCCTGCAGCGCATGCAGCGTATTGCGATGGAAGTTGTACACGCGCTCGGCCTTGTCGGGCACGACGATAGCGCGCTGGCGCACTGGGTCCTGCGTGGCGACGCCGGTTGGGCAGCGGTCGGTGTGGCAGTGCTGCGCCTGGATGCAGCCGACCGCGAACATGAAGCCACGCGCCGAATTCACCCAGTCCGCGCCGATCGCGAGCGTGCGCGCGATGTCGAACGCGGTGATGATCTTGCCGCTCGCGCCGATCTTCACGCGGTCGCGCACGCCGATCCCGACGAGCGTGTTGTGCACCAGCAGCAGCCCTTCCTGCAGCGGCACGCCGACATGGTCGGTGAATTCGAGCGGCGCCGCGCCGGTGCCGCCTTCCGCGCCGTCGACGACGATGAAGTCGGGCACGATGCCCGTCTCGATCATCGCCTTCGCGATCCCGAAGAATTCCCACGGATGGCCGATGCACAGCTTGAAGCCGGTCGGCTTGCCGCCCGACAGCGTGCGCAGCCGCTCGACGAATTCGAGCAGACCGCGCGGCGTCGAGAATTCCGAGTGCGTCGCGGGCGAGATGCAGTCCTTGCCCATCGGCACGCCGCGCGTCTCGGCGATCTCGGGCGTGATCTTCGCGGCCGGCAGCACGCCGCCGTGGCCCGGCTTCGCGCCTTGCGACAGCTTGATCTCGATCATCTTCACCTGCGGATCGGCGGCCTGCTTCGCGAACTTGTCCGGGTTGAACGTTCCGTCGTCGTTGCGGCAGCCGAAGTAGCCGGATGCGATTTCCCAGATGATGTCGCCGCCGTGCTCACGGTGGTACTTCGACAGCGAGCCTTCGCCGGTGTCGTGCGCGAATCCGCCTTTCTTCGCGCCGAGGTTCAGCGAGCGGATCGCGTTCGCGGACAGCGAGCCGAAGCTCATCGCCGAGATGTTGAAGATCGAGATGTCGTACGGCTGCGCGCGGTTCGCGCCGACCCGGATGCGGAAGTCGTGGTTCGGCAGCTTCGTCGGCGCGAGCGAGTGGCTGATCCATTCGTGCGCGACGGCCTTCACGTTCAGCTCGGTGCCGTACGGGCGATTGTCGGCGACGTTCTTCGCGCGCTGATAGACGAGGCTGCGCTGCGCGCGGGAGAACGGCTTCTCGTCGGTGTCGTCCTCGACGAAATACTGGCGGATCTCGGGGCGGATGAACTCGAACAGGAAGCGGAAATGACCCCAGAGCGGGTAATTGCGCAGGATCGCGTGACGGTCCTGGTTCAGGTCATACAGGCCGAGGGCGACGAGGGCGACGGGGATGATGATCCACAGCCAGGAAAGCACGTGAATCGACGCGAGTGCGGCCACGGCAACGAGCAGCAGCACGGCGCACCACATTGCGAGGTAGCGTCTGGAAAGCATGGGGGGGCTCCGCAAGAATCTTGAAATGCCGCCATGCGTACGCTGCGCGGCGGCGCACCGGCCGCGACGGAATCGTGTTCCGCCGGGCGCGGCGTGCCGCAAGTCTAAACCGAATGGATGTCAGCGTGCTTCGGCGAGCGCGCCCGCGTGGGCTGCCGCCGGGACGGCCTGGCCGGGCTGGCCGGTGGCCGCGAACTCGATGATGCCGCCGCCGAGGCAGATCTCGCCGTCGTACAGCACGGCCGACTGGCCGGGTGTGACCGCCCATTGCGCGTCGTCGAATGCGAGCGAGAAGCGCTCGCCGTCGGCCCGGCCGAGCGCGGCCCGGCCGAACGCGGCCCGGCCGAACCTGCAGGCCGCATCGGCCTGACGATAGCGCGTCTTCGCCCCGCACGAAAAGCCTTCGGCCGGCGGCTCGCCCGCGACCCAGCTCACGTTGCCGGCGACGAGCTCGCGCGACAGCAGCCACGGGTGGTCGTGGCCCTGCACGACGTACAGCGTGTTCGACGCGATGTCCTTCGCCGCGACGAACCACGGTTCGCCGCTGCCGTCCTTGCTGCCGCCGAGGCCGATGCCCTTGCGCTGGCCGAACGTGTAGAACGCGAGGCCGATGTGCTCGCCGACCACCTTGCCGTCGGGCGTCTTCATCGGGCCGGGTTTCGTCGGAAGATAGCGATTCAGGAAGTCGCGGAACGGCCGTTCGCCGATGAAGCAGATGCCGGTCGAGTCCTTCTTCTTCGCGTTCGGCAGGCCGATCTGCGCGGCGATCTCGCGCACCTTCGTCTTCGGGATCTCGCCGAGCGGGAACATCGTCTTCGACAGCTGCGCCTGGTTCAGCCGGTGCAGGAAGTACGACTGGTCTTTCGTGTGATCGAAGGCCTTCAGCAGTTCGAAGCGACCGTCGCGCTCGCGCACGCGCGCGTAATGGCCCGTCGCGATCATTTCCGCGTCGAGCGACATCGCGTGGTCGAGGAACGCCTTGAACTTGATCTCGGCGTTGCACAGCACGTCCGGGTTCGGCGTGCGGCCGGCCGAGTATTCGCGCAGGAATTCGGCGAACACGCGGTCCTTGTATTCGGCCGCGAAGTTCACGGCTTCCACGTCGATGCCGATCAGGTCGGCCACCGACACCACGTCGATCCAGTCCTGGCGCGTCGAGCAGTATTCGCCGTCGTCGTCGTCTTCCCAGTTCTTCATGAACAGGCCGACCACGTCGTACCCCTGTTCCTTCAGCAGCCACGCGGTCACCGACGAATCGACGCCGCCCGACATGCCCACTACTACACGGCGCTTGCTCATTTGTTTACCGCCTGACGGTCGAATGCTTCCGGGCGCGGCGCGACCGAATGCGTGTGCACGAAATCGAGCGGAATGCGCCGCCCGGCGAGATAGTCGTCGACGCAGCGCATCACCGCCGGCGAGCGATGGCGCTCGCTGCACGCGCGCAGTTCGTCGGCGCTCATCCACAGCGTACGGACGATGCCGTCGTCGAGCATGTGGCCCGGCAGCGGCTCGCCGGCCGTGCCGCAGAACGTGAAGCGCAGATAGGTCGCGCCGGCGCTGCCGGGGCGGGCGTAGTGCGCGAGATAGACGCCGACGAGCGCGTCGGGTACGAACGGATGCGCGGTTTCCTCGAGCGTTTCGCGGATCACGGCGTCGGCGAGTGTCTCGCCGGCTTCGAGGTGGCCGGCCGGCTGGTTGATGCGCAGGCCCGTCGAGGTTTCTTCCTCGATCACGAGAAAGCGACCGGCGCGCTCGACGAGCGCCGCGACGGTCACATGCGGGGTCCAGATTTCGGGTTTCATGGTTCGGCATTTTACCGGTTGCGCCCGGACGCTGCCGGCCGTCTGGTTAGACGAATCCGACCCCGGTCGTTCTTTGCGGCGGCAACAGGTCTTCCCGATTGCCGCGACGCGCATGGGCGCCGCCCGCCTCGGCTGGCGGCCAGCCGAGGGGCGGAAGGTCCGATCGTCACGAGTCGAATCGTGCCCCGTTTTTCACGGGGCGACGATCGTCGCGACGCAGGCGGCGATCGTATCCCGCACGCGCACGATCGCCGGGTCGCGCTGCGTGCTCGTGCGCCAGCCGATTTCCACCGGGTAGCCCGGCAGCTCGACCGGGCACGCGAGCGCGCGCAGCGACGTCGACTGCGCGATCGCACGAGCCGCATGCGCCGGTATCGTGGCCACCGCGTCGGAGCCGGCGAGCAGGTACGGCAGCGCCGCGAAATGCGTGGTCGACGCCGCGACGCGCCGTTTGTGGCCGAGCGCGGCCAGGGCTTCGTCGACGATCCCGATCACGCCGCCCGACGACACGAGCAGGTGATCGCGCTGCACGAAATCGGCGAGCACGAGCGTGCGCGGCGCGTGCGCGCGGCCGGCCGGATCGATGAGGCATGCGTAGCCGCCCGTCGCGACCGCGCGCCGGCTCAGCCCGTTCGCCGAGAACCCGCCCGACGCGATCGCGATATCGACGCCGTGCCGCAGCAGCGCGTCGCCCGCGATACCGCTGTGCGTCTGCCGAAAGATCAGCCGGATGCCCGGGGCTTCGCTTGCGACTGCGTCGATCAGCGCGCGGCCGAGCGCGATCTCGAAGTCGTCCGACAGGCCGATCGAGATCGTACGGCCGACCCGTTCGCCGCCGTCGGCCGCGATCGCGAGGCTTGCGCGGCAGCGGTCGAGCGCATCGGAGAGGATCGGCTTCAGTTCGTCCGCGCGCGGCGTCGGCGCGAGCCCGCGGCCGGTGCGCACGAACAGCGGATCGGCGTAGATCACGCGCAGCCGCGCGAGCGCCGCGCTCACCGCCGATTGCGTGAGGCCGAGCCGCAGCGCCGCGCGGCTCGCGCCGCCTTCCTCGTACAGCGCCTCGAACACCTTCAGCAGGTTCAGGTCGAGCCCGGCGATATCATCCGTATTCATGTCAGTTATCGTTTTATCGATTTGATCGATGAAATGATATCGATAAAGATGGCGTCACCCACTCACTGGAGACGCTTTCATGTCCACCTCAGTTATCGCCGCGCTGCAGATCGGCGCATCGCCCGCCGGCACGCGCGCCACGCTCGACACGATCCTCGGCTACGAAGCAGCGATCCGCGACAGCGGCGCGTCGCTCGTCGTGTTGCCGGAGGCCGTGCTCGGCGGCTATCCGAAGGGCGAGATCTTCGGCACGCGGCTCGGCTACCGGCTGCCCGAGGGCCGCGACGCGTATGCGCGCTACGCCGCGCAGGCGATCGACGTGCCGGGCCCCGAAACCGACGAACTGGCCGCGCTGTCGCAGCGCACGGGCGCGAGCCTGGTGGTCGGCGTGATCGAGCGCGGCGGCAGCACGTTGTACTGCACGGCGCTGTTCTTCGATCCGCGCGACGGGCTCGTCGCGAAGCACCGCAAGCTGATGCCGACCGGCACCGAGCGGCTGATCTGGGGGCAGGGCGATGGCTCGACACTGCCGGTGGTCGACACGGCCGCGGGCCGTGCGGGCGCCGCGATCTGCTGGGAGAACCACATGCCGCTCCTGCGCTGCGCGATGTATGCGAAAGGCGTGCAGATCTGGTGCGCGCCGACCGTCGACGAGCGCGACCTGTGGCAAAGCTCGATGCGGCACATCGCGCACGAAGGGCGCTGCTTCGTCGTGAGCGCCTGCCAGGTGCAGCCGTCGCCGCGAGCGCTCGGCATCGACGTGCCGGGCTGGGATCCCGAGCGGCCGCTGATCCGCGGCGGCAGCGTGATCGTCGGGCCGCTCGGCGACCTGCTGACGGAGCCGCTGATCGGCGAGGCCGGGCTCGTGACCGCGCGCATCGATACGGACGAGCTCGTGCGTGCGCGTTACGACTTCGACGTGGTCGGACACTATGCGCGCCCCGATGTGTTTTCGCTGCACGTCGACGAGCGGCCGAAGCGGTCTGTCGTGTTCGGGGAATGACGGGCGTTGCCGGGGCGCGGACGCCCCTGCATGCGAATGGCGGCGGCGCGCGTCAGCGCATCGGCGCTTCCGCGATCCGCATGTAGTCGGCGATGCGCCGGCCTTCCATGTCCGGAAACTGCTCGTGCACGGTGATGTCGCCCATCCGCGCGATGTCGAAGGTGCGGAAGTCATCGCGCAGCTCGCACCACGCGCCGATCGTCCAGCGTCCGCCCCAGTAGACGAGCCCGAGCGGCCACACGCGGCGCTTCGTGTGCGCGCCGAGCCGGTCGCGGTAGTCGAAGCTGACGATGTGATGCGTGTCGACCGCCTGGTGGATCGCGTCGACCTTCGCGCAGAATGTCTCGTCGATGTGGAACGAGGGCGCGAACACCGGCAGGCGATCGAGCGCGGTGCGCTTGTCGGCCGGCATTGCCGACGCGATCTTCGCGAGCGCCGAACGCGCGCCGCCCGCGAAGCGCGCGCCGCCCCAGGTCTCGAGCATCCGCGCGCCGGCCGCGAGTGCCGCGAGCTCCTCGGCGGTGAACGTGAGCGGCGGCAGGCTCGCGTTGCGGTTCAGCCGGTAGCCGATGCCGGCTTCGCCTTCGATCGGCACCCCTGACAGTTGCAGGGCGCGCACGTCGCGATAGACCGTGCGCGGCGACACCGACAGCCAGTCCGCGAGCTGCTGCGCGGTCGTGAGACGACGCCCGCGCAGCAGCTCGGCGATCTGGAACAGGCGGTCGGCACGGCGCGTCATGGCTGAACCTCGACTCCAACGGCTACGGGGACTTCGCGATGATAGCGCCGCGCCGGCCGGATCGTAGACGCGCTCAGTGGCATTTCGGTGCGTGCAGGCCGACGCGGTTGCCTTCGGTATCGATCAGGTAGCCGATGTAGCCGTAGTTGTTCGGCAACTCGACGACCGAGCCCTGCACGACGCCGCCTGCGCGCTTCGCGCGCTCGAGCGCCGCGACGACCGATTCGCCGGCGTTCAGGTACACGAGCACGCCGTTGGCGCTCGGCTTCATCTGCTGCGGATCGAACACGATGCTGCCGCCCGTGCTCGACGCTTCGTGATCGAACACGGCCATCGGCACGCCGCCGATGACTTCGCGTTGCAGCGTCGTCTGCAGCACGGTTTCGTAGAAACGGATCGCCCGGTCGAAATCGAGGGACGGGATGTCGAACCACGCGATCGCGCGTTCCAGGGTTGCGGTTTCGGTTGTTGCTGCAGTTGCGGACGTCATGACGAGCTCCTTGTTGTTCGGGTTCTTGATGGAAACCAGCCTTGCATTGCGCCGGGATTGCAGTGTGATCGGGTGCTGCTGACAGCGTGCTGTCAGTAGTCGTGGCGGTGCTGACAAAAGGGAGGGCTGACGGCTTTGGCGGGCGGGGGCGGTGCGGGAACCGCATCGGCGCGCGGGGGCGGCGCGGCACGCAGGCACTGCCCGCGTGGGGGTGGTGGAAAGAACAACGCCCGGCTCAGGCCGGGCGTCGTCTGGGTGTCAGCAGGCGGCCGCGGCGGCCGTCTCGCGTGTCAGGCGTCGCCTTCCGGCGCGGCGGGGCGTGCCTTCACGCTGCCGGCGATCAGGTCGAAGCGGAACAACCGGCATTCGAGCGCGCCGTTGAACAGCGGCGTCTTCGCCGATTCGCGCAGGCGCAGCAGCCCCGGCAGCGATCGGTCCGACGTCAGCAGGAACGCCTGCCAGCCCGTGAAGCGCTGCTTGAGCGCATCGCCGAGCGCGTTGAAGAATTCGCTGTCCGGTGCGTCGGTGTGCGTGCGGCGGAATGCGTCGTCGTTGCCGCGGTTGCGGCCCGTCTCGCGCACCTCGCCGCGCGCGCTGCGGCCGCGCACCTCAATCCGCTCGCCGTACGGCGGGTTCGCGAGAATGATGCCCGGGCCGTCGCACGGCGGCGTCATCCCGCGCGCGTCGACCTGCTTGAGCCACACCGACGGCACGCCCGCACGCTCGAGGTTTGCGCGCGCCTTCTCGAGCATGTCGCCCGAGATGTCGCTGCCGTACACGCCGAGCGAATCGCGCTTGCCGCGCGCCGCGCGCTTCGCGTCGAGCGCCGCGACCTTCAGGCCCTGCCATGCGGTGATGTCGTACTGCTTGAGCTTTTCGAAGCCGAACCGGCGCTCGACGCCCGGTGCGACGCCGAGCGCGATCTGCGCGGCTTCCGCGAGGAAGGTGCCGCTGCCGCACATCGGGTCATACAGCGGCGTGCCGGGCGTCCAGCCCGTCAGGCGCAAGATGCCGGCCGCGAGGTTCTCGCGCAGCGGCGCCGCGCCCTTGTCGAGGCGCCAGCCGCGCTTGAACAGCGGCTCGCCCGACGTATCGAGGTACAGCGTGCACTCGTTGGCCGTCAGGAACGCGAACACGCGCACGTCCGGCGCGCCGGTGTCGATGCTCGGGCGCGCGCCGGTCTTGTCGCGCATCCGGTCGCAGATCGCATCCTTCACGCGCAGCGTCGCGAATTCGAGGCTCTTCAGCGGCGACTTGATCGCGGTGATGTCGACGCGCAGCGTCTGCGTCGATGCGAACCAGCGCTCCCATGGCTGCTCGAGCGCCAGCGCGTAGACGTCCTGTTCGTTGCGGTACGGGCGGTGCGCGATCTTCAGCAGGATCCGGCTCGCGATTCGCGAATGGAGGTTTGCGGCCATGCCGGCGGTCCAGCCGCCGCGGAAATGAACGCCGCCCGGCACCTGCGCGCCCGCGGTGAACGGCGCGCCGTCCAGATGTCGGCCGGCGATTTCGGCCAGCTCGGCGGCAAGCGCCGCTTCGAGGCCGCGCGGGCAGGGAGCGAAGAATTCGTACAGGGTGGGCGAGGACATAAGGCGGGTGAGGACGTGCAAAAGTCCACTATTGTACGCGGCGCGGGCGGCCGGAGCCGGCGTTGCATCCGATTCGGCGCGCCGGTCCCGGTGTGCCGGGCCCGACGGCGAGCCGGCAGGCCCGCGCGGCGACGCCCGCCTCGGGCTGCGCGCCGCCGTCGGACGGTCAGTGAGCGCCTGGCTGGCCGGCCCGCGCGGCCGGCGTGCCGGCCGGCCAGAACAGCGCGGACGGCTTCGACAGCACCGTGCGGACGATCGCGCCGACCAGCGCGCGCACCTTGGTGCGGCGCAGGCTGCGCGAGCGCACGGCCATCGTGAATGCGAGCGCGAAGCTCACGAGCACGTTGAGGATCGCCATGCTCAGGACGCCGGCGCAGGCCCACCACAGCTCGGGCGTGCCGAGCGCGCCCTTGCCGAGCACGCCGAGTGCGATCCCGATCGACCCGGCCGACAGCGTCACGTGGCGCACCTCGAACGGGAACAGGAACACGGTGACGATCGCCGGGATCAGGCCGAGCATCAGGCCGAGACCCACGTTGGCGACGACGCCCGCGACGTTCGAGCGACAGAAGTGCGCGAGTTTCGCGGCACCCGACGCGCCGAGCGTGAGCCGCAGCCGCCGGTTGTACGTGAGCGCGTCGCCGACCCGATGCAGCACGAACCAGTTGTCGGCCCAGCCCGCGAGCAGGCTCGACGCCCACAGCAGCACGCCCGTGAGCGCCGCATAGAATGGCGTCGGGCCCAGCAGCGAGAACGAATGCAGCGTCGCGTGCGCCTTCCCCGGCGAGATCAGGTTTGCGTGCAGCAGGTTGCCGGCGAACAGCTGCACGAGCAGGCACACGGGCAGCACGACGAGCACGTTGCCGGAAATCGCCGCGGCCTGCGTGCGGATCAGCGCGATCACCGACGCGACGAACGCCTTCACGCCTTCCTCGTGGCCGGTGTCGTCGAGCTCGCGCGCGAGCGTCGGCGCGGTCATCGCGGGCTGCTTGGTCGCGAGCGTGAAATGCAGGAAGTGCATCAGCATGAAGCTCGCCGCGTAGTTGACGCCCGCGAGCAACCCTTCGAGCATCGACTGCAGGTGCGCGCCGGTGATCGCGAACTTCACGCACACGGTCACGACGGTGACGAGCCCGCCGCCCGCGGCCATCCGCAGCATCTTCAGGTACTCGGCGCGGCCGCGCGAGATGTAGTGCTCGCCGGTGTCCGCGTTGGTCTCGACGAGCTTGCGCGCGAACAGCGAGAAGTTGCTGCGCATGAGGTGCGACACGCTCTGGCTGTTCTGGTTCGCGTCGACGAGTTCGGCCGTCAGGCGCGCCATCCCGCGCAGGTCGTCGCGTGCCATCCACGCGTTGAGCAGCATTTCCGCGCGCAGGATGCGCATGCGCATCCGTTCGACCTGGAACACGATGTCGACCGACACGCCGTTGCGGTACAGGTGCGCGAACACATCGTCGACGGCGATCCGGCATTCGTCGAGCAGCACGCGCAGGTAGTTCACCTCATGAAGCAGCTTGCTCGGGTCGCCGCCGTCCTCGACGGCCGCGTGCGCGGTCTCGACCGCGAGCATCGCGCGCGTGAGCCGATAGAACGGCTGCGTTTCGAGCGGCTTGCGCGCGTCGTCGTCGGACAGGCGGCTGCGCACCGTCTGCGACAGGCCGGTCGAGCTGATCTGGCAGGTCAGGTTGTGCAGCGCGGCCAGCAGGTCGCGCGAGAACGAGCCGGGCTCGTGGCGCTCTTCGTCGGTGACGTCGAACGAGAACAGCTCGGCGAGGCGCGCGAGCAGGTCATCGGGCAGCGCGTCGATCCATTGCGCGTCCCCGGGTGCCGGGAACATCAGCGTGAACAGCGCCGTCAGTTCGCGGCGGTTCGGCGCGGGCGGGATCAGCGACGCGTCGATGCGCTCGAACAGCGCGCCGAAGAAGCCGGAATGTACGGGCATCCCCGCGTCGCACAGCAGCGAGATGCCGTCGCATTCGCGCAGAATCCCGCGCAGGATGCGCGCGGCGTGCGATTTCCATGCGGGATTGCGGTCGAGCACGTGGAACAGGTAGCGCAGCCGCGCGTGCGCCGGATACGCGCGCGCGTCGGCGTCGCGTTCGGCCGGCGTGTCGTGCGCGACCTGCATCGCGCCGTTGCGGCGCAGCCAGTGCGCGAGCTCGATCAGCCATTCGCTGCGTTCGGCGTACGACGCGTCCGCGTCGGCATGCGCAAGCAGCGCATCGAGCTGGTGGCCCGCATTGCGCGACGCGCGCCACTTCTTGATCAGGGTCGTCAGGGAACGAAACATAAACGGAATAGCGAAAGCCCTGGACGGGCGGGTTCGGGATGCCGGCCGGAACACGGCGCGGCGCCGGGGAGAACGGTGAGGCTGATCGGGGGGCGCGGACGATGCGCGGCGACCCGCGATGCGGCTGCCCCGGCGCGGACCACGCGGATCGCATGCGCGCCCCGACAGACGCGGCGATCGGACCGGATACCACTGGCGGATCGCCGCCGGCGTGCGCGCGCGACGAGCGGCGCGAGCCGGAAAGTGCGTAGGATCGTCAATCGGGCGCGAAAACGCAAGCCGACCGCGTTGCATGGTGCCGGTTCCGGCGGATTTTGACAAACAATGCAAAGCCGCCGTCCGGCCGATGGATGCCGAGCAGCGCAGGCAGTGGCGGCGAGGGCGGCAGGTTCGCGTGCGCGGTTGCATGCGCACGCGGATCGATGCCGACGATGACTATCGGGCGGCGTGTGCCGAGTGCAGCCGTGCCGCGCATGCATCGGCCGCCGGCCCGCGCGTCGCGCTTACGCGCCGGATTTGCCCGTCGCGCCCGCATCGTCGCCGGGCATCGGACTGGCCGGGCAAGGCACGGCGGGCGCGGCGGCCGTTGCCTTGCCGGACGCGGTCGTCGAGGTGGCCGACGCAGCCGCGGCTCCGCGCCGCGCGGCCATCGCGCGCACGCCGGACGCGGCCTGCGATGCGATCACGTCGAGCGCGCGCCGGTGGCCCGCGACGAGTGCGTCGTAGCCGTCGGCGACCGGTTCCGCGACGCTCGTGCGACACGTCATCACGGCCTGCGTGCCGAGCGCGCGCACGCTCCACACCGCATCGATCGCCGCGCGTTTGCCGGGCCACGACTCGAAGCGCTGCACGTTCACGCTGATCCGATAGACGGGCACGCCGGCCGGATACGCGGAATTCGCGACGTCGATCGTGCCGAGCTGCGCGGCGAGGTCGTCGGACAACGCGCGGCGGATTTCGTCGGCGGGCGGCGCGGCCCAACGCTCCTGTTCGAGCACGTCGACCTGCGCGGCGTTCTTCTGCACGACGAGCTGGTTCTTCGCGACCTGCTCGGGCACGCCGACGGACGGCACCTCGATCAGGAACGACGGGTTGGCGGGCGCGGTACGCACGGGCGCGGCCGCGTCGGCCGGGCTCAGCGTATAGAACCGCGCGGGCGGCGAGCTGCACGCGGCGAGCGCAAGCGCGGCGAAGACTGCCGCCGCGCCGCTCGCGACGATGTTCGCGCGTGTCGTCGTCATTGTTGATCTCCTGGCTTGCCCTTGAGCAGCGATTCGGGATGGCGCTCCAGATAGTCGGCGAGCGCGTTCAGCGATTGCAGCGTGCGCGTGAGTTCCTTCAGTGCGCCGCGCACGTCGGACTGCAGCGGCGAATCCTGCTGCAGCGTCGCCTCGGCGGTCGAGAAGGTCTGCTTCGCGGCCGACAGCGTGTCGCGCGCTTCCGGCGCGACCTGCGTGTCGAGCTGCTTGAAGAGCTTGTCGGCGTTCGACAGCGCGCTGTTCAGGTTCGCGCCGATCTGGTCGAACGGCACCTTGTCGAGCTTCTTCGCGATGTCGGCGACCTGCAGCTGCAGTTCGTCGAGCGTGTTCGGCACGGTCGGCAGCTCGAGCGGCTGGCGTGCCGCGTCGATCTTCACGACCGGTGCCTTCGGGAAGAAGTCGAGCGCGACATAAAGCTGGCTCGTCAGCAGGTTGCCGGTGCGCAGCTGGCCGCGCAGCCCGTGCCTGACGAGGCGCGTGACGATCTCGCGGCGGGCCGGTTCGCCCTTGCTCTCGATCGTTTCGCGGAAGCGCGGGCCGAGCCGCTCCGGATACACGTTCATCGTCACCGGCATCAGGAAGTTCTTGGTCTTCGGATCGAAGTCGATGCCGATGTTCGTCACTTCGCCGAGCACGATGCCGCGGAAGTCGACCGGCGCGCCTACCGCGAGCCCGCGCAGCGACTGGTTGAAGTTCATCACGACCTGCAGCGGCTGGCCGTCCGGATCGCGCATCGCGTCCGCCTCGTCGGAGCCGAGGCGGAAGGTCGTGTTGTTCGGCGCCGTCGCGCCGCTGTCCTGGTTCGGCGGCGTCTGGAACGCGATGCCGCCGAGGATCACGGTCGCGAGCGACTGCGTGTTCAGCTTCAGGCCGCTCGAATCGAGCCGCAGGTCGACGCCGCTCGCCTGCCACCAGCGCGAGTTCATGCCGACGTACTGGTCGTACGGCGCGTTGACGAACACGTTGAACGTGACGCCCGTGCCGTCCTTGTCGAGCGAGAAGCCGACCACCTGGCCGACCTGCACGCGGCGGTAGTAGACGGGCGAGCCGATGTCGACCGAGCCGAGGGAATCGCCGCGCAGCACGTATTGCGTGCCCTTCTGGTCGCCGGTCACGGCCGGCGGCGTCTCGAGGCCGGTGAAGTCGGTCTGCGTGTCCTGCCCGTGGCCGGCATCGACGCCGATGTACGCGCCCGACAGCAGCGTGCCGAGCCCCGACACGCCGGTCGCGCCGACGCGCGGACGCACGATCCAGAAGCGCGAGCCCTTGACCGCGAAGTCCTCGGCTTCCTTCTTCAGCTGCACCTGGACGAGCACGCGCGACAGGTCCTTCGACAGCTTGATCGTCTTGACCATGCCGATCTCGACGTCCTTGTACTTGACCTGCGTCTTGCCCGGCTCGAGCCCTTCCGCGCTGTGGAAGCTGATCGAGATTTCCGGGCCGCGTTCGCGCACGGACTTGATCACGAGGCCGATACCGATCAGCGCGGCGATCAGCGGCACGAGCCAGACGAGCGACGGCAGCCAGCCGCTTTTCGTCGAGATCGCCGGATCGGGCGGCCGGGACGCGTCTTGCTGCGGGCCTTGCGGACTATTCATGGTGTTTCCCTGAGGTTTCGACTGGATCCCAGATCAGGCGGGGATCGAACTGCATCGACGCGAGCATCGTCAGGATCACGACCGAGCCGAACGCGAGCGCGCCGGGGCCGGCCGTGATGACGGCGAGCGAACGGAAATGGACGAGCGCGACGGTGAGCGTCACGACGAAGATGTCGAGCATCGACCAGCGGCCGATCCGCTCGACGATCCGGTACAGGCGCGTGCGCTGCAGCGGCCGCCACACGGTGCGCCGCTGCGCGGTGCCGACGAGGATCGTCAGCACGCCGAGCTTGAGCATCGGCACGAGGATGCTGGCGACGAATACGACGACCGCGAGCGGCCAGTCGCCGGACGTCCAGAAATAGATGACGCCGCTCATGATCGTGTCCTCCTGCGAGCCGACGATCGACGACGTGCGCATGATCGGCAGCAGGTTCGCCGGAATATAGAGGATCGCGGCCGCGATCAGCAGCGCCCAGGTGCGCGTGATGCTGTTCGGCGTGCGGAAGTGAAGCGTGCTGCCGCAGCGCGCGCAATGCGCGTGCGGATGGTCGATCGTCTGCACGAGCCCGCATGCGTGGCAGCTGGCGTAGCCCTCGCGGGCGGCGGTCGGCATCGTCATTGGCGGGGCGCTTGCGGCGGCGAAGCGGTGCCGTCGGGCGTGGCGGGCGTGCGCCCGGCGCGCAGGTCGTCGGCGATGTCCCACAGCGTGCGTGGATCGAACATCAGCACGACGGCGGTCATCAGCGTGAGCGCGCCGAACGCGAACAGCGCCGCGTCGGGCACGACGCGCGCGAGGCTCACCATCTTCACGATCGTCACGACGATCCCGAGCATGAACACCTCGATCATCCCCCACGGCCGCACGAGCTGGATCGTGCGCAGCACGAAATTGAGGCCCGGCGGCACGACGCCACGCCGGATCGGCAGCAGCACGTAGAGCAGTGCGGCCATCTCGACGAGCGGGAACAGCACGGTCGAGCAGAACACCATCACGCCGACGATCTCCATGTCCTGGTGCCACAGCGCGTCGATCGCGCCGATCAGTGTCGTCTGCACGCGGGTGCCGTTCAGGTCCATTTCGAGGATCGGGAACGCCTGCGCGATGACGAACGTGACGAGTGCCGCGACCGCAAGCGCGCTGATGCGCTCGATCTGCGTGGTGCTGTTGCGATAGAGCAGTGCGTCGCAGCGCGGGCAGCGCGCGATTTCGCGACCGCTCAGGCGCGGTTTATGCAACAGTGCGTCGCATTCGTGGCAGGCAATCAGGTCGTGTCGTTGCATGGAAAAGGCGGTTGTGCGACGGGCGGGGAACGCGTCGACGGGGCCGGAACCCGCGCCAATCTTACCAAAACGGCTTTTTCGGCGTGTCAACGCCCCGTTGCCGGGTGACCGGTCGGTAACATGGCGCAAACCTGGCAGCAGGCTGACGCGCCTGTCCTCGGAGTCCGCGCGAGACAAAAGGTTGCGGTAGCATGGCGCCCGTGACAAGCGTCGGACGAATTTACCGGCGCAGCCGTTCGCTCAACTGAGGAATCCATGATGGCATCGAAATCGCCGCCGGCCTCGCCGGCACGCTACGCGCACACCGCGATCGCGCTGCACTGGCTGATCGCGCTGCTGATCGTCTGCGGCTTCGCACTCGGCTGGGTGATGACCGACATCCCCGGCTTCACGCCGACGAAGCTCAAGTACTTCTCGTGGCACAAGTGGATCGGCGTGACGGTGTTCGCGCTCGCGGTTGTGCGCGTGCTGTGGCGCGCGACCCACCTGCCGCCGCCGCTGCCGGGCGACACACCGGCGTGGCAGCGTGCGGTGTCGCACGGCGTGCACATGCTGCTTTACGTGCTGATGATCGTGATTCCGGTTACGGGCTATCTGTACAGCTCCGCGTCGAACATCCCGGTCGTCTATCTCGGCATCGTGCCGCTGCCGCGCCTGATCGATCCCGATCCTGCGCTGAAGGAAACCTTCAAGACGCTGCACGTGTCTTTGAATTACATTCTGCTTTCGCTCGTCGCCATGCATGTGCTCGCGGCGCTCAAGCACCAGTTGTTGGACCGCGACGGCCTGCTGTCGCGGATGCTTCCCTCCGCCAAATGAAGGATCCCATGAAAGTGTCTTTCTCCCGCTCCATGCTGACCGCGTTCGCCGCGGTGTCACTTGTCGCGTCGGCCGCGGCGCACGCCGACGTCGATCTCGCGAAGAGCAAGGTGTCCGCCGTGTCGAAGCAGATGAACGTGCCGACCGAAGGCGCATTCAGGAAGTTCTCCGCGCAGGTGAAGTTCGACCCGGCCAAGGCCGCGCAGGGCAGCGCGCAAATGACGATCGACATCGCGAGCTTCGACCTCGGCGACAAGATGTACAACGACCAGGTCGCGGGCAAGGACTGGTTCGACGCAAAGGCGTATCCGCAGGCGACCTTCGCGTCGTCGGCGATCGCGCCGGCGGGCGGCAACAAGTACAACGTAACCGGCAAGCTGACGATCAAGGGCAAGTCCGAGACCGTCACGGTGCCCGTCACGGTCACGCAGAGCGGTCCGACGCAGACCTTCGACGGCGTGCTGCCGATCAAGCGTTCGGCGTTCAACGTCGGCACCGGCGAGTGGAAGGACACGTCGATCGTCGCCGACGAAGTGCAGATCAAGTTTCATCTCGTCGCCACGAAGTAAGCGGCGGGTTGTCGCATCACCCCGAATGCCGCGCGAGGGCGCGGCGTCGTTCCAAGGAGAAAGCGTTTGAAAAAGCATCTGATCATCGCCGCGGGCGCGCTGGCCGCTTCGCTGTCGTTCTCGGCATTCGCTGACAGCGCGACGTACCAGTTCGACCCGAGCCATACGTACCCGAGCTTCGAGGCCGACCACTTCGGCGGCCTGTCGGTCTGGCGCGGCAAGTTCGACAAGTCGAGCGGCACCGTGACGCTCGACCGCGCGGCGAAGACCGGTACGGTCGACGTGACGACCGACATCGCGTCGATCCACACGGGCAGCGCGAAGCTCGACGAGCACCTGCAGACGGCTGAGTTCTTCGACGTCTCCAAGTTCCCGCAGGCGAACTACAAGGGCGCCATCAAGTTCGACGGCGACAAGCCGGTGTCGGTGGTCGGTAACCTGACGCTGCACGGCGTCACGAAGCCGGTCACGCTGAAGATCGATTCGTTCAAGTGCATGCCGCATCCGATGCTCAAGCGCGAAGTGTGCGGCGTTGACGCCGTCGGCGAATTCAGCCGCGACGATTTCGGCCTCGACTACGGCAAGCAGTACGGCTTCAAGATGAAGACGAAGCTGCTGATCACGGCCGAAGCCGTCAAGCAGCAGTAACGCGCGCGGCCGGGCTGGCCGCCGCGTCACGCCGCCGGCCCGTCGCGAGCCAGCCGCCGCGCTCCCGTTTTCAGGGGGCGCGGCGGTTTTTTTTGCGCGCCTATAATCGTCGGCGCAGCGCGCGGCGCGAGAATCGGCGCGCCCGACACAACGTACAACGACAAGGAGATCGCCGATGCACGCCGTCACGCAGTCCAGCTCCATTGCCTCGTCGCCGCGCGTGTGGCGCGCGGTGGTCGCGGCGTCGATCGGTAACGCGCTCGAGTGGTTCGACCTCGTCGTCTACGGCTTCTTCGCGGTGACGATCTCGAAGCTGTTCTTTCCGGCCGGCAACGACACCGTGTCGCTGTTGCTTACGCTCGGCACGTTCGGCGTGTCTTTCTTCATGCGCCCGCTCGGCGCGATCGTGCTCGGCGCGTATGCCGACCGCGCGGGCCGCAAGGCCGCGCTCACGCTGTCGATCCTGCTGATGATGGCCGGCACGCTGGTGATCGCGGTGCTGCCGACCTACCAGACGATCGGCGTTGCCGCGCCGCTGATCCTCGTCGCCGCGCGGCTGATGCAGGGTTTCTCCGCCGGCGGCGAATTCGGCAGCGCGACCGCGTTCCTGGCCGAGCACGTGCCGGGCCGGCGCGGCTTCTTCGCGAGCTGGCAGGTCGCGAGCCAGGGGCTCACGACGCTGCTTGCCGCCGGCTTCGGCACCGTGCTGAACGCGCAGCTCACGGCCGACCAGATGGCCGTGTGGGGATGGCGCATCCCGTTCTTCTTCGGGCTGCTGCTCGGGCCCGTCGCGTACTACATCCGCTCGAAGGTCGACGAGACGCCCGAATTCCTCGCCGCCGAAAGCACCGCGAGCCCGCTGCGCGACACGTTCGCGTCGCACAAGGCACGGCTCGTCGCCGCGATGGGCGTGGTGGTGCTCGGCACCGTCGCGACCTATCTCGTGCTGTTCATGCCGACCTACGGCGTGAAGCAGCTCGGCCTTGCGCCGTCGGCCGCGTTTGCCGCGATCCTCGTCGTCGGCGTGATCCAGATGGCGTTCGCACCGCTCGTCGGCCACTGGTCGGATCGTTACGGACGCGTGCGCGTGATGCTCGCGCCGGCCGTCGGCATCCTCGTGCTGATCTATCCGGCGTTCGCGTACCTGGTCGCGCATCCGGGCTTCGGCACGCTGATCGCGCTGCAGGTGCTGCTCGCGTTCCTGATGACCGGCTATTTCGCGGCGCTGCCCGGGCTGCTGTCCGAAGTGTTTCCGGTGCAGACGCGCACGACCGGGATGTCGCTTGCGTATAACGTCGCGGTGACGATCTTCGGTGGCTTCGGACCGTTCATCATCGCGTGGCTGATCCGCGCGACCGGGATGAAGACCGCGCCGAGCTTCTACCTGATGTTCGCGGCCGTGCTGAGCCTCGCGGCGCTGATCGTGCTGCGCCGGCGGTTCGGGTTCAGGTGACGCGGGGTGCGCGGCGGCGCGTCAGTCGCTGCCGCGCTCGCATACCGGCTGCGCCGGCATCAGTTGCGCGGGCGCCGCGATGGTCTGCACCGGCCGGCCGGCGAGCGCGTCAAGCGCCTGCCGGAGCTGCCAGTCGGCATCCGTGCCGAATTCCCGCTGCGGCAGCGCCGCGCTCTTCGACGTATCGATTTTCTCGCGCACGCGCGCTTCGCGCAGTTTCTGCCGTGCCTTGCGTACCTGCGCGAACGGATCGGGCGCCAGCCGGTCCGCATACGGCGCGCGGGCGAGATCGACTTCGCGGTACCACAGCAGCACGCCGTCGACGTCCGAGTCGTGGCGCGGCGGCACGAGCCAGTCCGGCACGACGCCGTAACCGTCCATCGGGCAGCCGTTCGGCCGCAGGTTGCGCGCGAACGTGAAATTGACGCGTGTGCCGTCGATCAGGTCGACGCCGGTCTGCGCGAGCCCCTTTCCGTAGGTCGGCATCCCGAGCAGCCGCGCGCGGCCGAGGTCCTTCAGTGCCGCCGCTGTCGCTTCGGCGGCCGACGCGCTCTGTCCGTCGACGAGCACGACGAGCGGCACGCTGCGCCACCAGTCGTCTGCCTGCAGCCGTGCGAGCGGATCCTGGCCGTGCATGACCGGCAGTTCGTAGTCGGGCCAGTTGGTCGTGAAGCGGCGACGCTTCGTGCCGTCGCGCTCGAGCGTCACCATCGCGGTGCGGTCGCGCCCGGCGAACAGCGCGGTGATGCCGATCGCCGCATTCAGCGCGCCGCCGCCGTTGATGCGCAGGTCGAGGATCACGCCTTTCACTGGCGGCCCCGCGCGGCGCGCGGCCTGCACCGCGTCGATATAGTTGCCGACCGCGGGCTCCGGGAAGCTCGACAGCCGCGTGTACAGGATGTCGCCGGCGAGCCGCTTGGCGGTCGCCGGGTGTGGCCGGACGATTGCGCGGACCGGCGCGAAGGTCAGCGTCGAATGGTTTGGACCACGCCGGACCGTGAGCTTCAGCGGCATGCCCGCGTCGCCCTTCGCGAGATTCACGACCTCGCTGCTGTCGATCCCGATGACGCTACGGTCGTTCATCGCGACGACGAGATCGTCGGGCCGCACGCCGGCCTGTTCGGCGGGCGCGTCGGGGATCACGTCGATGATGTGCAGGCCGTCGGGCCGCGTCTCGAACACGATGCCGATGCCCGGCGTGCCGTCGCGTGCGCGGCGCTCGTCGTCGCGCCGTTGCTGTTCCTCCTTTGCATTGAAGAAGCGCGCATACGGCAGCGTCTTGATTCCGTCGTGCACGGTGGCGTCGAGCAACGCGCCGATGTCGACGTCGGTCAGGTGCTGCTTCTTCAGCACTTCGACCGCGGCCTTCAGTTCGCAGAGCTGCGGTTCCCAGTCGGGCGGGCAGGGTGACGGTTGTGACGCCGCGGCAGCAGCGGCGGGCGGGGCGGACGCGGATTGCGCGCGGGCGGCCGATGCGCATGCAACGAACGCGGCCGCGGCGGCGGCACCGGTACTCCAGGCGACGATGCGATGAACGACACGCGTGGCAGGCATCATGAGGACCGCGGCTTGGACGGGTGGCGGGGCGGGATGGTGAAGCGATTGTAGCCGACGGCCCGTGCGGTCGCGCCGGAGGACGCGGGCGCGGCTCGCGCATGAAAAAAGGCCGGTCCAACAGGACCGGCCTTCTGGTATCCGCCGAAACGACGCGGTGTTTAAACCTGCGCGCCCGCGTTCGGATCGTCCGGATCGTGCGCCGTCTTCTTTTCCTTGATCAGGTCTTCGCGCTTGATGCCGAGCCACATCGCGAGCGAGCCCGCGACGAACACCGACGAGTAGATGCCGAACATGATGCCGACCGTCAGCGCGAGCGCGAAGTAGTGCAGTGTCGGGCCGCCGAAGAAGAACATCGACAACACCATCATTTCCGTCGACGTGTGCGTGATGATCGTCCGCGACATCGTGGTCGTGATCGCGTGGTTGATCACCTCCGACACGCTCATCTTGCGTTCGCGGCGGAACGTTTCGCGGATCCGGTCGAAGATGACGACCGACTCGTTGACCGAGTAGCCGAGCACCGCGAGAATCGCCGCGAGCACCGCCAGCGAGAACTCCCACTGGAAGAACGCGAAGAAGCCGAGAATGATCACGACGTCGTGCAGGTTCGCAATGATGCCGGCGACCGCGTACTTCCATTCGAAGCGGATCGACAGGTAGATCACGATGCCGATCACCACGCACGCGAGCGCGAGGAGACCGTCGGTCGCAAGTTCGCGGCCGACCTGCGGGCCGACGAACTCGACGCGCTGCAGCGTAACGTCCGGGCTCTGCGCCTTCAGCGCGCTCATCACCTGGTCGCTCTGCTGCGCGGACGTGAGGCCTTCCTTCAGCTGCAGGCGGATCAGCACGTTGCGCGACGTGCCGAAGTTCTGCACTTGCGCGTCGGCGTAGCCGAGCTTGCCGAGCGTGTCGCGCACGGGTTCGAGCTGCGCGGCCTGCTGGTACTGCACCTCGATCACCGTGCCGCCGGTGAATTCGACGGACAGGTGCAGCCCGCGGTGGAACAGGAAGAACACGGCGGCGAGGAACGTGACCAGCGAGATCACGTTGAACACCAGCGCGTGCCGCATGAACGGAATGTCTTTACGGATGCGGAAAAATTCCATGGCTTCGTCTCCGGGGCCTTATTGGGTCGAGCCCGGTTTCTTCGTCGACACGCCTTGCTGCGCGCGGTTGCGCAGCTGCGGCTTGCCGGCGCGCGGTGCGTTGCCCTTCGCGGGTGCGGCGAGCTTCGCGGCGCGTGCGGTATCGGTCGATTCGTCAGCCGCGGCGAACGAGGCGCCAGCCGTGGCGCCTTCCGGCTTCCACACCTGGCCGATCGCGAGCGACTTCAGCTTCTTGCGGCCGCCGTACCAGAGGTTGACGATCCCGCGCGAGAAGAACACCGCGGAGAACATCGACGTCAGGATGCCGAGGCAGTGCACGATCGCGAACGCGCGAACCGGGCCCGAGCCGAATGCGAGCAGCGCGAGGCCGGCGATCAGCGTCGTGACGTTCGAGTCGAGAATCGTCGCCCACGCGTGCGCGTAGCCGGCCTGGATCGCGATCTGCGGCGGCTGGCCGGCGCGCAGTTCTTCACGCACGCGCTCGTTGATCAGCACGTTCGAGTCGATCGCCATGCCGAGCGCGAGCGCGATTGCCGCGATACCCGGCAGCGTCAGCGTCGCCTGCATCAGCGACAGCACCGCGACGAGCAGCAGCAGGTTCACGGACAGGCCGATCACCGAGATCACGCCGAACAGCATGTAGTACGCGATCATGAACACGGCGATCGCGCAGAAGCCCCAGATCACCGAGTGGACGCCCATCTTGATGTTGTCCGCGCCGAGGCTCGGGCCGATCGTGCGTTCCTCGATGATGTCCATCGGTGCGGCGAGCGAACCGGCGCGCAGCAGCAGCGCGAGGTCTGCCGCCGCCTGCGGCGTCGGCTGGCCCGTGATCTGGAAGCGGTCGCCGAGTTCGGACTGGATCGTCGCGACCGTCAGCACCTCGCCCTTGCCCTTCTCGAACAGCACCATCGCCATCGGCTTGCCGATGTTCTCGCGCGACACCGCGCGCACCGAGCGGCCGCCCGCCGAGTCGAGGCGGATGTTGACCGACGGACGCTGGTGTTCGTCGAAGCCGGCCGACGCATCGATGATGCGGTCGCCGGTGAAGATCACTTCCTTCTTCAGCAGAACGGGCGCCTGGTTGCCCTGCGTGAACAGCTCCTCGCCCGGCGGCACGGGGTCGTTCGGGTTCGGGTGCGTGTTGATCGGATCGGCGAGGCGCGCCTCGAGCGTCGCGGTGCGGCCGATGATGTCCTTCGCCTTCGCGGTGTCCTGCACGCCCGGCAGTTCGACGACGATGCGGTCGCTGCCTTGCTGTTGCAGGATCGGCTCGGACACGCCGAGTTCGTTCACGCGGTTGTGGAGCGTCGTCAGGTTCTGCTTGAGCGCGGCGTCCTCGACGGCCTTCTGCACGGCCGGCGTGAACGTGCCGACGACTTGCGTGCCGCCGCCGCCGGGCTGGGTCGCCCATTGCAGTTCGGTGACCGACGCGGCGAGCACCTTGCGGGCGTCTTCCGCCGTCTGCGCGTCGCTGAAATTGACGACGACGGACTGGTCGACGCGGCTCACGCCGCCGTCGCGGATGTTCTTGTCGCGCAGCAGCGTGCGCGCATCGGATGCGTCGGAGTCGAGCTTCTTCGTGAGCGCGCCCGTCATGTCGACCTGGAGCAGGAAGTGGACACCGCCGCGCAGGTCGAGGCCGAGATACATCGGCAGTGCGTGCAGCGCGGTCAGCCAGCGCGGCGACGCGCTTTGCAGGTTCAGTGCGACGACGTACTGCGGATCGTTCGGATCGGCGTTCAGCGACTTCTGCAGCAGGTCCTTGACGCGCAGTTGCGTATCGGTGTCCTTCAGGCGCACGCGGATGTTCGCGTTGGACGCCGTGTTCTCGAAGGTGACGTCGTCCGGCGTGATCTGCGCGGAGGCGAGCGCGGATTCGACCTGGGTCAGCGTGGTCGAGTCGAGCTTGACCGTGGCCTTGCCGCTCGACACCTGCACCGCCGGCGCTTCGCCGAAGAAGTTGGGCAATGTGTACAGAAGGCCGATGGCGAGCGCCACGACCATCACGACATATTTCCAGAGTGGATAACGATTCATGAGGGGGCCGAACGGGTGGTTGGCGTGAAAGCGTCGCGTCCGGCGCCGCGGCGGCCCGCTCTCTCAGGCGGGCACGACGCGGGGAGCCGGACGCTCGGTGAAAGCCTTACAGCGACTTGATCGTGCCCTTCGGCAGAATGGTCGTGACCGCAGCCTTCTGCACGGTGATTTCGGTGCCTTCGGCGATTTCGACGCCGATGTAGCCTTCGGTGACCTTCGTCACCTTGCCGACGAGGCCGCCGCTCGTGACGACTTCGTCGCCCTTCGCCATGGCCGCGAGCATGTTGCGGTGTTCCTTCTGGCGCTTCATCTGCGGACGGATCATGATGAAGTACAGCACCGCGAACATCAGGATGAGCGGCAGGAAGCTCATCAGGCTCGATTCGGCGCCACCGGCACCTTGCGCGAAGGCATTGGAAATGAACGGCACGTTGGTCTCTCCGTAGGGGAAGATCGAAAATTAAGCCGGCTATTCTACCACCGGCCCCATGTGCAAACGGCGCAGCAAATGCGCTTTCGGATCAAGCTGTTAAAGCATGAAACGGCACCGTTGCGACGCGTTTGGAAAGGCGATTGTAATATTCGGCGGCCACAACTGGCGGTCGGGACGCGATATTTAGTACACATCCTATGTGACGTGGCGCGGTGCGGGCAGCGGTGCGGAGCCACGCGGCCCGCCAGCCGGTCAGTCGACCCCTCTTGCGCGATCCTCCGCGAAGCGCTGGCGGAACGCGTCGAACGTATGGGTCTCGATCGCGTCGCGGATCTCGCTCATCAGCTGCAGGTAGTAGTGCAGGTTGTGGATCGTGTTGAGCTGCGCGCCGAGGATTTCGCCGACGCGGTGCAGGTGGTGCAGGTAGCCGCGCGAGAAGTTCTGGCACGTGTAGCACGTGCAGCTCGCGTCGAGCGGCTTCAGCGAATTCTTGTGCGTCGCGTTGCGGATCTTCACGTCGCCGAAGCGCGTGAAGAGCCACCCGTTGCGTGCGTTGCGGGTCGGCATCACGCAGTCGAACATGTCGACGCCGTTCGCGACGCCCTCGACCAGATCCTCCGGCGTGCCGACGCCCATCAGGTAGTGCGGCTTGTTGGCCGGCAGCTTCGGGCCGACGTGGCGCAGCACGCGCATCATGTCTTCCTTCGGCTCGCCGACCGACAGCCCGCCGATCGCGAGGCCGTGGAAGCCGAGCTCCGACAGGCCCGCGAGCGATTCGTCGCGCAGGTCCTCGAACATCCCGCCCTGGACGATCCCGAACAGTGCGTTCGGGTTGCCGAGCCGGTCGAACTCGTCGAGCGAGCGTTTCGCCCAGCGCAGCGACATGCGCATCGAGTCGGCCGCTTCCTTGTGCGTGGTCGGCACGCCGTTGGTCGCGTACGGCGTGCATTCGTCGAACTGCATCACGATGTCGGAGTTCAGCACCTTCTGGATCTGCATCGACACTTCCGGTGACAGGAACAGCTTGTCGCCGTTGATCGGCGATGCGAACGTCACGCCGTCCTCGGTGATCTTGCGCAGGTCGCCGAGCGAGAACACCTGGAAGCCGCCCGAGTCGGTCAGGATCGGCTTGTTCCAGCCCATGAAGCCGTGCAGGCCGCCGTGCGCGTCGATCGTCTCGAGGCCGGGGCGCAGCCACAGGTGGAACGTGTTGCCGAGAATGATCTGCGCCTTGATCTCATGCAACTCGCGCGGCTGGATCGCCTTCACGGTGCCGTACGTGCCGACCGGCATGAAGATCGGCGTCTCGACCACGCCGTGGTTGAGCTTCACGCGGCCGCGGCGCGCATGGCCGTCGGTCGTCAGCAGTTCGAATTCGAGCCCGTTGGCCGGGCGGTCCTGCACGGGAGCGTGCGTATCGTGGGATGAACCTTCGGTCATCGCGTCATTCTCCTTGCCACCGGAGAACAGTCCGGCGCATGTTGGAAACGCCGCCGGCAAGCCGGCGGCTGGGAAAAGCGGGCGCGCGCCATCGGAGCGCGCGCAGCGGGACAACGGGAGCCACGGCGGCTGCGCGGTCGCGGGCCCGTGCGTCTTCGCACCTGCCGCGCTTACGCGCGCGGCGCCTCCGGCGTGTCGCGCCGCGTGAGCAGCATCGCATCGCCGTAGCTGAAGAAGCGGTAGCGTTCGTCGATCGCGTGCCGGTACGCGGCGCGGATCGTCTCGACGCCCGCGAACGCGGACACCAGCATCAGCAGGGTCGACTTCGGCAGGTGGAAGTTCGTCACGAGCCGATCGACGACGCGGAAACCGTAGCCCGGCGTGATGAAGATGTCGGTCTCGGCCTGCGTCGCCGCGAGCGGGCGGCCCGCTTCGTCGGCGCTGCGCGCCGCGGCTTCGAGCGCGCGCATCGACGTCGTGCCGACCGCGATCACGTTGCCGCCGCGCGCGCGGGTCGCGGCGATCTTGTCGACGAGTGATTGCGGCAGGTCGTACCACTCGCTGTGCATCCGGTGCTCGGCGATGTTCTCGACGCGCACCGGCTGGAATGTTCCGGCGCCCACGTGCAGCGTCAGCGTCGCGCGCTCGACGCCCATCGCGTCGAGCTTGTCGAGCAGCGGCTGGTCGAAATGGAGCCCGGCCGTGGGTGCCGCGACCGCGCCCGGGTTGCTCGCATAGACGGTCTGGTAGCGCGTCTCGTCGTTCGCGTCGGCGTCGTGCTCGATGTACGGCGGCAGCGGCAGGCGGCCGTGCTGCTCGATCAGCGTGAGGCACGGCTCCGGGAAATGCAGCGTGAAGAACGGCTCGACGCGCTCGCCGACCGTCACGTCGAACGCGTCGGCGAGGCGCAGCGTCGTGCCGGCGCCCGGCGACTTGCTCGCGCGGATCTGCGCGAGCGCGGTGTGCGTGCCGGTCACGCGCTCGATCAGCACCTCGATCTTGCCGCCACTGGCCTTCTGGCCGAAGAAGCGCGCCTTCAGCACCTTGGTATCGTTGAACACGAGCAGGTCGCCCGGCGCGATGCACGACGGCAGCTCGGCGAAGCGGCGGTCGACGAGGCGCGCGGGCTCGACGGTGCCATCGACCTCGAGCAGGCGGCTCGCGGTGCGGTCGGGCAGTGCGGTTTGCGCAATCAGCTCGGGAGGCAGATTGAAATCGAAATCGGAAAGCGTGAACATGCGGGCTGGTTCGAAACGGCCGGCGGGCGCCGCCGACAGGGCGGAAACGCATGAATGGGGCGCGCAAGCCGCTATGATGGCGGGATGCGCGGCCTGGCCGGCGTCGTTCGTTCGGACGACGTGAAAGCCGCTATTGTACTTGCCTTGCGAAGCACCCAGACGATCCGATGCCTGTGTCACCACGCCGTTCCTCCGCCGCTGTTGCCGATTCCGCCGATCCGTTCGACGCGGACGATGCCGCGTTGCACGCGCAAAGTGTCGAGCCGCGCGGTGCAGCGCCGCGCCGCGCGGGCCCGAAGCGCGGCGCCGACGGGCGGCTCGCGCAGCCGGCCGCCGCCGCGCCCGACGTCGAACCGGGCGCGGGCAGCGACGACGCGGGGGCAGCCGGTACGCCCGGCGCGAAGCGCAAGAAGAAACCGGCTGCCGACAAACCCGTGAAGACCGCCGACAAGCTTGCGAAGCTCGGCCTCACACGCTCGATCGATCTCGTGCTGCATCTGCCGATGCGCTACGAGGACGAAACCACGCTCACGCCGATCGGCGAACTGCTGCCGGGCGGCATCGCGCAGACCGAGGGCGTGGTGTTCGACAACGAAGTCGCATACCGGCCGCGGCGCCAACTCGTCGTGAAGATCCAGGACGACGACGGCGAGCAGCTCGTGCTGCGCTTTCTCAATTTCTACGGCTCGCAGGTCAAGCAGATGGCGGTCGGCCAGCGGCTGCGCGTGCGCGGCGACGTGCGCGGCGGCTTCTTCGGGATGGAGATGGTGCATCCGGCCGTGCGCGTCGTCGAAGCCGATGCGCCGCTGCCGCAGGTGCTCACGCCCGTCTATCCGAGCACGGCCGGCGTGTCGCAAGCCTATCTGCGCAAGGCGATCGAGAACGCGGTCGAGCGCACGCCGCTGCCCGAGCTGCTGCCGCCCGAGATCGAACGCGACTACCTGAAGCCGCTCGGCGTGCCGACGCTCGCGCAGGCCGTGCGCATCCTGCACCACCCGGGCGTCGATTCCGATGAAGCCGCGCTGATGGACGGCTCGCATCCGGCGTGGACCCGCATCAAGTTCGAGGAACTGCTCGCGCAGCAGCTGTCGCTCAAGCGTGCGCACGAGGAGCGCCGCACGCGCGCGGCGCCCGCGATGCCGCGCCGCGCCGCGACCGATGCCGACGCGCTGACGACGCGTCTCTACGCGGCACTGCCGTTCACGCTGACGGGCGCGCAGTCGCGCGTCGTCGACGAGATCGCGCACGACCTCACGCTCGCGCATCCGATGCAGCGTCTGCTGCAGGGCGACGTCGGCAGCGGCAAGACGGTCGTCGCGGCGCTGGCGGCCACGCAGGCGATCGACGCCGGCTACCAGGCCGCGCTGATGGCGCCGACCGAAATCCTCGCAGAGCAGCATGCGCGCAAGCTGCGCGCGTGGCTCGAACCGCTCGGCGTATCGGTCGCCTGGCTCGCGGGCAGCCTGAAGGCGAAGGACAAGCGCGCGGCGATCGAGGCCGCGGCGCTCGGCACCGCGCAGCTCGTGATCGGCACGCACGCGATCATCCAGGACACCGTCGAATTCGCGCGGCTCGGCCTCGTGATCGTCGACGAGCAGCACCGCTTCGGCGTCGAGCAGCGTCTCGCGCTGCGCGCGAAGGCCGCGAACGCGGCCAACGGTGCACGCGATTTCCAGCCGCACCAGCTGATGATGTCGGCCACGCCGATTCCGCGCACGCTCGCGATGACGTATTACGCGGATCTCGAGGTGTCGACGATCGACGAATTGCCGCCGGGCCGCACGCCGGTGCTGACGCGCCTCGTCGGCGATGCGCGGCGCGAAGAGGTGATTGCCCGCGTGCGCGAGGCCGCGCTGACCGGCCGCCAGGTCTATTGGGTGTGTCCGCTGATCGAGGAGAGCGAGACGCTGCAGCTGCAGACGGCCGTGGAGACCTACGAGACGCTAGCTGCGGCACTGCCCGAACTGAAGGTCGGGCTCGTGCACGGGCGGCTGTCGCCGGCCGACAAGGCGGCCGTGATGGAAGCCTTCACGCGCAACGACGTGCAGTTGCTCGTTGCGACGACCGTGATCGAGGTCGGCGTCGACGTGCCGAACGCGTCCCTGATGGTGATCGAGCACGCGGAGCGGTTCGGCCTCGCGCAGTTGCATCAGCTGCGCGGCCGCGTCGGGCGCGGCACCGCGGCGTCGGTCTGCGTGCTGCTGTACACGGGCCCGCTGTCGCTGACCGGCCGTGAGCGGCTGAAGACGATGCGCGAGACGACCGACGGCTTCGAGATCGCCCGGCGCGACCTCGAAATCCGCGGCCCCGGCGAATTTCTCGGCGCGCGCCAGTCCGGCGCCGCGATGCTGCGCTTCGCGAACCTCGAGACCGACGGCTGGCTGATCGACCCGGCCCGCGACGCGGCAGCGCGGCTGATCGCCGCGTATCCCGACGTGGTCACGCAGCACCTCGCACGCTGGCTCGGCGGGCGGGAGCAGTATCTGAAGGCCTGATTCGCGCATTCAGGGACGGATAGAAAACCGCCGTTCGGCGGTGATTCGGCGCATCGCGATGCAGAGAAACTTGGCGAACCGGTGCCAACGGGTGTATAAATTAAACCTATCGCCTGTATAACCCTGATTGACCCACAATGACCCTGACTGAATTGAAGTACATCGTCGCGGTCGCGCGCGAACGGCATTTCGGTCGCGCGGCCGAAGCATGCTTCGTGAGCCAGCCGACGCTATCGGTGGCGATCAAGAAGCTGGAAGACGAGCTCAACGTGCAGATTTTCGAGCGCGGCGCCAGCGAAGTGAGCGTGACCCCGATTGGCGACCAGATCGTCACGCAGGCGCAGCGCGTGCTCGAGCAGACCTTCGCGATCAAGGAGATCGCGAAGCAGGGCAAGGACCCGCTCGTCGGCCCGTTCCGTCTGGGCGTGATCTACACGATCGGGCCGTACCTGCTGCCGACGCTCGTCAAGCAGATGATCCAGCGCGTGCCGCAGATGCCGCTGATGCTGCAGGAGAATTACACGCTGAAGCTGCTCGAACTGCTGAAGCAGGGCGAGATCGACGCCGCGATCATGGCGCTGCCGTTCCCCGAAACCGGCCTGATGGTGCGGCCGCTGTACGACGAACCGTTCGTCGTCGCACTGCCGGCCGGCCATCCGTGGGAGAAGCGCCACGAGATCGACGCCGAGGACCTGAAGCAGGAAACCATGCTGCTGCTCGGCAACGGTCACTGCTTCCGCGACCACGTGCTCGGCGTGTGCCCGGAGCTGATGCGCTTTTCGCAGACGGCCGACGGTATCCAGAAGACCTTCGAGGGGTCGTCGCTCGAGACGATTCGCCATATGGTCGCGAGCGGTGTCGGCATCACGGTGCTGCCGCGGATGTCGGTCGCCGAAGTCGGCCCGCGCGCGAACGGTCCCGACGCCGAGTTGCTGTCGTACGTGCCGTTCAACGAACCGGTGCCGGATCGTCGCGTCGTGCTGGTGTGGCGCAAGAGCTTCACGCGGATGCCGGCGATCGACGCGATCAGCGACGCGATCGCGGCGTGCGACCTGCCAGGCGTCGCGAAGCTCGACATGCCGGCGACGATGAATTGAGCAGGGTGCGGTGCATCTGAGGCAGGCCAGGGACGGGGTCTAGCGACCCCGTTTATTTTTGCCTATCGAATAGATGAAATTTATCAAATTCAAATTAATGATAGAAATTAATAGAATCACTTCCATGGATTGCACTGGATCTGCGGTCCGATTTGCACACTGAATGCAGATGTCAAAGGAGGATGTCATGATGCGGTCGGTATTGCAGCACGCGCAGCGGAACATCCCGTCGCGCCACGTGGTCGTAAATCGCGCGAGGGCCGCGGCCCGAAGCCTGCGCCCGATAGCGTTCGCGTATCTGGCGGACCGTGTGTATGGCGGATGAGTGCCGCGGCACCCTGGTTCCGTGTTCCCCCGACTCACCGCCATTCAGCCATGAGGGCGCATTGCATGTCCGAAGTCCCGCAGCCCGCATCGAAGGCAACTCCGTCTGACACCCCGTAGCACGACAGGACCAACCTGTTCCGTTTCATCCCCCTGCAATGCTCCACGAACCGCGCCCGGCAAGTGGGGGCTTACGAGCAAGTAAAGGAGAAAAAAGCATGTCGACCGAATCGAAATGTCCGTTCAACCATACGGCGGCCGGCGGCACGTCGAACAAGGACTGGTGGCCGAACCAGCTCAATCTCAACATCCTGCATCGGCACTCGGCGCTGTCCGATCCGATGGACAAGGATTTCGACTACGCGGAAGCGTTCAAGAAGCTCGACCTCGCGGCGGTGAAGCGCGACCTGCAGGCGCTGATGACGACTTCGCAGGACTGGTGGCCGGCCGACTTCGGTCACTACGGCGGCCTGTTCATCCGGATGGCCTGGCATAGCGCCGGCACGTACCGGACCGCCGACGGCCGCGGCGGCGCGGGCGGCGGGCAACAGCGCTTCGCCCCGCTGAACAGCTGGCCGGACAACGGCAACCTCGACAAGGCGCGCCGGCTGCTGTGGCCGATCAAGCAGAAATACGGCCGCAACATCTCGTGGGCCGACCTGATGATCCTGACCGGCAACGTCGCGCTCGAATCGATGGGCTTCAAGACCTTCGGCTTCGCCGGCGGCCGCGTCGAGACGTGGGAGCCGGACGACGTCTACTGGGGTTCGGAAAAGATCTGGCTGGAACTGAGCGGCGGCCCGAACAGCCGTTACTCGGGCGTCCGTGACCTCGAGAATCCGCTCGCGGCCGTGCAGATGGGCCTCATCTACGTGAACCCGGAAGGCCCGGACGGCAACCCCGACCCGGTCGCGGCGGCACGCGATATCCGCGAGACGTTCGCGCGGATGGCGATGAACGACGAAGAAACGGTCGCGCTGATCGCCGGCGGCCATACGTTCGGCAAGACGCACGGCGCGGGCCCCGCATCGAACGTCGGTCCGGAACCGGAAGCGGCCGGTATCGAGCAGCAGGGTCTCGGCTGGAAGAGCACGTACGCATCGGGCAAGGGCCGTGACGCGATCACGAGCGGCCTCGAAGTGACGTGGACGTCGACACCGACGAAGTGGAGCAACGATTTCTTCACGCACCTGTTCAGCTACGAATGGGAGTTGACGAAGAGCCCGGCCGGCGCGCATCAGTGGGTCGCGAAGGGCGCCGACGAGGTGATTCCGGATGCGTTCGATTCGGCGAAAAAGCATCGCCCGACGATGCTGACGACCGACCTGTCGCTGCGTTTCGACCCCGCCTACGAGAAGATCTCGCGCCGCTTCTACGAGAACCCGGCCGAGTTCGCCGACGCGTTCGCGCGCGCCTGGTTCAAGCTCACGCACCGCGACATGGGCCCGCGTGCGCGCTATCTCGGCCCGGAAGTGCCGGCCGAGCAACTGCTGTGGCAGGACCCGATTCCGGCCGTCGACCACGCGCTGATCGACGCTGCCGATGTTGCCGCGCTGAAGGCGAAGATCCTCGCGACGGGGCTGAGCGTGTCGCAGCTCGTGTCGACCGCATGGGCGTCCGCATCGACGTTCCGCGGTTCGGACAAGCGCGGCGGCGCGAACGGTGCGCGCATCCGCCTCGCGCCGCAGAAGGACTGGGAAGTCAACCAGCCCGCGCAGCTTGCGAAGGTGCTCGAAACGCTCGAAGGCGTGCAGAAGGCGTTCAACGATGCGCAGACGGGCGGCAAGAAGGTGTCGCTCGCCGACCTGATCGTGCTGGCCGGTGCGGCCGGCGTCGAGCAGGCCGCGAAGAATGCGGGCGTGGCCGTGACGGTGCCGTTCGCGCCGGGCCGGATGGACGCGTCGCAGGAGCAGACCGATATCGAAGCGATGGCCGTGCTCGAGCCGGTTGCGGACGGTTTCCGCAACTACCTGAAGAGCGCGTACAAGACGCCGGCGGAGGCGCTGCTGGTCGACAAGGCCCAGCTGCTGACGCTGAGCGGGCCGGAGCTGACGGTGCTCGTCGGCGGCCTGCGTGTGCTCGGCGCGAACGTCGGTGACGCAAGGCACGGCGTGTTCACCGATCGTCCGGGCTCGCTGACCAACGACTTCTTCGTGAACCTGCTCGACATGGGCACGGAGTGGAAACCGGTGTCGGCCGCTAACGACGTGTTCGAAGGGCGAGATCGGGCGACGGGCCAGGTCAAGTGGACGGGTACGCGCGTCGACCTGATCTTCGGTTCGCACTCGCAGTTGCGTGCGCTGGCCGAGGTGTACGGCAGCGCGGACGCGAACGAGAAGTTCGTGCGCGATTTCGTCGCGGCCTGGAACAAGGTGATGAACCTCGACCGTTTCGACCTCGCGTGAATGTCGCGATGCGGTAACGCAGTCACGCTGTAACGTGAAACGGCCGGTCGCACGACCGGCCGTTTTTTCTTCCAGGATCTTGTCGAAGGAGTGACGACCATGACGCAAATGATGCTGAACATGCGCACCGCGTTCACGCCGGCCGAGTGGGCGCGGCGTATCGTCGGTTTCGCGATCGTCGTCGGCGGTGCGGCCGAGCTGGCCGCGCAGGCGCTGCACGCGCTCGCGCCGCTCGTGTCGAGCGCTGGCGGCTGAGCACGGCGAGTCCCGAACGGGTGCCGTGCAACGCGGCATGCGGATTGCTCGACGCATTTTCTCCGGTTCAACATTTCGAATGAGGAGTTCCGAAGATGGCCAGGAAAGGCAACGCCACGCAGATCAACATCGGCATCAGCGACAAGGACCGCAGGAAAATCGCGGATGGCCTGTCGCGCCTGCTTGCCGATACGTTTTCGCTGTACCTGAAGACCCACAATTTCCACTGGAACGTCACGGGTCCGATGTTCAACACGCTGCACCTGATGTTCGAAGCGCAGTACAACGAACTGTGGCTCGCGGTCGACTCGATCGCCGAGCGCATTCGCACGCTCGGCGTCGTCGCGCCGGGCACGTTCGCGGATTTCGCGAAGCTGTCGTCGGTGCCGGAAGCGAATGGGGTGCCGGGGGCGGAAGAGATGATCCGTCAGCTCGTAGAAGGGCACGAGACGGTCGTGCGCACCGCGCGCGAAATCTTCCCGATCGCCGATGCGGCGAGCGACGAGCCGACCGCCGACCTGCTGACGCAGCGCCTGCAGACGCATGAAAAGACCGCGTGGATGCTGCGGTCGCTGCTCGCGTAAGTTCGATGCGGCCGGTATCGGCGGGCAGTCCGACCTCAAACCGGGCCAGGTTGCCTGCATCGGATTGAATTCCGCCTGCCCGCCGGTGCATGTCCGCCGCACATCTGTCCCTGGATTGGCGGGCGGGACTGCCCCGGCCGCTTGCAGCGGGCTGGAGCGGCCGACGCGCGGGCCGCGCCACCCGGCCGCGGGGCATCCCGACATGACGCGAACCGTGCCTCCGCTCTAAAATGCCGGGATTATCTTCCCGGTGCTTCGCCATGCTTGCCCGCTTTCCCCTGTATCTGCGGCTCGTCCGGATGGACAAGCCGATCGGCAGCCTGCTGCTGCTCTGGCCGACGCTCAACGCACTGTGGATCGCATCGGACGGCCATCCGCGCTGGCCGCTGCTCGTGATCTTCGCACTCGGCACGCTGCTGATGCGCTCGGCCGGCTGCGCGATGAACGACTATGCCGACCGCGATTTCGACCGTCATGTGAAGCGCACGGCCGATCGGCCGCTGACGTCGGGCAAGATCCGCGCATGGGAAGCCATCGCGATCGCCGTGGTGCTGTCGTTCATCGCGTTTCTCCTGATCCTGCCGCTCAACACGCTGACGAAGGAGTTGTCGGTCGTCGCATTGTTCGTCGCCGGTTCGTATCCGTTCATGAAGCGATTCTTCGCGATTCCGCAGGCGTATCTCGGCATCGCGTTCGGCTTTGGCATCCCGATGGCCTTCGCGGCCGTGCAGGACACGGTGCCGATGCTCGCGTGGGTGATGCTGATCGCGAACATCTTCTGGTCGGTCGCGTACGACACCGAATACGCGATGGTCGATCGCGACGACGACATCAAGATAGGGATTCGCACGTCCGCGCTGACGTTCGGCCGCTTCGACGTCGCGGCCGTGATGGCATGCTATGCGGTGACGCTCGGCATCTACGTATGGATCGGCGTGACGCTCGGCTTCGGCCTCGCATACTGGGCCGGCTGGGCGGCTGCGGTCGGCTGCGCGCTGTATCACTACACGCTGATCAAGGGGCGCGAGCGGATGCCGTGCTTCGCGGCGTTCCGGCACAACAACTGGCTCGGCGGCGTGCTGTTCGCGGGAATCGCCGCGCATTACCTGCTGGCGGGTGCGGCCGGCAACTGAAGGGGCCGCGCGCCGATGCGCGATGCCAGCAAAAAAAGCGGCCGAGGCCGCTTTTTTTGTTGCCGGCGCCGGAAACCCGGCGGCGGTCGCCGCGCTTACGCGCGGCCGAGCTCGTCGCCCATATCCTTCGCGCGTGCCTCGGCTGCGAGCGCGCCGCGCACGATCGCTTCCTTCACGCCCTGCGCGTCGAACGACGCGAGCGCGGCGGCCGTCGTGCCGCCCTTCGACGTCACGCGCTCGCGCAGCACGCTTGCCGGCTCACCCGATTGCGCGGCGAGTTGCGCGGCGCCCGCGAACGTCGCGACCGCAAGCGCGCGGCCCTGTTCGTCGTTCATGCCGAGGCGGCGCGCGGCTTCCTGCAGCGCTTCGATGAAGTAGAACACGTAGGCCGGGCCGCTGCCCGAGATTGCCGTGACCGCATCGAGCTGCGCTTCGTCGTCGAACCACACGATCTCGCCGACCGCGCCGAGCACGTTGGACGCGAGCTCGCGACCGGCCGCGTCGACGCCCGGCAGCGCGGCGAGACCCGTCACGCCCATGCCGACCAGCGCGGGCGTGTTCGGCATCGTGCGCACGACGCGCGCGTAGTCGCCGAGCCAACGGGCGAGGTCGGTGCCGCGAATGCCTGCCGCAATGCTGATCACGAGTTGTGATTTCAAATGCGGCGCGAGCGCTTGCGCGACGTCCTTCAGCGCCTGCGGTTTCACCGCGAGCACGATCGCGTCGTAGTCCGCGAGCGTCGCGTCGATGGCCGCGCCGGTGCGGATGCCGAACTGCTGCGCCGCGCGCGCGCGGGCGTCCTCGTTGACGTCGATGGCATACAGGCCGTCAGCGGCGACGCCGCGCTTGATCAGGCCGCCAATGAGGGCCGCGGCCATGTTGCCGCCGCCGATGAATGCGATTTTCATGATGTCAGATTGAGCAGGTGATTGAACGGAAAGGCGGAAAAGTGCAGCGCTCAGTGCGAATAGTCGCGCGCGCCGAAGATCGCGGTGCCGACGCGCACGATCGTCGCGCCTTCGAGCACCGCGGCTTCGAGATCGGCGGACATGCCCATCGACAACGTGTCGAGCGGCAGGCCCTCGGCGCGCAATGCGTCGAACAGCGCGCGCAGCGCGCGATGCGGCATGCGTTGCGCGTCGATATCGCCAGCCGGTTCGGGAATCGCCATCAGGCCGCGCAGCCGCAGCGCCGGCAGCGCGGTGATCGCGCGCGCGAGCTCGGCCACGTCGGCCGGCGCGACGCCGCTCTTGGACGCCTCGCCGCTGATGTTCACCTGCACGCACACGTTGAGCGGTGGCAGGTGCGCGGGGCGTTGTTCGGCGAGGCGCTGCGCGATCTTCAGCCGGTCGACCGAATGGACCCAGTCGAACCGTTCGGCGACCGGGCGCGTCTTGTTCGATTGCAGCGGCCCGATGAAATGCCATTCGAGGTCCGCGCGCAGGTCGGCGAGCGCGTCGATCTTGTCGATCGATTCCTGCACGTAGTTCTCGCCGAACGCGCGTTGTCCGGCCGCATGCGCGGTGCGCACGTCGTCGGCGGGAAAAGTCTTCGACACGGCGAGCAGCGAGACGGTGGCGGGATCGCGGCCGGCCGCGCGGGCGGCGTCGGCGATGCGGCGGTGAACGGAGTCGAGACGGGCGGCGAAGTCGGACATGACGGGCACGGAAGCAGGCACGGGGAACGAGTACGGCAGCGAGTACGGTGACGAATGCGGCACGGCACGCGCCGCTTCGAATCACCCATTATACGGACGCCGCCGCAGGCGCCGCGCTAGCCGTACAGCAGATGCTCGACGAGCTGGATCCAGTGCGCGACGGGAATCTGCGTGCCGCTTTGCAGGTGCGCGATGCAGCCGACGTTGCCGGACACGATCATCTGCGGCTCGAGCGCCTGCAGCTTCTGCAGCTTTTGCTTGCGCAGCCGGTACGACAGCGACGGCTGCGTCAGCGAATAGGTGCCGGCCGACCCGCAGCACAGATGGCTGTCGGCCGGCAGCCGCACGTCGATGCCGAGCGTCTCGAGCAGGCGCTCGACCTTGCCGCGCGACTGCTGGCCGTGCTGCAACGTGCACGGCGGGTGATACGCGACGGTATGGATCGCGCGGCGTCGCGCGAGCGTCGAGATCTCGGCCTCGAACGCGAGCAGCACGTCGGAGATGTCGCGCGTCAGCGCGACGATGTGCTGCGCCTTCTCCGCATAGGCCGGATCGTCGCGCAGCAGGTGCGCGTATTCGAGCACCGTCGCGCCGCAGCCCGATGCATTCATCACGATCGCCTCGGCGCCTTGCGCGACGTATGGCCACCACGCGTCGATGTTGCGGCGCGCGTCGTCGAGCGCTTCGTCGTGATAGTTCAGGTGCAGGCGGATCGCGCCGCAGCAGCCCGCGTCGGGCGCGACGATCGTCTCGACTCCGAGCGCGTCGAGCACGCGCGCGGTCGCGATGTTGATGTTCGGCAGCATCGACGGCTGCACGCAGCCGGCGAGCATCAGCATCTTGCGCGGATGCGTGCGCTGCGGCCATTCGAGCAGTCGCGTGCGCGGCGGCACCTTGTCGCGCAGCCGTTTCGGCAAGAGCGGCCGCACGTGCTGGCCGAGCCGCATGATCGGCGAGAACAGCGTCGCGTTCGGCACGAGACTCGCGAGCAAGCGACGCACGAGCCGCTGCTGCACGGGGCGCTGCACTTGCGCTTCGACGTGCTTGCGGCCGATCTCGACGAGCCGGCCGTACTGGACACCCGACGGGCAGGTCGTCTCGCAGCTGCGGCAGGTGAGGCAGCGGTCGAGGTGCTGCTGCGTGCTGCGCGTGACGGGCGCGCCTTCGACCATCTGCTTGATCAGGTAGATGCGGCCGCGCGGGCCATCGAGTTCGTCGCCGAGCAGCTGATAGGTCGGGCAGGTCGCGGTGCAGAAGCCGCAATGCACGCACTTGCGCAGGATCGCGTCGGCCTCGTCGCCGTCGGGCGTATTGCGGATGAAATCGGCGAGGTTCGTTTGCATCGAGCCCTCAGAGGTCGGGGTAGAGCCGGCCGCGGTTGAAGATGCGCGCGGGATCGAACGCCGTCTTCAGCCCGCGGTGAATCTTCATCAGCGGCGCAGGCAGCGGCGTGAACACGCCCGCGCTGCGGTCGTAGGAATCGCCCGCGCGGAACAGCGTCGCATGGCCGCCGGCCTGCTTCGCGCTCATGCGCACCGTCTGCGCGTCGGCGTCGGTGATCCACCAGCGCTGCGCACCGCCCCATTCCATCAGCTGGGTGCCGGGCAGGTGCATCGGTTCGGTGATCGACGGCAGCGCGAGGCGCCACAGCGCATAGCCGGGCGGAATGCCGTTGAAGAACGGATCGGTGTGCTCGCGCAGGCCGGCCCAGAATCGCTCGGCCTCGACCGCGTCGACGACTTCGCCGCCGAGCAGCGTCTTCGCCGATTTCACGGCGGCCTCGGCGCCCGACAGCCGCAGCACCAGCGTGCCGTTGCGCCAAGCGCTCGCGCTGACCGGCAGCGGATGGCCGCCCCATTCGTTGAGCTTGCGCACCGCGTCGGTCGCGGTCACCTCGAACTTCAGCGTGACTTCGGCGACCGGCACCGGCAGCACCTTGATCGACAGGTCGAGCATCAGCCCGAGCGTGCCGAGCGAGCCGGCCATCAGCCGCGACACGTCGTAGCCGGCGACGTTCTTCACGACCTGCCCGCCGAAGCGCAGCACTTCGCCGCGCCCGTTCATCAGCGTGACGCCGAGCACGAAATCGCGTGGCGCGCCGCAGGTCGCGCGGCGCGGGCCCGCGAGGCCCGCCGCGATGCAGCCGCCGACGGTGGCCGCGCGGCCGAAATGCGGCGGCTCGAACGGCAGCATCTGGCCGCACTCGGCGAGGACGGTTTCAAGCTGCGCGAGCGGCGTGCCCGCGCGGACCGTGACGACGAGCTCGGCCGGATCGTACGACACGATGCCCTGAAACGAGCGCGTGTCGAGTATTTCGCCGTCCAGCGCCTGGCCGTACCAGTCCTTGGTGCCGCCGCCGCGAATCCGCAGCGACCGGCCGTCGGCACTGGCGGCACGGATGCGCTCGGCCCATCCGGCGACGATGTCGTCCTCTTCCATGTTCTGTTGCTGCCTCGTTGTTGTCCGGTCGATTGTACCGGGGTGGCGCGAATCCACATCGCGACTATCCCTAAGCCCCGTATGACGAAGGCATGCAGCCGCCACGCGCACGGCCGGCACGGGCCGCGCGACTGCGTGACTGCGCGGCGCTCAGAAGCGCGGCAGGTCGGGGTGCGGCAGCAGCCCCCCACGGACGTGCTGGCGGCCGTACTCGGCGCAACGCGCGCGGGTCGGGATGCCCTTGTCGGGGTTGAGCAGCCCGGCCGGATCGAATGCGCGCTTGACCGCGAAGAACGCATCGCGCTCCTGCGGCGAGAACTGTACGCACATCGAATTGAGCTTTTCGATGCCGACGCCGTGCTCGCCCGTCACGCTGCCGCCGAATTCCACGCAGCATTCGAGGATTTCCGCGCCGAACTGCTCGGCGCGGTGCAGCTCGTCCGGATCGTTCGCGTTGTAGAGGATCAGCGGATGCATGTTGCCGTCGCCGGCATGGAACACGTTGATGCAGCGCAGTCCGTAGCGTGTTTCGAGTTGCTCGATGCGCGCGAGCAAGGGGCCGATCGCGCGGCGCGGCACGGTGCCGTCCATGCAGTAATAGTCGGCGGAAATGCGTCCCGCGGCAGGAAACGCGTTCTTGCGGCCGGACCAGAAACGCAGCCGCTCGCTTTCGTTGCGCGACACCTGGATTCGCGTCGCGCCATGCTCGCGCAGCACGGCCGTCATGCGGACGATTTCCTCCGCGACTTCCTCGGGCGTGCCGTCCGATTCGCACAGCAGGATCGCCTTCGCGTCGAGGTCGTAACCCGCGTGCGTGAACGCCTCGACGGCCTGCGTGGCCGGCTTGTCCATCATCTCCAGCCCGGCCGGGATGATGCCCGACGCGATGATCGCGGCGACCGCCTCGCCGCCCTTCACGACATCGTCGAAGCTCGCCATCACGAGCTGCGCGGTCTGCGGTTTCGGGATCAGCTTCACCGTGACCTCGGTGACGATCGCGAACATCCCTTCGCTGCCGATCATCACCGCGAGCAGGTCGAGTCCCGGCGTGTCGAGGCCGAGCGAGCCGAATTCGACGATCTCGCCGTCGATCGTGACCGCGCGCACGCGCATCACGTTGTGCACCGTCAGCCCGTATTTCAGGCAGTGGACGCCGCCGGAATTCTCCGCCACGTTGCCGCCGATCGTGCAGGCGATCTGCGACGAAGGATCGGGTGCGTAGTACAGCCCGTACGGCGCGGCCACTTCCGAAATCGCGAGGTTGCGCACGCCGGGCTGCACGGTGGCGGTGCGCGCGTACGGATCGACCTCGACGATGCGCGTGAAGCGCGCGAGCGACAGCACGACGCCGTTGACGATCGGCAGCGCGCCGCCGGACAGGCTCGTGCCCGCGCCGCGCGGCACGATCGGCACTTCCATGCGGCGGCAGATCTGCACGATCCGCTGCACCTGCGATTCGGTTTCGGGTAGCGCGACCGCGAGCGGCAGCCGGCGGTACGCGGACAGGCCGTCGCATTCATACGGCGCCGTATCTTCGTCGCGGAACAGCAGGCAATGCGTCGGCAGCACGGCCATCAGCGCCTGCACGACTTCGCGCTGGCGTTGCGCGCGGGTTGCGCTCGACAGTTCGACGGAAGCGTTCATGGGGTCTCCAGCGGGCGGCGCGGCAGCGCGCCGCCGTGTCAGCACGTGAAGATCTTGCCGGGATTCATCAGGTTGCGCGGATCGAGCGCGAGCTTGATCGCGCGCATCGCGTCGATCGCGTTGTCGCCGTGCTCCTTCGGCAGGAAGCGCATCTTGTGCAGGCCGACGCCGTGCTCGCCGGTGCAGGTGCCGCCGAGGCGCAGCGCGCGTTCGACGATCCGGTCGTTGATGCGTTCGGCTTCGTCGATTTCCTCGGGCTTGTCGGGATCGATCAGGATCGCGACGTGGAAATTGCCGTCGCCGACGTGGCCGACGATCGGGCAGGGCAGCGACGATGCGCGCAGGTCGACTTCGGTTTCCTCGACGCACGCGGCGAGTTGCGAGATCGGCACGCACACGTCGGTCGTCACCGCGCGGCAGCCGGGTTTGAGCTGCAGCATCGCAAAATACGCGTTGTGGCGCGCGGCCCAGAGCCGCGTGCGATCCTCGGGGCGGGTCGCCCATTCGAAGCCCTGGCCATTGTTCTGGCCCGCAAGCGTCTGCACGAGCTCGGCCTGCTCCTTCACGCCGGCTTCGGTGCCGTGGAATTCGAAGAACAGCGTCGGCGCTTCGGCGAGCGTCAGGTTCGAGTGGCGGTTGATCGAGCGTACCGCGAGCGCGTCGACGAACTCGACGCGTGCGATCGGCACGCCGATCTGGATCGTCTCGATCACGGTGCGCACAGCGTCGCCCATCGACGGGAACGTGCAGATCGCGGCCGACACGGCTTCGGGCAGCGGATGCAGGCGTAGCGTGATCTCGGTGATCACGCCGAGCGTGCCTTCGGAGCCGACGAACAGGCGCGTGAGGTCGTAGCCGGCCGACGACTTGCGCGCGCGGGAGCCCGTCTTCACGACACGGCCGCCGGCGAGCACGGCGGTCAGGCCGAGCACGTTCTCGCGCATGGTTCCATAGCGCACGGCGTTGGTGCCCGATGCGCGGGTCGCGGTCATGCCGCCGATGCTGGCGTCGGCGCCCGGATCGATCGGGAAGAACAGGCCGGTGTCGCGCAGCGCTTCGTTGAGCGCCTTGCGCGTGATGCCCGGCTCGACCGTGACGGTCAGGTCTTCCGCGTTGATCGACAGCACCCGGTTCATTTCCGACAGGTCGAGCGAGACGCCGCCGCGCACGGCGAGGAGGTGGCCTTCGAGCGACGAGCCGGCGCCGTACGGGATCAGCGGTACGCCGTAGAGCGCGCACAGCGAGACCACTTCGCGAACTTCATCGGCGTTGTGGGCGAATACGACGGCATCGGGCAGTTGCGGATCGAACGGCGATTCGTCGCGGCCGTGATGGGCGCGGACGGCGTCGGCGGTCGAGACGCGCTCGCCGAAGGCGGCGCGCAGCGCATCGAGCATGGCGGAGGGCAGCGGGCGGCGCACGGTGGCCGGCGGGGCAGGGTGATTCACGAATGTCTCCTGACGACTGCTTGTCAAACTTTCGGCCCATTCTACGCTGTAACGCCCGCTGCGCCCGCCGCCGCGGGCTGCGATAATCGCGTTCCTAGGTAACCGGGCCGCATTGCGGCCGCGCACGAGAGGAGATTCGCATGGGCAACCGCTTGAGCAAGATCGCGACGCGCACGGGCGACGACGGCACCACGGGTCTCGGCGACGGACGGCGCATCGGCAAGGACGACGCGCGGATCGCCGCGATCGGCGACGTCGACGAACTGAACTCGAACCTCGGCGTGCTGCTTGCCGATCCGCTGCCGGACGACGTGCGCACCGCGCTCGTCACGATCCAGCACGACCTGTTCGATCTCGGCGGCGAGCTGTGCATTCCCGGCCACGCGGTACTCGACGACACGCACCTCGCGCGCCTCGACCGGTGGCTCGCCGACTACAACGCGACGCTGCCGCCGCTGAAGGAATTCATCCTGCCGGCCGGCTCGCGCGCGGCGTCGCTCGCGCACGTATGCCGGACGGTGTGCCGCCGCGCGGAGCGCTCGATCGTCGCGCTCGGGCGGAACGACGCGCTCAATGATGCGCCGCGGCGTTACGTGAACCGGCTGTCGGACCTGCTGTTCGTGCTGGCGCGCGTGCTGAACCGCGCGGGTGGCGGCTCGGACGTGCTGTGGGAGCGCGGGCGCGTCCGCTGACGCCCTGTCGCGTTTTTGCGCGCTGCGACAATTTGCCCGAGGGGCGTCGATTTTTAAAGATGTATCGTACGTGCATGTTTAACGGAGAAATCGAACATGACCCACATCACCGCTGACCAGATGGCTCGTGTGAAGGCCACTGCCCCTGTCCTCGCCGTGCACGGTGCGACGATCACGAAGCACTTCTACCAGCGCATGTTCGCGCGCCATCCGGAACTGAAGAACCTGTTCAACCAGACGCACCAGAAGACCGGCAGCCAGCCGGAAACGCTCGCGAAGGCGGTCTATGCGTATGCGGCGAACATCGACAACCTCGGCGCGCTCGGCGGGGCGGTGTCGCACATAGCGCACAAGCACGCGAGCCTGAACATCCGTCCCGAGCATTACCCGATCGTCGGCGAGAACCTGCTCGCGTCGATCGTTGAAGTGCTCGGCGACGCGGTCGACGCGGAGACGCTCGAGGCATGGCGTGTCGCGTACGGCCAGCTCGCGCAGATCCTGATCGGCGCCGAGGCCGACCTGTACGCGGGCGCCGCGTGGAGCGGCTTCCGTCCGTTCAAGGTCGCCCGCAAGGTGCGTGAAAGCGACGAGATCACGTCGTTCTACCTGACGCCTGCCGACGGCGGTGAGGCGCCGACCTTCGCGCCGGGCCAGTACGTCACGGTGAAGCGTTTCGTCGGCGACCTCGGCGTCGACCAGCCGCGCCAGTACAGCCTGTCCGACGCACCGCACGGCAAGTGGCTGCGCATCTCGGTGAAGCGCGAGGCCGGCCAGCCGGAAGCGATCCCGCCCGGCAAGGTATCGACGCTGATGCATGACGGCGTTGAGGAGGGCGCGATCGTCGAAGTGACCGCGCCGATGGGTGAATTCTCGCTGAAGCGCGGCGTCGATACGCCGGTCGTGCTGATCTCCGGCGGCGTCGGCCTGACGCCGATGGTGTCGATGGCATCGACGCTGGTCGGCGAAGGCAGCACGCGCGAGGTGCGGTTCGTCCACGCATGCCGGTCGGGCGCGGTGCATGCGTTCCGCGACTGGCTGAACGATACGGTGCGCGAACACGCGAACGTGAAGCGCACGGTGCTGTACGAGCTGGTCGGCCCGAACGACCGGGTCGGCGTCGATCACGACCTCGAGGGGCGCTTGACGCCGGAACGCGTGAAGCAATACGCGCTGGTGTCGGATGCCGACTACTACGTCTGCGGCCCGATCGCGTTCATGAAGGCGCAGCGCGACGCGCTGGTCGCGCTCGGCGTCGCGCCGGAGCGCATCAATACCGAGATCTTCGGTTCGGGCGCGCTCGAGTGAGCGCCTGACGGCGGCTGCTTGCCAACCAAAAAGCCCGGCGTGAGCCGGGCTTTCTTCTTGCGGCGCAGGCTGCAGGCCGCGGGTGGCACGCGCCGCCTCGGGCCTGCCGGCGATCAGTTGCCGCTGCCGCGCGCGACGCGCCGTGCCTTCACCGATTCCGCGAGGCCTTCGAGCACCTTCACGCTGTCGTCCCACGCGATGCACGCGTCGGTGATGCTCTGGCCGTAGGTCAGCGGGCAGCCTTCCTTCAGGTCCTGGCGCCCCTCGACGAGGTGCGACTCGATCATCACGCCGACGATGCGCTCGTCGCCGGCCGCAACCTGGCGGCCGATGTCCGCGCATACGGGGATCTGGTTCTCGTGCTTCTTCGAGCTGTTCGCGTGGCTCGCGTCGATCATCAGGCGCGCGGCGAGGCCCGCCTTGCCGATGTCCGCGCACGCGGCGTTCACGCTGTCCGCGTCGTAGTTCGGCGTCTTGCCGCCGCGCAGGATCACGTGGCAGTCCTCGTTGCCGGCCGTCGACACGATCGCCGAGTGGCCGCCCTTGGTCACCGACAGGAAATGGTGCGGCTGCGATGCGGCCTTGATTGCGTCGACCGCGATCTTCACGTTGCCGTCGGTGCCGTTCTTGAAACCGACCGGGCACGACAGCCCCGACGCGAGTTCGCGGTGCACCTGCGACTCGGTCGTGCGCGCGCCGATCGCGCCCCACGAGATCAGGTCGGCGATGTACTGCGGGCTGATCATGTCGAGGTATTCGGTCGCGGCCGGCAGCCCCATCTCGTTGATCTGCAGCAGCAGTTCGCGCGCGGTGCGCAGCCCTTCGTTGATCTTGAAGCTGTTGTCGAGGTGCGGATCGTTGATGAGCCCCTTCCAGCCGACCGTCGTGCGCGGCTTCTCGAAGTACACGCGCATCACGATTTCCAGCTCGCCCTTGAAGCGCTCGCGCTCCTTCACGAGCCGCCCCGCGTATTCGATCGCCGCCTTCGTATCGTGGATCGAACACGGCCCGATCACGACGATCAGCCGGTCGTCCATACCGTGCAGGATGCGGTGCATCGACTGGCGCGAGTTGTAGATCAGCTCGGACGCGGCTTCGGAGCACGCGAATTCGCGGATCAGGTGGGCGGGCGGCGTCAGTTCCTTGAGTTCGCGAATGCGGACATCATCGGTGTTGTGCGGGGGCATGCTGTTTCTCCTAATTTTGCGGGCGCCGTTCGGTCAGTGCGCGTGCGGCAGATTCATCAATTCAAGCAATTCAGTGATTCCGGTCGGAACCGCGGGATCCGCTGCGGCGGGGACCGGGTGGCGAAGGGCGAAAAAAAACCGCCGGGTTCGCCGGCGGTTTTTTCGGGAATTTCGGTTGCGCTTTACGCGCCATCAACCCTCTCGATCCGCCAGCGGTCTGAGATGCCAAAAAAAGTAAAAATAAAACTTGGCGGACATGACGGAGATTCGGTTCGTCAAAAAAGTTGATTCGGAATTTATACCCCGGCGCCAGGCCGCTGGCAACCGGGGATGCGCGAAAATGCGGACAATCCGCGCGTTTTCGGCAAAATGCGCGGATTGTCTGCGCCGCGATGCGGTTATGCCGTACCGCCGACCGTCATCTTGTCGATCCGCAGGGTCGGCTGGCCGACGCCGACCGGCACGCTCTGGCCTTCCTTGCCGCACACGCCGACGCCCGAGTCGAGCGACATGTCGTTGCCGATCATGCTCACGTACTTCAGTGATTCCGGGCCGCTGCCGATCAGCGTCGCGCCCTTCACCGGGTAGGTGATCTTGCCGTTCTCGATCATGTACGCCTCGGACGCCGAGAACACGAACTTGCCGTTCGTGATGTCGACCTGGCCGCCGCCGAAGTTCACCGCGTACAGGCCGTTCTTCACCGATGCGATGATTTCCTGCGGATCCTTGTCGCCGTTCAGCATGTACGTATTGGTCATGCGCGGCATCGGCAATGCCGCATACGACTCGCGCCGCGCGTTGCCGGTGACGGGCATTTTCATCAGGCGCGCGTTCAGCGTGTCCTGGATGTAGCCCTTCAGGATGCCGTCCTCGATCAGCGTCGTGCACTGCGTCGGGTTGCCTTCGTCGTCGATGTTCAGCGAGCCGCGGCGATTCGGCAGCGTGCCGTCGTCGACCACCGTCACGCCCTTCGCGGCGACCTGCTCGCCGATCCGGCCGGCGAACGCCGACGAACCCTTGCGGTTGAAGTCGCCCTCGAGGCCGTGGCCGATCGCCTCGTGCAGCAGCACGCCCGGCCAGCCCGGCCCGAGCACGACCGTCATCGCGCCGGCCGGGGCAGGGCGCGCGTCGAGGTTCACGAGCGCCGCGTGCACGGCGTCGTCGACGTAGCGTGACAGCACTTCGTCGGTGAAGTAGCCGTAGTCGAAGCGGCCGCCGCCGCCGCCGGAGCCGATTTCGCGGCGGCCGTTCTGTTCGGCGATCACCGTGACCGACACGCGCACGAGCGGCCGGATGTCGGCGGCGAGCGCGCCGTCGCTGCGCGCGACCAGCACAACATCGTATTCGCCGGCGAGCCCCGCCATCACCTGCGTGACGCGCGGGTCGCGACCGCGCGCCATCTGCTCGATGCGCTCGAGCAGCTTGACCTTGGCCGTCGCGTCGAGCGACGCGAGCGGATCGGACGGCAGATACAGGTCGCGGCCCGAGATGCCCTTCAGCGACGTCGCCGCCTTGATCTTCTGGCGGCCGCCGCCGGCCGCCGCGATCGCCTTGGTGGCCGCGGCCGCCTGGGCGATGGCTTCCGGAGACAGGTCGTCCGAGTAGGCGAACGCTGTGCGGTCGCCCGCGACCGCGCGCACGCCGACGCCCTGGTCGATGCTGAAGCTGCCCGACTTCACGATGCCTTCCTCGAGGCTCCACGCTTCGCTGCGGGTCGCCTGGAAGTACAGGTCCGCGTAGTCGACGCGATGCGTGAAGATGTCGGCGATCGTGCGCGTGAGCAGGCTCTCGTCGAGGCCGTACGGCGTGAGGAGGATGTCCTTCGCCAGCGCAAGATTGCGGATGCCGGGTTCGATGATGTTCATGCGGGTATCGAGGGTTCTCAAAAAGTTGTCGGGTGCGTTCTGGGCAGATGGGTTGGCCGGGCGGCGTTTCAAGCGCCAGGGCGGATCAGCGGTTCAGGCCAGCACGCGATGCCGCCACGCGGGCAGGCTCTGGCGCACGTCGGCGATGCGCTGCGGATCGAGCGCGCCGGTCACGACGCTCGCGCCTTCGTCGCGGAGCGCGACGATTTCGCCCCACGGGTCGATCAGCATGCTGTGGCCCCAGGTGCGCCGGCCGTTCTCGTGCTTGCCGCCTTGCGCGGCCGCGAGCACGTAGCACTGGTTCTCGACGGCCCGCGCGCGCAGCAGCATTTCCCAGTGCGCGCGGCCCGTCGTATACGTAAACGCCGACGGCACGACGATCAGCGCGCAGTCGCCCATCCTGCGGTACAGCTCCGGAAAGCGCAGATCGTAACAGACCGACAGGCCGACCCGCCCGAACGGCGCGTCGAACGTGACGACCGTGTCGCCCGCGCGGATCGTGCGCGCCTCGTCGAACGATTCGTCGCCTTTCTCGAAGTTGAACAGGTGGATCTTGTCGTAGCGGGCCGCTTCGTTGCCGGTCGGGTCGAACACGAGCGTCGTGTTCAGCACGCGATCGGGTTCGGGCGCCTTCAGCGGTAGCGTGCCGCCGATCACCCAGATGCCGTGACGATGCGCGGCCTCCGAGAGGAAGCGCTGAATCGGACCGTCGCGGTAGGGTTCGGCGAGCGCGAGCTTGTCGGTGTCGCGATGGCCCATGAAGCAGAAATACTCGGGCAGCAGCACGAGCTGCGCGCCGTCGCCTGCCGCTTCCGCGATCAGGCGTCCGGCTTCGGCGAGATTGCGTGCGACGTCCGGCGTGCTCACCATCTGCAGCGCGGCGACCCGAAAGGGCGTGGCGGAACGGGCGTGATCGGTCATCGCTGGATCGGTTGCGTCATAAATGGGGTGCGGCCCGGCACCCTGCGCGCGTCAGTGGCTCGCCGCATCGGCCGGACCGTGATTCATCTTACCCTGATCGCCTCGCACCCGCTCGATGTGCGGATGCGCCCACGAGCCGGTGATCGCGTAGTCGAGCGCGAACGCGTGCGACAGCGTCTCCGACAGCGCGTAGTTCGCCGCCAGCACGCCGACGCCGAGCAGCGGATTGATGACCGCGGCCGCGATCGCGGCCGTGCCGGCGCCGATCTTCGGCGCGACGTGCGCGTGCAGGTCCTGCGTCTCGGTGCCAAGGTCGACCGCGCCGCGCACGGTCACGTTCGCCGGCGCAGTCGTCATCGAGAAGTCGTCGGTGCGTGCGATCCCGTTCGAGATCCGGCTGGTGCCCGTGATCTTGTCGAACGGCAGTCCCTTGCCGATCACGTCGCGGAAATTCAGCGTCAGGAAGCGCGCGAGACTCTGCAGGCTCAGCACGCCGAGCAGTTTCGCGGCGCCCGGATCGACCTTCAGGATCTGGCCGTGCTCCAGGTCGAGCGCGATCTGGCCGCCGAGCGACGGCAGATCGACCGCGGTCGGGCCGCCGCGCCAGCCGACCTTGCCGGTCACCGCGCCGTGGCCGTCCGCCAGCGTGCGCGGCAGGCCGACGAGGTCGAGCAGCGCGCCCGCGTTGCCGACGTCGAGCTTGAAGTCGAACACGCTGCGGCGCGGTGCATCGTTTTCGTCGACGCCGCGGGCCAGCGCGCGGCGCGACGTGCGCCAGTTGCCGGTCGCCGTCAGCTTTGCGGCCGGGTTCGCCAGCTCGAGCTTGTCGAGCTGCCACACCGGCGCGCCGTCTTCCTCGATGTTGCGCGCATTGACGACGAGCCGGCCGATGTCGTGATCGCGTGCAACGACCTGGTCTACGATCAGGTCGACCGACGGCATCGGCCGGTCGGTCGGCGTCGGCAGGTTCATCGCGCGGCCGACGAGGTCGTGCTGCGCACTCTGCGGAATCACGAGCTTCGCGAGCCGCGCGTTCAGCACGCCCGCGCCGTTGTGGCCGCCGCCCGGCGCCCACGACAGGTAGCCCGAGACCTGGTTCGACGCGATGTTCGCCTGCCACAACTCGTCGATGTGCGACGCGCCGATGATCACGTTTTCCCAGTTGCGCTTGAGCAGCTTCAGCGTGCCGAAGTGGAGCGCGAAGCGTTTCGGCGTGAAGCTCGCGACGTCGATGCGCGGCGCGGCTTGCGGTTCCGGCGCGCGCGGCGCGTCGTGCTGCAGCGTGCGGGCCAGTGCGAGCCAGGCGTCGGCGTCGAGTTCGTCGACGTCGACGGCGGCGCTCACGCCGTCCTGCGGCAGGTCGGGCATCCGGTGGATGCCCATCGCGCCGCGCACCGCGCGCAGCGGCTGGCCGGGTGTTGCGTCGAGCAGGTAGGTCGCGGACACGGGGCCGAGCGTCAGGTCGGCATGCTCGAGGTGCTTGCCGCCCGCCTCGGCGGCCGGCTGCAGCGTGAAGCGGAACGGCATCGGCGTGCCGGCCGGTTTCGCGAACGGCGCCGGGAAGTTCAACGCGACGCCCGTCAGGTCGGAACGCGCGGTGACTTCCGGCAGGCGGCCCGGCGCGCCGCGCACGGCGAGCTGGTACGGTGCGTCGCCGACCACGTGCTCGAGCAGCGCCGCAGCCGTGCCGCGCAGGTTCATCCCGCGCGCGGCGTCGAGCGCGAGCTTGCCGTCGACGTCCACCGCGTACGGGCCGTGCGACTGGAAGTTGCCGTTCGCGCGCACGGGTCCGCCGAGGAAGCGCCCCGACAGGTCGTGCAGCGATGCGCCAGTCTCGGAGAAGCGCACGCTGCCGCGCAGCGCGGACAGCGGCGGCACGCCGTCGGTCGACAGCGTGTTGCCGCCGAACGCGAGTGCGCCTTCGACGTGGGTATGCGGATGCGGAACGTGCTGCGGAATCGTGATCTTGAGCGCGAGCGCCGCCGGCCCCTGCGCATCGATCCGCTGGCCGATGTGCCCGCTCATCGCGCCGAGCGAGCTGTTGTCCGCGTAGTCGATCAGGTCCGCGAGCGGGCCTTGCGCATGGCCGTCGATGACGAGCGGCGACGTCGACGGGTTGCCGAGATCGTCGATCCGGCCGGCGACCTTCGTCAGCGCGACGCGCTTGTAGTGCGCGCGCGCGATGTCGAAACGCAGCTTGTTCTGCGCGAGCTCGAACACGCCGTCGATCCCGTCGAGTGCGGGCCAGACGCTCGGCGTGCCGTTCGCGAGCTTGCGCGGCGGGTACGGCGTCGGCTCGAAGCGGCCGCCGGTGAACGGCGCGACGATATGGAACACGCCGGCATCCGGCTCGTGTTCGAACGGGAATTTCTCGAGCGGGCCGCGGGCGACGATCGACGCGCCCTTGGACACCTGGCCGTCCTGCAGCGCATGGCCGAGATAGTTGCGCAGGTGCTCGGACATCCCGGTCGGCAGGTAGCGCGGAATGCGCGCCACCGACGCGCGCGCGAAATCCGCGCGCAGGTCGAGCGAGCCGCGGCCGTGGCCGGGGTTCGTGTACGAGCCCGACACCGCGATTTCCGCATCGGGGTTTGCGACGAACAGGTCCGGCAACGTCACGTCGACGCGCGCGTGCTTCTCGCCCGGCGCCGGCGTGATCACCCATTTCGCGTTGCCGCGCAGCCGGTCGAAGGTCAGGCGCGGCTCGTCGAATTCGCCGGGCACCGTGACCGCGGCGTTGACCGTGTCGAAGTGCGCGGCGCCGCCCGTCTCGTTCGCGTCGACGCGGCCCCACAGGTTCTCGACGCCCGGCCAGCCGGCGCGCGGATGGCCACGCGGCGAGAGACCGGGGGGCGGCTCCTGCGCGGCGAAGCTGATGCCCTGCAGGTCGCCGAGGAAGCGGTAGCGCACGATCGGTGCGGCGCCGGTGCGGCGCTCTTCGTCGGCGAGCTCGGCCCGCGCCGGCTTCGCGCGTTCGACCTCGATGTGATAATTCGACACCATCCCGCGCGGGTCGAGCTTGATCAGTTCGTTGCGCAGCTGCGCCGGCAGCGGCAGCCCGCGGATGAACTCGCTGAGGATGCCGAGATCGACGCGGTCGCCGACGACGCTCAGGAGCTGCCCCTGGTCGGCGGCCGGCACGCGGTAGCGGGCGGTCAGCGTCGACAGCGCGAGCGAGCGGGCGAGCGGCGTGCCGTCCGGCAGCGGCGGCTGCCCGAGCTCCGCGTTGAAGCGCGTCAGGTGCAGCGTGTAGTCGCGGCCGGCGTCCAGCGCCATGTCCCAGCCGAAGCCGACCGTCGGCACGTCGAGGCGCGGCTGGGTCGGCCGCACGCGCAGCACGACGTCGGCGCCCTGCAGGTCGCCGCCGGCGGAGCGCAGGTGGCCGTTCTGGAAGGTCGCCCAGATTGCGTTGTCGATGCGGCCCGCGTGGATCGTGAGCGGTATGTCGAGATAGCGGCCGAGCGTCTGCAGGTCGACGGGGCCGGTCGACAGATACGCGTCGCCGGTCCAGTTCGTCGGCTTGCCGATCGGCGCGAGCGGCTTGTGCCGGAAGCGCGCGCGGAAATCGAGCGGGCCGAGCAGCAGGGTGCCGTTCGCGGGCGCCTGAAGCGCGGCCTTGTGTTCGCGACCGTCGTTGAGCACCGCGAGGCGGATGCCGGACAGCGCGAGCTCCGGTGCATCGTGCTGCGCGTCGCGCCAGCGCAGCGTGCCGTTGCGCAGCACGATCGCTTCCTGCTTCAGCAGCCAGGTGCCGAACGTGTCGTTGCCGCCATGGGTGGTCGCGACGCCGACGCCCGCGATGCTCAGCGAGCCGTCGGCCGCGCGCGCGACGACGAGGTCCGGATGGTCGACGATCAGGCTCGACAGCGCGGGCGACAGCCGCAGCAGCGACAACCACGACAGCGCGGCCGTCGCGTGCGGGACCGACAGCGCGATCTGGCCGTCACGGCCGCGAATGGTGAGGTTGGCGACTTCGACGCCCGGCTGCATGCCGGACCAGTGGGGGGACAGTTTGCCGATCGAGAGCTGCGCGTGGAGCTTGTCGGACACCGCGCGCTCGATGCGCGGGCGAAATTCGTCGATGCGCGGCAGCACCACGTAGCGCAGCCCGAGGAACGCGCCGGCCGCGACGAAGTACGTGCCGATCCCGACTGCCAGCGTCACCCTGAACACGTGACGCAGGACTGGATGATCGTGCTTCGGAGGTCCCGCTTCGGGCTCAGCTAAGGCGGATTCCTGACGGTCGGACATGCGGCGGAAGGGCGGCGATATGGTAGTTTTGCAGACTGACGTTGAAATGTATCACAGGGGTTCGTGCCGGCGGCCGTTGCGGCAGCGCGGCACGGGCTTTCCGGCGCGCGGTTTTCGCGGCGGCGCATCCGCGTCGCGACACCGCGCCGAGTCCACGGGGCCTGTCGGCGGCAGGGCGCGCAAGCGCTTTCCCGCACCGGCGGGCCCGACCGCCAGGCCCGCTTTTCGATGACCGACGCTTCCGCCCTGATCAGCCAGTCCTACTCCCGCTATATCGCCCGCGCGGCCGCCGCGCGTCCCGCGCTGTCCGACCAGATCGCCGCGTGGGCCGCCGCGCCGCTCGCCCGTGCGCAGCTCGACGCGCGCCTGACCGAACTGCTCGCATCGCCGGCCGGCGCGGCCGCGCCGGGCGACGAGCAACTGAAGCGCGCGCTGCGGCAGTTGCGTGTCGAGGTGTTCGGCGCGGTCGCGGAGCGCGACCTGCGCGGCGTCGCGGACGTCGCCGAGGTGACGGGCGCGATGACCGATCTCGCCGAGGTGGCCGTGCAGCGCTCGCTCACGCTGCTGTCGGCCGAACTCGAGGCGATGTACGGCGAGCCGCGCGGCGCCGACGGCCAGCGCGTCGTGCTGGGCGTGGTCGGGATGGGCAAGCTCGGCGGCCGCGAGCTGAACGTGTCGTCCGACATCGACCTGATCTTCGTCTACGAGGACGACGGCGAGACCGCCGGCGGCACGCGCTCGCCGCTGTCCACCCAGGAATACTTCACGCGGCTCGGCCGGCGCCTGATCGGCGTGCTGTCCGAAGTCACGGCCGACGGCTACGTGTTTCGCGTCGACATGCGGCTGCGCCCGAACGGCGATTCGGGGCCGCTCGTGTGCAGCCTCGGGATGCTCGAGGAATATTTCTACGTGCAGGGGCGCGAATGGGAGCGCTACGCGTGGATCAAGGGGCGGCTCGTGTCGGAAGGCGACAGCGACGCGGCGCAGCGGCTCGCGTCGCAGCTCGAATCGATCGTCAAGCCGTTCGTGTACCGCCGCTATCTCGATTTCGGCGTGATCGGTGCGATCCGTTCGCTGCACCAGCAGATTCGCCAGGAAGCCGCGCGCCGCGCGTCGATGCGGCCCGACAAGGCCGACGACATCAAGCTCGGGCGCGGCGGGATCCGCGAGATCGAATTCAGCGCGCAGGTGTTCCAGTTGATCCGCGGCGGCCAGGATGCGGAATTCCGCGTACGGCCGACGCTCGCGGTGCTGCGCCATGCGCAGGCGCGCGGGCTGATCGGCGAGGACGTGCGCGAGCGCCTGACCGACGCCTACAACTTCCTGCGCACGCTCGAGCACCGGCTGCAGTACCGCGACGACGCGCAGACGCACGCGATGCCGGTCGATCAGGCCGAGCGCGCGGCGTTGGCCGCGTCGCTCGGCTTTGCCGACTACGCGGCGCTGATGACGGTGCTCGACGGCTACCGCACCTTCGTCGAGGCGCAGTTCGACCAGATCTTTGCCGACAAGGTGAGCGGCGGCCCGTGCGCGGCGGGCGAGGACACCACCGCGTCGTGGATCTGGAGCGGGGCGCTCGCCGACGACGGCGAAGACGACGCGCTGCGCGCGCGCCTCGACGGGCTGGGCTTCACCGATCCGGCGACCGTGCTCGCTCGGCTGCGCGCGATCTGGCAGTCGTCGCGCTACGCGGGCCTGCCGGAAAAGAGCCGGCAACGTTTCGACAGCGTCGCGCAGCGCGCGCTCGAGGCTGCGCCGCGGATCGACGCTGCGCGCCGCGACGACACCATCGTGCGGCTGTTCGACCTGCTCGAGACGGTCAGCCGGCGCGGCGTCTATCTGGCGCTGCTGACCGAGTATCCCGCCGCGCTCGATCGCGTGCTGTCGGTGCTCGGCGCGACGCGCTGGGGCGGCGGCTACCTGATCCGCCATCCACAACTGCTCGACGAACTGCTCGACGACGAAGCGATCGCGAGCCCGTTCGACTGGCCCGCGTTCAAGGACGCATTGCGTGCGCGCCTCGCGGCCGCCGACGGCCCCGAGCAGCAGATGGACCTGCTGCGGCATGCGCAGCACGCGGAGGTGTTCCGCATCCTGCTGATCGATCTGGCGGGCCAGCTGTCGGTCGAGCACGTGAGCGATCGCCTCTCGGAGCTCGCCGACGCTGTGCTCGACGTGACGATCGAGGTTGTCTGGTCGCAGCTCGCGAAGCGCCACCGTGACGTGCCGAAGTTCGCGGTGATCGCGTACGGCAAGCTCGGCGGCAAGGAGCTTGGCTACGCATCGGATCTCGACCTGATCTTCCTGTACGACGACCCCGACGAGCGCTCGGCGGACGTCTACACGACGTTCACGCGACGGCTGATCACGTGGCTCACGACCGCGACCGGCGCCGGCGCGCTGTTCGACATCGACCTCCGGCTGCGGCCGAACGGCGAGGCCGGACTGCTCGTGACCGATCTCGACGCGTTCCGCCGCTACCAGCTGCGCGAGGGCGACGCGGCGAACACCGCGTGGGTGTGGGAGCACCAGGCGCTGACGCGTGCCCGCTACAGCGCGGGCGACACGCAGATCGGCGCCGACTTCGAGGCGATCCGCCAGCAGGTGCTGACGACGCCGCGCGACGGGGCGGTGCTTGCGAAGGAGATCGTCGACATGCGCGGCAAGGTGTTCGCCGGCCACCCGAACCAGACCGAGCTGTTCGACCTGAAGCACGATCGCGGCGGGATGGTCGACATCGAGTTCATCGTCCAGTACTGGGTGCTGCTGCATGCGTCGAGTGATGCCGAGCTGATCCGCAATACCGGCAACATCGCGCTGCTGCGCGAGGTCGCCCGATTCGGGCTGATGGGCGAGGACGAAGCCGAGCGCGTCGGCGCCGCGTACCGCAAGTACCGGAAGCTGCAACACAAGCTGCGGCTCGACGGGATGGAAAAGGCGCGGGTCGATCCGGCGCTGGTGGCCGACGAGCGGGCGGCCGTGACGGCGCTGTGGGAGCGGGTGTTCGGCGCGGTTGAAACGAGTGTTTGATTCGGGCGTTCGAGTCGAGCGTTCGAATCACCGGAGCAGGGCGGCGGCGATCGGGCGGCCGCTGCTGCCGATGAAAAGAGACCGACGCATGTGCCGGTCTCTTTTCATTCGGGGGCCGGGTGCCCGCGTCAGGCCGCGAGCATTTCCTTCGCGTGCTTGCGCGTCGTCGCGGTGATCTCGAGCCCACCGAGCATCCGGGCGACTTCCTCGACCCGGCTCGCCTTGTCGAGCGGGACGACCGACGAGACGGTGCCACCGCGGTCGTCGGCACCCTTCGCAACCTGGAAGTGATGGTCGCCGCGCGCGGCGACCTGTGGCAGGTGGGTCACGCACAGTACCTGGCGGTCACGCCCGAGCTGATGCAGCAGGCGGCCGACCACCTCGGCGACGCCGCCGCCGATGCCCGTGTCGACTTCGTCGAAGATCAGCGTCGGCGTCGGGCTGGCGGCACTCGCGATCACCGCGAGCGCAAGGCTGATCCGTGCGAGTTCGCCGCCCGATGCGACTTTCGCGAGCGGCCGCAGCGGCACGCCGGGGTGTCCGGCGACCCGGAATTCGACCTGCTCGAGCCCGTGCGCGCCACCATCGGCGAGCGGCACGAGCGCGACTTCGAAGCTGCCGCCCGCCATCGATAGTTCCTGCATGCCGGCCGTGACGGCCGTGCCGAGCGCCTTCGCGGCCTGCGCGCGCGCCTTCGACAGGCGTTTCGCGTCAGTGAGATAGGCTTCCCATGCCTTGGCCTGCGCGGCTTCGAGCGCGCCGAGATCGGCGGCTGCGTCGAGCGCGGCGAGCTGCGCGCGGCGTGCCGCATGTTCCTCGTGCAGCGTGTCGGGCGGCAGCCGGAACTTGCGGGCGGTCGAGTGCAGCGCGTCGAGGCGCGTTTCGACCTGCGCGAGCCGGGCCGGGTCGAGATCGAGGCGCTGCGCGTAGTGCGACAGCGAATAGACGGCTTCCTGCAACTGGATCTCGGCCGGTTCGAGCGATGCGAGCGCGTCGCCGAGCCCCGTGTCGTAGTCGGCCAGGCTGCGCAGTTTCGACACGATCGCGCCGAGTTGCGGGAGCATCGCGTCGTCGGCCTCGGACAGCGCGTTGAGCGCACCCTGCACGCCGGCGATCAGATTCGCCGAATGCGACAGGCGCTTGTGCTCGCTGCCGACTTCGTCCCATTCGCCCGGTTGCGGTGCGAGCTTGTCGAGCTCGGCGAGCTGCCATGCGAGCTTCTCGCGTTCGAGCTGCAGTTCGCGCTCGTGCGCCTTCGCGGCGTCGATCGCCTGCGTCGCGTCGCGCCAGACGCGCCACGCGCGTGCGACGTTCGCGGCATCGGCGACGAGCCCCGCGTGCGTGTCGAACAGCTCGCGCTGCGCATCGGGGCGCATCAGCAACTGGTGCGCGTGCTGGCCGTGGATGTCGACCAGCATCTCGCCGAGTTCGCGCAGCTGCGCGAGCGTCGCGCTGGTGCCGTTGATGAATGCGCGCGAGCGGCCGTTCGCGTCGATCACGCGGCGCAGCATCACGGTGTCCTCAGTGTCGAACGCGTGTTCGTCGAGCCAGTGCGCGACGCGGTCGTGCGGCGTGAATTCTGCGGTGATGTCGGCGCGGCCGCAGCCGGCGCGCACGACGCTCGCGTCGGCGCGTTCGCCGAGCGCGAGGGCGAGGGCGTCGATCAGGATCGATTTGCCGGCGCCGGTTTCGCCGGAAAAGACGGTAAAGCCGCTGTCGAATTCGAGATCGAGCGCGGCGACGATGACGAAGTCGCGAATCGAGAGGTGGCGGAGCATGGTGTCGGGCTCAGGGGCGTCAGAACGCCTTGTCGTCTTCGTTCGACGCGTGTTCGTTCCAGTGCAGCTTCTTGCGCAGCGTCGAGAAATAGCTGTAGCCGACCGGGTGCAGGAACGGCACCGTGTGCTTCGAGCGGCGCACCTCGATCGTGTCGTTCAGTTCGAGCGCGGTGAACGATTGCATGTCGAAATTCACGTTGACGTCGCGCCCGCCGACGATCTGGATCGCGATCTTCGAATCGTCGGGCAGCACGATCGGCCGGTTCGACAGCGCGTGCGGCGCGATCGGCACGAGCACGATGCCCTGGAGCTGCGGATGGAGGATCGGGCCGGCCGACGACAGCGCGTACGCGGTCGAGCCCGTCGGCGTGGCGACGATCAGGCCGTCCGAACGCTGGTTGTACATGTACCGGCCGTCGACCGACGCGCGCAGCTCCACCATCCCCGAGAAGCCGCTGCGGTTCACGACGACGTCGTTGAACGCGAGCGCATGGTAGATCGGTTCGCCGTCGCGCACGATCCGGGCCTCGAGCAGCGAGCGCTCCTCGCGCTCGAACTTGCCCGCCAGCATCACGGGGATGCGTGCGTGCATGTCGGCCGCCGCGATGTCCGTGATGAAGCCGAGCCGCCCGTGGTTGATCCCGATCAGCGGTGTCCGGTACGGCGCAAGCTGGCGGCCGATGCCGAGCATCGTGCCGTCGCCGCCCAGCACGACCGCCACGTCCGCACGCGCCCCGATTTCGGCCGGGGTGAGCGCCGGATAGCCGGTGATGCCGAACTCGCGCGCGGTATCGCCTTCAAATACGACCTCGAAGCCCAGCTTCGCTAGGCTGGCAGCCAGGGTGGCGAGCGGCTCGGCGATGCCGGGCGTGTTGCTCCGGCCGACGAGCGCGACAGTGTTGAACTGATTACCGGTTTTCATGCCGGCATTACACCATAGCTCGTTGACGAAAAGAACCGGCCGTGCGGCGGCGGGGCCGGATCGGGCCGGCCCGCGCAACAATGGCCGACGCCACTCGCCGCGGTCGCGTGGTTGCGCTAAAATTTTCCACCATGCTAGATCCTCGCGCACGAACCCTCCTGAAAACCCTGATCGAACGGTATATCGCCGACGGTCAGCCAGTCGGATCGCGCACGTTGTCCCGTTACTCCGGGCTCGAGCTGAGCCCGGCGACGATCCGCAACGTGATGTCCGACCTGGAGGAGCTCGGCCTCGTGTCGAGCCCGCACACGTCGGCCGGCCGCGTGCCGACGCCGCGCGGATACCGGTTGTTCGTCGACACGATGCTGACGGTCGAGGCGCCGATCGACGCCGAGGCCGTCGCGCGGCAGGTGCAGAACACGCTGCAGGCCGGTGAGCCGCAGCAGCGGGTGGTGGCGGCCGCCGCGAGCGTGCTGTCGAACCTGTCGCAGTTCGCGGGTGTCGTGCTGACGCCGCGGCGCAGCCACGTGTTCAAGCAGATCGAGTTCATGCGCCTGTCGGACAAGCGCATCCTGCTGATCATCGTCACGCCCGAGGGCGACGTGCAGAACCGGATGCTCGCGACGCCGCGCGACTACTCGCCGTCGCAACTGACCGAGGCGTCCAATTACATCAACGCGCATTTCGCCGGCCTGTCGTTCGACGAGGTGCGCCGCCGCCTGCGCGACGAGATCGACCAGTTGCGCGGCGACATGACCACGCTGATGCACGCGGCCGTGACGGCCAGCACCGAGGTGCCCGACACCGAGGACACCGTGCTGATTTCCGGCGAGCGCAACCTGCTCGAAGTGGCGGATCTTTCCTCCGACATGGCGCGGCTGCGCAAGCTGTTCGACGTGTTCGACCAAAAGACGGGCCTCCTGCAATTGCTCGACGTGTCGAGCCACGCCCAGGGCGTGCAGATCTTCATCGGCGGCGAATCGACGCTGGTGCCGATCGAGGAAATGAGCGTCGTGACCGCGCCCTACGAGGTGAACGGCCAGATCGTCGGCACGCTCGGCGTGATCGGCCCGACCCGCATGGCGTACAACCGCGTGATCCCGATCGTCGACATCACCGCGCGGCTGCTGTCGCTCACGCTGAGCCAGCAGTAACCTGAACCGATCCCGTTCAGCCATCGTGCCGCGACGCCGCGTGCGCTGCCAGTCGGCCGAACGGCCAGCCAACCCCAGCGAGCCGGCCCGCTATAATTGAGGGCCGTCCGACTGCGTGCCTCGAGCACGTTCCTGCCCATGCGTTTCGATCTTGAGCCGCCTTCGAGCGTTGCGGCCGCCCATCCCATCGGCGTGCTGCTGATCAATCTCGGCACGCCCGACGCTCCGACACCGCGCGCGGTGCGGCGCTATCTGGCCGAATTCCTGTCGGATCCCCGCGTCGTCGAAATCCCGCAGGTCGTCTGGCAGATACTGCTGCGCACGCTGATCCTGCCGCTGCGCGGTCGCGCGTCCGCGAAGAAATATGCGGCAGTGTGGATGCCCGAGGGCTCGCCGCTGCGCGTGTACACCGAGCGCCAGACCGAAGGCGTGCGCCACCTGCTCGCATCGAACGGCTACCAGGTGACGGTCGACTACGCGATGCGCTACGGCAGCCCAGGCATTGCCCAGGCACTCGCGCAGTTCAAGCGCGCGGGCGTCGAGCGTGTGCTGCTGATGCCGATGTATCCGCAGTACTCGGCGTCCACCACCGCGACCGCATTCGATGCCGCGTTCGCCGCGCTCGCGCGGATGCGCAACCAGCCGGAAGTGCGCACGGTGCGGCAATATGCCGACCATCCGGCCTACATCCACGCGCTTGCCGAGCAGGTGCGTCAGTACTGGGCGCAGCACGGCCGGCCCGACTTCGCGGCCGGCGACAAGCTCGTGCTGAGTTTTCACGGGGTGCCGAAACGCACGCTCGACCTGGGCGACCCTTATCATGACCAGTGCCAGCAGACGGGCGCGCTGCTGATGGCCGCGCTCGGGCTGTCGACGCTCGAGTGCCGCGTGACGTTCCAGTCGCGCTTCGGCAAGGCCGAGTGGCTGCAGCCGTACACCGCGCCGACGCTGCGCGAACTCGGCGAGGCCGGCGTGCGGCGGGCCGACGTGTTCTGCCCCGGTTTTACGGCCGATTGTCTGGAGACGATCGAGGAGATCGGGATGGAGGTGCGCGACGAGTTCATCGCGGGCGGCGGCCAAGCCTTCCACCGGATTCCGTGTCTGAACGGCGCGTCCGCGTGGATCGGCGCGGTGGGCGAGATTGTCGCCGAGAATTTGCAGGGCTGGCCGGTGAAGGCCGCACAGCCCGAAACGGTGAATTGAACGCGATGAACTACAGGATTTCGACGGAACCCGGCGCGAAGCTGCGCATCGACAAATGGCTGTGGGCAGCGCGCTTCTTCAAGACGCGCTCGCTCGCGTCCGACGCGGTCGACAAGGGCCACGTGAAGATCGGCGGCGCGGCCGTCAAGCCGGCGAAGGACGTGCGCGTCGGCGACGAGGTCGAGATTGCGATCGACGGTGTCGTCTGGCACATTGCCGTGCTGGGCATTTGCGACGTGCGCGGACCCGCGAGCATCGCGCAGACGCTTTACGAGGAAACGGAAGCGGGGCGCGTCGCGCGGCTCGCCGAACTGGAGCGGCGCCGCACGTATCGTGAGCCGGCGGCGAATCTGCACGGCCGGCCGACCAAGCGCGACCGGCGCATCATCGACAGATTTTCTGGTGGGAGCTGAACATCTGGTCGAAAGTCGCCCGCGCGCTTCCGTATTCGGTCGTGCGGTCGGTCACGGCTCCGGACAGACAGATGGTGGTGGTGCCGGCGATCAGTACCAGCGCGACCACCGATATGGCAAAGGTCAGTTTCACGGTACTCGCCTCGATGGGACGGTGAATGCAGCGCCAGGTGGATGTCAGGCGGCGGTAAGCTAGGGTAAACGCGCTTTCTCGACGCTTGAGTGGAGTGTAGTGCAGCCCCCTGTGCCGAGCTAGTACTTGCCTGGTAAGCGTTGTTACCGACCGTTTCGTCCGATCTGGCGACAAATGCGCGCAATCGGGCGGGGTGCGGCGCGGTTGTTTCGCAGTGTTGGCGAATACCGGCGAATAACCCTCTTGAAACCGCAGTTTTCGCCCTTATTTGCACCAACAATGTGCGGTGTCGCCGGCTACGGTCCGGCGGTTGCCGATTTGGCTTCAACCTCTAATCGACTTTCAGCGACATGGAAAACACGCAAGAGAACCCGGCTACCCAATCGGCCGAAGACATCGGCAGCGAGAAGCAGGCGGCGCAAGGCGCTGCTCCCGCCGCCGAAGCAGCCGACGCTGCGCTCGCGGAGGCTCAAGCCAAGGTCGCCGAGCTGCAGGAGAGCTTCCTCCGGGCGAAGGCCGAGACCGAGAACGTCCGCCGCCGTGCGCAGGAAGACGTCTCGAAGGCGCACAAGTTTGCGATCGAAGGCTTCGCGGAGCACCTGCTGCCCGTGCTGGACAGCCTCGAGGCCGCCGTCAGCGATACGTCCGGCGACATCACGAAGGTGCGCGAAGGCGTCGAGCTGACGCTGCGCCAGCTGACGAGCGCGCTCGAGAAGGGCCGCGTCGTCGCGATCAACCCGGTCGGCGAGAAGTTCGATCCGCACCAGCACCAGGCGATTTCGATGGTGCCGGCCGATCAGGAACCGAATACCGTCGTGACCGTCCTCCAAAAGGGTTACACGATCGCGGACCGCGTGCTGCGCCCGGCGCTCGTCACGGTCGCCCAGCCGAAGTAAGGCTGCCGCGATGGTTCCCGCCGGCGTCGATCCGGCCGCGTTCGAAGCGTTCGACATGCAGGCGCTGGCGGCCGACACGTTCGACGCGGCGATCGCCGGCGCCGGCGATGCACTCGCCGTGGTGTTCTTCTGGGGCGTCGACTGCTTCAACTGCGAGATCGCGAAGAAGGCGATGCTCGCCCAGACGGACGCGATGCGCGCGCTGGACCTGAAGTGGTTCCATTGCAACGTGTATGAACATCATGAGCTGGGGCGCCGCTTCGGCCTGCACGGTGTGCCGACGTGGTTCTTTTTCCATCGCGGCAAGCGGCTCGGCCGCGCGACCGGCTGGCATGGCCTCGCGCAGTTCCAGGCGGCTGTGTCGGCGGCGCGCGCGAAGGTTGCCGCGGCGGCAGGCGCGCCGTCGGACCGCGACGACGGTCCGCACGATCCGGCTACCGGCATCGATTGAAAAAATTTAATACCCGCATCGCTTGGCGGGTCTTGAAAACGGATCGGCCGGACGCATTTCGGGAACAGAGTTGAATTCTGGCGCGCGAAACCACCCAAAAACGCGGGGTTTCGCGCAGCAAACAGGCATTTCTGGAGATTAGCAAAAATGGGAAAGATCATCGGTATTGACCTCGGCACCACGAACTCGTGCGTCGCCATCATGGAAGGCAACCAGGTCAAGGTCATCGAGAACTCGGAAGGCACGCGCACGACGCCGTCGATCATCGCCTACATGGACGATAACGAAGTGCTCGTCGGCGCACCGGCCAAGCGTCAGTCCGTGACCAACCCGAAGAACACGCTGTTCGCGGTGAAGCGCCTGATCGGCCGCCGCTTCGAAGAGAAGGAAGTCCAGAAGGACATCGGCCTGATGCCGTATACGATCATCAAGGCCGACAACGGCGACGCATGGGTCGAAGCGCACGGCGAGAAGCTGGCGCCGCCGCAGGTTTCGGCGGAAGTGCTGCGCAAGATGAAGAAGACGGCCGAAGACTACCTCGGCGAGCCGGTCACGGAAGCCGTGATCACGGTGCCGGCGTACTTCAACGACAGCCAGCGTCAGGCAACCAAGGACGCCGGCCGCATCGCGGGCCTCGAAGTCAAGCGGATCATCAACGAGCCGACCGCGGCTGCGCTCGCGTTCGGCCTCGACAAGGCCGAGAAGGGCGACCGCAAGATCGCCGTGTATGACCTCGGCGGCGGCACGTTCGACGTATCGATCATCGAGATCGCGGACGTCGACGGCGAAATGCAGTTCGAAGTGCTGTCGACCAACGGCGACACGTTCCTCGGTGGCGAGGACTTCGACCAGCGCATCATCGATTACATCATCGGCGAGTTCAAGAAGGAGCAGGGTGTCGACCTGTCGAAGGACGTGCTCGCGCTGCAGCGCCTGAAGGAAGCCGCTGAAAAGGCGAAGATCGAGCTGTCGTCGAGCCAGCAGACCGAAATCAACCTGCCGTACATCACGGCCGACGCATCGGGCCCGAAGCACTTGAACCTGAAGATTACCCGCGCGAAGCTGGAAGCGCTGGTCGAGGATCTGGTCGAGCGCACGATCGAACCGTGCCGCATCGCGATCAAGGACGCGGGCGTCAAGGTGTCGGACATCGACGACGTGATCCTGGTCGGTGGCCAGACCCGCATGCCGAAGGTGCAGGAGAAGGTGAAGGAGTTCTTCGGCAAGGACCCGCGCCGTGACGTGAACCCGGACGAAGCCGTCGCAGTCGGCGCGGCGATCCAGGGCCAGGTCCTGTCGGGCGACCGCAAGGACGTGCTGCTGCTCGACGTGACCCCGCTGTCGCTCGGCATCGAGACGCTCGGCGGCGTGATGACGAAGATGATCAACAAGAACACGACGATCCCGACGAAGCACGCACAGGTGTATTCGACGGCGGACGACAACCAGTCGGCCGTGACGATCAAGGTGTTCCAGGGCGAACGCGAGATGGCGGCAGGCAACAAGCTGCTCGGCGAGTTCAACCTCGAAGGCATCCCGCCGTCGCCGCGCGGCGTGCCGCAGATCGAAGTGACCTTCGACATCGACGCGAACGGCATCCTGCACGTCGGCGCGAAGGACAAGGCGACCGGCAAGGAAAACAAGATCACGATCAAGGCGAACTCGGGACTGTCCGAAGCTGAAATCGACCAGATGATCAAGGACGCGGAAGCGAACGCAGCGGAAGACCACAAGCTGCGCGAGCTGGCCGATTCGCGCAACCAGGGCGACGCGCTGGTCCACAGCACGAAGAAGGCGCTCACCGAGTACGGCGACAAGCTGGAAGCGGGCGAGAAGGAAAAGATCGAAGCGGCGCTGAAGTCGCTCGAGGACGTGCTGAAGGATACGTCGGCCGACAAGGCGGCGATCGACGCGAAGGTCGAGGAACTCGGTCAGGCTTCGCAGAAGCTCGGCGAAAAGATGTACGCCGACATGCAGGCGCAGCAGGCCGGTGCGGCCGGCGCGGCGGGGGCAGCGGAAGGCGCGGCCCACGCGGGCGGCGCGCAGCAGGCTGCGGACGACGTCGTCGACGCCGAGTTCAAGGAAGTGAAGAAGGACTGAGCCGGGTTGCCATGGCACCGCACGCCGCGCGCGACACGCGCGCGGCGCGGCTGAACAGCGGTCTGTCTTTCCTTCCGGATGGCCGGATCGACTCCACGCCTGGCGGGCTTCGCGGCCCTCCGGGCACATTTGTTTTTTGGCGGGTGCTGCGCGAGCCGTCCGCGGACGGCGCAGCGCCAGACGAGTCGAGAGACTTTACTGCGGGCGAAAGGAGCCGCCGCGTGCGTGACGCGCGACGGCACAGCGAATCGATATGGCGAAACGGGATTACTACGAGGTTCTGGGCGTCGCGAAGAATGCGAGCGACGACGAAATCAAGAAGGCGTATCGCAAGCTTGCGATGAAGTATCACCCTGACCGCAATCCGGACAGCAAGGATGCGGAAGAGCATTTCAAGGAAGTGAAGGAAGCCTATGAAATGCTGTCGGACGACCAGAAGCGCGCGGCGTACGATCAGTACGGCCACGCGGGCGTCGATCCGAACATGGGCGGTGCGGGCGGACAGGGTTTCGGCGGTTTCGCGGATGCGTTCGGCGACATCTTCGGCGACATCTTCGGTCAGGCCGCGGGCGGCGCCGCGCGTGGCGGCCGCGGCGGTCCGCAGGTGTATCGCGGTGCCGACCTGCGCTACAGCATGGAAATCACGCTCGAGCAGGCCGCGCACGGCTACGACACGCAGATCCGCGTGCCGAGCTGGGTCTCATGCGAAGTCTGTCACGGGTCGGGCGCGAAGCCTGGCACGAAGCCGGAAACCTGCCCGACTTGCCACGGCCAGGGCACGGTGCGCATGTCGCAGGGCTTCTTCAGCATCCAGCAGACCTGCCCGAAGTGTCACGGCACCGGCACCTACATCCCCGAACCGTGCGCGCACTGCCACGGATCGGGCAAGGTGAAGGAAACCAAGACGCTCGAAGTGAAGATCCCGGCCGGCATCGACGACGGGATGCGGATCCGCTCGGCCGGCAACGGCGAGCCTGGCATCAACGGCGGGCCGCCGGGCGACCTGTACGTCGAGATCCACATCAAGCCGCACTCGGTGTTCGAGCGCGACGGCGACGATCTCCACTGCCAGATGCCGATCCCGTTCACGACCGCCGCACTCGGCGGCGAGATCGAGGTGCCGACGCTGGCCGGCCGTGCGTCGTTCCCGGTGCCGGAAGGTACCCAGTCGGGCAAGACGTTCCGCCTGCGCGGCAAGGGGATCAAGGGTCTGCGTTCGAGCATCGCGGGCGATCTGTACGTACACGTGCAGGTCGAGACGCCCGTGAAGCTGACCGATCAGCAGCGCGACCTGCTCAAGCAGTTCGAGAAGTCGCTGGCCGAGGGCGGTGCGCGTCACAGTCCGCAGAGCAAGAGCTGGTTCGACCGGATGAAGAGCTTCTTCGAGTGACGGCATGACTGAAGGCAACGAGAGCGCGTCGTTCGCGCTCTTGGACGATTGCGACTCGACCGCGTCCACGCGGTCGAGTCGTTTGTATTCCGGTTTCGTGCGGGAGCGCTTGTGTACGGATCCGGCACGGCTCGACGAGCTCGATGTGGCGGTGGCGCAGGATCTGCGCGACGGGCTGCATGCGGTCGTCGTCGGCGATTACGAATTCGGACGCAATCTTGAAAGAGCGCAGCCGGGCCATGCCCCGCTGCGCTTTTTGCTGTATGCGCGCTGCGAGCGCCTGTCGCGCGACGAAGTCGATGCGTGGCTCGCGCAGCAGGACGGCGGCGGCCCGCCGTCGATCGCGGGCGTCGCGCATGTCGCGAAGAGCGTGTCGCGCGACGCGTTCGACGCGGCGATCGCCGCAGTGCACGACGCGCTGCGCGCGGGCGATTCGTACCAGATCAACTACACGTATCGGCTGAATTTCGACATGTTCGGCACGCCGCTCGCGCTGTACCGGCGGCTGCGCGCGCGTCAGCCCGTGCGTTATGGCGCGCTGATCGCGCTGCCCGACAGTGCGTGGGTCGTGTCGTGCTCGCCGGAGCTGTTCGTCGAGAAGCACGGCGACATGCTGCGCGCGCGGCCGATGAAAGGCACCGCGCCGCGCTCGGCCGATCCGCGCGACGACGCGGCGGCCGCCGCGTTCCTCGCGAACGATCCGAAGAACCGCGCGGAAAACGTGATGATCGTCGACCTGCTGCGCAACGACGTGTCGCGGATCGCGCGTACGGGCACGGTCAGGGTGCCGGCGCTGTTCTCGGTCGAGCCGTACGCGTCGGTATGGCAGATGACGTCGACGGTCGAGGCCGGCTGGCGCGACGGCACCACGTTCGCGCAGATGCTGCGCGCGCTGTTTCCATGCGGATCGATCACCGGTGCGCCGAAGCACAAGACGATGGAACTGATCGACGCGATCGAGTCGACGCCGCGCGGGCTCTATACGGGCGCGATCGGCTGGCTCGACGCGCCGAAGGAAGGGGCAGCGGCAGGCGATGCGTCGCCCGGCGATGCGACCGGCTGCGGCGATTTCTGCCTGTCGGTCGCAATCCGGACGCTGATGCTCGAGGCGGTCGATGTCGATGCTGCCGCAACGATCGACACGCGTGACGCGGCAGCGGCCGCTCGCGGCCGGCGACGCGGCACGATGGGGGTCGGCGCGGGCATCGTGCTCGACAGCGTCGCCGCCGACGAATATGCGGAGTGCGAATTGAAAGCGCGATTCCTGACCGACGCCGATCCCGGCTTCCAGTTGTTCGAAACCACCGCCGCGACGCGTGCGGACGGCATCCGGCATCTCGAGCGCCATCTCGCGCGGCTGCGGCGCAGCGCGGATGCATTCGGCTTCCGCCTCGACGCCGATGCGTTGCGCCGCGAGATCGACGCGCGCTGCGCGGCGCTCGACGGCGATGGTCCGTACCGGATGAAGCTCGCGCTCGCGAAGGACGGCACGATCGACATCATGGCCGCGACGATGAAACCGCTACCCGCTGGGCCGGTCGGCGTGATGCTTGCGTCCGCGCACGGGTTCGCACCGACCCGCACGGACGACGCGCTGCTGCTGCACAAGACGACGCGCCGTGCCGAATACGATCGCGCATGGCAGGCGGCGGAGGCGCTTGGTGGCTTCGACATGCTGTTTGTCAACGAGCGCGGCGAGGTGACGGAAGGCGGGCGCTCGAACCTGTTCGTGAAGCTCGACGGCCAGTGGGTGACCCCGCCGCTGTCGAGCGGTGTGCTGCCGGGCGTGATGCGCGGCGTGCTGCTCGACGATCGCACATTCGGCGCCCAAGAGCGCATCGTCACGCTCGACGATCTGGCGCGCGCCGAGGCGCTGCTGCTGACCAATGCACTGCGCGGCGCGCTCGATGCGGTATTGAAATGACGCGATGAACGACTGGGCCGCGTGCCCGACGAACCGATACCGCTGATCTTCGGCAACACCGCATTCAAGGAAAAAGCGCGGCGCCCCGCAAAGGGTGCCGCGCTTTTTTTCGGATCGAACAGGCGCCGGCCGCGCGTCAGAACGAGTGTTCCGGGCCTGGGAACGAGCAGTCCTTCACCGCGCTCACGTACGCCTCGACGGCCGCCTGGATGTTCGGCTGGCCCTGCATGAAATCCTTCACGAAACGCGGGCGCTTGCCGGGGAAAATGCCGAGCATGTCGTGCAGCACCAGCACCTGGCCCGAGCATTCGAGGCCCGCGCCGATGCCGATCGTCGGGATTTTCAGCATGTGCGTGACTTCGGACGCGACGAGCGTCGGCACCGCTTCGAGCACCACGAGCTGCGCGCCCGCGTCCTCGATCGCGCGCGCATCGCGCAGCAGCTGCGCGGCGCCAGCTTCCGTGCGGCCTTGCACCTTGAAGCCGCCGAACGCATGCACCGACTGCGGCGTGAGGCCGAGGTGCGCGCACACCGGCACCGAGCGTTCAACGAGGAAGCGGACCGTGTCGGCGAGCCACTCACCGCCCTCGAGCTTGACCATCTGCGCGCCGGCGCGCATCAGCGTGACCGCGTTCGCGAACGCCTCGGCCGGTGTGCCGTACGTGCCGAACGGCAGATCGGCGACGACGAGCGCGCGCGGCTGCGCACGCGCGACGCATGCGGTGTGGTACGCGATGTCGTCGATCGACACCGGGAGCGTGGTGGTGTGACCCTGCAGCACGTTGCCGAGCGAGTCGCCGATCAGCAGCACGTCGGTGCCGGCGCGATCGAGCAGCGCGGAAAAGCTCGCGTCGTAGCAGGTGAGCATCGCGATCTTCTCGCCGGCCTCGCGCATTGCCTGCAGCTTGGGCACAGTGACGGCAGGCCGGCTCGATTCCTGGAGATAGGTCATGGGGAAATCCGGTTCGATGGGGGAGGAACGACAGGCGAGGACGCGTCAGCGCGTCGTTTCGCCCTTGACGAAGAATTCCTTGCGGCCGCGCATCGTGTCGATGCGCTCGATCAGCAGCGCGAGGTCTTCGGGGGAGTCTTGCGGGTTCAGGTGTTCGGCTGCGACCGTGAGTACCGGCGTTCGGTCGTAGTGATAGAAGAATTCGTTGTACGCATCGACGAGCGAGCGCAGGTACGCGTCGCTGATCTGCAGCTCCATTGGCAGCCCGCGCTTCTGGATGCGCGAGAACAGCACCTCGGGGCTCGCCTGCAGATAGACGACGAGATCGGGCGCGGGGGCTTGCGGGACGTCGAGGTGCGTCGCGATCGACCGGTACAACTGCCATTCGTCTTCCGGCAGGTTCAGCCGCGCGAAGATGTCGTTCTTCTGCGGCATGAAATCGGCGACGACGGGCCGGCCCGTATCGAGCGCGCCGATCAGTTCGCGCGCCTGCTGCGCGCGCTGCAGCGCGAACGACAACTGCGCGGGCAGCGCGTAGCGCGCGGTGTCGCGATAGAAGCGTTCGAGGAACGGGTTGTCCTGCGGGCGCTCGAGCAGCGTCTGCATCGACCAGCGCTCGGCGAAGAGGCGCGCGAGCGTCGTCTTGCCGACGCCGATCGGCCCTTCGATCACCAGATAGCGATGCGGGGCGCGCAGGTCGGGCGCGGTGACGGTCAGCGGAGTGATGTTCATCGGCAGCGGTTCTTGTCGGCGTCAGCGCCGGCGGCAAGGGCCTTCTGCATCAGGCATTGACAGGTCTGCACCTTCTCGACGCGCTGATCCGCGACAGAGGCGAGGTACGCATCGGCGCGGCCGCGCGCGGGGATGTCGAGCGCCGGCTCGATCTCGACGAGCGGCACGAGCGCGAATGCGCGATCGGTGAGGCGCGGATGCGGGACGATCAGGTCGGGTTCGTCGATCGAATCGGAGCCGAACAGCAGGATGTCGAGGTCGAGCGTGCGCGGCGCGTTGCGATACGGGCGCTCGCGCCCGAAGTGATGTTCGATCTTCTGGCAGAGCGCGAGCAACTCACGGGCCGACAGCGTCGTGTCGAGCTTGACGACGCAGTTGTAGTAATCGTCGCCGCCCGCTTCGAAGGGCGCCGTGCGATACAGGCTCGATTTGCCGAGGATCGAGATGGTGCGCTGCTGCGCGAGGCACACCACCGCGTCCTTCAGGGTCTGGCGCGCATCGCCGAGATTCGCCCCCAGTCCGATATATGCAACCGTCATGGCATCACTTCCTACGTCGTTCGCCGGCGCGCGCGTCAGTCGTCGGAACCGCCCGCGGTGTCCGGCGCCTGCTCGGCGGCGCCTTCGTCCGGCTTGCGGTTTCGCGCACCGCCGCGGCGGCGCCGCTTGCGGGGCGATTTTTCCTTCGAGCCGCCCTGCGTGAGGAGTGCCTCGCGCGCGGCCGCGTCGCCTTCGATGAAATCCGTCCACCACTGTCCGACTTCCGCATCGAGCTCGCCGGATTCGCAGCGTAACAGGAGGAAATCATACCCCGCTCTAAACCTTTGGTGTTCCAGCAGCCGCATCGCGCTGCGGCCCGAGCGTTTTTCGAGGCGCAGCTGCAGGCCCCAGATCTCGCGCATGTCGGCCGAGTAGCGCTTGTGGATCGCGAGTTTCTCGGTCTGCATGTCGATGACATCGTCCATCGCGCGATGGAGCGCCGGCACCGGGAATTCGCCTTCCGCCGTGTATTGCTCGAAGCGCTGGCGCATGTCGTGCCACAGCAGCGTCGCGAACAGGAAGCCCGGCGATACCGTCTTGCCGGCGCGCACGCGCGCGTCGGTGTTGTTCAGCGCGAGCGTGATGAACTTCTCGCCCTGCGGTTGTTCGAGCACGACGTCGAGGAGCGGCAGCAGCCCGTGGTGCAGGCCCTCCTTGCGCAGCCGCTGCAGGCACGCGAGCGCGTGGCCCGACAGCAGCAGCTTCAGCATTTCGTCGAACAGGCGCGCGGCCGGCACGTTGTTGATCAGGTCGGCGAGCGCCTTGATCGGTTCGCGCGTATGCGGCTCGATCTCGAAGCCGAGTTTCGCCGCGAAACGCACGACGCGCAGCATCCGCACCGGATCCTCGCGGAAGCGCGTGGCCGGGTCGCCGATCATCCGCAGCAGGCGGGCGCGCATGTCGGCCATCCCGTCGTGGTAGTCGAGCACCGTCTGCGTCGACGGATCGTAGTACATCGCGTTGATCGTGAAGTCGCGGCGCGCGGCGTCTTCGTGCTGTTCGCCCCACACGTTGTCGCGCAGCACGCGGCCGCTGGCGTCGACCGCGTGCGTGCGGCGATCGAGTTCGTCGCGCTTCAGGCGCTTCGGCGGCTCGGCCGACGCGGCAGCCTCGGGCGGCGCATCGACCAGTGCGCGGAACGTCGACACCTCGATCAGTTCCTGGCCGAACTGCACGTGGACGATCTGGAAGCGGCGGCCGATCAGGCGCGCGCGGCGGAACAGGCGTTGGACTTCGGTCGGCGTCGCGTCGGTCGCGACGTCGAAGTCCTTCGGCGCGATGCCGAACAGCAGGTCGCGCACCGCACCGCCGACGATGAATGCGCGAAAGCCCGCCTGCTGCAGCGTGTCGGTCACGCGGACGGCATTGCGCGAGATCAGTGACGGATCGATCTGGTGCACGCTGGCCGGCACGACGGTCGGTTCGTGATTGCTGCGCGGCTTCCTGGCGCCGCCGCGGCTACCCTTCGCGAGGCGCTGGGCAGGGGCCGTGTCGGCGGCGGGCGCCTCGGCGGGTGACGTTTGTTCGGCGCCGTCCTGGCCGAGCAGCTTGCGAATGAATTTTTTGATCACGACGTTCAGAAGAGATCGAGGATGCGCCAGCCGCGCGCGCTTGCATGCGCACGCAACGTGTCGTCGGGGTTGGTCGCGATCGGGTCGGTGACTTTCTCGAGCAACGGGATGTCGTTGTGCGAGTCGCTGTAGAAGTAGCTGTGCTCGAAGTCGTCCCAGTGCTTGCCGAGCGACGCGAGCCATGCTTCGGTGCGCACGATCTTGCCTTCGCGATAGCTCGGCGTGCCGGTCGGCCGGCCCGTGTACGGCGAATCGGGATGCCCGTCGGTCGTTTCGACCTCGCACGCGATCAGCGTGTCGACGCCGAACGCGGTCGCGATCGGACGCGTGATGAATTCGTTGGTGGCCGTCACGACGCAGCACAGGTCGCCGGCATCGATGTGCTTGCGCACGAGTTCGAGCGCGGCGGGCGTCATCGCGGGGCGGATCACCTCGTGCATGTACTGCTCGTGCCATTCGGCGAGCTGCGCGCGCGAATACTTCGCGAGCGGCGTGAGCATCGCGCACAGGTACGCATGGATGTCGAGCTTGCCGGCCTTGTAGTCGGCGAAGAACTGATCGTTCTGACGCGAGAAGCTTTCCGCGTCGACGATGCCGAGCTTCACCATGAAGCGGCCCCATTCGTGGTCGCTATCGGTCGGGATCAGCGTGTGATCGAGGTCAAAGAGTGCCAGATTAGTCATGGATGCGCATTTTACTCGAAGCGGTTCGGGCCTGTGCCCGGCGGTGCGATGTCGTCGCCGGGGCGGGCCAGCATCCGGCGCAGCAGCGGCAGCGTGACGGCGCGCTTCTGCTCGAGCGAGAAGCGGTCGAGCGCGTCGAGCAGCGCCATCAGGCTCGGCATGTCGCGGCGGAAATGGGTCAGCAGGTAGGCGGCGATGTCGTCGGTGAGCGCGATCCCGCGCTCTTTCGCCGCGAGCTTCAGCACGGCGATCTTGCCGGCATCGGACGGCGGCGACAGGTGAAACACGAGCCCCCAGCCGAGGCGCGTGCGCAGATCCTCGCGCACGTCGAGCGCGAGCGGCGCCGCCGGGCCTGCCGCGACGAACGCGCTCGAGGGGTGCGCGCGGACCTCGTTGAACAGGTTGAACAGCGCGACCTGCTGCGTGTCGCTCATCCGGTCGCAGTCGTCGATCGCGTAGATGCCGATGCGCGCGTCGAACGTGAACGCGCCGAGCGGGCTTTGCGGCGTCAGGTAGCGCGCGTTGCCGTACGACGCGTCGCTCACGAGCGCCTGCAGCAGATGGGTGCGGCCGCTGCCGGGCTCGCCCCAGATATAGAACGACCGGTCCGGCACGGGCCCCGCCGCGAGCGCGAGGTCGAGCTTCTGGAGCCGCGAGATGAGCTCGTCGTTCTCCTCATTCATGATGAAGTTGTCGAACGTGGCGGGCGGCGGCGTGCCGAGATCGAGCGTCAGTTGACGGGACACAACAGTCACAATGCGGGTCGGTTGATGAAACGCGCGCCGTACGCCGGGCACGCGCGCGGGGCTGCTCCGGTGCCTGCACACGCGGCCGCACGCACGGCGGCGCGCGGGTTTCGGCGCGGCTCGCGTAGCGATGAAAACGGGGACGTGTCGAGCAAGATGCAATCCCTGACGATTCGGTGCTGGGAATTCCGGCCAACGGGCCGGCTTCGGGTAAAATCGCATTTTACCGACCTTCTCGCATTCCCCCATGAATCCTCCGAAATCCGCTCCCGACGCTCAGGGTCTGTCCTACCGCGACGCAGGCGTCGACATCGACGCAGGCGACGCGCTCATCGACAAGATCAAGCCTTTTGCGAAGAAAACCCTGCGCGACGGCGTGCTCGGCGGCATCGGCGGGTTCGGCGCGCTGTTCGAAGTGCCGAAGAAGTACAAGGAACCCGTGCTCGTGTCGGGCACCGACGGCGTGGGCACCAAGCTCAAGCTGGCCTTTCATCTGAACAAACACGACACCGTCGGCCAGGATCTGGTGGCGATGAGCGTGAACGACATCCTCGTGCAGGGTGCCGAGCCGCTGTTCTTCCTCGACTACTTCGCGTGCGGCAAGCTCGACGTCGACACGGCCGCAACGGTCGTCAAGGGCATCGCGCACGGCTGCGAACTGTCGGGCTGCGCGCTGATCGGCGGCGAGACGGCCGAAATGCCGGGCATGTACCCGGACGGCGAATACGACCTGGCCGGTTTCGCGGTCGGCGCGGTCGAGAAGAGCAAGATCATCGACGGCAGCACGATCGCCGAAGGCGACGTGGTGCTCGGCCTTGCTTCGAGCGGCATCCACTCGAACGGCTTCTCGCTCGTGCGCAAGATCATCGAGCGCGCGAACCCCGACCTGTCGGCCGATTTCCACGGCCGCTCGCTGGCCGACACGCTGATGGCGCCCACGCGCATTTACGTGAAGCCGCTGCTCGCGCTGATGCAGAAGCTGCCGGTGAAGGGCATGGCCCACATCACGGGTGGCGGCCTCGTCGAGAACATTCCGCGCGTGCTGCGCGATGGCCTCACGGCCGAGCTCGACCAGAACGCGTGGCCGCTCCCGCCGCTGTTCAAGTGGCTGCAGGAGCACGGCGGCGTCGCCGACGCCGAAATGCACCGCGTGTTCAACTGCGGGATCGGGATGGCCGTGATCGTCGCGGCGGCCGATGCCGACGCGGCCATCGCCGACCTGACGGCCGCCGGCGAACAGGTGTGGAAGATCGGCACCGTGCGTGCGAGCCGCGAAGGCGAGGCGCAGACGGTCGTGGTCTGACGCACCGCACGCAAGACGCAGCAAGGAAAGCCGCCCGGAGTCGATCCGGGCGGCTTTTTTTCTGGCGTGGCCCGGCGTGTCGGCGGGCTGCCGAAGGGGCAACGACGATGATCGAAGACGAACGCGCGATTCGCGATCTGGTGGAAACCTGGTTCGTGTCGAGCCGGCGCGGCGATCTGGCCACAGTGCTCGACCTGATCGCCGACGACGCGATTTTCATGGTGGCCGGCAAGCCGCCGTTCGACAAGGCGGCGTTCGCGGCCGCGTCGCGCGACGCAAATGCGGCGGCTGGTAATCGGCCGAAAGTCGACGGCCGTTACCGGATCGACGAACTTCGCGTGATGGGCGACTGGGCGTACATGCGTAATTTCATCGAGATCGATGTGACGCCGCCGGGCGGTGACGCCGTGCGCCGCTCCGGCCATACGCTGACGATCTTCCGCAAGTCGGATGGCCGATGGCAGCTCGCGCGGGACGCGAATCTCGTCATGCTTGCGCACTGAGCGGGGCAGGGGCATCACGCGTGTGCAGCAGGCGACGCGCGCCGATCCGGCCCCGTTAGTGATCCTCGATACGGCCGTCCAGCACGCGTTCGAGCGCGTCAACCGCCCGGTCGGTCGAATCCGGCGCGACGCAGTCGACGACGATCCGCTCGGGCATCGCGCGCAGCCATGTGATCTGCCGTTTGCACAGCTGGCGCGTCGCGAAGATGCCTTTGTCGCGCATGGTCCGGTAGTCGGTGTCGCCGTTGAGGAACTCCCATGCCTGCCGGTAGCCGACGCAGCGCATCGACGGCAGGCCGAGGTGCAGATCCTCGCGGCGGCGCAGCCGTTCGACTTCGTCGATGAAGCCCGCGTCGAGCATCGCGTCGAAGCGTTGCGCGATGCGCGCGTGCAGCACCGCGCGGTCCGACGGCTCGAGCGCCACCGGCACGAAGCGGTACGCGGCGGCCGCATCGTCCGCTCGCCGCGGCGCGGCAAGCAGCGCCGACATCGGCTGCCCGCTCAGCAGGAACACTTCGAGCGCGCGCTGGATCCGCTGCGAATCGTTCGGGGCGAGCCGCGCGGCCGTCGCGGGGTCGACCTGCGCGAGCCGCGCATGGAGTGCCGGCCAGCCGTCGCGCGCGGCGTCGGCATCGAGCTCCGCGCGCACGGCCGGATCGGCGGTGGGCAGGTCGTTGAGGCCCTGCGTCAGCGCCTTGTAGTACAGCATCGTGCCGCCCGCGAGCAACGGCGTGCGGCCGCGCGCGACGATCCCGCCGATCACGCGCAGTGCGTCCGCGCGGAATTCGGCCGCCGAATAGGCGTCGGCCGGGTCGATGATGTCGATCAGGTGGTGCGGCACGCTCGCGCGCTCGTCGCGCGTCGGTTTCGCGGTGCCGATATCCATGTCGCGGTAGACGAGCGCCGAATCGACGCTGACGATCTCGATCGGACGGCGCGCGGCGAGCGCCAGCGCCGCGGCCGTCTTGCCCGAAGCAGTGGGGCCGAGCAGGCAGGCGATCGTCGTCGGACGAGACTGCGGTGAAGCGCTCATTGGCCGCGCATGAAGAGACGGTCGAGGTCGTTCAGCGTGAGCTGATACCACGTCGGCCGGCCGTGATTGCACTGGTCCGCGCGTTCGGTCGCCTCCATCTGGCGCAGCAGCGCGTTCATCTCGTCGAGCGTCAGGCGCCGGTTCGCGCGCACCGCGTGGTGACACGCGAGCGTGCCGAGCAGCTCGTGCTGGCGCTCGGTGAGCACGCGTGAACCGCCGAACGCATGCAGGTCGGCCAGCACCGCGCGCGCGAGCGACTGCAAATCAGCGTCCTTCAGCAGCGCGGGCACCGCGCGGACCGCAAGCGTCGTCGGCGACAGCACCGCGAGGTCGAAGCCGAGCGATTCGAGCGTGTCGCGTTCTTCCTCGACCGTGCCGATCTCGACCGGCGTCGCCGTCATCGATATCGGCAGCAGCAGTGACTGCACCGCGACCGTGCGGTCGGCGAGCGCGTTCTTGAACTGTTCGTAGAGAATCCGTTCGTGAGCGGCGTGCATGTCGACGATCACGAGGCCGTGCGCATTCTGCGCGAGCACGTAGATCCCGTGAATCTGGCCGAGTGCGAAGCCGAGCGGCTGCTCGCCGTGTGCGGTGGCGGCAAGCGGCGACGCGGTGAAGCCCGGCAGCGGCGCGACTGGCGCATCGACCGCATCCGCCGAATCGCGCGCGATGATCGTCGTGCCATCCGGCGTGCCCGCACCCGTGTCCTTGCGGCCGAACAGCGCGTCGTAGAGCGCGAGCGGTTGCGCGACCGGCAGTGTGCCCTGCGTCATGCGTGCCTGGCGCATCCACGTGTTGCCCGACGACGATGACGGCGACGAGAAGCCGCTGCCGCCCGTGCCGGTGGCCGCGCCCTGGCCGAGTGGCGTATTCAGGAACGACGCGGGGCCGCTCGGCGCCGGAGAGAGTTGCGCGGCATGGCCGCCCGCGGTGGTTTCCGGCGACGCGCCCGCGTGGCGCGCGAGTGCGCGCTGCACCGCGTGGAACACGTACTGGTGGATCGAACGCGAATCGCGGAACCGCACCTCGATCTTCGATGGGTGCACGTTCACGTCGACCGCTTCCGGCGGCAGGTCGAGGAACAGCACGTACGATGGGTAGCGGTCGCCGTGGAGGACGTCCTCGTACGCCGCGCGCACCGCATGCGTGAGCAGCTTGTCGCGCACGAAGCGGCCGTTGACGAAGAAGTATTGCTGGTCGGCGCGGCCGCGGCTCGCGGTCGGCAGGCCCGCGCAGCCGTAGACGGCGAGCGGCCCGGCCTGCTCGTCGAGCGGCAGGTGCGCGGTGGCGAAGCCGTCGCCGAGAATCTTCGCGACACGCTGCGCGGGCTCGGTCGCGTTCCAGTGCTCGACGGCCTTGCCATTGTGCAGCACCGAGATCGCGACGTCCGGCCGCGCGAGCGCCGCGCGGCGAATCATTTCGAGGCAGTGGCCGAATTCGGTCTGCTCGCTTTTCAGGAACTTGCGGCGCGCGGGCGTGTTGAAGTACAGCTCGCGCACCTCGATCGTCGTGCCGACCGCGCCGGCGGCCGGCGACAGCGCGCCCGTGGTCGCGTCGATCTTCGTCGCATGTGCGACGTCGGCCGTGCGGCTCGTGATCGACATCTCGGCGACCGACGCGATCGACGCGAGGGCTTCGCCGCGAAAACCCAGCGTCGCGACCGCCTCCAGCTCCTCGAGCGAGCGGATCTTGCTCGTCGCGTGACGCATCAGCGCGAGCGGCAGTTCGGCGGGCGGGATTCCGCAGCCGTCGTCGGTGATCGAGATGCGCTTGACGCCGCCTTCCTCGAGCACGATGCGCAGCGTCGTCGCACCGGCGTCCATCGCGTTCTCGAGCAATTCCTTGACGACCGACGCCGGGCGTTCGACGACCTCGCCGGCAGCGATCTGGCTGATCAACTGGTCGGGCAGGGGCTGGATCGCGCGCAGCGGGCGCGGAGCAGGGGCGGGCGCGGCGCCCGCGGCCGTTTCGGTGATTTCGGACATGGCCGAATTATAGCGAGGCGGCGGTGGCGTGCCGGGGCGGTGCCGGTTACGTTTTTTCACGGAGCCTTAAGGTAGTTTCGGTATGATGGCTCCGTTCCGCGTGCCGCCTTGTCCGGCGGGCACTTCCGCCTTTTCGGCCGTTCCGGCCCTTTCGCCTTCGAGGAATCGCATTTGGATACGCTGCTTCATTTCGTCAACCTGGTCCTGCATATCGACGCGTTCCTCGGCGACTTCATCCGGCAGTACGGTGCGTGGGTGTATCTGGTGCTGTTCCTGATCGTGTTCTGCGAGACCGGGCTCGTCGTGCTGCCGTTCCTGCCCGGCGATTCGCTGCTGTTCATCGGCGGCGCGTTCGCGGCGACGGGCGACATGAACGTTGGTGCGCTGATCGTGCTGCTGCTGGTCGCGGCGATTGCCGGCAATACCGTGAACTACCTGATCGGCCGCTGGATCGGGCCGAAGGTGTTCAATACGCATATTCCGGTGCTCGAGCGCTTCCTCGATCGCGCGGCGCTGCAGAAGACCCACACGTTCTACGACAAGCACGGCGGCAAGACGATCGTGCTCGCGCGCTTCATCCCGGTCGTGCGCACGTTCGCGCCGTTCGTCGCCGGCGCGTCATCGATGAGCGTCACGCGCTTCCAGCTGTTCAACGTGATCGGCGCGCTGGTCTGGGTGCTGCTGCTGGTGCTGCTCGGCTACTTCTTCGGCAATATTCCGTTCATCCGCCAATATCTGAACGTGATCGTGCTGGCGGGGATCGGTGCGGCGATCGTGCCGGTTGCGCTGGGCGCGCTGTGGAAGCTGGTGCGCGGGCGGCGGTCGGGCAGTACGCCGAACACCGGCGGTCACTGAGCCGCACATGTTCGCTTCGGCGCAATAAAAAGGCGTGGCGGCTGCCACGCTTTTTTTTCGTCCGTGCGGCCCGACCGATTGCCGATTTGCGGTATCGGCCGATCCGGCTGCTCGACGCCGGCTGCTTCAGTCAGAATCCCGCGGACCGATGGGCGACACCGTTGCGTCAGGTCGTGCGATGCAAGATCGGCGTTTCGGGCGTCGGGTATTGCGCGTCGCGGAACGTCTCGAGGATCACGCGATTGGTATCGCAGTACACCTGCCAGTAGTTCTCCGGCTGCGTCGACGGACGCACGAACAGCAGCGGGCCTTCCGGCGTGAACTGCAGCACGCCCACGTCCGGCGCAGGATCGGGCAGCACGTTCGGGATCTGCTGTATCCGTGACTTCAGGCGGTTGATTGCATCGACCGCGTCCACGCTGTTCGCAATCTTGGCGGTCAGGTCGACGCGGCGATGCGGCGTCGCGCTGTAGTTCGCGATGTTGTCCGAGAAGATCTTGTTGTTGCCGACGATCGTCACGATGTTGTCGGCGGTGATGATCGTCGTGCCGAACAGACCGAGTTCCTTCACCGTGCCGGTGACGCCGCCCGCGCTGATCACGTCGCCGATCTTGAACGGACGCAGCACCTGCATGAACACGCCGGCGGCGAAGTGGGCGAGCAGGCCGCCCCAGGCGGTGCCGATCGCGAGGCCGAGGCCGGCGAGCAGCGCGGCGAACGACGTGGTCTGCACGCCGAAGATCTGCAGGATCGCGAGGATCAGCAGGATCGTCAGCAGCACGCCGACCACGGAGGTCAGGTAGTCGGTGAGCGTCGGGTCGACCTTGCCGCTGCGGCGCACGACCTTGCCGAGCAGGCGCGTGGCGATGCGGATCGCCACGCGACCGACGAACCACAACACGATCGCGGCGAGGAGATTCAGGCCAAAGTCGAGGCCGCGGGTCATCAGGAATTGCTGGGCGGATTCCAAGTTCAGCATCAGGGCTCCATAAATGAGAAAGGGACCGGCAGGCGGCTTTTCGACGGAAGGTTATAACTGAAGAGAAGTCAATCGAAGATGAAAGAGTGTTAAAACCCCAAGCGATGTAGCAAGGGAGATGTCTTCCCGGTCGTGCTGACTGTTTGGGGAAAATATTCTATGAATGATGTGCGTTTTTTATGGGGCATGTCGGATAATGCTGCCGAAAATATCACGATCCAAGTCCATATCTCTCGACCATGCCTACACAAAAAAACGGGGTTCCGCGTTGCGTGCTGATTACGGGTGCAACGGGCGGCATCGGTTCCGCGCTGGCGCAGGAATATGCGCGTGCCGGCTCGGCGGTACTCATCTTGCACGGTCGCAATACCGCGCTGCTGCAGCAAGTGAGTGACGCCTGTACCTCGCTCGGTGCGCGTGTCATCACGGCGGCATTCGATGTTCGCGATCACGATACGTTGCGGAACTGGGTCAGCGAAATGAGCGCGGCTGAAGCGCCCGATCTCGTGATCGCGAATGCTGGCGTCAATATCAATACCGGTCCCGGGCATCAAGGCGAAAACTGGGAAGACATGCACCGTCTGCTGGACGTGAACGTGAAGGCAAGCATGGCCACAGCTCATGCGGCGATGCCTGCGATGCGCGCGCGCCGTGGAGGTCAGATCGCGCTGATCAGTTCTCTTGCCGCATGGCGGGGATTGCCCGAGACGCCCAGCTACAGTGCGAGCAAGGCTGCGGTGAAGGCCTACGGAGAAGCGATGCGCGACGGGCTGGCGGCGGAGGGCGTCAAGGTCAACGTGATCATGCCCGGCTACGTCGAGTCGCAGATGTGCTTCGATATGCCTGGCCCGAAGCCATTCCTCTGGAAAGCACCGAAGGCGGCGCGCGTGATACGCGTGGGCCTGAGCACCAATCGCGCGCGAATCAGCTTTCCATTCCCACTGAATCTCGGATGTTTCCTGCTGGCCGGATTACATCCGGCCGTGTCCGGCTGGTTCCTGAGTCGGCTGGGTTACGAGTAAGCGCGACTTGTTCGGGCGCGGTGCGAACCATCCCGATCGGGGCTGCCTGTTCGGCAGGGGGAAGCTGAAGCAGCTCCTGTGCGGCCACGCGTAGTGCGTGGAGGCGGGCCGGGTCACCGGCCAGCGCGCATAGTGCATCAATCCAGATCTGCGGATCATTGGCGAGCAAGAGGCCGTTCTCGGCGTGCCGGATGACCTCGTGATACGGACCTGCGGCGGCATACAGCCCCACCGCGCGGCAGCGGGCGATATCGTAGGCCTTCACGTGCGCGCGCGCGGCGTTGAACGCGGAGGGAAGCAGCGGAGCGAGGCCGATATGGCCGTCGAGGAGACGGCAGTGGCCGCGATAGTTGGCCCAGTCCATCGGATGTACGACCCGTGTGCGTGGCAGGCTGCGAAAGAGCACATTCACCGCATGCGCGCCAATCAGCTCGAAATGGACGTTGGGACAGCGCGCGAGCACTTGCGCGATGATCGGTCGCAGCCATGTGATCTCGGCTTCATGAGCGGCGCTGCCGTGATAGAACACGAGGACCGGCGATTCCGGTGCGTCAACTACAGCGTTGCGGACTTGCAGCGTGCGGGCATCCTCTGGCAATGCGCGCGGCGTCACGAGTTTAGCCGACCGCTCCGGATAGCGATCGCGTAGTGCCTGCGTCGAAAACCAGTATTCCGTGGCAAGGTCGCGGATATCCGCCGTATGCGCATGGCAATATTTGCGGAGTTTTTTCACATACAGACGAGGCAGCCCGTTCCAGGACCGTGGCTGTAGCAGGTCGTCGTCCATGAAATATACGATTCGCGCTAATTGCGCGCGATGAATGCGCAATGCGCGCGCCCATCGCGCGTTCAGGTAGCGGATGATCACGACGGCCGTCCCCGGTGCCAGGTCGCCCGGTTCCGGCAATGCATTGTCCAGGTTTTTATAGACGACAGGCAGCCCCGACTCCCGCAGGCGCGGCAGCACGTAATAATCCGTGGACGGATTTTCACCTTGATGCAGAACCAGCCAACGTTTCACCGCCGTGTTGCGACGGAGGTGAAACGGGGCGTCTGCCGATTTTCGGTATAGGAGCCTGCGCAACATTTGAACATCAAATGCGTGTGGTTGATCGGTGCGCGCCTGCGCGACTCGTGCAAAATCATCCCGACATGAGCGGGCGTTCTGGACTTTTCGTTGATGCGGTGATTCTAAAGATGTTTGATGGTATGTGCGCAACTGGCAATGACAAATTTATATGGGTCCACCCTTGTAATAATTTTTAATATTGTAAATTATTTACATTCGTGCGGTCGGTACGGGTTGATGTTGCGTCCGCAACCGATGGCCGGCCATGGGGCGAAGCGGTTCGCTCCAATGTGCATAAATCGGCTTGTTGGCGTCTTTGAAGAGGGTGCCCGTTAAAATATCGACATCGACCGGGTGCGGCAGTGGTGGAGGGTTGAGAAGTACAATGCAATCGCTCCCGCGCGAGGATGAGGGCAGGTGGTGATCGCATGAATTGCATCATGCGCGCAGCATTTCTGCCGTTGTTGTCCGGTTGCGCGGATCGATAATCGAAGGTCCGCTCGGCACGAATCTCCCGGTGGGCGCATCGATATTCCGTTATTCCGGCTTCGCAGGATATACCTCCGCTTTCGGCAGTTGCCGGATCGCGTGAGCGCTTGTGGCCATATTTGTCGAGGCTCAAGTTTTTGACTGATTTTTTTGTTGGCCGGGGCGAAGTCGCCGGGCAGCCGCTTCGCAAAGCGTCGACAGGTTCGCTGCCGTGCGTCTATACGATGGCGCCCGGCGTGAACCGCATCCCGACGCTCGCCGCGTTGCTGGATGATTTTCAACTGCACTACCGGCCGGTGGGCCAGCCGGTCGCGGGTGCGGGTGTCCTTGCATGGGGGCGCCGTCCGAGCGCAATGGCCGCCGAGTGCTACGCGAAGAAACATGGCCTCGCGGTCTATCACATCGAAGACGGCTTCGTGCGTTCAGTCGGACTCGGTAAGGACGACCCTCCGCTTTCGGTCATTTTCGACGATGTCGGGCTTTATCTCGACGGCAGCCAGCCATCGAGGCTGGAATCCCTGATTGCGCAGCCGCTGCGCGACGACCAGATCACGCGGGCTCGCGCACTGGCTGCGGCATGGCGGGACGGCCGCGTGTCCAAATACAACCACAGCCGCGACCTGGACAGGGCATTGCCCGATGGATGCATATTGGTTGTGGACCAGACGCGTGGCGATGCCTCGATTTCCTGTGGTCTTGCCGACGCGTCCAGCTTCCACCGCATGCTGGAAGCCGCGCTGTGTAACCATCCTGATCGCACGATTCTGCTCAAGGTGCATCCCGACGTCGTGTCGGGCCGCAAGCAAGGCCATTTCGATCTCGACGCGGTGCGCGCGATGCCGCGCGTGCGCGTGCTGGCCGACAGCGCGCATCCGGCCAGTGTGCTGCCGCTGGTTCACGAGGTTTATACAGTGACTTCGCAACTCGGTTTCGAGGCATTGATATGGGGGCTACCGGTACGTGTATTCGGCATGCCGTTCTACGCGGGGTGGGGGCTGACTCGGGACGAGTTGCAGGCACCCGGGCGACGCGGTACGGCCACGTTGGAGCAACTCGTTCATGCTGCGCTGATCGATTATTGCCGCTATGTCGATCCGGAAACCGGCAAGCGCTGCGAGGTTGAAGCCGTGATCGCGTGGCTGGCGTTGCAGCGCCGGATGCGGCAACGATTTCCCGTCGAGATCGATGCGCTCGGGTTTTCCGGCTGGAAGAAGGACTATGTGCGTCAGTTCTTCGGCGGCAGCGCCGTTCGATTTCGCTGGCGGGTGCCGCGAGCCAGCGATGCCGCCGTTGCCACGTGGGGGCGCAAGGTTGACGACCGGCTTGCCCCAGCATTGCCCGCGACGCACGCGGTCATTCGCGTCGAGGACGGCTTCGTGCGCTCCGTCGGCCTCGGCGCCGACCTGACTCGCCCGTTGTCTTGGGTGCAGGACGACGTCGGCATCTATTACGATGCCACCCGGCCTTCCCGACTGGAAATGCTGCTTGCACACGCGACGTTTTCCCCCGAACTGGTTGAACGTGCAGCCCGTCTGCGCCGGGCCGTCTGCGATGCGGGCATTACCAAGTACAACCTCGCGGGCCGCGCGAACTGGAGCCGTCCGCAGGGGCGGCGCGTGATTCTGGTGCCCGGACAGGTCGAGACGGATGCGTCGATCCGCTTCGGTGCGTCGGATATTCGCAGCAATATGGATCTGTTGCGTGCGGTCCGGGTCGCCAATCCCGATGCGTACCTGCTGTACAAGCCGCACCCAGACGTCGTGGCCGGCCTGCGCAAGGTAGGGCGCGGCGAAGGCGACGCGGCGCAGTGGTGCGACGAGACGCTTGGCTCAGTTTCGTTTCACGAACTGCTCGGCAGCGTGGACGAAGTGCATGTGCTGACGTCGCTGGCCGGGTTTGAGGCGCTGATGCGTGGCGTAAAGGTTGTGACTTACGGGCAACCGTTCTACGCGGGTTGGGGCATCACACACGATGCCGGCTTGACGGAAGCGGTGCGTCAGCGGCGCGCTCGTGTGCTGGAGCTCGACGAACTCGTGGCGGCGGCGCTGATTCTATATCCCACATACGTGAGTCGAACGACGAGGCGCTTCACCACGCCGGAGCGTGCGCTGCAGGAACTCGTCGAATGGCGTGCTACGCCGCAGGTGCCACGCTGGCGGCACTGGGTTGCACGTCTGTTTCGGGAGGCTTAGCCACCGGGCGTGTACCTGCCGGCTCGATGCCGCTGCCTTTCAACGAACCGAAGATCGGAACGTTCGACCGCAGCGCGCGATCGAGCCGCGGCGGCGGATCGACAAAGGCGCCGTGGCCGTTTACCTCGTCTTTCATCACGCGGTGCACGATTTCGACGCATGCTGCGTCGCGGCCCGCACGGTTGTAGAACGAGCCATGTATCTGGATGGTGGCAGCAATCGCCGCCACGAAGTCGTTGAGCAACGGTTTATTGACGCGCTCGGGCCTGGTCCAGAACGTTTCCAGCGAACCCTGGTGCGTGAGCCCCGCAATGTCGTACATCGCCATTCCGAGCACTTTCACGGGGCAATTGGCGCGCAACGCATGCAGGCCCACGGTCGAATTCACCGCAATGACCCCCTTGCTGTGCTTGATCGTGCGCTTGAGGTCGCAGTCCGTCACGGCAATGACGCGCGACGCCACGTCGTAGCGTTTTGCCGTGCGTGCGACGAATTTCTCCCAGCGCTCCATGCCATTGTCGAGCGGATGCAACTTGATGATCAGTGAGCCGTCCTGCGGAGCATGCTGCGCGAACGACGCAATGACTTCCTCGATCACTTGCCGCTGATCGCTGTACGCGGAATTGGCGCGCAGCTGGTAATCGGCTTGCATCTGGAGTGCGAGCATCCAGTAACGAGCGCCCGAGTGGCGCAATACGTCGGCGGTGGCGACCCGCGCGGGCTCGTTCAGGCGCTGGCCGATCATGCGCGGCAGCCAGCGCAGATAGTCCAGTAATGGCAGGTAATACTTGTCGGTACGATAGAGCGGGAAAAAATATGGCACGAGCGAGGTCAGGAGGTTATAAAGCACCTCGTTGAACGCCTCCTGCCCGAAACTGTGCGAATAATGCTTGGCGTCCGGCTTGAACGGTCCGACACGGCGGGCAATTGCGCGGATCGCCTTCGGGTCGGTGGGGAAGTGCGACAGCGTGCCCATGCCGCCGCGCTCCAGGGTGAGCCAGTCGGGGCGCAGGTAACCGAATTCGATCGAGTACGTGCGAATGCCGAGCGACTCGGCGACTTCGCGCGCGACCGCGTGGTAGGGCAGACGGTCGGCAAAGTACATGATGTCGGTGATCTCGTGGCGTACCAGATAGTCGCGCAGGAAATCCGCCCAGCGGCTAAAACGGCCTCGATAGTTGACCGCCCCCGGTTTGCGCCAGTACGCCCAGTCCCCCAGGGAAAGGTTGATTCGATGCGTGCGCACGAGCGCGGCATCGAAGTGGTCGCTTAACTGACGCCAGAAAAGCGAGGGAGGCCCCTGGAGAAATAAGATTGCTCGGTGCATGACGGGTACTTTTAGGTTTTTTTAGTCTTCCTCAGGCCGTGAATTATAATCGTGGATCCCGAGTTGCGTCATGGTCAAGACAGGTAGTGAAGAAGTGGCGGCTGATATCAATTGTGAGAGTAATAGCCGCACGGCCATGGTGTGGCTGATAGAAGGGCTGGCGGCGGGCAATGGCGAGGCATGCGTTGCTACCGCAGTGCTGACGCTGGATGGCGGCCGGACACAAGATTTTACAGTTTTAATAAGCAGCAAGGGACGCATACAGGAGCTGGTCAAGACTGACGCAACTGTGCGGGCTGTCAATTTGGTCGTGGACGGCGACGAAAAGCCTGTTTGTGTGGAATTCCTTCATTGCCGCCGCCTGAGTTTCGCAGCGTATCGTTTGCGGCAGCTCTGGAGAGTGGCTCGCACGTTGTACAAGCAGCCTTTGCAGCGATGTACCAGAGCCGGACTCACGCTGGCTACGCTTTTCTCCGATATTGATTACGCGTACGATGTGGCTTGCCGTTTTCGGGCAAATGTGTTCCGCGGTGGCTACTCAGGGTGGTATCAAGAGTTCTATGCTATTAGTCCGGCGGACCGCGCGTTGATGGCCCGTCGTGCCGAAAATTGGCATTTCTCACCAAGATTTAACATTTTTTTGTCGGCAAACCGGCAAACTACTCGGGCAAATATCGATGCGACGCGGGCCAGTCTGGCGGCGCAAACCTATCAGCGATTCGACGTCAAGTTGCTGGAAGACGATCCCGCGGCAGATTGGTCACGTTTGATTTCGACGCCGTTCGAGCAGAATGCGTGGTGCCTCGTTATCCGGGCGGGAGTCACGCTATCTGAGCAGGCGTTGTTCTGTCTCGCGGATGCCGTAGTCAAAGTACCGGATGCCGCGGTCGTTTATGCGGATCACGACTTTCAGCGCGCCGACCGCGAATTGCACGATCCTGTTTTCAAGCCGGATTGGTCACCCGAACTGCTGCGCTCCACCAATTACATTGGAGAGGCGTTCGTCTGGAACAGCCGGTATGCGCACCGTTTGCCCGAATTCGGAGCGGAAGTGAATGGGGCGAATGTCATGCATGCGTTGCTATTGCGTTTGAGCGAACTGGGCTCGCCGATGGTGCATGTGCCTGCGCCTCTCTGGCATCTGACGTCCAGCGAAGAGCCGGTTGACGGCGCGGAGACCGCTCGCGTAGTGGCCGCGCATTTGAACCGTGTTGGGATATCGGCAAAGGTTGAAGCGACGGGGCCGGGCAGATGCCGGGTACGTTACGCGGTAGCGGTGCCGGCTCCTCTGGTCAGTATCGTCATTCCGACGCGCGATCAGTTGGGACACCTGCGTCGTTGCATCGCCAGTGTGCTGGAAAAGACGCGCTACACACCGTACGAGATTCTCGTCGTGGACAATCAGAGCGTCGAACGCGAAACACTGGACTACCTGCGGAGCTTGCAGCAGGTGGAAAATGTTCGGGTGTTGCCGTTCGATGAGCCATTCAATTACTCGCGTATCAACAATGTGGCGATCGCCAAGGCGAAAGGCGAGTTGGTGTGTTTGCTCAACAACGATACCGAGGTGATCTCGCCGGACTGGTTGGGGGAAATGGTGGGGGTGTTGTCGAGCACGGCTGTCGGTGCGGTGGGTGCGAAACTGCTTTACGAGGACGACACCGTACAACACGCCGGCGACACGGTGGGTTCGGGGGGATGCGCCAATCATTTGCACTCGGGCATTGGTGCGGATGAGCCGGGCTACGCAGGTAGGGCTTTGGTTACGCAGGATCTATCGGCAGTGACCGCAGCTTGCTTGCTTACCAGAAAGTCGCTGTATTTGGCGCTCGGAGGGTTGAACGAAAAAAATCTCAAAGTCGCTTTCAACGACGTGGATTACTGCTTGCGCGTCCGTGATGAGGGCTTGCGTGTTGTATGGACGCCCCACGCGCTCTTGTATCACTTTGAGTCGCGTTCACGAGGTAAGGACGTTACCCCTGCACAGCAACGTCGTGCCAGAGCGGAAGTGAGATATATGAGCAAGCGCTGGGCGGATGTCATGCGTCACGACCCGTTTTACAACCCCAACCTCAATTATCTACAGGCTGATTTTGCTTTGAGCGCTACGCCGAGTGTTCCTCGGCCGTGGGCCTTTCGAAGAAATCTAATCCAGAGGATCTGGAACTGTATGGTTTACCAGTAAATTAATTACGATAAAATGACGATCGGCAATATCAAAAAACATAAACTCTTCCTGGGCATAGTAGTCGTGCCTATGATACTCGCTCTCGCTTATTACATCGTTCTTGCGCAAGATCGCTTTACCAGTACATCTGAAGTAGTGGTGAAAAAGGTCGGTTCGAACGAAGGGGGGAGTGGTGGCGGGGCGGCCGCCGCTCAGGCTTCGGGTTTGTCCATGCTGCTGGGCGGTGGCGCTTCTAGTTCTCTTGAAGAAACGCTTTATGTTCGTGAATTCGTTCTCTCGCAAGACATGTTAAATGTCTTGCAGGAAAAGTTGCATTGGAGCGAGCATTACGCCGGACGCCTGCGCGATCCATGGTATTACCTGTCGCCGGATGCATCAAAGGAAAAAATGCTTAAGTACTATCAGCGGATGGTGACGGCCAGCTTTGATGAGCCGACTGGTTTGTTGACTATTCGCGTGCAGGCGTTCGATAGAGAATTTGCGGAGAAGTCGCTTAAGACGATCATTGCTGAGAGCGACAATTTCGTCAATAGCGTTTCGCATCGCCTGGCGCTCGAGCAGGTCGAGTTTGCCGAGAGCGAAGTGGAACGCGCGCGCGATGTCTACGATCGTAAACGGGATACAGTGTTGGCATTCCAAGGCAATAACAATGTCCTGGATGCACAGAGATCGGCTTTAGCTCGCAACGATGTGATTTCGCAGCTTCAGGCAGAGGAAATCAAGGCGGATACTGCACTTCGCGCAATGCGGGCTAGCCTGAGCGAAAATAGTCCGCAAGTTCGACAACAGCAAATTCGCGTTCAGGCCCTTCGCCAGCAAATTTCGGTTGAGCAAAATAAATTGACGGCGAAAAATTCCGACAACCAGATGAATGTGGTTGCGGCAAGATTCCGTAATCTTGAATTGGATGCTCGAATTGCCGAGGACATGTATAAGGCGTCGGCAATTGCATTGAATGAGGCACACAATCAGGCTGCAAAGAAATTGCGCGCCCTTGTCGTGATTGTGAATCCTAATATGCCGGATGAATCACTTTTGCCGCGTCGTTTTTATAACCTGTTTACGATTCTGGTGATCTTGTTGTTGGTATATGGTGTCGCGCGCTTTGTGATTGCTACAATCAAGGACCATCGAGATTAAGAATCGGATTTGCTACGGTATGTACAAAAAATATTCCTTTTTCGGCACCCGGCAGAACGTCGTGCGCTGCCTGCGGGCTGCGGCGTTACTCTCCAGCGTGGCGGCCCTAAGCGCTTGCGGCATTTTGTCGGGAGCTGGGCCGTATATGACCAGCATCACATCGGCGTCGAATGGGGGCAACAGCGACTATCCGTACACGCTCATCGAACTTGCCCCTGGCAATATCGCGCCGTACGTTCGTCCGCCTGAAAGTGCACCCCGAAAGCAGGTTGCTCCTCAAGAGGTGCCGGAGGTGCAGCTTGTGCCGGGGGATGTGATCAAGGTGTTGATCTCGGACGACAACATGGCAGGTACTACGGTATTTGCTCCGCTTGCACAGGGGGGGACCGTCTTCGACAAAGTACGCGTGAATTCTGATGGGGAAATTTCCCTTCCCTATATGGGAACGAAGAAGGTAAGCGGAAAGAACCTTGATCAGGTCGAAGCCATTATCCGCAAGGGGGTGATGGGGCGTGCGAGCGAGCCTCAAGTGCATGTTGAACTCGTCAATGACCTGTCCAGTTCGGTTCTGGTCGCGGGGGCGGTGAAGAGTCCCGGGCGCTACTCGGCACTCCAAGGGCCCCTGACCATACTGGACGCCATCAATCAGGCGGGTGGCCCGGTGCTGGAACCCTATCTGATCAACGTTGTGCTCCGTACAGGAAAAAAAGTCTCTGCGTACAACTATCAGGATCTATTGTCGGGTGGAAATATGCCGGTGCCGCCGAAATCCGAGATCATATTGAATCGTGCGCGAGAGCGGTTCGTGGCGATGGGAGCAGTCGGTAAGCCGGGGTTGCACGATTTGCCGTCGTCGAATCCTACGCTGCTGGAAGTTCTAGGTTCGGTTGGAGGATTGAGCGAACGCAGCGCAAACCCTCAGGGCGTATTTGTTTTTCGCCTGGCTGATACCGTGGAAAAAGGCAAGCCAGAAGCGGAGGTCTTTCATCTAGACATGCGCGAACCAGTATCCATGTTTCTTGCGAAGAAATTTCTGGTGCTACCCGAGGATACGATTTATGTGACAAATGCGCCGACATATGAGTTGCAGAAGATTATTGCTCCTATCGTCCAGGTAATGTTGCTGGGCAGGTATGCAACCGATTATTAAGATTGATGGCCATGTCAGAAATTGATTCTGGTTTTAAGGCGAAGCGGACATCGCTGAAAATATTTCAGTCGGTGCTATTTGCTCTGTTTTTAAGAGAAATGCAGACGCGATTCGGGGCGCGGAGAATGGGCGTCGTATGGGTTATCATGGAGCCGCTGAGTATTCTCGTGGTTATCTTGACCTTTTATGCCTTTTTTAAAGTAAGTCCGGTACAAGGCCTTGATTTCATCATCTATATGGTTAGTGGAATTGTTCCGTTCCACATGATGAGAAATATCTCATGGAGAATGATCGATGCAATACAGGCTAATCAAGGGTTATTTTCTTATCGACAGGTTTTGCCGTTCGATACTTTTATCGCTCGTATGACTGTCGAGATCTGTGTTTACTCATGTGCCTACGTAATCATTTGCTTTTTTCTTGGGTTTTGGTTCGATCACGACGTTTTGATCGATGATCCGCTCGCATGGTGTTTGTCGATCGCAATGGGGATTGTGGTCGCATTTTCGATCGGCGTGTTGTTCGCTATTATTGGGCACGCATTTCCGAGATTGAAGCTGGCCCTTCGGTTGTCGTATCTTCCCATATACCTGACATCGGGGGTATTTTACCCGGTATGGCGGATATCCGACGAAAAGTTGTCGTGGCTGGCATGGAATCCTTATCTTGAGGTAATCGATAATATCAGATCTTCCATGTTTGCGAGTTATCCGAAGGTAGAGCAACTGGACGTTCTTTATCCGATATATTTTTCCTGCTTCGCATTGTTTTTGTCCATGCTTTTGTATCGCTGGCGTAGAGAGGATCTTCGGAAATTCACACAGACATGATCGAACTACAAAACCTGACGAAATTCTATGTGACCACCCGTGGGAGAAAGTACATCTTTCGAAATTTATCGTTCAGCGTTCCCCCCGACAAGAACATCGCGTTGATTGGGCGAAACGGGGCGGGCAAGAGCACCTTGATGAGGTTGCTGTGCGGAACAGATATACCTGACAGCGGAAAGATCGTTACCGACAAGCGGATTTCATGGCCAGTTGGACTAGGTGGAGGATACCAAGGATCGTTGACTGGCCGTCAAAATGCAAAATTTGTATGTCGGACACTGGGAGCAGAAGGAGCGGCGCTCGATAAGGTACTGGCCTATGTTGAGAATTTTGCAGAATTGGGCGAATACTTCGAGCAGCCAGTCAATACTTACTCGTCAGGCATGCGGGCAAGACTGGCTTTCGGAATGAGCTTGGCATTCGACTTCGACTACTACATGGTTGACGAGGCAATGTCGGTAGGGGATGCACACTTTCGTGAGAAGGCGGAAGCCGAATTCAAGCGACGCGTGGGAAAAGCAAATCTGATCCTCGTGACACATGGGATGGCCCAGGTTCGAAAAATGTGTGACATTGTTTTGTTGCTCAACAATGGAGAGGTCTCGGTGTTTGATGACGTTGAGCAAGGAATAGCGGTATATATGAAACTGTGAGATTCGAGACTGTCATTCTGTTTTGATGGTTTAAAATGACGGAAAAACTCTATGCTTCGTGATGACTGATAAGATTGGAATTGCTTCTATTTTCAGGAATGAGTATCCATTCATAGTTGAATGGCTCGCCTATCATCGTTCGCTCGGTGTTAGGCGATTTTTTATTGCGGATAATGAAAGCGATGATGGTACTCGTGAATTGTTGCAGATTCTACATGACCTGGGTTACATAAATCTTGTGCTCCAGCCGATCATCGACGGTGAGAACTCACAACTCGCGGCCTATCAAAGGATTCTGGAGGTGTATGGTGCAGAAATCGAATGGCTGGCATTTATTGATGCCGACGAGTTTGTCGGCATTGAAAAAAATGATCTATCGTTGGTTGAATATTTGCGGAGAATTTCTAAAATAAGAAACGTTGGTGCCATAGCTATAAATTGGGCAGTCTATGGGTCCTCACACTGGATGACGGCAGGTCGCGAATTCGTTACCGATAGATTTACGATGCGAGCTGAGCAGAACAGATCTATTAATCGACATTATAAAACATTCATCAGAACGTCTGCGTGTAGAGGTGTGGGAACCAATCCACATGCTTTCAAACTAAAAAAAGACTTGATCTATGTCGATTCCTCGGGGCGAAAACTCGGAGATGGTGAATGGGGCGGCCTTACAAAAGATGTCGCTTGGGCGGGGATACGAATAAATCACTATGTGGTCAAGTCGCGTAGTGAATTTTTCACCAAGAAGAGGCCTCGCGGGCGGCCCGGCGGGAAAACCAGAGCCGCTGAATTTTTTGAACAGCACGATATCAATGAGGTCGAGGACAGGCTGGGCAAGCTCAGAGCAAGCGCGTTGTTGCGGGAATATGATGAAATTGTTGCGTCTTTGAAGATCGCCGGCGTCGAGTATGGTGTGGAAGATAAAAGGAATGATCCTTTACACTTCACCGGTGGCGGCGGGATGAAATTCAGAGTCGATAGCGTTTTTTTTGAAGATGGTCGAATCGAATGCAAGGGATGGGTCGACGGACCGAAAAATAATTGCATTGATTTCAAGATGCTTGTTAACTATGCTTGTGTGGTGAAGGCAATTAGTATCGAAAGAATGGTCCGTGCGGACGTTGCGAGGCACTTGAAGGGAGATCCCGGCGTGCGTTACGGATTCAAGTGTGTCTTCGATGCGAAAAAGTTAGTCGAAAAGCGGGAGGCTATCGAACAGCTTGAACTTTGCATAGGAGGAGGTGAAAGCAGTGTTGATGTTCTTGTCAGGCTGAAAATCTGATGGAGAAAATGTGCGGGGTGTATTTTGACGACGACTAGATATTTAATGCGATCAAATCGAAATTTTCTGTCGACATGTCTCATTTTTTTGACCTTCGTCTCGGGTGTATTTGGTTTTATAGGAAGCTTGGAGGCGCGAGAGGTCGGCATCGCTTACACGACATTCCATAACTGGAAAAAAGCTTGGGGTACTCCGCTTCTCGGGCATTATTCGGCGGATGATCCACATGTCATTCAGGAGCACGCAAAGTGGTTGAGTGGCGCTGGAGTCGATTTTATTTTTATTGATTGGTCGAACGACATTGATTATCTGCCTGGCTGTAGTTGCCGAAAGGATATTGAAGCTCTGGAAACGGCGACCTACGCGCTGGCAGATGAATATCAAAAGCTCGACGATCATCCCAAGATAGCCATCATGCTTGGCATTCCCGGGACTCCAGAGGCAATTGAGGATGGAAGGCTTCAGAAGAAGGCCGATCAAGTATACAGGGATTTTATAAGAAATCCCAATCGAGTGGCGTTATATCAAAAATATGAGGGCAAACCCCTTCTGATTGTTTATGTAGGAACGCCCTCGCCATTCAAAAGATCTCTGCCAAACTGGAATGATCCGCGGTTTACAGTTAGATGGCTAACGGGTTTTGTTTCTCAGCAACCAGATTTGCTCCTAGATAATCAAGTAAGCAAATATGGCTATCTGTCATGGGAGGATCGCGGTCCTCAAACTTATACCATGCTGGGAGGCCATCCGGAGGCCATGACGATTACCGCGAGCTGGCGTCCGGATTCAAATGCGCGTATAGCTGGGCGGACGCGCATGGGAGGCGATACATTCAGAGAGGAGTGGCAGCGCGCGATAGACAAGAAGGTCGACCTTGCGTTGGTTGTTTCATGGAATGAATGGGCACTGTCCGAGCAGAAGAGTGCTGAGGGAAGCAAGGATATCGAGCCATCTGTCGAATTCAAGGACTTTTATTTGCGTCTGCTAGCTAAGGAGATAACTAGATTCAAGCGAGCGAATTGAAAGCTGGCTGAACAAGGTGGAGGCTGTTTGAACTTGTTAGCGAACGACACAATTCGCAATGTGGGACGTGTCGTTCGCTTTGACCTAAATTTATACCGTGGTCAGCATTCGAAGATTGTTCTTTTCAAAGAAATCGACGAAATTTAACCTGTATTTGTTATAGCCATTGATAAATTTCGATACGTCACTTGAGGAATAGAGGCTGGAAAAATCGATATCGCTTCTGATATCAATCTCGGTCTCGTTGACAAAAGGAATGTTCAGCGCCGTGGCCACTTCAGCTGTCCGGGAGTCGTGGACGATCAGTGTGGCAGGCGTTCCCGCCAACAGTGATGCGATAGCCCCATGCAGGCGCGTACCAACATACATGGCTTTGCTGTTCATGAATGCAAGCCATGACGTCAGATCGAAAAATACGTGAGTTTTCTCGGTGACGTAATTTGCTATGCGACTTTCGTTTTCGCCATACAACGCCCCTAGAATATTTGTCGCCTTGAGGAGAATTTCCTGGTTGCTATACCGTTTCAGGGCGAAATACATATCAGCTAGTTCAGATTGCAGCACTTGATGCAAGTTGAACTTCAAGGCCTGTCGATACAGGTGGATCTGAAAAAGACTCGCGCTTTGAAAGCCGTGACGAGTTCCGCCTATAACTATGCCATTGCTCATTTCCCTCGAGAAATTCTTAATGGCAGGCGCCTGCTTGCCCGCAAGTAGCAACGAAGGGCAGCCGGTTACGCTGACCTTCTTGATTCCGTAAGCCTCAAGTACAGAGGCGGAAAAATCGCCTCTGGTGGAGATAGTGCTGGAGCGCTCGGCAATCAATCTAACCAAATTTAGCGTTCCTTCCTTGAGTTTTGGAATTTCAGATCGCAACGAGGATTGAGCACCAAGGCCCACTATAACGATCGGTAGCTTGGTTCTTCTCAGCCGCTCGTATAGCGATCCAAGATCAATGTCAGAATTCAGCCAGTTCGCCGCTGCAAGCACAATGCAATCTTTGTCTTCCAGATCGGCCTCGGTGAATCCGAGATGTCCTTTGGTTGAACCTTGAATATTCTGATACAGACTCTCACTGAAGAGAAGATTTCCTGTGTTTTTTCCACTGTTGGAGAATGCTTGATCGAGCGTTATTTTGCTGATGTTCTCTTGGGAAAAAATTCCAAGTACTACCGGCGATTTAAACATAATAAATTTATCGAGTTTAATAGAGATAGTTGTTGGCCATCACCAAATTTATTGGGGTCAAATGTCTGTGCGGCTATCTTCCCAGCCTTGGGTTCGCCCTCTCACCAGAAGCTTGTTCGACTTTTGCCGTTGCTTGAGGTCGGAGTTCTTGATCCCATTCTTCATCGCAAAATGGTAATCCCTTGCATCCATATGCGCAATGGCAGCGTCTTCGTCACCGTGCAGTCTTACTCCGAATTGCTGTGCCCAAAACTTGCCTTCGGCCGTAGCGGTTTTGAACTGTGCCTGATCGGAAAGATTGTGAGAATGCAGGACAATCGCATCATTTACATATGCCTTCTGATAGCCCGCCTTAATTGCAAGCGATGCCCAAACATAGTCTTCTCCCCATTCGATTTCCGGATACGGGAGGCTTCTCCATATTTTCCGAGACATCGCCGAGTTGTTGTCGGAGTAGAAATATGCGAGCATACGCCAGTTAACTCCTCCTCGATAACAATAACTGGGAAGTCCGACTTCGGAGTCGATTACCGATGGTAGTAGCGCCAAATTATCAAAGTGTTCATTGATGTCCCGCTCGATAAACAACCCGTGGTCCGGATAAGCAGCGTGCCGGCCGGTAACTCCTGCGACGCGATCACCCATGCTGAAGCCGCTAATCAAGGATGACAGCCAGTGCTTGTTGGCGGGTGTGGCGTCCTGGGTGAGGATTGCCACGTAGTCGCCTTCTGTCATCGAGATTCCCAGATTCCGAGTTCGTCCATGTTGGAATTCATTTTGTGGAATCTGAGCGAAACGGACATTGCGATCTTTGAATCTATTGACAATTTCCGGTGTATTGTCTGTGGACGAGCTGTCAATTACTAAAACGTCGTAAGGGAAATCACACTCTTGATTGGTGACAGCATCGAGAACCTTGAGGAACTCGCCTCCTGCGTTATACGTTGGAATGAAAACGGAAACGCGAGGTTTCTTTACAATAAGAGGTGAGCCAATCGACGACGCGATATTTTCAAATTTCGATTCTACAAGTTTTTCAATGATAGCGCTTTCGATCTTTCTGGCGCTATTTTCCCAAGAACTCGCCGCAATAAATTCGAGTCCGTTTTTGCGCTGAATTTCTCTCTTGCGAGGCGAGTTCAGCAAATCATTGATCGTATCGACAATGCCGTAGGGGGAGGGCGGTGCGAACGCGACCTCACCGTTGTGAAAAATTGCCCGCGTGCTCGGCACGTCAAGCTCGACGACCGGAAGTCCGCAAGCCATCATTTCCAAGGGAATCAAGGAATAATTGGTTGCAGAGTAGACGAGGCCAATATCCATCGACCTATAGAGTTCCGCGAGCTTTTCGTGGCTCAAAATACCATGCGGTACATACGGAAAATCGTAATTGACTTCAATGTTTTCCTCTCCAAACAAGTGGGCCTTGAACCGCCTGCCTGATCGATGGAGTTGCTCGAGTGCGGCGAACCCCAGCTCCACAGCTCGTCTTGGTGTGTACGGGCGCGCATAGAAGGCGATTTGCACTTCATGTTCGGATGAGTAGGTGGCCGCGGCGGAGGTCGAGAGCGGGAAGTAAATATCGTGATCGGCAGCAAGTTCCCAACGACGCGACCATACGCCACGCTCCTTCATGATCTTGTCAAGCCAGGCGCCCGCACACAAAGCAGAGAATCCGAAGTCATAGGTGCTCTCGGCTACAAGGCGATTGGCGCCTGCGGGATGGAAATCGGGCTCGAAATCTTGAACGAAATAAAATCGCTCCTTGAATTTCGTTGCTCGGCTAACTGGAAATGCGGTCCAGCAGTCCGTTGCAATGATGACATCCCCGGAAAGTTGGCGCAGGTCTTCGGGCAAGAAGAGAACGGAAACGCTTTTGCCGATGGGCATATACCAATCAATGATGCGTTGCCGTGCGACCTCCTCGCTTGGCATGTTCGTGGCGTTCTGCAGCCAGATGGTCTGCTGGTGTCCGAATTGCTCAAGGAATCTGACCATCCGGAAAATGGTCGTGTGTCCTCCCGCGCCCTTCCCGAAACTGGGCAGAACCCAATGGATGTCGAGTGCTTTCCCGTTGAATGCACGCGACAACGGCTTAAGTGGAAGCGGCGGGCGGGTCGCCGCTCGGGCGCTGTCGCGCGGCCACGCGTCGGTGATTTCCGAATTGGTCGCATCTCGTCCAGGAGCTGGCAGCGACTCTCCAAGCAAGGCGCGCACAGGAGATGTATAGGAATGGACCGTGAATCCCCGTGCGCGGATGGTCATCGGCATGACTCGTTCTAGCGCATGCGCCAACGTGTTGTCGACCTGACCTTCCTCAGTTTCGAACAGATCCAGGTTGTCGATCTTTTCAATCAACGGCAGCAGCGATCGGGTCCGGAACCAGCACATCGAGCCAGCGGCAAATTCGGCGGAGATGTATTCCTCGCTGATACCGAGAAAGCGCAGCAGATTCTTTACATTCTCCGTATTTGGATTGCTGACTGTGTATTTCTTGACTTCATAGAAATTTTCTGGATACAGTGCACCAATTTTTTGATCGATAGTAAATTGATCAATGATTGCATTGACCATTTCCTTGCTGCCCATGGTTTGATCAAAAATGTAGTGGCGCCAGATATTTCCCCAGTTGATGTGCCTGCTTTGCTTCGTGTGGAGATGGAGTACCAAGTCATAGTCTTTCCACACATGCGCCGAGCCGACCAGGAACGGACCGATATCGCGCCCCTGGTTTGGTACTAGGATGACGTCTTTCGTGAATTCAGGAAGATGCCTGTTCAGATAGTTGATACAAAATATCCGATCTGCTTCGCTGCAAACGGTCAATGCGATATGCGTTCCGCTCGGAAAATTCTGTAACCCCTTCGCAATTTCGCCGAGCAATTCGGGATAGTAGCAGTGAACATGAACACAGACACTCGTTTCCGGACTGTGTTTGAAGGTCGGATAGATTGTAATGGTACTGCCGGGTCGCGTGAGAACATTTTTCTGACGACCCTGCTTTATGTAATGGAGCAGAGGATTCTGGTCTGGATTATCTTTTAGATTGAATGTTTTGTAGAAAAAGCTATCAAAATTCGGATTCGGATTTCTACTTTCCTTGAATCCAAAATTCATGTAGTGAAGGAATGGGGCAATTCCGGATGCTTTGACATCCGGATACATCGACAGATAGAAATTCTCGTCGAATTCAAGGCGACACAATTCTTCGGATGAGGCCGGTTTGGTCGCGAGATCTTTCCTTTTGCCTTGGCGTACATAGTGAATCAGAGGATTCTGCTTTGAGGCTCGGCCAAGGTGAGTGTTTCTGTAATAAATTCCATCGAATTCCGGGTTGGGATTTCGTCCTTCCTTGTAGCCATGATCCATGTAATGCACGAATGGATCGATTCCGGATTCCTTGACATCCGGATAGTTAGACAAATAGAAGTCTGCATCGAACTCGCGACGGTACAGTTCAGTGAGCGGATCTGAGGGGGGCGCGTCGGTCGCCGCGCTGGCGATCTCGAATCCTTGAGATTCCGGAGATGAGGCCAATTGCGCCGTCTGAACATCCGCAATCAAGGCGGGGGAGAATAGCTGCGCGGCCTGTCGTGCATCATGGAGTACTTTTCCATTCCAGTTGTATTCTCCATAAAGCATGATGCAGCATGCGGCCGGATCAGATACGTCCGGATTAATGTGGGGATGTGCTGCAAGGAATGCATCGCGGTTAAATGAAGCGGACGGAATGCGTCCTTCTTTCCAACCATGCATGATGTAATGCAGGAGCGGATTGATCCCTTTCAGTCTGACATCCTCGTACGTCTTCAAATAAAAATTGGAGTCAAAGAAAAACGAGGGATTAATCTGCCTGCTTTGCCAGTTGTTCAGGTAGTGGTCGGCTGGATCTTGCTTGGCTGTCAGCTTGGCAGATTCTCGATAGATATCGCCGTCAAAGAATATTGATTTTTTGACTAGATCGGATTTCCAATTATTGGTCTTTTTTGAGAAAAACATATGTGCACGGCCCTTTATCTTGAACGGAATGGTTTGATGATCAGGTGTCCCGCTGGTCTGTACGGTAGCTGGAAAGATCGATGGCTCTTGTGAAATCTCGAACGGCTCGTCATACGAGAGCGAGTGCGTGTCGGTGACGTCCACTGAACTTCCGGAGGCGGAGATTGGGCTTTCGTTGTATCGAACATAGCCAGCCCGTCATTTATTGGTCAATGTTTTCATCGCCTCGACCGTCCTGTCGATCTGGGCCTCGCTATGCGTGCAAGCGATGAAGAACCGCAATCGCGCCGACTGTTCCGGCACAGCCGGATAGAGAATCGGCTGTACATTGATGCCCTGCTCGAACAGCGCATCCGACCACTTGGTGGCCCGCAGCGAGCTGCCCAGAATCGCCGGAACGACAGCAATCCCCGCGCTGCTTCCCGTATCGATCCCCGCAGCCTTGGCCTGTGCAAGAAAATACTGCCCGCGTGCCTGCAACGTCGCCACGCGCTCGGGCAACTCCAGCATGCGCCGCAGCGCCGCGAGCGAAGCCGCGGCCACCGGCGGCGGCATGCCCACGCTGTACAGGAACCCGGGCGCCAGAAACTTCAAGTGCTCGACGAGCGCGGTTTCACCGGCGATATAGCCGCCACAGCCGGCCAGCGATTTGCTGAGCGTGCCCATCCAGATGTCAACGGCATCGCCGGCGAGGCCGAAGTGCTCGCGAATCCCGCGCCCCGTTTTACCCATCACGCCCATCGAATGCGCTTCGTCCACCATCAGGAACGCCCGATGGCGGCGTTTGACGTCGACGAAGCGCGGCAGGTCGGGGTAGTCGCCGTCCATGCTGTAGATACCTTCGAGCACGATCAGCACGCGCTCGAACTGGTGCCGCTGTTCTGTCAGCAACCGTTCGAGCGCATCGGCGTCGTTGTGCGCGAACGAAAAACGCTTCGCTCCGGAAAGCTGGATCCCCTGAAGCACGCTGTTGTGAATCAGTTCGTCATGGATCACCAGATCGCGCGGTCCGAACAGATAACCGATCGTGGTCACGTTGGCGGCATGGCCGCTCACGAACGTGATCGCGTCGTCCACGCCGTACAGATCGGCGAGCGCACGCTCGAGGTCGCGGTGGATCGGGCGTTCGCCCGATACCAGGCGGCTTGCCGACACGGACGTGCCGTATCGGTCGATCGCATCCTTGGCCGCCTGCGACACAACAGGGTCGCCCGACATGTCGAGGTAGTTGTAGCTCGCGTAATTGATATACGTGTTGCCGGCGATGTCGGTCTGCGCGCCGGCGGTGCCTTCATGCAGCTTGAAGAACGGACTGCGCACGCCAAGGCGGGCGGCGCCGTCGTTCATGATCCGCAACTGGCGGTAGCCCGGATACTGGTCGAAGCGCGTATACGCCTCCGGCACGGACGACGCCGTTTTCCGGCCTGCGACGGGCGAGGCCACGGACTGGTCGCGCCCGGCCTCCCGCAGCTTGCGCTCGAGCGCCTGCTGGATGAGCTTGTTCTTCAGGGCCGAGGTCAGGCCCGGCAGGCCGGTGGTTTTAGTCTTGCTCATGTCGTCGCGCTTATCGGATCATGCGTTGCGGCTTGTGGCCCGCTTCTTGTGCGGCCTTGATTTCGTCGGTGAATTCGGCAATCGCTTCGCTGGAAACATCCTCGGTGTGCTGGGCCACCACGTGGGCCACCTGCTGGGCGACGGTGTCTGGCTCGGACGGCTCGTCACCGCGCAGCACCTCGATCAGTCGCGTCGCCAGCTTGGTCAGGGTGGGGCTCTCGGATAGCGCCATGACCGGCAGGCGGACGCCGAAACGGCTTTCGAGCGCCACCACCAGTTCCACACCCATCAGCGAGTCAAGCCCCATGTCGTAGACGGAGCGGTCGGGGTCGATCTTGTCGGCCGGCACGCGCAGGATCTCGCTGACCTCGTGCTTGATCATGTCGACCACCGCCGGGTGAAGTTCCTCGTCGTTCAGCGTGGCCAGCAATTCGGCGACGTCGTCGCTGCCGTCCTCGTCCTGGTACGAGGTGGCTGCATCGCGCGCCACCCACGCGAACTTGGGCGTCTGCGCGCTGGGCAGGAAGCGGGCGAGCGAGCGCCAGTCGAGTTCAAGCACGCCGAGGTCGCCGGTGTTGGCGAGCAGCATGTTTTCCAGTGCGCCGAGTGCCGTCGCGGCGGGAAGCGCGCTGCCGCCCATGCGGTTTTGCAGCGCGTCCTTGACCTTCTGGTTGCGTGCGAGGAAGCCCGCATCGGCAATCGCGCCCCAGCGCGGGCTAGTGGCGGGCAGGCCGCGCGCGCGCCGGTGGCGGGCGAGCGCTTCGAGCCAGCCGTTTGCGGCCACATAGTTCGATTGGCCGGGGTTGCCGAACAGCGTGGTGCCCGACGAATGGAACACGAAAAAGTCCAGTGGCAGCGCGCGGGTCAGCTCGTCGAGGTGCAGCGCGCCAACGATCTTGGGCGCCATCACGCGTTCGATCTGTGCGGCGGTTGCACTACGCACGAGACCGTCGTCGATGACCATCGCGGCATGCACGATCCCGCGCAACGGCGGCATCTGCGCATCCACGTGCGCGAGCAGTGCGGCGAGCGCCGCGCGGTCGGTCACGTCGCACGGCGCGGCATGCACGGCGACGCCGCGTTCGCGCAGCGCGGTGATCGCTTGCTGCGCCTCTTCCGACGCCGGGCCGCTGCGGCTCACGAGCACCAGATGGCGTGCGCCCTTGTCGGCGAGCCATTGCGCGGTGCGCAGGCCGAACCCGGAGAGGCCGCCGGTGACGAGGTAGCTGGCGTCGTCGCGCAACTGCAGTTCGCCGTCGGCCACGGCTGCTTGCGCCGGGGCGCTGGCGTGCAGGCCGCGACGATAGGTGATGACGATCTTGCCGATCTGGCGCGCCTGCTGCATGTGACGGAACGCATCGACGATGTCGTTCGCGTCGAACGCGTGATATGGCAGCGGGCGCAGCACGCCTTCCTCGAAGAGCGCCATCATCTCGCCGTACAGGCGTCGGGTCAGGTCGGGGCGCTTTGACATCAACTGGTCGGCGTCGATGCCGAAGTAGCTGATGTTGTTCCGGAACGGGCGCAGCCCGATGCGCGTGTTCTCGTAGAAGTCGCGTTTGCCGAGCTCCAGGAACCGGCCGAACGGCTTCAGCGCGCGCAGGTTGCGGTTGATGGCTTCGCCCGCGAGGGAATTGAGCACGACGTCGACGCCTTCGCCATCGGTGGCCGCGAGGATTTCGTCGGCGAAGTCGAGCGAGCGCGAATCGTAGATGTGCTTCACGCCCATCAGACGCAGGAAATCTCGTTTTTCGTCCGAGCCGGCGCTCGCGTGAATCTCCGCGCCGATCCATTGTGCGAACTGGATGGCCGCGATGCCGACGCCGCCGGCGGCGCCATGGATCAGCACGCGTTCGCCGGGCTCGAGCCGGGCCAGGTGATGGAACGCGTAGTAGACGGTGAAGAACGTGCTCGGGATGGTGGCCGCGGCCTCGAACGACAGGCTGCGCGGAATGTGCGACAGCGCGCTCGACTGCGTCACGACGACGTTGCCGAAGCTGGCCGGCCCGAAGCCGACCACGGCGTCGCCTGGCTTGTATCCGGTGACCTTGCGGCCCACGCGCTCGACGACGCCGGAGAACTCGAGGCCCAGCGTCGGGCCGGCAAAGCCGCTTTCGATCGCTTCATCTGACAACAGGCCGAGCGTGTACATCACGTCACGGAAATTCAGGCCGGTGGCCTCGACGCGGATTTGTAGCTCGTCCTCGCGCATGTCGGGCAGCGTATGGGCTTCCCAGCGCAGGTTGCGCAGCTGGCCCGGTACCTCGAAGCCGAGGCGGAGCGCGGTGTCCGTTGCGGACGCGGGCATCGCCGGCGCTTCGGGATGCGGGCGCGGGTTCTTGCGCAGGCGTGGCGCGTAACGCTCGCCTGACGAACCCAGCGCCACTTCTTGTTCGCCGTCTGGCCATAGCAGTTCGCGCGCGAGCGCTTCCAGCGGCAACGGGGCGGCCTGCGGCAGGTCGACGAGACGCACGTCGAAGCCGGCGGCCTCGTTGATCATCGTGCGGCCGTAGAGCCACAGCGAAGCGTCATTCAGGGTCGCATATCCGTCGGTTTGCGCGACGGGCAGGAACGGCGCGGCGCCGGCGGTCAACAGCCACAGCGTGGTCTTCAGGCCGGCGCGCTCGCTGGCCGATGCGAGCCCGGCGGCCAGCGAGCAGCGCTGCACCTGAGCCAGTAGCAGGCGTTGCGAATCGCCGGCGTCCAGGTTCGCGCCGTAGGCGAGGCCCGCAAGATGCACAATGCCGCGGATCTCGCCGAGCTCGGCTTGCGCGCGCTGGAGCAGCGCATCCAGCTGTTCGGGCGCGATGTCCGTCTCCATGCGCACGGGCAAGCGGCGGCGGTTCGACAGGTAGTCGGCCAGCTTGCGTGCGGCGCCGGATTCGCCTGCCGTGTGCGTGTCGGCGAGAATCAGCCACCCGCCTTGCGGCAGTTGCGGCTGCGCGACGGCGGGCGCTTCCAACGGCAGGCCGGCAGCGAGCAGATAGGGGCCGCACGCGCTTTCCGGCGCGAGTTCCAGTGGTTCGTCGCAGTCGAGGCCGAGCTGGGCCAGTTCGGTTTGCCAGAAGGCTGCGGTGCGTTGCGGGGTGCCGGACGTGCCGTCGGCGCGTTTAGTCCACCACGTGGCGTTGCCGCCGAAGATGAAGTCCATCCACGCGGCGGGTTGCGTGCCCCACAGCAGCAGCGTGCCGCCGGGCTTCAGGCGGTTCGCGCCATATTGCAGCGCCTGTTGCGCCGCTTCCAGGCTGCCGAAGTCGCAATGGAAGATGATCAGGTCGGCGTCGCGGCTCGTGCTTGCCGCGCTTGCGTCGATCCGCTGGACCGACAGCTCGGGGCAGTGCTCGCGCAGGCGTTCCGCCTGTTCGAGTGCGGCGTCCTCGGCGCTTGCGTAGCCGAAGTCGGCGACGGCGAAATCCAGGCGGCGGCACAGGTCGGCTGCGACGCGCGATGCGCCGGCGCCGATTTCCAGAATGCCGACGCGCTGGTCGGGCGCGCGGGCAAGCAGTGCTTTCTCGAGATGGGCGCCCAGCGTGTCGGACAGCCGCCGGGTTGCCGTGTCGCCGAGCACGTATTGCGCCAGTCCGACGGGCGAGATGTCGCGCGGGCAGATGTTCGCCCACGCGGTTTCGCCGCTCAGCAACGCCGGCAGGTGCAGGCCGATGCGGCCGGTCGCGTGCACCAGCGTGAAGTAGTCGGGGTATTCGCGCAGCAGGCTGTTCCAGATGTCAGCGGTGCTTGCGCCGTCATCCTGCGACGCGTCGATCTGCCAGTCCTGGGAATCGGGAAGCCGGCGCGCGTTGCGGCCGAGCAGCCAGTCGAGCAGCGGTGCCGCGTGCGGTGCGGCATCGCGACAGGCGGTGAGCGCGCTCGCGTCGAGGTTGCCATTCGTCGACAACGTCAGCAGCGCCTCGGTGGCGTAGCGGTCGCACAGAGTTTCCAGCAGCGGATCGACTTCCTGCGCATAGCGTTCGAGCAGGCCGTCCGTCACGATGGCACGGACCATCGCGCGCAACGCAGGCTGCAGCGCATTGCGTCGCAGCGCGGGGTTCGCCTGTTGCGGGCTTTGCGGATGCGGGCTCGGAATCGCGGCGTAGTCGAGGAATGCAAGCGGCTCGGCTTGCGCCTTCGACAGCCGCACGCTACGGAAGCGCGCTTCGCTGATGGCCGCAATCTGCTGTCCTTGTTCGTCGAACAGCGCGAACTCGGCGGTGAGCGAATGCGGCGCGCGCTTCAGCAGGCGCGCACGCACCCGATGCGGCGTGCCGAGACCCGCGCGCCAGCGCAGCCGGCCGATGCGGGTCGGCACGAACGCGACGCCCTGGCCGAGCGACGGATCGTCCTTCAGCATCTGGATGATGAGCTGGAACGTGCAGTCGAGCAGCGCCGGGTGCAGCAGGCTGTGCGGCAGGCTCGCGGCAAGCGCCTGTGGCGCGTGCAGCACGGCCACTGCGTCGCGCGGCGATTCGAGCCAGCCGTGCGACACCGCCTGGAAGGCCGGGCCGTAGTCCAATTCGGCCGCGCGCGTCAGCGCGAGGTGCGTCGCACCCGTGAAGTCGGGCTCGCGCGCGGGCAGCGCGGGCGCGGTTTCGGCCAGCTGAGGGAGATTCGCGCCCGACAGCAGACGACCGCTCGCATGTACGGTCCACGGGTCGGTGCCGCCGACCTGCTTGCTGCGCAGCTGGAAGTGGCCGTCGCTATCGTCGAGCGACAGTCGCGTGATCTTGCTCGGTGCGGCGGACAGCAGCAGCGGCGCATGAATTTCGAGCTCCTCGATGTCCGCGTTGTCGCCGGGGTGCCATTGCAGCGCGGCGGCGAGCGCGATTTCCGCGAAGCCGGAGCCCGGGAACACGGTCGCGTGGCCGACGACGTGATCAGCCAGCCACGGCTCTAGCTGCGTATCGAGCTGGTTTTCCCACGCCGGCTGCGTCTGCTGGCTCATCTTGTAGCCGAGCAGTCGATGCACGCGGCGGCGTCCGAGCTGGTTCAGCGATTCGGTCGTGACGGGGTGCCAGTAGCGCTCGCGCTGCCATGCGTACGACGGCAGTTCGGTGCGAGCCGCACCGGTCGGAAAGAAGTGGGCCCAATCAACCGGCGCGCCGCTGATGAGGGCCTGGGCAACGGCGGCTTGCACGTGCTCTGGCGCGTCGTCGTTGCGCCGGCCGGTCGGGATGCAGTGGCCGGTCTTGCCGTGATGCTTGAGCATCTCGTTGACGTAGCTGCGCAGCACCGGCGCGGGGCCGACTTCGATCAGCACGTTGCTGCCTTGCGCAACGAGGCTGTCGAGTGCCTGCTCGAAGCGTACCGGCACGCGGATGTTGCGCCACCAGTATTCGGCGTCGAGCGCCGCGCCGTCGAGCAGCGCGCCGGCCACGGTCGAGAAGAACGGCACGTTGCCGCGTCGCGGACGGATATGCGCGAGCGCCCGTTTGAGGGGGGCTTCGATCGGATCCATCGCGCTGCTGTGGAACGCGTAATCAAGATCGAGCTGCTTGTAGAAGACGCGCCGATCGGCCAGCACGTGGCCGACCTTTTCCAGCGCGTCCACGGCGCCCGCGAGCGTCGCGCCCTTGATGCTGTTGTAGCCGGCGACGCACAGCGTGTGCCGAAGGCCGAGTTCGTCCAGCAGTGCGGCGGCGGCGAGGCCGTCCATGCCGACTGCCGCCATGCGTCCCTTGCCCTTCGAGAGACCTTGCTGCTGGCTGCGGTGGTAGATCACCGTGATCGCATCGGCCAGCGTGAGCGCACCGCACGCCCAGGCGGCGGCGACTTCGCCGACGCTGTGGCCGGTGACGGAGGCAGGCTGCACGCCTTGCGCGGCGAGCATGCGCGTGATGCCGACCTGGATGGCGAAGAGGGCGGGTTGCGCGACTTCGGTGCGCTCGTAGGCACCGCCTTGTGCTTCGCGCTCGAACAACTCCTGGATTGACCAGCCGGCGAGCCCGGTGAACAGGCGGTCGATTTCGGCCACCGACTCGGCGAACACGGGATGCGTGAGCAGCTTGCCGCCCATGCCGGCCCATTGCGAACCGTTGCCGGAATAGACGAACACCGGGCCCTGCGCGTCGCGCACGGCCACGCCGTTGTGTGCGGCCGGGTTTGATGCTTCGTCCGCGCCGATCTGGTCGAGCAGTTGCGCGACGGTGTCGTTGTCGGGGCCGAATACGACCGCGCGCTTGTCGTGCCAGTCGCGGCGCAGCGCGGCTTCATAGGCAACGTCATACAGCGCCGGCGCACACGGGCCGCGCAGCGTGTCGGCAAGCTTGCGGGCATTGGCCTGCAGTGCTTCCGTGCTGCGGCCGCTCACGATCATTGGCACGGTGGCCGGCGGGTTCGGCAGCGCATGGGCGGCACGGCTGGTTTGCGGCGGCGTCTGCAGGATCACGTGCGCGTTCGCGCCGCCGAAACCAAACGAGTTCACGCCGATGGTCAGCGTGCCTGTCTCGCGCAGCGGATGCGGCTTGGTCACGACCGCGATGTTCCAGTCGTCGAAGCGGATGTTCGGGTTGAATTCCTGGATGCCGATCGTGCCCGGCACCACGCGATGCTGCAGGCTGTAGATGGCCTTGACCAGCCCTGCGACGCCCGATGCTGCTTCGAGGTGGCCAAGGTTGCTCTTGACCGAACCGATCGGCAACGGCACGTCGGCGGGGCGGCGCTGGCCGAGCGCTTGCCCGATCGCACGGGTTTCGATCGGATCGCCCACCGGCGTTCCGGTGCCGTGCGCTTCCAGGTAATCGATGGCTTCAGGCGGAATGCCCGCCTGTTCGTAGACTTGGCGCATCAGCGCGGTCTGCGCGTCGACGCTCGGCACGGTGAGGCCTGACTTGCGGCCGTCGGTGTTGACCGCGGTACCCGCCACGACGGCGAGGATCCGATCGCCGTCGGCCACCGCCTGGTCGTAGTCTTTCAGCAGGAACAGGCCGCCGCCTTCCGAGCGCACGTAACCGTCGCCCGACGCGTCGAAGACCTTGCAGCGCCCGCTCGGCGACAGCATCGATGCCTTCGAGAAGGTGATGAAGCCATAGGGATGCAGGTGCAGGCTGACGCCGCCTGCGATCGCGTGACTGATTTCGCCGTTGACGATCGCGCGGCACGCAAGGTGAAACGCCACCATCGCCGATGAGCATGCGGTATCGATGGCGAGGCTCGGGCCGCGGAGGTCGAAGATGTAGGACAGGCGGTTGGCGGCGATGCTGGCGGTGTTGCCGGTCGCCATCGAAGCGTCCACCGTGGCGAGATCGTCGGCCATCCGGTACGAGTAGTCGGCGCTGGCGATGCCGACGAAGACGCCGCAATCGCTGCCGCGCAGCGACGACGGTTTGACGCCGGCGTTTTCGATGCTTTCCCAGCAGAGTTCCAGCAACAGCCGTTGCTGAGGATCCATCAGCGCGGCTTCGCGCGGCGAGATCCCGAAGAAGTCGGCGTCGAAGCCTGAGACATCGCCGATCGAACCGGCAGCGAATGTGTACGCGGTGCCCGGATGTTCCTTGGCCGGATGCAGGTACGCATCCTTCGACCATCTGGCAGCCTCGACTTCGGTCACGCAGTCCTTGCCGTTGAGCAGATCGCTCCAGTAGTGACGACTATCTGTTCCCGGAAATCGAAATGCCAATCCGACTAAAGCGACGCGTTTGCTCATGAGCTTCTTTTCTTTGTGACTGGCTGACTGTGTGTTTTCCCTGTTAATGCGTGGAACTGCGAGATGGTCTGGATGTACGCGTGGGGAGTAGGAATTGCCGTGTCCGCCAGCCTTGGGACGTGGGCGCGACCCGCGATTTTATCCTGAAAGCTGGCTGGAACGTAAATTGGCTCTTTTTATCCGCGAATCCCGGTCCGGCGCGCGACCCTGACAGGCCGGGACTCGGTTTGCCGAGATTGATTCGCGCGACGTTATATTTTGATCACAATCTTACTGATTGTCTGCTAATGGGGCGGTAAGTCGCACTTGTCGCAGACGTGCTCGACGGGATGAAGGCAATGTTGCGCCAGTAATATTTGCTTTTCTGAGATGGCGGTGATACTGCAAACCGGGCGTTTTCATCTCTTGCGCTGAAGTATTTTTCGGCGCACTGGAATCACGTATGAGGATTTAAAGCACGGCACGGGTCAACGTATTTCGGGGGAGGTGTTCAAGAGCAAAGAACGGGTAATGGCTTGGTAAGAACTAGGGTGGTTTAACCGGCTTCAAGTCGCCGGTTGCATGACGGCAGGAATAGAGTTGCCGCCGCTTTCCTGGAAGCGCGGCGGCGGCTGGCGTTACATCCCCTTCATGCACAGCTCGAGCGCGGCTTCCCAGTGCGGCGCACGCACGCCGAGGTGCTTGGCCAGTTTCTCGTTCGACATCCGCGAATTGGCCGGGCGGTTGGCGGGTGTCGGATAGGCGCTGGCGGGAATCGGCACGACCACGGGCTTCCTTGGCAGATTTGAGAGACGGAAAATCGCCTCGGCGAATCCGTGCCACGAAGTCGAACCCGCCGCGCACAGGTGATAGACGCCTGAATGCGCGTTCCACCATGCTTCCCGACCGGCCGCGCCGGTGGCGGCGGCCTGTGCGACGACATGGGCGGTCAGCGTTGCGATCGTGTTCGACCAGGTCGGCGCGCCGATCTGGTCGGCGACGATCTTCAGTTCGTCGCGCTCGGCGCCCAGGCGCAGCATCGTCAACAGAAAGTTCTTGCCGCGCGCGCCGTACACCCAGCTCGTGCGGAAGATCAGATGCGCGCAGTCGGCGGCCGCGATCGCCTGTTCGCCTTCGAGCTTGGTCTTGCCATAGATGTTTTGCGGATCGACCGGATCGTCCTCGACATAGACGCCGTCCTTGGTCCCGGCAAAGACGTAGTCGGTCGAGTAGTGAATCAGCGCTGCGCCAATACGCTTCGCCTCTTCGGCCAGCACCGCGGGCGCTTCGGCGTTCAAGCGCGTGGCAAGCGCGACGTCGGTCTGCGCCTGATCCACTGCCGTGTAGGCGGCCGGGTTCACGATCAGGTCGGGCTTCACTTCGCGCACGACCTCGCGCACTTGGTCGAGGCGCGACAGGTCGAGCCGGTTGCGGTCGAGCGCGACCACGTTGCCGAGCCCTTGCAGCGTGCGCGCCAGCTCGAATCCCACCTGGCCATTGATGCCGGTGAGCAGGATGGTCCGTTGCTCGGGCCGTTTTTTCTGTTCCACGGCGCCGCTCACTTGTAGTACTCGGCTTCGGCGAGCCGCTTGCCAGCCGCATCCTTGGCCGCGAGCACGGGCTCGCCTTCGAGCGGCCAATCGATGCCGATCTCCGGATCGTTCCACAGCAAGCTGCGCTCGTGCTCAGGGAACCAGTAGTCGGTGGTCTTGTAGAGGAATTGCGCGGACTCCGACAGCACCACGAAACCGTGCGCGAAGCCGGGCGGCACCCAGAGCTGGCGATGGTTGTCGGCCGACAGTGTCACGCCGGCCCATTTGCCGAAGTTCGGCGAACTGCGCCGGATGTCGACCGCGACGTCGAATACCTCGCCTTCGACCACGCGCACGAGCTTGCCCTGCGCGTGCTCGATCTGGTAGTGGAGCCCGCGCAGCACGCCCTTTACCGAACGCGAGTGGTTGTCCTGGACGAACTCGACGTCGGCCTCGACGAGCGCCGCGAATTCGCGTCCGTTGAAGCTCTCGTAGAAATAGCCGCGCGCGTCGCCGAATACCTTCGGCTCGACGATCTTGACTTCGGGGAGCGCCGTAGCAGTTACCGTGATGGCCATGCAACCTGATCCGTGAGAATGTTCAGCAAATATTTGCCGTAGCCGTTTTTCGACAGCGGCTGCGCGAGCTTCTGCACCTGCTCGGCATCGATCCACTGCCGGCGGTACGCGATCTCCTCGGGGCAGGCGACGACCAAGCCTTGCCGCTTCTGCAGCGTCGCGATGAAGCTCGCGGCCTCGATCAGCGAATCGTGGGTACCGGTGTCGAGCCATGCATAGCCGCGGCCCATGATCTCGACGTTCAACGCGCCGTCCGCGAGATAGCGGGAATTGACGTCGGTGATTTCGAGCTCGCCGCGCGGCGACGGCTCGATGTCGGCGGCGATGTCGCACACGCGGTTGTCGTAGAAGTAGAGACCGGTCACGGCGTAGTTCGAACGCGGCTTGGCTGGCTTCTCTTCGATCGATACGGCACGGAAGTCTTGATCGAATTCGACGACGCCGTAACGTTCCGGATCGTGCACGTGATAGGCGAACACCGTCGCGCCCGCGTCTTGCGCGTCTGCGTGCTCGAGCTGTTTCGCCAGGTCGTGACCATAGAAAATGTTGTCGCCGAGAATGAGCGCCGACGGATCGTTGCCCACGAATTCGCGACCGATGATGAACGCCTGCGCGAGGCCGTCGGGCGACGGCTGCACCGCATACTGGATGTTCATCCCCCACTGGCTGCCGTCGCCGAGCATGGCTTCGAAGCGTGGGGTGTCCTGCGGCGTGGAGATGATCAATACGTCGCGAATGCCCGCGACCATCAGCGTCGAGAGCGGGTAATAGATCATCGGCTTGTCGTAGACCGGAAGCAACTGCTTCGAGACCGCATGCGTGATCGGATAGAGCCGTGTGCCGGAACCGCCGGCGAGAATGATGCCCTTGCGCGCCATGTCCGTTCCCCTTACGCGCGGTGCGCGTAGTTCGTTGCGACCCACTTCCGGTAGTCGCCCGAAGCGACTTCGTCGACCCATTCCTGATGGTCCAGATACCAGCGCACCGTTTTCGCGAGGCCGGTTTCGAACGTTTCGGCGGGCTTCCAGCCGAGCGCTCGCTCGAGCTTGCGTGCGTCGATCGCGTAGCGTCGATCATGGCCCGGCCGGTCGGTCACATAAGTGATCTGGTCGCGATACGAACCCGCCGATTTCGGTCGCAGTGCATCCAGCAGGTCGCACAGCGTGTGCACGACCTCGAGATTCGTTTTCTCGTTCCAGCCGCCCACGTTGTACGTCTCGCCGGTCTGGCCGCGCGCGAGCACCTCGCGGATCGCACTGCAGTGGTCGCCGACGTACAGCCAGTCCCGTACGTTCTGGCCGTCGCCGTACACGGGCAACGGCTTGCCGGCGAGCGCGTTGGCGATCATCAGCGGAATGAGTTTCTCGGGGAACTGGTATGGGCCGTAGTTGTTCGAGCAGTTCGTGGTGAGCGTAGGCAGGCCGTACGTATGCTGGTAGGCGCGCACGAGATGATCGGAGCCGGCCTTCGTTGCCGAATAGGGGCTGTTCGGTGCGTACGGAGTCGTTTCGGAGAATTGCGGATCGGCAGGCGACAGCGAACCGAATACTTCGTCCGTGGAAACGTGCAGAAAGCGGAATGCGGCCTTGTCTGCCGCAGGCAGCGTATTCCAGTACTGGCGTGCAGCTTCAAGCAGCGTGAATGTTCCGACGACATTGGTCTGAACAAAATCCGCCGGCCCGTGAATCGAGCGATCGACGTGGCTTTCCGCAGCGAAATGCAGGACTGCGCGAGGCGTGTATTCCGCGAACAGCGCATCGAGCGCCGCACGGTCGCAAATATCGGCTTGCGCGAACACGTGCTTCGGGTTTCCGTGCACCGATTTTAATGTTCCGAGATTGCCCGCATAGGTCAATTTGTCGACGTTCAGAACCGATTCGTCGGATTGACGCAGCCAATCCAGCACAAAGTTGGCACCGATAAAGCCGGCGCCACCTGTAACCAATATCATGTAGCCTCTTTTTATGTTAACGGCAGTGAGTCCTGCCTTGCTCTCGTTCGTGCGCGTCGCCCTCGATTGACGCAGGACGAAGAGTATCAAGAAATCGTGCTGCCCCGACGGATCTGGGGGCTGGGTTGCACGCATATTCTAGGGTATTCCTTCGAGGCGACGCATGTATCAACCGCACAGTCTGCGTTGAAAGACTATTAATTCTCTATACCGCGGGACTCGGATGATGCCGGTCGTGTGCGGTGTATCGCGATTCTCCGTGCGCTTGCGCGGGATTCATCAGACGTGCTGTCGCACGCAAACATTTGCGCAAAGCCGCGACAAGGAGAGTGCAAGCGGAACTCGACGCCGAATGCGGTGATGGTTTTTTGATACTAAAAATCGATGGCAACTATATCATGCTCGATTCGATCGGCGCGAATCACCCGTTTTATATCGAGATTTGGAATCGCAATATTTTTACTTTACCGACATGGCGGGTGGCGTCGTGGCTGGTGACGTGCCTGTCGTATTCCTCGTTAAATCCGGTCCGATTCGGACTCATTTCACCTGGTGTGGCGGGGACTTTAAACGCCGCTTCAACCTATTTGTGCCGCGGATTGAACGGCCGCTGCTGCACATCCGCCCCATGCGCGACGATCACCGTGCTTTCGGGCACTTCCTCCCATGCGTCGCGCAGGTCGATGAGCGGCTCCGACACGACCATGAACGCGTCGTCGCCCGCTTCGACGATGCGCGGATTGTGCGGATAAAGTTCGTGCAGATGCCTGAACGACGTGCTGTGGAACAGCGAGCGCGATTGCCGTTCGCTCGAGTAGCGCACCGCGATGATCCGGTCGCCGTCCGTCACGCAGATCGTCATGTTGAGCGGCTCGGCGACTCGGTATCGCGCGGCGGTTTCCTCGATCACGCCGACCATGCGTTCGAGCGCCGGCAGCGGCATCTGCTCGAGGCCGTAGGTCAACGCGAGACGGAACATCAGCTCGGAATCGGTCGAGCCTTCGAGCGTAGCGAACAGCGCCGGGTCGACCTTCATCGTCAGGTCGCGGCGCAGCTTGTGGAAATCGCGGATCAGCCCGTTGTGCGCGAACAGCCAGCGGCCGTGGCGGAACGGGTGACAGTTGGTTTCCTGCACGGGCGTATCGGTTGCAGCACGGATGTGCGCGATGAACATCCGCGAGCGGATCGCGCGCGCGGCTTCGCGCAGGTTGCGATCGTTCCACGCGGGATGCACCGAGCGGTAGCGGAACGGCAGTTCGTCGGGGTTGCCGTACCAGCCGATGCCGAACCCGTCGCCGTTGGTGGTCGTGGCGCCCAGTTCCGAATGCAGGCTCTGGTCGATCAGCGAATGCTTCGCGCGAAACAGTACGGTCTCGAGATGGATCGGATTACCCGTATAGGCGAGCCAGCGGCACATGAAGCGCTCCTTCGCGATGAATCCTCTCGCGCATGGTAGCCGACTTCGCGGCGCCGTTATACGCGGCTGCCGCACGCTCGCCGGTTGGCAGACTGCGCCGGTCGATCGTCGATGAAGGATGCGGCGGGTGCCGCGTCCTTCGTGCACGCGTCAGTCGCCGAGCGCGTCCATCACGCGGGCGGAGTAGACGAGCGCCGCGCCCGCATTCAGCGCGATCGCGACGCCGAGCGCTTCGGCCACTTCCTCCTTGGTCGCACCATGCTTTGCGGCTTCCGCCGTGTGCACGGCGATACAGCCGTCGCAGCGCGTGGTGACGGCCACCGCGAGCGCGATCAGCTCGCGCGTCTTTGCGTCGAGATGACCCGTCTTGGCGCCGGCGCCGGACAGCGCCTTGTAGCCGGCCAGCGTATCGGGCGACAGCTTGGCGATGTCGCCGATGCGCGTCGAGAGTTCCTTCCGGTATTCGTTCCAGTTCAGCATGATGCGTCCTTTCGAGAAGAGGTGAGGAGGGCGGCGGGCGCCGCGATCTCGGGCGATGCAGACCTATTCTGATCGTTCGCGCTGAGGGTTTCGATGCGCTAGAGTGTCAATTTTTAGCGAGATCGTCTCATGGATGCCCTCAGTCAACTACTATCGCTGGGCCGCAGCCATGTCGAACTCGACGTGCGCTGCCTGCTCGATGGCCCGTTCGCGATGCCGCACGATCCGTTGCCGCCCGGCGAGGCCGCGTTTCACCTCGTGCTGGCCGGAACGTGCCGGATGCGTACCGCGGACGGGCGCACGCTGCAGCTCGCCGACGGCGATTTCGTACTGCTGCCCGCGGGTGGCGCGCACGACCTGCTCGACGCAGGAGCCGGCCGGTTGGGGCCGGTTGCAGCGCTGCGCGATCTGGGGACGGGCGGTGGCACGGTGCTGCCGGTCAAGTCGAATCTCGATCCGGCCGAACCGGGCGGCGCGAGCGTGGACCTGCTGTGTGGACGGTTCGTCTATGCGCGCGGTGCGGGTGAACTGCTGATGCGCACGCTGCCGCATGTACTGCATGTCGGGTTGCGCGAGGCGTCGGGGTTCGCGCCGCTGCAGCTGCTGACGAGCGTGCTGCGCACCGAGGCGTCGAATGGTCAACCGGGCGCCGGCGCGATCGTGAACGCGCTCGGCCAGGCGCTGCTCGCGTATGCGTTGCGCGCATACGGTCGTGGTGCGCGCGTGCCGTCCGGCTGGCTCGCGCTTGCGGCCGACGCGCGGCTCGGCCCGTCGGTTCAGGCCGTGCTGCAGGCGCCGGAGAAGCCGTGGACGGTCGAGTCGCTCGGCGATGCATCCGCGATGTCGCGCGCGACATATGCGCGGCATTTCCGCGAGCGGGCCGGGATGAGTGTCGGCGCGTTCATCGCGCAGATCCGGATGATGCATGCGTGCGCGCTGCTGCAGGACACGCAGCGCGGGCAGGCGGAGATCGGGCAGGCAGTCGGCTATCAGTCGGAGGCGGCGTTCGGCAAGGCATTTCGCGCGGTGCTCGGCACGACGCCGGGGCGCTGGCGTCGCGCGCAGCGCGACTCGTGAGGTTGCCGGCGGGGGCGTCGTGCTCGACGACGAACCGTTGGCGAAAATCGAAGAGGGGAGAAGTGTCTGCGTGCCGCGGCGCACACCTGCTCGCGAGGCAACAACAATGAAAAAGGGGCTTCCGGTTTCCCGGAAGCCCCTTCTTGACATCTTGGTAGGCCGTGCGTGACTCGAACACGCGACCAACGGATTAAAAGTCCGCTGCTCTACCAACTGAGCTAACGACCCAAAGAGCAAAAAATTATAGCGGCGGATCGCTGGTCTGTCAACAACCCGTCACCATAATTTATTTGATGCTTTCGATCTTGCCCTGTGCCGTCTGCGCGGCGTTCGATCCAGCGTATTGCGACACGACCTGCTCGAACGTCTTCTTTGCAGCCGCCTTCTGGCCCTGCTCGAGTTGGTTCGTGCCGATTGCCACGAGTGCGTCGGCCGCGCGCGGGTGCTGCGGGAACTTGCTCACAATCCCTTGCCACGTTGCAGTCGAACCGCGGTAGTCGCGCAGCGCGTATTGCGCATTGCCGTACCAGTACTGCGCGGTCGGCTGGTAGGGGCTCTGCGGATACTTCGCGATGAACGCGCGGAACGAAGCCGCCGCCGCCTTGAAGTTGCCGTTGCGGAACTGCTGTTGCGCCGCGTTGAGCGCATCCGTTTCACCCGGCTGCACGGTGCCTTCCACGCCGTCGATCGTCGCCTGTTGCGGCTCGAACTTCTTCAGCCGCGTGTCGAGATCCTGGTAGTACTCCTTCTGCTGCCGCTCGAGTGTCGTCAGCCGGTTCGTCAGGTCTTCGTTCTCGCCGCGCAGCGTCGCGACCTGCTGGTTCAGCTGGTCGATACGGCCGGATTGATCGAGGATCGTACGCTGGGCGGCCGACAACTGGCTGGACAGGTTGTCACTCTTGCTGCGCAGATCAAGCACGGCGCGGCGCGCCTCGTTGTCGTCGAACATGCCGGCGTGCGCCGGCGCGGCCGACCACGCCGCGCCGACGACGCAGAATGCTGCGGCCATCCGCAGCCAGGATACACGGTGCGTCATACGGCAAATCTTCCGTTACTTACTGTTGGTAGACGAGGTCGGCGCGGCGGTTCTGCGCCCACGATGCTTCGTCGTGACCCGATGCTTGCGGCTTTTCCTTGCCGAGGCTCACGGCTTCCATCTGCGAGTCGTTCACGCCGAGCAGTGCCATCGCGCGGCGGACAGCCTCCGCACGCTTCTGGCCCAGCGCAAGGTTGTACTCGCTCGTGCCGCGTTCGTCGGTGTTGCCCTGGATCAGCACATGGCGCTGCGGGTGGCTCTTCAGGTACTGAGCGTGCTGCTGCAGCAGCGGCTGGTATTCGTCCTTCACCGAATAGCTGTCGAAGTCGAAGTAAATGCTGCGCTTCGCAAGCGGGCTGTTCGGGTCATTCAGCGGATCGACGTTCACCTGCGCGACGTTGTCGGCGCTCGGCTGCGTGCTCATCGCGCCCGCGTTGGCCTTGTCGTCGAGCTTGACGCCCGACTTACACGCTGCGAGCGCACTGATCATCATCACGGCCAGGGCCAGACGAGCTTTGTTCGACATCATGGTTACTCTCCTTGTGGTCATTGCATGAAGGGCCCCCACGACGGCTCACGAACGGAGCCGCCCTGGACGGACAGGATCTGCGGCGGCGCGCTGCCGTCGGAGGGCACTGCTGCCAGCACGTTGCGACCACCCGACTGGGTAGCGTAAAGAAGGTACTGGCCGTTTGCCGCGAAGCTCGGCGATTCGTCGCGATTGGTATTCGTGATGGCGTTCGCCGCGCCGGTTTGCAGATCCTGAACGTACAGCTTGAACCCCCCACCCGTGCGGGAGATGTAGGCGAGCAGCTTGCCGTCCGGGCTGATGCGCGGGCTGGTGTTGTAGCTGCCGGTGAAGGTCACGCGTTGCGCGGAGCCGGCGCTTTCGCCTTGCGCGGGCATCCGGTAGATCTGCGGCGCGCCGCCGCGATCGCTCGTGAAATAGATCCAGCGGCCGTCCGGCGAGTAGAACGGCTCGGTATCGATCGAGCTGCTCTGCGTGAGCCGGCGCAGACCGCCGCCGTTCGCATTGACCGTATAGATTTGCGTATTGCCCGTCAGCGACAGCGCAACGGCCAGCGTGTTGCCGTCCGGCGACCACGCCGGCGCACTGTTGTTGCCCTTCTGGTCGGAGACCATGTAGCGGCGGCCCGTCGGCAGGTCATGGATGTAGACGATCGGCTTCTTGCGCTCGAACGACACGTACGCGACCTTCGTCCCGCTCGGCGACCACGCCGGCGAGATGATCGGCTCGGTGCTCGAGAGCGCGATGCGTGCGTTCTGGCCGTCGGAGTCCGAGATCTGCAACTGGTACCGGTTGCCCGTCTTGATCACGTACGACAGACGCGTGGCGAACACGCCGCGCACGCCGAGCAACTTCTGGTAGATGAAGTCGGCGATCTTGTGGCCAGCCGTGCGCAGCGTGCTGTCGTTCGCCGTCAGCGACAGGCCGCCGAGGCTTTGCTGCTTCACGGTGTCGTACAGGATGAAGTTCACTTTGTACTGGCCGTTGGCGTCGCGGTTCACGCTGCCGGCGACGAACGCGTTCGCACCCTTGGCCTTCCATGCGCCGAGATCGACCGATGCGGTTTCGGGCACCGGCGTGCTGCCCGCGTCGATATTGGTGAATTTGCCGCTGCGCGCGAGGTCGGCGCGGACGATCGACGTGACCTGCTGCGGCAGGTTCGCCTCGTTCACGAAATTCGCGGTGGCGATGGGGAACTGGGTCGAACCGACGCCGGTGATCAGCACGTTGACCTGCGCATTAGCGGCGCCGCCGGCCGCAATCAGACACGAGGCCACGAGTGCCCTGAAACCTAGTTTCGTCATCAAACTCATGCTTCTTGCTTCCCATGTGACTTGGATCGCTGCGCAACCGCAGAGACAGTAAAAATACCCGATTCGTTCCCGTCCGGCAGCGACGCACGGAGTGTAAGCGCATTTGCGATCACTCCGCTGCCTTGAAGGTAATCGTAATGTCGGACGGGGTACGACCGTTAGAATCGGGCGGCAATGGGACCGACGCCTGAATCGCATTGACCACGGCTTGATCCCACCCCGAATTTCCGCTCGAACGGCGGATCGAAACGCTCAGCACGTCGCCCGACGGCGTGCAGCGGATCGCGACGACCGTCGTCAGGCCCGCGCGCTCGCCGCCCCAGACGATGTTCGGCTTCACACGGCGACGCACCTTGTCGGGATAGCCGGGCGACGCGGCATTGCCGCCGGAGCCCGTCCCGGTACCGCTTTTCGCGAGGCCTTCACCGCCGCCTTCGCCGGACCCGGACATGCCTTGCATCTGCGCGAGACGCGCGCTGCGCTCACGGTCGAGCTTCGCCTTCGCCGCCGCGTCGGCCTTCGCGCGCGCCGTCGCCTCGGCCTTCGCCTTTGCCTGGGCTTCCGCCTTCGCCTTCGCGGCCGCGTCGGCCTTGGCCTTCGCCGCCTGCTGCGCTTCCAGCTGCGCCTGCTTCTGTTGCTGCAGTTTCTGCTGCTGGAGTTTTTGCTGTTCGAGCTTCTGCTGCTCCACGAGCTGTTGTTGCTTGAGCTTGTCCGCCTGCTTCTGCTTTTCGCGCTCGGCGGCCTTCTGCGCGGCGAGGGCAGCAGCCTGCTGGGCCGCAAGCTGCTCGCGCCGGGCTTCTTCCTGCTGGGTCTTCAGTTGCTGCGCGCGGCGCTGCTGCTCGAGCAGCGCTTCGCGCGCGGCCGCTTCCTGTTGCCGTTTCTTCTGCTGCAGCGCGATGTCCGCCTGCTCGTCCCTGACCGGGGGAGGGGGCGGTGCGAGCTTCGCGGGCGGCGTGGGTGTGACGACGGGCCGCGGCGCGGGCACGTCGGGCACCTCGGTCCACAGTTCGGCTTCGGCGCCTGCCGGCGTGCTGTTCTGCCACTGCACGCCGTGATAGAGGAACAACGCGAGCAGCACGTGCATCAGCGCCGCGAGCGCGAACGCGCGCCAGGTGCCGCGCTCGCGAGGGGGCTGAGACGGATAGGCGTTGCCGCGCGTGGATTGCTGCCGGTTCATTGCGATTTGACGAGGAGGCCGACGCGCTTGACGCCGCGCGCCTTCAGGTCCGACATCACGGTCATGACGGCATCGTACTGCACGGTCTTGTCGGCCGCGATCACGACGGGCTGGTCGGGATGGTCAGCCTGCCGGGCCGAGATGAAGCTGTCGAGCTCGGCCTTGGTCATCGTGTCTTCCTGCGTCGCGCCGGAGTCGCCCTTGTACTTGACGCTCATCGTGCGGTCGGCCTTGATGTTGACGACGACTGGTGGCGTCTGTTCCTGGGGGGCGGCATTGCCGACGGTCGGCAGATTGATGATCGACGGGGCGACGAGCGGTGCCGTGACCATGAAGATCACGAGCAGCACCAGCATCACGTCGATGTACGGCACGACGTTGATGTCGGCCATCGCGCGGCGCGAGCGGCCGCCGCGCATGCTGGATCGAATGGGACTTCCTGCCATGGCGCGCTCCTTACTGGGCCTGACGCTGCAGGATGTTCGAGAACTCTTCGATGAAGGTCTCGAAGCGGATTGCGAGGCGGTCGATGTCGTGCGCGTAGCGGTTGTACGCGACAACCGCCGGAATCGCGGCGAACAGGCCGATCGCGGTGGCGACGAGCGCCTCGGCGATGCCCGGTGCGACGTTCGCGAGCGTCGCCTGCTGCACGTTCGCCAGGCCGCGGAACGAGTTCATGATCCCCCAGACGGTGCCGAACAGACCGATGTACGGACTGACCGAGCCGACCGACGCGAGGAACGCGAGGTTCGCTTCGAGCACGTCCATTTCGCGCTGGAACGACGCGCGCATCGCACGGCGCGCGCCGTCGAGCACGAGGCCCGGGTCGCTGATGCGCTTTTCCTTCCCCTTCAGGAACTCACGCATCCCCGATTCGAAAATCCGCTCGAGCGCGCCGATCGTGTGACGATTGTTGGCCGCGCTTTGATACAGCGCCTGCAGGTCGCCGCCCGACCAGAAATCCCTTTCGAAGCGTTCGGTCTGCGCGCGTGCGCGGCGGATCGCGAACCACTTGCGGAAGATGAAGGTCCACGACATCAGCGACAGCAGCAGCAGCAGCCCCATCACGGCCTGGGCCAGCACGCTCGCGTTGAGGACGAGGGAAATGATCGACAGGTCTTGAGAAGTGTTCATAGAGGTTTGAGTAACGTCCCTTCGGGGGTGTCCGGCGAGGGCGCACGGTATGCGTGTGGCGCGGCGCGCCGGCCTGGCCTGGCGCCGAACCTTGCTTAGTATCGATTCAGGAGGGCAAGTTCATAGGCTTTGTCTAAACGGTGCTCACCCGAGCTTCGTTGACAATACAGTCTGCCCGGCGTCGATGACGGGCCCGCGTTGCAGCGCGTCGAGCACGACCGGCGGGATTGCCGCGGGCCGGATGCCGGTTCGGTCGACGCAGCCGAGGCGGATGTGTCCGGCCACGAGCAGCGTGTCTCCGCACCAGGCTTCCTGCGTGAATTCCACCGATGCGCGGCCGATGCGTCCGGGCCGGCTCGTGATCGTCAGCGCGTCGTCGAGTCGCGCCGGCGCGCGGTAGTCGAGCGACGTGCTGCGAACGATGAAGATCGCGCCGGTATCGTCGGCGAGCCGACGCTGGTCGATGCCGCATGCGCGCAGCCACTCGGTGCGAGCGCGTTCGAAGAACTTCAAGTAGTTGGCATAGAAGACGATGCCGCCTGCGTCGGTGTCCTCGTAGTACACGCGTACCGGCCAAGTGAAGCCGGAGTGCGCGTCCGGGGAGCGGGTAGGCTGAGTCATGGCGCGCATTTTACCGGAAGGCCGAGGCCGGATTCGTAACCGATTCGTAACGGAATGTAGTATGCCGTAGCACACTGCGGGCCGGCCCCGGGAGGAGGCGGGCCCGCGCGACTTCAGCCGCGGTGGACGGTCGGGCCGCCGGGCGCTTGCGCGACCGGCATCAGCTCGATCGTGTTGACGTTGACGTGTGCCGGGCGCGTCGCGATCCAGTAGATCGTGTCGGCGATGTCCTCGGGCATGAGCGGCTGGACATTGTTGTAGACGCTCGCCGCTTTTGCGTCGTCGCCGCGATAGCGGATGTTCGAGAACTCGGTGCCGCCGCACAGGCCCGGCTCGATGTCGGTGACGCGCAGCGGCGTGCCGAGCAGGTCGGCGCGCAGGTTCAGGCTGAATTGTCTGACGAAAGCCTTGGTCGCGCCGTAGACGTTGCCGCCCGCATAAGGATACGAACCCGCGACCGAGCCGATATTGAAGATGTGACCGCGGCCGCGCTCGATCATGCCGGGCAGCAGTGCGTGCGTAACGGTGACGAGGCCCGTGCAGTTCGTGTCGATCATCGTGTGCCATTCGTCGAGGCTGGCCTTTTGGGCCGGCTCGACGCCGAGCGCGAGGCCGGCGTTGTTGACGAGGACGTCGAGTGCCGCGAATTCGGCGGGAAGGGCGGCCGGCACGGCCTCGACGGCCGCGCGATCGCGTACGTCGAGCTCGAGCGGCAGCAGGGAATCGCCGAGTTCGGCGGCGAGCGCATCGAGACGATCCTTGCGGCGCGCGGTCGCGACGACGCGGTGGCCGCCCTTGACGAAGGCACGGGCGATGGCGGCGCCGAAGCCGGCGGACGCGCCTGTGACGAACACGATCATTGCTGCTCCTGGTCGGTAACAAAGTAGCGGATAGTATCCCGCAAGCCTACTGAGATTGCGGCACCGCGGCAAGGCGGCACAGCGTTCCGGTGCGGGCGCGTAGAGTCTGGCCCCAATTGCTTGGGGCGTCCCGCCGTGCGGTTGCCTATTCATGACGCATCCAATACACTAACGCGCTCATCACCCCTGCGTGACTGGCGATAGAACCCTTCGGGTTCAAGGTGGAGCATCCCACCGTGAAGCGCGGGGCGCCGTTTTTGCCGTTCGCCTGGGCAGCCGTTGTGCGCCGTCGCGTGCATCGCCGGTGGCTGTCCTGCCTCGCGTCATACGGATTCTTCCGCCACGTCGGGCTGGTTCCGCCAGCAGCGCAATGTACTCGGCCACTCCGGTCAACCTGTACACACTTAACGGAAACCGTATGTTTGACAGAGCCCAAAGCACCATCGCGAACGTCGATCCCGAAATCTTTGCAGCGATCGAGCAGGAAAACCGCCGCCAGGAAGAGCACATCGAGCTGATCGCGTCGGAAAACTACACGAGCCCGGCCGTGATGGCCGCACAGGGCTCGCAGCTCACGAACAAGTACGCGGAAGGGTATCCGGGCAAGCGTTACTACGGCGGCTGTGAATACGTCGACGTGGTCGAGCAGCTGGCGATCGACCGCGTGAAGCAGCTGTTCGGCGCGGAAGCGGCGAACGTGCAGCCGAACTCGGGTTCGCAGGCGAACCAGGGCGTGTTCTTCGCGATGCTCAAGCCGGGCGACACGATCATGGGCATGAGCCTCGCGCACGGCGGCCACCTGACGCACGGCTCGCCGGTGAACATGTCGGGCAAGTGGTTCAACGTCGTGAGCTACGGCCTGAACGAAAACGAAGACATCGACTACGACGCAGCCGAGCAACTGGCGAACGAACACAAGCCGAAGCTGATCGTCGCGGGCGCGTCGGCATTCGCGCTGAAGATCGACTTCGAGCGTCTGGCGAAGATCGCGAAGTCGGTCGGTGCGTACCTGATGGTCGACATGGCGCACTACGCGGGGCTGATCGCGGCGGGCGTGTACCCGAACCCGGTGCCGCACGCGGACTTCGTGACGACGACGACGCACAAGAGCCTGCGCGGCCCGCGCGGCGGCGTGATCCTGATGAAGTCGGAATACGAGAAGCAGATCAACTCGGCGATCTTCCCGGGCATCCAGGGCGGCCCGCTGATGCACGTGATCGCGGCGAAGGCGGTGGCGTTCAAGGAAGCGCTGTCGCCGGAGTTCAAGGCCTACCAGGAGAAGGTGGTCGAGAACGCACGCGTGCTGGCTGAGACGCTGGTCAAGCGCGGGCTGCGGATCGTGTCGGGCCGTACGGAAAGCCACGTGATGCTGGTGGACCTGCGCGCGAAGAAGATCACGGGCAAGGCGGCGGAAGCGGCGTTGGGCGCGGCACACATCACGGTGAACAAGAACGCGATCCCGAACGATCCGGAAAAGCCGTTCGTGACGAGCGGGATCCGTCTGGGTTCGCCGGCGATGACGACGCGCGGCTTCGGCCCGGCGGAAGCGGAGACGGTCGGCAACCTGATCGCCGACGTGCTCGAGAACCCGGAAGACGCAGCGACGATCGAGCGCGTGCGCGCGCAAGTAGCCGAGCTGACCAAGCGTTTCCCGGTTTATCGCTGATCCAGCATGCGCTGCCCGTTCTGCCGGCACGAGGACACGCAGGTCGTCGACTCGCGTGTGTCCGAAGATGGCGCCGCGATTCGACGGCGCCGTCGTTGCTCGGCTTGCGACAAGCGCTTCACGACGTACGAGCGGGTCGAGCTGAACCTGCCGGCCGTCGTGAAGAAGGACGGCAGCCGCACGGAATTCGACCGTCGCAAGATCGTCGCCAGCATGCAACTCGCGCTGCGCAAGCGGCCGGTTGCGGCTGACGCGATCGACGCGGCGGTTGCCCGTATCGAATACCAACTGCTCGCGACCGGCGAGCGTGAAGTGCGTAGCGAGAAGCTTGGCGAACTCGTGATGAACGAGTTGCGCGGCCTCGATACGATCGCCTATGTCCGTTTCGCATCGGTTTACCGCCGGTTCGAGGATGTTTCCGAATTTGCCGACGTGATCGAGGAGTTCCGTCGCGCGTCCCCCTCCAAATCTCCGCGTAAGCGCTGACGCGCTGCGTCCGTTCATCGTCTTCTCCGTGGGTTCAGTTCGCGCCGATTGTGTCGGCCGCGATCGCATGTAGCCAGTCGGCCGTTCGGCTAATGGCGCGTGTCTGCTTGCGTCGCTACAGTCGTCGCATCACGTTGACGGAGGGCGATGGCGATGGGACTGCACCGACAGGGCGTTGAACAACGCGTGCGACGCTGCGGCGGCTTTACGCTCGTCGAGCTGATGGTCGCGATCGCGCTCGCAGCCGCGATCGGGCTATACGCAACACCTGCATTCGATCAGTGGCACATGCGTGAACGTGTGGATGCACGCACGCGTGCGTTGCTCGGCGCGCTGTCGTTCGCGCGCACCGAAGCAACACGTCTCGGCGTGCGCGTCACGCTGTGCAGGGCCGGGCGCGACGGCGGTTGCGTGCGTTCAGGCGAGCGGTGCGACCTGGCGGGATGGTCGTGCGGATGGATAGTCAGCGGGCAGTTCGACGGACGGTCGCGCGTGCTGCGGCGCTATCCGCGCGATGCCGACATCGCTGTCGCGGGAGCGGCGCACGATCTGGCATTTGCTCCGCCGGCGGGTCAGGTGCTTGGCGGGATCAGACGTTTCGAGTTGCGTCCGCAGCGCACGCTGTCCGGTGACGACACACGCGTGTCGCGCTGCGTCCGGATAGCGGCAGGCGGCCGGGCGCGCGTCGTCACCGGTCGTTGCGAAGCGGCATGAAGCGCGCGCGCAAATCGATGCACGGCACGTCGCTGCTCGAAGCGGTGCTGGCTGTCGCGCTACTTGCAACCGTGATGCTGGCCGTGGCCGGCAGCCAGCTTGCGATGACGCGCGCGCAGTGGGCGACGATCTGGCGTGAACGCGCGCTGTGGCTGGCCGATGCTCGCATTGAGCGCCGGCACGCAGTGGCAGGCGCCGACGACGGCATCGCGGCGCTCGCGTCTGCATCGTTGCCCGGCGGCACGACGGCGCTCGACGATGGGCCGGCGGGTGTCCGCTACGTGACGGTCGGCTGGCGTGACGTTCACGCCCACGCGCTGACATCGGCGCGCTGCGAAAGTGCGCGGGCAACGGTCGGGCCACCGTCGTGCGTGCGGATTCCGTTTCGGGAGGCCGAGGTCAATGCCGATGAACGGTGAACGCCGTAGCCGCGCGCATACGCTGCTCGAAGTGCTGATCGCGATGACGGTCGGTCTGCTGGTGCTTGCCGCTGCCGGTGCGCTGTATCACGCCCAGCGCGTCGCGCAGCGGCGAGCGGAAGACGGGTTCCGGATGCGCGATGCGGCCGCGACCGCACTGATGCTGATCGGCGAGCAGATCCAGATGGCCGGGTTTCGTCCGCTCGATGTCGAAGGGCCGCCATCGTTACCGCCCGTGTTCGGCTGTTCCGCGGGGCGCGTGCGAGGCAACGGAGCGAAGGTGCGCTGCGAAGCCATGCGCGCAGCGTCGGATGCATTGCTGGTTCGGTATGTCGGCGATGCCGTGTCGACGTGGCCGACGGCTGGGGCACAGGTGTCGGATTGTCTCGGGCAGGGTGTTGGCGCGCCTGGTGAGCGGCCGCTCGTGGAAAATCGTTTCGACGCGCATGTCAGCCCGTCGACGGGTGAGCCCGAGTTGTACTGCGAGGGAAGCGGGCGCCCGGGTACGCCGCAACCCGTCGTGTCCGGCATCGATCAACTGCGCGTGCGTTACCTGCGTCGCGAAGCCGTGCAGTTCGTCGACGCGGGGGCGATGGGCAGCGGTGACTGGCGCGATGTCGTTGCCATGCATGTATGCGTGCGTGCGCGTGGCGAACCGACGCACGGGCCCGCGCGTCATGTCGATTGCGACGGCCGCACGGCCGTTTCGTCGGACGGTCGCGCGCATCTGGTGCTGCATCGAATCGTCGCGTTGCGCAATGCCGCGGTCGCATCCACCGATCCCGTGGGTGATGCGGCGCAGGATCATGAGGTGTTGCGATGATCGACGCGAACCGATTCGTCGACCAGCTCGCAATGCGAATCGCGGCTGGTTTCGAAAGGCAGCGCGCCGTGGCGTTCCGCGACATGCGGCACGCGGTGAGGTCCCCATGCTGAGCGGAACAACATCACGCACACGCTTTCCGTCCACCAGCCGCCACTGGCGTCGCGACGCAGGCCTTGCACTGCCTGCCGTGATCGCGGTTGGCGCGGCGGTCGCCGCGCTGACCGGCACATGGTTCGAATCCGCATTGACGGAATCGCGCCGCACACGTGCATTGTCGGACCGGCTGATTGCATTTCACGCGGCCGATGCGGCGGTCGCAGCCTGCACGGCGCGATTGCTTCGAGGCGGGGCGCCGTACATCGACGAGCTCGCGTCATCCGCCGAGCCGGACGCGTGGCGGCGTGTGACCGCGCTGGGTGTCGCCGAAGCATTCGCGCCGTTCGCATCCTGGCCGATGGCGGCCCAGCCGCCGCGTTGCCTGATCGAAGCCTGGCGAGGTGTCGGCCCTCGAGGGAGTCGTGCTTACCTCGTCACCGCGCGTGGTGTCGGTGGCCACGCGTCAAGCGTGGTCTGGCTGCAGAGCCAGGTCGCGGTGCGACACGGACGCATCGTTGCACAGCGCTGGCGTCGCGTCGCGGCGGTTCATCGATGAAACGGCCTCCATTGCTGCGCCGATCGGTGGCGTTCACGTTGCTCGAACTGATGATCGTGCTCGCGATCGTCGCCGCGCTGGCCGGGTGGGCTATCCCGTCGTATCGCGAGCACGTCGCGCGTGTGCATCGCGCATCCGCGGTCGCTGCGCTCTACCGCGCGGCTCAGTATCTCGAAACGCTCGACGGCGCGCCGCCACGGACGCTGCCAGACGCATATTCGCAGGCGCCCCCGGACGGGCAGGCGGTCTACGACATCGCGCTGCGGCGAGCAGCCGGCGACGATGCACCGGTGGCCTACGAACTCATTGCACGCCCGCTCGATGCAGGCCCGATGCGCGATGACGCATGCGGTGCTTTCACGCTGCGCGCGGACGGGACGAAAGGGAATGCAGGATCTAACGATGCTGACGCCGACGCACGGGAGCGGACATGCTGGGGCGTGCGTTGATCACGCGATCACGCACGGAAAACGCGCAACGGCGCCGGGCCCATGCGCGCCTGTCGTTGCGTGTCAGTCGTCGTTCGTGGCAGGGTTGCGCTCGTCGCGCGACTGTTTCCAGATCCGGTAGATCTCCCATGCAGCGAAGCCGACGGAGCCCCATTTCAGCGCGGGGCCAGCGCTCGCGCGTATCAGCGAGCGTATGGGTTTCGCCAGCACGAGCGACGCGAGCGAACTCAACATCGGGTACTGGTTGACGAGTTGGCCGAGGCTCGCGTTCAAGTTCTTGGCGGACTGGCTGAAGCCGGTGCCCGACAGGCCGGGGACGAATACCTTGAGCCAACTGAAGCGCGTGACGGCGTGGCGCATTTCGGCGGCGGCTTCGGCAAGCTCGAGCCGTTCGACCTCGGATCGCAGGATCAGCAATTCCTTGCGGAGTGCGCGATGCTGCGACGCGCTCCAGTTCGATCGCGACGAATGGGGGCGGGTTGAATGGCCCGTGACGTTCTGGCTCATGGCGCGTCGGCGAAGTAGGTGAGGGAGGGGAACGCGACTGCGTTCACGGCTTGCCGCGGAAAATTTCGCGATCTTTATCGAGCTCGGCGAGCGTCGCCTCGAACACGGTCGGCGCGTCGCGCAGGCCCGAACGCGCTTTCAATGCACATCCGATGCCCGCGATCGCGTACAGCGCGGTGATGGCCGCGAGCGACTGCCAGCGATAGGTGTCCCAGAACGCGATCGTGACGAGCACGGTCAGGCTGATGAGCGCCATCGTCGCGAGCATCATGGCCGCAAGCCCGAGGAACAGCACGCCCATCAGGCGTTCCTTCTCCTCGGCGAGTTCGATGCCGACCAGTTCGAGGCGCGTTTGCAGGAGGCCGATCGCGGAGCCGACGAGGCGGCGCAGCGGTCCCTGGCCGGACGGCTGCGGGTGGGTGTCTGTCGTCATGGATGAGGCGCTTGTGCGCGCAATGAGCGGCTAGGGCAAAGCCGGCCGGGGGCGGACCGCCGGCTGGCTTCGGCACCCATACGCCGCACCGGGCGGCACATGGGGCGGAACGGCGTTGAGCGCGTTACTTGCGGTTGATCAGCAGGCCGATCAGCACGCCGACGCCGGCAGCGACGCCGATCGACGTCCACGGATGCTCGTGCACGTAGTCGTCGGTCGCGCGCGCGGCCTTCTTGCCTTTCTCGACCACCACGACCTGGACGTCGGTTGCCTTTTCCTTGGCCTGTTTCAGGCGCGACATGGCTTTCTCGCGCAGCTCGGCCGCACGGTCGCCCGTGCTGCTCGCTGCCTGCTTGAGCAGATCCTCGGCGTCCGCGAGAACGGTTTTGATATCCGACATCAGCTTCTCCTTGTTGATTTCCGACATTGCAACTCCCTTCATGCTGTCATGCTGCAGGTTCACATCGTAGCGAAACCCTTGCCTGCTGGCGAGCCGGGAAGACACGCGGCGGCGGTGCAAGACCACATGGTAAACGACTCGTAAGCATTGACAGAGCCACAAATGCTGCGAAAAGTTTCCCTTGTGGCCGTCGGTCGTGTCCCGATACCGGGTAAAAATGACAAAAAAGTATGAATATCAAACAGAATAATCGTTCGCGTCGCCCATTGCTTCCCGTAAGCTGATGGACTGTCCCGCGCCGTCCAGGGCGCGGTTTCAACCAGCATCGTTCGAGGAGGGAACATCATGAGTCTGCGTCTTGGTGACATCGCACCGGATTTCGAGCAGGAATCGAGCCTGGGCCCCATCAAGTTTCACGAGTGGCTGGGCGACAGCTGGGGCGTCCTGTTCTCGCACCCGGCCGACTACACGCCGGTGTGCACGACTGAACTCGGGCTGACCTCGAAGCTGAAGGGCGAATTCGAGAAACGCAACGTGAAGGTGATCGCGCTGTCGGTCGACGGCGTCGAATCGCACAAGGGCTGGATCAACGACATCAACGAAACGCAGTCGACCGTCGTCGGTTTCCCGATCATCGCCGACGCGGACCGCAAGGTGTCGCAGCTGTACGACATGATCCACCCGAACGCGAACGAAACGCTGACGGTGCGCTCGCTGTTCGTGATCGACCCGAACAAGAAGGTGCGGCTCACCATCACCTATCCGGCCAGCACCGGCCGCAACTTCGACGAAGTGCTGCGCGTGATCGACTCGCTGCAGTTGACCGACAATTACAAGGTCGCGACGCCCGGCAACTGGAAGGACGGCGACGACGTCGTGATCGTGCCGTCGCTGCAGGATCCGGACGAGCTGAAGAAGCGCTTCCCGAAGGGCTTCAACGCCGTGCGTCCGTACCTGCGCCTCACGCCGCAGCCGAACAAGTAAGCAGCGGCGGGTGAACGCGGTACCGGGCCGGCGGCCCGAAGCGCGGATCCGATGAAAAACGGCCCGTCCGGCAGTCATGCCGGGCGGGCCGTATCTTTTTGCGCGTACGCCGCGGCACTGCCGCGTACGACGCCGCATCCGGACGATCAGAAGAACGCCTGGATACCCGTCTGCGCACGGCCGAGGATCAGCGCGTGGATGTCGTGCGTGCCTTCGTACGTGTTCACCACTTCGAGGTTGACGAGATGGCGCGCGACGCCGAATTCGTCCGAGATGCCGTTGCCGCCGAGCATGTCGCGCGCGAGCCTCGCGATGTCGAGCGCCTTGCCGCACGAGTTGCGCTTCATGATCGACGTGATTTCGACGGCCGCCGTGCCTTCGTCCTTCATCCGGCCGAGACGCAGCACGCCTTGCAGGCCGAGCGTGATTTCGGTCTGCATGTCGGCGAGCTTCTTCTGGATCAGCTGGTTCGCGGCGAGTGGACGGCCGAACTGCTTGCGGTCGAGCACATACTGACGCGCGGTGTGCCAGCACGACTCGGCCGCGCCGAGCGCGCCCCAGGCAATGCCGTAGCGCGCCGAGTTCAGGCACGTGAACGGGCCGCGCAGGCCGCTCACGTTCGGCATCAGGTTCTCTTCGGGCACGAACACTTCGTCGAGGACGATCTCGCCGGTGATCGACGCGCGCAGCCCGACCTTACCGTGGATCGCCGGCGCCGACAGGCCCTTCCAGCCCTTCTCGAGGATGAAGCCGCGGATCGCGTCCTTGCCGTTTTCTTCCAGTTTCGCCCACACGACGAACACGTCGGCGATCGGCGAGTTGGTGATCCACATCTTCGCGCCGGACAGCGAATAACCGCCGGGCACCTTCGTCGCGCGTGTGATCATGCTGCCCGGGTCGGAGCCATGGTTCGGCTCGGTCAGGCCGAAGCAGCCGATCCATTCGCCGCTCGCGAGCTTCGGCAAGTATTTCTGCTTCTGCGCGTCCGAGCCGAATTCGTGGATCGGCACCATCACGAGCGACGACTGAACGGACATCATCGAGCGGTAGCCGGAGTCGACGCGCTCGACTTCGCGCGCGATCAGCCCGTAACTCACGTAATTGAGGCCGGGGCCGCCGTACTCTTCCGGAATCGTCGGGCCGAGCAGGCCGATCTCACCCATCTCGCGGAAGATCTCGGCGTCGGTGCGTTCATGGCGGAACGCCTCGGTGACGCGCGGCGCGAGCTTGTCCCGCGCATACGCGTGCGCGGCATCGCGCACCATCCGCTCTTCTTCGGTCAGTTGCTGGTCCAGCAACAGCGGATCGTCCCAATGAAAAGTTGCAGCGCTCATCGTGTCATCTCCTGTTGGCCAGGGTGGGCGCTTCAGCGCTTGCCCTGATCCCATGCTTTGCGGTCGGTCCCGGGTTGGCGCTTCGCGGCCTGCCCCGATATCTAACGTTCGCTTGACTATAGTTCCGCTGTGCGGAACAATGTTTTGCAAAACGAACCCAGTGTAGCATCACATGACGCTTTCAACCATCGACGAAACCACGATCGACGAGCGCAAGTTCGTCGTTGCGCTCGCGCGCGGGCTCGACCTGCTGCGCGCATTCCGGCCCGGCGAGACGATGCTCGGCAATCGCGACTTCGCGGAGCGCACCGGGCTGCCCAAGGCGACGGTGAACCGGCTCGCCTATACGCTGACCGTGCTCGGCTACCTGCGCTATGACGAGACGCTCGGAAAGTATGCGCTCGACGCCGGCGTGCTGTCGCTCGGCTACGCGCTGCTGTCCGGCTCGGGGACGCTCGATCTCGCCCGGCCGCACATGCAGGCGCTTGCGCGCGAGATCGGCGCGGCCGTGTCGCTCGGTTGCCGCGACGGGCTCGACATGATCTATCTGGAGACGATCCGCAGCGAAACCGCGCTGACGCTCGGGCTTGCGCCCGGCTCGCGGCTGTCGATGCTGACGAGCTCGATGGGGCGCGCGTACCTGGCCGTGCAACCGGAGGACGTGCGCCGCGCGCTCTATGCGGATCTGCACCGGGCCGCCGGCGGCGCGGCCGACGCGGATGCGCTCGTCGCGGCCGCGCGGGACGCGGTGGCCGAGTTCTCCGCGGGCGGATGCTGCTATTCGTTCCGCGCGTGGCACATGGACGTGAACGCGGCGGCCGTGCCGTTTCGCGAACCGCGCGAGGGGCGCTGGCTGATCCTGAGCTGCAGCGGGCCTGCGTCGTCGATGGACGAGGACGTATTCCGCACGCAGGTCGGGCCGAAGCTGAAGGCGCTCGCGCAGCGGCTCGGGCAGACGGTCTGAAACGGTCGCTGCAAGCGGCGCGTCGCCGGGCCGATCGGGCACCGGAGTGGGCGCCGCAGCTGGTTGCACCGCGCGCGAACCGCGCTCATCATCGTCCACCGGTTCCCCGACGATGACGAGGTTCGCGATGTCCCACCCGGAAACCATGGAAGGCGGTTGCGCATGCGGGGCGATCCGCTACCGGATCGCCGGCATTCCGGCCGACGCAGGCTTTTGCCATTGCCGGCTCTGTCAGCGCACGACGGGGGCGGCGGTCGTCGCGTCGGCATCGGTGCCGCTCGACGCATTCGAATACCTGCGGGGTGAGCCGACGGTCTATGCGTCGAGCGCGTGGGGCGAGCGGCGCTTTTGCGGCCGCTGCGGCGCGCAGTTGGAGTACCGCCTGACCGATGCGCCGACGACCGTGGAAATCAACTATGCAACGCTCGACGAGCCGGCGCGGCTGCGTCCCGCGTGGCACGTCTGGTACGGGGATCGCTTCCCGGGCATCGAGATCGACGACGATCTGCCGAAATTCGACGATGGCGGAACGGCATAGGCTGCGGCCGTCGCCGTGCCGGCATCGAATCCGCGCGCAAGCGCGTTCTACCTTTCACGCATGAACGGAAGAGGGACCGGCCGGTTTCCGGCGGCGATGCGCGCCGCCCCCGATTCCCGAAGCAATCCTGACATCGGATTCCGCCATCCGGCGTGCCGCCCCCCGCGCGGGCCGGGCACCCGCCCGCTCAGGCCGGGACGACCTTCGCGAACACCGGCCCCTGCATGAACCGCACGTCGTGCTGGCGCAGCAGCTCGCACTGCGTCTCGTCGACGACGCCGTCGAAAATCAGCGGAATCCGCACGCGCTGCGCATACGCGACCAGCGCCTTCACCATCCCGTCGCGCAGCGCGATGCCCGCATCCATCTTGATGTAGTCGGGCCGCGCCATCTCCGATTCGACCGCGAGGATCCGGCCCGGGTCGGGCAGCTTGTCCGCGACCTTGAAGCCGTGATGCTGGTAGCTGCGCGTCAGGTAGCCGAGGAAGGTCTTGTGCGCGACCGCGACCGCCGGCAGCTCGATCACGATCCGCTCGGTCGGCAGCCCGAAGCGCTGCAGCACCGACGAAAAATGCTTGCCGTGGTCGTACTTCACGCTCTTGAGCAGCCGTTCGTGCACGCGCAGGAACAGCAGCCCGTGTCGTTGCGCGCCGAAGAAGTTGATCGCGTGCAGCGCGCGCGACAGCCGGTCGATCGCGACGAGCGTCTGGTCGTCGACGGCGGAGTCGACCGGGTCGTGCGGCGTACCCGTGACCAGCGTGACGGCCTGGAAGCCGAGTTCGTCGCCGTAGCGCTCGATCGCGTCAGCAAACGACGTCGACTGCGGCGCGCCGGGCATCGTCACGTCGTAGATCGGTTCATAGGCGCTCGCGAGCGTGCGCTCCGGCAGGGTGGCGCACGCGGTGCCGCCCTCGGCGAGCGCGAGGTGTTCCCGCAGATACGGCAATTGCCCGGCACGGACGATCAGCTCGGGAATGTTGGGCGGAATCATCGGCGTAGGAAGGAAAAATGGCGGCCGAAAGGGCCGCCTCGTGCCTTGATATTAGCAGCGCGCGCCCGGCTCGGCTTGGCGTTTCGCTCATATGGTTATCCCGTCCTCGAGCCGATGGCTAGGGTTTACGTTGATTTCACTATTCGTAATTGGTTTTACTATTCGTAAATCCAAAGATTTGTCGCCGATCAAGAAAAGCGGCGTTCGGGCGCCCGGAGCGGCGCCGTTTCCCGAATGGAATCAACAGGAAGCAAGGAGCGAGACGTGGCGGTTGACAGCAAGTGGGCGAGACAGGGCGGGCCGCGGCAGCGGCGGGCAACGGGCATGAGCGGGACGACGCGGCGCGCGTCGGCGCGCGGACGGCAGGGCTGAGGAGCGGATGGCGACCATGAGCATCGATTACCAGACGCTGAAGTTCGACTACCGGCCGCGCGCGACGCGGGGCGCCGGCGATGACACCGCCATCCACCCGGTGGTGGTGGTCGGGGCGGGCCCGGTGGGCCTGTCGGCCGCGATCGACCTCGCGCAGCAGGGCGTGCCGGTCGTGCTGCTCGACGACGACGACACGCTGTCGACGGGCTCGCGCGCGATCTGCTTCGCGAAGCGCACGCTCGAGATCTTCGATCGGCTCGGCTGCGGCGAGCGTTTCGTCGACAAGGGCGTGAGCTGGCACGTCGGCAAGGTGTTCCTGCAGGACGAACAGCTGTATGCGTTCGACCTGCTGCCGGAGGAAGGCCATGCGCGTCCCGCATTCATCAACCTGCAGCAGTACTACGTCGAAGGCTATCTGGCCGAGCGCGCGTTCGCGCTGCCGAACATCGACATCCGCTGGAAGCACAAGGTGACGGGTGTCGCGCAATCGGCGGAACACGCCACGCTCACCGTCGAGACGCCGGAAGGCATCGAGACGCTGCGCGCGCAGTACGTGATCGCGGCCGACGGCTCGCGCAGCCCGATGCGCGCGGCAATGGGCCTCGAGAGCCGCGGCCGCACATTCAAGGACCGCTTCCTGATCGCCGACGTGAAGATGAAGGCGGAATTCCCGACCGAGCGCTGGTTCTGGTTCGATCCGCCGTTCCACCGCAACCAGTCGGTGCTGCTGCACCGCCAGCCCGACAACGTCTGGCGCATCGACTTCCAGCTCGGCTGGGACGCCGATCCGGTCGCCGAGAAGCAGCCGGAGCGCGTGATCCCGCGCGTGCGCGCGCTGCTCGGGCCGGACGCCGAGTTCGAGCTGGAATGGGTGAGCGTCTATACGTTCCGCTGCCAGCGGATGGATACGTTCCGGCACGGCCGCGTGCTGTTCGCGGGCGATTCCGCGCACGGCGTGTCGCCGTTCGGCGCGCGCGGCGCGAACAGCGGCGTGCAGGACGCGGACAACCTCGCGTGGAAACTGAAGCTCGTGCTCGACGACCGCGCGGACGACCGCCTGCTCGACACCTATGCGAGCGAGCGCGAGTTCGCGGCTGACGAGAACATCCGCAACTCGACGCGCTCGACCGACTTCATCACGCCGAAGAGCGCGGTGTCGCGCGTGTTCCGCGACGCGACGCTGAAGCTCGCGCGTGACTGCGAGTTCGCGCGCAAGCTCGTGAACAGCGGCCGCCTGTCAGTGCCGGCCGTGCTGGCCGATTCGCCGCTGAATACGCCGGACCGTAACGGTGACGCGTTCGCGTGCGCGATGCGGCCGGGCGCGGCGGCGGCCGATGCGCCGGTGCGCGCGCACGGCGCGTCGGGCTGGCTGCTGCGGCACCTGGGCGACGGCTTCGCGGGCATGCTGTTCGGCCTGCCGGGCGACGCCACCGCGCTCGCGCAGGCACTCGACGGCCTGGCGCTGCCGGTGCGGCCGGTGCTGGTCGTGCCGGCCGGGCACGCGCGACCGGTGGCTGGCGTCGACGTCGTGGAGGACGTCGACGGTTTCGCCGCGCAACGCTACGACGCGAAGCCCGGCACGTTCTACCTGCTGCGCCCCGACCAGCACGTCTGCGCGCGGATGCGCTCGCTCGAGCGCCAGGCGATCGCCGACGCGCTGGCGCGCGCGACCTGCGCGCGCGGAACACCGCATTGAACACGACAACGATACCGGAGACACCTGTCATGCCCCGACTCGATACCCGCCCGCGCCTGGCCGATCCGGACGCGTTCTACGAAGCGTTGATCGACATGCATCGCGATCTGTCCGACGCCGACAGCCAGCTCGTCAACGCGAAGCTGATCCTGCTGCTCGCGAACCAGATCGGCGATGCCGACGTGCTGCGCGAAGCGATGGCGCTCGCGCGCCAGGGCGTGACACCGCCCGTGCATCCGGCCGCCGAGGTGGCGCAATGAGCGCGGCGCCGGCCGACGCGCGCGTGCTCGAGGTCGAGCGCGTGATCGACGAGACCCATCGCCCCGGCTTTCACTGGATGCTGCTCGCGTTGTGCGGGCTGTGTCTCGTGATCGATGGCTTCGATGCGCAGGCGATGGGCTACGTCGCGCCGAGCGTGATCGCCGAATGGGGCGTGCCGAAGCAGGCGCTCGGCCCGGTGTTCAGCGCGAGCCTGTTCGGGATGCTGCTCGGCGCGCTCGGGCTGTCGGTGCTGGCCGACCGGATCGGGCGGCGCCCGGTGCTGATCGGCTCGACGCTGTTCTTCGCGGTGACGATGCTCGCGACGCCGTTCGCAAGCTCGATTCCCGTGCTGATGGCGATGCGCTTCGTCACGGGCCTCGGCCTCGGCTGCATCATGCCGAACGCGATGGCGCTGGTCGGCGAATTCAGCCCGGCCGCGCATCGCGTGAAGCGGATGATGATCGTGTCGTGCGGCTTCACGCTCGGCGCCGCGATCGGCGGCTTCATCAGCGCCGCGTTGATTCCGGCGCTCGGCTGGCGCTCGGTGTTCTTCGTCGGCGGCGCGGTGCCGCTCGTGCTCACGCTCGCGATGCTCGCGCGGCTGCCCGAGTCGCTGCAGTTCCTGGTGCTGAAAGGGCGCGACGCGCAGGCCCGCGCCTGGCTCGCGCGCTTCGCGCCGCAGGCCGGCATCGACGCGAGCACGCGCCTCGTCGTGCGCGAGCGCGCGGCGAGCGGCGCGCCGGTCGCCGAGCTGTTCCGCCATGGCCGCCTGCCGGTCACGCTGCTGCTGTGGGCCATCAGCTTCATGAACCTGATCGACCTGTACTTCCTGTCGAACTGGCTGCCGACCGTGATGCGCGACGCGGGTTATTCGCCGGGCACGGCGGTGATCGTCGGCACGGTGCTGCAGACGGGCGGCGTGATCGGCACGCTGTCGCTCGGCTGGTTCATCGAACGCTACGGCTTCGTGCGCGTGCTGTTCGCGTGCTTCGCATGCGCGGCCGTCTCGGTCGGACTGATCGGCTCGGCAGCGCATGCGCTGCCGTGGCTGCTGATTGTCGTGTTCGCGGGCGGATTCTGCGTGGTCGGCGGGCAGCCAGCCGTGAATGCGCTCGCGGGCCAGTATTACCCGACGTCGCTGCGCTCGACCGGCATCGGCTGGAGCCTCGGCATCGGCCGGATCGGCTCGGTGCTCGGGCCGCTCGTCGGCGGACAACTGATTGCGCTCAACTGGACCAACGGCGCGCTGTTCCACGCAGCCGCGGTGCCCGTGCTGTGCTCGGCGCTGTTCGTGCTGGGACTGGCCGGCGTAACGCGGCGCAGCGGTGCGCAGGCGCCGAACGCCGCCATGAATTGATGGAGAAAGGAAACGATGACGCTTGACCTGTCGAAACCGGCGAACGCCGGCTACCTGAGCGGTTTCGCGAACGAATTCGCGACCGAGGCACTGCCCGGCGCGCTGCCGCATGGCCGCAACTCGCCGCAGCGCGCGCCGTACGGGCTGTATGCGGAGCAACTGTCGGGCACCGCGTTTACCGCGCCACGCAGCCACAACCGCCGCTCGTGGCTGTACCGGATCCGGCCCGCGGCCGTGCACCGGCCGTTCGAGCCGTTCACGGGCACGCAGCGGCTCGTGTCGGAATTCGGCGACTCGGCCGACGTGCCGCCGACGCCGCCGAACCAGCTGCGCTGGGATCCGCTGCCGATGCCGGCCGAACCGACCGATTTCGTCGAAGGGCTCGTGACGATGGCCGGCAACGGCTCGGCGGCCGCGATGAACGGCTGCGCGATCCACCTGTACGCCGCGAACCGCTCGATGCAGGACCGCTTCTTCTACAGCGCCGACGGCGAACTGCTGATCGTGCCGCAGCAGGGGCGGCTCTTCATCGCGACCGAGTTCGGCCAGCTCGACGTCGAGCCGTTCGAGATCGCGGTGATCCCGCGCGGCGTGCGGTTTTCCGTCGCGCTGCCGGACGGCGATGCGCGCGGTTACATCTGCGAGAACTTCGGCGCGCTGCTGCGCCTGCCGGACCTCGGCCCCATCGGCTCGAACGGGCTCGCGAACCCGCGCGATTTCCTCACGCCGCAGGCCGCGTACGAGGATCGCGAGGGCGCATTCGAACTGGTCGCGAAGCTGAACGGGCGCCTGTGGCGCGCGGATATCGGACATTCGCCGTTCGACGTCGTTGCGTGGCACGGCAACTACGCGCCGTACAAATACGACCTGCGCCTGTTCAACACGATCGGCTCGATCAGCTTCGACCATCCCGATCCGTCGATCTTCCTCGTGCTGCAGTCGCCGAGCGACACGCCCGGCGTCGACTCGATCGACTTCGTGATCTTCCCGCCGCGCTGGCTCGCGGCCGAGGATACGTTCCGCCCGCCCTGGTTCCACCGCAACGTCGCGAGCGAGTTCATGGGGCTCGTGCACGGCGCGTACGACGCGAAGGCCGAAGGTTTCGTGCCGGGTGGCGCGAGCCTGCACAACTGCATGTCGGGCCACGGGCCGGATGCGGACACGTTCGAGAAGGCATCGGCGAGCGACACGACGAAGCCGCACAAGGTCGACGCGACGATGGCGTTCATGTTCGAAACCCGCACGCTGATCCGGCCGACGCGCTACGCGCTCGACACCGCGCAGCTGCAGGCCGACTACTTCGAATGCTGGCAAGGCATCAAGAAACACTTCAATCCGGAGCAACGATGAGCGATACCCAAGACTGGCGCGCGACGCTCGACCCGGCCCGCAAGAGCTGGGTCGAGACGGCGAACGATCCCGCCTGCGATTTCCCGATCCAGAACCTGCCGTTCGGGATCTTCAGCGATGCGAAGCAACCGGCGCGCCGCGCGGGCGTCGCGCTCGGCGACCAGATCGTCGACCTCGCCGCGCTCGCGCGTGCGGGCCTCGTGACGCTGCCAGCCGGCGCCGAGGCGTTCGCCGCACCGACGCTCAACGCATTCATCGCGCTCGGCCGCGACGCATGGCGTAGCGTGCGCGTGCAACTGTCGGATCTGTTCTCGCGCGAGAACGCGCGGCTGCGTGACGATGCGGCGCTGCGCGCGCAGGTGCTCGTCGCGCAGCGCGACGCGACGCTTCACCTGCCGGTCGACATTCCCGGCTACACCGATTTCTATTCGTCGAAGGAGCATGCGACCAACGTCGGTTCGATGTTCCGTGATCCGAAGAATGCGCTGCTGCCGAACTGGTCGGAGATGCCGATCGGCTACAACGGCCGAGCGTCGTCGGTGGTCGTGAGCGGCACGCCGGTGCGGCGCCCGAACGGCCAATTGAAGCTGCCCGACCAGGAGCGTCCGGTGTTCGGCGCATGCCGCAAGCTCGACATCGAACTGGAAACGGGCTTCATCGTCGGCCGCGGCAACGCGCTCGGCGAGCCGATCGCGTGTGAGGACGCGGAAGCGCATATCTTCGGGATGGTGCTGCTGAACGACTGGAGCGCGCGCGATATCCAGCAGTGGGAATACGTGCCGCTCGGCCCGTTCAACGCGAAGACCTTCGCGACGACGATCTCGCCGTGGATCGTCACGCTCGACGCGCTCGAACCGTTTCGCGTCGAGCAGCCCGAACAGTCGCCGCAGCCGCTCGCGTATCTGCGGCACGCGGGCAAGCATGCGTTCGACATCGCGCTCGAAGTGACGCTGCGCGCGGAGGGTGCCGCCGAAGCGACGTCGATCTGCCGCACCAACTTCAAGCACATGTACTGGACGATGGCGCAGCAGCTCGCGCATCACACGGTCGCGGGCTGCAACACGCGCGTCGGCGACCTGATGGGATCGGGCACGATCAGCGGGCCGACGAAAGATTCGTTCGGCAGCCTGCTCGAACTGACGTGGAACGGCAAGGAGCCGCTCGCGCTGAACGGCGGCGGCAGCCGCGCGTTCATCGAGGACGGCGACGAGCTCACGCTCGCCGGATGGTGCCAGGGCGACGGCTATCGCGTCGGCTTCGGCACGTGTGTCGGCAAGATCCTGCCGGCGTTGAAGGCGTAACGCGCAACGTAGCGATCATGAGCACGACAGCCCGCATTGCGCGGGCCGTCGTCGTTTTCGGCGTGTGACCGGCGTATCCGTGGCCCGGCGGCGCGTGTTCGCGCCGTCGTCGTCCGGGCGGCGCGCTGCGGCGGGCGCGCCAATGTCAGACCGCGCGCTGCAACGCGGCGCGTCGTTCCCACAGCGCGGCCGCGACGAACGCGGCGACGCAGACGACCAGCACGCCGATCAGCGCGTTGCTGCCCAGTTGCTCCATCAACGCGCCGGCAACCAGCGGGCCGCCGAAGCTCGCGGCGCTCCACGATGCCGACACGAGCGAACTCGCGGTGACGAGCGCCGCGCCGCGGAAGCGTTCGCCGCATGCGACCAGCGACAGCGTGTAGATGCTGCCGGCCGCCGCGCCGAGCACGAACAGCAACGGCCAGCACAGCCACGGGTTCGCGATCACGAGCGGCAGCAGCGGCAGGCCGGCGAGCACGATCCAGCCGGCGCCGAGGTGCACGCGTTCGCGGCCGAGCTTGTCCGCGAGCCAGCCGATCGGGAACTGCATCGCCGTATCGCCGAACAGCATGATCGATGCGAGCAGCACGGCGGTCGCGCTCGCGACGCCGTGATCCATCGCATAGAGCGGCAGCAGCGACAGCGCGAGCGTATCGAACAGCGCGAAGAAGCCGGTGCCGATGATCAGCGCGGGCATGCGCGGCAGCACGGCGAGCCAGCTGTCGTGCGCTGCGTGATGCGCGTCGTCGCCGGCGAGCGGCGCGCGGCGGATCGTCGCGAGCGTCGGCAGTGCGAGCAGGAACAGTGCGCCGCACAGCGCGAAGCGGATGCTCGTCGCGCCGGCGATCTGGCTGACGAGCACGGGGCCCGCCATCTGGAACAGCGTGAAATTCGTCGCGTAGATCGCGACCACGCGGCCGCGCGTCGAATCGTCGGCGAGCTGGTTGACCCACGCCTCGCCGATCGTGAACAGCAGCATCAGCGCCGCGCCGCACAGCACGCGCAGCACGCCCCATACGATCAGGTTCGACGTGAACTGCATCAGCGCGGTGGCTGCAGCAAGCAGTACGACCGACACGACGATCGCGCGGCGCGAGCCGATGCGTCGCGCGAGCGCGGTGACGAACGGGACGATCGCGAGGCCTCCCAGGGCCTGCGCGGCGGTCAGCATGCCGACGACGTTGGTGCCGTGTCCGGCCTCGGTCAGCGCGAGCGCAGTGAGCGGCAGTGTGGCGCCGGTGCCGAGGCCGACGACCGCGACGCTCAGGATCAGCGCAAGGAAATCACGATTGAGAATGGCTTTCATCGGGCGCGATGCTACACCGCGGACCCTGAAAGGTCCATGAAGGACATCAGGTTCGCGTGGAGTTGTGCGCGCAACGATTGCAGCAGGGTTGCGTTACACGTACTCGGTCGGCACGGCCACCGGGCGGCGTTCGAGCGACGCCGACCACAGCGTGAGCGCCAGTGCCGCGACCGCCATCGCGACGCCGACCCACGGCAGGTTCACGAGCGACACGCCGGAGCCGATCGCCATGCCGCCGAGCCAGGCGCCCGTCGCGTTGCCGAGGTTGAACGCGCCCTGGTTCAGCGTCGACGCGAGGTTCGGCGCGTCGCTCGCACGATCGACGATCAGGATCTGCAGCGGCGGCACGATCGCGAACGCGAGGATGCCCCACACGAAGATCGTCGCGAGCGCCGCGAACGGCAAATGCATCGTGCCCGCGAACAGCGCGAGGACGATGCCGATCAGCGCGAGCGTCGCGATCAGCGACGGCATCCGGCGCCAGTCGGCGAGCTTGCCGCCGAGCGTGCCGCCGACCGTCAGGCCGAGGCCGAACAGCAGCAGCACGTAAGTCACCTGACGCGGCGAGAAGCCCGTCACGTCCTCGAGGATCGGCGTGATGTACGTGAACACGCTGAACAGGCTCGCGGAAGCAAGCACGCTGATGCCGAGCACCATCAGCACCTGCGGGTGCTTCAGCACGCTGAATTCCCGCGTGATGCTGGTGTCGGGCATCGCGAGGTTCTTCGGCAGGCAGACCGCGAGCGCGGCGGCCGCGGCGATGCCGATCCCGGTGACGGCCCAGAACGTCGCGCGCCAGCCGAACGCCTGGCCGAGCGCGGTGCCGAGCGGCACGCCGAGCACGTTCGCGAGCGTGAGGCCGGTGAACATCAGCGCGATCGCCTGCGCGCGCCGGTTCGGCGCGACCAGGTTGCTCGCGACCACCGAACCGATCCCGAAGAACGCGCCATGGCAGAACGCGGTGACGACGCGCGCGGCCATCAGCACCGCGTAGCCGGGCGCGATCGCGCAGAACAGGTTGCCCGCGATGAACAGCCCGATCAGGCCCATCAACGCGCGCTTGCGCGGCATCTTCGCGGTGACGATCGCGAGGATCGGCGCGCCGATCGTCACGCCGAGCGCGTAGCCCGACACGAGCATGCCGGCGGCCGGGATCGACACGCCGAGGTCGCGGGCGACGTTGGGCAGCAGCCCCATGATCACGAACTCGGTGGTACCGATTCCAAATGCGGCAACGGCAAGGGCGAAGAGAGGTAACGGCATCGCGGTGAGCTACGGAAAGGCCGCGGCCCGAGGTCGGCGCGGGATGCGCGGGGCGGGCGGGGCGGAGAGGCATCAGCCGCGATTCTACTTCAGTGAAAACCCCTATGCTCGGGGCCAAAACGGATGTTGCCGGCGTGCGACGCGGTAACGGCCGGGGTGCCTCACAGTGTGGGATTGGGCGGGTCCAGCGGCGGCGCGCGGCGAAATTCGGGGCGGAGCGACGCCGGTGGAGCGGCGCCTTACGCGCGCCGTGGGTCCGGTCAGCGTTCGGGCAGGGCGCCGGCGGGTGCCGAGTCTGAGCGGTCGTCCGGTTCGGCAACTGCGGGCGACGGCGATGGCGACGATCCGGCTGTCGCGCCGGCGTTTGCCGTGCAGTCGGCGGCCTGCATCACCGGTGCGTCCCAGCCGTTTTCGAACAGGCATGCCTCGATCGGCATCCGCGCGGCCCAGCGCTCCTCCTCGAGCATCGGCTTCGCGTAGAACGCATCGACATGCCCGACGCACAGCACGGCGATCGGCTTCGCGCCGGCCGGCATGCCGAGCAGCGTGCGCAGCGCGTCGACGTCGAACAGCGACACCCAGCCCATCCCGAGCCCTTCCGCGCGCGCGGCGAGCCACATGTTCTGAATCGCGCAGGCGGCGGACGCGAGGTCCATCTCCGGCAGCGTGCGGCGGCCGAACACGTGGCGCTCGCGATCGTCGGTCAGCGCGACGACCAGCAGCTCGCCGCATTCGCGCACCCCTTCGACCTTCAGCCGCATGAATTCGTCCTGCCGCTCGCCGAGTGCGTCGGCGGTCGCGCGGCGCTCGGCCTCGACCAGCGCGTGGATCGCGGTGCGCAGCGCGGGATCGGTGATGCGGATGAAGCGCCATGGCTGCATGAAGCCGACGCTCGGCGCGTGGTGCGCGGCGCGCAGCAGCCGCGCGAGCGTGGCCGGATCGACGGGCGCCGGCGTGAAGTGGCGCATGTCGCGCCGTTCGAAGATCGCGCGGTAGACCGCGGCAATGGCGGAGTCGTCGAAACGCATGAGCGGCAGAAGCAAGGGGGAAGTCGGCGCAACGATAGCAGACGCCGGACGGGCGGCGTTACATCAGTCAAAACAAAATGATGAATCGTTGACGGATCACGAGCGCCGAGCGCCGAGGATCAGCGCCCCGTCGTGACGACGTTGGTCGGCGTGCCGGCGTGCCACGCCTCGATGTTCAGCAGCGTCGTGTGCGCGATCTCGGCGAGCGCCTCGCGCGTGAAGAACGCCTGGTGCGACGTGACGATCACGTTCGGGAACGTCAGCAGGCGCGCGAGGACGTCGTCCTGCAGCGGCAGGTCGGAGTGATCCTCGAAGAACAGACCGCTCTCCTCCTCGTACACGTCGAGCCCGAGATGGCCGAGCTGGCCGCTCTTGAGCGCGTCGACCAGCGCCTGCGCGTCGACGAGGCCGCCGCGGCCGGTATTGATCAGCATCGCGCCGTGCTTCATCCGCGCGAGCGTCTGCGCGTTGATCAGATGGTGCGTCGACGGCAGCAGGGGGCAGTGCAGGCTGACGATGTCCGAATGGTGCAGCAACTCGTCGAGTTCGACGTAGCGCGCGCCGAACGCGATCAATTCCTCGTCGTACGGCGGCATCGAGTGCGCGAGCACGTGCATCCCGAAGCCCATCATGATCTTCGCGAACACACTGCCGATCAGGCCGGTGCCAACCACGCCGACGGTCTTGCCGTGCAGGTCGAAGCCGAGCAGGCCGTTCAGCGAGAAGTCGCCTTCGCGCGTGCGTGCGACCGCGCGCGGCAGCCGCCGGTTGAGTGCAAGGATCAATGCGACCGCGTGTTCGGCAACCGCATGCGGCGAATACGCCGGCACGCGCACGACGGCGATGCCGAGCCGCTCGGCTGCCGCCAGGTCGACGTGGTTGAAACCCGCCGAGCGCAGCGCGATCAGGCGCGTGCCGCCGTCAGCGAGCCGTTGGAGCACGGCCGCGTCGACGGTGTCGTTGACGAACGGACAGACGACCTCGAAGCCGTGCGCGAGGATCGCGGTCTCCGCGTCGAGGTGCGACGGCTGGAAGTGCAGCCGATAGCCGAATTGCCGGTTGGCGGCGGTAAACGATTCGTCGTCGTACTGCCGGCTGCTGAACAGGATCACACGCACGCTGCACCTCCGATGGCTATCGCGTGCAGTTTACTGCAGGCCCGTCTGCCGGCCGGTGGCGATGTCGGTGCGATCGGGCGTGCGCAGGAAGCCGTAGCCGGTCCGCTCGCGGGCCGCCTGTGCGCCGAAATGCTCGAGCGCGTGCTCGACGAAGCTTCGCGTGCGGGCCGGCACGTACTGGCGGTTCGGGTAGACGAGGGACAGCTGCGTGTCCATGTCGTCGATCCGGTAGGCGGGCAGTAGCCGCACGAGCGTGCCGGTGGCGAGCGCGTCGACGATGCTCGCCTCGGGCAGCACCGCGATACCGGACCCGGCGACGGCCGCCGCCTGCACGAGCGCCAGCTGGTTGACCGTGCAGGTCGGGCGCACCGTGATCGAATGCGTGACGCCGTCGTGGCCGACCAGCCGCCACGCGGGCGCATGCTGGTGCGGCGCGAGCGCGACCCAGTCGTGGCCCGGCAGGTCGTCGGGTGCGCGCGGCTCGCCGCGCCGTTCGAGATACGCGGGCGCCGCGCAGGCGACGAACGGGTTCGGTGCGAGTGCGTGGCCGATCAGGGTCGGGTTGCCGTCGAGCAGGTTGCCCGTCGCGATGCCGACGTCGTAGCCGGATTCGAGCACGTCGAGCGGCCCTTCGGCGACGGTGAGCTGCACGCGCAGTTCGGGGTAGCGGTGCCGGAAACTGCTGACGAGCGGGGTGAGCGCAAGCGGCGACAGCAGGCCGGACGCGACCACGCGCAGCGTGCCGGCCGGCTCGCGCACGGCGTGCGCGACGGACGCCTCGAGATGATCGAATTCCTCGAGCAGCGCACGGCAGCCGTCGAGGTAGCGCAGGCCGGCCTCGGTCAGCGACAGGTTGCGCGTGGTGCGGTGGATCAACCGCGTGTTCAGGTGAGACTCGAGCATCGCGATCGAGCGCGTGACGAGCGCATTGGATACGCCTAGATGGTGCGCCGCGCGCCGGAAGCTCTGCTGTTCGGCGACGCAGACGAACACACGCATGGTCTGAATCTGGTTCATGGCTCGCGAATTTCTGGCCCGGTTGATTGATTTTGGTTGTGATTTTTCGTTGTGCGACCTGGAAAAACGTCGCGTGACACCAGGTTCTGGCGCATATCGAAAAATCGGATTTCGATTCTGCAGACGATTGTTCATTACAGAACCGATATCCGTCAACCTGAGAAAAAGGGCGGGTTGCGTAAAATCGAAATAGCGGGTATCGATTTAGCGGGGAAGCGTCGTGTGTGTGTGCGGTGGATAGCCGGAAGTGTATTGAGTGAAACTGCCGGCGGTTGAATATTTGTCATGTAAATCAATGTATTGTGCGTGATCGTGTGTGGCGGGGTGCGGTATTGGGTGAAATCGCTCACCAATTGATGCCGCGATAATGGATGTTTTTTGCCCGGGTCTGGTTTTCGTGGGCCGATTCCACCCTGCACGATTTTCATCGTGATGGCCGGTATTCCGGTTGATGCATGTATCGTGCAGAACGCGGGCATCCGGAGCGCGTCGCAATACTGCGCGAGAAAATCGCGGACGTCGAACCGCGGATGGAACCGTTTCGCATGCGCACGGCAATGCTGCGGGATTGCGCAACCCGGTCGTGCGACGCTGGCCCGGTCCGTCGACCGGGCCAGCGTCACGCTGTCCGGCCGCGCGTGCCTCTTGCGCGCGAGCGCGGAACGCGGAATGATCGATCAGTTGGCCGTGCCGTGCGGCGAACGACGTCCGAGCGTTTTCTTCCTACCTCCCTTGCCTGCCATGTCCATCGATTACTCGCCGATTCCCTGTCCCGTCGTCGTGCCGCTCGACGCGATCCTGCCCGAAGAACCGCTGCTGATGATGGGGGCCGGCCCGGTCCCGATCCCGGCCGCCGTCGCGAAGGCGAACACGATCGTGATCAACCACCTCGGCGCGACGATGGCGAAGATCATCGAGCAGGTGAAGGAGATGGCGCGCTACGTGTTCCAGACCCGCACGAAGTGGGTGCTCGGCGTTGCCGGCCCCGGCTCGGCCGCGATGGAGATGGCGATTTCGAACCTCGCGTGGCGCGGTACGCGCGTGCTGTCGATCCGCAACGGGTTCTTCAGCGCGCGGATGGCCGAGATGGCCACGCGCGTCGGCGCCGACGTCGCCACGCTCGAGGTGGCCGACCGCTCGGTCGCGAGCCTCGACGAAATCGCGGACGCGATCGCGCGGGAGCGGCCCGAGATCGTCACGATCGTGCAGGGCGAGACGTCGAACACCGTGTGGAATCGCGATCTGCGCGACATCGCGGCGCTCGCGAAGGCGGCCGGTGCGCTGGTCGTGGTCGACGCGGTGTGCACGCTGTCGACGATGCCGCTCGAGATGGACGCGTGGGGCATCGACGCGGTGATCACGGGGGGCCAGAAGGGGCTGTCGTCGATCCCCGGTGTGTCGCTGATCGCATTCTCCGACGCCGCGTGGGAGCGCATGAAGCATCGTCCGGAACCGAACGCGCACTGGTGCCTCGACATGGCGCTCGCGGAGAACTTCTGGCACAACGCGGGCTATCACTACACGGCGCCGGTGTCGGGCGTGCTCGCGCTGCACGAGGCGCTGCGGCTCGTCTGCGCGGAGACGCTCGAAAGTCGCTTCGCGCGCCACCTGCGCTGCTCGCTCGCGCTGCAGGCGGGCGTCGAGGCGATGGGGCTCGCGCTCTATGCGCCGAAGGACTGCCGGCTCAACTCGGTGGTCGGAATCGAGACGCCCGAAGGGCTCACGCCCGGGATGGTGTGCGGCCATATCTCGAAGCAGTACCAGGTCGAGATTTCGGGCTCGTTCGGGCTGCCGATCGTGCGGATCGGGCAGATGGGCGAACAGTGCCGCGAACACAACCTGTTCCGCACGCTGCACGCGTTCGGCCGCACGATGGTCGACCTGAAGGTGCCGGTCGACCTGCCGGCCGGCGTGGCTGCGCTCGAGCAGGAACTGTCGCGGCGCGGTACGTGAGCGGGGAGACGCGAGGCGGGTGCGCTGCACGAAACCGCCTCGTCGACGGCCGGGGTGCGGCGTTCAGCCGCCCTGCATCGCGCGCCGGTACGCGTTCGGCGTCGTGCCGTGCGCGTCGCGAAAGCGGTGGCTGAAGTGGCCGGCGTTCGCGTAGCCGCATTCGGCCGCGACCTGCGCGAGCGGTAGCGCCGTCGTGCGCAGCAGCAGGCGCGCCCGCGCGAGCCGCTGCTCGGCCACCCACGCGTGCGGCGCGCGGCCGAACGACAGCCTGAACATCCGCGAGAAATGGTATTCGGACAGCGCGGCGACGTTCGCCAGCTCGCCGAGCGTCAGCGGCTGCGACAGGTAGCTGTCGATGTAGTCGCGCACGCGGCGGCGCACGGCCGGCGCGAGTCCGCCGCGGAACGGCACATCGGTGCGCGTCGTGCTCTGGCCGCGCAGCAGCAGGCTCAGCACGTCGTGCGCGGCTTCGTTGACGCGCAGCCGTCCGTCGGCATCGTCCCAGCGTTCGAGCGCAAGCGAACGGAACTGTGCCGCGACGCGTGCATCCTCGAAATAGGTGCGGTCGGCAAGCTTCAGCTCGCGTGGCTCGCGATCGAGCTCGCGGATCGCGCGCTGCGTGAAGTGCTCGGGCAGGAAGTAAAGGTGGATGAAGTGCATCTCGCCGCGCACCCACCAGCGCGACTCATGATCGCCCGGCAGCGCGCACAGCAGGCTCGGCGCGCCGTAGCGCGGCACGCGTTCGCGCTCCGTCCGGTAGCCGCCGTCCAGATAGCACGACAGCGTGTGGTGGCCGGGCTGTTCGTAGATCGTTTCGCTTTCGTCGGTGATGCGCGTCCATTCGGCGATCGCGAGATGGTCGCCGAGCCACGTGAAGCGCTCGAGCGTCGCGTTCGCCTCGGCGAGCGTGCGGCATACCGACTGCAGGCCGAACGGCATCGCACCGCCGGCAAGGGCAGCCGCGTGGTCGATGGGCGGGGCGTACAGGGGCGAACTCATGATGGGGCGAGTATAAGCGCGCGCGAAGCGCGCCGTGCGGCTGCCCGAAAAAGACCGCAATTCCGGACAATCCGCGCGGGCAGGGTGGCGGCACAGTCGGAGTCCGCTTCACTCGTTCCGCTTCGTTGCCGCCATGAACCTGTCGCTCTATTTCGTTACCGTGCTGATCTGGGGCACCACCTGGATCGCGATCAAATGGCAGCTCGGCGCCGTGCCGCCGCCCGTGTCGATCGCGTGGCGCTTCTGGCTCGCGGCCGCCGTGCTGTTCGCGCTGCTGCGCGTGATGCGCCGGCCGGTGCGTCCGCCGCGCGAGGCGTGGCGCTACCTCGTTGCGCAGGGCTTCGCGCTGTTCTGCCTGAATTTCCTGTGCTTCTACTATTCGGAGCAGGTCGTGCCAAGCGGCCTCGTCGCCGTGATCTTCTCGACCGCTCCGCTGCTGAACTCGATCAACGGCCGGCTGTTCATGGGCCGCCCGCTGCGGCCGTCCGCGATCGCCGGCGCGCTGCTCGGGCTGACCGGCATCGCATGCCTGTTCTGGCAGCAGATGGCCGGCCATCTCGACGATCACGCGACCTGGACGGGCCTCGCGATCGCGTTCGCGGGCACGATGTGCTTCTCGGCAGGCAACCTGCTGTCGAGCCGGATGCAGTCGATGGGCCTGCACCCGCTCGTGACCAACGGCTGGGCGATGCTGATCGGCGCGGCGATCCTGACGGTCGGCAGCGCGATGGCCGGGCTGCCGTTCATGATCGACCCGAGCCCGCGCTATCTCGGCGCGCTCCTCTATCTGGCCGTGCCGGGCTCGGTGATCGGGTTCACTGCTTACCTGACCCTCGTCGGCCGGATCGGGCCCGAGCGCGCCGCATACTGCACGGTGCTGTTCCCGATCGTCGCGCTTGCCGTGTCGACGGTCTTCGAGGGCTACCAGTGGTCGCCGCTCGCGGTGGTCGGGTTGTTGCTCGTGGTGGCCGGCAACCTTGTCGCGTTCGACCTGACGCGACGGTTGTTCCTGCGCACGGCCTGACCGGGGCGGCCGTCGCGACGGCCGCCGGAAACAAAAAACGCCCGCGCGATGCGGGCGTTTTCCTTTGGGCGCCAGGGCAGCGGCTGCCTGCGCGTCCGGCGAGCGGCTCGCTCAAGCCGCCGCGCCGCTCCCCGCGACCCGCGCCTGCCGCTGATACAGCACCATCGACAGCGCGACGCCTGCCGCCGCGGCCACCGCCGCGAACAGGAACACCTGCGGATAGCCGAACTCACCAGCCACATAGCCGGCGAGCGGGCCCGTGATGCCGAGCGAGAGGTCGAGGAACACCGAATACGCGGACAGCGCCGCGCCGCGGCTTGCCGGCGGCACGAGCCCGACGGCCTCGACGCCGAGCGCCGGGAAGATCAGCGCGAAGCCGAAGCCCGTCAGCGCCGCGCCGACGAGCGCGACGTGTGGCACGGGCGCGAGCCACAGCAGCACGAGGCCCGAGCATTCGAACGCGAACGACACGATCGCGACGCGGAAGCCGCCGTAAGTCTTGATCGTGTTCGCGAACAGCAGGCGCGCGCCGATGAACAGCGTGCCGAACACGGTCAGCGACAGCGCGGCGTTCGGCCAGTGGCGCGCCGCGTAGTACAGCGTGACGAAGGTCGCGATCGAGCCGAAGCCGGCGGAGCCGAGCGCGAGACCGAGGCCGTGCGGCAGCACGCGCGTGAACACGCTCGCATACGACATCCGTTCGCCGTGCACGAGCGGCACGGAATCGATCAGGCGTGCAAGGTAGAAGCCGGTCGCGGCGAGCGCGATCACGATCACGCCGATCAGCGCCGGATTCAACGTGTGCGCGATCGCGACGCCGACGGGCGCGCCGAGCGCGAGCGCGCCGTAGGTCGCGATGCCGTTCCACGAAATCACTTTCGCGTTGTGCGCGACGCCGACCCGCCCGATGCCCCAGAGGATCGCGCCGGTGCCGCACAGGCTCTCGCCGACGCCGAGCACGAGCCGGCTCGCGACCAGCAGCACGAGGCTCGCGATCGGCCAGTGGGCCAGCAGCAGCGCGACGAGCAGCAGCACGCCCGACACGCCGCAGCCGATCAGCCCGCGCAGCACTGTCTGCTTCGGCCCGAGTGTGTCGGCGAAGCGCCCGGCGAGCGGGCGCGACGCGAGGGTCGCGAAATACTGGACGCTGATTGCGCCGCCCGCGACGATGGCGGAAAAGCCGAGGTCGTCGTGGACGAAGCCCGGCAGCACCGCGAGCGGCAGGCCGATGGTCAGGTAGCAGATGAACGTGAAGCAGACGACGGACACGATTTGCAGCGTGACCGCGAACCCGCTGCGCGGCGGTGTGGCGGAATCGGTTGACATGGGGTCGGAACGAATGGGCGAAACGGGCGGAAGACGGCGAAAAAGGGAATCGGGATTTTCCCATGGAACCGGTTTTCATGCAGGTACCATTTAGTTAATCGCGACCCGTTTCCGTTACCGAAGAATCGCTGACGGAAGGGCGCCGGCAGGCCTGGAACCCAGATGGGGCAAGGTGCCCGACGCCCGCCGTGCGGCCTCGGTGCCCATATCGCGGCAGTTATATGGGCCCCATGCGTGATGGGCTATGGGTTGAGGAATTTGATGGTGATAGCGTGCAAACTGTCAGAGAAACGTCGGTCGAGCGCCCCGCGCAGGCCGCCTTGCCCCCACTTGAAGAACGATAGAGACATGAGTGAGCCGATCCGCTTCTACCATCGTCACGCGGTCCGCGAAGTCAGCGGCGCGGACGTCACCCGCACCGTGCTGCAATACCTGCGCGAGGACGCGCACTGCACCGGCACCAAGGAAGGCTGCGCGGAAGGCGACTGCGGCGCGTGCACGGTCGTCGTCGGCGAGCTGACCGACGCGGGCACCGTCGCGTTCAAGGCCGTCAACGCCTGCATCCAGTTCCTGCCGACGCTCGACGGCAAGGCGCTGCTCACGGTGGAAGACCTGCGCCAGCCGGACGGTTCGCTGCACCCGGTGCAGCAGGCGATGGTCGATTGCCACGGGTCGCAATGCGGGTTCTGCACACCCGGTTTCGTGATGTCGATGTGGGCGCTGTATGAGAAGCATGGCCACGAAGGCTGCGGCAGTGCGTGTGCAAAGGCGAAGGACGTGCCGACGCGCACCGAGATCGCCGATGCGCTGACCGGCAACCTGTGCCGCTGCACCGGCTACCGCCCGATCGTCGACGCGGCCGTGCAGATGTTCGACGCAACCGGCGAAGGTGCGCCGGCGTCTACCGCGCCGGTCGACACGGCCACGCTCGCCCGTACGCTCGCATCACTCAAGCGCGACGACACGTTCGACTACACGACGGCCGACGGCGCGCGCTTCGCGGCGCCGCGCACGCTCGACGCGCTGGCCGCGCTGAAAGCCGAGCGTCCCGCTGCGCGGATCCTCGCCGGCAGCACCGACATCGGCCTGTGGGTCACCAAGCAGATGCGCCGTCTGGACGACCTGATCTACGTCGGCCAGATCGCCGAACTGCAGAACGTCGTGCGCGGCGACGACTGGATCGAGATCGGCGCGGGCGTGACGGTCGAGAACGGGTATGCGGCGCTCGCCGACACGTATCCGGAACTGACGGAAATGTGGAAGCGCTTCGCGTCGCTGCCGATCCGCAACGCGGGGACGATCGGCGGCAACGTCGCGAACGGTTCGCCGATCGGCGACTCGATGCCGGGCCTGATCGCGCTCGGCGCGCGGGTCGTGCTGCGCGGCGGCGACACGGTGCGCGAGCTGCCGCTCGAGGCGCTCTACACCGGCTATCAGCAAAAGGACATGGCGCCGCACGAATTCGTCGTCGGCCTGAAGGTGCCGACCCGCACCGGCGCGCGTGCGAAGCTGCAGTTCCGGACGTACAAGCTGTCGAAGCGCTTCGACTCCGACATTTCGGCGGTGTGCGCGGCGTTCGCGTTCATCGCGGACGGCGAGCTGATCCGCGAGCCGCGCATCGCGTTCGGCGGGATGGCCGCGACGCCGAAGCGCGCGACCCACACGGAAAGCCTGCTCGACGGCGCGCAATGGCACGAAGCCACCGCGCAGGCCGCGATGCAGGCGCTCGAGCGCGACTACCAGCCGCTCACCGACATGCGTGCGACGAGCGCGTATCGCCTCGATACCGCGAAGAACCTGATGTATCGATTCTGGCTGGAGACGCGTCCGCACGACCCGCTGCCGCCGCAAGCCCTGAATGTGCGTGAAGTGGCCGCCGAAGCCGGCGCCGACGTTGCCGATGTCGCGGCGCGCGTCTGAAGACGGAGAACACCGAAGATGAACCAGCAAGCAGAACCGTTCCTGAACACCCTCGACCCGCAGGCCGACGCCGCGCAGGTGCACGTCTCGCGCGCGCACGAATCGGCCCACCTGCACGTGAGCGGGCGCGCGACCTACACCGACGACATCCCGCTCGTCGCGGGCACGCTGCACGCGGCGCTCGGGTTGTCCGCGAAGCCGCACGCGAAGATCGTGTCGATGAACTTCGACGCGGTGCGCGCGACGCCCGGCGTGGTCGCCGTGTTCACGGCCGACGACATCCCGGGCGTCAACGATTGCGGCCCGATCATCCACGACGACCCGGTGCTCGCCAAGGGCATCGTGCAGTTCGTCGGCCAGCCGATGTTCATCGTCGTCGCGACGTCGCACGAAATCGCGCGGCTCGCCGCGCGCCGCGCGCAGGTCGACTACGAGGAGCTGCCCGCGATCCTGACCGCGCAGGATGCGCGCAAGGCCGAAACCTACGTGATCCCGCCGCTGAAGCTCGCGCGCGGCGACGCGGCCGCGCGGCTCGCCGCCGCGCCGCATCGCGAGTCGGGCGAGATGCTGCTCGGCGGCCAGGAGCAGTTCTACCTGGAAGGCCAGATCGCCTACGCGGTGCCGAAGGACGACGACGGGATGCACGTGTACTGCTCGACGCAGCACCCGAGCGAGATGCAGCATCTCGTCGCGCACGTGCTCGGCGTCGCGTCGCACAACGTGCTGGTCGAATGCCGCCGGATGGGCGGCGGGTTCGGCGGCAAGGAATCGCAGTCGGGCCTGTTCGCGTGCTGCGCGGCGCTCGCCGCCTGGAAGCTGCTGTGCCCGGTGAAGCTGCGTCCGGACCGCGACGACGACATGATGATCACCGGCAAGCGGCACGATTTCCATTACCGCTTCGACGTCGGCTACGACGACGACGGCCGCCTCGACGGCGTCGCCCTCGACATGACGTCGCGCTGCGGCTTCTCGGCGGACCTGTCGGGCCCGGTGATGACGCGCGCGGTGTGCCACTTCGACAACGCGTACTGGCTCGGCGACGTCGACATCGCCGGCTACTGCGGCAAGACCAACACGCAGTCGAACACCGCGTTCCGCGGGTTCGGCGGTCCGCAGGGCGCGTTCGCGATCGAGTACATCCTCGACGACGTCGCGCGCACGCTCGGCCGCGATCCGCTCGACGTGCGCTACGCGAACCTGTACGGCAAGACCGAACGCAACGTGACGCCTTACGGGCAGACGGTCGAGGACAACGTGCTGCATGAACTGCTCGGCGAACTCGAAACGACGAGCGACTACCGCGCACGGCGCGCGGGCGTGCGCGAATTCAACGCACGCAACGCGGTGCTGAAGAAGGGCATCGCGCTCACGCCGGTGAAGTTCGGCATCGCGTTCAACGTCACGCACTTCAACCAGGCCGGCGCGCTGGTGCACATCTACACCGACGGCTCGGTGCTCGTGAACCACGGCGGCACGGAGATGGGGCAGGGGCTCAACACGAAAGTCGCGCAAGTGGTCGCGCACGAGCTCGGCATCCGCTTCGGCCGGATCCGCGTGACGGCGACCGACACGAGCAAGGTCGCGAACACGTCCGCGACGGCCGCGTCGACGGGCTCCGACCTGAACGGCAAGGCCGCGCAGGATGCGGCGCGCCAGTTGCGCGAGCGCCTCGCGGCATTCGCGGCGAAGCAGTTCGGCGACGGCAAGATCGATGCGGCCGACGTGAAGTTCGGCAACGATGTCGTGTGGGTCGGCGGCCACGGCGTGCCGTTCGGCGAAGTGATCGCGAAGGCCTACCTTGCACGTGTGCAGTTGTGGTCCGACGGTTTCTACGCGACGCCGAAGCTGCACTGGGACCAGTCGAAGCTGCAGGGCCGGCCGTTCTACTACTACTCGTACGGCGCGGCCGTGTCGGAAGTCGTGATCGACACGCTGACGGGCGAGATGCGCACGCTGCGCGTCGACGCGTTGCACGACGTGGGCGCTTCGCTGAACCCGGCACTCGACATCGGCCAGGTCGAAGGCGCATTCATCCAGGGGATGGGCTGGCTCACGACCGAGGAGCTGTGGTGGAACGCGGGCGGCAAGCTGATGACGCACGCGCCGTCCACGTACAAGATTCCGACCGTCAACGACACGCCGCCCGAGTTCAACGTGCGGCTGTTCCAGAACCGTAACGTCGAGGACAGCATCCACCGGTCGAAGGCCGTCGGCGAGCCGCCGCTGCTGCTACCGTTCTCGGTGTTCTTCGCGGTGCGCGACGCGATTGCCGCGGTCGGCGACTACCGGGTGAATCCGCCGCTCGACGCGCCGGCCACCGGCGAGTCGATCCTGCGTGCGGTGAATGCGGTGCGCGCGGCGGGCGCCGCGCGGGCAGGCTGATATGAACCGGCCTCCAGGCTCACTGCGCTCGCTGCATGCCGCGTCGCATGCACCCGCCGCCGGTTGCAACGGCGCGTGCGACAACGCGCCGTCGATCGACACGTTCGCACCGGGCACCGGCCGGCGCAACCGCGCGACCGCTGCGCAGCCGCCGATGCACATCGTGCTGTTCGGCGCGGGGCACGTCGGTCATGCGCTGGTCACGCTGCTCGGCGCACTGCCGTGCGTCGTGCAGTGGGTCGACACGCGCGACGAGCTGTTCCCGGACGAATGTCCACCGAACGTGCAGCCGGAGTCGACCGACACGCCGGAGGCCGTCGTCGACGCGGCGCCGCCCGGCGCGTACTTTCTCGTGATGACGCACAATCATGCGCTCGATTTCTCGCTCGCCGCGCAGATCATGCGGCGGCGCGACTTCGCGTACTTCGGGATGATCGGTTCGCGCACCAAGCGCGTGAAGTTCGAGCGCCGGCTCGCGGCGCGTGGCGTCGATCCGGCGCGGCTCGCGGAGATGGTGTGCCCGATCGGCATCGCGGGCATCGTCGACAAGGCGCCCGGCGCGATCGCGGTGGCCGTCTGCGCGGAACTGCTGCAGGCCCGCTCGGGCATGCCGGTGGCCGATGCGAAGGCTGTCGCGGCGGGGCGCGTGCGCGACGACGTGAGCTGCGCGCGGTAACGACGCGGGCCGGCACGCCCGACGCACGTCCGCCGGTTTTTGCCTACACTGCACGGATCGCGCGGCATCGGGCCGCGCGCCTTTTCGTGCAGGCACCATGTCCGATCCCCAGGTCTATCTCGACGCACTCGATGCAAGCGTCGTCGACATCGAGCGCTGGCTGTCCGGCACCGATACTTCACCCGCGGCGCTCGAGGCGCTGATCGCGCCTTTTTCCGCCGATTTCACGATGATCATGACCGACGGCCGCGCGCTCGACCGCGACGGCACGCGTGCACTGTTCGCGAGGCTCGGTGGCGCGAAGCCGGGGCTGCGCATCGTGCTGTCGGACATCCGCGTGCTCGCGGCCGACGCATCGCATGCGGTGCTCACCTATCTCGAAGCGCAGCATGCGGCATCGGGCGAACTGCCCGCGCGTCGCGCGACCGCCGTGTTCGCGCGCGACGCGGCAGGCATCGTGCGCTGGACGCATCTGCAGGAAACCTTCTGCACGGCCTGAGCGGCGGGGCTGCGTCGTCGCGCGCAGGCCGTGCCGCGCGGTGTCACCGCTTGCGGCCGCGTGCGGCAGTCAGCTCGTCGGACACGCTCTGCATCAGCGCGCACAGCCACGCGATGTCGGTCGGGCGATCGGGGTGCGGGTGCGTGAGCAGGTAGCTCTTGATGCGCGGGAACGGCACGGGCGGCGTGACGACGACGAGCGGCAGCAGCTGCGCATAGTGCGTCGCGAAGCGGCGCGTCGTCGTGAAGATCAGGTCCGACTGCAGCAGCACCTGCGGCACGATCCCGAAATACGGCAGCGTCGTCACGATCCGCCGCGTGAGGCGCGCGCGTGCGAGGCCGATCTCGATCGCGTTGCGCTTGTCGCCGGTGTAGGGCGTCGGCGCGACGTGCGCGGCCGACGCGTACGCTTCGCGCGTCAGCGGTGCACGGGCGAGCGGATGCGCATCGCGCATCAGGCACACGATCGTGTCGGAGAACAGGTCCTGGCGCGCGAACCGCGGGTCGGGCTTCGGCCAGTTGCCGATCACGAGATCGAGCGCGCCCGATTCGAGCGCCTCCGCGTGATCGAGCGCGGGATTCAGCGAGTCGATTTCCAGATGTGCATGCGGCGCCGCGTCGCGAAAGCGTTCGATCAGCGTCGGCATGAAGAAATCGTTCAGATAGTCGGGCGCGGCGACGCGGAACGTGCGCCGCGCCGACGACGGGTCGAAGTCGCCGTGCGGCGTCGCGATGAAGTCGACCTCGCGCAGCGCGCGCGACGCCGCGCCGAGCAGCGACGCACCGTACTCGGTCGGCACCATCCCGGACTTGCCGCGCACGAGAATCGGGTCGTTCAGCGTCTCGCGCAGCTTGCGCAGCGCGGTGCTGATCGCGGGCTGGGTCTGGTTCAGCCGCAGTGCGGTCTGCGTGACGCTGCGCTCGAGCAGCAGCGTGCGCAATACGCGCACGAGCCAGATATCGAGCGAGGCGGTACGGTCGTCGTCTTCCATCGGTGCGCGGTGATTCGGGAGAAGCGTAACCTTACCGCAGCCACGTGTCGCGGTGCGTGATACCGGCCATCACGCGCGCCCCTTCGGCAGCGTGCTGATCCGCTTGACCTCGCGCGATTCGAGCCAGTTCGGCGTGCGCGCGCAGTACAGCACCATTGGCAGCGCGTCCTCGCCCCAGAACAGCTGCTGGTTCATCCAGAACGTCGGCACGCCGAACACGCCGAGCGCGATCGCGTCGTCGGTGTTGCGGCGCAACTGCGCGCTCGTTTCCTCGAATTCGATCAACTCGTCACCGTGCCCGACGCCGACGCGCTCGCACAGCGCGGCGAACCCGTCCGGCGTCGACGGATCGTTGCCGTCGTGCCAGATGAAGCGGAACATTTCGAGCACGGTCGCGATGTCGGCGCGCAGCGCGATCGCGAGGCGCAGCACCTTGTCGGTGTCGAACGGATGCGCGGGCGGCATCTTGAAGCGGATGCCGAGCTGTTCGGCGCGAAACAGCGCATGGCGGTACGTGAACATGCGCTTGGCCGGCACGTCGGCGCTCGGGCGCTGTCCCCAGTGGCGCTGCAGGTCGGGCAGCGACACGGCGACGGGGTCGAACGGCACGTCCGGCCACTTGTCGTGCTGTTCGAGCAGCAGGTAGGAGAACGGCGACACGAAGTCGAAGAACCAGGCGGGTTGGGCAGTGTCGAGGCCGGTTGTCATGGCGATCTCCAGAGAATGGGGCGTGTGCGCCTCGCGGCGGCCTTCAAGTTAAGCGGCGGCGCGCGGATGCAGCCGCGCGGATGCAGCAATGATCGTGGATCGTCCGCTCATGCGGAACCGGGAGTCGCCCGAGGGGGCTCGCCGGCCGGCGACGCGGCCGCGCCGCCGCGCGCCGCCGCGAGGCCGCCGGCGCCGGGTGTGCCCGACGCGGCGTCGTGGTCGTGCGCGGTGAGCCGCTCGCGCACGAAGCCGATGTGCTCGCGCAGCACGTAGAACTGCCCCGCATACGCGAGCGGCATCTTCATCCGGTTCACGGCTTCCTCGATGTCGTCGAGCTCGTCGAGCAGATGGACGCGCTCCTCGGCCGTATGCTCGCCGAGCGCGCGGCGCTCGAGCGCGATCAGCGCGCCGTACCAGCGGTAGATGCGCGAACGCACGCGCCAGCCGTACAGCGACGGCACCAGCCGCAGCCCGGGGATCAGCACGACGATCAGCGGCACCACCACGACCAGCAGCCGGTCGACGAGACTCGCGACCCAGAACGGCAGCCGCCGGTACAGGAAGGTCTTGCCCGACTTGTAATAGCGCGCCGCGTCGTCGGACAGCGGGAAGCCGCGCGTGACGGCCGACGGGAATTCGCCCGCGTGCTGCAGGATTGTCGCGTGGCCGTGCACCTCGCGCGCGGCCTCGATCAGCAGGTCGGACAACGCGGGGTGCAGCGAGTCGCGCGCGACCAGCTCGATCGTCGGCGCGACCGTATGGATATCGGCGGGCGGCAGGTTGCGGCCGAGATCGTAGACGCCCATCGGCAGCGTGATCGCGGTCAGGTACGGGAAGCGCCGTGCGTACGCCTCGGCCTGCGTGAACGAGTACACATGCACGCCGGGCGCGCGGAACAGTTTCGCCATGACCGGGATCTGCGTCGAGTCGCCGGACAGGAATGCGGCGTCGATCCTGCCGTCGAGCAGCGCGGTCGCCGCGTCCTCGCCGGCCGTCGGCAGCAGCTCGGTGGAGCCGCCCGGCACGATGCCGTTCATCTTCAGCAGCGCGAGGCTCAATTCGCGCGCGCCGCTGCCTTCGGCGCCGAGCGCGAGCCGCTTGCCCTTGAAGTCGGACAGGCGCGCGACCACCGGGCCGCGGTACATGATCGCGAGCGGCACGTAGCCGATGCTGCCGAGCGATACCAGGTGCTCGTCGCGCTCCTTCGGGCCGATGCCGCTCTGCACGAAGCCGACGTCGACCGGCGCGTTCGGGTTCGACAGCCGCGCGAGGTTCTGCGCGGATCCTTCGGATGACTGGACGTCGAGCGTGACGCCGTTCTTCGCGAGGATCGCCTTGTATTTCTGCGCGGCGTTCCAGTAGGTGCTGCCGGGCGGGCCGGACGAAATCACGAGCGTGGACGGCGGCGCCGGCTGGATCAGCTTGACCGCGAGCCAGACCGCCGCGACCGCGAGCAGCACGGTGGGGCCGATCGACAGCGCGAGGTCGCGCCACGACACCGCGACGAAGCGGGCGAGGATGCGGCGGGGCGGGCGAGGGCTGGCTGGCTTCATGGAGTCGACGGATGACACGGGCGTGATGCGCCGGTGACGCGCGTCACGGACGATGTACGCGATGCAGGTTCTGGCGGCGATGGTACCCGGTTTCGCCCGGCATGCGCGAGTCCGGCGCCGTGGCGCGGCGGCGGGCACGGGCGCGCGAGCCCGCGGCCGCCGGGGGCTCGCGCGTCAAAAGCTTTGCGCTTCGGCGGGCGCTGGATTACATTGTGCGTCGCAGCCGCGACCGATTCGCGCGCGACCCGGCACGCAATGAGACCGGGCGCGTCCGGCCGGCGGCTGTCCGGCCCGGCCGGCCCGCATTCGCGTGCGCCGGTCGCCGGCCCGTGTCGCCTCTCTCGCATCGCCGTGGAAATCATCGGCCGTCCCGCCCGTTCGCGCGCGGGCCGGCTGCCTTTGGGGGTATCCGGCCGTACTGTGCGCGGCCGTTCCGAAGTCATAAGGAGATAGCATGAAGTCGATCGTGTTGAGAGCGTTGGGTGTTGCGGCCGTGGCTGCCTGTCTGTCGGGCAGCGTATATGCGCAGTCGAGCGATGCGGCGGCAACCGGGGCGCCGGCTGCGGCAGCGAGCTCGCCGAAGGCCGCGGCCAAGACCGCGAAGAAGGCGAACCGCAAGCTCGGCTACGCGGTGCGCAAGGCAATTGCGAAGGCAGGCGGCATCGACGTGGCGAACCTCGTCGTGCGCTCGAAGGGCGGCGCGATCTCGCTGGAGGGCACGGTGCCCGACCAGGCACAGATCGACAAGGCGGAAGAGGTAGCGAAGAGCGTGAAGGGCGTGACGTCGGTCACGAACAAGCTGACGGTTCAGCAGCAATGATGCCGGGCGGCGGCGCGCCAGCGCCGCGCGCCCGCTTGCGGCGGGCCCCGGCGTACCGGGGCCCGTTTGCGCTTTAGAATGCCTCGGGCCTGCCGCTTTGCGCCAGGCCCCCCGAACGGGTATCCCCAAGGGACTTCCTTCGGGACGGAAAACGCTGGACGGCCCCGCGTTCTTCAGAGGCCGTGAGCCGCGCACGACGTAGCGGCGGACCGATAACGATATCGAGAGGGCGGCAATGACGACGCACGGGTGGGGCAGTCGGATTCTCTTGGTCGCGGCGCTGGTCGCGGTTGCGATGCTCGGTGCCTGCAACGGTGACGATTCGGGCGAGCGCAACCGGTTGCCGGGTTTCGTGTCCGGCAGCGTGCGCACGACCGCCTATGACGGCACGAGCGACGATCTGCTGACGGCCGGCCTGGGCAAGACCGGGCTCGCCACTGCCACCGCGCCCGCGTTCGCGAATCCGTCCCGACCGACGAGCGCCGAGCTGCGCCGGGTCGCGATCTGGTCGAACTACCGCGCGCTCGTCGACATGAGCGCCAATGGCGGCTACGGCCGTTTCTGGGGGCCGAACGTCGATCTCGACGGCAACGACACGCTCGGCGAAGGCAAGATCCCCGGCACCGAATATCTCGCGTATTCCGACGACGGCAGCGGCCGCAAGAACGTGACGCTGCTCGTGCAGGTGCCCGCGGGTTTCGATCCCGCGCAGCCGTGCATCGTCACGGCGACGTCGTCCGGTTCGCGCGGCGTATACGGCGCGATTTCGGCGGCCGGCGAGTGGGGCCTCAAGCGCGGCTGCGCGGTCGCATACAACGACAAGGGTGGCGGCAACGGCGCGCACGAACTCGGCTCCGACACGATCACGCTGATCGACGGCGCGCTCGCCGACGCCGTGCTCGCCGGCAACGCCAGTCTCTTTACCGCCAACGTGACGAGCGGCGACCTGGCCGCCTTCAACAGCCGCTTCCCGAACCGCTACGCGTTCAAGCACGCGCATTCGCAGCAGAATCCCGAGCAGGACTGGGGGCATGTGACGCTGCAGGCGGTCGAATTCGCGTACTGGGCGCTCAACGAGCAGTTCGGGCCGCTGCTCGACAGCTCGCATCACGGCGTGCGCTACCGCCCGGGCGACATCACGACGATCGCCGCGTCCGTCAGCAACGGCGGCGGCGCGGCGCTCGCGGCGGCCGAGCAGGACACGCGTCGCTGGATCACCGCGGTCGTGGTCGGCGAGCCGCAGGTCAACGTGCGGATGGCGCCGAACGCGGTCGTGCGCGAGGGCGGCCAGCCGGTGCCGTCGTTCGGCCGGCCGCTGGCCGACTACGCGACGCTCGCGAACCTGCTGGAGCCGTGCGTGGCCGCATCGGCGTCGCTCGCGGGCGCGCCGTACCTGAGCGCGCTGCCGGCCGCCACCACGCAGTCGATTCGCACGCAGCGCTGCGCGACGCTCGCCGCGGCGGGGCTCGTGTCGGGCGCCGATACGCAAAGCCAGGCCGCCGACGCGCTCGCGCAACTGCATGCGGCCGGCTATCTCGCCGATTCCGACCTTCTGCAGGCACCGATGTGGGATTCGCAGGCGATTCCGGCGATCGCGGTCACCTATGCGAACGCGTACACGCGCTCGCGCGTGACCGACAATCTGTGCAATTTCAGCTTCGCGACCACCAGCGCGGCGACGGGCGCGGTCGCGCCGCCCGCTACGTCGCCGATGCCGGCCGTGTTCGGTCTCGGCAACGGCGTACCGCCGACCGCCGGCGTCAGTCTCGTGTTCAACACCGGCGCGGGTGTCGACCACCGGCTCGCGACGCCCGACGCGAGTTTCGCGGGCGCGCTGTGCCTGCGGCAGCTGTGGACCAACGGGATGCTCGACATGCCGGCGAACGTCGACGCGGTGCGCGTGAACGCGAACCTGCAGGGCAAGCCCGCGATCATCGTGCAGGGCCGCAGCGACGCGCTCGTGCCCGTGAATCATGCGTCGCGCGCATACGTCGCGCAGAACGGCATCAGCGAAGGCGGCCGCAGCCAGCTCGTGTTCTACGAGGTGACGAACGGACAGCACTTCGATGCGTTCCTGCCCGTCGCGGGCTTCGACACGCGCTTCGTGCCGGTCCACTACTACAACCTGCAGGCGCTGAACCTGATGTGGCGGCACCTGAAGAGCGGTGCCGCGCTGCCGCCGTCGCAGGTGATCCGCACGGTGCCGCGCGGCGGCACGCCGGGCGCCGCGCCGGCGCTGACGAGCGCGAACCTGCCGCCGATCTCGGCGTCCCCCGGCGCGAACACGATCACGACCGGCGCTGGCGCGATCGACGTGCCGCTCTGACGGCGCCCGCCGCGCCGCGATACGGAAGCCGGACAGTCGTCCGGCTTTTTTCTTTTCGGCACCTGGAATCGGTCCCGCACTGGCCTTTATCGGAATGGCACGCGCTGTAACAAATTATTACTTTACGACGTAAAACCCGGAATCTATTATGCGCCGATATTTTCACTTAATTTAATAAATTACCGCAAAGACAATATTCCTTTCCGTATAGTTAATCGATCCTTTCGATTTTATTAAATCGGCTCGAGCTGCGATTGGTCGCCGTTTTGCGATTGATCGGCATTTCGCCGAGGGGGTCGTTCGTCTCTTGGAAGCGAAGGCGCCTTTTCTGGCGGGCTTCTGGGGAATGCTTTTGCTTGCTGTTTCTAGCGCATGCGGATGACAGGGCGGAATTCGCATTGCCGAGCATTATTGAATCGTCGTTTGCAATGGAATTGATTCCATTGTGCGGTCGAGGAATATGGGTGGGGTAAATCGTGCCGGTCGGTATTCGCCGATCCGGTAAAAAACTCGGAGTGCATCGCAAAACGAATGCGCTCCCGGTGCGGAGCGCCGGCGCAAATGATCCTTTGCGACCGGCGGTATTTATCGTTCTGTTCGAGAGGCAATAATGACGACACTGAAGTCCTTGAAAGACGGTTTCGCGCTATTTGGAACGACACTGAGCGTGCCGATCGCCGCAGCCGCTGTTGCGGCGCTGCTCGTCACGGGGTGCGGCGGCGACGACGGGTCCGGCCCGACCGCCGCCACCGCGGCGGCCGCGACGACGTCGAACGGCAGCACGGCGGCCACCGCCAATGCAACGGCCGCCGTCCCGGCCGACCAGCCGTACGTCGACAGCGACGTGTACGGCACCGGGCCGAACGACGCGGTCACGGATTCGACCGAAGGGGCCGCGGTCGTGCACCGCCAGGTCACGATCGGCGGCAAGACAGTCCAGTACACGGCCACCACGGGCCACCTGACCACGATCGATCCGGTCACGTCGGCGCCGAACGCGAAGATGTTCTACGTCGCGTACACGCAGGACAACCCGGACCCGTCGAAGCCGCGCCCGGTCACGTTCTTCTACAACGGCGGCCCCGGCTCGTCGTCGGTCTACCTGCTGCTCGGCTCGTATGGGCCGAAGCGCCTGCAGTCGTCGTTCCCGAACTTCACGCCGCCGGCCCCGTACAAGCTGCTCGACAACCCGGACAGCCTGCTCGACCGCACCGACCTCGTGTTCATCAACCCGGTCGGCACCGGCTACTCGGCGGCGATCGCCCCGGCGAAGAACAAGGACTTCTGGGGCACTGACCAGGACGCGCACTCGATCGACCGCTTCATCCAGCGCTACCTGACCAAGTACTCGCGCTGGAACTCGCCGAAGTTCCTGTATGGCGAGTCGTACGGCACGGCGCGCAGCGCGGTCGTATCGTGGGTGCTGCACGAGGACGGCATCGACCTGAACGGGATCACGCTGCAATCGTCGATTCTCGACTACGCGAACGCGCTGTCCGCGCCGGGCACCTTCCCGACGCTCGCGGCCGACGCGTTCTACTGGAAGAAGACGACGCTCAACCCGACGCCGACCGACCTCGACGCGTACATGGTGCAGGCCCGCAACTATGCGGACAACACGCTCGCGCCGCTCGCGCAGAAGCCGAATCCGCAGGACGGCGGCTTCGTGAACGTGCGGCTTAACCTGAACCTGCAGACCGCGCAGCAGATGGGCTCGTACATCGGCACGGATCCGACGTCGCTGATCCAGACGTTCGGCAACCCGGCCGCGCTCGGCAACGTGCCGTCGTCGGACGACAACCCGCCGTACACGTTCTTCCTGACGCTCGTTCCGGGCACGCAGATCGGCCAGTACGACGGTCGCGCGAACTTCACGGGCAAGGGCATCGCGCCGTACATCCTGCCGAACTCGGGCAGCAACGATCCGTCGATCACGAACGTCGGCGGCGCGTACACGGTGCTGTGGAACAGCTACATCAACACCGACCTCAAGTACACGTCGACGTCGTCGTTCGTGGACCTGAACGACCAGGTGTTCAACAACTGGGACTTCAGCCACACGGACCCGACCGGCGCGAACAAGGGCGGCGGCAATACGCTGTACACGGCCGGCGACCTGGCGGCGACGATGAGCGTGAACCCGGACCTGAAGGTGCTGTCGGCGAACGGTTATTTCGATGCGGTCACGCCGTTCCACCAGACCGAGCTGACGCTCGCGCAGATGGCGCTCGATCCGACGCTCAAGGCGCAGAACCTGACGATCAAGAACTACCCGTCGGGCCACATGATCTACCTGAACGACGCGTCGCGGACCGCGCTGAAGGGCGATCTCGCCAACTTCTACGACGGCATCCTCGCGAACCGCACCGCACTGCAGCGCGTGTTGAAGCTGCAGGCGCGCACGCAGCAGCTCAAGCAGCAACAGTTGAAGCAGCAGGGGCAGTAAGCATCGCGTTGCGGCCCGCACGGTCCGGCCTTGCGCCGGGCGGTGCGGGTTCGCGAGACCCCGGATGGACGACAGCCCGATCGGCGCAGGCCGGTCGGGCTGTTTTTTTCAGCGCATGGCGATGCCGGCGGCTGAAGGAGGCGCCCGGCGGCGGCGCCTACGCGAGCACGAGCCGCACGCCGACCGCGACGAGCGTCGCGGCGAGCAGGTTGCGCAGCAGCCGCTCGGGCGCGCGCGCCGACAGCAGGCTGCCGAGCACGATGCCGGGCAGCGAGCCGAGCAGCAGCGACAGCAGCATCGACCAGTCGACCGAGCCGAGCAGCCAGTGGCCCATGCCCGCGACGAGCGTGAGCGGCACCGCGTGCGCGATGTCGGAGCCGACGATGCGCGTGGTCGCGAGCGTCGGGTACAGCAGCAGCAGCACGGTGACGCCGATCGCGCCGGCGCCGACCGACGTCATCGACACGAGCACGCCGAGCACGGCGCCCGTCAGCACGGTCGACCACAGCGTGCGCGCAGGGCTCGGCGCGAGCGGGTTGCGCGCGGCGAACGCGGTCAATTGAGGACGGAAGATCAGCGCAAGCGACGTGAGCAGCAGCGCGATGCCGAGCACGAGCTGGATCATGCGCGCGGTGCCCGGCGTGTTCATCCCGTGCGTGTGCAGCCACCACAGCGTGAGCGCCGCGGCCGGGACGCTGCCGGCCGCGAGCCGGCCCGTGATACGCCAGTCGATCGACCCCTTCAGGCCGTGGACGAGCGTGCCGGTCGCCTTGGTCGCGGCCGCATACAGCAGGTCGGTGCCGACCGCTGTCGCGGGGTGGACGCCGAACAGCAGCACGAGGATCGGTGTCATCAGCGAACCGCCGCCGACGCCCGTCAGGCCGACGAGGATGCCGACGAACAGGCCGGACAGGGAGTACAGCAGATCGATATGGGGAAGCGACATCGGAAGCAGGCGGTTATGCGGCGTTCGGCGGCGGCGCGCGGCCACTGCGCGCGCGTCAAAGTCCGCCATTGTCGCAAATGTGGCGGGTGGATGTACGACTGCGTTAAAAATCGGCCGCGAAGGCCCGTGCGGCTGGCGGCTGGCGGGGCGTGAAACGGGCGTTCGATCGACGGCGGGGCCGATTACGCGATCGGCCCGAAAGGTATGATGAATCGGGAATGCGGGCCGCGCCCCGGCGCGCGCAAAAAAGGGCGCGACAGTGCGCGCCCCGGTGCGATGCCGACGACCGGCGCCGCCTGCCGACGGTCAGTGCATCGCGGGGCCGACGCCTTCGACGCCGTTCTGCGGCCGGATGCGCAGCGCAAGGCCGATCAGCGCGGCCGCGGCGGCGAACGCCGCGCCGAACGCGAAGGCCGCGTGGTAGCCGCCGTTCAGCGCGTCGAGCGGCGCGGCGTGCGCGGCCGCGAGCGCATCGGTGCGGGCGGCCGCAAGGCTCGCGAGCACGGCGAGGCCGAGTGCGCCGCCCATCATGAATGCGGTGTTGACGATGCCTGACGCGAGCCCCGAATCGGCCGGGTCGACGTCGCTCATCGCGGCGAGCAGCACCGGATTGAACGCGACGCCGGCGCCGATGCCGAGCAGCGTCATGCCCGGCAGCACGTGCCAGACGAAGCTGCCGTCCGCCGGCGCGCGCGAGAACAGCGCGAGGCCGCAGGCCGCGACGAGCAGGCCGGCCGCGATCGGGCCGCGGATGCCGAAGCGCATCACGATCCGCGCCGACAGCCCGAGCGAGAACGCGGCCATGATCAGGTTCGCCGGCAGGAACGCGAGCCCGACCTGCAGCGGCCCGTAGCCGAGCACGCGCTGCATGTAGAGCGCGGACAGGAAAAACCACGCGAACATGGCCGCCGCCCACAGCACGCCGATCACGTTCGCGAGCGCGACGTTGCGCGCGGCGAACAGCGTGAGCGGCATCAGCGGATGCGCGACGCGCGCCTCGATCGCGATGAACAGCGCGAGCAGCACGACGGCCGCGCCGATCAGCACGACGGTCTGCGTCGACAGCCAGCCGGCCTCGTTGCCGCCGACGATCCCGTAGACCGCGAGCATCAACGACGCGGTCACGGTGATCGCGCCCGCGATGTCGAGCGGCGCGGCGCCGGCCGGCGCGCGCATGCGCGGCAGCAGCGCGACGCACATCGCATAGACCGCGATGCCGATCGGCAGGTTGACGAGGAAGATCCAGTGCCACGACAGCGTGCTCGTCAAGAGCCCGCCGAGCAGCACGCCGATGCTGCCGCCGCCCGCGCAAACGAAGCCGTAGACGCCCATCGCGCGCGCCCGTTCGCCCGGTTCGGTGAAGAGGTTCATGATCAGCGACAGCGACACGGCCGACACGATCGCGCCGCCGAAGCCCTGCACGGCGCGCGCGGCGATCAGCATCGTCTGCGACTGCGCGAGGCCGCAGGCGAGCGATGCGAGCGTGAACACGACGAGGCCGGCGAGGAACATGCGCCGCTGGCCGTACAGGTCGCCGAGCCGGCCGCCGAGCAGCAGGCAGCCGCCGAACGTCAACAGGTATGCGTTGACGACCCACACGAGGGCCGTCTCGGTGAAATGGAGGTCGGTGCTGATCGACGGCAGCGCAACGTTGACGATCGTGCTGTCGAGCACGATCATCAGCACGCCGAGGCAGAGGACGATCAGCGCGTACCAGCGCTTCTCGCCGTGGATCCCGTGGGTCATGGGCTGGCCGCCTTCTCTCTGATAGTTATTTGAAAGGCTGCATTGTAGACGTCATTCGCGCGCGCTTCCTGCCGGTTTATGGCAGGAGCGACGCGTAGCGGCGGCGCGCGTCGCGCGGCGCCGGGAGGTTATCCGCGCGGCGGCAGTTCGCAGCCGTCGGGGCCGCATGCGGCGGCGTCGCCGGCGAATTCGACGATGGCGCTATCGTGCCACGCCTGCTCGAGTGCCTGCGCGAACACGTCGGTCGGCTGCGCGCCCGATACCGCGTAACGGCCGCCGAACACGAATAGCGGCACGCCGCGTCCGCCGATCTGCGCCGCGCGCGCGATGTCGGCCTCGACTTCGTCACGGTATGCGTCGCTGCGCAGCACGGCTTCGACGGCCGAGCGCTCGAGCCCCGCTTCGACCGCGAAGTCGATCAGCGCCGCGTGGTCGAACAGCGAGCCGTGCTCGCAGAAATACGCGCGGTACAGCCGCTCGGTCAGCGCATGCGCACGGCCGGTCGTTTCCGCGAGCTTCACGAGCCGGTGACCGTCGAGCGTGTCGCCGACGAACGTGCCGGGCAGGTCGTAGCGGAGCCCGACACTCGCGGCCGCATCGGTCACCTGGCGCAGCATCTGGTCGACCTGCGCGGGCGACATCCGGTACTTGCCGGCGAGCATCGCCTCGACCGGTTCGACCGGCTGGCCCGGCATCAGCCGGTACGCGCGCAGCGCGACGTCGACGTGCTCGGCGTGCGCAAACGCGGCGAGCGCCTCGTCGAAGCGGCGCTTGCCGATCCAGCACCATGGGCAGATCAGGTCGGACCAGATTTCGACGGTCAGGGTCGGGCGGGCAGTCGGGGCAGGGGTGGTCGTCATGGGCGGTCCGGGACGGCAAATAAATGTAACTGGGACTATATCATTTTATGCTTCGATGCTTCGATGCTTCGATGCTTCGATGCTTCGATGCTTCGATGCTTCGTCGGCGTCTCGCCCGGGCGGAAAGGGCCGGCCCGGACGCTTCACGAAGCATGGACACGCATGGTGTGTACCGGTAGCGATTGTCGATGGCGGCATGCCCGCCGCCCGCGCTGCTTACGCGTCGCCCTGCGTTTCCTTCAGATGCTTCAGGTGCTTGTAGACGGTCGCGCGCCCCATCCCGAGCACGTTCGCGACGTAGTTCGCGGCGCTCTTGCCACGGAACGCGCCTTCCGCGTACAGCGCTTCGACGAGTTCGCGCCGGTGCTCGCGCGTGAGGCCGTTCAAGCCGACCTGCCGCTCGCGCAGCCAGCCGTGCAGGAACGTGTTGATACGCTCCTGCCAGTCGTCGCGGAACAACTCGTCCGGTTGCGCGACGATGCCCGCGCCCTTGATGAAGACGTCGAGCGTCGCGCGGACGTCGTCGAACACCGCGATGTTGAAGTTGATGCACATCATCCCGGCTGGGCGGCCTTCGTCGTCGAACAGCACGTTGCTCACGCAACGCATCCGCCGGCCGTCCCAGTTCAGCTTTTCGTACGGACCGATCACACGCTCGCGCGCCGAATGATCGATTTCCTCGAGCGCGGAGTCGTCGCCGACCTCGCGCTTCGACAGGTTGTTCGCGAGATACAGCACGGTCTGGTCGTGCAGGTCGTGGATCACGACTTCCGCATACGGGAAGAACAGCGCCGCGATGCCATCGGCGATCGGTGCATAGCGGGTGAGCAGCAGGTCTTTGACGGGGGATTGCTTCTTGCGCATCGGAATCGCCATCTCGGGTGAGCGGGGGCCGGGCGGTGCGTCGGCACGGCGCGCCGGCGTGCCGTCGACCGGCTGGTCCGTGCGCCCGCGCGCTGCCGCCGCGGCGGTTGCGCCATTGTATCGGCCCCGCGCGCGCGTGCTGCTCATGCGCGCGTCAGATGCGTGTACAGCGCGTGTGCGATCGCGATGTCCTCGAGCCCAAGGCCGATCGAGCGGAAGAACGCATGACGCGTGCGCGACGGCGCCGCGCACGTGCCGGCGACGAGCGCGGGCAGGTCGCCGACGATCCGCTCGGGCGTCCAGCCGTGCCCGGCCGCCGCGATCTGCATCTCGCCCGCGCTCGCGGGCGTCGTGTGCCGGTAGTCGCAGTACACGTCCATGTCGGGCAACCACGCGGGCGGGATCTCGTGCGCGCGCGCGACGTTGGTGCTGATCGACGTGACGAGCGCGGGGCGCGTGAGCATGCCGTCCGCGAGCACCGGCGTGCCCGACGACGTGCACAGCATCACGACGTCCGCGTCGCGCACGCACGCCTCGACGCTGGCGGCTGCACGGGCCCGCGGATCGATCCGCGCAAGCGTCGCCCGTAGCGTCGGGTCGCCGGCGAGCGCGGGCGAATGGACGCTGATCGATGCCCAGTCGCGCAACGCCGCGGTGTGGCGCAGATGCGCGAGGCCGACCGCGCCCGTGCCGATCACGGCGAGCCGGCGCGCGTCGCGCGGTGCGAGGCAGTCGACCGCGAGCGCCGTCGTACTGGCCGTGCGCTCGACCGTCAGCAGCCCCGCGTCGCACCACATCAGCGGCTGGCCGGTGCGCATCGACATCAGCGCCGTCCATGCGGTGACGATCGGTTTCCCGTCGGGTTTGCCGCCCGTCACGACGTACGGAGACAGCTTCGCGCCGAACACCTGCTCGTCGGCGAGCGCGCCGAGATACGTGATGAAATCGCCGGCCTGCTCGGGGAACAGCGTGAGGGTCTGCGGCGGTTGCACCGCGCGGGCCGACGCGAGCGACGCGAACATGCGGCGCAGCGTGGCGAGCACGTCGAGCGACGGCAGCGCCGCGCGCACCGCGGCTTCGTCGACGACCAGCGGCAGGGTCGGGGCGGGTTGCGTCATGGGACTTCTCCGGTCGGGGCCGGACAGGACAGTCTCGAAATAGCGTGTCCGGCGGTGTTCGTAGTGGACTAAAAGTCTAATATAGACAATGTAATTCTGGCGAGTTTTTCTTTTCAGGACCGAGGCGCGCTATGCGGAACGGTAAAAATGTCGATAAATCAATGGTGTGTCGTATGGGCGGTGGCGATTCGATCACTGCATCGCGCTTGCGATTATCGTATTCCCTATAGTCTATAGTAGACTAAGAGTCTATATTTTGCGTGCGGACCGGCGTGCCGTCGCACGATAACCGGTCTTCATCGCCTCAATCCGGAATCGAAGGACATCCGTCATGAACTGGAAGCTTTCCCTCTGCGCCGTCGCGGCGCTTGCGTGCGCGGCCGTCTCGGCCCACGCGGAACAGACCACGCTGCGCTTCGGGATCGAAGCAGCGTATCCGCCGTTCGAGAGCAAGACGCCGGCCGGCCAGCTGCAGGGTTTCGACGTCGACATCGGCAACGCGGTGTGCGCGAAGCTGAACATGAAGTGCGTGTGGGTCGAGAATGCGTTCGACGGGCTGATCCCGGCGCTGCAGGCGCGCAAGTTCGACGCGATCAATTCGGCGATGAACATCACCGCGAAGCGCAAGCAGAGCATCGACTTCACGCCGGCGATCTACGTGGTGCCGATCGTGATGGTCGCGCACCGCGGCTCGCCGCTGCGGCCCGATGCCGCCAGCCTGCGCGGCAAGCACGTCGGCGTGCTGCAGGGCTCGTCGCAGGAGGATTTCCTCAAGGCGCACTGGGCGAATGCGGGCGTGGCAGTCGTGTCGTATCAGGACCAGGACCAGATCTATGCCGATCTCGTCGCCGGACGTCTCGACGCGGCCGTGCAGGAAGCGCAGACCGCGCAGGACGGTTTCCTCGACAAGCCGGCCGGCCGCGATTACCAGATCGTCGGCGACGCGCTGAAGGATCCGGCGACGCTGGGCGAAGGCACCGGCTTCGGGATGCGCAAGGGCGACAAGGCGCTGCAGGCGAAGATCGTCGGCGCGCTCGACGCGCTGAAGAAGGACGGCACGCTGAGTGCGCTGTCGCAGAAGTACTTCAAGCGCGACATCGTCGCGAAGTAAGCCTGGCCGCCCGCCGGCCGCGGTGCCGGCGCGCGTCGTACCGAATCTCGACGCAGTACGGGGAAGCATGGATTTCGACGTCATCGTTCTGGGGGCCGGCATCGTCGGCGTGTCGTCGGCGCTGCATCTGCAGGATCGCGGGCTGCGCGTCGCGCTCGTCGACCGGCGCGCGCCCGGCGAGGAAACGAGCCACGGCAATGCCGGGCTGATCGAGCGCTCGTCGGTCGTGCCGTACGCGTTCCCGCGCCGGCTCGGCACGCTGCTGCGCTACGCACGCAACCGCTCGGTCGATCTCTATTGGGACTACAAGGCATTGCCCGCGTATGCGGGCTGGCTCGCGCGCTTCTGGCGCGAATCGTCGCCGCAGCGGCTCGCGGCCGCCGCGCGCGACATGCTGCCGCTCGTCGCGGCGAGCGTCGTCGAGCACGACGCGCTGCTCGCGCGCACCGACGCGCAGCCGCTCGTGCATGACGGCGGGTGGATCGAGGCGTTCCGTTCACCGGCGCTGTTCGACGCGGAAACGCGCGCGCAGCAGCGGGTGGCCGACGCGCACGGGTTGCGGATGAGCGTCCTCGACGCGCGCGCGTTGCGCGAATGCGAGCCCGGCATCGGCGACGCATTCTGCGGCGCATTCCACTGGCAGGACCCGAAGACCGTGTCGAGCCCCGGGGGCCTGACGAAGGCGTACGCGCGGCTGTTCGAGCGTGACGGCGGCACGTTCGTGCGCGGCGACGCGGCGACGCTCGCGCAGGTGGACGACGGCTGGCGGGTCAATACCGAGCATGGGCCGATCGCGGCCCGCTCGGCCGTGGTCGCGCTCGGGCCGTGGTCCGATCACGTGTTCGCGCCGCTTGGCTACCGGATTCCGCTGCGCGCCAAGCGCGGCTATCACATGCATTACCGGCCGACCCGCGCGCCGCTGAACGTGCCCGTGTGCGATACCGAGGAGGGGTTCGTCGTCGCTCCGATGGAGGGCGGACGCCTGCGGCTCACGACCGGCGTCGAGATCGCGTTGCGCGGCGCGCCGCCGACCGGCGTGCAGCTTGCGCGCGCCGAGCCGCTGGCGCGCGACGCGTTCGGCATCGGCGAGCGGCTCGATCCGGCACCATGGCTCGGGATGCGGCCGTGCACGCCCGACATGCGGCCGGTGATCGGGCCTGCGCCGCGCCATCGTCATCTGTGGTTCGCGTTCGGCCATTGCCACCATGGGCTGACGCTCGGCCCCGCGACCGGGCGTCTGCTCGCCGAGATGATGACGGGCGAGCCGACCTACATCGATCCCCATCCGTACCGACCCGCGCGCTTCGGCTGAGCGCGTTTCGATACGACGGCCGCCGCAGTGCGGCCGTCACATTTTTTCATTTGGTTATCCGTATTATCCGCAGTCGCGCAAATGGAAATGATCTGCGTAATTGATCGGAAAGAAATCACGAAATAAGAAAAACGGTAAACAAGTGATTTATTAATGCATTTTCATGAAAATGAAATGCGGAGCAGGCGATCTGCCAGGGCAATCCGGCGGCGCTTTCACAACGGACGTCCCGATGTGGCACGGAATGTACCGGAACACGTTACTTCGGGCCTCGCAAACGTTACGTTACATCCGTGCGCCGGACGTCTCATTCGTCAGATTATTGTGCCCGTGCGACCCATTTATTTTCCCGGAAATCCATATAAAACCGCTATTGGCCCGCAATAGGCCAACGAATCAATCCGTTTTATCCGGGTGGCACACTTCGTGCAATCCGTCCCCATGCTTTATCAACGTAGTGCCAACCGAGATGGGGTAAAGATGGGACAAAAGATTGAATTGACGGGTGTGGCGCTGTCGGTCGCGACGGTGTTCGGGGTACTGGCTTCCGGTTCGGCTATCGCGGGGACGCTCGATGCGCTGCCGCTTCCGCAGGTAATCGTGAATCCGCCGACGAACAGCGTCTCGATCGGACTGGCCGCGACCGGCACGTCACCGCTGGGTTCGATCACCGTGGCGGCGGGCGGGTCGGGCGCGATTCAGACGTCGCTGGGCGATCCGGCGCAGGCGTTGTCTGGCGCGGTGAACGCGCTGCAAGGCGCGCTCGGCGGCGCTGGCGGCACGGTGACGCCGCTCGCGCCCGTTCAAGGCGTGGTGAACCAGGTGACGGGCGCGCTCGCCGGCGGCAATCCGGCCGGCGCGTTGACCGGCGCGCTGGGCACGGCGACGGGGACGTTGAGCAATGCGGTTGGTACGGTCACGGGTGCACTGGGTAACGTGGGTGGCGGTGCGAATCCGCTGGCGCCGGTTCAAGGTGTCGTCAATCAAGTGACGGGGGCGCTCGGTGGCGGCAATCCGGCAGGTGCGTTGACCGGTGCGTTGGGCACGGTCACGGGTGCACTGGGTAACGTGGGCGGCGGCGCGAATCCGCTGGCGCCGGTTCAAGGCGTCGTCAATCAAGTGACGGGGGCGCTCGGTGGCGGCAATCCGGCAGGTGCGTTGACCGGTGCGCTGGGCACGGTCACGGGTGCACTGGGTAACGTGGGCGGCGGCGCGAATCCGCTGGCGCCGGTTCAAGGCGTCGTCAATCAAGTGACGGGGGCGCTCGGCGGCGGCAATCCGGCAGGTGCGTTGACCGGTGCGCTGGGCACGGTCACGGGTGCGCTGGGTAACGTGGGTGGCGGTGCGAATCCGCTGGCGCCGGTTCAAGGTGTCGTCAATCAAGTGACGGGGGCGCTCGGTGGCGGCAATCCGGCAGGTGCGTTGACCGGTGCGCTGGGTACGGTGACGGGTGCGCTGGGTAACGTGGGTGGCGGTTCAAACCCGCTGGCGCCGGTTCAAGGCGTCGTCAATCAAGTGACGGGGGCGCTCGGTGGCGGCAATCCGGGAGGTGCATTGACCGGTGCGCTGGGCACGGTGACGGGTGCGCTGGGTAACGTGGGTGGCGGTTCAAACCTGCTGGCGCCGGTTCAAGGCGTCGTCAGTCAAGTGACGGGGGCGCTCGGCGGCGGCAATCCGGCAGGTGCGTTGACCGGTGCCCTCGGCACGGTCACGGGTGCACTGGGGAACGTCGGCGGCACGAACCCGCTGACACCGATCCAGAACATTGTCGACCAGGTCACGGGCACGGTGGGCAGCGGCAATCCGGCCGGTGCGCTGGGCAACGCGGTCAATACGATCACCGGGACGCTCGGCAACATCGGCGGCGCGTCGAGCCCGCTGGCGCCGGTGCAAGGCGCCGTCACGCAACTCGCCGGCACGCTTGGCAACGGCAACCCGGCCGGTGCGCTGACGGACGCCGTGAACTCGATGACGGGCGCGCTCGGCAACCTCGGCGGCACGAACCCGCTGGCGCCGGTGCAGGGCGTCGTGAGCCAGGTCGTCGGCACGTTGTCAGGCGCCGGCGGCGGCAGCCCGATCGCGCCGATCACGAACCTCGTCAGCGGCCTGCAGAACGCACTGCCGACGGGTGGCAACGCGGCCGGCGCGCTGACCGGCGCACTCGGTTCGGTCACGAGCGCGCTCGGCAACCTCGGTAGCACAAACCCGCTGGCCCCGGTCCAGGGCGTCGTGAACCAGGTCGTCGGCACGCTCGGCAGCGGCAACCCGGCAGCCGCACTGAGCAACGCGGTCAATTCGGTGACGGGTGCACTCGGCAACCTCGGCGGTACGAACCCGCTGGCGCCGGTGCAAGGCGTCGTGAACCAGGTGGTCGGCACGCTCGGCGGCAGCAATCCGGCCGGCGCACTGACGGGGGCCGTGAGCTCGGTGACGGGCGCGCTCGGCAACCTCGGCGGCACGAACCCGCTGGCCCCGGTGCAGGGTGTCGTGAACCAGGTCGTCGGCACGCTGTCGGGCGCAGGCGGCAGCCCGATCGCGCCGATCACGAACCTCGTCAGCGGTCTGACCGGCGGCAGCAACCCGGCCGGCGCACTGACCGGTGCACTCGGTTCGGTGACGGGCGCCCTCGCGAACGGTCCGGCAGCCCTCGGGCAGGCGGCCGGCGCGCTGTCGGGCGCGGCCGGTTCGACGGCTGCGGCGGGCGGCAGCCTGCTCGGCTCCGGCGCGAGCGCGGCCGGCAGCACGGCGGGCGCGACCGGTTCGCTGGTGTCGACGACCGGCAACGCGACGGCAACGGTCGTCAATGCTGTCGGCACGACGCTGGGCGCGGCGCTGGGTTCCACGCCGAGCCTGTCGGTCACGCCGCACTCGGGCAACGGCTCCGCGAACAACCCGCTCGCGCCGGTGTCGACGCTGCTGCAGGCGGTGACTGGCGCATTGCCGAAGTAACCGGCCGGAACGCGCGGCGGCGGCGCATCGCCCGCCGCGCGCAACGGGTCGTACATCGCGGCATGACAGCAATGTCATGCCGCGTTTTCTTTGGGTTCCCGATGTGTTTCCCGTGAGGAATGGCGCCGCTTTGTGGGGTGGCATGGAATAACCGGCCGGTTTCGTCCGTTTACATACCGAGTCTCGGCGCGGCCGGACAGCGGGATAATGGTCATGACGAAGTCGACGTCCCGTCCGGCGCCACCGTGCCGCGATGCCATGTCAAGGAGAACGGGAATGAAGACGATGCTGTTCGCCATCGCGCTGACGGCCGCGATCGCGCGGCCCGCGGCCGCCGAGCCGCCGCAGGCCGGTGACGGGAAACTGGTCGACGAAGATCACATGACGCTGTACGTGTTCGATCACGACGCGCCGGGCAAGAGCACCTGCACCGGCACCTGTGCGGCCAACTGGCCGCCGGCACTCGCCGACGGATACGACAAGGCGTCGGGTGCACTGAGCCTCGTCACGCGCGACGACGGCCGGAAGCAATGGGCTTACCACGGCCGTCCGCTGTATCGCTGGAAGATGGACCGCAAGGCCGGCGATGCCGGCGGCGACGGGATCGGCGGCATGTGGCACGTCGCGCGCCCCTGAGAACCGACGGACTGAATGACGGACTGACGGCGCGGCGATGCGCGAGGCATCCGGATGAGCTACGAATCGGACCTGCTGGTGTGGCTGCCGCATCTCACGCGATATGCGCGCGCGCTGACGGGCGAGCGGGCCTGGGCGGACGATCTCGTGCAGGACACGCTCGAGCGCGCGCTGAACCGGCCGCCGCGCGACGGCGGAAACCTGCGTGCGTGGCTGCTGACGCTGCTGCGCCACCGCTTCATCGACCAGTTGCGCGCGCGGCACGAGATCGCGGTCGACGATGCGACCGCGCCATGGCAGACGATGGCCGCGCCGACCGACGAGATCGGCGGCCTGCTGCTGCGCGACGTGCAGCGCGCGCTGTATCGGCTGCCCGTCGAGCAGCGCGAGGTGCTGCTCCTGGTCGCGCTCGAGGAATTGAGTTACCGCGAAGCCGCACAGGTGCTCGGCGTGCCGGTGGGGACGGTGATGTCGCGGTTGTCGCGGGCGCGTGAACAGATGCGTGCGCTGCTGTCCGGCGAGTCGCCGGCGCGCGGCGCGGCCGCGTTACGGGTGATCGGGAAGACATGATGGACGACGATCCGCGCAAACCTTCGAATGATCGGGACGGCGGAGCCGATGCATCGGCGCAATTGCTGTCGGCGCTGCTCGACGGCGAACTGTCCGGACAGGAGCGCCGCGAGGTGCTCGAACGGCTGCAGTCCGATCCGCGCGAAGCCGACTGGTTTGCGCATTACGGCGCGCAGCGCGACGCGTTGCACGCGCTGTTCCCGCTGCCTGCCGCCGCACCCGCGCTGTTTGTGCAGCGGCGCGCACCGCGCTGGCGCGGCGTCGCGTATGCATTCGCGGGACTGGCGGCCGGGCTGGTGATCGGCGTCGCGCTGCACGCGGGCTGGACGACGTTCGGTGCCGAGCCGGCCTTCGCCGCGCGCGCGGACGTCGCGTACGCCGTGTACGCGGCCGATCGGGAGCATCCGGTCGAGGTCGACGCACGCGATCCGGCGCGCCTTGCCGCGTGGCTGTCCGCGCGTCTCGGGCGGCCCGTGCGCGCGCCGTCGCTCGACGAATACGGATACGCATTGCTGGGCGGCCGGCTGCTGCCGGGCGACGCGGGGCCGGCTGCGCAACTGATGTACCAGCGTGCGGACGGCAAGCGCGTGACGCTCTACATGACGGCCTACGATGCGCGGCGCTTCGCGCCGCAGTCGATGTCGGCCAGCGGCCGCGACACGTATTTCTGGTCCGATCGCGGCATGGGTTACGCGCTCTCCGGACGCGCCGACGAACGACGACTGCGCGAGCTCGCGATCGAAGCATGCGGCGCGCTCGGCGGACCGACCGACGCGTGGAAGGGTTGACGCGCGCGACGTCGGCAGGGAGCCAACATGAACACGAAGGCGGTGATGGCGGCGGTGGCGCTCGTGGCGGGCGCCGGGCTCGCGCGGGCGGACGGCGATGCGCCGGTGCGCGTGCCGGTCGACGCCGACGGCGTGCAGCGGGTGGCGATCGTCGGCGGCAGCTATTTCTTTCGCCCGAACCACGTGATCGTCCGCGCGCACGTGCCGGTCGAACTCACGGTATCGGCCGAACCGGGCGTCGTGCCGCACAGTTTCGAGATCGATGCGCCGCAGGCCGGGATCGCGGTGCACACCGAACTGGGCACGACGCCGCGCACGTTGCGCTTCACGCCGACGGCGCCCGGCCGCTTCGCCTACTATTGCACGCATCGGCTGCTGTTCCTGCGCAGCCATCGCGAGCGCGGAATGGAAGGCGTGCTCGACGTCGAGGCGGCGCCGTGATCGCCGCATTGCTGGCCGCGAGCCTGATAGGAGCGAGCATGACAGCCGATCCCGTTACCATCGCGCAGTCGCATTTCGACCAGGTCCATTCGTACCGCGCGACGATCCGCTCGTCCGCGCGAAGCGGCGAGCACGCCGAATTCCACTATGCCTACCGGAAACCCGGTTTCGTCCGGATGGACTTCGTGTCGCCGCATCACGGCGCGGTGCTCGCGTACGACCCCGACGCGGGCAAGGTGCGGCTGCGCCCGTTCGGCGAGCATGCGCTGCCCGCGCTGACGCTGTCGCCGTCCAATCCGCTCCTGCGCGACCGCAGCGGCCATCGCGTCGACCGGTCGGATGTCGGCGTGCTGCTGCGTAACGTACACGCGCTGCAGCAGGGCGGTGCGACCGTGACGGAAGGCAAGGAAACCATCGGCGGCCGTACCACGCTGCGCGTATCGGTGACGGGCGCGCCCGCACACGTGGTTGACGGCGTGCATCGCTATCTGTTGTGGCTGGACGCCGAGGACGGCTTTCCGCTGAAGGTCGTCAGCTTCGCGGATGACGACGGCGCGCCGCTCGAAACGGTGACGCTCGACGACGTCGAGATCGACGTCGCGTTTCCCGCCCGCTTTTTCGCGCCCTGATCGCGCGCTTGATCCCGATTCTGATTCGCGCCGGAGGCAGCATGGCGGAATACCGGTTTTCGACGACGTGGCGCGTGGACGCGCCCCTCGCGGCTGTCTGGGACGCGATCTACCAGGTCGATCGCTGGCCCGACTGGTGGAAGAGTGCCGTGCAGACCGCCGAGATCGAGCGCGGCGACGCGCGCGGCGTCGGCGCGCTGCAGCGATACACGTGGAAAGGCGCGTTGCCGTACCGGCTGACCTTCGACATGCGTGTGCTGCGCGTCGAGCGGCCGCATGTGCTCGAGGGCCGCGCGAGCGGCGCGATCGAAGGCGACGGCCGCTGGTCGTTCGCCGGCGACGGTGCGCGCACCGTCGTGCGCTACGACTGGCACATCCGCACGCGCGAGCGCTGGATGAACTGGCTGGAGCCGATCGCGCGCCCGCTGTTCGCCTGGAATCACGACGTCGTGATGCGCGAAGGCGCGAAAGGCCTCGCGCGACTGCTCGGCGCGACGGTCGTGACCGACGGCCGGACGTTCCAGCCAGTGGCGGGCTGTCCGGACATGTGACGATCCCATGGCCGCCGTTTGGGCCCCTGTCGGGTCCGAGCAGCCTTTTCACGCGATGCCGGACGACCGCGGGAACTCGGTGCTCGCCCCGTGTCAAATTGGGGCGAGGGTCGGGATTTCCCGTATCCCATCCGCTCCCGGTGTGCGAGATTGATGCTTATGTAATTGTTTTAACTGAATTTTTGTGATTCACCCCCGTTTTTCCGTCGTTCCGCCTCGCACGAAAAAACCTCCGGCTCCCCTTCTTGAATTTGTCAAAACCCGTCCATATAATTAGCACTCGCTGCACGAGAGTGCTAACAATTCTCTGCCGGGCGATTTGCCGGGCAGATTCCCCAAGCGTTCTTCAATCTCAGTCAAGAGAGGAGTGAATATGAACCTTCGTCCTTTGCACGATCGCGTGATCGTCAAGCGTCTGGATCAAGAAACCAAGACCGCCTCGGGCATCGTCATCCCCGAAGCCGCTGCTGAAAAGCCGGATCAAGGCGAGATCCTCGCGGTCGGCCCGGGCAAGCGTGACGACAAGGGCGCTCCGATCGCGCTCGACGTGAAGGTCGGCGATCGCGTCCTGTTCGGCAAGTACGCAGGCCAGACCGTCAAGGTCGACGGCCAGGAACTGCTGGTCATGCGCGAAGAAGACATCATGGCCGTGGTCAACGCGAAGTAAGCGTCCACTGACGGTACATATTCCCAAGAATTCAAGGAGTTAGAAGATGGCAGCTAAAGACGTCGTATTCGGCGATTCCGCCCGTTCGAAGATGGTCGAAGGCGTGAACATTCTCGCCAACGCAGTCAAGGTCACGCTGGGTCCGAAGGGCCGCAACGTCGTGCTCGAGCGCAGCTTCGGCGGCCCGACGGTCACCAAGGACGGTGTGTCGGTCGCGAAGGAAATCGAGCTGAAGGACAAGCTCCAGAACATGGGTGCGCAAATGGTCAAGGAAGTCGCTTCCAAGACCAGCGACAACGCAGGCGACGGCACGACGACGGCAACCGTCCTCGCGCAATCGATCGTTCGCGAAGGCATGAAGTACGTCGCATCGGGCATGAACCCGATGGACCTGAAGCGCGGCATCGACAAGGCAGTCGCAGCGGCTGTCGAAGAGCTGAAGAAGATCAGCAAGCCGTGCACGACGAACAAGGAAATCGCACAGGTCGGCTCGATCTCGGCGAACAGCGACTCGTCGATCGGCGATCGCATCGCTGAAGCGATGGACAAGGTCGGCAAGGAAGGCGTGATCACCGTCGAAGACGGCAAGTCGCTGGCCGACGAACTCGACGTCGTCGAAGGCATGCAATTCGACCGCGGCTACCTGTCGCCGTACTTCATCAACAATCCGGACAAGCAAGTCGCCGTCCTCGAAAACCCGTTCGTGCTGCTGCACGACAAGAAGGTGTCGAACATCCGCGATCTGCTGCCGGTGCTCGAACAAGTCGCGAAGGCAGGCCGTCCGCTGCTGATCATCGCCGAAGACGTCGAAGGCGAAGCGCTCGCAACGCTGGTCGTCAACAACATCCGCGGCATCCTGAAGACCGTTGCGGTCAAGGCGCCGGGCTTCGGCGATCGTCGCAAGGCGATGCTGGAAGACATCGCGATCCTGACCGGCGGTCAGGTCGTCGCGGAAGAAACCGGCCTGACGCTCGAGAAGGCAACGCTGGCTGAACTGGGCCAGGCGAAGCGCATCGAAGTGGGCAAGGAAAACACGACGATCATCGACGGCGCAGGCGAAGCCGTGAACATCGAAGCGCGCGTCAAGCAGATCCGCACGCAAATCGAAGAAGCGACGTCGGACTACGACCGTGAAAAGCTGCAAGAGCGCGTGGCCAAGCTGGCCGGCGGCGTGGCAGTGATCAAGGTCGGCGCTGCGACCGAAGTCGAAATGAAGGAAAAGAAGGCACGCGTCGAAGACGCGCTGCACGCAACCCGCGCTGCCGTTGAAGAAGGCATCGTCCCGGGCGGCGGCGTTGCGCTGATCCGTGCACGTACCGCGATCGCAGGCGTGGCCGGCGCGAACGCCGATCAGAACGCAGGCATCAAGATCGTGCTGCGCGCAATGGAAGAGCCGCTGCGCCAGATCGTCACGAACGGCGGCGAAGAAGCGAGCGTCGTGGTCGCAGCAGTTGCAGCAGGCAAGGGCAACTACGGCTACAACGCAGCGACGGGCGAGTACGTCGACATGGTCGAAGCCGGTGTCGTCGACCCGACCAAGGTCACGCGCACCGCACTGCAGAACGCAGCTTCGGTCGCAGGCCTGCTGCTGACGACGGACGCAGCTGTCGCAGAACTGCCGAAGGAAGATGCACCGATGCCGGGCGGCATGCCGGGCGGCATGGGCGGCATGGGCATGGACATGTAATCGACTTCGGTCGATGGTGTCCGGAACGCGCAGCGATGCGCGTTCCAGCCAAAAGAAAAGACCCGCAGCGATGCGGGTCTTTTTTTATGCGCACGCGAAAGGGGCTGACATGCGGCTCCTAAGCGAGAGCAGGCGGCGCGCAACGGCGGCGCAGGGCCGCCCGCGCGGCGTCAATGCCGGGCAATTCGCGGCGAGGTTTTGCTGCTGTCCGTCACCGGACGCCCGCCTTCCTCATCGTTGCTGCGCGCCCAGAAGAACCGGTCGGGCAGGTACGCGCCCATGCCGGGCCGGAACGCGTCGCGGACGGCCTGGTACAGGTATTCCTGCGCCTCGCGCACCGCTTCGGGCGGCTCCTGGCCGTTCGCGAGCAGTGCCGCGATCGCCGCGCCGAGCGTGTCGGTGATGCCCATCAGCCGGTGCGGCGAGCGATCCCACATGTCTTCGCGAAGCTGGCCTTCCTCACCGTACAGCGTGTTGACGAGCCGGTGCGAACCCGTCTCCGACGACAGGATGTACTCGCAGCCCTGCGACAGCAGGTGCGACACGGCCGCGTCGAGATTCGGCGCCTCGGCATCGCCGTCCGGCTGTGCGAGCGCGATCAGCGTCGCGTGGTCGGCGACCAGCAGTGTCGTCTGCGGTGCGAGCAGGTCGGCGATCGATTCGCGCAGATCGTCGGCGGCGAGCACGTGCTCGTCGTCGAGCGTGAAGTCCGGTGCGAGCACGAGCGGCACGCCGTCGTAGTCGGCGACCACTTCCGCGATCGCGCTCACGACTTCCGCGCGCGTCGCCGCGCCGATCTTGAACGCGGCAACCGGCATGTCCTCGAGCAGCATGCGCGCCTGGGCGGCGACGACATCGGGATCGAGGCCGGTCACTTCGTCGCAGGCGGCGGAGTCGCGCACGGTGTAGCCCGTCAGGACGGACACGCCGTGACAGCCCATGCTCGCCAGGGTCATCAGATCGGCTTGGAGGCCGGAACCGCCGGTGGGATCGGACAGGCCGAAGGTGAGGACGATCGGAGGGGCGTTGCTGGACATGTAGAAATGGGGCAAGAAAAAAACGGGGAAGCGACAGAACTGCGGACGGCGAGGCGAAGTGGGCGTTTCGGCCCCGTGTTGCCCGGCAGGCCGCACTTTTCAGTCATTATGCGGCGGAATCCGGCCCGCACGACGGAATTTTTAGCGCGGCGCAACGTAGTCGTCGTACTCCAGCGCGATTGCTAGGCAGTCCGGCCCCGACACGGTACCATCATGGCTCCCGAATTTACCGACTTTTCCCGACGCGGCTTAAGATGGAATACAAGAGCTGGATGTGCCTGATTTGTGGCTGGATTTATGACGAAGAAGCCGGGCTGCCCGAAGAGGGCATCGCCCCGGGCACGCGCTGGGAAGACGTCCCGATCAACTGGACGTGCCCCGAATGCGGCGCTCGCAAGGAAGACTTCGAGATGGTCCAGATCTGACCGGACCCTTGGCCCACGGACACCCCGCTTCGGCCTCGCGGTTGCCCGGCGCTCTTGCGCCGCGGCCGGCGCGAGCGACTTGACGATGACAGGCGCGCGTGTCCATGACGTCCGATCCGGCCAACGTTTCTCACCCTGACGCACTGCCCAACCCGCGTGGCGGGGCCGTGCGCGCCGCCGACGCGTGGCTCGCGGCAGCCGCCGACGCATTCGAGCACCGGGACGACGCGGCCGCGCCGCTGTCAGCCGCCGCCGCCGTGCTGGCGGAGGCCGGCTGGCTGCCGGCCGCCCGTTTCGCCGGGCAACTGTCGGCCGCCGTGCCGCTCGTCGCCGCCGAGCCGACTTCGGCCGGCTGGCGGGCCGCGCTGCGCGACTTCCGCGCGGCCGTCGGCCGCCACAACCTGCGCGAACTCGCCTGTTCGTCCGTTCTCTTCGATCATTTCCGTGCATTGCGTGCGCAAAGCGCCGCCGACCTGCGTGCGAGCACGCCGCTCGACGCGCTCGCGCTCGTCGGTCGCGCGGTGCCGCAGGCCACGCTGCGCGTACTGCCCGAGGAGATCGCGACCCGGGTACGCGCCCGCTACGAGCAGGCGCTGCTCGGCGTGCTGCGTGCGCGGCACGGCGCGCCCGACGCCGCGCTCGACGAACTCGATGCGATGCAGGCTGCGCTGGCCGACGATGGCCCGTACGATTTCTGGCGGCTCGCGGCAGCGTGCCAGCGTGCGCTGCGCGCAACCGGCGCGCCCGAACTGAAGCGCTTTCTCGCGCGGACGAACCTGCTGCTCGGCGAGCAGGCGCAGGGCCGGCGGCGCAGCGCGCCGCCCGAGCTCGTGCGCGAGACGGTCGCGCTGTTGTGGCGCGATTTCGCGCTGTTCGGCGCAGCCGCGGAAGACGTCGCGCTCGTCGACGTGCTGCACGACTATGGGCTGACCGTGGACTGGCATGTCGCCGGCACGCCCGCGTCCGAGGCGCTGTGGGAGGCCGACGCCGCGCGGGCCGAGCACGACGCGGTTGCCGTCGCTCCGACCCGTGCGCTCGGCGTCGTGACCGTCAACGCGCATGCGTATGAGGATTTCCTGCAGACGGCCGACGCGTCGATGGCCGATCTGGCCGTCGATCCGGCCGCGGCCGATGCGGGGGCCGCATGGCGCGCATCCGCGGCCGCCTACCGGGTCGGTACGGCCGCGTGCGCGCTCGGGCTCGGTCATGCGGCGCTGCTGGCCGACACGCTCGGGCTCGCGTGGCGCCGCGCCGCGCACGGCATGCCGCTCGCCGACGGCGGGCTCGATGCACACGCCCGCGCGTCCGACATGCTGCGCGCCGCGCTGCTGAAGATCGCCGCGGGGGTGGCGCCGCCGGACCTGACTGCGGCGTCCGGGGCGCTCGGCGCGGCGCTCGGCCGGACCTGACGCACAACGGGGCGCGACCGCAGCGGCAGCCCTTGTCGCGCGGGCCGGCAACACGCTGCCGACAGCGCCCGCGCGCGTGTTAGAGTGCCGTGTGATCCGCGCGCGTCGTTGCCAGCGTCGCGCGGCGTTGCTTGTTGATCGCGGCCCGGTCAGGTCGCGGCGTCTTTGCTAAAATTCAAACCATGTCAAAGCCTTCCGATCGCATCAATCTCACCAACCAGTTCCTGATCGCCATGCCGAACATGGCGGATCCGACGTTTTCGGGAACGGTGGTCTATCTTTGCGATCACAGCGAGCGCGGCGCGCTCGGCCTCGTCATCAATCGTCCCACCGACATCGACCTCGAATCGCTGTTCAACCGCATCGACCTGAAGCTCGACATCGAGCCGCTGCTGCACATCCCCGTGTACTTCGGCGGCCCGGTCCAGACCGAGCGCGGCTTCGTGCTGCACGAGCCGGTCGAGGGCGCGAACTACAACTCGTCCATGTCGGTCGAGGGCGGGCTCGAGATGACGACGTCGAAGGATGTGCTCGAGGCGGTCGCGACGGGCACCGGCCCGAAACGCTTCCTGCTGACGCTCGGCCATGCAGGCTGGGGCGCCGGTCAGCTCGAGGAAGAAATTTCCCGCAACGGCTGGCTGACCGTGGCCGCCGATCCCCGCATCGTGTTCGACACGCCGGCCGAGGAACGCTTCGAAGCCGCACTGGGCCTGCTCGGCGTCAGCTCGTCGATGCTGTCCGGCGAAGCAGGGCACGCATGAGTGGCGCGAGCGCGCGCGATGCGACGCTCCTGGCGTTCGACTACGGCGAAAAGCGAATCGGCGTCGCGATCGGCAATGCGCTGACGCGCTCGGCCCGTGCCCTCGTCGTGATTCCCAACCTGAACCGCGAGCACCGCTTCAAGGCGGTCGGCGAACTGCTGGCCGAATGGCGGCCCGACGCGCTCGTCGTCGGCCTGCCGATGCATCCGGACGGCACGCCGCACGAGATGACGCAGCAGGCGAAGCGCTTCGGCAACCAGCTGAACGGCCGCTTCGGGCTGCCCGTCACGTGGGTCGACGAACGCTATTCGTCGGTCGAGGCCGAGGCCGGGCTGCGCGAGCGCAACGTGCGCGGGCGCGCACGTGCCGAGATGCTCGACGCCGAGGCCGCGCGCGTGATCCTTCAACAGTATCTCGATCAATTGTCCGACCATGAGCACCATTGACGCCGACGCGCTCTACCGCGTCCTGCTCGACCAGATCCGCGACGCATACGGCACGGCCTTCGCCGAGCCGGGCGGCCCGCGGCTCGCCGGCATTTACAGCGGCGGCGCGTGGCTCGCCGAGCGCCTCGCGCGCGATCTCGGCGCGCCGGCGTTCGGCGTCGTGAACGTCGCGCTGCATCGCGACGACTACGCGAAGAAGGGGCTGCACAGCCAGGCCAGCCCGACGTCGCTGCCGTTCGACGTCGACGGCGCGCGCATCGTGCTCGTCGACGACGTGCTGTCCACCGGACGCACCGTGCGCGCCGCGCTCAACGAACTGTTCGACTACGGCCGTCCGGCCGCGGTCGAGCTCGCGGTGCTCGCCGATCGCGGCGGCCGCGAGCTGCCGGTCGCCGCGCGCTTCGCGGGCGGCACGCTCGACGTGCCGGCCGATGCGACGCTCGTGCTCGCGCGCGACGAAGCCGCGCAGCTGACGCTGCGCATCGAGGCGCACGGCGCCTGACCGAACCGCGAAACCGTATCCCGGGCCGCCGGTTCGTACCGCGGCCCGTTTGCATAGTTGGAATCACGCACACCATGACTACCGACACCACTGGCCGCACCGGCAATCCCGCTGCGACCGCGAGCCCCGAGCGGTTCCGCTACGGTTTCCTGAAGGGCAACCCGCAGCTCACGAAAAACGGCGAGCTGAAACACCTGCTGTCGATCGAGGGGCTGCCGCGCTCGATCGTCAACCACATTCTCGATACGGCCGAGCAGTTCGTCAGCGTGACGGACCGCGAGGTGAAGAAGGTGCCGCTCCTGCGCGGCAAGTCGGTGTTCAACCTGTTCTTCGAGAACTCGACGCGCACGCGCACGACCTTCGAGATCGCCGCGACGCGCCTGTCGGCCGACGTGCTGAACCTGAACATCAATGCGTCGTCGACGAGCAAGGGCGAGTCGCTGCTCGACACGATCAACAACCTCTCGGCGATGCATGCCGACCTGTTCGTCGTGCGCCACGCGTCGAGCGGCGCGCCGTATCTGATCGCCGAGCACTGCGCACCGCACGTGCACGTGATCAACGCCGGCGACGGCCGTCATGCGCACCCGACGCAGGGCCTGCTCGACATGTACACGATCCGTCACTACAAGCGCGACTTCACGAAGCTGCGCGTGGCGATCGTCGGCGACATCCTGCATTCGCGCGTCGCGCGCTCCGATATTCACGCGCTCACCACGCTCGGCGTGCCGGAAGTGCGCGCGATCGGCCCGCGCACGCTGCTGCCGGGCGGCCTCGAACAGATGGGCGTGAAGGTGTTCCACAACCTCGACGAAGGGCTGAAGGGCGTCGACGTGATCATCATGCTGCGCCTGCAGAACGAGCGGATGAGCGGCGCGCTGCTGCCGTCCGCGCAGGAATACTTCAAGACCTGGGGCCTGACGCCCGAGCGCCTCGCGCTCGCCGCGCCCGACGCGATCGTGATGCACCCGGGCCCGATGAACCGCGGCGTCGAGATCGACTCGCAGGTCGCCGACGGTCCGCAGTCGGTGATCCTCAACCAGGTCACGTTCGGCATCGCCGTGCGGATGGCGGTGATGGGCATCGTTGCCGGCAACAGCGACTGAGCCCGCCTACGCGCATCCTTATCCAGGCATTCAACGCATTCAACGCATTCACAGACAGCGCATGAAGATTCATATCCAAGGCGGCACGCTGATCGACCCGGTCGCCGGCACCGAACGGCAGGCCGACGTATTCGTCGCGGACGGCAAGATCGCCGCGATCGCGGCGGCCGGTGCGGCGCCGGCCGGTTTCAACGCGGGCAAGACGATCGACGCGTCCGGCCTGATCGTCGCCCCCGGTCTCGTCGACCTGTGCGCGCGGCTGCGCGAGCCCGGCTACGAGCACAAGGCGACGCTCGCGTCCGAGATGGCCGCGGCCGTCGCCGGCGGCGTCACGACCCTCGTGTGCCCGCCGGACACCGACCCCGTGCTCGACGAGCCGGGCCTCGTCGAGATGCTCAAGTTCCGCGCCCGCAACCTCCACCAGGCGAACGTCCATCCGCTCGGCGCGCTCACCGTCGGCCTCAAGGGCGAAGTGATCACCGAGATGGTCGCGCTGACCGAGTCGGGCTGCGTCGGTTTCACGCACGCGAACGTGCCGGTGCGCGACACGCAGGTGTTGCTGCGTGCGCTGCAGTACGCGAGCACCTACGGTTACACGACGTGGCTGCGTCCGCTCGACGCGTTCATCGGCCGAGGCGGTGTCGCGGCGAGCGGCGCGCTCGCGTCGCGGCTCGGGCTGTCCGGCGTGCCGGTCGCGGCCGAGACGATCGCGCTGCACACGATCTTCGAACTGATGCGCGTGACGGGCGCGCGCGTGCACCTCGCGCGGCTGTCGTCGGCGGCGGGCCTCGCGCTCGTGCGCGAGGCGAAGGCCGAGGGGCTGCCCGTGACCTGCGACGTCGGCGTGAATCACCTGCACCTGATCGACGTCGACATCGGCTATTTCGATTCGCAGTTCCGGCTCGATCCGCCGCTGCGCGGCGAGCGCGATCGCGAAGCGATCCGCGCGGCGCTCGCCGACGGCACGATCGATGCGATCTGCTCCGATCACACGCCGGTCGACGACGACGAGAAGCTGCTGCCCTTCGCCGAAGCGACGCCCGGTGCGACGGGGCTCGAACTGTTGCTGTCGCTGACGGTGAAGTGGGCCGACGAAACCAGGACACCGCTCGCGCAGGCGCTGCGCCGCATCACCGCGGCGCCGGCCGACGTGCTGCAGCTGCCGGCCGGGCGTCTTGCCGAAGGCGGCGCGGCCGATCTGTGCGTGTTCGATCCGCGCGCGCACTGGCGTGTCGAGCCGCGCGCGCTGAAGAGCCAGGGTCACAATTCGCCGTTCCTCGGCTACGAACTGCCGGCTTGCGTGCGTGCGACGCTCGTGGCCGGGCAGGTCGCGTTCGAGCGCCACTGAACCACGCCGGATCTTCGCCATGATCGCACTTCGCAAGCTGCGTCTCGTCGTTCACCTGCTGCGCGGCATGGCGACCGTCGCGCTGCGCTTTTCGCACGTGAGCGCCCCGCGGCGCCTCGAGCTCACGCGCCGCTGGTCGCTCAAGCTGTTGCGGATCTGCGGGATGCGGCTCGTCGTCCACAACGACGGCGCGCGCCTCGACGCGGGCGCGCTCGTCGTCGGCAACCACGTGTCGTGGCTCGACATCTACACCGTCAATGCGTGGCGGCCGACGCCGTTCGTGTCGAAGGCCGAGGTGCGGCAGTGGCCGGTGGTCGGCTGGCTGGCCGAGAAGCTCGACACCGTGTTCCTGCAGCGCGAGAAGCGTACCGAGGCGATGCGCGTCATGCACGAGATGGCGGAGCGGCTGCGCAACGGCGGCGTGATGTGCGTGTTTCCGGAAGGCACGACGTCGGACGGGCAGGGGCTGCTGCCGTTTCACGCGAACCTGTTCCAGGCGGCGGTGTCGGCAGGCTGCGCGGTGCAGCCGATCTGCCTCATGTACGAGGATGCACAGGGGCGGCAGTCGGTCACGCCGGCCTATACGGGCGAACTGTCGCTCGGCAAGTCGCTCGACATGGTGTTGCGCGGCGGCCCGCTGGTCGCGCATCTGTACGTGTGCGAGCCCATTGCGCCGGGTGGCGACCGTCGCGCGACCTCTGCTGCCGCGCGTGACGCGATCGCCGCTGCACTCGAAGCGATGCAGGCGAAGGTCGGCAAGCCGTCGCCCGACGCGCTTGCGGAGCTCGAGAAGCATGCGTATCCGGTAACCGAAGTCGGTGCCGGGGCGACGGGCGATGCGGCGACCGAAGAGCCGGTGGCGGGGCGCGAGGGGTAAGGCTTCATTGCGCCCCGGTGCGACGCGGGCAGGCTATTCGCCGCCCAGCGCACGGCATGCTTCGCACTGCACCTGCGTGACCGTGCGTTGCGCCGGGTCGGCCGTCAGTCGTACGGCCGACAACCGATTTCCCCACACGCATCCGGAATCGAGCGCGACGATATTGTCGCGCAGCATCAGGCCGAGCGCGGCCCAGTGCCCGAATACGACGGTCACGTTTTCGGTGCGGCGCTCCGGTGCGTCGAACCACGGCACATAGCCGGGCGGCGCGCTGTCGGGGCCGCCGTTCGCCTTGAACTCCATCGTGCCGTCCGGCGTGCAGAAGCGCAGGCGCGTGAACGCGTTGAACGCGACGCGCATCCGGTCGCGTTTTTTCAGGTTCGGGCTCCATTGATTTGGCTCGTTGCCGTACAGGCCTTGAAGTGTGTCGCGCCAATCGGGGGCGCGCAGCGCGCGTTGCAGCTCGTCCGCGAGTTCCAGTGCGAGCGTGGTGTCCCATTGCGGCAACACGCCTGCGTGGACGAGCAGCATCCCGTGTTCGAAGTGCGCGAACGGGCGGTGGCGTACCCAGTCGAGCAGTGCATCGGCGTCGGGGGCGTCGACAATCTCGCCAATCGTGTCGCCCGGACGTTCCGTGCGGATGCCGGCCGAGACGGCGAGCAGGTGGAGGTCGTGGTTGCCGAGAACGACGGTCGCGCGAGGGCCGAGGTCGACCATCGCACGCAGCGCGGCGAGAGAGTCAGGGCCGCGGTTGACGATGTCGCCGGCGATCCAGAGTGGGGTGTCGGCGGGGGCTGAAAGCTTTTCGATCAGCGACCGGAAAGCTGAATGACAGCCTTGGATGTCGCCGATGGCGATGGGGGGGCGGGTCATGAGAGGCGGATCCTGCAGGTTTCGCGCATAAAGGAAAAACACTCGGAATTTCACTGAAATTTCGCGAGCGTCGTTCTCCGAAATGTGATTGATGTAACAGGAAATTCCATTCTCGACAAGGGTGCGGAGCGCTGTATCAAGTTGTTAGCGGCATGGCTTTTGCGCCGCGTGGCTCCCTATAATTGTCGTTTCCCCGAACAAAATTAGCATTTCATGACTTTGGCGGTCATGCCGACCGGTTAAAATTCCGGTCCGCTATGGCGACTATCGCCAAGTGCTTCGAATTTTGACGCGGCGACCGCCCGGGGGCGCTCGCCGCGCATTACTACAGAGGGAGTCTCATGATTTTGGTCACGGGCGGCGCAGGGTTTATCGGTGCCAACTTTGTACTCGACTGGCTGCGCGGTTCCGACGAATCGGTGCTCAATGTCGACAAGCTGACCTACGCGGGCAACCTCCGTACGCTGCAATCGCTGGACGGCAATCCGAAGCACGTGTTCGCGCGCGTCGATATCTGCGATCGTACCGCGCTCGATGCGCTGTTCGCCGAGCACAAGCCGCGCGCGGTGCTTCACTTCGCCGCCGAAAGCCACGTCGACCGTTCGATCCACGGCCCGGCCGACTTCGTGCAGACCAACGTCGTCGGCACCTTCACGCTGCTGGAAGCGGCTCGTCAATACTGGAACGCGCTGAACGATGCCGACAAGGCTGCATTCCGCTTTCTGCACGTGTCGACCGACGAGGTGTTCGGCTCGCTGTCCGCGACCGATCCGCAATTCTCGGAGACCACGCCGTACGCACCGAACAGCCCGTATTCCGCAACGAAGGCTGGCTCGGATCACCTGGTGCGTGCGTACCATCATACGTATGGCCTGCCGACGCTGACGACGAACTGTTCGAACAACTACGGCCCGTATCAGTTCCCCGAGAAGCTGATCCCGCTGATGATCGCGAATGCGCTCGCCGGCAAGCCGCTGCCCGTGTACGGTGACGGCCAGAACGTGCGTGACTGGCTGTATGTTGGTGACCACTGCAGCGCAATCCGTGAAGTGCTGACGCGCGGCGTGCCGGGCGAGACGTACAACGTCGGCGGTTGGAACGAAAAGAAGAATCTCGAGGTAGTGCACACGCTGTGTGATTTGCTCGACAAGGCGCGCCCGAAGGCCGCCGGTTCGTATCGCGACCAGATCACCTATGTGACGGACCGCCCGGGCCATGATCGCCGCTATGCGATCGATGCCCGCAAGCTCGAGCGCGAGCTCGGCTGGAAGCCTGCGGAAACGTTCGAGACTGGCCTCGCGAAGACCGTCGACTGGTATCTCGACAACCAGGTGTGGGCCAACGAAGTTGCGTCGGGTGAGTACCGCAAGTGGGTCGAGACCAACTACGCGAAACGCACCTGAGGAGAAACGCGATGGCACGTAAAGGCATCATCCTCGCCGGCGGTTCGGGCACGCGGCTGTATCCGATTACCTACTCGGTGTCGAAGCAGCTGCTCCCGGTGTACGACAAGCCGATGATTTACTACCCGCTTTCGACGCTGATGCTCGCGGGCATTCGCGACGTACTGATCATTTCCACGCCTGCGGATACGCCGCGCTTCCAGGCGTTGCTGGGCGATGGCTCGAAGTGGGGGATGAACCTGCAGTACGCGGTCCAACCGTCTCCGGACGGGCTCGCGCAGGCGTTCATCATCGGGCGGGACTTCATCGGCAACGATCCGAGCGCGCTCGTGCTCGGCGACAACATCTTCCACGGCAACGATCTCGCCAAGCAGTTGCACGCGGCCAGCGCGCGCACCGAAAGCGCGACCGTGTTTGCCTATCATGTGCAGGATCCGGAGCGCTACGGCATCGTCGAATTCGACGACCAGATGCGTGCGCTGTCGATCGAGGAGAAGCCCCTCCAGCCGCGCTCCCGCTACGCCGTGACCGGCCTCTATTTTTACGACAACGATGTGTGCGACATTGCTGCGGACATCAAGCCGTCGGCGCGCGGCGAACTCGAAATCACCGACGTCAATTCCCGTTATCTCGCGGCGGGCAAGCTGCGGGTGGAGATCATGGGGCGCGGCTATGCGTGGCTCGATACCGGCACGCACGATTCGCTGATGGAGGCCGCGGCTTTCATCGCGACCCTGCAGAAGCGCCAGGGCCTCGTGGTCGCGTGTCCGGAGGAAATTGCATACCGACTGGGCTGGATCGATGCCGAGCGCCTGCTGGAACTCGCCGCGCCGCTCGCCAAAAACGGGTATGGGCAATATCTGAAGAACCTACTGACGGACAAGATTATATGGCAATCACGGTAACTCCCACCGCAATTCCAGACGTCAAGCTGATCGAACCCAGGGTCTTCGGCGACGCTCGCGGGTACTTCTTCGAGAGCTTCAATCAGCGGGAATTTCGTGAGCAGGTTGCGGATGTCGAGTTCGTTCAGGACAACGAGTCGCGCTCCGGCAAGTCTGTGCTGCGCGGGATGCACTACCAGATCAGCCATGCGCAGGGTAAGCTGGTCCGAGTCGTCGAGGGCGAAGTGTTCGACGTCGCCGTCGATCTGCGCCGTTCGTCCCCGACATTCGGCAAATGGGTCGGCAGCGTACTGTCCGCGGAAAACCACCTGCAGATGTGGGTGCCGGCCGGATTTGCGCACGGCTTCCTCGTGATGTCCGAGACTGCGACGTTTCAGTACAAGACGACCGATTTCTGGTATCCCGAATTCGAGCGCGTGCTGCTGTGGAACGATGCTCAGGTCGGCATCGGCTGGCCGCTCGACGGCGATCCGGTGGTCGCATCGAAGGATCTCGCCGGCACCGTTCTGGCGGATCTGGAGACCTACGCATGAAGATTCTCGTGACGGGGGCGAACGGGCAGGTCGGGTGGGAACTCGTCCGCGCGCTGCAGCCGCTGGGCGAGGTGGTCGCCGCGACGCGTGACGCCGTCGATCTCGGCGATGCAACTGCCGTCGGGGCGTATATCGACGCGCTAGCCCCCGATCTCGTGGTCAATGCGGCTGCCTATACGGCGGTGGATCGCGCTGAGGACGAGCCCGATGTCGCGTTCGCGATCAACCGCGACGCGGTGGCCTCGCTCGCGCAGGCCGCCCGCAAGCGCGGCGCATTGCTGATCCATTTCTCGACCGACTATGTGTTCGACGGAAGCAAGCGGACGCCGTATGTCGAAAGCGACGACGTGTACCCGCTGAACGTCTACGGCGCGAGCAAGCTGGCGGGTGAGCAGGCGATCGCCGAAGCCGGCGGCGACTGGCTCGTGTTCCGCACGTCGTGGGTGTACGCGTCGCGCGGGCAGAATTTCCTGCGCACGATGCTCCGGCTGGGTGCGAGTCGCGAGATGCTGTCCGTCGTCAGTGACCAGTTCGGCGCGCCGACGAGCGCGCGCATGATTGCCGAGCTGACAGCGCACGCGGCGGCGAAAGCGCTTGCCGAGCGCTTGGCGGGCTCGTTCTCGAGCGGCGTATATCACATGACCGCGCAAGGCTCGACGACCTGGCACGCGTTTGCCGAAGCCATTTTCGCCGGCGCCAGACGCCTGTGCCCGCAGATCGACCTGTCGATCCGGGAGGTGCGGCCGATCCCCGCGGCCGAGTATCCGGCGAAGACCGCGCGTCCGGCCTTTTCAGTGCTCGACAACACGCGGTTCGACGAGCGTTTCGGATTGCATCGACCGCAGTGGTCGGACGGGCTTGCGCTCGTCCTCGCGGAACTGATCGATGCCTGATGCCGCCCCGTCCGGGCGGCGCACATCACAATTAATGCCGCGTCGTACGTGCGGCATGGCCTAGCTAGAGATTGTCATGCGGGAACTCATTCAACCATCACTTCCCATCTGGCGGCATCGCCGCCTGATCCTCCAAATGGCGCGCCGCGAGGTGGTCGGCCGTTACCGCGGCTCGGTACTCGGCCTGCTGTGGTCGTTCTTCAACCCGCTGCTGCTGTTGACCGTCTACACGTTCGTGTTCAGCGTGATCTTCAAGGCGCGCTGGAATACCGGATCCGATTCGAAGACCGAATTCGCCGTCGTGCTGTTTGTCGGGATGATCATGTTCCAGGTGTTCTCGGAAGCCGTGAACCGTGCCCCGTCGCTTATCATCAGTAACGCGAACTACGTGAAGAAGGTCGTGTTTCCGCTCGAGGTGCTGCCGGTCGTCGCGTTGCTCGTCGCGTTGTTCCACGCCGCGATCAGCTTCTGCGTGCTGGTGCTCGCGATGGTCGTGCTGGGCTTTCCCGTGCACGCGACGATCCTTTATTTCCCGCTGATCGTGTTGCCGTTCGTCCTGTTCACCCTCGGCGTCTGCTGGTTCCTGGCGTCGCTGGGCGTGTTCATTCAGGACATCGGCCAGTCGATCGGGCTCGTGACCACGGTGCTGATGTTCCTGACACCGGTGTTCTATCCGGTGAGCTCGTTGCCGGCCAATTACCAGCGTATCGTCGGGATGAATCCGCTCGCGTTCGTCATCGAGCAAAGCCGCAATGTTGTGATCTTTGGAACCGTGCCGAGCTGGACCGGTGTGTTGTTGATGATGGTCATCAGTGTCGCCGTCGCGGCGCTGGGCTACCAATGGTTTAATCGCACGAGGAAAGGATTCGCAGATGTCCTCTGATCTCGCAGTCAGCGTGAAGGATTTGAGCAAGGTCTTTCATATTTACGATAGCCCGCGCGCGCGCCTGTTGCAGATGCTGTTCGGCGCCCGCAAGCAGTACTACCGGGAATTCTGGGCGCTGCGCGACATTTCGTTCGACATCGCACGTGGCGAGACGGTGGGGATCGTCGGTCACAACGGTTCCGGAAAGTCGACGCTGCTCCAGGTGATCTCGGGGACACTCGCACCGAGTGCCGGCAACGTCGAAACGAACGGTAAGGTCGCCGCGCTGCTCGAGCTTGGGTCGGGCTTCAACCCCGAATTCACCGGCCGCGAGAACGTGATGCTGTACGGCCAGATTCTCGGGATGAGCGAGGAAGAGCTGGAAGAGAAATATCCGGCTATCGTCGATTTCTCCGAGATCGGCGATTTCGTCAACCAGCCGTTGAAGACCTATTCTTCGGGCATGTACGTGCGCTTGGCGTTCTCGGTCGCGATTCACGTCAACCCGGACATCCTGATCGTCGATGAAGCACTGTCTGTCGGCGACGCGCTGTTCCAGGCGAAGTGCATGGCGGTGATGAAGAAGCTCATGGATCGCGGCACGACACTGCTGTTCGTCAGCCACGATCCGGGCTCGGTGAAGGCGCTGTGTAACCGCGCGATCCTGCTCGATCACGGCAACATGCTGGCCGTCGGCTCGACAGACCATGTGATCGAATCGTATTACTCGTCCTACGTCCGCAAGAAGCAGCACGTGATCGAGGACGCCGATGCGCCGGCGGCGCAGATTGCCGAGCTCGATGCCGACCTCAACGACGGTGCGGACGAGTTCCAGAAGCAGGCGGCGTTCCAGCGGATCCGCAACGGCCGCGCGAGTTTCGTCAACGTTCAGTTGCTGAACGAACAGGGGCGCGCGACGCGCCAGGTCACCTACGGCGACACCGTGACGCTGAGAATGGTCGTGAGCGTCGAGGAAGATCTGCCGCTGCTCGCGTTCGGCTATCACCTGCGCGACAAGAACGGTTTCGATATCGCTTATTCGGACACCGGTCTCGAGCACGCGCATTTGTACGACGTGCGCGCGGGCGAAGTCCACGTGGTCGACTGGACGTTCAAGGTGTCGCTGCGCGGCGGCGACTACAGCATCAGCGCGGCAACGTCGGTACCGACGGACCTGAGCATCGGCCAGGTCGACACGTGCGATCATGTGCCGATCGCCGTGCAGTTCAACGTCTCGCGCGGCACCTACCTGCCGCTGTACGGCGCCGTGCATTTCGACAACAAGGTCCAGACGCGGCTGTTGTCGAAGATGGTGGCCTGACGCGGCGTCGGCCGGCAGTGGATCCGGCGCCGGGACAGGTGTGCGGATCTGCACGAGGAATCAATCAGGAGCGCCCTATGAGACAAAAGCCGGATGGTTTCGCCAATCCGATCTATGTGACGAGGCCGATGTTGCCGCCGCTCGGCGAGTTCACGTCGCAGCTGGAAGACATCTGGGACAGCGCGTGGCTGACGAACGGCGGCGCGAAGCACATCGCGCTGGAGGCGGCACTCGCGAAGCGGCTCGGCGCCCGGCACTTCTCGCTGTTCAACAACGGGACGAGCGCGCTACTCGTCGCCTGTCAGGCACTGCGGCTCGCCGGTGAAGTCATCACGACGCCGTTCACGTTTCCCGCGACGCCGCATGTGCTGCACTGGAACAACGTGACGCCGGTGTTCTGCGACATCGACGAGGAAACGCTGACCATCGATCCGGCGGTGGCGGAAGCGCTGATCACGCCGCGAACGACGGGCGTGCTCGGCGTGCACGTCTACGGGATGCCGTGCGACGTGCAGGCGTTCGAGCGCATTCGCGAGCAGTACGGCGTCAAGGTACTCTACGACGGTGCGCACGCGTTCGGCACAGAAATCGACGGCAAGCCGGTCGCCGAATTCGGCGACGCGACGATGTACAGCTTCCATGCGACTAAGCTGTTTCACTCGGCCGAGGGCGGCGGGTTAGCGATGGCGGACGAAGCGATGAAGCGGCGCGTCGATCTGCTGAAGAATTTCGGAATTCTGAACGAGACCGAAGTCATTATGCCGGGCACTAACGGCAAGATGAACGAAGTGCAGGCGGCACTGGGCCTCGTCAATCTCGCCCATTACGATGCCGAGCATGCCGCGCGGCAGCGTGTTGCACAGGTGTACCTGAGTCGCCTGGACGAGGTTCCCGGCATCAAGTGCTTTCGGCTGCCGCCGAACGTCGGCCACAGCATGCAGTATTTCATCGTGCGTGTGAACCCGCAGGCATGCGGCGTGTCGCGCGACCAGTTGTACGATACGTTGAAGCAATTCAATGTGTTTTCGCGGCGCTATTTCTACCCGCTTTGCAGCGAGCACAATTGCTACCGCGCGCTGCCGAGCGCTGATCCGGGCCGCCTGCCGGTTGCGACGCGTGTGTCCCGCGAAGTGCTGGCGTTGCCGCTGTACGGCGAGCTCGGGGAAGACGGCGCGAATCGCATCGTCGACATCATTCAATACATCTGCAATGGCAAACAATAATTATTCGACCGGGGATTCGCGGCCGCGTGTCAGCGTTCTCACGACGTCTTACAACTACGGCAGATTCATCGGGGAGACGATTCAGTCGGTGCTGTCCCAGACGTACGCGTCGTGGGAGCTGATCATTGTCGACGACTGTTCGACCGACGATTCCTGGGATGTCATCCAGCAGTTCGACGACCCTCGGATTCGCGCGGTGCGCCAGGAGCGCAACCAGGGTGCATGCGCCGCGTACAACATGGCACTGCGGCTTGCGTCAGGCGAGTTCATCGCGAGCCTGGATTCCGACGACGTGTTCGTGCCCGAGAAGCTTGCGGTGCAAGTCGCATTCATGGACGCCCACCCGGATGTCGAGATTTGCGGCAGTTTCATGGCGGAGATCGATGCGTCGAGCCAGCCTGTCGCCGCCGACAACTGCTTTTATGCGCCGTGGTTCAATCAGGACCTCGACCTGAACAAGCCCGACAGCTGGGTGTGGGAGAACCACCTGTGCCATTCGACGGTGCTGGTCAGGAAGTCCACGCACGACCGGATCGGTTTTTTCCGGGAAGACCTGACTTACTCGCCGGACTGGGATTTCTGGCTGCGTTCGCTCGCCGGCGGCGCCCGGTTTCATGTGATGAAGGACGCGCTCCTTCTTTACCGTGCGCACGGTGGCAACGTTACGCATCGCAATCGCGATGCGCTGATGTGGGAGTATGCGGACATCTCCGGCCGTGTCGTGCATCCCTACCTCGTTCGGATCGAGCGCTTCGACTTGCTCCGCAAGAGCATGGAGTCGTTCATCGGACGCTTCTTCGAGATCGACGGCAATTGGCGGCGGTTTCTGGAGCTGATCGAAATGCTGCGCGTGTACGACCGTCACGAGGACACGTTCAGGATTCCGCCGCATCTGTTCTTCAATGGCGAACTGAGCGCGTTCGTGACGAGACTCGCATCCGGCTGGTCACCGCAGGTATTTGCTGCCGTTCGCGAGCGCCTGTCGAAGGCGGAGTACGATGGTCCGGCGCCAGCGGTGGACGCGCTGGCGCCCGAGGGCGCTGCGACGTTTCAACTGCTGATTCGCGGCGAGCGCGACCGCGCGCTTGCCGAACTGGATCAGTTGCGTACCGAGCGCGAGCGCGTTGCAGAGGAACTGGAGCACGCGAAAGCGGAGCTGCGTGCCGGAGCCGAGCGGGAAGGGCGGCTCGCCGCCAGCCTGGCTGACGCGCAGACGGAACTCGATCGTGTCAGGGGCACCATCTGGGGCAAGGCGGATAATCTGTACCGGCGCCTGAGCCGATAATCCGTGCGCCAGCGAATGAATCAAGCTATCTAACCATGTCGCGATACCAGCATCTTCTGTACTTTGCCCAACGCGTCTACCATCGCCTGCCGCTGAGCCAGGAGGCGAAGTGGCGCGTTCGCAAGGCCATTTCGCCGGTTATCACGTCGTTGCGTCACGGCAAGTCGATTCGTCAGGCGTTGCGCTCGGCGGTCCGTCGCGAAGAGTTGCTCGACCATGCGCGAGAGTCGCGCCTGCAGCACCTGATGCTCGACCTCGCGCAGCGCGGGGTGCGAAACGTCAGCCACGTCATTGCGGTGCCGTTCCTCGGAACGGGGGGCGCAGAGAACGTCGCGCTTAATTTCTCGAAGGCGCTGCGCGAGATCCATCCCGACCGTCAGATCCTGATCGTCGTCGCCGATCGCGACCTGGTCGACGAACGCGTCGCGCGGATCGACGGCGTGCATGTGGTCGTCCTGCGCGATTTCACGCACGACGATTCGTACGCGCTGAAGCAGGCGCTCCTGTATGACATGTTGCTTGCGATTCGGCCTGCCGTGTTCCACAACATCAACAGCGAAGTCGCGTGGAACGCGGCCATCTCGCAGGGAAACCGGCTAAAGGAAGTAACGCGTCTGTTCGCCAGCATTTTTGCGTTCCAGTTCGCCGAGGACGGAAAGAGCAAGATCGGTTACGCGGCCTATTTCCTGCAGCCGGGGCTGCCGGCGCTGACCGCGTTGCTGTCCGACAACCAGCGCTTCGTGACCGATGCGCGCGCCGAATACAACCTCGGGCCGCAGGGCGACAAGCTGCATGCGGTGTACAACCCCAGCCGCATCGCGACTGACGGATGGAAGACGCGCGCGCTCGCGCGCATCTCGAGCCGCGGGCAGGATCTGGCGGGGCAGCGCCCGGCGTTTCTGTGGGCCGGGCGGCTCGACAAGGAGAAGCGTGTCGACCTGCTGCTGGCGCTCGTGCATGCATGCCCGCACATCGACTTCTATGTCTATGGCCAGTCGGTCGTGAACGTCAGCGAGCAGCTTCCCGATCTCGCCAATCTGCATCTGATGGGGCCGTTCACGTCTCCGGAAGAGCTTGTGCGCGAACGCGCATATACGGGCTTCATCTTCACGTCGAAGTGGGAAGGCATGCCGAACATCCTGCTCGAGATCGGGACGTTGGGTGTGCCGATCATCGCTCCGTCGGTCGGCGGCGTGGGCGAGCTGATATCGGATTCGACCGGATATCCGCTGTCCGAGAAGCCGGAGGTCGCGGATTATCGCGCGGCGATGGAGTCAGTCATTTCGAATTCGCAGGAAGTTGAAACGCGCGCCCGCGCGCTTGTCGAGTTGATCGACAGGCGCCATACGTGGCAGCGCTTCGTCGAGCATGTCAAGGAGTTGGAAGGTTATGGGATCTGACCGGAAAGAGTCGGGCGCTGGCGACTCGCATGATTCGTCGTTGCCGCTTGTATCGGTGGTAATCCCGTGTTTCAATCAGGCGCAGTATCTGAACGAGTCGATCTCGTCGGTTCGCGACGCGTATCGCGGGCCGCTGGAGATCATCGTCGTCGACGACGGCAGCACGGCACCCAGGACCGACATTCATCTGCGTGCGGCGCAAGCGCTGTCGCCTGCAGTACGGGTGATTTCGCAGCAGAACGCGGGACTTTCGGGCGCGCGGAACACGGGTATCGCCGCCGCGACCGGCGAATTCGTGCAATTGCTGGATGCGGACGACCTCATCGTTCCGCCGAAGCTCGACCTGCAGGTTGCGCATTTCCAGGTGGCGAATGCGCTCGACGTATCGGTATCCAACTTCCTGCTGTGCGACGATACGCGTTCGGTCTTTTCGAAAAACGACGAAGCGATCGCGCACTCGGCGCTCGGTCTGTCTGATTTTCTGTACAAGTGGGAACGCGGTTTTGCGATTCCGATCCACTGCGCGCTGTTTCGCCGAACCGTGCTGATGGACACGCCGTTCGACACGTCCGCGCGCGCGAAGGAGGACTGGTTGTTCTGGTGCGGCCTGAGTGCGCGCGGCGCGCGCATGGCCTACCTCAATGCGCACAATGCGATTTACCGGCAGCATGCGCAAAGCATGCGCCGGTCCTACGTGAAAATGGGAAAGAGCTGGCTGCATGCAGCCGCCAAGATCGACACGATGGTGTCCGCGCGCGAACCGGCGTTTTTCGAATCCGCGGTCGACTGGTTCGAGAATTTCTACCGGAAGCATCCGGCGTACGTCGAGGAAGTCGCGCAGTTGCGCGGTCATGCGCATGAAACCGCGTCGGGTGCCGCCGCGTCCCAGGTCGCTCCAGCCGATCTGTCCGCGCAGAAGCTGGCGCGACTACAGGCAGCCATCGCGAAGATGCCAACGTCGGCGGCACCGCTGATCAGCGTCGTGATTCCCGCATACAACCACTTCGACTACATCGATGGCTGCCTGCTGTCCGTGATCGAACAGCAGGACGTCGCATTCGAGATCATCTGTGTCGACGACCGTTCTCCTGATGCACGCACGACTGCCCTGCTGCGTGCGCTGCAGGGCAGTCACCCGAACGTGCGGATCGTCCTCAACGTCGCAAACAAGGGTATTTCGCGTACGCAGAACGAAGCTGTTGAACAGGCGGCCGGGGAGTACATCGCGTTCGTCGATTGCGACGACGCACTGGCGCCCGGTGCGCTGTCCCGTGTCGCGCAGGTACTGGCGCAGGGGCAGCCGTGCGACTATTTGTTCACCGACCGGTTCGACATCGACGAAAGCGGCGACGAGATCCGGCGTGCAGACTACGGCGGCTATCCGACCATTGCGTTCAGGACCGACGCGAGCATCAAGGACGACCTGCTCGACGGCATGGTCGCATCGCATCTAAAGGTGATTCGGCGCAGCGCGTATCTGCAGTCCGGTGGGTCGGTCGACGCCTATTCCGGCATCCAGGACTGGGAACTGGCGCTGAAGATCGCGGAGTTCGGCAGCTTCCGGTATCTGCACGAGCCGCTCTATCGGCACCGGATCCATACGCGGTCCGTCACGTCTTCGGACAGTGTTGGCCAGTTCAGGAAGACCAATATTGTCCGACGGCAGTTTGCCGGCAGATGGCTGTGCGACGGGCGCGAACGAACCGGGCCGGTCACGCGTTTTTCGAGCGACGCGAAGTCGATGCCGTCGATCGAACAGTTGAAGGAGGTGTGGCGGCAGGGACGGCGATGCGAGATGTTCGTTGCCGCGGACGCGCCGCCAGCGGTGCTCAATTTTCTGCGGGAATTCAATTCGTACTTCGACCGCATCGTGTGGACGAGCGCCGAAACCTATGCGGGCCTGCTCGGGTATGTGGAGCCCGGCGTGATGGTGGCCGGGGCAGGTGTAGCGCGACAGGCCTGAGCGGGCCAGCGCGCTGCGCAGCTCACGCCGGCCGCATCACCATCGGCGCAGCCGGGTTGCCGACCACTGTTGTATTCGGCGGCACGTCCTTGGTCACGACGGCGCCCATGCCGATTACCGCGCCCTTGCCGATCGTCAGCGGTTTATCGGGCGTTCCCTGCTTCAGCACTGCACCGGTGCCGATATAGGCATCGTCTTCGATCACGATCCGGCCGTTACAGGCGACGCGCGGCGCGAACGTGACGAAATCACCGATCACGCAGTCGTGAGCAACGTAACTGTAGATATTGCACTGGAAATGCCGGCCGATTCGAATATCCGACGTGCACATCGTAAAATCGCAGAAGACGGCACCTTCGCCGACTTCGACGTTATCGAGCGATACATGTGTGCCGGCTGACAGCGAACCGAACGCGAGGCTTTCGCTTTCGCAGCGCTGGGCCAGTGCACGTCGGGCGGCAGATGAACCGAGCGACACGACGACCGCACGATCGCGGTGTCCCGGCGAGATGAGCGCATCGAAGGAAATGACTTCAACGCCATTCTGGACGGTGCCGATTTCCGACGGCGTGTCGGAGACGAAGACGATCCCGGATGCCGAGCCGACACCGGCTCGGGCCAGATGTTGTCGTGCCAGCGGCAGAATCTCGCGCCCGAACCCGCCGCATCCGTAAATAGCGATTCGCTTCATCATTCACTCCGGTCTGAATGGGGGGCAGTCTAACGGTAGAGGCGCACGGCGGACAACCTCATCATGAGGGGCGCGGCCCCCGGCTGGCGCGGTGCATGGGGCTTCTTCGGCCGTCGGTTACTTCCTCGTAAACGGCCGCATGATCGCCCGCAGCAGCGGGCCGAGCACCGGAATCCTGTGCAGGCTCAGATACGCACGATAGACGATGAAAATGCGCGCGCGCTGAAACGCGACCCACTGGTTCGCGTATTGCCGCAGTTCGACCGACTCGCTTCTGAGGACGTCGGCTTCGCGTGCATGGACGAGCAGCTTCGCCCGTGCATCCGCGAGTTCGCGCCTCAATCGACGCAGTTCTTCCTGGTTTTCCGCGGATGAAGCGATTTGGCCGGCGGGCGCTTGAGCAGGCGGGTGGGATTCTTGATGGGAGGCATTCATACCGAATATCCGCTGAATGTTTGCGACGTACTGTGCGTCGCCATGCTTTTCGTGAACGTAATCGGACGCACGCTTCGACAGCGCTCTGAGCAGATCGGGTTGGGCGTACAGGTGCTCAATGGCTTCGCGATACGCGTCAACGGCTTCGTCGAGGTCGTTCGATGCCTCGATGAGGAGGCCGGTCTCGCCGTCGAGCACGGCTTCGCCGATACCGCCGATGTTCGGCGCGATGACCGGGAGCCCGGAGCCCATCGCTTCGAGAATGACGTTCGGCAATCCGTCGAACCACGACGTATAGACGAGCGCGTCGTACTCATGCAGCGGAAGATCCGCAAACGCCGAAAACGGCCCCTTGTAACTTGCACCGGCCAGGTCGATTTCGAACCCCGGCGTGATGCCGCCGTACAGGTCGAGCGTGATGTCGGTGCCGCTCTGCGCGAAGTATTTCGACAGCGCGACGGCCAGTTGCGGCCGCTTCTGGCCATCCAGCCGCGACGCCCACAGCAGGCGGCGACGCGGTGTCGCGTGGAGCGTCGGTTCCTTGACGCCGTGCAGCAGCGCGGGGAGGTTGTTCCAACAGGACGCGCTGGCGCCGAAGATGAATTCGTCGTCGACGACCGTCTGTCCATTGTCGGTGACGATCCGCGTGATGTGCTGGATATTGTTCGTCAGGAACTCGACCGCGCCGCCCGAGATGATCGAGACGTCGTCTTCGTAGACACGCGTGTCGCAGAACCGGTAGTACGTGACGTCGCGTCCGCTGAACTGTGCGAAATGGCGGCTCAGCATGCGATGCGAAAACACGCACGCGCGAATATGCAGCCGGGCGTCCGGTGCCGCGGCGCGAATCAGGCGTGCGGTGATGCGATCGCGCTGGCGATCGTCGAGCTTCTTGCCGAGCATCGCGACGTCGATGAAGATCGCCGCGTCGGGCAGCCGCGATAGCCATGCGTGCTTCTCCATCGGCTCGCCGGACAGCACGAGGATGCGCTTCGACGCGCCGCATGCCAGCAGGCCGTTCATCACGTCGAGAATGTAGCGCTCCGCGCCGCCGGCGGGCAGGAAAGGGATCAGGAACACGTCCGTGATCTGGCGGGCGTCGCGAATGGCCTCGCACATTTCGTAGTAGACCGCGGACGGTTCGGGCGTCGACCACATCGCGCTCGTCTGGTTGCCGTGCCGCAGCGACAGCGTGTCGACGGCCGGGTCGATCCGGTTGGCTGCCTCGGTCATGTCCGACAGCAGCCGGCTGCCGAGAAACTTCTGCTTGAGGTCGTACCATGGCGGCAGCATGCGTTCGCCGGCGCGATACGCACGATAGTCGTCCGCGAACACGCGCACGTAAACGGCAGGGTCGAACAGGTTGGTATCCGGCGTTTCGAGCTCGACGCTCTGGTTACGCGCGGCAGCCATGATGCTCTGCTGGCGCTGGCGATAGTAAAGAACGGTGTCGGGGATATAGTGCGCCTTCATCCCGAGTGCGATCGCACACGAATTGAAGTGCCAGTCCTCGAATGCGTGGCCGCGTTGCGTGTCGCAATGAACGTACTTGAGGCGATCGAACGTCGATCGATGGAAGAACACGCGCGACACGTACGGATGGATGTCGGCAAGCAGGAACGGCATCAGGTCCGCTTCGCCGTATTCGGTAATGAAGTACATCGAACCGAATGCGATCAGGTACTGCGGGAACAGCAGCGCATCGTTGCCATACTGCTTGGCGGCGGCCAGCGCTTCGACGAAGAAGTTGAACGATACGAGATCGTCGGCATCGGCCGTGGCGAAATATTCGCCTTGCGCGATCTCGCAGCCGGAGTTTCTGCTCAGACCAAGCGAGCGGTTCGACACCTCGATCGTCTGGACTCCGTCGAAACTGGAAAGGTCAGCCGACGCGATGACGGATCGGGTCGCTTCGTTCGGGTTATCAAGGACGACGACAATTTCCAGGGTGATACCGCGGGCTCTTGCGAAGTCTGCCGCTTCAGCCAGGGACCGGAGCGTCCGGTTGATGATGCCGCCCTCATTGTGAGCGTTGAGAATCACCGAAATATCAAACATAAGGTGCTGCCGGGATGCGTATCGAGGTGTCGCATTATATACAGAAGCATTTGGCGTTTCGGCGCCGGCCGAAGCCTTTCGGAGCGTAGCCGCGTGCCCCTTCCTTGCGGCCCTTTTTCCGGCCGGAACGCCCGTGGAGCGCGTTGCCACGGCATAATTGCTACAAATGGCAATCCCGGTTGCGCGCACAGGCATGGCTGCGCACACTGGCCAATGCACCTCCGCGTCAAACGTTAACGATAGTCAGCACGTGACATCTCATCCGCAAGCATCCTCTCGCTCATCGCATTCCGTCGATGAAGTCTTGTCGATTTCCATCGTGACGTACCACCCAGACGAGGCGCTCCTCGCCCGTACGTTTTCCAGTCTCCGCGCGGCTTGCGCGCGCCTTCAGGCCGTGCGCAACGGCAGCGCGATTAGCCTGTGCGTGGTCGATAACGGCGGCATGCCGGACCTCGCGGCGGAGCTCGCCGCGTTCGGGCAGGCAGGCATCGGGTACCGCGTGCTGTCCGGTCACGGCAACGTCGGCTACGGGCGCGGGCACAACCTCGCGATCGAAGCGGCGCGCAGCCGCTATCACCTGATCTTGAACCCCGATATCGACCTCGAGGCGGATGCGCTCGTGCAGGCGCTCGATTTTCTCGATACGCATCCCGAAGCAGGCTTGCTGACGCCGTGCATCGGCGACGATTCGGGCCGAATCCAGTATCTGTGCCGCCGCTATCCTGCGCTGGTGGATCTCCTCGTCAGGGGCTTCCTGCCGTCGGCCCTGCGCCCGCCGTTCGAGCGTCGGCTGGCCAGCTACGAGATGCGCGATCGCATCAACGAAACGGACGTCGTGTGGGATCCGCCGATCGTCAGCGGCTGCTTCATGCTGTTCCGTACCGATGTGCTCGCGCGCCTGCAGGGCTTCGATCCGCGCTATTTCCTGTACTTCGAGGATTACGACCTCAGCTTGCGTACCGGCAAGTGCGCGCGCATCGTCTACGTGCCGCTGGCGCGCGTGATCCACCACGGCGGCGGCGCGTCCCGCAAGGGTTCCGCGCACATCCGCATGTTCGCGGCGTCGGCGTTCAAGTTCTACAACCGCTTCGGCTGGAGGCTCTGGTGACCCGCATCGTCGTGACGGGCGCGAACGGTTTCGTCGGTCGCTCGGTCTGCCGGCTGGCGCTCTCGGCAGGGCATACGGTCACGGCGCTGGTGCGCCGTCCCGGCAGGTGCGTCGACGGGGTTCGCGAATGGGTGCACGACGCGCCGGATTTCGCTGGCCTCGCGGACGCGTGGCCGGCCGATCTCGACGCCGACTGCGTGATCCATCTGGCCGCGCGTGTTCACGTGATGCGCGACGAGTCGCCCGATCCGGATGCCGCGTTCGAGGCGACCAACGTCGCGGGGACGCTGCGCGTGGCCGAGGCGGCGCGTATGCACGGCGCCCGCCGCTTCGTGTTTGCCAGCAGCATCAAGGCGGTCGGCGAGGGCGATCGCGGCGTGCCGCTCGCGGAAGACGTCGCACCCGCGCCGCAGGATCCATACGGGCGTTCGAAATGGCGCGCGGAACAGGCGCTTGCGCAATTGGGGTTGTGCGCCGGTATCGATGTGGTCGTCGTCCGTCCGCCGCTCGTCTACGGCCCCGGCGTGCGCGCGAACTTCCTGCGGATGATGGACGCCGTGTCGCGAGGGCTGCCGCTCCCGCTGGGCGCGATCGCGGCGCGTCGCAGCCTCGTCTATGTCGACAATCTCGCGGATGCGCTGCTGCGCTGCGCGATCGATCCACGCGCGGCCGGCGAATGCTTCCACGTCGCCGACGACGATGCGCCATCGGTCACGGGCCTGTTGCGCCTGATCGGCGACGCACTCGGCAAGCCGGCCCGCCTGATCGCGGTCCCGTCCACCGTGCTGCGCGCGCTCGGTACGTTGACCGGCCGACGCGCGGCAATCGACCGCCTGACCGGTAGCCTTCAGCTCGATACAGGCCGGATCACGCGCGTGCTCGGCTGGCATCCGCCTTATACGACACGACAGGGCCTCGAAGCGACTGCCGCATGGTATCGTTCGCGCGATACACAACAATAGCCGACATGCATTTCCCGATATCCACGTGGCCAGAAGCGGCCGCGGTGGCGCTGGCCGCTGCCATCGCATCGACGGCCATCCTGCGCGTGCTCCTCGTGAGCGGTCTCGCGTGGCGCCTTGCCACCGACATTCCGAACGACCGTTCGCTCCATACGCTGCCGACTCCGCGTGTCGGCGGATGGGGCATCGTACCGGTCTGCGTCGTTGCGTTGCTCGCGCTGGCGCCGCACTTGTGGCTGATCGCCATCGCTGCCGCCGGACTCGCCGCGATGTCCCAGATCGACGACCGGCGCGGGCTGCCTGCCCGCGTGCGGTTCTCGGCGCACCTTGCGGCGGTCGTCGCGCTGATCGTCGTGTCTCCGGCCGACGCGCCGTGGTGGATGCTGGTCGGCGTCGGCTTCGTGATGGTCTGGCTGACGAACCTGTACAACTTCATGGACGGCGCCGACGGCCTCGCGGGCGGCATGGCGCTGTTCGGCTTTGGCGCGTACGCGATCGCGGCGCTTATCGGCCCGATGCCGTCGCCAGATCTAGTCGTGGCCGGCGCAGCTGTCGCCGGCGCCGCGCTCGGCTTTCTACTGCTGAATTTCCATCCGGCCCGGCTGTTCCTTGGCGATGCCGGCTCGATCCCGCTGGGATTTCTGGCCGGCGCGCTTGGCTACTGGGGCTGGAGCGAAGGCGCGTGGCCGATCTGGTTTCCGGCGCTCGTGTTTGCGCCCTTTATTGCCGACGCATCTGTAACACTTTTGAGACGCCTGTTACGTGGCGAAAAGTTCTGGCAGGCCCACCGGGAGCATTATTATCAGAGAATGGTCCGGGCAGGGGTAGGTCACCGCCGGACTGCTCTTTATTGGTACCTCATCATGCTCGCAGGCATAATCGTCGCCGTTTGGGCAAAGGGACGCCCTGAACTGCAGCAGTGGTTGTCGTTCTTCGCGTGGTACGGCGTCCTGGCATGTATCGGATTGGTGATCGACATGCGTTGGCGCCGGTATCAATCGGCCGCCGAAAATAACTCTTGAGGTTTCCCGCCGATGTTGCGATCCAAAGCATCGTGGCTTTCGCTGAGCGCTTTCCTGTTTGATCTCACGGCGGTCACCGCCGCGTGGCTGTTCGCCTATCTCGTCCGATTCAACGGGAGTGTTCCACCTGATTTCCTCGGTGGTGCGCTAACGGCGCTTGTCTGGGTATTGCCGGTCTATGCGTTGATGTTCCATGCGTTCGGCTTGTACCGCGGGCTGTGGGTATTCGCGAGCCTCCCTGACCTTGTGCGCATCTCGAAGGCGGTGAGCGGCGGCGGCGTGGTCGTGATGATCGGCGCCGTGATGTTCCAGCCGTCGCCGATCATCCCGCGCTCGGTGTTGCTCGTGTCGCCGCTTATGCTGTTCCTCGCGATGGGCGGCGCCCGCGCGCTGTACCGAGCAACGAAGGAGTTCTACCTGTACGGCGGGCTGGTCGGGCAGGGCAAGCCTGTGCTCGTGCTCGGCGCCGGCACGGCCGGCGCGAGCCTCGCGCGCGAACTGTCGCGTTCGGGGGAATGGCGTCTGGTGGGCCTCCTCGACGACGATCCGACCAAGCAGGGGCGCGAGATCTACGGCTACAAGGTGCTCGGCTCGTTCAACGACCTGAAGCACTGGACCGATGCGATGAAGGTCGAATACGCGATCATCGCGATTCCGTCGGCATCCGTTGAAACACAGCGCCGCGTTGCGACATTGTGCGTGCGCGCCGGCGTGAAGGCGATGGTGCTGCCGTCGCTGACCGCGCTGATGCCAGGGCAGGGGTTCCTGTCCCAGGTACGGAACATCGACCTCGAGGACTTGCTCGGACGCGATGCCGTGACGATCGACACGCCGCACGTCGAGGCGCTGCTGCGCGGCCGCGTCGTGATGGTAACCGGCGCGGGCGGTTCGATCGGTTCCGAGCTGTGCCGGCAGATCCTCCGCTTCAAGCCGGCGCAACTGGTTGCGTTCGATCTCTCCGAATATGCGATGTATCGACTCGCCGAAGAATTGCGGGAACGCTTCCCCGACCAGCCGGTGATACCGATCATCGGCGACGCAAAGGATTCGCTGCTGCTCGACCAGGTGATGTCGCGCTACGCCCCGCATATCGTGTTCCATGCGGCGGCGTACAAGCACGTGCCGCTGATGGAAGAGCACAACGCATGGCAGGCGCTGCGCAACAACGTGCTGGGTACTTACCGCGTCGCGCGTTCGGCGATCCGCCACGACGTGCGCCATTTCGTACTTATCTCGACCGACAAGGCCGTCAATCCGACCAACGTGATGGGTGCGAGCAAGCGTCTCGCCGAGATGGCCTGCCAAGCGCTGCAACAGACGAGCGCGCGCACGCAGTTCGAGACGGTGCGTTTCGGCAACGTACTCGGTAGCGCAGGTAGCGTGATTCCGAAGTTCCAGCAGCAGATCGCGAAGGGCGGCCCGGTGACGGTAACCCATCCGGAGATCACGCGCTTTTTCATGACCATTCCGGAGGCGTCGCAACTCGTGCTGCAAGCGTCGAGCATGGGGCGCGGCGGCGAGATTTTCATCCTCGACATGGGTGAGCCGGTCAAGATCGTCGATCTCGCGCGCGATTTGATTCGCTTGTACGGATTCTCGGAAGGGCAGATCCGGATCGAATTCACGGGACTGCGGCCAGGCGAGAAGCTCTACGAGGAACTGCTCGCGGACGACGAGACCACCACGCGCACGCCGCATCCGAAACTACGGATCGCACGTGCGCGGGAAGTGCCGGACCATCTGCTCGACGAGTTGTTGCCGTGGCTGATGCAGCACCGCGTGCTCACCGATGACGAAGTGCGGCGCGATCTCCGGCGCTGGGTGCCTGAATATCAGACGGCTGTGGCGCCGGTGTTGCAGAGTGTGCCAAGGCGTGTGGTGTCGGGTGAATCGGCTTGATGAGCCTATCCGAACCTTTGTGTGTGAGGCATAAACTGACGGCCAAGGAGCCACTTTTATGCCACGCAAACGCAAGGAAGAAGTAACGATTGAGCCGGGCAAGGGCTTGAACCTGGACCCGGAACTGATCAAGCAACTGGTGCCCGGGACGCTGGACCGGGCGACGATCAACGAGCAGCTTGCTGCGCTCAAGAAGGCGATCTTCGAGCGCGCACTGGGCGGCGAGTTGGCCCACCACCTCGGCTACGAGAAGGGCGAAGCCAAGCCGGCCGGCAGCACGAACCATCGCAACGGCACCAGCCGCAAGCGCATCGCGACCGATGACGACCTGCTCGACGTCGAGATTCCGCGCGACCGCGCAGGCACCTTCGATCCGGTGCTGATCGCCAAGGGCGAGCGACGCTTCACCGGCTTCGACGACAAGATCATCGCGATGTACGCACGCGGCATGAGCGTGCGGGAGATTCAGGGCTTCCTGCAGGAGATGTACAGCATCGAAGTGTCGCCGGACTTCATCAGCACGGTCACTGACGCGGTGATCGACGAAGTGCGTGAGTGGCAGCAGCGGCCGCTCGAGCCGATGTACCCGGTCGTGTTCTTCGACGCCTTGCGCGTCAAGATCCGCGACGAAGGCGTGGTGCGCAACAAGGCGATCTATCTGGCGCTGGGCGTGCGCCGCGACGGCACGCGGGACGTTCTGGGCCTCTGGATCGAGCAGACCGAGGGGGCCAAGTTCTGGCTGCGGGTGGTGAACGACCTGAAGCTGCGTGGCGTGCAGGACATCCTGATTGCCGTGGTCGACGGCCTGAAGGGCTTCCCGGAAGCGATCAATACGGTGTTCCCGGAAACGACGGTCCAGACCTGCATCGTGCATCTGATCCGGAACTCGCTGGACTTCGCCAGCTGGAAAGACCGGAAATCGGTCGCAGCGGCGCTCAAGGAGGTCTATCGGGCACCGTCGGCCGAAGCGGCCGCCGTGGCGCTGGATGCATTCGACGCGAGCCCGTGGGGTACGAAATACCCACCGATTGCCGCCCTCTGGCGCCGGGCTTGGGATCAGGTGATTCCGTTCTATGCCTTCGCGCCGGACATCCGGAAAATTGTATATACGACCAACGCCATCGAGTCGCTGCACATGCAGCTTCGGAAGATCATCAAGGCGCGCGGCCACTTCCCGTCGGACGAGGCCGCACTCAAGCTGATCTGGCTGGCCCTGCGAAACGTCGTTGCCAAGTGGACCGGCTCCCGGCACGATTGGAAGAGCGCGATGACCCAGTTTGCGCTGCTTTACCCGGAGCGATTCAACATCGGAATCTGAGTCTTAACCCGCCTCACACACAAGATTCCGGATACCTCCCATCCGGGGGCAGCAACTTACGTACAAGACGATGGTAACGTCGTGATCTATGCGCAAGTGCCGCACTGGAGTACCAACACTGCCGGAAGCTAGCGCTCTGTGGTTGACCGCGGCCAGCAGTAACACGCTGGCCGCCACCCCTCAATGCCCGCGCTTTTCCTTCCTCACCACCATCCACCTCGGCGCCCTGAACCTGACGATGCTGATATACAGCCAAACATAGGTCAGCGCGAACAGCACCACGAACGCGAACAGGTGCACCGTGTGCCGCCAGAACAGCGTTGCCGGAATCACCGCGACGAGGCACAGCAGCCACAGATACGGCGACGTCAGCGAATTCCGGCGCGTGAGGTCATGCGCATGCTTCGTCCCGACGGCCCATCGCATCAGCCGCTTGTACACGAGCATGTGCAGGTGCACGCCGTCCGGAATCCCCGGCGACATCCCGCGGATGAACTTCTTCCGGTAGATCGAGAAGCAGGTCTCGAAGATCGGATACATGAACAGCAGTACCGGGTACCACGCCGACACCTCGTGATTGCGCATCACCAGCATGATCGCGAGCTCGGCGAGCATGAAGCCGATGAAATACGCGCCGCCGTCGCCGAGGAAGATCAGGCCGGCCGGGAAATTCCACAGGAAGAAGCCGAGCACGGCGCCCATCATGATGATCGATGCGGACATCACGACCGGGTCGTTGACGTGGAATGCGACGTAGGCGAGCGACGCGAACATCATGAAGCTGACCATCGACGCGAGGCCGTTGAAGCCGTCGATGATGTTGATCGCGTTGGCCAGTGCCGCGACGGCGAGCACCGTGATGAACGCCGAAATGGCCACGTAGTGGAGCAGGAAGTCGAGCGGCGGCACGCTGATGCGCGTGACCGCGATGTTCAGCAGCCAGAACGCCAGCGCGGCCGCGCCCATCGTGCACAGCAGCCGCGCGCGCGGCGACACGCGCTTGGTCAGGTCCTCGACGAGCCCGGACAGGAACGCCGGCAGCCCGCAGGCCACGATGCCGAGAATGCTGCCGGCGATCGTCGGATAGCGCCGTGTCAGGAGCAGCGCGGCAATGACGACGCCGGCGAGGATCCCGATGCCCCCGACGCGCGGCACCGGCCGCACGTGGAATTTCTGCACGCCGGCCAGGTCGCTGTCGATCGAGAATTTCTCGTGCAGATGCGCATAGCGCACGATGAACAGGGTGACGAGCAGGGAGACGATGAAGCCGGATGCGAAGCTGAGCATGGGATCGCTCGAAAAATGGACAGCGGATTATACAAAACCGCGGGGGTTCCCCTCCTGCCATTTCCAGTGGTCGGCGCACATCTCCTCGATCCCGAGCGTCGCGCGCCAGCCGATCAGGTCGGCGGCGGCCTGCGGATTCGCGTAGCACTCGGCGATGTCGCCGGGGCGGCGCGCGACGAGTTCGTACGGCACTGGGCGGCCCGATGCCTTCTCGAACGCGCGCACGACCTCCAGCACGCTGTAGCCCTGGCCCGTGCCGAGGTTGACGACGAAGCTCGCATCGCGCTTCGCGAGCGCGTCGAGCGCGGCGATGTGCCCCTTCGCGAGATCGACGACGTGGATGTAGTCGCGCACGCCGGTGCCGTCCGGCGTCGGGTAGTCGGAGCCGAACACGCGCAGCTTCTCGAGCTTGCCGACCGCCACCTGCGCGACGTACGGCATCAGGTTGTTCGGGATGCCGGCCGGATCCTCGCCGATCAGCCCGCTCGCATGCGCGCCGACCGGGTTGAAGTAGCGCAGCGTCGCGATGCGCCACGACGGGTCCGATACCTCGAGATCGCGAAGGATCTGCTCGGCGATCAGCTTCGACTGGCCGTATGGGTTGGTCGCGGACAGCGGGAACGACTCGTCGATCGGCGAGCGCTCCGGCACGCCGTATACGGTTGCAGATGAACTGAACACGAATTGCTTGACATTCCGCTCGCGCATGACCTTCAGGACCGTCAGCAAGCCGCCGAGGTTGTTCTGGTAATACTCGAGTGGCTTCTCCACCGATTCGCCGACCGCCTTGAGCGCCGCGAAATGGATCGTGGCGGTGATCGGATGCGCGTCGAAGACTTTCATGAGCGCGGCTTCGTCACACACGTCGACCTGATGGAATGCCGGTGTCTTGCCGGTGATGCGTTCGATCCGGCGCACGGATTCGGCCTTGCTGTTGACGAGGTTGTCGACGATTACGACGTCATAGCCACTGTCGAGCAGCTCGACGGTTGTGTGCGAACCGATGTAACCCGCACCGCCGGTGACGAGGATGGTGCCTTTAGCGCTCATTGCTCATGTGCTCCTTCAGAATGTGATGCCTGTCAACGTATGAATGGTACGCCTGTAGCGATCGACGACTGTCTGCTCGTCGAATTCGGCTGCAACCTTGAGTCGACCGCGTGCACCCATTGCCGTGCGTCCTTCCGGCTGCAACGCGATCATGCGGATCAGCTGCTCGGCGAGGCTCGCGCTGTCGCGCACGCGGCACAGGAAGCCCGTTTCGCCATCGGCCACGACGTCGCGGCAGCCCGGCACGTCGGTCGCGACGATCGGGCGGCCCATCGCGGACGCTTCCATCAGCGTGCGCGGCACGCCCTCGCGGTACGACGGCAGCACGACGCAGTCGGCCGCCGCGATGTGCGGGCGTACGTCGTGCGCTTCGCCGAGATACTCGACGACGCCTTCGTCGACCCACGCGTCGACGTCCGCGCGGCCGATCGCGCTCGGATTGTCGACGCCGAGCGGCCCGAGCAACTGGAAGCGCGCGTCCGGGTAGCGGGCCCGCACGACGCGCGCGGCCTCGACATATTCGCGCACGCCCTTGTCCCACAGCAGCCGGCCGATCAGGATGAACACCGGGCCACGGCCGGCGGGCAGCGGAACCGGTGCGAACTGTTCGAGGTCGACGCCTTCGCCGTGCAGCAGACGCGCCCGGTCGGGGTGCGCAAGCAGTTGCTCGTCGGTGAAGGTCGCGAGGTCGTCGCGATTCAGGAACCAGACTTCACGCGGAAAGCGGAACGCGAACCGGTACAGGCGCTTCGCGACACTGGCCGCGCGGCTTTTCTGGATGAACACGTAGCCGAGGCCTGTCGTGACCGCGATCGACGGCACGCGCGCGAGCCACGCCGCGATCGACCCGTAGATGTTCGGCTTGATCGTGTAATGGAACACGAGATCGGGCTTGAGCGCGCGGTAATGGCGCACCAGCGCGGCAAGCGTGCCGAGATCCTCGCGCGGGCTCGTGCCTTTCGACGCGACGGCGAGCGCGACGTAGCGGCAGCCCATCTGCTCGAGCAGCGGCACCGTGCGGTCGTGCGGCGCGATCACGATGACCTCGGCGCCGCGCGCGACGAGCGCACGGATCAGCCCGTGGCGGTACGTGTAGATCGCCCAGGCCGTGTTGCAGACGAGCGCGATGCGCAGCGAGGAGGTAGCGGACATGAAAAAAAGAAAAAATAAAGCGTCGAAAATGCCGGATGCGGGCTAGGCGGACGGGCGCGCCGCGAACAGCGTCCGCTTGATCCGCTGCAACGTACGGTACGGCGTCACGAAATGCAGCAGGTTCTTGGCGAGGCCGGCCCAGTCGTACGGGTTCAGAGCGTTGAAGTGTCGCAGCAGCAGCGAGAGCGTCGATATCAGCTGGCGGCGGCGCTTGGTCGCGCTGATCCCGCCCTCGTTGAGCTCGTAATAGAGGCCGAGCTCGGGCAGGTTCGCGCAATCGTAGCGTTGCATTAACCGTAAAAAAAGATCGAGATCCTCGGCCGCGCGGTACTTCGCCCGATAGTTGCCGACTTCGCGCACCGCGTCGATGCGCAACATGACCGATGGATGCACGAGTGGCGAGCGCAGGAAGCGCGTGCGGCGCAGCGTGCGCGGATCGGCGGGCGGCGTCAGCATGAAGCGCGGCTCGCCGGCACGCGACACGACCTGCGTCCACATGCCGACGCAGGCCACGCGCGGATGCGCATCGAGATAGGCGCGCTCTTTGGCGAGGCGCTGCGGCGCGGCGAGGTCGCCGGCGTCGATCCGTGCGGCATAGCGGAAGCCGCGCGCCGCGAGCGCGTCGATGCCGGCCTCGAGCGCGCGCTCGATGCCGCCGTTCTGTGGCATGCGCAGCACCTCGACCACGAGGCCGGGCAGGTCGGGCGCCGCGATCGGCGGCGTGCTGCCGTCGTCGACGATCAGCACGTGCACCGGCGCGTCCTCGCGAAACGACGCGAGGGTGCGGACGACGTCGTCGTGGCCGTTGTAGGCCGGCATCAGCACGGCCACGTCGTCGAGCGGGGGCGGGCAAGCGGGAGGCGTCATGGGCGCAGCTTGAGACGAATGTAATAAAAATTAACGGCGGCGGCCGCAACATAGCCGGCCGCCAGCCCGACGAGCGCGCCGTACAGGCCGAGCCGGGGGATCGCGAACACGTTGACGAGCGCGGCGATCGCGAGCGCGAGCACCCATTTCGCCAGCAACACGAATTTTGCTTGATATTTGAGAACGATAAGATTGCCTATCGCCTCGATGCCGGCCGGCACGGACAGCCAGACGGCCCAGCGGAAGATGTCGACCGACGCCTCGTAGCCGCGGCCGAACACCTTGCCGACGATGAGCGGCGCGGCTGCGTCCAGCACCAGCGCGCCGGCCGTCATCAGGCCGGCGGTCATCGCGATCAGCCGGACGATGTTGCGGCGCAGCCGCGCGATGTCCTGCACGCGGTACACGAACGCGGGCGCGATGGTCTGCGCGAGCATCAGTGCGAGCGTGATCCAGTTCTCGTTGAGCTGCTGGGCCGCGGAATAGCGGCCGAGGTCGGCGAACGACACGTGACGCTCGAGCATCAGGCGGTCGAGCTTCAGGAACAGATACATGCAGATCAGGCCGAGCCAGAACACGGTGCCGGCGGTGGCAAAGTGCCTGAACAGCGGTTTGTCGAACGTCCAGCCGAGCGTGCCGCCGTTACGATGGCGGTAGTAGAGCAGCAGCGCGAAGCCGATCGCGGCGGCCTCCAGCGCCCACAGCCATGCGAAGCGGGCCGGGCCGGCGGCCGCGCGGACCAGCAGCCAGACGAGCAGCGCCTTCGCCAGCGCGGTGAGCATGCTGGTCACGAGCTGCGGCTTGCTGTAGGTCATGCTCTGCAGCCACGCGTTGATCACGCCGACGAACGGCTCGCGGAACAGCATCGTGACCGCGAGGCCCGCGAGCATCGCGCCGACGAGCGGGTCGAACGCACCGGCGCCGATTGCGATCCAGGTCGCGACGAGCGCTGCGGCGGACACGCCGATGCGCAGCGCGAATGCGCTGCCGAGCACCGCGCCGAGTTGCGCGGGCGGTCGGTGGACGATGGTCGGAACCAGGATTTCGGCGCCGCACACCCAGGTGAGCGGTGCCAGTACGAGGAGAAGCGTATTCGCATACTGCCATTTGCCGAACACGTCCGGCCCGAAATAACGGGCCAGAAGACCGCTGATCGCGATCGCGACGCCGATCTGCGTGAGCCGCTCGAGCCCCAGCCAGACGAGATTCGCGACGGCCTTCGCGACGTCCGGGTTGCCGAATCGCTTCAGCATGCGGGGCAGCCGCGCGCGCGCGAGGCGGCCGGCAGGGCGCCCGGAGGCGGCAGGGTGGCGGCGGCGGAACGGCTAGGCATTAAAATGGACGGAATCCGCGTCATCAAAACCCGCGATTATAAGTTGGATCGGGGCCGCTCCAGCCGTCCCGTTCCTTGCAGCGCCGGGCCCGCATGTATGATGCCGGGCATGCGCGAAAGGCGGCCAGATTATTTTCCATGCACGCAACCGAGAGAGAATCGATGATCTCCCAATCCATCTTCAAGGCATATGACATTCGCGGTGTGGTCGGCAAGACGCTCGACGCCGACACGGCGCGCGGGATCGGCCGGGCATTCGGCAGCGAAGTGCGCGCACAGGGCGGCGACGCGGTCGTCGTCGCGCGCGACGGCCGCCTGTCGGGGCCCGAGCTCGTCGGCGCACTCGCCGATGGCCTGCGTGCGGCGGGCGTCGACGTCGTCGACGTCGGCATGGTGCCCACGCCGGTCGGCTATTTCGCGGCGAGCGTGCCGCTTCCGCTGAAGGGCGGCGAGCGTCGCGTCGATTCGTGCATCGTCGTCACGGGCAGCCACAACCCGCCCGACTACAACGGCTTCAAGATGGTGCTGCGCGGCGCGGCGATCTACGGCGAGCAGATCCAGGCGCTGTACCGTCGCATCGTCGACGAGCGCTATGAGACGGGCAGCGGCTCGTACGAGGCATTCGACGTCGCCGACCAGTACATCGAGCGCATCGTCGGCGACGTGAAGCTCGCGCGCCCGCTGAAGCTCGTCGTCGACGCCGGCAACGGCGTCGCGGGCCCGCTCGCGACGCGCCTGTTCAAGGCGCTCGGCTGCACGCTCGTCGAGCGCTTCACCGACATCGACGGCACGTTCCCGAACCACCATCCCGATCCGGCGCACCCGGAAAACCTGCAGGACGTGATCCAGGCGCTGAAGGACACCGACGCCGAGCTCGGCTTCGCGTTCGACGGCGACGGCGACCGCCTGGGCGTCGTCACGAAGGACGGCCAGATCATCTATCCGGACCGCCAGTTGATGCTGTTCGCGGAGGAAGTGCTGTCGCGCAACCCGGGCGCGCAGATCATCTACGACGTGAAGTGCACGCGCCATCTCGCGCAGTGGGTGAAGGCGAAGGGCGGCGAGCCGCTGATGTGGAAGACGGGCCATTCGCTGGTCAAGGCGAAGCTGCGCGAGACGGGCGCACCGCTCGCGGGCGAGATGAGCGGCCACGTGTTCTTCAAGGATCGCTGGTACGGCTTCGACGACGGTCTCTACACGGGCGCGCGCCTGCTCGAGATCCTCGCGAAGACGGCCGATCCGAGCGCGGTGCTCAATGCGCTGCCGGATGCGATGAGCACGCCGGAGCTGCAGCTCTGGCTCGACGAAGGCGAGAACTTCCGCCTGATCGAGAAGCTGCAGAAGGAAGCGAAGTTCGACGGCGCCGACGAAGTCGTGACGATCGACGGCCTGCGTGTCGAGTACCCGGACGGCTTCGGCCTCGCGCGTTCGTCGAACACGACGCCGGTCGTCGTGATGCGTTTCGAATCGGAGACGCAGGAAGGGCTCGCGCGCATCCAGGCGGACTTCCGCCGCGTGCTGACGGCCGCGAAGCCGGACGTCAAGCTGCCGTTCTGAGCCTGGGCGGCCTGCGGGCCGCCGGCGCGACGATGGTCGAAGGATCGTCGCGCCATTCCCGAAAAGCGGCGCACGCCGACGGCGTGCGGCCGCTTTTTGCCTGTGTGGTCCCCCGGGCGCGATAAAATCGCGTCTTTATGCCTGTCGCCGGCCGTCCGCCGGCGTTTTTTCAGCGTGCAAAAGATTCTGATCGTGCGCGTGTCGTCGCTGGGCGACGTCGTGCACAACATGCCGGTGATCGCCGATATCCGGCGCCGCCACCCCGACGCGCAGATCGACTGGCTCGTCGAGGAGAGCTTCGTCGACCTCGTGCGGCTCGTCGACGGCGTGCGCGACGTGCTGCCGTTCTCGCTGCGCCGCTGGCGCAAGAAGCCGCTCTCGGGTGCGACGTGGCGCGAGATCCGCGCGTTCCGCAAGCGCCTCGCGGCCGAGCAGTACGACCTCGTGATCGACTGCCAGGGTCTCATCAAGACGGCCTGGGTCGCGAGCTGGGCGCGCGGCCCGCTCGCGGGCCTCGGCAACCGCACCGACGGCGCGGGCTACGAATGGCCGGTGCGCTTCTTCTATCGCAAGCGCGTGCCGATCGCACCGCGCACGCACGTGGTCGAACGTTCGCGCCAGCTGGTCGCGGCCGCGCTGGGCGACCCGGCGCCGACGCCGGCCGATCCCGTCGACTTCGGCCTCGATACGCGTGCGGCGGCGCTCGCGGTCGCGGCGCTCGGCCTGAACCTGCCGGTGCCGTACGTGGTGTTCGTGCATGCGACGTCGCGCGCCGACAAGCAGTGGCCGGACGCCGCCTGGATCGAGCTCGGCCAGGCGCTCGTGCGGCGCGGCGCGTCGCTCGTGCTGCCGTGGGGCAACGACGCGGAGCGCGCGACCAGCGAGCGGCTCGCGAAGGAGTTCGGCGCGGCGGCGATCGTGCCGCCGAAACTGTCGCTGCCGGCCGTCGTCGGCCTGATCGACGGCGCAGCCGCGACGGTCGGGGTTGATACAGGTCTGGTTCACATCGCGGCCGCGCTGAAGCGTCCGACGGTCGAACTGTACAATTTCGCGACGGCCTGGCGCACCGGCGGTTACTGGTCGCCGAACGTCGTCAATCTCGGCACGGCGGGGCAGCCGCCGTCGATCTCGCAGGTGAAGGCGGTGCTCGCGGGCTTCGGTCTGCTGTGATGCCCGTCATGCCTGCCCTGCCCGTCACGCACGCGAACCGATCATGAGCGAATCCCAGATCATCGAAGTCCCGTCCGCCGACTGGAGCGGACACAACCTGTCGGCGCCGCGCGAGCAACTGCTCGCCGCGGTCGAGGAAGGCAAGGTGCTGTATTTCCCGCACCTGCGCTTCGCGATCGAAGGCGGCGAGGAAGCGCTGCTCGATCCGGCGCTCGCCGATCCCAAACGCAAGAACATCAGCCTCGCGCCGAACGGCGGTGCGCTCGCCGGCGTGCTCGGCGACAGCGTCACGCAGTCGGCCGTGCGCGCGCTGGTCGCGCGCTTCCAGCAGCAGGCCGGCACGCTCGTCGACGGCCTCTTTCCCGAATATCGCGGCAAGCTGCGCGTCGCGCCGACGAGCCTGCGGCTGATGCAGGTCGAGACGCGCCAGACGTCGTGGCGCAAGGACGATAGCCGGCTGCACGTCGACGCGTTCCCGTCGCGACCGAACTACGGCGAGCGGATCCTGCGCGTGTTCACGAACGTGAACCCGGCCGGCCAGCCGCGCGTATGGCGCGTCGGCGAGCCGTTCGAGGACGTCGCGAAGCGCTTCCTGCCGAAGATCCGGCCGCAGTTCCCGGGTTCGGCGTGGCTGCTGAACCTGCTGCACGTGACGAAGTCGCCGCGCAGCGCGTACGACCACCTGATGCTGAACCTGCACGACAGCATGAAGGCCGATCTCGACTACCAGAAGACGTGCCCGCAGCAGACGATGCCGTTTCCGCCGGGCAGCGTGTGGATATGTTTCTCGGATCAGACTTCGCACGCTGTGATGTCCGGCCAGTTCATGCTCGAGCAGACCTTCTTCCTGCCGGTCGACGCGATGGTGCGTCGCGAATGCGCGCCGCTCGGGATTCTCGAGCGCCTGCAGGGCAGGGCGCTGGTTTGAGCGCGCACCGCATCCTCCGCGGTGACGGAGTCCGCTCATGCTGAGGGCGATCTATCGCGCGCTGTGGTGGCTCGTCGCACCGATCGCGGTCATCCGGCTCTGCGTGCGCTCGCGCAAGGAGCGCGGCTATCGCGAGCACATCGGCGAGCGCTTCGGCCACGTCGCCGGCCGTTCACCGGACGATCGCGCGCCGCTGATCTGGGTGCATGCTGTGTCGGTCGGCGAGACGCGCGCCGCGCAGCCGCTGATCGACGCGCTGATGCGCGCACGTCCCGACGCGCGCATCCTGCTCACGCACATGACGCCGAGCGGCCGCGCGACCGGCGAGCAGATCTTCGGCGACCGCGTGCTGCGCTGCTACCTGCCGTACGACATGCCGGGTGCGGTGCGGCGCTTCCTGCGCGCATGGCGGCCGACGCTCGGCCTCGTGATGGAAACCGAGGTGTGGCCGACGCTGATCGACGAGTGCCGCCGCGCGGACGTGCCGCTCGTGCTGACCAACGCGCGGATGTCCGCGCGCTCGCATCGGCGCGCGGCGAAGTTCGGCGCGGCGACGCGCGACGTGTTCGGCGGTTTCTCGCGCGTGCTCGCGCAGAGCCCGGCCGACGCGGAGCGGCTGACGTCGCTCGGCGCGCGTAACGTGACGGTGCTGGGCAACCTGAAGTTCGACATGACGACGCCGCCGGAGCTGGCGGCGCGCGGCCACGCATGGCGCGACGCGATCGGCACGCGGCCCGTGTGGGTCGCAGCAAGCACGCGCGAGAACGAAGAGGCGCTGGTGCTGCAGGCATTTGCGGCGATGAAGACGCCCGGTGCGCTGCTGATTCTCGTGCCGCGTCATCCGCAGCGTTTTGCCGAAGTCGAGGCGCTCGTCGTGCGCAACGGATTCAAGTGCGTGCGGCGTTCAGCGTGGGGCGCGGACGCGGCGGCGCGCGCGGCCGGCCGGCCCGCCGCGGCGGAACCGCTGCCGGCCGACGTGACGGTGCTGCTCGGCGATTCGATGGGTGAACTCGGCGCGTACTACGCGGCCAGCGACGTCGCGTTCATCGGCGGCAGCCTGCTGCCCCTCGGCGGGCAGAATCTCATCGAGGCGTGTGCGGTCGGCGTGCCGGTGCTGATCGGCCCGCACGTGTTCAACTTCACGCAGGCGACCGCCGATGCGGTCGCGGCCGGCGCGGCGATGCAGGTCGCGGATCCGCTCGATCTCGCGCATGTGCTCGACGCGCTGTTCGCCGATCACGCGCGCCGTATCGCGATGGGCGCGGCCGGTGCCGCGTTCGCGTCGCGTCATCGCGGCGCGACCGCGCGCTCGGTCGACGTGCTCGCGGCGTTGCTGCCGCCGGTCGAGCGCGGCAGCGGCGCGATGCCCGGCGCAACGGACGCGTCGGAAGCATCCGGCGACTGAGCGGGCGGCGCAAGGCCGCCCCGGGCAGGCGAGGCGGCAGCGGGCCGCCGCGCCGCCGTTCAAACCGTCAACAATCCCTTCTTCTCGATGAACGCGACGACGTCCGCGAGGCCTTCGAGCGCCTTCAGGTTCGTCATCACGTAAGGCCGCTCGCCACGCATCTTCTTCGTGTCCGAGGCCATCACGTCGAGGTTCGCCCCGACGAGCGGCGCGAGATCGGTCTTGTTGATCACGAGCAGGTCGGATTTCGTGATGCCGGGGCCGCCCTTGCGCGGAATCTTCTCGCCGCCGGCGACGTCGATCACGTAGATCGTCAGGTCCGACAACTCGGGGCTGAACGTCGCCGCGAGATTGTCGCCGCCCGACTCGATGAACACGATGTCGGCGTCCGGAAAGCGCGACAGCATCCGGTCGACGGCCTCGAGGTTGATCGACGCATCCTCGCGGATCGCCGTGTGCGGGCAGCCGCCCGTCTCGACGCCCATGATGCGTTCCTCGGGCAGCGCGCCCGCGACCGTCAGCAGGCGCTGGTCTTCCTTCGTATAGATGTCGTTCGTGATCGCGACGAGGTCGTAGCGCTCGCGCATCGCCTTGCACAGCATTTCGAGCAGTGTGGTCTTGCCGGAGCCGACGGGGCCGCCGATGCCGACGCGCAGCGGCGGCAGTTTCTTCGTGCGGCGGGCGGAGGAGGGAGCGGGTGCGTTCATGGTGTGGATCGGGTTCAGGAGCGGAACAGCCGCGAGTACTGGGTTTCGTGCCGCGCGGACAGGATGCCGAGCTGCGGCGCGAACGTGTTGATGGCGTCGGGTGGTGTCGCGAGCGCGCGGCGTACGGCCGCGTCGATCGCGCCGCGCAGCGCGACGATGATGCGCTGGCCCGCGAGCTGGCCGAGCGGCACGGCCTTCAGCGCGGCCGACGTCTGGTTCTCGACCCAGCCGAATGCGTACGCGGCGAGCGTGGCGTCGGCACCGGCGTCGTGCGCGGCGGCCGCGTAGGCGAACGCGGTCGGCAGTGCGACCGGCGACAGCGACGCGAGCGTCGCGCGGCGCGCGGCATCGCCCCATTCGAGCGACGCGCAAAGCTGCGCGAGCGACCAGCCCATCTGCTCGGTCTCACGGCGCAATTCCGCCGATTCGCGGCTCGCGACGAACCATGCGTTCTCGCGCGCGAGCGCGTCGGCGTCGTGCGCCTGCCAGCGCGCGAGCTGGTGCGCGAGGAACGGCAGCTCGCCGTGCGCGAGCACGTCGGTCAGCCCGCTGGCGATCCAGTCGCGCGCGGTGTCGGCGTCGCGGATCAGGTTCGCGTCGAGCGCGGCTTCGAGTCCCTGCGAATAGCTGTACGCACCGATTGGCAGGGCGGGCGACGCGAGATGCAGCAGCGCGACGAGTTCAGTGGTGGTCATGACCGTGGTGGCTGTGCGAGCAGCCCGGACCATGCTGGTGATCGTGATCGTGCGAGTGGCCGTGGTGTTCGCCGAATACCTGCTGCGCGAGCGCGTAATCCTCGGCGAACGTGGCATCGTGCCCATGCTTGTGGCCGCCGCCGTACGCACCGGCTTCCGGCTGGAACGGTGCGCTCGCTTCGTCGACCTGCGTGCCGAGCCGGCGCAGCATGTCGGCAAGCACCGGATCGGCTTCGAGCTTCAGATAGCCATCGCCGATCTCGACCGGCGTGTGACGATTGCCGAGGTGATACGCGGCGCGCATCAGCGTGAGCGGGTCGGCCGCGCGCACGAGCAGCACGGTCTCGGGCGCCGCGGCGATTCGCACGAGGGCGCCGTCGTCGGCGACGAGCACGTCGCCGTCGCGCAGCACGGTGCCGCGCGGCAGCAGGACCGCGACGTCCTCGCCCGTGTCGAGCGTCGCCGCGAGGCGGCTCTTGCAGCGGGCGTCATAGGCGAGCGTGAGCGTCGGCGCACGCGCGACGAGCGACGCGGCGAGTTTCACGTTCGGGGCAATGCGTTTGTCGAGGGTGCGCATGGAGCGAAAACCGGAAATCAGAACAGGAAATAGCGCTGCGCCATCGGCAGCACCGACGCCGGCTCGCAGGTGAGCAACTGGCCGTCGGCGATCACATCGTAGGTTTCGGGATCGACGCTGATCGTCGGACGCCACGCGTTGTGGATCATGTCGGCCTTCGTCACGTTGCGGCAGTTGCGCACCGGCACGATGCGCTTCGCGAGTCCGTAGCGTTCGGCGATGCCGGCATCGGCGGCCATCTGCGACACGAAGGTCAGCGACGTGCGCGCGAGTGCGCCGCCACGCGTGGCGAACATCTCGCGGTAGTGGACCGGCTGCGGCGTCGGGATCGACGCGTTCGGGTCGCCCATCTGCGCGACCGCGATCATCCCGCCCTTCAGGATCATCGATGGCTTGATCCCGAAGAACGCCGGCTCCCACAGCACGAGGTCGGCCCACTTGCCGGGCTCGATCGAACCGACTTCATGCGCGATCCCGTGCGTGATCGCCGGGTTGATCGTGTATTTCGCGACGTAGCGCTTCGCGCGGAAGTTGTCGTTGCGCGCGCCGTCTTCGGGCAGCGCGCCGCGCTGCACCTTCATCTTGTGCGCGGTCTGCCAGGTGCGGATGATCACTTCGCCGACGCGGCCCATCGCCTGCGAATCGGACGACAGCATCGACAGCGCGCCGAGATCGTGCAGGATGTCCTCGGCCGCGATCGTCTCGCGGCGGATCCGCGATTCGGCGAACGCGAGATCCTCGGCGATCGACGGATCGAGGTGATGGCACACCATCAGCATGTCGAGATGCTCGTCGAGCGTGTTGATCGTGTACGGGCGCGTCGGGTTGGTCGACGACGGCAGCACGTTCGCCTCGCCGCACACCTTCAGGATGTCGGGCGCATGGCCGCCGCCCGCGCCTTCGGTGTGATACGTGTGGATCGTGCGGCCCTTGAACGCGGCGACCGTCGATTCGACGAAGCCGGCTTCGTTCAGCGTGTCGGTGTGGATCGCGACCTGCGTGTCGGTGTCGTCGGCGACGGAAAGGCAGTTGTCGATCGCGGCGGGCGTCGTGCCCCAGTCCTCGTGCAGCTTCAGCCCGATCGCGCCGGCTGCGATCTGTTCGACGAGCGGCTGCGGCAGGCTCGCGTTGCCCTTGCCGAGAAAGCCGAGGTTGATCGGCCAGCCGTCGGCGGCCTGCAGCATCCGCTCCATGTGCCACGGGCCCGGCGTGCAGGTCGTCGCATTGGTGCCGGTGGCCGGCCCCGTGCCGCCGCCGAGCATCGTCGTGACGCCCGACGCGAGCGCCTCGTCGATCTGCTGCGGGCTGATGAAGTGAATGTGCGTGTCGATGCCGCCCGCGGTCACGATCAGCCCTTCGCCGGCGATCACTTCGGTCGCGGCGCCGATCGCGATCGTCACGCCCGGCTGGATGTCCGGATTGCCGGCCTTGCCGATCGCCGCGATGCGGCCGTGCTTGATCGCGATGTCGGCCTTCACGATGCCCCAATGATCGAGGATCACCGCGTTCGTGATGACCGTGTCGGGCACGTCGGCGGCCACGCGCTGCGACTGGCCCATGCCGTCGCGGATCACCTTCCCGCCGCCGAATTTCACTTCCTCGCCGTAGGTCGTGAAGTCGCGTTCGATCTCGATCAGCAGTTCGGTATCGGCGAGCCGCACGCGGTCGCCCGTCGTCGGCCCGAACATTTCCGCGTATGCGCGGCGGCTCAAGCGTAATGTCATGTGCTGTTCCTGAAGAGCGGGGCGCGGCTTACAGCGGCCCCATCACCTTGCCCTGAAAACCGTAGACGGCGCGTTCGCCGGCCAGCTCGACCAGCTCGACGGTGCGCGTCTGGCCCGGCTCGAAGCGCACGGCCGTGCCGGCCGCGATGTTGAGCCGGAAGCCGCGCGCGGCCGCGCGGTCGAACGACAGCGCGTCGTTGACTTCGAAGAAGTGGTAGTGCGAGCCGACCTGCACCGGGCGGTCGCCGGTGTTCGCGACGACGAGCGAGCGCGTCGCGCGGCCTGCATTCAGTTCGTGCTCGCCGTCGTCGGTGAGGATTTCGCCGGGGATCATGCGTGCTACCTCGGTCACGGAATCGGGTGGTGGACGGTGACGAGCTTGGTGCCGTCGGGGAAGGTCGCCTCGACCTGGATGTCGGGGATCATCTCCGGCACGCCTTCCATCACGTCGTCGCGCGTGAGCAGTGTCGTGCCGTAGTGCATCACCTCGGCGACGGTCTTGCCGTCGCGCGCGGCTTCCATCAACGCGGCGGTGATGAACGCGACCGCTTCAGGATAGTTGAGCTTCAGCCCGCGCGCGCGGCGGCGCTCGGCCAGCAGCGCCGCCGTGAAGATCAGCAGCTTGTCCTTTTCTCGTGGAGTCAGTTTCATGAAGGCAATCGTTCAGGAAAACGTAATTTTTATCGGTGCGCGGGGTTCCGGCCGGGGCGCGGGTCATCGTAGCACCGCGCCGCTTTTCGTGCGTCGTGTAGCCGTTATGTAAGCAGCAAGGCGCGTGCCATGTCGATGGAACGCGTCTCGATGCGCGATCGTGGTGCGCGATGCATGAATCGTGGGCGGGGTGGGCGGCGCGGCTGCGCCGAAACGGTGCGTGCCGGGCCGAGCGCTCAGGTCTGCCAGAGGCGCAGCGGCCGTGCGTCGACGCCGTGCACGAGCGGCCGCAGGTAAAGCCAGCAGTCGGCGAAGTGATGCTGCAGTGCTTCCATCGACGTCGATACCGCGCGCACCAGCACGACGCCCGGCGTCACGCAGGTCGCGCCCGCGCGCAGGGTGTCGTCGAACGGCATCCGCACGGCGAGCGCTTCGGCGAGCGCGGCATCGCACGCGGTGCCAACCGCCCACAGCGTGCCGTACACGGGAAAGCCGGCGAGACCCTGCAGTGCGCCGCGCAGCGGATCGTGCGCGTCGAGCAGCGCGCGCTCGGTCCATAGCGGCCGTCCATCGGCATCGACGAGTGCCGAACCCGATGCGATGCGGCCCGCCGACCACGTTTCGCCGGCCGCCTGCCGGCCGAGCTGCGTCGCGTCCCAGCCGATCGCGCTCGCGCCGGCGCCGAGCGTTACCGTGAAGTCGAGCGCGGCGTGGGCCGCGTCGAAGAACAGATTGTTTTGCGGCAGCCAGTCGAGCTTCGCGTGCTCGCCGACCGTGATGCCGATGCGCTGCGTCGCGTCGAGCCCGTTCGACTTGTACCACTTGGTCGCGCCGGGTGTCGTCAGCACCGCGTGCGTGCCGTCGCCGAGCGTGATGTCGATGTCGAGTCGGTCGCCGCCCGCGACGCCGCCCGGCGGGTGAACGATGACCGCGTGACAGATCGCGTCGCCCTCCGGATACAGCGGCCGCTGGACGCGCAACGGGCCGTCGTGCAGCCGGTGGACGAGCGTCGTGCGCGCGCCGTGCCGTTCGAAGCCGAGTTCGAGACGGCCGCGCCACGACTTGGCGATGGCGGGGCGGGACAGCGGGGCGTGGGAGTCGAGGGCGGACATCGGCGGCAAGCGGGAAACGACGGAAACGGGCGCGAAGAACGTGGATGCTACCGGAACAATAATGCAGATGCCGCGTTCGTTGGAAGCGCGGCGTGCGGCCGCACCGCGAACCGGCCGCCCGTGCGCGCTGCCGTATCGCCGCTCACACCGCGATCAGTTCGCGCACACCGTTCGTTTCCATGTCGCGCGCATCGCCGCCCGCGATGACCTCGCCGCGGCTCATCACCCAGTAATGGTCCGCGATCGAGCGCGCGAAGTCGTAATACTGCTCGACGAGCAGCACGGTCATTTTCGATTCGTCGACGAGCTGACGCAGCGTGCGGCCGATGTCCTGGATGATCGACGGCTGGATGCCCTCGGTCGGCTCGTCGAGGATCAGCAGTTGCGGCTCGCTCATCAGCGCGCGGCCGATCGCGAGCTGCTGCTGCTGGCCGCCCGACAGGTCGCCGCCGCGTCGCGCCCGCATGTCCTTCAGTACCGGGAACAGGTCGTAGATGCGGTCGGGCACTTTCGACGGCGCCTTGCGGCTCGCCGCGCCGACGAGCAGGTTTTCCTCGACGGTCAGCCGCGGAAAGATGTCGCGACCCTGAGGCACGTACGCGAGGCCAGCCGCGACGCGCGCATACGGCGGCAGCGTGCCGAGCGCCGTGCCGCGCCACGACACGCTGCCGCTTTTCGCGGCGACCACGCCCATCAGGCAGCGCAGCAGCGTGCTCTTGCCGACGCCGTTGCGGCCGAGCAGCACGGTGAGCTTGCCGTCGTCGGCGGCAAGCGTCACGTTGCGCAGGATATGGCTGCCGCCGTAGTACTGGTTCAGTGCATCGATCTTCAACATTGGATTACCGTCCGAGGTAGGACTCGATCACCGCGTCGTCGCGCTTGACCTGGTCGAGCGTGCCTTGCGCGAGCACCGCGCCTTCGGCCATCACCGTCACGCGGCCCGTATCGCCCGCGAGCGCCGCGACGAATTCCATGTCGTGTTCGACGACCATCATCGAGCAGGTGCCGCGCAACGTGTTCAGCAGCTTCGCGAGTTCCATCGTCTCGTGGTCGGTCATCCCGGCGGCCGGCTCGTCGAGCAGCAACAGTGCGGGGCGCTGCATCAGCAGCATGCCGATCTCGAGCCGCTGCTTCTGCCCGTGCGACAGCTCGCCGGCCGCGCGATACGCGTCGCTTTCGAGGCCGATCAGCGCGAGCGTCTCCTCGATCTTCGCCTGTGCGGCACGATCGAGCCGCGCGCGCAGCGACGCGAGCCAGCCCTTGTCGGTCTGCATCGCCAGTTCGAGGTTTTCCCACACCGGATGCTGTTCGAACACGGTCGGCTTCTGGAACTTGCGCCCGATCCCCGCACGTGCGATCTCGGGTTCGTTCATCCTCGCGAGGTCGATGGTCTGGCCGAGAAAAACCTTGCCCGCATCGGGTCGCGTCTTGCCGGTGATCACGTCCATCATCGTCGTCTTGCCCGCGCCGTTCGGGCCGATCACGCAGCGCAGTTCGCCCGCGTCGATCGCAAGCGACAGCTTGTTCAGCGCGCGAAAGCCGTCGAAGCTCACCTCGATGTCCTCGAGGTAGAGGATCGTGCCGTGCGACGTGTCGATGCCGGGCGGCACCACGCGGCCCATCGATGCGGTGCCGCTGACGGCCAGCAGCTCGTCTTCGGCCGGTGGTGTGAACTGATAGAGGGCCGTGCCGTTCATGCGCGTTTCCCCTTTGCGAGCAGCGTGTCCACGAGGCCCATGATGCCGCGCGGCAGCAAGAGCGGCACGAGCACGAAGATCAGCCCGAGAAAGAACAGCCAGTATTCGGCGAAGTACGCGGTAAAGAGGCTCTTCGCGCCGTTCACCGCGAATGCGCCGACGATCGGACCGATCAGCGTGCCGCGCCCGCCCACCGCGACCCAGATCGCCATTTCGATCGAGTTGCCGGGCGACATCTCGCCGGGGTTGATGATGCCGACCTGCGGCACGTACAACGCGCCCGCGATACCGCACAGCACGGCCGACAGCGTCCATACGAACAGTTTGTACGCGAGCGGGCTGTAACCGAGGAACATCAGCCGCGTCTCGCCGTCGCGCACCGCGGTGACCACGCGTCCGAGCTTGCTGGTGACGATCGCGCGCGCGGCGATGAACGCGAGCACGAGCGTCGCGAAGGTCAGCAGCAACAGCACCGTGCGCGTGCCGGGCGACGTGACGGAAAAGCCTGCGATGCGCTTGAAGTCGGTGAAGCCGTTGTTGCCGCCGAAGCCCGTCTCGTTGCGAAAGAACAGCAGCATCGCGGCGAACGTCAGCGCTTGCGTGATGATCGACAGGTAGACGCCCTTGACGCGCGAGCGGAACGTGAAGAAGCCGAACACCCATGCGAGCACGGCCGGCACGAGCACGACCAGCGCGAGCGCCCACGCGAGATGCTGCGTGCCGCTCCAGTACCAGGGCAGCTGATGCCAGTCGAGGAACACCATGAAGTCGGGCAGGTCGCTGCCGTATTTGCCGTCGCGGCCGATCTCGCGCATCAGGTACATGCCGATCGCATAACCGCCGAGCGCGAAGAACAGGCCATGGCCGAGGCTCAGGATTCCGCAGTAGCCCCACACGAGATCGAGCGCGAGCGCGGCGATCGCGTAGCACATCAGCTTGCCGGCGAGCGTCATCGCATACGCGGACAGGTGGAACGCGCTCGACTCGGGCGCGACCAGCGCGGCGAGCGGCACGCCGATGCCGATCGCGACGCACAGCGCGACGAGGGCAAGCCATGCGCGGCGCGACAGCAGCGCGGGGCGGGGCGGCAGGCCGAGCGCGAAACCGTCCTCGGCACGCGCGGTTGCGGCGGGCTTCGGCGCGCCGGCGACCGGATTCGACAACGAATCGGTGATTGAAGTCATGTCAGGCCTCCGCGCTGCGTCCCTTCGGGGCGAACATGCCCTGCGGACGTTTCTGGATGAACAGCACGATCATCACGAGCACCGCGATCTTCGCCAGCACTGCGCCCCAGAACGGCTCGATCGCCTTGCTGACGAGGCCGAGCCCGAAGCCGCCGAGCACGGTGCCGGCGATCTGGCCGACGCCGCCGAGCACGACCGCCATGAACGAATCGATGATGTAGTTTTGCCCGAGGTCCGGGCCCACGTTGCCGATCTGCGACAGCGCGCACCCGCCGAGGCCCGCGATGCCCGCGCCGAACGCGAACGCATACGCGTCGACGCGCGCGGTCTTCACGCCGACGCACGCGGCCATCCGGCGGTTCTGCGTGACCGCGCGCACGAACAGGCCGAGCCGGGTCTTCGTCAACACGCCCCAGGCGACGCACACGACCGCGAGCGCGAACGCGAGGATCGCGAGCCGGTTGTACGGCAGGATCAGGTTCTGCATCACGGTCACGCCGCCGCTCATCCACGACGGGTTCACGACCTGCACGTTCTGCGCGCCGAACAGCATGCGCGTGGCCTGGATCAGGATCAGGCTCACGCCGAACGTCGCGAGCAGCGTCTCGAGCGGGCGGCCGTACAGGTGCCGCAGCACGAGCCGCTCGAGCACGATGCCCACCAGCGCGGCCGCCGCGAACGACACCGGCACCGCAACGAGCGGATACCAGTCGAACGCGGCCGGCGCATAGCGCTGGATCAGCGTCTGCACGACATAGGTTGCGTACGCACCGATCATCAGGAATTCGCCGTGCGCCATGTTGATCACGCCGATCAGCCCGTACGTGATCGCGAGGCCGAGCGCCGCGAGCAGCAGCACGCTGCCGAGCGACAGGCCCGCGAACACGGTGCCCGCGATCTCGCCGCGGCGCTGCAGCGTGTGCAATGCATCGAGTCCTTGCTGCGCGGCTTCGCGCACGCGCGCGTCGGGCTCCGCATGGCTGCCGTCGGCGTTCTGCGCGACGAGCGGGCGCAATTGCTCGATCATGTCGAGATCGTGGCGCGCGGCCACCACCTGCACGGCTTCGAGACGCTTCGCCGGATCGGCGTCGTGCAGCGCGGCGATCGCCCACAGTGCGTCGAGACGGCGTTTCAATGCCGGATCGGTTTCCTTGGCGCGGGCGCGCTCGATCATCGGCTTGAGCGCCGGGTCGGGCGACTTCAGCAGCGCGTCGATCGCGTCGCGACGCGCGGCGACATCCGGCGACGCGAGAGCGAGACCCGACAGCGCGCCCGCGATCTTCGTGCGCAGCAGGTTGTTCAGCATCACGGGCTGCGCGTCGCCGGCCGGCGTCGCGGCCTGCGTGAGCGCGTCGTGCGCGGTGTCGCCGGTCTGGATCAGCAGGTGTCCGTCGCCGGTCGCGAGCGCATCGCCGGTCGACAGCGCATTGAGCAACGCGACGGCGCGCGGATCGGCATCGGCGGCGAGATGTTCGATCGCGGCCGTTTTCGCGTCGAAGTCGTCGCCGGCAAGCGCGGCGGTATCGGCCGCCGTCAGGGCGAACGCGGCGTGCGGCAGCGCGCCCGTCAGCGCGGCACAGGCGACGACCGCGACGGCGGCGCGGCGAAAGCGTGTAGGCATCGAGAAATCCTGTCGGGCGTGGGAAAGCGAACGCGTGCGGCGGCGAGCGAGCGAGTGCGGCGCGTTACCGCAATCGCGGCGGCGTGCCTGCACCGGCCTGCGAACGGAGCGCCACGCCGGTGCGCGGCGCTCCGCATCGCATCAGGCGAGCGCCGCGCGCTGCCGGCGCAGGAACGCCGGGATCGAGCTGACGATGTCCGGCTTGCCCTGGTTGCCCGCGATGAACGGGCTCCACGGCTGCGCGCGCACGACCGTCTTCGTCTTCCACACGACGTTGAACTGCCCGTCGCCGCGGATCTCGCCGATCATCACCGGCTTGTGCAGGTGATGGTTGCCGTCCATCGAGAGCGTGAAGCCCGACGGCGCGGCAACCGTCTGTCCGATCATCGCGACGCGCACCTTGTCGACGTCGGTGCTCTTCGCCTTCTCGACCGCCTGCTTCCACATGTGGATGCCGACGTAGGTCGCTTCCATCGGATCGTTGGTCACGCGCTTCGCGCCGCCCGGCAGATTGTTCGCCTTCACCCACGCGGCGAACTGGTCCTTGAACTTCGTGTTCGTCGGGTTCTTCACCGACATGAAGTAGTTCCAGGCCGCGAGATGGCCGACGAGCGGCTTCGTGTCGATCCCGCGCAGCTCTTCCTCGCCAACCGAGAACGCGACCACCGGCACGTCGGTCGCCTTGATCCCCTGGTTGCCGAGCTCCTTGTAGAACGGCACGTTCGAATCGCCGTTGATCGTCGAAACCACGGTCGTCTTGCCGCCCTGCGCGAAGTTCTTGATGTTCGCGACGATCGTCTGGTAATCGCTGTGGCCGAACGGCGTGTAGACCTCCTGAATATCGGCGTCCTTCACACCTTTCGATTTCAGGAACGCGCGCAGGATCTTGTTGGTCGTGCGCGGATACACATAGTCGGTGCCGAGCAGGAAGAATCGTTTCGCGCCGCCGCCTTCCGCGCTCATCAGGTACTCGACGGCGGGGATCGCCTGCTGATTCGGCGCGGCGCCCGTGTAGAACACGTTGCGCGACATTTCCTCGCCTTCATATTGCACCGGGTAGTAGAGCAGGCCGTTCAGTTCCTCGAACACCGGCAGCACCGACTTGCGCGACACCGATGTCCAGCAGCCGAACACGCATGCGACCTTGTCCTGCGTGAGCAGCTGGCGCGCCTTCTCCGCGAACAGCGGCCAGTTCGATGCGGGGTCGACGACCACGGGCTCGAGCTTGCGGCCCATCACGCCGCCGCTCTTGTTGATGTCGGCGATCGTCATCAGCGCCGTGTCCTTCAGCGACGTTTCGGAGATCGCCATCGTGCCCGACAGCGAATGCAGGATACCGACCTTGATCGGACCCGTGCCCGCATCGGCCGCGTGCGCAAACGGACTCTTGCCCGCCAGCGCGAGTGCACCGGCCATCGAACCGAACTTCAGCAGACTGCGACGTTTCATCGAGTTCCCCTTGACGTGTTTGGTAGGCGTGCGCCATGACGGCGCCGGCATCCGACTAACGCAAGGCATGTGCCAGTCGCACGGATGCACGCCGGGCGTGCCTGTGCGGGGTGGCGTGGGGCGTCGGCGTGGTGCGCGTGACGCGTCGTGCAGCATGCGCGATCCGTTGCGGTGCAGTCGCGCGGGCGCAAATGGTGCACGGTATGCGCCCGTGTGCGAGCGCGCATGTCACGCGTTGAGGGGCATGCGGAACGTGATCGATGCGCACGCATTCAGCCGCGTCGTGTCGTGTCGGCGTCGCAGTGCACGCGGGGGGAAGTGGAGTACGACGGGAAGCGCGAAGCGATCCGTTCGACGGGTGCCATGCTCGGGTGCTCGCCGCCGTTCGACATCGAACACACGCGGATAGCCGACGGGCTGAAGCAATCGGGGGAGGGGGAACAGAGAAGCGGAAATGCAAACGGGCGCGCCATGCGCGCCCGTTCGGCGGATCGGGGCGATCGGCTGCAACGTGCCGGTCGCCGTGGCGGCGCGCGATGCGCCGCCGGGAAGGTCAGTCACTCAGTAACGCGGCACGGACGGATCGACGTCACGCGACCACGCGTCGATCCCGCCCTGCAGGTTGTACAGCTTCGTGAAGCCGCGCGATTCGAGGAACATCGCGACCTGGGCGCTGCGCATCCCGTGATGGCACACGCAGACGATTTCCGCTTCGTCGTCGAGCTCCTCGCTGCGCGCGGGGATCTGTTGCATCGGGATCGACACGCTGCCGGCGATCTGCGCGGTCGAGATTTCCCAGGGCTCGCGCACGTCGAGCACGAGCGGCGCGGGACGCGCCGGATCGCGAAGCCATTCCGCGAGCATCGCGGGTGTCAGGATCTGCATGGAAGCTCCGCCGCTCAGAACTTGAAGCGCGACGGCTCCATCGCGTTGACGAGGTGATTGACGTAGGTTTCGAACACGTCGGCGACACGGTACTGCTTGTCGTCGATGCGCGTGATGATCTGCGCCTTCATCACCGGACGGCCGCCGACGAACGCCGACAGGCGGCCGCCGATCTTCAGCTGTTCGAGCATCTGCTGCGGCACGACCGGCAGGCCGCCCGCGACGCAGATCACGTCATACGGCGCCTTGTCGGGCCAGCCGAGCGAGCCGTCGCCGAGCACGACTTCCGCGTTCGTCACGCCGTCGTTGCGCAGGTTGTCCGCCGCGAACTTTGCGATGGTCGGATCGATATCGACAGCCGTCACGTGCTGTGCGCGATGCGCGAACAATGCGGCCAGGTAGCCCGAACCCGCGCCGATCACGAGCACGTTCTCGTGCTTCTTGACCGACAGTTCCTGCAGCACGCGCGCTTCGACGCGCGGGAACAGCATCTTGCTGGTGCCGCCGGGCAGCGGCAGCTCGAGGTCGGCGAACGCGAGATCGCGGTGTTCGGGCAACACGTAGTTTTCACGCTTGACGATCGACAGCAGGCCCAGGACGTCCAGATCCAGCACATCCCACGGCCGGATCTGTTGTTCGATCATGTTGAAACGCGCGTTTTCGATATTCATGGTGTGGTCACGCAGCCAGGTCGGCCATCAGCGGGGATAGAGAAACTTCGTGATTGTACCAAAGGGGGCGGCCGCGAAGCCTTCAGACGGCCTGCAACAGTCCTTTATCCCTTGCTCTTCTTGATCTGCGCCTCGAATGCGAGGTCGAGCTTGCTCGCCTTGCGCGGCTTTTTGGGGCCGAATTCGTCGACGAACCTGACGAATTCGTCGAGCGGCAGCGGCTCGCTGCGCTTCTCGGCGGTGCCGCCGGAGCGGTCGACCAGATAGAACAGGCCGCCCGCCATCGCGACGGCCGCGAACTGCGGGTTGCCGGAACGCGTTTTCAGGCGTTCGACCGCGTTGGTTGCTTTGGTGGTGCGCATCGTGCGGATTCTTGCAGGGGCGTTGAGCCCCGTACTTTATCAAACCGGCCGCCCGCATGCGGCCGTGCAGCGTCAGACGGTGCGCGAGTAGCGTTGCCGCGGCGTCTGGCCGAGGTAGGCGTCGAACGCCATCGCGATGTTGCGCACGACCATCCGGCCGGCCGGGTGGATCGTCAGGCGGTCGCCGGCGATGGTCAGCAACCCGTCCTGCTCGAACGTGCGCAGCGCGTCGAGCTCGCGCGCGAAGTGATCGGCGAAGCGGATCCCGTGCGCGGCCTCGATATGCGAGAACGGCAGTTCGAGGTTGCACATCAGCTGGGTGATCACGTCCCGGCGCAGCCGGTCGTCGGGCGTGAGCCGCACGCCGCGCGTGATCGGCAGCCGGCCCGCGTCGAGCGCGGCGCCATAGGCCGGCAGGTCCTTCGCGTTCTGCGCGTAGACGTCGCCAACCTTCCCGATCGACGACACGCCGAAGCCGACCAGGTCCGTATCCGCACGCGTGCTGTAGCCCTGGAAATTGCGCTGCAGCGTGCCGTTGCGCTGCGCGCGCACGAGTTCGTCGGTCGGCCGCGCGAAGTGATCCATCCCGATGTACACGTAGCCGGCCTGAGTCAGCATGTCGATCGCGAGGCCGAGCAGCGCGACGCGCGTTGCGGGCGGCGGCAGCGTCGCGTCGTCGATCTGCCGCTGCATCTTGAACAGGTGCGGCATGTGCGCGTAGCCGAATACCGAGAGGCGGTCGGGCGCGAGTTCGATGATTGTCTCGAGCGTGCGCGCGAATACGGCGACCGTCTGGTGCGGCAGCCCGTAGATCAGGTCGACGCTGACCGAATGGAAGCCCGTCGTGCGTGCTGCCGACAGCAGGTCGGCCGTCATCGCGAGCGGCTGGATCCGGTTGATCGCCTGCTGCACGATCGGATCGAAATCCTGCACGCCCAGGCTCAGCCGGTTGAAGCCGATGTTGCGCAGGTGGACGAGCGTCGCGGGCGTGACCGTGCGCGGGTCGATCTCGATCGAGAACTCCGCGTCGGCGTCCGGTGCAAGCGCGAAGTGTTCGCGGGTGGCCGCCATCAGCTCGGCCGTTTCGTCGTCGGACAGGAAGGTCGGCGTGCCGCCGCCCCAGTGCAGCTGCGTGACCGGGCGCGCGGGATCGAACAGCGCGGCCTGCAGCGCCAGCTCGCGCTTCAGTTGCTCGAGATACGGGCGCGCTCGGCGGCGGTTGTTGGTCGCGATCTTGTTGCAGCCGCAGTAGAAGCAGGCCGTGTTGCAGAACGGGATGTGGAAGTACAGCGACAGGTCGCTCGACGACGCGCCGGGATCGCCCGCGGCGCGCACGTAGTCGGCCGGGTCGAAATCGTCGCGGAATTGCAGCGCGGTGGGGTAGGACGTATAGCGCGGCCCGTTCGCGCCGTACTTCGCGAGCAAATCGGGACGGAACATTGTGTCGGCAGAACCGGAACTCATGATGGTCTCGCGCTTTTTAGATGCTTTCGAGTATATAAACGCGCGTTTCGGCTGCATTGTGTAATAACGTCGCAGCCGGCGGTGGCACAATGCGCAGTGGGCTGCCGCACGCTGCGTCCGGTTGCCGCACCGTTTTTTGTTGTTCGTGAGAGAGCCGAGTGTCCGTCGAAATGCCTGTCCGTCCGGCGCCCGCCGATGTCCCGCCGCCGCATGCGTGTCGCGAGGGGTGCGGCGCATGCTGCATCGCGCCGTCGATTTCCTCGCCGATTCCGGGGATGCCCGACGGCAAGCCCGCCGGCGTGCGTTGCGTGCAGCTCGGCGACGACCTGCGCTGCCGGATCTTCGGGCGGCCCGAGCGTCCCGCGTGCTGTTCCGGACTGCAGACGTCCGCCGAGATGTGCGGTGCGTCGCGCGACGACGCGCTCGCGTGGCTGACGCGCCTCGAAGTCGCGACGCAGCCGGCGCCGGGCGCCGGCGCGGCCCGCTGACGCATTGGCCGCGCTGCCCGTCACCGGCACGCGCATGGAACCGGCGACATCCGCCGAAGCACTAACTTCGGTCCACGGCCCTGCTTGCGGCCGAGCCGGTAACCCGAAGGACGCTTCGCCCGATACAGGAGATTGTTCAGCATGACCGCATCTTGCACGTCCGGCCGGCGCCGCTTCCTCGCCGCTTGCGCCGGCGCCATCGGCGTGTCGGTATCGCTCGCCGCCTGCGCGTCGACTTTCCCGTTCATCCCCGATCACTACACGTTCTCGCGCGGCGATGTGCAGAAAGCCGTCGCGCGCAAGTTTCCGTACCAGAAGACGGTCGCGCAGGTCGTCGACGTGTCGCTCGCCAATCCGGCCGTCAACCTGCTGCCCGACCAGAACCGCGTCGCCGTGCAGCTGGACGCGCATTTCGCGAGTCCGTTCCTGAGCGAACCGGTGAGCGGCAAGTTCATCGTGTCGGGCCAGCTGGCTTACGACGCGCCGAGCCGCTCGGTCGTGCTGAAGGCGCCGGCCGTCGACAGCCTCGTGCTCGACGGCAACGCGCAGATGTACGCGCAACAGGTCGGCGCGGCCGCCGGCCTGCTCGCGACGCAGGTGCTGACCAACTATCCGATCTACACGTTCAAGCCCGAACAACTGCAATTTGCCGGCGTGAACTACGAACCCGGTACAATTACGATTCTTACAAACGGCATACGCGTAGCGATCGTCGAAAAGTGACGGCGCACCGCGCGCGGCCGGGCGGGCCGCGACGGTGACGCGGCCCTTTCTTTCGACTACTTCGGAGTTGGGCCACGGATGGACTGGATCCTGATCTGCAAGGCATTGATCCTCGGCGTCGTCGAGGGGCTGACGGAATTCCTCCCGGTGTCGAGCACCGGCCACCTGATCGTCGCGGGCAGCTTCCTGAATTTCAACGACGCGCACGCGAAGACCTTCGACGTCGTGATCCAGTTCGGCGCGATCCTCGCGGTCTGCTGGGAATACCGGCAGCGGATCGTCTCCATCGTGTCCGGGCTGCCGAGCCGGCCCGACGCGCAGCGCTTCACGCTGAACGTCGTGATCGCGACGATTCCCGCGATCGCGCTCGGCCTGCTGTTCGAGAAGAAGATCAAGGCCGTGCTGTTCTCGCCGGTGCCGGTCGCGTTCGCACTCGTCGTCGGCGGCGCGATCATCCTGTGGGCCGAGGCGCGACAGCGCGAACGCCGCGAGCCGCCGCGCGTGCAGTCGGTCGATGCGCTCACGCCGCTCGACGCGCTGAAGGTCGGCATCGCGCAATGTTTCGCGCTGGTGCCGGGCATGTCGCGCTCGGGCTCGACGATCATCGGCGGGATGCTGTTCGGCCTCGACCGGCGCGTCGCGACCGAATTCTCGTTCTTCCTCGCGATTCCGATCATCTTCGGCGCGACGCTCTATGAAACCGTCAAGGACTGGCAGGCGTTCACGGTCGATTCGCTCGGCCTGTTCGCGCTCGGGCTCGTTGCCGCGTTCGTCAGCGCGTTCGTGTGCGTGCGCTGGCTGCTGCGTTTCGTCGCGACGCACGACTTCACCGTGTTCGCGTGGTACCGGATCGCGTTCGGCCTGTTCGTGCTGTTGGTGGGGTATAGCGGGTGGCTGAACTGGGCGTGATGCCCATGCGGGGGCGAGGGCGCATCCAATAGAGAACGGCCCGATCGGCAGCAGATGCCGGTCGGGCCGTTTGTCATTGCGCGACGCGCAGCGTGCGTTGCGCGCGCCGCGCGTTGTGTTCAGCCGGCGCGTTTGCGGAACACCAGGTCCCACACGCCGTGGCCGAGCCGCAGCCCGCGCCGTTCGAACTTCGTGACGGGGCGGTAGTCTGGGCGCGGCGCGTAGTCGGCAGCCGTGTTTTCGAGCGTCGGTTCGGCGCCGAGCACTTCCAGCATCTGTTCCGCGTAGTTTTGCCAGTCGGTCGCGCAGTGCAGGTACGCGCCGGGCTTCAGGCGCGATGCGAGGTGCGCGACGAGCGGCGGCTGGATCAGTCGGCGCTTGTGATGGCGCGCCTTGTGCCACGGATCGGGGAAGAAGATGTGCACGCCGTCGAGGCTTTCCGGCGCGAGCATGTGCTCGAGCACCTCGACCGCGTCGTGCTGGATGATGCGGATGTTCGGCAGGTCCTGCTCGCCGATCAGTTTCAGCAGCGCGCCGACACCCGGTTCGTGCACTTCGACGCCGAGGAAGTCGTCGCCCGGGCGGTGCGCGGCGATTTCCGCGGTCGATGCGCCCATCCCGAAGCCGATCTCCAGGATGCGCGGCGCGCGGCGGCCGAACACGGCGTCCCAGTCCGGGATTTCCGCCGCGTACGGGACGACGAAGCGCGGGCCGAGATCGTCGAGCGCGCGGCGCTGGCCGGTCGACACGCGGCCGGCGCGCGTCACAAAGCTGCGGATGCGGCGGCGGTGCAGCGGATTGACTTCGTCGGCGCCGTCGGCGGCTTCGTCGGGAAGGGCGGCGTCGTCCGGCGGCAGGCCGGCTTCGTTCGGATCGTCGTGCATCATCGGTGACAGAGAAAGGCTTGGTTCGGGCGCGGGCCCGTCATGCGCAGCGGTGCTGCCAGATGAACCGGCAGACGGTACAAAAAAGCCGCCTTCGACGAGGCGGCTCTTGCGCAGGCTGCCGAGCAGCCGAAGGTGGAGCGGGCGATGGGAATCGAACCCACGTCATCAGCTTGGGAAGCTGAGGTAATGGCCATTATACGACGCCCGCAGAACGGGGGATTCTACAGGGTTTGACGTGGGGATGGCAAGCGGGTGGTTTGGGGTGGTGGCAGCGAAACTGGCATGGCTCGATGCTGGAGCGGTGGCGTCGCTGGCAGACGAGGATTCAGCCTGAACTCGTACGATTGACTGCTACAACAAACTGCGGAATGATCGCTAGTCTCAAAATTAAAAATGCGGGGGCCAAGTGGGCTGGACTGATGACAAGGCATTCGAGGCTGAAGTGTTGCGAATCGCTCGGGCGAAATGGCCTTCGAGCGCGATGGCTGGGGCGGCCATGCTTGATGGACGCGAGCGCGATGGGATATTCGAAACTGAAGAGAGCGTCCATTTCATTGAGGCGACGACATCTCGTGCGCAAGATAAAGCTCGATATGATTCAAAAAAATTGCATCAAGCCGTTGTTCAACAGACAAAGCTGACGCCCATGAAGGGCGCGCGAGGCTGGTTCGTGACTGCCGAAGAGCCAACCGCTGACCAGCGCAAGGAAGTCGAGAGGACGGGGAAGGGCCAGGTTGTCGCCGTATCGTTTGCACAATTCCAACAGTCAGTAATCGATGTCGCGGCATACCTTGCGGCGCGCGTTAATCACGTATTCGGCAGCGTACTAGATCCAGAAACACGCCAGCCTGATCCGTCAACCGAGTACGTTCCGATTAACCTTGAGGACCGAGCCAATTCGGCGCGTTGGCAAGTACGTCAGATATGCTCAGCTCTGCAACGCGGCGAGCGTTTTACTTTAACCGGTCAGTTCGGGGCGGGAAAGAGCATGACGCTACGTCAGATCTTTCGCGAGCTTCGTGAAGACTATCTGAGAGGACGCACCGCACTCTTCCCCGTGTACATTAACCTGCGAGAGCATACAGGTCAGGTTGACGCCGTCGAAGTTTTGGAGAGGCACGCCCGTAAGATAGGCTTTGAGTCTCCGCCCAGTCTTGTTCGTGCGTGGCGCGCAAAGTTTTGCATTCTGCTTCTTGATGGTTTTGATGAACTTACTGCCTTAGGTGTTCAGCGGGCTACATTTGGGCGACTGCGTACGATTCGCAAACGAGCGCTGGAAGCTGTCCGGCAGTTGGTTACGGAAACACCAGCCGGGGTGGGGGTCATTATCGCCGGGCGCGATCATTTTTTTGCTGATAATGCCGAAGCAGAAGACAGCTTGGGGTTCAGTGCGGCCGTTACACATCTGACGACGTCTGAGTTTACTGAGGAACAGGTCAAACAGTTTCTTCGTATGCAACCGAACAATGGGCAAGGTCAGTTTCCGCCATGGTTGCCAACGAAACCGCTATTTGTCAGTTATTTGGCGTCCACGGGACTTATAAGTACAGTTGCCGATGAAGGGAAATTCCCGGACGCAGCCGCAGGATGGGACTACCTGGTCGATCAGGTCTGTGAGCGCGAAGCGAGAATTGATTCCCGCTACCTTGACGGCCCAACGATACGCAAGATTTTGGGACGCCTCGCAACATATGCTCGTGCATCGGATGATGGCCTTGGCCCTCTTCGACCTGAGCAACTCAAGCGCGCTTACAGCGAGGTTTGTGGTTTCGAGCCGGACGATCAAGCGTGGTTGATTTTGCAACGCCTGCCGGGGCTCGTGATCTATGAAGTTGAGGAAGACTCGCGGAAATTCCTTGACGGCGAGATGGTCGCGGTGTATCGGGCGGGCGACTTGGTCGATTTCATCCATGATCCGATGGGATCGTTGTCCAGCCATGATCTTACGGATGCGCTTTCGCAGTGCGGTACAGTCATCGGGCATTACGCTGTTGCGATTGCGGCTCGAAAGCTGCAATACGAGCTCAACACTGGGACTCTCCAGTCGCTCATAACGGCGATCCCGGATACGTCTGGTTTGAACGTGCTGCGGGCAGATTTATTGAATCTAGCTATTTCGCTACGTATCGCTGTGCCATTTCCGGTCTTGATCGAGGGAGTGTTTTTCCAGCCTGATCCATTCGAGTTGGACGAGAGATTGCCCGACCTGCGCGGTGTTACATTCCAAGACTGCTATTTCGAGGAACTACATTTTGAAGCAGTAGGTACCCCGATTCCGGCGTTTAGAGAGTGCGTTGTGCAGCGACTTTTAGGCAGATCATCCTACACTGACCTCCCTGCCGATCGATTCGTTAACACGTCCGTGAATGACTTTGAGGTGGCAGCAAATACAAATGCCTCTATTCGTGCGACCACGAATCTAACCACGGGAGAAAAAGTTTTGCTCACCGTGCTGCGGAAACTATTCGTGCAGAGTTTGGGTGGGCGCTCTGAACCCGCTTTGTATCGCGGGCTCGACACTGCCGAAAGGCAATTTGTTGATCCGATTGTGAGAATCCTCGCTCAGCAACAGCTGATTACATTAATGAATAGGGGGGATGGGGCAGTATGGATACCGGTACGTCGCAAGCTAGACTACATCCGAAAGCTGTTGGCGAACCCTGGCTCGCCGGATGATGTCCTAATGATAGAGGCAAGACGATTGTCTGCATGATGTAAGGTAAATTTCCTGTTATGTGACTCATTTCAGGGATATATTCGCAGTACGCGACGCTGAAGGCTGTAGTGTGGAGAGACGAAAGTCTCTTGCGGATCGGGTTGTGTCGTTGGGGAGGCGTTGTCTCGACTGCAGACCGCCGGGATAGTCGTCGCATGGACGACATCAAGCACCCCAACGATTTCCCGCCGCTGACCATCGACCAGATTCGCGATCTAGCAGGCCGTTGAAATACCCATCGACCGGATTCAGACCACTCTCGCAAATGACATGAATTCGCTCAACGGCTCGGCAATTTTTGTTGCGTCACGCCGGGTTCAGCGGTAGAGCCCGGCCGGCGAAGGTATTTCCCGCCAGATTTCCTGCATTACGCGCCCTGCGGACGCACGAATCCCAGCGTTCTCAGCCGCGTCAGGTTGTAGGCCGCCATCGTCAGCGTGAGCAACTGATCAACTTTCTCCAAGCCTCTCACCATCACCTGCCGGATCGGCCCGATCCGTTTGCCCCAGCCGAAGCACTGTTCGATGCATTTCCGTTTGCGCTGGCTCAGCGCGTAACCGAGATGCCGCGTCGTCCGACCATCGATTGCACTTCCGCCGGTGCGCTTCGTGTTGCGTGCGACGTGCGGCGTCACGTTGTATTCGCGGCAGGCCTTCACAAATCCACGCGTGTCGTACGCCTTGTCTGCGCCCACCGTAATACGCACGTCCGAACCCGACACATCGCGCAGCATGTCCGTCGCCACTTTGCGTTCCGCTCGGCCATTCGCCTCGCTGGCCTGAACGTTCACGACCAGACCGTGCCGGTTATCCGTCAGCACATGGCCCAGGGAACTCGGCAAGGCTGGCGCGGCATTGCTCTTGCGATAGAGCCGGCTCTCACCGTCGCTCTTCGATTCGTGCGTTTCATTACTGCGCGATTCGCCATGCCAATTGTCAGGCGGACGATCATCGTCCCCGCCATCCTTGCGCCGGATGCTCTTGTGGCTGGCCCACGCATGGATCAAGGTGCCGTCCACACTGAAGTGCTCGCCCGACAGCAAGCCGCGTTTATGCGCCGTTTCCACCGTCGCGTTGAACAGGTCAGTCACTGCGTCGAACTCGATCAGTCGATCCCGGTTCTTGCTGAACACCGAGTGATTCCACACCGCGTCTTCGATCGACAGGCCGACGAACCAACGGAACAAAAGGTTGTACGAGATCTGCTCGACCAGTTGCCGCTCGCTGCGAATGCTGTATAGCACCTGAAGTAGCATCGCCCGCATCAACTTCTCCGGCGCAATGCTCGGCCGACCGCCTTTGATGTCCGCTTCGTACATCGCCGAGAACTTGGCATCCATATTCGACAGCGCCTCGTTCATCCAAGTCCGGATCGGGCGCAGCGGATGCGTTTGCGGTACGAACTCCTCCAGTCTGACTGTACTGAACAGGGATTCGTTGTAGCTGTCGGTGCCTCGCATGCTGCCTTCGTGCCTTGGGATCGGGTTCGCTACATCGTGACGGATCGGCGGGGGTATTTCAACGGCCTGCTAGCCATAGCAGTCCGCGAGAATTTCGACGGCGACCTCTCGCCAGCAGATTTCACCGAAAGTCTGCTGATGCTTCTCGAAGACGTTTCCGGGTTCGAGGTAGGCAACGTGGACGCGGGGCTCATCGAATCGGCATGGGTGATATACACCGGCCGTCCGGGGCCTGTCAGTAATTTCGTGTTCAAGGCATATGATCCTCCCCAGGAGAACCTATGCCTCGCAAACCGAAAACCCCACCGGTAGAGCTACCGGCGATTCCCGCTGAACTGCTTGAACAATTCGGCAACGGCCCGATGACGGCCGAAGCGATCAATGCCGCGACGCTAGCCCTCAAGAAGGCGCTGATCGAGCGAGCGCTGGGCGGTGAGATGAATCACCACCTCGGCTACGCGCCGGGCGCGGCAAAACCGGCCAGCGTGACGAACCAGCGCAACGGCCGTGGCGCCAAGACGGTTCTGACCGAAGACGGACCGATCCGCATCGAAGTACCGCGCGACCGCGACGGCAGTTTCGAACCACTGCTGATCCCCAAACACGAACGACGCTTCACGGGCTTCGACGACAAGATCGTTGCGATGTACGCACGGGGCATGACCGTGCGCGAGATTCAGGGCTTTGTGCTGGAGCAGTACGGCACGGAAGTTTCGCCCGAATTCATCAGTTCGGTGACCGATGAGGTCATGGCCGAAGTGACGGCCTGGCAGGCCCGGCCACTCGAACCGATGTATCCGGTCGTATTCTTCGACGCGCTGCGCGTGAAGATTCGCGAAGATGCCGTCGTGCGCAACAAGGCCGTCTATCTGGCACTGGGCATTCTGCCCGACGGCACGCGTGACATCCTGGGCCTGTGGATCGAGAACACCGAGGGCGCCAAGTTCTGGATGAAGGTATTCAATGATCTGAAAACACGCGGCGTGGGCGACATCCTGATTGCCGTGACCGACGGCCTCAAGGGCATGCCCGAAGCACTTGCGGTGGTGTTTCCGGCCACGACGCTGCAAACCTGCATCGTCCACCTGATCCGCAACAGTCTCGATTACGCGAGCTGGAAAGACCGCAAGTCCCTCGCTGCTGCGATCCGCCCGATCTATACCGCCCCGAGCGCTGAAGCCGCGCAGGCCGAGCTGGATGCGTTTGCTGACGGTCCGTGGGGGCAGAAATTCCCGCCGGTCAGCACGGCGTGGCGCAACGCCTGGGATCGCGTGATTCCGTTCTTTGCGTTCCCGCCGGGCGTGCGCAAGGTGATCTACACGACGAACGCCATCGAGAACATCAATTCGCAGCTACGCAAGATCATCAAGACCCGAGGTCACTTCCCGACCGATGATGCCGCGACGAAACTGATCTGGCTGGCGCTGCGCAACATCACTGCCGATTGGGGACGTGCCGCTCACGACTGGAAGACAGCGATGAACCAATTCGCTATCCTCTACGAGGACCGGTTCGTTCGACCATCCGTGTGAATCTCAACCCCGCCTTGAACACGGAAATTCTGACACCCCCGCCGTCCGAGCGAATCCTGAGTTATCTACTCGCGTACGAGTTCTGACACTTTTTCATAGAGCGTTTCTCGGTACACGTGAGCGTCCTCCGAGAAGTGAAGGCGCCGATGGCAATTTGGGCAAACGGCGGCCGCGTTCGTCACGGTATCCGATCCGTCGTCTGCCAGCTTTCGGAGATGATGGACTTCCAGAAACGGGAAGCCGTCAGCCCCGATAAACGGAGCCGGTTGGTCGCAAGCTTCACACGTCCCGTTCGCGCGTTCAAGCACCCATGCTTTGACCTGGGGGTTCCGGACGAAGCTGGTCGTTGTCGATGTGGTCCTGTCAGGTGCTTTGCTTCCGTCGGGGCGTTCTTTCAGCGTCTTGCGAATCTTGGCAACGGCCACCGCATCGACAGCCCGGGGCAACTCCTGTTTGCCTTCCAATTCGCAGATGAGCGCTTCTATCTGCCCAGTGACCCTTACGCCAACATTCTTTGCCGGTGGGAGGCCCGGTATCCAATCGCGTCCCATGAGCGCCAGGACGTAGGAGATGTTCCTCATCCGGTATTCGCACGACTCTTCGGACCGACCGGTTTTCGCGGAGAGGTCTCGATAGACCTGCTTCTTTACAACCAGTTGGCCATGCCGGAAACGACGTGACATGTCGAGATACGCGGCGACCGACGCTCTCAATTCGGGCATGGACCAATACGATTCGCGCCGATTTTGGTGCGACTCGGGCGGCTCCTCCGAACTGGTGCGCGAGTCATTCCGGATTTTTTCGTCGATCCTTCTCGCCCAGTCGCGCATCAGGAGCAGACTCGTTGCTTCGTCTTTGACCCAAAGATACGAACCGCTGTAGTCACTGTTGACGTGAAGCAGATCCGGGTCGCAGTCATGGCGCTCAGCGAATGCTTTCTTATCGAAGCCTTCGGGAGCCTTGGCACTATCCTCCGCGAACCTGTACAAACAGGCATATGGTAGCTTTCGCCCCCAAAGTCTCGCCTCCATCAGCCCGATGTAGACGCCGCGCCAAGTGATACGCAAAGTTTTTCGGGTGTCATTTGGGCCTCGCGTTGTGGCGGCGACCTGAAAGCCCTCCGCTTGTAGTGCGCGGATGAGGCTCATGGCAAATTCATTTGGCTGGGCGTCCCCGTAGTTGTTCGTCGGCATAGAGCAAATAGATCTCAGGGGATAAATGGAACCCGCTCGTTCGGATATTCGGGCAGGCTGTTCTTACTTGCGTCGCCTATTCTTGGACGAATGCTTGGCCTTGAGCATGTCGGTGAACTGCTGAACGAAATTCACGACGAGTTCCCGCTCGTCGCTATGCAATCCATCAAGCGCAGCCGCAATCATTGCCAGTTGGTCGTCCGGCCGTCTCGATCCACGCTGCAATAGCTGGTCTACCGAGCAGTCGAGCGCGTCACTGAGCTGCTGGAGCCGATGCAAGGTCGGCATCCGCGCACCGCGTTCCCACCGACTGATCGCTTCCTGTTCGAGATCGATCATCTCGGCGAGCTTCGCCTGAGTCAGACCGCGTGCGCGTCGTTGTTCTGCAATGGCGGTCCCGACACGAGCAGCAAGCAGCGCGTCTTGGGCATCGTCGGGGGGCGAGGTAAGGCGGGTAGTCATAGGACGATATGGTCGTCTTCATTCCGATTGCGATGAACAACCATACTGGAATGTTATATTCCAATATGGTTGAATTTGTCGAGAGGTTGACGTATCGTGCAGTGGATGCCTGAGCGGTCGGGGATGACAACGAACGCCGTTAGGCAAGCGATCAACCCAGAAAAAATCGACGAACTATGACCACGAACGATTCGCTTTCCCGGTTTCACGCCTTCATGGCAGCCTATGACGGTTGTCGTGCTTCGGCACTCGCAAACGCGTTGCAAGTAACGCCGATGGCCGCGCGAGCACTCGGCCTCATTAATGCATTTCCCGGCATGACCCTGCACGAGTTGAGTTGCATTCTCGGTGGTAGTCAGGGGCAAGTGATCGGGGCGGCATTCGACCTCAAGCACTTCGGCTACATCGACATGACCGATGAGCAAAACGACAAGCGGCGGTGTGTGCTGCGACCGATCCGGGACAAGATGTTCGGCTTCGACGGGTATCAGCGGCTCGTGAATAATCTGGCTGCGGAGGCCGGGCTTGCCGATCAATTGGAAGCATTGCTGCCCCTATACCAGGACGTCTTGATGAAAGCGCTGGAAGAATTGCAGGGCGACGCGCAGAACGTCCAGTATCAGGCGCAGCGACGGATTCTCGCTCGCGTTGCGTGACCGATGCCGGCGAAATTCGAACACGCCGACACCACCATATGCTGACCGTGGTTTGATGTGGAATTCGAGACGCTGTTCGAAGGAAAGCCATTGCCGGAGGCGATGGAGCGGATCGGCGTGATGTCCGTCGATTCGCTCGACCGGCTATGGGTGCCGGTTCTCGAAGAGGATGGTTACCTCATCGCAACATCGAAGGATGGCAAAGCAGCATTACTCGGCCGCATGTGCAAGCGTGACGACGGCAAGTTCTGCATCGAAGTCGTTGCGCGCGCAGCAATCGAAAACTACGAGCTTCGTCACCACGAATTCTGGCATGTCGATCCGGCTGATGGGCTACATCATGCCCGACGACTCGATGATGTGTTGCAAGGTCGCGCCCGATAGCGGGGCAGAGCACGCGCTTCCGGGAGTCTTGACCCCACGAATCCTGGTTTTGTACGCCTTTAATAAGACATACAAAGTGCCCCAAATTCACGATGGGGCACCGTCGAAAAAACGAAGATTCACGCGGGATTGAGCAGCAGGGAGTCGATGACTTTTACGGCCTTTCGGCTCGCGTCGTTTGGGCTCAGGTGGGCATAGCGCTGCGTCATCTTCGGATCGCTGTGGCCGAGCAGGACCGACACCTCATAGAGACTGACGCCCGCCTTGACCAGCTTGCTCGCGAACGTATGTCGGAGCGTATGCAGGGTGACGCGCCCACCGCGTTCCTTGACAAGAATAGGATCGTTGAGTCCAGCACGTTCGATCGCCTTCTTGATCGACTTCGTGCTGTAGCCGCGTTCATTGCCGGTGCGGTCTTCGAAGACGTAACGCTGTCCGGTCCGGCGTTCTTCCCACCGACGACGAAGGATCGCTTCGAGCCGGGACGTCATGTGAAGCACATCCTCGTTCCGCACCTTGCTCCGATAGAGACTGATCGTGCAGGCATCGAGGTTGATCGCCGACCACGGGATGTTCGCGACTTCCGAGTAGCGACACCCCGTATCGAGCAGGAAAACCGTGATGTCGTAGTTGTCCTGCATATTCCGCGTCATCTCGGGTGTTAGCAGGCCGTTGAAATACCCCCGCCGATCCGTCACGATGTAGCGAACCCGATCCCAAGGCACGAAGGCAGCATGCGAGGCACCGACAGCTACAACGAATCCCTGTTCAGTACAGTCAGACTGGAGGAGTTCGTACCGCAAACGCATCCGCTGCGCCCGATCCGGACTTGGATGAACGAGGCGCTGTCGAATATGGATGCCAAGTTCTCGGCGATGTACGAAGCGGACATCAAAGGCGGTCGGCCGAGCATTGCGCCGGAGAAGCTGATGCGGGCGATGCTACTTCAGGTGCTATACAGCATCGCAGCGAGCGGCAACTGGTCGAGCAGATCTCGTACAACCTTTTGTTCCGTTGGTTCGTCGGCCTGTCGATCGAAGACGCGGTGTGGAATCACTCGGTGTTCAGCAAGAACCGGGATCGACTGATCGAGTTCGACGCAGTGACTGACCTGTTCAACGCGACGGTGGAAACGGCGCATAAACGCGGCTTGCTGTCGGGCGAGCACTTCAGTGTGGACGGCACCTTGATCCATGCGTGGGCCAGCCACAAGAGCATCCGGCGCAAGGATGGCGGGGACGATGATCGTCCGCCTGACAATTGGCATGGCGAATCGCGCAGTAATGAAACGCACGAATCGAAGAGCGACGGTGAGAGCCGGCTCTATCGCAAGAGCAATGCCGCGCCAGCCTTGCCGAGTTACCTGGGCCATGTGCTGACGGATAACCGGCACGGTCTGGTCGTGAACGTTCAGGCCAGCGAGGCGAATGGCCGAGCGGAACGCAAAGTGGCGACGGACATGCTGCGCGATGTGTCGGGTTCGGACGTGCGTATTACGGTGGGCGCAGACAAGGCGTACGACACGCGTGGATTTGTGAAGGCCTGCCGCGAATACAACGTGACGCCGCACGTCGCACGCAACACGAAGCGCACCGGCGGAAGTGCAATCGATGGTCGGACGACGCGGCATCTCGGTTACGCGCTGAGCCAGCGCAAACGGAAATGCATCGAACAGTGCTTCGGCTGGGGCAAACGGATCGGGCCGATCCGGCAGGTGATGGTGAGAGGCTTGGAGAAAGTTGATCAGTTGCTCACGCTGACGATGGCGGCCTACAACCTGACGCGGCTGAGAACGCTGGGATTCGTGCGTCCGCAGGGCGCGTAATGCAGGAAATCTGGCGGGAAATACCTTCGCCGGCCGGGCTCTACCGCTGAACCCGGCGTGACGCAACAAAAATTGCCGAGCCGTTGAGCGAATTCATGTCATTTGCGAGAGTGGTCTGAATCCGGTCGATGGGTATTTCAACGGCCTGCTAACGCGCTTTGTCAGTGCACGAGCCATCATCGTTGCTGGCTCGAGTTCTCCGAAGACTGTTGCCGAGATCGAGCGGAACTCTCATGGTGAGGTAGCAAGGCAGGAGCTAACGTTGTGGGCCAACGTGGCGACGCAGCGACTACCTGCAAACATGGTCTTCGGGGATTATGGTGTGATTCATCCCGATTTTAGCGACCTGACGCCGAGCACCCACATCAACGGGAAAATCCGCTATACGCATGGTGCGAAGCTGCACATTCATCGCGGACATAGCCTTCGCCAAGGTGAGAAGTACGAGCAGTACCGGAGGCTCGCTGCTGCAGTGGTTGGAAGCAGTTACTATCAAGATCGCACGTTCAGTTACGGCGATCGATACATCTACGAGTGTGCGACTGGTCACGCCGGTACAGGCAACCCCGGGACGTGGGTGCTGGTCGACCAGAACCATCATATTTCCTACACCGTGAAGCAAGCGGTGCGTTTGCGGGCATTGGCTACTCAAGGAGCTTCCATCGAGGAGTTGCTTGAGCAGAGCTAAAGCCTGCCTCTATTTCACGATACGACAGCAGCTTCTTGAGATTGGCGCTGGCATGAAAACTGGCATCGCCGTGAGCCCCGCATGAACAGTGGTTCTTCGTGGAGTCGGGAGAAAATACGACGTAAGAACGCGCGTGAATAGTGGTTTTGATTAACGCGCTGGGGCTTGGGAAGCTGAGGTAATGGCCATTATACGACGCCCGCAGAACGCGTAATTCTACAGGGTTTGGCCCAGATGTTGCAAGCAAGGCGTTTTTGGCGGCCTGCCTCGAAGCACGCATGGGCTCGGTGGTTGGGCGACGGATCGCCGGGAACGGGTGTCAAGGATCGGCCGGAAGCGGTCGGTCATCGCTAGGCCGACCGGAACACGCAGGCGGCGCGCCAGCACGCAAGTCCATGTCGAAAATAGACGAGTCGGTGTCGGACGCATACAAGCCCCGGTGAAGCTTTCGAACTAACGTGACAGACCTTCTACCCGATCGTTAGTCTGGAGCCGACATGTCCGATTTCATCACCGTTCTGCGCAAAACCTGCCCGACCCCGGTCGTCGACGCGACCAAGTGGAAGCGCATCGGCGGCGATCCGCACACCGTGAACCTCAACGCCTACCTCTCGAAGGATGGCAGCAAGATCATGGGCACCTGGATCTGCACGCCGGGCAAGTTCGAAGTGAACTACGAGAAATGGGAGTACTGCCACTTCCTCGACGGCTACTGCATCATCACGCCGGAAGGCGAGGAGCCGGTGCACCTGAAGGCCGGCGACGTGTTCGTGATCGAACCCGGCATGAAAGGGACGTGGGAAGTGGTGGAGACGGTGCGCAAGTACTTCGTGTTTGCCTGAGCGGGCCTGTCGATTCGACTCGCGTACCAGCGCCGGTTGAATCGATGCGTTGAAACGCACCCGTACCCGTGCCGACGAGCAAGGGGTTCAGTCGGGATCGCAAGCAGGGGACTCCGGCTCAACAAACTCGCTCCGGTTCGGAAACAACTCGCCGAGCGCGGCCGCACGCTCGGCCGGTTCCGCTATTCCGTCGATCTCACCGATCTCACCGATCGCGCCGGGTGTCTGCCGCTCAGGATAGGCGCTCGGCGCCATCCCGCACGCCCCGCCGAAATTTGCCCCCAAGGTGCGACGCATGGGCAAATCGGCAGGTCGACGCGATCTCCAAAATGCTCTTGTTCGGATACATCAGCATCCATGCTGCCGGGCGCCGCCTTGAACAGCCGTCGTTCCGCGAGCAAGTCCCGCAAGTAGATCAATCGTTTCGTGATCCGCGGCAGAACGGTGGTGATCGGAGGGGTGTCGAACGACCTTGCGGGGGTTCGGCGATGGGCAAAGAAGCGCGGCCAGTCCGGAGTCAATCAGAGCGCTCGCGTGTGTCGCGATGTCCGCGCAGCGCCGCCCGGCACGACGCGATTCGACAACGTCGGGGCGACGTTCACTGCTCGATGCTCAGGGCTTTTTCGATCGCGGCAATCAATCTGAATGCATCGTCTCGGCCGATCAGGAGGCCGCGACTGGTGTACTCGCAGCCGAACGCGTAGAAGCTAGGCAGAAGCGTGATCGCATCCTTCTGTCGATCGAAATCGACCTCGCACTTCGTCAACGGGAAGAATGGAGGGTCTTCGACGGTCGGCTGATACACGGCGTTCTCCTAATAGAGCTTGCGAGGCGGCAGCATGCGTTTCGCGAGCAGGCACTGTCTCGCGACGGCGCTGGCTTTCTTGCGCTTGCGCTCGGTAGTTGGCTTTTCATAGCCGGTGCGACCACGCAACTCGCGGATCAGGCCCGTCTTCTCGATGTTTCACCGGAAGCGCCGGAGCGCGACATCGACAGGTTCGTCGGGCTTGCGGATGATCGTCGTCATGCAGGTGCTGTTTCAAGACACGCGTGGCGGAACACTAGCCGAGCCGGGTCATGACGGCACTCGCGATCTCGTCGGATTCGAATTCCGAATATCCGGCGCTGATCGTCAATGCGCGCACTGCAGCGAACATCTGCAACTCGGGTTGGTGACGCAACGCAGAACCGGCGAGGCCGTCGTGCGGGACTGCGTCGGTACTGGAAATCTCTCGCCGTTCGATCAGGCGGAGGAGTTCATCGATAATCATTTCGTCATCCGAATCAGGGTGCGGCCGCGCTGCCGCGACAGGAAGCGTCAATGGGAATCTGCGAAGAGCGGCTGCTTGTCGCGATTGCCGTCGATGATCTGCTCCGCGTAGCGAACGGACGCGCGGCGCGCTTCGCCCGCCGATTCGAACGGTGCGTTGTCGATCAGCCGGAATGTTTCGCTGCGGGTCAGCGTGTCGGTGGTGCCGCGCAGGCAGATCTTCACGGCCGCGTCGAAGCCGGCGTCGTAGTTGTGCGTATTACCGTTCAGCGACGGAGTGTGCGGGTAGATCAGCGGATAGATCTCGAAGCCACGATAGAGATGCATGCTCATGATGAACTCCTGGGTTCGGGCGCGACAAATCGCGTGGACGAACGCATCCGACCGGTATCACCGCGGCGCGGTGTGACGGGTGGGGTGAAAAGGACAGCAATGCGCGCGGGTAACGGAGGGTAACGGCGCGACGCAGCGAGAGGGTAGACGGCGGGGCGAGCGGCGAGTGGAGTGACGCGGGCTCGGACAAAAATCATCATACGCGCTTCGCGTCGGATGTCTATCTAATTCGCGGCCGTGCCAGTGAGGTGCGATGACCGGCGTCGAGGCGCGCGACGCGCCTCGTACGTGATGCGGCGGTCGTCCGCACGTCGACGCGGCACGGCGCGGTTCGGACGATGTCGAGCGAGTCGGATCCCTTCGCCGCATCGCGACGGTCGCGCGTCTGCACGACATCGCGCAGGCGCCTATGATGCAGCGATCCGCCATTCGCGCCGTCCGAAATGCGCGCATGGTCTGCGAACGCCGAACGTTTTCCCGGAACCCCGACCATGCGCATCATCGACATCCGCGAGCAAGCGATCCCCGTTTCCCGCCATGCAGATCCGGCGCTTCCGTCGGGCGACCTGACGACGAGCGTCGTCGCGATCGTCACCGATGTCGTGCGCGATGGCCGGCCGATCACGGGTTACGGCTACGCTTCGGTCGGTCGTCATGCACAGGGCGGGCTGATTCGCGAACGGTTCGCGCCGCGTCTGCTGGCCGCCGCGGACGCCATCGCCGACGACGCCGGCACGAACCTCGATCCGTTTCGCGCATGGCGCGCGATGATGGCAGGCGAGAAGCCCGGCGGGCACGGCGAACGCTGTGTCGCGGTCGGCGTGCTCGACATGGCGATCTGGGATGCCGCCGCGAAGATCGCGGGGCTGCCCCTCCATCGCTTCGTCGCCGACGGGCTCGCGCGCAACGCGGCACCTCGCGTGCGTGTCTATGCGGGCGGCGGTTACCGCTATCCGCACGACGATCTCGCGCACCTGTCGGACGAGATGCGCCGCATCGTCGATCTTGGCTACACGCACGCGAAGATCAAGATCGGCGGCGCGGATGTCGATGACGACAAAAGACGCATCGAAGCCGCTGCGGCGTGTCTGGCCGACAGTTCGCATCTCGCGGTCGATGCGATGAATAGGTACGACGCGACGAGCGGCCGCGCAGCCGTCGCGATGCTGGCACCGTTCGAACTCTGGTGGTTCGAGGACCTTTGCGATCCGCTCGACCTGCCGCTTCATGCGGACCTGACCGCGCAATACGCGCCGCCGGTCGCGGCCGGTGAGGCGTTGTTCTCGCTCGCGGAAGCGAAGCTGATCGAACGCTACGGCGGCCTGCGCCCGGACCGCGACGTCCTTGTGTTCGATCCGGTGCATTGCTATGGCCTGCCGGGCTATCTGCAGATCGTCGACCATTTCGTGTCGAACGGCTGGCGGCGCGATGCGTTCTGGCCGCACGGCGGTCACCTGTTCTCGTTGCACGTCGTGTCGGCGCTCGGGCTCGGCGGCGCCGAAGTGAACCCGTTCGCGTTCCGCCCGTTCAACGGGTTGGCGGACGGCGAATCGGTCGACGCCGGCTACGCGGCCGTGCCACAGGCGCCGGGCATCGGCTTCGAGCGTCATGCCGATGCGTACCGCGCGTTTCGCGCGGTAGCCGGCTTGTGAACTGCGCGGCCGGTCTCGGCGCGCGTCGATCGCGAAGCGGACCGCGAACCCGAGCATCATCGCGGTGACGACGCGCTCGAGCACACACTACGTGAGCGCGCGGTCGAACCATGCGCGGCACGCCCGTGCGCCATAGGCGAGCCGCCGTCACCCGATCGCGTGCGCACCGACCAGCAGCAACGCGCCGACGACGATCAGCAGCAGCGCGTGAATGCGCGTGACCATCACGCATATCGTCGACACGACTGCGATCGCCCGCGCGGGCCAGCCGCCGTCGAGCGCCTGCAGCAGCACCCAGACCGACGCGAGGATCATGCCGGCCGCGACCGGGCGCAGGCCTGCCTCGAGCGCGACCTGCCAGCGTGCGCCCTGGTGGCGCCGCCACAGATGCGCTGCGCCGTAGATCAGGAACGCGGTCGGCCCGAACAGCGCGAGCGTCGCGATGACCGCGCCCCAGAAGCCGGCCACCTGCCAGCCGATCAGCGTCGCGAGCAGCGAGCCGGGGCCCGGCGCCATTCGCGCGATCGCGAAGTCGTTCACGAACTGCGAGGCCGTCATCCAGTGATGCACGTCGACGACCTGCCGCTGGATGTCCGCGATGATCGCCTGACCACCGCCGATCGTCGCGATCGACAGCGGTGCGAATACGCCGAACAGGGCGGCGTAGCGTGACGAGGCAGTCATCGTTCGTCGCTCCCGACGGTGGATGCGGCCGCGCGCCGGTATTCGAGCGCGACGCTCAGCGCGCCGGCGATAAGTACGGTCCATACGAGCGGCCAGTGCAGCACGGCCACCGACACGAACGTGAGCGCCGCCACCGCGAACGGCAGCGCGCGGCGCGGCAGCCGGCGCACCGCGGTGATCGCCATCGAGATCGACAGCCCGATCGCCGCGGCGGCCGCGCCCGCGAGCGCGACGTGCGTGAGCGTGAAGCGCGTCAGCGTCGAGAACGCGACGCCGAACAGCACGATCAGCACGGCCGGCGGCGCGATGATGCCGGTGAAGCCAGCCACCGCGCCGCGCCATCCGGCCAGCCGGTAGCCGATCCAGATCGCGAGGTTCTTCACGTTGACGCCCGGCAGCGCCTGCGACAGCGCAAGGCCGTTGAGGAACGCTTCCTCGTCGAGCCAGCGTCGCTCGTGAACGAAGTCGCGCATCATGCGCCCGCTCAGCCCGCCGCCGAAGCTGGTCAGGCCGATCTGCGCGAACGCGATGAACAGTGCGAGGACGCCGGGCGGCGTGGCAGGGCCGTCGGGTGGCGCGGGTGTGATCGGGTTGCAGGGTGAAGACATCGGGCGGACGGGGCGCGGCGGGTGGGCAGTCGCCCATCGTAGCAAGCGGCACCTGTCGGCACGCTGACATCGCGCCGACGACGATGTCGGTGCCGCCCCACCGGCATGCAGACGTCGAAGCCGCCGCTCGGCTACGCGCGCACGACCGTCACGCCCGCGGCCTCGATCGGCTCGGTCAGCGCTGCATCGGTTTCCCGTTCGACCACGATCGCTTGTGCGAGCGCGAGCTCGCCGATCGCGAACTGCGACGCCGCTCGCAGTTTGGATTGCGAAGCCAGCACGATCGTCTCGCCGGCGCGCCCCGCGAGTGCGCGCTTGATCGCCGCTTCCTCGAAGTCGCCGGTGCTCAGCCCCGCGACTGGATGAACGCCGGTCACACCCATGAAATACAGGTCCGCGTGGATGCGCGAGATGCCTTCCATCGCCGCGGCGCCCACCGCGACGATCGAATGCTTGTACAGCCGTCCGCCGATCAGGATCACGTCGATCGACGGATGCGCGGCCAGTGCGACGGCGACGCTCGGGCTGTGCGTGACGATCGTCGCGCGCAGGTCGGGCGGCAGCTCGCTGACGAGCAGTGCCGAGGTCGTGCCGCCGTCGACGATCGCGACCTGTCCGGGCGCGATCATCTGCGCGGCCCGGCGCGCGATGCGCCGTTTTTCCGCGGTTTCGAGCAGCTCGCGCTGCGCGAACGGCGCGACCGCCGGCGACGCCGGCAGCGCGCCGCCGTGCACGCGCTGCAGCAGGCCCTCGGCCGCCAGTTCGCGCAGGTCGCGCCGGATCGTGTCCTCGGACACGCCGAATTGCGCGCTCAGTTCGACGGCCAGCACCTGGCCGTCGCGGGCGAGCGCGTCGAGGATCGCTTTCTTGCGTTGGGTCGTCAGCATCGGATTTGCACGAAATTTCTTGAAATTGCACGAATATGCACGCTACCATGAGTGCCGTCACTTGTCGAATGGGAGACCACCATGGCCGCAACGCGGGACCGCGTCCGCATCGTCGATACGACGGTGCTGTCCGATGACTGGTATGTGCTGAAGAAGGTGACGTTCGATTTCCTGCGCCGCGACGGCACGTGGCAGCGCCTGAGCCGCGAAACGTACGACCGCGGCAACGGCGCGACCATCCTGCTGCGCAACGCGAGGACGGGCGACGTGCTGCTCACGCGGCAGTTCCGGATGCCGGCGTTCGTCAACGGACACGACGGCATGCTGCTCGAAGCCGCCGCCGGCCTGCTCGACGACGCGACGCCCGATGCACGCATTCGCGCGGAGGCCGAAGAGGAAACCGGCTATCGCGTGCGCGGCGTGCGCAAGGTGTTCGAGGCGTTCATGAGTCCCGGCTCGGTGACGGAAAAGCTGCATTTCTTCGTCGGCGAATACGATGCGTCGCTGCGCACGGGCGACGGCGGCGGCATCGCGGAGGAGGGCGAGGATCTCGAGGTCGTCGAGATGCCGCTGCACGCGGCGCTGGATGCCGTCGAGCGGGGCGAGATCGTCGACGCGAAGACGATCATGCTGCTGCAGTACGTCGCGCTGCGGGAACCCGCGGGCGTGCGCGCCGCGGCTGCGTGATGTCGCGGCGCGGCGCCCGAACCGGCGTATGATCGCGCGACGCCACTCGCGCACCGTTCGACGCTTCCGCTGCTCCATCATGCCGATTTCCGACTCGTCCGATTTCACCGATTCCAGCGCCGCTGCCGTGCCACTGCCGGCTCATCTGGTCGCGTCCGCCGTCGAGGCGCTCGCGCGCGCCGATGCGCTGCTCGTGACGGCCGGCGCGGGCATCGGCGTCGATTCGGGGCTGCCCGATTTCCGCGGCACGGACGGCTTCTGGCGCGCATATCCGGCGCTGCGCCACGAGCGTTTCGAATTCCACGAGATCGCTTCGCCGCAGGCGTTCCGCGCACATCCGCAGCTTGCGTGGGGCTTTTACGGACACCGTCTCGGACTGTACCGGCAGACGGTGCCGCACGCGGGCTTCGCGATCCTGCGGCGCTGGATGGACTCGATGCCGAACGGCGGCTTCGTGCTGACGAGCAACGTCGACGGCCAGTTTCAGAAGGCCGGTTTCGATCCGGCGCGTGTCGCCGAGATTCACGGTTCGATTCATTCGATGCAGTGCCTGCGACCCTGCTCGGACGACACGTGGGACGCCGCGCCGTTCACGCCCGATGTCGACGCGGCTGCGTGCCGGCTGGTCGGCGAGCTGCCGCGCTGCCCGCGTTGCGGCGGCCTCGCGCGACCGAACATCCTGATGTTCGGCGACAACGGCTGGCTCGGCGAACGCTACGACGCGCAGGAGCGGGCCCTGCAGGACTGGATTGCGCAGGCGGGATGGGTGACCGTCGTCGAGATCGGCGCGGGCACTGCGATTCCGACCGTGCGTCTCTCGAGCGAACGGCTCGGTGCCGACGTGATCCGCATCAACGCACGCGAGGCCCATGCCCGCCGCGCGGACGTGATCGGGCTGAAGGGCAGCGCGCTCGCGACGCTCGTGGCGCTCGACCGTGCATGGCACGGCAGCTGAGCGGCGCGGGACGAATCGGCCGGCCGCGGCCGCGCGATCACGGCTGCGCGACGAGCGCCTGGACGAGCGCCTGGACGAGCGCCGGCGCGATCGGCGAGCCGAGGCCCGTCACGTAGTGAAATGCACGATTCCGGCGCGAGACCATCCGGTGCGCGCCGGGGGCCGGCCGGCATTGCCGTCGCGGCACGATTCCGCATACAGTTCGGCGTAGGCCGCGCCCGCGATGCGGCTTCGTCAGCGAGGAGCTCCCTTGTTCTATTCGATCGTCGCGATCTTCGTCGGCGCCGGGCTCGGCGCATTGCTGCGCTGGTTCCTGAGCCTTGCGCTCAACGCGTTCTTTCCCGCCGTGCCGCTCGGTACGCTCGCCGCAAACCTGATCGGCGGCTACGTGATCGGCATCGCGGCCGTCGCGTTTACCACCCGCGTCGGGCTGCCGCCCGAGTGGCGGCTGTTCGTGATCACGGGCTTCCTCGGCGGCCTCACGACGTTCTCGACCTATTCGGTCGAAGTGATGACGCACGCGGTGCAGGGCGAATTGGGATGGGCGTTTGCGGTGGCTGCCCTACACTTGACTGGATCGTTCACGCTGACGGCGCTCGGCATGTGGACCGCGCGCGCGTGGTTCGCGGCAGCCTGAGCGCGCCGGCATCGGGAGGACGCGATGGACAGGGTTTTCTTGCGCTTCTACGTGCACGAGCAGCACCGGCTGCACTGGAAGCCGCTGTGGGAGTGGTTGCTGGAGGAAGGAAACCGGATGGGCGTCGCGGGCGGTTCCGCGTTTCGGGCGATGGCCGGCTTCGGCCGGCATCGGGTGCTGCACGAGGACCGCTTTTTCGAGCTGCAGGGCTCGCTCGCGATCGAGGTCGAGTTCATCGTCACCGAGGACGAGGCGCAGCAACTGCTCGAGCGGCTCGCGCACGAGAAGGTGCGCGTGTGCTACGCGATGATTCCCGCGCGCTTCGGGGTGATCGACACGCTCGAGGTGCCGCCGGCGCAGGGGCCGGCAGCATAGCGCAACGCGTCAGATGCCGAACATCGTCAGCGACACGGCGGCGCGCGTGACGATCATCAGCAGCACCTGCACGATCACGAACAGCAGGATCGGCGACAGGTCGATGCCGCCCAGGTTCGGGATCACGCGGCGCAGCGGGTTCAGGAACGGCGCGGTGAGCTGGTAGAGGATCGGCATCGCCGGCGAGCGCGGATTGAGCCACGACAGCAGCGCCATCAGGATCGTCATCCAGATCACGAGATTGAGCGCCCACTTCACGACGGTGAGCAGCGCGACCACGACGAGCGTCGCGATCACCGAGGCCGGATCCAGGCCGGCCATCACGACCATCAGCACCACATAGACGAGCGCGGTGAGGAGGGCGGCGACGACGCTTGCCCAGTCGATGCCGCGCACGCCCGCGATCACGCGGCGCAACGGCAGCACGAGCCAGTTGGTCGCCTGCAGCACGGCCTGCGTGACGGGGTTGTACGGCGGCACGCGGACGGCCTGCATCCAGACGCGCAGAATCAGCGCCGCGCCGAACAGTGTGAAGACGGTATTGAGCAGAAAACGGGCGATCTCGCCGAACATCGTTGGCATCCTTTTTATACAGTCGAGTAGCGTGCGGCCGCCAACGCCGGATGGCGGCGCATCGGCCGACACCTTATCACGCCTCGTCTCGCGGCGGGGAGGGGTGCCCGGTCGTGCGCTCGAGCGACGTTTCGACGGCCTGCGCAAGCGCCGGCAGCGCGGCCGGCGGCGCCGCGCGCTTCGCCGCGAGCGCGACCGCGCGGCGGGTCATCAGCGCATACAGGGTCGCGTGGTCGCCGCCGTGCGCTTCGAGCAGCGCGAGCTGACGCTCGACGATGCCGGTGTCGCCGCGCGACACCGGGCCTGCCAGTGCGTTCGCGAGGCCTTTGTCGCGCGCGGTGGCGATCGTGCCGGCGAGCATCGGCAGCAGCGCGCGCAACGCCGCTTCCTCGTCGAAGCCGAGGCCGCGCCACAGCTCGACCGCTTCCGACAGCCCGCACAGCGCGAAGCTCGCCGCGTAATGCGCGGCCGCGTGATACAGCATTCGGCCGCCGGCCGGAATCGACAGCGGATGGCAACCGAGTGCGGCAGCAAGTCGCAGCAGCGTCGCGTGCAGCGCGCCGTCGGCTTCGAGCGTGACCGAGCAGCCGTCGATGCGGGAGAGATCGGCGTCCGTGCCGCCGAACAGGTAGAGCGGGTGGAAGCCGCCCGTGGCGGCACCTTGGCGCTTTGCCGGATCGAGCAACTCGACCGCCGACGCGCCGCTGCAGTGGACGAGCGCCTGGCCTGCCGCGCGCGCCGCGTCGAACCGCAGCGCGGCGGCGGTCGATGCGAGATGGTCGTCGGGCACGGTCAGGAAGATCAGGTCGGCGGCGTCGACAACCTGCTGCGGCGTGTCGACCGCCCGGCAGCCGTCGATGCGCGCGGCAAGTGCCGCGGCCGATTCCGTCGTGCGACTCGCGATCGCGATGACCGGAAAGCCGGCCGCCGCGAAGCGCAGGGCAAGGCAGCGCGCCAGGCGGCCGGCGCCGATGAAGCCGAGGCGGGGGAGAGCGGGGAGGGGCATGGCGGGTCACGCAGCGAAAACGGAGCAGACGTCAGTATCGCAGGAATGACGGGGCGGTCGCGGATCGGCGGCGATGCCGAACGGGGACGGCCTGGACGGCAGCGTTCGGTGCGGACAAGGTAAATTCGCGCCGCGGTTTCGCCTCCGTCGAAGATGGCCTAATCCGGCCCCAAATCGCGCGTGAGCTGTGTCCCCGCCTGGATTGTCGGCGTCCTGTTTCAAATTTGTAATCGTTCATTACGGAAGCGTGCCGGCCGCGCTTACCGGATCCGGTAAGACTGACCGGCTGGCGCGTCGCGGTTTCGCTGCTCGGACGGAATCGCGGGACTCGCGAGGGGGATTGCCGGGCCTCGGCGCCCTGCTGCACGGTCGCCGCCGCAGCGTGGAATTGCAATTTGCAACAAATGCGCCATACGCGAGCGGTGGGTTTTCGCTACATTGCATCCATGCGACGTGCATGCCCGCCGTTGCCGACAGGAGCGTACAAATTACCGCTCCAGCAGGAGAATCGAAGTGAAAAAGCTCATTCCGTTCATCGCCGCCGCCGCGCTGGCCCTGGGGGCCGCAAGCGCCGCTCAGGCTCACGTGTCGATCGGGGTCGGCATCGGGGTCCCGATCGCACCTGCGTATCCCGTGTATGCACCGCCTCCGCCCGTTTATTACGCACCGCCCCCGCCGGTGTATTACGCGCCGGCGCCGGCCTACTATGCACCGCCCGCCGTGGTCGTCGGCGGCTACGGCGGGTACTACGGCCGTCCGTACTGGCGTCACGGCTACGGCGGCTGGCGTCACCACGGCTGGCGTCGTTGACGAATTCCGCGCGGCGGCCTGACCGCGCGCGGCAAAACGGCGCAACGTCCCTCGTGGGGCGTTGCGCCGTTTTTCATTTGGGGCGCGGCTGTGCGTGCGGCGGTCACGCCGCGTGGGCAATCAGGTCGCGGTAGCCGCCGACGATCACGCTGTACGAGAAATACGCGAACAGCAGCGCCGACGCGACGTGGCACGCGCGCATCATCCCGGCGCCCGCGCGCTTGCGGCCCTGGCTCGCGAGCGTGCACATGAAGAGCGTCCACGCGAGGCCGCCGAGGAAGAAGCCGGACAGGAACACCGACGCCGTCGCTGGCGTGGTCGCGCCGGCTTTCGCGATCAGCGCGCCGCCGACCGCCGCGAACCACAGAATCGCACTCGGCGACGACATCGCCAGCAGCATTCCGCGCACGAAGCTGCGCCGCGCGCTGGCACGCGGCTGCGGCGTGTCGTCCGCCGTGCCGTCGTGGCCGCTGCCGGCCGGCGCGAGCGCTTCACGCGCCATCTTCCACGTGAGGAACAGCAGCACCGCACCGCCGCCGATCCAGACGATCCAGCGCACGGCCTCGAACTGCAGCAGCACGGCCATGCCCGCGAGCGCGAGCGCCGCGTAGACGAGATCGCCGACGCACGAGCCGACGCCGAGCCAGAAGCCCGGCCGGAAGCCGTGCGACAGCGTCAGCGACAGCATCGCGACGTTGACGAGGCCGATGTCGAGACACAGCGACAGCGACAGGAAGAACCCGTCGGACAGCATCGAGGTGGGGGGAAAGCTCATCGTCGTTCTTGTCGGGTGCGTTCAAGGCGCGGACTTACAGTCCGATTTCCTGCCAGAGACGGTCGACACGCGCCTTCACGGCCGCATCCATCTCGATCGGGCGACCCCATTCGCGGTTCGTCTCGCCCGGCCACTTGTTGGTCGCGTCGAGCCCCATCTTCGAGCCGAGGCCCGCGACGGGCGACGCGAAATCGAGATAGTCGATCGGCGTCCTGTCGACCATCACGGTGTCGCGCACGGGGTCGACGCGCGTCGTGATCGCCCAGATCACCTCGTTCCAGTCGCGGATGTTGACGTCCTCGTCGACGACCACGATGAACTTCGTATACATGAACTGCCGCAGGAAACTCCACACGCCGAACATCACGCGCTTCGCATGGCCGGCGTAGCTCTTCTTCATCTGGACGATGGCCATCCGGTAGCTGCAGCCTTCCGGCGGCAGGTAGAAGTCGGTGATCTCGGCGAACTGCTTCTGCAGCAGCGGCACGAACACCTCGTTGAGCGCGACGCCGAGCACGGCCGGCTCGTCGGGCGGCTTGCCCGTATAGGTCGAGTGGTAGATCGCGTCGCGGCGCATCGTGATCCGCTCGACGGTGAACACCGGGAACCACTCCTGCTCGTTGTAGTAGCCGGTGTGGTCGCCGTACGGGCCTTCGAGCGCGTGTTCGTATGCGGCGGCCGCGTTGCCGGCCGGCCGCGGCGGTGCGCCGGCCGGGGCAGGGGCGGGTGCGCCTTCCTGCGGATGGATGAAGCCTTCGAGCACGATCTCCGCGCGGGCGGGCACCTGCAGCGTATCGACGCCGGGCGTCAGGCACTTCGCGAGTTCGGTGCGGCTGCCGCGCAGCAGGCCGGCGAACTGATACTCGGACAGTGAATCGGGCACGGGCGTCACCGCGCCGAGCGTCGTGGCCGGATCGGCGCCGAGCACGACCGCGACCGGATACGGCTTGCCGGGGTTCTTCAGCGCGAATTCGCGGAAGTCCAGCGCACCGCCGCGATGCGCGAGCCAGCGCATGATCAGCTTGTTGCGGCCGATCAGTTGCTGGCGGTAGATGCCGAGGTTCTGGCGTGGCTTGTTCGGCCCGCGCGTGACCGTGAGGCCCCACGTGACGAGCGGCCCTGCGTCGCCGGGCCAGCAGGTCTGGATCGGCAGCTTGTTCAGGTCGACGTCGGCACCTTCCCAGACGATCTCCTGGCACGGCGGCGACGACACCGATTTCGGCGCCATGTCCCATACGGCCTTCGCGAGCGACAGCAGCTTGCCGGCGTCCTTCAGGCTCTTCGGCGGATCCGGCTCCTTCAGCGCGGACAGCAGCCGCCCGAGGTCGCGCAGCGAGCCGAGCGCAGCGTCGTCGCCCGCATCGACACCCATCCCGAGCGCCACGCGGCGCGGCGTGCCGAACAGGTTGCCGAGCACCGGGAACGCATTGCCGGGCGGCGCTGCGAACAGCAGCGCCGGGCCGCCGGCGCGCAGGACGCGGTCGCACAGTTCGGTCATTTCGAGCACGGGCGACACGGGCTGCGTGACGCGCCGCAGCTCGCCGAGCGCCTCGAGGCGCTGGATGAAATCGCGTAAGTCTTTGTATTTCATGAAGAAGGTCCGAGCCACCCGCAAGGCGGGCGGCGATGGGCGGGCGCAGCGGCCGGCTGCGGCCCCGAATCGACCGATGATTTTACCCGGGCGGCCGCTCGCACGCCCGGCGGAGAAAAAAGTCGACGGCGCGCAGAGCCCCTACGGCAGCGGACTTGCGATCTGAAGGACGATTCAAAATTACTTTTTGTTATGATTTTGCGGTTTTATAGTGTTGACGATCTATAAAACCCTGCTAGAATCCGCTCACATTGGTTGCAGGGTAAAAGGCTTCGAGCCGCCAATCACCGATCTTTGACGCAGCGCGTCACCGTCCGCCGAAACCTGCACGGCGTATTCGACGGCCTTTGTCGTAGTCCCAGCCAGCGCCACGAGACGCTGGTTTTTTTGCGTGGGTGCCACCGCGTATGCCCGCCTCGCCCAATGTGCGAAGGTGCCGGCCCTCTTACACCGTGGCCTCGAACGGTACTTATACCGTTTCCCCGATGCTTGCGCGTCCCAACCAAGGCGTGCGGCGTCGTGATTCCGCGGCGCGTTTTCCGTCTCGCCATCGAGCTGAGCGAGCCGCACGAGTCATGTTCATGGGAGATGATCTGAATGAACGCTTGGTTATCGTGGCGTCCTAGTGAGCAGCATGCACAAATCGTGCGCAACATGCTGCGTCGCGGGACGCGTGTCAGTCACCATCTATTCAGCGTTGTCGGCTGTCTCGCTGTCGCGGTCGCACTTGCCCTGTGGTTGCTGCCGACCGTGCGCGGGAATCTCGCCGCGAAGCTGATGCCGGTCGTATCCGCGGCCGTGCAGGCCGGTCCGGCCCGTCTGCTGACCGGCCATCCGCTGCCGAACTTCGCGCCTGCTGGCGCGCAGCCGCAGCAGGAAGACGCTCCGGAAACGGATGCGCTCGCCGTCGGTCTCGACGTCACGCCGGAAACCGCCGCGCAGAACGATGCGTCCGATCCGGCCCGTAGCGGCCCGTCGCCCGTCGCGCTGGCGAAACTGATCCCGACCCAGCGGGTCCCGGCCGATGCGCGCGACGATCGTGCGCTCGCGTCGAACCGCGAACAGGCGCTCGTCGCCACCTACCTGTCGCGCCGTTACCGGGTCGCGCAGGAGCCGCTCGGCCAGCTCGTCAAGGCTGCGTTCCAGACCGGCCGCGACGTCGGCCTCGATCCGCTGCTGCTGCTGTCCGTGATGGCGATCGAATCGGGCTTCAACCCGTACGCGGAAAGCGGTGTCGGCGCGCAAGGCCTGATGCAGGTCATGTCGAAGGTTCATTCCGACAAGTTCGAGTATTTCGGCGGCACGGACACCGCGCTGCAACCGCTCGCGAACCTGCAGGTCGGCGCGCTCGTGCTGAAAGACTGCATCGCCCGCGGCGGCTCGCTCGCGAACGGGCTGCGTCTGTACAACGGCTCGACCAACCCGGACGACACCGCCTACGGCTCGAAGGTCATGGCCGAGCGCGGCCGCCTGCGCGATGTCGCGCATGGCCGCAGCGTGCCGGTCAATGCGCCGCAGGCGCCGGCCCAGCCGTCGAAGCCGATCGTGACCGCGGCCGTGACGGCAGCAGCCGGCGGCGCCAAGCGCGTGCATGCGACGCTCGACGGCGCGCAGCCGATCACCACGAAAGCGGCTGCCGCGCCGAAGGGCGCACCGCAGCAGGACGACGCAAGCGTCGACACCGCGAAGCAGTCGCACGGCGACCACTCGGAACTCGGCGCGTAACGTCCCGCGGTTCCGGCCAGACTCCAGCAAAAAGGCACCCGATTCGGGTGCCTTTTTCTTTTTTTGCGCGGGGCAACGGCCGGTGTGCCGGCCGGGAAAGCGGATCGGCGGTCAGTGCTGGCCGAACAGTGCCGCGAGCCGCTCGACGGCCTCTTCGAGGCGCGAGTAGGCGGTCGCATAGGACAGCCGGATATAGTCGCGCGGCGCATGCACGCCGAAATCCATGCCCGGCACCAGCACGACGCCGGCATCGTGCAGCATCGCGTGCGTGAGCGCCGCGCTGTCGCCGGCCGCGGGATGGGCGACGCCGCCGCAGTGCGCATATACGTAGAACGCGCCGTCCGGCATCACGGGCACCGTGAAGCCGAGCTTCTCGAGCGCTGGCGCGATGAAATCGCGGCGACGCTTGAATTCGAGGCGGCGCGCCTCGTAGATGTCGAGTGCTGCCGGTTCGAAGCATGCGAGCGCCGCGTGCTGCGCGAGCGCGGACGGACAGATGAACAGGTTCTGCGACAGCTTTTCGAAGGTGCCGACGAGCGCGGGCGGCACGACGAGCCAGCCGAGCCGCCAGCCGGTCATGCTGAAGTACTTCGAGAAGCTGTTCACAGTGACGACATCGTCGCCGAACGACAGCGCCGACACGGGCGCCGCGTCGTAGCTGAGCCCCTGGTAGATTTCGTCGACGATCGTGAAGCCGCCGCGTGCGCGCACGGCTTCGACGATCCGCTTCAGTTCGTCCGGCTCGAGCGACGTGCCGGTCGGGTTCGACGGCGACGCGAGCAGCACGCCGCGCGTGTGGCTGCCCCAGCGCGTGCGGACGTCGTCCGCGGTGAGCTGGAAGCGCGCTTCCGGGCCGCTCGGCACGAGCACCGGCCGACCTTCGGCCGCCGCGACGAAGTGTCGGTTGCACGGATACGACGGGTCGGGCATCAGCACCTCGTCGTCACGGCCGACGAGCGCGAGGCACGCGAGCAGCAGGGCGGCGGAGGCGCCGGCCGTCACGACGATCCGCTCGGGGCTGATCGTGAGGCCGTAGGCGCGCGCATAGTGCGCGGCGATCGCTTCACGCAACGGCGCGATGCCGAGCGCGCTCGTGTACTGCGTGACGCCGCGGCGCAACGCGGCCGCGGCCGCCTCGACGACGGGCTCCGGCGCGGTGAAATCCGGTTCGCCGATGCCCATGTGGATAACATCGCGCCCGGAGGACTCGAGCCGCTGTGCCTCCTTCATCAGTTCCATCACGTAGAAGGGCTGGATCGCGTCGACGCGTGCGGCGAGCGTGACGAGCGAATCGGCGGTGGTATTCATCGGTCGGGCGGGGCGGGGGAGAGAATGAAAAACGGGCGCTTGCGCGCCCGTGGACAAACAAACGGTATCAGCCGTTGCGGCGCGCCTGCGTTTCGGCGGGGCGCAGCTTCGCGGCGAGCTTGTCGAGCACGCCGTTGACGTACTTGTAGCCGTCGGAGCCGCCGAACGTCTTCGCGAGTTCGACCGCTTCGTTGATGATCACGCGGTACGGCGTTTCGACATGGTGCGTGAGCTCGAACGTCGCGATCAGCAGCACCGCACGTTCGACCGGAGACAACTGGTCGATCGGGCGGTCGAGCGACGGCGTCAGCGCTTCGACTAGCGTCGCGTGCTCGCGGATCACGCCGTGCAGGATGGCTTCGAGCAGTTCCTTGTCAGCCTTGTCGTAACCGAGCGCGCCGCGCAGCTGCGCGTCGATCTCGCCGGAGGCCGCGTTCGACAGCAGCCACTGATACAGGCCCTGCGTCGCCAGCTCGCGCGATTGTCGGCGGGCGCTCTTCTTCATGCGCGCTCCTCTTCGTCTTCTTCCTCTTCGTCGTCCTCGTCGTCGCCGAGCTGGTCGAGTGCCATCGTCAGGTTGGCCATCTCGACCGCGACGCGAGCAGCGTCACGACCCTTTTCGGTCATGCGCGCGACGGCCTGCTCGTCGTTTTCGGTCGTCAGGACCGCGTTGGCGATCGGCAGGTTGAAGTCGAGGCCGATGCGGGTGATGCCCGCGCCGCTTTCGTTCGACACGAGTTCGAAGTGGTACGTCTCGCCACGGATCACCGCGCCGAGCGCGATCAGCGCGTCGAACTGGCCGCTTTCCGCGAGTTTCTGCAGCGCGAGCGGGATTTCCAGCGCGCCGGGCACCGATACGAGCAGCACATCTTCACCGGAGACGCCGAGGCGCTCGAGTTCCTCGACGCACGCATCGGCGAGGCCGTTGCAGACGGGTTCGTTGAAGCGGGATTGCACGATGCCGATACGCAGGCCGTCGCCTTCGAGATTCGGTTGGTATTGTCCGATTTCCATGATCTGGTCCGTGGTGTGGATGAACGGTTATAGGGCGAAAGCGTCGTGGCGGGTTACGCGTGGGACGCCGGGCAGGACTTGGCTTCGCCGCCGGGCATCGGAATGAAGCCCGTGACTTCGAGGCCGTAGCCGGACATGCTGCCCAGCTTGCGCGGATTCGACAGCACCTGCATCTTGCTGACGCCGACATCGCGCAGGATCTGCGCGCCGATGCCGAACGTCTTGAAATCGACCGGCCGGCGTTTCAGCGCAGCGGCCTTTTCTTCTTCGTCGAACGCCTTGAAGACGTCGATCAGATGTTCCTTCGTGTCGCCGCAGTTGAGCAGCACGATCACGCCGAGGTCGCGTTCCGCGATCTCGCGCATCGCCGCGTCGAGCGTCCACGAGTGCGTCGAGATGCTCGTCTCGAGCAGATCGAGGACCGACAGCGGCTCGTGCACGCGCACGGGCGTATCGACGTCGGGCGACGGCGTGCCGCGCACCAGCGCGATGTGCGGCGAGCCGCTCGGCTGGTCGCGGTACAGCACCGCGCGGAACGTGCCGTGCGCGGTCTGCATCGTGCGCTCGGCGATCCGCTCGATGATCGATTCGGTGCGGCTGCGATAGTGGATCAGGTCGGCGATCGTGCCGATCTTCAGACCGTGTTCCTTCGCGAATTCGATCAGGTCGGGCAGGCGCGCCATCGTGCCGTCGTCCTTGATGATCTCGCAGATCACCGCGGCCGGCGTGAGGCCCGCGAGCGCGGTGAAGTCGCAGCCGGCCTCGGTGTGGCCGGCGCGCACGAGCACGCCGCCCGGCTGCGCCATGATCGGGAATACGTGCCCCGGCTGCACGATGTGCTCGGGGCGGACGTCGTGCGCGACCGCCGTGGCGATCGTGTGCGCGCGGTCGGCGGCCGAGATGCCGGTCGTCACGCCTTCGGCCGCTTCGATGCTGACCGTGAACGCGGTGCCGTACTGCGTGCCGTTGCGGTAGGTCATCAGCGGCAGGTGCAGCTGCTTGCAGCGTTCCTGCGTCAACGTCAGACAAACCAGGCCGCGGCCGTACTTGGCCATGAAGTTGATCGCTTCCGGCGTGACGAATTCGGCGGCGATCACGAGGTCGCCTTCGTTTTCGCGGTCTTCTTCGTCGACCAGGATCACCATCCGGCCGGCTTTCAACTCCGCGATGATGTCGAGCGTGGAGGCGAGCGTCATAAGGGGGCGAGAAAGAGGAAAGTGCGTATTTTACGCCAGCCGGGCGACGTTTCGGCTGGCACCGGCTGCGCGCGGCCGGCGAGCGCGCCGGAAAGCGGTGCGACCGGCCGTCGGGCCGGGCCTGCCCGGGCCGTCGCGGCCCGCCCGAAGACGGGCCACCGCAGGCCGGCCGAGCCCCGGCCGTGCGTCACGCTTGTTCGTTACGGCCGCCGAGGTAATCGAGCTTGCCAAGTTCGACACCGCTGTGGCGCAGGATGTCGTATGCCGTCGTCACGTGGAAGAAGAAGTTGGGCAGCACGAAGTTCAGCAGATACGACTGGCCGGTGAATTCGATCGGGCCGACGCGCATCTTGAGCACGACCTGGCGCGCTTCGCTGCCATCGATCTGCGCGGCGTCGAAGCCTTTCAGATAGTCGATCGTCTTCTGGATGCGCGCGTGCAGTTCGTCGAACGTCTGCTCGACGTCGGGATAGCTCGGGATGTCGACGCCGGCGAGCCGCGCGGCGCAGCCCTTGGCCGTGTCGGTCGCGATATACACCTGGCGGACGAGCGGCAGCATGTCCGGATAGAGGCGTGCGCCGATGAACACCGACGGGTCGATCTGCTTCTCGGCCGCATGCGCCTGCGCCTTGCCGAGGATGTGCTGCAGGTTGGTGAGGCCGCGGATCAGGACGGGCAGCGAAGCCTGGTACATCGAGATGGACATGGGACGACTCCTGGAGGAAAAGGGGGCAGCCGGTACGCGGCGCACCGAGCGTCGCGGCGCCGAAACCGCTGCCGTTGCATCTTAGCGCGACGGGATGACCCGTGCGCGTCGTTGGCCATCAGGTCAGGTGCCGGACCGCACCGCCGGCTGCCATTTACCATCCAGGGGGCGGAACAGTCTGGTCAGTCCTGATGCACGCCCTGCGATGCCGACATCATCCGCTCCACATACCGCGCGATCATGTCGATTTCGAGATTGACCTTGTCGCCGGCCTTCACGTGACGCAGTGTCGTGACCTCGACCGTATGCGGGATCAGGTTGATCGAGAACTCGCAGCCGTCGGTGCGATCGTCGACCGTGTTGACGGTCAGGCTCACGCCGTTGACCGTGATCGAGCCCTTGTACGCGAGATAGCGGCCGAGCTCGCGCGGCGCGACGATCCGCAACTCGTGCGATTCGCCGACCGGCGCGAAGCGCGTCACGGTGCCGAGGCCGTCGACGTGGCCCGACACGATGTGCCCGCCGAGGCGGTCGTGCGCGCGCAGCGCCTTCTCGAGGTTCACTTCGCCCGGCTGCGCGAGACCGACCGTGCGGTTCAGGCTTTCGCGCGACACGTCGACGTCGAAACCGGTGTCGGTCTTTTCGATCACCGTCATGCACGCGCCCTGGATCGCGATGCTGTCGCCGAGCGCGACATCGGCCAGGTCGAGCCCGCCGGCCTGCACGGTCAGCCGCACGCCCGCCTCGGGCGACGCGCCGAGCGGGTTGATCGCCTCGATGCGGCCGACGGCCGCGACAATTCCGGTAAACATCCTGACGGCTCCGTTCAAAGAGTGGCGGGGGGCGGCGCGACACGCGCCAGGATTCGCAGATCGTCGCCGATCCGCTCGACGCTGTGGAACGCGAGCCGCACGCGGGCGTCGAGGCTCGCCGGCGCGGCGAGGTCGAACATGCCGGCCGCGTCGCTGCCGAGCAGGCTCGGCGCGAGATAGACCAGCAGCTCGTCGACGCACTGCTCGCGCAGCAGCGAGCCGTTCAGCTTGTGGCCGGCCTCGACGTGCAACTCGTTGACGCCGCGCGCGCCGAGCGCCGCCAGCATCGCGGGCAGGTCGACCTTGCCGTACGCATTCGCGAGCGGCACGATTTCCGCGCCGCGCGACTTCAGCACGTTCGCGCGCACTTCGCCGGCGGCATCGAGCCGGCCGCAGAAGATCAGCAGCGGCGCGCCTTCGAGCAGGCGCGCATCGAGCGGCAGGTCGAGGCGGCTGTCGACCAGCACGCGCTGCGGCTGGCGCGGCGTGTCGATGCCGCGAACGGTCAGGAGCGGGTTGTCCTCGCGCACGGTGCCGATCCCGGTGAGGATCGCGCACGCGCGCGCGCGCCAGGCGTGGCCGTCGAGGCGCGCGGCCTCGCCGGTGATCCACTGGCTTTCGCCGGACGGCAGCGCGGTGCGCGCGTCGAGCGACGCGGCCGTCTTCATCCGCACCCATGGACGGCCGCGCGTCATCCGCGACACGAAGCCGATGTTCAGTTCACCCGCTTCGTTCGCGAGCAGCCCGCAGCGCACGTCGATGCCCGCGTCGCGCAGCATTCCGAGGCCGCGCCCCGACACTTGCGGATTCGGGTCTTCCATCGCCGCGACGACCTTCGCGACGCGCGCGTCGATCAGCGCGTTCGCGCACGGCGGCGTGCGGCCGAAGTGGCTGCACGGCTCGAGCGTCACGTACACGGTGGAGCCGGCGACGTCATGGCCGCGCGCACGCGCGTCCTTCAGCGCCTGCACTTCCGCGTGGTCCTGGCCGGCCGGCTGCGTGAAGCCTTCGCCGATCACGTCGCCGTCCTTGATGATCACGCAGCCGACGCGCGGGTTCGGCGCGGTCGTATACATGCCGCGCGCCGCGAGCGTCAGCGCGCGCTGCATGTGGGCGAAATCGGTATCCGAGAACATGCGTGCGGACCCGGGTCAGGCGGCGAGGGCTGCGAATGCGCGGCGTGCGGCCGCGAGCGTCGCGTCGATCACCGCGTCGTCGTGCGTGCTCGACACGAAGCCGGCCTCGTACGCGGACGGCGCGAAATACACGCCCTCGTCGAGCATCAGGTGGAAGAAGCGGTTGAAGCGCTCGGTATCGCTCTTCGTGACTTCCGCGAAGCTGGTCGGCACACGCTCCGCGAAGTAGAGGCCGAACATCGCGCCGATCGAGTCGGCCGCGAACGGCACGCCGGCCGCGCGCGCTTCGGCCGCGAGGCCGTCGGCGAGACGCTTCGTCTGCGCGGTGAGCGCGTCGTAGAAGCCGGGCGCCTGGATCAGTTGCAGCGTCTTCAGGCCCGCGGCGACCGCGATCGGGTTGCCCGACAGCGTGCCGGCCTGATAGACGCCGCCGAGCGGCGCGAGGTGGGCCATGATGTCGCGGCGGCCGCCGAACGCGGCGGCCGGCATCCCGCCGCCGATCACCTTGCCGAGGCAGGTGAGGTCGGCCGTGATCCCGTAGTACGCCTGCGCGCCGCCGAGCGCGACGCGGAAGCCGCACATCACTTCGTCGAAGATCAGCACGGCGCCGTGCTTCGTGCACAGCGCGCGCAGCGCGTTCAGGAATTCGGGCGTGCCGCGCACGAGGTTCATGTTGCCGGCGACGGGCTCGACGATCACCGCGGCGATCTCGTCGCCGAACGCGCCGAACGCTTCTTCGAGCGCGGCGACGTTGTTGTATTCCAGGACGGTCGTGTGTTTCGCGATGTCGGCGGGCACGCCGGCCGACGTCGGGTTGCCGAACGTCAGCAGGCCGGAGCCGGCCTTGACCAGCAGGCTGTCCGCGTGACCGTGATAACAGCCCTCGAACTTGACGATGCGGCTGCGGCCCGTGAAGCCGCGCGCGAGACGCAGCGCGCTCATCGTGGCCTCGGTGCCGCTCGATACCATCCGCACCTGCTCGATCGACGGGACGAGCTTGCAGATTTCCTCGGCGATTTCGATCTCGGCTTCGGTCGGCGCGCCGAACGAGAAGCCGTCGGCGAGCACGTTCTGCACGGCCGACAGCACTTCCGGATGGACGTGGCCGACGATCATCGGGCCCCATGAGCCGATGTAGTCGATGTACTGCTTGCCGTCGGCATCCCAGAAGTACGGGCCTTGCGCGCGCGAGACGAAACGCGGCGTGCCGCCGACCGAACGGAAGGCGCGCACCGGCGAGTTGACGCCGCCCGGAATGGTCTTCTGGGCGCGTTCGAAGAGGATCTGATTGTTGGACATGGACGAAACCTGCGAGAGAAGGGCGCGGGGGGCCTGTACACGGGCCGCGGCGCCTGGGCGGAACGATCGTCTGATTGTACCGGAGACGCGCGCGGCGGGCCCGCGGCGGGGTCTGCGGCCTTTCGGCGCGTGAGGGATGGCGCGGGCCGGGCGAGACGAGGGTGTGATTCGGCCCCGTTATCGATCCGGCAACGGTGGCGGCTTGCGCTTGCCGGTCAGCTCGGCCCAGCGCTTCTCGAGCGGGCCTTCGACCATCGGCTTGATCACCGTGCCGGAGCTCTGCGCGTCCCAGGTCTGCACCGAGTATGGATGGACGCGCAGCGCGTCGCGCGCGATCACGACGTCCTGGTGCGCGTCGACCAGCCAGTCGTAGACGAAATCGATGCACAGCCGGTAGCCGCGCTTCGTCGCCGGGTCGGGCACCTCGTAGGGCGCGCGCGTCACGTAGCCCGAGCCGAACACGCCCTTCGGCGCCTTCGCGACGCGGTGCAGGAACACACGATCGCCCGGCAGGATGCCGCGCGCGAAGCCGCAGCCCCACACGTCATGCACGGCCTCGCCGGCTTTCACGCGCGCGGCGACGTCGGGCAGTTCGGGCCACGGCCATTTCTTGGGGCTCCAGATCAACAGGAAGGCGGTCATCGGTTCGATCGTGTGTCGTATTGGTCAGACAAGAGGGGCGAGGAGTTGCAAGCTTAATCGAATCCCGGCGCTCGATCCCGCGCGGTGGGCGTCGCGCCGGTGTTTTCCCGCCAGCCGCCCACTCGGCCGCCAGCACGTAAAAAAGTTGCGCGTACAATCATGGGCCTGAGCGCCGTTCGCGGCGCGGCCTCCCGTCTTCACCGCCACGCGCGCCCCGATGCGCGCGGGCCTCCATTCCGGATACCCATGTCTCACGTCATCCGACGCCGGCCCGATGCCCGGCTGATCCTGTTGCTCGGCGCGCTCGCGGCCTGCGGGCCGATCGCCACCGACATGTACCTGCCGAGCCTGCCGTCGATCGCCGACGGCTTTTCCGTGAGTCCCGGCGCCGCGCAGCGCACGCTGACGAGCTTCATGGCCGGCTTCTCGATCGGCATGCTGTTGTACGGTCCGATGTCCGACACGTGGGGCCGCCGGCCGGTGCTGCTCGGTGGCATCGCGCTGTTCACGCTCGCGAGCGTCGGCTGCTTCGTGTCGAACTCGATCGACATGCTGATCCTCGTGCGGTTCCTGCAGGCGCTCGGCGCCGGCGCGGCGTCGGTGCTGTCGCGTGCGATCGCGCGCGATGCGCACGAGCCGACCGATGCGGCGAAGGTGCTGTCGATGGTTGCGATCGTCACTGCGGTCGGGCCGCTGCTCGCGCCGCTGATCGGCGGGCAGATCCTGCGCTTCTCGGGCTGGCGGGGCGTGTTCGTCGTGCTCGCCGTGTTCGGCGCGGTGTGCGCGGCGACCGCTTACCTGCGCGTGCCGGAAACCTGGCCGAAGGAGCGGCGCAAGAGCGCGGCCGTGCTTGCGTCGTTCGCATCGTACGGGCGCATCCTGTCCGATCCGGTCGCGTGGGGGCACATGCTGTGCGGCGGGATGGCGTTCGCGTCGATGTTCTCGTACATCACCGCGACGCCGTTCGTGTACATCGAGTATTTCCACGTGTCGCCGCAGCACTACGGGCTGCTGTTCGGCCTGAACGTCGTCGGGATCATGATCGGCAACTTCGCGAACACGCGGCTCGTCGGCCGCATCGGCTCGCTGCGCATCATCTCGGCCGCGTCGCTCGTGAGCTGCATCGCGTCGCTGGCGGTCGCGCTCGTCGCGCTGACCGGGTGGGGCGGGTTGTGGTCGATCGTCGTGTGCCTGTTCTTCGTGGTCGGCGTGGTCGGGATCTTGTCCGCGAACTGCACGACCGACCTGATGCATCGCTATCCGCACAACGCGGGCGCGTCGGCGGCCGTGTTCGGCGCGATGCAGCTCGCGCTCGGCGCGATCGCGAGCGTTGCGATCGGCGCACTCGCGGACGGCACGCCGTTCGCGATGGGCGTGACGATCGGCGTCACCGGCGTGCTGTGTTTCGTCGGCCGCTCCCTCGTGCTGCGCTGGCATGGCCGGCCGGTGAAAGCGGGCGCCTGAGCCGGCGCGGCAGCCGCCGCCCCGGCATGAAAAAACGCCACCGCGCGATGCGTCGGTGGCGTTTTTTTCGGGCGGGCGGAACGCGGCCGCCGTGCCGTGTCGGGCGTCAGTCCCGCGCGACGTCCTTCGCAGCCGGCGAGGCGCCGTGGCTCAGCCAGTCGAGCACGTCGGCCGTCTCGTCGTCGCTCGCCCGTGCGCGCGCCTGCGCGACGGCCTCCGGCAGTTCGCCGTTGGTGGACGCGCGACGAATCGCGACGCCGACCGCGAGGATGTCGATCATCAGCAGATGCAGGACCCGCGAGATCATCGACAGCTGCGATTCGCGCATCTCGATGTGGTCGGTCTCGAGCGCGACGGTCGCGCGCTTCGCGAGCGGCGTGTTGCTCGACGTGATCGCGATCACCTTCGCGCCGGCCTGCATCGCGACCTCGAGCACGCGCAGCAATTCCGGCGCGCGTCCCGATTTCGACACCGCGACGATCACGTCGCCCTTGCCGAGCAGCGCGGCCGATGCGGCCTGCATGTACAGGTCGCCGTACGCGATCGTCGGAATCCCGAAGCGGAAGAACTTGTAATGCGCGTCCTGCGCGACGATGTTCGAGTTGCCGAGCCCGTAGAACTCGATGCGGCGCGCGCCGTTCAGGATCTCGATCGCGTTCTCGACGTGCTCGAAGTTCAGGTGTTCGCGCAACTGCAGGATCGCGGACACCGTGTTGTCGAGCACCTTCGCGCCGAAGTCGGTGGCGGTGTCGCCGAGATGCACCTGGCTGTGGCTCATCGGAATCGTGCCGGTGAGGCCGGTCGCGAGCTTCAGCTTGAAATCCGACAGCCCCTGGCAGCCGAGCGAGCGGCAGAAGCGGATCACCGTCGGCTGGCTCACGTCCGCCTTGCGTGCGATGTCGACGATCGGGTCGTTGATGATCGAGCGCGGATGGTTCAGCGCGAGATCGGCGACGCGGCGCTCGGCCGGCGTCAGCGCGTCGCGCATCTGGCGGATCCGCTCGAACACGGCCGACGATGCGCCGCCCGACCGGTTCGACAACTGCTCCGCGAGGATCGCCGACACGCCGAGGAAGGCCGGATATTCGGCGGTGATCAGGTAGGTCGGGATGTTCTGGAGATACTGCGTGAAGCGGCCCTTCGCCTCGAAGCGCGCGCGGAACGACGAGCGCGTGAACAGATCGCCGAGCTTCAGCGCGACGCCGCCGCCAATGTACACGCCGCCGAGCGCGCCGAGCGTCAGCGCGAGGCTGCCCGCGAACGAGCCGAGGATGCCGCAGAAGCATTCGACCGCCTCGAGCGCGAGATCGTCGCCCGCATGCGCGCGCTCGACGATCTCCGCGGTGTCGACGGTCGCGGCCACGCGCTTCTTGTCGCGCGCGGCGAGCGCGCGGTAGATGACCTCGATGCCCGGTCCCGCGCACACGCGTTCGAACGACACGTGCGGAAACTTCTTGCGCGCGTACTGCAGCACGAGATCCTCGCGCTCGTCCTGCGGCGCGAACGATGCGTGACCGCCTTCGCTGCCGAGCGCGATCCAGCGGTCGTCCGCGGGAATCAGGCCGGAGACCCCGAGCCCGGTGCCGGGCCCGAGCAGCCCGATCACGCTGTTCTGGCGGCGCGTGCCGCCACCGATCTGCACGCGCTGCGCATCGGTCAGGCCCGGCAGCGCCATCGCGAGCGCGGTGAAGTCGTTCACGACGAGCAGCGTGTCGAAGCCGAGCGCGCGGCGCGTGGCCTCGATCGAGAAGCTCCAGTCGTGATTGGTCATCGTGATCTGGTCGCCGTCGACCGGATTCGCGATCGCGATCGCCGCGTGGTTCACGCGGCTGATCTTCACGTCCTTCAGATACTTGCGGATCGCGTCGGTGAGCGTCGGATAGTCGGCGCCGGGGTAGACGCGGATCTGCGTGATCTCGCCGGGGCCGGTTTCCAGCGCGAAACGCGCGTTGGTGCCGCCGACGTCCGCGAGCAGGCGCGGGCCGTCGGCATGCTGGGCCGCGACGACAGCCTTACTTTGCGCACCAGTAGACATCGAGCTTGGTCCCCTTGTCGTTGGCCAGTTGGGAAATCGCGTTCTTCTGCAGCGATGCGGCTGCTGCGTCGAGCACCGCGCGTTTGCGTTCGCCCGCGATCAGCAGGAACAGCCGGTCGACGCGCTTGAGCGCATCGAGCGAGAAGCTCACACGCGCATGCGGCGCGGCGCCGGGATGCACGGCGACGAAGCGCTCGGGCGTCGTGATCGCGCGATCCCATTCGGGCGCATCGGCGAAGATCGACGCGGTGTGGCCGTCCTCGCCCATGCCGAGCACGGCGACGGTCGGCACGCGGTAGTCGGCGTTCGCGTTGAGTGCGGCGACGTGCGCGTCGAGCGCCGCGCGCGTGTCGACGAGCGGCAGGAAGCGGGCAGGGGCCGCCGCGTGCTGCAGCAGCGTGTCGCGCACGAGCTGCGCGTTGCTGGCCGCGTCGTCTTCCGGCACCCAGCGGTCGTCGACCAGCGTGACGTCGACGCCGGCCCAGTCGAGCGCCGCGTGCGACAGCGTTTGCAGGAACGGGCGCGGGCTCGTGCCGCCGGACACCGCGAGCGTCGGGCGCGCGGGGCCGCCGAGCGCGGCGCGCAGCGCATCGCCGACGGCGCGCGCGAGCGCTTCGCTTTGCGCTTCCTGGGTGTCGAAAGCGTGGATCTCGATCACATCTCCTCCGGACTGCTTTGTCTGTTCAATTCGTGCGAATCATGGGGCACGTTGCCGTGTGCACACGGCAACGGTTTGCATCAGTTTTCTTCTTCGAGCCAGCAGGTGCCGTGCTGCGCAAGCATCGCGCTCGCCGCGGCCGGCCCCCACGTGCCTGCCGCATACGGCTTCGGCGGCTTCAGCGAGCGGGCCCATTCGTTCAGGATCGGCTCGACCCAGCGCCACGCGGCTTCCTGTTCGTCGCGACGCACGAACAGGGCGAGGCGGCCGTTGATCACGTCGAGCAAGAGGCGCTGATACGCCTCCATCTGCCCTTCCTTGAAGAAACGGTCGAACGCGAGGTCGAGGTGCACGCTCGCGAGGTTCATCCCTTCGCCGGGCTGCTTCGCGAGGCAGTACAGGCGAATCGTCTCGTTCGGCTGCAGCCGGATCACGAGGCGGTTCGATCCGGCGCGCAGCGCGGTCGGCCCGAGGGCCGAGTGCGGCACCGGCCGGAAGTTGACGACGATCTCCGCGACGCGATCGGCGAGACGCTTGCCGGTGCGCAGGAAGAACGGCACGCCGGCCCAGCGCCAGTTTTCGATCTCGACTTTCAGCGCGACGAAGGTTTCGGTCGGGCTGTCCGGCTTCACGCCAGGCTCGGTCGCGTAGGCCGGCACCTGCGCGCCCTTGATCACGCCCGCATGATACTGGCCGCGCACCGCGACCTTGCCGATGTCGCGCGAATCGACGGGTTTCAGCGCGCGCAGCACGCGCAGCTTTTCGTCGCGCACCGAGTCGGAGTCCATCGAATGCGGCGGCTCCATGGCGACGATCGACAGCAGCTGCAGCAGGTGGTTCTGCACCATGTCGCGCAGCGCGCCCGTATTGTCGTAGAAATCGCCGCGCGCCTCGACGCCGAGCTCCTCGGCGATCGTGATCTGGATGCTCTCGACCCATTCGCGGCGCCACAGCGGCTCGAACAGCGCATTGCCGAAGCGCAGCGCGAGCAGGTTCTGCACCGGCTCCTTCCCGAGGTAGTGGTCGATCCGGTAGATCTGGTCTTCCGCGAAGATCTCGCCGACCGCGTCGTTGATCGCGTTCGACGAGCGCAGGTCGTAGCCGAGCGGCTTCTCGAGCACGATGCGCGCGCCTTCGTTCAGGCCGACCGACGCGAGCGCCTTGCAGATCGGCACGAACAGCGACGGCCCCGTCGCGAGATAGAACACGCGGATGCCGGGAAGCTGCGCGACCGCGTCGCGCAGCACGACGTAGTCCTCCGCGCGACCGAGGTCGAGCTTTACGTATTCGATGCGTTGGAGGAAGGATTTCCACGCGGTTTCGTCGAAGGCCTTGCCGGCGGCTTTCGCCGCGTGCGGCTTCACGTGCGTGTCGACCCACTCGAGATAGCCGGCCCGATCCGATTCGTGCCGCGCGACGGCAACGATCCGGCCGCTTTCCGCGAGCATGTTGCCGCGGTGCGCTTCGAACAGCGCGGGCAGGATCTTGCGCATCGACAGGTCGCCGGTGCCGCCGAAAAGTACGAAGGTAAAGCTGGAATCGGTATGCATGTGTCTCCGCCGGTTGGGGTGCTGGGAAGCGATCCGTAGTGCGATAAAAATATTTTTGACACTGAATTGTAGTTTAACTACAATCCGCCGCAAGGGGTAGCACCTGGGTGAAGAAAAAAAGAAGTGCGGTCGATGAACTGCGCGAGCTTCGCCTTCGGGAACGCCTTGTGCCGAATGTTATCGGACATTGACGGTGCGCATCGTCCGCGCGCCGTCGCCCCCGGGCTCGCGCCGCGGCATCGCGGCGGGCCAGAAACACAAAGAGGAGACACGCCGTTGAATCTCGATTCACGCTTTCTGTAAGAGCCCGGCCGGTCATCGGCCCCGTACGCTGCATGCGTCCCGCGGCTCGATTTCCCCGTCGTTTATCAAGAAGCCGGTTCCCCGTCGGGGAACCTCACGAGTTGATTCAGTCTGGAGGAGATAAGTAATGAAAGTTCGCTCGATCATGGGCGCGCTCTGCGCCGCGGGTCTGATGGCTGGCGCCGTGGCGGCGCAGGCGGCCGAGAATGTAACCGTGCTGCACTGGTGGACCTCGGGCGGCGAGTCGAAGGCCGTCGGCGTGCTGAAGGACGACTTGCAGAAGCAGGGCTACGTGTGGAAGGACTTCGCGGTCGCGGGCGGTGCCGGCGCCGCGGCGATGACCGCGCTGAAGACCAAGGTGATCAGCGGTGACGCACCGTCGGCCGCGCAGATCAAGGGCCCGTTGATCCAGGACTGGGCCGACCAGGGCGTGCTCGTCAACATCGATTCCGCCGCTGGCGACTGGAAGCAGAACCTGCCGCCGGAAATCGACAAGATCATCAAGTACAAGGGCCACACCGTCGCGGCGCCGTTCTCGGTGCATCGCGTGAACTGGCTCTATATCAACAAGGCCGCGCTCGACAAGGTCGGCGCGAAGGTGCCGACCACCTGGCCGGAATTCTTCGCGGTCGCCGACAAGCTGAAGGCCGCGGGCATCCAGCCGGTCGCGATGGGCGGCCAGCCGTGGCAGGACCTGACGCTGTGGGAAGACGTCGTGCTGTCGCAGGGCCCGGCGTTCTACAAGAAGGCGCTGGTGGATCTCGATCAGGCGACGCTGACCTCGCCGCAGATGCTGTCCGTGTTCGACACGGTGCGCAAGATCCAGGGCTACTTCGATACCGGCCGTAACGGCCGCGACTGGAACCTCGCGACCGCGATGGTCATCAACGGCAAGGCCGGCATGCAGTTCATGGGCGACTGGGCGAAGGGCGAGTTCGAGAACGCGGGCAAGAAGGCGGGCAAGGACTACATCTGCGCGGCGGTGCCGGGTACGGCGAATTCGTACACGTTCAACGTCGACTCGTTCGTGTTCTTCCAGCAGAAGGGCCAGAAGGAAGCGACGCCGGGCCAGCTCGCACTCGCGAAGACGATCATGACGCCGGCCTTCCAGGAGCAGTTCAGCCTGCTGAAGGGTTCGGTGCCGGTGCGTCTCGGCGTGAAGATGGACAAGTTCGACGACTGCGCGAAGAAGTCGTACGCCGACGAGCAGACCGCGATCAAGTCGGGCGGCTTCGTGCCGTCGCTCGCTCACGGGATGGCGCAGGGCGACGCCACGGCCGGCGCGATCACCGACGTCGTGACGAAGTTCATGAACTCGCAGCAGGATTCGAAGAGCGCGGTCGCCGCGCTCGCGAAAGCCGCGAAGGTGAAGTAAAACGCGATAGGCGCCCGGCCGGTAGCACTTCGCCGGCCGGGCGTTTTTGCAAGTGCAGCAAACGGGCTCGCCCGCGAAGCCCGTGCCGTACCCGGCGCCGGCCCGGCCTGCGTCACCCTCGTTCCAGGAGTCGAATCAAGTGGCTGCCCCTCTTAGCGGAAACGGATCCGGCGCTGCCGCCGCACGGCGCACGTCGCCGATGTCGGCCTTCGCCGATCGCTGGATCCCGAAGCTCGTGCTCGCGCCGAGCCTCGCGATCGCCGTGGTGTTCATCTACGGCTTCATTCTGATTACCGGTTATCTGTCGCTGACCAACTCGCGGCTGTTGCCGAACTACGAATTCGACGGCTTCGGCCGTTACACGGACCTGTTCCAGAACGACGTGTGGTGGACCTCCGCCGCGAACCTCGGCTGGTTCGGGATACCGTTCATCGCGATCTGCGTCGCGCTCGGGCTGTTCCTCGCGATCCTGCTCGACCAGCGGATCCGCAACGAAGGCGCGCTGCGCGCGATCTTCCTGTATCCGATGGCGCTGTCGTTCATCGTCACGGGTACCGCATGGCAGTGGATCCTGAACCCGGGCCTCGGCCTGGAGAAAGTGATGCACGACTGGGGCTGGACGAGCTTCTCGTTCGGCTGGCTCGACGATCCGGACAAGGCGATCTTCTGTATCGTGATCGCCGCCGTGTGGCAGTCGACCGGCTTCGTGATGGCGCTGTTCCTCGCCGGGTTGCGCGGCGTCGACGCCGAGATCTTCAAGGCCGCGCAGGTCGACGGCGCGACGCTGCCGACCATCTACCGCAAGATCGTGATCCCGAGCATGCGCCCGGTGTTCTTCTCGGTGCTGCTGATTCTCTGCCACATCACGATCAAGACCTTCGACCTGGTGGTCGCGTTGACGGCGGGCGGCCCCGGCACGTCGTCGTCGCTGCCGGCCATGTTCATGTACACGTTTTCGTTCAACCGCGGCCAGCTCGGGCTCGGCGCGGCGTCGTCGGTGATGATGCTCGCGACCGTGGTCGCCGTGCTGGTGCCGCTGATGTATATGGAATCGAGGAGCACCCGCAATGCAGCCTAAGATGACGATCAGCCGGGCAGTGATCTATGCGGCGCTGATCCTGTTCGCGCTGTATTTCCTGTTCCCGATCTACGTGATGCTGTCGACGTCCTTCAAGGATCTCGACCAACTGCGCACCGGCAACCTGCTGACGCCGCCGACGCACTGGACCATCGATCCGTGGGTGAAGGCGTGGAGCGGCGCGTGTACCGGCGTGCGCTGCGACGGCATGAAGCCGTTCTTCCTGAACTCGCTGCAGATGGTGATCCCGGCCGTGCTGATCTCGTCGCTGATCGGCGCGTTCAACGGCTACGTGCTCACGCACTGGCGCTTTCGCGGCGCGGATGCGCTGTTCACGATGATGCTGGTCGGCTGCTTCATTCCGTTCCAGGTGATCCTGCTGCCGATGGCGCGCGTGCAGGGGATGTTCGGCCTCGCCAACACGATTCCGGGCCTCGTGTTCGTGCACGTCGTGTACGGGATCGCGTTCACGACGATGTTCTTCCGCAACTTCTATGTGAGCGTGCCGGCCGAGCTCGTGAAGGCCGCGCGCATCGACGGAGCGGGCTTCTTCACGATCTTCACGAAGATCCTGATGCCCGTGTCGCTGCCGATCTTCATGGTGTGCCTGATCTGGCAATTCACGCAGATCTGGAACGACTTCCTGTTCGGGATCGTGTTCTCCGGCGTCGATTCGATGCCGATCACGGTCGCGCTGAACAACCTCGTCAACACGTCGACGGGCGTGAAGGAATACAACGTCGACATGGCCGGCGCGATCATCGCCGCGCTGCCGACGCTGCTCGTCTACGTGGTCGCCGGCCGCTACTTCGTGCGCGGGCTGACGGCGGGCGCGGTGAAGGGGTAAGCGCGGTTTCATCCGAAACGACGAACCGGCCGCGCACGACGCGCGGCGCATCGAAACGAACCCGACGCGGCGCCGCAGTGCGCCGCGCGAGACGAGACAGAGGATTCACAGCATGGCAAGCCTTTCCATCCGTGACGTGTACAAGACCTACCCGAACGGGGTGCCGGTCCTGAAGGGTGTCGACATCGAGATCGAGGACGGACAGTTCCTGATCCTGGTCGGCGGGTCGGGCTGCGGGAAGTCGACGCTGCTCAACATGATTGCCGGGCTCGAAACCGTGACGAGCGGCGAGATCTGCATCGACGGCAAGGTCGTCAACGGCCTGTCGCCGAAGGATCGCGACATCGCGATGGTGTTCCAGTCGTACGCGCTGTATCCGTCGATGACGGTGCGCGAGAACATCTCGTTCGGCCTGAACATCCGCAAGGTGCCGAAGAGCGAGCAGCAGCAGATCGTCGAGCGCGTGTCGTCGATGCTGCAGATCCAGCATCTGCTTGACCGAAAGCCGGGCCAGCTGTCGGGCGGCCAGCGCCAGCGCGTCGCGATGGGCCGTGCGCTCGCACGCGATCCGTCGCTGTTCCTGTTCGACGAACCGCTGTCGAACCTCGACGCGAAGCTGCGCATCGAGATGCGCGCGGAAATCAAGCTGCTGCACCAGCGCCTCGGCACGACGATCGTCTACGTGACGCACGACCAGATCGAGGCAATGACGCTCGGCGACCGGATCGCGGTGATGAAGGACGGCGTGGTCCAGCAGTTCGGCGCGCCGCAGGAGATCTACGATTCGCCGTCGAACCTGTTCGTCGCGGGCTTCATCGGCGCGCCGCCGATGAACTTCATCAACGGCAAGCTGGTCGAGCAGGGCAGCGGGATCGCGCTCGAGATCGACACGGGCCTCGCGCGCAGCGCGCTGAACCTGCCGTTCGACGCGAAGCGAATGAACGGCCATGTCGGCCGCGAGGTGATCCTCGGCCTGCGCCCGGAGCGGATCACCGACGTGCGCAACGCGCACCACGGCGAGACGTCGCAGCTGCAGCCGATCGACGTGCGCGTCGACGTGACGGAGCCGACCGGGCCGGACACGCACGTGTTCGCGCAGGTCAACGGCAAGCGGATCGTGAGTCGCGTGCATCCGGCCGCGAATCCGCAGCCGGGGCAGACGCAGTCGCTGCTGTTCGACGTGTCGAAGGCGGTGCTGTTCGATCCGGTGTCGGAAGAGCGGATCGCGTGAGGACGCGAATGCGCTGAACGAACGTGAAGGGGCCGTCTTGAACGGCCCCTTTTGTTCTGGCGTCCCGGCCAGGCACGGCATTGCGGCGCGGCGGCACGGCGGCGTCAGTGCGGCAACCGCACGTCGAACTTGAACGTCGCGAGCCGTGCGACGAGGATGAAGCCGGTCGCGAGCAGCACGCTGTACACCGAATCGAACTGCAGCCACACGAGCAGCAGGTAGAACCAGCAACCGACGAACGCGCAGGTCGCGTACGGCCGCGAATCGCGCAGGATCAGCGGGATGTCGTTGCACAGCACGTCGCGGACGATCCCGCCGACCACGCCGGTAATCACGCCCATCATCACCGCGATGAAGCGCGGCATCTCGGCATCGAGCGCGATCGACGTGCCCGAGATGCTGAAGATGCCGAGCCCGATCGCATCGGCGACGAGCAGCAACCGCTCGGCCGACAGCCGCGACAGCATGCGCAGCACGAACGGCGCGAACAGCGCGAGCACGAAGATCGCGATCACGTAGTCGTCGTGCACGACCCAGTAGAACGGCCGGCGCTCGAGCAGGATGTCGCGCAGCGTGCCGCCGCCGAACGCAGTGGCGAGCGCCACCACGAACGTGCCGACCGAGTCGAGGCGGTTCTTGCGCGCCTCGATGAAGCCCGAGATCGCAAAGGCCAGCGTGGCGATTGCCTCCAGTATCGCGATCGCGAGCGTCAGCCTAGGATGCGGCACGCGGCCCCCGGTCGCCCGGCGCCGCGAACGGCTGCAGCAGCACCAGCACCGCGCCCGCGCCGCCGTCGTGGCCGCGCGCCTCGCAGAATGCGATCACTTCTTCCTTCTGGACGAGCCACGCACGGACCTTGCCTTTCAGCACGGGTTCCTTGCCGATCGAGCCGAGCCCCTTGCCGTGGATCACGCGCAGGCAGCGCAGCCCTTTCTTGCCGGCTTCGCGGATGAATTCGGCGAGCGCATCGCGCGCTTCGTCGCGCCGCATGCCGTGCAGGTCGATCTGCGCCTGGACGATCCACGCGCCGCTCCTCAGCTTGCGCACGACGTCGCGGCTGATGCCGGGGCGGTGGTAGTACAGCGAGTCGTCGCTGTCGAGCAGCGTCTCGGGATCGAATTCGTCGGACAGCGTCGCGTTCAGCACGGCTTCCTCGTCGCGCTGCGTCTGCTTCGGCACCGGATCGGGCGGCGTGCGGCCGGCCGCCGCGCGCGGCGGTGCGTTCAGCGGCCGGACGGCGCCGATCTCGTTGCGGAACAGGTTCGCGTCGGCTTCCGCCTTGCGCTCGGCCTTGGCCGTTTCGATGCGCTCGCGGTCGCGGCGATCGGCTTCGCCTTGCAGCGACTTGCGCAGTGCGCCGAGGCCGGCGAGCCCCTGGCCGCGCAACGCGGCGGGATCGGGTGCGGGCGGCGGCGCGGCGGGCGCGGGGTTCGCGGGACGGGCGGCGATCTGCCGCTTCGCGGGATCGCTCGGATGGGGCTGGTTCTTTGCCATGATTCGGTAACAGGGCAGGCGCGTTCGGGCGCGCGGGCACAAAAAAGCCGCTGCGCGGCGGCAGCGGCTTTCCGGTCGAGCCCGCTTCGCGGCAGCGGACGCCATTGTAGCGCCCGCCGCGGCAAGGCTCCCCGCTTACTTCTTGTCGTGCAGGCTTTCGAGGTAGCGCTGCGCGTCGAGCGCGGCCATGCAGCCCGTGCCCGCGCTGGTGATCGCCTGGCGGTACACGTTGTCCTGCACGTCGCCCGCGGCGAACACGCCCGGCACGCTCGTCGACGTCGCGTTGCCGTGCAGGCCGCTCTTCGTCAGGATGTAGCCGTCCTTCATCTCCAACTGGCCCTGGAACAGGTCGGTGTTCGGCTTGTGGCCGATCGCGACGAACACGCCCTGCACGTGCAGGTCTTCCGTCGCGCCGGTCTTCACGTTCTTGATGCGCAGGCCCGTGACGCCCGACTCCTCGCCCGTCACCTCGTCGAGCACGTGATCCCACTTGATGTCGACGACGCCTTCCTTTTGCTTCTCCAGCAGGCGGTCGATCAGGATCGGCTCGGCGCGGAACTTGTCGCGGCGGTGGATCACCGTGACCTTCTTCGCGATGCCCGTCAGGTAGAGCGCTTCCTCGACGGCCGTGTTGCCGCCGCCGATCACCGCGACTTCCTGGTTGCGATAGAAGAAGCCGTCGCAGGTCGCGCAGGCCGACACGCCCTTGCCCATGAACGCTTCCTCGGAAGCCAGGCCGAGATACTGCGCGGACGCGCCGGTCGCGATGATCAGCGAGTCGCACGTGTATTCGCCCGAGTCGCCGATCAGCCGGATCGGCTTTTCGTGCAGTTTCGCGGTGTGGATGTGGTCGAATACGATTTCGGTGTTGAAGCGCTCGGCGTGCTCCTGGAAGCGTGCCATCAGTTCCGGGCCTTGCACGCCCTTCGCGTCCGCCGGCCAGTTTTCGACGTCGGTCGTGGTCATCAGCTGGCCGCCCTGCGCGATGCCGGTGATCAGCACCGGGGACAGGTTGGCGCGTGCCGCGTAGACGGCAGCCGTGTAGCCGGCGGGGCCGGAACCGAGAATCAGGACTTTGGCGTGTTTGGGCGTGGACATGTGCGAATCCGTAAAAGGCGGCTGCGGCGGGTGGGGTAGGCCCCGCCGTACGATCCGGGTTGACCGGGATGCCGTCATAGATGGGTATCAGACGCGCATTATAAAGGCCCCGTTGCTGCGCTGCCGAACGAGAGTTTCAATCGTGACGATAGCGTTTCGCGGCGCGCCTCCCGTGCCGGCGCGGCGGGCCGGGCGGGCGGGCGGCGGCGCGATGTCGCAGGCCCCGGCAAGGGCGCGTCCGTCCGGCTTGCGGTCGCTTGAGGCGCCCGGTTTGGCACCCCGTCCCTGTTATGTAACCGTCATTTACACTTGGCGGCCCGATGCAGCGTTTACAATAAGCGCGATCGAACGACAGGCGGGCGCGCGGCCCGTCCTCTTTATACGGATTCATGGCAAAAGCTCCTTATTCCGCCCAGGCACAGGCGTTGCCGCACCGGATGTCGAAGCTCCTCACGGAGATCCGCTGGATTCTCCAGGTCGCGCTCTGCGCTTTTCTGGTGATGGCCCTGTTGAGCTACAGTCGGCGCGATCCGAGCTGGACGCACGCCGCGCAGGTGGACCACATCTCGAACTGGGCCGGCCGCGTCGGTGCGTGGACGGCCGACATCATCCTGCTGCTGTTCGGCCTGTCGGCCTACTGGCTGATCGTGCCGCTCGGGCGGCGCATCGCGGTCAACTACCGGCGCATCACGCGTCACGAGGCCGTCGCCGACGAACCGGAGCGGCCGATCGGCTGGCTCACCGAGATCTTCGCGTTCGTGCTCGTCGTGCTCGCGTGCGACGGCATCGAGGCGCTGAGGATGTGGTCGCTGAAGGTGCAACTGCCGCGCGCGCCGGGCGGCGTGATCGGCGAGGCCGTGGCGGGCGCGATGTCGCACGCGTTCGGCTTCACCGGCGGCACGCTGCTGCTCCTGATCCTGCTCGCGATCGGCCTGTCGCTGTATTTCCGCTTCTCGTGGCTGTCGGTCGCCGAGCGCGTCGGCGGCGCGATCCTGTCCGCCGTGAACGTCGCGAAGCTGCGCCGCGAAGCCGAACGCGACCGCAAGCTCGGCGAGGCCGCGGCCGTGCGCCGCGAGGGGAAGGTCGAAGAGGAGCGCGTGCGCATCGAGGATCACGAGCCTGTGACGATCGTGCCGCCGGTCGTCACGCCGGCGAAGTCCGAGCGCGTCGAGCGTGAGCGCCAGGTGCCGCTGTTCACCGACCTGCCGGGCGATTCGACGCTGCCGCCGGTGTCGCTGCTCGATCCCGCGCCGCAGACACAGGAAGCGATTTCCGCCGATACGCTCGAATTCACGTCACGCCTGATCGAGAAGAAGCTGAAGGACTTCGGCGTCGAGGCGAGCGTCGTCGCCGCGTATCCGGGCCCGGTCGTCACGCGCTACGAGATCGAGCCGGCCACCGGCGTGAAGGGCAGCCAGATCGTCAACCTCGCGAAGGATCTTGCTCGCTCGCTGTCGCTCGTGTCGATCCGCGTGGTCGAGACGATCCCCGGCAAGAACTACATGGCGCTCGAGCTGCCGAACCAGCGCCGCCAGACGGTCCACCTGTCCGAGATCATCGGCTCGGAAGTCTATGCGGCCGCGTCGTCGGCGCTGACGCTGAGCCTCGGCAAGGACATCGGCGGCAAGCCGGTGTGCGCGGATCTCGCGAAGATGCCGCACCTGCTGGTGGCCGGCACGACCGGGTCCGGCAAGTCGGTCGGGATCAACGCGATGATCCTGTCGCTGCTCTACAAGGCCACCGCCGAGCAGGTGCGCCTCATCCTGATCGATCCGAAGATGCTCGAAATGAGTGTCTACGAGGGCATTCCGCACCTGCTGTGCCCGGTCGTCACCGACATGCGCCAGGCCGGGCATGCGCTGAACTGGACGGTCGCCGAGATGGAACGCCGCTACAAGCTGATGAGCAAGCTCGGTGTGCGCAACCTGGCGGGCTACAACAACAAGATCGACGAAGCGGCAAAGCGCGAGGAAAAGATCCCGAATCCGTTCAGCCTGACGCCGGACGATCCCGAACCGCTCGGCCGCCTGCCGAACATCGTCGTCGTGATCGACGAGCTGGCCGACCTGATGATGGTCGTCGGCAAGAAGGTCGAGGAGCTGATCGCGCGGATCGCGCAGAAAGCGCGCGCGGCCGGCATCCACCTGATCCTCGCGACGCAGCGTCCGTCCGTCGACGTGATCACGGGCCTGATCAAGGCGAACGTGCCGACGCGGATCGCGTTCCAGGTGTCGTCGAAGATCGACTCGCGCACGATTCTCGACCAGATGGGCGCCGAATCGCTGCTCGGGATGGGCGACATGCTGTACCTGCCGCCGGGCAGCGGCCTGCCGGTGCGCGTGCACGGCGCGTTCGTCGCCGACGACGAAGTGCATCGCGTCGTCGAGAAGCTCAAGGAGCAGGGCGAGCCGAACTACGTCGAAGGGCTGCTCGAGGGCGGCACCGCCGATGGCGACGAGGGTTCGGCCGGCGCGGGAACCGGCGAGGCCGGCGGCGAGTCTGATCCGCTGTACGACCAGGCGGTCGAGATCGTCATCAAGAACCGCCGCGCGTCGATTTCGCTCGTGCAGCGCCATTTGCGGATCGGCTACAACCGCGCGGCGCGGCTGCTCGAACAGATGGAACAGTCGGGGCTCGTGTCGGCGATGTCGTCGAGCGGCAACCGCGAAATTCTTGTGCCGGCGCGCGACGCGGAATGAGTCCGCGGCGCACGCAGCGCCGGCCACCCAGGGAGAAAACCGCAACATGCAGCAACTTTCGTTCGTCCCTTCCCTTCGTTCGACGCGGCGCTGGCTCGGCGCGGCGCTCGCCGGCGCATCGCTGATGCTCGCGGCGACGCACGCGTTCGCGGGCGGCACCGAGCAACTGAAGGCTTTCGTGTCGCAGGTGCATTCGGCGAAAGGCGATTTCACGCAGCAGATCGTCAAGGCGCCGGCCAAGGGCGCGAGCGCCGCACAGGCCGTGCCGAAGCCGAATGACAACTCGAGCGGCACGTTCGTGTTCTCGCGTCCGGGCAAGTTCATCTGGACGTACCAGAAGCCGTACCAGCAGGTGCTGCAGGCCGACGGCGAAAAGCTCTACGTGTACGACCACGACCTGAACCAGGTCACCGAGCGCAAGCTGAACGGCGCGCTGGGCGCGAGCCCGGCCGCGATCCTGTTCGGCAGCAACGATCTCGACAAGAACTACACGCTGCGCGACGCCGGCGAGAAGGGCGGCATCGAGTGGCTGGAGATGCTGCCGAAGGCGCAGGACACGCAGTTCCAGCGGATCGGCATTGGTTTTCGCAATGGCACGCTCGCCGCGATGGAACTGCACGACGTGTTCGGCAACGTCACGCTGCTCACCTTCACGAACATCCAGACGAACCCGCCGCTGAAGAGCGATGCATTCAAGTTCGTCGCGCCGAAGGGCGCGGACGTGATCGCGGGCTGAACGGCACCGCGCCATTTTCCCGACACGGGCCTGCCGGCGACGGCAGGCCCGTTTTGTTTTGCGGCGCGGGCACCCGGCGCGTGCACCCCGTGCGGGCATCCGGCGCGGGCACCGGGCCCGGCGGTGCCGTCGTGCGGCTGTCATAATGTCGGGTCCGGCGGCCGGTTCGGCCGCCATCGTTTGATCTGGAGCAAGGGTTCATGTCCGACCTGTTTCAAGTCGAGCCGCGCCGGCCGCTCGCCGAGGCGCTGCGGCCGAAGACGCTCGCCGAGGTGATCGGCCAGACGCATCTGCTGGGCGAAGGCAAGCCGCTGCGGCTCGCGTTCGAATCCGGCAAGCCGCATTCGATGATCCTGTGGGGGCCGCCCGGCGTCGGCAAGACGACGCTCGCTCGCCTCACCGCGCTCGCGTTCGACTGCGAGTTCATCGCGCTGTCCGCGGTGCTCGGCGGCGTGAAGGACATCCGCGAGTCGATGGAGCAGGCGAGGGACACGCTGAACCGCACCGGCCGCCACACGATCCTGTTCGTCGACGAAATCCACCGCTTCAACAAGGGGCAGCAGGATGCGCTGCTGCCGTTCGTCGAGTCGGGGCTCGTGACCTTCATTGGCGCGACGACCGAGAACCCGAGTTTCGAAGTCAACTCGGCGCTGCTGTCGCGGGCGCAGGTATACGTGCTGCAGTCGCTGAGCGACGACGAGATGCGTCAGCTGCTCAAGCGCGCGCAGGAAATCGCGCTCGACGGCCTCGCATTCGACGACAAGGCGATCGATACGCTCATTGGTTATGCAGACGGCGACGCGCGGCGTTTCCTGAACCTGCTCGAGCAGGCGCAGACGGCCGCATCGTCCGCCAGAGTCACGACCATCGATGCCGATTTCGTCAGCAGCGCGATGACGCTGAACGCGCGGCGCTTCGACAAGGGCGGCGACAACTTCTATGACCAGATCTCGGCGCTGCACAAGTCGGTGCGCGGTTCGAGCCCGGACGGCGCGCTGTACTGGTTCTGCCGGATGATCGACGGCGGCGCGGATCCGAAATATCTCGCGCGCCGGATCGTGCGGATGGCGTGGGAAGACATCGGCCTCGCCGACCCGCGCGCGTTGCAGGTGGCGAACGACGCGGCCGAGACCTACGAGCGGCTCGGCTCGCCGGAAGGCGAGCTGGCGCTCGGGCAGGCGGTGATCTATCTCGCGTGCGCGGCGAAGAGCAACGCGGGCTACAACGCGTTCAACCAGGCGATGGCGTTCGTGAAGCAGGACAAGTCGCGCGAGGTCCCCGTGCATCTGCGCAATGCGCCGACCAAGCTGATGAAGGAACTCGGCTACGGTCACGCGTATCGCTACGCGCACGACGAGCCGAATGCCTATGCGGCCGGCGAGTCGTACCTGCCGGAAGGGATGCGCGAGCCGCGCTGGTACAAGCCGGTGCCGCGCGGGCTCGAATCGAAGATCGCCGACAAGCTCGCGTGGCTGCGCGAACTCGATCGCGAGGCCGGCAAGAAGGACTGACCGGCTGCGCGCGGCCCGGGGGCGCGTCAGCGCTTGCGGGGGCTGCCGTCGCAAGCCGCGCAACGGCGCCGCGCAACGCGCTTCGCCGGGCTGCACACACGCAGCGGGCGAAGCGACATGCCCGCGCCCGTCGCGCGTTTGCGGCACTGTCCATCCGGCCAGTGCCGTGGCGGCCCTGCGGTGCGTTAGAATTCCGGTCTTACACAACGATTTTCCAAGTCCTCCCATGCTCGACATCCAGTTGCTGCGCAAAGACCTCGACGGCGTCGCGAAGCGCCTCGCCGATCGCGGCTACACCCTCGACGTCGCCGCGTTCTCCGCGCTCGAAGCGGAACGCCGTGCGATCCAGACCCGTACCGAAGAGCTCCAGGCGCGCCGTAACAGCCTGTCGAAGCAGATCGGCGCGATGAAGGGGAAGGGCGAGGACACGTCGGCCGTCATGGCCGAAGTCGGTGGGATCGGCGACGAGATGAAAGCGTCGGAGGTCAAGCTCGGCGAGATTCAGGCGCGCCTGTCCGACCTGATGCTGGGCATGCCGAACATCGCGCACGAAAGCGTGCCGGTCGGCAAGGACGAGGCCGACAACGTCGAGGTGCGCCGCTGGGGCACGCCGCGCGAGTTCGACTTCGAGGTGAAGGATCACGTCGACGTCGGCACGCCGCTCGGCCTCGATTTCGAAACCGGCGCGAAGCTCGCCGGTGCGCGTTTCACGATGCTGCGCGGCTCGATCGCACGGCTGCACCGCGCGCTCGCACAGTTCATGATCGACACGCACACGCTGCAGCACGGCTACAGCGAGACGTACACGCCGTACATCGTGAACCCCGAAATCCTTTACGGCACGGGCCAGCTGCCGAAGTTCGCCGACGACATGTTCCGCGTCGAGAAGGGCGGCGCCGAAAACACGATCACGCAGTACCTGATCTCCACGTCCGAGATTTCGCTGACGAACACCGTGCGCGAATCGATCGTCGAAGGCGCCGCGCTGCCGATCAAGCTGACCGCGCATTCGCCGTGCTTCCGTTCGGAAGCCGGTTCGTACGGCCGCGACACGCGCGGCATGATCCGTCAGCACCAGTTCGACAAGGTCGAGATGGTGCAGGTCGTTGCGCCGGACACTTCGTACGCGGCACTCGACGAGATGGTCGGCCATGCGGAAGCGATCCTGCAGAAGCTTGGCCTGCCGTACCGCGTGATCACGCTTTGCACGGGCGACATGGGCTTCTCGGCCGCGAAGACGTTCGACCTCGAAGTATGGCTGCCCGCGCAGAACACCTATCGCGAGATCTCGAGCTGCTCGAACACCGAGGCGTTCCAGGCGCGCCGCATGCAGGCACGTTTCCGCAACGCGCAGGGCAAGCCGGAACTCGTGCATACGCTGAACGGTTCCGGCCTCGCGGTCGGCCGCACGCTCGTCGCCGTGCTGGAGAACTACCAGAATGCCGACGGTTCGGTCACGGTGCCGGAGGCACTGCGTCCGTACATGGGCGGCATGGAGCGAATCGAAGCACCTGCGCAGGCGTCGTGAGATCGCTCCGCGATCGGTCTTCGAAGGCCCGAAAAAATTTGCAAAAAGGGCTTGTGAGTTTCAAAGAGATCGTTCTATAATCTTTTCTTTCCCGGACACGACCAACCGGGAATGAAGCAGCAAGGAAGGAGAGGTGGCAGAGTGGTCGAATGTACCTGACTCGAAATCAGGCGTACGGTTTCCCCGTACCGTGGGTTCGAATCCCACCCTCTCCGCCAAAATACGAAGCCCCGTGATCCGAAAGGATCACGGGGTTTTTCGTTTGGGTCGCGCGTGAGTGAACGCTGCGTCGATGGCGGTGTACGATAGCGCGCAGGCGTACGGGCCGGCCACACGAACCACACAAAAGCCACGATGAGAGCGAGCACGCGAATCTGGGGGATGCTGACCGGCGCTGTATTGCTGACGGTGCTTGCCGCCGGCCTGTGCGTCATGCACGCGGATTGGGTCGTGAATCCTGGCAGCATCGTCGAGTTCGCGCAGCACGTCGCGCTCGGGTTCGCCGCAAGCGCGTTCCTTGCCGTGCTGTCTCGTGTGCGCCGCTATCGCGACATCACGCGAACGCTGCGCTGTCGCGAATTCGCATTCGCGCTACTGAGCGTGGCGCTGCTCGCAACGCTCAGCGCGGCCGTCGCCGTGCTCGACTATCTTTGCGTGGCGATCGCCCCGCCGTCGATCGAAAACCATCTCATTCGCTTCGATGCGATGCTCGGTTTCCATTGGCCGGACCTGTACCGATGGGTGACGGCGCACGCCGGCCTGCACCGTATGCTCGACCTCGCCTATCGCAGCGGCATGCCGCAACTGTTTGCGGTGCCGTTCATCCTCGCGGCGGTCCGCCGCGTCGACGATCTTGCCGAGTTCGTCGCGCAGTTCATGTTCGCGGTGATCGTGGTCGTGCTCGTCTCCGTGCCGCTCCCCGCCGCCAGCGCATTCATCCATTTCGGCATCACCGACCCGGGCACCGCATCGACGGTGACGCACTACGACCTGTTGCGCAGCGGGCAGCTCCGTCAACTGAATCTGGCCGACGCGCAGGGGCTCGTGTCGTTGCCGTCGTTTCACGTGATGCTGGCGCTGCTGTTCGCGTATGCGGTGCGGCATGTTCGCTACGTGTTTCCGGCTGCGATCGTGCTGAATGCGGTGATGATCGCGTCGACGCCGACGCAGGGCGGTCACTATCTCGCCGACGTGATCGCCGGGATCGTGTGCGGCGCGCTGTCGATCGCCGCAGTACGGCGCTGGATGGCCGGTCGACACGCGATCGAGGCGGCCGGACCGCACGCGGCAAGCCCGACCTGATCGCGCGACGCCAGAGTCGCAATGCTCCCTCGCTTGCAGGCGGCCCGGTTCTCACTGTCGCCGGATCGCCGTCTTCCTCGCGGCCGGTGCACCGGATTCCCGCTGTCGATGTCCTGCTTCAGCCTTGGCTTCGCGTGCCGTTAACAGAGGGCGGCGGCAAGCGTCTTTTGCATCGTCGCCGTTTCCCGTCGATTCAAGGTCCAATGAAGCTGAGCTACAAGATTCCCTTCGCATTCGCCATTGCGCTGCTGCTGATGTTCTGCGGCGCGCTGTACGGCATCCGCATTCTCAATCGCTCGATCGATACGTTCGCGAACGACGTGCAGACCCGGGTCGCCGACGAGCGGCTCGTGTCGGCGACACTCGTGCAGTTCAAGCTGCAGGTCCAGGAATGGAAGGACACACTGCTGCGCGGCAAGCAGCCCGACAAGCTCGACAAGTACTGGCAGGCATTCCAGACGCGCGAGCGCACGGTCGATACGCTCGCCGCGCAGCTCGTGAACCAGTTGCCGCCCGGCGAGAGCCGCACGCTCGTCGAGCAGTTCATGCGCGCGCATGCGGCGATGGGTGACGGCTACCGGCGCGGGTTCGACGCATTCAAGGCCGCAGGCTTCGAGCCGACGGCCGGGGATGCGGCCGTCGCGGGCGTCGACCGTGCACCCGCCGCGCTGCTCGAGCGCGCGGCGAAGGCGATTGCCGACGAGAGCGCCGCCGTGTCAGCGCAAGCGAGCCGCGATGCGAGCCACGCCACCGCGGCGAGCGTCGTGCTGATGCTGATCGTGCTCGGCATCGCGATGATCGGTGCGTACCTGTTCAGCCGCGCGATCCTGCGGCCGCTCGATCGCGCCGTCGCCTGTGCGCAGGCGGTGGCCGACGGCGACCTGACGCGCCACGTCGATGCGGTCGGTCACGACGAGATCGCCGATCTGCTGCGCGCGTTGCGGACGATGCAGGCAAGCCTGTCGGGCGTCGTGCTCGAGGTACGGACGCATGCCGAAGCGGTCGCGACCGCGAGCGCGCAGATCGCGGCGGGCAATCACGACCTGTCGTCGCGAACCGAGGCGCAGGCTGCGTCGCTCGAGGAAACCGCCGCCAGCATGACCGAACTGACGGGCATCGTGCGCCAGTCGGCCGAACACGCGCAGCACGCGGCGCAGCTGGCGCGGGACGCATCGGACATCGCGTCCGCTGGCGGTGGCGTGATGTCCGACGCCGTCGACACGATGAGCGGGATTGCCGCCAGCGCGGCGAAGGTCGGCGAGATCATCGCGGTCATCGACGGCATTGCGTTCCAGACCAACATCCTCGCGCTGAACGCGGCCGTCGAGGCGGCGCGCGCGGGCGAGCAGGGGCGCGGCTTCGCTGTCGTCGCGTCGGAAGTGCGCACGCTCGCGCAGCGCAGCGCGGCCGCCGCGAAGGAGATCAAAGCGCTGATCGAGCAATCGACGCGGCGGGTCGACGAGGGCGCGGTGTTGATCGGCCGCGCGGGCGAATCGATCCACGAGATCGTCGGCGCGGTTCAGCGAGTCACGTCGATCGTCGGCGAGATCTCGTCGGCATCGCAGGAGCAGAGCGGCGGCATCCAGCAGGTGAACGTCGCGGTCACGCAGATGGACGAGGCGACGCAGCGCAACGCGGCGCTGGTCGAACAGGCGTCTGCCGCGACGCAGGCGCTGGCCGAGCAGGCGAGCGCGCTGCGACACGCGGTCGCCGTGTTCAGGCTGCCGCAGGCCGCGTGACGATATTGCCGATCGCGACCGGACCACACCGTCGCGTATCAGGCCGCGGTCGAATACTGCGCGAGCACGCGAGCGCGGATTGACGGCTTGATGTTCGACTGCGCCATGTCGCCGCCATAGTGCGCGACGACACGCGGATTCATCACGCGAAACCAGAGCGGCGGCACGTACGCGAACAGGATCATCGTCGCATAGCCGGCCGGCAGTTGCGGCGAGTCGTCGAAGTGGCGCAGCGCCTGGTACGAGCGCGTCGGGTTAGCGTGATGGTCGGCGTGCCGCTGCAACTGATACAGGAACAGGTTCGTGACGACGTGATTGCTGTTCCACGAATGCTGCGGTGTGCAGCGTTCGTAGCGGCCGCTCGGCAGCTTGCGGCGGCCGAGCCCGTAGTGTTCGACGTAGTTGACGACTTCGAGCAGCGACGCGCCGTACACGGCCTGGATCACGAGGAACGGAATCACGACCTTGCCGGCCATCGCGATCGCGATGCCCCACACGACGACGGTCATCGCCCACGCGTGCAGCACCTCGTTGCGCCAGGTCCATGACGAATGCCCGAGGCGCTCGAGGCGCGCCGTCTCGAGCCGCCACGCCGAGCGGATGCTGCCGGTCACGGTGCGCGGCAGGAATGCCCAGAACGATTCGCCGTAGCGCGCGCTCGCCGGATCCTCGGCCGTCGCGACGCGCACGTGATGGCCGCGATTGTGCTCGACGAAGAAGTGCCCGTAAGCGACCGGCGCGAGCGTGACTTTCGCGAGCCAGCGCTCGAAGCGGTTGGTCTTGTGCCCGAGTTCGTGCGCGGTGTTGATCGAGATGCCCGTCGCGGCGCCGAGCGACAGCGCGAAGCCGACGTAGTCGTACCACGCGAGCGCATGCGTACCGACGATCCATACGCACGTGAAGAACGCGATGTATTCGACCAGTGTCGCGAGATAGACGATGTAGCGGTAGTAGCGCTCGCGTTCGAGGTGCGGGACGGCGGCTTCGGGTGGATTGTCGCGATCGTCGCCAATCAGGGTGTCGAGGACCGGGATCACGCCGAACGCGAACAGCGGGCCGAACCACCAGAACACGTGAAGGCCCGTCGACAGTGCGAGCTGGGCCGAGAGGATGGGCAGCGTGATCGTCACCGCGCCGAGCAGCCATAGATAACGTTTGCCATCCGACCAGCCCGAGGCCGATGTGTCGGTCATTGCCATTGTCTCCCTCCTTGTTGGGGCCGGCTCCCGCGTGTGCGGGAGCAGCGGCCGAGTGACGCGTTTGTCGTCGTTCGAATCGTCGCGGGTCCGCGGCACCGGATCGGTCGTCCGGCTGTGCCAGTTATACGACCGTCACGCACGCTTTCCAAACCCTGGCGCTAGGCGCGTAACTCCAAACGGTGGGCCGTGCATGACGACGGTCGGGAAGGGCCGGCACGGGGTGATTGAAACACGCAGTCTTGGGCCGATCCGCTGGCGCGACCGGCGTTCTTGTCAGATGAATGCCTGGCGTGACGCACGCGTGCATCCATCGGCGAAGTCCGCAACGAATGTTGCGATGCAGCAGGTCTGGCGCGACGTCGCCCGGCTGCGCGGTTCTTTTGCATACACATGTAACGAATCATTACGGCATCGATGATGAAATGCCGGGCGCTCGCTGCATGAGTGCCATGCATGACAAGGCGAGCGAGGCGACGCTTCCGGTCCCGCAGTTCGGGTTGCATGCGTTGCCGCACGTCGACGCATCGATGCTGCACTTGCACACCGGCGTGTGCGCGACATCTGTTGCCTTTCGATCGGCGCTGCCGTTTGAAAATTACGATTTGACTCATGCCCCGCTTTCGGTTGAAGCTAATAGCTTGCTGTCCGAAGGGGGCTGTGCCTGCATGAGTTCGACCTTGACCGTTCGTCGTATCGCTGCCGACCAAGGCCGCGTGTATCGCGAACTCCGCGCCGCATCGCTGCGCGAGCCCTACGCGCCCGGTGAAGCGCCGGAGGCCGAATTGCTGAACGTCGATTCCGACGCGGCGGCGGCCGTCGCCTCGCTGCGCGCCGCGTCCGACGAGTCGACGACTTTCCTGCTGTATACCGAAGGTCATCCGGCCGGCATGATTGGCGCGTATTTCGACAACACGCCCGAGCGGCGCGCGTTCGTCAGCGAGCTGTGGGTCGCGCACGCGGTCCGCCACCTGCGCGGCGGCGTGCTGTTGCTCGAAACGGCCACCGCGTGGCTGGCCGAACGCGGTGCGCAGGACGTCTACGCATGGATCGCCGATGCGAACCGCAACGCGATTCGTTTCTACGAACGCGCGGGTTTCGCCAACACGGGCGAGCATGCGCCGATCGCGCGGATGCCCGGCGCGATGAAGTCGTTGTTCGTGTCGCACTTCAACACGCCCTGACGCATGAATGCGCGGGCCGCACGGTGCGATGAAGGCCCGGCCGCCCGTCCGACTACCGGCTTGCCGGTTGCGCGCTCGCCGCGACCGTCGCCGCCCGGTTCCCCAAAAATAATGGCCGCACGCGTGGACGCCTGTAAAATACGCAAAAATTTTTTGCAGAGTGTCCATGTCGCTTAAAAAATCGCCATTCTTCGAGCTGCGCAGCGGATCGGTCGATACGTTGCTGTTCACCGTGAAGACGACCGATCTCGATGCGTTGCGTACCGAACTGGTCAAGCGCTTCGAAGCGACTCCCGAATTTTTCGCCGATGATGTCGTCGTGATCGACGTTCGCCGCCTCGCGGACGGCGAACGCGTCGCGCTTGCCGACATCCGCCAGATGCTGAACGACGTGCGGATGCGCCCGGTGGGCGTCGTGGCGCTCGCCACGCAGGGCTGGGCGGGGGAAGCCGGCCTGCCGTTGCTCGAGGCGCGCGACCGCCGCGTGTCGACCGCGAAGCCGGCCGAGGAAGCGGAGCCGGCGCCTGTCGTTGCCGCGGCGGCTGCCGTGGCGGCGGACCTGGCGCCGGAGCCTGGCCCGACGTCGATTCCGGCGGGCGGCCAGACGCTGGTGATCGATCGGCCGCTGCGTTCGGGACAGCAGATTTACGCGAAAGGGGACCTCGTGGTGCTTGCGCCGGTCAGTCACGGCGCCGAGATCATCGCGGAAGGCAACATCCACATCTACGCGCCGTTGCGCGGCCGCGCACTGGCGGGCGTGCACGGCAATCACGATGCGCGCATTTTCTGCACGTGTCTGGAGCCGGAACTGATTTCGATCGCGGGTATCTATCGAACGACCGAGAACCCGTTGCCCGCCGAGATACTGGGCAAATCGGTGCAGATCCGGCTCGAAGAGGAAAAACTGATGATCGAACCGCTGCGCCTGACGTGATTCACGCGGCGCACGCCGGATCGATCGGCTCTCATTGACGAACACAGGGTATTGGGTAAATGGCAAAAATCATCGTGGTGACCTCGGGCAAGGGCGGCGTGGGCAAGACGACGACGAGCGCGAGCTTTGCGTCCGGTATCGCGCTGCGCGGCCACAAGACGGCCGTGATCGACTTCGACGTCGGCCTGCGCAACCTCGATCTCATCATGGGCTGCGAGCGTCGCGTGGTGTATGACCTCGTCAACGTGATCCAGGGCGAAGCGAACCTGAACCAGGCGCTGATCAAGGACAAGAAGTGCGAGAACCTGTTCATCCTGCCGGCGTCGCAGACGCGCGACAAGGATGCGCTCACGCGTGACGGCGTCGAGAAGGTGCTGAACGACCTGGTCGCGATGGACTTCGAATACATCGTCTGCGATTCGCCGGCCGGTATCGAGGCGGGCGCGCTGCACGCGATGTACTTCGCGGACGAAGCGCTGATCGTCACGAACCCGGAAGTGTCGTCGGTGCGCGACTCGGACCGCATTCTCGGCATCCTGTCGTCGAAGACGAAGCGCGCGACCGAGGGCAAGGATCCGATCAAGGAACATCTGCTGATCACGCGCTACAGCCCGAAGCGCGTGAGCGAAGGCGAAATGCTGTCCCTCGAGGACATCAGCGAGATCCTGCGCATCAAGCTGATCGGCGTGGTTCCGGAATCGGAAGCCGTGCTGCACGCATCGAACCAGGGTCTGCCGGCGGTGCATATCGACGGCACCGACGTTGCCGAAGCGTACAAGGACGTCGTCGCTCGCTTCCTCGGCGAGGACAAGCCGCTGCGCTTCACCGATTATCAGAAGCCGGGCCTGCTGCAGCGCCTCTTCGGCAGCAAGTAACGGAGGCCGCCCATGTCCATCCTTTCGTTTCTCCTCGGCGAGAAGAAGAAGTCCGCATCGGTCGCGAAGGAGCGCCTGCAGCTCATCATCGCGCACGAGCGGGTTGGCGGCCGGCCGCCGGCCGATTACCTGCCGGCGCTGCAGAAGGAGCTGGTCGCGGTCATCTCGAAGTACGTCCATATTTCGAACGATGACATCCGCGTGAGCCTCGAGCGCCAGGACGATCTCGAGGTTCTCGAAGTGAAGATCGAGATCCCGCAAGCCTGACGCTTGCATGTCCCCCCGCACGGCGGCGCACGTCGCCGTGCGCGTCTTACGCCCTGTTGCACTTTAGGGCTCGCCGTAACACGGCGTCTGTCGGCCGTTGGTCGACCTCCCGCATTGAACGAATACGCTCGCGTCATTTGTTAATCAGGAGGTTGTCATGGCTGTCTCTACCGTTCGACGTCGTATCGTTTCGCTCGCGCTGTTCGCCGCGGGGCTGTCAGCCATCGCCGCGCCGCTCGCCGCACGCGCGGACGAAATCCTCGTCGGTGCCCCGGCGATGGTGCAGTCGGGCCGGATGGTCGTCGCCGAACCGGTGGCCGCGCCCGTCGAGGAAATCGTCGTCGTCGCGCCGAACGCGCCGCCGCCCGTGCGCTACGAGGTCGTGCCCGACGCGCGCGTCGGCTATGTGTGGGAGCGCGGGCACTGGCACTGGGACCATGGCCGCTACGTCTGGATCGGCGGCCACTGGGAAACCGAGCGCATCGGCATGCACTGGGTGCCGGGCCACTGGGATCAGCGCGGCCCGAACTGGTTCTGGACCCGCGGCCACTGGGCCTGACGGAAGCATGCGATGAAACGAACCGCCATTGCCATCGCGCTCGTCGCGATCACGCTCGCCGGCTGTATCGTCGTGCCGGCCCGGCCCGTTTACTATCGGCCGGCGCCGGTGGTGATCTACTGAGGGTCACGCGGGCCCGCCGGCGCCGGGCCGCTCGCACCGGATGCGGACGGGCCGGGCTCGTGCGACGTCGCCGGCGTGTGCGTGGCGACGTTGGCGGCCACTGGGGCCTCCGGCTCGCCACCGTCCTGCTCGCGCAGCGTGTCGAGCGGATCGGCGGGCGCGGCGGCCGCATCCTGCGGCTCGACGACCGCGGCCGCAGCCGCCGGTGCCGCGGCGGGTTCCGCGGTGGCCGCGGGCGGCGCGAGATAGCGCTCGGCGAGCGTTTCGTAGAGGGGCGGTGCGAAGAAGCGCGCCATGCGGCTCGATACCAGCGCGGTCGCCATCAGCGAAATCACGAGCGCGTGACCGTTGATCATCTCCATCACGATCACGAACGACGTGATCGGCGACTGCGTGACCGCCGCGAGGTAGCCGACCATCGCGAGCGCGATCAGCATCGGCAGGCTCATGTTGCCGAACACGATGTGCAGCAGGTTGCCGAACCCGGCGCCGATCGACAGCGAAGGCGCGAAGATCCCGCCCGGGATGCCGGGCAGGTACGACGCGACCATCGACACCATCTTCAGGAACGGATACAGCACCGACAGCCGTTCATGGCCGTCGAGCAGGCCGCGTGCCTCGGCATAGCCGCTGCCGAACGTCGTCCCGCCCGACACGAGGCCGACGACCGCGATCACGAAGCCGCACAGCGCCGCGAACGCGATCGGGCGCTCGCGATACAGGCCGAGCAGGCGCGCGGGCAGCCAGCGGCCCGTATTGAGCAGCAGCCAGCTGAAAAGACCGCCCGCGATGCCCGTCACGATCGCTGTGACGAGCACGGCGACGGCAAGCATCTTCGGAAAATGCTGGCCGGCGTCGATCGTGCCGAAGTACGTGTAGTTGCCGTTCAGTCCCAATGCGACGACACCGGCGAGGATGATCGCGGTGATGAGCACGCCGCTTGCGCGGGCGGAGAAACTGCGGGTCAGCTCCTCGATCGCGAACACGATCCCGGCGAGCGGCGTATTGAATGCCGCCGACAGGCCGGCCGCCGCGCCGGCGAGCACCAGTTGCCGTTCGATCTGCGCGTTCGAGCGCGGGTAGAAGCGCCGCAGGTTGAACATCAGCGCCGCGCCGACCTGCACGGTCGGGCCTTCGCGGCCGATCGTGAAGCCGCCGAGGATTCCGAGGAACGAGATCAGGACCTTGCCGAACAGGATGCGCAACGTCAGCAGCCGCGCACCGAATGCGCTCGGGCTCGCGTGCAGTGTCGCAATGACCTGCGGGATCCCGCTGCCCTCCGCGCCGCGGAAGAAGCGGCGCGTGAGCCATGCCGACGCCGCGGCGATCGACGGCGTCAGCAGCAGCGGCAGCCACGCGGCGTGGTCGCGCATCGTGCGGAAGGTGTCGTAGCCCCAGTCGATCAGCCGCGCGTACAGCACCGCCGCGAGGCCGACGGCGATCGCGCCGAGCCAGAACACGCCGTACTGGCGCCAGATCCGCAGCGAGCGGCGGGTGAGGGCAGGGAACAAGGCAGGAAGGGCGGGGCGTTGCATCGGCAGCGGGCCGGGAGGGCAAAGAACGCATTATAAAAAGAACCCGATGCGGCGGGGCTCGACAAATATTCACAGAAGCGTCGCATTTTGTTGCAAATGTAATGTCGGTGTAATATCCGCGCACCGCAAGCGTCGATAGCATGGCGAAATGGCCAGCCATTCCTCATAACGAACGTGAAACGCATCCTCATCGTGAAAGTGACGTCGCTCGGCGACGTCGTCCAGACGCTGCCCGTCGTCGCGGACCTCCATCGCGCCTTCCCGGGCGTGAGGGTCGATTGGGCCGTGGATGAATCGTGCGCGGAGGTCGTGCGCTGGCACCCGGGTGTGAGCGACGTACTCTGCGCGCCGCTGCGGCGGTTCAAGAAGCTCCGCAACGGCGGTGACCTGAAGGCGATCTCCGCGTCGATCGGCGCGCTGCGCGCGCACCGCTACGATGCCGTCATCGACCTGCACGGCGTCTACAAGAGCGCGATCATCTCGGCACTCGCGCGCGCCGCACGCCGTGTCGGCTACCAGACGCAGGATCTTGGCGAGACGGGCGCCCGTTTCGCGTACTCGCATCGCTTCGGCCCGCGGCCGGATTGCGACGCGTGGCACGGGATGCGCGTGAGCGCCGGCGAGGCGCTCGGCTATGTCCCCGAAGGCATCGCCGAGTACGGAATCGTCCCGCCGCAGGATGCGAGCCTGCCGCCCGCCGTGACCGACGGCGCGCCGTTCATGCTGCTGTTCCACGCGACGTCCAATCCGGACAAGAAATGGCCGGCCGACGACTGGGCCGCGCTAGCCACCCGGATGATGGCGCGTGGCGTGCGCGTGTTGTTGCCGTGGGGATCGGCCGCCGAGCACGACGATGCGCAGGACATTGCCGCGCGCGCGCCGGGCGCGGTCGTGCTGCCCGCGATGTCGGTACGCGAACTGGGCGCGGCCATCGGCCGGGCTGCGCTCGTGGTGGGGGTCGATACCGGGTTCGTGCACATGGCGCACGCGCTGCAGCGGCCGACCGTGATGATTTTCGTCGCGACCTCGCGCCACCATTGCGGCATCGGCGGCGCACCGAATGCACTGTCGATCGGCGAGCCCGGCGCGCCGCCGTCGGTGGCGCAGGCACTCGATGCGATCGATGCGGTCGGGGCGGCCTACGGCGCGCAGCGCGAGCGGCTGACGGCCTAGGGCCTGCACAGGGCCGCTATCGTCGTGAATGGGCACCGCGGAAACGGGGCCGGCCGGTTCAGGCGAGCAGTGCTTCGACCGTGAGCACCGCGGCGACGGCGGCCAGGTTGGCGAGCAGCGCCTCGAACAGGAGGCCGCGCCAGGTTTTCGGCCGGAAGCGGGCCGCGAGCAGCAGGGCGCCACCCAGCGCGAGCGCCAGGATCAGGACGAGGTCGGCGTTGTCGAGGCGGATGTTCATCGCGGCGGCTCCTTCGAGGATCCGGGGGCGCGCGACGGCGTCCCCGGATCGAGTATAGTCAGCGCCGCCCGCTACACAACCCGAGGCGCCCCTGAGGCTCAGACGAGCGATGCGTCGCGGGTTTCGCGCATCAGCAGCACGCCGATCAGGCTGATCGCTGCCGCGACCGACATGTAGCCGCCGACCCACGACAGGCCGCCGCGCGCGGCGAGCAACTGCGCGATGTACGGCGCGATCGACGCGCCGAGGATCCCGCCGAGGTTGTACGCGACCCCGGCGCCCGTATAGCGGACGTTGGTCGGGAACAACTCGGGCAGCAGCGCGCCCATCGGCGCGAACGTCACGCCCATCAGGAACAGCTCGAGCGTCAGGAACAACGCGACGAGCGGCATCGAGCCGCTGCCGAGCAGCGGCTCCATCGCGAAGCCGGACAGCAGTGCGGCGATCGCGCCGACGACCAGCACCGGCTTGCGGCCGAAGCGATCCGACGCCCACGCCGACAGCGGCGTGGCGAGCCCCATGAACACGACAGCGAAGCACAACAGGCCGAGGAAGCTCTGACGCGGAATGTGCAGCGTCGACACGCCATACGACAGCGAGAACACCGTCGAGATATAGAACAGCGTGTAGCAGACCACCATCGCGAGCGCGCCGAGCAATGTGGGGCGCCAATGTTGCGAGACGAGCGTCGCGACCGGCACGCGCACGCGTTCGTTGCGGTCGAGTGCGGCTTGGAACGCCGGCGTCTCGGTGATCTTCAGCCGCACGTACAGGCCGAGCGCGACGAGCACCGCACTGACGAGGAACGGGATGCGCCAGCCCCAGCTGCGGAATTGTTCGTCGGACAGCGACAGCGCGAGCGCGAAGAACAGCCCGTTCGACATCAGGAAGCCCACCGACGGGCCCAGCTGCGGGAACATCCCGAACCAGCCGCGCTTGCCTTGCGGCGCGTGCTCGGTCGCGAGCAGCGCCGCGCCGCCCCATTCGCCGCCGAGGCCGATCCCCTGGCCGAAGCGCAGCACGCACAGCAGCACCGGCGCGAGTGTGCCGATCGTGTCGTAGCCGGGCACGAAGCCGATCGCGGTGGTGGACACGCCCATGACAAGCAGCGACGCGACGAGCGTCGACTTGCGACCGATGCGGTCACCGAAGTGGCCGAACAGGAACGAGCCGATCGGCCGCGCGATGAATGCGATGCCGAACGTGACGAATGCGGACAGCGCCTGTGCGGTCGCGGAGCCGTGCGGAAAGAACACGGGGCCGATGACGAGTGCGGCGGCAGTCGCGTAGACGTAGAAGTCGTAGAACTCGATCGCGGTGCCGATGAAGCTCGCGAACACGATGCGCCGGTGGCTGACGGCGCCGGCCGAACCGGTTGCGTGTGCAACGGCCGGGGGAGATGCGGACATGGATGTCTCCGTTTTGTCGTTGGGGCATTCGCTTGAGCGTGCGCTTGGGCAGGCAGGTGGACGCCTGCCGGGAGAGCGCAGCCGGGCGGATGATGCGGTAGCGGCGTGAACGCGCGTCGTGGCGCTGACGTCACCCGCCGGTCGACGATGGAGACGGATAGGTCGCCGCCGCCCAGTGCCGGCGTGGTCGGCTCGCATGCCGGGTGCGGCGCGCGAACGCGCGCGGGAGGGTGGCCGCGCGATTGCGGAAAATTATAGCCAGCGCCGCGACATAGCGGCAATCGCGGGCCGGCGCGGGCTCAGTCGAGCGATTGCGCCTGTGCGGATGCGGTGCTTTGCAACTGGAAACGTCCGTCGTCGTTGAACAGCCAGCCTTCCATCATCTCGAGCCGGCCATTGCCGTCCAGCAGTTTCGACGGCGGTGGCGGCAGCGGCGCCGAGCGACGCAGCGACGCGAGCGCGAGCCCTTCCGCTTCGCTGTCGCCGTTGCTGCGATAAACGGATGCGTTGACGAGGCGGCCGCTGCCATCGACGGTGAACGCGACGACGACGAGCGAACGCAGCATCGCCTGCGGCGTCCCGCGCGCGACGCCGGACGGATTGTGCTCGGTGACGCACCGCGCGACTTCCACGCGGTACTGGTCGCGATTCGCGTTGCGGATGACGGACGGGATCGTCTGCAGCGAGCGCAGCGATGGCGGCGGCGTGATCGTGCAGGCGGCAAGCAACGAGGCGGCGACCAGCCAGGCAACACGCAGCCGGCTGGCGCCCGGGTGGTGAAGGTGAGACATGGCGGACTGCCGGAGGGTGACGATAAAAAAATGATAGGCGTCCGGCCGCGACCTGTTATCGGGAGAAACGCATAGTGCGCGAAGCGCGACGTAGCGATTCGCGGATGATGGCGATCGGCGGCCCGACCGGCATGGGTCCCGATGTGACGTGACATGTGACGGCGCGGGCGCGATGTGCGCACGCGCGTCGCACGCAGTGGCGGCGGGCGTGGCCCGATCTGCCCGCTTAGTAGCCGTGTGTTACGAGCGACAGAACGGAGAGGTCCGGATGCGTGCCGTCGATGATGCTCTTGCCGATGTGCACGGCTTCCCGAACCGCTTCGTCGACGCTCGCGAAGCTTTCCTCGCCGTCCGCGTGGAAGGGCACCGCATGATCGGGCAGCGCGGGATTCGCGCCAGGATGGCAGACATAGCCGGTGTAGGTGTAACGCGTGTCGCTGCCCGGGGCGATGCACGGCATCACATGGATCTCGAAGCCTTCGTAATCGACGTGATCCGTCGCTGTCGACAATTCGGTCATGGCGGTCTCCCTGGGCCGCACGCACGGATGGCGCGGGCGGCATCGAGTCGCGGCGGCGGTCGTGTCGCCGTGCTGATCGAATTCTAGGCGATGGCGGCCCGGCCCGTGAGGCTCGCGCGCGTCGTCGGCGGACGGCGGGCGTGCCGTGGCGCGCGTTACCGCGCGCAGCGCGCGTCCTTGCGCTGCACCACGAGGATCACGGGATACTTCTGGCCGTGCTCGAGTTCCACCGGCGCGACGACCGTCAGCGTCGCCGGGTCGGAATCGTCGTACACGCTGACCTGTTCGTTGCGGATATAGGTCACACCGGTGCAGTTCGATGCGCGCCCGTCATCCGACACCTTGCACTGGATCTCGTTTTCCTTCAGATAGTTGTACGGCGTCGGGCTCGCGAGATATTCGCGCAGGCTGCGCGGCGAGCCGCCGACACCCTTCACGTACGCAATCGCGCATGACGGCGTTTGCGCGTCGGTGCCGGAGGCGGAATCGGCGGCTGCGGCGTGCGTGCCGACGGCAGCCAGGGCGACGAGCGACGAGGCGATGAAGGACTTCATGACGTGGTTTCCCGTTTCGCGAATCGGAGCGCCGGATTGTAACGGCACCGTGCGCGGCGCGCGTCGAACAAACAAAAACCCCGTCATTCCGTGCGGCGTCACGTTGTATTCGCGGCAGGCCTTCACAAATCCACGCGTGTCGTACGCCTTGTCTGCGCCCACCGTAATACGCACGTCCGAACCCGACACATCGCGCAGCATGTCCGTCGCCACTTTGCGTTCCGCTCGGCCATTCGCCTCGCTGGCCTGAACGTTCACGACCAGACCGTGCCGGTTATCCGTCAGCACATGGCCCAGGTAACTCGGCAAGGCTGGCGCGGCATTGCTCTTGCGATAGAGCCGGCTCTCACCGTCGCTCTTCGATTCGTGCGTTTCATTACTGCGCGATTCGCCATGCCAATTGTCAGGCGGACGATCATCGTCCCCGCCATCCTTGCGCCGGATGCTCTTGTGGCTGGCCCACGCATGGATCAAGGTGCCGTCCACACTGAAGTGCTCGCCCGACAGCAAGCCGCGTTTATGCGCCGTTTCCACCGTCGCGTTGAACAGGTCAGTCACTGCGTCGAACTCGATCAGTCGATCCCGGTTCTTGCTGAACACCGAGTGATTCCACACCGCGTCTTCGATCGACAGGCCGACGAACCAACGGAACAAAAGGTTGTACGAGATCTGCTCGACCAGTTGCCGCTCGCTGCGATGCTGTATAGCACCTGAAGTAGCATCGCCCGCATCAGCTTCTCCGGCGCAATGCTCGGCCGACCGCCTTTGATGTCCGCTTCGTACATCGCCGAGAACTTGGCATCCATATTCGACAGCGCCTCGTTCATCCAAGTCCGGATCGGGCGCAGCGGATGCGTTTGCGGTACGAACTCCTCCAGTCTGACTGTACTGAACAGGGATTCGTTGTAGCTGTCGGTGCCTCGCATGCTGCCTTCGTGCCTTGGGATCGGGTTCGCTACATCGTGACGGATCGGCGGGGGTATTTCAACGGCCTGCTACCGTGCCTCGCTCTGCTGAGTGACGTCCGACCCTGTTTTCCTTTGTGCCGGCTCCGTGGCGGGTTGGTACAGAGGGGCAATTTCCCGTGCATTCGACAAATATGCACAGATTGAGCAAGCGCTTGTTTTCAATTATCCCTCCCCCGATTTGTCAAAGATCGTCGCTCTCCTGCTATCGGTCGAGCCGATTTTGATATGATCTTTAGACATCGAGCCGGGATTTTCCAACACCTCTCCTCCTCGGACGGCCCGATGTTTGAGGGTCTGGCTTTTCGTCTCTGCCTCCCGCCGGGCCCTCGCCCTTTCTGAAAAGACACACGCAGTCTCGGCCTGGTTATGTCAGTAGCGGTCGGGCTCGTTTTCCACGAAACGGGGTGACCGCATGGCGGGGGAAGTCTTGCTGAAGGTGCTGCGCGGCGGCTACGCGCAGTTCGATCGCATCGTCAAACTCGACACGCCGCTCGGCGACGACTGGCTCGTGCCTCTGTACGTCAAGATTCAGGCGCGGCTCGGGCGCAATTTCGAGGTGACCGTCGACGCGTCATCGGTCGTCGGCGACCAAATCAAGCTCAACGCACTCATGCTGCAGCCCGTCACGCTCTGGATTCGCCAGACGGACGGCGGCTATCTGCCGATTCACGGGTACGTGCAACAGGTTCGCCGCCTTGGAAACGACGGGGCGTTGTCCTATTTTCAGCTCCGCTTCGCCTCCTGGTTAAGCTTCCTCAAGCTCAGCAGCGACCGTCGCGACTGGCAGGAAGCTCCCGGCTGGGAAATCCTGACCGATGTGTTCGAGAAACATCCGCAAGCCAGCGGCCATTACGGGCTCGAGCAGCGAAACGCGATCCGCGCGTATTCGCACCGTGTGCAGTGGGAAACCGACTGGAACTTCGTGCACCGGAGCATGGAGGAAGTCGGCCTGTTTCCACGCTTCGATTTCGCGAAGGACGGCAAGTCGCACAAGGTCGTCATCATGGACGACCTGTATTTCGGGCCATCGCTGCCGAAGCCGGAGATGCAGTTCAGCCACGCGGGCACCAACGAGGATTTCGACGGGCTGATCCAGTTGAGCGAGCAGCAGGACGCGCAAAGTGCGACGCTGACGCTCGGCGCGGCCGATTACAAACGGCCGAGCTACAGCCGGCAGACCGTCAGCTCGCCGGCGCAGGATTTGGATGAGTTGCCCGGACAGGGCGAGGACTACCTCTACGCGGGCTCACAGGCCTGGTCCGACACGGACATGAGCGAGCAACAGCTGCGCATCCGCACTCAGGAATGGGCATCGCGGGCGAAGCGCTATTTCGCGGTCGGCAGCCCGCGCTACGCCCTGCCCGGCTACTGGTTCAAGGTGACGGGTCACCCGGTCCTCGACACGCTGCCGGCCGAGGACCGCGAGTTGTCGATCATCGCGAGCGACTGGCTGATCCAGAACAACCTGCCGGGCATGGACACGCTCACGCGCTTTCCGCGCAGCCTGCGCGGCGAGGTCGAACAGGCGCAGGCGGCCGGCGCCGGCGCGACGGTTCCGCACCGCGACGGCGGCGTCGGCTTCCTCCAGGTCGAGATCGAGGCGCAGCACCGGCGCACACCGTTCCGCAGCCCGTTCGAGCATGAGAAGCCGGAAATGCACCTGCAGACGGCGATGGTCGCGACCGACAGCGACGAGGAAATCCACACGGACGAGGGCAACCGGGTAAAGGTCTGGACGACGAACAGCCGGAAAGACCAGAACACGAAATCGACGGCATGGATCCGTGCGGCGATGCCGGACGCCGGCGCGAAACGGGGCGGCTACTTCCCGCTGCGCAAGGGAGATCAAGTGCTCCTCGGTTTCGTGAATGGCGATTGTGACCGTCCCGTCATCATCTCGAGGCTGCACGGGGGCGCGACGATGCCGGAGTGGCACACGCACGGCCTGCTGTCCGGCTTCCTGTCCCGCGAGTACGGTGGGAACGGATTCAACCAGCTCGTGCTCGACGACGCCAGCGGCCAGAATCGAGTCCATCTTTACTCGTCCAGCTATAGCTCTCACCTGCATTTGGGCTACTTGATCGAGCAGAGTGGCAACACGCGCGGCGCGTTCCTCGGCAACGGTTTCGACCTGAAGTCCGGCGCATACGGTGCCGTGCGCGCCGAGCAGGGGCTGTACGTGTCGACGCAGCCGGCCACCGCGCAGCCGCTGAACGTGACGGCCGCCACCGAGCCACTCACCGGCGCGGAAGCCGTGTTCGATACCGTGTCGAAGGCCAGCGAAACGAACCGGGCCGAAAGCCTGCGGGACGGCCAGGCCGCGCTGAAGTCGTTCACCGACGCAACGCAGCGCACGGTCGCGGGCTCGACCAGCGGTGGCCGCACGGCCGGCGGCGGCACGGGCAATGCGAACGGCTTCTCGAAGGCGGTGATGCTGCTGTCGAGCCCTGAAGGCATCGCCGCCTCGACGCAGCAGTCGGTGCACATCACGGCGAACCAGCATGCGAACGTGGTAGCGTCGAAGAACGTCAACCTGGCGGCCGGCAAGTCGTTGCTGGCGAGCGTGCTGGACAAGATCAGCCTGTTCGCGCAGAACCTGGGCATCAAGATTTTCGCGGCGAAGGGGCCGATCGACATCCAGGCGCAGAGCGGCCCGGCTTCCTTGGTCGGCCTTCAGGACGTGAAGATCGAAAGCGCGGATGGACGGCTGATTCTGACGGCCGCGAAGGAAGTGTGGATCGGCGCCGGCGGCTCGTACATCAGCATCAAGGGTGGTTTGATCGAGAACGTGACGACCGGGCAGATTCTGGAAAAATGCGGGAATTGGGACAAGCCGGCCGGCGCGAGCGGGACGATTCGCGATCCGTTGCAGACGACACCGGTATCGACTGACGGCGGGCGCGGCTCGCTGTTCTCCGGCTGACGCCTGGCCGGCCGGCACCTGTGCCGCAAGAAAAACGAGAAACGAGAGATTCCGAGAAACATGAGCAAGAACCCACCTTCCACGAAGCCGGCCGCGACAGCCAAGCCAGCCGCAGCGCCGAGCGCCTCCGCGACACCACCTTACAAGCCATTGAAGTGGGCATTTCCGTTCACACCGGCCGACAAGGCGGACGCGGCCGACCCGATGACCTATATGAAGGCGCTGGCCGCCGCTGAAGACGGGTTCTATCCGCTTGGCGCAAACGGCATGTGGCACGGTGGCATCCACTTCGGACAGGGCACGGGTGCGAAGCTGAAGCAAGGCGATGGCATCCGCGCGATCGCCGACGGGGAGATCGTCGCATACCGGCTCGACAGCAAGTATCCGGAGCAGGACTATCAGGACGGCCGGCACGCGCTGTACTCGACCGGCTTCGTGCTGATCCGCCATCGGCTGCAACTGCCGCCGGCACCGCCACCGAAATCGGACCCGGCGAAGGGTTCGGCCACGCAGCCAGCAACGTCATCGAAGACGGCGACGACAGCGCCACTACCGACGCCGAACGCAAGCACGACCACGAACAAACCGGCACCCGGCGAAACGCTGACGTTCTTCAGCCTGTACATGCATACGATGGACTGGAACAGCTACCAGTCTGCAGCCGAACAGGCGAAGGTCGCCCAGGTCGACCGTTTCAAGCTAAACATGGGCCCGATGCCGTACTGGGAAGGCGACCGTTACTATCGGGTCGGCGACAAGGCGAAGGACAAGCAGGAGGTGCCGCTGCCGAAGGTGCCCGTGCCGTCGCTGCGCGACGCGATAAATCGCGATGTGCTTGGAGAGTTCATCCAGAGCGATTTCAAGAAGGTGCCCGAACCTGAAAAAGAGGCGAAAGACGCGACGCCACTCCCGCCCCCAGTCACGGGCCTGCGCATCCGCGATCTGCCAAACGGCAAGATCATCGGTATCCTGCCGACCGGGGCGGAATTGATCGTCTCGGATACGGACGAGCAAGCCAAGGCGAAACCCGGCTGGGTGAAGATCAAGGCGATCAAGTCCGGCACGCCGGCCAGCGCGGTCGTCGGCCAGCCGGTGTCGCCGCACGCGCCGTACGGGTACGTGTTCGAGAAGGAACTGGACCCGATCGTCGACCCGAAGCCACTCGATACGGTCGTCGTGTTGAAACAGCCGTATACGGTCAAGGCCGGCGACGTGATCGGCCAGTTCGGTCACTATCTACGCTACCCGGACGCAAAGCTGCTGCCGGCAAAGCCAACCCGGCCGCTGCTACATCTGGAAGTGTTCGCCGGCCCCGAGCTCGAGGCGTTCATCAAGAAGAGTCGAGAGCGGGCAAAGCAATTACCCGCGGCCAAAACGTTTCTGGAAATCTTGCCTGGCGCGCGACTCGTTGCCGACCTGCCGGAACCGGACCAGAAGCTGCAGCCCGGCGTCAAGCTTGTACCGCTCGCCGGAAACGCAAAGGGCAAGTGGGTCAAGGTGCAACCGAAAACGGCTGCACCTGTACACGGCGGCCGCCACGCGAAGCCGGTTTTCAACGACGCAGGAACGCCAGTATGGGTGGACGGCAATCTCGTCAATATGACGGCGACCGCCATCGTACCGGGCTGGAAGGACTTCCCGCTGAGCTTTTCGAACGCCAAGGGACCGGGCGCGGATTTCCGCGACGTGTTCCGACGCGCAGATTTGGACAAAAACGGGCCAGCGAACACCGCGAAGGATGACAAGGGCCGACAGTGGTATTACGTGAAGATCGGCACCAAGGACGGCTCCACGCGCGACGGCTGGGTGTGCGAGCAAGACCACCCACTCGTACGGATGTGCGGGCCGTGGGACTGGCCGGGTTTCGAACTGGTCGACAACAGCAGCATCATGCCGATCGACATGCTCAAGCGTTACATCTACGTCGCCGAACAGTTCCTGGTCGACGAAGACAAAACCGAATTCGAGACGAGCGCGACAGCGGTTAATGCGAGTCCGCTCATCTCCAAGATCGAGAAGGCGATCGACGCGAACCGCGACGGGAAGGTGACCGCGCAGGAGCTGAAGCACGCGCAGGAAACGCAATGGATGGCGGAGGCTCTGTCCCACATCGTCGTACGGTGTGAAAGCGAATGGGGGGGGCGGCCTGGGTAAATGGGAAGCGCTGTCGCCGCTGATGAAGACGCTGCTGTGGCTGTGGAAGGCGGAGATCGAGCGGATCGGAAAGTTGCAGTGGTGGGAACAGGTCTCCGGTATCGACGGCTTCCCGAAGGAGCCGAACCCTTGGCATTTCCATCCGATTGGAATTGTTGGGAATTTCGTTAATTCAGAAATGAGTGACCAAACAAGAATTCTTCGATTGTCCGAACAAGATGTAGATGATCTGATTAAGGTCACGGCAACTGAGGTCGCTGCGAGCTTGAATGATGAGAATTTGGCCAATCAAGCTGGCGCAGTTGTTGACACCATTTTAAATCGCGTGATGTCTGGTCGCAGCAACTGGAGTACCGTCAGAAGCGTGATTAATGAGAGGTGGCAATTTTCAGATATTAACGCCCCAAGGCCGAGTGCGTACGGAAGTGTGCAAAACGTTCCAGAAAGTCGAGTTCCCGCTAGGGTAAGAGCCATGGTTGTTGCTCATTTGCAAAATAGAGCTAATGGAGGAGCATCCCTGGTCGGGAACAATCTAAGTTACGCAAACCCATATGCATTAGACGAGGCTTCGGACGCAACGAGAGCATGGGTTGAAGATGTCGTCCATCAAGCGAGCATTACCGGCTATAGGTATGGAAGTGGGCGTGCAGTTCACGTGCACGGGACAACGCAAGGACTGATGCCTTTTAGGCCGGCCCCTTATTCCATAGAACTTCCAGATTCATATAACCATTAATCTTTTGGGGATGTCATGAAAAAAATCATTTCTTTGTTGCTTTTGCTGCTGCCTTTAAGCTCGTTTGCGGAGGCGTGCGTCAATAGCGGGAATGTGTATGATGATTTATCCTGCACCGATCGCGCCTTGAATATATCAAAAAAAGATCTCAATCTTATTTATCAGAAAATATATTCATCAACGCAATACAAGAATGAATTTGAGCAATCACAAAAGGCTTGGCTCAATTACAGGGAAAAGCAGTGCAATGGCTACATTGCAGCAGAGGCCTCGCAATCCCAAGGTGTCGGCCCTGGCCTAATTACAAAAGACTGCCTCCTCACAATCACAAAGCAGCGAGTTGATTATTTGAAAACCCTTCTCGAAAAATAGCAGATCGATATGATGAATTTAGTCCGCGTCGGCGACGATACCGACCACGGCGGCAAGGTCGAAACGGGCTCCACGACGATGCGCTTCGACGGCCGCTTCGTCGCGCGCAAGGGTGATCGCGTGTCGTGCCCGCAGCACCCCGATGTGTCACCCAACGTCATCGAGGAAGGTGACCCGTCGATGACGGACGGCGGCATCCCGATCGCTCGGCACGGCCATCGAGCCACGTGCGGCTGTCATCTGATCTCGAGCCTCACCTAAGCGACCACCGGAACAGGTCGTCCGAGATCGCGAAACGCCGAGACTGCATAACCAAGGCGCATAAAAGTGCATAGAGGAATCGCCTCGCTGATCGCCGCGCGGCCCGCACTGGGCGGCGCTGAGCGCCCAGTGCATACGCGCATAAAAGCCGCTCATTTTTACGAGCAGGTGGGGCGGGGTCACAACTGCGCGCGCCGGGGCGCAGGCGGCATCGTTGAGTGGGGGCTGGCCCGAGAATGCCCCTTCGGCGCGTCAGGAGGCCCGCCACGGCCTCGCTGCCGGTCGCGGGTGCCTTGTGGGGTTGGGTCGCGCGTTTCCGGGTGGCCTGAGGGCTCAGTGCCTTTCCGGGCCCGCGCGCACGGATGCTGGAAATGGAATTGAGTCAGGCCGCCCGGGCTCCAAGGTTATCCACAGCCCGGGCTTGTTGTGACCTGCCCCCTACAAACAGGGCCAGCCGGAGTCTAGTAAAGTTCGTTTTCGGAGAAGAAGACGGACATGAAGAAGCGCTTTACGGAACAGCAAATCATCGGGTTTCTGAAGGAAGCCGAAGCCGGTATGGCGGTCAAGGAACTGTGCAGGAAGTACGGGTTCAGTGACGCGTCGTTCTACACCTGGCGCGCGAAGTTCGGCGGCATGGAAGTCTCGGAAGCCCGCCGGCTCAAGGACCTCGAGGTGGAGAATGCCCGGCTGAAGAAGCTGCTGGCCGAAGCAATGCTCGATATGGAAGCGTTGAAGGTCGTCGTCAAGGGAAAGCCCTGAGCCCGCAAGCCAAACGCGAAGCAGTGTCGGCGATTCGGGAGAAGGTCAATATCTCCGAGCGCCGCGCCTGCCGGCTTGTCGGGCTTTCTCGCAGCGTGCTGCATTACGACGCGAAGCCAGACCACGAGAATGAGCTGCTAGCGGCGCGTCTGGTGGAATTGGCACACGAACGTCGTCGATTCGGCTACCGTCGACTGCACGCCCTGGTGGAGCGCGAAGGCACGCACGCCAATCACAAGCGCATCTATCGCCTGTACCGTGAGGCAGGGCTGGCTGTGCGGCGCCGTCGCAAGCGCCATGGCGTCATGATTGAGCGCGAGCAACTGGCATTGCCGGGCGCGCCCAACGAGGTGTGGTCAATCGATTTCGTGATGGATGCGCTTTCCAACGGCCGTCGCGTGAAGTGCCTGACCGTCGTCGACGACTTCACGAAAGAGGCTGTCGACATCGTCGTCGACCATGGCATCTCAGGCTTGTATGTCGCTCGGGCATTGGACCGTGCAGCTCGCTTCCGTGGCTATCCCAAGGCGGTGCGAACAGACCAGGGACCCGAATTCACGAGCCGCGCGCTTGACCAGTGGGCATATGCGAACGGCGTCACGCTGAAGTTGATTCAGGCGGGCAAGCCAACGCAAAATGCGTACATCGAATCGTTCAACGGCAAGTTCCGCGACGAATGCCTTAACGAGCACTGGTTCACGACGCTCGCGCACGCTCGGGCTGTCATCGCGGCATGGCGTCAGGACTACAACGAGCAAAGGCCGCACAGCGCACTGAACTACCTTGCGCCGTCAGAGTTTGCGGCGAAACACCGGGCAACCGCGGATGCTCCTGCCGCTTTCCAGGAGCTGGTTTAACAGGACTTTGCTAGAAGCCCATTGGCCCTATTGAAGGGGGCAGGTCAGTTGCTCGATGTAGTCCGCCCACGCTTGCATGAGAAGTCGTCGCTTCTCGAATAGGTCGCCACGGCGGTACGCACTTTCTGTTTTGTCGCGAATAGTATGCGCGAGTGCCATTTCGACCACCTCATTTGGGAATGGCGTGCACTCCGCTGCCCAATCGCGAAATGTCGATCGGAAGCCATGCACTGTTAGCGTTTCGTGTCCCATTCGTTCAAGTAGTTTAAGCATCGCCATGTTGGACATTGGCCGGCGTTCCCGTGCGCCTTCGAATAATGGACCGCCGATTACCTGAGGCAGTGATTTAATGAGCGCGATTGCTGACGACGATAGGGGAACTCGGTGCGGGCGTTTGGCCTTCATCCGGTCGGCCGGAACTGTTCACGTTTGAGCAAGCATTTCGAGTTCATTCGGATACGCACCGATAACTTCGCCAGTGCGCGTTGCCGTAAAAATCGTGAATTCAAGCGCCTTCGCGGCGGTACCAACCATCGTCCGCAACTCAGCGATGAATGCTCCAATCTCCGTATAGGGCAGAGCCGTGTGATGCTTAGGCTTTTGAACTTTGGCAGGCGCGGCGAGTAGTTGATCAAGGTGACCGCTCCATCGGGCTGGATTCTCGCCGTCGCGAAGCCCGCGAACCTTGGCCCAATCCAACACGTTCTCAATACGTCCGCGTAAGCGTGACGCTGTTTCGTTCTTGCTCAACCAAATGGGTTCTAGCACGCGTCGAACGAGATCGGTATCGATGTCGCAGGGACGCAAGCCTCCAATGATGGGATAGGCGTAGGTGGTGAGGGTGTTGGTCCACTGCTGCGTATGTTTGGGATTCACCCATTCGGCGCTGCGGGCTTCTATGAAGGCCGAGGCGCATTGTTTGAACGTGAGCGAGCGGGCGGCATCTACCTTGCGACGCGCCTTTTCTTGCTTGCGGAGCGTTGCAGGATCATCGCCGCTCAGGACAACCGCGCGGTGTTCGTTGCGCGCCGCGCGAGCTGCTTCCAGCGAAACTCGTGGATATGGACCGATCTGAACAAGTCCTTCGCGACCACCTGGCTTCATGTAACGGAACTGCCAGTACTTCAGTCCGTTGGGCTTCACAAGGAGGGCCAGGCCGCCGCCATCACTCAATCGATAAACGCGCTCGCGTGGTTTCGCCGAGCGGCATTGCATGTCGCGCAGGATGCATTCAGGCATGAAGGGGAGTCGAAAAAGTACCCAGAAAATAATGGGATGACTGGGAATTTTACGGTACTTCGTGGAACCTCGCGCTGGCGGAGAAGCCTTGCTGGTATTGGGCTTGGGGAGTGTTGCAGAACTAGGTGGGAGGTTGTCGTGGCGGAAGCGGTGAGATTCGAACTCACGGACAGTTTCCCGTCGCCGGTTTTCAAGACCGGTGCCTTAAACCGCTCGGCCACGCTTCCACACGAGGCGGCATTGTAACCGAAATGCCGCCTCGTTCCGCCTCAATCGTCGCGCAGGAACAATTCCTGCAGGTCGTTGAGGAACCGTTGACCAAGCGGCGTCGGCGCGATCTGCGCAAAATCGCGCGTGATGAGTCCGCGCTGCTCCGCATCCTTGAGTGCCTGCTCGATCGTGCCGATCGGCAAACCCGTGCGTTCGACGAAGCTGTGCACGGGGAAGCCCTCGACGAGCCGCAGCGTGTTCAGCATGAACTCGAACGGCAGGTCGCGCGCACCGACTTCACGTTCTTCCTGCACCGGCGTGCCGGCCATCGCCTGTTCGATGAAGGTAGCCGGATGCTTGTAGCGTGCCTGCCGCAGGATCCGGTTCGGGAACGACAGCTTCGTGTGCGCGCCCGCGCCGATCCCGAGATAGTCGCCGAAGCGCCAGTAGTTCAGGTTGTGCTTGCACTGATGATTCGGCTGCGCGTAAGCGGACACTTCGTAGCGGCCGTAACCGGCCTCGGCCGTGCGCGCGTGGATCCATTCCTGCATGTCGGCCGACGCGTCGTCGTCGGGCACCACGGGCGGAAACTTCGCGAACAGCGTGTTCGGTTCGAGCGTCAGGTGATACAGCGACAGATGCGGCGGCGCGAACGACAGCGCGGTCTCGATGTCGGCCCGGCATTCGTCGAGCGTCTGGTTCGGCAGCGCGAACATCAGGTCGAGGTTGAAGTTGTCGAACGTCTTCGCGGCGATCTCGACGGCCGCGCGTGCCTGCGCAGTGTCGTGAATGCGGCCGAGCGCTTTCAGATGGCCTTCGTTGAAGCTCTGGATGCCGACGGACAGGCGGTTCACGCCGCTCGCGCGAAACTGCGCGAACTTCGCGGCCTCGAACGTGCCCGGGTTCGCCTCGAGCGTGATCTCGGCGTCGGCATCGAGCGGCAGCAGCGCGCGCACGTCGGACAGCAGCCGGTCGAGGCCGGCCGCGGACAGCAGGCTCGGCGTGCCGCCGCCGATGAACACCGTATGCACCTGCCGGCCCCAGACGAGCGGCAGCGCCTGTTCGAGATCGGCGCGCAGCGCGTCGAGGTACTCGGTTTCCGGAAACCGCTCGCCCTTCCACTCGTGCGAGTTGAAATCGCAGTACGGGCACTTGCGCACGCACCACGGAAAATGCACGTACAGCGCGAGCGGCGGCAGCGACGTGAGCCGTACCTGCCCGGGCGACGTGAAGGCCGCGACGACGCGCGCGCCGGTTTCCGCCGCTTGGCTCATGCGGCCTCCGGTTGCGAATGCGTGACGAAGACGATCATGCCGGTTCCTCCGCGAGCCGCGCGAGCAGTGCCTTCAGCGCGAGCGCGCGATGGCTGTGCGTGTTCTTCACGGCCGGCTCGAGTTCGGCCGCCGTCGCGCCGAGCGACGGCAGGTGGAAATACGGGTCGTAGCCGAATCCGTGCTCGCCGCGCGGCGTGTCGACGATCTCGCCTTCCCAGCGACCTTCGGCGAACAGCGGCTCGGGATCGTCCGCGTGGCGCACCAGCGCGAGCACGCAGCAATAGTATGCGCGCCGGTCGGCGACGCCGCGCAGCTGCTCGACGAGGTACGCATTGTTCGCCGCGTCGCCCTTGTCGCCGCCCGCGCGCTGCGCGTAGCGTGCGGAATAGACGCCCGGTGCGCCGCGCAGCGCGCGCACGCACAGGCCCGAATCGTCGGCGATCGCCGGTAGGCCGGTGAGCCGCGACGCGTGCCGTGCTTTCGTCAGCGCGTTCTCGATGAACGTGCCGAACGGCTCGTCCGCCTCCGGCACGGCCAGGTCGCCCTGCGGCACGATCTCGATGCCGACCGTCGAAAACAGCGCGGTGAACTCGCGCAGCTTGCCGGCGTTGTTCGACGCGAGCACGATGCGCGACAGCGGCGCGAGGGTGCGATCGTCAGACATGGCCGGCGCCCAGCACGTCCTTCTGCAACTGCACGAGCTGGCCGATCCCGCTTTGCGCGAGGTCGAGCAGCGCGTTCATCTCGGCGCGCGAGAACGGCACGCCTTCGGCGGTGCCCTGGACTTCGACGAAGCCGCCGGCGCCCGTCATCACGACGTTCATGTCGGTGTCGCAGCGCGAATCTTCCGCGTAGTCGAGGTCGAGCACGGGTGCGCCTTCGTACACGCCGACCGAGATCGCGGCGACGTGGTCGGTGATCGGCGAGCGCGCGAGCTTGCCGGCCGCGATCAGCTTCGACACGGCGTCGTGCGCGGCGACGAAGGCGCCGGTGATGCTGGCCGTGCGCGTGCCGCCGTCGGCCTGGATCACGTCGCAGTCGATGTGGATCGTGCGCGGGCCGAGCGCTTCGAGATCGAACACCGCGCGCAGCGCGCGGCCGATCAGGCGCTGAATTTCCTGCGTACGGCCCGTCTGCTTGCCGCGCGCGGCTTCACGGTCGCTGCGCGTGTGCGTCGCGCGCGGCAGCATCCCGTATTCCGCCGTCAGCCAGCCCTGGCCGCGATCGCGCAGGAATTCGGGCACGCGTTCGGCGACGCTCGCGGTGCAGATCACCTTGGTATCGCCGAATTCGACGAGTACCGAGCCTTCGGCGTGTTTCGTGTAATGGCGCGTGAGGGCGACCTTGCGCAGTTCGTCGGCGCGGCGGCCGCTCGGGCGGGACAGGGAAGACGTCATGGGGGAATCGTGGACGGAAGAGGAAACCCCGATTTTAGCGCCGAACGGCTGCCTTGCCCGGCGGGGTGGGGCGCAAAAATGGGATAATGCGCGCTTCCCGCCCCGCGCCTTGCAATGCGCCGGGCGCCTCGACATATTCCCGCCCGAGAAGGGCACCCAGACGGCGAGACGAACCATGATCTACAGCATGACGGGCTACGCGAGCGCGACGCGCGAACTCGCGACGGCCACCGGCAACGGCGGCACCAGCGTGTCGGTCGAACTGCGCACCGTGAACTCGCGCTTCCTCGACCTGAATTTCCGCATGCCGGACGACGTGCGCGCGTGCGAGCCCGCGCTGCGCGAAATGCTGATGAACAAGCTGTCGCGCGGCAAGGTCGACGTGCGCATCAACCTGCAGCGCGGTGAGCAGAGCATCGGTGCCGGTGCGCTGAACCAGACGGCGCTCGGCCAGCTTGCCGAGCTCGAGCGCTCGGTGCTCGATTCGTTCCCGGGTGTCGGTCGCCTGCGTGCGGGCGAGATCCTGCGCTGGCCAGGCGTGCTCGCCGAGAGCGGCGTGTCGGCGGAAGCGATCCGCGACGCGGTGCTCGCGTGCGGCAAGGAAGCGATCGGTGAACTCGTCGTCGTGCGTTCGCGCGAAGGCGCGCAGCTGGCGACGATGCTGCTGTCGAACGTCACCGAGATGGAGGCGATCGTCGCGCGCATCACGCCGCTCGTGCCGGAGCTGATCGCGAAGCATCAGCAGAAGATCGTCGAGCGGCTGCAGGAGGCGCTTGGCATCGCGGCGCCCGAAGGCAGCGCGCCGATCGTCACGCGCGAGGAAGCCGCGGAACGCATTCGTCAGGAAGTGACGATGTACGGCATCCGGATCGACATCGCGGAAGAGCTGTCGCGACTCACCGCGCACCTGAACGAAACGCGTCACGTGATCGAGAAGGGCGGCCGCGTCGGCAAGCGTCTCGACTTCATGATGCAGGAACTGAATCGAGAAGCAAACACGCTCGGCTCGAAGGCGGCGGCGAAGGAACTGGCCGACGCATCGATGGCGCTCAAGCTGTTGATCGAGCAGATGCGTGAGCAAGTGCAAAACCTGGAGTAACGCAACATGACCCATCCCACTCACGACGGCCACGCGTCGCATGCGCTGCACGGCGGCGTCTATCCCGGCAACCTGTTCATGGTCATCGCGCCGTCGGGCGCCGGCAAGTCGACGCTCGTGAACGCGCTGCTGTCGAAGGACAGCGACATCTGCCTGTCGATTTCGTACACGACGCGCAAGCCGCGCCCGGGCGAGCAGGACGGCCAGCACTACCACTTCACGACCGTCGAGGATTTCCGCGCGCGCCACGCCGCGCACGAATTCCTCGAAAGCGCGGAAGTGCACGGCAACTACTACGGTACGTCGCGCGTCTGGATCGAGGAGCAGATGATGAGCGGCCACGACGTGCTGCTCGAGATCGACTGGCAGGGCGCGCAGCAGGTGAAGAAGCAGTTCCGCAACGCGGTCGGCATCTTCATTCTGCCGCCGTCGCTCGACGCGCTCGAGGAACGTCTGAAGAAGCGCGGCCAGGACGAGCCGAACGTGATCACGCGACGCCTGCTCGCCGCGGGCAGCGAGATGGCGCACGCGTCGGAAGCGGAATACGTCGTGATCAACGAAAATTTCGATCGTGCACTGGCCGAGCTCGAATGCATCGTCGCGGCGACGCGCCTGCGCTTTGCTTCGCAGTACGCGCGACATACCGAGCTGTTCATCGAGCTCGGCATCCATTTGCCCCACGCGGAATGACGCGGGGGTAGAGGGACATAAGGTAGAATAGGGACTATATTCAGAAGGAATTACCAACATGGCTCGCATTACCGTCGAAGACTGCCTGAAGCAAATCCCCAACCGCTTCGAACTGGCGCTCGCCGCCACTTACCGCGCGCGGCAGCTCGCGCAAGGCCATACGCCGAAGATCGAGAGCCGCGACAAGCCGACCGTCGTCGCGCTGCGCGAGATCGCTGCCGGCCAGGTCGGCGTCGAGATGCTGAAGAAGGTGCCGGTGTAACGCGCATCCGGCCCGTTCCAGCCATGTAGTCCACGCGCGCAACGACTCGACCTGGAGGCGAATATGAGCACCACCCCATCGTCCGCCTCCGCGGATTCGACCACCGAAGCCACGGCCCAGTCGCCTGCGCGCCAGTACATTGACGCGGTCCTCGAACAGTCCTTCCGGCATCTGTTCGGGCCGACCGCCACGCCGGAGCAGCCGCGCAAGCACGGCGTCGTTTCGATCGCGAAACTGACGGCCGCGCTTGCCGAGTATCTCCCTCCGGAAGAAATCAAAGAGGTCAAGGCGGCGTTCCACTTCAGTGACGAAGCCCACCTCGGTCAATATCGCCAGAGCGGCGAACCCTACATCACCCATCCCGTCGCCGTCGCGGAAATCTGTGCCGGCTGGAAGCTCGACGCGCAAGCCGTGATGGCCGCGCTCCTGCACGACGTGATGGAAGACCAGGGCGTGACCAAGAGCGAGCTGGCCGAACGGTTCGGCCCGAAGGTCGCCGAACTGGTCGACGGCCTGTCCAAGCTCGACAAGATGGAGTTCCGCAGCCGCGAGGAAGCGCAGGCGGAAAACTTCCGCAAGATGCTGCTCGCGATGGCGCGTGACGTGCGGGTCATCCTCGTCAAGCTCGCCGACCGTCTGCACAACATGCGCACGCTCGGCGCGGTGCCGATGGAAAAGCGCCGGCGCGTCGCACGCGAGACGCTCGACATCTACGCGCCGATCGCGCACCGCCTCGGGTTGAACAACACGTATCGCGAGCTGCAGGACATGAGCTTCGCGAACTTCAACCCGCATCGCTACGCGACGCTCGAGAAGGCCGTGAAGGCCGCGCGCGGCAACCGCCGCGAAGTGATCAGCAAGATCCTCGAGGCTGCTCAGCGCGCGATGAGCGACGCGAAGCTCGACGCGGAGATCACCGGCCGCGAGAAGACGATCTACAGCATCTATCGCAAGATGCGCGACAAGCAGCTGTCGTTCTCGCAGGTGCTCGACGTATACGGCTTTCGCGTCGTCGTCGAGAGTCCGCTCGACTGCTACACGTGCATCGGTGCGTTGCACGCGTTGTACAAGCCCGTGCCCGGCAAGTTCAAGGACTACATCGCGATCCCGAAGATCAACGGCTATCAGTCGCTGCACACGACGCTCGTCGGCCCGTTCGGCGCGCCGATCGAGTTCCAGGTGCGCACGCGCAAGATGCACGAGATCGCCGAGGCCGGCGTGGCAGCGCACTGGCTGTACAAGAACGGCGGCGCGGATCTGAACGACGTGCAGAAGCGCGCGCATCAGTGGCTGAAGTCGCTGCTCGACATCCAGAGCGAAGCCGGCGATTCGAGCGAATTCCTCGAGCACGTGAAGATCGACCTGTTCCCGGATGCGGTCTACGTGTTCACGCCGAAGTCGAAGATCATGGCGTTGCCGCGCGGCGCGACGGCGCTCGATTTCGCGTATTCGATCCACAGCGATCTCGGCAACCAGTGCGTGGCCGTGAAGATCAACAACGAGTTGCTGCCGCTGCGCACCGAGCTGAAGAGCGGCGACATCGTCGAGGTCATCACCGCGCCGTATTCGAAGCCGAACCCCGCGTGGCTCGGTTTCGTGCGCACCGGCAAGGCGCGTTCGGCGATTCGTCACTACCTGAAGACGATGCGCCTGAACGAGTCGGTGCAGCTCGGCGAGCGGCTCGTCGATCAGAGCCTGAAGGGTTACGGGCTCGCGCTCGCCGATGTAACGCCGGAGGTGTGGGAGAAGCTCGTTCAGTGGACGGGCAACAAGAGTCGCCAGGAAATCTTCGCGGACATCGGCCTCGGCCGCCGCGTTGCCGCGGTGATGGCCAAGCGCATCGAGGTGCTGATGACCGGCCGCGATGCGGACGACGATCTGCCGAAGTCCGAGCGGCATCCCGCGCACAATGCGCCGCCGGTCGTGATCACCGGCACCGAAGGGATGTCCGTGCAACTGTCGGCGTGTTGCCGGCCGATTCCGGGCGATGCGATCATGGGCTATATCGGCATCGGCCTCGGGATGGCGATTCATACGACCGATTGCAGGGTCGCGCAGCGCATCCATCGTCGCGATCCGGGCCGCTGGATCGACGTCGAGTGGGCGCCGCAGCCGGGTCGTCTGTTCGACGTCGCGGTGAAGGCGCTCGTGAAGAATACGAAGGGCATCTTCGCGCGCGTGGCGGCGGACATCACGTCGGCCGACGCGAACATCGTTCACATCGCGATGGACGAGGATCTGACGCACGAATCGACGGTGCTGCGGTTCGTGATCCAGGTCAGCGATCGCGTGCATCTCGCGAACGTGATGCGGCGCGTGCGGACCAATCCGGACGTGATGCGGATCATGCGCGAGCGCTCGACCGACGACAGCGTGCATGCGCGTCACGACGGCGGCATGCGCATCGAGCGCGAGCGGCAGGATTACTGACGTCGCGCGGTGGTTTGCGGCGGGATGCGACGGCGGCCACGGACCGCCGTTTTCATGTGTGCAGCGCGTCGGGCGCTGTCATGAAGTGGCAACCCGACTCGAGCGGGCGGTGGCCGAACAAAAGAGGGGGGCGGAAAAGAAAAAAGGGCCTTCCCGGAGGAAGGCCCTTCTGAGGTGGCGCGGCTGGCAGGATTCGAACCCACGACCCCTTGGTTCGTAGCCAAGTACTCTATCCAACTGAGCTACAGCCGCACGCAAAGCGGTACTACTTCAACTGTCGGAACCTTCTGCGATGGGAAGGCCCCCAAAAAGGTGGCGCGGCTGGCAGGATTCGAACCCACGACCCCTTGGTTCGTAGCCAAGTACTCTATCCAACTGAGCTACAGCCGCACGCAAAAACAAAACGCTACAACACCGAACTGAAAGGGCCTTCGGTTTGGAAGGCCCTCGAAAAAGGTGGCGCGGCTGGCAGGATTCGAACCCACGACCCCTTGGTTCGTAGCCAAGTACTCTATCCAACTGAGCTACAGCCGCACGCAGAAGCGGAAGTATAGCAGGGTTGTATAAAAAGGGAAGCCTTATTCGCAAAAAATGTCACCCGATCCTGGGCGGCCGCGTTCGTGTACCCTTGATGCATCAGTCATCCAAGTGTTGAATCTGCATCATGAACAAGGCGTTTGTCAAAGAGTCGGACGGCGACGACGACGATCTCGACCCGAGTCAACCCGCGATTCCGGCGGGCACGAAGAACTACATCACCCCGGCCGGCCACAAGCGGCTCAGGGACGAACTCCTGAACCTGATCGACGTCGAGCGCCCCGAAGTCGTGCGGTTGGTGTCGTGGGCCGCGTCGAACGGCGATCGATCGGAGAACGGCGACTACATCTACGGCAAGCGGCGGTTGCGCGAGATCGACCGCCGGATCCGCTTCCTGACGAAGCGGCTCGATCTCGCCGAAGTCGTCGACGCGAGCCGGCAGGAGAATGTCGACCAGGTGTTCTTCGGCGCGACCGTCGATTACGCGACGCCGGACGGCGAGGATCACACCGTCACGATCGTCGGGATCGACGAGGTCGATCTCGATCGCGGCTGTGTCAGCTGGATTTCGCCGGTCGCGCGAGCCCTCATCAAGGCGAAGATCGGCGACACCGTCACGCTGATGACGCCGGCTGGTCCCCAGCCGATCGACGTGCTCGACGTTCGCTATCCGGCACCGGGCAGCGCGTGAGCGGGGAGCGGTGCATTCGCACAGCGCAGCGCTGAAACAACGAGCGCCCCGGGTGGGGCGCTTCGTCATGACGGTCCTTGCCGGGCGGGGACCGATCGCATTGCTCAGAAGCGGTGGCGCATGCCGGCCGTGACCGCGATCTGCTTGTTGGTCGACGACGCGGTGCCGAGCCCGTTGATGTTCGCGCCCACAGCCAGGCCGTCCGCATTGACCCGCTGGTACTCGCCCTGCAGATACAGGTCGGTGCGCTTCGACAACGCATAGTCGGCCTGCAGGTTGAACTGATGCCAGCTGGGCGTCTGGCCGTCGAGGCGGCCGTCGGTGTACGTGTACGAACCCGCGAGCGAGAATGCCGGTGTCAGCGCGTAGCGGCCATTCACTTCGTAATTGTTGAAGCGCGTGCCGCCGGTGAGCGGGATGCCGCCCGACACGCCGGACTGGCCGGCGCTGATCCTGGCCGAATCGGTCAGGCGCGTCTGCGTGAACACGAAGCCGGCCGTCGCGGGTCCGAACGTGTAGTTGAGGCCCGCGCCCCAGGTGCGTTGACGGCTGGCGGCGAACGTCCAGTCGCCGGCCACCGCGCCGGGGTCGCTGGCTGCGAGCGACAACGCGTTGATGTTGTTGTTGAGCTGCATGTACGCGGCCGCGACGTTGAAGCCCAGATAGCTGTACGACGCGCCCACGCTGTATGCGCGGTTGTTCGAGAAATCGCTGGAATTCGAGAAGCCATACAGCGCGCCGAACTTCAGGCCGCCGTAATTGGCACTCTGATACTTGACCGAGTTGTTGATCCGGAACGAGTTGTTCAGATTGTCGTTGTCGAATGGGTGCGCGAACTGCGTGCCGCCGTATTGGGTGCCGGTCAGCGACAGCGGGCCGAGGAAATCGACGACGCTGTCGTACTGGCGGCCGAGCGTGAGCGAGCCGTAGCTTTGGTGCGCGAGGCCGACGAAAGCCTGGCGGCCGAATTCGCGGCCGTTCTGCTTGAGCGAACCGTTGTTGATGCCGAAGCCGTTTTCCAAGGTGAAGATCGCTTTCAGTCCGCCTCCGAGATCCTCGGTGCCGCGCAGGCCCCAGCGGCTGCCGTTGATCGAGCCGCTGGTCTCCTGCCACGCGCTGTGACCACCCTGGTTGTTCGTATAGGTGATGCCTGCATCGATCAGGCCGTACAGCGTGACGCTGCTTTGCGCATGGGCGGCAGTGGCACACACGCCGGTCAATGCGGCGACGATCAGGGGCTTTTTCATGATCTGTCTCCAAACAGGATGATGTCGATCGAACCTGCTGCGGGCATCGGCGGCGTCGCGTGTCGGCGACGCCGTGCGCGTTGAGCGCGGCGCCTTCGTCGGAAATCCATTTGCAGTGTAAGGATGGGTCCGGGTGCAAAAGGAAATTGCTTCTGGCAATACTGTATTTTGAATCCCGCAAGAATAAGTGTATGCGCCGGGAGCCCCGGCCATCAAGACTTTGCGGCAGCGCAGCAGGCGGAGAAGGTGCTCAGGACTGCATAACGGGTGTCGTGGGCGTTGCGCGATCGCGACAGGCAATCAGTGGCGGGCGGGGCAGACCTAGCGCGATTATTGACACATCGGCAATAGAGGTTTGTGTGTAGCATGGATAATGAAAGGATGTTCTCTCGCTATACTGCGATCTCTGCTTTCCGAAGCAGACTTTTTCGTTGACGGAAAAGATCTCCAAACCTTTGTCGGCGCGACTTCCCAGTCGCGCTTTTTTTTGCCCGTCTCCCGGACCCCTATTGCTTGTACGAGCGTCGCTTGCGCTTGCCGGTCGGCTGCGTGTCGTCGGGCTCGGCCTGCGGCGGCGTGTACGTCCAGTCTTCCATCACGTAGTGACGGGCGTCCAGCGGTGAAGCCAGCAGGTTCTGCCAATGATCGCCGTGCCAGGTCGGGTCGAACTCGGTATCGCATGGCGTTTCACGAGACTCGGCCAGCGCGCGGGACTTGCGGCGTGCGCGTGCGAGCCGGCTCGCAAGGCGTTTGATTCCGTCCAGCCACATGACCTTCTCCTTCCAATGCCTTGCACCAGCATCGCGACGTCCTTCGCTCTTGGCAATCCGGAAAAAACCCGATGATTTTACCGGCCCGATTTGTCCCCGGTAGGTTTTTCATGTTTTTGATTATCGGTGATTCGATCCAGGTAATATTGACAGGTTTTTGATGCGGATCAATTAATAAAAGACGATGGTGTACCGATTCCAGTGGTATTGACGTTCTTTTGATAAAGAAGGCGCCAAAAATTCCCTTGACGCACCCGGATTGTCCAATTTATAAAGTCAGCACTCCGTCCCCGGGCGGAGCGCTGGGGGTGAGTGTCGGCGCGCCGTTGCGGGATTTCGGGAAGCGGCTATAAACAGTAGCTTTTTTGATCTAATCGAGTGGGGAACGAAGGTATGGATACCGGTATCGTAAAATGGTTTAACGATGCTAAAGGTTTCGGCTTTATTACGTCCGACAATGGTGGCGAAGATCTGTTTGCGCACTTTTCCGAAATCCGGATGGACGGCTTCAAAACGCTGAAGGAAAACCAGCGCGTTTCCTTCGATGTGAAAGTCGGGCCGAAAGGCAAGCAGGCAGCGAATATCCAGGCGGTCTGACGCGCCACGCATTGCCGATCACGTCCGGCCCCCGCATCGCGGGGGCTTTTTGCTTTTTGGGGCACGAAAACCCGTGACCGGCGAATCGAATCCGCTTCGGACTGGTCGCGAACACGCCTGCCGGTGCATACTCACGGAAGCATTGTCTCTCCCGCCTTTTCATGTCCGATTTCCGTCCGTCCGATCCCGCCTGCGAACAGCCGCTCGTCTTCGTCGATCTCGAAACCACCGGTGGTTCGTCCGCCGAGCACCGTATCACTGAAATCGGCGTGGTCGAAATCGGCCCGCTGGGCGTATCGACATGGACGACGCTGGTCAATCCGGGGCAATCGATTCCGCCGTTCATCCAGCAACTGACGGGCATTTCCGATGAGATGGTGCGTGACGCGCCGTCGTTCGCGTCGCTCGCGCCCGTGCTGTTCGAGCGGCTCGACGGCAAGCTGTTCGTCGCGCACAACGCGAGCTTCGACCGGGGTTTCCTGCGTGCCGAATTCGAGCGCGCCGGCTTTGCATTCAATCCGGACGTGCTGTGCACGGTGCGGTTGTCGCGCGCGCTGTTTCCGCGGGAGGCGCGACACGGACTCGATGCGCTGATCGAGCGGCATGGCCTCGTTCCCGCCGCCCGCCACCGGGCGCTCGCGGATGCCGATCTCCTTTGGCAGTTCTGGCGGCAATTGCACGAGATCGTGCCGCTCGAGCGTCTGCGCGACCAGATTGCGCGCACAACGCGCCACTTCCGTCTCGCGGGCGGCATGACCGAAGCGTGGCTCGATACCGCGCCGGCCGGATGCGGCGCGTACGCGTTGTTCGGGGAGGGCGACGAAGCGCTGTACGTTGGCCGCAGCGTGCGCGTGCGGCAGCGCTTGCGCGCGCTGCTGACCGGCGAGCGGCGTTCGTCGAAGGAAATGCGGATTGCGCAGCAGGTGCGGCGTGTCGAATGGCGGGAGACCGGCAACGAACTCGGCGCAATGCTTGCGGAAGCGCAGTGGATCGCTCGTCTGCGTCCGTCATACAACCGGCGTCCCGCGGCCGAAAGCGCCCGTGCCGGCAATGTGCCCTGGCCGTTCGACGGCCCGGTCGCGTTCGAGGCGAGCGGCGAGCGCCGCCTGTTTCATGTGATCGACGGCTGGCGCTACCTCGGTGTGGCCGAATCGCTCGATGCGGCGGCGCGGCTCGTGGCCGATGGCGCGGACGGTGCAGTCGAGCCGCATACCCATCGCCTGCTGCAGACGCATCTCGCGCGCGGCCTGCAACTGATTCCGATAGCGGCGCTCACGCCTGCCGACTGAGCACCGCCGGCTGCGGCGCGCCATGGCCGCGCGTCATCAGCCGATCGCGCTGGCGCCGCCGGCCGAGCAGACGTGCGACAGCGCGATGCCGAGTGCCTGCGTCTGGGTGCGGTCGTAGCGCGTCAGCGTCTTCCAGTTCGCGATGCTGCGTGCGAGCCGCGCCTGGCAATCGGGCGCGTCGCGCAGCGGTGCGACTTGCGCGAGGCCGGCCAGCATCTTTTGCGTGAGCTGGTCGAGCGCCGGCCGCGTGCTGGTCGCGAGGTCGGGCGGCGAGCCTTCCGGCGGCCGCGTCGCGCGCCACGTTGCAAAGAGCGCGTTCTGCACGTCCTTGCTCGCGGCGATCTGATCCTCGAAGAACGTGCGCGCGAACGCCGGATCCACGCCGGACTGTGCGGCACGCTTCTCCACCGATGCGAGCAGGGCCGCTTCGCGCGGCCGGTCCTCGATCGCCTTGTGGTTCGCCCATTTCCATCGCGCGACGGGTTCGGCAAGTGCGAGCCGCTGCGATGCGAGCGCGACGAGATTGGTGAGCGCGGTGTCGTCGCCGTCCGCGCGTGCGACGTGCGGTGACGTAAAAAAGGCGACGCCGAGCGCGGCGACAGCGACGCTGGCACGAATGGCTTGTTTCATCGGAACGATCGGGAGGACCGGGCTGGCCGGAGGTGGAAAACCAGAAGAATAGACGAAGACAGTCGCGCGGCGGAACGACGCGACAGAAGAATCAGCGGACGCGCTGATCCGGCACCGTCAGGCCATTGCAGCCCGGGTGCGAAGCGATCTGCGCCGAAAACGCAGCGATGAACCGCACGATATCGATCGACACGTGGCGGTTACAGAACGGAACGTAGGTTCACTTCGGCGAGTACAGCTTGTGCTGCTCGTCGAAGAATGCCCGGACATGCTCGGGCAACTCGGCGAGGAATTCCACGCCGACGGGTTCCGGATCCGGGCTCATCACTTGCTCGGGCGGGGGCATGCGGGTTGGTCTTTCGTCCATGGTCATTTCTCCAGCAGGTTCAATAATTATCAACCTCGCGCTTGGATTTATGCCAGTGGCGAATCGTTAGATTTTGTCTCTGTTGTATTAACGGCACATGCGCAGCCGCGCACTGTGCGATGCCGACTATTGCACCTCGCACGTCGGCAACGATCGGGCCGCTTGTTATACTTGCGCGCTCTTTTTCCTGGACCGCGATGAAACGAACGACGCGATGGATCGGCCTCGTATGGTTGGCGCTCGTACTGAACGTACTGTCGCCCGTCATCGGCTACGCGCGTCTCGCATCGAGCGGTTCCGGCGAGCTCACGCTCGAATTGTGCAGTGCGGCAGGCGTGCGCCACATCGCCCTCGCGCAGTCGGGCGACGACCGCGGCACAACGCCGTTGGACCATGCCGGCGTGCCGCACTGCGTGTACTGTCCCGGCTTCGCGGCGAACGTGGCGCTCGGCACGAGCCTGCCTGCATTGCCGGGCTTCGTGCGCGCATTCGCGTACCGGGCGGCCGCCCCGGCCGTTCCCGTTTTTCCGCGCAAGGGCATCCGTCTCGCGCAGCCGCGCGGTCCGCCTGAAAACGTCCTGATCTGATTGATATCGTCCGCGCGCTCAGGAGGCGCGCGTGCCGCCCGCGGCCCGGTCCGCGCGCCGCGCCATGTGCGCGCGGCGCGTCGGCTCGCGCACGGCGGCGTCCGGTCACGTTTTCAGGAATTCATCCATGTCGTTCACCTTCCCCGCGCGGCCGTCGCGTGGCCGGCTCGCGCTCGCCTGCGCGGCAGTTTTTGTCTGGCCTGCCGCGCAGGCGGCCACGATCGATGGCGCATCCGCGGACCCCGCGCCCGGCGGTTTGGGCAACCCGGCCGGCCGTGCCGCACCGGTTGCCGCGCCCGCGACGACGGGCGACACGCTGACCGCCGTCAGCGTTTCCGCCCGGCGGCAACCCGTCGATCCCGATACGCCGGCCGTCGTCGAGTCGATCACGCGCGAGCAGATCGACGCGCACACCAACGTCACCACCGAGGACGCGCTGAAGTACGCGCCCAACCTGATGGTTCGCAAGCGCTACATCGGCGACCGCAACAGCGTGTTCGCCGGCCGCGACTTCAACGAGTTGCAGAGCGCGCGCGGGCTCGTCTACGCCGACGGGCTGCTTCTGTCGAACCTGCTCGGTTCGAGTTACGCGTATCCGCCGCGCTGGTCGCTGATCGCGCCCGACGATATCGCGCGCGTCGACGTGCTGTATGGTCCCTTTTCCGCGCTGTATCCCGGCAACGCGATCGGCTCGACCGTGCTGCTGACGACGCGGCGCCCCGATGCGCTCGAGGCGTCGCTGTCGACGCAGTTCTTCACGCAGCGCTATCACGACGGCTACGGGTTCGCGGACAGCTTCGGCGGCAATCACCAGACCGCGCGGATCGCGAACCGCGTCGGCAAGTTCTGGTTTTCGCTGTCGCTTGACCGGCTGGAGAACGACGGCCAGCCGATGCAGTATGCGAGCCCCAATTCAGCCTACAACCCGAAGCTCGGCGCCGCGGTGCCCGTGACGGGGGCGGCTGCCGACATCGGGCCGAACGGCAAGCCGCGTACGATCGTCGGCGCGCAGACCATCGAGCGGACCGAGCAGCTCAACGAGACGGTCCGGATGGGCTATGCGTTTTCGGACCGCGTCGACGCGACGCTGACGCTCGGGCACTGGGAAAACCATTACCGGCAGCACGGCGAAACCTTCCTGCGCGATGCGGCCGGCAATCCCGTCTACGGTGGCAACGTGTCGATTGGCGGCCGGAACATGACCGTCGCGCCGAGCGCGTTCGCGCCGCAGCGCGGCGACCAGGAGAATTGGTTGTACGCGCTCGGCCTGAACGGTCGGCTGGATTCGGGCTGGCGGCTGTCGGGCGTCGTGTCGGCATACGACGTATCGCGCGACGTGCTGCGCGCGGCGTCGACCGTGCAGGGCGGGGCGGGCACGCTGTTCCAGGGCGACGGCACGGGCTGGCGCACGTTCGACCTGAAGGCCGAGGCGCCGGAAGTGAAGGGCCACGCGTTCACGTTCGGCTATCACTACGACAACTATTTCCTGCGCAACGTCACGTACAACACGGCCGACTGGCTGGCCGGGCCGACTACGTCGCTCGCGAGCGTCTACCGGGGCGACACGCGCACGCAGGCGCTGTTCGCGCAGGACGCGTGGCGTTTCGCGCCCGGCTGGCTCGCGACCCTCGGCCTGCGCTACGAGCGCTGGGATGCGTACGGCGGCGCGCTTGGCAACGCCAACGGCATGCTCGGCTACGCGGACCGCAACGCGAATGCGCTGTCGCCAAAAGTCGCGCTGCAATGGGACGCGACGGACGTCTGGCGCTTCCGGCTGTCGTTCGCGACCGGCACGCGCTTCCCGACGGTCGGCGAACTGTTCCAGGGCACGATCTCGAACAACGCGATCGTCAACAACAACCCGAACCTGCGGCCGGAAAAGGCGATCGACTGGGACTTCACGGCCGAGCGCGACGTGGGCGTCGGCGTCGTGCGCGCGAGCGTGTTCCAGAGCGACCTGCGCGATTCGATCTACAGCCAGACGACGGTGTCGGGCGCGTCGACCGTCACCAACATCTCGAACGTCGATCGCGTGCGCGTACGTGGCGTCGAACTCGCATTCAGCGGCCAGAGCGTCGGGCTGCGCGGGCTCGACATCGACGCGAACGTGTCGGCGAGCAACGCGCGGATTCTGGCCGACGCCGCGAATCCGGCTTACGTCGGTTCGCGCTTTCCGCGCATCCCGCGCATGCGCGCGAACCTGCTCGCGTCGTACCGCTTCGACGAACACTGGCTCGCGAGCGTCGGCGTCCGCTACTCGGGCCGCCAGTTCAATACGCTCGACAACAGCGACGTCAATCCGGACGTGTACGGCGGCACGAGCACCTTCACGGTCGTCGACCTGAAGGCACGCTACCGGTTCGACCGTCACTGGGTCGCGTCGGTCGGCATCGACAACCTGACTGACCGCCGCTACTACGTGTTCCACCCGTATCCGGGCCGCACTTTCTTTGGAGAACTGAAATGGTCGCTGTGAAATCGTTCGCGGCAGGCTGCGCGCTGTGGCTCGCGGCGCTGTCGCCCGCAGGTGCGCACGACGCGCCGAACACCGTCGATCCGCATGCGGCGCACATGAGCGTGCAGGCCGCGCCGGCACAGCAGAAGCAGCCGCTCGCGACCGGCGCCGCATTCGACGTGCGGCACAGGCTGTGGGTCGCATGGGTCGAAGGCGCGCACGTCGTCGTCGCGCACTCGGATGACGCGGGCCGCACGTTGTCCGCACCTGCGACCGTCAACGCGATGCCCGAGCCGATCTACACGAGTGCGGAAAATCGCCCGAAGCTCGCGACGAGCCCGGACGGTAGCGCGGTATACGTGTCGTGGTCGATGCCGCTCGATGCGCCGTACACCGGCATGGTGCGCTTTTCGCGTTCGCTCGACGGCGGCGCGACCTGGAGCGTGCCCGTCACCGTGCATCGCGACCGGCAGGCGATCACGCACCGCTTCGACATGATGGCAGTCGATCCGGCGGGCAACATCGCGATCGCGTGGATCGACAAGCGCGATCTCGTTGCGGCGAAGGCGGCGGGGCGGGCGTACGACGGCGCGGCCGTCTACTACGCCGTGTCGCGCGACGGCGGCGCGTCGTTCGAGCCCGAGCGCAAGGTGACCGATCACACATGCGAATGCTGCCGCATCGCGATGGCGATCGATCCGGCCGGACATATCGAAGCCGTGTGGCGCAACGTATTCCCGGGGCAGATCCGCGACCATGAGCTCGCGGTGCTGCCCGTGTCGGCGTCGGAGCCCGTCGCGCCGGTGCGCGCGACGTTCTCGAACTGGCACGTCGAGGCGTGCCCCGAGCACGGGCCGGCGCTCGCGATCGCGCCGGACGGCACGCGCCACATCGCGTGGTTCGGCGTCGTCGACGGCCGCGCCGACGTGTTCTACTCGCGCATCGGCGCCGATGGGAGGCCGCTCGGCACACCCTGGGCGTTCGGCGCGAATCCGGCGGTACCGGCCGAGCAGGCATCGCACGCGGCGCTCGTCGCGCGCGGTGATGTCGTCTGGCTCGCATGGAAGGCGTTCGACGGCGACACGATGCAGATCAAGTTGCGTCGCTCGGACGATCGCGGCGAGCACTGGTCGGCGCCGCGCGTGATCGCGTCGACCTCGGGCGCGAGCGACAACCCGCAACTGCTCGACGATGCAGGACGCCTCTACCTGTCGTGGCGTACGCGTAACGACGGCTATCGGCTGATTTCCGTGGAGGGGGCGCAATGAAACGGCTGCTGGTGTCGATCTGCGCCGTGCTTGCGAGTCTGCCCGCATGGGCCGGTGAACTGCGGCCGCTGCGCGCGTCCGAGGCCGCGAAGTTGTACGCGACGGCGCTCGAACGGCCGCTCGCGGTCGAGATCTGGTCGCTCGATTGCGGCTACTGCCGCGAGAACGCCGCGCATCTGGTCGCGTGGCAGCGCCGGCATCCGGACGTGCGCCTCGCGATGGTCTCGATGGACGCGTACGACGACAACGGTGCGGCGATCGCGCAGGCGCTCGCGCAAATGAACCTGCCGCCGCAGGTCGCGCAGTATGCGAACGCGGAGCCGATGCCCGAGCGTCTGCGGGCGGCACTCGATGCGGGATGGCGGGGAGAAATGCCGCGTACCGTGTGGATCGGACGCGATGGCGCACGCGAGGCCCGCAGCGGATTGCTGACGACCGACGTGCTCGACGGCTGGTTGCGGCGCGGCAAGCGCCAGTGAAACCGGAAGGCGGCGCGCGGGCAATGCCGCGCGCCGCTTCGATGCAACTACGAAACGAAAGCGCGCCCGAAGGCGCGCGAGAAGATCGTCAGGCCGCGCGTCTGAACAGACGGATCACGAACAGCAGGATCACGGCGCCGATGACCGCGACGATCACCGAGCCGATGAAGCCGCTGCCGAGGCTGATGCCGAGCACCCCGGCCAGCCAGCCGCCGATCACCGCGCCGACGATCCCGACGATGATATCGACGATCAGGCCGAACCCGCCGCCCTTGACGAGCAGGCCCGCCAGCCAGCCGGCGATCGCGCCGATGATGAGCCACATAATCAAGCCATGAGTCATGGTGATCCTCTCCTAGTGTTGAGTCGAAATGACCGGACGTCGGCTGTTTCGCCGCAAGCTGCATGAAGGCGGCATGCGACCCGCCGCGCCGCCCACGCAATGTAACGCGATAGACGGGTCGGAATCGTTAAGTAATGTTATGCACCCTTATCGGGATTTTCCAGGGGATTCGTCTGCCTACGAAATGAATCCGTAAGAAATGGATGGTGGCACGCAATCGGTGCGTCATGTGTCACATCGTCCATGCGTCGGCGCCGGTGCGCCCGTGTCGGGCAGGCCGTCGCCGGCGTCCGCGATTAGGCGGGTGATGGTTGCCGCGTCGCCGATCGCCTCGATCGCCAGCAGCGCGAAGCGGGCGAGAAAGAGCGACGCGTCGGTTTCGCCGATGCGGGTCATCGTGCGGCACAGGTTGGTGTAGAGGACGTCGCGTTCGGTGTCGGTCATCATGCGTTCTCCTGAGGATCGGCTGACGTGTGCGGGTGAAGTGCGCGTTCGAGTGCGGCGCTCAGGTCGGTGGCGCGCGCATCGTGCCAGCGGCCGAGCACGTGTCCGTCCGGACGCACCAGATAGACGGTGCCGTCGCGCGCGCCGTACAGATCGAACAGCCGGCCGTCGACATCGTAGCCGCCGCCTCCCGGGTGTTGCGGTGCCGCATGCCGCGCGAGCGTGACGAGCGCGAACGGGATGCCGGTGTCGTGCAGGCGGCGTTCGAGATCGACGAACGACGGATCGGGCGCACCGTCGCGTGTAAAGCGGAACGCGGTGAAGCGCGAGCCGACGAGATCGGTCAGGTGGCCGCGACGCGCGCCGCTGTCGTTGCCGATGTCGCTCGACGTCTGCAGCATCAGCGGGCATTCGGCGAGTACCATGCCGGGCGCCGGCCCAGCCGAGAACGCATCGCGTTCGTCCGCATTGAGCGGCGACGCCGTGTAAGCGATGGCCGATGTCTGACGCGGGTTGATCAGCGAACGCAACGCCGGATGCCGGACCGCGAGCGTCAGCACGGCCTTGCGCATCAGGTCGAACGCAAACGACGGCGGCGCCATGAACTCGGTGCTCTTGGTGCCGTAGCGCAGGTTCTCGTGCGTCGCGAACACGCGCTCGTCCGAATAGCTGTCGAGCAGTGCGTCCGACGCGAGCCCGCGAATCACGTACGCCAGTTTCCAAGCGACATTGTCGGCGTCGTCGATGCCCGAGTTCGCGCCGCGCACGCCGAAGATCGGCACGAGGTGCGCGGCGTCGCCGCAGAACAGCACGCGGCCGTGCCGGTAGCGTTCGAGCGTCAGCGCGTTCGCCTTGTAGATCGTGATCCAGATCGGCGACCAGTCGCCGCGCTCGCCCATCATGTCGAGCAGGCTCTGCACACGCGGGATCACGTTTTCGGGTTTGACGGCCGCTTCGGGATCCTCATCGTCGCGCAGCTGGTAGTCGATCCGCCACACGTTGTCGGGCTGTTTGTGGACGAGCACGGTCGAGCCCGGGTTCGACGCCGGGTCGAAGTAGGCGAGCCGCTCGGTCGGCCGATCGCTGTCGAGCGCGATGTCGACGATCACGTAACGGCCTTCGTAGCTGGTGCCCTGGAGCGACAGGCCGAGCGCATCGCGCATCGTGCTGCGCCCGCCGTCGCTCGCCACGGCCCAGTCGGCATCGAGTGCGTATCCGCCGAGTGGCGTATCGACGTCGAGACGCACGCCGTCCGGGCGCCGCGTGACGCCGGCGACCTTCGTCTGCCAGCGGATTTCGATGAGCTCGGGGCGGCGCAGCGCGGCATCGAGCAGGAACTGCTCGATGTGATACTGCGCGAGGTTCACCATCGGCGGCAGCTTCTGGTTTTCGTCCTGCGGCATCGTGAAATGCAGCACTTCTTCGTGACGATGGAAGCTGCGTCCGCCGCTCCACGGCAGTCCGACGCTGAGGAAACCGTCGAGTGCGCCGAGCCGCTCGATGATCTCGAGGCTGCGTCGCGAGATGCAGATGGCGCGGCTGCCGTGACAGACCGAATCGTCGGCTTCGAGCAGCACGCTGCGGATGCCGTGATTGGCGAGGCCGAGCGCGACCGCGAGGCCGACCGGCCCGCCGCCGACGATCGCGACGCGGTGCCGCTGCATGTCGACGCCGTCGCTGCAGGTCGGCAGGTGCGCGGGATGGCGCGCGGCGACGAACGGATATGGCTTGAATTCGATGCCCATCGTTGGCTTCCAGGTTGCACTGTTTGAATGCGCACGCTCGACGACGCGATGCGTGCGGCAGGCTGGATGCAGTATGGAAGCCGTATCGAACACCGCTGTCCCCATTCCGGGTACAGCGCTCGGCCGGCGGCGGGCCGGGACTTACCCCGACGCGCTCAGGATCGGCAGTCGACGTTCAGGGCTGCAGGCACAGCGCGAACAGCTGGCGCTGGCTCGAGATGCCGAGGCGCCGGTACGCGCGTTTCTGGTAGGTGACGACGCTGGAGGCCTTCACGCCGATCGTCTCACCGATCTCCTGCGCGGTCTGGCCTTCGAGCACGCCGCGCAGCACATCGAGTTCGCGCTTGGACAGTGCCGGGCATGCGCCGCGCAGCCGCGCGAGCATCAGTTGCGGGATGCCGATCTGCGCCGCGCCGGCGAGCGCATAGTGATGCCGCGCGGCCTGCGCGATCAGCGGTGCGAGCGTTTCGATGGCCGCGATCTCGCGTGGCTGGAACGCGCCGCTGCGACGCGCGCGATACAAGTTGATCGACAGCCAGGTCGAGTCGTTCGGCTGCATTAGCAACGCGACGCGATCGGACACGTCGGGGCCGCGGTAGCAGGCTGCGCGATATGCGTCGTGGCAGATCTCGTCGCCGGCCTGCTGATGCAGCACCACGTCGTGGCGGTGCGTGCCGCGACCGGCGGCCGAGACGATCTTCTGGTTGCCGTCCAGTGCATAGAAATGCCGCGCGTAGGTGTCGGCGACGTCACGCAGGTAGCGGCCGCCGCGATGATCGGCGACCGAGATGGTGCGTGGACGGTTGCCGAATTCGTACGCGAAGATCGTGCACTGCGTGACGGACAGCGCATCGTCGAACAGCTTCAGGATTTCCGCGGCGAACGCATTCGGCTCGCTGCCGCCGATCACGGTAACGAGACCGGTTGCGCGGGACACGTCCAGTTGCCCGCCGAGGTTCGGTCGCTCGAGGCGCCAGATGCGCATGATGCGGAGGGGGGAGGGCCAGGTGATCCGGCAATTGTAATCGGCGGCGCGCGGTGCGGGAGTCGGGGGATGCCCGCACGCGGAAATGACGCAGAGGTGGTGCGGGACTTCGTGTATCGGAAATCGTGGCCGCTAAAGAGAAAAGGCCTGATAAGCGATGCTTATCAGGCCTTTATATCTTGGTGCCGGAGATAGGAGTCGAACCTACGACCTTCGCATTACGAATGCGCTGCTCTACCAACTGAGCTACACCGGCAGCAGAGAAATGAAATTATATGGTCAAATCCGAGATCTTGGCAATAGGTTTTGCGAATTTTTTTCAGCTTGCTGCTGCTGTTTCGCGAAACCATCGATCCGGCGGACTCCCCGCTTTCACTTCACTGCGATGCAGCCTGTCAGGGCCACATCGCGAAGGCGCGATTGTACTGGCGTCTCGCACCTCCGTCTAGTGCTGCAGTGCAAATTTATTTGCCTTCGCCTTCGTTGTGATAGCCGGTCACGCGCTCGACTTCGTTCTTCGAACCGAGGAACACCGGGACGCGCTGGTGCAGGCCGGTCGGCTGCACTTCCATGATGCGCTGCGTGCCGGTCGTCGCGGCGCCGCCGGCCTGTTCGACGATGAACGACATCGGGTTCGCTTCGTACATCAGGCGCAGCTTGCCCGGACGATCGGGCGTACGCTTGTCGGCCGGGTACATGAAGATGCCGCCGCGGTTCAGGATCCGGTGCACGTCGGCCACCATCGACGCGATCCAGCGCATGTTGAAGTTGTCGCCGCGCGGGCCTTCCTTGCCGGCGTTCAGCTCGCTGACGTAGCGCTGAACCGGTTCGTACCAGTGGCGTGCGTTCGATGCGTTGATCGCGTATTCGCGCGTATCGGCCGGGATCTGCATGTTGCTTTGCGTGAGCACCCACGAGCCGACTTCGCGGTCGAGCGTGAAGCAGTTCACGCCGTTGCCGGTCGTCAGCACGAACACCGATTGCGGGCCATACACCGCGTAGCCGGCCGCGACCTGCTCCGTGCCCGGCTGCAGGAACGATTCCTCGGTGGCCTGCTTGCCGTCCGGGCAACGCAGCACCGAGAAGATCGTGCCGATCGACACGTTCACGTCGATGTTCGACGAGCCGTCGAGCGGGTCGAACACGAGCAGGTATTCGCCGCGCGGGTAGTTCGCGGGGATCGGGAAGAACGTTTCCATTTCTTCCGACGCCATCGCGGCGAGGTTGCCGCCCCATTCGTTCGCGTCGAGCAGGATTTCGTTCGACAGGATGTCGAGCTTCTTCTGCACTTCGCCCTGGACGTTCTCGCTGCCGGCGGTACCGAGCGCATCGCCGAGCGCGCCCTTCGACACGTTGTAGCTGATCGCCTTGCATGCGCGGGCGACAACTTCGATCAGCAGGCGGAGGTCGGCGGGGAGGTTGTTGGTCTCACGCTGCTGCTCGATCAGGAACTTGGACAGCGTGGTGCGGCGGGCAATGGACATGACAGACTCCGAAAGGCCAAAGAATCCTTGAATTGCCGCAATTTTACCCGGCGCGCCTCCCGACCCGCCGCCTTTTTTCGTCCGGTTACATGGTCGGTCGGCTGACTCGGCCGGGTTCCGGCGTGCGTGACGCGGCGGATCGGCGCGGAAGCGGCGGGAAAACCGGGCGCCACGAACGCGTGGTCCGGCTCCGACCCCGCCAACCTTCAGACGACAAAAAAGCCGGCGCCGCAACGGGGCGGCGCCGGCTTCGTCGCACGCGAGGCGAATCGCGTGCGTGACGTTACGCAAGTGCCTTTTCGACGATCTCGCGCACGTCGCGCGATTTCGCGCCGGCGGCGACCTGCTCGAGCGCATCGCGCATCCGGTCGCGCAGCGCCGGCGTGAAGCGGCGCCACAGTTCCAGCGAGCGGGCGAGGCGCGCGGCGACCTGCGGGTTGATCGCGTCGAGCGCGAGCACCTGTTCGGCCCAGAACGCGTAGCCCGAGCCGTCCGCCGCGTGGAATTGCGCCGGGTTCGCCGCGCAGAAGCTGAAGATCAGCGAGCGTGCGCGGTTCGGGTTCTTCAGGTTGAACGCAGGGTGGGCCATCAGCTTGCGGACCTTCGCGAGCGTCGGCTGCGCGGCCGTGCCGCGCTGCGCGGCCTGCATCGCGAACCACTTGTCGATCACGAGCGCTTCCTTCTCGAAGCGACGGTAGAAGTCGTCGAGCGCGCGCGCGGCCGCGTCGTTCGCGCCCGATGCCGCAGCGGACAGCAGCGCGCCGAGCGCGGCGGCACGATCGGTCATGTTGTTCGCCGCGTCGTACTGCGCGGTCGCGATGCGCACGGCGTCGGCCGGATCCTCGAGTTCGGCGAGATACGCGAGCGCGAGGTTCTTCAGCGCACGGCGGCCAGATGCGTCGGGCGTCGGCTCGTACGCGCCCGGCGTCTCGTGCTGCGCGTACGCGGCGAGCCACTCGGCGCGCAGCGCGGTCGCGAGCTGGCGGCGCACGAACTGGCGCGCGCGATGCACGGCGGCCGGATCGGCTTCCGCCATCTGGTCGGCCAGATAGGTTTCCGACGGCAGCGTCAGCGCGAGTTCGCGGAACGCGGGCGACAGGTTTTCATCGGTCAGCACGCGGCGGAACGCGGCGACGAAATTCTCGCCGAGCGTGAGCGGCTCTTTTGCGGCGGCACGCGCGGCGAGCGTCAGCAGCGCACGCGTCGCGAGGCGCTGGCCGGCCTCCCAGCGGTTGAACGGGTCGCTGTCGTGCGCGAGCAGGAATGCGAGGTCGTCGTCGCTGTAGTCGTACTCGACGATCACCGGTGCCGAGAAATTGCGCAGCAGCGACGGCAGCGGTTGTTCCGGCACGTCGACGAACGTGAAGGTCTGCTCGGTATCGGTGAAGTCGAGCACGCGCGTCGTGCCTGCCGCCATGGCTTCGCCGTCGAGACGCAGCGGCTGGTCGCGGCCGTCGCGGCCGATCAGGCCGATCGCGAACGGGATCAGGAGCGGCCCTTGCTGCGTTTCGCGCGCGGCCGGCGACGCATCGCCGTAGCCCTGCGCGAGCGTGAGCGTGTAACGGCGCGTGGCCGGGTCGTAGGCGGCCTTCACCGACACGCGCGGCGTGCCGGCCTGGCTGTACCAGCGCTCGAACTGCGCGAGGTCGCGCCCGTTCGCGTCGGCCATCGCGTGACGGAAGTCGTCGCACGTCACGGCATGACCGTCGTGGCGCTTGAAGTACAGGTCCATCCCCTTGCGGAAGCCGTCGCGGCCGAACAGCGTCTGGTACATCCGCACGACTTCCGAGCCTTTCTCGTAGACGGTCATTGTGTAGAAGTTGTTGATCTCGACGTAGCTTTCCGGGCGCACCGGGTGCGCCATCGGGCCCGCGTCCTCGGCGAACTGCAGCTGACGCAGCACGCGCACGTCCTCGATGCGCTTGACCGCGCGGGCCGCGGATGCGACGTCGTCGCCCGCGGCCATGTCGGCCGAGAATTCCTGGTCGCGGAACACCGTCAGCCCTTCCTTCAGGCTCAGCTGGAACCAGTCTCGGCAGGTCACGCGGTTGCCGGTCCAGTTGTGGAAATACTCGTGGCCGACCACCGATTCGATGTTCGCGAAGTCGGTGTCGGTCGCGGTCTCGGGGTTCGCCAGCACGTACTTCGTGTTGAAGATGTTGAGCCCCTTGTTCTCCATTGCGCCCATGTTGAAGTCGCCGACCGCGACGATCATGAAGCGGTCGAGATCGAGCTCGAGGCCGAAGCGCTTTTCGTCCCAGCGGATCGAGTGGATCAGCGAATCCATCGCATGACGGGTCTTGTCGAGGTCAGCCGGCTCGACCCACACCTGCAGCAGTTTTTCCTTGCCCGAGCCGGTTGTGATCTTCTCCTCGATCGCGACGAGCTTGCCCGCGACCAGCGCGAACAGATAGCTCGGCTTGCGGAACGGGTCTTCCCATTTCGCGAAGTGGCGGCCGTCGGGCAGCTCGCCCGAGTCGACGAGATTGCCGTTCGACAGCAGCACCGGATACGCCGTCTTGTCGGCGCGCAGCGTGACCGTATACGACGCCATCACGTCAGGGCGGTCGAGGAAGTAGGTGATGTGGCGAAAGCCTTCCGCCTCGCACTGCGTGAAGAAGTTGCCGCTCGACACGTACAGGCCGGACAGCGTCGTGTTCTGGTCCGGCGCGCACGCGCTGTCGAGCGTGAGCTCGAACGCGTCAGGCACGTTTTCGACGGTCAGCCCGTGCTCGTGCGCGCGCACCGCGCCGTACGGCGCGCCATCGAGCTGCGCGCCGAGGAATTCGAGCGCTTCGCCCAGCAGCTCCAGATGCGGGGTCGGCGCCGCGTCCGGATTGCGGCGCACGCGCATCGTATTCCTGACGATCGTGCGGGCCGGCGCGAGATCGAATTCGAGCGCGACGGAATCGATGAGGAAGGCCGGCGGCGTGTAGTCGGCGCGGCGGATCACGGTGGAAGAGGCGTTGTCGGACATGGTCGTCGAGATCGGTGGAATGGGGATCGGGCCCGCGACGCGGGCCGGGCGAACCGGATCATTGTACAAAGGCTGGCGGCTGCGTGCCGGGCGAACTTTTTACCGGTTCCGGGAGTCCGCGTATTATCGGCATCCCGTGCAGTTCGCGCGTTGCGACGCACGGGTGACGGATCGACGAGGATCGACATGAAACACGATTGGATTTTTCGCGGTGCGGGCTGGGCGGCGGTGCTGTGCGTGACGCTGCTGACGGGCTGCACCAGCTACGTGACGACGCAGGTCACGGCATTCTCCGACTGGAGCGGCAGCGACGCGACACGCACTTATGCCTTCACACGCACGGATGCGCAGAAGCACAGCATCGAGCAGTCGACCTACGAGCCGATCGTCGCGAACGAACTGTCCGCGTATGCATTCAGGCAGGTGCCGGCCGCGCAGGCCCGCTATCTGGTCGGGCTGGCCTACGGGGTCGGCAGCGATCTGGTGACGGTGCCGCAACCGGTTTACTACGACCCGTGGTTGATGGGGCCGGGGCCGTACTGGCGCGGCGGGCCGTGGGGCCCGTGGGGGCCCTGGGGGCCGATGCCGGCAGGCTACGTCGCGCAGACCTACCAGGTCTTCGACTACACGCTCGGCATCCGGATCACCGAGCGCGCGACCGGCAAGGAAGTCTATAACGTGACCGCGCGCACCACCGGCGACAACGGGGCGTTGCTGTATGCGATGCCGTTCCTCGCGCGCAGCGCGCTCACCGATTTCCCGTTGGCGAACGGTGCGATCCGCACGGTGCGGCTGCCGGTCGACAAGCGCGGCGGGCCGGCCGCACCGGCCGCCAACGAGCGTGCGGTGCCGGCCGTGCCGGCATCGGGCGCGGCGGTCGCGAAGTAGCGCGATATCGACACCGGCGCGGCCGCCCGGTCGCGCCACTTGCTGCGTGCGTCAGGCCCCGACGCCCAGCAGCGCCAGCGCGCCGAGCACGACGAACAGCACGGCCGCGATACCGTGCACCAGCTTCGTCGGCAGGCGGTGCGCGAAACGGTCGCCCAGCAGGATCGCGGGCACGTTCGCCAGCATCATCCCGAAGGTCGTGCCGGCCACCACGCCGATGTAATCCTGGAAGCGCGCGGCGAGCGCGACGGTCGCGATCTGCGTCTTGTCACCCATTTCCGCGAGGAAGAACGCGACGAGCGTCGCGCCGAACACGCCGAGCCGCGAGCGGTTGGCATTGGCTTCGTCCGCATCGAGCTTGTCCGGCACGAGGATCCACAGCCCCATCGCGATGAACGAGAACGCGAGCGCCCAGCGCATGATCGACGGCGTGACGAGCGCGCCGAGCCATTCGCCTAGCGCACCGGCGAAACCGTGGTTCACGAGCGTCGCGACGAGCACGCCAAGAATGATCGGCACGGGCTTGCGGTAGCGCGCGGCCAGCACGAGAGACAGCAGTTGGGTCTTGTCGCCGATTTCAGCGAGGGCGACGGCGCCGGTGGAGATCAGGAAGGCTTGAGACACGTATGGGGTTCCACGGGCCGATGTTGTGCGTGCGAGCGACGATCCGCCGCGCGCCGGGCCCTGATGCGGCGCGCAGTGAACCATCGGTCTCGCCAGGCCTTGGTGGCTGCGTCCGCCATGGCCGAAAGGCCAAGTCTGTTGACGGACGCCTCCGTCACGATGCGCGCCGTTGGCGCGGGACATCGAGCGGAGCGGCTACTCCCCAATGAGCGGCGAATTCTAGCACGGCGTGCGGCGCGCGCCGTGCGAATCCGGTTGCTCCGGCCTGCCTCGCGACGCACGCCGGGGCAGGCATGGGCAAGCGCGCGTCAGTTACGCGGCGGCGGTGCGGTGCGCGGCACCGCGCTCGTGCACGAGTTGGCCGGCCGCATAGGTGCGGTACACCGCACGGTCGTCGCCGAGCAGCGCGAACGCGAACAGCAGTTCTTCCAGCGACTCCGCGCGTTTCGTGCGGCGCGCGAGCAACGGCGTGGCCTGCGGGTCGAGCACGACGAAATCGGCCTCGGTGCACGGCGCGAGCGTGCCGACCGTATCGGCGAGGTCGAGCGCCTGGGCGGCGCCGGCCGTCGCGAGCCAGAACATCCGCGTCGCCGTCAGGTGGTGGCCCGACAGCCGCGCGACCTTGTGCGCCTCGTTCATCGTCTGCAGCATCGAGAACGACGTGCCGCCGCCGACGTCGGTGGCGAGCGTGACGGGCACGTCGAATTCGCCGGCCTTGTCGAAGTCGAACAACCCGCTGCCGAGGAAGAAGTTCGACGTCGGGCAGTGCGCGACGACGGTGCGCGTCTCGGCCATCCGGCGGCGGTCCTCGTCGTCGAGGTGGATGCAGTGGCCGTACACCGCGCGCGGGCGCAGCAGCCCGTAACGGTCGTAGATGTCGAGATAACTGCGGTGGCCGGGGAACAGCTCGGCCACCCATTTCACTTCATCGACGTTTTCCGCGACGTGACTCTGCACGAACACGTCCGGATGGCGACGCGCGAGTTCGCCGCATGCTTCGAGCTGCGCCTCGGTGGATGTCGGCGCGAAGCGCGGCGTGAGCGCGTACATCTGGCGGCCCTTGCCGTGCCAGCGGCCGATCAGCTCGGCGCTGTCGTCATAGCCCGATTGCGCGGTGTCGCGCAGGAACTCGGGGCAGTTGCGGTCCATCAGCACCTTGCCCGCGATCATCCGCAGGTCGCGCGCGTCGCTCGCCGCGAACAGCGCGTCGGCCGATTGCTTGTGCACGGTGCAGTAGACGAGCGCGCTCGTCGTGCCGCAGGCGAGCAGTTCGTCGACGAAGAAGTCGGCGACTTCGCGCGCATGTTCCGGATCGCCGAACTGGCGCTCGGTCGGGAACGTGTACTTGTCGAGCCAAGGCAGCAGGCCCGGCGCCGGCGACGCGATCATGTCCGTCTGCGGATAGTGGATGTGCGTGTCGATGAAGCCGGGCACGATCAGCTTGTCGCGCAGGTCGTGGACGATCGCGTCGCGCGCGAGCGTCGCGGCGAGCTGCGCATACGGGCCGGCCGCGACGACCTTGCCGTCGTCGACGATCAGGAGACCGTCGGTCTCGTGGTTCGCGGCCTGGCTCGACTGCGCCGGGTCGCCGTTGAAGGTGAGCAGTTGGGAACGGAAAGCGGTTTGCGTCATGACGAATGGTCCTGCATCAAGGTAAGGCGAACAGAAGAAAACGGTCGGCGCCGCGCGAGCGACGGCATGGCGGGCGCTGCTCGGGCATGCGCGATGCGGCGAAGCGCGAAGGCCGGGGCGCGGCGGCGAGCTGCATGACGAGCCGCAACGACAGGCTTCGGCGCGCGACGCCGCACAACGCCGTCGCCACGCGGGCGACTGGCGCGACGCGCGCGTGCGTGCGCGGTGCACGCACGCGGCCGACGTGGCGCAGGGCCAAACCGGTCGCCACGAAGCGGATGCCGTCGATGTGTTTCATCTGTCTAGCGAACCTCGATGCCAGCCGTCACGCGGCCTGCCAGTACGAATCGAGACGCGCGATCAGCGCGTCGCGCTGCGCGGCGTCGACGAACGACGCCTCGAAGCCGTTGCGGATCACGGTGTGCACTTCGGCGTCCGTCAGCTGCAGCCCGTCAACCGTCGCGAAGTAGTTGTCGTTCACGTAGCCGCCGAAATAGGCCGGATCGTCGGAGTTGATCGTCACCGCGACGCCGCGATCGAGCAGCGCCTTCAGCGTGTGCTTCGCCATGTCGTCGAACACGCACAGCTTCAGGTTCGACAGCGGGCACACGGTCAGCGCCGTGCGCGTGCGCGCGAGGCGTTCGACGAGCGCCGCGTCCTCGATGCTGCGCACGCCGTGGTCGATCCGGTCGACCTTCAGCACGTCGAGCGCTTCGTAGATGTAGGCGGGCGGGCCTTCCTCGCCCGCATGTGCGACGAGCTTCAGCCCGAGCGCACGCGCCTTCTCGAACACGCGCGCGAACTTCGTCGGCGGATGGCCGAGCTCGGACGAATCGAGACCGACGCCGATCAGCCGGTGGCGATAGCGTTCGAACAGCGGCAACGCGGATTCGAACGTCGCGAGCGCATCGTCTTCGGACAGGTGGCGCAGGAAGCACAGGATCAGCTTGCTCGACAGCCCGCGCTGCTCGGCATCGGCGAGCGCGCGGTCGATGCCGGCAACGACCGTCTCGATCGGCACGCCGCGTTCGGTGTGCGTCTGCGGGTCGAAGAACAGCTCGGTGTGGACGACGTTGTCGGCGAGTGCGCGTTCGCAGTATGCGGCCGTCATGTCGTAGAAATCCTGCTCGGTCAGCAGCACGCTCGCGCCGGCGTAATAGATGTCGAGGAACGACTGCAGATCGGTGAACGCATACGCGGCGCGCAGCGCGTCGATCGACTCGTATGCGAGCTTCACGCCATTGCGCTGCGCGAGCGCAAAAATCAGTTCGGGCTCGAGCGAGCCTTCGATATGGATGTGCAGCTCCGCTTTCGGGGCGCGGGCAATCTTGTCCTTGAAGGTCGGGGTCATGGCGTTGTTCTTGGTCGGTCAGAATGTAGGGGAAGCCAGTGCGGGCGCGTTCGCCTCGACGGCCTGCAGCAACTGCGCGGCCACCGAGATCGCGATCACTTCGGGCGCCTTGTCGATGATGCCTTCGACGCCGATCGGGCAGCGCATCCGCGCGACCTGGGCCGGGTCGATGCCGATCGCCGCCAGCCGATGATCGAACTGCACGCGCTTGGTGCGCGAGCCGGTCATCCCGAAGTATGCATAGTCGCCGCGCCGCAGGATGCGCTCGGCCAGCACGAAATCGAGTGCGTGGTCGTGCGTCATCACGACGAAGTACGCATGCGGCGGCGCCGTATCGACGGCATCGGCCGGGCTGGCCACCGCGTCGATCGCGAGATTGCCGATCCCGGCGAGTGCGTCGGCCGGCGGGAACACCGCGTCGGGCCCGTCGATCCAGTGCACGTGGCACGGCAGCGTCGCCAGCACCTTCACGAGCGCGGTGCCGATGTGTCCCGCGCCGAACAGCACGACGGGGAACGCATACGGCGCGATCGTTTCGGTCATCAGCGACACGCCACCGGTTTCCCACAGCAGGCAATCGGCGCGCGCCGCGGGCGATTCGGGCTCGCTCAGCAGCGGCGCGCCCGGCGAGGGGCCGAATGATACGCTACGCACGGTTGCGGCGCCCGCCGCGACGCGCTTGGCGAGCGACATGATCCAGCCGAGGTCGCCGACGTCGAGCCGCTCGAACGCGAGCACGACCGCGCCGCCGCAGCACTGGCCGAGGCTCGGGCCGAGCGCGAGCCGTTCGAGCCGGCGCGCGTGGGGCACGTGCGCGCCGTCCTTCAGCAGGTGCCGCGCGATCTCGATCGCCTTCCATTCCAGATGACCGCCGCCGATCGTATGGCGGGCCGTGTCGCGCGTGACGAGCATCTTGGTGCCGGCCTCGCGCGGCGCGGAGCCGTCGGTGTGCGCCACCGTCACCAGCACGGCCGCTTCGCCGTGCGCGAGCAACTGCTGCAGATCGCCGAGCCAGGCTTCCATCAGCACGCTCCGGTCGGGACGACGCGGCGCGACGCGCGGCGCGGGGTGGCGGGCGCCGCGGCAACGAGGGCGGACGAAAGCGACGCGGGCCGGCTGCCCGACTGCGAATTCGGTGCGGTGGCCGTGCGCCGAAGGCGCGCGCGAACGACGTCGCGGGACGTGCGGACGCCATGAGGGTGAAGGATGCGGATGGTTTGCGTTGTCATGATGAATCCAGTCGACATTGCGGATCGGGCGCGCGTTACGCAGGAGGTGAGGCAACTGGCCTCGCGCACGTAGATCGCCATCCAGTCGCGAAGATAGCACCGCAAGGCGGCGGAAACATTGCCGGGCGGTGATCCGGGCTATCAGACGGCGATCATGTCGATCATAGGCCCGCCGTGCGGGATCGGGGCGCCGATGCACGGGCATCGGGCCGAAACGCATGCGCGGCGGGGCGTGCGCGCGGCTGTCGCGTGAGGTGCGTTCGCCCTGAAATCCGGGTTGCGGCAGGGTAGGTGTTTACGCGCGGCCGGCATGTGCGGCCGCGTCGGGGCTGCGCCGGTGCGGCCGGGTGAGCAGCGCGAAGCGCCTGCGCGGCCTCGACCGGTCGGCCGGAACGTGGCGCGTCCGGTCAGCCTGCCAGCTTGCGGCGATGGCGCCAGAGGCTCGAGGCGACGGGAATCAGGATCGCGGCGAAGCCGATCAGCGCCCAGCCGGGCAGCAGGATGCCGAAGATCGGCGGGTAGACGGTCTCGCACAGGCCGGCGACCTTGAACATGCCGGGGAACCACTGGGCGGGCGGCAGGCTGTCGACGATCGGCTGCAACGTGTCGAAGCCGCAGCTGAAGCCCGGATTCATCTGGATCGAAAGGTGTCGCGCGGCGGTGCCGACGCCGCCGGCCGCGGCGATCGCGATTAGCAGCTCGAGCACCCAGATGCCGCGCCAGTTGCGCATCCCGGCCGCCAGGAACGCGAAGATCCCGATCGCCGCGAAGAAGTAGCGCTGGATGATGCACAGCGGGCACGGATCTTCGTTCTTCACGTACTGCAGATAAAGCGCGCCGGCCAGCAGGGCGATGCACACCCATCCGAGCAGCATCAGCAGGCGGCGTTCACGGCGGAGTGCGAGCGTGGAGTCGTTCATGTCGGCGGGATTCCTGTCGTTGGTCGGTCCGATAAACAATCGCGCGATTTTAGCGCGAACGATCTGGCACGAAACTGACAGCGCGCATGCGGCACCCCGCCGCAGCCACTTCGTCCGGGGCACCTTCCGCCGTCATTGCGCCCGTGCGGTCACCGGATCGTGTTCAGCACGGCTTCGACCGCCTGGCCGATCGCGAGCAGCGCGTCGTCGCGATGCGGCGCGGCCGCGAGCATCAGGCCGACCGGCGCCGTGTCGCGCGGATGGCACGGCAGCGACAGCGCGCAGGCGTCGAGGAAGTTGAACGCGCTCGGGTTGCGAAGGATCAGCGCGTTGGTGCGCGTAAAGGCAGCGTCGTCCGCTTCGAGTTCGGCGATGCGCGGCGGCACGACGGGCACCGTCGGCGCGACGAGCGCGTCGAAGCGCGACCAGACCGTGTGCGCCGCTTCCTCCAGCATCGCCTGGCGGGCGGCGAGCAGGTCGAGATAGTCGGCCGCGCTCGCCGGCTCGCCCTTCAGGATCCGCGAAAGCACGCGCGGGTCGTATTGGTCGCGGTGCTGCGCGAGCAGCGGGCGATGCCACGCGTATGCCTCGATCGGCGAGAAGCCGAAGCGGTTGATGTCCGGCAACCGGTCGAGCGCGGAAAAGCGCACTTCCGTGACGATCGCGCCGGCGGCTTCGAGGTGCTTCAGCGAGGCGTCGAGCGCGGCGGCGACATCGGCATCGACGCCGTCCGTCACATAGTTGGTCAGCACGCCGAGCCGCACGCCTTCGAGCGGTCGCGCGGCCGGTACGTGCGGCTCGAGGCCCGCGAGCATGCGGTCGACGAGCGCGCAACAGGCGACCGTCAGGCCAATCGGGCCGAACGAGTCGAGCGTGGTCGACAGCGGCACGCCGCCTTGCGTCGGGATCCGGCTCGCGGTCGGCTTGAAGCCCGTGAGCCCGCACAGTGCGGCCGGAATGCGGATCGAGCCGCCGGTGTCGGTGCCGAGCGCGACGGCCGCCATCCCGTCGGCGACGGACGCGGCCGCGCCGGACGACGAGCCGCCGGCAATCCGCGCGTCGCCCGGCACGTCGCGGCGGTATGGTGAGCGCGGCGTGCCGAAGTGCGGATTCAGGCCGAGCCCCGAGAACGCGAACTCGCTCATGTTGGTGCGGCCGACCAGCACCGCGCCCGCGCGCTTGAGCCGCGCGACGGCGACGGCGTCGGCCTTGGCGGGCGGTGCGCCATCGAGCACGCGCGAGCCGGCGCGTGTGACCTGGCCCGCGACGTCGAACAGATCCTTGACCGACACGGGGATGCCCGCGAGCGGCGACAGCACGGTGCCCGCGGCACGCAGGCGGTCGTGGGCATCGGCGGCCGCGCGCGCGTTGTCGGCGTCGACTTCCGTAAAGACGGCGGCACCCTGGCCGGACGGATCGGCGATCCGGTCGAGCGCGACGTCGACGAGCGCGCGGCTCGTGGTCCGGCCGGCCGCGAGGTCGGCGGCGAGCTGGGCGAGCGGAGGGAAGGGCGTGAAGGTGGTCATGGGCGGTTCAGGGGCGAAGACGTTGGACAAGAGTGGCGCGAAACGAATCGATATGGCGTTCGACGGCCGTGCGCGCGCCGGCGGCATCGCGCGCGGACAGCCGTTCGAACAATTCGAGGTGTTCGCGCTGGACGTCGGACAGGTGGTGCGGCTCGGACAGCGTGACGAACCAGAAGCGCAGCGAGCGTTCGTGCAGCGCGCGCAGGATCTCCGCGAGCACGGTGTTGCGTGCCGCCGCGGCGATCGCCTGATGAAACGCGCGATCGAGCTCCATCATGCCCTCGACGTCGTGCGCGTCGACGCAGGCCTGCCCGTCGTCGAGCAGCGCGGCCATGCGCGCGAGATCGTCGGGCGTCGCATGGCGGGCGGCGAGTTCGACGCAATGCGCTTCGTTGATGCGGCGCACGTCGATCACCGCGACGATGTCGTCGAGCGACAGCGGCTGCACCATCAACCCCTTGCGCGGCATCACGGACAGCAGCCCTTCGAGCACCAGCCGGTGGACGGCCTGATGGACGGGCGTGCGGCCGATGCCGGTGCGGGCGACGAGGTCGGCTTCGTTGAGCGCGGCGCCGGGCTTCAGGCGCATCGTGATGATGTCGCGCTGGATCAGCGCGTACGCGCGGTCGGCGAGGCTGACGGCCGATGCGGCGGGCCGGTCGTGGAGGACGTCGGTCAGGGCGTTCATGCGGGCGGCGGCGCGGTGGCCGGGCAGGGCGCAATCATGGCGCAGGCGATCGGTAGCGTGGGCGATTCATGAATATTATTGTGATATATCACTGATGTCCAGTTTGCCCGGGCGACGATCGATATCGTCGAATGGGTCTGGTGATACGCCTGGCGGCGGATGCGACGAGTTGCAACAATATCGACAGGATGTTGCTCGTTTACCGCGCGATCGTGCACTGAAGCATAATGAATCCTCGTCAATCCACCACGCGCGAGCGACGTACCAGACCATCGTCATGAGCGAAATCACGCCTTCCCCGGCCGGTCTGCCCGGCACCTCTTCCGCTTCTACCGATTCCCCCCGTTCCAGGCCGGCGCACACGCCGGAGGCGTCTGCCACGCAGGCTGCCCCTGCGCAAGTCGTCGCGGCTGACGGTGCGTCGCCGGTCACCGCGGCGTCCGAGCCGGGCGCCGCAGGCACGACAGGTGCTGCAGGCGAAGGCGGTGCAGTGTCGCCGAAACCCGGTGCCGCGCCGCCCGGTTTTGGCGCGCAGCCCGATTTCGACACGCCGCGTCCGCCGCCCGCCAGCGTGCAGAACGCGCCGCCGGCATACCTGAAGCAAAGCGACACGCCGTGGTCGGTGTTCGGGCGGATCATCGCGGCACGCGCACGCCGGATCTTCGATCGCGCCGGCCAGCGGATCACGCAGCGTACGCTGCGCATCGGCGTGTCGGCGCGGATCTTCCATCCGGAGCCGGGCGCGAAGGGACTGCGCGGCAAGACACTGCAGTATCTCGAGGAATCGATCGCGCACTGGGTGATGTCGCGCGACGTGCTCGTGTTCATGATCCCGACCGTCGGTCACCAGGGCATGCTGCATCCGAGCAACATCCGCCTGCGCGACTACGCGAAGCATCTCGACGGCCTGCTGCTGCAAGGCGGCGCCGACGTGTCGCCGCAAACCTACGCGGCGTCGGATGCGCGCCCCGAATGGCCAGGCGACCGCGTGCGCGACATGTACGAGCTCGAGCTGTTTCACGAGTTCGTCGAGTCCGGCAAGCCGGTGCTCGGCGTGTGCCGCGGCTGCCAGCTGATCAACGTCGCGTTCGGCGGGTCGCTGTACCAGGACATCGCGACGGACGTGCCGACCGCGAATGCGCACGTGAGCGAGCATTACGACCAGCATCGCCACGCCATCCGCTTCCCCGACTCGTCGACGCTCGCGAGCATGTTCCCCGGGCGCAGCGAAGCGATCGTGAACTCGATTCACCATCAGGCGATCCGCGATCTCGGCCGCGATCTGAACATCGAGGCCGTGTCGGCCGGTGACGGGATCATCGAAGGCATTCGCTACCGGCGTGCACCGTTCGTCGTCGGCGTGCAATGGCACCCGGAGTTTCATCGTGCTGGCGGCTCCGAGTTGCTCGACTGCACGCCGCTGCTCGATGCGTTCCTGCGAGCGGCTCGCGATACCCGCCTGTAAGCCGCTCTTGTATCGCCGCGCAGGAAGGCTGGCCGCATCCCGATAAATTCGAGATGCGGCCGTTTCGTTTTGAACGATAATCGCGACTTCCGATTCGTTCGCCGGAGTCTGACGTTGGTCTTCCGAGATTTTTCCCCTGCACGATGCGCAACGTGGATCGTTGCGCTGGCCGCCTGCGCGCACGCGGGCGCAGCGTGGTCCGACGCGACCGCGCCGGTCGCGGGCACGCGCCCCGCGGTGACGAGCCTGAGCGGCGATGTCGCGACTGCGGCACCGGCATCCGCGGCATCCGCCACGGATGCCACCGCGCAAGGCAACGTCGCCGAACTCACGCAGATGCTGCATGACGGACGAATCGTCGAGATGCGCACCACCTACAACGGCAGCTATGGCGCAAGCCTGATGTTCGATCCGCGCGAGATGACGTATTACGTCGCGCTGTTTCAGAACAAGCATCTTTGGCGCGTGATCAGGTCGCAGGAGAAAAGCCGTGCGGAGATGGTGTACGCGAACTTCGTCCAGCAGACGGTGCAGCTCGCGGACGTCGAAATTCGTCGCACCGAACTCGAGGCGCAGAAGACGTTCCTCGAACGCGTGATCGCGCTGCAGGCGAATCGCGCGCAGCAACTGCAGGCCGATCTGAACGTCGCGCGCGGCCAGCAGGCCGAGGTGGCGCAGCGGCAGAAGGCGGCGCAGGAGCAGACGCGGGCGCTGCAGATCGAGAAGCGGGCCGCGCAGGTGCAGTTGCGTGATCTGCAGGAGCAGGTACGGCAACTCGAGCGGCAGTCGGAAACGGGGTTGCCCGCGCGCAAGTGACGATTCGGTGCGATCGACCGACGGACGGACGAACGAACGAAAACCCGGCGAAGCCTGCTTCGCCGGGTTTTTTGTTGGGCGCGTGTCAGCGGATGAGCGTATCCGGTCCGTCGGTCAGGCGGCGGTGGGACAGTTGTGCTGTCCAGTCGAAACCGGCGCCGGGCGCGTCGGCCGCCGGTGCCGCGCGATCGGGGTGCAGCGCGTTCACCATCGCGATAAGCGTGAGCGGGTCATCGAGCGGATCGAGCGGGGCTCCGGGAGGCGCAGGCGAACCGACGCGATCGGGCGTCGGCGTGCGCGACGCGTGGCGCGTGACCGATGGGCGCGCGGTGAGTCGCGGCGCGGAAGGTGCGTACACGCGTGCCGTTGTCGTGCGCCTGTGGGCCGGTCGATGCGGCGTCGGCAGCGCTGCGATGGCGACGCGCTGAACGTTCGGTGTCGTGTCGGAGCGTCGCGGCGCTGGATGGGTCGTCGCGCCGCGTGTGACGGGCGCGCCTGTGGAATGCGTCGCAAACGGCCGCGCTGCGACGGGCTGCGCCGGTGCGACGGTCGGCATGGCGGGCGCCACCGCGGCCGTTTGCACGGCACCCATGGACTGCACGGCATGCTCCGGCACGACGCCAACGATCTGCGTCGCGGGCGCAGGCGCGAAACCCGGTAACGGCTCGTGCGCGGCGATCAGCCAGCCGATGATGCCGAGTGCGCCGATGCTCCAGCAGGCGGCGTGCCGCGCACGTCGGTCATGCGCGCGACCGGCGGCATGCTCGATGTGCTGGCCGGCGGCGCGCGCCGCGACGTCCGGTACACCGGCAGACACCGGGCGCGTGGCGGGCGGCGATTGCCAGCGGCACGCGCGATGCGGCGCTCCGACGTCGATGCATGAGGTCTTCAGGATGGCTGCGCAGCGCGTGCCGAGTCGGGTGCCGGGCGCGCCGCTGAACGTCCATTCGCGACCGAACGGCGGCACGCCGTCGAGCGGTGCGACACGAGGGCGGGCAAGCGGACCTTCGACGGAAACGAGGAGCGTTGGGATCATGAGGGCGGTACGCGATGCGACACAGGCAACGATGCCGGCCGCGGCGCGAATAGCGTGGCAAGTTGTGAAATTGTGGTCAGTCGACGGCGACCGGTCGATCAGATCAATCTGATTTTTAGTACGCGTTTCGAGGCGATTCGTACCAGACGAACGCGGCGACGGTGATCGCGGGCCCGGCCCAAGGCAATTGTCGGCTTCGCGTGGCATCATTTGCCGTTCATGCCGGCGTGTGCATCATTGGGCTGCGTGCCTCCGGCTGGCAGCGATGTTCGTGCGTGCCGGTCCGGTGACACACGCATCGTCGGCTGCACCTGTCGTCGCTCGACGCACTCGTCGTGACCGTCTGCGTCGGCCTGTCCAATCTCGTCTGGCTGCCGCTGTCCGGCGCGCTGTCGGATCGCATCGGCCGCCGCCCGGTGCTGATCGCGTTCACGGTGCTCACGCTGCTGTCGGCCTACCCGGCCGTGCTGTGGCTCGTGGCCGATCCGTCCTTCCTGCGGCTGCTGGCGGTCGAGCTGTGGCTGTCGTTCCTGTACGGCTCGTACAACGGCGCGATGGTCGTCGCGCTGACCGAAGTAATGCCGGCCGACGTGCGCACGGCTGGCTTTTCGCTCGCGTACAGCCTCGCGACGACGATCGGCGGTTTTACGCCGGCGATCTCGACGTTGCTGATCCACCAGACCGGCAACAAGGCGGCGCCGGGGCTGTGGCTGAGCGTCGCCGCGATTTGCGGGCTGATCGCGACGCTCGTGCTGTATCGCACGCCCGAGGCGCGCAACCAGTACAAGGCGGCTTGACACCACCTGCGTCGCATCACGTCGAACGAAAAAAGGAGCGCGCCGCGCTCCTTTTTTGTCTGCGTTCGGCCACTCAGGCGTCGCGCAGCGCGTCGGCGACTGCCGCCGCCACGTCGAGCCATTGCCCCGGTGCGGACTGGCGGGCGAGCTTCGCGTGCGGATACCAGGGGCAGTCGTCGCCGGTGAACCAGCGCCAGTCGGGTGCGAACGGCAGCATGATCCACAGCGGCTTGCCGAGTGCGCCCGCGAGGTGCGCGACCGCCGTATCGATCGTGACGACGCCGTCGAGTCGTTCGATCAGCGCGGCCGTATCGGCGAAGTCGTTCAGCCGCCCATCGAGGCGATGCACGCGCGGATGCGCGTCGACGCGCGCCCGTTCGTCTTCGTCGAGCGCCGGCTGCAGCACGACCCAGTCGATGTCCTGCAGTGCGAGCAGCGGCGCGAGTGCGTCGAACGGCATCGAGCGATTTTCCTGCGCTTGCCGGCGCCCTGACCACGCGAGACCGAACTTGCGCTTCGACTGGCCGCCGAGCGAGCCGCGAAAGCGCCGGCGCGCGCTGTCCGGCGCGTCGAGGTAACGCTTGCCCGCGACGATGTCGGCTGGCTGCAGGCCGAGCAGGAACGGCAGGCTCATCAGCGTGCACGCGACGTCCGCCGCCGGCGGCTTCGCGGCGCCCTGTGCGACGAGCGTCACGCGCCAGCGTGCCGCGGCCGGCGTGAGCAGCGCGACGAGTTCCGGCTGCACTTCGAGCACGACGCGCGCGCAGCGGGCGCGCGCGAGCGGCACGAAGCGGACGAACTGCAGCGTGTCGCCGAAGCCCTGTTCCGCGCGGATCAGCAGCGTGCGCGACGCAATCGGCTCGCCTTGCCAGCGCGGCAGCGTGCCGAGCGGCGTTGCGCCCGGCGTGTCGTGACGCGCTTCGTATGCGGGCAGGCCGCGGGTGAAGTCGCCCAGCGTAAGCAGCGTGACGGCGCGATGCAGGTGCGCGAGTTTGAGGTCGGGAGCGACGCGCAGCGCCTGGTCGAACGCGCGCAGCGCCATCTCGTGCGCACCGAGTGCGTGATGTGCGTTGCCGAGGTTCAGCCACGCGAGACTGAACGACGGATCGAGGCCGACCGCCCGTTCGTAGTAGGGCAGCGCTTCGCGCTGGCGTGCCTGCGCGCACAGCGCGTTCGCGAGCCCGAAAAGGGCGAGTGGGAACGGCGGGTGCAGCGCGAGCGCGGCTTCGAATGCGGCGGCGGCTTCGCCGTGACGGCCGACCGCCTCGAGCGTGTTGCCGAGATTGAAATGCGCGGCGACGAAGCGCGGCTGCGCGGCGATCGCCGCCCGGAAGTGCGCGATCGCGTCGTTGGCCCGGCCCATCGCGTTCAGGGCCATCGCGAGATTGTTGTGCGCACCGGCATGCCCGGGCCGCAGCTCGAGGGCGCGATGGAATGCGGCAAGCGCGTCGTCGTGACGGCCGAGGGCATTCAGCGCGTTGCCGAGGTTGTTGTGGATCGATGCGTCGTCGGGCGTGAGCCGAAGTGCGCGGCCGAACGCATCGACGGCATCCTCGTGGCGCTGCAGCGCCGCATACGCGTTGCCGAGGTTGTAGTGCGCGAGCGGAAATTCGGGCGCGAGCGTCAGCGCGTTGCGAAAGCGGTCGATTGCTTCGTCGAGTCGGCCGAGCGCCTTTAGCGCGTTGCCGAGATTGAGCTGCAGCGCGGCATCGTTCGGGCGCAGCTCGACCGCACGCCCGACGAGATCGGCCGCCTCGGCATGCTGGCCCTGCTGATGCCGCAGCACGCCGAACAGATGCAGTGCGTCGGCGTCGGCGGGATTGGTGGCGAGTGCGGTGCGATAGCCGTGCTCGGCCTCGGCGAGGTGGCCCGCGCGGTGCGCGGCATACGCTCGGTCGAATGCGGAATCCATGACGCGAAAACTGACGGAAAGCGCGTATTTTCCCACACTGCGCGGGGGCACCCCAGATCGGCCGGTTGGCATATGGCCCCGTGACGCGGAGCGGCGTAGACTTGCACAATCGCGTGTCATCGAGGTTCTCATGGCTGACACACCGCTCGATATCCCGCCCGTGCTGATCGTCGGCGCGGGCCCGACTGGCCTTGCCGCCGCGATGGCGCTCGCGCGTGCCCGCGTGCCGGTGCGCATCATCGACCGGCTCGCCGCACCCGCACCGTATTCGCGCGCGATCGGCATCCAGGCGCGCACGCTCGAACTGCTGGAGCAGCATCGCGCGGTCGAACCAATTCTCGCGTTGGGCCATCGTGCGCATGCGGCCGTACTGCACGCGGACGGTCGCGTGATCGCGCGGCTCGATTTCGATCCGCTGCAAACGCGCTATCCGTATTTGCTGTTTCTCGACCAGAGCATCACCGAGCGGCTGCTCGCCGAGCACCTGGCCGGGTTCGGTGTGACGGTCGAACGCGGCGTTACGTTGACCGCGTGCGACGCGGGCGGTACGTCGCTCGACGTGACGATCCGCGGCGCCGACGGTCGTGAACAGGCGTTCGCACCGTCGTACCTGATCGCCGCCGATGGCGCGCACAGCACGGTGCGCCATCTGCTCGGCCTGGGCTTCGCCGGGCATGCGTTCGAGCAGACCTTCCTGCTCGCCGATTTCGCGGCGATACCCGACTGGCCGGACGAGGAGATCCACCTGTTCACGACGCCGGACGGCATCGCGGGGCTGTTTCCGATGGGCGGCGGCCGCTACCGGCTCGTCGCCGACCGGCCGCCCGGCGGCGACGCATCGCCCGATGCGCCGGTCACCCCGACGCTCGACGAATGCGAGGCGATCGTGCGCGCTCGCGTCGGCGCGTCGATCGCGCCGAGCGATCTCGCGTGGTCGGCGTATTTCCGCCTGCATAGCCGGATGGTCGACCGGCTGCGTCACGGGCGCGTGTTCTTCGCGGGCGACGCCGCGCACGTTCACAGCCCGGCGGGCGCGCAGGGGATGAACACGGGTATTCAGGAAGCGTTCAATCTCGGCTGGAAGCTCGCGCGCGTGCTCGGCGCAGGCACGCCGGAGCGGCTGCTCGACACGTATCACGCGGAGCGCCATCCGATCGAGCGTGACGTATTGCGGCAGACCGGCTTCATCACGCAGATCGTCGAAGCCGACCACGGCGCGATGAAGCTGCTGCGCGATCATGTCGTGCCGCTGCTGGCGTCGTTCGGGCCGGTGCGCGACGCGGTGCGTCGCACTGTCAGCGAGCTCGGCGTGCAATACCGGAAAAGCCCGCTCACGCTCGAACGCGTGCTCGATGGCGGGCCGCGCGCGGGCGAGCGTGCGCCCGACGCGCTCGTGCACGTCGTCGACGGGCCGCTCGGCCGGGCGCCCGGGACCGCGAGACTATACGACCTGCATGACCCGGCGAGCTTTACGCTGCTGCTGCTCGAGGAGCCGGCAAGTGCCGACACGGGCGACACGGGCGACGTGCCGCCGATGCCCGCGGACGCGCAGGCGCTTGCGCAGGGGCTGGAGCGGATCATGCCGGGTGCCGTGCGAACGTGGCGCGTCGCCGATGCCGAAAGCGACGGCGACGATGGGCTCGCGCAGGTATACGGCCGTTCGAGGCCGTCGTTCTACCTGCTGCGTCCCGATGGCTACATCGCGGTGCGCGGCCGTACCGCCACCGACGCGAACGCGCTGCTGCGCCATTGCGAAAGCTGGTTCGCGGGCATGCCGGTGCCCGCGTAGCGCGGCGCTCAGGCGGTGGCCGCGGCCGGCACGAGCGATGCGCGGTGCGCGGCGATCGCGTCGCGCACGATCGGTGCGGCGCGTTGCGCGGCTTCGCTCGACGGATCGTCGAGCGCGGCGAGTAGCGCGCGCCGCATCCGCGGTTCCCAGAAGCGCCGGATGTGGTCCGCGATTCCGGCCAGCGCTTCTTCGCGATCGGGCATCGATTCGAAGAACGCGCCGATCTGGTTGGCCATGTCGATCAGGTGTCCGTTGTCCATCGCGTCCTCACTTGCCCGTCGTCGCGGCAGCCGGCGTGGCGGCGCGGCGCTCGAGCAGATCGAGCTGCTCCGAGTTGAAACGTGCATACGCGCGCTGCCAGTCCGACGGCTGCGCAACCGGCATGACCTGCACGGCCGTGACCTTGTATTCCGGGCAGTTCGTGGCCCAGTCGGAGCTGTCCGTCGTGATCACGTTCGCGCCCGACTCGGGGAAGTGGAACGTCGTGTACACGACACCCGGCTGCATGCGGTCGGATACGAGCGCGCGCAGTACCGTCTGGCCGGCCCGCGATTCGATGCCGACCCAGTCGCCGGTCCGGATCCCGCGATCCTCCGCATCGTGCGGATGAATCTCGAGGCGATCCTCTTCGTGCCACCGGACGTTCTCGGTCCGGCGCGTCTGCGCGCCAACGTTGTATTGCGACAGGATGCGGCCCGTGGTCAGGATCAGCGGATAGCGCTGCGTGACCTTTTCCGGCGTCGGAATGAACTGCGTAATCACGAACCGGCCCTTGCCGCGCACAAACGCGTCGATATGCATCGTCGGCGTGCCGTCCGGTGCATCTTCGTTGCACGGCCACTGGATGCTGCCGAGCGCGTCGAGCTTCTTGTACGACACGCCCGAGAAGGTCGGCGTGAGCCGCGCGATCTCGTCCATGATTTCCGACGGATGCGTGTAGTGCATGTCGTAGCCGAGCGCCTGCGACAGCAGCAGCGTCACTTCCCAGTCGGCGTAACCCGCGAGCGGCGGCATCACCTTGCGTACGCGCGAGATGCGGCGCTCCGCGTTCGTGAACGTGCCGTCCTTCTCGAGGAACGTCGAACCCGGCAGCAGCACGTGCGCGTATTTCGCGGTTTCGTTCAGGAAGATGTCCTGCACGACGATGCATTCCATCGACGACAGCGCGGCCGCGACGTGCTGCGTGTTCGGGTCCGACTGGACGATGTCCTCGCCCTGGCAGTAAAGCCCCTTGAAGCTGCCGTCGAGCGCCGCGTCGAACATGTTCGGGATGCGCAGCCCCGGTTCCGGTTGCAGCGTGGCCGACCATGCTTCCTCGAACTGGCTGCGCACGATTGCGTCGCTGATGTGCCGGTAGCCGGGCAGCTCGTGCGGGAACGAACCCATGTCGCACGAGCCTTGCACGTTGTTCTGGCCGCGCAGCGGATTGACGCCGACGCCTTCGCGACCGATGTTGCCAGTCGCCATCGCGAGGTTCGCGATGCCCATCACCGTCGTCGAGCCTTGCGCGTGTTCGGTCACGCCGAGGCCGTAGTAGATCGCGGCGTTGCCGCCGGTTGCATAGAGGCGTGCGGCCTCGCGCACCAGTTCGGCCGGTACGCCCGTCACGTCCGCGGTGGCCTCGGGCGAGTTGTCGGCGCGCGACACGAAGTCGCGCCATTGCTCGAACGCGCGCGTGTCGCAGCGTTCGGCGACGAATGCCTCGGCGACGAGCCCTTCGGTGACGATCACGTGCGCGAGCGCGTTGACCATCGCGACGTTGGTGCCGGGGCGCAGCTGCAGGTGGTGCGTGGCCTTCACGTGCGGGCCGTCGACCACGTCGATGCGGCGCGGGTCGATCACGATCAGCTTCGCGCCTTCGCGGATGCGTCGCTTCATGCGCGAGCCGAACACAGGGTGGCCGTCGGTCGGGTTCGCGCCCATCACGACGATCACGTCGGCCTGGCCGACCGACGCGAAGGTCTGCGTACCGGCCGATTCGCCGAGCGTCGTCTTCAGGCCATAGCCGGTCGGCGAGTGGCACACGCGTGCGCAGGTATCGACGTTGTTGTTGCCGAACGCGGCGCGTACCAGCTTCTGCACGAGGTAGGTTTCCTCGTTCGTGCAGCGCGACGACGTGATGCCGCCGATCGAATCGCGGCCGTATTTCTGCTGCAGCTTGCGGAATTGCGTCGCCGCGTACGTGAGCGCTTCTTCCCAGCTGACTTCGCGCCACGGGTCGGTGATCTTCTCGCGGATCATCGGTTTCGTGATGCGGTCCTTGTGCGTTGCGTAGCCCCACGCGAAGCGGCCCTTCACGCACGCATGACCTTCGTTCGCGAGGCCGTTCTTGTGCGGCGTCATGCGCACGACCTGCGTGCCCTTCATCTCGGCCTTGAACGAGCAGCCGACGCCGCAGTACGCGCAGGTCGTGACGACCGAGTGCTCGGCCTGGCCGAGCTGCACGACGGACTTCTCCTGCAGCGTGGCGGTCGGGCACGCGGCGACGCAGGCGCCGCACGATACGCATTCCGATTCCATGAACGATTCGCTTTCGCCGGCGGCGACGCGCGATTCGAAACCGCGCGCGGCGATCGTCAGCGCGAACGTGCCTTGCGTTTCCTCGCATGCGCGCACGCAGCGGTTGCAGACGATGCACTTCGACGGATCGTACGTGAAATACGGATTCGATTCGTCCTTCTGCTCGCGCAGGTGATTCGCGCCGTCGAAACCGTAGCGCACTTCGCGCAGCCCGACCACGCCCGCCATGTCCTGCAACTCGCAGTTGCCGTTGGCGGGGCAGGTGAGGCAGTCGAGCGGGTGGTCGGAGATGTACAGCTCCATCACGTTGCGACGCAGCGACTGCAGCCGGTCCGACTGCGTGCGCACCTTCATCCCGGCTTCGGCGGGCGTCGTGCACGATGCCGGATAGCCGCGCCGGCCCTCGATTTCGACCAGGCACAGGCGGCACGATCCGAACGGTTCGAGCGAATCGGTCGCGCACAGCTTGGGCACGTTGACGCCGGCTTCGATCGCGGCGCGCATCACCGACGTGCCGGCCGGCACCGTCACCGGCTGGCCGTCGATTTCGAGCGTGACGTCGGTATCGGCATGCCGTTGCGGCGTGCCGTAGTCGGTTTCGTCGAACGGATCGCGCACGCGCGCCTGGGCGGCGCTCTTGCACGCGCATTGGCCCGAGCCGCAGCCGCCTTGGCGGACGTTGTTCGTGTCGAGGGACATTCAGGGCTCCTTCTGGGTCAGGCCGCAGCCTTGACCGGACCCGACGCGGCTTGCTTGCCGGCGGCGAGCCCGAAATCTTCGGGGAAATGGTCGAGCGCGGACAGCACCGGGTAAGGCGTCATCCCGCCCATCGCGCACAGCGAGCCGGCGAGCATCGTGTCGCACAGGTCGCGCAGCAGCGTGACCTGTCGCTCCGACTTATCGCCCTGGCGAATGCGTGCGATCGTCTCGACGCCGCGCGTCGATCCGATCCGGCACGGCGTGCACTTGCCGCACGATTCGATCGCGCAGAACTTCATCGCGTATTCGGCGAGCTCCGCGAGATTCGACGTATCGTCGTGCAGCACGATGCCGCCGTGGCCAACGACCGCGCCGATCGCCGTGTACGCCTCGTAGTCGAGTGGCACGTCCCACTGGTGATCGGGCAGATAGGTGCCGAGCGGGCCGCCGACCTGGGCGGCGCGCGCGGGCCGGCCGCTTGCCGTGCCGCCGCCGTAGTCGAACAGCAGCTCGCGCAGCGTGACGCCGAACGCGAGCTCCACGAGCCCGCCGTAGCGGATGTTGCCCGCGAGCTGGAACGGCAGCGTGCCGCGCGAGCGACCCATCCCGTAGTCGCGATAGAACGCGGCGCCGCGCGCGAAGATCACCGGCGCGGTCGCGAGCGTGATCACGTTGTTGATCACGGTCGGCTGGCCGAACAGGCCGGCGAGCGCGGGCAGCGGCGGCTTCGCGCGCACGACGCCGCGCTTGCCTTCGAGCGATTCGAGCAGCGCCGTTTCCTCGCCGCACACGTAGGAGCCCGCACCCTTCGCGACGTGCAGGTCGAACGCATGCGCGGAGCCGAGCACGCGTTCGCCGAGCCAGCCGGCTTCACGGGCGCGCTCGATCGCGGTTTCCAGTGCCGCGATCGCGTGCGGGTATTCACTGCGCACGTAGATGTAGCCGAGCGTCGCGCCCGTCGCGATGCCCGCGATGATCATCCCTTCGATCAGGCAGTACGGATCGCTCTCCATGATCAGGCGATCGGAGAACGTGCCGGAATCGCCTTCGTCCGCGTTGCAGACGATGTACTTCTGCGTCGCGCTGGCCTGCCGGACGGTGCGCCACTTGATGCCGGCCGGGAAGGCTGCGCCGCCGCGGCCGCGCAGCCCCGATTCGATCAGCAATTCGCACGCGGCGCCGCCGTCGAGCGCGAGCGCGTTCTTCAGGCCGGCGAGGCCGTCGTGCTTCAAGTAATCGTCGATCGACAGTGGATCGGTCAGGCCGATGCGCGCGAACGTGAGGCGCTGCTGGCGCGCGAGATAGGGCAGGGCGTCGACTACGCCGACGCCGCTCGGATGCGCGCCGCCGTCGAGCCAGTTCGCGTCGAACAGGGCGGGCACGTCTGCGGCTGACAGGTTCGCGTAGCCGACGCGACCGGCGGCCGTGCCGACCTCGACGAGCGGCTCGAGCCACAGCAGCCCACGCGAGCCGTTGCGGATCAGTTCGATCGCGACGCCGCGCCGCTCGGCTTCCGCAACGATCGCGGCGGCGAGCGCGTCCGCGCCGAGCGCCAGCGCTGACGAGTCGCGCGGAACGTAGATGCGGGTCGTCATGCTGCCTCCGAAGTGTGCGCGGTCGCGTCGGCGAGCAGGGCGTCGAACTTCTCCGGCGTGACCTTTGCGTGCAACACGCCGTTGACCGTCATCGACGGCGATTGCGCGCACAGCCCGAGGCAGTAGACCGATTCGAGCGCGATGTCGTCCGGCGCGTGCGCGTCGGCGCCATCGCCGTGCGCCGCGTCGAATCGACAACCCGTGCGCGCTTCCGCGTGTGCGGCCAGCACTTCGCAGCCCATGCTGCGGCACGCCTCGGCGCGGCACATCTGGATCGTCACGCGCGCGGGCGGCGCGGTGCGGAAGTGGTGATAGTAGGTGAGCACGCCATGCACTTCGGCGCGCGACAGATTCAGCGCCTTCGCGAGCGGCGCGACGCAGCCTGCAGGCACGTAGCCTGCATCGTCCTGGATCGCATGCAGGATCGCGACGAGCGAGCGGCCGGTACGCGCGTGGCGCTCGACGAGCGCGTCGGGCGCAGGGGAATTCGGGGACATCGGTTATGCTCCTCCAAAGTCTCATATGTGCCGTCAATTCATATAGTGCACATCGGGACTTCGTCCTGATTGATTTTAAGCAACGATAAGCGGAAGATTTCGCAGTCGCAATAGGAAATCGGAGTACATAATTGATTCGAATCGAATGCGACGCGTATCTGACCGTACGCGACACGGAGGGCCGGACGGCGAGCCTGTCGGACGTCGCCCCGTTGCTGGAGCTCGTGGCCGATACGGGCAGCATCGCGCAGGCCGCGCAGGCGAAAGGTCTGTCGTATCGGCACGCGTGGGGCATGCTGCGGGCGCTTGAGGCGTGCGTCGGCGGCGAGTTGATCGAGACGGCACGCGGTAAGGGATCGACGCTGTCGGAGCTGGGGCAGGCGGTCGTCGACGCGCAGCGGCTCGCGCGAAACCGTCTCGATGGGAACCTGCGCGCGCTGGCAGCCGAGGTGGCGAGCGACCTGAACCGGCGGCTCGCGCAGCGCGACGGCGCCGTGCGCATCCATGCATCGCACGGCTACGCGGTTGCGACGCTCGTCTCCGCGCTTGTCGACGCGCAGGCAGCCGTCGACATCAAGTATCGCGAGAGCGTCGAAGCCGTGCAGGCGCTCGCGCGCGGTGAATGCGAGCTGGCCGGTTTTCATCTGCCACGCGGCGCGTTTCGCGAACAGTGCGCGCAGATCTACCGGCCGTGGCTCGACGACACCCGTCACGTGCTGATTCATCTGACGCGTCGCCAGCAGGGGCTGTTCGTGCCGCGCGGCAACCCGAAGCAGGTCAGCGGGCTCGCCGATCTCGCCCGCAACGACATCCGCTTCGTCAACCGGCAGCCGGGGTCGGGCACGCGGATGCTGCTCGATCTTGCATTGCGCGCGATCGGCATCGATCCCGAGCGTATCGACGGCTATGCGTCGGCCGAACTCACGCACTCGGCGATCGCCGCGTTCGTCGCGAGCGGGATGGCCGATCTCGGCTTCGGCGTCGAGCCGGCCGCCCATCACTTCGGGCTCGATTTCATCCCAATCGTCGACGAGGACTATTACTTTGCGTGCGAACGCGCGCAGCTCGACTCGCGACCGCTCGCCGGCGTGCTCGCCTTGCTGCGCGATGCGCGCTTCGTCGACCGCGTCGCGCATCTCGACGGCTACGATCCGTCCGCGTGCGGGACGCTGACCGGCATCGCGGACGGATTCGCCGGTATCGTCGGGGGCGGTATGCCGGACGGCAATGCACGGTAACGGGGACGCACGCGAACCGCGCTGCAGCAGCGAGGGATTTGCGCTACGCTTGCCGCTTGATCAACGTTCCAACAAGCACGCCGTTCAGGCGTCATCCCGCCATGAAACTATTCGTTCCTTTCTCCGCGGCAGCGTTGACCGCAGGGCTTCTTGTTGCCGTTTCGCCGTTGGCGCTCGCGCAGAATTCACCAGGCCTGCCCGGCGGGATTCTGAGCGACCAGTTCCGCCTGAACGAGCATCCGCAGATGCCGTTCGCGGCGTCGGCGCCGTCGCAGAAATACCAGAACGGCAAGAAGTCGGCATTGCGCCGCAAGGGCGATTTGGGGGACCCGAACGGCTGCAACCTGAAGTGTCCGATGGACACACAATAAGCAGGCGCTGACGCGCCGGGTTGTCGACGCCGCGATCGTTTGTCCGAACCGCGCCGATGCCGCGCGGTTCCTTTCGAGCCCCGCAGGGTGTGCTGCCCGGCGGGGCTCATGCTTTGTGGTTCGGCCTGGCGTAGTGTGATCGTGCGGGGCTGGACCAGATTCGTACCATCCTAGGGTTAACCCTCGTTTCGGGAAGGATGTCTTCCTGAAACCTGCCTTATTCTTAAGCACGCGCCTACATAAACTTCGGTTTGTCAGCGATGAACGGGTGTTCACCGCGAAATCAGACAAATCTGGAGGTAGGTCATCATGAAGTCGCTCGTTCAAGCCGTTGTCGTTGCTGCTGCTCTCGTTGCCCCGGTCGTGTCGTTCGCGCAGTCCGGCTCGGCACTCACCCGCGCACAGGTTCGTGCCGAACTGGTTCAGCTCCAGCAGGCCGGTTACAACACCGCCCGCGGCGAAGATCCGCATTATCCGGAAGCGATCCAGGCCGCCACGGCGCGTGTCGCAGAGCAACAGCGCAGCGCGCTCGCCCAGGCGCAAGGCGCCGACGCCAGCGGTTATGGCGCGCAGGTGCAAGGCGCGTCGGCAGCGGGTTCGCGTGCGATCGGCGTGCGTCCGGCCAGTGCAGAAGAAATGAAGTCGCTGTATCGCGGCAGCTAAGCTGCACATCGCCCGGTGAGGCTGTGCTGCGCGTGCGATGACGCGTCGCGTGCCGGGCAGGGTGCCGTCCGCCGCGGTCGATCACCGTGCGGGCGACGCCGAACATCCGTCACCTCCTGCCGTCGGAATGCTGGCGGCATTCCGCCCGGCCCGTCCGGGGCTGGGCGCTTTTTCGGAAGGCACGGGACGTTCGGCTTCCCCGGCAACAAAAAACCCCGCAGACTCGCGTCGTGCGGGGTTCGTGCGTCAAGCGCGAAATTTGGTGGAGGCGGCGGGAATCGAACCCGCGTCCAGAAGCGCTCCACGACTAGTTCTACATGTTTAGTTCAGTCATTTGATTTAACCGCAGCGACGCGGACGAACACGCTGCACTACGGCGATTCGCTAGATTTTCGACCCTGGCGTCGCGACGCCGACAGGGCTTAACTGACGTAAATGACCTCTGGCGGTATTGCTACCGGTCTTGCGACTCTAGCCCGTCAGTGAACTAGGCAGAGGACGGCGGCCGTTAGGCTGCCAGTGCGAACGTATCGTCGTTTGCAGTTACGATTTTCCCATTGATTAACGAGGTGACGGGTCCTCGACATGCCCTAGCCGCTTCACAACCCCTGTCGAAACCAGGTCGCCCCCGCGGATAAGATCCACCATTATAGCCCAACATGGCGCAGCAGTTCGCGCAGTTCCTGCGTCGTGCCGACCAGATGCTGCGCCTGCCAGTCAGCCGGCGCGACGCCGTCACCGCAGTAGCCGTACGCGGCCGCGACCGTCGCCATCCCCGCCGCGCTGCCAGCCTGGATGTCGCGAAGATCATCGCCGACGTAGACGATGCGCTCCGGCGCGAGTGTCATTTGTTCCGCCGCATGCAACAGCGGGGCCGGATGCGGTTTCGAGTGCGGCGTTGTGTCGCCCCCGACGATGCAGGCCGCGCGCGGCGCGAGGCCGAGCAGGTCGGCGAGCGGCGCGGTGAGGCGCATCGCCTTGTTCGTGACGATGCCCCAGCGCACGCCGCGTCCATCGAGTTCGTCGAGCACGTCGCCGATGCCGGGGAACAGCACCGTGTGCACGCAGATGTCGGTCGCGTAATTGGTCAGGAACTCGTCGCGCATCGCATCGTAGCCGGGCGAATGCGGATCGATTCCGAATGCGCCGCCAAGCAGGCCCCGCGCGCCGGCCGATGCCAGCGGCCGCAGCACGTCGAGCGACGTTTCGGGCAGGCCGCGCATGCGCTGCATCTTGTGGACTGCAGCGGCGAGATCGGGCGCCGTGTCGGCGAGTGTGCCGTCGAGGTCGAACAGCACGGCATCGCAGTGCACCAGGCGCGGCGCGTCGAATGCGGGCCGCTCGGTCGAAAGGGGGATCGTCATGCCGGTCGGAGGGTCACGCGCCGCGGCGGCACGCGACGAGATAGTTGATGTCGGTGTCGTTCGACAGCGCGAAGCGCTTGCCGATCGGGTGATAGGTAATACCCTTGATCTCCACGATGTGCAGATCGGTCCCGCGCACGAAGCTCGCCAGTTCCGACGGGCGGATGAAGCGCGCGTAGTCGTGGGTGCCCTTCGGCAGCATCTGCGCGATGTACTCAGCGCCGATTACCGCGAACAGGTAGGACTTCAGGTTGCGGTTCAGCGTAGAGAAGAATACCCAGCCGCCCGGCTTCACGAGCGTCGCGCACGCGGCGACGACGCCGGCCGGCGAAGGCACGTGCTCGAGCATCTCCATGCAGGTGACGACGTCGTAAGTGCCCGGCTCGCGTTCGGCGATCGCTTCGGCGGCGATCGCCTCGTAGTCGACCGTGATGCCGCTTTCGAGGCTGTGCAGGTCGGCGACGCCGAGCGCTTCGGTCGACAGGTCGATGCCTTTCACCTGGGCGCCGAGCCCGGCCATTGATTCGGACAGGATGCCGCCGCCGCAGCCGATATCGAGCGCGCGCTTGCCGGCGAGGTGCGCATGCGAATCGATCCAGCCGAGCCGGACCGGATTCAGGTCGTGCAAGGGCTTGAATTCGGCATTCGGGTCCCACCACCGATGGGCGAGGTCGCTGAATTTCTGGAGTTCGTGCGGATCGGCGTTGGTCATGTCGGCAAACGGGCTACGGAAGGAGGGCGGTGCGTCGGTACGTCAGCCCCGAGTATATAAGGGGGCGCACAACGAGGCCAGCGAGCGCCTGGGCGGGCGTCAAAGAAAAAGCCCCGCCGGAGCGGGGCTTTGAAGCAGTCGAAAACCGCGGCTTACTTCGCCGGAACGGTCGTCTTCTGGACTTGTTGCGTACCGACCACTTCGACTTCCACGCGGCGGTCCGGTGCGAGGCAGGCGATCAGTTGCTTGCGGTTCTTCTGGTTGCAGCCGGTCGTGACCGGGTTGCGCTTGCCCTTGCCTTCCGTGTAGATCTTGTTGGCCGGGACACCCTTGCTGACCAGGTACGACTTGACGGCTTGTGCGCGGCGCAGCGACAGGCGGTCGTTGTACTTGTCCGAACCGATGCGGTCCGTGTAGCCCGTAGCGACGACCACTTCCGTGTTCATGCCCTGGATCTTCGAAGCCAGTTCGTCCAGCTTTTGCTTGCCCAGCGGCTTGAGCGTTGCCTTGTCGAAGTCGAACAGTGCGTCGGCTTGGTACGTGATCTTCTGGCTCGTGATGGCCGGAGCAACCGGAGCGACCGGCGGCTGCGGTGCCTGGGCGACCAGTGCGCCATCGCACTTCGCGTTGGCGGTGGCCGGCGTCCAGAACGCGTCACGCCAGCAGAGCTCGTTCGTGCCGTTCATCCACACCCATTCGCCCGTGCCGTTCACCCAGTTGTCGTTGACGGCTTGACGCGACGCCGGCACCGACTGTGCCGAAGCGGATGCAGCCATAACTGCGGTAGCTGCAATGAACGCGAGCTTTGAAAGTTTATTCATATTTCTCCTCTCGAAATTGAGATTACCGCAGGTTTACTGCGAGCCTGTTGACGGTGACAAGTCATACATTGCTCGAAGTATAACATTGGTGCGGCACAAAAAACGCGGCACCGCTCTGTGTAGACTTCGAGCAGCGTCTAACTTTCAGTGCGTTGGCATTTTGCCATATCGTTCCCTTCCTACGAAAAAAAATCCTCCCCACCCCAAGATCGCTTCAACTTTGTGGTGCATGCGCAACACCCGCCTGCCGTAACTTTCAGGGATTGTCAAGAGTGTGTCCGCGAAATTGCATGAAAGGCCGCAAGGGGTTTGCGCGCGTGCGTGACAAGGGTCCGAGGGACCCGGGCTTCCTGAATGGGGCGCAATCATGGCCGGTCCGGGATGCCTTTGCCATGGGCCGTGATTTTTGCTGTTTACATATAGAGGGGGTGGCGAATTGGCGGCTGATGCGTGCATGTTAGAATCTCGCGTTGCGTTGCGCATGCAGCGCCCACGCGAAAGGCGTTCGCCGTCTTCGCTCCGAAACGATACGGATACATGGATCAATTCGCCAAAGAGACCCTGCCCACCTCCCTAGAGGAGGAAATGCGCCGTTCGTATCTCGATTACGCGATGAGCGTGATCGTCGGACGTGCCCTTCCGGATGTCCGCGATGGCCTGAAGCCCGTGCACCGGCGCGTACTGTTCGCGATGCACGAACTGAACAACGACTGGAACCGCGCGTACAAGAAATCGGCGCGTATCGTCGGTGACGTGATCGGTAAGTATCACCCTCACGGCGATACCGCGGTGTACGACACGATCGTGCGGATGGCGCAGGACTTCTCGCTGCGCTACATGCTGATCGACGGACAGGGCAACTTCGGCTCGATCGACGGTGACAATGCCGCGGCGATGCGTTACACCGAAATTCGCATGGCGAAGATCGGTCACGAGTTGCTCGCCGACATCGACAAGGAAACGGTCGACTTCGAGCCGAACTACGACGGCAACGAGATGCAGCCGTCGGTCCTGCCGTCGCGCATCCCGAACCTGCTGATCAACGGCTCGTCGGGTATCGCGGTCGGCATGGCGACCAATATCCCGCCGCACAACCTGAACGAAGTCGTCGACGCGTGCCAGCACCTGCTGAACAACCCGGAAGCGACGATCGACGAGCTGATCGAGATCATCCCGGCGCCGGACTTCCCGACGGCCGGCATCATCTACGGTGTCGCCGGCGTGCGCGACGGCTATCGCACCGGGCGCGGCCGCGTCGTGATGCGCGCGGCCACGCACTTCGAGGAGATCGACCGCGGTCAGCGGATGGCGATCATCGTCGACGAGCTGCCGTACCAGGTGAACAAGCGCTCGCTGCTCGAGCGTATCGCCGAGCTCGTCAACGAGAAGAAGCTCGAGGGCATCTCCGACATCCGCGACGAGTCCGACAAGAGCGGCATGCGCGTCGTGATCGAGCTGAAGCGCGGCGAAGTGCCCGAAGTGGTGCTGAACAACCTGTACAAGGCGACGCAGCTCCAGGATACGTTCGGCATGAACATGGTCGCGCTCGTCGACGGTCAGCCGAAGCTGCTGAACCTGAAGGAAATCCTGCAGTGCTTCCTGTCGCATCGACGCGAAGTGCTGACGCGCCGCACGATCTACGAACTGCGCAAGGCCCGCGAACGCGGCCACGTGCTCGAAGGTCTCGCGGTCGCGCTCGCGAACATCGACGAGTTCATCGCGATCATCAAGGCAGCGCCGACGCCGCCGATCGCGAAGCAGGAGTTGATGGCGAAGCCGTGGGATTCGTCGCTCGTGCGCGATATGCTGACGCGCGCCGAGGCCGAGAACGCGTCGGCGGGCGGCCGCTCCGCGTACCGTCCGGAAGGCCTGAACCCGGCGTTCGGGATGCAGGCCGACGGGCTGTACCGTCTGTCCGACACGCAGGCGCAGGAAATCCTGCAGATGCGTCTGCAGCGCCTGACCGGTCTCGAGCAGGACAAGATCATCGGCGAGTACCGCGAAGTGATGGCGCAGATCGCCGACCTGCTGGACATCCTCGCGCGCCCCGAGCGGATCACGACGATGATCGGCGAGGAGCTGACGGCGGTGAAGGCCGAATTCGGCGACGCACGCCGCTCGAAGATCGAGCTGAACGCGACCGAATTGAATACCGAAGACCTGATCACGCCGCAGGACATGGTCGTCACGATGTCGCACGCGGGCTACGTGAAGTCGCAGCCGCTGTCCGAGTATCGCGCGCAGAAGCGCGGCGGCCGCGGCAAGCAGGCGACGCAGATGAAGGAAGACGACTGGATCGAGACGCTGTTCATCGCGAACACCCACGACTACATCCTGTGCTTCTCGAACCGCGGCCGCGTGTACTGGGTCAAGGTCTATGAAGTGCCGCAGGGCTCGCGCAACTCGCGCGGCCGTCCGATCGTCAACATGTTCCCGCTGCAGGAAGGCGAGAAGATCAACGTCGTACTGCCGGTCAAGGAGTTCTCGGCCGACAAGTTCATCTTCATGGCGACGTCGCTCGGCACCGTGAAGAAGACGCCGCTCGAAGCATTCAGCCGCCCGATGAAGAAGGGCATCATCGCGGTCGGCCTCGACGACGGCGACTTCCTGATCGGTGCATCGATCACCGACGGTGCGCACGACGTGATGCTGTTCTCCGACGCCGGCAAGGCCGTTCGCTTCGACGAGAACGACGTGCGTCCGATGGGTCGCGAGGCGCGCGGTGTGCGCGGCATGCAGCTCGAGGACGGCCAGCAGGTCATCGCGATGCTGGTCGCGGGCAGCGAGGAGCAGACCGTGCTCACCGCAACCGAGAACGGCTACGGCAAGCGCACGCCGATCACCGAGTACACGCGCCACGGCCGCGGTACGAAGGGTATGATCGCGATCCAGACGTCCGAGCGCAACGGCAAGGTCGTGGCCGCGACGCTCGTCGACGCCGAGGATCAGATCATGCTGATTACGACGGCCGGCGTGTTGATTCGCACCCGCGTATCCGAGATTCGCGAGATGGGGCGTGCCACGCAAGGTGTTACACTCATCAGTCTCGATGAGGGTACCAAGCTTTCTGGCCTGCAGCAGATCGCGGAGGCCGAAGAGGGCGATGGCGAGGCCGACGAGGCGTCGGACGGCGAAGCCTGAAGAACGGATGAGACTCTGGCCGCCGCGGGCGTGAAGCGCCGCGGCCGGCGAGCAACCATTCATATTTCCAAAAGGGAGTGATGATGCAAAAGCAATTCAAGCAACTGGTTCTGCTGGCTGCACTGGTGCCGACGTTCGCGATGGCGCAAGCGCTGTCGAATTCCGCACCGACTGCGACCGCGGCAGCTGCGCCGATCGACGCCGACAAGAAGGCGGCGATCAAGGATCTGCTCGACGCGATCGACGCGCCGAAGCTCGTGTCGGCAATCGGCAACAGCGCCGAGATGCAGGCAAAGCAACTCGTGCCGGCGATCCTGTCGGACGCGCTGTCGGAAAACAAGACGCTGAACGACAAGCAAAAGCAAGCCGCCGTGCCGACGCTGCAGAAGAACGCGGTGCCGAAGCTGGTTGACGGCGCGGGCAAGGTGTTCGGCACGCAGCAGTTCCAGAGCGACGCGATGTCGGCCCAGTACGACGCTTACGCGAAGTACTACAGCACGTCGGAGATCAAGGATCTGACGACGTTCTACAAGAGCCCGACGGGCCGCAAGTTCATCCAGGTTCAGGATCAGGTCGGTCGCGACGTGGTCAACGGCCTAATGCAGAAGTACATGCCGCAAGCGATCCAGGCAACGCGTACGCAGGCTGACAAGGAAGTCGCTGCAGTCAAGCCGGGCAAGTAAGCCGTCCGGGCACGCCGCCCGGCCGTTCGGCCGGGTTTGGCGGGAGCCTGATGACAGTGCGATAATGGCCGTTTGCGCGCGAGCGCAAGCGGCCATTCCTTTTCTGGCGCGGTTCTTTCTGCCGGCGGCAAGCCGGTCGCGTCCCTCCCGAGGTTTTCACGATGCGCGTCTTTAATTTCTCCGCCGGTCCTGCGGCGCTCCCCGAGGAAGTGCTGCGGCAGGCCGCCGACGAAATGCTCGACTGGCACGGCAGCGGCATGAGCGTGATGGAGATGAGCCATCGCGGCAAGGAATTCATGTCGATCCACGAGGCAGCGCTGACCGACCTGCGCGAGCTGCTCGATGTGCCGGCCAGCCACCGGATCCTGTTCCTGCAGGGCGGCGGCATTGCCGAGAACGCGATCGTGCCGATGAACCTGCTTGGTTCGCGCAAGACCGCCGACTTCGTCGTGACGGGCTCGTGGTCGCAGAAGTCGTTCAACGAAGCGAAGAAATACGGCACGCCGCATCTGGCCGCATCCGGCAAGACGGCCGACGGTTTCACGCGCGCGCCCGCCCGCGCCGAATGGCAGCTGTCGGACGATCCGGCCTACGTGCATCTGTGCACGAACGAGACGATCGACGGCGTCGAGACGTTCGAGATTCCCGACCTCGGCGACGTGCCGCTCGTCGCGGACGTGTCGTCACACATTTTGTCGCGTCCGATGGACGTCGCGAAGTACGGCGTGTTGTTCGGCGGCGCGCAGAAGAACATCGGGATGGCCGGCGTGACGGTCGTGATCGTGCGCGAGGATCTGCTCGATCGCGCGCTGTCGATCTGTCCGTCCGCATTCGAATGGAAGACCGTCGCCGCGAACAACTCGCTGTACAACACGCCGCCTACCTATGCGATCTACATCGCGGGCCTCGTGTTCCAGTGGCTGAAGCGGCAGGGCGGCCTCGAGGCGATCGAGGCGCGCAATATCGAGAAGGCGAAGCTGCTCTACGACACAATCGATGCGAGCAGTTTCTATCTGAACAAGGTCGAGCCGGCGGTGCGGTCGCGTATGAACGTGCCCTTTTTCCTGGCCGACGAAACGCGCAACGAAGACTTCCTTGCCGGCGCAAAGGCGCGCGGGCTGCTGCAGCTGAAGGGCCACAAGTCCGTCGGCGGCATGCGGGCGTCGATCTACAACGCGGTGCCGCTCGAGGGCGTGAAAGCGCTCGTCGAGTACATGAAGGACTTCGAACAGCGCGGCGCCTGAGCGCGCGCTGTTCAAACAGCACGGCAACTACGCATGGACGACGAACTGAATTCCCGCCTGAAACCGCTGCGCGACCGCATCGACGCGATCGACGCGCAGCTGATCGCGCTCCTCAACCAGCGCGCCGCGGTGGCGCTAGAGGTGGGCGAGGTCAAGAAGCATTTCAACGCGCCGGTGTTCCGGCCGGAGCGCGAGCTGCAGGTGATCGCGCGCCTGCAGGACATGAGCGCGGGACCGCTCGCGAGCGAGCACATTAGCGCCATCTGGCGCGAGATCATGGCCGCGAGCCGCGCGCTCGAACAGACGATCCACGTCGCGTTCCTCGGGCCGGTCGGCACGTACAGCGAACAGGCGATGTTCGAGTACTTCGGCCAGTCGATCGAAGGGCTGCCGTGTCCGTCGATCGATGAGGTATTCCGCTCGGTCGAGGCAGGCGCGTCCGCATTCGGCATCGCGCCGGTCGAGAACTCGACCGAAGGTGCGGTGTCGCGCACGCTCGACCTGCTGCTGCAGACGCAGTTGCTGATCAGCGGTGAACTCGCGCTGCCGATCCATCACAACCTGCTCACGCAGAGCGGCACGCTCGACGGCGTGACGCGCGTCTGCGCGCATGCGCAGGCGCTCGCGCAATGCCAGCAGTGGCTTGCCGCGAACGCGCCGCAGCTCGAGCGGCAAGCGGTGTCGAGCAATGCGGAGGCCGCGCGTCTCGCGGCGGCGGATCCGAGCGTCGCGGCGATCGCAGGCGACCGCGCAGCCGCGCACTACGGCCTGCAGATCGCGTTCTCGCTGATTCAGGACGATCCGCACAATCGCACGCGCTTCGTGATCGTCGGCAAGCAGCCGGCCGGGCAGAGCGGTCACGACCAGACGTCGCTGATCGTGTCGGTGAAGAACGAGCCGGGCGCGGTGTTCAAGCTGCTCGAACCGCTCGCGCGGCACGGTGTGTCGATGACGCGCTTCGAGTCGCGCCCCGCGCGGGTCGGCACGTGGGAGTATTACTTCTACATCGACATCGAAGGGCACCGGGACGAGCCAGCCGTGGCCGCCGCGCTCGCGGAGCTCGGCCAGAAGGCCGCGTTCCTGAAGATACTCGGTTCGTATCCGCGCGCGCGCTGACGCGTAGCGGCCCGTCGCCTGCACCAGCGGGCGGCGCGGCGAAGCGGGTGGGGCAGGCCGGGCGGCGCTGCCCAAGGCGGGTTCGGGCGGTATCCGGTGCAGGTCGCACCGGGTGCGGGCCCGTTGCCCGGAATCTGGACTTCCGTGCGCGGGGCGTCGTTCCGCGCGCGTCACTTGGCTCTTGTCGTGTCAGGCTTTGCATTCAACAAACTTGTCATCTTCGGCGTCGGCCTGATCGGCGGATCGCTGGCGCGCGCGCTGCGCGAGCGCACACCGGGTGGCGCGGGCGAAGTCGTCGGCGTCGGTCGTTCGCGTGCAGCGGTCGATCGCGCGCTCGCGCTCGGCGTGATCGATCGCGCGGTGGCGCTCGACGACGATGCGCAACTGCGCGACGCGCTTGCCGGCGCCGATCTCGTATTGCTGGCTGCGCCCGTCGCGCAAACGGGCCCGTTGCTCGCGCGCATCGCGCCGTGGCTTGACGCTGCGACGATCGTCACCGACGCTGGCAGCACCAAGTCCGACGTCGTTACGGCGGCACGCGATGCGCTCGGTGCGCGGATTGCGCAATTCGTGCCGGGCCATCCGATCGCCGGGCGCGAATCGAGCGGCGTCGAGGCCGCGCTGCCGGATCTGTACGTCGGTCGCAATGTCGTGCTGTGTCCGTTGCCGGAGAACGCGCCGGAAGCGGTCGCGCGGATCGATGCGATGTGGCGGGCGACCGGCGCCGACGTGCGCACCATGAGCACGGCGCAGCACGATCGCGTGTTCGCGTCGATCAGTCACCTGCCGCACGTGCTGTCGTTCGCGCTCGTAGAGCAAATTCTCGGCGAGGCGGATGCCGAACTGAAATTCTCGTACGCGGCGGGCGGCTTCCGCGACTTCACGCGGATCGCGGCGTCGAGCCCGGAAATGTGGCGCGACGTGTGTGTCGCGAACCGCACGGCGCTGCTCGATGAGCTCGACGGCTATACGCGCGTGCTCGCCCGGCTGCGTGCGGCGATCGACGCCGGCGATGGCGCGGCGCTCGAAGCCGTGTTCACTCGCTCGCGCGCTGCACGCAAGGCCTGGCAGGAACGTGGCGCGCAGCCCGCTGCCGAACCGGTCAAGAAATAACAGGAAACAGGACGATTCCCATGGACTATCTCGATCTCGGCCCATATTCCAGCGCGTCGGGTACCGTGCGCCTGCCCGGCTCGAAAAGCATCTCGAACCGCGTGCTGCTGCTCGCGGCGCTTGCTGAAGGCGATACGACGATCACCAACCTGCTGGATTCCGACGACACGCGCGTGATGCTCGACGCGCTCGGCAAGCTTGGTGTGAAGCTCGCGCGCGAGGGCGACACCTGTGTCGTCACCGGCACGCGCGGCGCGTTCACCGCGAAGACCGCCGATCTGTTCCTCGGCAACGCGGGCACCGCGGTGCGACCGTTGACGGCGGCGCTCGCAGTCAACGGCGGCGACTATCGCGTGCACGGCGTGCCGCGCATGCACGAGCGGCCGATCGGCGACCTCGTCGACGGCCTGCGGCAGATCGGCGCGCAGATCGACTACGAGCAAAACGAAGGCTTTCCGCCGCTGCGGATCAAGCCTGCCGCGATCACGGTCGACGCGCCGATCCGCGTGCGCGGCGACGTGTCGAGCCAGTTCCTCACCGCGCTGCTGATGACGCTGCCGCTCGTGAAGGCGAAGGACGGCAGGATCGTCGTCGAAGTCGACGGCGAATTGATCTCGAAGCCGTACATCGACATCACGATCCGGCTGATGGCGCGCTTCGGCGTGACCGTCGAGCGCGACGGCTGGCAGCGCTTCGTCGTGCCGGCCGGCGTCCGCTACCGTTCGCCGGGGCGCATCATGGTCGAGGGCGATGCATCGTCGGCCTCGTACTTCCTCGCGGCCGGCGCGCTCGGCGGCGGCCCGCTGCGCGTCGAGGGCGTGGGGCGCGCGAGCATCCAGGGCGACGTCGGCTTCGCGAACGCGCTGATGCAGATGGGCGCGAACGTATCGATGGGCGACGACTGGATCGAAGTGCGCGGCATCGGCCATGACCATGGCAAGCTCGAGCCGATCGACATGGACTTCAACCTGATTCCCGACGCGGCGATGACCATCGCGGTCGCGGCGCTGTTCGCGAGCGGCACGAGCACGCTGCGCAACATCGCGAGCTGGCGCGTGAAGGAAACCGACCGCATCGCCGCGATGGCGACCGAACTGCGCAAGGTCGGCGCGATCGTCGAGGAAGGCCCCGACTATCTGGTCGTTACGCCGCCGCAACGGCTCACGCCGAATGCAGCGATCGACACGTACGACGATCACCGGATGGCGATGTGCTTCTCGCTCGTCAGCCTGGGCGGCGTGCCTGTGCGGATCAACGATCCGAAGTGCGTCGGCAAGACGTTCCCCGACTATTTCGACCGCTTTGCCGCGCTCGCCAAAGCCTGACCCGACAGTTCCGATGAAATCAACCCGACCCTTTCACCCGACCCCCGTCATCACGATCGACGGTCCGACCGCTTCCGGCAAGGGGACCGTCGCGGCGCTCGTCGCCGCGCATCTCGGCTTTCACCTGCTCGACAGCGGCGCGCTGTACCGGCTCGCCGCGCTCGCGAGCGTGCGCTACGGCATCGCGGCGGAGGATGTCGACGCGCTCGTGAAGCTGATCGACGATCTTCACATCACGTTCCGCGAGGGCTGCGCGCAGCTCGACGGCGTCGACGTGTCGAACGACATCCGCGCCGAAGCGGTCGGCAACCGCGCGTCGGCCATTGCCGTGCACGGGCCGGTGCGTACCGCGCTCGTCGCGCGCCAGCGCGCGTTCCGCAAGACGCCGGGCCTCGTTGCCGACGGCCGCGACATGGGCACTGTGATCTTCCCGGACGCCGTGCTGAAGGTGTTCCTGACGGCCAGTGCCGAGGCTCGCGCGACCAGGCGGCATAAGCAATTGATGCAAAAAGGTTTTTCTGCTAATATTGATAACTTGCTCCGGGATCTTCGTGAACGTGACGCGCGCGACAGCAATCGCGCAGCCGCGCCGCTGAAGCCTGCGGCAGATGCCAAGCTGCTCGATACGTCGGCGCTTTCGGTTGATGAAGCAGTCGACCAGGTGCTGCAGTGGTACCGAACGCTCGGTCAGCCCGCCTGAGAAGGCGGGCAGCAGTAGGTGCTTTGCGCGAGAAGCGCGGAGCGTGTTTCGAACCCTTAACCCCGTGTGGCTTCGATCTGGCCCTTTCAGCCTGCCATTCCGGCCGGCGTGGCACAGCGATCCATGCACAATCAGATTTTTATGTCCGACCTGCAAACCTCCAACCCGAATACTGAATCTTTCGCGGCTCTGTTCGAAGAGTCGCTGACCCGCCAAGACATGCGCGCCGGCGAAGTGATTTCCGCCGAAGTCGTGCGCGTCGACCACAACTTCGTGGTCGTCAATGCAGGCCTGAAGTCCGAGGCTTACATTCCGATCGAGGAATTCCTGAACGATCAGGGCGAGGTTGAGGTGCAGTCGGGCGATTTCGTGTCCGTCGCGATCGACGCACTCGAAAACGGCTACGGCGACACGATCCTGTCGCGCGACAAGGCGAAGCGCCTTGCATCGTGGCTGTCGCTGGAAAAGGCTCTCGACAACAACGAACTCGTCACCGGCACGATCACCGGCAAGGTGAAGGGCGGCATGACCGTGATGGTCAACGGCATCCGCGCGTTCCTGCCGGGTTCGCTGGTCGACACGCGTCCGGTCAAGGACACGACCCCGTACGAAGGTAAGACGCTCGAGTTCCGCGTGATCAAGCTCGATCGCAAGCGTAACAACGTCGTGCTGTCGCGTCGTGCAGTGATCGAAGCAACGCAAGGCGAAGAGCGCGCAAAGCTGCTCGAGACGCTGAAGGAAGGCGCGATCGTCAACGGCGTGGTCAAGAACATCACCGACTACGGCGCGTTCGTCGACCTCGGCGGCATCGACGGCCTGCTGCACATCACCGACATCGCATGGCGTCGTGTGCGTCACCCGAGCGAAGTCCTGTCGGTTGGCCAGGAAGTCACCGCGAAGATCCTCAAGTTCGATCAAGAGAAGAACCGCGTCTCGCTGGGCATCAAGCAACTGGGCGACGATCCGTGGGAAGGCATCTCGCGCCGTTACCCGTCGGGCACGCGCCTGTTCGGCAAGGTCACGAACATCACCGACTACGGCGCATTCGTCGAAGTGGAATCGGGCATCGAAGGCCTCGTCCACGTGTCGGAAATGGACTGGACCAACAAGAACGTTGCTCCGTCGAAGGTTGTCCAGCTGGGCGACGAAGTCGAAGTCATGGTCCTCGAGATCGACGAAGACCGTCGTCGTATCAGCCTCGGCATGAAGCAGTGCAAGCCGAATCCGTGGGATGACTTCAGCCGCAACTTCAAAAAGGGCGACAAGATCACGGGCGCAATCAAGTCGATCACCGACTTCGGCGTGTTCATCGGTCTGCCGGGCGGCATCGACGGCCTGGTCCACCTGTCGGATCTGTCGTGGAGCGAAGCCGGCGAAGAAGCCGTTCGCAAGTACAAGAAGGGCGACGAAGTCGAAGCGATCGTGCTCGGTATCGACGTCGAGAAGGAGCGTATTTCGCTCGGCATCAAGCAGCTCGAAGGCGACCCGTTCAGCAACTACGTTGCAATGAACGACAAGGGTTCGATCGTCGACGGCGTGGTGAAGTCGGTCGATGCGAAGGGCGCTGTCGTCACGCTGACGGGTGACATCGAAGGCTACCTGCGCGCGTCGGAAATCTCGCAGGATCGCGTCGAAGACGCACGCAACGTGCTGAAGGAAGGCGACAAGGTCAACGCGATGGTGATCAACATCGATCGCAAGTCGCGTGGCATCAACCTGTCGATCAAGGCGAAGGATTCGGCTGAACAACAGGAAGCGATCCGCGGCCTGCAGTCGGACACCAGCGCTGCTGCGACCGGTACGACCAACCTCGGCGCGCTGCTGAAGGCGAAGCTCGACGGCCAGAACCAGTAAGCCTCACGAGGTCTGCTGAAGTATGACCAAATCCGAGTTGGTCGCGCAGCTGGCACTGCGATTTCCGCAACTTGTCCTCAAGGATGCGGATTTCGCGGTGAAAACGATGCTCGATGCAATGTCCGACGCCTTGTCGAAAGGGCATCGCATCGAAATTCGGGGTTTCGGCAGCTTCGGCCTCAACCGTCGTCCGGCGCGCGTTGGGCGCAACCCGAAGTCGGGGGAGAAAGTGCAGGTGCCCGAGAAGTTCGTGCCTCACTTCAAGCCCGGCAAGGAATTGCGTGAACGCGTCGACGGCCGCGCCGGCGAGCCGCTGAAAGCTGATGATCCGGACGACGAGCGTTGAGCGTCGTGCGGCTTGCCCGGAATCCGTCCGGCGAAGGCTGAAGAAAAAAGCGCCCCTTGCGGGCGCTTTTTTCATTTCCGGCGGCCGCGTGACAATGCGTACCCGCAGGATGTGCGGTGACGCGGAAACGCTTCCTTTACAATACGGGTCGATTCGGCGCCGCGAAGGGGAGTCGCGCGCCACGGCAAACCTCAACAAAGAGAGGGCTACATGAAGTTTATCGTCTGGCTGATCCGGGTATTGGTGTTCGTGCTGTTGCTGGTGCTCGCGCTGGCCAATACGCAAACCGCGACGCTGAATTTCGTTGCCGGCTACGCATGGCAAGCGCCGCTGATCCTGATCGGCCTCGCGTTCTTTGTCGTGGGGCTGCTGGCCGGCCTGCTGTCCGCGCTGCCGGCGATCTTCCGCATGCGCCTCGAGAACGGGCGCCTGAAGCGCGATCTGCGTACGGCGCGCGAAACCCCGGCCGTCGTCGACCAGCCGCCGATGCCGCCCGTCATTTAACACGGACGCCGCGCGACTCTGGCGCGGTTTTCGTCTCTGCTTCGATATTTCGCATGGATCTGGATTTTTGGTGGTTGCTCGCGATTCCGGTGGCGTTCGCGCTCGGCTGGGCGGCGTCCCGCTATGACCTGAAGAACCTCCTGTCGGAGAGCGCCAACCTGCCGCGATCGTATTTCCGCGGCCTGAACTTTCTGTTGAACGAACAACCGGACAAGGCGATCGACGCGTTCATCGAGGTCGCGAAGCTCGACCCCGAGACGGTCGAGTTGCACTTCGCGCTCGGCAACCTGTTTCGCCGCCGTGGCGAAACGGACCGTGCGATCCGCGTGCATCAGAACCTGCTGAGCCGCACGGACCTGCCGGTGAACGAGCGCGACCACGCGCTGTACGAGCTCGGCCAGGATTTCCTGAAGGCCGGCCTGCTCGATCGTGCGGAGGAGACCTTCCACCGGCTCGCCGATGGCGATTACGCGCTGGGCGCGCAGCGGGCGCTGCTGACGATCTACGAGATCGAGAAGGACTGGAACAAATCGATCGATACCGCGAAATGCATCGAATCGATGAGCGACAAGCCGCTCGGCACCGAAATCGCGCAGTTCCATTGCGAACTCGCGCAGGAGGCGCTGCAACGCAAGAACACGGCGGCTGCGGCCGATCAATTGAAGCTCGCGCTTGCAGCGAACCCGCAGAACGTCCGCGCGACGATCCTGTCCGGCGACGCCGCGCAGGCGGCGAGCGATCACGCGGCCGCGATCGAGCACTGGAAGCGTGTCGAAGCGCAGAATCCGGCGTATCTGCCGCTCGTCGCCGACAAGCTGATGAAGGCCTACGTCGCGCTCGGCAAACCGGTCGAGGGTGCCGAGCTGCTGATGGGCTACGTCGATCGTTATACGTCGAACGACCTGCTCGATATTGCTTATCAGCACATCGCCGGGTTGCGCGGCCAGGAAGCGGCGCACACACTCGCGCGTACGCAGATGGAGAAGTCGCCGAACCTGTCGGGCATGCTGCACCTGCTCGATGCGCAGATCGCGGCCGCCGACGAGCCGCGCCGTAAGGAACTTGAAATGATGCGTGCGCTGATCAAGCAGCGCACCAAGAATCTGCCACGCTATACGTGCCAGAATTGCGGTTTCCGGGCACGGCTCTTCTACTGGCAGTGCCCCGGATGCAGCGGCTGGGAAACCTATGCGCCGCGCCGCGTCGAACCTGCGATGCCGGGCTGATCCCGGCGTTCGACGCGCAAGCGCTGCGGTTGTCGCCGGGCCCGGTCCGGCGGCCAAGTTTGTCATTTACCGGGACGTACCGGAACATCTATGAAAATCACCATCATCGGCACTGGCTATGTCGGTCTCGTCACGGGCTCCTGCCTCGCCGAGATCGGCCACGACGTCTTCTGTCTGGATGTCGATCCGCGCAAGATCGAGATCCTGAACAACGGCGGGATGCCGATTCACGAACCGGGCCTGCTGGACATTATCGCGCGCAACCGCGCGGCAGGACGTCTGCGCTTCTCGACCGACATCGAGGCGAGCGTTGCCCACGGTGAGATCCAGTTCATCGCGGTCGGCACACCGCCCGACGAGGACGGTTCGGCCGACCTGCAATACGTGCTCGAGGCGGCGCGCAACATCGGCCGGTACATGGCCGGTTTCAAGGTGATCGTCGACAAGTCGACGGTGCCGGTCGGCACCGCGCAGCGCGTGCGCGCGGTGGTCGACGAGGCACTCGGCGCGCGCGGCCTCGCGGGCAGCGTCGAGCACCGTTTCTCGGTCGTGTCGAATCCGGAATTCCTGAAGGAAGGCGCGGCAGTCGAGGACTTCATGCGCCCGGACCGAATCATCATCGGTGTCGACGACGACGAGACGGGCACGGTGGCGCGCGAGAAGATGAAGAAGCTGTACGCGCCGTTCAACCGCAATCACGAGCGCACGATCTACATGGACGTGCGTTCGGCGGAATTCGCGAAATATGCGGCGAATGCGATGCTCGCAACGCGCATTTCGTTCATGAACGAGATGTCGAATCTCGCCGACAAGGTCGGTGCCGACATCGAAGCCGTGCGCCGCGGGATCGGTTCCGATCCGCGCATTGGCTATCACTTCCTGTACGCGGGCGTTGGTTACGGCGGCTCGTGCTTCCCGAAGGACGTGCAGGCGTTAATTCGCACCGCGAGCGAAAACGGTCAGCCGCTGCGCATCCTGGAGGCCGTCGAAGCGGCCAACTCCGCACAGAAGGACGTGCTGATCGGCAAGATCGAGCAGCGCTTCGGCGCAGACCTGAACGGCCGCGAATTCGCGGTCTGGGGCCTCGCGTTCAAGCCGAACACGGACGACATGCGCGAGGCGCCGAGCCGTCGGCTGATCGCCGCGCTGCTCGGGCGTGGCGCGACCGTGCGCGCGTACGATCCGGTCGCGATCGACGAGGCGCGCCGTGTGTTCGCGCTCGATCTCGGTGAGGCTCCCGACGCGCTTGCGCGCCTGCACTTCGTCGATACCCAGGACGCGGCCGTGACCGCCGCGGATGCGCTCGTGATCGTCACCGAATGGAAGGAATTCAGGAGCCCGGATTTCACGCGCCTGAAGGCCGAACTGAAGGCGCCGGTGATCTTCGACGGACGCAATCTGTACGAGCCGGACGCGATGGCCGAACTCGGCATCGACTACCATGCGATCGGGCGCCCGCATGTCGACCCCCAGTCCTCTCCCCGTGGATGAACGCACGATGACTACCCTTCGCGAAGTGGTGACGGTACCGCGCGCGCAGCTCGCGCGTTCGCGCGTGCTCGTGGTCGGTGACGTGATGCTCGACCGCTACTGGTTCGGCAACGTCGAGCGCATTTCTCCGGAAGCGCCGGTTCCTGTCGTGCACGTGCAGCGCCAGGAAGAGCGGCTTGGCGGTGCGGCCAATGTCGCGCGCAACGCGGTGACGCTCGGCGGTCAGGCCGGGCTCCTGTGCGTGGTTGGCTGCGACGAGCCTGGCGAGCGCATCGTCGAATTGCTCGGCAGCAGCGGTGTGACGCCCCATCTCGAACGCGATGCGTCACTGCCGACGACGATCAAGTTGCGCGTGCTCGCGCGCCAGCAGCAGCTACTGCGCGTCGACTTCGAGGCGATGCCGACGCACGAGGTGCTGCTCGCCGGGCTCGCGCGTTTCGATGCGCTGCTGCCGCAGCACGACGTCGTGCTGATGTCGGATTACGCGAAAGGCGGTCTGACGCACGTTACCACGATGATCGAGAAGGCGCGCGCGGCCGGCAAGCCGGTGCTCGTCGATCCAAAGGGCGGCGACTGGGCGCGCTATCGCGGCGCATCGCTGATCACGCCGAACCGTGCCGAGTTGCGCGAGGTCATCGGCCAGTGGCAATCGGAAGACGACCTGCGCGCGCGTGTCGCGAAGCTGCGTGCGGAGCTCGATCTCGACGCGTTGCTGCTCACACGTTCGGAAGAGGGGATGACGCTTTTTTCCGCAGCGGGCGAACTGCACGCACCGGCGCTCGCGCGCGAGGTGTATGACGTGTCTGGCGCAGGCGATACCGTGATCGCGACGGTCGCGACGATGCTCGGTGCCGGCGTGCCGCTCGTCGATGCCGTCGTGCTCGCGAACCGTGCGGCAGGCATCGTGGTCGGCAAGCTGGGTACGGCCACGGTAGCCTACGACGAGCTGTTTCACTGAGTGTATTCGGCGGCGCGCCGAGCGGGCCGCACGTATTTCTTGCAGTTTTTCAGGCAGAACGACCATGACCATCATCGTCACCGGCGCAGCCGGTTTCATCGGCGCGAACATCGTCAAGGCGCTCAACGAGCGTGGCGAGTCGCGCATCATCGCGGTCGACAATCTGACGCGCGCGGACAAGTTCCGCAATCTCGTCGATTGCGAGATCGACGACTATCTCGACAAGACGGAATTCGTCGAGCGCTTCGCGCGCGGCGATTTCGGCAAGGTACGCGCGGTGTTCCATGAAGGCGCCTGTTCGGACACGATGGAAACCGACGGCCGCTACATGATGGACAACAACTTCCGCTATAGTCGCGCGGTGCTCGATGCGTGCCTCGCGCAGGGCGCGCAGTTCCTGTACGCGTCGTCGGCCGCGATCTACGGCGGCTCGACGCGTTTTGTCGAGGAGCGCGAAGTCGAGGCGCCGCTGAACGTCTACGGCTATTCGAAGTTCCTGTTCGACCAGGTGATCCGCCGCGTGCTGCCGAGCGCGAAGAGCCAGATCGCCGGGTTCCGCTACTTCAACGTGTACGGTCCGCGCGAGACACACAAGGGCCGCATGGCGTCGGTCGCGTTCCACAACTTCAACCAGTTCCGCGCGGAAGGCAAGGTCAAGCTGTTCGGCGAGTACAACGGTTATGCGCCGGGCGAGCAGACGCGCGACTTCGTGTCGGTCGAGGACGTCGCGAAGGTGAACCTGTTCTTCTTCGATCATCCGGAGAAATCGGGCATCTTCAACCTCGGCACCGGCCGGGCACAACCGTTCAACGACATCGCATCGACGGTCGTGAACACGCTGCGCGCGCTCGACAACCTGCCGCCGCTGACGCTCGCGCAGCAGGTCGAGCAAGGGCTGATCGAGTACGTGCCGTTCCCGGATGCGCTGCGCGGCAAGTACCAGTGCTTCACGCAGGCCGACCAGACGAAACTGCGTGCTGCCGGCTACGATGCGCCGTTCCTGACGGTGCAGGAAGGTGTCGATCGCTACGTGCGTTGGCTATCCGGCCAGGTTTAAGCCTGCGCGTCGCATCGCTAGACTGGGTCTCACGGTCGGCAGCCGCCGACCGTTTTCATCGGAGATCCAGTACATGATCAGGAAATGGTTTGCCGCCGCCGCCATGTTCGGCGCGATCGCGTCGGCCTGGGCGGCCGTCGACGTCAACACCGCGAACGAAGATGCACTCGTCGGCATCAAGGGCATCGGTCCCGCGCGAGCGAAGGCGATTCTCGACGAGCGCGGTGCACGGGGGGCTTTCAGGAATGCAGACGATCTCGCATCGCGCGTGAAAGGCATGGGCGGCCATACGGTCGAGCGCCTTCAGCGGGAAGGGTTGACGATCGGTACGGCCGGCCCAGGTGCTGCGGCACCGGCCGCGGGCAAACCCGCGGCGGCGACGCCGGCTGCGGCACCTGCCCGCACCGCGCAGAAGTAACGCACGCGAGACAAAGGGCTCCTTCAGCCGCCGTCGTTGCGACGGCTTCCCGCGGCATGCCGCGGGTTTTTTGCGTGCATGCTGCAAATGCACACTCGTCAATCGTGCGGCACATCTATTCCATCGTCACAATGGGGTTGCCGGCGCGAGCCCCGGTGCTGGTTTACAATCAATCGATTGATCGGCCTCGCACTCACGGTATCTCCATGGCTTACAAAACTATCGAAGACACGATCGGCAACACGCCGCTCGTGCAACTGGTCCGCCTGCCGGACGACGAGATTCGCGCACGCAACAACGTGGTGCTCGCGAAGCTGGAGGGCAACAATCCGGCCGGCTCCGTGAAGGATCGCCCGGCGCTGTCGATGGTCAGCAAGGCTGAGGCGCGCGGTCGCATCAAGCCGGGCGATACGCTGATCGAGGCGACGAGCGGCAACACGGGCATCGCGCTCGCGATGGCAGCGGCGATCCGCGGCTACAAGATGGTGCTGATCATGCCGGAGGATCTGTCGATCGAGCGTCGCCAGAGCATGGCCGCTTACGGCGCCGAAATCATCCTGACGCCCGTAAAGGGCGGGATGGAACTGGCGCGCGACCTCGCGGAGCAGATGCAGCGCGAAGGCAAGGGGGTGATCCTCGATCAGTTCGGGAACCCCGACAATCCGATCGCGCACTACGAAGGAACAGGCCCGGAGATCTGGCGCGACACCGAGGGGCGCGTCACGCACTTCGTGTCGGCGATGGGCACGACGGGCACGATCATGGGCACGTCGCGCTTTCTGAAGGAACAGAATGCGGCGATCGAGATCGTCGGCGCGCAGCCGGAAGAAGGGTCGCGTATTCCGGGCATTCGCAAGTGGCCGGAAGCCTATATGCCGACGATCTTCGATCGCAGCCGCGTCGATCGCGTCGAGAGCGTGAGTCAGGCCGCGTCCGAAACGATGGCGCGTCGGCTCGCGGCCGTCGAAGGCATCTTTGCCGGCATCTCGTCGGGTGGCGCATGCGAAGTCGCGATGCGTATCGCGCGTCAGGTCGAGAACGCGACGATCGTGTTCATCGTCTGCGATCGCGGCGACCGCTACCTGTCGACCGGCGTATTTCCTGCCTGAGCCCGAACGGCATCAGCAGCGTCACGCGATAAAAAAGCGCCGCATGAGCGGCGCTTTTTCTTTGCGCGGACCGTGCTTACTGCGCCGGCGCTTCCGTGTCCGCCGCAGGCAGCGGCAGCGCGCCGTTCGCTTCCATCTGCGCCTTCACGGCTTCGCCGAGCTGGTACACGGCGAGTGCGTAGAAGAAGCTGCGGTTGTAGCGCGTCAGCACGTAGAAGTTCTTGAGGCCGAGCATGTATTCGGTCGCGCTTCCCGGCGACGGCAGATCGACCACGGTGACCGGCGTGCCAGCTTCGGTGGTGATGTTGACCATCGGCTCGTTGAGCGTCATGCCGGCGCGCAGAAGTTGCGACAGTGCCCAGTGCGGTTCGGGCTGACCGTCCGCGGCCGCCTGGGCAATGCCGAGGCTGCCCGTGTCGGGCGTGATTCGCCAGACTACCGGGCGATCGGTTTCCCAGCCGTGCTGCTTCAGGTAGTTCGCGACGCTGCCGATCGCATCGGCAGGACTGCTGCGCAGATCGACGTGGCCGCCGCCGTCGTAGTCGACCGCATACTCGCGGATGCTGCTCGGCAGGAACTGCGGGATGCCGATCGCGCCCGTGTACGAGCCGAGCACGGTGGTCGGGTCGAGCTGGTTGTCGCGGGTCCAGACGAGGAAGTCCTCGAGATTCTTGCGGAACGTTGCCTGGCGACTGTCGCGATTCGGCGTGTCCGGGTAGTCGAACGTTAGCGTCGTCAGCGCATCGAGCACGCGGAAGTTGCCCATGTAGCGGCCGTAGATCGTTTCGACGCCGATGATGCCGACGATCACTTCGGGCGGCACGCCGAATTCCTCGGACGCGCGCTGCAGCGTCGCCTGATTCGCCTTCCAGAATTTCACGCCCGCGTTGATGCGGATCGGTTCGATGAAACGCGAACGATAGACGCGCCAGTTCTTTACCGAAGGCGTCGGAGCCGGCTTCACGAGCTTCACGGCGGTGGCCGAGTAGCTGATGCGCGAGAACAGCGCATGCAGGCTTGTGGAATCGAAGCCGTTGCGGCTCACCATCTCGTCGATGAACGCATCGACTTTCGCGTTGTTCGCGTAGCGCTGCGGAACGATTTCCTCTTCGAAGGTCTGCCCTTGCGGCGCCGGCTGCTGCGGTTGCGCCTGCGCGACGCGCGTGCCGGGAGACTTCGCGGGCTGCGTCTGCGCGACGGCGGGCGCGGCCGCCACGGTAGCGGCGACGGCAGCAGCAACGAGCGGAACGCGAACGCTGAACAGTGCGGAGAGAAGGGCGGCAGGCTTGCTGGAATTCATGTCGAAGCGGGCGGACAGGGCGATGGGGTTCGGCGCAGTATACCCGACGCATCCTGCGTGCCGGGGCGAAGCAGCGTACCGTTGTGGTAAGTTAGCGGCGAATTCGCGGCAGACGATGGACATTATTGATGGAGACCTGCGGCGCACCCCGCGTCGCGGATGACAGATTATGGCAACCGCCTTCTATACGCACCCCGACTGCATGCTGCACGAGATGGGGGAATGGCATCCGGAATGCCCGGCCCGCCTGTCGGCGATCCAGGATCAACTGATCGCGAGCCGCATCGACGACCTGATCGTGCACGAAACCGCGCCGTTCGCGAGCGAGGTGGCGCTGGGCCGCGTGCATACGCAGGCCCACATCGACTACATCCGCAGCATGACGCCCGTCGACGGCTACGTCGAGATCGATCCCGACACGCTGATGAACCGCGACACGTGGCGCGCCGCGCTGCGTGCGGCCGGCGCGGCGATCGCGGCGACCGACGCCGTGATCGAAGGCCGCTACGCGAATGCGTTCTGCAGCGTGCGGCCGCCCGGCCATCACGCGGAGCCAGCGCGCGCGATGGGTTTCTGCTTTTTCAACAACGTCGCGATCGCCGCGCGGCATGCGATCGACGTCCACGGCCTCGAGCGCGTCGCGATCGTCGATTTCGACGTGCACCACGGCAACGGCACTGAAGCCGCGTTCGCGAACGACGAGCGGGTGCTGATGTGCAGCTTCTTCCAGCATCCGCTATACCCGTTCTCGGGCGTCGATCACCAGGCGCCGAACATGGTCAACCTGCCGATGCCTGCGCGCAGCAACGGGATGGCGATCCGCGAAGCGGTCGACATGTTCTGGCTGCCGCGTCTCGACGCGTTCAAGCCGCAGATGCTGTTCGTGTCGGCCGGTTTCGACGCGCATCGAGAGGACGATATCGGCAGCCTCGGTCTCGTCGAGGCCGATTTCGAATGGCTGACCGCGCAGATCGTCGACGTCGCGCGCCGGCATGCGCAGGGCCGCATCGTGAGCTGTCTCGAGGGCGGCTACAACCTGTCCGCGCTCGGCCGCAGCGTCGTGGCGCACCTGCGCGTGCTGGCCGGCATCTGACCGGGAGCGGGGCGGGGCGCGCTTAGCGCGCCTGCACGTGCGCGTGAATCCACTCGATCAGCGCATCGATCACGCGGTCGCGCTCGAGATCGTTCATCGTTTCGTGGAACCCGCCTTCGTATAGCGTCAGCGTGCGATCGGGCGAGCCGACGCGTGCGCCGAACGCGCGGCTTCCGTCGGGCTCGGTCAGCTTGTCCTCGGTGCCGTGATAGACGAGCACCGGCACGCGCAGCGCGCCGCGACCGCGCTCGATGCGCGCCATCGCGTCGAGGATCTCGGCACCGGTGCGCGCCGGCACCGCGCCGTGGTGCACGAGCGGGTCGGCACGATTGGCCGCGACGACGGCCGGATCGCGCGACAGCAGCGCCGCGTCGATCCTGATCGCGGGGAAGCTCGGCCACACGCGGCTGATGAAGCGGCTCATCGCGAGCATCCAGCGCGGCACGTCGCGTCCCGGCGCGAGCGCCGGGCTCGACAGCACGAGGCCCGCCAGCGCGTGGCCGCGAACCGGCGCGCGTTCGATCGCATACAGCGCCGCGACGGCGCCGCCCATGCTGTGCCCCATCAGGAAGAGCGGCGTATCGTCGCGGGCGGCTTCGGCGACGAGGGCATCCGCATCGTTCAGGTAGTCGTCGAAACGCTCGACCCACGCGCGTTTACCGGGCGACTGGCCGTGCCCGCGCAGATCGATCGCCAGCACGTCGATGCCGGCCGCGTTCAATCTGGCCGCGAGCGCGGAGTAGCGGCCCGCATGCTCGGCGAGGCCATGCACGAGAGCAATCGTCGCGCGCGGCGGCTCCGTGCCGTCGCCAGCCGGCCAGCGATACGACGCCAGTTCGAGCCCGTCCGCGGTACGGAGCCGGCCCATCCGCGGGGCGGGCGGCGCTGCCGTGTCCCGTGCTGCGATGGCGGCGGGTGCGGCGACCTGCGTGGTGGTGGCGGTCATCTGGCGGGTCCCCTGTTTGGTTGGCATCGGTGTTCCGGATCATAGTCGCGGCACTCACACGGCGGACCAGCAGTGCTCCTCTAATTTCGTCTGGTTATGAAAAGATCGAAATCGATTGTTAAGTGGAATGAGGCGTTTGCGGTAAAATCGCGGGCTATTCCAGATGCATCGGCGGCCGACTGGCGGGCTTCGCCAGTCGGCCGCCGTTTTGTTTACATGATCGAATTACGCAATCTGTCGCAGCGTTTCCCCGGGCCGACCGGCTGGGTCGACGCATTGCACAACGTCAATCTGACGATCCCGCAGGGCGAGGTGTTCGGCATCATCGGCCGAAGCGGCGCCGGCAAGAGCACGCTCGTGCGCACCATCAACCTGCTCACGCGGCCGACCGAAGGCAACGTCGTCGTCGGCGGGCTTGATCTCACGCTGCTGTCGTCCGGCGCGCTGCGCGAAGCGCGCCGCGAAATCGGCATGATCTTCCAGCACTTCAACCTGCTGTCGTCGCGCACGGTCTTCGACAACGTCGCGTTGCCGCTCGAGCTTGCTGGCGCGAGCCGTGCCGACATCGAGGCCGCCGTGCTGCCGCTGCTCGACCTCGTCGGGCTGTCCGCGCAGAAGGACCGCTACCCTGCTCAGATCAGCGGCGGCCAGAAGCAGCGCGTCGGCATCGCCCGCGCGCTCGCGAGCAAGCCGAAGGTGCTGCTGTCGGACGAAGCGACGTCGGCGCTCGATCCCGAGACCACGCGCGCGATCCTCGACCTGCTGAAGCGCATCAACCGCGAACTTGGCCTGACGATTGTGCTGATCACGCACCAGATGGAAGTGATCAAGCAAGTATGCGATCGCGTGGCGGTGCTCGACGCGGGGCGCGTGGTCGAGGAAGGCCGCGTGATCGACGTGTTCCTGCAGCCGCATCACGAAGTGACGCGCGCGCTGATCGGCGACGTGATCGCGCAGGAACTGCCGCCCGCGCTGAAGGCACGCGTGGCCGAGCGGCTGAAGACGGGCAGCGGGCATTTGCTGCGGCTCGCGTTCACCGGCTCGGGTGTCGACCAGCCGATCCTGTCGGAGACGATTCGCCGGTACGAACTGGATTTCAACATCCTGCACGGCCAGATCGACGAGATCCAGGGGCAGGCGTTCGGGTCGCTCGCGGTGCTCGCGGGCGGCGAACCGGGCAAGGTCGGGCAGGCGCTCGCGTTCCTGCGCGAGCAAGGTGTGGTGGTAGAGGAGCTTTCGTATGTTGAGTGAGATGTTCGATATGTTCGTGCAGTCGTTCTGGGAGACGCTGATCATGGTCGGCATCTCGGGAGCGGTCGGCGCGCTCGTCGGGATGCCGCTCGGCGTGCTGCTCTACCTGACCGACCGCCAGGGCGTGCTGCAGAACCTCGGCGTGAATCGTGTGCTCGGCGGCATCGTGAACGCGGTGCGCTCGACGCCGTTCATCATCCTGTTGGTCGCGGTCATTCCGTTCACGCGGCTCGTCACGGGGTCGTCGATCGGCACGGCTGCGGCGGTCGTGCCGCTGACGCTCGCGGCCGCGCCGTTCGTCGCGCGACTGGTCGAGACCGCGCTGCGCGAAGTCGACCGCGGGCTGATCGAGGCCGCGCAGTCGATGGGCGCGACGACGTCGCAGATCGTGTTCAAGGTGCTGCTTCCCGAATCGCTGCCTGGCATCGTCGCGGGCCTGACGATCACGTTCGTGTCGCTCGTCGGTTATTCAGCGATGGCCGGTGCGATCGGCGGCGGCGGGCTCGGCGATCTCGGGATCCGCTACGGCTACCAGCGCTATCTGCCGGAAGTCATGTGGACGGTCGTCGCGATCCTGATCGTGTTCGTGCAGATCGTGCAATCGTTCGGCGACTGGCTCGTGCGCCGGCTGAGCCACAAGTAAAACGACATTCATTGGTAGGGGGAGATGATGCAACGACGCTTCATGCTGAAGTTCGCGGCCGCACTCGGCGCGGCCGCGCTATTCGCGAGCGCGCACGCGCAGGCCGAAACCATCAAGGTGGGCGTGACGGGCGGTCCGCACGCGCAGATCATGGACGTGGTGAAGAAGGTCGCGGCCAAGAGCGGCCTCGACATCCGCATCGTCGAATTCTCGGATTACGTGCAGCCGAACGCGGCGCTCGCGTCGGGCGATCTCGACGCAAACAGCTACCAGCACGATCCTTATCTGCAGGCGCAGGTGAAGGATCGCGGCTACAAGCTGATCAAGGTCGCGGATACCGTCACATTCCCGATGGGCATCTATTCGAAGCGGGTGAAGTCGCTGGCCGAGCTGAAACCCGGCGCGCGCATCGCGGTGCCGAATGATCCGACCAATGGCGGCCGCGCGCTGCTGTTGCTGCAGAATCAGGGGCTGCTGAAGCTGCGTGCGGACGCCGGGTTGAAGGCGACGCCGCTCGACATCGTCGACAATCCGCGCAAGCTGAAGATCGTCGAACTCGATGCGGCGCAGATTCCGCGTTCGCTCGGCGACGTCGACGCCGCGGCGATCAACACCAACTACGCGATGGAAGCCGGGTTGAAGCCGAAACAGGACGCGATCGCGATCGAGGGCCCGAACGGCCCTTACGCGAACATTCTCGCAATTCGCGACGCCGACCGGAGCAAACCGTGGGTCGCGAAGCTGGTAGCGGCCTACCATTCCGCGGAAGTGAAGCAGTTCATCGAACAGAAGTTCGGCGGCGCGGTCATCGCCGCCTGGTAACACGTGGTGCTGGGCGCGCCCGGTGACGATTAGAGTTGATGATCGAAAACCCGGGCTTTGCGTCCGGGTTTTTTCTCTTTTAAAATAGAACGACCGTTCGCTATTGCCGGCGCGCCGAAGAGGGGCGTTATCCTCGATAGCCGCGATGGATTGGTCCGCTTGGCCGCGCAGTCATGAGGCCTCGCTATAGAATGGCCTCTGGTCGTATTCGTAACTTTGGAGCGTGTGCATGAAAATCCTGGTGCCAGTGAAAAGAGTGGTCGATTACAACGTGAAGGTCCGCGTGAAGTCGGACAACACGGGCGTCGACATTGCGAACGTGAAGATGTCGATGAACCCGTTCGACGAAATCGCGGTGGAAGAAGCGGTGCGCCTGAAGGAAGCGGGCGTGGCGACCGAAGTGATCGCGGTGTCGGTCGGTGTGACGCAAGCGCAGGAAACGCTGCGCACGGCGCTGGCGATCGGCGCGGATCGCGCGATCCTCGTCGAGTCGAACGACAGCGTCGAACCGCTGGCCGTCGCGAAGATCCTGAAGGCGCTGGTCGACAAGGAACAGCCGCAACTCGTGATCCTCGGCAAACAGGCGATCGACGACGATTCGAACCAGACGGGCCAGATGCTGGCCGCGCTGGCAGGCCTGCCGCAAGCGACGTTCGCGTCGAAGGTGACGATCGCCGATGGCCGCGCCACGGTTGCGCGTGAAGTCGACGGCGGCGCGGAAACGCTGTCGCTTCAACTGCCGGCGGTCGTGACGACCGACCTGCGCCTGAACGAGCCGCGTTACGTGACGCTGCCGAACATCATGAAGGCGAAGAAGAAGCCGCTGGAAACGGTGAAGCCGGAAGACCTGGGCGTGGACGTCACGCCGCGTCTGAAGACGCTGAAGGTGGCCGAGCCGCCGAAGCGCGCGGCCGGCGTGAAGGTGCCGGACGTGAAGACGCTGGTCGAGAAGCTGAAGACCGAAGCCAAGGTGCTGTAAGAGGGAGCGGAAAGAAATGACGATTCTGGTGATTGCAGAACATGACAACGCGTCGATCAAGGCCGCGACGCTGAACACGGTGGCGGCGGCCGCGAAGATCGGCGGTGACATTCACGTGCTGGTCGCGGGGCACAACGCGCAGGGCGCGGCCGATGCGGCAGCCAAGATTGCAGGCGTGTCGAAGGTGTTGCTGGCCGACGCGCCGCAGCTCGAAGCGGGCCTGGCGGAAAACGTCGAAGCGACCGCGCTGAACATCGCGAAGGACTACTCGCACATCCTCGCGCCGGCAACCGCCTACGGCAAGAACATCGCGCCGCGCATCGCCGCGAAGCTGGACGTCGCACAGATTTCGGACATCACGGCGGTCGATTCGGCCGACACGTTCGAGCGTCCGATCTACGCAGGCAACGCGATCGCGACGGTTCAGTCGAGCGATCCGATCAAGGTGATCACGGTGCGTGCAACGGGTTTCGATCCGGTGGCGGCGGAAGGCGGCAGCGCGTCGGTCGAGAAGATCGAAGCGGCGGCCGATGCAGGCAAATCGCAGTTCGTGAGCCGTGAAGTGACGAAGCTGGATCGTCCGGAGCTGACGTCGGCGAGCATCATCGTGTCGGGCGGCCGTGGTCTGGGCAGCGGTGAAAACTACACGAAGGTGCTGGAGCCGCTGGCCGACAAGCTGTCGGCAGCGCTCGGCGCATCGCGCGCGGCAGTCGACGCCGGCTACGTGCCGAACGACTATCAGGTCGGCCAGACCGGCAAGATCGTTGCGCCGCAGCTGTACATCGCGGTCGGTATCTCGGGTGCGATCCAGCACCTGGCCGGCATGAAGGATTCGAAGGTGATCGTCGCGATCAACAAGGATCCGGAAGCGCCGATCTTCAGCGTGGCCGATTACGGCCTCGTCGGCGACCTGTTCGCGCTCGTGCCGGAACTCGTGAACGAACTGGGCTGACACGGCGTGACTTGACGCTTCGGCGGCAAGTACGCAAGACGAGGGGCGCGATACGCGCCCCTTTTTTGTGCGACGACAGAAGCGGGCGGGGTGTTCTGTCGGGCAGCGAGCCATGCTCGCTCAATGCCGCGCCGAACATGTCGTCGTGCGGACAGGTGGGCCAGAAGCGTTGATCGTCGGCGCGAAGGGCAACGACCGTGCGCGAGTCGACGGAGGCTCTGTTCCGGGCCCGCAACGCATTCGGTGTAACGACAAAGGCGCCCCGAGGGCGCCTTTGTCGTTGAGGCGGACCGGCCTGCGTCGCGGCGGGCCGTTCCGACTTATGCGTATGCCGGGCGCGTCTGGCCGGCTACGTCCTTCAGGTAGCGATGCACCGACAGGTCGTCGGCCTGGATTGCCGGCTTCTTGCCCGAGATCAGGTCGGCGAGCAGCTGGCCCGATCCGCACGACATCGTCCAGCCGAGCGTGCCGTGGCCGGTGTTCAGAAACAGGTTCGAGACCGGCGTGCGGCCGACGATCGGCGTGCCGTCCGGCGTCATCGGGCGCAGGCCTGTCCAGAACGTTGCCTTCGACGTGTCGCCGCCGCCCGGGAACAGGTCGTTCACGCACATTTCGAGCGTCTCGCGACGCGCGGCACGCAGGTTCTTGTCGAAGCCGACGATCTCCGCCATGCCGCCGACGCGGATGCGCTGGTCGAAACGCGTGATCGCGATCTTGTAGGTTTCGTCCAGCACCGTCGACACGGGCGCGGCCGTCTCGTCGACGATCGGCGCGGTGATCGAATAGCCCTTCAGCGGATAGACGGGGATCTTCATCAGGTTAGAGATGAAGTCGGTGGAGTACGACCCGAGCGCGACGACGTATGCATCCGCGCGCACCGTCTCGCTGCCGCACTGCACGCCGGCGATCTTGCCGCCCGCGATCGCGAGTGCGTCGATCGGCGTGTTGTAGCGAAACTTCACGCCGAGCGATTCTGCGAGCGCCGCGAGGCGCGTCGTGAACAGCTGGCAGTCGCCGGTTTCATCGCCCGGCAGGCGCAGGCCGCCCGTCAGCTTGTGCGACACGGCGGCGAGCGCCGGTTCGGCATTCTTGAGCTCGGCCGGAGACAGCAGTTCGAACGGCACGTTGGCTTCCTGCAGCACCGCCATATCCTTCGCCGCGCCGTCGAGTTGCTGCTGCGTGCGGAACAGTTGCAGCGTGCCGCCGGTGCGGCCTTCGTACTGGATGCCCGTGTCGGCGCGCAGCGCCTGCAGGCAATCGCGGCTGTATTCGGCGAGGCGGACCATGCGGCCCTTGTTGACTGCATAGCGCTCGGCCGTGCAGTTGCGCAGCATCTGCCACATCCACTGGAGCTGGAAGCGCGTGCCGTCGAGGCGGATCGCGAGCGGCGCGTGCTTCTCGAACATCCACTTGACGGCCTTCAGCGGCACGCCGGGCGCGGCCCACGGCGCGGCATAGCCGGGCGAGATCTGACCTGCGTTCGCGAAGCTCGTCTCGAGCGCCGGACCAGCTTCCCGGTCGATCACCGTGACTTCATGACCGGCGCGCGCGAGGTAATACGCGCTTGCCACGCCCACCACACCGCTGCCCAGAATGACGACTCGCATAGCTGCTCCAGATGGAAGGATCAGGTCGAGGCCGGGCGCACCTGCGTCTCCGTGTAACCTCTAGCTGATCTAGTTTTTTGCGCTATGGTATTGTCGAATGTGTAGGTTTTGTTATCGTATTTTTCAGGTTTTCAGCATAAACAAATGAGAACGCAACGCCAGCCAGTACGCTCGCTCGACAAGCTCGACCGGCGCATCCTCAAACTGCTCCAGGACGACGGCCGGATGGCGATGAAGGACCTCGCGGAGCAAGTCGGGCTGACCGTCACGCCGTGCATCGAACGCGTGCGGCGCATGGAGCGCGACGGCGTCATCACCGGCTATCACGCACGCGTCGATCCGGGACAACTGGGTGCCGCGTTGCTGGTGTTCGTCGAGATCACGCTCGGCCACAAGGGCGGCAACATGTTCGAGCAGTTCCGGCGCGAAGTGATGAAGATCGACGAGGTGCTCGAATGTCATCTCGTGTCCGGCGACTTCGACTACCTGATCAAGGCGCGGATCGGTGAAATGGCCGACTATCGCAAGCTGCTGGGCGACATCCTGCTGCAGCTGCCTGGCGCGGTGCAGTCGAAGAGCTATGTCGTGATGGAAGAAATCAAGGAGACGCTGACGATCTCGGTCGGCGAATGACCCTGGCTATGGCCTACAGTCCGTCCCTCTATCTCTCCCTTGGCATGCTGCACCCAATACTGTATAAATGTACAGTATTGGGTGCAGGCGAATGGGTGAGTGCATGGGCGGTCGGTCCGACAACGAATTTCCGATAGCGCCGCCGGCGCCCCGCAAGGGGCGTGGTGCGGTCGACAACCTCCAGGGGCGATACGAAACGGCGCTGCGTGAAGCGGTCGACGACGGCTGGACCCACGAATCGGTCGACGCCGATCTGCCGGCTCCGCTGCGCACGCAGGTGTTCGAGGAGCGCGCGAAGAGCATCCTCACGCACAACCAGTCGCCGGACATACCGTTCAGTGTGTCGCTCAATCCGTATCGGGGCTGTGAGCATGGCTGCATTTACTGCTTTGCACGGCCGACCCATAGTTATCTCGGTCTGTCGCCGGGGCTCGATTTCGAGAGCCGCATCTATGCGAAGGTCAACGCGGCGGAATTGCTCGAGCGCGAGATTTCGCGCAAGCGCTACGTGCCGGAGCCTATCGCGCTTGGCGTCAACACCGATGCATACCAGCCCGTCGAGCGCGATCTGCGCATCACGCGCAGCGTGATCCAGGTGATGCACGATCACGGGCTGCCGTTCGCCGCGATCACGAAATCGTCACTGATCGAGCGCGATCTCGATCTGCTGGCCCCGATGGCCGAGCGCGGGCAGGTGATGGCCGCGGTCACGATCACGACGCTCGATGCCGATCTCGCGCGTACGCTCGAGCCGCGCGCGGCGACGCCGGCGCGCCGGCTGCGCACGATCCGCGCGCTGCGCGACGCGGGCGTGCCGGTGGGCGTCAGCATTGCACCGATGATCCCGTTCGTCACCGAGCCGGACATGGAGCGTGTGCTGGAAGCCTGTGCGGAAGCCGGCGCAACGCACGCGAGTTACATCATCCTGCGGCTGCCGTGGGAGGTCGCGCCGCTGTTCAAGAACTGGCTCTCCGCGCATTTCCCCGATCGCGCGGAGCGCGTGATGAACCGTGTGCGCGACATGCGCGGCGGGAAGGACTACGACTCGGATTTCGCGAAGCGGATGAAGGGCGAGGGAATCTGGGCAGACCTGTTGCGGCAGCGGTTCCGTCAGGCCGTGAAGCGGCTCGGGTTGAACGAGCGCGCGAACGGCATTCTGGATCTGTCGCAGTTTCGCGGTGCGCCGGCGACCGGGGCGGCAGCGCAGCGCCCGATGGCGGGCGCAACCGGCGCGACGTCGCGTGACGACGTGCAGCTGAGGCTGTTCTGATCTGACCGACGCGCGTCGGTGCTTATTGCGAGATTTGCTTCGCCGCTTCGACTTGCGATTCGAAGTATGTCTGGAAGGACAGCGCGAGCGCGGTCATCAGCAGGAACGCACCGATCAGCAGCGAGAAGATCACGATGAAGATCACCGTCCAGCCTGACTGGCTGTGCTTGCCGGTATCGGCATTGAATTGCGCGTCCCATTTCTCGTCGGGGCGCAGGCCGTAGACGAGCGCGGCGAGGAACGCAGCCAGAAGCGAGATCGCACCCGGCACGGCGAGCCACCAGCCGAGGTTGGCACTGCGCTGGGTCGCGGCGAGCAGCAGGAAACCCGGAATCCCGACGATCGTCGCGAGCAGGTGCGCCCAGCCGTACACGTCGCGAAAGCCGTACAGGTAGAAGCGGTGCGCACCGAGCGAGCCGAGGAGGAACGCGAGGGCGGCGGTGAGCGTCTTGGAGCGAAAGCGGCGGGACGACGATGCGGTGCTGCTGGACATGGATGGCGGCGGATTATCGTTGGCATGGGCGGCCGGCAGGCCGGCGCGGGGCGCGTGGCCCGGCAGGCATTCTACGATGCCCGGTCGGGCCGGGTCACCCCTTGCCTGCGTCAAGGTGCCGCATAGGTGATGCGATAGATGGTGCCTGCGTAGTCGTCGCTGACGAGCAGCGAGCCGTCCGGCAGCGGCAGTACGTCGGCCGGGCGCCCCCACACGGTGCCGTCCGCGCGCAGCCAGCCGGTGATGAACGGTGTCTGGCTTGCGTGGCTGCCGTCGGCCGACACGACCGCGCGCATCACGCGATAGCCGACCTTCGTGCTGCGATTCCACGAACCGTGCTCGGCAATGAAGATGTTGTTGCGATAGGACGCCGGAAACATCGGCCCCGTATAGAAGCGCATGCCGAGTGCCGCGACGTGCGCGCCAAGTTTCAGCACGGGCGGCACGTAGCGGCGGCACACGTCGGCGCTCCCGAATTCAGGGTCAGGCGTGTCGCCGCCGTGGCAGTACGGAAAGCCGAAATCGAGGCCTGCGCGCGGCGCACGGTTCAGTTTGTCGTCGGGCACGTCGTCGCCCATCAAGTTGCGCCCGTTGTCGGTGAACCACAGCTCGCGCGAATCGGGGTGCCAGGCAAAGCCGACGGTATTGCGCACGCCGCGGGCAAACACTTCTCGGCCGCTGCCGTCCGCGTTCATGCGTGCGATGATCGCGTATCGGCCGCGATCGGCCAGGCACACGTTGCACGGTGCGCCGGTTGGCACGTAGAGCTTGCCGTCGGGGCCGAATGCGATGAATTTCCAGCCGTGATGATGGTCGGTCGGCAGCGCGTCCGTCACGACTGCCGGCGCCGGAGGACTGGCGAGCCGGTCGTCGATGTGGTCGAGGCGCAGAATGCGCGACACGGCGGAGATATAGAGCGCGCCGTCGCGATACGCGACGCCGACGGGCATGTCGAGCCCCGATGCGATCACGTATCGGGCCGTGATCCGGCCCTCCTGCATCACAAATGCATGCACGCGACCTTCCTGCGACCCGACATACAGGATTCCGCGGGGCGACCATGCCATTTCGCGGGCGGTCGGCACGGCGTCGGTCAGCACGTCGACATGGAAGCCGGATGGCACGACGAGTTTGTCCACCGGCGTTGCGGCGCAAGCCGCGGCGGCTGCAAGACAGGTGACGAGGCCGGTCAGCAAGCCCGCGAGGCGGTGCTGCGCGCGGCCCACCGGGGTGACGCAAAATAGCGGCATGGCGGCGGTGAGCGTCGTGGACACGACGATTGTATGCCTGGCGCGCAGGGAGTCCGTGGAATTTTTGCGCGTAAGTGTTTGTTGTGGCTTTGGTTTCCGGCTATAATCGCACGTTTCAGTAGTTTCGAACCCGGTTTCCCCGAAGGATTTCATATGGTTATCATCCGTCTGGCTCGCGGCGGCTCGAAGAAGCGCCCGTTCTACAACATCGTCGCTACCGATTCGCGCAACCGTCGTGACGGCCGCTTCATCGAGCGCGTCGGCTTCTACAACCCGGTCGCCACGAAGGGCGAATCGCTGCGTATCGCTCAGGACCGTCTGACGTACTGGCAAGGCGTTGGCGCGCAACTGTCGCCGACCGTTCAGCGTCTCGTGAAGGAAGCGCAAAAGGCGCAACCGGCTGCCTAACATGGCGCGGTGTGCCGGTCGTGCCGGCTGCAAGGAGCATTGATGTCCGGTCACGATTCCGGTAACGCAAAGCGCGGGCGAGCGTCGTTTGGCGCATTCGTCCGCAAGCCGGTCGAGCGCGACACTGTCGCGAGCGCCGGTGAGGCTGCCGAGTCGGGCAGTCTCGGGGCGGTGCAAGCCTGGCCCGACGATGCTGTCGAGGTCGGGGCGGTAGTCGACGCCTACGGCCTGAAAGGCTGGGTCAAGGTGGCGACGCATGCCGACGCCGGTCGTGGCGGCGATGCGTTGCTCAACGCGCGCTGCTGGTGGCTGGAACGGGGTGGGGAGCGGTTGTCCGCTCGCATCCTGCAGTCGAAGACGCACGGCGACACTGTCGTCGCGCATACCGCGGGTGTCAGCGACCGCGATGCCGCACTGGCTTTGCGCGGCTTTCGCGTGTTCGTGCGCCGGGAAGATTTCCCGGTATTGGCCGCGGACGAATTCTATTGGGTCGACCTGATCGGCCTTGAGGTCGTCAACGAGCAATCGGTGGCGCTCGGGACGGTGAGCGGGATGATCGACAACGGCGTGCATTCGATCATGCGCGTCGAGTATCCGGCAGTCGGCAAGGATGGTCGGCCGACCACCGGCGAACGGCTGATTCCGTTCGTCGGCGTCTACGTCAAAACGGTGGATCAGGCGGCACGTCGCATCGTCGTCGACTGGGAAGCCGATTACTAATGAATCAGGTTACGGAGAGCGCGGTGCAGTTTGACGTCGTCACGCTCTTTCCCGAAATGTTCCGCGCGCTGACCGACTGGGGTATCACCAGCCGTGCCGTGAAGCAGGGGCGCTTCGGGCTGCGCACCTGGAATCCGCGTGATTTCACGACGGACAACTACCGCACGGTCGACGATCGTCCGTACGGCGGCGGTCCGGGCATGGTGATGCTGGCCAGGCCGCTAGAGGCTGCGATCGGTGCTGCGAAGGCAGCGCAGGCGGAGCAGGGCGTCGCGAGCACGCGTGTGGTGATGATGTCGCCGCAAGGTGCGCCGTTCACGCACGAACGTGCGGTGCGAATGGCGCAGGAGCCGGGTGTCATCGTGCTGTGTGGCCGCTACGAGGCGATCGATCAGCGTCTGCTCGACCGTTGCGTTGACGAGGAAATCAGCCTCGGCGATTTCGTTCTGTCCGGCGGCGAACTGCCGGCGATGGCGATGATGGATGCCGTTGTGCGCCTGCTGCCCGGCGTGCTGAACGATGCGCAGTCGGCCGTGCAGGACAGCTTCGTCGACGGGCTGCTTGATTGTCCGCATTACACGCGCCCCGAGGAGTACGAGGGGATGCGCGTGCCGGACGTGCTGCTCGGTGGCCATCATGCCGAGATCGAGCGGTGGCGGCGCCAGGAAGCATTGAGAAATACGTTGCGGAAGCGGCCGGACCTGATCGTCCGGGCGCGCCGCGAGAAGTTGTTGAGCCGTGCCGACGAGGCCTGGCTTGCGAACCTCGCACGCGAAGCGAAGAACGCCTCCTGAGGCGGCGTCGCGGGCGGGAAATGGCGGTGCCGTGCATGCGTGCGCGGCGCCTGATGTGAATCCATCCTCTATCGGGGCCAAGCCTGGAAGCAGGCGGGTGCAAACGCCGACAAGATGGCTTTAGGAGTCAGTGATGAATCTGATTGCAAAACTTGAGCAGGAAGAGATCGAGCGCGCGCTCGCCGGCAAGACGATCCCCGAATTCGCCCCGGGCGACACGGTGATCGTGAACGTGAACGTGGTTGAAGGTAACCGCAAGCGCGTTCAGGCGTACGAAGGCGTCGTGATCGCGATTCGCAACCGTGGTCTGAACTCGAACTTCATCGTCCGCAAGATCTCGTCGGGCGAAGGCGTCGAGCGTACGTTCCAGACCTACTCGCCGCTGCTGGCGAGCATCGTCGTGAAGCGTCGCGGTGATGTGCGTCGTGCGAAGCTGTACTACCTGCGCGAGCGTTCGGGCAAGTCGGCTCGAATCAAGGAAAAGCTGGTGTCGAAGGATCGCGCCGCAGCAGCTTCCCAAGAGTAAGAGCTGTAAGGAAAAAGCACCCACCCGGGTGCTTTTTTCATTCTGGCGCGACAATATGCTCGATACGTCACGAACTCGAGACCCCGATTGAATCGCCGCCCCATCATTGATCCCGAAGTGCTGCCGGTCGAAGGCACCGGCGCCGGCCTGCCGTCCATCGAATCCCGCTTGATGACGCCGCCCGGGCTGCGCGAGCGTTTCGCGCGCACGCTCGAATGGAGCGTCGAGCCCGGAGAGGTACGGCTGCAGGAGGGCGTCGATCCGCGCAGCGCTGCCGTTCTTATTCCGCTCGTCGTTCGCGAGAGCGGTCTCACCGTGCTGCTGACCCAGCGCGCCGATCACCTGAACGACCATGCCGGGCAGATCAGCTTTCCCGGTGGTCGCCGCGAGCCGTTCGATCGCGATGCGACGGCGACCGCGTTGCGCGAGGCGAAGGAAGAAATCGGACTAGCCGCCGAACCGGTGGAGATTCTCGGTGCGATGCCCGACTACCTGACGGGGACCGGCTTCTGCGTGACGCCCGTCGTGGGTCTCGTGCATCCCCCGTTCACCGTGCAGGCCGACACGTTCGAAGTTGCCGAGATTTTCGAGGTGCCGCTCGCGTTCCTGATGAGTCCGTCGAACCACCAGGTGCGCGTGTTCCGCTGGGAAGGCGGCGAGCGTCGTTTTTTTGCGATGCCCTATCCGAACGGCGAATCGGCCGGGTATTACTTCATCTGGGGCGCAACTGCCGGCATGTTGCGCAATCTGTACCGCTTCTTGGCAGCTGGATAGCATCCCACCCGAACCTGCGCACGCGGCCGGCTGACGGCCCGTCGCGTCGGCAGCCATGCGCCGCTTACGCTGTGCTATCGTTATGCAAAAAATGACATAACTCCGAAGACGGCACCACGCATGACTTTCTTTTCGGTTCTTCTCGCCCTCATCATCGAACAGGTCCGCGCGTTGTCGCCGAGCAATCCGGTGTTCGCGCTGTTCCAGTTTCATGCGGAAACCGTCGCCCATGGCCTCGACGCCGGCAAGCAAAAGCATGGCCTGCTCGCATGGATCGCAGTCGTGCTGCCGTGGGTTCTGGTCGTCGCGCTGATCTACTTCCTGCTGTTCAAGGTGAGCTTCGTGCTCGCGTTCATCTGGAACGTCGTCGTCGTGTATTTCACGCTCGGCTTCCGCCAGTTCAGCCACTACTTCACCGATATCCATCTCGCGCTTAACAACGACGACGTGCCGCGCGCGCGTGAAATCCTGCACGAGTGGACGGGCCTCGATACGGTCGACATGCCGGTCGGTGAAATCGTCCGCCATACGCTGATTCATGCGGTCGTTGCGTCCCATCGCCACGTGTTCGGCGTGTTCTTCTGGTACGTGCTGCCGATCGGTCCGGCCGGAGCCGTGCTGTACCGCATCTCCGAATATCTCGCGCGCAGCTGGTCGACGCCGGGCGACGATCGCACGGCCGCGTTCTCGACGTTCGCGCAGCGCGCGTTCTTCGTGATCGACTGGATTCCGTCGCGACTGACCGCGCTCGGCTTCGCGATCGTCGGCAATTTCGAGGATGCGATCTACGCGTGGCGCAATCACACGCGCCAGTGGCCCGACCCGAACGATGGCGTGCTGCTCGCGGCCGGCAGCGGCGCGCTTGGCGCGCGCCTCGCGGGGCCGCTCGCGGAACCGTCGAGTCTCGACGCGTTGGCGGTCGGTGACAGCGGCCCGTTGACAGTCGGTGATGATTGCACGCCGCGCACGCTGCAGTCCGCGGTCGGCCTGGTTTGGCGCGCCGTGATCCTGTGGATGATCCTGCTGTTGATGCTGACGCTGGCCGTCTGGGTGTCGTGACGCGGCAGCGAACATGCGCGATGAAACGAAAAGGCCGGCTTCATGCAGGCCTTTTTGCTGTGCGTCCGGTCAGTCCGCTCAGTCGTCGAGCAGATCGCGCGCGGCGCCGCATTGCCAGCAGGCGGTGAACTGGGCCTCCAGCGCCTCGCCGCATTGGCGGCAGCGCCACGGAACGGCCCCGGCCGACGGGCCGTGCGACGCCGCATCGAGGAGCCGCCGGGCGAGTGCATCGTCGCGCTCGTCGTCGAGCCACAGCTCGGGGGCGCAAGCGTCGGCGGGCAAGCCGCCGAGCGCGCCGGTCGCGTAGCAGTTGTGCAGTTCGCAGCCGATGCCGGCCACCTGCAGCACATTCGCCCAATGCTGCGCGGTGGCGAGATCGGGGGCCTTGAAACGCATCGCGGCTCCTGTCGGTGAAGGCCGGGCCGGCCCCGGCCGCCTTCTGTCCGCCGTGCGGTCAGCGGACGATCTGGCTTGCCTCGTGCACGAGCTGTGCGTAAAGCGCATGCCGCGACGGTGAAATGCGGCCGTCGGAGACGGCTTCGAGAATCGCGCAGCCCGGCTCGTGCAGATGATGACAATTATAGAAACGGCAGTCCGCGAGCAGCGGGCGGAATTCCGGGAACGCGCGCTCGAGGCGGCCTTCCGTCAGGTGGTAGAGGCCGAATTCCTGGAAGCCCGGCGAATCGATCAGTGCGCCGCCGCCTTCGAGCGGGTAGAGGCGCGTGAACGTCGTCGTATGGCGGCCGCTGTTGAGCGCGGCCGAGATTTCGCGGGTTGCGGCTTCGGCATCGGGCACGAGCAGGTTCACGAGCGTCGACTTGCCCATCCCGGACTGGCCGAGCAGGATCGTCGAATGCCCGGCCAGATGCGGCATCAGTTGCGCGCGCGCATCGTCGGGCGAGCCCTTCACCGACAGTTCGAGCACGTCGTAGCCGAGCGCCCGGTAGGGCGCGAGGCGCTCGCGGGCAACCGGCAGCGCGGCCTCGACGTCGATCTTGTTCAGCACGACGAGCGGCTTCAATTCGTTCGCTTCGGCCGCGATCAGCGCGCGGCCGAGGAGGTCCTCGCTGAAATAGGGCTCGGTTGCGAGCACGATCAGCAACTGGTCGAGGTTGGCCGCGAACAGCTTCGACTTGAACTGGTCGGAACGGTACAGTAGGTTGCGCCGCTCGCCGATCTCGACGATTACGCCCTGGTCCGCCGACGCCTGTTCGTACACGACGCGGTCGCCGACCGCGATCTCGCTTTTCTTGCCGCGGGGGAAGCACTGCAGCATCGGGCCGCCGTCGTCGGGCGCGACGATGTAGTGGCGGCCGTGCGCCGCGATCACGCGGCCTTCGACACGCGACGCGCCTGATGCGCGCGGAGCCGGCTTACGGGAGGTCGGCCGGCTCATGCGTGCTGCATCAGGCGGTCGATCCGCTGCGACGCCGGCGGATGCGAGTAGTAGAAGGCCGTGTAGACCGGGTCAGGCGTGAGGGTCGACGCGTTGTCCTCGTAAAGCTTCACGAGCGCGCTGATGAGATCCTGCGCGTCGGTCTGGCTGGCCGCGAACGCGTCGGCCTCGAATTCATGCTTGCGCGACGTGAGGCTGCTGAACGGCGTCGCGAAGAACAGGAACACGGGGATCGCGAGGAAGAACAGCACGAGCGCGGCGCCCGCGTTGCTCGTGTCGAGCGAAGGCGTGACGCCAAGCCCCGTGTAGAACCACGTGCGCTGCGCGAGCCAGCCGAGTAGCGCGAGCAGCACGAGACTCAGCACGAACGACACGAGCATCCGCTTCATTACGTGGCGACGCTTGAAGTGGCCGAGTTCGTGCGCGAGCACGGCCTCGATCTCCTGGCCGGACAGCCGCGCGAGCAGCGTGTCGAAGAACACGATCCGCTTCGATGCGCCGAAGCCCGTGAAATACGCGTTGCCGTGCGCGGAACGGCGGCTGCCGTCCATCACGAACAGGCCCTTCGCCGCGAAGCCGCACCGTTTCATCAGCGACTCGATGCGCGTGCGCAGCGCTTCGTCCTTCAGCGGTTCGAACTTGTTGAAGATCGGCGCGATGAAGGTCGGGTAGATCAGCAGCACGAGCATCTGGAATGCGACCCAGACGATCCAGGTCCACAGCCACCACAGGCTGCCGGCCTGGTTCATCAGCCACAGCACGACGAACAGCAGCGGCAGGCCGAGCACGGCGCCGAGCAGCGTGTTCTTCAGCATGTCGGTGAAGAACAGGCGCTTGGTCATGCGGTTGAAGCCGAACCGCTGTTCGATCCCGAACTGGCGGTAATACTCGAACGGCACGTCGATCACGCTCATGGTTGCGAGCACGGCGGCGACGAGCGCGACCTGCTGCCCGTAGCCGCGGCCGAACCAGCCCGTCAGCAGCGTGTCGAGGGCACCGACGCCGCCGAGCAGCGTGAGGCCGACCAGCACGGCCGCGCTGACGACGATTTCAAACATCGCCAGCCGGGTGCGCTCGACCGTATAGTCGGCCGCGCGCTGGTGGGCGGTCAGCGGAATGGTGGCGCTGAACTGCGCGGGCACGCCGTTACGGTGCGCGGCGACGAAGCGGATCTGCCGCGACGCGAGCCACAGCTTGGTGACGACCATCGCGAGCACGGCGAGCGCGAACAGCAGGGTGAACGAAAAGGGTGACATCGAAGGCGCCAAAGGGTTCTATGCGAGAATTATATGTTCTTGCGGACCGGGCCCGCTCACGCGATGCCGGCCGCCCGGGCGGCGCCGCGCGCCGTCCGCCATTTTCCAGGATGACTCATGACCGATACCGCCGCTTCCGCCAGCCAGCCCGCGCTCGTGCGCAACGAGTTGAACCTCGTCTGGCTCGACATGGAGATGACGGGCCTCGACCCGGATAACGACCGCATCATCGAAATCGCGGTCGTCGTGACCAATTCCACGCTCGACATCGCCGTCGAAGGGCCCGTGTTCGCGATCCACCAGAGCGACGAAACGCTCGCGAAGATGGACGACTGGAACAAGTCGACGCACGGCCGCTCGGGCCTGATCGACCGCGTGCGCGCGTCGACCGTGACCGAGGCGGACGCCGCCACGCAGCTGCAGGCGTTCCTCGCACAGTACGTATCGCCCGGCAAGTCGCCGATGTGCGGCAATTCGATCTGCCAGGATCGCCGTTTCATGGCGCGCTGGATGCCGGAATTCGAGAAATTCTTCCACTACCGCAATCTCGACGTCAGCACGCTGAAAGAGCTGTGCCGCCGCTGGCAGCCCGCGATCTACAAGGGCTTCCAGAAGCGCGCGATGCACACGGCACTCGCGGACATCCACGAGTCGATCGACGAACTGAAGTACTACCGCGAGCATTTCCTGATTCCGGCGGCGTCGGCGCCGGCAGGCGAGTCCGCACCGGCCGCCTGAGCGGGCCGGCACGCGCTCAGCGCGGCGCGCGTTGAGCGCTCTTCGGCCGGAACGCCGCGACCACTGCGGCGTCGGTCTCGATGTACGGGCCGCCGATCAGGTCGATGCAGTAGGGCACGGCCGCGAAGATGCCGGGCACGGTCGACTTGCCGTCGGCGTCGCGCAGCCCTTCGAGCGTTTCCCGGATCGACTTCGGCTGGCCGGGCAGGTTGATGATCAGGGCCGCGTGGTCGGCCGTCTCGCGGATTACCGCGACCTGTCGCGACAGGATCGCGGTCGGCACGAAATTCAGGCTGATCTGCCGCATCTGTTCGCCGAATCCCGGCATTTCCTTCGTCGCAACGGCCAGCGTGGCTTCCGGCGTCACGTCGCGCCGCGCAGGGCCGGTGCCGCCGGTCGTCAGCACCAGATCGCAGCCTGCCACGTCGACGAGTTCCGCCAGCGTGGCGGAGATCGTCGGCGCGTCGTCCTGGATCAGCCGGGTTTCGGCGCGCCACGGCGAGCGCAATGCGCCGGCGAGCCATTCCTGCAGCGCCGGAATGCCCTTGTCCTCATAAACACCCGTGCTGGCGCGGTCGCTGATCGACACGAGGCCGACCACGAGCTCGTCCGGGTGGTTACGCTTCGTCGTCGTCATGGTCGTCTCCGGCGTCGTCGGCCGCTTCGTCATCCCCGTCGGGCGTACCGCTCGCGGTCTTGATCCACTGGAACAGCTCGCGGAAATAGCGCGGCGGCTTGCCTTGCTGCGCTTCCTTGCGCGCGTTGCGGATCAGCGTGCGGCCTTCCTGGATGTCGGCTTCGGGGTGCTGGCGGAGGAATTCGGTCAGCGCGTCGTCGCTGGCGAGCAGCTGTTCGCGCGTGCGCTCGATCCAGTGCAGGCGAGCGGTCGCGGCCTTGTTCACGCCTCGCTGGGCGTCCAGCGCGGTGCGCAGCGCGGCCGTTTCATCCTCGGTCAGCGAGCGCATCACGCGGCCAACGTACTGGAGCTGGCGGCGCTTGCCTTCGTGGTCGGTGATCCGGCGCGCCTCGCGCACGGCGTCGGCGAGGTCCTCGGGCATCGGCATGCGCTTGAGCGCGTCCTTCGGCAGGTCGACCAGGGCCTGGCCGAGCTCCTGCAGCGCGTGCATCTCGCGTTTCAACTGGGATTTGCTGGGGCGATCGTAGCCGTTGCCGACGTCGTCGTCGGCATGCTCGATCGGCTGGATTCGGGTTTTGCGTGTCATGGGCGGCATTGTATCGCGGCGCGAACACCCCAAGCTTGTCGGTATGCGGCCCCGGACCTTGCTATGATCGCGGGATACGCAACATTTTGAACATGCGGGCGGCACGCCCGCCACCGGATATCACGACGATGGCAGCCAATCTCGACGTACAAGCGCGCTATTTCCCGCACACGCAGGACCAGCTCAAAGAAATTGCCTCGGACATCCTTCGCCATGCGAAGGCGCTTGGCGCGACGGACGCCGCGACCGAAATCTCCGAAGGCGACGGCCTGTCGGTGTCGGTGCGCCGCGGCGAGGTCGAGACGATCGAACACAACCGCGACAAGATGGTCGGCGTGACGGTGTTCATCGGCAAGAAGCGCGGCAACGCGAGCACGTCGGACTTCTCGCCGGCCGCAATCAAGGATACCGTCGCCGCCGCGTACAACATCGCGCGCTTCACGGCCGAGGACGATGCGGCCGGCCTCGCCGAGGCCGAGTTGCTCGAAACCGACCCGCGCGACCTCGATCTCTACCACCCGTGGGCGCTGACGGCCGACGAGGCCGTCGAGCTCGCCCGTCGCGCGGAGGACGCCGCCTTCGCGGTCAGTTCGCAGATCCGCAACTCGGAAGGCGCGAGCGTGTCGGCGCAGCATTCGCAGTTCGTGCTCGCGACGTCGCGCGGCTTCCTTGCCGGCTACCCGTACTCGCGCCACTACATCGCGTGTGCGCCGATCGCGGGCACCGGCCGCCACATGCAGCGGGACGACTGGTATTCGTCGAAGCGCAGCGCAGTCGACCTCGCTGCGCCGGAAGCCGTCGGGCGCTATGCGGCCGAGCGTGCGCTGGCGCGGATGGGCGCGCGCCGTCTCGACACCCGCAAGGTGCCCGTGCTGTTCGAGGCGCCGCTCGCGGCCGGCCTGCTCGGCGCATTCGTGCAGGCCGTCAGCGGCGGCGCGTTGTACCGCAAGACGTCGTTCCTCGTCGACAGCCTCGGCAAGCCGGTGTTCGCACCGCACGTGCAGGTCGTCGAGGATCCGCACGTGCCGCGTGCAATGGGCAGCGCGCCGTTCGACGAGGAAGGCGTGCGCACGCGTGCGCGCAGCGTCGTCAGCGACGGTGTCGTCGAAGGCTACTTCCTGTCGACCTATTCGGCGCGCAAGCTCGGCACGCAGACGACCGGCAACGCGGGCGGTTCGCACAACCTCGCGCTGCGCAGTTCGAACACGCAGCCGGGCGATGATTTCGACGCGATGCTGAAGAAGCTCGGCACGGGCCTGCTGTTGACGGAGCTGATGGGGCAGGGCGTGAACTACGTGACCGGCGACTATTCGCGCGGCGCGGCAGGCTTCTGGGTCGAGAACGGCGTGATCCAGTATCCGGTCGAGGAAATCACCGTCGCGAGCACGTTGCAGGAGATGTTCCGGCATATCGTCGCGATCGGCGCGGACTCGATCGTGCGCGGTACGAAGGAAACGGGCTCGGTGCTGATCGAGCAGATGACGATCGCCGGCCAGTAAGCGGCGCGGCGTCGGTCGCCACTGTCAAGTCCTGGAATAAGTTGACAGTATCCAGGCGCTAGAACGCCCGATGCACCGCATCGGGCGTTTTGTATTTCAGCGCGGCATGTGGCCGTTCATAGTTGTAGATGTGTACCGACTGTTCGACCATCTTGGCGGCCTGTTCAAGGTCCGCAGGACGTTGCAACAGGAACTCCCCCTTGAGAATGCCGTTGACCCGCTCAGCCAGCGCATTCTGATAGCAGTCGTAGCCGTCCGTCATTGAACAGCGCAGGCCGTGATGCCGATGGATGTCCTGATAGTAGGTCGAACAGTACTGGACCCCGCGATCGGAGTGATGGATCAACGGCTGCCGGCTCCGGCGCTTGCGCAACGCCTTCTTGAGCGCCTGACTGACCTGCTCGGTTTGCAGGCTGTCGTGAACGTGATGACCGACGATCTTGCGCGAGAACGCATCCGTGACGAGACTCAAATACACAAACGGGCCAGCCGTCGGCAGATACGTGATGTCGGCCACCCACACTTGTTCGGGGCCGGTCGGCACGATTTGATCCGGCCCGGGTTTCAGTAGATTCGGATGACGCCGGAAGCGGTGATGGCTATGGGTGGTCTTGTGATACGCCCGGTGCGGTACGACCAGTAGGCGCGCGGCACGCAGCACGTCGAACAGCCGATCTCGCCCCAGCTTGATGCCGCGCTCGACCAACGCTGGCCCGAGCAGATGATGGAGCTTGCGTGTGCCCAGCCTCGGCTGGCGAAGCCGCACGTCTCGCACCAGCGCAGTGACGGTCTCGCTCTGCGAGCAACGGTGTTCCTCGCTGCGGCATCGCTTGTAATACGCTTGGCGGCTGATACCCATGTATCGGCAGGCCCGCTCGACGCTCAGCTTTTCGATCCGCTTTTGCGCGACGACCTGCCTGAAGGCTTTTTTACGGTGATCCCGTAATCCTTGCGCATCACGTCGACCACGGCTTCGAATAGCGCGGCTTTCTCCTGCGCCTGTCGCAACTGCGTCTCCAACTCCTTGATGCGCTGCTCCGGTGTGAGCGGCTTTGAGTCTTGCTTTGACATGGTGGAACCCGATCGCGCACGGCCGGATGGATCGGCCCAATCCTGCAAGCCGTGCTTACGTAACCATACCAGCACGGTCGAGCGCCCCTGGATGCCGTAGCGTCGCTGTGCCTCTTTGTACGTCAGTTCGCCTTTTTCGACCTGCGCCACCACCGACAGTTTAAAAGCCAGGCTGTAGTCCCGCTGCGTCCGCTTGATCCCTTGCTCCATTTGGCACCTCTTCGTTTCGGCGAAAAAGTGTCAACCTATTTCTGGACGGGTCACACGAAACGAAAAAGCCCGACTGGCGTGAGTGCGCCGGTCGGGCTTTTTGTCGTGTGCCGCGTGTCAGTCGCGCTTGCGCGCGTAGACGACGAACGCATAGCTGAACGTGTTCGGCGCGGCGGCCTGGTGCGGATCGCGCGACACTTCTTGCCAGTGCGCGGGATCGGGCGCCGGGAACGACGCATCGCCGTCGAAGTCCGCGTCGATCTCGGTGACGACCAGCTTGTCGGCGAGTTCCAGGCCTTCCGCATAGAGCTGTGCGCCGCCGATCAGGAATGCTTCGGCCACCCCGTCACGCGCGGCGAGCGCGAGCGCATCGGCGAGCGACGTGACGGTGTCGCAGCCGTCGAAGCGGCGCGCTGCGTCGCGCGTGACGACGATATTGCGGCGGCCCGGCAGCGGCCGGCCGATCGACTCGTGGGTCTTGCGGCCCATCACGATCGGCGCGCCCATCGTCGTGCGCTTGAAGAACGCGAGGTCCTCGGGAAGTTTCCAGGGCAACTGGTTGTCGCGGCCGATGATGCCGTTGCGGGCGCGCGCGACGATCAGGGTCAACGTCGTCATGAAGGTCGGAGAAGAGGAGAACCGGAATGGCGCCGATTCTACCGGAATGGCGGCGCGCGGCCGTATCGATGCGGATGCGCGGGCGCCTTGGCAGATTCCGGTCCGCCGCACCTCGCCGACGGTGGCGACGAGGTGCGGCCTTTGCGCCGTAATGTCCTGAATAAAAAGAGTGCCCGCCGGGGGACGGACACAAAAACGGTTCGCGTCGAGATATCGACGCTGTGTGGACTGACCTGACTCATCTCGCTCGTCTGTAATCCTCATCAATTGAGCGGCATGTGGCGTCGTGAGCAGATTATTGATGCACGCGGTTTCCGGCGTTTCCCTCCATCGCATGCTGCGCGTTGCCGGGAAGCGGAACAGGAATCGGTACCGGCAGCGGAGTAGGCGGGGCGAGCTCGTCCCACAGCGTCACCCATGTCTTGCTCGACGAACGCGGTTGGGGTGCGGCGACCGGCACGATACCGATGTGGTTGTCCTGTTGCGTGTGCGCCGCGTTATCGGCAAGCAGCATCGCACGTTCGGGCCGCGCGCTTTCTTCCGCGCGGACCGGCATGAACGGACACGCCAGCGCAAATGCAATCGTGATCTGCACACAAGACCGTGAAAAAAGTGTTCGCATGGCTGCCTTCTCCGATCCGTTGCACATTCAGCGAAATACATGCCATCGGGCGAAGAGCATTGTCGCGTCTGCGATTCGCGGGGGAGCATCGTGAATCGCAATCGAAATCGCCGGGAAATGTTTCAGGCGTGAAACGAAGGGGCTTGGGAGTACTGCGGATTCATTCGATACGCTTCAAGGATGAAAATCTGGGCGTGTGTCGATGCAGGTACGCGTCACTGCGCGTGTGCTTATGTGCAGATGATTGATAAACGTCGACCATTGAGCGATTCGGCCGCTCGCCCATTTGCGCTGCAATCGGTTTGTCGTATTCAGCGCCTATAACTAAGCCGTCGTGACCCAAAATAACTGGACGCGAGACAAGCGCCATCATGCGTGGCTGGTCGTCGCCGCGCATCGGCATGGCGAATCGAGCCGCTTCGGCTGACCCGGTTCGATCCTTTAGCACGCGACTTGGCGTGTGCTGCAATCGTTAGACGGTTGATGAACGGGGTGGGCATATGGGAGCCGAGCAGCGGCATGTGATCTATTTCTCGCGCGAGCCGAACGACGCGTTGCGCGGACATTTCGACGAATGCGGGTGGCGCGTCGATCTTGCGGAAAGCGCACGCGACGTGCGGCGTGTCGTGCAGCACGGCGTGGCAACCGCCGGCCTGCTCGATTTCTCGCCGGGCTTTCGGCCCGCGGATCTGCGCGAACTCGAAACGTGTCTGAGCATCCAGCACATCGGCTGGATCGCGGCGACCCGGCGTGGGCAGTTGCAGGACGCGTCGCTGCGGCATCTCATTCGCGACTATTGCTTCGACTACGTGACGATGCCGTACGAGGCGTCGCGCATCGTCGAGACCATCGGCCATGCGCACGGCATGGTCGCACTGACCGACCCGGTGGCGGCGCCCGTCGGCGCCGGGCGCGCCGAAGGCGAGATGGTCGGCACCTGCGACGCGATGCTCGGACTCTTCAGGACGATCCGGCGCGTCGCCACGACCGATGCACCGGTGTTCATCTCCGGCGAATCGGGTACCGGCAAGGAACTGACGGCCGTTGCGATCCACGAGCGCTCGGCGCGCGCGCAGGCGCCGTTCGTCGCGATCAATTGCGGTGCGATTCCGTCGACGCTGCTGCAAGCCGAGCTGTTCGGCTATGAGCGCGGCGCTTTTACGGGCGCGAACCAGCGCAAGATCGGCCGTGTCGAGGCCGCGAACGGCGGCACGCTGTTTCTCGACGAGATCGGCGACCTGCCGCTCGAGAGCCAGGCGAGCCTGCTGCGATTCCTGCAGGAAGGCAAGATCGAGCGGCTCGGCGCGCATGTGTCGGTGCCGGTCGACGTGCGCGTGATCTGCGCGACGCACGTGAACATGGAAGCGGCGCTGCGCGACGGGCTGTTCCGCGAGGACCTGTTCCATCGGCTGTGCGTGCTGAAGATCGAGGAGCCGCCGCTGCGCGCGCGCGGCAAGGATATCGAGCTGCTGGCGCGCCACATGCTCGAGCGTTTCAAGGGTGATGCGCATCGCCGCTTGCGTGGCTTCTCGCCGGATGCGATCGCCGCGCTGTACGGCTATTCGTGGCCCGGCAACGTGCGCGAGCTGATCAATCGCGTGCGCCGCGCGATCGTGATGTCGGAGGGCCGGATGATTACCGCGGCCGATCTCGAACTCAACGAATTCGCGATCCTGGCGCCCGTCTCGCTGACCGAGGCGCGGGAAGCGGCCGAACGGCAGGCGATCGAGCAGGCGCTGCTGCGCCACCGCGGCCGTTTCGCCGATGCGGCGCGCGAACTCGGCGTGTCGCGCGTCACGCTGTACCGGCTGATGTGCGCGCATGGCATGCGCGATCGCAGCGACCCGCTGGGAGGGTTTTCGGCGCCGTTGCCGGAGGTTCCGCGTCACGCTTGCTAAAATTGGCGGGTGACGGCCGCCCTCGCGGCCGAAGGAACCCGCATGAAACAGTACCTCGACCTCGTTCGCACCATCCTCGACACCGGCACCTGGCAGGAGAACCGCACGGGCATCCGCACCATCAGCATGCCCGGTGCGATGCTGCGGTTCGACCTGCAGCAAGGTTTCCCGGCCGTGACGACCAAGAAGCTCGCGTTCAAGTCCGCGATCGGCGAACTGGTCGGCTTCCTGCGGGCATCGCGCAGCGCGGCCGATTTCCGCGCGCTCGGCTGCAAGGTGTGGGACGCGAACGCGAACGACAATGCGCAGTGGCTCGCGAACCCGTACCGCCAGGGCGTCGACGACCTGGGCGACGTGTACGGCGTGCAATGGCGCCAGTGGCCCGGCTACAAGGTGCTCGACGCGGGCGCCGACGCGCAGGTCGCCGACGCGACGCGCCGCGGTTTCCGGATCGTCACGCGCTTCGACGAGGACGGTGCACCGAAGGTGCTCCTGTACAAGGCGATCGACCAGTTGCGCCAGTGTCTCGACACGATCATGGAGAACCCGGCCGATCGCCGCATTCTGTTTCACGCGTGGAATCCGGCCGTACTCGACCAGATCGCGCTGCCCGCGTGCCATCTGCTGTACCAGTTCCTGCCGAACGTCACGAAGCGCGAGATTTCGCTGTGTCTGTACATCCGCAGCAACGACGTCGGGCTCGGCACGCCGTTCAACCTGACGGAAGGGGCTGCGCTGCTGTCGCTCGTCGGTCGGCTGACGGGTTATACGCCGCGCTGGTTCACGTACTTCATCGGTGACGCGCATATCTACGAGAACCAGCTCGACATGCTGCAGCAGCAGCTCACGCGCGAACCGTACGACAGCCCGCGGCTCGAGATTGCCGAGCGCGTGCCGGACTACGCGAAGACGGGTGTTTATGCGCCCGAATGGCTCGAGCAGATCGAGCCGTCCGACTTCTCGCTCGTCGGCTATCGGCATCATGAGCCGCTGACCGCGCCGATGGCGGTCTGAGCCCCGGCGTTCGACGGCGCGGCGGTGCGGGTCACGCGATCCGCGCCAGACGGAATGAAGAAGGCCCGACTGGCATTCGCCGGTCGGGCCTTTCCGCTTTATCGGGCGCGGTTACTGGCGGTGCCGCTCGTCGTGGCCGCCGGGCGGCGGGTTGCTCGGGCGCGGCGCCTCGACGTGCGGCGCCGGTTGCGGCCGTGGTTCCATGTGCGGCGCGGGCATCGACGGCCGCGGCTCCATGCGCGGAGCTTGCGGCTGCGGTCGCGGCATTTCGTGCACGGCCGGCGCGGGCGGGTGGTACTCGTTCACGCGCGGCGGCGCGACTTCGTGCCTTGGTGCCGGTTGCGCGAATTCGGGGCGCGGTTGCGGTGTCGGGGCGGCCCGCTCGGGCCGCGGCTGCGCATGCTGGGCCGGTGCCGCGAAGTCAGGACGCGGACGCGGCTGCGGAATCTGCGCGGTCGTATCGAGCCGTGGTTGCGGCAACGCGCGCGGCGTTTCCTGCCGCCCGCCGAGTTGCGTACTGGGCGCGGCTTCCGGATGCTGGGCCGGTGCCGCGCCGCGCACGGGCGGCAGTGCATTCTGTCCCGCTGCGTGGAGAGCCGTCGGCGGCGTCGGCCGCTGACGCTCCATCGGCGTATGCGGTTGCATCCACGCGGGCGCGGGCGCCGCGGCAGCATGCGTGTTGTCGTGCCCGGTCGGCGTGTTGGCGGACGTCGGCGGGTGCGGGACGCCATTTCCAGGGCCCAATGCCTGACGCGCAGCCGGATTGCCCGGTGCCTGCGGCGTGGCACCGTTCGTGAAGCGCGGCGCATTGGGGCCTTCGCCGTTCGTCGGCCGCGCGCCATTCGGCACGACAGGCATCGGCGCACCCGGCCGTGCGGCCAGTGCCTGTGCCGGGGCTGGCTGCCCGTCGCGCGGCGCGTGCGCCGGTTGCACGACAGGACCGTGCGGGTTCACGAGCTGAACGTTGCGCATCGCCCATGCACCGGCCTTCGGGTTGCCCGGAACGCGGACCGGGCGAGCCGTATAGTCGGCCGGCACGTTCGTCTTCGCGACGGGCGCGCCCGCGCCCGGCACGCGCGCGCCTTGCCGGGCGAGACGCGCGGCCGCCTGGTCGCGATACGCGGCCGGTACCGCCGGATTGCGCGTCGCGACGAACGTGTGCTGTCCGATCGCAGCCGGCGGGCGGTAGCTGGCCGTGCGCAGTCCGCCGGTAAAGCTCTGGCGTACCGGCGCAATGCCGGGGGTGCCCGGCATCACGTGCGCGTTGCGCCATTGCTGCGGATCGACGCGCTGCGAGAAGTGCGCGACTGGCTGACCGTGCACGAACGCGGACGCCGGCACGGCCCTGATCGCGTGCGGCGCGCGGAAGTTCACGTACGTCTTGTTGATGTTCGTGATGTTGGTGATGTTCGTCACGTTCACGGTCTTGTTGACCGACACGTTGTTGACCACGATGTTCCGGTTCACGCGATCGTAGTAATGCGGGCTCCAGCCACCCCAGCCGGGATGCCAGGCTTCGCCCGGGCCGAGTGCGAACCACGCGCAGCCGGCCGCGGCGACGCCGCCGACCGTCAGGGCGACGCTCCAGTCGGGACCGCCGCCTCCACCCACGAACGCGACGAGCGCCGGCGCGTAGACGGGCGGCTGGCTGACGACCATCGGGCCGGGCACCCATGCCCAGCTATCGTCGACATAGGCCCAGCGGCCGTAGTGATAGGGCGCGAAGCCCCACGGTGCATCGTCGACCCACGTCCAGCCCCACGGCGCTTGCCAGATCCAGTGACCGTCGTGATACGGCGCCCAGTCGGCCGGCGTGTCGTTCGGCACCCAGACCTCGCCGTAATTCGGGGTTTCGCGCCACGTACCGTTCGCGTCGAGGTCCTGATAGCCGGGAACGTCGCGCGATACGTAGCGGGCCGACACCGAGCGCTGCTCGGCCGCATCGCGGCTGGCGGCCCACTGGTCGAGCGCATCGGGGGCCGGTGCGGCCGATTGCTGTGCGACCTGCAGGTCGGTGCCGGTGAATACGACCTGCTGCCCGGGCGACAGCGGATACTGCCCGTTGCTGCCGTAGACGGTCGCGCTGCCGCTGCGGACGGTGACCGTCGTGGTCGCACCGTTCGGCGCGACATCGACGCGATAGTCGCCGGGGCCCGTGATGCCGAGCGCGAGATTGGGCGTATCGATTTCGTAGGTTCCGCCGGGCGGCAGATCGCGTACGTGGGTCGACACGGTGCCGAGCCCGACTTTCAGCTGCGTCGTGTTGTCGTCGAGGTTCAGGACCGACAGGTTCGTCGATTCGCCGAGACGCACCGCAGTCGAGCCGATGTGCAGTTCCGAGCGCGCGCCGGCATCGTTCCACAGCTGGTCGCCGGTCGTCAGCGGCCGGTTCACGGCGGCGTACGACCAGGTATCGGTGCCGGCGGGCTCCGTCGTCACGGCACCCGACATGTAGTTGAGCCGGGCGACGCGGCTCGGCGGATCGCCACCCGGCTGTCGGGCGGCGGCCGCATACGCCGCGGCCTGTGTCGCTTGCGCGAATGCGGACGGCAGGGTCGCCAGCGTGGCGACAGCGAGCAGCGTGCAGTGGGCGGTTCGCTTGAGCGTGAACAGGGAGGCCATGATGAGCGTCTTCGTCGTTATCGCGGCGCGTCGATTCGTGCCGTCGAGTTCACAATATCCGCTCGGCCTGTTTCAGTGCTCAGTGTTTTGTAAGTCGGATGGCACGCGATGTAACAAAACCTGTCCATCGCGCGCCGTTGTCATCCGGTCGCAATGCGCACGTCAAGCGGACGTAAGCCAGTCGTCGAAAATCTGCTGTCCCGGCACGGTGACGCGCAGCACGCGCGGCCGCACAGTGCGCTCGATCCAGCCGTGCGCGCAGAAGCTGTCGAGCAGTGCCGCGCCCAGCGCGCCGCCGAGATGCGGGCGGCGCTCGCTCCAGTCGAGGCAGCGGCATGCGAAACGGCGGCGGCGCGAGCGTTGCTGTGCGACGTCGATGCCCCAGCGCCCGAGCGCCTGCGTGCCGAGTTCGGTGGCTTCGATCGCATCGCCGTCCGCCTGCAGCCAGCCGCGTGCGGTGAGCCCGTCGAAGATGCGGACCGCGAGCTCGCCGGCCATATGGTCGTAGCAGGTGCGCGCGTAGCGCAGTTCGGCCGGCACCGTGCGCGACGGCGGCGGCACCGGACGGTTCGGCGCGGCCGCGCGGGCCACGTTCGCGAGTGCCTCGAGCGACGCCGCGATGTCGACCGACGCGAGCCGGTAGTAGCGGTGCCGGCCACGCACGTCGAGCGCGAGCAGGCCACCTTCGGTCAGGCGCGCAAGGTGCGCGCTCGCCGCGGAAGGCGACAGCCCCGCGATCATCGTCAGTTCGCCGGCCGGCCGTGCGCTGCCGTCCATCAGCACCCACAGCATCGCGGCACGGCCGGGATCGGCGATCAGTGCGCCGATCCGGCTCAGGCCTGGAAAGTGGTGGTCGTCTTGATCGGTCATCGTCGTGTCTCGTCAGGCGGAATGCCTGCAGTGTAGGCGCTGCGCGCATTCGATGTTTCGCGTTCGGATGAAATGTCAGATGCGGCGGGGCGGTGTGCGACGCGCGGTTGCCGGCTGCGCGCGTAGAATGGCCCGACGCGGCGGCAGTGGGCCGCCGGATGCGACACGATGCAACGATGAAGACGATTTTCTGCCTGTTGGCGGCCGCGTTCCTCTGCGCGGCCTGTGCGCAGGGCGGTGCGGGTGCCGCCGGCGCGCGGGGCGGCAGCCTCGAGATGTACGGGACGATCGACCAGGGCATCACGGTGCGTCGCTGACGGGCGCCAGCTTGCGGTGCCGATGCCGGCTCAGTGCGCGGGTGGGCGTGCCGTCGCTGCGGCGCGGCGGGCACCGCGACGGGTTGCCGCAGTGCAACGTATAATGCGCCGATTGCAGTGCCCCCGCCGCCTGGAGCTACCACGATGTCCCAACCGTCCCCCGTACCGGCCGCCCTCGACCGCACCGAAACCGTATTCCGCTTCCTCGCCGAGCCGTCGTCCGTGAACTTCGGCGGCAAGGTGCATGGCGGCGCGCTGATGAAGTGGATCGACGAGGTCGCGTATGCGTGTGCGGCGGTCTGGTCGAGCCGCTATTGCGTGACGGTCAGCGTCGGCAACATCCGCTTCCAGCGGCCGATCCTCGTTGGCAACCTGGTCGAACTGAAGGCGCGCGTCGTCGCGACGGGGCGCACCAGCATGCACATCCATGTGTCCGTGCACGCCGGCGATCCGAAGGGCGGCGTACTGCGCCAGACGACCGATTGCCTCGTCGTGTTCGTCGCGGTCGATGAGAACGGCAACCCGGTGCCGGTGCCGCCGTTCGTGCCCGAGACCGACGAACAGAAGGTGCTCGCAAAATATGCGGCCGACGTGCGCGCCGCGCTCGACAAGATCGTCGAGATGAAGCCCGAGGAAGTGGCGAAGGGCACCGTCTGACGACAACGGGCGCCGCGCATGCGTGCCGCGCCCGTCATCGCGTCGCCTCCCCGCGATTACCGCGATCCGATCATCTCTTCGGGGCGCACCCACGCGTCGAATTCCGCCTCGGTCAGGTAGCCGAGCGCGAGCGCGGCGGCTTTCAGCGTCGTGCCTTCCTTGTGCGCCTTCTTCGCGATCTGCGCGGCCTTGTCGTAGCCGATGTGCGGATTGAGCGCCGTCACGAGCATCAGCGATTCGTTCAGCAGCAGGTCGATGCGCGCGCGATTCGGCTCGATGCCCACCGCGCAGTGGTCGTTGAAGCTCTGCGCGCCGTCGGCGAGCAGCCGCACCGACTGCAGCACGTTGTGCGCGATCATCGGCCGGAACACGTTCAGCTCGAAATTGCCGCTGGCGCCGCCGACGTTGACCGCGACGTCGTTGCCGAACACCTGGCAGCACAGCATCGTCACGGCTTCCGACTGCGTCGGGTTCACCTTGCCCGGCATGATCGAGCTGCCCGGTTCGTTTTCCGGAATCGACAGTTCGCCGAGCCCGCAGCGCGGCCCGCTCGCAAGCCAGCGGACGTCGTTGGCGATCTTCATCAGGCCGGCCGCGACCGTCTTCAGCGCGCCGTGCGCGAACACCAGCGCGTCGGCGGCCGCCATCACCTCGAACTTGCTCGGGGCGGTCACGAACGGCAGCTTCGTCAGCCGGCCGATCTCGTCGGCCACGCGCACCGCGAACTCCGGATGCGCGTTCAGCCCGGTGCCGACGGCGGTGCCGCCGAGCGCGAGTTCGTACAGGTGCGGCAGCGCGGATTCGACGTGCCGGACGCTCTGGTCGAGCTGCGCGACGTAGCCGGAAAACTCCTGCCCGAGCGTGAGCGGCGTCGCGTCCTGCAGGTGCGTGCGGCCGATCTTCACGATGTCGGCGAAAGCCTTCGACTTCGCGTCGAGCGTCGCGCGCAGCGTGCGCAGCGCGGGCAGCAGGTGGTTGACGATCGCGTAGGCGGCCGCGACATGCATCGCGGTCGGGAACACGTCGTTCGACGACTGGCCGCGGTTCACGTCGTCGTTCGGGTGGACCTTGCGTGCTTCGCCGCGCTCGCCGCCGAGCAGCTCGCTCGCCCGGTTCGCGATCACCTCGTTGAGGTTCATGTTGGTCTGCGTGCCGGAGCCCGTCTGCCAGACCGCGAGCGGGAATTCGCGCGGATGCTTGCCCGCGATGATCTCGTCGGCCGCGTCGATGATCGCGCGCGCCTTTTCGTCGGCCAGCACGCCGAGCGACTGGTTCACGGCGGCCGCGGCACGCTTGACGATCGCGAGCGCGCGGATCAGCTCGGGCGACTGCTTCTCCGTCGAGATCCGGAAATTCTGCAGCGAGCGTTCCGTCTGCGCGCCCCAGAGCCGGTTGGCCGGCACGGCGATCTCGCCGAACGTGTCGCGTTCCATCCGAACTGCTTCGTTCATGATGCACTCCTCTTGGGAAGGGGAAAAGCCGCGGTTCGCGCGGCGTCTGGCGTATCGTGAGGCAATCGCGCCGCTGGCGCGGCGTCCTGGGTCTTCAACCGACAAGCATAGCGCCGGCTGCGATTTTGCGTCGTGCCGAGCTCAACGCGTCGCAGCGACGAGCGACGAGGTCTTCCGGTGAAAGCGCCAGGCCATCAGCACGGCGACGCTCGCGAGGCCGGCCGCGAGCCCCCACCACAGGCCGCGAGCGCCGAGGCCGGCATGGAATGCCAGCCAGTAACCGGTCGGGAAACCGATGCCCCAGTAGCCGAAGGTCGCCGCGAGCATCGGGATGCGCGTGTCCCGCAGTCCGCGCAGTGCGCCCGACCCGACGGTCTGCATGCCGTCGACGATCTGGAACACCGCGGCGATGCCGAGGAGCGATGCGGCCAGCGACACGGTCGCCGCGTTGGCCGGGTCGTCGAGTTGCAGATACAGGCCGACGATCGCATGCGGCGCGACGATCAGCACGAGCCCCGACAGCGACATGAACGCGACGCCGAGGCCGAGCGCGACGAAACCCGCATGTCGCGCGGCGACCGGCTGGCCGGCGCCGACCCAGTAGCCGACCCGGACGTTGGCGGCCTGGCCGATCGCGAGCGGCACCATGAACGCGACCGACGCGACGTTCAGCGCGATCTGATGCGCGGCAAGCGACGTCGCGCCGAGCACGCCGATGGTGAGACCCGTGGCGAGAAAGAGCGTCGATTCGACCCCGTACGTGATCGCCACCGGCCAGCCGATGCCGATCAGCTCGCCCATCAAGGGCAGTTTCGGACGGGCGGCGGTCACGAAATGGCGGAACCGCTGGCGGCCGTGCAGCAGCCAGATCAGCGCGAGCGCGGTGAGCCAGATGGTGATGGTCGTCGCGACCGCCGAGCCGAGGAAGCCGAGCCGCGGCAAGCCGAATGCGCCGTGGATCAGCCCGTAGTTCAGCACGCCGTTGATGCCGACGCCGCCGATCGAAACCCACAGCAGGCGTCGTGCGGCGCCGATCGCCGGCAGGAATGCGCGCATCAGTCCGACGCCGATCAGGCTGCCGAGCGCCGCGAACCGCAGAATGCCGGTGTACTCGCCGACGTGATGCGCGAGCGTCGGCGGCTCGTGGAACATCAGCAGGATCGGTTCGGACAGCGACAGCGCGACGATCGCCGGAATCGCGAGCAGCACGGACAGCACGAAGCCGGTCCAGTAGATGTGCGGCACGCGGTGTTCCGCCTGCGCGCCGCGCGCATGCGCGACGCTCACGCTGACCGACGAGAGCACGCCCTGCAGGACGGTCACGATGACGAAGAAGAAGTTCGCGCCGAGGCCGCCCGCCGCGAGCGAATCGGGGCCGAGCGAGCCGAGCAGTACCGTGTCGGTGACGCTCATCGCCATCTGCGAGAGCTGCGCGATCGCAAGCGGCGCGGCGAGGCGCGCGGTATCGGCGGCATGACTGGACAGGGACGGCGGCGCGGCGGCCGTCCGCGTAAGACCGGAATGCGACATGGAATGAGCGCTCGCGCGGGTGCGGGCCCGCACTGTCTGTATTTATTTTGAGAGACGGCTAGCTTACGGCTTTATTCGAACGGTGTCGAACGCGCGCGCCGATGGCCATGTCACGGTCAGGGGGAACCGCTACGCGTCGTGAACCGCGATCCGCGTGTCGCCGAACAGCACGACCTGACCCGCGCGGATCTTGCAGGTCTTGCGCAGTTCGACCACGCCGTCGACTTTCACCGCGCCGGACGCGACGAACATCTTCGCCGTGCCGCCGCTGTCCGCGAGGCCGGTGATCTTGAGAAGGTTGTGCAGCTCGACGTATTCGCCGGTCAGCGTGAAATCCAGATTGGGCATGACGAAGGATGCGCGCGATGCGCGGGAGGAATCGCCCCGCATCATACGGCACCGAGGGCCGGCGCGCGAGTGCGGACGGTCGTGCAGGCCCGCGCGCAGCAGTTGTTAAGGACTGTGAGCGATTCGTCAGCAAATGAAACGGTGGGTAACAGTCTGAGAGATTGGAGAACCGGACGTGCGGCCTGCGGGTCTTTCGTCGTACCTGCTGCGTGTTGCGGCGGGGGACGCGACGGATCGCATCGAGGCGGTCCGCGCCCACAACTTCTTGAGGAGGATTCTCATGTCCAAGATTCGTACGATGCTGATCGGTGCCGCGCTGACGGCGTTCGCCACTTCGGCCGCATTCGCGCAGACGGGCGTCGCGGCACAGGGCACCGCAGGTGCCGGCGTGCAGGCGCAGGCGCCGGCAGCAGGCGCTGGCGCTGGCATGCAGGGTGGTGCCGGCGCGAACGCGTCGGGCAATGCGGTCGGCGGCGCGACCGACGCGGTCGGTGCGGCAGCAGACGGCGCGAAGGACACGGCGGCGTCGTCGGTCCACTCGGCCAAGAAGCACGCGAAGCACGCGGCGAAGTCGGCCAAGCATCATGCCGGCTCGGCGAAGTCGAAGATGGGCGCGTCGGCCGGCGTGCAGGGCGGTGCATCGGCCACGGGCGCCGCGCAGTAAGCGGCCCCCGACGTCGCATGACGTTCGCCCCGGACGGCGCGTCGTGACGGCGATCGATCGACGGCCCGGTTCGCTTCGCGCGAACCGGGCCGTTCTTCATGCGTGGACGCGGGCCGTCATGGTCGGTGCTGTTCCGGCCCCGGTCCGTGCGCCGGCCGTGCGGCGGACGGCGTGAATACGCTGCGCAGCCATGCGGCAAGCCGCGCGAATACGTCGTACGGCTCGTCGACGAAGATTTCGGGCTTCAGCAGCCGCAGGTATTCCATGATCTGCTGCGCTTCCTGTTTCTGGAACGAACCGTGCGCGAGCCCGAGCCGCAGCAGGCCGCGCAGTTCGCCGAGCTTGTCGCGCGCGGCGCTGCCGACGCTCATCTCGCACGCGAGCTTGGCCTCGTAGACGCGCTGGCGCAGCGATTCCGCAAGCCGCCATGCGGGCGTCTGCATCGTTTCCTCGAGCGTCTGGATGTCGTGCACAGCGCCCTTGATCTGCGCGGCGAGCGGATCGACGAGCGACGCGTCGCCCTGCGCTTCGGCGACGATCGCCTTGGCCCAGTCGCGGCATGCCTTCGCGAGCTCGTCGGGGGTCCATTCGGAGCGCGACGCGAAGCCGAAGCCGAATTCGCCCGCCTGCCGCATCAGGATCGCGACGACGTCCGGAAATTCCTTGTCGAGCGTGCGCTTCGCCCACGCGTACTGGCCGCCCTCGAGCATCCGCTGCACGGCATGCTCGGTCAGCGGCACCATGTTGTCGAGCAGCTTGGCGCGCAGGAAATCCTCGAACGACGGCGTCGCGAACTGCGGGTCGAGTTTCAGCGACACGCGCACGAATGCGTCGTAGTCCTTGCGCAGGGACGCAAGCGTGTCGTCTTTGAGGGAAAGGGTGATCTGGCCCATGAATCGTCTCGATGGCGGCCCGCGCGGGCCGGCGGCCGACACCGCGCACCGGTGCGGGCGCAGCGTCGACGGACCGGTTCGCGCCGAGGCCGATGGCGGGTCTTCATACCCGATATCGGCGCGCCGGGCGAAAACTTGAGCACGGCCGGCGACGTTCGCTCAGGCCGGCAGCCAGTGCGGCATCACGATCCCTTGCCAGAAGAAGAACACCGCGAGCCCGACCGCGATCGTCACGAGCGGCCGGCGTGTCGTCGCCGACACGGCCACGGCGGCGAGCGCGCCGACGAGCTGCGGATTGCGCCAGGTCAATTCGGCCGTGCCCCCGTGCGGCGAGACGGTCATCGGCACGATGATCGCGGTCAGCACGGTGACGGGCACGAAGCCGAGCGCGGTCCGCACGAGCGGTGGGAAGGTCAGCCGCTCGCCGAACAGGAACAGCGTCGTCCGGATCGCATAGGTGATCACGGCCATCCCGAGGATCAGCAGCGCGTAGCTCACGATGCGGTCTCCGTGCGTGAAGCGGTGCGCGAACGCTCGTGCCGCAGCGTCAGCGCGACGCCGACCACGACGCCGGCGGCGACCGCGCCCAGCAGCCCGAGCTTGTACGGCCAGCCCTGCCAGAAGTACGCGAGCATGCCGGCCGTCGCGGCGGCCGCGAAATAGCGCAGCGTGCCGAGTTGCGGAACGACGATCGCGATGAATGTCGCCGCCATCGCGAAATCGAGGCCGAGCGACTGGAGGCCCGGGAAGGCCGCGCCGAAGCCGATGCCCGCGAGCGTCCAGACCTGCCAGTTCAGGTACATCGCGAGGCCCGAGCCGAAGAAGTAGTGGGGGCCGATTGCACCGGGCGGGAAGTGCCGGTAGTGCGCGTAGGCGACCGCGAACACTTCGTCGGTCATCAGCGCACCGAGCGTCGCGCGCCAGCGCAGCGGCAGGTGCGCGACGTACGGCGCGAGCGTCGCGCTGTACAGCAGGTGACGCAGGTTCACGATCAGCGTCGTCGCGAGCACGACGACGAAGCTTGCGCTGCCGGCGATCAGGCCGAGCGCGATGAATTGCGCGGAGCCCGCGAACACCGCGAGCGACATCAGCGCGCCGTGCCATGCGGCGAGCGGGCCGCCGCCGACCAGCGTGCCGAAGATCACGCCGAACGGCGCCGCGCCGATCATCATCGGGATCGTGTCGCGTGCGCCGTCGAGCCATTCGTTGAGCGGGCGGCGGGGCGGGGGCGAGTTTGTGGGTGTGGGATTCAAGGGGTGCGTCTCCATGAAATGCAGGATAGCGGAGCGCTGCCCGTGGCGGCTTGTACGTTCTTGCGCCCGCGGTGCCGGCGGCGCAACCTGCGTGCCGGTTGCCGCGTAATGTCGAATGCAGGGCGGGGAGTGCGCGTCAGCGCGCTTGCCAGCGTCCGGGCGGTACGCCGAACATTCGTTTGAAATGTCGCGAGAAGTGACTCTGGTCGACGAAGCCGCTGGCCGCGGCGACGTCGGCGATCGACACGCCCGCGCGCAACGGCGCCAGCGCGCGCTGCAGCCGCAGCTGGTTGCGCCATGCATGCGGCGGCATCCCGATCGTCCGGGTGAACAGGCGCGCTGCGTGGAACGGTGACAGGCCGGCAGCCTGCGCGACGTCGTCGAGCGTGACAGTGCAGGAGAGATCGGCGGCGAGCCTCTCGCGCATCGCGTCGACGCGCGGCTCGTCGGCCGCGAGCACTGCCGGCTGCAGCCGCGCGTCGGCATGGCGCGCGATCAGTGTCGACAATGCATCGAGCATCGCCGTTTCGGCGGCGAGCGGATCGTAGACGCGCGCTGCCGCGGCGGCCGGAGCGTCGGCGGCCGGCCGCTCGTGCGGATGGAGCGCCGGCATGCATTCGCTGTCGGCCTCCATCATCCGGTGGGCCAGCGCGAGCCGTGCCGCGAGATCGGCGTCGCGGATCACGTCGGACGGGAACCATGGCGCGTCCTGCGGGCGCCCCGCGATCGCGCTCGCGAGTGCGCGAATGTAGTCGACCGGCACGTAGCTCACGCGATAGCACCAGCCTTCGTCGGTCGCGCGCGAGCCCGTGTGCACTTCGCCGGGATTGATCACGGGCACGGTGCCCGTTTCGGCGACATGGCCGCTGCCGCGACACGTGTAGCGCTCGGCACCCTCGAGGATCACGGGGATCGTGTATGCATCATGCCAGTGCGGCGCGAACGTATGGTCGCGATAGGTAGCCGTGAGCAGATCCGCGCCCGGCAGCAGCGGCGTGCGCCAGTAACGTGCGGAGTCCGGAAGAAGGCGGGTGGCGGACATGGTCGGGCGCGGGGGGCGGTCGAATCGACAGTGTATCGATCGAGCGCCCGGCCGGCGCGGGCTTACTTGACCGGAATCGTCGTGCCGGCCGGCATCGGCACCGCGGTCACGGCGTTCTTCGGGCTGCCGCTGACGATGCGGTCGCTGTAGGTCAGGTAGACGAGCGTGTTGCGCTTCTTGTCGACCACGCGCACGACGTGAAGTGTCTTGAAGATGAACGACATCCGTTCGCTGAACACGTCGGTCTGCTGCTTGAGCGGCTCCTTGAAGCTGAGCGGGCCGACCTGCCGGCACGCGATCGACGCTTCGCTCGGATCCTCGGCGACGCCGAGCGTGCCCTTGATCCCGCCGGTGCGCGCCCGCGACACGTAGCAGGTGACGCCCGTCACGAGCGGATCGTCGTACGCTTCGACGACCACGCGGTCAGAGCCCGTCACGCGGAAATGGGTGTTGACGCTGCCGACTTCCTCCGCGTGCGCGAGCGGCGCGGCGGCAAAGGCGGAGAGCAGAAGGGCGAACGGCGCGGCGGAAAGGAGGCGATGCTTCATCGACGGAACCGGATGCGAATGCGGGACAGAGACTCTAGCATGCGCGGCGGTGACCGACGGGCGCCGGAAAAACAAAAGGCCCGTCGAATGACGGGCCTTTTGCTGTCTGGCTCCCCGACCTGGGCTCGAACCAGGGACCTACGGATTAACAGTCCGGCGCTCTACCGACTGAGCTATCGGGGAATAAATCGGTACATCTGCGTGCTTGTCTGGTGGCCAACAAAAAACCCGTCCACTTTCAACGGGCTCTTGCGTTTTTGGCTCCCCGACCTGGGCTCGAACCAGGGACCTACGGATTAACAGTCCGGCGCTCTACCGACTGAGCTATCGGGGAACAAACAACAACAGCAGAGAAACGAGATTTTATGGAGCGTTCGCTAACCTGTCAATACTTTTGAGCGGCGGAGTGCAAAAAATTTTGCGGCGCCGCTGCGCGATCAGCGTTCGAGCAGGTGCAGCTTGTCCTGCACGTCCTTCCACTCGTCCGCGTCGGCCGGTGCCGGCTTCGTCTTCGTGATGGACGGCCAGTTCTTCGCCAGTTCGGCGTTCAGCTCGGTGAACTGCTGCTGGTCGCCCGGAACGTCTTCTTCGGCATAGATCGCATTGGTCGGGCACTCGGCGACGCACACGGCGCAGTCGATGCACTCGTCCGGATCGATGGCGAGAAAGTTGGGACCTTCACGGAAGCAATCCACCGGGCACACATCCACGCAATCCGTGTATTTGCACTTGATGCAGCCTTCGGTCACAACGTGAGTCATTAAAACGCTCCTGCTTCGCGGTATATATGGGGTGGCGTTTGCGCCAAAAGCGGCATTGTAACTGAAGCGCAAAACCCGCATGGCGTGGTCGGCTTTCCGGCTTATATCGTTTCGTGATTAGTTTATGGGGCCGACCGTGGGCGCGGTGCGTGCGGCCGGCCGCACGACGCGGTGGGCAAGGGGGAGGCGGTTTCACGATGGTCGGGCCCGCATTCGGGTAACATGGCCGGCAGACCGGGCGGCGCGCGGTGCGCCGGGGCCGTGTCTCGATATTGGCGGTACCGCAATCATGATCATCACTTCGCTGCTCGACACGGATCTCTACAAGTTCACGATGATGCAGGTCGTCCTGCATCACTTTCCTGCCGCACACGTCGAGTACCGGTTCCGGTGCCGCACGCCCGGCGTCGATCTCGTCCCGTACATCGACGAGATCCGCGACGAGGTGCGCGGCCTGTGTTCGCTGCGCTTCACCGACGACGAACTCGACTACCTGCGGCGCATGCGCTTCATCAAGAGCGACTTCGTCGACTTCCTCGCGCTGTTCCATCTGAACGAGAAATACATCTCGATCACGCCTTCTCCGAAGGGCAACGGCGAGATCGACATCGTGATCGAGGGGCCGTGGCTGCACACGATCCTGTTCGAGATTCCGGCGCTCGCGATCGTCAACGAGGTCTATTTCCGCAACACGCAGCGCGAGCCCGACTATCGCGAAGGCCGCGAACGGCTGCGCGAGAAGATCAAGCTGCTCGGCGCGAAGCCCGAGTTCGCCGACTGCAAGATCGCCGACTATGGCACGCGCCGGCGCTTCTCGAAGGTGTGGCACGAGGAGGTCGCGCTGACGCTGCGCGACGGGCTCGGGCCGCAGTTCGCGGGCACCAGCAACGTGTTTTACGCGATGAAGCACGGCCTGACGCCGCTCGGCACGATGGCCCACGAATACCTGCAGGCCTGCCAGGCGCTCGGCCCGCGGCTGCGCGATTCACAGACCTATGGTTTCGAGATGTGGGCGAAGGAGTATCGCGGCGACCTCGGGATCGCGCTGTCGGACGTCTACGGGATGGATGCGTTCCTGAACGACTTCGACATGTACTTCTGCAAGCTGTTCGACGGCGCGCGCCACGATTCGGGCGATCCGTTCGAGTGGGGCGAGCGCATGCTGCGCCACTACGAGGCGAACCGCTGCGACCCGCGTACCAAGGTGCTCGTGTTCTCGGACGCGCTCGACATCCCGAAGGTCATGCAGCTGTACGAACGGTTCCGCAACCGCTGCAAGCTCGCGTTCGGCGTCGGCACCAACCTCACGAACGATCTCGGCTACGTGCCGCTGCAGATCGTGATCAAGATGGTCCGCTGCAACGGACAGCCGGTCGCGAAGCTGTCGGATTCGCCGGGCAAGAGCATGTGCGACGACAAGGCGTATCTCGCGTACCTGCGCCAGGTGTTCGGCATCGCGCAGCCGGTCGACGAGGACGCATCGCAGTAAGCGTCGGCCATGCGGCCAGGTGCGTCGCGGCGAGGGCGGCCGGTATAATCCGACGGTATCGCACGCCAACGTCACGAGGACCGTTCATGGACACTTCCGCTGCGCGTCGCCAGATCCTCGCACGCATTCGCGCGTCGCAACGACGCGCGCCCGAACCCGATGCAGCGGAGCGCGACGGCGTCGCCGACTACCTCGCCCGCCATCCGGAGGGGCCGCGCCCGCCGATGCCGGCCGACCTCGTCGCCGCATTCGGCGATGAAGCGGCTCGCCTCTCGACGACGGTCGACGAAGTCGCGACACTGGCCGACGCGCCGTCCGCCGCCGCCCGCTATCTTTCCGCTCACGGTCTGCCGATGCAGGCCGTCGCATGGCGCACGCTGGCCGAGCTCGACTGGGCCGGCGCCGGCCTGTCGGTCGAATGCCGCAAACCGCGCGACGGCGATCTCGTCGGCCTCACCGGCTGCTTCTGCGCAACCGCCGAAACGGGGTCGCTGGTGTTGCTGTCCGGCCCCGACACCTATGCATCGGCCGCGCTGTTGCCGGAGACGCACATCGCGATCGTGCCGGCGTCGCGGATCGTCGCGGGCCATGAAGACGCATTCGCGCTGATTCGCGCGGAGCGCGGCGAATTGCCGCGCGCGGTCAATTTCGTATCGGGCCCGTCGCGCACGGGCGATATCGAGCAGACCATCGTGCTGGGCGCGCACGGCCCGTACCGCGTTCACGTGATCGTCGTACGCGGCGCATGACGCACGCACCTGATCCATCCTCACTCGACTCACTCGCACAAGGAAGTTCTGCATGAAACGACATGCCGCCTGGGCGGGCATGGCGTCGGGAGCCGCGCTTGGCGCCGTTCCCGCGCTTGCATCGGCCGCCACGCTCGACGGTGCCACGCTGTCCGCACTCTGGGGCATCCCGTTCGCCGGGATCCTGCTGTCCATCGCGGTGTTCCCGCTCGTCGCGCCGGTGTTCTGGCATCACCACTTCGGCAAGATCGCCGCAGCGTGGGCGATCGTGTTCCTGGTCCCGTTCGCCGTCGCGTTCGGTGCGAGCACGGCGTTCGGTACGCTCGTGCACGCGCTGCTCGAGGAATACATCCCGTTCATCGTGCTGTTGACGGCGCTCTATACGGTCGCGGGCGGCATTTGCGTCAACGGCAACCTGCACGGCACGCCGAAGCTGAACACCGCGATCCTCGCGCTCGGCACGCTGCTCGCGAGCGTGATGGGCACGACGGGCGCAGCGATGCTGCTGATCCGGCCGCTGCTGCGCGCGAACGATAACCGCAAGCACGTCGTGCACGTCGTGATCTTCTTCATCTTCCTCGTCGCGAACGCGGGCGGCTCGCTGTCGCCGCTCGGCGATCCGCCGCTGTTCCTCGGTTTCCTGAATGGCGTGAGCTTCTTCTGGACGACCACGCATCTCGCGCTGCCGATGCTGTTCATCTGCGCGGTGCTGCTGACGCTTTTCTTCGTGCTCGATACGTACTTCTACCGGAAGGCCGGTGAGGAGCGGCCGGCCGCACTCGACCCGACGCCCGACGGCGGCGCGCTGTCGATCGACGGCAAGGTCAACTTCGTGCTGCTCGCGGCCGTGATCGGCCTCGTGCTGATGAGCGGCATCTGGAAGCCGGGCATCTCGTTCGACGTGTGGGGCACGCACGTCGCACTGCAGAATCTCGTGCGCGATGTCGCGCTGGTCGTCGTGGCGCTCGCGTCGCTCGCGCTGACGCCGCGCTCGGCGCGCGAAGGCAACGCGTTCAACTGGGCGCCGATCGAGGAGGTCGCGAAGCTGTTCGCGGGGATCTTCGTGACGATCGCACCGGTGATCGTGATCCTGCGCGCGGGTGCGGACGGTGCGTTCGCACAGATCGTCCATCTCGTCACGGGTCCCGACGGCAAGCCGATCGACGCGATGTATTTCTGGGCGACCGGCCTGCTGTCGTCGTTCCTCGACAACGCACCGACCTATCTCGTGTTCTTCAACCTCGCGGGCGGCGATGCGCAAGCGCTGATGACGACCGGCGCGACGACGCTCGCCGCGATTTCCGCGGGGGCGGTGTTCATGGGAGCGAACAGCTACATCGGCAATGCGCCGAACTTCATGGTGAAGGCGATCGCGGAATCGCGCGGCGTGAGGATGCCGAGCTTCTTCGCATATCTCGGCTGGGCGCTCGTGATCCTGGTACCCGTATTCCTGCTGACGTCGTGGATCTTCTTCCCGGCGTAGGCTGACGATTTTCAACCAAGCGCGGACGGCTCCGGCGGCGCACGATGTGCCGCGTGCCGGCCGCGGCATGCGGAGATGGCGATGCAGAAGATCCTGGTCGCACGTCCGATCTTTCCGGACGTGATCGAACGGCTCGAGCAGTATTTCGAAGTCGACTGGAACAATGGCGATGCGCTCGCCCCCGACGCGCTCGCCGCGCGCCTCGCGGACAAGGACGGCGCGCTGACGGCGGGCGACCCGGTCGGCGCGGCCGCGCTCGCGGCAGCGCCGCGCCTGCGCGTCGTGTCGAACATGGCGGTCGGCTACAACAATTTCGACATGGCCGCGTTCAACGCTGCGAACGTGCTCGGCACCAATACGCCCGACGTGCTGAACGAATCCACCGCGGATTTCGGCTGGGCGCTGATGATGGCCGCCGCGCGGCGGATCGCCGAATCCGAGCACTGGTTGCGCGCCGGACACTGGAAGAAGTGGGCGTACGACGGTTTCCTCGGCAGCGACATTTACGGCTCGACACTCGGCGTCATCGGGATGGGGCGCATCGGTCAGGCACTCGCACGGCGCGCGCGCGGCTTCGGGATGCAGGTGATCTATCACAACCGGTCGCGGGTTGCGCCCGAGATCGAGGCCGAGCTGAACGCCGAATACGTATCGAAGGATGCGTTGCTGGCGCGCGCCGATCACGTCGTTCTCGTGCTGCCGTACACGAAGGAGAACCATCACACGATCGGCGCGGCTGAGCTCGCGAAGATGAAGCCCACCGCGACGCTGACCAACATCGCGCGCGGCGGCATCGTCGACGACGCAGCGCTGGCCGTCGCGCTGCGCGCCGGGACGATCGCCGCGGCCGGCCTCGACGTCTATGAAGGCGAACCGAGCGTCCATCCAGCGCTGCTCGAGGTACCGAACGTCGTGCTGACGCCGCACATCGCGAGCGCGACCGAGAAGACGCGCCGTGCGATGGCGAACCTCGCGGCCGACAACCTGATCGCCGCGCTGGGCGAAGGGCCGCGCGCGGGGCAGCCGCCGAACCCGATCAACCCTGACGTAATCGGGAAGCCGCGCGCATGACGACGATGTTGTTGCTGGCGGCGGTCGTCGTGCTGGCCGTCGCGCTCGCGGTGGCGATCGTCGCGATCGTGCGCGGCGGCGGCCGCCACGACGATGCGGCCGTGCTGGGCGACCAGATCGAGGACGCCGCGCACGCGCAGGCGCTCGCGGTCGAACGGCTCGAGCGCGAGCTGCGTGGCGAGATCGTCGAGAACGCACGAGGCTCGCGCACCGAGCTTGCGGGCAGTTTCTCGCAACTCCAGCAGACGCTCGCGACGCAGCTCACGAGCATCGCGACCGTGCAGAACAATCAGATCGAGGGCTTCGCGCAACAGCTGGGCAAGCTCGTCGCGGGCAACGCGCAGCAGTTCGACGCGATGCGCGAGAGCGTGCAGCGCCAGGCGCAGCAGGCGCGTGAAGAGCAGACGGTCGCGCTGCGGCTGTTCGGTGACACGCTGAACCGGCAGCTCACGCAACTGACCGAGGCCAACGATCGCCGGATCGGCGAAGTGCGTGCGACGCTCGAACAGCGGCTGAAGGAAATCGAGACGAACAATGCGGCGAAGCTCGAGGAGATGCGCCGCACCGTCGACGAGAAGCTGCATGCGACGCTCGAACAGCGGCTCGGCGAATCGTTCAAGCTCGTGTCGGACCGGCTCGAGCAGGTACACCGCGGGCTCGGCGAGATGCAGACCCTCGCGGCCGGCGTTGGGGATCTGAAGAAGGTGCTGACCAACGTGAAGACGCGCGGCACCTGGGGCGAGGTACAGCTCGAGGCCTTGCTCGAGCAGATGCTCACGCCCGACCAGTACGCGAAGAACGTCGCGACGGTGCCGAAGAGCAGCGAACGCGTCGAGTTCGCGATCCGGCTGCCGGGGCGCGACGCCGGCACGCGCGACGCGCCGCCGGTGTGGCTGCCGATCGACGCGAAATTCCCGCGCGAGGACTACGAGCGGCTGATCGACGCGCAGGAGCGTGCCGATTCGGTGGCGGTCGAGGACGCGGCCCGTGCGCTCGAGGCGCGCGTGCGGTTGGAAGCGCGCACGATCGCCGAGAAGTACGTCGCACCGCCGCATACGACCGATTTCGCGCTGCTGTTCCTGCCGACCGAGGGGCTCTATGCGGAGATCCTGCGCCGCCCTGGGCTGACCGACCTGCTGCAGCGCGACTATCGCGTGACGGTGGCCGGGCCGACGACGTTGACTGCGCTGCTGAACAGTCTGCAGATGGGCTTCCGCACGCTCGCGATCGAGCAGCGCTCGAGCGAAGTGTGGCAGGTGCTCGGTGCAGTGAAGACCGAATTCGGCAAGTTCGGCGATGTGCTCGCGCGCACGAAGGCGCAGCTTGAAACGGTCACGCGCTCGATCGAGTCCGCCGAGCAGCGCACCCGCGTGATGAACCGCAAGCTGAAGCAGGTCGAGGCGTTGCCAGGCGAGACGGCCGCCGGGCTGCTCGGCACGGAAGGCGCCGATGGAGCCGATGGAGCCGATGCGGACGATGCATGACGCATCACGCGTACAGCCGAAGCCGGCTGGAACGAAAAACGGGCGCCGCGGCGCCCGTTTTCTTTTGCAGCATCGACCGGCGTGGCCGGCCCGCGTTCAACGTGCGGCGAGCGTGTTCAGTGCATCCCCGGTGACGCGCACGATGCGCCACTCGGGCAGCACGGTCGCGCCCATCTTCTGGTAGAAGTCGATCGCCGGCTGGTTCCAGTCGAGCACCGACCATTCGAAACGAGCACAGCGGCGCTCGACTGCGAGTGCTGCGAGGTGCTGCAGCATCGCGGTGCCGAGGCCCGTGCCGCGCTGCGACGGCTGCACGTACAGATCCTCGAGATAGAGGCCGCGACGGCCGAGGAACGTCGAATAGTTGTGAAAGAACAGCGCATACGCGACGATCGCGCCGTCGCGCTCGGCCACCAGCGCTTCGGCGGCGGGGCGCTCGCCGAACAGCGCGTCGGCCAGATCGGCGTCGCTCGCGACGAACAAGTGCGTGAGCTTCTCGAACTCGGCCAGCTCGCGCATCAGCGCGAGGATCGCGCCGACGTCACGCGTTTCCGCCGTGCGGATCAGCGGCGTGCCGCTCACGCTTCCTCCGGCGGATCGGACAGCACGATCTCGATGCCGCCGAAGCGCGACGCGACCCAGTTGTACGCGTGGCAGGCGATCCACAGCAGCACGAAACCGAGGATCGCGTTCAGCAGCAGCGCGCTCAGGATCGTGCTCAGTTCGACCATCCCGTAGCGGATGTACGCGACCAGGATGCCGAGCAGCACGATCGGCACGCTGAACGTCAGGTAGACGAGAATCAGCGCCTTCGCGGTCTGCCCCGCGGCGATCGACGAGATTTGTTTCTTCATGTGCGGATTGCCCCGTAGAGATATACCGATTGGAATTCAGATCAAGCCGTCGAGCGGCAGGATGTCGACCGGGGCGCCCGCGTCGACTGCTGCGCAATCGTGGCCCAGGACGATGAAACAGTTGGCGGCCGCGAGGCCGCTCAGCGATGCGGAACTTTGCGAACCGGCCGGCTCGACAAGCCACTGGCCGTCGGCGTCGCGCGTCGCGATGGCGCGCAGATATTCGGTACGGCCCGGGCGCTTTTTCAGCGCCTGCGTGCTGCGTGCCATATACAGCGCCGGCGGTGGCGCATGCGCGCCGGCCAGCGTCAGCAGCGCGGGGCGCACGATCGCATAGAACGTCACGGCGGAGGCGACGGGATTGCCGGGCAGCCCGAAGAACAGCACGTGGCCGGCGCCGTCGCCCACAGGTGCGAGCGTGCCGCACGCGAGCGGCCGGCCGGGCCGCAGCGCGAGGCTAGCGAAGGTCACGTCGCCAAGCCGCGCCATCACGTCGCGCGTGAAATCGGCTTCGCCGACCGACACGCCGCCTGACGTGATCACCGCGTCCGCCTGTGCGGCGGCGGCATCGCGCAGCGCGCGCTCGAGGGCCGCCGGATCGTCGCGGACGATCCCGAGGTCGAGCGCGTCGATGTGCAGCCTTTCGAGCATCGCGACCAGCATCCCGCGATTGCTGTCGTACAGCGTGCCGCGGCCGAGCGGCTCGCCGGGTTCGCGCAGTTCGTCACCGGTCGAGAACACGGCGACGCGCACGCGGCGGCGCACCGTGACTTCGCGCAACCCGAACGATGCGAGCAGGCCGAGATCGGACGGGCGCAGGATGCGGCCAGCGGCAAGCGCGCAGGCGCCGCGCGCGAGGTCCTCGCCGGCCCGGCGGCAGTTTGCTCCGCGCGTGACGTCGTGCGCGGCGAAGCGGATGACGTCGCCGTCGACGCGCACGCGTTCCTGCGGAATGATCGTGTCGCATCCGGCCGGCATCGGCGCGCCGGTCATGATGCGGATGCACGTACCGGGCGCCACGGCTCCATCGAACGGATGGCCGGCGAACGCCGTGCCGGCGACCGTCAATGCGATGTCGGGGGCCGATGCAGGCGTGTGTGTGCCGCAGTCGAATGCATAGCCGTCCATTGCCGAGTTGTCGTACGCGGGAACGTCGAACGGCGCATTGACGTCGGCCGCGAGCACGCGGTCGAGGGCGTCATGCAGCGGCACCGTGTCGCACGCGTCGACCGGCACCGCGAACCGGCACGCGAGCGCCTGCGCATCGGCGAGCGACAACGGGGCAGCGGAATCGGGTGCGGTTCGGGAGGCGGGCGAGGATTGCGTGATCATCAGTGTGACTGCGCCGCAAGGCGTATCGGGTTCGTGGCCGGTGGCGCGCGGAGGGCGCCGGAGCGCGAAGGCGCATGCGGCGGGCGGGAACGGATGCCGGTGCCGTCAGCGGCGGGCAAGCGCGGCAAGTTCCTGCCAGGAGTTGGCATTGTAAAACGCACGCTCGTCGCAAAACTCGACTTCGACCGTCTTGTGGCGTGCGTACCACGCACGCACCTTGCGCTCGCCGGCCGCGAGTCCGGCCGCGAGATCGTCGGCGAGCGACGTTCGCAGCAGCGCGAAGGTCGGCTGCGGCGAACGTGCCTGTTGCGCGTCGACGGTCACCGCCATCGCGATATCGGCTTGCTGCGCATCGAGCGCCGCGTGCAGTCGTGCGACGAGGTCGGTCGGCAGATAGGGTGTGTCGCACGGCGAGCACGCGACGAGCGGTGCGCGCGCCGCCCGCATGCCGGCCAGCAGACCTGCCAGCGGGCCGGGGAAATCGGGTGTTTCGTCCGGCACGATGCGCGCGTCGAACGGCGCGCCGAGCTCGGCGTAGCGATCGGCGTTGCGATTTGCGCTGATCAGCGTCTCGTCGACCTGCGGCGAGAGCCGGCGCAACACGTGCAGCGCAAGCGGCGTGCCGTCGAGCAGTTGCAGGCCCTTGTCGGCGCCATCCATGCGCGTCGCGCGCCCGCCCGCGAGCAGCAGGCCGGTGACGGAAGGCGAGGTGGAAGCGGACATCGCGGGAAATCGGGGCGGCGGGCGCGCGTCAGCCGCCGATGTACGACATTTCTACGCGCTTGCCGGCACCGTGGGGTGCCGCGTCGGCGGCCGCGCTGCCGCGCAGCTGCGAATAGCGGTCGGTGCGGGCCTGCCAGATCCGGGCGATCGCGGTCGCGATCTCGGCGTCGCTGGCGCCACCGCGCACCAGGGCACGCAGGTCATGGCCAGTCGACGCGAACAGGCACAGGTACAGCTTGCCTTCGGTCGACAACCGCGCGCGCGTGCAGTCGCCGCAAAATGCCTGTGTGACGCTCGAGATCACGCCGATTTCACCGCTGCCGTCCGCATAACCCCAGCGCTGCGCGGTTTCCGCCGCCGTGTGCGGCTCGAGCGGCACGAGCGGGAACTCTTCGGCGATCCGTGCGACGACGTCCGCGGACGGCAGCACTTCGGTCATGTTCCAGCCGTTCGACGTGCCGACGTCCATGTATTCGATGAAACGCAGGATCACGCCGGTGCCGCGGAAGCGCTCGGCCATCGGCAGGATCTCGCTGTCGTTGGTGCCGCGCTTCACGACCATGTTGACCTTGACCGGCGCGAGGCCCGCGGCCTGCGCGGCGAAGATGCCGTCGAGCACGTCGGCGCTCGCGAAGTCGGCGTCGTTCATGCGCTTGAACAACGTATCGTCGAGCGCGTCGAGGCTGACCGTCACGCGCGTGAGGCCGGCATCCTTCAGCGCGCGCGCCTTGCGCGCGAGCAGCGAGCCATTGGTGGTCAGCGTCAGGTCGAGCGGGCGGCCGTCATGGGTCGTCAGGCGCGCGAGGCGCTCGATCAGGAATTCGAGGTTCTTGCGCAGCAGTGGTTCGCCGCCGGTGATCCGGATCTTTTCGACGCCGTGTGCGACGAACAGCCGCGCCACGCGCTCGATCTCCTCGTGCGTGAGCAGCGCGCTGTGCGGCAGGAACGGGTAGTTCTTGTCGAACACGTCGCGCGGCATGCAGTACACGCAACGGAAGTTGCAACGGTCCGTCACCGAGATGCGCAGGTCGCGCAGCGGCCTGGCGAACGTGTCGGCCAAGGCGCCGTCAGGGGTATGCGCGACGCCGGAGATATCCGGCATCCCGCTGACGTCTGCGAGAGGAATGATGCGTCGGGACATGTCGAAAGAAGTGCGAGCCAAGCTTCTATTCTAGCCGCAAGCGGCTGGCCGGGCCGGTGGGCGGAAACCCTCGGCGCGGAAATGGAAAAGCCCGCCGGGGGCGGGCTTTTCCTGGTCGGGCGATGCGCCGCTTAATGTTGCGACGTTTCGACCTGCTGCATCGGGGTCGGGTCGACCGGCGGCAGCGCCTTGCGCTCGCGCGGAACGCGGACCGCGCGCGGCAGGCGCGACGCGGCTTCCTGAGCAGCGCGGAACTTGTCGGCGTCGGTGTTCACCCACACGAGACCGGCTTGTTCCAGCACGGCATCGAGGCTCGCCGAAGCTGGCGCAGCGGCCGGTCGCACGGGTGCCGGAGCCGGCGCAGCGGCCGGTTGCACGGGCGCCGGAGCCGGCGCGGCAACGGCTTCGACCGGTGCAGTTTCGACGCGGGCCGGTTCGACGCGAGCGGGTTCGAGGCGGGCCGGTTCGACAACGGCCGAAACCGCTTCAGTTGCGATGACCGGTGCCGGTGCGGCCTGCTCGACGGGCGCGGACTGCGGCGCTTCGACGACAGCCGGCGTGGCCGGCACTTCGAACGCATCGGTCGGCGAAACCGCGACCGGAGCCGGGCCGGCTTCCGGAGCAGCGGCCGGCGCGACCGGTGCCGATTCGGCTGCCGGTGCGACGACGGCGGGCTCGAGCGGTGCGACCGGCGTTGCTTCGACGCGAACCGGTGCCGGTTGCGGCTCGGCTACGACCGGTGCGACCGGTGCGGCCGTATGAGCCGGCTCGTCCGCGCTCGAGGGTTCCGTCGTCACGGGCTGCATGGCGACTTCGCCGTCCGCGCCTTGCTCGGCATGGTCGACGATTGCGCCTTCGTCCTCGCGCTCGCGACGACCGCCACGGCGACCGCGGCGGCGGCGGCGACGTTCCTCGCCGTCACGTGCGACGGCTTCCGCGTCGGCTGCGACATCGGCGCCCGGCAGGGCGACGGCTGCGGCCTGGTCGGCATCCGCGTCCGGATGGTTTTCGCCACGGGTGACGGTTTCGAGCGTCGCCGCGTGTTGCGTCGGCTTGCGGCGCTCTCCGCGCTCGCGACGCTCGCCGCGGCCGGCTGCCTCGACGGCTTCCGGCTGCTCGTTGCGCTCGCGCGGTTCGCGGTTCTCGCGCGGTTCACGCGGCTCACGGCTCTCACGCGGCTCGCGGCCTTCGCGCGGGCCACGGCCCTCGCGACTTTCTCGACCCTCACGGCTTTCGCGCGGCTCGCGGCCTTCACGCGGCTCGCGGCTTTCGCGCGGTTCGCGGCCTTCACGCGGCTCGCGACCCTCGCGCGGCTCGCGACCTTCCTTGCCTTCGCGTTCCAGGCGTTGCGACTGGCCACGGCCTGCCGCTGCCTGGTCGCGGCCACCCTGAGCCTGCTGGGCGCCGCCACGGCGGTTGCGGTTGCGATCGCCGCCGCGCTGCTCGGTCTTCTCGGTCCGCTCGCGGGCCGGACGGGTTGCCTGTTCCTTGGCCGGTGCCGGTGCGACCGGCGCGGGCGCCGGAGCCGGCGACATGCCGAACAGACCCTTCAGCCAGCCGATGAAACCGCCGCTCGCCGCGGCGACCGGTGCGGGCGCCGCAACGGCCGGCTCGACCGGGCGCTGCGGTGCCGGGCTCGGCGCCGGACGCTCCGGCGTGATGCCCTTGACCGCCGCTTCCTGCTTCGGCTTCACGTCGGCCGCACGCTTGCTGTAGCCGGTTTCCGACTCCAGTTCGCGGGCGGCTTCCTCTGCCATCTTCCAGGACGCACGCGGATCGTCGAGCCGCGCGTCGTCATGGCGCAGGCGCTCGAGCTTGTAGTGCGGCGTATCGAGGTGCTTGTTCGGGATCAGCACGATGCCGACCTTGAAGCGCGACTCGATCTTGTTGATTTCCTGACGCTTTTCGTTGAGCAGGAAGGCGGTCACCTCGACCGGCACCTGGCAGTGGATCGCCGCGGTGTTTTCCTTCATCGCTTCTTCCTGAATGATCCGCAGGACCTGCAGCGCGGACGATTCGGTATCGCGGATGTGGCCGGTGCCGTTACAGCGCGGGCACGTCACGTGGCTGCCTTCCGACAGGGCCGGACGCAGGCGCTGGCGCGACAGTTCCATCAGGCCGAAGCGGGAGATCTTGCCCATCTGCACGCGTGCACGGTCATGCTTGAGCGCGTCTTTCAGGCGCTGCTCGACCTCGCGCTGGCTCTTCGCCGACTCCATGTCGATGAAGTCGATCACGATCAGGCCGCCGAGGTCGCGCAGGCGGAGCTGGCGGGCCACTTCGTCGGCCGCTTCGAGGTTCGTGCGGGTCGCCGTTTCCTCGATGTCCGCACCCTTGGTCGCGCGCGCCGAGTTCACGTCGATCGCGACGAGCGCTTCGGTGTGGTCGATCACGATCGCGCCGCCCGACGGCAGCGGCACCGTGCGCGAGTAGGCCGTTTCGATCTGGTGCTCGATCTGGAAGCGGGAGAACAGCGGCACGTCGTCGTGGTAGCGCTTCACCTTCGACACGTTGTCCGGCATCACGATGTCCATGAACGCACGGGCCTGATCGTAGATCTCGGTCGTGTCGATCAGGATTTCGCCGATATCGGGCTGGAAATAGTCCCGGATCGCGCGGATCACGAGGCTCGATTCCAGGTAGATCAGCATCGGCTGGCCGGAGTTGCCGCTTTGCGACGCCGCTTCGATCGCGCGCCACAGTTGCAGCAGGTAGTTCAGGTCCCACTGCAGTTCCTCGGCGCTGCGGCCGATGCCCGCGGTACGGGCGATCATGCTCATGCCGTCCGGAATCTGCAGTTGCGACATCGTTTCGCGCAGTTCCTGGCGCTCGTCGCCCTCGATCCGGCGCGATACACCGCCGCCGCGCGGATTGTTCGGCATCAGCACCAGGTAGCGGCCGGCGAGCGAGATGAAGGTCGTGAGGGCGGCGCCCTTGTTGCCGCGCTCTTCCTTCTCGACCTGGACGATCAGCTCCTGGCCTTCGCGCAGGGCATCCTGGATGCGCGCGGAGCGCATGTCGATGCCTTCCTTGAAGTACTGGCGGGCGACTTCCTTGAACGGCAGGAAGCCGTGGCGATCTTCGCCGTAGTTGACGAAGCACGCTTCGAGCGACGGCTCGATGCGGGTGACGACACCTTTGTAGATATTGCCTTTGCGCTGTTCGCGCCCGGCTGTCTCGATGTCGATGTCGATGAGCTTTTGCCCATCAACGATGGCGACGCGCAGCTCCTCCTGCTGCGTCGCATTGAACAGCATGCGTTTCATGTACGACTCCAGGCGGCTCCGCAGCCGGCGCCTCGCGGTTGTCAGTCGCGAGGGCGGGAACGACGGCAGGCCGCACCTTGTTGTGTTGTCACAAGCACGCTGGAGCGGGAACGATGGCGGGGAGAATTGCCTGAAGAGGCGCTTGGGCCCGAAAGACGGGGCCGGCGGCCGTAGGGCACCTGCGAATACGGCTTCAAAGCACGGCGTTCACACACCGCACGCTGCAAAAAAGCGCGCTAAGCCTGAGTCCGCGCATTGCCACGGGCGCGCGCAATGCGTCGCGCGCGCCGACGGGCGGCAGATGCTGCGGCTTGGGCCGCAGCGGGGAGTATCGAATCCAGCCCGACTTTCCCGCTTGGGGTGTACTTCCCTGGTTTGACGTCGCCAAGCCCCGCACGCTTCGCGGGGCCAAATCGGGCGCAACGCCGTAATTTTCGCAACCGGCAGCCTGCGGACGCACTTCGCGCCGTCGGGCTGCCGATCAAATTCTTTTCAACCAACTTTCCGTTACCGCGGCGCCTTGCCGACCGAATCCGCCTGTGGGCGCGATCCTTGCCGACGGGCGGCGCCGTGCGTGCAACTTGCTGCATCTCTTTGATTAGGGGCGAGCAGCGGACCCCCGGCGCAAGTAAAATAATGGTTTCCGCTTGCACCTTGCCCGACTCGGTCGGGGCCGGCCGGTCAGGCCACCCTCAACGTCAGGCTGGGCAAAATTATATTCAGTATGAATGAGTTAGGCAAAATATCCCAGAATTCAGTCGCAAGCGGCCAGGTATCGATGATCGAGATCGACGAAAACTCGGCCGGTCAGCGGATCGACAACTTCCTGTTGCGCGTCTGTAAAGGCGTGCCGAAAAGCCATATTTACCGGATCCTGCGCAGCGGCGAGGTGCGCGTGAACAAGGGCCGGATCGATGCGCAGTACCGGCTCGCCCTCGGCGACATCGTGCGCGTACCGCCCGTGCGCGTGGCGGCGGCGGACCTCGCGCGCGCCGACACGCCGATCGTGCCGCCCGCGCAATTCGAGGTGCTGTACGAAGATGACGCCATGCTCGTCATCAACAAGCCGGCCGGCGTCGCCGTGCACGGCGGCAGCGGCGTTGCGTTCGGCGTGATCGAGCAGATGCGTCAGGCGCGTCCGCGCGCGAAGTTCCTCGAACTCGTGCATCGGCTCGACCGCGAGACGTCCGGGATCCTGATGCTCGCGAAGAAGCGCTCGGCGCTCGTCGGCCTGCACGAGCAGATTCGCGAGAACCGGATGGACAAGCGTTACTTCGCGTGCGGACATGGAGAATGGCAGGCCGACTGGGGCCGCCGCCGTGCGGTGAAGGCGCCGCTGTTCAAGTATTCGACCCCGGAAGGGGAGCGACGGGTGCGCGTGCAGGACGACGGCCTGCCGTCGCACACGGTGTTCAACCTGATCGAGCGCTGGCCGGACTATGCGCTGGTCGAAGCGGAACTCAAAACGGGTCGGACCCATCAGATTCGTGTGCACCTCGCGCATCTCGGCCTGCCGATCGCCGGCGACGCCAAGTATGGCGACTTCGCACTGAACAAGGCGCTGGCGCGCGCGAATGCGCAGCCGTCGCTCAAGCGGATGTTCCTGCACGCGCACCGGCTGAAGCTCACGCATCCGCTGACCGGCGAGGCGCTGCAGTTCGACGCGCCGCTGCCGGACGAATGCCGGCGCTTCCTCGATCAACTCAGCGCTCTGCGCGATACCGCCTGACTCGCATGGCCCGACAGCAATTTGACCTGATCGTCTTCGACTGGGACGGCACGCTGATGGATTCGACTGCGCACATCGCGCACAGCATCCAGGCCGCGTGCCGCGATCTCGGCCTGCCCACGCCGTCGGACGAGGCGTCCCGCTATGTGATCGGCCTCGGCCTGCGCGATGCGCTTCAGATTACTGCGCCGACCCTCGATCCGTCCGACTATCCGCGGCTGGCCGAACGTTATCGCCATCACTACTTGCTGGACGATCAGCGCATCGAGCTGTTCGCCGGCGTGCGCGAACTGCTCGCGGAATTGCGCGACATGGGTTACCTGCTCGCGGTCGCGACCGGCAAGGGCCGCGTCGGGCTGAACCGCGTGCTCGACCAGTCAAAGCTGACGAGCCTGTTCGATGCGACGCGCTGCGCGGACGAAACGTTCTCGAAGCCGCACCCGGCGATGCTGCACGAACTGTCGCGTGAATTGGGGCAGGATCTTGCGCGTACCGTGATGATCGGCGACACCACGCACGACCTGCAGATGGCCGCCAGTGCCGGGGCCGCCGGCATCGGTGTTTCGTACGGTGCGCACACGGCCGATGCGCTGGCCGCGCTGACGCCGCGCTTCGTCGCGCCGGACGTCGGCGCGCTGGCGGCGTGGCTGCGGGAGCACGCATGAGTACGGCGCCGGAAGTCGTGCGCGTATGCGCATCGGACGCGCTGGCCGACGGCGGTGCCGGCGTGCGCGTCGACGCATCGCTGCGCGGCGAGCAGGCGGTCGTGTTCTTCGTGCGCTACGAAGGTCGTGCGTACGGCTACCTGAACCGCTGCGCGCACGTGCCGATGGAACTCGACTGGGCCGAAGGGCAGTTCTTCGAGTCGTCGGGCCTGTACCTGATGTGTGCGACGCACGGCGCGATCTATGCGCCGGATACCGGCAAGTGTGTCGGCGGCCCATGTCGCGGCGGCCGCCTGCGGCCGGTCGAAGTCGACGAGCGCGACACGCCGGACGGGCGTGCGGTATTCTGGGTGCCGGATGCCGACCTGGGACCTGCCGCTCCGCCCCCTTCCGCCACGACCGACTGAAGACATTACTGCATGGCCGACCAACCGAACATCCCTGATTCCTCCTCCCGTCCCGACAGCCGCGAACCGAACTGGGAGCGTGCGGCGCTCGAGCGGATCGCGCTCGCGGCCGTCAAGGAACAGCGCGCGGCGCGGCGCTGGAAGATCTTCTTCCGCTTTGCGTTTCTCGGCGTATTCGTGCTGCTCGCGTTCGCGCTGATCGATTTCTCGAGCGACTCGAAGTTCTCGTCGAGCGGGCGCCACACGGCGCTCGTGACGATCGACGGCGAGATCGCGGCGGGCACCAACGCGAATGCCGACGACATCAATACGGCGCTGGATGCCGCTTTCGACGACAGCGGCACGGCCGGCGTCGTGCTGCGGATCAACAGCCCGGGCGGCAGCCCGGTGCAGGCAGGGATGGTCTATGACGAGATCCGCCGGCTCCGCACGAAGTATCCGGACAAGCCGTTGTACGTCGTCGTGACCGACATGTGCGCATCGGGCGGCTATTACATTGCGTCCGCCGCCGACAAGATCTTCGTCGACAAGGCGAGTATCGTCGGCTCGATCGGCGTGCTGATGGACGGGTTCGGCTTCACGGGCCTGATGAGCAAGCTGGGCGTCGATCGCCGCCTGCACACGGCGGGTGAAAACAAGGGCTTCTATGACCCGTTCTCGCCCGACACGCCGAAGATGGATGCCCATGCGCAGGCGCTGCTCGACCAGGTCCATGCGCAGTTCATCAAGGCCGTGAAGGATGGCCGCGGCAAGCGGCTGCACGAAACGCCCGACATGTTCTCGGGCCTGTTCTGGACCGGCGAGAAGAGCGTCGAACTCGGGCTCGCCGACGGCTACGGCACGACCGACACGGTCGCGCGCGACGTGCTGAAGGCGCCGGATCTCGTCGACTACACGGTGAAGGAAAGCCTGACGAATCGTGTTGCGCGCAAGTTCGGCGCGGCGGTCGGCGGTGCAGCGATGAAGGCGCTGACCGCGGGCGGTACGTCGTTCAGCCTGCGCTGAGCGCCAGCCGGCCGGCGCCGCGCCGATTGGGGCGGGGCGCCCCGTGCCGCGAGGCTGTTGCCGGTGCCGATCTCAGTTCGCGAGCAGCAGGAAGATGGCAGGGCGCTTGTGCAGGTTCGGCGCCGACGCCTTTTTCCAGTCGGCCACCGAACGGCTGGCGATCGTCTCGGTTTCGAGGGTCAAGTCGGCCGCGACGCAGATCTGCGTCGACGGCGCGCAGGTCGCGACGAGCGTATCGAGCATCGCATGGTTCCGGTACGGCGTCTCGATGAAGATCTGCGTCTGGCGCGCCTTGCGCGACAGCTGCTCGAGTTCACGCAGGCGTTTCGCGCGCGCGGCCGCATCGACCGGCAGATAGCCGTTGAACGCGAAACTCTGGCCGTTCAGGCCCGATGCCATCAGCGCTAGCAGGATCGAACTCGGCCCGACGAGCGGCACGACCTTCACGCCGCGCTCGTGCGCCCGGCGGACCAGCAGCGCGCCGGGATCGGCAACGGCGGGGCAGCCGGCCTCGGATACGAGCCCGGCGTCCGCGCCCGCCAGTACCGGTGCGAGCAGCCGGTCGATCTCGCCGGCCGGCGTATTGACGTTCAGTTCCCGAATCTCGATCTCCTGGATCGGCCGCGTCGTGCCGATCTTCTTCAGGAACGCGCGGGTCGTTTTCGCGTTTTCGCCGATGTAGTAGCCGAGCGTGCCGGCGCGCGCCTGCACGGCCGCGGGCAGCACGGCGGCGAGCATCGATGCGTCGCCTTCGCCGAGGGTGTTCGGGACGAGATAGAGCGTGCCGGCCGTCATGTGCGGTCTCCCTGGGTAGCGAGCAATGGATAGCCCGCGGCGCGCAGCATCCGCGTGAGCGCGATCAGCGGCAGGCCGACGAGAGCCGTGGGGTCGTTGGAGTCGATGGCATCCAGCAGCGCGATGCCGAGCCCTTCTGACTTCGCGCTGCCGGCGATGTCGTACGGCGTTTCCGCGCGCAGGTAAGCGTCGAGTTCGGCTTCGGACAGCGAGCGGAAGCGCACGTGCGTGACGACGTCCTCGCTCCAGGTTTCACCCGTGCGGCTGTCGTACAGGCTGAGCGCACTGTGGAATTCGACGTCGCGGCCCTGCATCGACAGGAGCTGCGCGAGCGCGCGCTCGTGCGTGCCGGGCTTGCCGATCTGGCGGCCGTCGAACGTCGCGACCTGGTCCGACCCGATCACGAGCACGCCGTCCGGCGCGTCGATCGTCGCGGCGACCGCGCGCGCCTTCGCGCCGGCGAGGCGCAGTGCGGTCGCGGCCGGCGTTTCTCCTGCGAGCGGGGTTTCGTCGAGGTCGGGCGACATGACGTCGAACGGCATGCCGAGGCGCTCGAGGAGCGCGCGGCGGTAGCGGGAACTGGAGGCGAGAATCAGCCGCGGCGGGCGGCAAACGGTATCCGGCATGGTCGGTTGGGTCGATGAGTCGTCAGGTGTGGCGCGGTGTTGCGAGGGCGCAAGCATAAGTGATTGACCGAAAAAGGTAAAACAGGTATGCTTTCCCGCTTTTCATCGGCAGGCTTTCGCTGTGGTGGCGCCTGCCGGGTCTTCGGACGTAAAGTTACGTAATCGTACGCGGCGTAGATCGCGCACGTGTGCGGCGCCAAATATGCGGCGCCAGCAAGCCGGATCCCGCAAGTCAGCCTGTAGGCAGGAGCGCAACATGAACACTTCTTCTGGCAAACCTGCGGCGTTGCTTGATCCGCACGCGGTCGACCTGTTCGAATTGGCCCGCAGCGGGCGGCAAGCAGCGGGTGCCGTGCGCCTGTCGCAGCTGCCACGCATGCTGAACGAAGTGCCGGCGGACGCGTCCGATCGCGACACGGTCTTCACGTGGCAGGCCGAAGGGTTCACCCAGAAAGAGTTGCAGGACGACGGCGCCGATGGGCAGCAGCCGTATCTGCGCCTCGCGGTGCACGGCCATGCGTGGCTCACGTGCCAGCGCTGCATGACCCCGTACGACCAGACGTTCGACGTCGACATGACGTACCGGGTCGTTGCGACCGAAGAAGAAGCTGAAGAATTTCCGCTCGACGACGATGAAGCCGATGTGATCGTGGGCTCACGCCAGTTCGATCTCGTCGACTTGATCGAAGAGGAGTTGCTGCTTTCGTTGCCGCTCGTGCCCAAGCACGAGGTTTGCCCGGCAGTTCACGAAAGCCTCGTGTCGGGTGCGAGCGGTCCTTCGGAAGACGCGGACGACGAGTCCGCCGAAGACGAGGACGAAGGCAAACGGCCGAATCCGTTCGCGGCGCTGGAAGCGCTGAAGAAGGACGGGGACGGCGGCAAGAAACACTAAGCAGTTGTGGCGCGGGAAGGCGTAAGGGCTTTGGGCCAGGGTAGTTAAGCGCCGGATCGGGCTGTGTTAGAATCCGGAAAATTATTTAGGAGTTAGTCATGGCAGTCCAGCAAAACAAGAAGTCGCCGTCGAAGCGCGGCATGCATCGTTCGCACGATTTCCTGACGGCAGCGCCGCTGGCAGTCGAGCCGAGCACGGGTGAAGTGCATCTGCGTCACCACGTCAGCCCGAACGGCTACTATCGCGGCAAGAAAGTCGTCAAGACGAAGAACGACTAAGCGTCAAGTCACGCGTTGCGCGCTACGTTCGCCGTTCGCGTGACAACTGGTTCGCTTGACACTTTCCTGGCTCAACAAAAAGGCGGCATTCAACTGCCGCTTTTTTGTGCCTGAAATTCGTCGCATTCCATGACCGTAAAGCTCACAATCGATTGCATGGGAGGCGACCACGGCCCGTCCGTGACCGTTCCCGCGGCAGTCAAGTTCGTCCGCGCGCATCCCGATGCGCACCTGATGCTCGTCGGCATCGAAAGCGCGATCCGCGCTCAGCTGAAAAAGCTGAAAGCCCTCGACGACCCCGCGCTGACCATCGTGCCCGCCACCGAAGTCGTGGCGATGGACGACCCTGTCGAAGTGGCGCTGCGCAAGAAGAAGGATTCTTCGATGCGTGTCGCGCTCAACCACGTCAAGGACGGCGCGGCCCAGGCCTGTATCTCCGCCGGCAATACCGGTGCGCTGATGGCCGTTTCCCGTTACGTGCTCAAGACGCTGCCCGGCATCGAGCGGCCCGCGATCGCGTTCGCGCTGCCGAACCCGACCGGCTACACGATGATGCTGGACCTCGGCGCGAACGTCGACTGCGAGCCGCAGCACCTGCTGCAGTTCGCGGAGATGGGGCACGCGCTCGTTGCCGCGCTCGAAGGCAAGGAGCGTCCGACGATCGGCCTGTTGAACATCGGCGAAGAGGTCATCAAGGGCAACGAGACGATCAAGCGCGCGGGGGAGCTGCTGCGCGCCAGCACGCTGAATTTCCGCGGCAACGTCGAAGGCAACGACATCTATAAAGGCACGGTCGACGTGATCGTCTGCGACGGCTTCGTCGGCAACGTCGCGCTGAAGACGTCCGAAGGGCTCGCGCAGATGCTCTCCGACATCATCCGCGAGGAGTTCGGCCGTTCGCTGATGTCGAAGCTGATGGCGCTGCTTGCGCTGCCGGTGCTGATGCGTTTCAAGAAGCGCGTCGATCACCGCCAGTACAACGGCGCGGCGCTGCTGGGGCTGAAGAGCCTCGTGATCAAAAGCCACGGTTCGGCCGATGCCTATGCGTTTGAGTGGGCGATCAAACGCGGGTATGATGCCGTCAAAAACGGCGTGCTGGAGCGCCTCGCGCGCGCGATGGCGGACAATTCGGTGTCGCTCGGCGACGGCGAACACGACGCGGGCGGCGCGGGCCAGACGAGCCCGGCCGCAGGCCATCACGCCGAACCTTCCGCTGCGCAATCCTCTAAAGCATAAATGGCCCAATCGACTCTCTATTCCCGCGTGCTCGGCACGGGCAGCTATCTGCCGCCCGACCGCGTCACGAACCAGCAGCTTGCCGATCGACTCGCGAAGGAAGGCATCGAGACGAGCGATGAGTGGATCGTTGCGCGCACGGGCATCCATGCGCGTCACTTCGCCGCACCGGACGTCACGACGAGCGACCTCGCGCTCGAGGCGTCGCGTCGTGCGATCGAAATGGCCGGTATCGATCCGCAGTCGATCGACCTGATCATCGTCGCGACTTCGACCCCCGATTTCGTGTTTCCCAGCACGGCGTGCCTGCTGCAGAACAAGCTCGGCATCAAGAACGGCGGCGCGGCATTCGACGTGCAGGCCGTGTGCTCCGGCTTTGCCTATGCGATGGCGACGGCAGACAGCTTCATTCGCAGTGGCCAGCACCGCACGGCGCTCATCGTTGGCGCGGAGACGTTCTCGCGCATTCTCGATTTCAAGGACCGGACGACCTGCGTGCTGTTCGGCGACGGCGCGGGCGCGGTGATCCTGTCCGCATCGGAAGAGCCGGGCGTGCTCGGCAGCGCGCTGCACGCGGATGGCAGTTATTCGAACATCCTCTGCACACCGGGCAACGTCAATCGCGGCGTGATCGACGGCAGCGCATTCCTGTACATGGACGGGCAGGCCGTGTTCAAGCTCGCGGTCAACGTGCTCGAAAAGGTCGCGATCGAGGCGCTCGCCAAGGCGAATCTCGCGCCGGAGCAGATCGACTGGCTGATTCCGCACCAGGCCAACATCCGCATCATGACCAGCACCTGCCGCAAACTCGGCCTGCCGCAGGAGCGCATGGTCGTGACGGTCGACCAGCACGGCAACACGTCGGCTGCGTCGATCCCGCTGGCGCTCGACACCGCGGTGCGCGACGGCCGCATCCAGCGCGGTCAGCACGTGCTGATCGAAGGCGTCGGCGGCGGCTTCACGTGGGGCGCATCCGTCTTCCGCTACTGATCCGCGGCGCGCAATGGCTGCGCGCGGATCCCGAACCGGCGCGCCGTTCGCGCGCGCCGTCCGAATCGATTCAATTGGGGGCGATATGAAATTTGCATTCGTTTTTCCGGGGCAGGGCTCGCAGTCGGTCGGCATGCTCAACGCATTCGCCGATCTGGCCGTCGTGCGCGAGACGCTTCAGGAAGCATCCGATGCACTCAATCAGGATCTCGGCAAGCTGATCGCCGAAGGTCCGGCCGAAGAACTGAATCTGACCACCAACACGCAGCCCGTGATGCTGACGGCCGCCTACGCGTGCTACCGCGCATGGCAGCAGGCCGGCGGCCCGGCCCCGTCGATCGTCGCGGGCCACAGCCTCGGCGAATACACGGCGCTCGTCGCCGCGGGCGCGATCGCGTTCAAGGACGCAGTGCCGCTCGTGCGTTTCCGGGCGCAGGCGATGCAGACGGCCGTGCCGGTCGGCGAGGGCGGCATGGCCGCGATCCTGGGTCTCGATGACGACACGGTGCGCGCGGTGTGTGTCGAAGCCGCGCAAGCGGGCGTCGTCGAAGCCGTGAACTTCAACGCTCCGGCGCAGGTCGTGATCGCGGGCGCGAAGGCGGCCGTCGAGAAGGCCTGCGAGATTGCGAAGGCGAAGGGCGCGAAGCGCGCGTTGCCTTTGCCCGTGTCGGCGCCGTTCCATTCGTCGCTGCTCAAGCCGGCGTCGGACCAGTTGCGCGACTATCTCGCGAACGTCGACGTGAAGGCGCCGCAGATTCCCGTCGTCAACAACATCGACGTCGCCGTGGTCAGCGATCCGGCCGCGATCAAGGACGCGCTGGTGCGCCAGGCCGCGGGCCCGGTGCGCTGGGTCGAATGCGTGCAGCACATCGCGGGCACGGGCGTCACGCACGTGATCGAATGCGGTCCGGGCAAGGTGCTGTCGGGCCTGACGAAGCGCATCGACGGCAACCTGGTCGGCGCATCGGTATTCGATCCGGCTTCGCTCGATGAAGCACTGAAGCTGGCGACCGCCTGACGCGGCGCCTTTCCTCAAGAGACGGATATTCGATTCATGGAAAAGACTCTCGATAAACAGGTCGCGATCGTGACCGGCGCGTCTCGCGGCATCGGCCGGGCGATCGCGCTCGAACTCGCGCGCCTGGGCGCGACGGTGATCGGCACGGCGACGAGCGAATCGGGCGCTGCCGCGATTACCGCAGGGTTCGCGGAAGCGGGCGTGACGGGCCGCGGCGCGGTGCTGAACGTCAACGACGCGGCGGCGGCCGAAGCGCTGATCGACGCGACCGTGAAGGAATTCGGCGCGCTCCACGTGCTCGTCAACAACGCCGGGATCACGCAGGACCAGCTCGCGATGCGGATGAAGGACGAGGACTGGGACGCGGTGATCGACACCAACCTGAAGTCGGTGTTCCGCCTGTCGCGTGCAGTGCTGCGCCCGATGATGAAGGCCCGCGGCGGCCGTATCATCAACATCACGTCGGTGGTCGGTTCGGCCGGCAACCCGGGGCAGGTCAACTATGCTGCCGCGAAGGCCGGCGTCGCGGGCATGACCCGTGCGCTCGCGCGCGAGATCGGCAGCCGCGGCATCACGGTGAACTGCGTCGCGCCGGGCTTCATCGACACCGACATGACGAAGACGCTGCCGGAAGAACAGCAGACCGCGCTCAAGACCCAGATTCCGCTCGGCCGCCTCGGCAGCCCGGAAGACATCGCCCATGCCGTCGCGTTCCTCGCATCGCCGCAGGCCGGTTACATCACCGGCACGACGCTGCACGTGAACGGCGGCATGTACATGTCGTAACGGTTTTCGTTTACCATCCGCGCCGTATCCCGTTTTTCAGGCGGATAGGCGCTTGATCGACCATCAAGCCAACGCGCGTTTTGGCGTCAGCAAACCTGATAAAATGCGCGCACTTGTAAATCTGAACTTTCCCTCGGAGGGGTAATGGATAACATCGAACAACGTGTCAAGAAGATCGTCGCTGAGCAACTGGGCGTCGCAGAAGCCGAGATCAAGAACGAAGCATCGTTCGTGAACGACCTGGGCGCGGACTCGCTCGACACGGTCGAACTGGTGATGGCGCTCGAAGACGAGTTCGGCATGGAAATCCCGGACGAAGAAGCAGAGAAGATCACGACCGTTCAGCAAGCGATCGACTACGCTCGCGCAAACGTCAAGGCGTAAGCGCCTTAGCGCTTGTCTGCCACGTCGCCGCGATCTTCGCGTTTGACGCGCCATCCTGCCGGCAACCGCGCCGGACGGACTAACAGCCACAGGGCTCGCAGGGCTGGTTCCTGTGGCCACTGTGGCTTTTGTTTTTGTCATCCAATGGAAAAGAGGTTACCGTGAGCCGCCGTCGTGTTGTCGTTACAGGCCTGGGGCTGATTTCGCCTGTTGGCAATAATGTTGCCGACGGCTGGGCCAATCTCGTCGCCGGCAGGTCCGGCATCGCCACCGTCACGAAGTTCGATCCGTCGAACCTTGCCGTGCATTTCGCGGGTGAGGTGAAGGGTTTCAGCGCCGAGGAGTACATTCCGGCGAAGGAAGCCCGCAACATGGATACGTTCATCCATTACGGCATCGCAGCCGGCGTCCAGGCAATCCGGGACAGCGGCCTCGAAGTGAACGAAGCCAATGCGGAACGCATCGGCGTGCTGGTCGGCTCCGGCATCGGCGGCCTGCCGATGATCGAAGACACGCACCAGACCTACGTCGATCGCGGCGCGCGCCGGATCTCGCCGTTCTTCGTGCCGGGTTCGATCATCAACATGATCTCGGGTCACCTGAGCATCATGTTCGGCCTGAAGGGCCCGAACCTCGCGGTCGTGACGGCCTGCACGACCGGTCTGCACAGCATCGGCCTCGCGGCGCGCCTGATCCAGGCCGGCGATGCCGACGTGATGGTCGCGGGCGGCGCCGAATCGACGGTGTCGCCGCTCGGCATCGGCGGCTTCGCGGCCGCGCGTGCGCTATCGACCCGCAACGACGATCCGGCCACTGCGTCCCGTCCGTGGGACAAGGACCGCGACGGCTTCGTGCTGGGCGAGGGTGCAGGCGTCATGGTGCTCGAGGAATACGAGGCGGCGAAGGCGCGCGGCGCGAAGATCTATGCGGAAGTCTCGGGCTTCGGCATGACGGGCGATGCGTACCACATGACCGCGCCGAACATGGACGGTCCGCGCCGCTGCATGGTTGCGGCACTGCGCGACGCCGGCGTGAACGCGGACGAGGTTCAGTACCTGAACGCGCACGGCACGTCGACGCCGCTCGGCGACAAGAACGAGTCCGACGCGGTGAAGGCGGCCTTCGGCGAGCATGCGTACAAGCTCGTCGTGAACTCGACGAAGTCGATGACGGGCCACTTGCTGGGTGGCGCGGGTGGTCTCGAGTCGGTGTTCACGGTGCTGGCGCTGCACAACAACGTGTCGCCGCCGACCATCAACATCTTCAACCAGGACCCCGAGTGCGATCTCGATTACTGCGCGAACACCGCGCGTGACATGAAGATCGACGTTGCCGTGAAGAACAACTTCGGCTTCGGCGGTACCAACGGCACGCTGGTGTTCAAGCGCGTCTGACGCCGAATCGCTTGACGAGTCCATTCGATGCTCCGGCCGGGCGTCCGCAGCGCTTTGCGTTGCGGGCCTCGGCCGTGTCGTATGTCGTGCTGGCCGTGTTCGTCGCGGCGGCTGCCGCGTCCGCGTACCTGTTCTGGGCGCCGCGGGCCGGTGCTGCCGCCGGCGCGTGCGTGTCCGCGGCGACGGCTGCGCTGCTTGCCGTGTGTGCCGCGCGGGCCTGTGCCCGTCGGCTGCCGGCCGAGCTGCGGATCGATGCATTCGGGGAGATTGCGGCGTTTGGCCGCACCGGGCGCTTGCTGGCCCGGGGCCGCGTGACCGGCCATGCACACTGGAGCAGCCTGCTGCTCGTACTGTCGGTCGGGCAGGGCGCCCGGCGCGCCCGGCCGCTGTTGATCCCTGCCGATGCGCTCGATGCCGCGTCGTTCAGCGCGCTGTCCGTGCTGGCGCGTAGCGCGGGCACGGCGGGGCGGGCATGACGGTGGCGCAGTTACCGACCGTAACCAGCGCCCGGCGCCGGAACGCTACAATAACGCTCCGCGTTGCATCCCTAGTTAACGGATTTGTCAGGTGAGTGAAAAAGAAATCGATCAGGCTCTGGTCGAGCGCGTACAGAAAGGCGACAAGGCAGCGTTCGAACTCCTGGTCTCCAAATACCACCGCAAGATCATTCGGCTGATCTCGCGCCTCGTGCGGGATCCCGCCGAGGTCGAGGATGTGGCCCAGGACGCGTTCATCAAGGCGTATCGTGCGCTGCCGCAATTTCGCGGCGAGTCGGCGTTCTACACGTGGTTGTACCGGATTGCCGTCAATACGGCGAAGAACTACCTTGCGACGCAGGGCCGCCGGGCACCGACCTCCACCGAGGCCGATGCCGAGGAAGCGGAAACTTTCTCCGACGCAGACCAACTAAGGGATATCAACACGCCTGAGTCGATGTTGATGAGCAAGCAGATTGCCGAGACGGTCAACGCTGCAATGGCCGTCCTGCCCGAAGAACTGCGCCAGGCGATCACGCTGCGCGAGATCGAGGGCCTGAGCTACGAAGAGATCGCGGAAATGATGGATTGTCCGATCGGGACGGTCCGGTCGCGGATCTTCCGGGCGCGCGAGGCAATTGCTGCGAAATTGCGTCCGCTGCTCGATACGCCCGAAGGCAAGCGCTGGTAAGCGCGACGGGCGCAACGAAGCGGGTCGGGGTCTAGTTACGGATAGAGTCGTGAAGTCACGACGGGGTGTGTGCAAGATGGGGAGCATCATGGGGTCGGTCAATACGCAGTCGCAGGCGTGCTCGCGCGGCGAGCGCCTTTCCGCTCTGGTCGACGGTGAACTGTTCGACGGCCCGGATCACGGGCAGTTTCTGGCTGAGCTCGACCGCGCGGATCGCGCTGCGTGGGCCCATTACCACCTGATCGGCGATGCGCTGCGCTCGGACGAGCTCGCACTGTCGCCCGCGCTGAGCGTCGCGTTCACCGCGCGCATGTCGGCCGCGCTCGAAAGCGAGCCGCACCTGCTCGCGCCGGCCGCCGCGCCGGTCGCGCGCAAACTGCTGTCGCTGCGCCGGCGAGTCGTGCCCGCGTTCGCGGTGGCCGCCGCGGCCGCCACGCTGACGTGGATCGTCGTCCCGCAGATGCAGACGGCCGGCGCGCCGGGCGCCGTCCAGGTCGCATCGACAGGCGCACCGCAGAACGGCAACCTGCAGCGCGTGACGGTTGCGCAGGCATCGGCGCAGCCGGGTCTGCAGGACGTCAACATCATCCGCGACGCAAGTCTCGACCAATACCTTGAAGCGCACCAGCAATTCGCGCAGCAGCCCGTCGTCACGGGCTCGATGCCGCTGATCCGCGCTGCCGTGACCACCACGCCAGGCCAATAAACCCGATGCGGACATTGCAGTTGAATCACGCCATCTCCGGATGGAAGCGGCTGCCGGCCCTCCTGCTTTGCGCAGCCGCCCTGTTGTCCGTCCAATCCCTCACAGCCAGCGCCCAGCAACCGGACGATCCCGTCGCGACCCGCAAGGGGGCGGCGGATTGGCTCGATCGCATCCAGCAGGCGGCGCAGCAGCAGAGCTACGAGGGTACGTTCGTCTACCAGCGCGGCGGCTATGTCCAGTCGTCGCGTATCGCGCACGTGGCGTCCCGCGACGGCGAGTTCGAGCGGATCGAGTCGCTCGACGGCAAGCCGCGCAAGGTTCTGCGGCACAACGACGAGTTGTACACGTTCGTTCCCGAGCGCAAGTTGTGCGTGGTCGAGCGCCGCCAGACGCGCGATTCGTTCCCTGCATTGCTCGGCGCGGGCGGCGAGCACGTGATGTCCGTTTATGACGCGAAGCTGCTCGGCAAGGACCGTGTGGCCGGGGTCGACGCGCAAGTGGTCGAACTCGTACCGAAGGATGCGTACCGGTTCACGTACAAGCTGTGGGCCGACACCCGCACCGGGCTGCTGCTGCGTTCGCAGACGCTCGACGCGAGCGATCACGTGCTCGAGCAGGTCGCATTTTCGCAAGTGCAGACAGGCGGCACGGCCGGCGACAAATCCGCGATTGCGGCCGGCATGCGCAACCTGAGCGGCTGGACGGTCGTCCGCCCGCCGGTCGCGACGGTCGACATGGAAGCGCAGGGCTGGCAGATCGCACCGACCATCGCCGGATTCCGGAAGATTCGCGAGGTGCGCCGCCCGATGGCCGCGCGCGACGCCGGTGATCCGCCGATTCCGGTCGATCAGGCCGTCTTCACCGACGGCCTCGCGACGATCTCCGTCTTCATCGAGCCGGCCGAAAAGAACACGCGCAAGGAAGGTGCGGGCAGCACCGGCGCGACCCACGTGCTCGTGAAGCGCCGCGGCGACTACTGGATCACCGTGCTCGGCGAAGTGCCGCCGGCCACGTTGCAGCAGTTCGCGTCTGCCATAGAATACAAGGCTTCCAAGTAACGCTACGGCTTTCGACATGACGAAACTCACGCTGCGCAAAGTGTTCGCGGCGGCGGTGCTGTTTGCCTGCCTGCCGCTTGCCTCGCATACCGCTGCCGCTGTCACGCCTCCTGCAGCCAGCCTTCCCGACTTCGCCGATCTGGTCGAGAAGGTCGGGCCGGCTGTCGTGAACATCCGGACCACCGCGAACGTGCCGACGCCCGGGCCGCGCGGCGTGCTCCCGCCGGGCTTCGACAACGGCGACATGTCGGAATTCTTCCGGCGCTTCTTCGGCATTCCGCTGCCGCAGGCGCCCGGTAGTCGTGGCGGCAACGGCAATGGCAACCCGAAAAACGCGCCGGCGCCAGACAATCCGCCCGACACCGAGCAGAACCGCGGCGTCGGTTCGGGCTTCATCGTGTCGGCGGACGGCTACGTGATGACCAACGCGCACGTCGTCGACGACGCTGACACCATCTACGTGACGTTGACCGACAAGCGCGAATTCAAGGCGAAACTGGTCGGCGTCGACGACCGCACGGACGTCGCGGTCGTCAAGATCCAGGCGTCGAATCTGCCGGTTGTCGCGATCGGCGATTCGAACAAGGTGCGCGTCGGCGAGTGGGTCGTCGCGATCGGCTCGCCGTTCGGCCTCGACAACACCGTGACGGCCGGCATCGTGAGTTCGAAGAGCCGCAACACGGGCGATTACCTGCCGTTCATCCAGACCGACGTCGCGGTGAACCCCGGCAACTCGGGCGGCCCGCTGATCAACATGCAGGGCGAGGTGATCGGCATCAACTCGCAGATCTACAGCCGCACCGGCGGTTTCATGGGCATTTCGTTCGCGATCCCGATCGACGAGGCGATGCGCGTGGCGGACCAGCTGAAGGCGACCGGCAAGGTCACGCGCGGCCGCATCGCGGTGGCGATCGGCGAAGTGACGAAGGATGTGGCCGACTCGATCGGGTTGCCGAAGGCGGAAGGCGCGCTCGTCAGCAGCGTCGAGCCGGGCGGTCCGGCCGACAAGGCGGGCATTCAGCCGGGTGACATCATCCTGAAGTTCAACGGCCGGCCGGTCGATGCGGCGTCGGATCTGCCGCGCATGGTCGGCGACACGAAGCCGGGCACCAAGGCGACCGTCAGCGTGTGGCGCAAGGGTCAGGCGCGTGATGTGCCGATCACGATCGCCGAGACGCCGGCGGAGACGACGGCGAAGGCCGAGCAGCGCAAGAATGTGCCGCAGAAGCCGCGCCAGGCCAATTCACTCGGCTTGACGGTCAGCGACCTTTCGGCTGACCAGCTGAAGTCGCTGAAGCTGAAGAATGGCGTGCAGATCGACGGCGTCGACGGTCCGGCGGCCCGTGCGGGCCTGCAGCGCGGCGACATCGTGCTGCGCGTCGGCGACACCGACATCACGAGCGCGAAGCAGTTCGCCGACGTGACCGCGCAGTTGGATCCGCAGAAGGCTGTCGCGGTGCTCGTGCGGCGCGGCGACAACACGCAGTTCGTGCCGGTGCGCCCGCGCCCGATCCAGAAGTAACGCGCCGATGTTCACGCTCTACGGCCGCGGCTGGTGCCATCTGTGCGACGACATGCGCGATGCGCTGGCGCCCGTGGCGGCCGAGTTCGGCGTTGCCGTCGACTACGTCGACATCGACGCCGATCCGGCGCTCGTCGCCCGTTACGACGAGGACGTGCCGGTACTGTTGCTGGACGGCACGGAGGTGTGCCGCCACCGGTTCGACGAGGCGAGGGTGCGCGGCGCGCTATCGGCGCGGCGCTGAATCTGGCCCCGCCGCCGGCCGCGCCCTGCGCGGAGTTCCGGTGCGAGTCTGCCCGCCAAGGCCTCCGGCAGGGTGCCCTGACCGGGCGTCCTCGACCAGACGTCCCAAATTACCGCCCGGCAAAGGCCTTTTCGGCTAAAATAAGCCGTTTTTTCACCGACTTACAAGGCGTGCTCCGCAGTCGTCGAGCGCGCCTTTTTCGCTTGATCGGCACTGAATGGATCATATTCGCAATTTCTCGATCATCGCGCACATCGACCATGGCAAGTCGACGCTCGCGGATCGCATCATCCAGGTATGCGGCGGCCTCGCCGACCGTGAAATGGAAGCGCAGGTGCTCGATTCGATGGATATCGAGCGCGAACGCGGCATCACGATCAAGGCGCAGACGGCGGCACTGTCCTATCGCGCCCGCGACGGCAAGGTCTACAACCTCAACCTGATCGATACGCCGGGGCACGTCGACTTCTCGTACGAGGTCAGCCGTTCGCTGTCCGCGTGCGAAGGTGCGCTGCTCGTGGTCGACGCGAGCCAGGGCGTCGAGGCGCAGACGGTCGCGAACTGCTACACGGCGATCGAGCTCGGCGTCGAGGTCGTGCCGGTGCTGAACAAGATCGACCTGCCGGCGGCGAACCCCGAGAACGCGATCGAGGAGATCGAGGACGTGATCGGCATCGACGCGACCGACGCGACGCGCTGCAGCGCGAAGACGGGGCTCGGCGTCGAGGACGTGCTCGAAGCGCTGATCGCGAAGGTGCCGCCGCCGAAGGGCGATCCGGCCGCGCCGCTGCAGGCGCTGATCATCGATTCGTGGTTCGACAACTACGTCGGCGTCGTGATGCTCGTGCGCATCGTCAACGGCACGCTGCGCCCGAAGGACAAGATCAAGATGATGGCGACCGGCGCGCAGTATCCGGTCGAGCACGTCGGTGTATTCACGCCGAAGTCGCGCAATCTCGAATCGCTGTCGGCCGGGCAGGTCGGCTTCATCATCGCCGGCATCAAGGAACTGACGGCCGCGAAGGTCGGTGATACGGTCACGCACGTGACCAAGGCCGCCACCGAGCCGCTGCCGGGTTTCAAGGAAGTGAAGCCACAGGTGTTCGCGGGCCTCTATCCGGTCGAGGCGAACCAGTACGACGCGCTGCGCGAGTCGCTCGAGAAGCTGAAGCTCAACGACGCATCGCTGCAGTACGAGCCGGAAGTGTCGCAGGCGCTCGGCTTCGGTTTCCGCTGCGGCTTCCTCGGGCTGCTGCACATGGAAATCGTGCAGGAGCGGCTCGAGCGCGAATTCGACATGGATCTCATCACGACCGCGCCGACGGTCGTCTACGAGGTCGTGCAGAGCGACGGCTCGACGATCATGGTCGAGAACCCGGCAAAGATGCCGGAGCCCGGCCGCATCGCCGAAGTTCGCGAGCCGATCGTCACCGTGAACCTGTACATGCCGCAGGACTACGTCGGGTCCGTGATCACGCTGTGCGAGCAGAAGCGCGGCTCGCAGATCAACATGCAGTATCACGGCCGCCAGGTGCAGCTCACGTACGAAATCCCGATGGCCGAAATCGTGCTCGACTTCTTCGATCGGCTGAAGTCGGTGTCGCGCGGTTATGCGTCGATGGATTACGAGTTCAAGGAATACCGCACGTCGGACGTCGTCAAGGTCGACATGCTGATCAACGGCGACAAGGTCGATGCGCTGTCGATCATCGTGCACCGCTCGCAGTCGCAGTATCGCGGCCGTGAAGTGGCCGCGAAGATGCGCGAGATCATTCCGCGCCAGATGTACGACGTGGCGATCCAGGCCGCGATCGGTGCGCACATCGTCGCGCGCGAGAACATCAAGGCACTCCGCAAGAACGTGCTCGCGAAGTGCTACGGCGGCGACATCACGCGAAAGAAGAAACTGCTCGAGAAGCAGAAAGAAGGTAAGAAACGCATGAAGCAGGTGGGTTCGGTCGAGATCCCGCAGGAAGCGTTCCTCGCGATCTTGCGCGTCGAAGACAAATAACAGGACTGATCCTTTTATGAATTTTGCGCTGATTCTTTTTGTGCTCGTCGTCGTGACGGGCGTAGCGTGGGTGTTGGACAAACTGGTGTTCCTGCCGCGGCGACGCAAGGCGGCCGATGCGGCGATCGAGGAGTTCGATCGCCAGCAGTCGCGCATCGACAAGCGATTCGCTGACGAAAACGCAGCGCAGACGCGTTCGAGGCTGCGCGACGAAAAACTGCGTCAGCCGTGGTGGCTCGAGTACACCGCGAGCTTCTTCCCGGTGATTCTGGCCGTGTTCGTCGTGCGATCGTTCGTCGTCGAGCCGTTCAAGATTCCGTCGGGCTCGATGGTGCCGACGCTGCGGATCGGAGACTTCATCCTCGTCAACAAGTTCGAATACGGTCTGCGCCTGCCGATCACGAACACCAAGATCACGCAGGGCAGCCCGCTGTCGCGCGGCGACGTCGTCGTGTTCCGTTATCCGAAGGACGAGTCGGTCGACTACATCAAGCGCGTGATCGGCCTGCCGGGCGACACGGTCGCTTACCAGGACAAGCAACTGACGATCAACGGCCAGCCGGTGCCCGAAACGCCGTTGCCGGATTTCTTCGACGACGAGCGCCAGAACTACGCAAAGCAGTTCGAGGAAACGATCGGCAACAAGAAGAACGCGATCCTCAACAACCCGGCCGTGCCGCCGTTCGTGATGGGCGCTTACGATTATCCGTATCGCGACAACTGCACGTACAACAGCCGCGGCGTGATCTGCAAGGTGCCGCCGGGCCACTACTTCATGATGGGCGACAACCGCGACAACAGCGCCGACAGCCGCTACTGGGGTTTCGTGCCGGACAACAACATCGTCGGCCGCGCGTTCTTCATCTGGATGAACTTCGGCGACCTGAAGCGCATCGGTTCCTTCAACTGATCGCGTTCGACTCGCACGCAATGCGCGACGCACGGGCCGCGTCGCGTATTGCCGAACTACTTTAAGAACCGGCGGTAACACCGCCTCGTCACGCCTTTTCGCGTCCGGCCGTGCCGTTTCGGCCCGACCGGCGCCCGCGTTATACTCCTGCACATGCCCCTATCCCAGTTGGAAAGCCGGCTGCGCTACGAATTTCGCAATGCGGAATTATTGCGCCAGGCTTTGACCCATCGCAGTCACAGTGCCACGCACAATGAACGGCTCGAGTTTCTCGGCGATTCCGTTCTGAATTGCGCGGTGGCCGCCCTTTTGTTCCAGCGTTTCAGCAAGCTGGACGAAGGCGACCTGTCGCGCGTGCGCGCCAACCTCGTCAAGCAGCAGTCGCTCTACGAAATCGCTCAGGCCCTGAATATTTCGGAAGGGTTGCGGCTGGGCGAGGGCGAATTGCGCAGCGGCGGCTTCCGTCGCCCGTCGATCCTCGCGGACGCGTTCGAAGCCATCATCGGGGCGGTATTCCTCGATGGCGGCTTCGAAGCCGCCCAAGGGGTCATCAAGCGCCTCTATATCCCGATTCTCGACCACATCGATCCGCGCACGCTCGGCAAGGATGCGAAGACGTTGCTGCAGGAGTACCTGCAGGGGCACAAGATCGCGCTACCGACCTATACGGTCGTCGCGACTCATGGTGCGGCGCACAATCAGCAGTTCGAGGTCGAGTGCACGGTACCGAAGCTCGACGTGAAGGTGTCAGGCTCCGGCGCGAGCCGGCGGGCGGCCGAGCAGGCTGCCGCGAAGAAGGCGCTCGACGAGGTGCTGGCGGCCGCGCCGATGCTGGCCGCGAAGCCGAAGCGTTCGAAGAACGCACGCGGGTCGAAGCACGTCGAGCCTGAAATCGTGCCGGGCGTGAAGGGCGTGCAGGAAGCGCTCGACCTGCGTTCGCCGGACCGAAAGGAGCGTGCGACGACGCGCGACGCGAAGGCGCCTGCTGCCGGGTCGGCAGCGACCGACGCCGGCGCACACACGACCGAGCGGCCGACGCAGGCGCCGATGGCCGCGATTCGCGCGGCGCATGTGGAAACGGCCACGGACAAGGCCGACCGGCCCCCGAAGCCGATGGCCGACAAGCCGGCCGACAAGGCGCCTGAGAAGCCGTCGGATCGCAACGAAACCGGCTCGCGCGCGACGGACAAGCACGCGGAAGCCGCACCCCGTGCAGCCGACAAGCAGGCGGGCCAGGCGGCCGATCCGGCCGCGTCCACCGACAAGCCCGCTGCCGGTTCAGACGCCGCTTCGCGTGCAACGTCGCGCGCCCGCGACGCCGCGGCGCCCGGCACCGAGACGCCGCAGGGTGGCGCAAGCCTCGCTGCCGCGCAGGCGCGCGTGGCCGATGCCGACCACTGAATTGCCCCTCGATCGTGCCGCGCGCCGCGCGGCCGTTTCCGAACCTGTCTCCCAAACGATATGAACACTCCCGCTCCTACCGGTTTCCGTTGCGGCATGATCGCGATCGTGGGCCGCCCGAACGTCGGCAAGTCGACGTTGATGAACGCACTCGTCGGCCAGAAGATCAGCATCACGTCGCGCAAGGCGCAAACGACCCGCCATCGCATCACCGGCATCAACACGTTCGATGACGCGCAATTCGTGTTCGTCGACACGCCGGGCTTTCAGACACGTCACAGCACCGCGCTGAACCGCTCGCTGAACCGCGCGGTCACGTCGACGCTCACGTCGGTCGACGTGATCCTGTTCGTGATCGAGGCCGGCCGCTTCGGGCCCGACGACCAGAAGGTGCTCGACCTGATCCCGCCCGGCATGCCGACGCTGCTGATCGCGAACAAGATCGATCGTGTGTCCGACAAGGCGACGCTGTTCCCGTTCATGCAGCAGATGAGCGGGCTGCGCGAATTCACCGAACTCGTGCCGCTGTCGGCACAGCGGCCGGAAGACATCAAGCGCCTGCTGGACACCATCAAGCCGTACCTGCCGGAAGGCGAGCCGATCTACGGCGAGGACGAACTGACCGACCGCAGCTCGCGCTTCCTTGCGGCCGAAATCCTGCGCGAGAAGGTGTTCCGCTGGACCGGCGACGAACTGCCCTACACGAGCACCGTGCTGATCGACAAGTTCGAGGAGGAAGGGCGCCTGAAGCGTATCTTCGCGACGATCCTCGTCGAGCGCGATTCGCACAAGGCGATGGTGATCGGCAAGAAGGGCGAGAAGCTCAAGCAGATCAGCACCGAGGCGCGGATGGACATGGAGAAGCTGTTCGACGGCCCCGTGTATCTCGAGACCTTCGTGAAGGTGAAGAGCGGGTGGGCCGACAACGAGGCGGGGCTGCGCGCCTATGGGTACGAATGACGCGCTGACGTCGACCGAAGACGCGGTGACTGCCGGCGCGAACGACGCGCCGTTGCCGGCACCGCCCGAACCGCCGCGTCGCAAGGCGCGGCGCGCAACGTCTCGCACGTCCGATTTCCGCGTCGCCGAGCAGCCGGCGTTCGTGCTGCACAGCTATCCGTATCGGGAAACGAGCCTGATCATCGACGTGCTCACGCGCGATCACGGCCGCCTCGCGCTCGTCGCGAAGGGCGCGAAGCGCCCGCACTCCGCGCTGCGCGGCGTGCTGCAGACGTTCCAGCCGCTACTGCTGTCCTGGTCGGGCAAATCCGAAGTACGCACGCTGACGGGGGCCGAGTGGGTCGGCGGGATGCTCCCGCTCGGCGGCGACGGGCTGCTGTGCGGTTTCTACGCGAACGAGTTGCTCGTGAAATTCTGCGCGCGCGAGGATCCGCAGCCGCCGCTCTTCAATCACTACGTGCTGACCCTCACGCGCCTTGCGCACGGCGAGCCTGCGGTGCAGGTGCTGCGCTCGTTCGAGCGCGTGCTGCTGCGCGAGACCGGCTATGCGATGGCGCTGAACCGCACGGTCGCGCGCCGTGCGGTCGAGCCGGATCGCCGCTACGTGTTCGATCCCGAGCGCGGCGTGCGCAATGCGGACGACGACGTACCGTCGCACTGGCCGGTGATTACCGGACAGACGTTGCTCGACATGGAGCAGGACGATTACCATCGAGCCCAGACGGTCGCGCAAAGCAAGACGCTGATGCGCTTCCTGCTGAACACCTATCTCGGCGGTACGCCGCTTGCCACGCGTCAGATCCTGATCGACCTGCAAAACCTATGAGTTTCTTCCTGACAACGCCCACCGCCATCGACCTCGGCGTGAACATCGACCACGTCGCGACGCTGCGCAACGCGCGCGGCACGTCCTATCCCGATCCGATCCGCGCGGCGCTCGCCGCCGAAGAGGCCGGTGCGGACGCGATCACGCTGCATCTGCGCGAGGACCGCCGCCACATCGTCGACGCCGACGTGCGCACGCTGCGCCCGCTGCTGAAGACGCGGATGAACCTCGAGTGCGCGGTGACGGCCGAGATGCTCGACATCGCATGCGAAGTGCGTCCGCACGACGCGTGCCTCGTGCCGGAGAAGCGCGAGGAACTGACGACCGAAGGCGGTCTCGACGTTGCCGGCCGCTTCGAGGCCGTGCGTGCGGCATGCAGGCAACTCGCCGACGCCGGCGTGCGCGTGTCGCTGTTCATCGATCCGGACGAGACGCAGATCCGTGCCGCGCACGAAGCCGGCGCGCCGGTGGTCGAGCTGCATACCGGCCGCTACGCCGATGCGCACGACGAGGCCGAGCAGCAGCGCGAATACGAGCGCATCGTCGCCGGCGTGCAGGCCGGTGCGCAATTGGGTCTCAAGGTCAACGCCGGCCACGGGCTGCATTACACGAACGTGCAGCAGATCGCCGCGATCGACGGCATCGTCGAACTGAACATCGGCCACGCGATCGTCGCGCACGCGATCTTCGCAGGCTGGGATAACGCGGTGCGCGAGATGAAGGCGATCATGGTCGCCGCACGCGTCGCCGCGCTGCACGGCGGCGCGCGCTGACGATGCGTTGCGTGCGCGCGCGCTTCACTCGCCGCCCGGCATCGTCCGCACATCACGGCGGGCGTTGAGATGGCGATCTACGGCATCGGCACCGACATCGTCCAGGTGAGCCGTATCGCGGCCGTGCTCGAGCGCACGGGCGGCCGGTTCGCCGAGAAGGTGCTGGGCCCCGACGAGCTGCGCGTGTTCCAGGCTCGCCGTGCGCGCTCGGAGGCGCGCGGCATCGCGTTTCTCGCGACGCGCTTTTCCGCGAAGGAAGCGTTCTCGAAGGCGATCGGGCTCGGCATGCACTGGCCGATGACGTGGCGCGCGCTGCAGACGCTCAACCAGCGCAGCGGCGAGCCGTACGTGGTCGCTTCGGGCGAGCTGGCCGACTGGCTTGCCGCGCGTGGCATCACGGCGCGCGTGACGGTCAGCGACGAACGCGACTACGCGGTGTCGTTCGTGGTCGCCGAAACGGACGCCGCGCCTGGCACTGCACCTGCACTTGCACCTGCACCTGTTTCCCGAACCCCCTCCTGACGGAATTCCGATTCGATGAAAACGACTCCCGGCCCGGTCATGCTCGACGTCGTCGGCACGACCCTGTCGCGCGACGATGCGCGGCGCCTCGCGCATCCGAATACCGGCGGCGTGATCCTGTTCGCGCGGCACTTCCAGAATCGTGCGCAACTGACGGCGCTGACCGACTCGATCCGCGCGGTGCGCGAAGACATCCTGATCGCCGTCGATCACGAAGGCGGCCGCGTGCAGCGGTTCCGCACCGACGGCTTCACGGTGCTGCCCGCGATGCGTCGCCTCGGCGAACTGTGGGACCGCGACGTGCTGCTCGCGACGAAGGTCGCGACTGCCGTCGGCTACATCCTGGCCGCCGAGCTGCGCGCATGCGGGATCGACATGAGCTTCACGCCGGTGCTCGATCTCGACTACGGGCACTCGAAGGTGATCGGCGATCGCGCGTTCCATCGCGACCCGCGTGTCGTCACGCTGCTCGCGAAGAGCCTGAACCACGGTTTGTCGCTCGCGGGCATGGCGAACTGCGGCAAGCATTTCCCGGGGCACGGCTTCGCGGAAGCCGATTCGCACGTCGCACTGCCGACCGACGACCGGCCGCTCGACGCGATCCTCAAGCAGGACGTCGCCCCGTACGACTGGCTCGGCCTGTCACTCTCCGCGGTGATCCCCGCGCACGTGATCTACACGCAGGTCGACAAGCGGCCCGCGGGCTTCTCGCGCGTGTGGCTGCAGGACATCCTGCGCGGGCAGCTCGGCTTCACGGGCGCGATCTTCAGCGACGACCTGTCGATGGAGGCGGCACGCGAAGGCGGCACGCTCACGCAGGCGGCTGACGCAGCGCTCGCCGCCGGCTGCGACATGGTGCTCGTCTGCAACCAGCCGGACGCGGCCGAGGTCGTGCTGAACGGGCTGAAGGCCCAGGCGTCGGGCGAGTCGGTGCGGCGCATCAAGCGGATGCGGGCGCGCGGCAAGCCGCTCAAGTGGGACAAGCTGATCGCGCAACCCGAGTATCTGCAGGCGCAGGCGCTGCTGAGCAGCGCGCTGGCGTAAGCGGAGAAGGGCGGCGTGATGTCGTCTTTCCCGTTGTCGAAAGCAAAAAGCCGCGCAGAAGCGCGGCTTTTTGCTTTTCCATCGAGGCGGGGCGAGGCGCAAGGTGACATGGCCTTACGCAACTAACCGTCAACTCCCGACCGCGCCCCGAACAACTGCGGCGCGGTCAGTTGACCTTCATCCGCTGCAACTTGTTGTACAGCGTCTTGGGGCTGATGCCGAGCAGCGTCGCGGCCCGATGGCGCGTGCCGCCGACCGCGTCGAGCGTCGCGCGGATCAGCAGGTCCTCGACGTCGGACAGCGGGGTGCCGACCTTGATCTGCACGCTGCTGCCGTTCAGCGCGGCGCCAGCCGCGAAGCTCGCTTCGCCCGCGCGCAGCGTTTCGATGAAATCGCCGGACGCGTCATAGGCGAAACGCACGCGCTCCTGCAATTCGCGCACGTTGCCGGGCCATTCGTAGGACAGGCATTCGCGCACGAAGCCCGGTGCCGCGCGCTTGTCGGTCGTGCTGCGACCGGTGGCGCTCGCTTCGCGGTTGAGTTCGTCGATAAGCGCGTCCGCGATGGCGAGCGCATCACCGTCGCGCTCGCGCAGCGGCGGCATCGTGATCGACGCCGCATCGAGACGCAGCCACAGATCCTCGCGCAGCGTGCCGTTCGCGACCGCCTCGCGGGCCGGGCGGCGCGTGGCCGCGATCAGCCGGAAGTCGCTCGCGATCGAACTCGTGCCGCCGATCCGCATGAAGTTCTGCGAGTCGAGCGCATGCAGCAGCGCCTCCTGCAGCACGAGCGGCAGTGCGGTGATCTCGTCGAGGAACAGCGTGCCGCCGCCGGCCTGTTCGAACAGGCCCGATTCGCGCCGCTCGGCGCCGTCGAACGCGCCGCGTTCATGGCCGAACAGCACGCTGTCGAGCGACGCGCCGTGACGCCCGGCATGCGCGATCGTGCGGCAGTCGAACGACACGAACGGCCCCTTGCGGCGCCGGCTCAGTTCGTGCAGCGTGCGCGCGGTCAGCTTCTTGCCCGTGCCGGCTTCGCCGGTGAACAGCACGGCCGTTTCGGTGCCGGCGTTGTGCTCGATCATGTCGTACACGTGCTGCATCGCCTCGCTGCGGCCCACCAGCGCGCCGAAACGGCCCAGGTGGCGCAGCGACGCGCGCAGCGTCCGCACTTCGTCGATCAGTTCGTAGGGACGCGGAATCCGGGCCAGCAGGCTGCGCAGGCGCGGAATGTTGATCGGCTTCAGCAAGTAGTCCCAGATGCCGTGACGCAGGCCTTCGATCGCGCTCTCGACCGTCGCGTTGCCCGTCAGCACGATCACCGGCAGCGAACCGTTCGGCTGCTGCTGCGGCAGATGCTGGAGCAGGTCAAATCCGCTGCCGTCCGGCAGGTTCAGATCGACCAGGACGACATCGGGAATCGAGCGGCCGAGTGCCGTGCGTGCCTCGGCGAGCGACGTGGCCGTGTCGACCGAGAAGCCGTCCGCGGCGAGCAGCGCGGTCAGGCCGGACAGGCTGTTGGGATCGTCTTCGACAATCAGGGCGTGTGGCATGGTGGACGCGAGTCGAGTCAAGAGAGGCGGGCTGTCGGCTGTCGAGCCGGCCGCAGCCGCATGTCAGATTAAAAACTGATTTTATGCCCCGCTGAACGCCTGACGTACATTATTTCTTTGTCGCTATAAAACAGTTACCGATGATACAAATTGAATACCTTTAGTGCTGGATTTTGTATTGTCGATGGTGCCGACGCACCGGTGCTGTTGGCGGCAGGCAAACAAAAAGCGCCCCGAAGGGCGCTTTGTTCGATCCGGAAATCGCGAGCGATTACGCGCGGCTGCGATATTCGTTCGTGCGCGTATCGATTTCGATCTTGTCGCCGGTACTGCAGAACAGCGGCACTTGCAGTTCGAAGCCCGTCGCGAGCTTGGCGTTCTTCAGCACCTTGCCCGACGACGTGTCGCCCTTGACGGCCGGTTCCGTGTAGGTGATCTCGCGAACCAGGATCGTCGGCAGTTCGACCGAGATCGCCTTCTCGTTGTAGAACACGACTTCGCAAGCCATGCCGTCTTCGAGGTAGTTCAGCGCTTCGCCCATCATTTCCGCTTCGACTTCGTACTGGTTGTAGTCGGCGTCCATGAACACGTACATCGGATCGGCGAAATACGAGTACGTCACTTCCTTGCGGTCGAGCACGACGACGTCGAACTTGTCGTCAGCCTTGTAGACCGATTCCTGGCCTGCGTTCGTCAGCAGGTTCTTCATCTTCATCTTGACGACGGCGGCGTTACGGCCCGACTTGTTGTATTCCGTCTTTGCGATGACCCATGCGTCGCTGCCGATCTGCACGACGTTGCCTACGCGGAGTTCCTGTGCGGTCTTCATAAAAAACTGTCCTGATCCAATCAAATAAATAGGTGCCTGAGCGTTGCACAACGGCTGACGGCGCAAGCGGGGGCGTTCCGGTGGGTGCCAAGAGCCCCAAAACGCGAGCGCTTGCGTGGTCAGCCGTCGGATAACCGCTTATTTTAACTGAGATTTTGCGTATTCCGCCAGCTTTCCGGCGAGATCGCCGACGCCCGCCAGCGCGTCGGCCCAGCATGCCGCGTTGGCGTCCAGCGCGGCACGGTGTTGCAGCAAATCGGCCCAATCGGGCGTGCCGCCGCCGTTCCATGCGTGCCAGAAGCGCTCGAGCGCGGCGCGCGGCGCGTCGGCGAGGCCGGCCGACAGGTGCGCGAGCGCGGCGTCGAGCTTCGGCAGGTGCGCGTCGTCGGCCTGCGGGTAGATGTGCCACACGAACGGTTTGCGCGCCCATTGCGCGCGAACGAACGAGTCCTCGCCGCGCACGAAGTTGATGTCGGACACCCACAGCAGCGGGTCATAGTCGGCTTGCGGGACGAACGCGAGCCCGTAAGCGGTCAGGTTGCCGGCGGCCGCGCGCGCGCCGGCGCCGAACGATTCGACCCCGAAGAAACGCGCGACGGCCGGTGATACGCGGCCGGCAGGCACGAGCGCGATGACGGGCGACGGGCCGTCGCGCCACTGCGCGAGCAGCGCGTCGACGGCCGGATTTTCATAGGCGAAGAGGCTGACGACGGTCGTGCCCGGCTCCGGCGGCGCGTTGCCGGTCGCCTGCCGCCACCAGGCGGCGCGCGCTGCCGTGTCGGCTTCGAAGGCCGCGCGGCGCGCGTCGAGGTCGCGTTCCTTCAGCACGCCGCCCGTGCCGGCGGATAGTCCCGGGAAGAAGAACGTCTTCAGCAGCGGGTACCGCGGATGCGGCGACGGCCGCAGATGAAAATCGGCGACCCAGTCCTCGGCGCTCAGGTATTCGAGATTGATCCACACGGGGCGGCGCGCGCGGCGCGCCATCGCCGCGAGATACGCGCCGGGCAGCTCGCACGCGAACGCCTCGATCACGACGTCGGCGATCTCCAGCGCGTCGCCGGCTTCCGCATGCCAGTGTTCGATCACGACGGCGTCGAGCGTCTGCCGTCCGGCATCGGGATCGACCCCCGGCAGCAGACGCGCGAACGTGCGCAGATCGTCGACGAACAGGCGCACCTGCCAGCCGTGCTCGTGTGCGAGCTGGCGCGCGAGGCGCCAGCACACGCCAATGTCGCCGAAGTTGTCGATCACGGTGCAGAAGAGGTCGCACGCGATCGGTTCGTCGGGTGCGAGCGGCGCAGGGGAGGCGGGGGTGGTGCGGGGCATCGAAGCGGACCGGTGAATGCTCTAAACTGGCGATTCTAATGGACCCGTTCCGCGCCACAAGGCACCCGGATCACGCATGACATCCCCAGAAGCCGCCGACATCCCGTTCGAACCCAAGAAGATCCTCGCGCAGTTGCCGCACATGCCGGGCGTCTACCGCTACTACGACACGGCGGGCGCCGTACTTTACGTAGGCAAGGCGCGCGACCTGAAGAAGCGCGTATCCAGCTATTTCACGAAGACGCAGCTGTCGCCGCGCATCGCGATGATGGTCACGCGCATCGCACGCATCGAGACGACCGTCACGCGCTCGGAGGCCGAAGCGCTGCTGCTCGAGAACAATCTGATCAAGGCGCTCACGCCGCGCTACAACATCCTGTTTCGCGACGACAAGTCGTATCCGTACCTGAAGCTCACCGCGCACCGCTTTCCGCGCATGGCTTACTACCGCGGCTCGGTCGACAAGCAGAACCAGTACTTCGGGCCGTTCCCGAGCGCATGGGCCGTGCGCGAGAGCATCCAGATCCTGCAGCGCGTGTTCCAGCTGCGCACCTGCGAGGATTCGGTCTTCAACAACCGCACGCGGCCATGCCTGCTCCATCAGATCGGGCGCTGCACGGCGCCGTGCGTCGGCGCGATTTCCGAGGACGACTACGCGATTGACGTGTCGAATGCCGCGCGGTTTCTGCTCGGTCGGCAGTCGGAAGTGATGAAGGAACTCGAGCAGAAGATGCATGCGTTCGCGGCCGAGCTGAAGTTCGAGCAGGCGGCCGCCGTGCGCAACCAGATGAGCTCGCTCGCGACGGTGCTGCACCAGCAGGCGATCGAGGTCGGCAGCGACAGCGACGTCGACATCCTGGCGGTCGTCGCGCAGGGCGGGCGCGTGTGCGTGAACCTGGCGATGGTGCGCGGCGGCCGGCATCTCGGCGACAAGGCGTATTTCCCGACGCACGTCGAAAGTGCGCTGACGCTTGCCGAAGGCGGGCTCGGCGACGAAGCCGAGGCGGCGGACGCAGCCGACGAAACTGCCGCGGCATTGCCCGAGGCGCCCGAGGAAGACGCTGCCGCCGCGCGTGATGCGGGGGCGTCGGTGGAGGCCGAGGTGCTCGATGCGTTCATCGCGCAGCACTATCTCGGCAATCGCGTGCCGCCCGTGCTGGTCGTGAGCCACGCGCCCGCGAGCCGCGACCTGCTCGACTTGCTGTCCGAGCAGGCCGGTCACAAGGTCTCGCTGGTGCGGCAGCCGCAGGGGCAGCGGCGCGCGTGGCTGTCGATGGCCGAGCAGAACGCGCAGATTGCGCTCGCACGGTTGCTGTCCGAACAGGGCTCGCAGCAGGCGCGCACGCGCGCGCTCGCGGAGACGCTCAGCTTCGAAGGTGACGATCTCGCCACGCTGCGGATCGAATGTTTCGACATCAGCCACACGATGGGCGAGGCGACGCAGGCGTCGTGCGTCGTATATCACCATCACAAGATGCAATCGGGCGAGTACCGTCGCTACAACATCACCGGGATCACGCCGGGCGACGATTACGCGGCCATGCGGCAGGTGCTGACGCGCCGTTACGAGAAGATGGTCGAGCAGGCCGCGCAGGCGGCGGCCGCCGACGACGCAGCCGGCATCGACGGCGAATCGACGCGCAAGGCCGAGGCATCGAGCCTGCTGCCGAATATCGTGCTGATCGACGGCGGCAAGGGGCAGGTCGAGATTGCGCGACAGGTGTTCACCGAACTCGGGCTCGACACGTCAATGCTGGTCGGCGTCGCGAAGGGCGAAGGGCGCAAGGTCGGCCTCGAGACGCTCGTGTTCGCGGACGGCCGCGCGCCGCTCGAACTCGGCAAGGAGAGTGCCGCGCTGATGCTCGTCGCGCAGATCCGCGACGAGGCGCATCGTTTTGCGATCACCGGAATGCGCGCGAAGCGGGCGAAGGCGCGCCAGACCTCGCGGCTCGAGGAGCTCGAAGGGATCGGCGCGAAACGCCGGCAGCGACTGCTCGCGCGGTTCGGCGGGCTGCGCGGCGTGGTCGCCGCGAGCGTCGAGGAACTGGCGAGCGTCGACGGTATCTCGTACGCACTCGCCGAGCAGATCTACAAGCAGCTTCACTGAAGCGGCCGTGCGGCCGGCGGCTCCTGCGCGCGATCTCGCGTTCTTGTGGCAGGCCGGTCGACACGGCACAATTGCGAATCCTTTACTGACCCGCATGCCATGCCGTTCAATTTCCCGATTTTCCTGACGTGGGTACGGATCGTGCTGATCCCGCTCGTCGTCGGCGTGTTCTATCTGCCGGACACGGTGATGGGCGGCGCGCACCGCAACCTCGCGGCGGCGGCGATCTTCATTCTCGCCGCGCTGACCGACTGGTTCGATGGGTTTCTCGCCCGCAAGTGGAACCAGACGTCGTCGTTCGGCGCGTTCCTCGATCCGGTTGCTGACAAGCTGATGGTGACCGCCGCGCTGCTGATCCTCGTGCAGATTTCGCGGGTCGATGCGGCGATCGCGCTCGTGATCGTCGGCCGCGAGATCGCGATCTCGGCGCTACGCGAATGGATGGCACAGATCGGCGCGTCGAAGAGCGTCGCGGTCAACCAGCTCGGCAAGTTCAAGACCGCGTGCCAGATGGTCGCGATCCCGATGCTGCTGTACTACGGCCCGCTGCCGCTCGGCATCGCGACGATCGACACGCGCGTGTGGGGCGAGTGGCTGATGTACCTCGCGGCGGTGCTGACGATCTGGTCGATGCTGTACTACATGAAGCTTGCATGGCCGCAGATTCGCGAGCGCGGCGGCGCGTGATCGGCCCCACATGGTCGATTGCGCAGGTTTTTGGAAAAAGGGCTGGAAAAGCCCTTGACACACGAATGTGCCTTCGACATAATCTCGCTTCTCCGCTGCACGACGAAGTAAGTGTGTGACGGGGAAGCAGTAGCGTATCAATACGCGGGAGTAGCTCAGTTGGTAGAGCGCAACCTTGCCAAGGTTGAGGTCGCGAGTTCGAGACTCGTCTCCCGCTCCAGATTTTTTCTGGCAGCGTGTTGTACGGCAAAGCGCTGCAGATGCAGGACACATGCGGGAGTAGCTCAGTTGGTAGAGCGCAACCTTGCCAAGGTTGAGGTCGCGAGTTCGAGACTCGTCTCCCGCTCCAGATTTTTCTGGCAGCGTGTTGAATGGCAAAGCGCTGCAGGTGCAGGACAAAGCGGGAGTAGCTCAGTTGGTAGAGCGCAACCTTGCCAAGGTTGAGGTCGCGAGTTCGAGACTCGTCTCCCGCTCCAAGTAATGGGGAAGCCACGCTTCCCTTTTTATTTGATGGACTGATGGTCATCGAATAAGAAATCTGTCGCTTGCCTCCACGGCATCCGGACAGTCCGCTTTTGGCGCGATAGCAAAGCGGTTATGCAGCGGCCTGCAAAGCCGTTTAGGCCGGTTCGACTCCGGCTCGCGCCTCCAGGTAAGAAGAGAAAAAGCCCCGCTTCGGCGGGGCTTTTCTTTTTTCCGCGCCTCATTCGCGCATCTATTCCGCCGGATACGTCAGCGTCACCAACTCGCACTTCGACGTGCTCTTGCCGTCGTAGTCGTAAATCGCGAGCAGATGCTGGCCCTTGCTGTTCAGTATCGGCAGCGTGATCGTCCGCCGATTCGGGTTGCCGCCGCCGGCGGGTTCGTCCGACACCTCTTTACGGATTTCCGATTCGAGGTCCGACGGCGTGTTGATGCCGTTCTCCGGCCCGCGGCTGCGCACCCTGCTGTAGAAATGAAAACCGTTGTCGGTCCAGCCGCGCGGCAGCATGTTGCGCCACTGGTTGTTGGTGACTTCCTTCCACAGCAGATCGGTGTTGCCGCTCAACGCGAACGGCGTCGGACACGCGCCGGCCGCGAAAGCTTGTCCGCAGAAAAGCGGGAGGGCGGCAAGCGACCACGCAATGCGTCGGGCCGCGCGGCGCGCGAGGCCGGCATCGCGTCGCGATCCGGCATGGTGCGACAGGACAGGGGGCGTTTTCATACGGCATTCTCCGGGTGATGGATCGGTACGCGGCCGTGCTGCGACCGCTGGGGAATACCGTATCGCTACCGTTCTCGCAGAAGAATGCGGCGAACGTCACACGTGCGGTCACGGGGCAAAGGGGCGAGGCCTCGGCCCGGGAAGGCCCGGAGGAGAGGCGACAACGCGCTCCGGTGGGGAGGGGGCGATCGCGCGTTGTCGCGGGCGAGGCGATGGGCGTGCTGCGGGCCGTCTATACCGCCCGCGTCATCATGAGCATGCCGAACGTTCGGCGATGCCGGTCAGCCGTCGACCGGCCGTGCCGGCGTGTCGAGCCTCAGCTGATAGAACGCCGCATCGAGCCAGCGGCCGAACTTGAAACCCGCTTCGGTGATCGTGCCCGAGTGCGCGAAGCCGAGCCGCGTATGCAGCGCGACGCTGCCGCTGTTGGTCGCGTCGATGCAGCCGACCAGCAAATGCACGTCAGCTTCGCGCGCACGCCGGATCAACTCGCGCAGCAGCAATTCGCCGAGCCCGCGGCCGCGATGGTCGCGGTGGACGTAGACGCTGTGCTCGACCGTATACTTGAACGCCGGGAACGCGCGGAACGTGCCCCAGCTCGCGAAGCCGACCAGCGTGCCCGATTCGTCGACCGCGCCGACGACCGGAAACCCGCCGGCGCGCTTCGTCGCGAACCAGGTGACCATCGCTTCCGGTGGGCGAGGCTGGTAGTCGTACAGCGCGGTGGAGTTCAAGATCGCATCGTTCAGGATCTCGAGAATGGCCGCTGCGTGCTCGGTCTCGTTGCAATCGATCAGGCGCACGTCGTCGCGCGGTGTCGGGGAATTCATACGGGCTCCTGCGCCTGTCGGCCTTGAACGGATGACACATTCCGCGCGCCGATGGCGGCGGGGGCATCGCAGATCGCGACGACATAGCGCGCGACGTGCGACGACGGGTTGCTGAAAACCAGCGGCTGATCGACGCGCATGGCGAGACAGTCGCCTTCGTGTAGTTTGTGAAGCTGATCGCCGAATGTGACGTCGATGCACCCGCGGACGACCCACACCTGTTGATGCAGCGCGCTTTCGCGCCCGCCGGAGTCGTACGCGACGCGCGCGCCGGGCGGGAAATCGACCTCGACGAGCTGGATCGGCGACGGCCATCCGGGCGGCGACAGATTGCGCCGCACGTACCCGGATGCCGGATCGCGCCATTCCGCCTGCTGTGCGCGCCGCACCAGCGGCTGCGCGGGTGCGGCGTCGCGATCGCCGGCGAACAGCCCGGCCAGCGACACGCCCAGACCGGCCGCGAGCTTGTCGAGCACGACGGCCGTCGGGCTCGCCGACGCACGCTCGATGAGCGAAATCATCGAACGGCTGACGCCGGAACGCGCGGCGAGCGCATCCAGCGTGTAGCCTCGCAGCGTGCGCAGGTCGCGCACGCGCCGGGCAATGCGTTCGTTGATGCCGGTGTCGTCAGCGGGAGCAGCGGTTGATTCTCGCATGATGGATTTATTGTCCATCAAGCTGGAATTTGATGTCAACGGGATTCCTGCTGTCGCGGGTCGACGATTCGCCGTCGGTCGCGTGCTTGCCCGACGACCCGGGCGAGCGTAATATACGAAACGGTTATATTTCGTTTAATTAGAGACATATGGGAATCATCAAGATATCCGAGCACATGCACGAACGGCTGCGCTCGACCAGCACCGCGCTGAGCCGTTCGATCAATGCACAGGCGGAGCACTGGCTGCGCGTCGGGATGCTGGCGGAGCTCAATCCATCACTGTCCTACGGCGATATCTGCCGGATGCTGATCGAGACCGAAGCGCGCGGCGGCGATGCCCGACCGACAGAGTCGGTCGCCCACGGCATCGAGCAGGTGGCGTGATGGCGAGACGCGAAATCCCGATCCGCGGTGCCGCGGAAATCGCCAGGTCGCGCGAAGCCGCGAAGCTCGCGTCTCAGGTGCTGACGATGATCGCCGAGCACGTGAAGCCGGGCGTCACCACCGACGAGCTGGATGCGCGCTGCCGCGAATACATCGTTGACGAGCTCCGCGCGATCCCGGCGAACATCGGCTACCACGGCTATCCGAAAACCCTGTGCACGTCGGTCAATCACGTGGTCTGTCACGGCATTCCGTCGTCGCGGCCGATGCGCGACGGCGACATCGTGAATCTCGACATCGCGGTGATCAAGGACGGCTGGTTCGGCGACACGAGCCGCATGTACTTCGTCGGCGAGCCGGGCGAACTGGCGCGGCGCCTCGTCGCGACGACCTACGAGGCGATGCATGCGGGCATCCGCGCGGTTCGTCCGGGCGCGACGCTCGGCGACGTCGGCTACGCGATCCAGCAGGTCGCACATCGAGAAGGGTTCAGCGTGGTCCGCGAGTATTGCGGGCACGGGATCGGCGACGTATATCACGACGAGCCTCAGGTGCTGCACTACGGCCGCCCGGGTACCGGCGTGCCGCTGCGGCCGGGGATGATCTTCACGATCGAGCCGATGCTGAACGCGGGCAAGCGCGATACGCGCGTGCTGGCCGACGGCTGGACGGTCGTCACCAAGGACCATTCGCTATCCGCCCAATGGGAGCACATGGTCGTCGTGACGGAGCAGGGCTTCGAGATCCTGTCGGACGATGTGAGGCCGCCGGCGTTCGCGGCGCTGTCCGGCACGCACGCGGCCTGACGCGCGGCGTGCCGCACGCAGCGGCGCAATGAAAAAGGGCCCCGTCATGGGGCCCTGTTCATTTGGAGTCGCGCGGCGCGATCAGCAGAGGATCGTCTCCACCGCCGCGACCCGCAGCGCCACGCGGCTCAACCGGGGCTCAACCGGGGCTCAACCGGGGCTCAACCGGGGCTCAACCGCGCGCCTTCTGCCATGCGTGCTCGACGAATACGCGGCACAGCGCTTCCATTCCGATGCGGTCCTCGTCATCGAAACGTGCGGCAACGGGGCTGTCGACGTCCCACACGCCGATCAGCGTGCCGTCGGCGGCCACCAGCGGCACGACGATTTCCGATTCCGACGTGGCATCGCAGGCGATATGGCCGGGGAATTCGTGCACGTCGCGCACGACCTGCGTCTCGCGGGTCTGCGCGGCCGTGCCGCACACGCCCTTGCCGAGCGCGATCCGCACGCACGCGGGCTTGCCCTGGAACGGGCCGACCACGAGTTCCGTCCCGTCGAAGAAATAGAAGCCGGCCCAGTTCAGGCGGTCGAGCGAGTGATAGACGAGCGCGGAGAAGTTCGCGGCGTTCGCGGTCAGGTCGCGTTCCGTTTCGACGAGCGCGCGTGCCTGCTCGACGAGCGTCGCATAGAGTTCGGCCTTGGAGGCGTGAGGGGCGGTGGACAGCGTGAACATGGCTGAAATGCGAAAAGGGTTGTCGGCAGCGGGGTTGTGAAAAGCGCGATGCGCGTCCCGCAGTCTACGGCACGCGCGGCTCGTTTGCAGCGCGTGGTTCGCGGGCGCCGTGGTGAACGCGCAGCGCCGTCGTTCAATCAGGTTCGAGCTCGGCGAACCGCTCGGCCAGGAAATCGAGCAGCGCGCGCACCGCGGGCAGCAGCCCGCGCCGCGACGCGAACACCGCGTGCACGATTTCGCGCCGCGGTGCCCAGTCCGGCAGCACGGTCGCCAGTTCGCCGCGCGCGACTTCGTCACGCACCATCATCGTCGGCAACTGCACGATGCCGACGCCCGCGACGGCCGCCGCACGCAGTGCGAGCATGCCGCCCGTCACGAGCCGCGGCTGGTGATGGATTTCCGCCTGCGCGCCGTCGGGGCCGCGCAGCCGCCACACGTGCGCGGCCTGCGGCACGCCGTGATCGAGGCTCGGCAAGCGGGTCAGGTCTGCGGGGACGGCCGGCACGCCGCGCTCGCGCAGCAACGCGGGGCTCGCGACGAGACACTGCCCGCGCTCGGCCAGCACGCGCAATGCGAGATCGCTGTCCTCGAGCGGCGGCGGGCGCACGCGAATCGCGACGTCGATCCCTTCGCCGACGACGTCGACGCGCCGGTTGGTCGCTTCGAGATGAATCTCGACGCGCGGGCACGTGACCATGAACGCGGCGATCATCGCGCCGACCAGCGAATCGAGCAGCACGACCGGGCAACTGACCCGCACGATGCCGCGCGGCTCCTCGTGCAGCAGCGCGATCGCCTCGTCGGCGGCGTCCGCTTCGACGAGCATCGCGCGACAATGCGCGTAATAGGTCTGGCCGACGTCGGTGACAGTGAAGCGGCGTGTCGAGCGCTGGATCAGCCGCATTCCGAGCCGCGCCTCAAGCAGCGCGATGCGGCGGCTCAGCTTCGATTTCGGCATGTTCAGCGCGCGTCCGGCCGGCGCGAAGCCGCCGTGCTCGACCACCTGCACGAAGTAATAGAGATCGTTCAGATCCCGTTCGTTATCGTTCATCAAATAGAACGCTGAGTGCGATTTTGGCAGTCTACCGCATCAATCGTTCCACCTCTATATTCCTTCTCAGGATGCGAAACACGTGTTTCGCCGCAATTCGGAGAAGGCAAATGAAGAAGATCCAGGGTGTGTACAGTGCGCCGCGCGGTCATTGGGTCGGCGACGGTTTCCCGGTGCGTTCGATGTTCAGCTATCAGTCTCACGGCGCACATCTGAGCCCGTTCCTGCTGCTCGACTACGCCGGTCCTGCGAACTTCGAGCCGGGTTCGGCGCCGCGCGGGGTGGGGCAGCATCCGCACCGCGGGTTCGAAACGGTGACGATCGTCTATGACGGCGAAGTCGCACACCGCGACTCGACCGGCGCGGGCGGCGTGATCGGCCCGGGCGACGTGCAGTGGATGACGGCCGCGAGCGGGATCCTGCACGAGGAGTTTCACTCGGAAGCGTTCACGAAGCGTGGCGGCCCGCTCGAGATGGTGCAGCTGTGGGTGAACCTGCCCGCCGCCGACAAGATGGGTGCGCCCGGTTATCAGACGCTTCTGAACGCGGACATCCCGGTGGTCGAATTGCCGGACGGCGCAGGTCGCGCGCGGATCATCGCGGGCGAGTTCGACGGGCGGCGCGGCCCGGCCCGCACGCACACGCCGATCGATGTGTGGGACGTGCGGCTTGCAGCAGGCGGCCGTGCTCGGTTCCCGATCGCCGAAGGGCGGACGCTCGCGGTGGTCGTGCTGAGCGGGACATTGCTGGTGAACGGCGAGACGGTCGCCCGCGAAGCGCAGTTCGTGCAACTGAGCCGCGACGGCCGCGACGTCGAGATCGAAGCGAACGGCGATGCCAAGCTGCTGATTCTGAGCGGCGAGCCGATCGATGAGCCGGTCGTCGGTTACGGGCCGTTCGTGATGAACTCGCAAGAGGAAATCCGGACCGCGATCGACGATTTCAACAGCGGCCGCTTCGGCCAGATGCCGGTGTGACGGACAGGCCCCGCGCAATGCGGGGTTTTTTTTCATGCGCGGCGCGGCGGCACGCGTGCCGCGTGCGCTTCGAGGCATAATCATCGGTTGCTGCGCGCCGGCCGGCGTGCTTGATTCAGGACCGACCATGAACGCTTCCGCACCTGCCGCCTCCGTGCGCGCCGACGATCTCGACTGGCACTGGAAATCCTTCGACGCGCTGACGGCGCGTGAACTCTATTCGATCCTCGACGCGCGCAGCGCCGTGTTCGTTGTCGAGCAGAACTGCGTGTATCGCGACATCGACGGTGCGGATCAGGCCGCATGGCACCTGGCCGCGTACGACCCGGCGGGCCACCTCGCCGGCTATCTGCGCGTGCTGCTGCCGGATGCGCAGCACACTGACGTGCGCATCGGCCGTGTGCTGACGACCGCGCCGTTTCGCGGCACGGGCCTCGGCAACGCGTTGCTGTCGCGCGCGCTCGAGTTCATCCGCGCGCAGTGGCCGGATGCGCAGGTGAGCCTGCATGCGCAAGCTCATCTGCAGCGCTTCTATGGGGCATTCGGTTTCACGCCGAGTTCGGACGTGCACGACGAGGACGGCATCCCGCACGTGTGGATGACCAGCGCGCGCGGCTGACGCGCCGCGCGCCGCGCCGTCAGTGGGCGGCGCGAGTCACCGGCGAGTTTTGCGCGTGCCGGGCGGCCGCCCGTTCGTCGATCAGGCGGCCGCGCGCCGACAGTCGCAGCCAGTGCCGCAGCGCGATCAGCGCGCCGATCACGCTCATCATCGAACCCGGGATCCAAAGCAGCAGGCCGCCGATCTGCTGATCGCGCAGCGGGCTGAGCCATGTGAATGCGCGTCCGCAGATCGAGTAGATCGGATACAACTCGTGCGGCGTGAAGAAGATCAGCGCACCGAGCGCGATCTGCGGCGGGATCGCCGCGACGACGATCAGGATCCGGCGGCCCGGTGACAGCCGCGCGGGCGGCGCGGGACGCGGATCGACGACGAGCCACCAGAACAGCAGCCCGTCGATTACCATGCTCCAGTTCATCACGCGATACAGGCGCCAGTCGAGCATCGCGATGAAGTGGATCGGCGATAGCAGCCAGAAATAGATCAGCCCGACGAACAGCACGACCGCTACGACCGGATGGAACACCACGTCGAGCGTCGCGCGCATTGGCGCCCACGCGAGCGCGGGGCGCACGAAGCGTTGCCGCCAGCGAAACGGTATGCCCGCGCGGATCGCCGCGCCCGGGTAGGCCAGCGCGATGAAGAACGGCCCGAGGTGATGCAGCACGAGGTGCTGCGCACGGTGCATGAAGAATTCGTGCTCGAAGAAGTAGTCGAGCCGGGTATGCAGCGCGATGTAGAGCGCCGTCAGCCCGAGCCAGAACGAGAACTGCCGCAGCGGCGACACCTTCGCCTTCTTCACGCCGCGCGCGAACAGCACGGCGGCCGTCAGCACCGCGATGACCACGGTCGGCGACGGTTCCCACGGATCGAGCCAGTACAGGACGTTCATCGCGCGCGCATCACTTCGCCTGGGCCGGCGATTTCACGGCGAACGGCGTGTCGACCGTCTCGCCATCGGAGAACTTCAGGCGCAGGCGCACGGTGTCGCCCGGCTTGATCGTGTGCCTGGGTTCCTCGAGCATGAAGTGATAGCCGCCCGGCGCGATGTCGACCTTGCCGCGCGCGGGGACCGTCAGCTTGTCGACCATTTCCATCTTCTGCGTCGAGCCGTTCGACACGGTCTGGTGCAGCATCGCCATCCCGTAGTCGGGGCTGTCGACGTCGACGAGATCGACCGGCTTGTCGCCCGTGTTGACAAGCGTCACGTAGCCGCCCGCGGGCAGCTTGTTCGGCAGCCAGCGCACCCATGCGTTCTGCGCGATGATCGCGCCGGCGGCATACGCGTGCGCGCCGGTGCACAGCGCGGCGAGGAGGGCGAACGTCTTGAGGGGCGTCTTCATGTCGGAGTTCAGGTGGTGGAGGCTGTGTCGATGATCCGGCGCACATCGGCGGCGATGGCGTCGGGTGAATCGCGGTCGGTCGCGAGCAGGCGCGCGCGACCGTTCGCGTCGAAGATGTAGACGGCCGAGCTGTGCGTAACCTCGTAGCCGCCGGACGGATCGCGTTTTTCCATCTGGTACGCGACGCGATAGCGCTTCGCGAGCGATTCGATCTGGCTGTCGGTGCCGGTCAGGCCGCGCGCGTGCGCGGCGTCGAACGCGGCGACGTACGCCTGCATCGCCTGCGGCGTGTCGCGCGCGGGGTCGACCGAGACGAACAGGATGCGCACGTCGTTCGCCCGCGGGCCGAGCTTCGCGAGCACTTCCATCAGCCGTGCCATCGTTTCGGGGCAGACGTCCGGACAGTGCGTATAGCCGAAGTAGACGAGCGCGACGCGGCCGCGAAACGCGTTCGCGTCGACCGCGTGGCCGTCGCCGCCGGTGAGCGTGAACGACAGGTCGGGCAGGTGGCCCGTGACGTTGGTCAGGTGCCAGTTCGGCTCGTCGCGCGTGCATGCGGCGAGCGCGACGGCGGCGGTCAGCGCCGCGACCGTGCGGACGAAGCGGGTCAGACTGAAGAGGCGCCGGTGCGGCGCGGGACGGGCAGACGACATCCTGGGGCTCGATCGGACGGAACGGTCGTCGGCCGGCGCGGCGCCATGCGTCGCGCGGCCGGCGATTGCAGACTGTAGCGCAATTCCTGCGCCTGCGTCCTTTCGAAACCCGTACGGCATGGGCGAGCGGGGCAATATGTCGCAGTTGACGCGGATGGCTGCGCGAGGCTCGCCCGCCACCGGTTTCGCCCATCTCGCTACGCAGGCGCGGTAAGATGCGCACAATTCCATTCTCGCAGCGGCGGCCCGCGTTTGCAGGCCGCTCCTCAGACCATCGAATCGATGCAATCCGTTCCGGCTTCCCTGTCCCTGACCGATACCGCGTTCTTTTTCGACTTCGACGGCACGCTCGTCGAGCTGGCGCCGACGCCCGACAGCATTCACGTGCCACCGTCGCTGCTGACGCTGCTCGATGAACTGCGGCGTCGCACGCACGGCGCGGTCGCCGTCGTGTCGGGTCGCGGCATCGACAATCTCGACACGTTCCTGAACATGCCGGACCTGCCGATCGCAGGCCTGCACGGCGCCGAGCGTCGCGATGCGAACGGCGACACGCAGCGCATCGGCTTCAACGACGAACGGCTGCTGCGCATCGAGCGCGAGCTCGCGGCCGTCGTCGACCGTCATCCGGGCATGCTGCTCGAAATCAAGGGTGCGGCCGTCGCGCTGCATTACCGCAACGCGCCCGAGCGCGAGCCGGCCGCGCGCGAGGCGGCCGAGCGCCTCGTCGCCGAATATGCGGATGCGTACGTGCTGCAGCCCGGCAAGATGGTATTCGAGATCAAGCCGAAGGGCGTCGACAAGGGTCGCGCGCTGGCCGCGTTTCTCGACGAGCCGCCGTTCGCGGGCCGCGTGCCGCTGTTCGCGGGCGACGACTTGACCGACGAGAAGGGCTTCGCGGTGGTCAACGCGCGCGGCGGCCTGTCGATCAAGGTCGGCGCGGGCGAGACGTCGGCCCGCACGCGGCTCGACTCGGTCGACGCGCTGCACGAGCAGATCGCCCGCTGGCTTGGCGCGGAGCAGCAGGGCGCATGAGTCGACTCATCATCGTTTCGAACCGTGTCGCCCCGATTTCGGAAGGCGAGCCGGCGGCGGGCGGCCTCGCGATCGGCGTGTACGACGCGCTGAAGGAGACGGGCGGCATGTGGTTCGGCTGGAGCGGCGAGGTGGTCGCGTCTGGTGCGCCGCAGATCCGGGTCGAGGAGCGCGGCCCCGTGACGTTCGCGACCGTCGGGCTGTCGCGCCGCGATTACGACCAGTACTACCGAGGTTTCTCGAACGCGACGCTGTGGCCCGCGTTTCATTACCGCGCCGACTTGATCCAGTACGACCGCCACGAGTTCGAAGGCTACAGCCGCGTGAACGTCTGGCTCGCACAGCAGCTCGTGCCGCTGCTGCAGGACGACGACGTGATCTGGGTGCACGACTATCACCTGATCCCGTTCGCGCGTGCGCTTCGGGCGGCCGGTGTGAAGAACCGCATCGGCTTTTTCCTGCACATTCCGTTTCCGGCCGCGCAGGTGCTCGTCAACGTGCCGCCGCATCGCGAGCTCGTCGAGTCGCTGTGCGCGTTCGACCTGCTCGGTTTTCAGACCGAGCCGGACCTGCGCGCGTTCTGCGACTACATCGAGTTCGAGGCCGGCGGCGAAGTGGCGCGCGAGGGGCGCACGGTGCGCGTCAGCGCGTTCGGCAACACGCTGCGTGCGGCCGCCTATCCGATCGGCGTGTATCCGGACGAGATCGCGTCGCTCGCGCAGGCCGGCGAGAACGGCAAGGCCGCGCGCATGGCCATGTCGCTGCGCGGGCGCCAGCTGATCATGAGCGTCGACCGGCTGGATTATTCGAAGGGGCTCGTCGAGCGGTTCCGCGCGTTCGAGAAGCTGCTGGAGCACCAGGCGTCGATCCGCAACCGCGTGTCGTTCCTGCAGATCGCGCCGTCGACGCGCGCCGACCTGCGCGCGTACCAGGACATTCGCCTGCAGCTCGAAGCGGAGTCGGGGCGCATCAACGGCCGCTACGCGGAGCTCGACTGGGCGCCGATCCTCTACATTCACCGCCAGTACGACCGACAGGTGCTGGCCGCGCTGTATCGCCTCGCGCGCGTGGGTTTCGTGACGCCGCTGCGCGACGGCATGAACCTCGTCGCGAAGGAATATGTGTCCGCGCAGAATCCGGACGATCCGGGCGTGCTCGTGCTGTCGCGTTTCGCGGGCGCCGCGCGCGAGCTGACGGGCGCGCTGATCGTCAATCCGATCGACATCGACGGGATGGCAGATGCACTGTCGCAGGCGCTGACGATGCCGCTCGCCGAGCGGCGCGCGCGTTATGCGGACATGATCGCGCAGCTGCGCGAGAACAACGTGTCGGTGTGGCGCGACAACTTCCTGCGCGACCTGCAGCGCGTGTAACCCGCGCGCTGCACGGCGGAGGCCGCGCGATGCCGTGAAAAAAAGCCGCCGTGCGCGAAGCACGGCGGCTTTTTTGTCGGCTGTGACCCGTCCTGAAATAGGTTGACACTTTTTCGCCGAAACGAAGAGGTGCCAAATGGAGCAAGGGATCAAGCGGACGCAGCGGGACTACAGCCTGGCTTTTAAACTGTCGGTGGTGGCGCAGGTCGAAAAAGGCGAACTGACGTACAAAGAGGCACAGCGACGCTACGGCATCCAGGGGCGCTCGACCGTGCTGGTATGGTTACGTAAGCACGGCTTGCAGGATTGGGCCGATCCATCCGGCCGTGCGCGATCGGGTTCCACCATGTCAAAGCAAGACTCAAAGCCGCTCACACCGGAGCAGCGCATCAAGGAGTTGGAGACGCAGTTGCGACAGGCGCAGGAGAAAGCCGCGCTATTCGAAGCCGTGGTCGACGTGATGCGCAAGGATTACGGGATCACCGTAAAAAAGCCTTCAGGCAGGTCGTCGCGCAAAAGCGGATCGAAAAGCTGAGCGTCGAGCGGGCCTGCCGATACATGGGTATCAGCCGCCAAGCGTATTACAAGCGATGCCGCAGCGAGGAACACCGTTGCTCGCAGAGCGAGACCGTCACTGCGCTGGTGCGAGACGTGCGGCTTCGCCAGCCGAGGCTGGGCACACGCAAGCTCCATCATCTGCTCGGGCCAGCGTTGGTCGAGCGCGGCATCAAGCTGGGGCGAGATCGGCTGTTCGACGTGCTGCGTGCCGCGCGCCTACTGGTCGTACCGCACCGGGCGTATCACAAGACCACCCATAGCCATCACCGCTTCCGGCGTCATCCGAATCTACTGAAACCCGGGCCGGATCAAATCGTGCCGACCGGCCCCGAACAAGTGTGGGTGGCCGACATCACGTATCTGCCGACGGCTGGCCCGTTTGTGTATTTGAGTCTCGTCACGGATGCGTTCTCGCGCAAGATCGTCGGTCATCACGTTCACGACAGCCTGCAAACCGAGCAGGTCAGTCAGGCGCTCAAGAAGGCGTTGCGCAAGCGCCGGAGCCGGCAGCCGTTGATCCATCACTCCGATCGCGGGGTCCAGTACTGTTCGACCTACTATCAGGACATCCATCGGCATCACGGCCTGCGCTGTTCAATGACGGACGGCTACGACTGCTATCAGAATGCGCTGGCTGAGCGGGTCAACGGCATTCTCAAGGGGGAGTTCCTGTTGCAACGTCCTGCGGACCTTGAACAGGCCGCCAAGATGGTCGAACAGTCGGTACACATCTACAACTATGAACGGCCACATGCCGCGCTGAAATACAAAACGCCCGATGCGGTGCATCGGGCGTTCTAGCGCCTGGATACTGTCAACCTATTCCAGGACTTGACACTGCGTGGCGCGGCGTCAGGCCACGCGTTCGCCGGTCGGTGCGGTGCCGTCGGACGCGTGATGGCGGCCGTGCTGCTTCGCGAGCAGGTCGCGGTACAGGCCCGGACGGTTGCGCAGCACGTCGGGGCTGCCGTCGTCGATCACCTTGCCGTTGCTCATCACGATGATCCGGTCGAAGTTGCGCAGCGTCGACAGCCGGTGCGCGATCGCGATCACCGTGCGGCCGACCATCAGGCGGTCGAGCGCGCTCTGGATCGCTTCCTCGGATGCGCTGTCGAGTGCGGACGTCGCTTCGTCGAGCAGCAGGATCGGCGCATCCTTCAGGATCGCACGCGCGATCGCGATGCGCTGGCGCTGGCCGCCCGACAGCTTCACGCCGCGGTCGCCGACGATCGTGTCATAGCCTTCCGGCATCGCCTCGATGAACTCCGAGCAGCGGGCGTCGCGCGCGGCGGCGAGCACTTCCTCGCGGGTCGCCTCGGGGCGGCCGTATGCGATGTTGTCGTAGATGGTCCGGTGCAGCAGCGAGATGTCTTGCGGCACGAGCGCGATCGCGTGCCGCAGGCTGTCCTGCGTGATCGCCTTCACGTCCTGCCCGTCGACCTTCACAGCGCCATCCTGCGTGTCGTAGAAGCGCTGCAGCAGCGCGAGCACGGTCGACTTGCCGGCGCCCGACTTGCCGATGAGGCCGACGCGCTGGCCCGGTTCGATATGGAGGTCGAAGTGGTCGAGGATCGCGCGGCGATGCGGATACGCGAACGTCACGCGTTCGAAATCGACGCGCCCACCCTTGGCCGATAGCGGTTGCGCGTCGGAGCGGTCCGGCATCCCGTGCGGCTCGAGCAGCGTCTTCACGGCCTCGGACAGGCGCGCCACATGCTGCGTGACGTCGACGAGCGCGACCGCCAGATCGCGCGTGCCGTGCAGGATCGTGAAGCCGAGCGAGCTGACGAGCACGATGTCGCCGGAGGTCGCGCGGCCTTGGTCCCACAGCCACAGTGCCCAGCCGAGCAGGCCGGCGGACAGCATCGCGGTGATCACCGCGTGCAGCAGGCGCAGCTTCTCGAGATAGAGCAGGCTTTGCTGGCGCGCGTCCATCTCGGCCTTCACCGTTGCGCCGAAGCGCTTCTGTTCGCGCAGCGTCATCCCGAACGCGCGCACGAGGCCCATGTTGCCGATCACGTCGACGAGTTCGCCGTCGACCGCCGCGGCCTTCGACGCGAACGCGTGATGGCGCGCGGAACCGCGCCCGGCAAGCTTGAACAACACGACCGAGAGCACGGCCGAACAGCCGAGCAGGCCGGCGGCCATCAGCGGGTTCACGACGATGATCATCAGGATCGCGCCCATCACCGCGATGCACGGCGGCAGCACGTTCCACGCCATCGTGTTCTCGGACGTATAGACGGCGTTCGACGTGGCGGTGATGCGGCTCGCGAGCGTGCCCGGCTGCTTTTCCGAGTAGTACGTCGGCGAATGGCCGATCAGGTACTGGAACAGGTCGCGCCGCAGGTCGCCGGTGACCGCGACGAACGTGTGCGCGGCGACCCAGCCGCCGACGCGCCACAGCAGGTTGTCGGCCGCGATCAGCCCGACGAGCAGCGCGAACGCACTCCACAGCGGGCCAGGATGATGACGCCCGGTCGCGAGCACGTCGATCAGGTGTTTGATCGCGTATTGCGAGCCGAGCGCGCAGCCGACGGCGGCCAGCACGCTGCAGAGGACGATCAGGTGCGCGACGGGATGCAGGCGGATGTAGCGGAACAGAAACGCGATCGGCCGATGCGCGTAGCTCGACAGCTTCGCGTTGTGGGCGTTGCGCTGGGCAGGGGTGAGAGATTCCAAAATATGCGTGCGGTGATTCGGTGATTGAGCGGATCGGTGGATCGCAGCCCACGGTCGCCCGGACTGAATAATCCGGCATTGTAAACAAGGCCGTGCATTGCCCTGCGCGAATCTTGCCTTGGTCAGGGGGGCGCGACCAATTTTGAGATAAAATTCTGCATCCGTCCTGCCGCATGCGCCGGAATCGCGATGCCGGCAGCGAGGGGACGACTCGGAACGCCAAAAGGGCCTTCCACTCTAGAACGGACGCCCAAGTCCGCGGGTTGCAAAGTGTTGCACCTTTGTAACAAAGTAAAGTGTTTGAAATGTTGTGCGCCGTATCGGGATTAACCCTAGATAATCGGCTCCGGGTTCGATTCCAGGTTTTTACGAACCCCTGTCAACGGGTCTTCGTTTCAAACGTTCTATGCCTGTCGCGTCGCCGACGCTCCTTGAGCAGCGCGGGTTCGACGCCCCCGGCAGGCTGATTCGTCCGATTTTCGGACGAAATGCATCCAGCCCGGACCGCCGGCAGGTTGCCGACCCATACCTGGTTTTTAGCCGATTTTTTAGGAGTTACGCATGCGAATCGCCCAAATCGCTCCGTTGCACGAAGCGGTGCCCCCGAAACTGTACGGTGGTACCGAGCGAGTGGTGTCCTACCTCACCGAAGCGCTTGTCGAGATGGGGCATGACGTCACGCTGTTCGCGAGCGGCGATTCGCAAACGTCGGCGAAGCTCGAAGCGTGCTGGCCGCAGGCGCTGCGCCTCGACCCGACGATCCGCGACGTGATGGCCCCGCACATGCTGCTCCTCGAGCAGGTGCGCCGCCGTGCGGAAGAGTTCGACGTCCTGCACTGCCACATCGACTACTACCCGTTTTCGCTGTTCTCGCGCCAGCCGGTCCCGCATCTGACGACGATGCACGGCCGTCTCGACCTGCCGGAACTGCAGCCGATCTTCAACGCGTTCAGCGACGTTCCGGTCGTGTCGATCTCCGACAACCAGCGCATCCCGCTGCCGCAGGCGAACTGGCTGTCGACCGTGTACCACGGCCTGCCGGAAAACCTGCTGACGCCGATCCCGAACGTGAAGCCGAGCTACCTCGCGTTCCTCGGCCGCATCTCGCCGGAGAAGCGCGTCGACACCGCGATTCGCATCGCCGAGCAGGCCGGCCTGCCGATCAAGATCGCCGCGAAGCTCGACAAGGCCGACCGCGCGTACTACGAAGAGAAGATCAAGCCGCTGTTCGCGCTGCCGCACGTCGAGTACATCGGCGAAATCAGCGAGTCGGAAAAGACCGAATTCCTTGGCAACGCGCACGCGCTGCTGTTCCCGATCGACTGGCCGGAGCCGTTCGGCCTGGTGATGATCGAGGCGATGGCCTGCGGCACGCCGGTGATCGCATTCAAGCGCGGTTCGGTGCCGGAAGTGATCGAAAACGGCGTGTCGGGTTTCGTCGTCGAAGACGAACTGTCGGCCGTCGCGGCGCTCAAGCGTCTCGATACGTTGCCGCGCGAGAAGGTGCGCGCCGCGTTCGAAGCACGTTTCTCGTCGAAGGTGATGGCGCAGAACTACGTGAAGGGCTACGAGGAACTGCTGCGCCAGAAGCACCGCACGGTGCTGCGCGAAGTCAACGCAGGCTGATGCCGGCGCGTCGGCCGCACTGCGGCTGAGGCCGTCATTGACGCCCCGTCCGGGTCCCCGGCGGGGCGTTGTCACATCTGCGGCGCCGATCTGTTGTATTCTCGCCGCGCCCGGCGCCGCGAACGGTCCCGGAAGCGGCCCGGCACGCCATCCGGTCGTCTGTCCAGACGGTAATGTCCCTATAATGGCCGTGCCGCGAAATCCGGCCCCGCACGAACATCGAGAGGAGAGCAGTCTTGGCGAGATCGAAAACCACGCGCGCAGCGCCGGCCCCCGGCGCCGGCGTGATCTTCGCGTTGCGCGCGATCGGTCTCGTGCTGCTCGCGCGCTGGCTGTTCTCGATGTCGCAGATGGGGTATCGCGCGTCGCTGTCGGCGATGGTGTCGTCGCCGTGGGCATTCGTCTATCTCGTGCTGATTTTCCTGCTGCTCGCGCTGCCGGGCGCCGTCGCGCGCGCCGAGCGGCCGTTCCACCCGCTGCCGCAGTGGCTGCGCCAGGCGCTGCGGGTCTTCGCGCTGATCGGTTTCCTGTTTGCCGTGTGGTCGATCGGCGCGTTCGCGTGGGCGGCCGGCTGGCGCCGTGCGCTGCACGCGGTGACGGCGACCAACGGTTGGCTCATCGCCGCGCCGGCGCTGTATGCGGCGATCGTGTGGATGTGTCGCCCGCGGCCGCTGTGGCGCACCAACGTGGCCGCGCGACGCTTCGCGGTCGGCCGCTACGCGATCTCGCTCGATACGCTCACGCGTACCGCGATCGTCTGGATGGAGAGCCGTAAGGTCGGCCAGTACGACGCGCGCGAACTGTCGGTGCGCTGGCCCGGTCGGGGCGCGTCCGCCGCGGCCGAGCAGGGTGCGCAGGCGGCCGTCGTGCCGCCGCGTCGCGGCAGCCTGTTTCGGCGGCCGAAGGTGGAACTGCTGTGGGATTCTCCGGCGGCCGTCGGCCATAACCGGCAGATCGTGATGCGCGCGCCGCTCGCGACCGAGGGCGACCGCGTTGCGGTGCTCGCGCTCGACGCCGCGCTCAAGCAGATCGTCTGACAAGGCCTGCGCGGCGCGCGGGCGACAAGGAGGCGCAATGATCGTTCGCTGGTTGCTGGCAGCCGTTCACCTGATGGCGTTCGGCGTCGCGTTCGCCGCGATCGCGGGGCGCAACCGCGCGCTGCGCCGGGTCATCGCGTCGGCGCAGGCCGCCGACCTGCCCGGCGTGTTCAAGGCCGACGCGGCCTGGGGATTGTCCGCGCTGGTGCTGATCGCGACGGGGCTCGCACGCGCGTTCGGCGGCTTCGAGAAGGGCGCCGCGTATTACCTTCACGCGCCGCTCTTCCACCTCAAGATGACCGCGCTCGTGCTGATCCTGCTGCTCGAGATCGTGCCGATGCTCGGGCTGATCCGCTGGCGCATCGCCGCGCGGCAACAGCAGATGCCCGATCTGGGCCGCGCACGGACCTATGTGCGCATCGGCCACTGGCAGGCCGTGCTCGTGATGGTCATCGTGTTTGCCGCGTCGGGAATGGCGCGGGGGATCGGGGCGGCCGGTTAGGCCTTCCGGCCGGGCGGACCAGCCGCCCGGATCGTCCTGCGCTCAGCGCACGAGGCAGGGGCGCTTGTTGTTGAACGTCCAGCCCGGAATCAGATACTGCATCGCGGCTGCATCGTCGCGCGCGCCGAGCCCGTGCTGCTTGTACAACTCGTGCGCGACCGCGACCGCATCCATGTCGATGTCGATGCCGAGACCCGGACGCTTCGGCACTTCCACGAGCCCGTTCTCGATCTTCAGCGGCTCGCGCGTCAGCCGTTCGCCGTCCTGCCAGATCCAGTGCGTGTCGATCGCGGTGACTTGACCGGGTGCGGCGGCCGCGACGTGCGTGAACATCGCGAGCGACACGTCGAAGTGGTTGTTCGAATGCGAGCCCCACGTGAGGCCCCAGTCGCGGCACATCTGCGCGACGCGCACCGAGCCCTGCATCGTCCAGAAGTGCGGGTCGGCGAGCGGGATGTCGACCGCCTGCAACTGCACCGCATGGCCCATCTGCCGCCAGTCGGTCGCGATCATGTTGGTCGCCGTCGGCAGCCCGGTCGAGCGGCGGAATTCGGCCATCACCTCGCGGCCCGAGTAGCCGTTTTCCGCACCGCACGGATCTTCCGCATAGGCGAGCACGTGATGCAGGTCGCGGCACAGCCGCACGGCTTCGTCGAGCGACCACGCGCCGTTCGGATCGAGCGTCACGCGCGCGTCGGGGAAGCGCTCGGCGAGCGCCGTCACGGCTTCGATCTCGCGCGCGCCTTCGAACACGCCGCCCTTCAGCTTGAAGTCGTTGAACCCGTAGCGCGCATGCGCGGCTTCGGCGAGGCGCACGACCGCCTCGGGCGTCAGCGCGGCCTCGTCGCGCACGCGCGTCCAGTCGTCGGTCGCGCCGCGGCCGTCGCGATAGGGCAGCGCGGTTTGCGTCCGGTCGCCGACGTAGAACAGGTAGCCGAGCATCTCGACGCGCTCGCGCTGCTGTCCCTCGCCGAGCAGGGCGGCCACGGGCACGCCGAGATGCTGGCCGAGCAGGTCGAGCAGCGCGGCTTCGAGCGCGGTGACCGCGTGGATCGTGGTGCGCAGGTCGAAGGTCTGCAGGCCGCGGCCGCTCGCGTCGCGGTCGGCAAAGGTGCGCCGCACGTCGTTGAGCACCGCATGGTAGTTGCCGACCGCCTGACCGACGACGAGCGCGCGCGCATCCTCGAGCGTGCGGCGGATGCTTTCGCCGCCCGGCACCTCGCCGACGCCGGTGCGGCCCGCGCTGTCCTTCAGGATCAGGAGGTTGCGGGTGAAGAACGGGCCGTGCGCACCGCTCAGGTTGAGCAGCATGCTGTCGTGGCCGGCGACCGGGATGGCTTGCAGGTCGACGATGCGCGGCGTGTCGTGGGAAGGCGAGGCAGTGACGGCGTTCATGGCGGCGATGGCGAAAGAGTGGGCAATGCCGTGCGGCAAAAGCTTTGCCGCGCGCGGCGGGAGGTGCGATCATTCGACAACCGACGTGCGCGGCGCGCAAGCCCCGCATGTCGACAGCAACCCGAAAGGGTGAGGGCGACCCGCTCGATGCCGGTGTCGCGGCGGACCGGAGCCAAGCGCGGATGCGCGCTTCGGTGTCGACCGTGAAACCGGGCGCCGGCAGCCGCGCACAAGCGCGAATGCTGGCCGATCGTGAACCACGGGACCCGGCAGGTGCTTGTACACCAGCCTTGGTCAACAGGAGATCCGTATCGCGATCATCAGTCGTCGGATGACTTGTGACGCAGTATAATGAATCATTGGCGTTCGCTCAAACCCCGCGTAAACCCTCGGCTCACATTACGATCATTCAAAAAGGAACCGGCCTCATGTCCGTGCCCACGCTTCCCGCAGCGCCGCGCCGTCGCGCACGCAGCCTCGCACAAGATGTCGTCGACGCGCTGACCGCGCAGATCGAAAACGGCACGCTGCGTCCCGGCGACAAGCTGCCGACCGAAACCGAAGTCATGGCGGCGCAGGGCGTCAGCCGCACGGTCGTGCGCGAAGCGATCTCGCGGATGCAGGCGAGCGGCCTCGTCGAGACGCGCCACGGCATCGGCAGCTTTGTGCTCGAACCGACGCGCCGCCAGGCGCTCGGCATCGATCCCGCGACCATCACGACGCTGCGCGACGTACTAGCCGTGCTCGAGCTGCGCATCAGCCTCGAAAGCGAATGCGCGAGCCTCGCCGCGCAGCGCGCGAACGATACCGACCTCGCCGCGCTGCGGCGGGCGCTCGACGCAATCGCGTCGGGGGCGGGCGGCGGCCGCGACACGGCGCAGCTCGATTTCCAGTTCCACCTGCAGATCGCGCAGTCCACCGGCAACCGCTACTTCGTCGACATCATGACGCAGCTCGGCGCGTCGATCATTCCGCGCACGCGCGTGAATTCGGCGCGCTTCGCCGGTGACGACCTCGAGCGCTATGTCGGCCGGCTCAATCACGAGCATGAAGACATTTACGAGGCGATCGCGCGTCACGACCCGGAGGCCGCGCGTGCCGCAATGCGCACGCACCTGACCAACAGCCGCGAGCGGCTGCGCCGTGCGCACGAGGCGGCCGAGGCGGAACGCGACACGCAGGCCAGCTGACGAGTCGCCCCGCACAATGCCGCGGGTCACGTCGAATATCGCCGCAACATCAGTCATCGTATAAGATCGGCGCGAGTGCGCCGATCGTTTTATTGCTGGCGACGCATCCGTCGGCACGCGCATCGTGCGAGAGAAGGCGGGGCGGCGTTTCCGCCGTGGCCCGCCCCCAGGCCACCTGGCTATCCAGGCAGCCGATCCCGCTCGATCAGCCTCCCTTCGTCACGATGGTCTTCCACGTACCGCTCTTCACCTGATACAGCGTCGACATCCCGCTCTTCAGCGAGCCGTCGCTCGCGAACGAGATGCGGCCGGTGACACCTTCGAAATCGACTTTCTTCAACACCGGGCGATAGACCTTCGGATCGGTCGAGTTGACTGCCTGCATCGCCTTGATCGCCGCCCACGCCGCGTCGTAGCCGAACTGCGCATACGACAGCACGTCGACACCGAAGCGCTTCTTGAACCGCTGCTCGAAATCCTTGCCCTGCGGCAGCTCGTCGAGCGGCCGTCCGTATTCCCACGCCATCGCGCCTTCCGCGGCCGGGCCGGCGATCTTGATGAACTCGTTGTCCTTCACGCCGCCGCCGCCGACGAACTGCGCGTTCAGCCCGAGCTGGCGCATCTGCTTGATGAAGTTCGCGGCGAGCGAATCGAGACCGCCGAAGAAGATCAGGTCGGGATTCTTGCCCTTCAGGCTCGTGATCTGCGCGCGGAAGTCGACCGCCTGGTTGCTGGTGAACTCGCGGCCGATGATGTTGCCGCCGGCCGCCTTCACGGCCTTCTCGAACTCGTCGGCCTCGCCCTGGCCGAACGCGGTGCGGTCGTCGATGATCGCGATGCGCTTCGCCTTGGTCACGTCCACGGCGTACTTGCCCGCGTTGCCGGCGTTCTGGCCGTCGGTCGCGATCACCATGAACATGTTCGCGAGCCCGCGCGACGTAAGCGTCGGGTTGGTCGCGGCCGGGTCGATCACCGGGATGCCGGCCTTGTCGTAGACCACCGACGCCGGAATCGTCGTGCCCGAGTTGAAGTGGCCGACCACCACCGACACGTTCTGGTCGACGAGCGCTTGGGCGGCCTGCACGCCGATGCGCGGGTCGGCCTGGTCGTCCTGCACGACGAGGTTGAAGTGCGCGGGCTTGCCGGCGATCTGGATCTTCTGCGCGGCCGCATCGTCGAGCGCGAGCTGCACGCCGTTCTGGAGATCCTTGCCGTAACCGGCGTTCACGCCGGTGAGCGGCGCGGCGAAGCCGACCTTCACGTCGGTTGAGTCGGCCGCCTGAGCGGCCTGTTGCGAGAGGAGAGCTACCGCGGATACGACCGATACCGACAACAGGGAATGACGGAATTTCATGTTCGTTCCTCTTGTTCTTACACCAGCGGGTGGGTACCGCACGCAGCCGGCGGGCCGGGCGCGTGCGACGGGCGGGCGGTTCGACCGCTTCTCGGAATCGGGCGGGGAGGTTGGCATGCTGATGCTTCCCGGAAGAATCTCCCGTCAGGCTCTGCGAGGAGCCCCGATCGCTTCGATATATAGGTCGCCGATATGCGCGGGTCTTGGCAATTTGCTGCGCATTCGGTGCGGATTTGCGCATAGCTTCTATGCGAGCGTGGGCGGCCGGTATCGGGAGTTTCCCGTCGCGAGCGCAACGGGTCGGAAGGCGGGCGGCGGTGGGGGGCAGACACGGCGCGGCCCGCCGGGGCCGCGCCGCGTCATGGGAACCGTCAGTCGGACAGCGCGTCCGATGCGGCTTCGGCGTCGTCGTGCGACGCGGTCGTGCGGATCAGTGGGTCGCTGGTGCTCGGGCGGCCGGTCTCGACGTGGCCCGCGAAGCGGCGCTGGAATCCGAGCGGCTTGCCGTCGCTGACGGTCAGGTCGTACCAGCCGTTGCTGCCGCGCAGGTCCCAGTAGTCGTCGACGTGCGTACCCGGTTTGAGGTCGAACTCACGTGCATGGCCGTGGCCGTATGCGTTCGTCACCTTGAGCTGCACGGTCTTGTGGCCGCGGTTCATCAGGCGCAGCGTGATGTTGCCGTTCGCGACGTCGTAGCCGTAGATCACCTCGGGGTTGACGCTCGCGGGGCCGACCGCGGACGCGGCGGGGCTGCGGAAGTGGCAATAGAAGCCGTTCGGGCCGTACACGTCGAGGTCGTACAGGCCGAGCGACGGCGCCGGGCTCCACGTGTCGGAGAGCCGCTTGCCGGCGTCGACCGTGTAGGTCCACGGGCCGTCGACGCGGTTGCGCGCCTGAACCTGGAACGCCGCGCCCGCCGCGCCGGTGTTCGCGAAGGTCAGCCGGAACTGGCCGCTCGCGTTGTCGATCCGGCCGTGCACGAACAGTTCGTACGGCAGCGCGCGCGCCGGACGCAGGCCGGCCTCCTGCTTCGGCAGATGCTGGACGACCGGCGGCACCGGGATGTAGTCGGGGTGACGGTTGCGGTCGGGCGGCGCGTAGCCGCTCGTGTCCGGGAGCTGTGGCCAGCTTGCGTCGGGCGTTGCGAAGTCGAACGCGGACGTCAGGTTGCCGCACACCGTACGGCGCCACGGCGACACGTTCGCCGCGGTGACCGCGTACTGCGCGCCGAAGCGCGCTTCGATGAATTGCAGCAGCGACGTGTGATCGAAGGTCTGCGAACAGACCCAGCCGCCCTTGGTCCACGGCGATACCACCAGCATCGGCACGCGCGGCCCGAGCCCGTACGGGCCGGCCATGTGCGACGCATCGCCAGCGAACACCTCGTTGGTCGTCGCGACCGTTGACAGCCCGTTGTCGCGCGACTGCGGCGCGAACGGCGGCTGCACGTGATCGAAGAAGCCGTCGTTCTCGTCGTAGGTGATGAAGAGCGCGGTCTTGCTCCACACGTCCGGATTCGACACGAGCGCCTTCAGCACCTGCTCGATGTACCACGCGCCGTAGTTCGCCGGCCAGTTCGGGTGCTCCGAGTACGCTTCCGGCGCGCAGATCCACGACACCTGCGGCAGCGTGCCGTTCTTCACGTCCTGCTGCAGCACGTCGAACAGCGTGCCGCCGGCGCTGATGTTGGTGCCGGTGCGCGCCTTGTCGTACAGCGGCGTGCCGGGCAGCGCGCTGCGGTACTGGTTGAAGTAGAGCAGCGCGTTGTCGCCGTAGTTGCCGATGTAAGGGTTCTGCGTCCAGCCCCACGAGCCGTTCGCGTCGAGCCCCGTGCCGATGTCCTGGTAGATCTTCCACGACACGCCGGCCTGCTCGAGCACTTCCGGATAGGTCGTCCAGCCGTAGCCCTTTTCCTCGTTGCCGAGCACCGGACCACCGCCCGTGCCGTCATTGCCGACGTAGCCGGTCCACATGTAGTAGCGGTTCGGGTCGGTCGAGCTCGGGATCGCGCAGTGGTACGCGTCGCAGATCGTGAACGCGTCGGCGAGCTGGTAGTGGAACGGAATGTCGTCGCGCTTCAGGTACGCCATCGTCGTGGTGCCCTTGTTCGGCACCCACTGGTCGTAGCGGCCCTTGTTCCACGCGGCGTGCATGTCCTGCCAGCCGTGCGGCAGGTCCTGCAGGAACTGCAAACCGAGCTTGTCGGCGCCCGGGTGGAACGGCAGCAGCTCGGCCGGGCCGACCGGCTGGTGAAACACCGACTTGCCGTTCGCGAGGCGCAGCGGGCGCGGGTCGCCGAAGCCGCGGACGCCGCGCATCGTGCCGAAGTAATGGTCGAACGAGCGATTCTCCTGCATCAGAATCACGATGTGTTCGATGTCGCGGATCGTGCCGGTACGGCGGTTCGCGGGAATGGCGAGCGCATCGCGGATCACGGGCGGGAACAGGTTCAGCGCGGCGGCGCCGGCGGTGCCGGCGGCGACGCGCAGGAAGTCACGACGGTTCGATCGGGTCATGGTCGTTATCGTGCGTTAAAGGGGGAGCCGGTTGGCGGGACATGCGGGAAATAACGGGCGCGTCGGCGGCGCAGGATGCGGCTGCACCGGTCGTGCCGCCGCGAGCATAGCGAGTATTCGGTGTCATTCATGTGAAGTCCGGAAACGTTTGCAGGCGCGGCATTGAACGGACAACGGCCGGCGGTCGTGGTGCAAGGGAAACGGGGACGCGGACAGCGGGAGGGCGGGACAGCAGGACAGCAGGACAGCAGGACAGCAGGACAGCAGGACAGCAGGACAGCAGGACAGCAGGACAGCAGATGGCGCGCCGGCGACGCGGATGCGGCGGCGTCAGGCGTCCGTCACCCACGCACCGAACCATTCGCTCGGGCGGGCGATTTCATCCTGCGCGGCGACGAGTTCGAGCTCGTAGCGGCGCGCGTCGTAGGTCGCCTTCACGACCGCGTGCACGGCCGCGAGCGTGTGCTCGAACGCGGCGCGCACCGAGTCGCCGCGCAGCCGGCGTGCGACGAAGATGGCGCTGGTGAGGTCGCCGACGCCGACCGGATGGCGCGGAAACGCATACAGCGGGCGCTGGCCGATCCACGCCTCGGTCTCGGTGACGGCGAGCATGTTGAAGCGGTCGGCCGGGCTGTTGCGGTCGTGCAGGTGCTTGACGAGGATGATCTTCGGGCCGCGGCGGATCAGCGCGCGGCAGGCATCGACGGCTTCGGCGACGGTCTCGATGCGCCGCCCGACGAGCTTCTGCAGCTCGGTGTGGTTCGGCGACATGCCGTCCGCGAGCGCTGGCATCTCCTGGACGATGAATTCCTCGACGCCGGGTTCGGGGCGGATGCCGCCCGTCTGGCCCAGCGCCGGATCGCAGAAGTACCACGCGTTCGGGTTCATCGCCTTCACCGTGCGCACGATCTCGACCGTCGCGCGCGCCTGCGCGGGCGAGCCGACGAAGCCGGACAGCACCGCGTCGCAGCGCTTGAGCGCGCCGATCGCGGCGACGCCGTCGACGAGCTGCTCCATCTTCGCGGCATCGATCGCGCTGCCGGCCCAGTGGCCGTACTGCATGTGATTCGACAGCTGGACGGTGTTGAGCGGCCAGACGTTGACGCCGAGGCGCTGCATCGGGAACACGGCCGCGCTGTTGCCGGCGTGTCCGTAGATGACGTGCGACTGAATGCTGAGGACGTTTTTCATGAGCGTTCGCCTGCAGGCGTTTCAGGGTCACGTCACACGATACCCGAGATCGTCGCGTGCGCGGAAGCCGCGCAGTCATCGAGTGTTGCGCGCCGTCGTCAGCCCGACCGCGTAGAATCGCGGTGCGCGGGGCCGCCTGGTTGCCCGCGTGCATTTCCCATTACCGTGATCGCCATGCCCTCGATTTGCAAGATGTTGTCCCTCGCGCGTGCCGCCGTGCTCGGCGCGGGTGTCGCTGCCGCATGCGCGACGCCAGCCGCGGCCGCCGTCCCGGCGCCGGCCGGTAACGACGGGCCCGCGTACGGCCCCCGCCTGGAAGGCTTTGCCTATCCGGAGCCGGTGCACCGCTACGCGTTCGTGTCCCAGCGCGAAACCCTCGAGATGATGTACATGGACGTGCGGCCGGCGCACCCGAACGGCCGCACCGTCGTGCTGCTGCACGGGAAGAACTTCTGCGCGGCGACGTGGGAGGACACGATCGGCGTGCTGAGCCGCGCCGGCTATCGCGTGATCGCGCCGGACCAGATTGGCTTCTGCAAATCGTCGAAGCCCGAGCGCTACCAGTTCAGTTTCCAGCAGCTCGCGCGCAACACGCATGCGCTGCTCGAGTCGATCGGCGTGAAGTCGGCGACGATCGTCGGACATTCGACGGGCGGTATGCTCGCGATGCGCTACGCGCTGACGTACCCGAAGGCGACCGAGCAGCTCGTGCTGGTGAACCCGATCGGCCTCGAGGACTGGAAGGCGCTCGGCGTACCGCCGCTGTCGGTCGACTACTGGTATGCACGCGAGCAGAAGACGACGGCGGACGGCATCCGCCGCTACGAGCAGGCGACCTACTACGCGGGCAAGTGGGCACCGTCCTACGAGCGCTGGGTGCAGATGCTCGCCGGCATGTATCGCGGCCCGGGCCGCGACGCGGTCGCGTGGAACTCCGCGCTGATCTACGACATGATCCTCACGCAGCCGGTGGTCTACGAACTCGGCGCGATCCGCGTGCCGACGCTGCTGCTGATCGGCGACAAGGACACGACCGCGATCGGCAAGGACGTGGCGCCGCCCGACGTGCACGCGAAGCTCGGTCGTTACCCGGAACTCGCGAAACGCACGCAGGCGGCGATTCCCGGCGCGCAGCTCGTCGAATTCCCGGCGCTCGGGCACGCGCCGCAGATCTAGGACCCGGACGCGTTCCACAAGGCGCTGCTCGAGGGGATGGAGGCGGTGCACCCGCCGCAATGACGCGTGCGCGGGCGCACCCGCCCGGTCAGCAGGTTTCGTTCGCGAGTTCGTCGCGGATCTGTGCCGCCAGTTCGAACGAGCGCACCCGCGCGGCGTGATCGTAGATCTGCGCGGTGATGATGACCTCGTCCGCGCCCGTCTGCGCGATCCGGTCGCGCAGCTTGTCGCGCACCGTGTCGCGCGAGCCGACGGCCGCGAACGACAGCGCGTGCGCGACGTTCGCGAGTTCGAACTCGCTCGCCTCGAGCGCGTCGACGGGCGGCGGCAGCTTGCCGGGCGTGCCGCGGCGCAGGTTGATGAACTGCTGCTGCAGCGACGTGAAGAGGCGCCGGGCCTCGTCGTCGGTATCGGCCGCGAACACGTTGACCCCGACCATCGCATGCGGCTTCGGCCACGCGGCCGACGGCCGGTACTGCGCGCGATACAGCTCGAGCGCTCGCATCAGATAGTCCGGCGCGAAGTGCGACGCGAACGCGAACGGCAGTCCGAGCATCGCGGCGAGCTGCGCGCTGAAGAGGCTCGAACCCAGCAGCCACACGGGCACGTCCAGCCCCGCGCCGGGCACCGCGCGCACGCGCTGGCCGGGCACCGGCTCCGCGAAGTAGCGCTGCAGTTCGGCGACGTCGTCCGGAAACGAGTCGGCGCTCCCGATCAGGTCGCGGCGCAGCGCGCGCGACGTGGTCTGGTCGGTGCCGGGCGCGCGGCCGAGCCCGAGGTCGATGCGCCCCGGATACAGCGACGCGAGCGTGCCGAACTGCTCGGCGATCACGAGCGGCGCATGGTTCGGCAGCATGATCCCGCCCGAGCCGACACGGATCGTCTTCGTCGCGCCCGCCACGTGACCGATCACGACGGCGGTCGCCGCGCTCGCGATTCCCGGCATGTTGTGATGTTCGGCGAGCCAGTAGCGCCGATAACCGAGGCGCTCCGCGTGCTGTGCGAGATCGACGGTGTTGCGGAACGCCTGGGCAGCGTCCGTGCCGGCGGGAATGGGAGCGAGATCGAGTACGGAAAACGGAATCATCGGGTGGCCTTCGAAAGGGAGGGGCGCGGTGATGCGCATGCGCAACAGATGGCGACGATTTTGCCAAAGGGTTCCGGAACGCGCTGGCGACGCGCGGATACCCATACGCCTTTCAGGGGTGCAAGGTAAGGTCTGGTGATTGTTGCAAAAATGGACTCAATCACCAAATAATTACCGATCTTTACCGCGATTGCGCGTGTCTTCGCATCGACGCACAAATTTCCACGAAACGTTTGATTTTCAAGACTGCAATATGCCTGCAAAGCGCTTACGCTAACGTGAACGGGGTGGCACCAGAATGGTTCCCCGGCCGCACAGCTTTGCCGAAATCGCACCAGTCCGTTACGCGAGGCGTCCGAGCGCACGTCGGCTCGGGCTGATAAAATCCGGCGCTTGCCCATGTTGTGCCGATGGTAGCCATTCGAATCTTCCCGCATCCCGTCCGGGCATCGCGCGAGGATGTGCCACGCGAAGCCGGGCATGGCCGCCTTCGGGGAATGGGCCGTGCCTCCCCATTACACAGACGCTGCTGGAACAAGGAGTCGGGTCGTGCCCGCGTTCGTTGCTGTCGGAATATCCAATCACGTTCAACCCGGTTCGATCGATCGGCAGGGCGCGCGCGTTGCCGGAGGGCATCGCGCATGACGCCGGCCGTCACGCTGCTGGACTGGCTCCTGACCGTGTTCACGCTGGCCGCGGCTGGCTACGCGCTTGTCGCCGCGTTCGCGCCGCAGCCGCGCACGCCGCGCACCGCCGCGCGCGACGGCTTCGAGCCAGTCAGCGTGCTCAAACCGCTGTGCGGCGCGGAGCCGCACCTGTACGAGAACCTCGCGACGTTCTGCGAGCAGCGCCACCCGCGCCATGAAGTGCTGTTCGGGGTCGCTTCGGCGGCTGATCCGGCCATCGCCGTGGTGGAGCGGCTGCGCGCCGATTATCCCGAATGCGACATTACGCTCGTGATTGACGCGCGCGTGCACGGCAAGAACCTGAAGGTCAGCAATCTGATCAATCTGGCCGAGCGGGCGAAGTACGGCCGCATCGTGATCGCGGACAGCGACATCGCGGTGAAGCCGGATTATCTGGAGCGGGTGACGGCGCCGCTCGCCGACGCGTCGGTCGGGGTCGTCACGTGCCTGTATCATGCGCGCAGCGTCGGCGGGTTCTGGACGCGGATCGGCGCGCAGTTCGTCGATGCCTGGTTCGCGCCGTCGGTACGGATCACGCACCTCGGCCGCTCGAGCCGCTTCGGCTTCGGCGCGACGCTCGCGCTGACGCGCGACACGCTCGCCCGGATCGGCGGCTTCATCGCGTTGAAGGACGAACTGGCCGACGATTTCTGGCTTGCCGAGCTGCCGCGTCGCCTCGGGCGGCGCACCGTTCTGTCCGAGGTCGAGGTCGCGACCGACGTGATCGAGCCGTCGTTCGGGCCGCTCTGGCACCGCGAGACGCGCTGGCTGCGCACGATCCGTTCGCTGAATCCGGCCGGCTTCGCGTTCCTGTTCATCACGTTTACCGCGCCGTGGCTCGCGATCGGCGCGGCACTGGCACTGCGCCTCGACGGCACCGTCGCCGGGACGCTGGCGGGTGGCGCGGCCGTCGTCGGTGCGTTCGGGCGGCTCGTGCTGCACGCGCGCGGCGAGGACGGCTGGTGCGCCTTCTGGCGCGATCTCCCGCTCGTCGCGGTGCGCGACACGCTGCTCGCGCTCGAATGGCTCGCGGCCGCGTTCGGCACGCACGTCGTATGGCGTGGCGCGAGGATGACGGTCGTCGGCGGCGAGCGCGCGACGGCGGCAGTGGAAGGCGGGGACGGCCGCTGAGGTGCGTTCCCCGAGGGAGCCGGCCATGCGTGCGGTCCCGATCGAATCCGGCCCGAAGGCCGAGACGCGCCGCGCGGCAACGCCCGCGCGACGCGACATGACAGAGAGGCGGGCGCCGGCAGGGCGGCCCGCGGTTGATTGACTGAATCGTTGAAAACGAATCGAACTATGCAGGCTACCGGAGCATTCATGAAAACGCTGTTCTTGCAGGCCCCTTCGTATGACGGCTTCGACGGCGGAGCCGGTTCGCGCTACCAGGCGAAGCGCGAAATCCGTTCCTTCTGGTACCCGACGTGGCTCGCGCAGCCGGCGGCGCTCGTGCCGGGCAGCCGCGTCGTCGACGCGCCGGCCGACGGCCTGTCGGTCGAAGAGACGCTGAAGATCGCCAACGACTACGATCTCGTGATCATCCACACGAGCACGCCGTCCTTCCCGACCGACGCGATGTTCGCGCAGGATCTGAAGAAGATGAAGCCGTCGATGCTGGTCGGCATGGTGGGCGCGAAGGTGATGGTCGATCCGCACAACTCGCTCACGGCGAGCGAGGCGATCGACTTCGTGTGCCGCGAGGAATTCGACTACACCTGCAAGGAAATCGCCGAAGGCAAGCCGTTCCCCGAGATCAAGGGCTTGAGCTGGCGCGCGAAGGACGGCTCGATCGAGCACAACGAAGCGCGTCCGATCCTCGAGAACATGGACGAACTGCCGTTCGTCGCGCCCGTCTACAAGCGCGACCTGAAGATCGACAACTACTTCATCGGCTACCTGAACTACCCGTACGTGTCGATCTATACGGGCCGCGGCTGCAAGTCGCGCTGCACGTTCTGCCTGTGGCCGCAGACGGTCAGCGGCCATCGCTACCGCACGCGCTCGGTCGAGAACGTGCTCGCCGAAGCGAAGTGGATTCGCGACAACATGCCGGAAGTGAAGGAACTGATGTTCGACGACGACACCTTCACCGACGACCTGCCGCGCGCCGAAGCCATCGCTATCGGCCTGGGCAAGCTCGGCATGACGTGGTCGTGCAACGCGAAGGCGAACGTGCCGTACAAGACGCTGAAGGTCATGAAGGAAAACGGCCTGCGCCTGCTGCTGGTCGGCTTCGAATCCGGCGACGACCAGATCCTCGTGAACATCAAGAAGGGCGTGCGCACCGATTTCGCGCGCCGCTTCAGCGCGGACTGCAAGAAGCTCGGCATCAAGATCCACGGCACCTTCATTCTCGGCCTGCCGGGCGAGACGCAGGAAACCATCAAGAAGACGATCGAGTACGCGAAGGAAATCAATCCGCATACGATCCAGGTGTCGCTCGCCGCGCCGTATCCGGGCACGACGCTCTACAAGCAGGCCGTGGAAAACGGCTGGATGGAAGAGAACAAGACCATCAACCTGGTGAGCAAGGAAGGCGTGCAGCTGGCGGCAATCGGCTATGCGCACCTGTCGCGCGACGAGATCTATCACCACCTCGAGCAGTTCTATCGCCAGTTCTACTTCCGTCCGTCGAAGATCTGGGAGATCGTCCGCGAAATGCTGACGAGCTGGGACATGATGAAGCGCCGGCTGCGCGAAGGCGTCGAGTTCTTCCGCTTCCTGCGCGCGCACGAGGCCTGATTCGTGACGACGCAGCGGGCGGCGCGGGCGCTGATCTTCACCGCGGACGACTTCGGGCTGCACCCGCGCGTCAACGCGGCGGTCGAGCGCGCGCATCGCGACGGCGTGCTGAACGCCGCGAGCCTGATGGTCGGTGCGCCCGCGGCGCAGGATGCGATCGAACGCGCGCGGCGCCTGCCGTCGCTCGCGGTCGGCCTGCATCTGGTCCTCGCGGACGGGCCGGCCACGCTGCCCGCGCATGAGATCCCCGCGCTCGTCGGCCCCGACGGGCGGTTCGGCGACGCGATGGCGAAGGACGGCTGCCGCTTCTTCTTCCTGCCGCACGTGCGCGCGCAGCTGCGCCGCGAGATCCGCGCGCAGTTCGAAGTGTTCGCGGCAAGCGGCCTGCCGCTCGACCACGTGAACGCGCACAAGCATTTCCACCTGCATCCGACCGTGCTGTCGATGATCATCGAGATCGGCCGCGACTACGGGCTGCGCGCGGTGCGGCTGCCGTACGAAACGAGCGCGCCCGCGCTGCTCAAGCCGTGGATCGCGCTGGTGCGCGCGCGGCTCGACCGCGCGGGGCTCGCACATAACGACTATGTGGTCGGGATCGAGCATACGGGCGCGATGGACGAGGCCGTGCTGCTCGACGCGCTGGCCAAGCTGCCGCCCGGAGTCGGCGAGATCTACTGCCATCCGGCCGAAGCGGGCGACGGCCCGATCACGCCGACGATGGCCGATTACCGTCCGGTCGACGAACTGGACGCGCTGCTGTCGCCGCGCGTCGCGGCCGCGCTGAAGGCTGCGGGCGTCGCGACCGGCGGTTTTGCCGACGTATTCGGCCAGCCCGCGGTGCGGCGCGGCGCGCAATCGTCGCGCGCACCGGGAGCGCAGCCGTCATGACCAAGTGGATCAAATGGCTCGGCTGGCCGCTCGGCATCGGCATCCTCCTCGCGCTCGGGTTGCACGAAGGCATCGGCGACGTGACCCAGATGCTCGAGCGCGCCGGTTTCGCGCTGCTGTGGCTCGTGCCGTTCCACGCGCTGCCGCTGCTGCTCGACGCGTATGCGTGGCACCAGCTGCTCGACCGGCGCGCGCCGCTGTCGTTCCTGTGGTGGGTCGCGACCGTGCGCGAAGCCGTGAACCGGCTGCTGCCGGTGGTCGGGATCGGCGGCGAGCTGGTCGGGATCCGGATGGCGCGCTGGCAGGTGCCCGATGCGAGCCGCGTGACCGCGTCGGTGATCGTCGAGGTGCTGGTGACGATCGTCGTCCAGTATGCGTTCGCCGCGCTCGGCCTCGTGCTGCTGCTCGCGACGACGCACGACATGGGCGGCGGCACGATCGGCCTCGCGCTGCTGCTGACGCTGCCGCTGCCGGTGCTCGGCGTCGTGCTGATGCGGCGCGGCGGAATCTTCCACGCGATCGAGCGATTCGCGGGGCGTCTGCTCGGCGATTCGCACCGGTTGCTGCAGGGCGTCGACGGCAAGCGCCTCGATGCCGACATCGATGGGCTGATGTCGCGCACGGGCCTGCTGTTCAGCGCGTTCTTCTGGCAGCTGTCCGGCTATGTGCTTGGCGCGCTCGAAATTTACTGGGCGCTCGCGCTGCTCGGCCATCCGGTATCGATCGGCGGTGCGATCGCCATCGAGGCGATGACGCAGGCCGTGCGGCATGCGGCGTTCATGGTGCCGGGCGGTCTCGGCGTGCAGGAGGCGACCGTCGTGCTGCTCGCGCAGATGTTCGGCGTCGATCGCGAGACGGCGCTGTCGCTCGCGCTGGTCAAGCGCGGCCGCGAGGTGCTGTTCGGCTGCCTGGCGCTCGGTTCGTGGCAGCTGGCCGAACTGGTGCGCACGCGCCGCCGGATCAAGGCCGCGCCGGCCGGGGCGCGCGCGGCGCAGGCGAGCCGCGAGGCCGAGGTGGGAACCGAAACGATGCATTGAACACGAGACGGGCCGCGCGCCCGTCTCGCGCTTTTGGCGTCGCGCGGGTATCCTTGGCGCGTGTTTTCTCGACGCGCATTTCTTCTGATGATTTTCCGTTTCCGGCTTCTTCCCGTGACGATGCTGGCCGCCGCGCTGGCGCTGACCGGCTGCGACGACAAGCAAGGCAATTTCGACGTGCAACGCATCAGGGACTTTTTCAACGCGATCAAGCCGGCACCGCTGCTGCTCAAGGGGCTGAAGGCCGGCGTATCGACCGAAGCCGACGTGCGCGCCACGATGGGCAAGCCCGAGACCGAGCGCGCCTTCACGGACGGCTCGAAGCGCCTCGAATATCCGCGCGGCCCGATGGGCAACCAGACCTGGTTCGTCGACCTCGACGCGAGCGGGCACTACACGGGCGCGACGCAGGTGCTGACCGCCGAGAATTTCGCGAAGGTGCGTCCCGGGATGACCGAGGACGAGGTGCGGCGCCTGCTCGGCAAGCCGGGCGACATCGCGCAATACCCGCTGAAGCCCGAGACGGTGTGGAGCTGGCGCTGGCTCGAGGACGGCGTGAACACCGACGCATTCTTTAACGTTCATTTCGGCCCGGACGGGCTTGTCTATACGACTTCGCGCTCCGATATCCTGAAGGGGCGGTGAGACCGGCTGCGGCGCTATATCGAAAAAGCGACCGGAAAATTGCAAAAAGTCCGCTTCCCTGCGTGTCATCCGACTGTCAGGAAGCGGCTTTTTTCCTTTTGAAACAGTGGCGTAGGCCGTGCCTGCAAATGGTGGGACGAATTGCTGCAACGCAGCAATCGCGTGCACGGTGATTTGAGGCAATCAATTTCGCTTGCGACTATCCGCGTCAGCCCGGCGCGGAAAGGTATGCGCGCCGGTGTTCATATCAACACTGGAGACGCGCGTGTTCCTTTACGGCTTTGGTCCTGTTCTCTGGGCCGGCACCGTGCAGACCATCGAACTGTCGGTGCTGTCGCTCGCCGCCGCGGTGGCGCTGGGGCTGATCGGCGCGGTGGCGAAGCTGTCGCACAACCGGGTGCTGCGAGCGATCGCGACCGGTTATACGACGCTCATCCGCTCGGTGCCCGATCTCGTCCTGATGCTGCTGCTGTTCTACAGCATCCAGATCTGGCTGAACCAGTTCACCGACCTCGTCGGCTGGGACCAGATCGACATCGACCCGTTCGTCGCCGGCGTGCTGACGCTCGGCTTCATCTACGGCGCGTACTTCACCGAGACGTTCCGCGGTGCGTTCCTGTCGGTGCCGCGCGGCCAGCTCGAGGCCGGCGCGGCTTACGGGATGAGCGGCATGCGCGTGTTCGTGCGGATCATGTTTCCGCAGATGATGCGTTTCGCGCTGCCGGGCATCGGCAACAACTGGCAGGTGCTTGTGAAGGCGACCGCGCTGGTGTCGATCATCGGGCTCGCGGACGTCGTGAAGGCCGCGCAGGACGCCGGCAAGAGCACGTTCAACATGTTCTTCTTCATCCTCGTCGCGGCGCTGATCTACCTCGCGATCACGACCGTTTCCAACCTCGTGCTGTTCCAGCTCGAGAAGCGTTATTCCATGGGCGTGCGGCACGCAGAACTATGATCGAGATCCTCCAGGAATTCGGCCAGGCGTTCCTTTACTGGGACGGCCAGCGCCTCTCCGGCCTTGCGGTGACGTTGTGGCTGCTCGTCGCGTCGATTTCGCTCGGCTTCGTGTGCGCAGTGCCGCTCGCGGTCGCGCGCGTATCGAAGAAGAAGTGGCTTTCGATGCCGGTGCGGTTCTACACGTATGTGTTCCGCGGCACGCCGCTCTACGTGCAACTGCTGCTGATGTACACGGGCATGTACAGCCTCGAGTTCGTGCGGTCGCACTCGCTGCTCGACGCGTTTTTCCGCAGCGGCTTCAATTGCGCGATCCTCGCGTTCGCGCTGAACACCTGCGCGTATACGACCGAGATCTTCGCCGGCGCGATTCGCGCGATTCCGCACGGCGAGGTCGAGGCAGCGCGTGCTTACGGGATGTCGCCGTTCACGATGTACCGCCGGGTGATCCTGCCGTCGGCGCTGCGCCGCGCGCTGCCGCTGTACAGCAACGAGGTGATCCTGATGCTGCACGCGACCACCGTCGCGTTCACGGCGACCGTGCCCGACATCCTGAAGGTCGCGCGCGACGCCAATTCCGCGACCTACATGGCGTTCCAGTCGTTCGGAATCGCCGCGCTGATCTATCTTGCGGTATCGTTCGCACTCGTCGCGGCATTTCGCCGGGCGGAGCGCCACTGGCTCGCGTATCTCGCGGCCGGCCGTCATTGATTTCACTTCGAGGAGAGCCAGTTGGCCGAGATCACTCAAACGAGCGCGTCCGCTTCCGTCAAGCTTGCAGCGGTCGACATTCACAAGCGCTACGGCGACAACGAGGTGCTCAAGGGCGTGTCGTTGAACGCGAAGGCGGGCGACGTCATCAGCATCATCGGTGCGAGCGGTTCGGGCAAGAGCACGTTCCTGCGCTGCATCAATTTTCTCGAGCGGCCGAATGCGGGGCAGATCGTCGTCGACGGCGAGGCGGTGCGCACGAAGACCGACCGCGCCGGCGCGCTCGAGGTTGCCGATCACAAGCAGTTGCAGCGCATCCGCACGAAGCTCGCGATGGTGTTCCAGCACTTCAATCTGTGGGCGCACATGAACGTGCTCGAGAACGTGATGGAAGCGCCGGTGCACGTGCTCGGCATCCCGAAGAAGGAAGCCGAAGACCGTGCGCGCGAGTATCTCGAAAAGGTCGGCCTCGCGCCGCGCGTCGAGAAGCAGTATCCGTCGCACCTGTCGGGCGGCCAGCAGCAACGTGTCGCGATCGCGCGTGCGCTGGCGATGCATCCCGACGTGATGCTGTTCGACGAGCCGACCTCGGCGCTCGATCCGGAACTGGTCGGCGAAGTGCTGAAGGTGATGCAGAAGCTGGCCGAGGAAGGCCGCACGATGATCGTCGTCACGCACGAGATGGGTTTCGCGCGCAACGTGTCGAACCACGTGATGTTCCTGCATCAGGGGCGGACCGAGGAAGAGGGTGATCCGAAGGAGGTGCTGGTGCGTCCGCAGAGCGAGCGTCTGAAGCAGTTCCTGTCGGGCAGTCTCAAGTAACGCGAAGGGCGGGTTTCATACGTGGTACCGGTGTCTCGTCCCGCAGGCGCCACCCGCACGACGCAGGTGGTGATCGTTGCATTGCCGCCCGTGTCGATGTCGGGCGTGGGTCCGATCGTCGATGCGTTGCATCTCGCGAACGAGATCGACGGGCGCTTGCTGTATCGCTGGCAGGTGTGTTCGTGGGACGGGCGGCCGGTGCCGCTCGTCGGCGGGGCGCAGTGGCATGCCGATGCGGCGTTCAACGATGCGATCGCGTGCGACTGGCTGATCGTCGTGTCGGAGCGGTTTCAGCAGTTTGCCGACTACCGGTTGTTTCTCGCGAGTCTCGCGCGGGTCGGGCAGCGGACGCCGGTCGTGACCGGCATTCATCACGGTGTGTGGTGGCTTGCGATGGCCGGACAGCTTTCCGGATATCGCGTGAGCGTGAACTGGGAGACGTATCAGCAGTTCGCCGAGCAGTTCGAGCGGTCGATCGTCACGCAGCAGATCTTCGAGATCGATCGGGACCGCGCGACGTGCGCGGGTGGGCAGGCTACCGTGGATTTCATGCTGGCCATGATCGGCCGGGAACATGGGCCCGATCTGGGTGAGCGCATTGCCGATGCGCTCGGGGCCGGCACGCTGCGCAGCGGCGAGGAGCGGCAGCGGATTCCTTTCGTGACTGCGCCGGGCGAGCGGCATCCTCGGCTGAACGATGCATTGCTTTTGATGGAAGCCAATATCGAGGATCCCCTGACGACCGATGAGATCGCCGGGCTCGTGGGCGTGTCGCGGCGGCAGCTCGAAAGGCTCTTTCGGCAGTATCTCGGGGCGATGCCCTCCAAGTATTACCTCAATCTCCGGTTGCTCAAGGCAAGGACGCAGTTGCAGCGCACGAGCAAATCGGTCGTGCAGGTCAGTCTCGCTTGTGGGTTTTCTTCTGCCGCGCATTTTTCCAATGCCTATCGGGAGCGGTTCGGCGTGACGCCACGCGAGGACCGGCGAGCCTGGCTCGAAAAGCAAACCGGGAGTGAGCCTCGCGGGGGCGCGTTGGTCGAGCGTGGGGCGAAGGATTGATTCTCGTGGGTTGCTCGCCGGTTGGCGTGAAGCACCTGTGATCGTGTCGGTCTATTAGCGTCGCCCCTGCGCGGGGCGGCGGTTACTTTTCTTTGTCTTGCCAAAGAAAAGTAACCAAAAGAAAGGCGCTGTGAAAACGCAAGACCTCCCGGTGCCGTGGCCCACGAAGTGGCCCTCGCCTAAGTGTCGGCGCCAGTCAGGAAACCGGAGTGGTTCGAGCAATGGTTCTGACTCGTCGCACCACCCGACGGAGCGGTATACCGCCCGCAAGCTCCATCCGCGCTTCGCTCGGCTGCAAGGTGCTTCAAGTCGCAAGATGAGGGTGCTTGCTGTGGCCTTGCCCGGAGGCGTGCGACAAGTGGACGACGACGGCGCACATCTGATCCCCAAGAGCAGCGATAGGGGTTAGTCGGCAAGACCTAAGTAGGGTGCGACGTATGGCTTGCAATAGAACAGCGCGGCGAGCAACGTTACAACGAAAAATGCTCCTCCCCAACGACGTCCCGACCATCGTTTATACGCTACCGCGTTTAATATCGCGCATGTGACAGCGGGCCATAACAGCATGGCGAACATGCCCCACAGGAACTTCGCATGCGATGTGCAGTGTTCCATGTCGCTGCAACCCGCTGTATGTGACTTCACCGCGGGCCAACGGATGTGATTGAGGGCGTAGATGGTCACCCATGTGACGAGCAAGCCCCACGCGAACCCTAGTATAGCGAGCGCCATACGTTTCATTTCACTTCCCAGAATAGGATTTCTTTGGAATTGGCCAGGTCGGAGAACCAGCTGTTGTTTGTCAGTGGGTTTCGGAATTGCGACATGCCAATGCGGAAGCGTAAGAAACTCACAACGGATGGGGTAAGTGTGTCCTTGTTCCACAGGTCGATAAGAGGTGGCCTCGCTCGTTCGGACAGTTTTCTGAGAGTTTTAAGTGGAGCGTCCAGGGCGATCATGCTGCCGATTTGATCGCAGGCAGCGTCGCGAAGTATGCCTCATCGGGCGTCTGATCCGCCAGGCTCGAATGAGGCCGTTTGCGGTTGTACAGCTCAATGTATTGGCCAATGGAGCGCCGGGCATGGCTTACCGACTCGTAGGCTCGCAAATAAATTTCTTCGTACTTGATGCTGCGCCACACGCGCTCGACGAACACGTTGTCGCGCCAAGCACCTTTGCCGTCCATCGACAGTCGAATGCCTCGGCCCAGCACCGCCTCGGTGAATGTTCCCGCCGTGAACTGGCTGCCCTGATCGGTGTTCACGATGTCGGGGTGCCCATGGCGGGCGAACGCTTCTTCCAGCGCTTCAACGGCATGCACGGCCTCCAGCGTGATCGCCACGCGGTGCGCGAGGATCTTGCGACTGGCCCAGTCCACCACCGCCGTCAGATACACGAAGCCTCGCGCCATGGGAACGTAGGTCGTGTCGAGTGCCCAGACCTGGTTGGCCCGCTCGATCTTCATGCCGCTCAGCAGATACGGCCAGACCTTGTGCTGCGCGTTGCGCCGACTCGTGTTCGGCTTGCAGTACAGCGCCTCCACGCCCATGCGCTTCATTTGCGTGCGTACGCGGCGCCGGCCGACCTCGTAGCCTTCCCGGCGCAGCAAGCGCGCCAGCATCCGGGCACCGGCAAACGGGAACTCCAGATGCAGTTCGTCGATCCGGCGCATCAGCCGTTGATCGACTTCGCCCACAGGCCGCGCCCGGTAATACGCGCTCGATCTCGCGATACCAACCAGCCGGACTTGCTGCGAAACCGGCAACGCATGGCCACGGTCAATCATCGCTTTGCGCTCAGCAATCCCGCCTTGGTGAGCGCGCCGCTTAAAAAATCATTTTCCAGGCTGAGTTGGCCGATCTTGGCGTGCAGGGTCTTCACGTCTACCGGTGGCTCGCTAGACACCGGGCCAGCCGCACCGAACACGTCGGCCGCGCGCTCCTGCAACTGCCGTTTCCATTCTGTGATCTGGTTCGGATGCACATCGAACTGCTGCGCCAGTTCGGCCAGCGTGCGCTCGCCCTTGACAGCCGCCAGGGCCACTTTCGCTTTGAACGCCGCTGAGTGCGTGCGTCGGGTTCGTTTCGTCATTTCCTCGGTTCCTTTGCCTGCATTATCGCTGGCTCAGGCCCCGGCCGTTCCACTTATCCCGCTGTCCGATTTTGCGCGGCCACCTCTATATGACCGCCGCTGAGTGTGTCGGCAGCATCGCCATCCTGTCGCCAGTAGCCGAAAAAGTAGATGATACCGGTTCGGTTTCTTATCTTGGTTTGCCAATCTGGACCAGTGATGTTGTCAGGTGTGCCAAGCCCAAGGAACGGGCGAAGCTTTAACCATTCAGCCAGCTCGTACGCGCGTGTCGCTGTCGCTTTGCCACCAAGCATCAGACGGCCTAGCATCTTCTTTCCCGGCATCGGCTTCAACACATTCTGTGAAAACGACTTCATGTCGCTTCCGATGCTGTGAAACGTGACGCTCATGCGAATGGCGCATTGATTCTCATATTCGCCAGTGGGGTCGTCGTAGGGGTCTTTCTTCGGGTACGCGTTCCAGAGCTCTTGAAAGGACAGCACTCGAAGCTGTACAGATTTCTTCGATTTTGGCGTGTCGTTCGTGCGGACCTTCGTAGATGGATTAGGCATAACTCACCCCGGTGTGTCTTTTTGCAATTGCTTCGTCTCCCCAGTAGACGGTGTAGTCTCTGGGGCCGTCGCCGGTGTGGACGCGCGGTAGCTCGCCGTTTGCATCGAGCACGCCGGGGGTGTCAGAATTTCCGTGTTCAAGGCGGGGTTGAGATTCACACGGATGGTCGAACGAACCGGTCCTCGTAGAGGATAGCGAATTGGTTCATCGCTGTCTTCCAGTCGTGAGCGGCACGTCCCCAATCGGCAGTGATGTTGCGCAGCGCCAGCCAGATCAGTTTCGTCGCGGCATCATCGGTCGGGAAGTGACCTCGGGTCTTGATGATCTTGCGTAGCTGCGAATTGATGTTCTCGATGGCGTTCGTCGTGTAGATCACCTTGCGCACGCCCGGCGGGAACGCAAAGAACGGAATCACGCGATCCCAGGCGTTGCGCCACGCCGTGCTGACCGGCGGGAATTTCTGCCCCCACGGACCGTCAGCAAACGCATCCAGCTCGGCCTGCGCGGCTTCAGCGCTCGGGGCGGTATAGATCGGGCGGATCGCAGCAGCGAGGGACTTGCGGTCTTTCCAGCTCGCGTAATCGAGACTGTTGCGGATCAGGTGGACGATGCAGGTTTGCAGCGTCGTGGCCGGAAACACCACCGCAAGTGCTTCGGGCATGCCCTTGAGGCCGTCGGTCACGGCAATCAGGATGTCGCCCACGCCGCGTGTTTTCAGATCATTGAATACCTTCATCCAGAACTTGGCGCCCTCGGTGTTCTCGATCCACAGGCCCAGGATGTCACGCGTGCCGTCGGGCAGAATGCCCAGTGCCAGATAGACGGCCTTGTTGCGCACGACGGCGTCTTCGCGAATCTTCACGCGCAGCGCGTCGAAGAATACGACCGGATACATCGGTTCGAGTGGCCGGGCCTGCCAGGCCGTCACTTCGGCCATGACCTCATCGGTCACCGAACTGATGAATTCGGGCGAAACTTCCGTGCCGTACTGCTCCAGCACAAAGCCCTGAATCTCGCGCACGGTCATGCCCCGTGCGTACATCGCAACGATCTTGTCGTCGAAGCCCGTGAAGCGTCGTTCGTGTTTGGGGATCAGCAGTGGTTCGAAACTGCCGTCGCGGTCGCGCGGTACTTCGATGCGGATCGGTCCGTCTTCGGTCAGAACCGTCTTGGCGCCACGGCCGTTGCGCTGGTTCGTCACGCTGGCCGGTTTTGCCGCGCCCGGCGCGTAGCCGAGGTGGTGATTCATCTCACCGCCCAGCGCTCGCTCGATCAGCGCCTTCTTGAGGGCTAGCGTCGCGGCATTGATCGCTTCGGCCGTCATCGGGCCGTTGCCGAATTGTTCAAGCAGTTCAGCGGGAATCGCCGGTAGCTCTACCGGTGGGGTTTTCGGTTTGCGAGGCATAGGTTCTCCTGGGGAGGATCATATGCCTTGAACACGAAATTACTGACAGGCCCAGCACGCCGGAATGGATGCGGCCGTCTGCCGTCTCGATGTAATAGGGGTAACCCGCGGGCCCGGTAGTACTGCCGCTACACTTCGCCTCGACCTGCTCATCAAATTCGCCTTGCTTGATCGACACGACGCGGCCGGTTGTTGTTCGGTCCGAAACGACCTCCCCGAGACCCTTTAGCCAATCATCACACCATGCTTCACCGGCAAGCAAAGCAACGATGCTCGGCGGAGTCGAACAGCCGCACAGGACAATATCGCGGTCGAGTGCGACTTCTCCCTGAAACTTGAGTCGATATGGCCCGCCGGCCTTCGCGATGACGCCGGTGCTTTGACATGCAGTGCAGAACGCACTGCCGCCAATCAAGGCTGCTTGATGCCCGTGGACTAGGAATGGTGGCCCGCTGTATGGGCTAATTGTTCCTCCGCTTGAAAGGCTGTCACCCACAACCGCAATTCTTCTATTCATCGTTTGGCCCTCTCGGAAAGTCACAATGGTAGCCGCACGGCGTAAGGCTATATCTCGATATTGTTCGAAGTACTTGAGAAGGCGTGATCACGCTGGCTGCACTACTTGTCAAACGGTGCTCATTTACCCTTTGCGTTATCAAGCAATGTGCCGACTGCGTTATTCCGTGTTCGCCAGCCGCGTTATTCTCAAGGGCCGTGAGGATGACGAGGTGCTTGTGGGTGGGATTCGTGGCGTCATTTACATGCCGTGGCCCCCGGGACCGATCGACCAACTGTGCTGCTTGAGGGATGTGTCCCCGTCAGCCGAGCGAAGAGAGGATGGAACTGGCGGGCGGTATACCGCTCTGTTGGGTAGTGAGTGGTGTCAGAACCATTGCTCGAACCACTCCGGGTTCCTGGCTGGCGCGGACACTTAGGCGAGGGCCACTCAGGTGACCACCGCACCGGGAGGTCATGTGTTTTCACAGCGCCTTTCTTTTGGTTACTTTTCTTTGGCAAGACAAAGAAAAGTAACCGCCGCCCCGCGCAGGGGCGACGCTAATAGACCGACACGATCACAGGTGCTTCACGAAGAACGCGGGCGCACCACCCGAAAAGCCCCAAAAAACACCGCCACCCCCGACCCCCCCGCCGGGAAGGGCAAAATAGACCGAAGAAAAGCGCTTCCGATAGAACCCGTCGCAAATCCGCAAGACGCTTGCGTCACCCTTACCTAAACTTGATCCTGTTGAACCCTCTTACGAAACCGAAAGGAACGACCATGACGACCTCGACCGTGACCCGCCAGACATTCGATGAAGTGATGGTGCCGGTATTCTCCCCCGCGCCGTTCGTGCCGGACCGTGCAGAGGGCTCGCGAGTGTGGGACACGGCCGGCCGCGAGTATGTGGATTTCGCCTGCGGCATCGCAGTGACGTCGCTGGGCCACGGCCACCCTGAACTGCTGAAGGTCCTGGACGAACAAGGCCGCAAGCTCTGGCACATCGGCAACGGCTACACGAACGAGCCGGTGCTGCGCCTCGCCAAGCGCCTCGAATCGCTGACCTTCGCCGACCGCGCGTTCTTCGCGAACTCGGGCGCGGAAGCGAACGAAGCCGCGCTGAAACTCGCACGCCGCGTCGCATTCGACCGCCATGGCGCCGACAAATACGAAATCGTGTCGTTCGTCCAGTCGTTCCACGGCCGCACGTTCTTCACGGTCAGCGTCGGCGGCCAGCCGAAATACTCGGAAGGCTTCGGCCCGGTGCCGGCCGGCATCAAGCACCTGCCGTTCAACGACATCGAAGCCGCGAAGGCCGCGATCGGCCCGCAAACCTGCGCGGTGATCGTCGAGCCGGTGCAGGGCGAAGGCGGGGTGATCCCGGCCGATCCGGCCTTCCTGAAGGCACTGCGCGAAGCATGCGACGCGAACGACGCACTGCTGATCTTCGACGAAGTGCAAACGGGCGTCGGCCGCACGGGCCAGTTCTACGCGTACATGGACACGGGCGTCACGCCGGACATCCTCACGACCGCGAAAGCGCTCGGCAACGGCTTCCCGATCGGCGCGATGCTGACGACGAACGAACTGGCCGCACACTTCAAGGTCGGCGTGCACGGCACGACGTACGGCGGCAACCCGCTCGCGTCGGCGATCGCGGACAAGGTCGTCGAACTGATCGGCGACCCTGCATTGCTCGAAGGCGTGCGCGAACGCAGCGTCCGGCTGAAGGGCGCGCTGGAACGCATCAACGCACGCTTTGGCATCTTCAAGGACATCCGCGGCAAGGGCCTGCTGGTCGGCGCGGAACTCACCGCCGCATTCGACGGCCGCGCGAAGGACTTCGTCGCCGCCGCGGCCGAGAACGGCCTGATCATGCTGATCGCAGGCCCGAACGTGCTGCGCTTCGTCCCGTCGCTCGTGATCCCGTTCGACCTGCTCGACGAAGGCATGAAGCGCTTCGAGAAGGCAGTCGAGCAGGTGCTCGCGGCCCAGGAAGCCACCGCGCGCTGATCGGCGCACCCATCGCAGACAGGAACGACGATGCTATTTGTTCGCCCCGGCAAACTCACGGATCTCGATGCGCTCGCGCACATGGCGCGCACCGCGCAGCCGGTCCTGCACTCGCTGCCGCACGACCGCGCGGCGCTCGAAGCGCGCGTGGCGCTCTCCGAGGATTCGTTTCGCGCGGACGTCGATTTCGCCGGCGAAGAGTTCTATCTCTTCGTGCTCGAGGATTCGTCGACGGGCAAGCTGCTCGGCACGGCGAGCATCGTGGCCGCGGCCGGCTACTCGGAACCGTTCTACGCGTTCCGCAACGACGCACTGATCCACGCGTCGCGCGAGTTGCACGTGAACCGCAAGATCCACGCGCTCACGATGTCGCATGAGCTGACCGGCAAGAGCCGGCTGGCGGGCTTCTACGTCGATCCGTCGCTGCGCGGCGACGCGGCCGCCCACCTGATTTCGCGTGCGCGGATGATGTACATCGCCGCCAACCGCCGCCGCTTCACGCCGGAAGTGTTCACGCTGCTGCTCGGCGTGAGCGACAACACGGGCGCATCGCCGTTCTGGGAAGCGGTGGGCCGCAAGTTCTTCGGCCGCAACTTCACCGACGTCGACATCGCGTCGGGCGGCCGCAGCCGCACGTTCATCGCGGAAGTGATGCCGGCGTATCCGCTCTACGTGCCGCTGCTGCCGGAAGCGGCGCAGCGCGTGCTCGGCGAGCCGAACGAAACGGCACTGCTCGCCTACGACATCCATCTCGAGGAAGGTTTCGAGCCGGACCGCTTCGTCGACATCTTCGACGCGGGCCCGGTGCTGACCGCGCAGGTCGACCGCACCGCATGCGTGAAGCACGGCGCGGAGCGCACCGTGCGCGAAGCCGCGCGTCAGCAGGGCGATGTCGCGTACATGGTGTCGACGGGCAGCGGCGAATCGTTCCGCTGCGTGCTGGCCGACCTGCCGGGCGACACGGCCGACGCGCCGCTGGCCGGCGACGTGCGCGCGGCGCTCGATGTGAAGGATGGTGATGTCGTGCGCTGCGTGCCGCTGCATCGCCGCGACGATGAAGAGATGAAGGGAGACGCAGCATGATCGTCGTTCGGGTCGTACAAACGGGCGACGTCGACGCGCTCGTGTCGCTCGCGAAGGAAACCGGGCCGGGCCTGACCACGTTCAAGCCCGACCGCGACGCGCTCGCCGCGCGCATCGAACGTACGCGTCGCACGCTCGACTGCGAGGCCGCGCCGGGCGAAGCCGGCTACTTCTTCGTGATGGAAGATTCGAAGACGGGCGACATCGCGGGCGTGTGCGGGATCGAGTCGCAGGTCGGCCTCGAACAGCCGTTCTACAACTATCGCGTGAGCACGGTCGTGCATGCGAGCCAGGAGCTCGGCGTGTGGACGCGGATGCACGCGCTGAACATCTCGCACGACCTGACTGGCTACGCGGAAGTGTGCTCGCTGTTCCTGAGCCCGCGCTATCGCACGGGCGGTGTCGGCGGCCTGCTGTCGCGCTCGCGCTTCATGTTCATCGCGCAGTTCCGCGACCGCTTTCCCGAACGCATCTGCGCGGAGCTGCGCGGCCACTTCGACGAGGATGGCACGTCGCCGTTCTGGCGCGCGGTCGGTTCGCACTTCTACCAGATCGATTTCAACGCGGCCGACTACCTGAGCTCGCACGGCCGCAAGTCGTTCCTCGCGGAACTGATGCCGCGCTATCCGGTGTACGTCGACCTGCTGCCGCAGGACGCGCAGGACGCGGTCGGCCTCACGCACCGCGACACGCTGCCGGCCCGCAAGATGCTCGAAGCGGAAGGGCTGCGCTACCAGAATCACGTCGATATCTTCGACGCGGGCCCGGTGCTCGAATGCCACGTCAACGACCTGCGCACGGTGCGCGAAAGCGTCGTCGTGCCGGTCGCGATCGGCGAGCCGGATGCGCGAGAGGATGCGTGGGGCGGCCATCCGCCGAAGTCGCTCGTGTCGAATACGTCGCTCGGCGATTTCCGCGTCGGCGTCGCGCCGGGCGTGGTCGCGAATGGCTCGTTCGTGCTGTCGGCCGACGATGCCGCCGCGCTCGACGTGAAGGCCGGCGATCCGGTCCGCGTGCTGCCGCTCAAAGTCAAACAGGGATAAACGAATCATGACGGAACTCTTCATCGACGGCGCCTGGGTCGCAGGCTCGGGCCCCGTCTTCGCTTCGCGCAACCCGGGCACCGACGCGATCGCATGGCAGGGCGGCAGCGCATCGGCGGCCGACGTCGACCGCGCGGTCGCGAGCGCGCGTCGCGCATTCGCCGGCTGGTCGGCACTCGACTTCGAATCGCGCTGCGCGATCGTCAAGCGCTTCGCGGCGCTGCTCACCGAGCGCAAGGAAGCGATCGCCACCGCGATCGGCCGAGAGACGGGCAAGCCGCTGTGGGAAGCGCGCACCGAAGTCGCGGCGATGGCCGCGAAGGTCGGCATCTCGATCCAGGCGTACCAGGAGCGCACCGGCGAGAAGCGCCAGGACATGGCCGACGGCGTCGCGGTGCTGCGCCATCGTCCGCACGGCGTCGTCGCGGTGTTCGGCCCGTACAACTTCCCCGGCCACTTGCCGAACGGCCATATCGTGCCGGCGCTGATCGCGGGCAACACGGTCGTGTTCAAGCCGTCGGAGCTCGCGCCGGGCGTCGCGCGCGCGACGGTCGAGGTGTGGCAGGAAGCCGGGCTGCCGGCCGGCGTGCTGAACCTCGTGCAGGGCGAGAAGGACACGGGCATCGCGCTCGCGAATCATCGGCAGATCGACGGGCTGTTCTTCACCGGCAGCTCGGACACCGGCACGCTGCTGCACAAGCAGTTCGGCGGCCGTCCGGAAATCGTGCTCGCGCTCGAGATGGGCGGCAACAACCCGCTCGTGATCGGCGAAGTCGAGGACATCGACGCGGCCGTGCATCACACGATCCAGTCGGCGTTCCTGTCGGCCGGCCAGCGCTGCACGTGCGCACGCCGCATCTTCGTGCCGCAAGGCGCGTTCGGCGACCGCTTCCTCGCACGTTTCGCCGACGTCACGTCGAAGATCACGGCCGACGTGTTCGACGCCGATCCGCAGCCGTTCATGGGCGCGGTGATCTCGGCACGCGCGGCCGCGAAGCTCGTGGACGCGCAGTCGCGTCTGATCGAGCAGGGCGCGAAGCCGATCATCGCGATGACGCAGCGCGATCCGCGCCTCGGTTTCGTGAACGCGTCGATCGTCGACGTGACCGGCGTGGCGAACCTGCCCGACGAAGAGCATTTCGGCCCGCTCGCGCAGATCGTCCGCTACGCGACGTTCGACGAAGCGATCGAGCGCGCGAACGACACGGCGTTCGGCCTGTCCGCCGGCTTGCTGGCCGACGACGCGACGGCATGGGACCACTTTCGCCGCACGATCCGGGCGGGGATCGTCAACTGGAACCGCCCGACCAACGGCGCATCGTCCGCCGCACCGTTCGGCGGCACGGGCCGCTCGGGCAATCATCGGCCGAGCGCGTACTACGCGGCCGACTATTGCGCGTATCCGATGGCGTCGGTGGAAAGCACCGAACTGACCTTGCCCGCGAGCCTGTCGCCGGGCCTGCATTTCTGATCGAGGGAACGACGATGAACGCACAAGAAGCCAATTTCGACGGACTCGTCGGCCCGACCCACAACTACGCCGGGCTGTCGTTCGGTAACGTGGCGTCGCTCAACAACGAGAAGTCGGCCGCGAACCCGAAGGCCGCCGCGAAGCAAGGGCTGCGCAAGATGAAGCAGCTCGCGGATCTCGGCTTCGCGCAAGGCGTGCTGCCGCCGCAAGAGCGCCCGTCGCTGCGCCTGTTGCGCGAGCTCGGCTTCTCCGGCAAGGACGCGGACGTGATCGCGAAGGCCGCGAAGCAGGCGCCCGAATTGCTCGCCGCGGCGAGCTCGGCGTCGGCAATGTGGACGGCGAACGCGGCCACCGTCAGTCCGTCGGCCGACACGAGCGACGGCCGCGTGCACTTCACGCCGGCCAACCTGTGCAGCAAGCTGCATCGCGCGATCGAGCACGAAGCGACGCGCCGCACGCTGTCGACGCTGTTCGCCGATCCCGCGCACTTCGCGGTGCACGAGGCGCTGACGGGCACGCCGGCACTCGGCGACGAGGGGGCCGCGAACCATACGCGCTTTTGCGCGGAATACGGCCAGCCGGGCGTCGAGTTCTTCGTGTACGGCCGCGCGGAATATCGCCGCGGCCCGGAGCCGAAGCGCTTCCCGGCGCGCCAGACCTTCGAGGCGAGCCGCGCGGTCGCGCATCGCCACGGTCTCGCCGAGACGGCGACGGTCTATGCGCAGCAGGATCCGGACGTGATCGATGCAGGCGTGTTCCACAACGACGTGATCTCGGTCGGCAACCGCGACACGCTGTTCACGCACGAGCGCGCGTTCGTCAACAAGCAGGCGATCTACGACACGCTGACGGCCGCGCTCGACGCGCGCGGCGCACGGCTGAACGTGATCGAGGTACCCGATGCGGCCGTGAGCGTGAACGACGCTGTCACGTCGTATCTGTTCAACAGCCAGCTGCTGTCGCGCGCGGACGGCTCGCAGGTGCTCGTCGTGCCGCAGGAGTGCCGCGAGAACGCGAACGTCGCCGCCTATCTGGACCAGCTCGCGGCAGGCAACGGGTCGATCCGGGACGTGCTGGTATTCGACCTGCGCGAAAGCATGAAGAACGGCGGCGGCCCCGCGTGCCTGCGCCTGCGCGTCGTGCTGAACGAGGCCGAGCGCGCGGCCGTCACGTCGAACGTCTGGATCAACGACACGCTGTTCGCGTCGCTCGACGCGTGGATCGAAAAGCACTATCGCGACCGTCTCGCACCGGAAGACCTCGCCGATCCGACGCTGCTCGACGAATCGCGCACGGCGCTCGACGAACTCACGCAGATCCTGCGCGTCGGGTCGCTGTATGACTTCCAGCGCTGAGTCCGGCATGCCGGGCGCCGCGCTGCTCGACGATTTTCTCGCGTTCACGCTCGCGGGCGACGCGCCGCCCGTGAAGGACGGCACGTGCGCGGGCGGTGCGGTGCGCTGGCAATGGCTCGGCGACGGGCTGCTCCAACTCGAACCGGCTTCGGCCGAAGGGGCCGGCGACGCGGCGAGCGTGCTCATGTCGGCCGGCGTGCATGGCGACGAGACCGCGCCGATCGAGCTGCTGTCGATGCTCGTGCGCGATCTCGCGGCAGGCACGCTGCCGCTCGCGTGCCGATTGCTCGTCGTGCTCGGCAACGTGCCGGCGATGCGCGCGGGCGAACGCTATCTCGACGACGACCTGAACCGCCTGTTCAGCGGCCGTCACGCGCAAGTGCCCGCGAGCCGCGAAGCGCCGCGCGCCGTGCAACTCGAAGCGGCGGCCGCCGCGTTCTTCGCGGCCGCGCCGGCGGGCGGTGCGCGCTGGCACATCGACATGCACACGGCGATCCGCGCATCGGTGTTCGAGCAGTTCGCGCTGCTGCCGCACACGGGCACGCCGCCGACCCGCGCGATGGTCGAATGGCTCGGCGATGCGCGCATCGCGGCCGTGCTGCTGCATAGCGCGAAGGGCAATACGTATTCGCATTACACGGCCGAGCATTGCGGCGCGCACGCGTGCACGCTCGAACTCGGCAAGGTGCGGCCGTTCGGCCAGAACGATCTGTCGCGCTTCGCGTCGGCCGATCATGCGGTGCGCAACCTCGTCTCGGGCGCGCCGCGCGACGTCGACCCTCCGCCGTTGCCGCGCGTGTTCACGGTGATCGACCAGATCACGAAGCAGAGCGACGCGCTCGAGCTGTTCGTCGCGGCCGACGTCGCGAACTTCACCGCGTTCGCGCGCGGCACCGTGCTCGCGCAGGACGGCGACTACCGCTACACGGTGCAGCACGACGAGGAGCGCATCGTGTTTCCGAATCCGACCGTGAAGCCGGGTTTGCGCGCGGGCCTGCTCGTCGTCGACACCACGCGCGAGACGCTCGCCGCACTCGTCTGACGGAAGACCGGCGGTGCGCGGCTACGGCGATCCGTCGCCCGCGCATCGTCCGGCAGCATCCCCGAAGTGCGTCGACGCCCGCATGCCATGCAGACGGCCCGCGCGTCGCGCCTTGCGTATTTGCGACATCGTCTTGCAAGTTCGACGGCGCATCCGGTCGTCATCGCGCATGCAGTGCAGCATCGTGTGCCGGCGGCCGCTTTGCCGTATCGGGCCTCGCGGATTGGTACAATCGCGGCCTTGCGGCTGTTGCGCCGCATCAAGGCGCGGCATCGGCATTGTGGTTGTCATCCGACCCTGCAATGATGCATGCGCCCGTAGTTCCGGAACATTCGAGTATCGAGGAGAACACCTGATGAAGTTGGATTGGCGTAAAGTGGCCGCGCACGCGGTAGTGGCGGCATCGGCCGTGGCGGCAGGCAGCGCGATGGCTGCGGATCCGAAGGAGATCCGGTTCGGCGTCGAGGCCTCGTACGCGCCGTTCGAATACAAGACGCCCGACGGCAAGCTGACCGGCTTCGACATCGACATCGGCAACGCGGTGTGCGCGAAGCTGAAGACGAAGTGCGTGTGGGTCGAGAACGACTTCGACGGCCTGATCCCCGCGCTGCAGGCGCGCAAGTTCGACGCGATCAACTCGGACATGACGATCACCGACCAGCGCAAGCACGCGATCGCGTTCACCGATCCGATCTACACGATCCCGAACCAGCTGATCGCGAAGCAGGGCAGCGGCCTGCTGCCGACCCCGCAAGCGCTGAAGGGCAAGCGCGTCGGCGTGCTGCAGGGCACGATCCAGGAAGCGTACGCGAAGAAGAAGTGGGCGCCGGCCGGCGTCGACATCGTGCCGTACCAGACGCAGGACCTGGCCTACGCCGACCTGAAGTCCGGCCGTCTCGACGCGACGTTCCAGGATTCGGAGGCGGGCTCGAAGGGCTTCCTGTCGAAGCCGCAAGGCCAGGGCTTCGGCTTCGCCGGCGGCACGGTCAGCGATGCGGAGATCCTTGGCTCGGGCGTCGGTTTCGGTCTGCGCAAGAACGACGCGGCGCTGAAGACGGCGCTCGATCAGGCGCTGAAGGAACTGAAGGCCGACGGCACGATCGACAACCTCGCGAAGAAGTACTTCAGCGTGCCGGTCACGCTCAAGTAAGCGTTTCGATCCGTCGCACGATGCAGCCGGCCGCTTTCGCGGCCGGTTTGCTTTTGGGGCACCGCTTGCGTTACGCGGGGAAGAACCGCCCCAGTTCCCGCGCGAGCTCGTTCAGCACGCTCATCTCCTGCTGCGTGATCTTGCGCGCCGGCTGCGCACCGGCCCAGTCGCCGTACAGCAGGCCGACGGTCTTCGTGCCGACGCGTACCGGCAGCAGCACGAACGCGCGCGTGCCGGGAAGCGCATTGAGATACCACGCGGGCAGGCGCTTCACCATCTTCGGGTCCTGCGCCTGCTCGATGAAGATGCCGACCGAGTTCGTGATCGCGAGATGGAACACATCCGGCTCGAAGCGCTCGTCGAAGCACAGCCGGTCGAGCGCCGCGTCGACGTCCTGGCCGAAGCCGAGCCGCGCGGCGAACGCGCCGTCTTCACGGCGCACGAACATCACGGTGCGCGTGAACGCGAGGCCCGCGAGCAGGCTTTCCGACGCGAGTGCGAGCACCGGCGTCAGCACGTGTTCGGACGGCAGCGCGCGCAGGTCGGCGAGGCCGGCCTCGAGGCATGCCTCGGGATCGGGCTGCGCCCGCGCGATCGCGTCGGCGTTCGCGCGCAGCTCGACGATCTCGCGCATCACGGTGTCGCTCGCTTCCTCGCGTGCGAGCCGGTCGGCGATTTCCACCAGCGCGTCGGCGTCGATGTCCAGCTCCTGCGCGTAGTGCTGCGCGAGCGCCGCGATATGCGCATCGCGCTGCGGGCCCGCGGGCATCGCGAGCGCACCGGCGACGTCGGTCGAGCAGCGGCTCACCGCGCGCAGCCAGCGCACGCGCTCGGGGCTGTCGTCGGCGCAGGCGTCGCGGGGCCGCTGGCGGTTTTCGTCGATGTCGTCCTCGTCGAAGCTCGCGGCGTGTGCGCTGCCGCCGTCGCCGTCGGCCATGCCGGCGCGGATCACGTCGGGCAGTCGCCAGCTCGCGGCGGCCTCGAGACCGATCTCGTGGAAGCCGACGCCCAGGACGTCGACACACGCCGCCGCTTCGTCGCCGTTCAGCTCGGCGGCGCGGCGCCGGATCCGGTCCCACTCGCTGTCGAGATAGCACACCACCAGCAGCTTGCCGACCTGACGCATCAGCGTGCAGACGACGGCTTCCTCGCCGCCGCGCAACTCGGCATGCTCGGTCAGCTTGCGGGCGACGCAACCGGACAGCAGTGCGCGGTTCAGCTCGAGCTTCGCGTCGATGCGGCGCGGCGTGCTTTGGTGGAAATGGTCGACGAGCTTGAGCCCGACGACGAGATGGCCGACGGTGTCCATGCCGAGCACCATCAGCGCCCGCGTGACGGTCGTGATGTTGCCGCCGAACGCCATGTACATCGCGGAATTGGCGAGCCGCAGGACTTTCTGCGTGAGCGCGAAATCCGACAGCACGACGCTCACGAGCGCGGTGAAGTCGAGATCGTCGTTCTTCATCGCGGCCATCGTCGCGCGTAGCGACTCCGACAGCAGCGGGAAGTCGCCCCGTTCGTTCATCCGGGCCCACAGCTTGTCGAGCAGCGCCGTGCGGGGCAGGTGTGCGGTGATTGACATACGGATGTATCCGGTTCGCCGCGCGCGTCAGGCGGCGTGCAGGCGCAGCTGCTGCGCCTCGAAGCGCCGCGCGAGCTCCTCGGACGGCAGCGCCTGACAGACGAGCCAGCCCTGGATGTGGTTGCAGCCCATCTCGGTCAGCAGCTCGCGCTGCGCCTCCGTCTCGACGCCTTCCGCGACGAGCTCGAGATCGAGCGTTTGCGCGAGGCCGACCACCGCCGACACGATCGCGCGGTCGTTGCGCGACGTCAGCAGGTTCTCGACGAAGCTGCGGTCGATCTTCAGCTTCGCGAGCGGGAAGCGCTGCAGGTACGCAAGGCTCGAATAGCCGGTACCGAAATCGTCGATCGCGAAGCGGATGCCGAGCGCGGTCAGCTCCTCGAGCAGCCCCTTCGCCTGGACGGGATCGTGCATCAGCAGGCTTTCGGTGATTTCCAGCACGATGCGGCGCGGGTCGATGCCCGTCAACGCGATCGCCTCGCGCACGCTTTGCGTAAAGCGCGGGTCGCGGAACTGCTGCGGCGACACGTTGACTGCCACATACTGCAGCGCGAGCCCCTGGCGATCCCAGGCGACGAGCTGCATGCACGCGGCCTTGAGCACCCAGTTGCCGAGATAGTTGATGAGGCCGATCGATTCGGCGAGCGGAATGAAGGTTGCCGGCGGCACGAGGCCGTGCACCGGATGACGCCAGCGGATCAGCGCCTCGACGCCGTCCACCGCACCCGACTGGCTGCGCGTGATCGGCTGGAAGTGCAGCGAGAACTCGCCGTTGCGCACGCCGTCGTACAGATCGGCCTCGAGCTTCAGTCGTTCCGCGTCGGCCGGATCGTCGACCGGCTCATGGAACGCGAGCGCATTGCCGCCGGACGCCTTTGCCTGCGCGAGCGCATGGTCGGCGCGGCGCAGCAGCGGGCTGTGATGCTGCGCGCGATGGTGTGCGGCGCGTTCGTCCGGGTACAGCGCGATGCCGATGCTCGCGGACAGGTGGACGGTCTGCCCCTGGTAGGCGTAAGGCTCACGCACCGCGGCCTGCAGCCGGCGCGCGAGCGCGTCGGCGGCATCGCTTGCCCGCGCGCGGTCCGGCGCGGTGAACACGATCGCGAACTTGTCGCTCGCGACGCGCGCGAGCTGCTCGCCGGGCGCGACGAGCGCCTGCAGCCGCTGCGCGGTGTCGCGCAGCAGCGTGTCGCCGGCGTCGTAGCCGAGCGCGCGGTTGATGCGCTGGTAGTCGTCGAGGTCGAGCAGCAGCAGCGCCGCGCAGGTGCCGCTTTCGTCGGCGGCCTGCTGCGCGCGCATCAGCGCGGGCACGAGCGCGGACAGATTGTCGAGCCCCGTCATCGGGTCGTGGTGCATTTCGTACGTCAGGCGCGCCTCGAGCGCACGCCAGGCCGACACGTCGAACGCCGCGATCGCGAAGCCATCGACGCCGTGGTGGCGGCTCTTGAACGCGCGGATCTCGACGTCGAGCGGGTAGGTGAGCGACTTGACGATGCACATCGTCGCCTTCTCGACCTGGCCGGAACGCGCGGCGCGCGCAAGCAGGCCTTCGAGCGCCGCGGTATCCTGTTCCGCGATCAGGTCGCGCAGCGTCAGCGTGTGCAGGTAGTCGCGGTGATAACCGATGAAGCGCAGGCTTGCGTCGGACACGTACAGAAAGCGCAGCTCGCGGTCGACATGGGCGAGGAAATCCACCGTGCCGACCGTCTGTTCCAGCCAGTTGCGCACGGTGTCGTCGCGGCGCGGCGTGCCGGCGCGTGCAGGCATCAGCGCGCCGCCCGACCAGGCGAAGCGGCGCAGCGTATGCAAGGCGTTGCGCCAGGAGCCCTTGCGTGGCGTCTGTTTCCTGTTGGCTTCCATGTATCTCGCTGACGTGAAGGGCTGGAACTGGCTGTCCGGAAGGAATAACGGCAGACCAGGCGGAATCTTTAACCGGTCGGCCGCGGCTGGCGTTGCCGCCGGACCGGGTCATGCATACTGGCGTTCGACAGGCGAACGCCAGTATGGCCTACATCGAGGCTGACTTTATAAGAAATGAGGACGCAGATGAAGCGAAAACTGTTGGTGGGCGCCGCGGCGGCGCTGATGGTGGCCGGCCATGCGCTGGTTGCGCAGGCGCAACTGAAGCCCGGCGACACGGCGCCCGACTTCACGACGCAGGCGTCGCTGGGCGGCAAGACCTACGCGTACTCGCTGGCCGATGCGCTGAAGCACGGGCCGGTCGTGCTGTACTTCTACCCGGCGGCGTTCACGAAGGGTTGCACCATCGAGGCACATGCGTTCGCGGACGCGGTCGATCGTTACAAGGCTTACGGCGCGACGGTAATCGGCGTATCCGCGGACAACATCGACACGCTGACGAAGTTTTCGGTGAGCGAGTGCCGCAGCAAGTTCCCGGTCGCGGCCGATCCGGACGCGAAGATCATCCGCGAATACGACGCGAAGCTGCCCGCGCTCGATCGTGCGAACCGCGTGTCCTACGTGATTTCACCGGAGCGGAAGGTGCTGTACGAATACACGAGCCTGTCGCCCGACAAGCACGTCGAGAACACGCTCGGCGCGGTGAAGGCGTGGGCCGACGCGCATCCGAAGCAGTAAGCCGGAGGCAGCAAGCGCGCAGTCAAGCGGCCCGCATCGCGGGCCGCCGGCACGACGAAATGCGCCGCCCAGTGGCGGCCCGGGCATGTGTTACGCGCGCAACGCCTGTTCGATCGGCACGCTGCCGCCGACGAAGCCGACGACCTTGCGTGAAATGCCGAGCTTGATCGCCTCGATCGCGGCCCATGCGACATCCTGGCGCGACACCGGCGGCGCCGAGTCGAGTGGTTCCTCGGTCAGCGCGATCTTGCCGACGCCTGGCCCGTCCGCGAGCGGGCCGGGGCGCAGGATCACGTAATCGATACCCGACGCGATCACGCGCTCGTCGCCTTCGCGCTTCATCTGCGAGTAGTGGCGCAGCGCGTCGCCGCTGCGCTCCGGCCAGTAGGCGCTCAGCGAACTGATCACGACCAGCTTCTGTACGTTGTAGGCGAGCGCATGCTCGGCCGTGCGCGCGACCGCGTCGCGGTCGATCTGCTCCTCTTCGGCGGCGCCTTCCGATTCCGCCGAGCCGGCCGCGTAGATCACGTGCGAGATGCCCTGGAACGCGTGCGAGAAATCGCCCGTCAGATCGGCCTCGACGACCTTCGCGCCCGGCAGCGCATAGCCACGCCGGCGCACCAGCGCAGTCACCTCGAATTCCGGCTGCTCGAGCAGCAGATCCGCGCAGGCCCGACCGGTGCGGCCGGTCGCGCCAATCAGCAATACCTTCGTCGTCATGAAACCGCTCCTTGCGCGATGCGTCATCCTCCCAGATAGGGACGGACGACCGATACTCAAGTGTATGTCGATTTGGGGCGGCGGCGCGCGGGTAATTGGGGCTGCACCACTCCGTAACGGCCGGCGCCGCAACCCGTTATCCGCGCGGTCGCGCGCATGGATGGCGGAATCGACCCGCCGACCGGCTATCATGTGCGCGATGCATTCTTCGCCGCTACGCAATACAACGCGGCGACCAACCGGTTGGAGTACACATGGCATTACCCCTGGACAACGTCAGCATGGCCGTGTTCTGCGACTTCGAGAACGTCGCGCTCGGCGTGCGCGACGCGAAGTACGAGAAATTCGACATCAAGCCCGTGCTGGAGCGGCTGCTGCTGAAAGGCAGCATCGTCGTGAAGAAGGCGTATTGCGACTGGGAGCGCTACAAGGGCTTCAAGGCGTCGATGCACGAGGCGAGCTTCGAACTGATCGAGATTCCGCACGTGCGCCAGTCGGGCAAGAATTCGGCCGACATCCGGCTCGTCGTGGACGCGCTCGACCTCTGCTACACGAAGTCGCACGTCGACACGTTCGTGATCATCAGCGGCGACTCGGATTTCTCGCCGCTCGTGTCGAAGCTGCGCGAGAACGCGAAGAAGGTGATCGGGGTCGGCGTGAAGAAGTCGACGTCGGACCTGCTGGTCGCGAACTGCGACGAATTCATTTTCTACGACGACCTGGTGCGCGAGCAGCAGCGCGCGCTGGCGAAGCGCGAACAGCAGCGCGCGGGCAACGGCGGCGCGAAGCGGCCCGACGAGCCGTCGCGCAAGCCGGAGCTGGAAGCGCGCCGCAGCGAGGCAATCGCGCTCGCGGTCGAGACGTTCGATGCGCTGGCATCGGAGCGCGACGACGTCGGCAAGATCTGGGCGTCGGTGCTCAAGAGCGCGATCAAGCGCCGCAAGCCGGACTTCAACGAGTCGTATTACGGTTTCCGCGCGTTTGGCAACCTGCTCGACGAAGCGCAGGCGCGCGGCCTGCTCGAAGTGGGCCGCGACGACAAGTCGGGCGCGTTCGTGTCGCGGCCGCGTCAGCCGGCCGTGGCCGAACCGGTGATGGCGCACCGCGATACGGGCGGCGCGCACCACGGTCACGGCGGACGCCACGCGGAGCCGGCACCGGCCGAGCGCGGGTCGCGACGTCGCGGGCAGCGCGCGGAAGCGGCCTCGCCTGAACGCGAGCAGGTCGATGTGGAGGAGGCGATCGTCGACGTGACGAGCGCGGCGGCGAGTGTGCCGGCCGAAGCAGCCGAAGTGACCGAAGCGGTCGAGACGCACGGTGACGCGAAGGATGGCCGCAAGCGCGCGCGCAAGAGCGCGGCGAAGAAGGCCGGTGCGAAGAAGGGCGCCGCCGCGAAGCACGGTGGCGACGCGCGCGCGGACGGCAAGCACGCCGAAGCGGCACATCGCGACGCGGAGCATGGCGACGACCGCCACGTTGCGGCGCAGCATGCGGCGCCGACGGCCGACGACTACGTCGCGGGGGCACCCGCCGCGCAGCCGTCGCACGACGCAGCACCGGCCGTACCGGTGGCCGAGCCGGCCGGGGAAGCGGTTGGTGAAGCAGCCACCGGCACCAAGCCGAAGAAGCCGGCTCGCAAGACGGCGACCCGCGCACGTCGTCCGCGCAAGACGGCGGCTGCCGCCGAGTAACGGTGGCAGGGTGGGGGCCGCTGTCCGACGCGACGGCGCGACCCGCCACCCTCGGCCGGGCGCCGGGTGCCCGTCGCTCGTGCCGTCACGTCGGCCGGCGCAACGCCGGCCGATGCGTTCCGTTATCCGTTCAGCACATACGGCTGGGTCATCACTTCGAGGAAGTGACCGTCAGGATCGTCGAAATATACGCCGCGGCCGCCGTTATGGCGGTAGATGTCATCGGGCTGCCGCTTGGCCGGATCGGCCCAGTGCGGCAGCCCTCGCTCGCGAATGCGCGCATACACGCGATCGAAGCCGGCCTCGTCGGTCAGAAATGCATAGTGCTGCGCCGTGATGTCTCCCGCCTTCTCGTAGAAATCGAGCGACACGCCGTTGTCGAGCTGGACGACCAGCATCGCGCCGAATGGCGTCGGCGCCGGCAGTTCGAGAAGCTCGGCGAGAAAGCGGCTCGACGCATGCTTGTCGCGGCACCAGACGATCGTATGGTTCAGTTGGACGTTCATGACGGGTCCCCGGAACGGGGCGCGAGGATGGGCATGGACACACGATAGCCGATTGCGGCCGGTGTGCAAGCCCGTCGCTCGTGCCGTTACCCGCTTACTCGCCCGCCACCGCCGGTCCGCCCGAATTGCCGCGGCGGTTGCGGCGCTTCTCGCCCCACACGCGGAACCGGTCCATGTACAGGTAGACCACCGGCGTCGTATAGAGCGTCAGCACCTGCGACATGATCAGGCCGCCGGCGATCGCGATCCCGAGCGGCGCGCGCAGCTCCGCGCCGTCGCCGTGGCCGAACGCGAGCGGCAGCGCGCCGAGGAGCGCCGCCATCGTCGTCATCATGATCGGCCGGAAGCGCAGCAGGCACGCCTCGTGGATCGCATCGAACGACGACTTGTTGCCGTTGCGCGTCTGGTCGATCGCGAAGTCGACCATCATGATCGCGTTCTTCTTCACGATACCGATCAGCAGGATCACGCCGATCAGCGCGATGATGCTGAACTCGGTCTTGAACAGCAGCAGCGCGAGCAGGGCGCCCACGCCGGCCGACGGCAGTGTCGACAGGATCGTGATCGGGTGGATGTAGCTCTCGTACAGGATCCCGAGCACGATGTAGACGGCCAGGAGTGCCGCGAGAATCAGGATCGGCTGGTTGTTCAGCGACTGCTGGAACGCCTGTGCGGTGCCCTGGAAGCTGCCGACGATCGTCGGCGGCACGCCGATCTGCGCCATCGTCTGGTAGATCACCTGGGTCGCCTGAGACAGCGACACGCCCGGCGGCAGGTTGAACGAGATCGTCGTCGCGACGAACAGCCCCTGGTGGTTGACCGACAGCGGCGTCGTGCTAGGGCCGAAGGTCGCGATCGCGGAAAGCGGAATCATCGTCGACTTCGACGTCGACACCGCCGCGCCCGACGACGCGCTCGACTTGCCGCTCGACGCGATCGAGTTCAGCGCCTGGTTGCGCGCGGAATCGGACGCGATCGCCGCGGCGCTGGTGGCGGCCGTCCCGGCGCTCGACGTGCCGGCCGAGGTCGCGACGAAGGTACCGGCCGCGGCGTTGGTCGTCTGCGAGCCGTTCGCGCTGCCTCCCGACGTGCTGATCCACACCTGGTTCAGCATCTCCGGGCTCTGCCAGTATTTCGGCGCGACTTCCATCACGACGTGGTACTGGTTCAGCGGGTTGTAGATCGTCGAGACCTGGCGTTGGCCGAACGCGTCGTACAGCGTGTTGTCGATCTGTGCGGGCTTGATGCCGAGCCGCGCGGCAGTTGCGCGGTCGATCGTCACCATCGCTTCGAGGCCGCCTTGCTGCTGGTCGGAGTTCACGTCGGTCAGCTCGGCGCGCTTCTGCAGCGCCTCGGTCAGCAGCGGCCCCCACTTGTACAGCTCGGCGCTCGAATCGCCGAGCAGCGTGAACTGGTACTGCGCATTGCTCTGCCGGCCGCCGACGCGGATGTCCTGCGCGGCCTGCAGGAACGTGCGCGCACCCGCGACGTCCGCGAGCGGCTTGCGCAGCTGGTGGATCACCTGGTCGGCCGACAGCTTGCGCTCGGTGCGGTCCTTCAGCGTGACGAACATGAAGCCCGAGTTGGTCTGCGTGCCGCCGGTGAAGCCCGCGACGCTCTTCACGTTCGGGTTCGCCTGCACGATCCGCATCATCTCGGAGAACTTCAGCTTCATCGCCTGGAACGACGTCGACTGGTCGGCCTGGATGCCGCCGATCATCAGCCCGGTGTCCTGCTGCGGAAAGAAGCCCTTCGGCACGACGATGTACAGGTAGACGTTCAGGCCGATCGTCGCGAACAGGATCAGCAGGACCAGCAGCGGACGGCGCAGCGCCCACGACAGCGTGCGCTCGTAGCCGCGCTGCATCCGCGTGAAGAAGCGCTCGAGGAACCGGCCGAGGCGGCCTTCCTCCTGCACCTCGTGCGACTCGCGCAGCAGCCGCGCGCACATCATCGGCGTGACGGTCAGCGAAACGGCGAGCGACACGCCGATCGCGAGCGACAGCGTCAACGCGAATTCGCGGAACAGGCGCCCGACGATGCCACCCATCAGCAGGATCGGCAGGAACACCGCGACGAGCGAAATGCTCATCGACAGCACGGTGAAGCCGACCTCGCGCGCGCCGTCGAACGCAGCCTGCAGCCGCGGCTTGCCGTTCTCGATGTGACGCGTGATGTTCTCGAGCACGACGATCGCATCGTCGACGACGAAGCCGGTCGCGACGATCAGCGCCATCAGCGACAGGTTGTCGATCGAGAAGCCGAGCAGGTACATCGCGCCGAACGTGCCGATGATCGAGATCGGCACCGCGACGCTCGGAATCAGCGTCGCGCGCCAGTTGCGCAGGAACAGGAACACGACCATCACGACGAGGCTCACCGCGATCAGCAGCGTGTGTTCGGTGTCCTTCAGCGACGCGCGGATCGTCGTCGAACGGTCGAGCACCGGCGTCACCGTGATGTCGGCCGGCAGCGACGCGGTGAGCTGCGGCAGCGCCGCGCGCACGCGGTCGATCGTCTCGATGATATTCGCGCCGGGCGAGCGGTAGAGGATCACGAGCACCGCGCGCTTGCCGTTCGACAGGCCCAGGTTGCGCAGGTCCTCGACGCCGTCGACGACCTCGGACAGGTCGGACAGCCGCACGCCCGCGCCGTTGCGGTAGGCGACGACCAGGTCGCTGTACTGCGACGCCTGCGAGGCCTGGTCGTTCGTATAGAGCTGGTAGTGCTTCGGGCCGAACTCGATCGCGCCTTTCGGGCTGTTCGCGTTCGCGGACGCGAGCGCGGCCCGCACGTCCTCGAGGCCGATTCCGTAGTGGAACAGCGCGTGAGGTTCGAGCTCGACACGCACGGCCGGGTTCGCGGAGCCGCTCACCGACACCTGGCCGACCCCGTCGATCTGCGACAGCGACTGCTGCAGCACCGTCGACGCGGCGTCGTACAGCTTCGCGGGCGACGACGTTTCCGATGTCAGCGACACGACCATGATCGGCGAATCGGCCGGGTTGACCTTGCGGTACGTCGGGTTGCTTTTCAGTGATGCGGGCAGGTCGGCGCGCGCCGCGTTGATTGCGGCCTGCACGTCGCGCGCGGCGCCGTCGATGTCGCGGTTCAGCCCGAACTGCAGGATGATCCGTGCGTTGCCGACGGTGCTGGTCGACGTCATTTCGCTGACGTCGGCGATCGAGCCGAGGTGCCGCTCGAGCGGGCTCGTCACGCTGGTCGCGACCGTCTCGGGACTCGCGCCGGGCAGCGACGCCTGCACCAAGATGGTCGGGAAGTCGACCTGCGGCAGCGGCGACACCGGCAGCTTGATGAACGCGAACAGGCCCGCGAGCGCGACGCCGAGCGCGAGCAGCGTCGTCGCGACCGGGCGGGTGATGAAGGGACGCGACAGGTTCATCGCTTATGCGCCCGTGTGCTTGCCGGTGTCGCGGCCGGGGCCGTGCCGTTCGAACCAGCCGCGCACGCGCCGTGCGAGGCTGTCGAAGCCGAGGTAGATCACCGGCGTCGTGAACAGCGTCAGCACCTGCGACACGATCAGGCCGCCCGCGATCGCGATCCCGAGCGGCTGGCGCAGCTCGGAGCCCGCGCCGGCGCCGACGATCAGCGGCACCGCGCCGAGCAGCGCGGCGAGCGTCGTCATCAGGATCGGCCGGAAGCGCAGCAGGCACGCCTGGTAGATCGCCTCACGCGGCGGTTTGCCTTCGACGCGCTCGGCCTCGAGCGCGAAGTCGATCATCATGATCGCGTTCTTCTTCACGATGCCGATCAGCAGCACGATCCCGATGATCCCGATGATGTCGAGGTCGTGCCCGGTGATCATCAGCGCGAGCAGCGCGCCGACGCCGGCCGACGGCAGCGTCGACAGGATCGTGATCGGATGGATGTAGCTCTCGTATAGCACGCCGAGCACGATGTACATCGTGACGACCGCCGCGAGGATCAGGAGCAGCTGGTTCGACAGCGATGCCTGGAACGCGAGCGCCGCGCCCTGGAGGCGCGTCTGGAACGAGCCGGGCAGGCCGATGTCCTTCTCGGCGGCGTCGATCGCCTTCACGGCTTCGCCGAGCGACGCGCCCGGTGCGAGGTTGAACGAGACCGTCGTCGACGGGAACTGCGACAGGTGCGCGACGAGCAGCGGCGACGGCCGTTCATGGAACGACGCGATCGACGACAGCGGCACCTGGCCGCCACCCGCTGACGGCAGGTAGATGTCGTTCAGCGATTCGGCGTAATGCTGCTCCTTCGGCTCCGACTCGAGAATCACGCGGTACTGGTTCGACTGCGTGAAGATGGTCGACACGATGCGCTGGCCGAACGCGTCGTACAGCGCGTTGTCGACGGTCGCCGGCGTGATGCCGAAGCGCGCGGCACTCGCGCGGTCGATCTCGATGTAGACCGACTGGCCGTTGCTCTGCAGGTTGGTCGCGACGTCGGCGAGCGACGGCTCCTTCTGCAGCCGCGTGACGAGCTTCGGCACCCAGGTCGCGAACTCGTCCGGGTTCGGGCTCGTCAGCATGAACTGGTACTGCGTCGGGCTCACGGTCGAGTCGATCGTCAGGTCCTGCACCGACTGCATGAAGAGCGTGATGCCGGTCACGTTCGCGACACGCTGCTGCAGGTTGCGGATGATCTGCGCGGCCGACTCGGCGCGCTCGTCGCGCGCCTTCAGGTTGATCAGCATCCGGCCGCTGTTCAGCGTGATGTTGCTGCCGTCGACGCCGATGAACGACGTGAGGCTTTCGACGTTCGGATCCTTCAGGATCTCGGCCGCGAGCGCCTGCTGGCGTTCGGCCATCGCGCCGTACGAGATCGACTGCGGCGCCTGCGTGATCGCCTGGATCACGCCGGTATCCTGCGCGGGGAAGAAGCCTTTCGGCACGTACACGTAGAGCAGGGCGGTGAGCCCGAGCGTCAGCAGCGCGACGACGAGCGTCGAGCGCTGGCGGTTCAGCACCCATTCGAGCGCGACCGCGTAGCGCGCGATCACCCAGTCGATCGCGCGGTGCACGCGCGCCTCGAAGCGGTGGCTTTCGGGCGGCGGCGAGTGACGCAGCAGCTTCGCGCACATCATCGGCACGAGCGTGAGCGACACGATCGCCGAGATCACGATCGTCACTGCGAGTGTGATCGCGAACTCGTGAAACAGCCGGCCGACCACGTCGCCCATGAACAGCAGCGGGATCAGCACCGCGATCAGCGACACCGTCAACGATATGATCGTGAAGCCGATCTGCCGCGAGCCCTTCAGCGCGGCCTCGAGCCCCGAATCGCCTTCCTCGACGTAGCGCGCGATGTTCTCGATCATCACGATCGCGTCGTCGACGACGAAGCCGGTCGCGATGGTGAGCGCCATCAGCGACAGGTTGTTCAGCGAGAAGCCGGCCATGTACATCACCGCGAGCGTGCCGATCAGCGACAGCGGCACCGACAGGCTCGGGATGATCGTCGCGTAGACGTTCGCGAGGAACAGGTACATCACCAGTACGACGAGCCCGACCGCGAGCAGCAGCTCGAACTGCACGTCGCGCACGGCGGCGCGGATCATCGTCGTGCGGTCGGTGACGATCTGCACGTCGAGCGCGGCGGGCAGCGTCTCCTGCAGCTTCGGCAGTTGCGCCTTGATCGCGTCGACGGTCGCGATCACGTTCGCGCCCGGCTGGCGCTGCACGTTCAGGATGATCGCGGGCTCCGAGTTCACCCACGCGCCGAGCTTGGTGTTCTCCGAGCCGGCGACGACCTTCGCGACGTCGGTCAGCATCACCGGACGGCCGCTCTTGTAGGCGACGACCGCGTCGTTGTATTGATCGGCGCTGGTGAGCTGGTCGTTCGCGTTGATCGTGTACGCGCGCGTCGGGCCGTCGAAGTTGCCTTTCGGCGTGTTCACGTTCAGGTTCGAGATCGTCGTGCGCAGGTCGTCGAGGTTCATCCCGTACTGCGCGAGCGCGGTCGGGTTCGCCTGGATCCGCACGGCCGGCCGGTTGCCGCCCGACAGGCTGACGAGGCCGACACCCGCGATCTGCGAGATCTTCATCGCGAGGCGCGTGTCGGTCAGGTCCTGCACCTGCGTGAGCGGCAAGGTCTTCGACGTGATGGCCAGCGTCAGCACCGGCGCGTCGGCCGGGTTGACCTTCGCGTAGATCGGCGGGGCGGGCAGATCGGACGGCAGCAGGTTGCCGGCCGCGTTGATCGCGGCCTGCACTTCCTGTTCGGCGATGTCGAGCGGCAGGTCGAGCGAGAACTGCAGCGTGATCACCGACGCGCCGGCCGAGCTTTGCGACGACATCTGGTTCAGCGACGGCATCTGGCCGAACTGCCGCTCCAGCGGCGCGGTGACCGACGACGTCATCACCTCCGGGCTCGCGCCCGGATAGAAGGTCTGGACCTGGATCGTCGGGTAGTCGACTTCGGGCAGCGCGGCGAGCGGCAGGAAGCGCAGCGCGACGAGGCCGGCCAGCATGATCGCCGCCATCAGGAGGGCGGTGCCGACAGGCCGGAGAATGAAGAGGCGGGACGGATTCATCGAGCGGCCCGCGCGTTACTGGGCCGCGGGGGCCGCAGCCTGCGACGCGTCGTGCTTGTGTCCGCCGCGGTGGGCGGCCGCACCCGATGCGCCGGACGCCGCGCCGGCGCCATGCGCGCCCGACGCGCCTTTCGGCTTGTCGGCCGGGATCGTGATCTTCGCGCCTTCGCGCAGCCGGTCGGAGCCGTCGGTGACCACGCGCTCGCCGATCGCGACGCCGCTGACGATGCTCGTGCGCTCGCCGTCGACCGGGCCGACCTTGACCTTGCGCACCGTCACCGTGTTGTCGGGTTTCACGATGTACACGAACTGGCCGATCGAGCCCGTCAGCACGGCGGCCGTCGGCACGATCGTCGCATTGCGCATCACGTCGACCAGCAGCCGCGTGTTCACGAACTGATTCGGAAACAGCAAGCCTTCCTTGTTGTCGAAGGTCGCGCGCAGCTTGACTGTGCCGGTGCTCGTGTCGATCTGGTTGTCGAGCGTTTCGAGCGAACCCGTCTCGAGCGGCACGGTGTTGTTGCGATTGTAAGCGGTGACCGACAGTTTCTGGCCCGCGTTCACCTGCTTGACGATCTGAGGCAGGTTGTCCTCCGAGGTCGTGAAGATCACGCTCATCGGCTGCAGTTGCGTGATCACGACGATCCCGTTCGTGTCGCCCGCAGTCACGTAGTTGCCGGGGTCGACCTGGCGCAGGCCGACGCGGCCCGACACGGGCGCCGTGATGCGCGCGTACGTGAGGTTCAGTTTCGCGGAGTCGATCGCTGCCTGGTCGGTCTTCACCGTTCCTTCGTATTGCTTGACGAGTGACGCCTGGGTGTCGACCGTCTGCGACGCGATCGAGTCCTGTGACAGCAGCGTCTGGTAGCGCTTCAGGTCGATGCGGGCCGTCGCGAGCAGCGCCGAGTCGCGCGCGTGCGTGCCTTCGGCATTCTCGAGCGCGACCTGGTACGGGCGCGGGTCGATCTGCGCGAGCAGGTCGCCCTTCTTGACGATCTGGCCTTCCCGGAACGCGACCGACTGCAGATAACCCGACAACTGCGTCTTGACAGTCACGCTCGCGAGCGGCGTCACGGTGCCGAGCGCGGACAGCACGATCGGCATCTCGCCCTGCGTCGCGGTCGCGACCGATACGGGCTGCGGAACGTTCGCCATGGCGGCGGGGCCGCCGCGGCCGCGATGGCCGCCACTGCCGCCGGCGCTCGCGCCGGAGGCCGCGTTGCCTGCCGCCGACGCGTCCGCCTGCGTACGGCTCCACGGGTGCCACCACAGCAAGCCGCCGATGACGACGACCGCGAGCGTCCCGATCACCAGCGTGCGGCGCGGGCGGCGCGCGGCGGGGGAGGCGGGATCCTTCGAAGGGGGCGTGGGCTTTTGTTGGTTGTCCATCGTGTTCTGTCAGGAAGACGGCGCGGCGGGCCGGGAGACGGGCCTGGGGTGGCGCGTGGGCATGCGGTGCCGGAGGGCCGGCTCGGTCCGGGCCCTTCCGGTCCGCGCGGGAAAAAGAAAAGAGCGGTGCGCGCCGCGGATGCGGCGCGACGATGGGCATGATGCTACGTCCCGTCCCCGTTACAGTCCAGTCGTCTATCTTTCAACGGGTTACGGTCGTTACATAAGGCGACAGGACGATGACGGACCGATTACACGGCGCTGCGCCGGGCTGGCGCGCCGCCGATCTCGCGGGTGATTTTCGCGATGCATTCGTGCAACGCGGGCACCACGTGTTCCTGCAGCCATTCGGGCGGGCACTGACTGGATGCGCCGCCGCAGTTCACCGAATAGCGCTGGCCCGACGGGCCGACGAAACCGGCCGCGACCGCGTTCAGCCCTTCACGCCATTCGCCGATCGCGATCGCATGGCCCGCGCGCATCGCGTCCTCGAGACCGGGGGTCAGGCGCGCCGATACGTGCGGCCAGTCATCGCCGGCCGTCGCGCGCAGCGCGTCGAGCAGTACGCGGCGCTCGTCGTCCTCCAGTGCCGCGAGATACGCGCGGCCGACCGCGGTGCGTGCGATGTCCATCCGCGAGCCGATCTCGAGGCGCGTGACGAGCACGGCCGAGCGCGGCCGGATCACGTCGATCGCGACCATGTCGAGCCGGTCGCGCACCGCGAGGTGCACCGACAGCGACGTGCGCTCGGCGAGTTCGATCATGAATGGCCGCGAGCGCGCGCGGATGTCGAAGTTGCGCAGGAAGCCGTGGCTCAGCTCCAGGACCGACGCGGTCAGCACGAAGCGCTCGCTGTCGGGCAACTGGAACAGGAAGCCGGCGCTGACGAGGGTCGCCGTGATGCGTGACACGGTCGGCTTCGGGATGCCCGTCAATTCGGTGAGCTCGCGGTTGCTGACCGGGGCGTCGGCGGCCGCGATGCGCCGCAGCACGGCGAGGCCGCGCGCGAGCGCGGTGATCTCGTCCGGCGACGATTCGCGGTCTCGGGGCGCGGGAGGCGTTACAGGTGTCGACACGAGGGATTCTCTCTATTTCCGAAACTCGATTTCAATTTTGTTGGTATTGTAGGATGATTGTCAAAAGATGCATGTTCCATGGGTGAATCGTTCATCGGATGAGATTTTACGGGTTCACCCTTGGTTTATTAGGAAAGCGCTCAAATGAGCATTGCCGGAAAGCGAACAAACCGGTGCAAATACCGCTTGACTTGTCGGGCGGAAACGGAAAGAATGTCTCACGTTTTCGAAACATCGTTTCAGGAGTTTAACCGGCAACGGTGTTTCGCGCAGTCTCTCAGGTTCTAGCACGGCCCTCGGAATGGCTAGAACTTTTTTAGCGCCACGGTCTCCGTGGCGCTTTTTTTTGCCCGTCCGCCGGACGCGTCACGTCCGTATTATCCCCCGATCGCTGAAATCGCCCGTTCGACCGGGCTCGTGCGCACTCGCGTGCGCGTGGCGCGCGCAAAAAAAAGCGCGATGCCCGCAATGGGCATCGCGCGTAAACCGGCGTGGAGCGCCGACGAATGAACGGTGATGAAGAAAGGGACGCCCGGTTAGGGACGCCCAGTCAGGGACGCCCGGTCAGGGGCGGCCTGCCAGGGCGCTAACCCCCTCGTGCGAAGCGGTCAGGCCTTCGCGAGCTTGATGCTGGTCGGCTCGGCCGTCAGGTAGCCGACGCTGGCGCCGAAGCGGTCCTTGAAGTTCGCGCGCACGAGCGGATCGAGCGTCGGCTTGACCTTGTCGTGCAGCGGCGACTCCCAGTCGCCCGCGTGCTGGAAGTTGCTCATGATGTAGGTCCAGCCGTTGATCTCGTCGACCGCGTGCAGGCCCGTCGATTCGGCGCCGGCCGGGCACGACAGCACGCGCGCGAGCGATTTCGTGTCGACGTTGTACGCCCACAGGAAGTTGTTGACGTGCATGCCCGAGTCTTCGCCGATGAAGAGCGTGCGCAGCTTCTCGGAGAACTTCAGGTTGTCGGGGTTCGCGATCTTGTCCGGGTTCGCCAGGTTGCCGAGCGCATCGGCCGCGGCGAGGTCCTCGCCGACGAGCGCGGCCGGCGCGCCCATGTCGACCGGCACCCACTCGCTGTCGATCGCGCCGCCCGTCGTGTCGCGCTGGCCGGCCTTCAGGTTCAGCGCGTAGACCGCGCCCGAGGCGATCTTCTTGTCGACCGCGACATCGCGCGACGCCGCGTTGCCCTGGACCATCGACGTCTCGATCCGCGACATCGCCGTGTAGACGATCTTGTCCTTCGCGTTCACGGTCGTGCCTTCGAGCTTCGTGAACGCCATGCTGCCGCCGAGCAGCGCCGCGTAGCGGTGCGTCTCGAGGAACGCGGCCGCTTTTTCCATGCCCGGCTTCACGCGGATCCAGTTGAACTTGCCGCCGAAATGGATCTTCGTGTAGCTCGCATCGTTCGGGTCGGTGGTGACCAGGTCCATGATGTCCGACGCCTTCAGCGTGTTCGCGAGCGTTTCGATCTCGCCGCTGGTCGCATGGCCGATCCTGATCCACGTGAGCGTCGCGGTGCCGGCGCCGGCCGATGACGTCTGCGTCCACTTCGCGACGTACAGCGTGCCGGCCGACAGGTCGGCCGCCTTGTCGGCGACGAACATGAACAGGCCGCCGTTGGTGGCGTCGTCGCCCATCATCACGGTGCGCTGGTCCGGCATCACCTGGATCAGCTCGTGCGAGATGCGGCCGAGGCAGTAGTGCTTCTTCACGGTGCCGGTGCCGTCCGGATTCACGGTGATCTCGGGCAGGTGGCCGTAGTGGTAGGGGTTCGCCTTCGTCTCGTCACCGAACGTGTTCTTGCTGAACGCCTTGAACTGCGCGTCGGTCGCGGCCTTCGTCGCGTCCGGCTCGTATTCCTCGCTCGACAGGTGCGTGCCCCACGGCGACAGGCTCGCGCCGCAGGTGATCCACAGGCCGTGCGCCTTCGACGTGTCGACGTTGTGGTACTTCACGACCTTCAGCGCGCCGGTGGCCGGATCCTGGTCGAGCGTGAGCACGGCGATCGGCGACGGCAATTGGCCGTACTGCGACGCGCTCGCCTGGTCGCGCGTCGTGTATTCGAACTGCACGACCGCGAACACCGTGTTGCCCTTCACGCCGGGCACGTTCGCATTTTTCAGCGTCAGCAGCGAGCTGCCGTCCGGGCAGTCGGAATAGAACTGGCGCTCCTTGCCGGCCACCGAGCGATCGATGATCGGCTGGTTGTTGATGTCGTAGTAGCCGCCCGCGAGGGTCGTGCCGCCCTTGCCGTCCGGCACCATGTCGCCCGTCACGAAGAACGGCCGGTACGCGAGCTTGAAGTTGCGCGACGAGCCGTCCGAGAAGGACACCGACAGCGTCGAACCGACCGTCGTCGTGGCCATCGCGGCCGCGTTGTCGAGCGTGGGCGCGGCCATCGCCGAGAACGCCGCCGACGTGTACGCGGCGGCGGCCGGCGTCGCCGCCGGATTGTCGTCGCCGCCGCAACCTGTCAGCAGGGCCGGCAGCGCGAGGCCGGAGAGGGGCAGCATGGGTGCGCCGGCGAGGATCTTCAGGGCCTGACGACGGGAAGCATTGGGCAACGCGGGCATGTGGAGTCCAGTTTCGAATGTTGGAAGAATCGCCTTTCGCGAAGCAGGCGATCAGCAAGCATTGCGAAGGCAAGTTGAAAACTGGACAGAAGTTTAGGGGCGCTCGATGAAAGTTTTTTGAATTGAAAACGTAATGATGCGTTGGGCGTCCGTTAGGCGGGCTGCCGGACGCCGATCGGACGCGTATTCGCGCTCAGTCGCGCTCGGGCGTCGCCGAGATGCGATGGATCGACAGGTCGGCGCCGTCGAATTCGGCTTCGCGCTCGAGGCGCAGCCCGACGGTCGCCTTCAGCGCGCCGTACACGAGCGTGCCGCCCGCGGAGGCGATCGCGATGCCGCCGAGCGTGCCGATGAGTTGCGACACGAACGACACGCCGCCGAGGCCGCCGAACGCGGGTTGCCCGAACACACCGGCCGCGATGCCGCCGAGCGCGCCGCACATTCCGTGCAGCGGCCACACGCCGAGCACGTCGTCGATGCGCCACTTGTTCTGCACGCAGGTGAACATCGCGACGAACAGTGCGCCGGCTGCCGCGCCGGTGACGAGCGCACCGATCGGGTGCATCACGTCGGAACCCGCGCAGACCGCGACGAGGCCCGCGAGCGGGCCGTTGTACGTGAAGCCCGGATCGTTGCGGCCGGCCATCCACGCGGCGAGCGTGCCGCCGACCATCGCCATCAGCGAGTTCACGGCGACCAGGCCGCTGATCTTGTCGAGCGTCTGCGCACTCATCACGTTGAAGCCGAACCAGCCGACCGCGAGCACCCACGCGCCGAGTGCGAGAAACGGGATGTTCGACGGCGGGTGCGCGGCGATCCGGCCGTCCTTCGCATAGCGGCCGTGGCGTGCGCCGAGCAGCAGCACGGCCGGCAGCGCGACCCAGCCGCCGAACGCGTGCACGACGACCGAGCCCGCGAAATCGTGGAACGGCGCGCCGAAGGCATGCGTGAGCCAGCCCTGCACGCCGAAGCGTTCATTCCATGCGATCCCTTCGAAGAACGGATAGATGAAGCCGACGATGATCAGCGTCGCGACGAGCTGAGGATTGAATTTCGCGCGTTCGGCGATGCCGCCGGACACGATCGCGGGAATGGCCGCCGCGAACGTCAGCAGGAAGAAGAAGCGCACGAGCGCGTAGCCGCTGTGCTGCGACAGCGTGCCGATATCGTCGAAGAACTCGACGCCGTACGCGATCGTATAGCCGATGAAGAAGTACGCGAGCGTCGACACCGAGAAGTCGACCAGGATCTTCACGAGCGCGTTGACCTGGTTCTTCTTGCGGACCGTGCCAAGCTCGAGAAATGCGAAGCCCGCGTGCATCGCGAGCACCATGACGGCACCGATCAAGAGGAACAGTGTATCGACGCCGGATTTCAGACCATCCATGCCGTGGCTTCCTTGCGCAAAAAACGGGCAAGGAATGCAAATATCGAGCCAACTTGGTGAACGCGTGCGTACAAGTGGTGCGGAAGGCCGTGCGATGCGGCACGCCGGCGATGCGTGCACGGTAGCGGGGCAGGCCGCGTGTGGGCCCGGAGCCGCAGTGGGTGCACGCGTGTGGTGCGATGAGAGCTCAAATGGTGCGCGCGATGCGTGGCGTGGTGCGCTGCGATGCACCGGTCTGGCGCGTCAGCGGCGGATGAACAGCACGCGTGAGCGCCGCAGCCGCAATGCGCAGGCACACCAGTAGGCGGCGACGGTGGTGAGCCCGAGTGCGGCAAATGCGAGCGCCGCGAAGCCGGCGTGCGACTGGCCGTCGCCGTCGGGGCCAAGGATGCCCTGCGCGACGATCAGCGCGGCCGTCCAGAAACCGATCACCGCCTGGACGAGCAGGCGAGCGCACGCGACGCGGCGCGGCCGCCCGGCGGCACGCAGGCGCGGCGCGGACGGTGAACGAAGGCACAGGAACAAGGTGGTGGCGAGCGCGGCGGCCAGCGCGATGAACCAGTCGATGAGGAAAGCCATGAAGAAACGGGAAGCAGACGGAGCGGATTGAAGCCTGCCCACTTTAGTCTCGGCACGCCGGCAATTGAATCAGACAAATCCGAAATTGAAAGGCATTTTTAATCACGAGTCGTCATTGGCCCTGTTCCACAGGCGGTATCATCGACGCTGGTCCAACCATTCAGGCCGTGCGGCGCACGGCCGGAGATCGCTGATGAAGATGAAGACTTGGCCGGCGCGTCGCGTGCCCGGGTCCGTGCTGGCGGCCGCGGCCGTTGGTGCGGTGCTGTTGCTCGCAGGCTGCGAGAAGTCCGGCACGCCGGCCACGCAACCCGATACGGCCGCCAGCGCGGCCGCCGATGCCGCGAACAACGCGGCCAAGGCGCTCGACCAGGTGGCGAGCACCGTCAACCAGCAGATCAATGCCGCGAAGGCCGGCATTGCGAGCGCGGCCTCGGCCGTGCCGCCGCTGTCGGCGAGCGGCCTCGCGTCCGCCGCGCAGGCGCAGATCGATGCGGCCGCTTCCGCCGTCGTCGCACACGCGGCATCGGAAGCGGGCGCGAAGATGGCGGAGGCCGGCAAGAAGCTCCAGCAGTGGAGCCAGCAGAACGCGTCGGGTGCGAAGCCGGCCAGCGGCGAGTGAAGGGGCCTTGCGGAATCTTCAATATGTAATTATCATGGTTACACATCGTCGCCGGCTGCCGTTCGAGCCGGCGTCACCGAGAGAGTGAGGAATGAATACCAGCAGCCGGTTCGCGTTTGCCGTTCATGTGCTTGCGTTGCTGTCGATGCAGGAAGGTGCGCCGCTGTCGTCCGACATCATCGCGGGTAGCGTGAACACGAATCCGGCGCTGATTCGCCGTCTGCTGTCGATGCTGGCGGCCGCGGGGCTGACCACGTCCCAGCTCGGCGCAGGCGGCGGCGCGCTGCTGGCGCGCGAGCCCGGCGAGATCACGTTGCTCGACGTGTACCGCGCGGTCGACGATGCGCAGCTGTTCGCGCTGCATCGCGAGGCGCCGAATCCCGCGTGTCTCGTCGGGCGGCACATCCAGGGCGTGCTGATCGACTATATCGGCGACGCGCAGCGCGCGATGGAAGCATCGCTTGCCACGCGCACGCTCGCGGACGTCACGGCCGACGTGCTCGAATCGGAGCAGCGCAGCCGGCCGGCGGGAAGCGCCGGCGGGTGATCGCGGGCAATGGATGATGCCGGGCAGGAGGCCGGGTGACGCGCATGCGCGGCGGCCGGCACGACGGAGTGTTGCTCCGTTTTTTTTCGGTCTGATATGTAATCACTGTAGTTACTTTTTATTTCTGGAGAATCGACATGACGCAACGTACCTTGAACATCGCACTGTTCGGCGCCACCGGGATGATCGGCTCGCGCATCGCCGCGGAAGCCGTGCGTCGCGGCCATCGCGTGACCGCGCTGTCGCGCCACCCGGGCGCGGCCGGCGACGGCATCACGGCGAAGGCTGCCGACCTGTTCGATGCGGCCAGCATCGCGGCCGCGCTGCCGGGCCACGACGTCGTCGCGAGCGCGTACAGCCCGAAGCAGGACGATCCCGCGAAGATCGTCGCCGCGGCGAAGGCGCTGGTGGAAAGCACGCGCCAGGCGGGCCTGAAGCGGCTCGTGGTGGTGGGGGGCGCCGGTTCGCTCGAAGTTGCGCCGGGCAAGCAGCTGGTCGACACCGAAGGTTTCCCGGAGGCGTACAAGGCGGTCGCGCTCGCGCACCGCGATGCGCTCGATTATCTTGAGACGGTCGGCGATCTCGACTGGACGTTCTTCGCGCCGGCGGCCCTGATCGCGCCGGGCGAGCGCACCGGCACGTTCCGCACGGGCGTGGGCAAGCTGATCGTGGACGCAGAGGGCAACAGCAGGATCTCGGCCGAAGACTATGCGGTCGCGTTCGTCGATGCGCTCGAGCAACACGGCTTCGTGCGCGAGATCGCGACGGTCGCGTATTGAGCGATCCCACGGCGAGGCGGCGCGCAGGTGCCGTATTCGCCGTGAGCGGCTGGCCAGGCAGCGCAGCCGCAGTGACTTCAGGCGATTCCACCTCGACGGGTGGAATCGCCTGTTTCGTCTGGTGTGCCGATGATCGATGGACCGCTGCGCACGGGATCGTGCGTGATGCGGATTCTTCACGGCCTGATTGGTATTTATCCCGGTCGACGCCGCGCAGCGGTTTCCATATTGTTCCCCGTCATGCAGGATGCATAGAAAAAATTTCTATCTACGAGGGACTGGGTAAATGGATGCCATCGATCGCAAACTGCTTGAGCTGTTGCAGGCAGATGCCACCTTGCCGATCGCGGAGCTCGCGCAGCGCGTGAACCTGTCGCAGACGCCGTGCTGGAAGCGCGTGCAGCGGCTCAAGGAAACCGGCGCGATTCGTGCGCAGGTCGCGCTGTGCGATCCGCGCAAGCTCGGTGTCGGCACGACCGTGTTCGTCGCGATCCGCACGAACCAGCACACCGAGGAGTGGGCGCAGCGCTTCACGCAGGCCGTGCGCGACATGCCGGAAGTCGTCGAGGTCTATCGGATGAGCGGCGAGACCGACTATCTGCTGCGGGTCGTGGTGGCCGGCATCGACGATTACGATCGCGTGTACAAGCAACTGATCCGCGCGGTGCCGCTGTTCGACGTGAGCTCGTCGTTCGCGATGGAGCAGATCAAGTATTCGACCGCGCTGCCGGTGCGCGATCTGTCCGAGCCGGCATAGCGCGCGGGACGGCAACGGATCGCGTCGGTGCGCATGGATGTTACGTGTGTGCGCCGCCAATACGCGCCATTGTCGCCCGGTCAGCGGCCGCGCGACAGCGCGCGTGCGCGTTCGTCCGCCAGCGCGTCGCGGCGCACGAACTCCGCGACGAACGGACTGGCCGGATGGTGGTGCAGCGCGTACGGCGTGTCCCATTGCGCGAGCTGGCCATCCTTCATCACGCCGATCCGGTCGGCGATCGCGAATGCTTCCGCCTGATTGTGCGTGACGAGGATCGCGGTGTGACCCGTGCGCTTCAGGATGTCGCGCAACTCGAACGCGAGCCGCTCGCGGGTATCGACGTCGAGATTCGAGAATGGCTCGTCGAGCAGCAGCAGCTCCGGTGACGGCGCGAGCGCACGGGCGAGGGCGACGCGCTGCTGCTGGCCGCCCGACAGTTCGTGCGGATACGCGTTGCCGGAAGCGGCGAGCCCGACCAGCTCGAGCATGTCCGCGACGCGCGCGCGCCGCTCGGCCTTCGGCATGCGCCGCAGGCCGAACGCGACGTTGTCGGCCGCACTCAGGTGCGGGAACAGCGCATAGTCCTGGAACATCATCCCGATGCGCCGCCGCTCGGGCGGCACGTCGAGCGACGGCGCCGCGACGGGCGTGCCGTCCAGCACGATGCGTCCCATGCGTACGGGCTCGAAGCCCGCGATCGCGCGCAGCACGGTGGTCTTGCCGCAGCCCGATGCGCCGAGCAGGCAGCCGATATCGCCGCGCGGCAGCGCGAGGCTCAGCCCGTCGACCACCGCGCGGCGGCCGTGCGGCGTGTCATAGGCGACGCAGAGGTCGTCGAGTTCGAGCAGATTCACGGTGTCAGGCTCCGATCTTGTGACGCGTGCGCGCGAGCAGGATCACGGGCACGAGCCCGGCCAGCACGATTGCGAGCGCGGCGACCGCGCCTTCCTCATAGGTGCCGCGCGCGGCCTCCGCGTACAGCCAGGTCGCGAGCGTGTCGAAATTCAGCGGGCGCAGCAGCAGTGTCGCGGGCAGCTCTTTCATCGCGTCGACGAAGACGAGCAGTGCGCTCGTCGTGAGCGCGGGCCGCAGCAGCGGCAGGTGCACGCGGCGCAGCGTGCCGCCGGCCGTCTCGCCGAGCGAGCGCGCGGCGTGTTCGAGCGACGGCGGAATGCGCGCGAGGCCGGCTTCGATGCTGCCGGCCGAGATCGCGAGAAAGCGGACGGTGTAGGCGATCACGAGGGCGGCCGCCGACCCCATCAGCAGTAGCCCGTCACGGCCGAGCGCCGCGCCGAGCAGCCGGTCGGCCGCCGCGAACGGGATCAGCAGGCCGATCGCGAGCACTGTGCCCGGCACCGCGTAGCCGAGGCTCGCGATGCGCGCACACACGCGGGCCGGGCCCGCACGCGCGCTGTCGCGCTGCGCGCGCGCCGCCCACGAGACGACGAGCCCGCATGCGAGTGTCGCGACGGTTGCGGCGGCGGCGATCGTCAGCGTGTTCGCGAGCCCGGTCATCAATTGAGCGGATACGCCGCCGACGAGATGCAGCCGCTTGCCGGTCTCGACCGCGAGGTATGCGGCCGGCGCGCCGAAGCCGAGCAGCACCGGCAGCCAGCCGAGCGCGGCGGCGCTCCACGCGGCCGCGCCCGTCAGCTTGCACGGTGCGACCGGACGCATGCGTCGGCCGTGCGCGTAGCGCTGGCGACGGCGCCCGTAACGTTCGAGCACGATCATGCCGACGACGATCGCGAGCATCGCGAGCGCGATCTGCGCGGCGCCGGCGAGATCGGAGCGCGTGATCCACGTCGTGTAGACCGACACGGTGAGCGTCTGCACACCGAGGAATTCCGACGCGCCGATGTCGTTCAGTGTTTCGAGCAGCGCAAGGCTCACGCCGACGGCGATGGCGGGCCGGGCGAGCGGCACGACGACGCGCCAGAACGTCGCGATGCGTCCCGCGCCGAGCGTGCGCGCGGCTTCGAGAAGACTCGCGGACTGCGTGACGAACATTGCGCGCGTGCTCAGGTACACGTACGGATACAGCACGAAGCCGAGCACGAAGATCGCACCGGGCAGCGAGCGCAGGTCGGGCAGACGGAACTGGCGGGGGCTGTCGAAGCCGAGCAGCCAGCGGATCGCGCCCTGCACGGGGCCGATCGGGTGGAGCAGGTCGAGATAGGCGAATGCGACGATATAGGTGGGCACCGCGAGCGGCAGCAGCAGCGCCCAGGTCAGCATCCGGCGGCCGGGAAAATCGTACGCGGTGACGAGCCACGCGCAGCCGGTGCCGACCACCGTGACGATCGCGCCGACGCCCGCGAGCAACAGCAGCGTGTTGACCAGCGCCTGCGGCAGCACGAACTCGGCGAGATGCTTCCAGTGCGCGAGATCGGCGCCGAACGCGGCGGCGACCAGCACCGCGAGCGGCGCCGCGACCGCCGCCGCGATCGCGACGGCCGCGCCCAGCCAGAGGCCGCCCGCGCGCGAACGGAGCGGCCGGCGGCGCGTGCGGGCGAACGTTGCGTCAGTTGTCAAAGCCGACCTTGTCGACGAGCTGGCTGGCCGCCTTGCGGTGCTTCGCGATGTCGGTCAGCGCAAGCGGGTCGACCTTCAGCGTGCCGAAGCTCGCGATCACCGGATCGAGCTTCACGTTCGCGCGCACCGGATATTCGTAGTTCGCCTGCGCATACAGCGCCTGCGCTTCCGGCGACACGAGGTACTCGAGCAGCTTCACCGCGTTGACCTTGTGCGGCGCGTGCTTCGCAACCGTCGCGCCGCTGACGTTCACGTGCGTGCCACCGCTCTTCGCATTCGCGAACGTCGGCCGCACGACCTTGATCGCGTCGCCCCACTTGCGCGCGTCGGTGCCCGGCTCCGCGTTCTTCATGTGACCGACGTAGTACGCGTTGGCCAGGCCGACGTCGCAGATGCCGCCGAGAATGTCGCGCGCGACGTCGCGGTCGCCGCCCGTCGCCTTGCGGGCAAGGTTCGCCTTCACGCCGCGCAGCCACTTTTCGGTCGCGGCTTCACCGTCGTGCGCGATCATTGCCGCGACGAGTGCCGTGTTGTACGGATGCTGCCCCGAGCGGATGCAGACCTTGCCCTTCCATTTCGGATCGGCGAGATCCTCGTAGCGGAACGCGTCGACCTTCAGGTCCTTCTCCACGTACAGCACGCGATCGCGCAGCGACAGCGCGTACCAGTCACCCTGCGCGCCGCGCAGGTTCGCGGGAATCGCGTCGTCGAGTAGCTTCGAGCGCACCGGTTGCGCGAGCCCGCCATCGACAAGGTCCAGCAGGTTGCCGATGTCGACCGTCATCAGCACGTCGGCCGGCGACTGCGCGCCTTCCGCCTTCACGCGCTCGAGCAGGCCGTCCTTCACGAACACCGTGTTGACCTTGACGCCGCTCTGTTTCGTGAACGCGTCGATCAGCGGCTGGATCAGCTTCGGTTCGCGGGTGGTGTACAGGCTCACTTCCTCGGCCGCGTGGGCGAGGGGCGCGAATGCGGCGGCGGCAAGGGCGAGGGCGCCGGCTAGCGGCAGCAGGCGGGTGCGCGGATTCGACATGAAGACTCCGGTGAGGCAGGCCGACGAAGAAGCGTTCCGGGGCGTGCCTGCCGTCCGAGCAACCCGAAACATTACAAAACGAAAGATTTAGGATTCTAGATCGGAATGGGAATGATTATCAAATGAAAGGTGACGGAAAGCAGGGAGGAAGGTGGGAGGAGGGGGCGCTACCGGGGCGTCGCAGCGCGGGCGCAAGCGCGTAGAATGCCCGCTTCAACGAAATCGACGGAGCCGTACCGATCATGAACGATCAGCGCAAGAAGAACCCTGTCCGCAACGTGAGCATCCTGATCGTCGTGGCCGTGCTGCTCGTGATCGGGACGATCATGTATAACGCGATCTCACAGAAGCACGCGTACGACGAGGCCCATCCAGCCGAGGCCGCGAGCGCCGCGTCGCACTGACACCGGCGCGGATGCGCATGATCGCTGGGCGGCCCGGTCGGGCCGCCCAGCGATGCGCGGAAACGGCAGGAAGCGTGGACGCGGTGCGCGGCGCAAGGCGTCGCGCCGGGACGGGCGCGGGCGCCGAAGCCGGCGCGCCGCGTGGAAGGGTCAGCTGTGCGTCAACGTGACGCAGGCGCAAATTTCGGGCGGATTCGTGCGTAGAACACGGCCGCGAGCAGCACGAGCCATGCCGCGCCGACGTAGAGCGCGACGCGCGTATCTTCGAACCAGCCGAGCATCACGATCACGAAAGCCATGAACGCGATCGTCAGCGCGGGTGCGACGGGCCACAGCGGCACCTTGAACTTCAGCGCCGCGACTTCCGCGCTCGACAGGCGACGGCGCATCGCGACCTGCGACAGCAGGATCATCAGCCACACCCATACGGTCGCGAACGTCGCGATCGCCGCCACCACCAGGAACACGTCCTTCGGCATCAGGTAGTTGAGCAGCACGCCGATCAGCAGCGCGCCGGCCATCACGAGCACCGTGACCCATGGCACGCCGTGCCGCGACGTCGCCATCAGCACGCGCGGCGCCTGGCCCTGCCGCGCCATCCCGAACATCATCCGGCCCGCGCCGAAGATGTCGCTGTTGATCGCCGAGATCGCCGCGCTGATCACCACGAGGTTGAGAATGGTCGCGGCCGACTTCACGCCGAGCGCCGAGAAGATCTGCACGAACGGGCTGCCGTCGCTGCCGACGCCGGTCCACGGGCTGATCGACATCAGCACGACCATCGTCAGCACGTAGAACAACAGGATGCGCGCGGGCACCGCGTTGATGGCGCGCGGAATCACGCGCTCCGGATCCTTGGCCTCGCCGGCGCTCATCCCGATCACCTCGATGCCGCCGTACGCGAAGATCACGACCGACAGCGACGCGATCAACCCGCCGATCCCGTTCGGGAAGAAGCCGCCGTGGTTCCACAGGTTCGCGAACGTCGGCACGTCGGCCGAATGGCCGAAATGCATGCCGGTCAGCAGGATCGCAACGCCGCCGCCGATCATCGCGACGATCGCGCCGACCTTGATGAGCGACAGCCAGAATTCGAGCTCGCCGAACACCTTCACATGGCACAGGTTCAGCCCGCAGATGACCGCGACGACGCCGAGCACCCAGATCCATTGAGGGACATCCGGAAACCAGAAGCCCATGTAGATGCCGAACGCGGTGATGTCGGCGATGGCGACGATCACCATTTCAAGCGTGTAGGTCCAGCCGGTGACGAAGCCCGCGAATGGGCCGAGGTTTTCGGTCGCATAGTGGCCGAACGAGCCGGCGACGGGCTCGCGCACGGCCATCTCGCCGAGCGCGCGCATCACCATGTAGACAGCCGCGCCGCCCAGGATGTAGGCCAGGATCACCGCCGGGCCCGCGAGCTGGATCGCGGACGCCGAGCCGTAGAACAGGCCGGTGCCGATCGCCGAGCCCAGCGCGAGAAAACGGATGTGCCGCGCGCTCAGATGGCGCTGCAAGTTCTTCATTGAGTCTCCGATATCGTTATGCGACAGACCGGGCGAACGGGGCCGGCCCGGTTGGTTCAAGTTGTATATACAACTTAGGCGTGCCCGAATGATAACAAGCCTGACCATGCGACCGGAATCGGGTATTCCCTGACTGGCGCAACCGGCGCAATCGAAGGTGGGGCCATCGCGCAGCGGGCGCGTGGGCCGTAAGGGGCGTGCGGGTCATGCTTCGGGAAGGGTGTTGCGGGCGCGGGGAGCGCTGCCGGCCGGCCCGCTTGTGGTGTGCGGGCGGCCGGTGGCGGAACGACGTCATGGCGTCATGCGGGCAGGCGGATGACGCTCGCGTCCTTGCGGATCAGCAGCGACGACGCGAGCATCTGCTTGCACTGGTGCGCGAGCACCTTCAGGTCGTGCGTGAGCTCGGCGCCGACCGCGTCGGATTTTTCCGCGGACACGACCATCGCGTCGAGGTCGCGGGTGATCTGCTTCGTCGCGTCGAGCTGGTCGGCAGGCGGCGGTTCGCCGGCTTCTGCCTTCTCGAGGTTCTCGAGCACGGCGGACAGGCCGCGGCGCAACGCATCGTCGTGGACGATGTTCTCGTCGGCCGCACACGCGCTCCGGATCAGTGGCGCGGCGGCGGTGATCTGCGCACCGAGCACGTGGGTCTGCACGAGCAGGTCGTTCAGCTCCGGCACGAAGCGCTGGTGCGCCTTCGGCTCGATCATCATCCGCTGGAACGCCTGGCCGAGGTTCGCGAACGCGATGTGCACGTCCTTGCGCGCGAGGCGGTAGCGGTAGTCGTCGTCGAGGGCGGCGGTCGGCGTCTCGATTGCCGCCGCGACGACCGGCACGACCGCCGCGCCGTCGGCGGCCGGCACGGGCGGCGGCGGCACGCCGCGCCCGGCGCGCCACACTGCTTCGAAATACCTGCGTGTCGAGGTCAGCATGTCGGTGACGAGCTTGCCCATCAGCCGGTATTCCCAGTAAGGGAACAGGCGGCTCGCTACAATCGCGATCATACAGCCGACCACCGTGTCGATCGCGCGCTCGCCGATGATCCGCATGCTGCCCGGCGCGAGCAGGTGGAACATCAGCAGCACGTAAGACGACGTGAACACGACGCTCGCCGCGTAGTTGAACAGCAGCAGGCTGTAGCTCATCACCATCGACCCGAACATGATTGCGATCAGCAGGTGCGGTTCCTTGACCGTGTAGATCAGCGCGATGCTCGCCGCGCAGCCGATCAGCGTGCCGACGATACGCTGCGCGTTGCGCTGCTTGGTGAGCGAGTAGCCGGGCTTCAGGATGATGATGGTCGTCATCACGATCCAGTAGGCATTCGTGAGCGGTAGCAGCCGGCCGAGCCAGAAGCCGACCGCGACCGCGATCGTCACGCGCAGCGCGTGGCGAAAGCTCGGCGAGCGCATGTTCAGGTTCGAGAAGATCAGGAGTGGCGACATCCGGCGCCGCTGCAGGAAGCGCGTGAGCGCCTTGTCGATCTTCAGTTCGGTCTGCTGCGGATCGGCATGGCCCGACAGGTTGCGGCGCATCCGGTCGATCAGGCGCGTCGCGCTCCAGATGCGGCGGAAGGTCGCGAGCACGGCTGCGTAGGCTTCCGCGTTGGTGGCCGGGAAGTTCTTCTTGCGCATCAGCTCGATCTCGTACTCGATCGCGCGCAGTTCCGCCTTCACGCTGATCCGCGAATGCGGCGCGCGATTCTCGAGCACCGCGAGGCCGATTTCCTCGAGGTCGCGGGCCGCCTTGTGGATCAGGTCGCGATAGAAAATGATCAGGTCGGAGCCGCCGAACGTGTTGCGCACGAGCGGGTAGTCGGTGTGCGCGCCGACGAACAGCTCGTGCAGGTCGACGCTGTTGATGAACAGGTTGTACATCATCGTGCGGCCGGGGTCGAGCTTGCCGCGGCGCAGCTTCGGCAGGTTGCGCAGCACGATGTCGCGCGCGGTTTCCTGGGTTTCGACCGCGGTGATCTGCTTCGCGACGAGATTGCGATAGCACTCGTCGAGATCGGCATCGAGATCGTAGAATTGCGCACGGGCGAGCAGGTAGTCGGCGCATGCGAACAGGCTTTCGGCGAGCGCCTGCTGTTCGATCCGGCGCGCCTGCCATTGCGACACGAGCGTCGCCCAGTACGTGTACCAGAGGCCGCCGGCGAGAATCCAGCCGGCATTGACGAACGCTTGCAGCGGCGTGAAATTCTCCTCGAGCGTCATCACCATCATGAACAGCGTCGCGAAGCTGATCTGCGGCCAGCGGTTGCCGTAGACGACGATCAGCGACAGCACGAACGTGAGCGGCACGATCGTCAGCCACAGCGCGAAGATGTTCGGCGTGGCGAGGCCGGTCGCGAGCGCGGCCAGGAAGCCGATCACGCTGCACGCGAGCATTTCGTTGTGCTTGTACTTCAGCGGGCCAGGCATGTCGACGACGCACGCGCCGAGCGCACCGGTCGAGATCGTGAAGCCGAGCTCCCGGTTGTGAAACACGATCAGGCACAGCACGGCCGGCAGCGATACGCCGACCGCGATCCGCAGGCCGCCGAAAAAGTACTGGCTGTAGAAAAACTTTCTGATTTCGACCGAATAGCGCATCGATGGGCTGAATGACAGACGAAGACGCCCGGGGCGTCGTAATGACTGGCGACGAGTCTATCGTATTTCGCGGTCCGCAAAACCTGGCCTTTCGGACGAGGTTCGCCGCGACGGCCCTTTTGCTATCCTTGGTGCTCCCGTTCGCACGGCCTGGCCGGCGCGAGGCTCCGACACCCGCTTCATGCTCCATCTCTTCTATTCGAACCGTCACGAAACGCTGGCCGACGCGCTGCTCGACGACCTGGCCGCGTTCCCGGCCCGCAACGGCCCGTGGGCGCCGCAACAGGTCATCGTACCGAGCGCGGCGCTTCGCCGCCGTCTGGAACTCGACATCGCCGCGCGCCACGGCGTGTGCGCGAACGTCGAGTTCACGTATCTCGCGCAGTGGCTGTGGGCGCAGATCGGCCGCGTGCTGACGGTGCCCGCGCGCTCGCCGTTCGCACCCGATCGCCTCGTGTGGCGCTGCTACCGGCTGTTCGCACAGGGCGCGGGCAGCGCGCCGTGGCTCGCGTCGCCGCGGCTGGCTGCGTATCTGTCGGCGTCCGACGACGCGATGCGCTACGAGCTCGCACAGCGCGTCGCGGCCGTGCTCGATCATTACCTGACCTATCGGCCCGAATGGCTGGCCGCATGGCAGGCCGGCGAGTCGGTGCTCGCGGGCGACGCCGCGCCGCGCGGAATCAGCGATGCCGCACGGGACGACGAGCACTGGCAGGCGGCGCTGTGGCGCGCGCTGCTCGCGGAGCTGAGCGACAGCGGCACGCCACCCGCGCATCGCTTCCTCGTGGAGGCGCGCAACCTCGATCTCGAGACCGTCGCGCGTGCCGACTGGCCGGAATCGGTCAGCGTGTTCGCGCTGCCGACGATGCCGCCGCTGCACGTCGCGTTGCTGCGCGAGCTGTCGCGCTGGATCGACGTGCGCGTCTATGCGCTCAATCCATGCCGCGAATTCTGGTTCGACATCGTCACCGCCGCGCATGCCGAAGCGCTCGATGCGGCCGGCCGGCTCGACTATCAGGAAGTCGGCCATCCGCTGCTCGCGGAGTGGGGACGGCAGACGCAGGCGCAGCTGCACATGCTGCACGAACTGACTGAAAGCGCCGCGTCGGGCGATGCGTCGCGTTTCGTCGGGAATCCCGCGCCGACCTGGCTTGCGCGCGTGCAGAACGCCATCCTCGACCTGCAACCGGAGGCCGAGCTCGGCGAAGCGCCGGCCGAGCGCGGGATCGAGGTGCACGTGTGCCACAGCCTCGCGCGCCAGCTCGAGGTGCTGCATGACCGCCTGCTCGCGTGGTTCGATGCGGACGCGACACTGCAGCCGTCCGATGTGCTCGTGGCGGTCGCCGATCTCGCGGCGGCCGGGCCACTGATCGATGCCGTGTTCGGTACGGCGGGCGCCGGCGGCGCGCGCGTGCCTTACCGGATCACCGGCCTGCCGCCGTCGCAGGCGAACCCGGTCGCGCGCGTGCTGCTGGAATGGCTCGCGTTGCCGGAACGGCAGGTCGGCGCGCCTGAGTTGGTCGAATGGCTGCGCGTCGACGCGGTGGCGGCCCGTTACGGCATCGACGCAACCGCGCTCGAGACGGTTCAGACCTGGCTCGCGGCCGCAGGCGCGCGGCGCGGGCTGTCGCCGACGGTGAGCGACGATGCGGTGGTGCCTGCGCCGCGCCATACGTTTTCCGATGCGCTCGCGCGGCTCTTCCTCGGCTATGCGATGCCCGAAGGCGCGGCACCGGTCGGCGCGTGGCTGCCTATCGAGGCGGCGACCGGCAGCGAGGCCGAACTGCTCGGCCGGCTCGCGCGCTTCACGGACGATCTCGACGGCTTCTCGCGACGGCTCGCCGACGCGCACACGCCGCGCGCCTGGAGCGAACTGTTCGCCGACACGCTCGCGCGGTTCTTCGACTCCGGTGCCGCATATGCCGATGCGCTGTCGGGCGTGCGCGACGCGCTCGACGCGATGCTCGCCGCGATGACGGAAGGCGCGCCCGACGAAGCCTTGCCCGCGGCCGTCGTACGCGCGGGGCTGGCAGCCGCGCTCGACGATCCGGCGCGCGGCGGGGTGCCGTGGGGCGGCGTCACGTTCTCGTCGCTGACGAGCCTGCGCGGGCTGCCATACCGCGTCGTGTGCCTGCTCGGCATGGACGACGGCGTGCTGCCGAGCCTCGCTCGCGCGGACGAGTTCGACCTGATGGCCGTGTTGCCGAAGCTCGGCGACCGGCAGCGCCGCGACGACGAACGCAACCTGTTCCTCGACCTGCTGCTCGCCGCGCGCGACCGGCTGCTGATTGCCTATACGGGGCGCAGCATCCGCGATAACGCGCCGTTGCCGCCCGCGGCGCTCGTCGACGAATTGCTCGACCATCTCGCGCTCGTCACGGCCGGCGCGGACGCCCCACCGGACGCCGTCGATGCCGCGCGGCGCGCGTTCGTCGTCGAACATCCGCTGCAGCCGTTCGCGGCCGAGTATTTCCGGCCCGGCAGCGAACTGGCTTCGTACGACGCCGAGCGCGCGACGCTCGCGGCACTGCTGGCAGCCGAAGCCGCACGCGATGCCACGCGCGAGCAGCCGTTCTTCGCGCAACCGCTGCCGGCCGAGCCGGTCGAGCCCGTCGCGTTCAGCGAATTCGAGCGGTTCTGGCGGCATCCGGCCCGCGCGCTGCTGCGCGCGCGGCTCGGCATCGTGCTGGCCGACGCGCAGGCCGAACTGCTCGATACAGAGCCGTTCGCACTCGACTTCGCGGGCAGCGACGCGCTCGCCGAGCGCGTGCTGCCGCTTCTGATCGAATCGGATGAAGGCGGCGTGCACGATCACGCGCTGCGCATCGCGGACGCCAGCCCGGAGCTGCCGGGCGGCGCGACAGGCGCCGTCTGGCGCGACCAGGCGCTCGGCTCGATGACGCAGCTTGCGTCGAACGTGCGGCGTGCGCTGGCCGACGGCATGGAACGGCGGCCATTCACGCTCGCGATCGCGCCTGCATGGCCCGACACCGAACAGGCGCTGTTCGGTGCCGATGACGCGATGCTGTCGGGCGATGCGGTGAGCGCGCCGCTCGAGTTGCACGGCACGCTGAACCGGCTGACGCCGGCGGGCCAGATCATCTATCGCTATGCACGGCCGAGCGCGCGCGACTACCTGTCCGCGTGGCTCGCGCACCTCGTCTACTGCGCGGTGGAGCCCGACGGTCCGCGCCGCACGCTGTGGTTCGGCAGCGGCGGCGCGTTCGAACTCACGCCGGTCGCGGCACCGCTCGAGCGCCTCGCGCCGCTCGCCGCGCTGTTTCGCGCGGGGCGGCGCATGCCGCTACGGTTCTTCCCGCGCAGTGCGTGGGCGCGCATTTTCGACGGCGAGGCGAAGGCCGCGAGCGTCTGGATCAACGAGCGTGTGGTGAGCGAAGCCGACGATCCGGCGATCGCGATCGCGTGGCGCGGCGCACATCCGTCGCTCGACGAGCCGTTCGGCACGCTCGCCCGGCTCGTGTTCGAGCCGATGCTGGAACATCTGAAGGAGGTCGCATGAGCGCCGCATCCCAGCCGCAGGCGGCGCTCGAACTCGACGTGTTCGCGTGTCCGCTCGACGGCGTCAACCAGATCGAGGCGTCGGCCGGTACCGGCAAGACGTGGAACATTTGCGCGCTTTACGTGCGCCTGCTGCTGGAGAAGGATCTCGGCGCGGACGAAATCCTCGTCGTGACCTTCACGAAGGCGGCGACGGCCGAACTGCACGAGCGGATCCGCGGGCGGCTGGCGCAACTCGCGCATGCGCTCGATACCGGTGACGACGGCGGCGATCCGTTCGTCGCGCGCCTGCTCGAGACGACGCTCGGCGAAGCCGGCGCGCTCGACCCCGAGACCGCCGCGAAGCGGATCCGGCGAGCGCTGCGCTCATTCGACCAAGCGGCAATCCACACGATCCACGCGTTCTGCCAGCGCGCGCTGCAGGAGGCGCCGTTCGCGGCCGCGATGCCGTTCGCGTTCGAGATGCAGGCCGACGATGCGGCGCTGCGCTTCGAGCTCGCGGCGGACTTCTGGCGCACGCGCGTCGAGCCGATGGCCGCGCGCTGGCCCGGCTTCGCGACGTGGCTCGTCGATTCGGGCGCGGGCCCGGCCGCGCTCGACGCCCAGCTCGCGCGGCGGCTGAAGAAGCCGCTCGCCGCGCTGCGCTGGGACGGCGTCGTCGAACCGGACGCATCGGCGGAGGCCGCTGCCGTCGAATGCTTCGCGGAGGCCGCGCGGATGTGGGCCGACGAGCGGGATGCGATCGACGCATTGCTGCGCACCGCGCAGCCCGTGCTCAATCAGCGTTCGCACAAGCCCGACGCGGTTGCCGATGCGCTCGGCGCGTGGTCCGCGCATTTCGCGCAAGGCAACGCGGCTACCGCGATACCGAAGGCGGCGCTCAAGCTCACCCGCACCGCGCTCGCGAAGGCGACGAAAAAGGGCGGCGCGACCCCCGAACACCCGTTCTTCGACGTGGCCGACGCGCTCGAAGCGGCGGTGGCCGCCGCCGAGGCCGCGCAACGCGCGCGCTGGCTCGCGCTGGTCGCCGACTGGCTCGACACAGCGCCGGGCGAACTGGCCGAACGCAAGCGTACGCGCCGCGTCGTGTCGTTCGACGATCTGCTGACGAACCTGTATCACGCGTTGCACGCGCATCCGTGGCTCGCCGAGACGCTGCGTGCGCGCTATCCGGCCGCGCTGATCGACGAATTCCAGGATACGGACCCGCTGCAGTTCGCGATCTTCAACAGGATCTTCGCACCGGGCGGGCCGCTCTTTCTCGTCGGCGATCCGAAGCAGGCCATTTACAGCTTCCGCGCGGCGGATCTGCATACGTATCTCGCCGCGCGGGCAAGCGCGAGCGCGTGCTACACGCTCGCGGTCAACCAGCGCTCGACACCGGCGATCGTCGATGCGTGCAACCGCTTCTTCATGTCGAACCCGCGTGCGTTCGTGCTCGACGGGCTCGACTATTACGCGGTGCGCGCCGGCACGCGCGTGCGCGCACCGTTCGTCGACGGAACCGATCCTGGCCCATCCGGCGATTTCCGGATCTGGGCGCTGCCGGGCGGCGACGCCACGCTGCTCAAGCGCGACGCGCAGGCACAGGCCGCCCAGGCGTGCGCGGCCGAGATCGCCCGGCTGATGCGCGGCGCGCGCGAAGGACATGTGCGGCTCGGCGATACGCCGCTGTCGCCGGGCGACATCGCGGTGCTGGTGCAGACGCACCGGCAGGGCAGCCTCGTGAAGCGCGTGCTCGCCACGTGGGGCATCGGCAGCGTCGAGCTCGCGCAGGCGTCCGTGTTTTCGACCGGCGATGCGGAGCAGCTCGAGCGCGTGCTTGCGGCGATCGATGCGCCGGGCGACCTGCGGCGCTTGCGTGCGGCGCTTGCCGCCGACTGGTTCGGCCTCGATGCGGGGGCGCTGTGGCGGATGGAGCAGGGCGACGGCGATGTGTCGCGCGCAGCGGCCGACGGTGCGCACGCGATGAGCTGGGTTGAGCGCTTCTCGCGCTATCGTCTGTTGTGGCGCGAACGCGGCTTCGCGGTGATGTGGCGCACGTTCACGCGCGAGCTGCGGATCGCCGAGCGGCTGATGGCCGGCGCCGACGGCGAACGCCGCGTGACCGACATCAACCACCTGGCCGAATTGACGCAGGCGCGCGCGTCCGCGCAGCCGGGCATCGCACCGACGCTGCGCTGGCTCGCCGCGCAACGGCTCGACGGCGGCGGCGAGGAAGCGCAACTGCGTCTCGAATCCGATCGCAACCTCGTGCAGATCGTGACCGTGCATAAGTCGAAGGGCCTCGAATATGCGGTCGTGTTCTGTCCGTTCCTGAACGACGGGGGGCTGCGCGAGCCGCCCGCGTCGGCGCTACCCGACGCGCGCGAGTATCACGACGATGCGGGCGACGCCGTGCTGCATTACGGGTGCGACGACGAAGCAGCCGAGCATGCCGCGCGCCAGGCGTTGCGCGAACAGGCGGCGGAACGCGCGCGGCTCGTCTACGTGGCGCTCACGCGCGCGGTCTATCGGTGCTATCTCGTCGCCGGGCCTTATCTGTCGTCGCGCTCGACCCGCGAGGCGCGGCGCAGCGTGCTGAACTGGCTCGTGGCCGGGGCCGGCCAGTCGTTCGACGCGTGGCTCGACGAGCCGCCCGACGAAGCGGCGCTCGACGCCGCGTGGCAAGCGCTCGCGGGCGGGCCCGTGAGCGTTGCACCGTTGCCGTTGCCGGCGCGCCGTGAGCGGCTGGCTGCCGGCCACGATGCATCGCAGACGCTCGCCGCACGCCATGCGACGCGCGTGCTGCGCGACGCGTGGCGGATGGCGAGCTTCAGTTCGCTGACCGCGTCGATGGCGCGCGAGGAGGCGGGCGTCGCGGTCGTGCCGGACGACGATCTGCGGCCCGATCACGATGCGCTTGCCGCCGTCGCGCCGGACGGCGCGCTTGCCGTGGCCGACACCGTCGCGGTCGAGGTCGAGCCGCCGGACGACGATATCCTCATGTTTCCGCGCGGCGCGGCAGCGGGCGAGTGTCTGCACCGCCTGTTCGAACTCAGCCGGTTCGCCGAGCCCGATTCGTGGCACCAGGCGGCGCTCGGCGCGCTGCACGACCGGCCAGTCGAGGCCGAGCCCGAACTCGCGACGCGCCTGCCCGCGATGATGGCGCGGCTCGTCGACGATGTCGTGCGCACGGAGCTCGTGCCGGGCATGCGGCTCGCGGATCTCGATCCCGCCAAGCGGCTCGACGAAATGGGTTTCCTGTTCCCGGCGCCATCGCTCGAGCTGGGCGCGCTGCGTCGGCTGCTGGTCGCGCACGGCTATCCGGACGTTGCGCTGGACGCGGGCGTGCTCGCCGGTTTCATCAAGGGTTTCATCGACATGATCGTCGAACACGACGGCCGCTTCTGGATCGTCGACTGGAAGTCGAACCATCTCGGCAATACGCCGGACGCTTACGGCCCGCGTGCGCTCGACGTCGCGATGGCCAATCACGCCTATCACCTGCAGGCGCTGCTCTATACGGTTGCGCTGCATCGCTATTTGCGCGGGCGGCTGCCCGACTATGACTACGACACGCATATCGCGGGCTATCTGTACCTGTTCGTGCGTGGCGTGCGGCCGGACTGGCGCAGTGCCGGCGAACCGGCCGGCGTGCATGCGCGGCGGCCCGCGCGCGAACTCGTCGACGCGCTCGACCGGATGATGGAAGGGGGCCGCGCATGAACGTGTCCGACGATACGCTCGAATTCACCGGCGGCCTCGTTGCGCGCCTGCCCGAGCCGGCTGATTTCGGCATCGCGCTCGCGGAAGGATTCGCGCGGCGCATCGGCGACCTGTCGCGCCGCGCGGGTGCACCGGCCGCGGCTGCGCGCTGGGCGGCGCGTGCCGCGTTTGCGACGAGCCGGGCGACCGCGGGCGGCCACGTATGCGTGTCGCTCGGCGCGCTCGCGCAGCGCTACGAGGAACCGCTCGACGACGTGCGCGCAGCGCTTGCCGCGAGCGGCGTGGTGGCCTTCGGCATGCTCGCGCGCGGCGACGAGCGGCCGCTGATCGTCGACCGGCACGACCATCTGTATCTGTCGCGTTATTTCGACTACGAACGTCGGCTCGCCGATGCGCTCGTCGCGCAGGCCGGCGTCGCCGCACCGGGCGACGTGCTGTCGCCCGACCGGTTGCGCGACAGTCTCGTGCGTTACTTCGGGCCCGCGACGGGCGAAGTGGACTGGCAGCGCGTCGCGGCGATCGTTGCGCTGACAGGACGCGTGACGATCGTCAGCGGCGGCCCCGGCACCGGCAAGACGACGACCGTCGTCGGCGTGCTGGCTTGTCTGCTCGACGCGCAGCCGGGATTGCGCATCGCGCTGGCGGCACCCACCGGCAAGGCTGCGCAGCGGATGCAGGAAGCGCTGCACGCGCGGGCGGGCGACCTGCCGCCGGAACTTGCCGCGCGCCTGCCCGACACGTCGTACACGCTGCATCGCCTGCTCGGCGGCGGCGGGGCGGCGGGCTTCCGCCATCATCGCGACAATCCGTTGCCGTACGACCTGATCGTGGTCGACGAGGCGTCGATGATCGACGTCGCGCTCGCCGCGCATCTGCTCGATGCGCTCGCGCCGGGCGCCCGGCTCGTGCTGCTCGGCGACAAGGATCAGCTTGCCGCGGTCGAGGCCGGCGCCGTGTTCGCCGAACTCAGCGCACGGCCGACGTTCACCGCCGCTGCGCGCACGCGCATCGCGGATGCGCTCGGGATCGACGAAGCGGCTTTCGTCGCGGCCTTGCCGGTGCCGGACGGCGAGGCGGCGGGGGGGGGGGCTGTTGCGGCTCAACCCGCGGCGTCCGCGCCATTGTCGGCGAACGGGGCGCGCAAGCCATCGGCGCGGCGCAACGTGGATACGCGCCAGGCGTCGTTGTTCGACGACGACCCGCAGGACGAGGTGGTTTCCCCGGCGGCTTCGTCGTCACCTGCACCCGCTGACCTCGAAGGCACCTCCGTAGCCACCGATCCTCCATGGATCGAAGCCGACGAACTCGCGTGGCTCGATGCGGTCGAGCTCGCGCCGCTCGATCCGGCCCATGCGGGAGGGGCGGCAACGCGGGTGTCGACCACTGCAACGCGAGCCGATGACATCGCCGCCCCGTCACCCGCACCGCTCGCAGACTGCGTCGTGTGGCTCGAACGCAATTACCGCTTCGGTCTCGATTCGCCAATCGGCCGCCTGTCGCTCGCGATCCGCCGCGGCGACGTGCAGGGCGCGCTCGACGCGTTGCCGGCTGACGATGCCGCTGCCGCGTCGTTTCACGACGACGCGGGCGAGACGCTTGCGGCGTCGACGGTCGAGCGGCTCGCGCGCCGGTTCGGTGCGTACATCGATGCGTTGCGCACCGCGTTGTCCGGGCCGCAGCCCGATCCGTTGCCGTTGTTCGATGCGCTCAACCGCTTCCGGATCCTGTGCGCGACGCGCACCGGCTCACGCGGCGCCGAGCACGTCAATGCACTGGTGGCCACGCACGTGCGGCATGCCGTGCGCGTGCCGCTCGCGGTCGGCGCACACTGGTTCACCGGGCGGCCGATCATGGTGACGCGCAATGACTATGCGCTCGGGCTGTTCAACGGCGACATAGGCATCGCGTTGCCGGACGTGCACGGCGTGCTGCGCGTATGGTTCCGCCGCGCGGACGGCACCGCGCGCGCCGTGTCGCCCGCGGCGCTGCCGCCGCATGAGACGGCGTTCGCGCTGACCGTCCACAAGTCGCAGGGCTCCGAATTCGACGAGGCCGCGCTCGTGCTGCCGGCGTCGTTCAGCCGTGTGCTCACGCGCGAACTCGTCTACACCGCCGTCACGCGTGCGCGCACGCGCGTGCAGGTGATCGGCCCGCGGCGCGTGCTGGCGCAGGCAGTCGCGACACGTACGCAACGCGATTCGGGCCTTGCGGCCCGCGTCGACGAGGCGCTCGCGCGGCGCCGCAAGGAGACGTCGCGATGATGATCCGCTATACGCTCGATCCGGCCGAAGTCGAATGGACTGCCGTGCGCGCGCAGGGTGCCGGCGGCCAGAACGTCAACAAGGTGTCGAGCGCGATTCACCTGCGTTTCGACATCCGCGCGTCGTCGCTGCCGCCCGTCATCAAGGAACGGCTTCTCGCGCTGTCCGACCAGCGCATCACGCGCGACGGCATCGTCGTGATCAAGTCACAGGAATACCGCACCCAGGAGAAAAACCGCGACGCAGCACTCGCGCGGCTCGATGCGTTGATCGGCAGCGTCGCGTACACGCCGCGTGCGCGGGTCGCGACACGGCCGACACGCGCATCGAAGGAGCGGCGGCTCGAACACAAGTCGCGCCGCAGCGTGGTGAAGTCCGGAAGAGGGAAGGTGATCGACTGACGAAAGAAAAGGCCGACCGGCCGGCATGGCGGGCGGCGTCGTGCGGCAATATGCGCTACCGCATCACGGTGCCCGCACTGTCGAGCACGAAGTCGACGCAGAACACGACGAGACGGTTTTGCGCGCGAATCGCGACGGCTGCGGTGTAGCAATCGCGGCCTTCGGTCAGCGAGAAGTGCGGACCCATTAGCGCGACGCGCCCTGGCGCCGCGATCGCGCGCTGGAAGTACGGTCGCCGCGACCAGTTGCTGTGCGTCTCCGGGAACAGCGGCGAGAGCCGCGTGCCGCTCGTCTGGCCGTCCTCGGGACGCGCGCCGATCGACGGCAGGAACTGTTCGCCGATCTCGTCCGTGACGAACACCCGGCGCGCGGCCGGCACCACGAATACGCGCTGCGCGGCGTCTTGCAGGCTGCCGCTCGCGGAAAATGCGGCCGCGCCGGCGAGCACGAGCCGCTCGATCGCGTCGAAGCCCGGCTGCTCGGCGATCGCTGGCGTATGCCGACGGGCGATAAAGCGTTGCCACGCGGCGTCGAGCATCGCGGGCGCCGCGGCGCTCGCGTGCGCGATCGACGCATCGGGCTGGCCGAACTGGAAGCCCTGGACGAAATCGATATCGGCCTCCATCAGTGTCTGCAGCGCGTCGTCGCTTTCGACACCCTCGGCGAGCACCATCGCGCCGGCCTGATGGAGCATCGATACCAGGTGATGCATGATGCGGCGATCGTCGGCCGACGCGTTCGCGCGTTCGACGAGCGATCGATCGAGCTTGACGATATCGGGCCGTGCGCGCCACACGCGGTCGAAATTCGAGAACCCGGTGCCGAAATCGTCGATCGCGATCAGGAAGTCCCGATGCTGGATCATGTCGATCGTGCGGGCGAGCGCGGCTTCATCGCGCGCCGGTTGCTCGACGACTTCCAGCACGATGCGGTTCGGCGGCAGCGCGAAATGACGGCACAGCGCCTCGACGAATTCGCGCTGCACGAGGCCCGAATCGAGCACGCGCGGCGTCACGTTCAGGAACAGCCAGCCGTCGCCGATGCCTTGCGCAACGAAGTTCGCCGTATGCAGGCAGCGAGCGAGCCGGTCGAGCAGCAACGCGTCGGCAGCGGCACGCGTCCTGTCGAACAGCGCGACCGGCGAAACCAGCGTGCCGTTCTCGTCCACGACGCGCAGCAGCGCTTCATAGCCGACCACGCGCTTGTGCGTGATCGACAGCACGGGTTGAAACACACTGCGCAGCGTCGTCTCGCGATACGTGGCGATCCAGCCGCTGGGCGTTGGCGTGAGGCGTTCGAGCAGGGAATCGAGCGAGAGGTCGCGGGAGGGCTTCATGTCAACGATGCCCTGGGGCGATCGGGGGGCGGTATCGTGCGCGCCACGCAGAAACCGTCGCACGCACAGGTGGACGCGAGAGAACGTGGTGCATCGTAACCGCCTTCTGCGGATGAGTGATCCGAGTGTAACGGGAATGGCGCGGCGCGCGTATCAGGGTAACTCCAGACGCAAACGCTACACCGACGGCTGGACGGGGCATTCCGCCCGGGAGCGCGACACGCAAGGGCCACCGGTCGCGTATGCGGCGACAGCGTCGCGTGTGCCGCGTGCACTGCGTGCGAAGAATACGGGAGAGCGGCAAAGCCGGGCGGCTGCATCGGCATCAGGCGAAACTCGACATGCGCCGCCGCGCACCGGCCGACGCGCGGCGCTCGAGCATCGGCGGCCGGCGCGTCGCGGGGAGCCCGCACCGGCGGGGTGCCGGCCCTGCCCGCCGCTCAGGCTGCTTCGCCGCCGCGCGGGCGGAGCCCGGGAATCCGCTTGATCACGCCGGTGGCAAGCGCGGTGCCGACGAGCACGATCGCGCAGCCTTCGATCATCACGACCGATACGTGTTCACCGAGGAACAGCGCGCCCCATAGCAGGCCGAACACCGGGATCACGAACGTCACCGTAATCGCGCGGGCCGGGCCGACATGCGCGATCAGGTAGAAGAAGATGAAATACGCGATCCCCGTGCAGGCGATGCCGAGCGCGAGCACGGCGCCCCATGCATGCGCGCCCACGGCTGCCGCGGGCCAGGTCGCGATCGCGAACGGCAGCAGCAGCACGGTCGAGCCGATCATGCTGCCGGTCGCGTTGACGAGCGGATCGACGCCGCTGAGTGCGCGTTTCGTGTAGTTGGCCGCGATGCCGTACAGCAGCGTCGCGCCGAGCGCGGCGGCGGCGGCGAGGGCGGTCGCGTTCGCGCCGGTGCTGCCGTGCGCGTTCGCGATCTGATCCCACACGAGCGTGAGGACGCCAGCAAAGCCGATCACGAGGCCGAGCGCGCGCGGCAGCGACAGCTTGTCCTTCAGCCAAACATAGGCGACGAGCGCGCCCCACAGCGGCGTCGTCGCGTTGATCACCGACGTCACGCCGGCCGACAGCGTCAGTTCGGCGAACGCGAACAGGCAGAACGGGATGCCCGAGTTCAGCGCGCCAACGACGAACAATGGCCACGCGCGACGGCGTAGCTGCGCGCCGAGCTCGGCGGGCTTGAAGCGCGTCAGTGCGAAGCCTGCGAGAAACAGCGCGCCGATTCCCACGCGCAGCGCCATCAGCGGCGCGACACCGAAGTCGGCGACGCCGATCCGGATGAACAGGAACGACGCGCCCCACAGGGCAGCGAGGACGGTCAGCAGAAAGGCGTTCTTGGGTGACATCGAGCGAGGCGGGCGAGGGGACGGGATGCGGAGAATCTTACACCGCGCTCCCGTGCCATCGTTTCACGATCGGATGAAATGGCAAGAACCGGGAAATCCGCTCGCCCCCGACGCGAACCGGCCGGCCTGGGCGGCCGTTCAATGATGGCGCCAGCCGCCGCGTCCACCGAAGCCGAAATTGAGCGACACCGCGGGGCCCCAGTAGCCACCCCAGGCCGGGGCATAGGCGGGGGCCGGATAGTAGTACGCGGGGCCCGGATCGACATAGACGGGCGCGGGCTGCACCGGCGCCGCCGTGTAATAGCCGGACGGATAGTAGCCGTAAGGGTAGTAACAGCCGGCGAGCGTCGTGCACGCGAGCGCCGCGGCGACGAGGGTCCTGTTCATGATGTCTCTCCGGCGGAGCCGGCAATCGGCAGATGCTTAAAGCTTAGGCCGCCCGGGGATGACAAGATGCGCTAAACGGTAACGGATCATTTCCGGGCCGCTGCGGCGTGTTGCGGCGCCGCATGTGAAAAACGGCGTTTCCGCCGTGCGGAAACGCCGTCAGGCCGGAGCTTGCCGCGCGTCGCGCGGCAGCCGGATAAGCCGGCCGGCTTATTTGCCGACCTGGTTGCCGATGATGCCGCCGGCTGCCGCGCCGCCCAGCGTCGACAGCGCGTTGCCGCCGATCGCCGCGCCGGCGACGCCGCCGACACCCGCACCAATCGCGGTATCGCGCTGGCGTCGTGTCATCGAATCACAGGCCGAGAGGCTGGCCACCGTCGCGACGAGCAGCGCGCATACCCCAAAACGCCGAATCGAATGGTTCATGATCGTTGTCCTTGTGGTAGTGAACGGAGGTCGCGCGACCGCCTGACGGCCGCGCATGCAATCAATCTACGCGTCGTTCCGCGCGGCGGTTGTAAGGACTTGTTAAGGCTCGAGCGGTTTCGTAATCAATTGTTTCCCGTGCGCCGGCGGGTACACGGGATGCGTGCGCGCAAAAAAGCCCGCTCGAAAGCGGGCTTTCTGCCGTGCTTCACGAAGCGAAGCGGTCCGTGCGGACCGCCGCGTTCGCTTGCCGACTTACTGACGGTGATAGATCTCGGCGCCGGTCTTCACGAACTCGACCGCCTTGACTTCCATCCCCTTCTTCAGCGCCTCGGTTTCCGACACGCCCTGCTGCGCCGCGAACTCGCGCACGTCCTGCGTGATCTTCATCGAGCAGAAGTGCGGGCCGCACATCGAGCAGAAGTGCGCGACCTTCGCCGAATCCTTCGGCAGCGTCTCGTCGTGGAATTCGCGCGCCTTGTCCGGGTCGAGGCCGATGTTGAACTGGTCTTCCCAGCGGAACTCGAAACGCGCCTTCGACAGCGCGTTGTCGCGCACCTGCGCGCCGGGGTGACCCTTGGCCAGGTCGGCCGCGTGCGCGGCGAGCTTGTACGTGATGATCCCTTCCTTCACGTCGTCCTTGTTCGGCAGCCCGAGGTGCTCCTTCGGCGTCACGTAGCACAGCATCGCGGTGCCGAACCAGCCGATCATCGCGGCGCCGATGCCCGACGTGATGTGGTCGTAGCCCGGTGCGATGTCGGTGGTCAGCGGCCCGAGCGTATAGAACGGCGCTTCCTTGCACCAGTCGAGCTGGAGATCCATGTTCTCCTTGATCAACTGCATCGGCACGTGGCCGGGGCCTTCGATCATCACCTGCACGTCGTGCTTCCACGCGATCTGCGTGAGCTCGCCGAGCGTCTTCAGTTCGCCGAGCTGCGCTTCGTCGTTCGCGTCGTAGATCGAGCCGGGACGCAGGCCGTCACCGAGGGAGAAGCTCACGTCGTACGCCTTCATGATCTCGCAGATCTCTTCGAAGTGTTCGTACAGGAAGCTTTCCTTGTGATGCGCGAGGCACCACTTCGCCATGATCGAGCCGCCGCGCGACACGATGCCCGTCATCCGGTTCGCGGTGAGCGGCACGTACTGCAGGCGCACGCCCGCGTGGATCGTGAAGTAGTCGACGCCTTGCTCGGCCTGCTCGATCAGCGTGTCGCGGAAGATTTCCCAGGTCAGGTCCTCCGCCTTGCCGTTGACCTTTTCCAGCGCCTGGTAGATCGGCACCGTGCCGATCGGCACCGGGCTGTTGCGGATGATCCACTCGCGCGTTTCGTGGATGTGCTTGCCGGTCGACAGGTCCATCACCGTGTCGCCGCCCCAGCGGATCGCCCACGTCATCTTGTCGACTTCCTCGCCGATCGACGACGTGACGGCCGAGTTGCCGATGTTCGCGTTGATCTTCACGAGGAAGTTGCGGCCGATGATCATCGGCTCGGATTCCGGGTGGTTGATGTTCGCGGGGATGATCGCGCGGCCGCGCGCAACTTCGTCGCGCACGAACTCGGGGGTGATCTCGGCGAGCGCGTTCGCGCCGAAGGCCGCGGCGCCGAACGCCTGGCCCGGGTGCTGGCGGCCCATCATCGCGGCGAGCTTCGCGCCGTTCGGGCCGCTCGACTTCAGGCTCTCGATGTACTCGGCGCGACGCTGGTTCTCGCGGATCGCGATGTATTCCATTTCCGGCGTGATGATGCCCTGGCGCGCGTAGTGCATCTGCGTGACGTTCTTGCCGGCTTGCGCGCGGCGCGGGTTGCGGTGCAGGCCCGGGAAACGCAGGTCGGCGGTGGCCGGGTCGGCCGCGCGCTCGAGGCCGTACCGGCTCGACAGGCCGTCGAGCACCTCGGTGTCGCCGCGCGCTTCGATCCAGCGCTGGCGCAGTGCCGGCAGGCCGGCGCGGATGTCGATCTTCGCGTCCGGATCGGTGTAGGGGCCCGACGTGTCGTACACGTAGATCGGCGGGTTCTTTTCGCCGCCGAAGCCGGTCGGGGTGTCGGCCTGCGTGATTTCACGCATCGGCACGCGGATGTCGGGCTGCGAGCCGGTTACATAAACCTTTCGCGAATTGGGCAGCGGGGCGACGGCAGCGGCGTCGACATGGGCGTCCGCGGACAGAAACTTCGGATTGGCGTTCATGCAATCTCCTGTGTGAGCGCCGGACAGGCGCCACGGCGCTTGCCCGGAGCCCTTGACGAATGTGGGGCTCGAGCTAAGCAGGAGACGAGGCTTGGTGAGGCGGCGGATTTCGTCAGAAGGATGGCGGCGAAATCCGTACGCTTCCCTGCGCTGGCATTATCCAGATCAGGTTCAAAGGGTATTTCTCACCCGCAATGCCGGTTGTTTGACCGAACGCATTGCAGGACCCCCGCGTTAGCAGCGCACACGATACACTGGCTTCGCGGCGGTTTCAACCGGTGGCAGATCGGTTGCCGCGGTGCAGTTGCAGCATTACGGGCGGCGCGCCAGCCGCGCAAGCCGCGATGCATGACACCGCCGCACGGCCCTGCAGCCCGGCTGACAACGACGGCGCGGCGCAGCATTGCGGCACTTCTGGCAGCCCCAAAAAAATATTTTCGAAACGGCTGTCATATCCCGCGACGTCCTCCGTCTATTCGTCTCCTCAAACCCATGTTTCGGAGAGATGTCATGAAAAAAGTACTGATCGCAGCGTGTGTCGCCGGTTTCGCCATGGCCGCAACGGGTGCGTATGCGCAGAACGACGCGATGTCGAAGGAAGGCTCGTCGATGTCGAAGGATGCGATGGGCCACGACGCGATGGCGAAGGATGGGGCGATGAAGAAAGGCGCCATGAAGAAGCACGCGATGAAGAAGGACGCGATGTCGCACGACGCGATGGGCAAGTCGATGTCGGGCGACAAGATGGCACCGTCGAACTGACCGACGCGGGCGGGGCGCGGCCTGCGCATGCGGTACACGAGGCCGCCCGCGCATCGCGCACCGCCGCAACGTTTCGGGAGTCTTCATCATGCAAACCGTTCCCGCTGCCGGGCGCACGGCAGCCACGCCGCCCGCCCGCAAGATTCATCCGCTGTGGGTGCGCGTGAGCCACTGGCTCAACGCGCTCGCGGCGATCCTGATGGCACTGTCCGGGTGGCGCATCTACGATGCGTCGCCGATCTATCCGCCGTTCACGTTCGCGCACGGCATCACGCTCGGCGGCTGGCTGGGCGGCGCGCTCCAATGGCATTTCGCGGCGATGTGGCTGCTGGTCTGCAACGGGCTGTTCTACCTCGCGATGTCGATCGCGACGGGCCGCCTCGCGCGCAAGATGCTGCCCGTCACGCCGGCGTCGATATGGCGCGACGTGCGCGCGGCGCTGGGCGGCCGGTTGTCGCACGACGACCTGAGCGTCTACAACGCGGTGCAGCGTGCCGCGTACCTGACCGCGATCGTCGATCTGCTCGTGCTGGTGCTGTCGGGGCTCACGATCTGGAAGTCCGTGCAGTTTCCGCTGCTGCGCGAGTTGTTCGGCGGTTACGACAACGCGCGCGTCGTGCACTTCTGGGCGATGTCGCTGCTCGTCGCATTTTTCGTCGTACACGTCGCGATGGCGCTGCTGGTGCCGCGCTCGCTGCTCGCGATGCTGCGCGGTCGCTGACCCGCACGCCGCGGGCGAAGGAACCCATCATGTCGGAATCCGGAAACAACCGCGGTCAGCCGAGCTGGACGCTCGACCGCAAGTCGCTCGAGCTCGATGTGCGCCGCGAACTCGAGATGCCGTCGCGGCGCCTCTTCAACCGGCGCGTGCTGACGCTCGGCGGCCTGACGATGCTGACCGGCTGCACGCTGCAGGACGACGCATCGGTCAACGCGTTCCTCGAGAAGGTGTCGCGCATGAACGATCGCGTGCAGGCCTGGCTGTTCAGCGGCGAGCGGCTCGCGCCGACCTATACCGAGGCCGACATCACGCGGCCGTTCCCGTTCAACGCGTATTACGGCATCGACGACGTGCCGCACGTCGACGCATCGACGTACCAGCTCGTGCTGTCGGGCCGGGTGACGGGCAAGCGCGTGTGGACGCTCGACGAGCTGTATGCGCTGCCGCACGCGGAGCAGATCACGCGGCACATCTGCGTGGAAGGGTGGAGCGCGATCGGCCGCTGGGGCGGCACGCCGTTCGGCGCGTTTCTGGCACGCGTCGGCGCCGATACGCACGCGAAATACGTCGGCTTCAAATGCGCGGACGATTACTACGAAAGCATCGACATGCCCACCGCGCTGCATCCGCAGACGCTGCTCGCATTCGACTACGACGGCCGTCGCCTGCCGCCAGAATTCGGCTTTCCGATGAAGCTGCGGATGCCGACCAAGCTCGGCTACAAGAATCCGAAGCACATCATGGAAATCTTCGTGACCGATACCTACCCGGGCGGCTACTGGGTCGATCAGGGGTACAACTGGTTCGGCGGATCGTGAGCGGCGGGGCGCGGCCCCGCACCGCCGTGCTTCACGGGTGCTTCACGGGTGCGTCAGGCGGATTCGCGTACCTGCGGATCGACGCGCAGGCCGACCGCCGCCGCCATGCTCACGAGCGCGTCGAACCCGAACAGGTTCATCTTGCCGCGCAGCAGATCGGACCCGCGCGGCTGAGTGACATCCAACTGCTTCGCGGCTTCGGCCGGCTGGCCCTCGCTGGCGTCACGGACATGCGTATCGCATCCGTCGGTCATCGTTTCTTCCCGATCGTCAACGCACGATAGCGCCGTGCGGCCCGCGCGACGTCCGTGCAGCGCATATCCGGCCCCGGATTCCCGTTCGTCCGGATGCCGAAAAATGTCGCGCCGAAACGTCAGTCGATATCCTTTCAGACGGGTCCGATGATGCTTTCGAATCCTTGATGCCATAATGCCGAGCGTGCGCGGCCAAAGCCGTCTGCGCGCGTGTTTTCGACCCTCTGCCGCCGCTTGCCGGTCCTTATTCGTCGCCGTTCGCACTGCCATGTCGTTCCGCACGTTCGTCTCCGCCTTCCTGGTCCCGTCGGGGCCGTTTGCCGGCATTGCCGGCGTCTTTCAGCGGAGCACGCGACACGTCGTGCGGGCGGGCTGAACGATGACGCCGCTCGACCGCCTCCTCGATTTCCTTGCCCGCCTGCCGATCCGGATCCGTCTGCCGCAAAGCCGCGGCGGCCGTGTCGCTCTGGCCCTGGTATTCATCTATTTCGTCTGGGGCTCGACCTACAGCGGCCTGCATTTCGCGCTGCAGTCGTTCCCGCCGCTGCTGCTGTCGGGCCTGCGCAACCTGCTCGGCGGGATCGGTCTGTTCATCTTCGCGCTGCGTCGCAAGCCCGAATGGCCGACGCTGCTGGAAATCCGCAACTCGGCGATCGTCGGCACGATGCTGGTCGCGCTGTCGTCCGGCACCATCGCGCTCGGGATGCGCACGGTCAGCAGCGGCTCGGCCGCGGTGATGGTCGCGACCGTGCCGCTTTTCGCGACCGTGATCGCGGCGGTCGCCGGGCGTCCGGTGACGAAGGGCGAGTGGGCGGCCGTCGCGCTCGGGATGGTCGGCATCGTCGTGCTGAATTCGGGCGGTGCGGCCGCCGCGAACTCGGCGCTCGGCACGATCTGCGTGCTCGCCGGCGCGCTGTTCTGGGCGGGCGGCGCGCATCTCGCGACGCGGCTCAAGCTGCCGTCGGACCTGTTTCTGTCGACATCGCTGCAGATCGGCCTGGGCGGGTTGATGTCCACGATCGCCGCGTGGCTGATGGGCGAGCGCATCGAGCAGGTCGCGGTCGGTCCGGTGTTCGCGTTCGTCTACCTGATGGTGTTCTGCACGATGGCCGCGTACGTCGCGTACGGCTACCTGATTCGCCATACGAGCCCGATCATCGCGAGCAGCTGCATGTACGTGAACCCGATCGTCGCGGTCGCGCTCGGCGCGCTGATGCTCGGCGAGCCCGTGACGACGGCGACCGTGGTCGCGACCGTCGCGATTCTCGGCAGCGTCGGGCTGTCGTTCGTGTTCGATCCGGCGCGCCGGCCCGCGGCGCGCGCGGCGGCCGACGCTTCATCGGCCGCGGCAACCGTGGCCGTCGAATCGGCGGCGGGTGCGGCGTCCGCACCGGATCAGGCCGCGATGCCGGACCCGGCACCGATCCTCGCGCCTTCCGCGGTATCGCTCGCGGTGCCGGTACCGGCTGCCGTCGTGGACCCGGCTGCGGTCATGGATCCCGCCCCGGCATTCACGCTTCCACCGGCCGACGAACCGGCCGCGTCTCGCGCCGACGCGTGACGCCGGCGCGCGGGGCGGCGTTCAGCCGTGCCGTGCGCCGCGATGGTGGGACCAGCCGGCGAGCGCGGCAAACAGCAGGCCGGCCGCGCACATGCCGGTCCAGCCGAACGCGTGCCACGCGGCGACGCCGGCCGACGAGCCGAGCGCGCCGCCAATGAAGTAGCACACCATGTACACGGTGTTCACGCGGCTGCGCGCCTCGGGCTTCAGCGCATAGATGCGCGACTGGTTCGAGATCTGCGCGGCCTGCACGCCGACATCCAGCACGATCACGCCGATCACGAGCCCGACGAGGCTCGTCCCCGACAGCGCGAAAATCACGAACGACGCCGCGAGCAGTGCGATCGCGAGCGAGATGATCGCGCGCGGGCCGCGCTTGTCCGCGAAACGTCCCGCGTATGGCGCGGCCAGCGCACCTGCCGCGCCGACGATCCCGAAGAGACCTGCGGCCTGCGGGCCGAGGTGGAACGGCGCGCCGGCGAGCAGCAGCGTGAGCACCGGCCAGAACGCGCTGAACGCGGCGAACAGCGCGGCGCCGGTCAGCGATGCCTCGCGCAGCCCGCGCAGTTCGACCACGAGGTGCCACATCGAACCGAGCAGCTTGCCGTACGGCAGCGTCGACGTCGGCGAACTGCGCGGCAGTCGCAGCACGATCACCGCGGCCAGCGCGACGAGCGCTGCGACCGATGCACCGAACACCGCCCGCCAGCCGAAATATTCGGCGACGAAGCCGGCCGCCGTGCGCGCCAGCAGGATGCCGAGCAGCAGGCCGCTCATCACGGTGCCGACCGCATGCCCGCGCTCGGCCGGCGGCGCGATTTCGGCCGCGAACGGCACGGCCTGCTGCGCGATCGTCGCGAGCACGCCGATCGCGAGGCTCGCGCCGGCGAGCACCGCCAGCGATGGCGCGGTCGCGGCCACGATCAGCGCGATCGACAGGCCCGCGATCTGCATCAGGATCAGCCCGCGGCGATCGAAACGGTCGCCGAGCGGCGCGAGCAGGAACATGCCGGCCGCGTAGCCGAGCTGCGTCGCGGTCGGCACCGCGCCGATCCATGACGCGCCGTCGGGAAAGGCCGAGCGGAAGCTGTCGAGTAGCGGCTGGTTGTAATAGATGTTCGCGACCGATACGCCCGCGATCGTCGCGAGCAGCAACAGCAGGCTGCGCGAATAGTGGGGCGAGGCGGCGTCGGTCGGACGATCGGTGGAGGCGGCGGACATGGCGGCAACGGAACGAAGTTGGGCGGCGTGGGCGCGCGGCACGGCGTCGGCCGCGCGCCGATCGAGGGTGCCGATCATACCGGAGCACGGTGAATCCTGCCGGCCGTGCCGCCAGGCGATCGGGCGGCACGGCCAGGGCGTGACGGGCCGCTTTCAGTCGCTATCGGTCGCTATCGGTCGCGATCCGCCGAACGGGCCGCGACCGCCCGCAGCCGCCCGTCATCGCGAGCGACGCGCGCCTTCAGTCGACCAGTTCGCCGCTCGGTTCATAGAACGGATAAGGCCCGTCGCCTTCGTCCACGTACACGTGATGGGACATCATTCCCCCTTCCGGCGTAAGCACGTGGACCGCGAACGCGGGCGGCTCGAGCCGGAACGCGGACGGCGCGTCCGCGCGCAGGTCGAACGCGACCTGGTGCGCGGGCGCCGGCACGGCCGACGCAAGCGTGCCGCCAAAGCGCGTGAACATCGTCCGGTGCACGTGGCCGCACAGCACGCGTTCCACGTTCGGATGGCCGCGCAGCAGCGCATCGAGTTTCGCGGCGGCGGCGGGCGCGAGGCGCAGCGCGTCCATGTGCCCGATCCCGGATGCGAACGGCGGATGGTGCAGCGCGACGATCACCGGCCGGTCGCGCGCGGCGTCGAGCTGCGCGGCGAGCCACGCGAGCCGCGCGTCGCACAGGTCGCCGTGGCTGGCGCCTGGCACCTGCGAATCGAGCGCGAGCACGCGCACGGCGCCGACGTCGAGTGCGTACTGCACGAATTCGCCGTCCTGCAATTCGGGGCGATCGGCGAACGCGCGGCGCAGCCCCGCGCGATCGTCGTGATTGCCGACCATCAGGTAATACGGAATCTCGAGCGGCGCGAGCAGGTCGCGCAGATGGCGGTATTCGTCGTCGTGGCCGAAGTCGGTCAGGTCGCCCGTGACGAGCACCGCGTCGGGACGCGGCACCAGCGCGTTGAGCTTCGCGATGCAGCGTGCGAGCGCGGCGGCGGTGTCGACGCGCCGGTACGCGAGCTGGCCCGGACGCTTGATGTGGAGATCGCTGATTTGAGCAAGCAGCATCGTCGTTCCTCGGAATGTCTGGTTATCGTTGGGCGGTGTTACTCACGCGGCGAGTGCGATCAGGCCCTCCGCCGCGATCGCGAGGCCGACCGCCGTGCCGCGCGCGAGCTCGATGCGGCCCGGCACGTCGATGACGAGCGCGTCGGGCGCCGCATGCTCGATCGTGAGCCGCGTGCGCTCGCCAAGGAACGCGCACGCGCCGATCGCGCCGCGCAGCGGCGCATGCGCGGGATCGGCGAGCTGCGCATCCTCCGGGCGGAAGAACCACTCGTCGGCGGCGTGCGGCGTGACGATCGAGCCACCGGTCGTCACGAGCGCGCCGTCCCGCCATTGTCCCGCAAGCCGGTTCAGCGTGCCGATGAACTGCGCGACCGTGCGGTTCGCCGGCCGGTAATAGATGTCGCGCGGCGTGCCGATCTGCTCGATGCGGCCCGCGCCCATCACGACGATCCGGTCGCCGAGCTCCATCGCCTCGGCCTGGTCGTGCGTGACGTACACGGTCGTTACACCGAGGTCGCGCAGCAGCGTATTCATCTCGCGGCGCAGCACGTCGCGCAGCTTCGCGTCGAGCGCGGTCAGCGGCTCGTCGAGCAGCAGCACGCGCGGGCGCACCGCGAGCGCGCGCGCCAGCGCGACACGCTGGCGCTGGCCGCCCGACAACTGATCGACCGGTTTGTCCGCATGCGCGTCGAGCCGCATCATCGCGAGCAATTCGTCGACGCGTTCGCGCAGCGCGCGCGGCTCCGTCTTGCGGATCTTCAGTCCGTAGCCGACGTTGCCGCGCACCGTCAGGTTCGGGAACAGCGCGTAGTTCTGGAACACCATGCCGACCTGGCGGCGCTCGATCGGAAGCGCGGTCACGTCGTCGCCGCCGAACAGGATCGTGCCGCCGGCGTCCGGCGTGTCGAGGCCGGCGATCAGGCGCAACGTCGTCGTCTTGCCGCAGCCCGACGGGCCGAGCAGCACGAGCGTCTCGCCCGCGCCGATCGACAGGTCGAGCGGTTCGAGCACGCGCGTGCCGCGGAACGTCTTCGCGCAGCGGGTCAGGGTGATGGGAGTGGAATCGAGTTTCATGGGAGCGGGAAAGTCAACGCAGGGTCAGCGCGGGCGACGCTTCAGCGCGCGCGTGCCGGACGGATCGACGCCGAGCCACTGCATCGCGACGAGAAGCGGCAGCGTCATCAGCAGGAACACGATCGTGTAGGCGCTGCCGACCTCGAGGCGCAGCGATGCGTAGGTGTCGGCGAGCCCGACGGGCAATGTCTTCGTGTCGGGCGTATGCAGCATCCACGTCAGGTTGAATTCGCCGATCGACAGCGTGAGCACCGCGAGCGCGCCCGCGACGATGCCGGGGCGCAGGTTCGGCAGCACGATCGTGACGAAGCGCGTGACGAACGACGCGCCGAGGCTCGCCGCGCCTTCCTCGAGCGTGCGCAGGTCGGCACCGGCGGCAACCGCCGCGACCGCGCGCACCATGAACGGCAGCGTGAACACGACGTGGCCGACGACGATGAACCACAGGCTCATCCGGAACGCGGTGAAGCCGCCGTACACGACCAGCAGCGCGAGCGCCGAGGCGAGGCCCGGCAGCGCGACCGGCAGCACGAGCGCTTCCTCGATCACGCGGGCGACGCGGTTCTTGCTGCGTGCGAGCGCATAGCCGGCCGGCACGCCGACGACGAGCACGATCGCGAGTGTCGCGAACGCGACGCCGAGCGACAGCGCGACCGAACCCTGGTATTGCTGCCACACCTGTTCGAGCCAGCGCAGCGTGAGGCCGCTCGACAGCCCGCGGAAATAGTTGACGGTGAGGCCCGCGAGCACCGACATCACGACGGGCACGATCAGGAACGCGCACAGCAGCAGCGTGACGCCCCATTGCAGCGCGGCGATCGCACGCGCGCCCGACACGCGCGGCGCTCGCCGTGCGGCGCCGTTTGCATGCGACGGGGCGGGTGCCGGCGACGGCGCCGACGAACCGGAAAGCGATTGCATGAAGAAATCCTCAGGCCGCGGCGGCGGCGGTGTGGCCGGTGAACCGGCGCGCGAGCGCGAGCACGGCCCAGGTGACGATGCCGAGCACGATCGACAGGCCGGCCGCCGTCGCGATGTTCGCGTTCAGCGTGAATTCGGTGTAGATCGTCATCGGCAGTACGTTCAGGTCGGTGGCGAGCGTGAAGGCGGTGCCGAACGCGCCCATCGCGGTCGCGAAGCAGATCGCGCCGGCCGCGATCAGGCCTGGCGCGAGCGCCGGCAGCACGATGTCGACGAAGATGCGCCACGGCGATGCGCCAAGCGAGCGCGCGGCTTCCTCGAGCGACGCGTCGAGCTTCGACGCGGCCGCGATCACCGTGACGATCACGCGCGGAATCGAGAAGTACAGGTAGCCGACGAACAGCCCCGCAACCGAATACGCGAACACCCACTTGTCGCCGGTCAGCTTCGCGGACAGCATCCCGATCAGCCCTTGCCGGCCGGCGAGCATGATCACCATGAAGCCGACCACGACGCCCGGGAACGCGAGCGGAAAGGTGAGCAGCGCGAGCAGCACGCGCTTGCCGGCGAATTCGCGGCGCGCCAGCAGCAGGCCCGAGATCGTCGACAGCGCGAGCGTCGCGAGCGTGACGCCGGCCGACAACGCAACCGTTTCGCCGAGGCTCTTCATGTAACGCGCGTTGCCGAGCAGCGTCGCGTACTGCGTGAAGAACGCGCCGTCGGCGGACACCTGCACGAGTGCCGCCATCGGCAGCAGCCAGAACGCGGCGAACACCGCGAGCGCCGGCGCGACGAGCGCGACGCGCCAGCGCAGCGGGAAAGTCAGGTCGAGCATGGTTTGAGTCCGGCGCTTACTGCATCACCTGCAGATATTGTTGGCCGAACGCCTGCTGACCGGCGGCCATCTTGCCGAAGTCGACCGATTTCGCCCGCGCATATTCGCTCGCCGGCAGGAACTTCGCGGCGACGTCGGCGCCGAGCGTCTGCGCGCGCACCGGACGCAGGTATGCGTTGGCCCACAGCTTCTGGCCTTCGTCGGACAGCACGAAGTCGAGCACCTTCCTGCCGTTCGCATCGTGCGGCGCACCCTTGACGAGGCTCATCACATACGGCACCGCGATCGTGCCTTCCTTCGGAATCACGAACTCGACGTTCGCGTGATCCTTGTACTTCGCGCGATACGCGTCGAAGTCGTAGTCGAGCAGGATCGGAATCTCGCCGGACAGCACGCGCGCATAAGCGGTCTGCTTCGGCACGATAGGCGCGTTGGCCTTCAGCTTGCGGAACCAGTCGAGCGCCGGCTTGAAGTTGTCGAGGCTGCCGCCGAGCGCCTGGTTGACGGCGACCGCGCCCGCATAGCCGACGAACGCGCTCGACGGATCGAGGTAGCCGACCATCCCCTTGTATTCGGGCTTCAGCAGGTCGGCCCACGAGCGCGGAACCGGCTTGCCCTCGAGCGCGTCCTTGTTCACGAAGAAGCCGAGCGTGCCCGAGTGGATCGCGAACCAGTAGCCCTGCGGGTCTTTCAGGTTCGCGGGGATGTCGTTCCAGTGCGCGGGCTTGTACGGCGCGATCACGTCCTTGTCCTTCGCCTGGAACGCCGACGACACGCCGAGATAGACGACGTCGGCGACCGGGCTCTTCTGCTCGGCGATCAGCTGCGCGATCGCCTGGCCCGAGTTCTTGTTGTCGAACGGCACGCGGATGCCGGTCTTCTGCTTGATCGCCGCGATCTGCGCGGCCCAGTCTGCCCATTCGGGCGGGCAGTTGTAGCAGATCGCGGTTTCGTCGGCGTGGGCGGCGGGTGCGAACGCGACGAGCGCGGCGCAGGCGAGGGGTGCCGCGAGCACGCGCAGCAGCGAGGTCAGGCGAAAGGACACGGTGGGTCTCCGGGCAGGGTAAGGGTATGTCGCCGCGCCGTGCGCGATGGCGCGGCGCGTGCGTTCAGGCCTGGTGCAACTGAAGGTCGGCGGCCGGCGGCGCGACCGTCGCGCCGTCGCGCACGGTATGCGGCAGGATCAGCGACGTGCGCTCGATCGTCGCGCCGGCGATGCATTCGACGAGACGCCGCCATGCATGGCGGCCGATGTCCTGGTTCGGCGTCGCGACGCTCGCGAGCGGCGGCGCGAGCAACTCGCCGATCGCGATGCCGTCGAAGCCGAGCACCGACAGGTCGTCGGGAATCGAGAAGCCCGCGCGGCGCAGGCCGCGCATGACGACCATCGCGAGCAGGTCGTTGCTGCAGAAGAGGGCGGTCGGGCGCGTGGCCTGCGCGGTGAGGTGCGCGAGCACCGCGTCGGGCAACTCGGCCGCGTTGAAGTCGACTTCGACCGGCGGCAGCGTTGCGACGCCGGCTTCCTCGAGTGCCTGCGCGTAGCCGAGATGGCGCTGGCGTGCGCGATCCGACGCGGCGAGCGAGCCGGCCAGCATCAGCACGCGGCGATGACCGCGCGCGGTCAGCAGACGGACGCCGTCATAGGCGGCGCGGCGGTTGTCGACCGACACCGACGGGCGGCGTTGCGTGTCGTTGTGCATCAGCACGTAATGCGGGCCGTCGCGGTCGAGCATGTCGAGCAGCGGATGCGTGTCCGCATCGGCGACGGTCAGGATCAGCCCCTCGACGCGCTGCTCGCGCAGCGTCTCGATCGCATGGCGCTCGCGCGCCGCATCGTATTCGGTCGTCATCAGGATCAGCTTGAAGCCGGCCGCGGTCGCGAGTTCGTCGATGCCCTGCAGGCAGTCGGCGAAGACCGGGTTCGACAGCGTCGGCACGACGACGCCGACGAGCCGCGTGCGCTCGCCGCGCAACTGCCGGCCGAGCGGGCTCGGGCGGAACTGCAGCGTGTCGATGGCGGTGCGGATCGTCGCCAGCGTGGCGGGGCTGACGGTGTGCGGCGCGTTGATCGCGCGCGAGACGGTGGCGATCGAGAAGCCGGCGAGCGCGGCGACGTCCTTGATGGTCGGGGTCATGAAGTTACGCGATGTAAACGTTTTCGGCAGGGGAATTATCGAAAACGTTTGTGACTTCGCGATGACGCGCGAGACGTCTGTTTCGCGAGCAGCACGACACAAACATCTGACGTTTGGCGCCCGGCGAGCGGGGCGGATTCGATTGTATCGGCGGATGCTGCGGCGCGGGGCGAAATCGATGAAGGTGTCGCGTCGATGTCGATGACGGCGGATAGATCGGGGCGCGGACGGTGCGGGCCGACATGCTGCGTCGCGATGCAATGCGCGTGAATCCGCTAACGCATGTGCAAGCAATGGTAGAATCGCGTCCGCCCTTTTGCCGGGGTGATGAAATTGGTAAACATAGCGGACTTAAACGATTGAGTGCCCGGCCGGAAACGGTCGGTGCAGAACCCTTCAAATTCGGCGAAACCCCTGATGCGCGCATCGAGGCAACGCCGAGCCAAGCCTCGCGGTACAGCTCAAGCGAGGAAGGTGTAGAGACTAGACGGGGGGCGCCTAAGGCGCACGGGCGGCGATCACGCCCGCGCGCGACGGCGAAGGCATAGTCCAGCGCACAAACGGCTTCGTTTCGACGCAGCCGGCTTTGAAAGAAGCAGTGTGACGAAAATCCGCCGCCTTGATTGGCTTGCCGGTTCAAGTCCGGTCCCCGGCACCAGATTCGCTTCAATGCGATGCCATGAAGTTCAGAAGACCCGCGAGAAACACGTTTCTCGCGGGTTTTTTGTTTTCAGGCACTGCTCGAGTGCCATTCACGTCCGAGGGCATGCGGGTGTATGCCGGCGTATGGGTACGGGCTGTTACGCGTCGCACGTCGTCGCCCCCGGTGAAGTGGTCTTTACCACCCTGCTATCCGGTTTCCGTGCCGAAAAATAGTCTCCGTTCCGGAGAGCACCTTTCCGCTGCCGGTCACTAACAGTAGAAAAACGGCTCATTACACTGCGCCCGTCGCATCGCGGGATACATCGACGCGGCACGCATTCGCAGCGCGCAAGCCTTGCGACCAGCAAACGAGAGACCTTGGGGGGTAAATCATCATGAACAAGCGTTGGGGGATCATCGTGCCCGCCGCGTTGCTTGCCACCGCCGCGCATGCGCAAAGCAGCGTGACGCTCTACGGCAAGATCGAGGACGGTATCAACTACACGAGCAACGCACGCGGCCACGGTACCGTGCAACTGCAAAGCGGCTACGATTACGGCAGCCGCTGGGGCATCAGGGGTACAGAGGACCTCGGCGGAGGCTACCAGGCCATCTTCACGCTCGAGAGCGGTTTCGACGTCAACAACGGGAAAATGAGCCAGGGCGGCCGGGAATTCGGCCGTCAGGCTTTCGTCGGCATCGCGTCGGAGCGTTACGGCACCGTGACGTTCGGCCGCCAGTACGATCCGAGCGTCGACATTTTCTCGCCGCTCACCGCGAACGGAAACTGGACGGGCTATCTGTTTGCGCATCCCTACGACAACGACAACACCGATTACTCGTTCCGGGTGAACAATTCGGTGAAGTACGTGTCGCCGGTGTGGCACGGGATTACCGCGGAAGCCATGTACGGATTCAGTAATCAGGCGGGCGGCTTTGCGAACAATCGTCTGTATGGCGCCGCGCTGCAGTACCAGCAGGGCGGGCTGACGGTCGGCGCGTCGTATTTGAAGATCAACAACGCACACAATGGCGATACGACCGGCGCGATCACCGGCGACAACACGTTCGATGCGTCGTCGCAGCAGAACATCGGCATCGGCGTGAACTACGCGTTTGCGAATGCGCTCGTCGGGTTCACATACTCGCACGTGGATGTGTACGATCCGACGTCCAATGCGTATTTCACCGGGACGACGCAGCCGGCCGGCGGCACATGGAACGCGTGGAAATTCGATAACTTCGAGGTCAACGGGCTCTATCATTTCACGCCCGCGTTGTACCTCGGCGCGGCTTACACCTATACGCAGGCCCGTGTCGCCTCGACGGTCGGCTCGTTCAATCCGAAGTGGCATCAGTTGAGCACGAAGTTGAATTACGACATGTCGAAGCGCACGTCGGTATTCGTGGAAGGGGTCTATCAGCATGCAATGAACGCACACACCGGGACCGACTTCGACTACGCGTACGTTCCGGGCGCGACCGACATCTCGTCGAGCCCGAACCAGTACGTCGTGCGTGTCGCGCTACTGCATCATTTCTGACACGGCTGCTGTTCGCGGGCACCGTTCGCCACCCACCGCATCGGCCCGCACGCGATAGCGTGAAGGATCGCGGGCCGTTCTCCTCTTGCAGTGGTGCCGGAGAGGTGGATCGTGTGGAGGCCGGCCTCGATAAGACCCGCGAGATGCCATGCACTCGCGGGTTTTTCATTGTGCGCGCCGCCCGCATCGGCGTTGCGACGCTGCCCGCGGTGCAGCTTCGCTGCGACGAACGTGAGGCCGTGTGATACTTGGAACACACGTCGCGCCGCACGCATGTGCTTCACCGGCACACGCACACGCACCTGCGCCGAGCGCTTTCAACACCATTTGCCTGTCGCAACACGATCCGCCATGACCGATTCGAACTACCACTATTACGAACCGTCGCAAGGCCACGGGCTGCCGCACGACCCGCTGAACGCAATCGTGGGTCCGCGCCCGATCGGCTGGATTTCATCCCGAGGCGCCGACGGCACGCTCAACCTCGCGCCGTACAGCTTCTTCAACGCGTTCAACTATCGTCCGCCGATCATCGGCTTTTCGAGCACCGCCGCGAAGGACAGCCTGCGCAACGTGCAGGAAACCGGCGAGTTCGTCTGGAACCTCGCGACGCGCGACCTTGCCGAGCGGATGAACCAGACCTGTGCCGCGGTGCCGTATGGCGTCAACGAATTCGAACTCGGCGGCCTGACCGCGATTGCGTCGCGCCTCGTCGACGTGCCGCGCGTGGCGGAAAGTGGCGTGAACTTCGAATGCAAGGTGACCGACGTGATCCGGCTGCGCGATCACCGCGGCGTCGAGACCCCGGCGACGCTGGTGCTCGGCGAGGTCATCGCCGTGCATATCCGTCATGACCTGCTGAAGGACGGCATCTTCGACACGTTCGGCGCGGGCATCATCCTGCGCGCCGGCGGCCCATCGGCCTACGTGCACGTGACGCCCGGCAGCCGCTTCGACATCGCGCGCCCCGACGCGTGATTCATCGCCCGCCGGGGCCAGCCGGCCAGCCGGCCGAGCTGGCGCGCAAGCGCCCCGACGCACCGAGACCCCGCCGGGATCCAGGATTTCGCGGGGTCTTTTGCTTCGGATCTTCCGATATGACCGCGGTGTGCCGATCGGTCCGGCCTCGATACGCACGCTCCACCGGCCGTTGACGCAGTGCAGCACGGGCGGCGTGCGTTCACGCCGCCGCCAGCATCGATCGTCCATCGACCCCGCCATGGCAAATCTGCTCACCCGCAACGAGCGGGTTGGCCATCGACGTTTCGCGCCATAAGGCATAAATTTCCAAGGTTGGCGTGCTTATCCGTGCGCCAGCTCGCGCGTGAGCCGGCAACCGGCCGCGCGTTTCCATCAGCGTGAGACACAATCGAGCGTGGAGACGACACCATGAGCCTGTCAGAGCCATTGCGTCTGCATGTGCCGGAGCCCACCGGGCGTCCGGGCTGCAAGACGGATTTTTCCTATCTGCATCTATCGCCGGCCGGCGCGGTTCGCCGCCCGCCGATCGACGTTGCGCCGGCGGATACCGCCCACCTCGCCCGCAGCCTGGTGCGCGTGCTCGACGACCACGGCGAAGCCCTCGGCCCGTGGGCGCCGGACCTCGACGATGCGCGCCTGATCGCGGGGATGCGAGCGATGCTCAAGACCCGCATCTTCGACGCGCGCATGATGATCGCGCAGCGTCAGAAGAAGATCTCCTTCTACATGGTGAGCCTCGGTGAAGAGGCGATCGGCGCCGCGCATGCGATGGCGCTGCGTCACGGTGACATGTGCTTCCCGACTTACCGCCAGCAAAGCATCCTGATTGCGCGCGACGTGTCGCTCGAACGGATGATCTGCCAGTTGATGTCGAACGAAGGCGATCCGCTGAAGGGGCGCCAGCTTCCGGTCATGTATTCGGACCGCGAAGCCGGCTTCTTCTCGATCTCGGGCAATCTGGCGACGCAGTTCATCCAGGCGGTCGGCTGGGCGATGGCGTCGGCGATCAAGGGCGACACGAAGATCTCGTCCGCATGGATCGGCGACGGCGCGACCGCGGAATCCGACTTTCACACCGCGCTGACGTTCGCGCACGTGTATCGCGCGCCGGTCGTGCTGAACGTCGTCAACAACCAGTGGGCGATCTCGACGTTCCAGGCGATCGCGGGCGGCGAGGGCACGACGTTCGCCGGGCGCGGCGTCGGCTGCGGCATCGCTTCGCTGCGCGTCGACGGCAACGACTTCCTCGCGATCTACGCGGCATCGACTTGGGCGGCCGAACGCGCGCGCCGTAATCTCGGCCCGACGCTGATCGAGTGGGTGACCTATCGCGCCGGCGCGCACTCGACGTCGGACGATCCGACCAAATACCGGCCGAGCGACGACTGGGCACATTTTCCGCTCGGCGATCCGATCGCCCGCTTCAAGCAGCACCTGATCGCGAAGGGCATCTGGTCGGACAGCGCGCACGACGCGCTCACGGCCGAGCTGGAGGCCGAGGTGATGGCCGCGCAGAAGGAAGCGGAGAAGTTCGGGACGCTGGCCGACGACCGGATTCCGTCGCCGGCCTCGATGTTCGACGACGTGTACAAGGAGCTGCCCGCGCATCTGCGCCGTCAGCGCCAGGAACTGGGAGCCTGATCATGGCGCAACATGAAACGACGACGGCATCGGCGCAGCCGATGACGATGATCCAGGCGCTGCGCTCCGCGATGGACGTGATGCTCGGCCGCGACGACGACGTGGTCGTGTTCGGGCAGGACGTCGGCTACTTCGGCGGCGTGTTCCGCTGCACCGAGGGGCTGCAGGCCAAGTACGGCAAGTCGCGCGTGTTCGATACGCCGATCTCGGAAGGCGGGATCGTCGGCGCCGCGGTCGGGATGGGCGCGTATGGATTGCGGCCGGTCTGCGAGATCCAGTTCGCGGACTACTTCTATCCGGCGTCCGACCAGATCGTGTCGGAAGGCGCGCGGCTGCGCTACCGCTCCGCGGGCCAGTTCACGGCGCCGATGACGATCCGGATGCCGTGCGGCGGCGGCATCTACGGCGGCCAGACGCACAGCCAGAGCCCGGAGGCGATGTTCACGCAGGTCTGCGGATTGCGTACGGTGATGCCGTCGAATCCGTACGACGCGAAAGGACTCCTGATCGCCTCGATCGAGAACGACGATCCGGTGATCTTCCTCGAACCGAAACGCCTGTACAACGGGCCGTTCGACGGCCATCACGAGCGTCCCGTCACGTCGTGGCTCAAGCATCCGGGCAGCGCGGTGCCGGAAGGCTATTACACGGTGCCGCTCGATACGGCTGCCGTCGTGCGGCCCGGCAACGACTTGACGGTGCTGACGTACGGCACGACCGTGCACGTGTCGCTGGCCGCCGCCGAGGAGACCGGCATCGATGCGGAAGTGATCGACCTGCGCACGCTGTGGCCGGTCGATCTCGACACGATCGTCGCGTCGGTGCGCAAGACCGGCCGCTGCGTGGTGGTGCACGAAGCGACGCGCACCTGCGGCTACGGCGCGGAACTGGTGTCGCTCGTCCAGGAGCACTGCTTCTACCATCTGGAAGCGCCGATCGAGCGGACGACCGGCTGGGACACGCCGTATCCGCACGCGCAGGAATGGGCGTATTTCCCCGGCCCGGCGCGGGTCGGCGAAGCGTTGCGACGCGTGATGGAGGCCTGAGATGGGGATTCATGTCATCAAGATGCCGGATATCGGCGAAGGGATTGCCGAGGTCGAGCTGGTGGCCTGGCACGTGCAACCGGGGCAGACGATCGCCGAAGACCAGCCGCTCGCCGATGTGATGACCGACAAGGCGGCGGTGGAGATTCCGTCGCCGGTGGCCGGCAAGGTGCTGGAGCTTGGCGGGCGAATCGGCGAGATGATGGCGGTCGGCAGCGAGTTGATTCGTCTCGAAGTCGAAGGCGACGGCAACCTGAAGCCGGCCGCGAAGGCGCGCGATGCCGGCGCGGAGGTGACGCAGCCTCCGGCGGCGGTCGATGTGCGTGCGGAGCCGTCGTCCATCGCTGAGGGATCCGAAACACATGCGTCACCGACGGCGACGCCGCCTGCCGCGTCCCGCGTGCCGGCCGAGCCGGGCCGCGCGGAACACGCGGTGCCGCCGCGCGCGGCGCTCGCGCCGGGCGAACGGCCGCTCGCGTCGCCGGCGGTGCGCCAGCGCGCATGGGACATGGGCATCGAGCTGCGCTACGTGCGCGGCACCGGCGAAGCCGGGCGGATCCTGCATGCGGACCTCGATGCGTACGCACGCACGGGCGGCGGCGCGCCGCGCGGATCCCAGGCGCGCGGCTACGACGAGCGCAACGACGAAACCGACGTGCCGGTGATCGGCCTGCGGCGCGCGATCGCGCGCAAGATGCAGGAAGCGAAGCGCCGCATTCCGCACTTCAGCTACGTCGAGGAGCTCGACGTCACCGAGCTCGAATCGCTGCGCGCCGAGCTGAACCGGCGCCACGGCGACACGCGCGGCCGGCTCACGCCGCTGCCGCTGCTGATTCGCGCGATGGCGATCGCGCTGCGCGACTTCCCGCAGATCAACGCGCGCTACGACGACGAAGCCGGTGTGGTCACGCGCTACGGCGCGGTGCACGTGGGCGTCGCGACGCAGACGGACGGCGGTCTCACGGTGCCGGTCCTGCGTCACGCGGAAGCGCGCGACGTGTGGTCGATCTCGGCGGAAATCGCGCGGCTCGCCGACGCGGTGCGCGCGAACCGCGCGCAGCGCGACGAACTGACCGGCTCGACGATCACGATCTCGAGCCTGGGTGCGCTTGGCGGCATCGTGTCGACGCCGGTCATCAATCATCCCGAGGTCGCAATCGTCGGCGTGAACCGGATCGTCGAGCGGCCGATGATCCGCGACGGCGCGATCGTCGCGCGCAAGATGATGAACCTGTCGTCGTCGTTCGACCATCGCGTCGTCGACGGCGCGGATGCGGCCGAATTCATCCAGGCCTTGCGCGGGTTGCTCGAGCGTCCGGCGCTGCTGTTCGTGGAGTGAGCGCGATGAAGAACGAACACACCACGTTGCTCGTGATCGGCGGCGGGCCGGGCGGCTACGTCGCTGCGATTCGCGCGGGGCAGCTCGGCATTCCGACGGTGCTGGTCGAGCGCGAACGGCTCGGCGGCACGTGCCTGAACATCGGCTGCATTCCGTCGAAGGCGCTGATCCATGTCGCCGATGCGTTCGAGCAGGCGTGCGGGCAGGCCGGCGACGGGATGCTCGGGATTCGCGTGCGCACGCCGGAGATCGACATCGCGAAAAGCGTCGCGTGGAAGGACGGCATCGTCGAGCGGCTCACGCGCGGCGTCGGCGCGCTGCTGAAGAAGCACGGCGTGCGCGTGTTGCACGGCGATGCACGCGTCGTCGACGGCAAGACAGTCGACGTCGTCACCGGCGACCACACGACGCGGCTCGCATGCGAGCACCTGTTGCTCGCGTCGGGTTCGGAACCGGTCGCGCTGCCGTCGATGCCGTTCGGCGGCCACGTCGTGTCGTCGACCCAGGCGCTGTCGCCCGCGTCGTTGCCGAAGCGGCTGATCGTCGTCGGCGCCGGGTACATCGGGCTCGAACTCGGATTCGTCTATCGCAAGCTCGGCGTCGACGTCGGCATCGTCGAGGTAGCCGAACGCGTGCTGCCCGCATACGACGCGGAACTCGCGAAGCCGGTCGCCGATTCGCTCGCGCGGCTCGGTGTCGGGCTCTGGCTGGGCCACAAGGTGCTGGGCCTCGCGAGCGACGGCGCGGTGCGCGTGCAGGCACCCGACGGCGCGGAGAAGACGCTGCCGGCCGATCGCGTGCTGGTCGCGGTCGGCCGCCGGCCGCGCGTCGACGGCTTCGGGCTCGAATCGCTGCCGCTCGATCGCAATGGCCGCGCGCTGCGCATCGATGACGAATGCAGGACGTCGATGCGCAACGTATGGGCGATCGGCGACGTCGCCGGCGAGCCGATGCTCGCGCATCGCGCGATGGCGCAGGGCGAGATGGTGGCCGAGCTGATCGCCGGACGCCGCCGCAAGTTCACGCCGGCATCGATCCCGGCCGTGTGCTTCACCGATCCCGAGGTCGTCACGTCCGGCTGGTCGCCCGACGACGCGAAGGCGGCCGGCGTCGACTGCATCAGCGCGTCGTTCCCGTTCGCGGCGAACGGCCGCGCGATGACGCTGCAGGCGACCGATGGCTTCGTGCGCGTCGTCGCGCGGCGCGACACGCATCTGATCGTCGGCTGGCAGGCGGTCGGGCGCGGTGTGTCGGAACTGGCCGCGGCGTTTTCGCAGTCCCTCGAGATGGGCGCGCGGCTCGAAGACATCGGAGGCACGATCCACGCGCATCCGACGCTCGGCGAAGCGATGCAGGAGGCGGCGTTGCGCGCGCTGGGGCATGCGTTGCATGTGTGATCTCCGCGTCGTTGCTCATATCGATCGAAGCCCCGCCACTGCGGGGCTTTTTTGTGTGCGGTTACGGGCGCGGCCGTTCGACCGCCCACCGCAGCTGAAGAGCATCGCGACGCTGCTGAACACGAGCGAGCACAGGCTCACGCGCCGGCTGCAGGAAGAGGGCGCATGCTTCGGCGACATCTCGAATGCGGTGCGCAAGACGCACGCGCAGGCGCTGGTCGCCGAAGGGCGGTTGTCGATCAAGGAAAATCGCGGCGGAACCGGGGTTCAGCGACATGTCGCCGCTCTCGCAGGCGCACAAGCGCTGGACCAGCGTCGCGCCGAGCGTGTCGTGGCTGGCGGGAACGCGCTCGTAGCGGGCGGGATGCGGGTTGCGGTTGACCCTCCCGCGCGGACCGTTCATCGTGTCGGTTCCACGCCGATTCACCGGCCTCACACGGAATGACTTGCCATGAAACTGTTGCTCGTCGGCGCGACCGGACTCGTCGGGCGTCACGTCCTTGAAGCCGCGCTGGCCGATGCGCGGGTGGACCAGGTCGTCGTGCTCGCGCGCCGGCCGTTGTCGCCGCATCCGAAGATGCGCGCGCTGGAGGTCGACTTCGATCATCTGCCCGAGGCGGCCGACTGGTGGCAGGCCGACGCGGTGATCTGCACGCTCGGCACCACGATGCGCGTCGCGGGCTCGCAGGCCGCATTTCGACGCGTCGATCACGACTATCCGCTCGCTGTCGCGCATCTCGCGCATCGGTCCGGCACGCCGACCTACGTGCTGAATTCCGCGCTCGGCGCCGATCCGGGCTCGCGCATCTTCTACAACCGCGTGAAGGGCGAGGTCGAGCGCGCGCTCGCGGGCATCGGGTTCGCGTCGCTGACCTGCGTGCGACCGGGCCTGATCGGCGGCAGCCGCGACGAATTCCGGTTCGGCGAACGGATGCTGGTGCTTGCGTTGAGCGTCGCCGGGCCGCTGCTGCCGCGGAAGTGGCGCGTGAATCCCGCGCCGCGCATTGCCCGCGCGCTGCTCGACGCCGCGCTCGAGGCGCGCCCGGGCGTGCATGTGATCGGATCGGAACGGTTGGCCTGAACCGGAACGGGCGACGACGCGCTGCCGACGGCACGGATGAACGAACGGACGGCCTGCGCCGGCTGTTCGCGCACGACGCCGTCGAGCGGGCCGAACTGCTGTAAGACTGTTTCGTCACACCACGCAATGGCGGGACAAGTAGCTGCACGCTGACCTACGATGAAGACATCGCGTCCGTCGTCTGCCCAACCGTGTGCACCCACTACCGCGCCCCTGATGAAGACCCGGGTATCAGCGAGCTGAGGATCGGCATCGGCGACCTGTTTCGTCGCGCTCCGTGGGAGCCCGACGTCTATCCGGATTACGCGGCACCCATCGCGCGTGCCGACGGTGACGGCCTCGCGGTCGTCCGCGCGGTGTTCGGCTTCTGGCCGAAGTTCATGCAGCCCGAGCGTCTCGACGAGAACGGCCGTAAGCGAAAGAAGCTCGATACGGTGAACGCGCGCGCGGAAACGATCGGTTCGTCGCGGCTCTACGGCAACGCCTGGCGCAACGGCCAGCGCTGCCTGATTCCAGTGCGCTGGATCTTCGAGCCGTGCTACGAAACGGGCCGCAACGTATGGCACCGCATCGGTGTCGACGGCTGGCAACCGTGCTGCGTCGCCGGTCTCTGGCGGCGTTACGAAACCGCCGATGGCCATGAGTGCATCGGCATGACGATGCTCACGGTCAATGCCGACGATCATCCGGTGTTCGCGCGCATGCATCGGCCCGGCGACGAGAAGCGGGGCGTCGTGATCCTGCGTCGCGACGACTACGACGAATGGCTGCATGCGCGCGACGTCGAGGCTGCGCGGCGCATGCTGACGCTCCTTCCCGCCGGCGACATGGTCGCCGCATCCGATCAGGTGTCGCCCGCCGGCACCTGAGGTTTCGTTTTCCCTGCATTTTTCATACGTTCAACTGACGCATCCGGCCTCCGGATGTGCTCGGCTTTCCCGGGCGATCTGCAAAACTGCCAGACACCGGGTAATCACCGATATCAGCCATGTTGTATATACAAGATGATCCGCTGGCACTCTCGGCGCGGGTCGTGTCGGCTGCGCGCCCGCGTGCGGACCTTGCGTGGCGCGTGCCCCGGCGATCCACGGCGCGCCGCACCCGACGAGTCGAAGGGGCGGCTCGGCACGTTCCCCGTCTCGTCCAAACCATTTGCGATCCTCAGTATCCTGGAGATTTTCCCGTGTCGACGAATCCCAATGGAAAAGCCGGTGGTCTGATCGAGGTACGCTCGATCGATTTCATTCCCGACGCCGAACGCCACGGCGGCCTGCTGAGCCAGTTCACGCTGTGGCTGTCGGCGAACATGCAGATCACGGCCATCGTCACGGGGGCGCTGGCGGTCGTGCTCGGCGGCGACGTGTTCTGGTCGCTGGTCGCGCTGCTGCTCGGCCAGTTCGTCGGCGGCGCGGTGATGGCGTTGCACGGCGCGCAGGGGCCGCAACTCGGCTTGCCGCAGATGATCTCGAGTCGCGTGCAGTTCGGCGTCTACGGCGCGATGATCCCGATCGTGCTCGTGTGCCTGATGTACATCGGTTTTTCCGCCAGCGGCTCGGTGCTGGCCGGGCAGGCCGTCGCGCAACTGCTGCACGTCGACGACGCGGCCGGCATCCTGCTGTTCGCGGCCGTGATCGTCGTGCTGACGGTGTTCGGCTATCGTGCGATCCACTTCGTCGGCCGGATCGCGAGCGTGGTCGGGATCGTCGCTTTCGTCTACATGTTCGCGCAGCTGTTCGCGAACCACGACGTCGGCGCGCTGCTCGCGAACCGGCACTTCTCGCTCGCGAGCTTCCTGCTGTCGATGTCGCTGTCCGCGTCGTGGCAGATTGCGTTCGGCCCGTACGTCGCCGATTATTCGCGCTACCTTCCGCGCTCGACTTCGTCGGCCGCCACGTTCCTCGCGGTTGGCCTCGGCTCGGTGATCGGCGCGCAGGCGGCAATGGTGTTTGGCGTGTTCGCGGCCGCGCTGGCCGGCAGCCAGTTCGCGCACCATGAGGTGTCCTATATCGTCGGCCTCGGCTCGACGGGCGCCGTGGCTGCGTTGCTGTATTTCACCATCGCGTTCGGCAAGGTGACGGTGACGGCACTCAACGCGTACGGCAGCTTCATGTCGATGGCGACGATCGTCAGCGGTTTCCGCGGCAAGGGCGCGGTGTCGTCACGCAGCCGTCTCGCGTACATCTTCGGGATGATCTGCGTGTCGACGCTGATCGCGCTCGCCGGCCGCCATTCGTTCCTGAAGGAATTCACCGCGTTCATCCTGTTCCTGCTCGCGTTCTTCACGCCTTGGAGCGCGATCAACCTGGTCGACTATTACTGCTTCACGCGCTCGCGCTACGATGTGCCGGCGCTGTCCGATCCGGACGGCCGCTACGGCCGCTGGAACGTGATGGCGATCACGATCTACGTGGTCGGCATCCTGGTGCAGCTGCCGTTCATGTCGACGCATATCTACACGGGCCCGCTCGTCGACGCGCTCGGCGGCACCGACATCTCGTGGATCCTCGGCCTCGTCGTGCCGGCAGTGCTGTACTACGTCGGTGCGCGTGCATCGCGACGCAGTATCCCCGAGCGCCTGATCCTGCCGCTCGAACGCGGCGAGGTTCAGCACTGAACTGACTGACGCATCGCGTCGCCCGCGTGCCGGCAGGCAGCCGAGCTGTCCATGCCGGTGCGTGCGTTTCCCGATTGCGGTGCCGCGTACCGGCACCGTGCGGATCGCCGTGTGCTTACGAACGCGCGGCGACCGGCGCGCGGCGGCGCTGGATCATCTGCAATGCGACCAGCGCGAGTCCCGCCGCGGCGATCAGCCCGCCGACGAGCGGCACCGCCCCATAGCCGAAGCCGGCCGAAATCGCCGCACCGCCGGCTGCCGCGCCGAGCGCGTTGCCGAGATTGAACGCGCCGATGTTGACGGCCGAGGCGAGGCCCGGCGCTTCGTGTGCGGCACGCATCACGCGCATCTGCAGCGGCGGGACCACCGCGAACGTCGCGACACCCCAGACGAGCAGCGTGACCGCGGCACCGACAGGCGTGCGGGCGAGCAGCGAGAACGCGGCCATCGTCATGATCAGCAGTACGAGGAAGCCGATGAGCGTGCCGTCGAGCGAGCGATCGGCGAGGCGGCCGCCGGCGATGTTGCCGATCGAGAAGCCGACGCCGATCAGCACGAGCATCGAGGTGACGAAGCCGGGTGTCGCGCCTGTCAGGTGTTCGAGCGTCGGGGCGACATACGTGTACAGCGTGAACATCGCGCCGGCGCCGAGCACCGTGGTCCCGAGCGCGCCGAGCACGACGGGGCGCGTGAGCACGGACAGTTCGGCACGCAGGTTCGGCATCTTGCCGGCTGCGCCCTTCGGCAGCGCGGCCAACAGGCCGGCGATCGCGATCAGGCCGAGCGCCGCGGTTGCCGCGAACGACATGCGCCAGCCGATCATCTGGCCGAGCCAGGTCGCGGCCGGCACGCCGCCGACGTTCGCGATCGTGAGGCCCATGAACATCGTCGCGACCGCGCTGGCCTGCTTTTCACGCGGCACGAGGCTCGCCGCGACCACCGAGCCGAGCCCGAAGAACGCGCCGTGGTTGAGGCTCGTGACGAGCCGTGCGAGCAGCAGCGTCGTGTAGTCCGGCGCGACGGCCGACAACAGGTTGCCGATCGTGAAGATCGACATCAGCGCGATCAGCGCCGAGCGATGCGACCAGCGCGCGAGCAGCAGCGTCATCAGCGGCGCGCCGACCATCACGCCGATCGCATACGCGCTGATCAGCATGCCTGCCTGCGGAATCGACACGTGCACGCCGTCGGCGATCACGGGCAAGAGGCCCATCGGCGAGAACTCGGTCGTGCCGATGCCGAAGGCCCCGGCGGCGAGCGCCAGCAGCGGCAGCGCGGCGCTGCCGCCCGGGCGGGAAGGGGAAGAAGTCGTGCTGTTCACGCGATGAGCTCCTGCAAGCATTGGGCAACGGCACCGGGCCATTGCGGACAGGGTGAAGTGTGCCTGCATTACTTTTGCGGAAAAAGCCGCGCTCCGGCGAAATTATCTTGATTCGATATCAACAATCCGGAGTCGAGGCGGTATGTGCGTGCGGCCCGTGGTGCGCAGGTTTCAGCGATTCGTCGGCGCGGCTCGCCGTCGAAAAAAGCCCCGGTCACAGGGGGGCCGTGACCGGGGCGAAAAGCATCCTCTCTTTGGCACGAGGGTTGGATGCGGGCGCAGTATATTTCGGGGCATGACCTTTCGAAATGACGTTAAACGGCCACTTTTGGTGCCAATTTAAAAATTCCGACGTGACGGCGTCGTTCATCGTCGATCTGAAAGATTTTTCGTCGGTCCGAGCGGATGTTGAGTACGCGATGACGGCGAAGCCGGCTGAATCCACGGCCATGCGACGACGCGGAATCCACCGCCCGCGCACGGATGGCGCGTGCCGGCGATCGATCATTCCGCCTGGCCGGCCGCGTCGCGCACTGCTTCGAGAAACCGCGCGACGACGGGAGACGCCGGCACCGCCGCACCGTCGAATACGAACTCGATGTCGAAGCGGCTCGCGAGTTCGTCGAGCGCGACGAGCCGGACCGTGCGCGGGCACGTCGGCGACGCGCTTTCCGGCACGAATGCGCAGCCCATGCCGGCCGCCACGAGACCGATCAGCGTCGGGATGTCGCTACCCACCTGCGCGATGCGCGGCGTGAAGCCGGCCTGTTCGCACTGCACCATCAGGAAGCGGTGGTGCGCCGCGGAGCGCTGCGCGTCGAACCAGACGAACGGTTCGTGTGCGACGTCGGCGAGCGTGCGCGGCGCGCGGAAGCGGCCGCCGGGCGGCGCGGGCATCGCGAGCACGAAGCGGTCGCTCAGCAGCCGCACGCCCGACAGATGCGGGGCTTCGTCTCGGCGCCACGCCATGATGCCGCCGTCGAGCTGGCCGCGCATCAGCGCTGCCGCCTGTTCGGCAGACAGCATCGGCGCGATCGATAGCTTCACGTCCGGACACGCGTCGCGAAACGCCTTCAGCACGTTCGCGACGACCGGCAGCGGCAGGCAGTTCGGTAGCGCGCCGAGGCGCAACTCGCCGAGCTGGCCGGACGCGCTGCGCAACGCGCGTTCGCGGCTGTCCTGCAACGTCGCGAGCAGGCCCGTCGCATCCTGCAGGAAACTCGCGCCGGCCGCCGTCAGCGTGACGCCCGTCGCGCGGCGGATCAGCAGCGGCGTGCCGATCGCATCCTCGAGCTCGCGAATCTGCCGCGACAGCGCAGGCTGGACGATGCCCGCCGCGCGGGCGCCGGCCATCACGCTGCCGGCCTGCGCGACGGCCACGAAGTAACGCAGGTGACGCAGTTCGATCTGGCGCATGCGGTGTCGACTCCGGTTGTCGGCCTTGATTCGGGGGATATGCCTGTCAAGCATAGCAAGTGCCATTCGATGGTATTGGAAAAGCATGGCGGACGTGCCGTACGATGATCGAAGTTGCCGGGCCCGTTCACGGGCCGCGTGCGTTCCCTTTGTCCCGACCGTGTCCCGCACCATGCCGCTTCATATCCAGACCCCCTATATCCGCTCGCAAATCGCGTCGCGCCGTCTCGGCAAGCACATCCGATTGAAGCTCGACGCGCTGCAGCCGTCCGGTTCGTTCAAATTGCGCGGCATCGGCGCGGTGTGCGAAGCGCGGCATGCGGCCGGCGCGCGCCGGTTCGTGTCGTCGTCGGGCGGGAATGCGGGCATCGCGGTTGCGTATTGCGGTCGCGAGCTCGGCGTGCCGGTGCTCGTCGCCGTGCCGGAAACCGCGTCGGCCCGGGCGCGGGCGCTGATCCGCGCAGAGGGCGCGGAGGTGGTCGTACACGGCGCGAGCTGGGTCGAGGCGAACGCTTACGCGCTGTCGGCCGTCGGTGCGCAGGACGCGTTCGTGCATCCGTTCGACGACCCCGTGCTGTGGCAGGGGCACGCGACGATGATCGACGAGATGGCGGCGGCCGGCCCGAAACCCGACGCGGTCGTGCTCGCGGTCGGTGGGGGCGGGCTGCTGTGCGGCGTCCTCGAGGGGCTTGCACGCAACGGCTGGCACGACGTGCCGGTCGTCGCGGTCGAGACGGAGGGAGCGGACAGCTACGCGCGCTCGGTCGCGCAGGGGCATCCGGTCGAATTGCCGGCGATCACGAGCATCGCGACGTCGCTCGGCGCGAAGCGGCCGTGCGACGCGGCGGTCGAGTGGGCGAAGCGGCACGCGATCCATCCGGTCGTCGTGTCGGATGCGCAGGCGGTGGCTGCGTCGCTGCGGTTCGTGGACGAGCACCGGATCGTCGTCGAGCCGGCGTGCGGCGCCGCGCTGGCCGCGCTCGAACAGCCGGTGCCGGTGCTTGCTCGTGCGTCGGATATCGCGGTGATCGTGTGCGGCGGCGTGACGGCGACGGCCGAGCAGTTGCAGACGCTGAACGCGACGTTGCAGTAACGCGGTGGCGCGCGTGCCGCGGCGCAGCCGGGCGGCGATGCGGGCGAAGACGTAACGACGGCGTGATCGCGCGGCGGGAATGATCGCGGGCGTTCGAGGACCCGGGATTCATGTGGCCCGCGCGACGGGGTGCACTCGATCGCCGGTCACGTTACGGCGCGCATGCGCAACCGGCCTTCGGGTGTACGAGGATCACGTGGCGCGGCGGGGAAGGGCGCACATGGCGCGCCGCGCGCGACGGGCGCACGACGTGGAGAGACGGTCGCGCGATCAGTTCGCGGACGGCGCGCTGGCACCGGTCGGTGCGGACGAGGCGACTGGATCGGCGGCAGCGGGCGCGGGGGCCTTGTCAGCCGATACCGGAGCAGCGTTCGCGGGGGCCGGTGCCGAGGCTGCCGGGGCAGGCGCGGCCGATGCCGACGTTGGTGCAGTTCGCGTGGCAGCGGCAGGCGTCGATGCGGGCGGTGCCGAGGCAGACGCGGGCGTTCGAACGGAGGCAGGTGCCGAAGCCGACATCGAAGCAGGCACAGCCGACGCGGGTGCCGGAGCCGATGCCGAGGAGGAAGCCGGGACTGCGGTCGAAGCCGACGCAGGTGCCGAAGCCGATGCCGAGGGCGAAGCCGGCACGCCACCCCGCATCGCCACCGGCGCGACCACGGCCGATGCCGCAGGCGAGGCAGGCGCGGCCGACATGCCCGAAGCCGGCGCGACGCCCGGCCCCGACAGCGGCCCCGGCACCGGCGCGGCGGGCGGCGTCGGCACGACCGGCGTCGTCATCTTCATCGGTTCGCCCTGCGGCGTCGGCGCGGGTTCGGGCAGTGGGGTGACGGGTTCCTTCTCGGCCGCCTTCACGGTCGCGCGGTCGCGGCGGGCCGGATCGATCTTCAGAAAATGCTCGACGAGATTGAAGAAGCGCTCATAGAACACGCCGGCGGGAATCGTCTCGCTGGCGGTCTTGACGAGCGCGTCGTCGCTCGACCCGATCGGCAGCGACAGCGAGCCGAACACGCTGAGCCCGACGCTCGCCGACGTATTCGACTTCTTCAGCGTGTAGCGGTCCTGCACCGCGTTCACGTACGCGATGCTCGACGAGCCGTCGGCATTCGCGTCGGCGCACACGACGTGAAACTCGATCACGACGTGCATGTCGTTGCTCGGCTGGAAATTCTTGCTGCCGTCGACCGCATCGTTGCGCGACGACGACACCACGTAGCCCTGGCTCAGCAGCGCGCGCCGCGCGGCCTCGCAGGACGCGTCGGATTTCGAGCGGAACGTGTGCGCGTACGGGCTGCTCGTTGCGTCGAACTGCTCCTGCTGGTAGATCGGCTTGGGCGGCGACGAGCACGCCGCCAGCACGGTCGCGGCCGCGAGCGCGCACGAAACGGAAAACAGGCGAAATCGGTTGTGCATGGCGTCTTTCAGAAGGCTCGGCGAGATGCGCGGGGCTGCGGGCGCAGCGGCGGGGCCGGTGCGATGCGCGTGGCAATCTCGTATGGCCGGGGCGTCATTATAGTTTCGTTTGATGTCGCGCTCGCTTCAGGCGGTCGGCGCCGGCCGCGCGGCGGCGAGCAGTCGCGACGCCAGCGGGTGGTGTTCGCCGCGCCGCGAGCGGATCGCATGGATCTCCTCGGTCACGTCGCCCGCCCGGCCGAGCCGGCGCAGCCCGCGCAGCAGCGACGCGTCGTTCGCGCCGAGTTCGCTGAGCGGAAACACGCCGAGGCCGCGCGCCGCGAACACGGCCATCAGCGCGCTGTCCTCGAATTCCCCGGCCACGCGCGGCACGATCCGTTCCCGTTCCAGCCACAGGTCGAGGCGGGCGCGCAGCGCCGAGTGGGCGGTCGGCAGCAGCACCGGCAGCTCGGCGAGGCACTGCGGAAAGCGCTGCCGCGCAGCCGGCGTGACGAGTGCCGCGGGTCCGTACCAGTCGACCGGCGACGCGACGAGCCGCTCGCTCGTCACGCGCAGGTTCGACCCCGACGGCGCGCCCTGGCCCGCCAGCACGAGGTCGAGGTGATGCAGCGCCAGTTCCGCGAGCAGCGCGTCGTGCTCGCCCTCGTGGCACAGCAGCCGCAGCGTGGGCGTATCCAGCACGGGCGCGAGGATCGCGTGCGCGGCGAGCTTGGAGATGCCGTCGGCGAGCCCGACCGCGAGCCGCACAGTCGGCTGGCTGGCCGCCGCGCGCACTTCGTCGGGAATCAGCCGGCCCATCTCGAAGATGACCTCCGCGCGCGCATATGCGGCCTGGCCGGCGTCGGTCATCGCGACGCCGCGCCCGGCGGGGCGCAGCAACTGGTGGCCGAGCGACTTTTCCAGTTCGCGGACCTGCGCGCTGATCGTCTGCACGGCCATGTCGAGCCGCGCGGCCGCGCGCGCGAATCCGCCTTCCTTCACGACGACCCAGAAATAGTACAGATGTCGGAAATTGAGCATCGGATCGTAATTTCGGAAAAACCGAACCAAAAATCAGATTCTCTCTGATTTTTACGAAGTTCGTGGCGGCATATCATCTGGCTTTCCACTTTCGTATCGGCCCATTCATGGACTACCTGCTGACGCTTGCCGCCGACCCCGCCGTCTGGGCCGCGCTCCTCACGCTCGTCGTGATGGAAGTCGTGCTCGGCATCGACAACCTGATCTTCATCTCGATCCTCAGCAACAAGCTGCCGGAAGCGCAGCGCGCCCGCACGCAGCGCCTGGGCATCGCGCTCGCGCTCGTGATGCGCCTCGCGTTGCTCGGCAGCGTCGCGTGGATCGCGAGCCTCACCGAACCCGTATTCACCCTGTTCGATCACGCGTTCTCGTGGCGCGACATGATCCTGCTGTCGGGCGGCCTGTTCCTCGTGTGGAAAGCGACCACCGAGATCCATCACCACGTGTCGCACGACGGTGAAGGCGCGGGCGGTGCCGGCGGCGCGGCCGGCCTGACGATGTGGGCCGCGATCGGCCAGATCGTGATGCTCGACATCGTGTTCTCGATCGACAGCATCGTGACTGCGATCGGCATGACCGAACACGTGCCGATCATGTTCGTCGCGGTGATCGTCGCGGTGAGCGTGATGCTGTTCGCAGCGCAGCCGCTCGCACGCTTCATCGACCGCAACCCGACCATCGTGATGCTCGCGCTGTCGTTCCTGGTCGTGATCGGCATGACGCTGATCGCCGAAGGGTTCGGTTCGCACGTGCCGAAGGGTTACATCTACGCGGCGATGGCGTTCTCGGCCTTCGTCGAAGGCATGAACATGCTGGCGCGGCGTGCGAAGGCGAAGCGCGCGGCACGCACGCAAGGTCACTGAGCCACCGCGCGTGACGCCGGCTGTGGCCGGCTCGCGCGCGTCACACGGAACCCGGACGACATTCGCCCGGGAAGGAGAGACGCGATGAAATGCCCTGTCTGCAAGACGCCCGACCTGCTGATGGCCGAGCGCCAGTCGATCGAGATCGACTACTGTCCCACCTGCCGCGGCGTGTGGCTCGATCGCGGCGAACTCGACAAGCTGATCGCCCGAGAAACCGATGACGCGCCGGTACGCCGCGACACCGCGCCGGCGCCACCCGATGCGCCCGCGCCGCGCGGTCGCGACGATGGCTGGGGTCGCGACGGACGCTCGCACGACGAGCGTTACCGGCACGACGGCCGGCGTCGCAAGAAGTCGGTGTTCGACCTGTTCGATTTCGATTGAAGCCGCCGGCAGCCGCCGCATGCCGCGCGTCGTGAAACAAGCCCCGCACAGGCGTTGCCTGGCGGGGCTTGTTCATCGTCGGTACGGCCTCGGGCAGTGCCGGAGCGCGACGCTCATGCGTCGCCGGCTTTCACGTCGATACGGCGCGGGCGGGCTTCTTCGCGACGCGGAATCGTCAGCGTGAGCACGCCGTCGCGCAGGTTCGCGTCGATCCTCGACGTGTCGAGGTCCGCACTCAGCGCGAACGTGCGCACGAAGCGCGGCGCGCGAACTTCCGCATGCCGCACGCGCAACTCGGCCGGCGTGTCGATGCGTGCTTCGGCTTCGATCGTCAGCGTACTGTCGTGCACCTTCACGTCGAGGTTTTCCCGCGGCACGCCGGGCAGGTCGGCGCGCAGCGTAACGCACTGCGAATCTTCGACGATGTCGACGGCCGGCACGATCGCGGGCCGACGCGATGCGTCCTCGGCGGCGGCGGTAGCGCCAGCGGACGGGGTGCCGGGCTGGCGTTCGGTCAGGGTCTGGCTCGTATTCATGTCGTTCTCCCGAAGGTGATGCCGAGGTTACTGGACGGTGATGGCGCGCGGCTTCGATTCTTCGCGACGCCCGACGCGAATCAGCAGGCAGCCATTTTGGTAGCGGGCGCTGACGTTGTCGGGATCGGCGTTCTGCGGCAGCTCGACCACGCGGCGGAACTTGCCGTGAAAGCGCTCCTGCGCATACGTGCGCACGTCGTCGCCGGCTTGCTGCGGCACGGGCTTGCGCTCGCCGCTGATCGTCAGCAGATCCTTGTCGATCGATACGTCGAAGTCCGCCGCGGCCATGCCGGGCGCGAACGCGACGATTTCGATCGTGTCGTCGGTGGCGCCGATGTTCAGCGCGGGGAACGCGCTCGGCCGGCCCTCGCGGATGCCGGTCGGAAGCCTGCCGAACAGGCCCGCCATCTGGCGCTGGACGCGGGCGAATTCGTCGAACAGGTCGTTGCCGAAATAGAGATCGCTCATGATGGTCCTCCTGCACGTGAAGCGCGGAATACGCGACGGGCGCTGACGACAAGGTGCCGCGCGGTTTTCCGCGGGATTGAAACGGGGCGGTGCGCGATATCGGCACTGCCCGGCACCGCGTAATTAGAGGTCGTCGAAATGTATTTCAAGAGGGAAATCGCACGTTGCATCGCCGCAGCGCGACGCCGCGAATCGATGCGACAATCCCCGCGCATCAACTGACCACGGAGACGGGACGCACATGGACATTCAACGTATCGCGATCGTCGGCACCGGCGTGATCGGCGCGAGCTGGACGGCTTTCTATCTGACGCAGGGTTTCGACGTCGTCGCGACCGACCCGGCGCCGCAGGCCGACGTGCGGCTGCGCGACGCGCTGGCTGCGTTTCTCGGCGAGCGCGCCGCCGAACTTGCCGCGCGACTGTCGTTCGATTCGGATCTCTCTCGCGCGCTCGACGGCGTCGACTTCGTGCAGGAGAACGGCCCCGAGCGGCTCGACCTGAAGCGTGCGCTGTACCGGCAGATGGACGACGTGCTGCCCGCGCACGTGCCGATCGCGTCGAGCTCGTCGGGCCTGAAGATGTCCGATATCCAGACCGCGTGCGCGAAGCATCCCGAACGCTGCCTGATCGCGCACCCGTTCAATCCGCCGCACCTGATCCCGCTCGTCGAGCTGGTCGGCGGCGACGCGACCGACTCGAGCATGATCGCGCGCGTGAAGGATTTCTACGACGCGCTCGGCAAGCAGACGATCGTGCTCAACAAGGAGATGACCGGCCACGTCGCGAACCGCCTCGCGGCCGCGCTGTTCCGCGAGGTGTATCACCTCGTCGGCGAAGGCGTCGTGAGCGTCGCCGATGCGGACAAGGCCGTCGCCTGGGGTCCCGGGCTGCGCTGGGGGCTGATGGGGCAGTGCCTGACCTATCACCTCGGCGGCGGTGCGGGCGGGATCGCGCACTTTCTCGAACACCTGTCGGGGCCGATCACGAGCTGGTGGGACGACCTCGGCACGCCGTCGTTCGATCCGGCCGTCGATCGCAAGTTGAACGATGAACTGCGCGCGATCCAGGGTGAGCATTCGATGCAGGAACTGGCGGCCGAGCGCGACCGGTTGCTCGTCGAGCTGATCGACGCGCGGCGCCGCAGCTTCCTGCCCTGATCCGGGCGCGCCGGCGCGGCTGCGCCGGCTATTGCTGCGACATCGCCTGGCGGGCCGGCGGCGTCTGGGCCAGCCAGGCGGGGCTCGCGGCCTGCACGAGTTCGCGGTTGCGCGCGCGCGTCGCCGCGTTCGGCGGGTAGTTGCCGTCGTTCGTCGGCAGTTCGCCTTCGAGATAGGCCTGCTTGAGCTGGTCGATGACTTCCGCGCGGGTCAGCCCCGGTGTGTGGGCCGACGCATCGGTCTGGGCAAAGGCGGGGGACAGCAGGGCGGCTGCAGCGGTCGCGACGGCGAATCGCAGGACGTTCTTCATGGTGGACTCCGATCAATGGGACGGGGTACCGGAGGCGCGCGGCGAGGTGCGATGCGTTCCGATGGGAGCCCATTGTCGCGAGCGGGTGCTGCGCGGACGATGACGCGTTCCGGGCAACGCTGTCAGGTGCGACGGACGCGCCCGGGTGCGGCCGGGCGCGCGGTGCCGCTACAGCTCGGCCGCCGCCGCGATCAGCGTGGCTTCGAGCGCGAGCGTCGAGCGCGACGCGGCCGCCGGGCGGTCGATCACGTATTCGAGTTCGCCGAGTTCGGGGAGCCCCGCGTCGAGCCGCGCGAGCCCGGCTGGAATCACGTAGCCGGCGAACGCGCTGACGCCGAGCCCCGCGCTCGCGGCTGCGCGCAGCACCGCGATGCTGCTGCTCACGACGGCGATCCGGTACGGGCGGCCGACCGCCTCGAGCGACTCGAGCACGCGGCGGCGCGATACGCTCGGCTCCGGATGCATCGCGAGCGGCAGCACGGCCTCGTGGCCGGTGATCCGCGAATCGGGGCCGGTGCACCAGTACAGCGGCTCGCTGCGGATCACGCGGCCGCGCCGGCTACCGGCGATGCGTTTCGCGAACACCAGATCGTGCCGGCCTTCGTCGAGCGCGTCGAACAGGTCGCCCGACAGCCCCGTCGAGATCGCGAGCTCGACGTCCGGATTGCGCTGCACGAAGCTCGCGAGCGCGGCCGTCAGGTGCGCGGACGCGAAATCCTCCGACATCGCGAGCCGCACCTTGCCCGACAGCGGCGGCCCGCACACCGACGTGACGGCTTCGTCCATCAGTTCGAGGATGCGCACCGCGTAGCGGAACAGCGCGTCGCCGTGCTGCGACAGGTGCACGTTGCGGGTGTCGCGCTCGAACAGCGGCCGGTCGAGCAGCTCCTCGAGGCGGCGGATGTGCTGGCTGACGGTCGACTGCGACAGGCTCACGCGCTCGGACGCGGCGGTGAAACTGCCGGACTGGGCGACGGCAACGAAGCTGCGCAGCAGCTCGGGCGGTAACGGGCGCATTGCTAAATCCACTGAATCGGTTTCGACAACTTCATAAATGGCCGGATTATGCGGGGCTAGTATCGGATCACGCGCCGGTGCGGCCTCTGCGACCGGGGGCCACCAGACGCGTAGCCCGTGTCGCGCCGCCGGCTGCATCGGTCAGTCTAAGCCATCCGGCGTCCGGCCCGAAACCGCATCATCCCATCGACCCCGAGAACGTGCTCGCACGACGAGCCGCCGGGCCGCGGCGCACCGCCGCAGGAGACAGACAGTCCGCCCGGGATCGGCGTGCGGGCCTGACTCCCGCACGCGTTCGGCGCCCGTCACGAAGAGACTGGAGACGACTCATGATCATCTACGGAACCGCGCTGCTGGCGTTCTGCCACCTGGCCGGACTGTTCCTCGGCGACCTGCTTGGCAGCGCGATCGGCGTGAAAACCAACGTCGGCGGCGTCGGCATCGCGATGCTGCTGCTGATCTGCCTGCGCCTGTGGCTGCATCGCCGTGGCTGGCTGCCGAAGGAGACCGAGGCCGGCGTCGGTTTCTGGGGCGCGATGTACATCCCGGTGGTCGTCGCGATGGCCGCGAACCAGAACGTCGTCGCCGCGCTCAAGGGCGGCCCCGTCGCGCTGCTGGCCGCCATTGGTGCGGTCGCGATCTGCGCATGCTGCATCGCGGTACTCGTGCGCACCGGGCGCGACGACACGGCCTTCGCGGGCGTGCCGCAATTCGAAGAACAGTGACGGAGGCCACCATGTTGCAGATGCTCGAAAAAACCGTCGCCCACAACGGGCTCGTCGCATCGTTCGCGCTGGTCGGCCTGATCATGTGGATCTCGTCGATCGCGTCGCGCAAGCTCACGTTCGGCCGCGTGCACGGCTCCGCGATCGCGATCGTGATCGGCCTCGTGCTCGCCTACGTCGGCGGCGCATTCACCGGTGGCGAGAAGGGGCTGGCCGACGTCAAGCTGTTCGCCGGTATCGGCCTGATGGGCGGCGCGATGCTGCGCGATTTCGCGATCGTCGCGACCGCGTTCGAAGTGCAGCCGGACGAGGCGCGCAAGGCCGGCCTCGTCGGCGTCGTGTCGCTGCTGCTCGGCACCGTGCTGCCGTTCATCGTCGGCGCGTGCATCGCGCGCGCGTTCGGCTATACCGACGCGGTCAGCATGACGACGATCGGCGCGGGCGCCGTCACCTACATCGTCGGGCCCGTCACGGGCGCGGCGATCGGTGCGAGCTCCGACGTGATCGCGCTCAGCATCGCGACCGGGCTCGTGAAGGCGATCATCGTGATGGTCGGCACGCCGGTCGCGGCCAGCTTCATGGGCCTGAAGACGCCGCGCTCCGCGATGATCTTCGGCGGCCTGGCCGGCACCGTGAGCGGCGTGAGTGCGGGGCTTGCCGCGACCGACCGCCGGCTTGTGCCGTATGGCGCGCTGGTCGCGACGTTCCATACCGGCGTCGGCTGCCTGCTCGGGCCGTCGGTGCTGTTCTTCACGACGCGCGCGCTGGTCGGCGCGTGACCGCGCATGGCCCGTCGCGCGCGGGCCGCATCCATCGCGGCGTCCTCTGAGTCGCATTCGTCAACATCATCAATCGGCGGCGGCGCCAGGCTTAGAATGCCGCTGAACCATCGAAGCGGGAGAACTGTTCATGACGGGATGGAATCACGCGCGGCAGGCGCGCGATGCACGCCTCGCGGCCGGCGCAGCCTTCGCGCAGGGCAAGCGGGTCGATGCGCGCGACACCGTCGCGTTGCTCGAAGCAGTGCTGCGGCCCGGCGATCGCGTGTGCCTCGAAGGCGACAACCAGAAGCAGGCCGACCTGCTCGCGACGGCGCTCGCCGACGTCGACAGCGCGAAGATCCACGACCTGCACATGGTGCAGTCGGGCGTCGTGCTGCCCGAGCATCTCGACGTGTTCGAGCGCGGCATCGCGAAGCGGCTCGACTTCGCGTATTCGGGCCCGCAGTCGCAGCGGATCGCGAAGCTGCTGTTCGGCGGCAAGATCGCGCTCGGCGCGGTGCACACGTATCTCGAACTGTTCGCGCGCTACTTCATCGACCTCACGCCGCATGTCGCGCTCATCGCGGCGGTCAGCGCCGACGCCGACGGCAATCTCTATACCGGCCCGAACACGGAAGACACACCGACCGTCGTCGAGGCCACCGCGTTCAAGGACGGCATCGTGATCGCGCAGGTCGACCGGATCGTCGACAAGGTGCCGCGCGTCGACATCCCGGGCGACCGCGTGCATTTCGTCGTCGAGGCCGGCCGGCCGTTCTACGTCGAGCCGCTGTTCACGCGCGACCCGGCCGCGATCACCGAGACACAGATCCTGACCGCGATGCTCGCGATCAAGGGCATCTACGAACCGTACGGGATCAAGCGCCTGAATCACGGGATCGGCTTCAACACGGCCGCGATCGAGCTGCTGCTGCCGACCTACGGCGCGAAGCTCGGGCTCAAAGGCAAGGTCTGCACGCACTGGGCGCTCAATCCGCACCCGACGCTGATTCCCGCGATCGAATCGGGCTGGGTCGAGCAGATCCACTGCTTCGGCTCCGAGGTCGGGATGGACGACTACATCCGCGCGCGCTCCGACGTGTGGTTCACGGGCCCGGACGGCTCGCTTCGCTCGAACCGTGCGTTCTGCCAGACCGCCGGCCTTTACGCGTGCGACATGTTCATCGGCTCGACGCTGCAGATCGACCTGTCCGGCCATTCGTCGACGGTCACCGCCGAGCGGATCGCCGGTTTCGGCGGCGCGCCGAACATGGGCAGCGACGCGCGCGGCCGCCGCCACCCGAGCGAGCCGTGGCTGAAGGCCGGCGCGGAAGCCGACCCGGACACGCCGGCGGCGCTCAGGCGCGGCCGCAAGCTGGTCGTGCAGATCGGCGAGACCTTCGGCGACAAGAACGTGCCGATGTTCGTCGAGAAGCTCGATGCGCTGAAGCTCGCCGACAAGCTGCAGCTCGACCTCGCACCGATCATGGTCTACGGCGACGACGTCACGCACATCGTCACCGAGGAAGGGATCGCGAACCTGCTGATGTGCCGCGACAAGGACGAACGCGAGCATGCGATCCGCGGCGTGGCCGGCTATACGGAAGTCGGCCGCGGCCGCGACCGCAGGATGGTCGAGCGCCTGCGCGAGCGCGGCGTGATCCGCCGCCCGGAAGATCTCGGCATCGATCCGCTCGACGCCGACCGCCGCTGGCTCGCCGCGCGCTCGATCAAGGATCTCGTGCACTGGTCGGGCGGCCTGTATGCGCCGCCGGCCCGGTTCCGCAACTGGTGAGGAAGAGGGCATGGAACAGTTGAACTATCGCTTCACCGCGCGCGGGCGTGCGCGGGGCGAACTGGCCACCGCGCTCGTTGGCGTGGTCGCGTCCGGCAATCTCGAGGTGCTCGTCGAGCGCGTGCTGCCGGGCAACGAATGCGAGATCGACATCCGCACCGCGGCGGTCGGTTTCGGCGCGGTGTGGCAAGCGGTGGTGTCGGACTTCGTCGAACGGCGCGCGCCGGGCGGCCTGAAGCTGTCGATCAACGACGGCGGCGCGCGGCCCGACATGGTGTCGCTGCGGCTCGCGCAAGCCGTGCGCGCGATCGAGGGGGACGCATGATGACCGACGCGATCCACGACGCGCCCGCGTTCGTCGCGAACGCCGCGAGCTGGTACGAAGCGTCGGCGCGGCAGCGCGTCGACGGACTGCTCGACGCGGGCAGCTTCACGGAATTTCTCGGGCCGGGCGAGCGTGTGACGAGTCCGCACTTGCCGCTGTTCGACCTGCCGCAGCAGTTCGACGACGGGATGGTGGTCGGCCACGGCCGGCTCGGCGGCCAGCCGGTGTTCGTCGCCGCGCAGGAGGGCCGCTTCATGGGCGGTGCGTTCGGCGAAGTGCACGGCGCGAAGCTCACCGGGTTGCTGCGCGCCGCGCGCGACGTCGGCAAGCCGGTGCTGATCCTGTTCGACACCGGCGGCGTGCGGCTGCAGGAAGCGAATGCGGGCGAGCTCGCGATCGCCGAGATCATGCGTGCGCTCGTCGAGGCGCGCGCGGCGGGCGTGCCGGTGATCGGGCTGATCGGCGGGCGCGCGGGCTGTTACGGCGGCGGCGGGCTGCTCGCCGCGTGCTGCTCGGCGCTCGCGGTGTCCGAGCAGGGGCGCATCAGCGTGTCGGGGCCCGAGGTGATCGAGACCAACCGCGGTGTCGAGGAATTCGACGCGAAGGACCGCGCGCTGATCTGGCGCACGATGGGCGGCAAGCACCGCCGGCTGATCGGCAGCGCGGATCGCTATGTGGCCGATACGCCCGATGCGTTTCGCGCGGCCGCGCTCGACCTGATCGGCCGTGCGCCGACATTCGATGCGGCGATGCTGCGTGCGGAGCAGGCGCGGCTCGAAGCGCGCGTCGAGCGGTTCGGCACGTGCAGGGATGCGCTCGACGTGTGGCGCGCGCTCGGCGCGAGCGAGCCGGAAGCGATTCCCGGCATGTCCGACGAAGAATTCGCGAAGCTCGCCGATCAACTGCAGGAGCAGAAATGACACGACCCCCACGCTCACTTCGTTCGCTGCCCCCCGAGGGGGCGTCTGCCTCCCGTAGGGCGGCCCGGCGGGAGGCAGCATGACGCTCGATGAAGTTCTGAATTCGCTGTTTCCCGAAGGCCATTCGATCAAGCGAAACGGCGGCCTGCTGACGGGCCACGCTGAACTGACCGGCACGCGCGTCGACGTGATCGGCGTCGCCGATCGCTTGCCGTTCGGCATCGACGAAGCCATCACGCTCGCATCGCACGTGCTCGACACGATCGAGCGTGGCGGCGGCACGCCGATTCTCGTGCTCGTCGACAGCGACAGCCAGCGGATGAGCAAGCGCGACGAACTGCTCGGCCTGAACGAAGGGCTGTCGCATCTCGCGAAATGCCTGATGCATGCGGAGCTTGCCGGGCACCGGACGATCGGCCTGCTGTACGGCCATACGGCCGCGGGCGCGTTCATCGCGACCGCGCTCGCGACACGCACGCTGCTCGCAGTGCCGGGTGCCGAGCCCGAGGTGATGGACCTGCCGTCGATGTCGCGCGTGACGAAGCTGCCGATCGACGTGCTGAAGGCAATGGCACGCTCGACGCCGGTGTTCGCGCCGGGGCTCGACAATCTCGTGAAGATGGGCGCTGTCGACGCCGTGCTCGATCCAGCCTGCGCGCTCGACGCGCAGGTCGGCGAATGGCTCGGCAAGCCGGCCGATCGCACCGATGGTCGTGCGGCGCGCGGCCGGCCGGTCGCGGCCGATGTCGCGCGGCGCGTCGAGGCACTCGCGCGTGCCGCACGCTGACACGCCGCTGCGACGCCACACGCTCGTCACGCTGACGGCGGCCGGGTGGCGTGCGGCATGCGCGCGCGATCCCGCGCTGGCGGCCGATCCGGTCGTGCACGCGTGGGCCGCGCGCGGCTGGCCGACGATCGTGCGCCGCGCGTCGCCCGACGAGGCCGATGCGCGGCGCGTGCCGCTCGGCTTGCCGCTGCCGCCTTCCGCGGGCAAACGGCGCATCGCACTGAACGTCGCCGACGACGCGGTGGAGTCGGTCGGCCCGCTGCCCACGCTGGCCGACGTGCTGGCCGCTGCGCCCGACGCATGGCACGCGACGCTGCGCGAGCTGGATGCGCTCGGCGCGCGCTGCGGCGTGCAGGGTCGCGTGTTCGGTAGCCTCGCGTGGCAGGCGCTGACGGGCGAGCGCTATCTGAGCGCGTCCTCCGATCTCGACATCGTGTTCCCGCTGCCGGACGCCGCATCGCTCGCTGCGCTGCTCGACGGCCTGGCGGCACTCGACGCGCGCGCGCCGATGCGCATCGACGGCGAACTGCTGCGTGACGACGGCGCGGGCGCGAACTGGCACGAATTGCATGCGCGGCTGCCTGAAGTCGCGGTCAAGACGGCGATCACCGTCGAACTGATGTCCGCCGACGCATTCACCGGAGGCACGCGATGAGTGCTTGGGCCGCCCGCCGGGCGGCGGCGCCGTCCGAGGCCGAGCGCATCGCCGAACTCGCCGAGCGCAGCCTCGTGCTCGAAATCGAGACCTATCCGAAACCGGGCCTCGTCAGTCACGTCGACACCGGCAGCCATGCGGACATGGACGCCGCGACGTTCGCGCGCAGCGCGGCCGTGCTGCGGCCGTACTTCGCGGAACTCGCCGACGCCGGCGCGCTTGACGCGGACATGGCCGTGCTGCGCAAGATCGGGCTGCGCGCGGAACACGCGATGCTCGCGGCGACCGGCGGCGTCAACACGCATCGCGGCGCGATTTTCGGGCTCGGGTTGCTGTGCGCGGCCGCCGGCCGCCGCACGGTGCCCGGCACGGCGGCCCGCACGATGACGCTCGGCGCGTTCGTCGCGCAGCGGTGGGGCACCGAGATCCTCGGCGGCCCGCGGCTGCCCGACAGTCACGGCGAGCGCGCGAGCCGCCGCTACGGCGTCGGCGGCGCGCGTCGCGAGGCGGCCGACGGGTTCGCGACCGTGTACGGCGTCGGATTGCCGGCACTGCGCCGCGCGCAGCGCCGCGTGCCGGACGATCCGGAGGCCGCGCGCGTCGACGCATGCTTCGCGCTGATCGCCGCGCTCGACGATACGAATCTGCTGCACCGGGGTGGGCAGGCCGGCCTCGATTTCGCGCGGGCCACGGCACGCGCATTCGTCGCCCGCGGCGGCATACGCGCTCGCGACTGGCGATTGCGCGCGGCCGCCGCGCACCGCGCGTTCGTCGCACGCCGGCTGAGCCCGGGCGGCGCGGCCGACCTGCTGGCGATGAGCGTGTTCGTCGACGCACTCGAAGCGGCCGAGGAGGGGGGATGACGCTGGCGATCCTGTGTTCGGGGCAAGGCGCGCAGCGGGCGGACATGTTCGAGTTGACCGGCGCCGCGCCACAGGCTGATACGCTGTTCGAGCATGCGGGCCGGCTCCTTGGCGACGATCCGCGCGACTGGGTGCGGCATGCCCGACCGGACGCGCTGCGCGAGAACCGCGCCGCGCAGATCCTTTGCACGGTGCAGGCGCTCGCGGCGGCCGCGTTGCTCGACGCGGTGTGGCCGCGCAGGCGCTGTGTCGCGGGGTACAGCGTCGGCGAAGTCGCGTCGTGGAGCGTCGCGGGGATGATCGATCCGCACGATGCACTGGATCTGGCCGACGCGCGCGCGCGCGCAATGGACGCCGCGAGCGGCGGCGACGAACGGATGGCGTTCGTGCGCGGGCTGACGCGCGCGCAGCTCACGCAACTGTGCGACGGTCGCGATGCGGCGATCGCGATCGCCAATCCGGGCGACGCATTCGTGGTGGCCGGGCGGCAGGCCGACGTTGCCGCGGTGGCCGACGACGCGGCACGCGACGGTGCGCTGCGCGTCGCGCCCGTGTGCGTACGGATCGCGTCGCACACGCGCTGGCTCGCGTCGGCGGTGCCCGCGTTTCGCGCGTCGCTGGCTGGCGTGAACGTGCGCCGGCCGTTGCCCGGTACGCGGCTGTTTTCGGGGATCGACGGCGCGTCGGTGCTCGATGTCGGCACGGGGCTGGACAAGCTCGCGCGGCAGATCGCGGAGCCGGTCGAGTGGGCGGCCTGCCTGGCCGCGTGCGTCGAGGCCGGCGCGACCGCGTTTCTCGAACTTGGCCCGGGCCGAGCCTTGGCCGAGATGGAGGGTGGCGCTTATCCGGCACTGCCGGCACGCAGCGTCGCGGATTTCCGTTCGGTCGACGGTATCGCGAACTGGCTCGCGCGCGTCGCGCCCGGCTGACGGGCGGCGCGCGAGCGGCCCGGAAACGCCTGGAAATCCCGGCGAGATCGATTCCGTAACCGGCCCGCCAGGTGGTGGTTGCGCACCGGGTGTTGCGCCGGCGCAGCAGCGTCGCAGCAGGCGCTTGCCACGCGAATTGGCGTCGCTACAATGGCGCCCGCCATGAGACCAGCCGCCTTCCTCCTCGCCGTGCTTTGCTGCGCGGCGACCGCCCACGCCAGCCCGATTCCGTCCGATGCCGCATCGGTCGGCACGTACTTTTCGTATGACAATGCGGCGGCCGACGCGACCGTCGACCTGATCGGACAGGCGCAGCGCCGCGTGCTGCTGGCCGGCTACGCGTACGTGCCGCCCGCGGTCGCGGCGGCGCTGCGCGACGCGCGTTCGCGCGGGATCGAAGTGCGGGTCGTGCTGGTGCGTTTGCCGCGTGCGGGCAAGTACAGCGGCGCGGGTTATCTGAAATCGGCCGGCATCGACGTCGCGATCGATTCACGGCACGGCGATCCCGCGCCGCGCTTCGTGATCGTCGACGACAGCGTCGCGCTGACGACGCTGTCCGACGGCGCGCCCGCGCACGCGGAAACGGTGAACGTGTTCCAGCGCGCACCGGAGCTCGCGCAGTCGTACGCGCAGTCGTTCTGGCGGCTGTACCGGCAGGCCGGCGGGCTCTGAGCGCCTGACGGCGGACCCGCCCGGGCAAACGCCACCCATCCTTTTCCCGCCGTAATCCGCATGCCCCGCGCGCCGGTATGACCCCGCTTGCATCGGCGCGTCCGATGAACCATGCTCGTTGAACAGGGTGCCGGTGCGCGCGTCGCGCATCCGGCGCAACGGGCAGGGAGCCATCGTGATCGAATGTTTTGCCGATCGCGCCGACGCGGGGCGCCGGCTTGCGCATGCGCTGCAGGACTATGCGGGGCGTCGCGACGTCGTCGTGCTCGCGCTGCCGCGTGGCGGCGTGCCGGTCGCATTCCCGGTCGCGCAGGCGCTGCGCGCGCCGCTCGACGTGCTGGTGGTGCGCAAGCTCGGCATGCCGTCCGATCCGGAATTCGCGATCGGCGCGATCGCGACCGGCGGAGCGATCCACCTGCAGCATTCGGCGATCCGCGCGATGGGCGTGACCGATGCGCAACTGGCCGACGTGATCGCGCGCGAGACAGCCGAACTGCAGCGCCGCGAAGCGCTGTATCGCGGCGCTCGGCCACCGCTGCCGGTCGACGGCCGGATCGCGATCGTCGTCGACGATGGCGTTGCGACCGGCGCGTCGATGCGCGTTGCGCTGCAGGCGCTGCGCGAACGCCATCCCGCGCGCATCGTGGCCGCCGCACCCGTCGCGCCGGGCGGTGCCCGGCATGCGTTCGACGATTTGGCCGACGCGTTCGTGACGGTGTTGCAGCCGCTGTCGTTCCTCGGAATCAGCCAGTTCTACGCGCGTTTCGACCAGACCGGGGACGACGAGGTGCGTGCGCTCCTCGACGCGGCCCGCGCGCCTGACGGCGACATCACGTCCGCCTGATACGGGGCCGGCGCGATCCCGGGCGAGCGGCTTCGGCCTGCACGAATACGCGCTGCAGCGCCGGATGGACTTCGCCGTGCCAGCGCGCGCCCGTGAACAACCCGTAATGATCGCAATCGTCGACATCGAGGCGCTGGCGCTCGCCGGCCTTGAGGCCGCGACACATGGCCAGCGCTGCATGCGTCTGGCCGATGCCCGTGACGGCGTCGCATCCGCCTTCGACCGTCAGCAGCGCGACGCCGCGCAGCGCGGCCGGCTCGACGCGCTGCCCGCCGACGTCCCACGTGCCGTTCGCGAGGCACATTCGCTGAAACACGATATCGACGGTATCCAGGAAGTATTCGGCCGGCATGTCGAGCAGCGCCGTGTATTCGCGCAGCGCACGCCGCGCGTCCGCCAGCGCCGTCAGGTCGAAATGCGCCGCCGCGCGCGCGTAGTCCTCGATCAGTGTCAGAAAGCGTTGCGGATACAGCAGCGCGATCTCGCCTTGCTGAAGATAGGTCGGGAACACGTGCCGGCCGCGGCCGGGGAAGCGGGGCGGCACAATGTCGATCAGGTGGCGGCGGCACCACGCGAGCGACCGGGACGCGGCGGTCGTGCCGAGCGTGGTCGGGTTGACGCGCGCGTCGAGCGGCCCGCCGATCAGCGTGATGCTCGCGGGCGGTGCGAGGCCGCGAGCGGCGCGCAGCGCAAGTGCGCCGAGCGCGGGAACGGTGGCCTGGCACACGGCGACAACGTGCAGCGGTCGCTCGTCGCGGGCGAGCGCGTCGACGAAGCCGTCGAGCGTCGCCACGTATTCGTCGAGCCCGAAGCGACCCGCCGCGAGCGGGACGTCGCGCGCATTGACCCAGTCGGTCACGCAGACGTCGCCGTCCGCGAGCAGCGCCTCGACGGTCTCCCGCATCATCACGGCCGCATGTCCGGCGAGCGGTGCGCACAGCAGCACCGTGCGCCGCGCGGCGTCGCGCGCGAAGCGTCGCAACTGGCAGAACGGCGTGCGCGCGACGATCCGCTCGTCGATCGCCGGGCGCCGGATCTCGAATCGCGGCGGCCCGGCGGCGGGCCCGAGGAGCGGCTCGAACAGGTCGTCGTAGCACGACGACGCGGCGTGCGCCAGCGTCGCGGCGGGCCATGCGTCGAACGCGTGGCGCGTCGCCGCGCGCCAGGCGCGCATCCATTCCCGCTGCTGCTCGACGACGGTGTACCACATGGCGAACCTTGGGGCGGAGGGGGCGTGAATCTGCATTATGGTCACTCTGGCCGCGCAGCGGGTGTCGGAAACGCGAACAAGCCCTAGGCGGCGACGCACGGCGCTGCTACAGTCGTCGGTCCCATTCCCTCAAGCGGAGCGTTCGCGATGAAGCTGATCGGCATGCTGGATTCCCCGTTCGTGCGCCGTGCCGCCATTTCGGCGAAGCTGCTCGACCTGCCGTTCGAACACGAGTCGATCTCGGTGTTCCGTCAGTTCGACCGGTTCCAGACATTCAACCCGGTCGTGAAGGCGCCGACCCTTGTGACCGACGACGGTGCGACGCTGATCGATTCGTCGTTGATCGTCGACTATCTCGACCATCGTGTCGCGCCCGAGCGGCGCCTGCTGCCCGACGCCGCCGACGCGCGGCTACGCACGCTCGTGCCGGTCGGATTCGCGCTGGCAGCGGCGGAGAAGACCGTGCAGGTGGTGTACGAGCACGCGCTGCGGCCAGCCGAGAAGCAGCACGCGCCATGGCTCGAGCGCGTGCTGGGCCAGATCGAGGCCGCGTATGGCGAGCTCGAGCCGCTCGTCGCGGCCGCGAACGGCTGGCTCGGCGGCGCGCGCCTGCTGCAGTCCGACGTGACCGTCGCCGTCGCGTGGCGCTTCACGCAATTCATGACCGCCGATTACCCGGCGCTCGCACGGATCGATCCGGCCCGTTATCCGGCACTCGCCGCGCATTCGGCGCGGGCGGAAGCGCTGCCGGCGTTTGTCGAGACGCCGCTCGACTGAAGCCGGCGGCTGTCGCGTCGGCACGGGAGCGAGGGCGACGGGCGACGCGACCGGCATGCGGTCCCACCCGGACTCGTGCCGGCTTCCGGCACCGATCGACCCGGCCGCTATCGGCTGCCCGGTCGCCCGTTTTCGCCCGGCGCGGCGTCCGCAAGACGCTGCCGCGCGCCTTCCGTCTGGCGCTCCCGAACCATCCGCCGCCGCCCGCTCGGCCCCGTGCGCCAAAGGCCCGGCCGATTGTTCTCCGTCACTGACAAGTGACTTCGCATTCGCGCTGTTTATCCGGTTGCGGCCGATCCCTAGAATCCACTCCATCGAATATGCATTGCCTGATGGAGCCGATGATGAGAGCGCTGATCGAATCGAGTCTGTACCACCCGTCCGTCGTGTTGCCGCTTGCCGCGCTGACGCAGCTGATGGTCGAGCGCGATTTCAATCTCGGCCAGGTCGGCCTGATCGTCGCGGCGCGCGGTGCGCAGGCTGCGGTGTCGCGTTCGCGGGCGCTGATCTTCTGCCGCCACTGCGAAGCGCACGCATGATCGCGCAGCCACCCAACAGATGAAAAAAAGCCCGGCCGGCGCAAGCCGGTCGGGCGGATCGGATTCGATCGGGCCCCGGCTTTTGCCGGGGCTTTTTCTTGAGCGATGCTCAGGCGCGTACAGTCGACACGACGCCGTAAATCTCCGCATCGTCGTCCTCGCGCATCTGGCGCACCAGCTGGTGCGCCTCGCGGCGCGTCGCGACGGCCGGCGGCGAGCCCTTGAGCGGCTGGCGCGCGGTTTCGGCAAGCGCGACGACCGACACGATGCCGATCACGGCGGCGCCCATCATGTAGTACGCGGGCATCATCAGGTTATGGGTCACGTCGACGAGCCACGCGGTGACGAGCGGCGTCGTGCCGCCGAACAGCGACACCGACACGTTGAAGCCGATCGCAAGCGCGCCGTAGCGGATCTCGGTCGGGAACAGCGCCGGCAGTGCCGACGGCATCACACCGGTGAAGCACGACAGCAGCACGCCGAGGATCAGCAGGCCGCCGAACACCGACGCGGTGGTGCCCGCATGGATCAGCATCATCGACGGGATCGACAGCACGAGCAGGCCGACGCAGCCGGCCAGCATCACGGGCTTGCGGCCGATCCTGTCCGACAGGCGGCCGGCGGCGAGCGTCAGCGGCATCATCAGCACCATCACGATCAGCACCAGCACGAGGCTGTGCGATTCGTCGAAGTGCAGCGTCGACGACATGAAGCTCGGCAGGTACGACAGCACCATGTAGTCGGTCACGTTGAAGATCAGCACGAGACCGACGCAGAGCAGCAGCGCACGCCAGTTGCGCATCAGCGTTTCGCGGAAGCGCGCCTTCGGCACGGCCTTGTCCTGCGCTTCGCGCTCTTCGGCCTGACGCTTGAACGCCGGCGTTTCCTCGAGCTTCATCCGGATGTAGAGGCCGATCAGGCCGAGCGGGCCGGCGATCAGGAACGGCACGCGCCAGCCCCACGACAGCAGCGCCTCCTGCGACAGCGATGCGGTCAGCAGCGCGACGACACCCGCACCCATCACATAGCCGATCAGCGTGCCGAACTCGAGGAAGCTGCCCATGAAGCCGCGGCGCTTGTCGGTCGAGAATTCGGCGATGAAGGTGGCGGCGCCGCCGTATTCGCCGCCGGTCGAGAAGCCCTGCACGAGGCGGGCGACGAGCAGCAGTATCGGCGCCAAGATGCCGATCGACGCGTAGCTGGGGATCAGGCCGATCGCGAAGGTGCCGACGGCCATCATGATCATGGTGGCGGCGAGCACGCGCTGGCGGCCGATGCGGTCGCCGAGCGGGCCGAACACCATGCCGCCGAGCGGACGCACGAGGAATGCGGCCGCGAACGTGCCGAAGGTCGCGAGCAACTGCGCGGACGGGCTGCTGGAGGGGAAGAACACCTTGCCGAGCGTGACGGCGATATAGCTGTAGACACCGAAGTCGAACCATTCCATCGCATTGCCGATGGCCATCGCGCTGACGGCGCGCTTGAGCAGGCTCTGGTCGACGACGGTAATGTCGTCCGCGGCGAGTGGGGCCTCGCCGGACGACGTGGAGGAAGAAGCAGCGGTCGGGCTGACGTGTGTTGCGGTCAAGGTCATGCACTCCTTTGACTGCGCCGGAACGGGCGGGCCGTCCGACACGGTTTGCCGGCGAGCGCGATGTCGCGTGCTGCGCGTCGGGGCAGGCCATTTAAGCGCTTACTGCACATGAGGCGGTAAAGGGCCGGAAGGGACTGCTTCGACGCGGGCCCGATGGGCCGTCGCGACTGTGCGCTCATGAAGAATGGGCCGCGTGATGCGAGCGGCAGATGCCGGTGCGGACGGTGTCCGGCGTTCCGGCAAGCGCCCCGGAGGGGCAACGAAACGAGAAAAGCGGGCCTGTCGGGCGGGCTTTCCTGTGGATGCAATTTCGGTCGAAGCACCAGCCCGCAACGCGCGGACGGACTCCTTTCGAAATCGAATAGACAGATATTGAATGTTGAAACAGGCGACATGATAGCACGATGGCAGACGATCGTGCAAATTGCCCGGAATCCCCCGTCTGGCGGCGGTTCCGCCCGGGTCGCCTCCGGTATGATCGGCGGCGCGCGGCCCACCGGGCGGGTGGGGCGAATCTGCGAGGAACCGGATGACCGAACTGATCAGGATTGCGGCGCTGTTCGCCGTCACCGCACTGGCCGAAATCGTCGGCTGCTACCTGCCTTGGCTCGTGCTGAAGGGCGGCCGGCCCGTGTGGCTGCTGGTACCGGCAGCGCTGTCGCTCGCGTTGTTCGCGTGGCTGCTGACGCTGCATCCGAGCGCGGCGGGGCGCACCTATGCGGCGTACGGCGGCGTGTATATCGCGGTGGCGCTGATCTGGCTGCGGGTGGTCGACGGCATCGCGCTGTCCCGCTGGGATGTGGCTGGCGCGGTGCTTGCGCTCGGCGGGATGACCATCATCGCGCTGCAGCCGCGCGCGTGAGCGCGGCTGCAGGCGCCGGTCGGGAGATGCTGCGTCAGGCGGCTTTGGCAGCTTCGCCAGCATCCGCGTCGGCGGACTTGCGCCACACGCAGGTGCCCTTGACCGACTTGTCGAGTTCGTCGAGTTGGGTCTGGTGGGCGGCGAGTTCGTCGTCGCTCGCCGCGAGAACCGGCAGGTCGAGCGACGCGAGCGACACGCGCTGGCCGTTCGCGGCGCCACCGTCGGCGCCTGCGTCGTCGAGCATGTCGATCACGAGGCTGTCCTGGCCGCGCGTCATCGCGAGATAGACTTCGGCGAGCAGTTCCGAGTCGAGCAGTGCGCCGTGCAGCGTACGGTGCGCGTTGCTGATGCCGAACCGGTCGCACAGCGCGTCGAGCGAATTGCGCTTGCCGGGAAACATCTGCTTGGCCTGCACGAGCGTGTCGATCACGCCGCTGCAATGCTCGCTGAACGGCGGCAGGTCGAGCCGGGCGAATTCGGCGTCGAGGAACCCGAGGTCGAACGGCGCGTTGTGGATGATCAGCTCGGCGTCCTTCACGAAGTCGCGGATCTGGTCGACGACTTCCGCGAACTTCGGCTTGTCGCTCAGGAATTCGGTCGTGAGGCCGTGCACGGCCAGTGCGCCCGGATCGCTGTCGCGCTCGGGGTTCACGTAGATGTGCAGGTTGTTGCCGGTGAGCCGCCGGTTCAGCAGCTCGACGCAGCCGATTTCGATCAGGCGGTCGCCCGTGCGGGGATTCAGGCCGGTGGTTTCGGTATCGAGAATGATCTGGCGCATGTCGGATAAATCGGGAAAGACAGTAGGGTTGGGTGGCCTGCGTTCAGGCCACGAGCGATTCGACACCGCGATTCGCGAGCGCGTCCGCGCGTTCGTTTTCGGGGTGGCCCGCGTGGCCCTTCACCCAGCGCCACTCGACCTCGTGCTGCGCGACGAGCGCGTCGAGGCGCTTCCACAGGTCGGCGTTCTTCACCGGGGTTTTCGCCGCAGTGACCCAGCCCTTCTTCTTCCAGCCGTGGATCCACTCGCTGATGCCTTTCTGCACGTATTGCGAGTCGGTATGGACGATCACGCGGCACGGCCGTTTCAGCGCCTCGAGCGCGGCAATCACGCCCATCAGTTCCATGCGGTTGTTGGTCGTGTCGGGCTCGCCGCCGAACAGCTCCTTTTCGCGGTCGCCGTAGCGCAGCAGTGCGCCCCAGCCGCCGGGGCCGGGGTTGCCCTTGCAGGCGCCGTCGGTATAGATGTCGATGGTGTCGGTGGTCATGAGTGTTCTTGATGGGTGGTCGGGGTGGCCGCCGGCGTGAGGCCCGGCGCGAGCACGGGCTTCTTCATCTTGATCGGGCCGACGAGGCGCATGCCGCGCACGCGCTTGACGGCCGTGACCATGTAGACGGCGCCGAAGATTGGCCACCAGCGGTCGCCGGCGGCTTCCATGAAGCCGTAGCGGGCAAGCCATTTGTCGGTGACGAGCGGCGGCCGGTAGCAGCCGAAGCGGCCGCGCTCGAGATCGAAGCCGAGCAGCTTGATCCAGTCCTTGAGCCGGATGAACGCGATCTGGTCGCGCGCGGACGGCACGAACGGACGGTTCGCCATGCGTCCGAACGATTGCCGCATGCCCCACAGGCTCAACGAATTGAAGCCGGTGATCACGAGCTGGCCTTCCGGCATCAGCACGCGCTCGGCTTCGCGCAGCAGGCGGTGAGGGTCGGACGTGAATTCAAGCGTGTGCGGCATCACGATCAGGTCGACGCTCTGCGACTCGAACGGCAGGTCGAGCAGGTCGCACCACGTGGTGCTGCGACCGGCCGGCGCGTGTTCGGGCGCGTGCGCCTCGCGCGCCCACGGATACTGGTAGGGCGCGCTCGCGCCGCTTGCCGGGTCGAGCACGAGGCCGCGATACGGCATGCGGTTCTCGCGCAGCGCATCGAGCTGCGGCAGGCCGAGCTGCAGCGCGTGAAACCCGAAGACGTCGGACACGATCCGGTCGAGCTGCGCTTGCTCCCAGTCCAGCACATAGCGGCCGGGCGGCGAGTCGGTCCAGGCGGGCCAGTCTATAATTTGACGATCGGACATAACGATGATTGCGCGCCCATGAACGAGCTGGAATACGTGCCGGTTCCGGCATTCGAAGACAACTATATCTGGCTCGTCTCGGACGGCCGCGATGCGATCGCCGTCGATCCGGGTGAAGCCGCGCCCGTACGCCGTGTTCTTGCCGAACGCGGCTGGCGGTTGACCGCTATTTTACTCACGCACCATCACGCCGACCATGTCGGCGGTGTCGCCGCGCTGCGCGATGGCCAACCGGACGATGTGCCACTGGTCGTCTTCGGCCCGGCGGCCGAGGCGATCGGCGTGGTCATGCGGCCGCTCGCGGGCGGCGATCGCGTGACGCTCGACGCACCGGCACTCACGTTCGACGTGCTCGACGTGCCGGGGCATACGCGCGGTCACATCGCCTATTTCCAGGCGGCCGGGCAGGGCGCCGCCACCCCTCATGTGTTCTGCGGCGACACGCTGTTCTCGTGCGGCTGCGGTCGCCTGTTCGAAGGCACGCCCGCGCAGATGCTGGCGTCGCTCGACGCGCTCGCGGCGCTGCCAGGCGACACCCGCGTGCATTGCGCACACGAATATACGCTGTCGAACATCCGCTTCGCGCTCGCGTGCGAACCGGGCAATGCGGCGCTCGCCGCCTGGCGCGACGAAGCGCAGGCGCTGCGCGCGCGCGGCGTGCCGACGCTGCCCACTACGATCGCGCACGAACGCGCCGTCAACCCGTTCATGCGGTCGGACAGCGCGGCCATCCATGCGACGCTCGAGGCCGAGCTGCACGAAACCGTGCCGGATCGCCTGGCGGCATTCACGCTGATGCGCGAGTGGAAAAACCGGTTCCGATGACGATTTCCGGAGGACTCCAAAAAGCTCAGGCAGAGCCTGTAAAAATTGCTCCAACTGTAGGATTTGGCTGAGTTTTCGGTGTTTTTATTGACGTGAAGCACGCACTTCCGTAGTATCGCCAGCAATTTCCAGCCGTCGGAAGCCGAGATTTTCATGCGACTTATATTGAGTGCGATGGTGGTCCTGCTGCTCGCCGCTTGTGCGAGCCAGGCTCCTGTCGCCAACAACGCCGCCGATTCGCAGGCAGCGTCCAACTACCTCCGTAAATCAGCCACCGCCAAAGAAACTGTCGACGTCGACAAGCAATCCGTCGGCGACCTGACCAGTGCAGATTCCGATCTCTGGGGCCGTATCCGTCGCGGCTTCCAGATGCCCGACCTGCAGAGCGACCTCGTCGACATGCAGACGACCTGGTACACGCAGCGTCCCGATTACGTGCAGCGCATGACCGAGCGCTCGCAGAAATATCTGTACCACATCGTCGAGGAGCTCGAAGCGCGCCACATGCCGACCGAGCTCGCGCTGCTGCCGTTCATCGAATCCGCCTACAACCCGCAGGCGCTGTCGGTCGCGAAGGCGGCCGGCATGTGGCAGTTCATGCCGGGCACCGGCCGCACGTACAACCTGAAGCGCAACATGTGGCAGGATGAACGACGCGACGTGCTCGCGTCGACGAGCGCCGCGCTCGACTACCTGTCGCGCCTGCATGACATGTTCGGCGACTGGTATCTGGCGCTGGCCGCGTACAACTGGGGCGAGGGCAACGTGCAGCGTGCGATTGCACGCAACCAGGCGGCCGGCCTGCCGACCGACTACCAGAGCCTGCGGATGCCGAACGAGACGCGCAACTACGTGCCGAAGCTGCAGGCGGTGAAGAACATCATCGCGAATCCGCAGCAGTTCGGCCTGACGCTGCCGGAGATCCCGAATCACCCGTATTTCGTGACGGTCACGACATCGCGCGACATCGACGTGGCGGTGGCCGCGAAGCTCGCGAACCTGTCGCTCGACGAGTTCCGTTCGCTGAACCCGTCGTTCTCGAAGCCGGTGATCCTCGGCGCGACCGAGCCGCAGATCCTGCTGCCGTTCGACAACGCCTCAGCGTTCGAGAAGAACCTGAAGGCTTACAACGGCCAGTTGTCGACGTGGACCACCTATACGGTCAGCGAGCGCGTGCGCCCGGCCGCGATCGCCGAGAAGATCGGTGTCGACCCCGATACGCTGATGTCGGTCAACAAGATTCCCGCCGGCATGCGCCTGAAGCCCGGCTCGACGATCGTCGTGCCGCGCGGCGATGACGACGACGAGGACATCAGCGCGGACGTTGCGGAAAACGGCGTACTCGCGATGGAGCCCGACGTACCCGACACGCGCAAGATGCTGATCCGCGTGCGCCGCAAGCAGTCGATGGCGGCGATCGCCGGCCGCTATGGCGTGTCGGTCGGCCAGTTGAAGGCATGGAACCGCACGCATCGCGATCTCGCGATGCCGGGCCAGGCGCTCGTGCTGCACGTGCCGGTCGGCCGCGCGGTGCCGGCCGAGCCGGGTCCGAAGCGGATCGCGACGTCGACCTCCGGCGCGCATATCGAGCGCGCGAGCCTGTCCGTCCGCGGCAAGTCGCGCGGCGCGAAGCGCGGCGCCGCGAAGCCGGCGGCTCGAGCGACGAAGGCTGCTCCCGCGAAGGCGGCGCCGGCCAAGGCAGCGCCGAAGGCCGCTGCAAGCAAGGGCAAGAAGAAGTAACGCGGTCGCGACCGCGGCGCGGCGGTCCGGCCGGACCGTGCGTTTGCGTTATCATCCGATGAAACACGAAGCAACGCCGTCACCAAGGTGACGGCGTTTTCGTTTGTGCGCGGCAGCGGGGGCGCTGCTTTGCGGGGCCGGGATCGGATCACGAGGAGGAGCGATGTCGTCGGTGCAGGTGAGGGTGCTCGCGCTGTTTGCGGTCGGATATTTCGTGTCCTATGTGTTCCGCGGCGTCAATCTCGGCTTCGCGCCGTTCGTCACGCGCGAGCTCGGGCTCTCGGCCGCCGATCTCGGACTGCTCACCAGTCTCTATTTCCTCGGTTTTGCCGGCGCGCAGATTCCGGCCGGCGTGCTGCTCGACCATTTCGGCCCGCGCCGCGTGACGGCCGGGATGTTGCTGTTCGCGGCCGCCGGTGCCGCCGTGTTTGGCGTCGCGCACGACCTCGGCACGATGATGGTCGGCCGGCTGCTGATCGGCGTCGGCGTATCGGTGTGTCTCGGTGCGGCGTTCAAGGCGCTCGCGCAGCATTTTCCGGTCGGCCGGCTGCCGCTCGTCAACGGTCTCGTGATGGCCGTCGGCGGCCTGGGCGGCGTCGCGGTCGGCTCGCCGTTGACCTGGCTCCTCGGCGTGACGAGCTGGCGTGTGATCTGCGGCGGCCTCGCGGTGCTGACGGTCGTCGTCGCGGCCGCGATCGGCTTCGGTGCGCCGGAAGCCGAGCGGCCGCGCCATCAGGGCGGGCTCGTCAGCCAGTTCAAGGGCACGTGGCACATCCTGGGCAGCCGCGCATTCTGGAAGATCTCGTCTTTCTCGATCGTCACGCAGGGCGTGTTCTACGCGATGCAGTCACTGTGGGTCGGTCCGTACCTGCGCGACGTCGCGGGATTCGATGCGCAGCGCGCCGCACGGCTCGTGTCGGTGCTCGGCTTCGCGATGATGGCCGGCTGTGTCGGTTTCGGCGCGGCGGCGCGTGTGCTCGAGCGCCGCGGGGTGTCCGTCCAGGCATTTTGCGGCGTCGGCATGGTGCTGTTCGTCGCCACGCAAATCGCGATCGTCGCGCGCGTGCCGCTGCCGCCGGCCGTGCTGTGGGCGGCCTACGGAATGTTCGGCGGCGTCGGGATCCTGACCTATGCTGTGCTTGCCGGTCACTTCCCGGCCCATCTGATCGGCCGCGCGAATACGACACTGACGCTCGTGATCTTCGTGCTGATCTTTGCGTTCCAGATCGGTATCGGCGCGGTGCTGTCGCACTGGCCGGCCGTCGACGGCCATTACCCGGCTGCCGCCCACGTCACCGCGTGGAGCGTGCTGCTCGCGCTGCAGCTTGCCAGCGCGGTCTGGTACGTGTGGCCCGCGCGCAGTGCTGGCAAGCGCGTTGATCCGGCGGTACGCTGACGGGTAGGGCGGCTGCGGAAACGGAGCCGCAGCAAGGAATGTCGCGCCTGATGCCACCGCATTGCGCGCGCCGCATGCGTGATCGGACGGCCATATCAATTGAAGATAAGGTCATTTTCGGGCTATAATTTGAAAGTTTGTGCTGATCAACCTCGCACCCTAGCGCCTACCTCACTTATCCCGTTCATCCGCCGCACGCCGCCTGTCGGGCGATGCCGCGAAGCCTCGTGCGCCACGCGCCGGGTTCGCGTGCCGACACAGCAGGTCGCGTCCAGCTAGCGACTCCGCGCGCCTATGCAGCGCGGCGCTCGCGCGGCAGGGTAAACAGGTCGGCAGCAGGGTGTTCCCCAAGGAGCCTCCCGTGTTGCCGTCTTTTTCTCCCGCCTTGCTTGCACTCGCCGACGGCACGGTCTTTCGTGGTTATTCGATCGGGGCCGAAGGCCACACGATCGGTGAAGTCGTGTTCAACACCGCGATTACCGGCTATCAGGAAATCCTGACTGATCCGAGCTACGCGCGTCAGATCGTCACGCTCACCTACCCGCATATCGGCAACGTCGGCGTCAACGCCGAAGATGTCGAAGCCACGAAAGTCCATGCCGCCGGCCTGATCATCCGTGATCTGCCGACGCTCGCATCGAATTTCCGCATGGACCGCACGCTCGGCGACTACCTGCGCGACGAAGGCGTCGTCGCGATCGCCGGCATCGATACCCGCAAGCTGACCCGTATCCTGCGCGACAAGGGCGCGCAGAACGGTTGCATCCTGGCCGGCTCGAATGACGAGGCGAAGGCGATCGAACTCGCTCGCTCGTTCCCGGGCCTCGCGGGCATGGATCTCGCGAAGGTCGTGTCGACCACGAAGCCGTTCGAATGGAAGCAGACCGAATGGCGCCTCGGCAGCGGCTACGGCATGCAGGAAGCGCCGAAGTACCGCGTCGTCGCGTACGACTTCGGCGTCAAGTACAACATCCTGCGCATGCTCGCGGAGCGCGGCTGCCACGTGACGGTGCTGCCGGCCGAGGCGAGCGCGGCCGACGCGCTCGCGCTGAATCCGGACGGCATCTTCCTGTCGAACGGCCCGGGCGACCCGGAGCCGTGCGACTACGCGATCGCGGCGGCCAAGGAGTTCATCGAGCGCGGCGTGCCGACCTTCGGCATCTGCCTCGGCCACCAGATCATGGGCCTCGCGGTCGGCGCGAAGACGCTGAAGATGAAGACGGGCCACCACGGCGCGAACCACCCGGTGAAGGATCTCGGCGACGGTCGCGTGGTGATCACGTCGCAGAACCACGGTTTCGCGGTCGACGCGGATTCGCTGCCGGCCAACGCGCGCGTGACGCACGTGTCGCTGTTCGACGGCACGCTGCAGGGTTTCGAGCTGACCGACAAGCCGGCATTCTGCTTCCAGGGTCACCCGGAAGCGTCGCCCGGCCCGCACGACATCGCGTATCTGTTCGACCGTTTCACCGCACTGATGGACGCGGCGAAGCAGCGCAACGCCTGACGCGACTGAAGCAACCGAAGAACGGGAGATTCGCATCATGTTCGGCCACGCACTCGGCATCACGGATATCTGGACCTACGTGTTCGGCGTGATCTTCATCATCCTGCTGCCGGGGCCGAACTCGATGTACGTGCTGTCGCTTGCGGCCCAGCGCGGCGTGAAGGCCGGCTATCGCGCGGCCTGCGGCGTGTTCCTGGGCGACACGGTGCTGATGGTGCTGTCCGCCGCGGGCGTCGCGTCGCTGCTGAAGGCGAACCCGCTGCTGTTCTCCGTCGTCAAGTACGGCGGTGCCGCGTACCTGCTGTACATCGGCACGGGGATGCTGCGCAGCGCGTGGCAGAAGCTGCGCGCGCGCGCCGATGCGCCGGCCGATGCACCGCGTGCGGTCGACGGCGAGCGGCCATTCCGCAAGGCGCTGATCGTGAGCCTCCTGAATCCGAAGGCGATCCTGTTCTTCATCTCGTTCTTCATCCAGTTCGTCGACCCGGCGTTCCCGCATCCCGCGCTGTCGTTCGTCGTGCTCGGGGCGATCGCGCAATGCGCGAGCTTCCTGTACCTGAGCACGCTGATCTTCGCGGGCGCGCGGCTCGCCGAGCATTTCCGCCGCCGCCGCAAGCTCGCGGCGGGCGCGGCGAGCAGCGTGGGCGGCCTGTTCATCGGTTTCTCGGTGAAGCTCGCGCTCGCCACCATGAGCTGAGCGCAACCGCCGATCCGCGACAACGCCACGACAAAGATTACTTACTGAATTCACAAGCCATGCCAAAACGCACAGACATCAAAAGCATCCTCATCATCGGCGCCGGCCCGATCATCATCGGCCAGGCGTGCGAGTTCGACTATTCGGGCGCGCAGGCTTGCAAGGCGTTGCGTGAGGAGGGCTACAAGGTCATTCTCGTCAACAGCAACCCGGCGACGATCATGACCGACCCGAACACGGCCGACGTGACCTATATCGAGCCGATCACGTGGGAAGTCGTCGCACGCATCATCGAGAAGGAGCGCCCGGACGCGATCCTGCCGACGATGGGCGGCCAGACCGCGCTGAACTGCGCGCTCGACCTGCACCACCACGGCGTGCTCGAGAAGTTCGGCGTCGAACTGATCGGCGCATCGCCGGAAGCGATCGACAAGGCGGAAGACCGCCAGAAATTCAAGGAAGCGATGACCAAGATCGGTCTCGGCTCCGCGAAGTCGGGCATCGCGCACTCGATGGAAGAGGCGACCAAGGTGCACGCCGAGATCATGGCGGAGACGGGCGGCAGCGGCTACCCGGTCGTGATCCGTCCGTCGTTCACGCTCGGCGGCTCGGGCGGCGGCATTGCGTACAACCGCGAAGAGTTCGAAGAGATCTGCAAGCGCGGTCTCGACCTGTCGCCCACGCGCGAACTGCTGATCGAAGAGTCGCTGCTCGGCTGGAAGGAGTACGAGATGGAAGTCGTGCGCGACCGCGCCGACAACTGCATCATCGTGTGCTCGATCGAAAACCTCGACCCGATGGGCGTGCACACCGGCGACTCGATCACGGTCGCGCCGGCGCAGACGCTCACCGACAAGGAGTACCAGATCCTGCGTAACGCATCGCTCGCGGTGCTGCGCGAGATCGGCGTCGACACCGGCGGCTCGAACGTGCAGTTCTCGATCAATCCGAAGGACGGCCGCATGGTCGTCATCGAGATGAACCCGCGCGTGTCGCGTTCGTCGGCGCTCGCATCGAAGGCGACCGGCTTCCCGATCGCGAAGGTCGCGGCGAAGCTGGCGGTCGGCTACACGCTCGACGAGCTGAAGAACGAAATCACCGGCGGCCAGACGCCGGCATCGTTCGAGCCGACGATCGACTACGTCGTCACGAAGATCCCGCGTTTCGCATTCGAGAAGTTCCGTGAAGCCGATTCGCGCCTGACCACGCAGATGAAGTCGGTCGGCGAAGTGATGGCGATCGGCCGCACGTTCCAGGAGTCGTTCCAGAAGGCGCTGCGCGGCCTCGAAGTCGGCGTCGACGGTCTCGACGAGAAGTCGACCAACCGCGACGAGATCGCGATCGAGATCCACGAGCCGGGCCCGGACCGCATCTGGTATGTCGGCGACGCGTTCCGCATCGGCATGACGGCCGAGGAAATCTTCGCGGAAACCGCGATCGATCCGTGGTTCCTCCATCAGATCGAGCAGATCATCCTGAAGGAAAAGGCGCTCGCGGGCCGCACGCTCGCGTCGCTGACGTTCGACGAGCTGCGCTACCTGAAGCAGAGCGGCTTCTCCGACCGCCGCCTCGCGAAGCTGCTCGGCGCGACGCCGGAAGACGTCCGCCGCCGCCGCATCGAACTCAACGTGCGTCCGGTGTACAAGCGCGTCGACACCTGCGCGGCCGAGTTCGCGACCAAGACGGCCTACATGTACTCGACCTACGAGGAAGAGTGCGAGGCGCAGCCGACCACCAACAAGAAGATCATGGTGCTGGGCGGCGGCCCGAACCGGATCGGCCAGGGCATCGAGTTCGACTACTGCTGCGTGCACGCGGCGCTCGCGATGCGCGAGGACGGCTACGAAACGATCATGGTCAACTGCAACCCGGAAACGGTATCGACCGACTATGACACGTCCGACCGCCTGTACTTCGAGCCGCTGACGCTGGAAGACGTGCTCGAGATCGTCGACAAGGAAAAGCCGGTCGGCGTGATCGTCCAGTACGGCGGCCAGACGCCGCTGAAGCTCGCGCTCGACCTCGAGGCGCACGGCGTGCCGATCGTCGGCACGTCGCCGGACATGATCGATGCGGCCGAAGACCGCGAACGCTTCCAGAAGCTGCTGCAGGACCTCGGCCTGCGCCAGCCGCCGAACCGCACCGCACGCGCCGAAGACGAAGCGCTCAAGCTCGCCGAGGAAATCGGCTATCCGCTGGTCGTGCGCCCGTCGTACGTGCTGGGCGGCCGCGCGATGGAAATCGTCCACGAGCCGCGCGACCTCGAGCGCTACATGCGCGAGGCCGTGAAGGTGTCGAACGATTCGCCGGTGCTGCTCGACCGCTTCCTGAACGACGCGATCGAGTGCGACGTCGACTGCATCTGCGACGGCGAAGCCGTGTTCATCGGCGGCGTGATGGAGCACATCGAGCAGGCGGGCGTTCACTCGGGCGACTCGGCATGCTCGCTGCCGCCGTACTCGCTGTCGAAGGAAACGGTCGCCGAACTGAAGCGCCAGACGGGTGCGATGGCGAAGGCGCTGAACGTGGTCGGCCTGATGAACGTGCAGTTTGCGATCCAGCAGGTGCCGCAGGCGGACGGGTCGAAGCAGGACATCATCTACGTGCTCGAAGTGAACCCGCGCGCATCGCGCACGGTGCCGTACGTGTCGAAGGCGACCAGCCTCCCGCTCGCAAAGATCGCGGCGCGCGCGATGGTCGGCCAGAAGCTCGCGCAGCAGGGCGTGACGAAGGAAGTCGAGCCGCCGTATTTCAGCGTGAAGGAAGCGGTGTTCCCGTTCGTGAAGTTCCCGACCGTCGATCCGGTTCTCGGGCCTGAAATGCGTTCGACCGGCGAAGTGATGGGCGTCGGCCAGACGTTCGGCGAGGCGCTGTTCAAGTCGCAGCTCGCGGCCGGTTCGCGCCTGCCGGAGTCGGGCACGGTGCTGCTGACCGTGATGGACGCCGACAAGCCGAAGGCGGTCGAAGTCGCGCGCATGCTGCACGACCTCGGCTACCCGCTCGTCGCGACCAAGGGCACGGCTGCCGCGATCGAAGCGGCCGGCGTGCCGGTGAAGGTCGTCAACAAGGTGAAGGACGGCCGTCCGCACATCGTCGACATGATCAAGAACGGCGAGATCGCACTCGTGTTCACGACGGTCGACGAGACGCGCCAGGCGATCGCCGATTCGCGTTCGATCCGCATGAGTGCGCAGGCGCACAAGGTCACGTACTACACGACGATGTCGGGCGCGCGCGCGGCCGTCGAAGGCTTGCGCTACCTGAAGGATCTGGAAGTCTATGATTTACAAGGTCTTCACGCTCGCCTAAACTAAGCGGTCAGTTACCTGTCGAAGCAACACGTGCCGCGATTAAGCGGTGTTTCCGGTTCGCCGGAAATGCGCTTAATCGCGGTGATTTTTTTTAAAGCCGTTTTTAGCGATTGAGCCGTTTATGAGCACCATTCCGTTGACAAAGCGTGGCGCAGAACTCCTGCGCGATGAATTGCAGCGCCTCAAGTCCGTCGAGCGGCCGGCCGTGATCAACGCGATCGCGGAGGCCCGCGCACAGGGCGACCTGTCCGAAAACGCCGAATACGATGCCGCGAAGGAAAAGCAGGGCTTCATCGAGGGTCGTATCGCGGAACTCGAATCGAAGCTGTCGGCCGCGCAGGTCATCGATCCCACCGTGCTCGACGCCGAAGGCCGAGTGGTTTTCGCATCGACGGTCGAACTCGAGGATCTCGAGTCCGGCGACACCGTCAAGTACCAGATCGTCGGCGACGACGAAGCCGACATCGATCACGGCCTGATCTCGGTCAGCTCGCCGATCGCACGCGCACTGATCGGCAAGTCCGAAGGCGACGTCGCGGCCGTGCAGGCGCCGAGCGGCGTGCGCGAATACGAAATCATCTCGGTCAGCTACATCTGAAGCGGGGCGACGTGATGCCGCATCGCGTGTTCCGTCTGCTGTCGGCCGTGTGGGTCGGCAGCCTGCTGACGATCGGGTATGCGGTCGCGCCCGTGCTGTTCAAGACGCTGGAGCGGATGACGGCCGGCACGGTCGCCGCCCAGTTGTTTCGCATCGAGGCGATCCTCGGTGTCGTATGCGGTGTGTTGCTGCTCGCGCTGTCGAACCAGCAGGTGCGGCGCGGCAGCGGTGATTACCGTCGCGTGCGCTGGATCGTCGCGGCGATGGTCGCGTGCGTGCTGGTCGGGTATTTCGCGCTGCAGCCGTTCATGAACGCGCTGCGGGTGGCCGCGATGGAGGCGGGCACCGATATCGCGAACTCGCCGTATGCGAGCCGCTTCGGGATGCTGCACGGCGTCTCGAGCCTGTTCTATCTCGTCGAGAGCGTGCTGGGGCTGATGCTGATCTGGCGTTTGCCGGCGCAAGACGCCTGAACGGCCTGAGCGCCGCACCGGCAGGGCGGCACGGGCTGCCCCGTGCCGCGCGGCAGGATTACTTGTCCTGGTGCGGCCGCTTCGTGCTGGCCTGGCGCTTTTTCGCGCGCTTCACGTTGCCGCCCGCCGTCACGCGCTCGTTGCCGCGCACGACGACCTTGGTCGGCTTCGGACGACGCACGGGGCTCGCGTTCGGCGACACCTTGACGACCTTGACGGTGCGCGGCGCACGGCCTTTCTTGTCGTCGACGGCTTCGGCTGCGCTCGGCAGCGCGCCGGCACGACGACCGCGGGTCGGGGCCGCCACGGCAGCCTCGGGCTTCCAGATCACCAGCAGCTTGCCGATGTGCTGGATCGGCGCCGCGTTCAGGCGGTCGCAGATCTCGTCGTAAACGGCGACGCGCTCGTCGCGCTCGTCACCGAACACACGGATCTTGATCAGCTGGTGCGCGGCGAGGTGTACCTTGATTTCCTTCAGCACGGCGTCGGTCAGCCCTTCGGCGCCGATCAGCACGACGGGCTTGAGCGCATGGGCCTGGGAGCGCAGCGCGGAGCGCTCGGCGGGGGAAAGCGAAAGGGCGGGCATGGAAATGTCGAAATCTAAATAGGGGCGCGCTGCATCAGAAGCGAATCGCGGGAAGTTACCGCATCAGCCGCGCGCCGAAACCACGTAAAATCGCGGCTTGGGCCCCGGAAGGGGCCGTAGCCGCGCGAAGAAGACGCGTATTATCCGCCAAAAGCACGGCTTCACGAAGCAAATAGCAGCAATCTCTCTCTCGAATGGCAAAAAACCGCTTTAACCAGCACTGGCTGCACGACCACATCAACGACCCGTACGTCAAAATGGCGCAGCGGGAGGGCTATCGCGCGCGTGCCGCGTACAAGCTGAAGGAAATCGACGAGCAGGACAAGCTGATCCGTCCGGGCCAGGTGATCGTCGATCTCGGCGCGACGCCGGGCAGTTGGAGCCAGTATGCCCGCAACAAGCTCGCGCAGGGCAAGAAGCGTGACGCGGAGCGCGAAGGCGGCATCGACGGCACGATCGTGGCGCTCGACATCCTGCCGATGGAACCGATCGCCGACGTCCACTTCCTCCAGGGCGACTTCCGCGAGGACGAGGTTCTTCACCGGCTGGAGGAAGTGCTCGAAGGCCGCTCGGTGGACCTTGTTATTTCGGACATGGCCCCCAACCTCTCGGGCGTGGCCTCGGCGGACGCGGCGCGCATCGAGCATCTGTGCGATCTGGCGCTCGAATTTGCGCAGAATCATCTGAAGCCGGAAGGTGCGCTGCTCGTGAAGTGTTTCCACGGCAGCGGCTACAGCCAGATCGTCGAAAAGTTCAAACAGCAGTTTAAGATCGTCGCGCCGCGCAAGCCGAAGGCGTCTCGCGACAAATCGTCCGAAACGTTCATTTTGGGCCGGCAACTGAAGCATCCGCGGTGACGCGGAGCGCTGTGCCGCAAACGGGCTCCGGCCCTTGCCAGACAAGCGAAGCGCTATTGCGACGGTTGTCAATGCTTATGGCAGGGGTGGTCGGACTGGATTAGAATGACCGAGGAGCGCTGCAAGGAAAATGTAGGCGCTCGTCTACGAGTGAAGGAGTGGTGCTTTGAACAACAATATGTTTTCGAAGGCAGCGGTGTGGCTGGTGATCGCACTGGTGCTGTTTACGGTGTTCAAGCAGTTCGACAAGCCCCGCGTCCAGGAAGGTGTGTCCTATTCGCAGTTCATGGACGACGCCAAGAACGGCAAGGTCAAGAACGTCATCGTGCAGGGGCGCAACCTCACCGTCACTCCGGCTGATGGCCAAAAATACCAGATCGTGTCGCCCGGCGACATCTGGATGGTCGGCGATCTGATGAAGTACGGCGTGCAGGTCAGCGGCAAGGCCGATGACGAACCGAACGCGCTGATGTCCGCGTTGTACTACCTCGGGCCGACGATCCTGATCATCGTGTTCTGGTTCTACATGATGAGACAGATGCAGGGAGGCGGCAAAGGTGGCGCATTTTCGTTCGGGAAATCGCGGGCGCGGCTGATCGACGAGAACAACAACGCGGTGAACTTCTCCGACGTCGCGGGCTGCGACGAAGCGAAGGAAGAAGTGTCCGAGCTCGTCGACTTCCTGCGCGACCCGCAGAAATTCCAGAAGCTGGGCGGTCGCATTCCGCGCGGCGTGCTGCTCGTCGGCCCCCCGGGTACCGGCAAGACGCTGCTCGCCCGCGCGATCGCCGGTGAAGCGAAGGTGCCGTTCTTCAGTATCTCGGGTTCCGACTTCGTGGAAATGTTCGTCGGCGTCGGCGCGGCCCGTGTGCGCGACATGTTCGAGCAGGCGAAGAAGCACGCACCGTGTATCGTGTTCATCGACGAAATCGACGCGGTCGGTCGTCATCGCGGCGCCGGCATGGGTGGCGGCAACGACGAGCGCGAGCAGACGCTGAACCAGATGCTGGTCGAGATGGATGGCTTCGAAGCGAACTCGGGCGTGATCGTGATCGCCGCGACCAACCGTTCCGACGTGCTCGACAAGGCACTGCTGCGTCCGGGCCGTTTCGACCGCCAGGTCTATGTCGGCCTGCCGGACATCCGTGGCCGCGAGCAGATCATGCGCGTGCACCTGCGCAAGGTGCCGATCGCGAACGACGTCGACGCAGCGGTCATCGCGCGCGGCACGCCGGGCTTCTCGGGCGCCGATCTCGCGAACCTCGTGAACGAAGCGGCGCTGTTCGCCGCCCGCCGCGGCAAGCGCATCGTCGAGATGCAGGATTTCGAGGACGCGAAGGACAAGATTTTCATGGGTCCGGAGCGCAAGTCGGCGGTGATTCGCGAAGAAGCGAAGCGTGCGACGGCTTACCACGAGTCGGGCCACGCGGTGATCGCGAAGCTGCTGCCGAAGGCCGACCCGGTGCACAAGGTCACGATCATCCCGCGCGGTCGCGCGCTGGGTGTCACGTGGCAGCTGCCGGAGCATGACAACGAGACCTACTCGAAGGACTACCTGCTCGACCGCCTGGCGATCCTGTTCGGCGGTCGCGTGGCTGAGGAACTGTTCCTGAACCTGATCAGCACCGGCGCGTCGGACGACTTCAACAAGGCGACGCAGACGGCGCGTGCGATGGTGGCGCGTTTCGGCATGACCGACGCGCTCGGACCGATGGTCTACGTCGACGACGAGAACGACAGCAGCCCGTTTGGCCGCGGCTTCACCCGCACGATCTCGGAAGCGACGCAGCAGAAGGTCGACAGCGAAATCCGTCGAGTGCTCGACGAACAGTACGGCCTTGCGCGTCGCCTGCTCGAAGAGAACCGCGACAAGGTCGAGGCAATGACGGCCGCGCTGATGGAGTGGGAGACGATCGACGCCGATCAGATCAACGACATCATGGAAGGGCGTCCGCCGCGCTCGCCGAAGAGCTCGCCGGCCGTCGGCGGCGATTCCTCGGGTGGCGGCACGGCTGCCGAAGTGAAGCCCGGCAACGCGCCGGCGCCTGCTTCGCCCGCCTGACCTTCGCCGTAGCGCCGTTCACGGGCTGGTGTGGCTTCACACCGGCCCGTTTTGCATTCATCAACGTCTCCCGCCCGTGCCCGAATCCGCAGTTCCAGCCTCCATTCCCGCGCCGCTCCAGTGCGGCCGTTTCTCGCTGACGTTCGAACGCCCGCTCGTGATGGGCATTCTCAACGCCACCCCCGATTCGTTTTCCGACGGCGGCCGCTTCCTCGCGCGCGACGATGCGCTGCGCCAGGCCGAGCGGATGATCGCCGAAGGCGTCGACCTGATCGACATCGGCGGCGAGTCGACGCGTCCCGGTGCGCCGCCCGTGCCGCTCGACGAGGAACTCGCGCGCGTGATCCCGCTCGTCGAAGCGCTGCGGCCACTGAACGTACCGCTTTCGATCGACACCTACAAGCCGGACGTGATGCGTGCGGCGCTCGCCGCCGGCGCGGATATGATCAACGACATATGGGGGTTCCGCCAGCCGGGTGCGATCGACGCCGTGCGCGAAGGCAACGGCGGGCTGTGCGCGATGCACATGCTCGGCGAGCCGCGGACGATGCAGGTCGGCGAGCCCGACTACGGCGACGTCGTGACCGACGTGCGCGACTTTCTCGCCGCACGCGTGCAGGCGCTGCGCGACGCGGGCGTCGCGCCGGAACGGATCTGCGTCGACCCCGGGTTCGGATTCGGCAAGGCCGTGGTCGACGACAACTACGCGCTGCTGGCCGCGTTGTCGGACACGGCCCCCGCGCGGCCCGACGGGCGCGCGTATCCGATTCTCGCGGGCATGTCGCGCAAGTCGATGCTCGGCGCGGTGATCGGCGGCAAGCCGCCGATCGAACGCGTCGCGGCGAGCGTGGCGGCCGCGTTGTGCGCGGTCGGGCGCGGTGCGGCGATCGTGCGTGTGCACGACGTCGCGGCGACGGTCGATGCACTGAAGGTCTGGAACGCCGTGCGCGAAGCCGCGCGGCAACGATAAGTCAGAAGTCAGAAAGACGAAGGAGGAAGGTTCGCCATGGGACGTCGATATTTCGGCACGGACGGCATTCGCGGCACGGTGGGCGATGCGCCCATCACGCCTGATTTCGTGTTGCGTCTCGGCTATGCAGCCGGCAAGGTACTGGCCGGCGCGGCCGACGTCGCGGCGGGGGTACGTCCGACGGTGCTGATCGGCAAGGACACGCGCGTGTCGGGCTACATGCTCGAGGCCGCGCTCGAGGCCGGTTTTTCGGCGGCAGGCGTCGACGTGATGCTGGCCGGCCCGATGCCGACGCCGGGCGTCGCATACCTGACGCGCGCGCTGCGCCTGTCGGCCGGTGTCGTGATCAGCGCATCGCACAACCCTTATCAGGACAACGGGATCAAGTTCTTCTCGGCCGATGGCAACAAGCTGCCCGACGACACCGAGGCCGAGATCGAAGCATGGCTCGACAAGCCGCTCGAATGCGCGTCGTCGGACCGGCTTGGCAAGGCGCGCCGCCTCGACGACGCGGCCGGCCGCTACATCGAGTTCTGCAAGAGCACGTTCCCGGCTGCATACGACCTGCGTGGGCTGAAGCTCGTGATCGACTGCGCCCACGGCGCCGCGTACCAGATCGCACCGCACGTATTCCACGAACTCGGCGCGGACGTGATCCCGATCGGCGTCGCGCCGAACGGCTTCAACATCAACGACGGTGTCGGCGCGACGGCGCCCGACGCATTGGTGCGTGCCGTGCGGGCGAATCATGCGGACCTCGGCATCGCACTCGACGGCGATGCGGACCGCCTGCAGGTCGTCGATTCGACGGGCCGGCTGTACAACGGCGACGAGTTGCTCTACGTGCTCGTGAAGGACCGGATTGCGACCGCCGGCAAGGTCGACGGCGCGGTCGGCACGCTGATGACGAACCTCGCGGTCGAGGTCGCGCTGCAGCGTGAGGGCGTGCAGTTCGTGCGGGCGGCCGTCGGCGACCGCTACGTGCTCGAACAGCTGCGCGAGCGCGGCTGGCAGCTTGGCGCGGAAGGCTCGGGCCACATCCTGTCGCTCGACCGCCATTCGACCGGCGACGGCATCGTGTCGGCGCTGCTCGTGCTGGCCGCGCTCAAGCGCAGCGGCCGCACGCTTGCGCAGATGCTGGACGGCGTCACGCTGTTCCCGCAGAAGCTGATCAACGTGCGGATGAAGGCGGGTGCCGACTGGAAGGGCAGCGCATCGATTCGCGCGGCGATCGACGCAGCCGAAAGCGCGCTCGCCGGCCGCGGCCGTGTGCTGATTCGCGCGTCGGGCACCGAGCCCGTGCTGCGCGTGATGGTCGAGGCACAGCATGCAGTCGACGCGACCCTTCACGCGGAAGCGATTGCCGACGCGGTGCGTGCGGCGACGAGCTGAGCCGAATCGGTGACGGCGCGCGACGGTCAGGCCGTGTGCGCGCCGCCTCTTTGGTGATTCGACGGGCGGCGCATTCGGGCGCCGCAATTCGTCAGACGCAAAGGTTTGCGCTATTAAATAGAGGGTGACTTCGGCGCGGATTTCGTCTGACGCAAGAAACCATCCGACCCTGAACCGCCATGTGCGGCGCATACGATTCGCTCCGGACCTCGCATCAGCGGGTACCGAACAGCCCTTCCTGACCGGTAATTCTTGCCGTCATTCCCGCTGCGCTGCCCTTGCGCGGCCGCCCTCACAGGGTCGATACTCCCTTTCAGCCAGTCATGTTACTGTCACACCAGTTTCATCGATTGTCACATTATCGTCATGAGGAGCCCCTAACCTTCGCGGTGCCGTAGTCATCTGCTCACACACTGGAGGTCTCATGAAATTGATGCAAACCGCGATTGCCGGCCTGGCTGGCGCGCTTTTCGCAGTCGCCGCGCAAGCTGCCGACATCACGGGCGCAGGCAGCACGTTCGCGATGCCGATCTATACGAAATGGGCTGCCGACTACCAGCAGTCCGGCGGCGCGAAGGTGAACTACCAGGGTATCGGTTCGTCGGGCGGTCTGAAGCAGATCAACGCGAAGACGGTCGATTTTGCCGGTTCGGACGCGCCGCTGAAGGATGAAGAGCTCGCGAAGGAAGGCCTGTTCCAGTTCCCGACGGTGGTCGGCGGCGTGGTGCCGGTCGTCAACGTGCCGGGCGTGAAGGCCGGCGAACTGACGCTGTCGGGCCCGGTGCTCGGCGACATCTACCTCGGCAAGATCAAGAAGTGGAACGACCCGGCGATCGCCGCGCTGAACCCGAAGGTCAAGCTGCCGGATACGGACATCGCAGTCGTTCGCCGCGCTGACGGTTCGGGCACGAGCTTCATCTGGACGAACTACCTGTCGAAGGTCAACGACGAGTGGAAGTCGAAGATCGGCGAAGGCACGACGGTCAACTGGCCGACGGGCACGGGCGGCAAGGGCAACGACGGCGTCGCGGCCTTCGTGCAGCGCCTGCCGGGCGCGATCGGCTACGTCGAGTGGGCGTACGCGAAGAAGAACAACATGACCTACACGGCCCTGAAGAACTCGACGGGCACGGTGGTCGAGCCGAAGACCGAAACGTTCAAGGCTGCTGCTGCTGGCGCGAACTGGTCGAAGTCGTTCTACCAGATCCTGACGAACCAGCCGGGCAAGGAAGCATGGCCGGTCGTCGGCGCGACGTTCGTGCTGCTGCACGCGAAGCAGGACAAGCCGGAGCAGGGCGCCGAAACGCTGAAGTTCTTCAGCTGGGCGTTCAAGAACGGCGAGAAGGCAGCCGACAGCCTCGACTATATCTCGCTGCCGGCGTCGGTCGAGACGGAAATCCGCAAGCAGTGGAAGACGAAGGTGACGGACGCATCGGGCAAGCCGGTCGCCGCAGAGTAAGCAATCCAGCGGTTCGCTGCCCGGCCGTGCCGGCCGGGCAGTGTGTGCGGTAAGGCCGGGCGTCACGGCGCCCGGCGATCCAGAACAGGCGCCCATGTCTGATATTTCCTACACGTCTTCTCGGCCCGATGTCGCGCAGCAACGCGCGCCGAGCCGTCTCGGAGACGTTCTGTTCGGCGGCCTCGCACGGCTCGCCGCGATCGTGACCCTGCTGCTGCTGGGCGGGATCATCGTTTCCCTGATCATTGCGTCGATGCCGACCATCCAGAAGTTCGGCCTCGGCTTCTTGTTGCAAACCGAGTGGGATCCGAACTCGGATATCTACGGTGCAGTGGTGCCGATCTACGGCACGATCGTGACGTCGCTCATCGCGCTTGTCATCGCGGTGCCGGTCAGCTTCGGCATCGCATTGTTCCTCACCGAATTGTCGCCCGTGTGGCTGCGTCGCCCGCTCGGCATCGCGATCGAGCTGCTCGCCGCGATTCCGTCGATCGTGTACGGCATGTGGGGCCTGCTCGTGTTCGCGCCGATCTTCGCTGAATACTTCCAGAAGCCGATCGGCCGTCTGTTCAAGGACGTGTGGGTGCTCGGTCCGCTGACGGCGGGCCCGCCGATCGGCATCGGCATTCTCGCCGCCGGCGTGATCCTCGCGATCATGATCATCCCGTACATCGCATCGGTGATGCGCGACGTGTTCGAAGTCACGCCCGTGCTGCTGAAGGAATCGGCTTACGGGATCGGCTGCACGACGTGGGAAGTGATGTGGAAGGTCGTGCTGCCCTACACGAAGACCGGCGTGATCGGCGGGGTGATGCTCGGCCTCGGCCGCGCGCTCGGCGAAACGATGGCCGTGACCTTCGTGATCGGCAACACCAACCTGCTCGACAGCGTGTCGCTGTTCGCGCCGGGCAACAGCATCACGTCGGCGCTCGCGAACGAATTCGCGGAAGCGGAACCGGGCCTGCATACGTCCGCGCTGATGGAGCTGGGCCTGATCCTGTTCGTGATCACGTTCATCGTGCTGTCCATCTCCAAACTGCTGCTGCTTCGTCTCGAGAAAGGAGAGGGCAAGAAATGAGCGAGCCCGTCATGAATTTCCCGGGGCCGAACGGCGCCGCGCTCGACGCGATGCGCAACCGCCTGCAGCGCAAGCGCAAGGTGACCAATGCGATCGCGCTGACCGCGTCGCTCGCTGCAATGGCGTTCGGCCTGCTGTGGCTTGTATGGATTCTCTACACCACGGTGCATCTCGGCATCGGCGGTCTGTCGCTGCAGCTGTTCACCGAATCGACGCCGGCACCGAACACGGAAGGCGGCGGTCTGGCGAACGCGATCGTCGGCAGCCTGCTGCTGTGCGGTTTCGGCACGCTGGTCGGCACGCCGATCGGCATCCTCGCGGGCGTCTATCTCGCCGAATACGGCCAGAAGAACCTGCTGGCGGGCACAATCCGCTTCATCAACGACATCCTGCTGTCGGCGCCGTCGATCGTCATCGGCCTGTTCGTGTACGCGATCGTCGTCGCGAAGTCGGGGCGCTTCTCGGGCTGGGCCGGCGTGATCGCACTCGCGCTGCTGCAGATCCCGATCGTGATCCGCACGACCGAGAACATGCTGAAGCTCGTGCCGAACGCGCTGCGCGAAGCAGCCTTCGCGCTCGGCACGCCGAAGTGGCGAATGGTGCTGAAGATCACGCTGCGCGCATCGGTGGGCGGCATCATCACGGGCGTGCTGCTCGCGATCGCGCGGATCGCCGGCGAAACGGCGCCGCTGCTGTTCACCGCGCTGTCGAACCAGTTCTTCTCGTGGGACATGAGCCAGCCGATGGCGAACCTGCCCGTGACGATCTACAAGTTCGCGATGAGCCCGTTCGCCGAATGGCAGTCGCTCGCATGGGCGGGCGTGTTCCTGATCACGCTCGGGGTGCTCGGACTCAACATCCTGGCGCGCTCGATCTTCTCGAAAAAGTAACGGCGGAGCAATCCGATGAATATGGCAGAAAGCCACCTGAATCCCGTCGAGCGCACCGCTGCGCCCGCCGGCACGCAAGATGCGGCACATGACCGTCCGCTGGCGCCGCTGAACGCGAAGATCGAGGTCAACAACCTCAACTTCTTCTACAACAAGTTCCACGCGCTGAAGAACATCAACCTGCGCATTCCCGAAGGGAAGGTGACGGCGTTCATCGGTCCGTCGGGTTGCGGCAAGTCGACGCTCCTGCGCACGTTCAACAAGATGTACGCGCTCTATCCGGAGCAGCGCGCCGAAGGCGAAATTCTGATGGACGGCGAGAACCTGCTGACCACCAAGCGCGACATTTCGCTGCTGCGCGCGCGGATCGGCATGGTGTTCCAGAAGCCGACCCCGTTCCCGATGTCGATCTACGACAACATCGCGTTCGGCGTGAAGATGTTCGAGAAGCTCACGCGCTCGGAGATGGACGATCGCGTCGAGTGGGCGCTGACGAAGGCCGCGCTGTGGAACGAAGTGAAGGACAAGCTGAACCAGAGCGGCTACGGGCTGTCCGGCGGCCAGCAGCAGCGTCTGTGCATCGCGCGCGGTATCGCGATCCGTCCGGAAGTGCTGCTGCTCGACGAGCCGTGCTCGGCGCTCGACCCGATCTCGACGGGCCGCATCGAGGAGCTGATCGCGGAGCTGAAGAGCGACTACACGGTCGTGATCGTCACGCACAACATGCAGCAGGCTGCGCGCTGCTCGGACTACACGGCCTACATGTACCTGGGCGAACTGATCGAATTCGGCGAAACCGAAAAGATCTTCATCAAGCCGGTGCGCAAGGAAACGGAAGACTACATCACCGGCCGTTTCGGCTGATGACGGAGAATCACAACCATGTCGGATAAACATCTGTCGAGCCAGTTCGACGCGGACCTGAATGCCGTGTCGTCGAAAGTGCTGGAAATGGGCGGACTCGTCGAGTCGCAGATCGTCGGCGCGATGCATGCGCTGAACGAATTCGACCGCGAGACGGCCGAGAAGGTGATCGCGGCCGAGGAAACGCTGAACGCGATGGAAGTCGACATCGACCAGGAGTGCGGCAACATCATCGCGCGGAGACAGCCGGCCGCGCGCGATCTGCGTCTTCTGATGTCGATTTCGAAAACGATTACGAACCTCGAGCGCGCCGGCGACGAGGCCGAGAAGATCGCGAAGCGCGTGCGCCGCCTGATCGACGAGCCGGCCGCGCGTGCGGTGAACATCGCCGAGATCAAGGTGTCGGGCGAGATGGCCGTGACGATCCTGCGTCGCGCACTCGACGCGTTCGCGCGCCTCGATACGGTGGCGGCCGCGCAGATCGTCAAGGACGACAAGGAAATCGACCTCGAATTCCGCGCGTTCGTGCGCAAGCTCGTGTCGTACATGCAGGAAGACCCGCGCACGATCTCGGTCGGCCTCGAGTACCTGTTCATCGCGAAGGCGATCGAACGGATCGGCGACCACGCGAAGAACATCGCCGAATTCATCATCTACATCGTGAAGGGCACCGACGTGCGGCACCAGCCGCGCGACACGCTCGATCGCGAAGCCAACAGTTAATCGACTCCGTAAGGAAGAACAGAGGTGCCGATGCCCAGCAACATTCTCGTCGTCGAAGATGAGCCCGCGATTTCCGAACTGATCTCGGTGAATCTCCAGCATGCCGGTCACTGCCCGATTCGCGCGTACAACGCCGAGCAGGCGCAGAACCTGATCAGCGACGTGCTGCCCGACCTCGTGCTGCTCGACTGGATGCTGCCGGGCAAGTCCGGCATTGCGTTTGCGCGCGACCTGCGCAACAACGAACGGACCAAGCACATCCCGATCATCATGCTGACCGCGCGGGGCGACGAGCAGGACAAGGTGCTCGGCCTCGAGATCGGCGCGGACGACTACGTGACGAAGCCGTTCTCGCCGAAGGAACTAATGGCGCGGATCAAGGCCGTGCTGCGCCGTCGCGCGCCGCAGCTGACCGAGGACGTCGTGTCGATCAACGGGCTGCGCCTCGATCCGGCCACGCATCGGGTCGCCGCGCACGGCGACGGCAGCGAGATCAAGCTCGATCTCGGCCCGACCGAATTCCGCCTGCTGCATTTCTTCATGACGCATCCGGAGCGCGTGCACAGCCGCACGCAACTGCTCGATCAGGTCTGGGGCGACCACGTGTTCGTCGAAGAGCGTACGGTCGACGTCCACATCAAACGATTGCGCGCAGCCTTGAAACCGGCCGGTTGCGATGCGATGATCGAGACCGTGCGCGGCAGCGGCTACCGGCTCGCCAAGCACGCGTAACGTATCCGGACATGCCGTGTGCCACGGCATGTCGTTCATTCTTTCGGGCGCTGAAACATGAACATCATCTGGGCGCGCTTTCTCGTGTCGCTCGTGCTGCTCGTGCTGATCAGCGTATTGGTCGGCGTGTTCGCCGGCCCGATCGCGGGCCTCGGGTTCGCGGTCGTGATGCTGGTCGCGCAGGGCTTCTTCAGTACCTTCCATACGCAACGCCTGTGGCGTCTGCTCGATGCGCCCGTCTACGGCGAGGTGCCGAGCGCGCCGGGCATCTGGGGTGAAATCTACTACCGGCTGCACAAGCTCGCGAAGCAGTGGCATGCGCAGGTGCGGCAGGTCGAGCAGCAGCATTCGCGCTTCATCCAGGCGATCCAGGCGTCGCCGAACGGCGTCGCGATGCTCGACGACCATGACCAGATCGAGTGGTGCAACGCGATCGCCGAGGTGCATTTCGGCCTCGACGCGAAGCGCGACCTGCGCCAGCACATCACGAACCTGGTTCGTCATCCGGAATTCGTGCGCTACCTGAACGCGCAGCATTACGACGAGACGCTCGTGATGCGCGGGATGGGCGACTCGCGGCAGAACGTGCTGGAAGTGCAGGTGTTTCCGTACGGCGAGAACCGCAAGCTGCTGCTCACGCAGGACATCACGGAGCTCGAGCGGACCGACGCGATGCGGCGCGACTTCGTCGCGAACGTGTCGCACGAACTGAAGACGCCGCTCACCGTGCTGTCGGGCTTCCTCGAGACGATGCGCGAACTGCCGCTGAACGAGGAAGATCGCGCGCGCTATCTCGAGATGATGGAGCAGCAGGCGTCGCGTATGCGGCACATCGTCACCGATCTGCTGGTGCTCGCGAAGCTCGAGGGCGAAAGCAAGCCGCCGATGGATCACGCGATCGACATGCGTGCCGTGTTCGACCATCTGAAGGAGGATGCGCAGACGCTGTCGAACGGGCATCACGAGATTACGTTCACGATCGACGAGACGCTCGGCGTCACGGGCGCGCAGACCGAAGTGTTCAGTGCGTTCGCGAATCTCGTGACCAATGCGATCCGCTATACGCCGGACGGTGGCAAGATCTTCGTGTCGTGGCGGCGCGAGGGCGCGCAAGGCGTGTTCTCGGTCACCGACAGCGGCTTCGGCATCCCGGCCGCCGACCTGCCGCGGCTGACCGAGCGCTTCTACCGCGTCGACCGCAGCCGCTCGCGCGATACGGGCGGCACGGGGCTCGGCCTCGCGATCGTCAAGCACGTGCTGCAGCGGCACGACTCTCACCTGTACGTGCAGAGCGAGGAGGGGCGCGGCAGCACGTTCACCGCGCGCTTCCCGGCCTCGCGAATCATCGCGATCCGGCCGGCCGCGTTCGAAGCATGAGCGCGTGACGCGAATCGGGTGCCTGACGTCGGCATCCCAACGCAAATGCGCCGCAAACAAAAAAGCACAGCCCGTGGGCTGTGCTTTTTTGTTTGGTGGCGCGGCACGCGAAACCGCGCGCCGCCCCGTGTCTACGAACAGAACTTCGCGAGCAGCCCGAGCTGCGCGTTGCGGATCGTCTTGCCCGCACGGCGCCGGCGGTAGTGGCCGTCGCTGAGCATCTGCCAGGCCGACTGGTTGTCGCCGAGGCAGACCGACAGCCCTTCGGCGATCACGCGGCGCTTCAGCTTGCGCTCGCGGATCGGGAACGCGACTTCGACGCGGCGGAACAGGTTGCGGTCCATCCAGTCGGCGCTCGACAGATAGACGTCCTCGGCGCCGCCCGCGTGGAAATAGTAGATGCGGTGGTGTTCGAGGAAGCGCCCGACGATCGAGCGCACCGTGATGTTTTCCGACAGCCCCGGCACGCCGGGCTTCAGCGCGCACACGCCGCGCACGATCAGGTCGACCTTGACGCCGGCCTGCGACGCTTCGTACAGCGCGGCGATCACCGACGGCTCCAGCAGCGCGTTCATCTTCGCGACCACGCGCGCGCGCTTGCCGGCGCGCGCATTGTCGATCTCCGCTTGGATCGATTCGATGATGCGCGGATGCAGCGAGAACGGCGACTGCCACAGCTCGTGCAGCGTAAGCTCGCCGCCGATCCCGGTCAGTTGCTGGAAGACGTGGTGGACGTCTTCGCAGATTTTCTGGTCGGCCGTCATCAGGCCGAAGTCGGTGTAGAGGCGGGCGGTGCGCGGGTGATAGTTGCCGGTGCCGAGGTGCACGTAGCGGCGCAGCGACGCCTTGCCGTTCTGCACGACGCGCCGCACGATCAGCATCATCTTCGCGTGGCACTTGTGGCCGACCACGCCGTACACGACGTGCGCGCCGACGGCTTCGAGCTGCGACGCCCAGTTGATGTTGGTTTCCTCGTCGAAGCGCGCGAGCAGCTCGACGACGACGGTCACTTCCTTGCCGTTGCGCGCGGCTTCCATCAGCGCATCCATCAACGGCGAATCGGTGCCGGTGCGGTAGATCGTCTGCTTGATCGCGACGACGCTCGGGTCCTTCGCGGCCTGCTGCAGCAGTTCGAGCACCGGCTGGAAACTTTCGTACGGATGGTGCAGCAGGATGTCGCCGTCGTCGATCGCGTCGAACATCGTCGGCGCGTTGACGATCGCGGGCGGGATCGACGCGGCGAACGGCGCGAACTTCAGGTCGGGGCGATCGACGAGATCGGGGATCTGCATCAGTCGCACGAGGTTCACGGAGCCGGCCACGCGATAGCAGTCCTTCTCGCTGAGCAGGCTTTCCTCGAGCAGGCGCCGAACGATATGCGCCGGCGTATCGGCCGACACTTCGAGCCGTACCGCGTTGCCGAGGTGGCGCGCGGGCAGCTCGCCCTGCAGCGCGACGCGCAGGTTGGTGATTTCGTCCTCGTCGACGAAGAGCTCGCTGTTGCGCGTGATGCGAAACTGGTTGCAGCTTTTCACGACCAGTTGTGGGAACAGTTCGCCGACGAAGCGCTGCATGAACGAGCTGAGCAGCACGAAGCCGTGCTCGAAGCCCGACAGCGCCTGCGGCATGCGCACGACGCGCGGCAGCGCGCGCGGCGCCTGCACGATGCCCATCACCGCCTGGCGGCCGAACGCGTCTCGGCCCTCGAGCTCGACGACGAAGTTCAGGCTCTTGTTCAGCACGCGCGGGAACGGGTGCGCGGGATCGAGGCCGATCGGCGTCAGCACCGGCAGCAGTTCATCGAGGAAGTAGCGGCGCGCCCATTCGAGCTGCTCTTCGTTCCACGTGTCGCTCGCGTGGAAGTAGATGCCTTCCTGTTCGAGCGCGGGCAGCACGGTATCGTGCAGCATCGTGTACTGGCGGTGAACGAGCCGTTGCGCGCGCTCGACCACGAGGTCGTAAGCGTGCTGCAGCGACATGCCGTCGGGGGTCAGTGCGCCGGGGTTGTCGCGGATCTGTTCCTGAAGGCCGGCCATCCGGACTTCGAAGAATTCGTCGAGGTTGCTGCTCGTGATGCAGATGAAGCGCAGTCGCTCGAGCAACGGAATCTGCGGGTCAGCCGCCTGGGCCAGCACGCGCTCGTTGAAACCGAGGATGCCGAGTTCACGATTGAGAAGCGGATAGCGGACGGACATCGGCAGAGTAGGGGGTGATTCGGGCGATGATTCGAAAGGACGCTCGGAAACTCTCACGGTACGATGACGTGCTGATGACGATAATGTATTTATATCGGGAAATTCTACGCCTGAACCGTTTTGTCTCATAAATGTTTCGGCCATATACAATCTACCCGTGTACATGCCCGTGAAGCGTGGCAACGGCAAGCGTTCCACGCTTAAAATGTCGCCTTTGACTGATCGCCCAGCGTGGCCGGCCGGCTGCCGCGGGCGAACGCGCACGGAGCCCCCTTCTGATGGTTACATCCCCCCACTTGCTGGCTGCCGTCGATCTCGGCTCGAACAGCTTTCGGCTGATCGTCGGGCGCGTCGAGGAAACGCCGGCGGGCAGCCAGATCTATCCCGTCGATGCGCTGCGCGAGCCCGTTCGACTGGCCGCGGGCCTGTCGAGCGACAAGATGCTCGATCGCGCGTCGCAGGAGCGTGGCTGGGAGGCGCTCAAGCGGTTCGGCGAGCGCCTGCGCGATTTCCATCCCGATCATGTGCGCGCGGTGGCGACCAACACGCTGCGCGTCGCGAAGAACGCGGGCGAATTTCTCGGCGAGGCCGAAGCGGCGCTCGGTTTTCCGATCGAAGTGATCGCGGGCCGCGAAGAGGCGCGGCTGATCTACGCGGGTGCCGCACATTCGGTACCGGCGAGCGCCGGCAAGCGGCTCGTCGTCGACATCGGCGGTGGCTCGACCGAATTCATCATCGGCTCGCACTACACGCCGATCGTGATGGAGAGCCTCTACATCGGCTGCGTGAGCCATAGCCGCGCGTTCTTCCCGGCTGGCAACGTCGACGAATACACGATGCGGCAGGCCGAACTCGCGGCCAAGCGCGAGATCCAGATCATTTCCAGCGAGTACAAGAAGGCCGGATGGGACCAGGCGATCGGTTCGTCCGGCACGGCGCGTGCGCTCGCCGAGCTCGTCGAGGCGAACGGCTTCAACGACGCGGGCATCACGCACGGCATTTCGCGCGGCGGGCTCGAACGCCTGAAGCGCGCGCTGATCAAGTCCGAGAACGTGAACCGGCTGAAGCTGATCGCGCTGAAGCCCGATCGCGTGCCGGTGCTCGCCGGCGGCCTCGCGATCATGCTCGCGGTATTCGAGGAACTGGGGGTCGACTACGTCGATACCACCGACGGCGCGCTGCGTCTCGGCGTGCTGTATGACCTGCTCGGCCGGACCCAGCACGAGGACATGCGCGCGGTGACCGTCGAGGGCTTCACGCGCCGCTACGGCGTCGATCGCGCGCAGGCCGGGCGCATCGGTGCGCTCGCGGTGCGGTTCTACGACGAGCTCGACGAATCCGACGACGAAGAACGCGAGGAAGGCAGGATGTTCCTCGGTTGGGCCGCCGCGTTGCACGAGATCGGCCTGTCGATCTCGCACAGCTCGTATCACAAGCATTCGGCCTATATCGCGAGCAACGCCGACATGCCGGGTTTCTCGCGCACCGACCAGGCGCGCCTTGCCGCGCTCGTGCTCGGGCATGCGGGCAAGCTCGGCAAGCTATCGCAGGCGCGCGACGTCGAATGGCCGCTGCTGTTCTGCCTGAGGCTCGCGGCGCTGCTGTGCCGGCGCCGGACCGATGCCGGGCTGCCGGACATTTCCGTGTCGCAGATGAAGAAGGGCGGGTATGAAGTGCGCCTGCCGGGCGCATGGGTCGAGCAGAACCCGCTGACCGACTACAGCCTCAGCCAGGAAGCGGCCGAGTGGGAGAAGGTCGGTATTCCGTACCGCGTGGTTTATACGGGTGCGTGACGCGCCGGCACGACGGCGGCGCGCTCGCGCCGCCAGGCTGCCTTGCGATGCGCTCAGTCCGAGCACACGATCGCGGTCAGGAACGGGAATGCCTGCTTGACGGTCGCGTCGCTGCCGGCCTTGCGCACGGCCTGCTCGACCGCGTTCTTCGTGCCGCGCACCACGACGCCGTATGCCCAGTTGCCGATCGGCGTGCCGTCGCCGGGCTGGAAAATCGGATCGTTCGCCTGGTAGCCGAGCACGACATAGACGCCGAAGCCGTAGGCGGTCAGCGGATGGTTCGTGCGGAATGCGTTCACCGAATTCGATTCGACGTGCATCGGCTCCGACTGGATGTCACCTGCCGCGAGCAGCGGCGCGACGAACTTGTGGCCGTTCGAATGGCAGTCGAGCGCGTCATCGAGCGACTTGGCCGATGCGACGCTGGACGCACCGAGGGTGCCGATTGCGAGCAGCGCGCCGAGCAGGGCAGTCTTGAAAACGTGGTTTTTCATGCGCGAATGCGGGTTGGTCGCGGACATTATCGCGTGTTCCCGCAATTTTCGTGCGCGGGCTGCGGGCGGTACGGCACCGGTGGCGCAAGCGGGCGGCGGACCAAACGAAAAAGGGCTGCAAGCGCGATGGCTTGCAACCCTTATCGTGTATCTCGTGGTCGGAGCGATAGGATTCGAACCTACGACCCTCTGATCCCAAATCGGGTGTCCCTACTATTTTCAACGTCGCTGGCGATCGATGGAAGTTATAAATCATTGATTTGATGTGGAACTTAAGCTCATTGCGATTTTCTGTTCCGACCCACAACGCTGCACGTAGTAGCAAAATGCTAGCAACGACGAGCGATAGCGAGAAAACGCAGCGCGCGGGCAAGGATGCCTTGAATTTTACGAAAGCGGCGACCGAAGCGTTGCTGATTCCAGAGAAGGGCTGGAAGTATTACTACGACACGAAGGTGAGTGGCCTAGCGATCGGCATCGGCCCGAGCGGCGTCAAGACATTCATTCTCGATATGAAAGTAAATCGTAAGCAAGAGCGAATGAAGATTAGGCGCTATCCCGATCTGACAGTCGATAAGGCAAGGACGCGAGCTCTGACCCTTATCGCTGGTTGAGCTGTCGCGCACACGACAGGTGGTTGCTTCACACATAGACTTTCATTGCTGGCGCTTCTCGATGATGCGTTGGAACAAGACCAGCAAGAACGCGGCGGCGACGGGCAGCACGTTCCCGTCACGAGCGTTCATATCATTGCGGCGACTGGGCTCGCGGTAGGCGTGGTGGATGCGCTCGATGTGGGAAGGGAACGTCCCGACAAAGCCGTCTGTGGCGGTTTTCGATATTGGTCGAGCGGTCGGTCGAAAAGGTCGTGCTGAACGGCTTAATCGAAAGATTTCAGCGCTCCGTCAGACTCCGCAGATTCGCTCACTCGCAAAGATCACACAAGACGACTGTGTGCTCGTCGATCAAATGACGACGAAATATTCTCGGTTTGAACACTCAAAGTCCGACGAGGTCGACGCCACCCTTCCCGGAGTCGACGAGCTGGCCGATGACCCGAAACTCATGATCGATTGGATTGGGGAATTTGATAAGCGTGCGGTGGCGTAGGGACGGGGAAAGCTCGGCGACCTGTACCGGCAACGAGAGTGGCGATTCTCCCGCGACTAGCGCCGGGGCCGGTCTTGTTGTCGCTTAGCTGTTCTGCGCCACCTATTGCGCGCACTTCGTCCACGAAGTGACGGAGGGGCGAACCGGCCTGGACTTGTTCCAGGCCGCTGATGAAGCGGCGCTTCACGATTGCGTCGTCTGCGGCAAGGCTGAAGACAAATTCACGACTATGGCCGATGGCATGGCCGCGATCCAGAAGGTACTCGTCCGCCGAAACGAGCAATTGCTGAATTACCCGTCGTGCGTCATTGCCAACGCCCAAGCGGCGCTCAGCAAATTTGTGATCAATGACTCGCTATCGCCGATTGCACCTGAGCGCGAGCCTCCGCTCCGCTAGATGACCGGGGGTCAAACTCAGTCAAGCCGCACCATATTTCTCAGACTTTAGATTAGAATCGCGCGAGAAACTTGCTGTAGCAATGGCTGACCGTCGCCTTTATCACTGGATTGACGGTCGAACCTGAGAGAAATAACGAAAATGGATATCAGACCGTCCGCACTCGGGGACCTGAAGTTGCGCGACCTCTATGAGGCGATCAGCAAGGGCGTTTTGCAGCAGGGGCGACTGCTGATGCTGGATACGCCGCTCGGCAAGAATGCGCTGGTGCCGTTACGGGCCCGCGGATCGGCCAGAATCGGGCGCGACTATTCGTACACGATTGACGTCGCGTCGACGCGCGATGACACTGCGCTGCTGTCGTTGATGCACCAACCCGTTACCCTGCGGATTCAGCAGGTCACGGCTCCTTTTGCGGTTCCCGTCTATCGTCCGGTCCACGGCTTCGTGCATCGGGTGGCCTATTTGGGCGGAAACGGCGGCCTTTCGACATACCAGATCGAGTTTTCATCGGCACTGGTCTTCCTTGAGAAGACTCACAACGAAGAAGGCTGGCTCGAGAAAGACGCTCGCGAGATCATCTCCGACGTGCTCGATCGGTATCCGCAATTGCGCGGGCAGTACCGTTTTGCGCTGTCATCCGATCCTGCCAAGCGTTCTTGGTGCAGGCAAAGCGAATCCGATCTTCACTTTGTGAACCGCTTGGCTGAGGCTGAGGGTTGGTATTTCTACTGGGCCCACGAAAACGTTAGCGAAGGCGACGCTCCCAAGACGACGCTCGTCATCGTTGATCGCGTCTCGACCCTTCCCGACGCCAAGCCAGTTGAATTCATTCGGGCGAACGACAGCAACGAATCTGACGGTTTCGCGCATTGGGCTGCGGTGCAGACGATGCAGAGCACGCGCTACATGTCGCGTGCGTTTGATTACAAGCGGCCCGCGTCCGATTTTCAGGTTGAGAGCGGACTTGCCGCGACGAGCTATGTTATGGAGGAGCGCGGCCAGAAAGCTGAGCATAGCGTTCCTGATGCGCCGATGACGGTCTACGAATCGACGGCTTACGGCTATTCCAGCTCAGACACCGGTGAGGTGCGAGCGCGACGGCGAGTAGAGATGTGGGATGCGCGAGCAAGCCGGTATTTTGGTGTCGGAGGCGTGCGGTGGCTTGATGCCGGTTCGCGGTTTATGTTGAACGGACATCCCCGCCACGAAGGCGGTGATGCGAAGAAGCGAGAGTTTCTGGTGGTCGAGGCGCGTTGGTTCATCGAGAACAACGTCCCGATCGGCCAGCAGACGGCCGAGTTTCCGCAAAGTCTTCGTGCAACGCTGGCCGAGCAGCAGGCGATTCACCGTGAGCGGTTCAAGACGCTTGGACATGAGGCGGATGGCTCGGCCGGGTTTTTTGTGATCGAAGTCGAAGCGCAGCCCACGGCTGTTGAATACCGGAGCCCGCTGGATCATCCGAAGCCTGTCATGTCGATCGAACACGCGCTTGTCGTGACCCCGGATGGCGCGGAGGCGTGGACGAACGACCGAAACCAGATCAGGGTGCATTTCGCATGGGATCGCAAGAACCCGCCGGAAGCCTTCAATTCCTCACCATTGCTGTCGTCGCTTCAATCCGATACCGGGAACGGTTATGGGGCTGTCCACGTCCCGAGGGCGCGGGAATGGGTCATCGTTGGTTACTGGAACGGCGACTGTGACAAGCCGTTCGTATTAGGGCGTATCAACGGAGGCGCGACCCCCTCTCCATGGCATTCAAACGCATTGTTGTCCGGGTTCAAGTCGGAGGGATTCGGCAAGACAGGCGCATACAACTCGTTCGTCCACGACGATTCTACGAATCAAGGCGGCACGCGGCTGGTCAGCTATACCGGCAAGAGCTATGCGGCGCTGACGCAGGGCTACCTGATCAAGCATGACGGCAACACGCGCGGACAGTACCTGGGTGCAGGTTTCATCCTGCACGCCGACGAGTTCGGTGCAGTTCGTGCCAGCAAGGGGTTGTCCATCAGTGCGCACTCGAAATCCTACGACGATGAACAGATGGGCGTGGACGAGGCGCGGTCGCAGTTGCAGCAGGCGGGAATGCTGGTCGAGTCGCTGTCTAGCGCAAGCACAACGGCTCAGGCGGAATCACTGCAAACCGGACAGGATGCGCTCAAGGCGCTATCGACGGACATCCAGCATCCGGTGTCGGGCGATACGTCGGGCGGCGTGACGGCGGGTGGCGGTACTGGCAGTGCCAACGGATTTGCGCAGCCGAACATATTGGTATCGACGCCGAAGGACATTGCACTGGTCGCAGACAACTCGACGCATATCGTGGCCGAGAAAGAGGTCAACGTCGTCAGTAACGAGAACACGTACGTGGCAACTGGCAAGTCGTTCGTCGTGGCGGCCGCGGAAAAGGTGAGCTTCTTCGCGCACAAACTCGGCGCATTCTTTGTGACGGCGAAAGGTCCGATCAAGCTGTCGGCCAACACGGATGACGTGAACGTCAATGCGGGTAAAGACGTGACGGTGAAGGCCAAGCGCATTGTGCTCGACGCCGATGAAATCATCATCAAGGCGGGCGGCTCATACACCCGTTGGGTGGCGGCTGGCATTGAAGACGGTACGCAAGGCCCGCGCACGATTAAATCGGCGTCGCTCAGCCGTCAGGGGCCGAGTTCGATTGCGCAGCATATGAACAGTCTGCCGCAGGCCAAATTTAACGATCCGTATGTGCTGCGTGATCGCATCACGGGCGAGGTGCTGAAAAACCACCCGTACGAACTGATCCGCGGGGACGGCACACGTCTGACCGGGATGACGAACGAGCTGGGGCACGTGGCCGAGCAGAAGAGCGAGGATATCGAGAAGCTGGCGGTGCGCGCATTGCGGCCGAAGCCGAACGGTCCTGCGGCATGAATTCGATAACCGATGCGCGAATTTGAAGAATAACGATGAGCGAAAACACAGATCAATCCGGCGGCGGATCGCCGTTCAGTGACGATGCCGAGAACGAAGTCGTCCGGCAGGCTGGTCGCACGGACAAGGACGGGGCGTCGGTCGGGCATTTTACGTTGACGCCGGCGAGTGACACGCGCACCAAAGAACTGCTGTGCGACGTGCGGCCAATCATTCCGGTGATCTTCCTGCCAGGCGTGATGGGTTCGCCACTGGTGAATGCCGAAACCGGTGACGAGATGTTCTTTGAGAGGTGGCCTCGCTCGTTCGGACAGTTTTCTGAGAGTTTTAAGTGGACCGTCCAGGGCGATCATGCTGCCGATTTGATCGCAGGCAGCGTCGCGAAGTATGCCTCATCGGGCGTCTGATCCGCCAGGCTCGAATGAGGCCGTTTGCGGTTGTACAGCTCAATGTATTGGCCAATGGAGCGCCGGGCATGGCTTACCGACTCGTAGGCTCGCAAATAAATTTCTTCGTACTTGATGCTGCGCCACACGCGCTCGACGAACACGTTGTCGCGCCAAGCACCTTTGCCGTCCATCGACAGTCGAATGCCTCGGCCCAGCACCGCCTCGGTGAATGTTCCCGCCGTGAACTGGCTGCCCTGATCGGTGTTCACGATGTCGGGGTGCCCATGGCGGGCGAACGCTTCTTCCAGCGCTTCAACGGCATGCACGGCCTCCAGCGTGATCGCCACGCGGTGCGCGAGGATCTTGCGACTGGCCCAGTCCACCACCGCCGTCAGATACACGAAGCCTCGCGCCATGGGAACGTAGGTCGTGTCGAGTGCCCAAACCTGGTTGGCCCGCTCGATCTTCATGCCGCTCAGCAGATACGGCCAGACCTTGTGCTGCGCGTTGCGCCGACTCGTGTTCGGCTTGCAGTACAGCGCCTCCACGCCCATGCGCTTCATTTGCGTGCGTACGCGGCGCCGGCCGACCTCGTAGCCTTCCCGGCGCAGCAAGCGCGCCAGCATCCGGGCACCGGCAAACGGGAACTCCAGATGCAGTTCGTCGATCCGGCGCATCAGCCGTTGATCGACTTCGCCCACAGGCCGCGCCCGGTAATACGCGCTCGATCTCGCGATACCAACCAGCCGGACTTGCTGCGAAACCGGCAACGCATGGCCACGGTCAATCATCGCTTTGCGCTCAGCAATCCCGCCTTGGTGAGCGCGCCGCTTAAAAAATCATTTTCCAGGCTGAGTTGGCCGATCTTGGCGTGCAGGGTCTTCACGTCTACCGGTGGCTCGCTAGACACCGGGCCAGCCGCACCGAACACGTCGGCCGCGCGCTCCTGCAACTGCCGTTTCCATTCTGTGATCTGGTTCGGATGCACATCGAACTGCTGCGCCAGTTCGGCCAGCGTGCGCTCGCCCTTGACAGCCGCCAGGGCCACTTTCGCTTTGAACGCCGCTGAGTGCGTGCGTCGGGTTCGTTTCGTCATTTCCTCGGTTCCTTTGCCTGCATTATCGCTGGCTCAGGCCCCGGCCGTTCCACTTATCCCGCTGTCCGATTTTGCGCGGCCACCTCTTTGCACCGGAGACGGACGGCCTATTTGGAAAGGCGGGCGCGTTGCCAGCACTGATCGGCATGTGGTTCAAGGGGGCGTCCGCACGGGAAAAGCTGTTCGACCCGACCCTGGCAGCCGTCACCCCGTTCGGGCCAGTCAGCGCCGGCAAGCACGAAGAGGATGCTGAACCAGACCAGTATGTGGACGAGAAGGAGGCCATTCGGCGGGGTTGGGGCTCAGTGTATAGGTCGAGCTATCAGCCGATGCTGGCGTGGCTGCAGGAGCAACTGAACGAGCCGATGCATCTGGGGAAGCATAAAGGGCCATGGATTGCAGGCGACCCTGACGGCAAGAAATGGGCGCTCAAGCCGCTGCTGGACACGGAGCCGGCCGACTACGGGGCGATCGATGCCGGCGCGCAAGGCCGGGGGCAGGCGATCACGAGAGACTCGGAGGTATTCAAGCATTTCATGAAATACCAGTACCGAGTGTACGCGATTGGCTACAACTGGCTGCAATCGAATGAGAAATCTGCGCAACAGGTGATCGATGGCGCGGATTTCAAGGACAAGAAGACCGGCAAGATCACGCGCCTGATGGGCATCAGGGAGATCATCGAGGAGAACCATAGCGGTAAGGCGATTATCCTCACGCACTCCATGGGCGGGCTGGTTGCACGGATGGCGATCGCGATGCACGGCGGAGCGGACCTGATGCACGGTGTATTTCACAACGTGCTGCCGGCGACCGGGGCACCAATCGCGGCGAAGCGGTTCCGCACCGGTGGCGGCAGCGAGGGCGGCGTAAACGGCTTCATCAATGGTGCCCTGCTCGGGAGCGATGCAGACGAGTTCGTAGCGGTGGCCGCGAATGCGCCGGGACCGCTTGAGCTGTTGCCGATGCCGGATTACCACAACGGCGAACCGTGGTGGATATTTGCGCGGCTCAACGGCGAACCGGTGATGAAATTGCCGAAGGACGGAAATACTTACGATGATGTCTTCACTAACCCAAAGTGGTACGGCTTGGTGCCCGAGCAATCGGCTTCGTTACTCGATCCAGCCGGAATTATGAAAGAACGACTTGATAAAAGCGATAAAAAGACGTCGGTGGTTGACAACTTCAAGGATACAATTAAAAAGGTTGTCGAAAACCAAAATAAGATAATTAACATATATCACGATAAAACGTATGTTGCCTACGGGGATGGAGAGCTGAAACCTAGGGGGGCGGCGGCATCGGATGAAAATCACGGCAAGCCCAAGATCGAGAAAGGCGAGAGTCTGACCGATCTGTTGGCATGGGGTACGGTGATTTGGAAGGGAGACGTGCCGGCGGGAGTGACGGAGGAAGAGCTGCGCTCTGCGCGGTTCCTGGGGGAGAAACACGACGATTCCCACACTGGAAAGCTGCGCGTGCACTTAGATTCGCGCAACGTCACGATCGAGTTCGAGGTGCAGAAGGTGGCGAAGCTGCCGCCTGGTAGCGAAACGCCCGATCCGGAGAAGAATGGCATCGTGCCGGGTGACGGAACGGTGCCGGTCTGGTCCGCCGAAGCCCCCGCGCGCGGCGCGGAGGGGGGCGCAGCCCACGGCGTACAAATGGTGTTTGACCAGGGAGGCTACGTGCATCAGGAAAGCTATAACCATCCGTGGACGCGCTGGGCGCTCCTCTACAGCGTCGTGCAAATCGCGCAGGATGCCCCGGAGCCGAAATGCTGACACGAATTGGCCGATTTCTATTTCTAGTCACAGGCATATGTGCCTGTTCGATAACGTTTTCCGGTGAACCGACCATGACGAATCCCTTGTTGTCCAAGCCACGGCCGTGGTGCATCGGCCGCTTCGTTTTTGAACGCCCAGTGGCAAGCGAAATCACCAATCAACGATATGAGTTTCAGGGAGAAAAACTGGAGACGCGATACAATGTATCGTCTGCGACGTATCAGGGGAAAGTTGCCGCCCGGGAAAAAGAGTTGCGTACAAAAAAGCGCATTAATCCTGGGCGCAGAAACGAAGAAACAAATCATGTATGGCTAGAGAAGGCATTTTCTCCTACAAAGGATTCCAGGGTGTTCGTATTCCAAGATGCGGTTTCGGCTAACGGACTGCCTTTCGATGCGGAGGGATATATTTACGAAAATAATACCTTGTTTCACACAACTAGCAGCGTTGGATCGGCTGCAATTGGTGATGTCGAAAATATTTATAATGGGATCTATCGTCGGATAAAGGCGCGCGATAACTGGTCGGTCCCAACCGAATCAGGGTTCTGTTTCGACGGAGGGATTGCCACAGGCTCGTCGACTTCGACCGAGGAAGTAAGCCAGTCACTGGCGCTGATGCCGGGCCGGCCGGCGTTATTCGTCATTCAGATGCGCGATTCGGTGAACGCGGACCAGAAATCGCCATTAACCAAAACCCTTCCCGAACTGCGCGCGAAGATGGATCAGGTTTCGGGCGGCAGCTACCGCATCCTGCGGCAAGGCAAGCGCACGGTGGCTGGGATGGACGCTGAGGAAGTGCTGTTCGCGCTGAAGGAAGGCGAGATCACGTCCTATCGCTTCTACCTGCTCGCGCCGGGCGATCCAAGTACGCTGGCGAAACCACATACCGCTATTCAGTTGCTGCTTGGGGCGAGCAGTCCTGATTTAAAGCCTGAAGAGGCAACGTCACCGGTCGATGAGGCCGGCGCACTGCAGACGTGGGACACGTTGTTGAACAGTCTGCGACTGCGGCCTGGCGCAGTCTGAGCGGAGGCGACATGCGACGTTACGACATCGTGAAGGGTGACGCGACGACAGTCGGAGGTATCGTGCAGGGTGGTGACGGACAAGACATGCTGCACGACCGCGAACAAGCGTATGAACACGATCCGGTATGGTGCCCGGTGTGCAAGACGCTCGGCGTGATCGAGTGCGATGGCCCACGTCATTCGAGCACCGGACCGGATGGCCGACAGTCAGCGCTGAGTGACGACCTCTGTCGGTGCGCGTGTCCGGTTCCGCCGAAACTGGTGGCGTCACAGTCGGTATCGTTTACGGAGGTCTGAGCGACGGAGAAGGAGAGCGACATGCCCCGAACGATCGCAGGTCGGGTTGTACTGCTGGTGCTGGCAGTGAGTGTTACGGGGTGCGCTTCGACCGGAATATTGAGCAGCGTCGTGTAGTTCTCCGTACTCGACACTAGGCCGATGCCCTTGGCCTTAGCCTACAAAACTGTCCCATTTGAAAGTGGAAAATTCCGGCATATCGGTGACGGTACTGAATGTAGTCTTGTGCGTAATCGTTATTGCGCCGGAGGAGTTCCAAAGACCAGATGGATAGATCGCGGAGGGTCGCTTGGGATACTGTTCGGCATCGCGCCAGTCGGCGCGGGCGATGAAAAGGCGGTGCTGGGCGGGGACGAGACGGTCAGCCATCGGGCGCGGTTCCTTATGGGAATCGCATCCAGATGCTAGCAAAATAGTAGCAATAGCCCGGTGACGCACCAAAGAAAAAGGGGTTAGCATCAGCTAACCCCTTGATTCCTTTGGTCGGAGCGATAGGATTCGAACCTACGACCCTCTGATCCCAAATCAGATGCGCTACCAGGCTGCGCTACGCTCCGACGAGCCAAAGATTGTATCGTCTAATGGGTAACTGGGTCAATCACGTTTTGCATAAGGCGCACGTCATCACGAAACGCTCACGATTGGCGACAATTCGAAGCGTGATCGTCCGGCCTGCGAGCGTGCGGCCGGATCATTCGTCGAAGCATGGAGAGACATCATGATGAACCTGATCCTGTGGCGCCACGCCGAAGCCGAGGACTACGCGGCAAGCGACCTCGCACGCCAGTTGACGGCCCGCGGGCGCAAGGAAGCGCAGGCCATGGCCAAATGGCTGCGCGGCCGGCTCGAGTCGAGCAGCGTGATCCTCGCCAGCCCGGCGGCGCGCACCGTGCAGACCGTCGAGGCGCTGACCGACCAGTACCGGACCGTCGATGCGCTCGCGCCGGGCGGCAGCGTCGACGACGTGCTGGCGGCCGCCGGGTGGCCCGACGGCATCGCGCCGACGGTCGTGATCGTCGGGCACCAGCCGACGCTCGGCAGCGTCGCGGCGCAGCTGATCGCCGGCAACGGCGACAGCTGGAGCGTCAAGAAGGGCGGTATCGTGTGGCTCGCGAGCCGCACGCGCGACGGCAGCCGTCAGGCCGTGCTGCGCGCGGTATTGACGCCAGACCTTGTCTGAAGGGGTTCGAAGGCATTGATCATACGGTTTCGCAGGCTTTCTGCTAAAGTCAATTCGGCGACACGTCATTGAAAGGACACGGTCGTGCCACAGAACGGTAACGACCGGTTACTACATTGGCTGGCATGTCGTCCTATTCCTTACGATCAGGAAAGCCTAATGCGAGAACTGCCGACGCCTACGCTCCCCTTTGCCTCGCTTCCCCTCGACACGTCACGGCGTCACCTGCCGCGCGCTGCTGAAACCGTCACATCCGAGTTCCGTCTGCGGGCCGCCTGGGCCCGCACGGAAGACGAACTGCGCGAGGCCCAGCGCCTGCGTTACACCGTGTTCGCCGAAGAGATGGGCGCGCAGGTCAGCGGTCCATCCGGTCTCGACGTCGATCCGTTCGACGCCTATTGCGATCATCTGCTGGTGCGCGATCTCGACACGCTGAAGGTGGTCGGCACGTACCGTGTGCTGCCGCCGCACCAGGCCGCGCGTGTCGGCCGTCTGTACGCCGAAGGCGAATTCGACCTGTCGCGCCTGACGCACCTGCGCGGCAAGATGGTCGAGGTCGGCCGCTCGTGCGTGCACAGCGACTACCGCAGCGGCGCCGTCATCATGGCGCTCTGGGGCGGTCTCGGCGCGTACATGATGCAGAACGGCTACGAGACGATGCTCGGCTGCGCGAGCGTGTCGATGGCCGACGGCGGGCACTATGCGGCGAACCTGTATCAGTCGCTGCCGGCCAACTCGCTGACGGCGCCGGAATACCGCGCGTTCCCTCATACGGCGCTGCCGGTCGACGAACTGCAGACGGGCACCGTCGTCGCACCGCCGCCGCTGATCAAGGGCTACCTGCGTCTCGGTGCGAAGATTTGCGGTGCGCCGGCGTGGGATCCCGACTTCAACTGCGCGGACTTCCTGACGCTGTTCCGGCTGTCGGACATCAATGCCCGCTACGCCCGGCACTTTCTGGGCTGAGCCATGTGATCGCGGCGCGCTGCTCAGGCGCGCACGCAAGCGAACGCCGTCGCACGGCAGATTGCCGCGCGACGGCGTTTGTTCGTTCCGAGGAAGTTGTTCTATCCGGCCCTGTTAATTTGGGCGGTACGCACTGCCCACCGTGCACGCAGGCGCACGTTTGGAGCAGGCCGCGCAAGCGGCGGCCCGGACGACAGGGCGGGCTTGCCTAGTGCTTGCGCCGCCAGTCGAGCAGGTGGTGTTCGGCCATCCAGTGATGGATCATTCCTTCGCCGCCGTGGCTGCGCTTGTATTCGCGCGACTCGAAATAGGACAGGGCGACGAGCACCATCAGACCGATGAACAGACCGATCAGGCCGGCGATTTCTTCAGACGACATGGCAGCCTCCTTTCAACGGCACAGCGCCATGGGTACATGGTAGAACATGCGCGGGACAACCCCTAGCCCGGAATTCCGCTAGACTCGGCGCGGTCCTGGCGCGCGATGGGCGCGCCGTTTTCCGGAGCCTCACCGATGACCCGTTTCATGCTGGCCGTGCTGGCCGCGTCCGTTCTCGCCGGCTGTTCCGGCGATCCCCGCCAGGCCCGCCGCGGCCACCCGCCGCAAGATCCGGCCGATTACCACGGCGTGCCGACCGACATGACGCCACCGTCGATGCTCGGTGCGCCTGCGCCGTCAGCACCCGCACCCTCATCCGCGCAATAACGAAACCGGCCGGCCTGCGTGGCCGTCAGGTGCCGGCTGCGGGTGCGTCGGCGCCGATTCGCCGCGTCAGCGCCGGCAGGTAGCGCGCGAGCGTCGCGCCGCGCGCCACCATGAACAGCAGCAGCGCGAACCACAGCCCGTGATTGCCGAACGGGCCGACAGCCGCCAGCGTCGCGGCAATGAAGATCGCGAACGACACGACCATCGCGCGCATCAGCGATTGCGTCTGCGTCGCGCCGATGAACACGCCGTCGAGCAGGAACCCCCATACGGACACGATCGGCGAGATCGCCGCCCACGGCAGGTATTGCAGCGCGACCGCGCGGATCCCGGCCTGGTCGGTCAGCTGTGCGACGATCCAGCCGCCGGCCGCCCAGTAGACGAGCGCGAACAGCAGCGCGCCGAGCGCGGACCACAGCAGCGTGACCCGTACGGCCCGCCGGAATGCGGCGCGGTCGCGCGCGCCGGCTGCGGCGCCGACGAGCGCCTCGGCCGCATGCGCGAAGCCGTCGAGCCCGTACGCCATGAAGGTCTGGAAATTCAGCAGCAATGCGTTGGCCGCGAGCGTCGCGTCACCCTGTTTGGCGCCCAGGTGCGCGAACCAGCCGAACGCGCCGAGCAGGCACAGCGTGCGAAGGAAGATGTCGCGATTGAGCGCGATCAGCCGCTTGAGCGTCGCGCGATCCGCCAATGCTCCCGCGGCCAGCGGCGCAAGGCCGCGCGGGCGCAGTTGCCATAGCATCCATGCGCCGAGCGCGAAGCCGCACGCGTCCGCGGTCGCGGTCGCCGCACCGATCCCGGCGATACCCCAGCCGAAGCCGTACACGTACAGCAGCACGGCGCCGATGTTCACCGCGTTGATGAAGACCTGCGCGACGAGCGCGAGCCGCACGCGCTGCACGCCGAGCAGATAGCCGAGCACGACGTAGTTCGCGAGCGCGAACGGCGCGCTCCAGATTCGTGCGTGGCCATAGGCCAGCGCCGTCGCGCGGACGGCGTCGCTGCCGCCCAGCGCGGTCAGCGCGAACGACAGCAGCGGCACCTGCAGCGCGAGCACGGCGGCGCCGAGCGCGAACGCGACGATCAGCGCGCGCAGCACGTTGAGCCGGATGCTGGCGGCGTCGCCGGCGCCGTGCGCCTGCGCGACGAGGCCGGTCGTGCCCATGCGCAGGAAGCCGAAGCCCCAGAACACGAAGTTGAAGAACAGCCCGCCGAGCGCGACGCCGCCGAGATACTGCGCGCCGTCGAGGTGGCCGGCGACGGCCGTGTCGACCGCGCCGAGGATCGGCTGGGTCAGGTTCGCCAGGACGATCGGGAAGGCGAGCGCGAGGACGCGCCGGTGCGAGACGGTGGCCGACCCGGTGCCGGCGCCGTGCGGTAATGCGGATTCGGACATGGCGAACGCGTCAGGCGCGTTCCTGCACGCAGACCCACGGCGACACCACTACCGCCCACAGCTCCGGATTGCGCGCCGCGAAGTCGGCGGCGGTTTCCGCGGGCATGCGCGCGACGAGACCGGACGACAGCCAGCGCGTGACCTGTTCGGCGTCGTCGCCGGCGATCGCTTCCGCGACGCTGACGAGATCGAGATCGCGTGCGACCGACAGCAGCTTGCCCTGCGCGAAGAAGCGCTCGAGGTCGCACCAGTCGATCTTGGCGGTTTCGCCGAGGAGTTTGGCGTAGAGCGGGCTGTGCGACGCGCCCGCGGCGGATTCGTGTTGGTCGGAGGACATCGGTCGTGTACTGAAAAGACTGCGTGGGCGCCACTATAAACCATCCGGGCGCGCGGCCAGCCACGCGGCACGGCGGCACGCGCCTGGTTCATGCGTCGCGCAGCGCGCGGCGCACGATCTTGCCGGTTGCCGTCATCGGCAGGCTGTCGACGAACGCGATCGCGCGCGGGTACTCGTGCGCGGCCAGGCGCGTTCGCACGTGGGCCTGCAGTGCCTGCACGAGCGCGTCGTCGCCGACATGGCCGGGGTTCAGCACGACGAACGCCTTGACGATCTCGGTGCGCGTCGGATCGGGCACGCCGACGACGGCCGCCATCCGCACCGCCGGGTGCGTGAGCAGGCAGTCTTCAATCGGCCCCGGCCCGATCCGATAGCCGGCGCTCGTGATCACGTCGTCGTCGCGGCCGACGAAGCGCACGAAGCCGTCGTCATCGATGGTGCCGGTGTCGCCGGTGAGGAGGTAGTCGCCCGCGAACTTGTCGCGCGTCGCGGCGGGATTGCGCCAGTATTCGAGGAACATCACCGGGTCGGGGCGACGCACCGCGATGCGCCCCTCGACGCCGGGCGGGAGAGGCGTGCCGTGCTCGTCGACGATCGCGACCGCATGGCCGGGCACGGCCTTGCCGATCGCACCGGGCTGCGCGTCGAACAGCGCCGCGCATGACGACAGCACCATGTTGCATTCGGTCTGTCCGTAGAACTCGTTGATCGTCACGCCGAGCGCGTCGCGTCCCCAGGCGGTCAGTTCGGTGCCGAGCGATTCTCCGCCGCTCGCGACCGATTTCAGCGCCAGCGCATGGCGCTCGCGCGGCGCGGGCACCGCGCGCATCAGCTTCAACGCGGTCGGCGGCAGGAACGCATGGGTCACGCCGTGCCGCGCCATCAGCGCGAACGCGGCTTCGCCGTCGAACTTCTCGAAGCGGCGCGCGAGCACGGGCACGCCGTGGTGCCATGACGGAAGCAGCACGTCGAGGAGCCCGCCGATCCACGCCCAGTCGGCGGGCGTCCAGAACAGGCGCGCGTCGCGCGGAAAGCATTGCTGCGACATCTCGACGCCCGGCAGGTGGCCCAGCAGCACGCGATGCGCATGGAGTGCGCCTTTCGGCTTCCCGGTCGTCCCGGACGTGGAGATGATGACCGCCGGGTCGTCGGCGGCGGTGTCCGCCGGCACGAAATCCGGCGATTCGGCGGCGAGTGCGGCGTCGAAGCGCAGCACGCCGGGCGCATCGGGCGCATCGTCGCCGATGCAGTAGCACGTGCGCAGCGCCGGCAGTTGCGCGCGCAGCGGCGCGATCTTCGCGTAACCGGCCGCGTCGGTGACGAGCGCGGCGGCTTCGCTGTTCGAGAGCCGGTATTCGAGTGCGTCGGCGCCGAACAGCGTGAACAGCGGCACCGCGATCGCGCCGAGTTTGTACGCGGCGAGATGGGTGATCGCGGTTTCGGGGCCCTGCGCGAGGAAGATGGCGATCCGGTCGCCGCGTTGCAATCCCGCACGCGCAAAGCTGTTCGCGAGCCGGTTAGAAGCATTCCTCAGGTCGTCGAACGTGAGGTGGGACACGTCGCCTTGCGTCGTTTCGTGAATCAGCGCGAGCCGTCCGCTGCCGTCGGCCCACTTGTCGCAGACGTCCACACCAATGTTGTAACGGGCCGGAACGTCCCACGCGAAGCGGGAGAGCAGGTCGTCGTAGCGGTCGGCGGCGGGTAGCATCGTGTGTCTCCTTGGCGTCGATCGTCGACATTGGTCGATAGATTACATCGGCATTTCACGCGACCGAAATCACAATGGCGCCTGATGGATAGGGAATGTGCGGACTCGTCCAACGGGGGCGGCTCAGTGCACGATTCCGCCATGACGCATAAGATCATGAAAAAACAGTGATGAGACCATGGATTTGCTTCTGATAGCTGCGGGGTTCAGCCTGTTCGGAATCGGTGCGCTGGTGGCGTTTGCCAGCCGCGTCGATCCGTTGTCGGGCCGGTTCACCGGCCGTCTGCGCAAGCGCTGACACAACCTTACCGATCTCCCTCGCGACGACATGCGATGCATGCCGGCATCGCGTGTCGTCCTCCTTCGGCGGTGGCGTGCTCAGCGCGCCGGCAGGTAGCGTGCCGGATCGATCGAGCGGCCGCCGTAGCGCAGCTCGAAGTGCAGCGCGACGCGATCGCTGTCGCTGTTGCCCATCTCCGCGATCGTTTGCCCCTGCGTGACCGACTGGCCTTCCTTCACGAGCAGCGCACGGTTGTGCGCGTAGGCCGTCAGGTAGTCGGCATTGTGCTTGAGGATGATCAAGTTGCCGTAGCCGCGCAATCCGTTGCCCGCGTAGACGACGGTGCCCGGTGCGGCGGCCAGAACGGGCGTGCCCGTGGCGTTGGCGATATCGATGCCCTTGGATTTCGAGCCGTCGAAGCTGCGCACCACGTTGCCGGCGGCCGGCCAGATCAGCGCGATGCTGGTGGCCGGCTTGACGGCCGATTCGACCGGCGCCGAGGGCGCGGGGCGGCTGCGGCCCGCACTGCCGGTGCCGGTGGTCGATGCGGTCGTCGTGCCGGGCGGCGGCGCGACGCGCAGCACCTGGCCGACCTCGATCGCGTCGGGATTCGTGATCTGGTTCCAGCGCACGATGTTCGCCATCGACGTGCGATTCTCGCGTGCGATCTTGTAGAGCGTGTCGCCGCGCTCGACGCGGTAGTAACCCGGGCCGACGGGTGCGGAGCCGCACGCGACGAGCAGTGCGGCGCAGGCGGCCGCGAAGAGCCGCTTCGTTGTTGTTCCGAACATTGAACCTCGCAAAACCCCGCCGCGCGCGACGCGGCAGGCGATACAAAACGTCCGATTTTAACGGGTTCGACCCGAGCACCGCAGTTTCGGGCCGCGGGCGCCGCCGGCGCGCACCGGTTCGCCGGTGCGGCCGACGTCAGCCGGCGAGCGGCAGCACGCGAATCCGCAGCGCCGCCGTTTCGGTCGCGCCGGGTGCGAGCGTGCGCAGCCCGAGGCCGTTGTGGATCGCGTCCGGCAGGCCGAGCCACGGCTCGACGCAGTAGAAGTCCGATTCCGGCTTTTCCGTCCAGGTCGTGACCGCGTACCACGGGATCGAGCCCGGGACGTCGAGCGCGATCTCTATCGTGCGGCGGCGGCCCGGCATCACGATGCGCACCGGCTCGGACGGCGCGCCGTCGAGGCAGTGGAAGCGGTCGAGAATGTCCTGATCACCGATGCTGTACGATGCTTCGCCGGGCTCGAGCGGGCTGATCGAGCCGTCGGCGCGCTGCATGCAGCGGCGCGTCGGCGGCAGCTCGAGCGTGGTTTGCGCGCGCTCGCCGTGCGGCAGTGCGAAGTAGAAATGGTGGCCCGCGTAGTAGGGCAGTGGCGTGTCGCCGCGATTGGTCGTGGTGAGTGCGACGTCGAGCGTGTGGGCATCGGCGAGCCGGTAGGTCGTCTCGAACCGGAAATCGAACGGGTAGCTGTCGCGCAGCGCGTCGTTCGCATCGAGCGTCATCGACAGCGCGGCGCCGTCGGCCGACGGTTGTGCCGCGAACGGGAGGTCGCGCGCGAAACCATGCATCGGCAGGTCGCGGACCACGCCGGCGGCATCGCGCCAGCGGCCCAGTTCGCCGTCGACGCGATGGCGGCCGAGGAACGGGAACAGCAGGGGATTGCCGCCGCGCACGCGCGCGAGGTTGCTCCAGTCGGCGGCTTCCGGCCAGAAGATGACCGGCTCGTTGTCGACGTGCCACGACAGCAGGCGGCCGCCGAATTGCGGGGCGACCCGGACGAGCGATGGGCCGGCGTGAAGTTCATGAATGTCGTGCTGCTGGAAGATCGGCATGGCGAATCGGTATGAACGGGTGGACGGGGGCGCGATGGTGCGCTCCATTATCGGGCCGCGAGGCGGTCGGGGAAAACCCTTCTCGGGGAAATCGCGAGTTTTTCAGACTGCCGACGGTCTGGATAATGGCGTTAAACCGGTGATGTTGCCGGGTCATGACACTTCGTGGAGGGGGCCATGGATCTGGCAATGGCAATGGGTATCGCACTGTTCGGCATGTTTACCGGCAGCACGGTATTGTTTTTCTATCAGCTCGGCCGCTGACGGCAATTTCTGCCGGAATCGAAAGGCCCGCCATGCAAATGGCGGGCTTTTTGCTTTCTGGGCGCTTACAAGTTGCAAGCGTTTGTGTGCATTGCCGCAATAACCGGCCAAATGCCTTGGCGCAGTAATCCTGGCTGGGCATAATCGGGGCGCGTTTTTTCGGACGCGCGATGCGTCGTCCGCTTTTCTACCCGATTGATCATCACTAAAAGGACCGACGCGTGAGTCTCTGGTTTCTGATATTCCTGAGCGTCCTGCAGGGCGTCACCGAACTCTTCCCCGTCAGCAGTCTCGGCCACACGCTGCTCGTGCCCGCGCTGTTCGGCATGCACATCGACAAGCACGCACCGCAGTTGCTGCCGTTCCTCGTCGCGCTGCACCTCGGCACCGCGCTCGCACTGCTGTGGTACTTCCGCGCACGCTGGATCGCGCTGATCAGCGGCTTCTTCGCGCAGCTCGGCGGCCGCAAGAACGACGACGGGCACCTGATGTGGGCGCTGATCATCGGCACGATCCCGACCGGGATCGTCGGCCTGCTGCTCGAGAAGCGCATCGAGCGCGTGTTCCACGACCTGCGGATCGTCGCGATCGCCCTGATCATCAACGGCGTGCTGCTGTGGGTCGGCGATCGGATCCAGCGCAGCCGCGCACACCAGCCGCCCGAGAAGATGACGTTCAAGCAGGCGTTCTTCGTGGGCCTCGCGCAGATCGGCGCGCTGATCCCGGGTTTTTCGCGCAGCGGGCTGACGATGATTGCCGGTAACGCGGCGGGGCTGACGGCGGAAAAGGCGGCGGAGTTTTCGTTCCTGCTCGGCACGCCGATCATTTTTGCGGCGGGCGTGCTGGAACTGCCGAAGCTGTTCCATGCACGCGACCAGCTCGCGGACGCGCTGCTCGGTGGCGTGCTGACGGCGATTGCCGCCTATCTAAGCGTGCGGTTCTTGATGCGCTATTTCGAAGGGCGCGGGCGGCTGGCTTCGTTCGGCGTGTATTGCGTGATTGCCGGAGTGTTTTGCCTCGGGTGGTTCATGCTGCATCCGCAGCCGGTTTGACGGTTGCGGTGCCGGTTGCGCGTCGCGCATGATATGACGCGATGATCGGGTATAATTTCGGGCTCGGCTTCATGCCGGGCCCGTTTCGTTTCGGGGCTTAGAGTCCGGTTTGTGCCGTGTTGTGCTCGAAGCCTTTCGCGTCAAATGCGGCCCGGGTTGTGTGGCCGTGTCTTTTCCCCTCGACCGCCCTTAGCTCAGTTGGATAGAGCAACGGCCTTCTAAGCCGTAGGTCACACGTTCGAATCGTGTAGGGCGGGCCAGTGAAATCAGTGCGTTAGCTGGTATTTTCAAATTCCCCATCCTCTGTCGGCATGCTCGTGTAGGCAGCATGCCTGTTGACCAATCCACAGCTGTTCGAGCGTGTCGAGGTGGTGGGGCGTTAGCGAGCGGACCGAGCAAGCGCAGCAGTTCAAACAAACTGTCGGACAGGATCCGAGATTGGATTTGGCCGACGTTGCGCAATGTGCAAATCCGACCAATCCAACTGCTGTTCCGGTTGACGCAGATTCAGGTGATTTCGAGCACAACGGGGCCGTTGACGGAGCGGGCCTTCTTACTGAGCAGTCGCAGGCTCAACTGCTTGGTCAAGCAGCGCGTACAGAACTGCCTCGAAACCTCACAACATCTGAGCTGGCAGCGGCTTTTGCTGACATGCATGACTGCATGTACCAGACGGGTAGGGGGATCAGAGATCACGGAAACTCCTGAACGAAGTGCGCCGATGCGGAAATGCATCGGCGGAGCGACCATATCTGGCCTATTCAGGAATGTGATATGTGGTTGAAAAAATGTTAATTCCGAGTCGCGCGCCGATTCGACCTCGCAATCCTGTCAGGGATTTTTGAGATGAGAGGTGGGGTAACATTCCGCCGATTGCTGTAGCTAATATCGTTGATATTTTCGACTAGTTGAATACGTTGTCCGGTCGCGAGATCGAGAGTGCCGATCGACGGACCCACTGCTGGGTGGGGGCGATGCGGTTATTCGAATTTCACAATTCGTCGATTCCTGGCAACGCTTGACACTTGTTGACGCTGTTCGATTAGATTCCGTGCGATGTTCGAAGGCCGTGAGAGCGGATCAGACGAATCGCGAGTAGACCAAGACCATGAACAATAACCATTATCGGCTGGTATTCAGCCGCGTGCGGGGTATGTTGATTGCGGTGGAAGAAACCGCGATTGCATCAGGTAACGCAGGGCGTGGCGAAATCGGTCTCGCCATTCGTTCGCCGCACGCATTCACAAGATTCGCGCTTCGTCATGTGGCACTCGCGGTACTGGTTGCGGCCGGCGTGGTGCCGATATGGGCCAATGCCCAGGTTGTTGCGGGCGGCGCACACGCCCCGTCCGTGATCCAGACACAGAACGGACTTCAACAGGTGAACATCAACCGCCCCGGCTCGTCGGGCGTGTCGATGAACACGTACAACCAGTTCGACGTACCCAAGCCCGGGATTATTCTCAACAACTCCCCGGTTAACGTCCAGACTCAACTGGGCGGCATTATCGGCGGCAATCCCAACTTCCAGGCAGGCGACGCGGCCCGTCTCATTGTCAACCAGGTCAACAGCAACAACCCGAGCTTCATTCGCGGCAAAGTCGAAATCGGGGGCGCAGCCGCGCAGCTCGTGATCGCGAATCAGGCCGGCTTGGTCGTGGATGGAGGCGGCTTCCTTAATACGAGCAGAGCCACGCTGACAACCGGCAATCCGAACTTTGGGCCTGATGGGTCGCTCACGGGTTTCAACGTCAACCAGGGCTTGATTTCGGTCGTCGGCGCGGGGCTCGACACGGCGAATGTCGATCAGGTGGATTTGTTGGCCCGCGCCGTACAGGTCAACGCCAAGGCTTACGCGAAGACCCTGAACGTGGTGACTGGTTCGAACCAAGTCGACTACAACACCCTGAACGCTACGCCGATCGCGGGCAACGGCGCAGCGCCTACCATCGCAATCGATGTCAGCCAGCTCGGCGGTATGTACGCGAACAGGGTGTTCCTTGTGAGCTCCGAGAATGGCGTCGGTGTTGCGAACGCGGGTGACATCGCGGCACAGGCGGGTGATCTCACGCTGCAAGCGAACGGTCGTCTCGTGCTGTCGGGCCACACCAATGCGGCCGGCAATATGTCGTTGTCGGCCGCGGGTGGCATCCAGAACAGCGGCGTTACGTATGGCAAACAGTCGGTCACCATCAACACGGGCGCGGACCTGATTAACAGTGGCGCGTTGACCGCCCAGCAGAATTTGACCGCCAACGTCGGCAGCCTTAATTCTACGGGCACCCTCGGCGCAGGCATCAACGCCGACAGCACGGTCGGCTCGAGTGGCGATCTGAGTGTCACGAGCAGCGGTCAGTTGACCGCAACGGGGACTAACAGCGCGGCCGGCAACGCGACCTTCGCCGGTAGCGGCGTCGATCTGTCGAACAGTGCGACGGCTGCCAACGGCAACCTCGCGTTGACAGCGACGGCGGGCGACGTGAACCTGACTGGCTCGACCGCCAGCGCCAAGGGTGCCGTGAACGCGCAGGCGAGCGGCACGGTCATTAATGACCGGGGCAATCTGTCCAGCGGCGCGGGCATGACGCTCGGCGGCGGCAACCTGTCGAATCAGGGCGGTCGCGCCAATTCGCAAGGCCCGCTGTCGGTACAGATGGCCAGCACCGTGTCGAACCAAAACGGCATGCTGAGTTCCCAAAGCACGGCCGACGTTCGCGGGAGTGCGATCCAGAACAATGCCGGGCTGATTCAGAGCGCGGGCAAGCAAACGATTGCTGGCGCATCGATCGACAATAGCGCCGGTCGGCTGATCTCCTTGAACGCAGACGGCCTGTCGGTGACGGCAACCGGCGCACTCACGAACGCGGCCGGCGCGAACGTGAGCGGCGATCCGGGCGGCGTCATCGGCGGCAAGGGTGAAGTGACCGTACAGGGCAACACGGTTACGAACAGCGGCTCGATGTCGGCCGACGCGAACCTGCACGTGATCGGTCGGAGCGTCGACAACGGCAACGGTATTCTGCACGCCGGGCAGGCCGCGACAGTCGACGTCGGCAATCATTTTGCGAATGCCAACGGCCGAGTTGAAGGCCAAAGCGTCGTGTTGAACGGCACGACGCTGGACAACTCTCAAGGGACGGTCAATGCGGTGTCGGTCTCGCTGAACGCTTCGACTCTGCTGAACCACGGCGGTACGGTCACGCAGACTGGCACCGGCCCGATGACGGTCGCGATCACCGACACGCTCGACAACTCGAACAACGGTCTGATCCAGACACGCAGCACGGATCTGTCGCTCACCCCCGCCGTCCTGATCAACGACAACGGCGGCACGGTCACGCACGTCGGCACGGGCACGCTGACGGTCGGCAACGCTTCGGGCGCGGTCAGCAACAAAGCCGGCTCCATCGCCAGCAATGGCCGAACCGTCCTGCAGGGCAAGACGATCGATAACTCGGCCGGTTCCGCCTCCGGCCAAACGGGCCTGAGCGTCAATGCGGCCGACTCGATCACGAATATGAGCGGCAAGCTCACGTCGAACGCGAACGTCGACGTGACCGCGGGCGGTGCACTGGTCAACGACGGTGGCGAGCTTGGTTCGAAGACGGCGACCACGACGATTCATAGCGGCTCGCTGTCGAACCTCGGCGGCAAAATCGTTTCGCCCACGCTCGCGGCAACCGTCGCCGGACTCGTGGACAACAGCCAGAATGGCGACATCGAAAGCAATCAGCTCTCACTGACAGCCGCGAACCTGAAGAACCAGGGCGGCCGCATTTCGCAATGGCAGAGCGGGCCGACCACGCTTGCCATTTCCGGCACGCTCGACAATTCGAACGGCGGCGTCATCCAGAGCAACAGCACGGACCTGACGCTTGCGCCGGCGGTTCTGGAGAATTCGCACGGCACCATCACGCACGGCGGGACCGGCACGCTAACCCTTACGCCCGGCAATGGCGCGGGCGCCTTGAACAATATCGGCGGTACGATCGGCACCAACGGACAGGCCGTCGTGAAGGCCGGTAGTCTGGACAACGGTAGCGGCGTCATCGCGGCGAAACTGGGTCTGGCGACCACGATCGCCGGGGCGATGAACAACGCTCAGGGCCTGATGCGCTCGAACGCAAATCTATCGTTGATCAGCGGCGGTGCATTGTCAAATCAGCAGGGGCACATCGAAGCCGGTCAGACGGGTGACGCCAGCACGCTGTCGATTCAGGCCGCGTCGATCGACAATACGGATGGCGCGGTGCACGACTTCGGCAGCGGCGCGATGAACGTGCAGGGCGGCGGCCAGATCGTGAACAGCCATGTGGGCGGTGTCGCCGGCATGGGGCAGATGACGGGGCAAGGCGATGTGACGATCGGCGCGAGTTCGATCTCGAACACGCAGGGCGGCCAGTTGATGGGCGGATCGCTCCATGTCAAAGGCGATACGGTCGACAATTCCGGCGCGCAAATAGGCAACGTCGCGAACTCGACCGGCGACGTGGATGTCGCGACGACGGGCGCGATCTCGAACGCCAACGGTTCGATCAGCTCGACTCGTGACCTGACGATAGCGGCTTCGACGCTGCTTGGCGGCGGCGCATACAGCGCGACGCACGACGCGACGATCAACCTGCAAGGCAACTTCACGACCACGCCACAGACGCAGTTCAACATCGGTCACGACCTGACTTTCACGTTGCCGGGCACGTTCACGAACAGTGCGAACCTGCAATCGGTCAACAACCTGACGGTCAACGCCGGCAATATCGTCAACACGGGGGCGATCACGGCCGGTAGCTTGCTGAGTACGCATTCGGGTGACCTGACGAACTATGGCGCGATGGTCGGCGGCAGCGTGGCCATTCAGGCAAGCGGCACGGTGTCGAACCTAGGCCCGGTCGCGTTGATCGGTGCATCGGACACGTCGGGCCTGTTGGAAATTCTCGCGCACGACATCGAAAATCGCGATGACACGACGGTGGGCGATTCGATGCCGACCGCGACGATCTTCGGGCTCGGCAAAGTGGCTTTGGCCGGTGGCAAGGATGCGAGCGGCGACTACACGAACGCGGCGTTGATCAACAATTCATCGGCGATGATTCAATCGGGCAGCTCGATGGAATTGCACGCTGATAAGGTCACGAACACGCGTCGCGTCATGCAGACATCCGGCGACACGACTCAGGTCGATCCGGCCCTGCTGCAACAGCTCGGCATCAGCATGTCGGGATGCGCCGCCTACTACATCGCGGCCTGTAGCGGTCAGGACGTACACTGGATCAACCTGTTCCACGATCCGAATTACCCGGATTACGATCCGGCCCCGATCATCGCCGCGCTCAAATTGCAGCCGGGTGGCGTCTTCACGGTACCGCCTAACGGCGGCCAGTGGAACAGCGGTTATCAGTACACGACCTATGAGGGCAAGGCGGTTGCCAACACCGTGACGAATCTGAGCCCGGGCGCGCAGATCGCGTCGGGGGGCGATCTCGACGCGTCCACGGTCAAGACGTTCCAGAACTACTGGAGCAGCGTGACGGCGGTCGGCAACCTCAAGCAGCCCGTGAGTCTCGATATGGACGGCTGGGGCGCGACGGGCCAGCAAGCGCCGGGCGTGACTGTCACGTATTCCGGGTACTACCACTACAACAACTACGACAACTCGGAACACAACTGGACCTTGCCGTTTGGCGACAAGCCCTTCGTCGGCGGGCCGGGCGGCTATACGCAAGCCGCACCGGCCGACGTGAGGCAATACAGCTTGCCTGACTATCGCTCGACGTGGGGCGCGAACCGCACGATCTCGGGCAACGGCGTGAGCGTCAACAACACGGCGGCCAACGCGACGATTCCGTCATTGGGACTGTTGCCGGGTCAGGCTGTTCCGGGGCTGACGCTCGGCACGGTCAGCGGCAACGCGAGCGGCACACAATCGGGAGCAGCCGCGATCAAGGGCGGCACGCCTGCCTGGATCGATCCGGTGATCGCGAGCGCGACCGCCGTGAACGTGCTGAACAACCTGACGATTCCGCAAGGCGGCCTGTACCGGCCGAATCCTGCCCCGAACCCGACATACCTCATCGAGACGAACCCCGCGTTCACTCGAATGAACAATTTCCTGTCGAGCGACTATTACCTGAACCAGATCGGCGTGAATCCGCTGACGACCGAAAAGCGTCTCGGAGACGGGTTCTACGAGCAGCAGCTCGTGCGCAACCAGGTCACGCAACTGACGGGCAAGGCGGTATTGGGGCCGTATACGGACCTTCAGGGTATGTATCAGTCGCTGATGCTCGCGGGCGCTGAATTGTCGAAGTCGCTGAACCTGCCGCTCGGCATGAGCCTGTCGGCGCAGCAGGTGGCTGCGCTCACGAGCAACGTGATCATCATGCAGACCGAGACGGTTGGCGGTCAGCAAGTGCTCGTGCCGGTCGTGTATCTGGCGAAGGCCGATCAGCAGAATGCGAGCGGCCCGCTGATCACAGCAGGCAATATCGACTTGAAGAACACGCAGGTCTTCACGAACAGCGGCACCGTGAAGGCGGACACGACGCTCGCGCTTCAGGGCAAGCAGATCGACAACGCGTTCGGCGCGCTGCAAAGTGGTGGGCTGATGTCGCTCGACACGACGGGCAACGTGGATCTCACGTCGGCCAATGTGAAGGCCGGCAGCCTCGAACTGAACGCGGGCAATCAGCTGATTCTGAATACCGCGACGCAGACGACGCACCAGGTCAGCCGCGACGGCGCGACGAGCGACAAGACGACGCTCGGCCCCGCTGCGAACCTGAATGTGGCCGGCGACGCGTCGATCAAAACCGGCGGCGACTTCCAGCAAAACGCGGGCAACCTGAACGTCGGCGGGAACCTGAACGCCAACATCGGCGGCAACTGGACGCTTGGCGCGCAGCAGACCGGCGAGCACAAGGTCGTGCAGCGCGCGAACGGCGTGTCGGATACGGACCTCAACAGCGCGACCGGCAGCACGGTGAACATCGGCGGCAAGTCGGCCATCGGCGTGGGCGGTGACTTGACGGCGCAAGGTGCGCAGCTCGACTTCGGCCAGGGCGGCACGATCGCGGCCAAGGGTAATGTGACCCTCGGTGCGGCGAGCGTCACGTCGACGATCAACGCCAACAGCTCGGGCGACCAAGGGAATCGCAGCTATGCGGAAACCCGGCATGGGTCGGATCAGGCGCTGACGGGCACGACCGTCAAGGGCGGCGATACGTTCAATGTGGTGTCGGGCAAGGACATCAATGTCATCGGCAGCACGATCGATCTGAACAAGGGCGATGCGAACTTGCTGGCAGCCGGCGATGTGAATGTCGGGGCAGCCACTGAAACGCACGTGTACAACTCGCACGAGACGCATAGCCGCAGCGGCGTCGTGAGCGGCACGAAAATCGCCAGCAGTCAGGACGCGACCAGCACCGTGGCGAACGGCAGCCTGATTTCGGCGGATGGCGTCTCGATTGGTAGCGGCAAGGACATCAACGTTCAGGGTAGTACGGTCGTCGGTACACACGACGTGACACTGAACGCGGCGCACGACGTGAACGTGACGACTTCGCAGAACACCAGCCAGTCGTCGACCACCTATCAGGAACAGCACTCGGGCCTGATGTCGGGCGGCGGCCTGTCGTTCTCGGTCGGCAACAGCAAACTCGCGCAGCAGAATCAATCGTCGAGCGTGACGAACAACGCCAGTACGGTCGGTTCGGTAGACGGCAATCTGTCGGTTCACGCGGGCAATACGCTGCACGTCCAAGGCAGTGATCTGGTCGCGGGCAAGGACATGACAGGAACGGCCGCGAACATCGTGATCGATTCGGCCACCGACACCACGCATCAAGCGCAACAGCAACAGACGAGCAAGAGTGGGCTGACGGTCGGCCTGTCGGGCTCGGTGGGCGATGCGATCAACAATGCGATCAGCGAGACGCAGGCCGCGCGCGAATCAGCGAAGGACAGCAACGGCCGCGCGTCGGCGCTGCATAGCATCGCGGCGGCCGGCGACGTGGCATTCGGCGGCATGGGCGGCGCAGCGCTTCTGAACGGTGCCAAGGGGCCGCAGGCCCCGAGCATCGGCGTGCAGGTCAGCGTTGGTTCGAGCCATAGCTCGATGCAGTCGTCGGAAGATCAGACGATTCAGCGGGGTTCCAGCGTCAATGCGGGCGGAACCGCGTCGCTGATTGCGACGGGCAACGGCACGCCAAAGGATGGCAGCATCACGATCGCCGGTTCGAACGTGAACGCGGCCAACGTGGCGCTCGTCGCAAACAACCAGGTCAATCTCGTCAACACGACCGATACGGACAAGACGCAGAGTTCGAACTCGTCGTCGGGATCGAGCGTCGGCGTGTCGATAGGTACGAACGGTATTGGCGTGTCCGCGTCGATGCAGCGTGCGCATGGCGACGGCAATTCGGACGCGGCGATCCAGAACAACACGCATATCAACGCGAGCCAGACGGCGACCATTGTGAGCGGCGGCGACACGAACGTGATCGGTGCGAACATGAACGCGAACAAGGTCGTGGCTGATGTGGGCGGCAACCTGAACGTGGCGAGCGTTCAGGATACGACTGTGAGCGCCGCGCATCAGTCGAGCGCGGGCGGCGGCTTCACGATCAGCCAGACCGGCGGCGGAGCTAGCTTCAGTGCGCAGAACGGCCACGCGGACGGCAACTATGCGGGCGTGAACGAACAGGCGGGCATCCAGGCCGGTGCTGGCGGGTTCGACGTGACCGTGAAGGGCAACACCGACCTGAAGGGTGCGTATATCGGCAGCACGGCCGATCCGTCGAAGAACAGCCTGCCGACCGGCACGCTGACGACCAGCGACATCGAGAACCACTCGCACTACAGCGCGAACAGCGCGGGCTTCAGCGCGGGCGCATCGGTCGGGCCGAGCAACAAGGCAGTTGGCCCGTCATCGGTATCGGGCTCGGGCGGCGTCACGCCGATGGTGTTCCAGAACGACAGCGGCGACCAGAGCGCGACGACGAAGAGCGCGGTGAGCGCAGGCACGATTACCATCACGAAGCCGGGCGAGCAAACGCAGGACATTGCGAACCTGAACCGCGACACGACGAATCTGAACGGGACCGTTTCGAAGACGCCGGACGTTCAGAAGACGTTGTCGCAGCAGGCCGATACGATGAACGCGGCGCAGGCGGCCGGCCAGACGATTTCGCAGGGGATCGGGCTGTACGCCGATGGCAAGCGCAAGGATGCGATCGACGCGGCCAAGGCCGCCTACGAGCGCGGCGACCTCGTTGCGATGCAGTCGTACATTGACCAGGCGCAGAGTTGGGATGAGGGCGGTGCGTCGCGCGCGGGCTTGCAAGCAGCCGGCGGTGCGCTGATCGGTGGGCTCGGAGGCGGCAGCGCGCTCACGGCAATCGGCGGCGCAGCGGGAGCCGGCACGTCGTCACTGCTGGCCGGACAGGCAGAGAAGATCAGCAAATCGGTGGGCGATACGACCGGCTCGTCGCTGGTCGGAAACATCGCTGCGAACGTCGCGGCAACGGTCGGCGGCGCACTGGTCGGAGGCAGCGCCGGAGCGGCCGCCGCATCGAACGTCGATCTTTACAATGCCAACGAAGACAAGCTTCGGGGCGAAGATCAGAAGGAAATCGCGGAGCTTAAGAAGGCGCTGGATAAAGAGCGCGCGATGATCGGCCAAGTCAATCTGACGCAACGCCAAGAGGACGGACTGACAACTGTGCCGGCCACGGCCGTGGCGGGTGTGTTGAGCGGCGGCAAGGCCACGGGAGGCGCAGGGAAGTCATCGGGGAAGGCCACAAACAGCACCTCCGGCTCTGCACCCATGATCAATGGCGTTACGGTAACCGACCGGGTTACCGGAAACGTCTACCAAGGCACCGTTGATCTTCAGCCGACGCTAGATCGAATCGCGTCTGGCGTGAAGTATCCTTCACGTAACGACAGCACCACGTTCAGCAATAACGAAGGGCTTTTGCCGCGGCAGCCAGCAGGCTACTACACGGAATACGTTGTTCCGACACCTGGGGTGAACGGTGTTGGTCCGCAGCGGATCGTGACCGGGCAAAATGGCGAGGTGTATTACACGCCCGACCACTATAAGACGTTCATTCCCGTAAAAAGGTAACCGCGATGACAATCGTCAACCCGTTTCGTTACGAGGCACAACCAAATGGTTACCGCCCGAAAGACGCATTCGTTGCCATGCTCCCCTCGACCATTGGAACGAAGAGTGGCTTGCTTGAGGCGCTCGCGTCCTTACTCGCATTTCCGGCATATTTCGGCTTCAACTGGGATGCGTTGTTTGACTGCTTCCGTGACTTCAGTTGGCTAAACGAACACGACATCGTGTTGATCCATCCAGAGCTCCCGATGTTGCAGCAGTCGGAGCTCAAGATATATCTGCGTTTGCTGCGCGACTCAGCTCTCGATTGGCGTCCAGACGAAGCACATCGCTTCGAGGTCGTATTTGCCGAATCTGACAAGGAGACCGTAGAACGCTTGCTGCGTGAGGGGTAGCCGGCTAAAGGGGAATTGAATGTCCATTACCGAAACGAATGTTGTTGATTTGATTGGCGTTGATCCATCCAAGAAAATCGCCAAGCTCGGGATTTCCGATCATTTGGAATGGTCGGCGCCAGAAGATGAACATCTTCTTCTTCAGGAAAAAATCAATACATATTTGAGATTCATTGAGGGTGGCGAATTATATCAGCACTTCCCAAATGCGCGTGGTTGTCAGTGCGAGATTGAATTGCTTGCAAAATATCCGCTGTCGCCGGCCGCACTCGACTTTTTTGAGAAGGCGAAAGCGGTTATTCGTGAGGCGGGATTTGATTTGTCATGTCAAGTTGGGTGAGCTTGGAGTCGCTGGGTTGATTTGACAAAGGCTGCGATCGCCGCTCCACCCGGAGGACGCAAATGAAGAATTCCTTGATAAATATGAAAGAGCGTCTCAAAGATGATCAATTGGCGAGGTGCATCGAAATTTATTTTATGGAGCTTGGGAGGTCACGCCCAATCATTACGTCGAGAAATTACGGAAATTCCAGCAAAGCCCTGTACGCCCAGGGGCAGCGAGAAGACGAATGGTGTTGGATCAACGTAATAGAATGGCCGCCGGGGCAGCGAATCGCTAACGATTGCCCCTACGCATGCTCGATCGAGAGTCGAGGGGATGAATTGTTTTCGGCTATTGTTGTTTCTGCAATCTCGTTGGTGACGGGCGGAATAATTTACGACGATGCGGGATATCTATGGTCCGGGCATGAATTTTCTCCTGATGAGTTCAGGGAAAAATTGCTGGTTGAAGTTAGTCAAAAATATTCCTGACCAGAAGTGACCAATCTTAAAAGGGAAATTATGAGGAGGTTTGCGTTTTGGTCACTTTTCGTCTTCATTCCGTTCGTAGCACGGGCGCAACAGGCCCCCACTCCGAACGACCAGGCCGCCGCCGCTCGCGCGAACGCCGAGCAAAACCAGCAAGTGCAGCAGCGCCGTGACGCGCAGCAGCGCGACGCCACCGTGCAAACGCCGGGCGTGCGTTCGGACGTGCCGCGCCCGGAAGCCTATCCGGTACTGCCGACCGAAACACCGTGCTTTCGAATCGATCGTTTCGCGCTCGACGTGCCCGCTTCGTTACCGGCTGCGTCAAAGGCGCAAGGCGCATCAGCCTTGCCGATGGATCGCTTCGCCTTTGCGCGCGACTGGCTCACGCACTACGCCGGCCAATGCGTCGGTAAGCAAGGCGTCGACCTGATCGTCAAAGGGGTGTCGCAGGCCATCCTCGCACGCGGCTACATCACGACCCGCGTACTCGTGCCCGAGCAGGATTTGTCCACCGGCACATTGAAGCTTGCCCTGATTCCGGGCGTGATCCGCCATGTGCGTTTCGAGGACGAGAAGTTACGGGGAACGTGGAAGACTGCGTTCCCGACTCGCGACGGCGACGTGTTGAACCTGCGCGACATCGAACAAGGGCTTGAGCAGATGAAGCGCGTCCCAAGTCAGGATGTGTCAATGAGGATTGCACCCGGAGATACGCCCGGCGAAAGCGACGTCGTGCTCGACGTGAAGCGCAGCAAACCATGGACCGTTGTTGCGTCCATCGACAATTCCGGTACGCGCGCGACCGGCAAACTGCAAGGCAATGTGTCGCTTGGCATCGACAACCCGCTGGGTCTCAATGACATCTTCAACGTAGGCTTCAACCAGGATCTGGAATTCGGCGACAAGCGCTTCGGCTCGCACGGCTGGAACGCGTTCTACTCGGTTCCTTGGGGTTATTGGACCGGCACTCTCTCGGCCTATACCAGTACGTACTTTCAACCACTCGCGGCCGTGAACCAGACGTTCGTTGCGAGCGGCAACATGAAGACGGTCGACTTCAGGCTCAATCGTGTGTTGGCGCGCAGCCGGAACGATGTGTTCGGTGCACAGGTTCGCCTGACGCGCCGTTTCGGCGACAGCTATATCGAAGGCACGACGATACCGTCGTCACATCAGAACGCGACCTTTCTCGAATTCGGGCTGAACGACCGGCACTATTTCGGCTCGTCGCAGTTCGATGGCTCGCTTGCCTATCGTCAGGGGCTCGGCTGGCTTGGCTCGACCGACAGCATGTTCGCGGCGGAGGGTGGACAGACTTACAGATTCAAGATGGTCGTGCTCGATGCGAATCTGTCGACACCGTTCGTCATCGGTACGCAGCCGTTCAAATATGTGACGACCTTTCATGGTCAGTACACCGGCAATACGGTTTCATACCTCGATAGCGTCACGATCGGCAGTCGTTATACCGTGCGGGGATTCGACGGTGAAACGCTGCTGGCGGGATCGCGCGGGTTCTACTGGCGCAACGAATTGCAGGTTCCCATCGCGCAGACCGGGCTATCGGCCTATGCAGGTCTCGACTACGGTCGGGTCTGGGGGCCAGAGCCGGTTGCCTTGGTTGGCACGCAGCTCGCCGGTGCAGTGATTGGCGTCAAGGGCAGTGTCACGACTCGGTTCGGCGGATACGGCTACGATCTCTTCGCGGGTACACCTGTCTACAAGCCGTCCGGTTTTCCAACCGCGCGCGTGACGCTCGGTTTTCAGGTGACTGCTCAGTTCTGAAGACAATGAGCCAAGGCGCATCAACGCTGGTGTTCTGACGGCTTCGAGTTTCGTTGCGACAACGGCGAACCGCTGCGCGTATGTGATTAAAAATTCTGCCTTCCGGAGGCGAGCATGGCGCTGGCGAAAGTCCTGTTGCAAATTGGAGACATGCAGCATCGCACGGACGTCTACTGCCACTAGTCGATGATTAGTCGATTAACGGCGGCGAGAAATGTCAATCGGCTAGATTTTGATTTTTCCTATCTCAATAGCAGGCGTGGTTTTGTGGATCTTCGGAAGAACGATGAAGTCTCGCGGGGTTCTTCCATGGAGGTGTGTCTGGTGGTCCTTGCTGACGTGCGAGCCGTCTAAATAAATCAATGATTTATTGAATTGATGTGGTGGTAGTAGCGCCTCCTTCGCCTGATGGTCTCTTGGGGGATTACTCTGTTTCTGATGCGCGATTTTCTATTGGATAACCTTTTCGAAGTGTCAAATTTTTGTTTTTAGAGGGATTGGCTTGCGCGTATTTGATTTGAATATGCCGTGATCGCGGATCGTGCAGCAACGGCGGGCGAGCGCTCACGGCTGGGCATATTGGTGCGGCATTGCAATTTCTGACAATCTGCTTTCGAGTGTTTTGATAAATTGCGGCGCGAGAGACCAATCATTACGCCGCTAACAAGTGAAGAAACGAGAAACTTCGGCAGCGTTGATTTCGGCGTTGGCGAGTGTTTCTGCATTCGCGCAAGGCGTTCCGCCGTCCGAGATCACGTCTGGCCCGCAAATCCAGCGTTTGCAACAACAGCAGTTGGACGCGACGAAGGAATTGAATCCTCGTCCGACAGTCCTGACACCGACGGGCGAGAGGGCATCGACAACTGGCGTCGAAAGCTTGCCGCTCGATAACCCGTGCTTTCCGATCAACGCAATCGCATTGGAAGACAATGCGTTCGCGTGGCTTGCGCGTTTTCTGCAACCGGTCGTCGGCCAGTGCGTCGGCAAGACCGCACTCAAGCAGATTCAGGACGCCGCTAATAACGCATTGATCGACCGTGGCTACGTGACGTCACGCGTGCTCGTGCCGACGCAATCGCTGCAATCCGGAACGTTGACGCTTCGCGTGGTTCCGGGGCGTATCAGCGACATCCGCGCCGACAAACCGACGATTGGCTGGACGCGCGCGGCATTGCCGACATCAGCCGGTGCCTTGCTGAATCAGCGCGACATCGATCTGGGGCTCGAGAACGTGCGCCGGCTTCAGTCGCAGTCCGATGCGACATTCGACATCGCGCCCGGCGTGAATCCGGGGGACTCGGAGCTGGTATTTCATCCCGGCACCGGCAAGCGCTGGCATGCCGTCATCGGCGCGGACAACGCGGGTCTCGATTCGACCGGCAAGTACGAGCTGTCCGGATCGTTCACGTTCGATTCCCCGTTTCACTTGTACGACCAACTGCAGATCGCGGGCACGACGAACGCAAACATTGGCGCGTCCGAGAAGGGTAACCAGTCTGTCTCCGCGAACTACAGCGTGCCGATCGGTTACGCGATGCTGACGCTGAACGCGAGTCGCTCGCGGTACAAGCAGACGGTCGCGGGTTTTGGCGAGCCGATCGAGTACAGCGGTGTCCAGTCTCAACTCCAGGCCGGGCTGTCCGGCGTGATCTATCGGAACGCGCATGCGCGTACCGAAATTCACGGCAACCTGTTCCACAAGATCAGTCGTAACTCGATCGACGGTGTCGATATTCCGGTGCAGCACCGCGACATCATCGGTTACGAACTGGGTGTCGCGCATCGCCAGTACATCGGCGATGTGGTGCTCGACGGCTCATTCGCGTGGCGCGCATCGTTGCCGGGCCTGTCCAGCAATTCGGGCACGGTGGTCGGGGCCCCCGACTTCGACGGCAAAACGCAGGTCGAACTGGCAAGCCTCAGCGCTCAAATCCCTTTCAAGATCGGCAGTCAGACGTTCTCGTACCAGTTCGGCTGGAACATGCAGAACGCACGTACACCACTGACCCCTTCCGACTATTTCACGATCGGCACGCGTTACGCCGTGCGCGGCTTCGATCAGCAACTGACGCTGGCTGCCGAGAGCGGCTGGGTTGTCTCCAACGAACTCGACTGGTACGTGCCGACGCCTGTCGGTACGCAGGCGCTCTATGCCGGCGTCGATGCCGGGCGCGTGCGAGGGCCCGCTGCACAGTACCTCCTCGGCGAAACACTGGTCGGCGCCGTCGTCGGTGTGCGCGGCAATCTCGCCCCGAAGAACGTGCTCGGTGCCGCACTGAATTACGACGTGTCGCTTGGGTTCCCGTTGTCGAAGCCGCAGGGCTTCAAGACGAGTTCGCCGACGTTGCTGTTCCAGGTCAGCACATTGTTCTAAGCGTAGCTGGGGTGAACCGAGCGGGGTGTCGATCTCGACTCGGTGTCTTGTTGATCGTCAATCAGAAGAAGGAAGAACTATGCAGCACCTGTACGAGAAGCATCGGCTTTTGCAAGCTGCGACGGCAACGTTTGCGGTGGTGGCAGCGCTTGGCCTGAGCGCATGTGGCGGTGGTGACGACGGTGGTAGCGGTGGCAGCGCGGCATCGAGTGGCGCGTCGTCGAACGGAGCGCCGTCGGGTAGTGCGTCGTCTTCGACGGGGATTCGCGTGGAAGGGCAATCCCAATCGATCTCGAGCCAGGTTTCGACGGTCCGCATTCTGATGCCGCCTGCATCGTGGAACGGTGGACAGATGCCGAACGGGAATTACACGCTCAGAGCCCTGTCCCAGCCGACCGCGTCGCTCAAGGAGCAGGCGCCGGGTGTCTATGTCGCGATTCCGTATGACTCCTCGGGCACGATCAAGACCCTGACCAAAGGCATCGTGACGGACATCGCCGGCAATGGCGACATCGCCATCGGTCGCTGGGCGGATGGCGCCGATTCGGCTGGCGCGACGTACAACGCCAACCAGGGGCAAGTATGGGCAATCGGTGTGCCGGTTGCGATCGACACGACGTCGCCCGTGCAAATGCAATGCTCGCTGGCCTTCGCAACGCGTCCGACGTCGACGGACGGCAATACGGCGCCGGGTTCGCTGAATGGCGCCACGGCGACGCTGACGAGCGGTACCGATACCTTTGGTAATCCGACCATCAACTACACGCTGAATCTGCAGTACTCGATCGGTAGCGACCAGAATCAGTCGTTCGTCGGAAGCTCTGCGATTGGTCTGACGGAGCTGAGCTCGAAAACCAAATCGACGCTGATGAGCACGGTCATGGGCCCGGACGCGAAGCAACCGTATCTGGTGGTGTCGTACGGCATCCCGGCCGCGACGACGGGCAACATCAACGGCCTGGTGGCACTGAGCTGCAAGTAAGGTGAGTAGGGGCCGGTCATTCACGCGATGCGTGGAAGGCCGGCCTGACATGCATTCAAGAATAAAACGATCATGAATTCCGGAATCTTTCGTTTGGTCTTCAGTGCCGTTCGCGGCATGCTGGTAGCGGTTGACGAATACGCATCGGCGCACGGGGGCGGTGAACGCGCTCGCGTGCGGCCAGCCACTCGACCTATGTCGGTGGATTCCGGAATCTCGATCTGGTTTGCGGCACGCGCAACCGCGTTTGCCGCACTCTGTACGTTCGGCATGCAGCCGCTCGTTGCCGAGGCGCAGGCAACGCTGCCGATCACACCCGATCGAAGCGGTCCGACTCATCCGGTCGTCGGGGTGTCGGCATCGGGCGTACCGCTCGTCAACATTACTGCACCGAAGAACGGCGTCTCGCTGAACAACTTTACGCAGTACAACGTCGGGACGAAGGGAGCAGTGCTGGTCAACAGCGGCCAGAATTCGCAGACGCAGCTCGCCGGCTGGGTTCAAGGCAATCCATTCCTCGGCAACAACGCTGCGCGTGTGATCGTCAACCAGGTCACGTCGGGTAACCCCAGTCAACTGCTCGGGCCGACCGAGATCGCGGGCAATCGCGCGAATCTCGTGATCGCCAACCCGGCCGGCATCACCTGTGCCGGTTGCGGCTTTCTGAATGTTCCGCGTGTCACGCTGACGACCGGCGTGCCGACTTTCAATCCGGACGGCACGTTGGCAGGTTTCAACGTGACGCAGGGGCAGATCGGCATTGCCGGTGCCGGGCTCGATGCGCATGGCAGTGCGATCGACCTGATCGCTCGCGCGATGACGATCAACGGCCAGGTGTGGGCGGATTCGATCAATGCAGTGGCGGGGGCGAACCGGGTCGACTATGCGAGCAACACCGCGCAGGCACAGACCGGTACCGGTGCCGCGCCGGGCGTCGCGATCGACGTGCAAGCGTTGGGAAGCATGTTTGCCAATAGCGTCCGGATGATCGGGACGGAGGCAGGCGTGGGTGTGCGAGACGCCGGCTCCGTCACTTCACTGACTGGCGATATTCAAGTGTCGAACAACGGCGATGTGACGATCGCGCCGACGGCCCGAATTCAGTCGGCCGCGAACACTCGGATCGATGGCGCCAACGTCGCCCAGCAAGGCACGATTGTCAGTACGCAGGCCACCGATCTGAACGCGTTCCAGGCACTCTCTAACGCCGGAACGATTTCGTCGGGCGGCAACACGAACCTCACAGCCGCCACATCGTTCAACAACAGCGGGCGGGCATACGCGGGTGTGGATTCCGCAGGCAATCTCGTTGGCGGTGGCTCCGTCACGGCACGCGCCGCGAATGTGACGAGCAGCGGCACGCTGGCAGCGGGCGATAACGTCAATCTGTTCGCAAACGACGTTACGCTCGATCAGGGAACCGTGAACGCGGCCAGCGCGGTCAACGTCACGACGAATGGCACGTTGTCGAATGTCGCCGGCACGATGAGCGGACAGAACGTGACGCTGAGTGCGGGACAACTGGTCAACAATTCCGGCACCATCAGTTCGCACAGCCTCGCGAACGTGGCCGCGCAATCGGTTTCGAACCGGTCCGGGACGTTGGCGGCGGACGCGCTGTCCCTGAACTCGGCTGGCGCGCTTGACAATACGCAGGGGCAAATGACTGCGCGCACGGCGCAGATCGCTGCAACGGACCTCACGAATGTGGCGGGCGAGATCGGCACGTCGACGGGCGCGTTGACATTGACGGCGACCGGGAATGTCTCGAACGCCAACGGGAAGATCGCCGGTGGCAATGGTCTCACGCTGACGGCGAATGCGGTTTCCAACGCACAGGGCCAGATCGGCTCCGTGGCGGGCAATACCTCGCTCGACGTCACGCAATCGCTGAACAACGCAAACGGCAAGGTTGCGTCCGGTAACGATCTGTCGATTCACACGACTCATCTCGACAACTCGGCTGGAGCGGTTAGCGCACACGCCGCACAGATCACGGCGACCGATGTCGTCAATACGGGCGGCAAGATCGGCACCACCGATATGCTGACCGTGACGGCGACAGGCACCGTCTCGAATCAGTCCGGCGCGATAGTCGGTGGCAATGGTCTGTCGGTGATGGCAAACAGCATTGGCAATGCGGCAGGCGCGATCGGATCGGCCGCCGGCGACACGACGCTGCGTGTGACGAAGTCTCTGACGAACACCGGCGGTACGGTGAGTTCGGCCAACGCGCTCATCGTTGCAAGCGACACGATCGACAACGCGAACGGCAGTATGACGGCCGTGCGCGGCGCACAAATCCAGACGGGGGATCTCGTCAATGCGGGCGGCCAGATCGGGTCATCGTCGGATGCGTTGTCGTTGATCGCAACGCGCACGGTGTCGAACGACGGCGGCAAGCTGGTTGGGGCGACCGGGCTCTCGGCGACAGCCGCCACGCTCAGTAACCGAGCAGGCCAGATCGGCACATCCAGCGGCGACATGGCGCTGACCGTCTCGCAGGCACTCGACAATACCCAGGGCAAGATTGCCGCGGCTGGCACGCTGAACACGCAGGCCGGTGCGTTCGACAATTCGCAAGGCGCGGTCTCAGCGGATGCAGCGAAGCTCAATGTTGCAGGCGCATTGACGAATGCAGGCGGCACGATCGCGACGACACACGACACGACCGTGGCCGCGCAGACCGTTACGAACCACGGTGGCACCATCGGCTCCGTCTCCGGTGCGTTGTCGGTGGCGACATCCGGTACGACGGACAATGCAGGGGGCAAGCTGCTGGCGTCGGGTGACACGACCCTGACCAATTCGGGCCTGCTGAACTCGGGCGGTACGATCACGGGGGCGAACGTCACGCTCGCGTCCGGACAGGGGGCGATCGACAACACGCTCGGCAACGTGGCGGCAAGCCAATCGCTGTCGAGTCGATCGGGGGCGTTCGATAACCGGTCGGGGTTGGTGCAGGCAACGGGAGCGGTTGACATCGATACGCACGGCCAGACGTTCGACAACGGCGTACTGGCAGGGCAATCCACGGGTGGTCAGGTTCTCGGCAAAGGCGTCACGCTGACGACGGGGGCGCTGAGCAACGCAGGTGGTGCGATTTCGTCGAGCGGTGCGGCAACCGTCAACGCCGCATCCGTGACGAACGATGCAGGTTCGCTCGTGGCGAACGGCGCACTGACCGTACGAAGCGCCGGGACGGTGTCGAACGCGGCCGGCCAGATAGGCGGCAACAGCGATGTAACGGTGTCCGGTACGACGGTCGACAACACGCGTGGGGCCATGCACGCGAGCGGCACGCTGTCGGTGACGGGCGATACGATCCGCAACGCGCAGACTGCCAATTCAACGCTGCCGACGACCGCAGGCGTGCCGGGATTGACTGCAGGAATGGAAGGCGCAAGCGTCACCCTTGACGCCAACCAGGCGATCGACAATACGTCCGGATCGATTCGAGCAGACAAGGGTGCGAAGCTCACCGCACCGATCATCGACAACACGTCGGGCAGCATCCAGTCGAAAGGCTCGGCAACGTTGACGGCATCGAATACGCTGGTCAACAGCCGGGGCGACATCAATGGCGGTCAGCAACTGACGGTCTCGACCGGTACGCTGAACAACGACGGCAAGCTCCAATCGGCGGGCGACGTCAACGTAACGACGCAAGGCGATCTGACCAACACCGGCCAGATCGTAGCGGGTCACGATCTGACGACCACGGCCGGCCGCACGCTCGACAACGGCGGCTCACTGTCGGCCGGCAATGTTGCCAATGTGAGCGCCAATTCGATCCAGAACCGTGCGACGGGCGAGATTTTCGGTGGCAACGCGACCAACGTTCACGCGAACCAGTCGATGACGAACGAAGGCCTGATCGATGGTGGCACAACGACGGTGACGGCAGGTGACACGATCACGAATGCCGGTGGCCGGATTTACGGCGACACGGTCGCGGTGGGCGCGAACACCGTTGTCAATGACCAGAATACCCAGGGTGTCGGTGGCGTGATCGCTTCTCGCGGGGATCTCGACATTGGTGCCCAGACGTTCAAGAACCAGAACAACGCGCTGATTTACGCGAGCAACGACATTCGTGTTGGCGGCGCGCTGGACGCGAACCATCAGGCAACCGGTGCTGCGCAGACCGTGACGAACAACGGCGCGCAGATCGACGCCGGTCGCGACATCACGATCAGCGCAAACCGGTTCGAGAATCTGAATTCGAACTTCCAGACCTCGACGGTCACGACCGATAGCGGCAACCAGTTGTGGTACCAGGTGCCGGGTTCGACCGAAAAGATCGACCCGTCGACCGTTTACCTGTACCAGAAGAACAGCCAGGAAATCCATCCGGGCACGGATTACCAGTGGGCGCTGGACGACGACCAGAAATTCATTCTGCTGCCGTCGACCAAATATCCGTTTGCCGAGTATGCGAAGTACACGATGAATGGGGTAGCGGGCAAGATCGATAACACGGCGTATCCCGCAAGCAATTTCGGTACGGGAGCTTGGGCGTCTCAGACTGGCGCGTATCGAACTGTGCCGGCTGACATCTGGACAACGTTCGGTGTGACGCCGCCGCCCGACGCAAATCCGGCATGGACCACATCCGGACCGTTCTGGATGTCGGCGATTGCAGGTTCGTTTGCCGGTAGAAGCAACGTCGGTAGTGACTGGTTTGCCATCAAGCCCCCCACTGAAGCTGACGTAACGGGGGCAAAACCGGATCCCTTCGGTCGGCCGAGCCCTTCGTGCCTGACGTCAACGAATGCAGCATGCGCCCCGTTCCAGCAGTGGTACAACGCCACGGTCGCCGCTTACCAGAAGCTGGATCAGGTGCTGGTCGGCTATAACGCGGACGTCCGGAGCCGGCTTGTACAGACCTACACCGTCTATACGGTCGACGTGAAATCGACCAAGGACGTGGTAACGGCGTCGCAACCCGGCACGATCACTGCTGGCCGTCATATCACGATCAACACGCCCTCCGGCGTCAACGACAAGAGCCAGATTGTGGCCGGTGACGGCAACAATCCGATGAACGTGCAGAACATCGGTGCGACCGGTACTGAAACCTTCACGGGCTCGGGCAAGGCGATCTATACATGGGTCCAGTCCGGCGGCGCCTTCAGCGGTGACGAACGCGCGACCTCGACGACCAACTACTCGCCGGCTATTCCGTCACAAACGATCGATCTGCCGGTCGTGCTGACCGATCCGGGCAAACCGTCCAATCCGATCAAGAGCGTGGCGGCGGCGACGTCCGCTGCGCAGGGTGCAAGCGGTACCGGCGTGACGCCGGTGGCGGGCAAGGACGTTAGCGGGCAAGTACTGGTCGGCTCGGGTGTGTCGGGCGTCGGCGTCGGGACAGTATCGGCCGTGAAGGCCAATGTCGGCGATGTCGTCGTGCGCACAGTCACGCCGAACACGCGTTTGCCCAACAACGCGCTGTATCAGGTGGCGAGCGACCCGGGCAGCCACTTCCTGATCGAGACAGACCCGCGCTTTACCGATTACAAGAAGTGGTTGTCCAGCGACACGATGCTGGATGCGCTCAAGGTCGACCCCAATACGGTCCTCAAGCGCATCGGCGATGGCTTCTACGAGCAGCAACTGATTCAGCAACAGATCATTCAGACGACCGGCCAGCGTTTCATTGGCGACTATACGGACAATCAGAGCGAATACGAAGCGCTGATGGCGAATGGCGTGAGGGCGTCGCAGCAGTTCGGGCTGAATGTCGGCACTGCGCTGACCGACGCGCAAATGGCCGCACTGACGAGCGACATCGTCTGGCTCGTGAATCAGACGGTAACATTGCCGAACGGTAGTCAGCAGACGGTGTTGGTGCCGCAGGTGTATCTGCACGCGAACGCGGCGGACGTGACTGGCGAAGGCACGATCATCTCCGGCAAGAACGTCACGGTCGATGCCAACGGCGCGTACATGAACTCGGGCACGATCGCTAGCCGCAACGTCACGATCATTCATGCCGATTCGATCGACAACAGCGGCACGGTGTCGGGTGGCACTGTGCTCGCCAGTGCGAACCAGGACCTCAATAATCTCGGCGGGTTGATTCAAGGCAATACCGTAGCGCTGTCGGCTGGCCGCGACCTCAACCTGACGAGCACGACCAGTTCGGCGAAGGCGGCGAATGGCAGCGCGACCGGAATCGATCGTGTATCGACGGTCAATGCGGGTACGCTTCAGGCAACTGCCGGTCGGGACCTGAACGCCAACGCGGCTGTAATTGCGACGACCGGCGATGCAGTGCTGGCCGCGAACAACGACGTCAATCTGAACGCGATTCGCCAGAGCAGTCAGGACGCGGTGAAGTGGGACGCCCGCAATCACGCCGAACACTCGGCGTCGAGCGATACGGGCACGCAGATCGCGACGGGTGGCAATCTGGCGATTGCGGCGGGCCATGACGTGAATGCGACGGCAGCTTACGCGAATGCGCAGGGTGCGATTGGCATCAGCGCCGGGCACGATGTGAATCTGAATGCTGGTGAACAGAGCGCGAGCGCGAACGACGAGCACTATCACAAGGAAAACGGCTTCCTGTCGTCGAAATCGACGCACACGATCGATTCGAGCAGTTACACCAATGCGGTGGGCACGACGTTGTCGGGTAACAGTGTCTCGGTGCAAGCAGGCAATGACCTGACGGCAAAGGCGGCAACGATTGCGGCGACTAACGACGTCAGCCTGACGGCCGGTCACGATCTGACGGTGACGACGGCCGACACGGCCTCGAGCGAATATCACTACAAGGACGTAAAGAAGTCGGGCCTCGGCAGCGCGGGCGCCGGGATCTCGTACGGTACGAACCAGACCATCGATACCAGCCGCGACACGGTGAAGGGTTCGCAGGGCAGCCTGATCGGCAGCACCGACGGCAGCGTGTCGATGGTAGCGGGCAACAAACTCCACGTGACGGGCTCCGACATTGTCGCGAGCAAGGACGTGACGGGCATCGCGAAGGAAGTGACGATCGATGCGTCGCAGACGGATCGCCATCACGAAGAAACCCACGAGGTGAAGAGTTCGGGTTTCACGCTGGCAGTGAAGTCGCCTGTCATCGATGCGATCCAGAACGTGAATCAGCAGGCGCAGGGCGCGGGCGGTAGTCAGGACGGACGGGCGGCAGCGCTGCATGCGATTGCCGCGGCCGGCGGCATGGCTGATCTGGTCGGCGCGACCGGCAATATGACCAAGGCGCTGAACGATCCGAAGGGCAAGGTCGAGGCGAAGGTGGAGTTGAGTTTCGGTTCTTCGCACAGCAAGACGACGTTCACCGAGGACGGCAGGCAGAACAACGGCAGCAGCGTGAAGTCGGGCGGCACGGCGGCATTCGTCGCGATGGGTGACAAGAACGCGGGCCAAGGGAACGTGACGATCCAGGGATCGGACGTGAACGCGAAGGACGTGCTGCTGCAGGCGACGAACAAGATCAATCTGGTCAACAGCACGGATACCGACAGCACGCGCAGCACGAACGAGTCGAAGAGCGCGAGCGTGGGCGTGTCGTATGGCACCGGCGGATTCGGCGTCTCGGCGTCGATGTCGCGCGCGCACGGCGATGCGAATTCGGATGCGGCGACGCAGAACAATACACACATCAATGCGAGCAACACCGCGACGATCATCAGCGGCGGTGACACCAATATCGTCGGTGCGAATGTCAATGCGAACAAAGTGATCGCGGACGTGGGCGGCAATTTGAATCTCGCGTCGGTGCAGGATACGAGCCGTAGCGAGGCCCACCAGAGCAGTTCGGGCGGCGGGTTCAGCATCAGCCAGGGCGGTGCGAGCGCCAGCGTCAGCATGCAGAACGGCCATGCGAGCGGTAACTATGCGGGTGTGAACGAGCAGGCGGGTATTCAGGCCGGGGACGGTGGTTTCGACATCAACGTGAAGCGCAATACGGACCTGAAGGGGGCGTATATCGCGAGCACGGGGACACCGGACAAGAATCAGCTGACGACGGGGGCGTTGTCGTTCTCGGATATTCAGAATAGCTCGAGCTACAACGCGAGCAGTTTCGGGATCAGTGCGGGTGGTGGTGTGGGTGACGGGGGCAATAACTACGCGACGCACGGCCAGACGTCGGGCAAGAACACGGGCGGTGCGTTACCGCTGTATGTGAGCGAAAGCGGCAGCAGCAGCGCGAGCACGAAGAGCGCGATCAGTGCCGGTACCATCACGATCACGGATCAGGCGAACCAGAAGCAGGACGTGGCGACGCTCAGTCGTGAGACGTCGAATCTGAACGGGACTGTTGGCAAGACGCCGGATCTGCAGAACGTGCTGAACAAGCAGTCGGACTTGATCAATGCTGCCACTGCAGCGTCGGAGGCGATCGCCAAGCGGATCGGCGATTATGCGAACAGGAAGGAACAAGCCGCACGCGACGCAGCCGCCACGACTGATGATCCGGCGCTCAAGGAGCAATACATCCAGGACGCGGAGAACTGGGCCGAAGGTGGTGACAACCGTATTGCCTTGCATATCGCTGGCGGCGCCCTGACCGGCGGATTGACGGCGGGCGGCCTCGGCGCGGCAGGCGGTGCGGCCGGAGCGGGCCTGTCGGCCAAGCTCGCGCCGCAATTGACGGAAATCGCGCAGTCAATCAAGGATGCGGGGCCGACGGGTAACAAGAACGTCGATGAACTGCTGGGTAATGTGGCGTCGAACCTGTTGACGGGCGGTGCTGGGGCGCTTGTCGGCGGCGGCACGGGTGCGTTGACGTCGGCCACCGTGGATCGCTTCAACCGGCAGTTGCACCCTGACGAAAGGCAGTGGGCGAAGGATAAGGCGAAGGACTTCGCGAAGTTCTATGAAGAAAAGACCGGCAAGCCACTGACTGCAGAGCAGGCGCAGAATATGTTGCTGGCGAACGGCTATCGTTTGGTGGATGCGGCGGCAAGCAAGGGACCGGGAGGGGACGCAACGGCGGTGGCGTATATTAGTCAGAACAGTGGCGGGTCGTTCAGCGCGACGTCGGCGGAGTACAACAATCCGTTCTTGTCTGGGAATAAGGATGGCTCACTGACACCGGAGCAGTGGGCATTGCCAGGCGCGGTGGCCAATCCAAAAGCCGGGCTCGTCATTGCCGGAGGCCTGGTAACTGCTGGACTGGCGTCAGAGATTGCGGCCGGATTGGCCGCTATCCCCGGCGCGCCAATTTTTGGATCGACCGGAGCTTTGGGATCCAGTGCGTGGGCATCGCCTGTTGGTATTGGTGTACTAACTGGTAGTGTAAATGCGACATCGCAGTTCATCCAGAATGGTACAGTCAATCCAGTCGATGTTGGGTATGCGGCATTGGCTGGCGGAGCCGGAACTTACACCAGGTTCTTTGGAAACGTTGTAATAAACGCAGTGACGGGTGCTCTTGATACTGTCACTAACAATGCGATCTCTGGAAAACATGACAGCATTGCAACCGGTGCAGCGGTGAACGCGGGTGCGGCAGCTATCGGTTATGGTACTGGACTCGCCATGCAAAATTTAATATCAGTGCTGTCGAAGTCGGGGATGAGTGGCTTTGGCTGGTCCGGCACTGGTGTTTGGGCAGGGTCGTCGGGGAAGAATCTGTTTAACCCGAATAACGTTCCTGCAATTGGTGCTGGTATCGGCGGTGCTGCCGGCGCTGAAGCGGGAACGAAATCGATAAACGATGCCAAGTCTCGGATTGGAAAGTGAAGAAATGTATAGATTGATTTGTTTGTATTTTGCTGCTTTCCTGCTGTCATTTATGTGCTTTGCCTCCATAAAATTATTTGTAATGGTCTTCGTGGCCTATTTTTATGGTGGCGGTTTCTTATGGGCGAGTAACGATACAAGATTCGTTCTAGTGAACGGCTCTCTGCTGGGGATTGTGTTTTGCGTTTTCGCGACAGTAGGTTTTGTGCGAAAAAAATGATTCGTGATGCCGTTGTGTGAGCGAGAGCGGCAGCAGCGCGAACACGAAGAGCGCGATCAGCGCAGGCACGATCATGGATCAGGTGAACCAGAAGCAGGACGTGGCGGCGCTCGATCGCGACACGTCGAATCTGAACGGGACGGTCACCAAGACGCCGGATTTGCAGCAGGTGTTGAGCAATCAGTCGGATGTGATCGGGGCGGCGCAGGCGGCGGAGACGATTGCGAAGCAGATTGGGAGCTACGCCGATAAGAAGCGGGAGGAGGCACAGACGAACGCGAACAACGCGACCGATCCGACGCTCAAGGCACAGTACCAGCAGGAGGCCAACAGTTGGGCCGAGGGTGGTGAAAATCGTGTTGCGCTGCACATTGCCGGCGGTGCGTTGACGGGCGGTTTGACCGGCGGTGGGTTGGGCGCGGTTGGTGGCGCTGCGGGTGCGGGTGTGTCAGCCAAGCTCGCACCGCAACTGAATGAAATCGCCCAGTCGATCAAGGATTCAGGGCCGACTGGTAACGCGAACGTCGATCAGCTGATGGGGAATGTAGCTTCGAACCTGCTGGCAGGCGGCGCAGGTGCGCTCGTCGGCGGTGGCGCGGGCGCGCTGACGTCCGCAGCGGTAGACCGGTTTAATCGGCAGTTGCATGAGGACGCGAAGGCGAAGGAGCAGACGTTAGCGAAAAAGCTGGCGGCGGAGAGCGACGGGAAATACACGGTGCAGCAGATTCAGGAGCAGATGGCGCAAATGGATCTGGTGATGGGCGGCGGCGGTGTGCTGCCGGGCAACGTACGCGTTGCATCGGGCGAGAAGCCGCAGGACGGAACGGAGTGGACGCGGTACGGCGTGAACAAGGCCGGTCAGACGGTGTGGACGCAATCGCTGGGGCCGGGCGATCCTGACTTGCAGGCGTATATTGTGAAGGGAGCACAGGGTAGCGGGCTCTCGTATCAGGCGACGACGACGGGCAAGAATCCGGGGTTGGTGAGAGCGCCGGACTTTGTGAATTTCCAGATTGATTACTTCGTGGGGAGTGTGTGGGGGACGTTTACGCGGGATGGCCATGCATACTTCGGAACCGGTGTAAATATGGCGCTCCCTAATCCAGTTCAGGCGTCGGCAAGTATTACTGCAGGCTGGCTTAATCAAACGAGCGTTGCTCCCGGTCAGACAAATAACTTCGCTGGAGGTTATGCCGGTGGCATGACTGGCGCTTACGGCATATTTGGCGCAGGCATCATGAATTCACCGGGTAATGGAACTGCGACCATTATTGGTGTTGGTGGTGGGGTTAGCGCTGGGAGGAACACTAATGTTGGTGGTGTCGGTGGTGGGTACAGTAGTGATCAAGGTAAAACGGGAATCGGGTGGTAAATATGGTTGGAATTCCAGGTTCGACTCCTAAAACACGCGGGCAAAAGATAGTTGGGGTTATTACCTTCGCCGCGCTGATGGGCTTCATCGTGTACGTGGTGTTGAAGAACGTCTTCTTTAGCTGAAGCAACGAATCCGGCCGTGGCCGGGTTCGTTGTTTGTGGGGCTGCTCAAGTGGGCGTGATGACAAGCCTGACGAACGCGCGACCTCGACGACCAACTACGGGTGGCGGTCAGCCGCTGTATGTGAGCGAGAGCGGCAGCAGCGGCGCGAGCACGAAGAGTGCGATCAGCAACGGCGGCATCACGATCACGAACAAGGTGGGCCAGAAGCAGGACGTCGCGACGCTCAATCGTGATACGTCGAACCTAAACGGCACGGTCAGCAAGACGCCGGATCTGCAGCAGGTAGTCGGATTTGATCAACGCGGCGCAGGCGGCGGCGGAGACGATTGCGAAGCAGATTGGGAGCTACGCCGATAAGAAGCGGGAGGAGGCACAGACGAACGCGAACAACGCGACCGATCCGACGCTCAAGGCACAGTACCAGCAGGGGGCCAACAGTTGGGCCGAGGGTGGTGAAAATCGTGTTGCGCTGCACATTGCCGGCGGTGCGTTGACGGGCGGTTTGACCGGCGGTGGGTTGGGCGCGGTTGGTGGCGCTGCGGGTGCGGGTGTGTCAGCCAAGCTTGCCCCGCAACTGAGTGAGATTGCGCAGTCGATCAAGGATGCGGGACCGACTGGTAACGCGAACGTCGATGAGCTCCTGGGAAATCTGACATCGAATGTGCTGGCAGGCGGAGCCGGTGTGATGGTCGGTGGTGGGACTGGGGCGTTGACTGGGGCGAGTGCTGATCGGTTTAATCGGCAACTTCACCCCGAAGAAAAGAAAGTCATACATGATTTGGCCAACGGCGACTCTAACAAAGAACATCGCCTAGAAGCAGCGGGATGCGCATTGGTTCATTGTGCAGCGGGATACGCGCCAGGCACGGTTGACTACGCAAAGTATTCAGCGCTGGAGCAGGAAGGTACAAGCTACACGGTCGAACAGGCTCAACTGAAGAGTTATAACGGAACGTACTTCGCTGCTGCTGGCTATGGCGGCATGGTGAAGCAAACGCCGGGCGGCAGCTTGTTCCAGTACAGTGTGACTGACGGGCAAGCGGATCAGAAATCGTGGGCATCAGGAATGGCGGCGCAGCGGCCAGGAAATATTGACTACGTGACCATTCAATATAGTGCGGGAATTGGCGGTGGATTGACTATCAATGTACATAACGGAAATGTTTACTATGGTGCATCTATTGCAGCTTCCCGCTCAGCAGGCGGGGCAATTACTGCAGGAGTTATTGCAGGTAACGTTGGTCAGTATTCGGTCGACAAAGGGAAACTTGCCGATGAGTTTCTTGCCGGTCAGTCTGTCGGCGGAAGTGGATGCGCCTTTGGGGCGTGCGTAGGTGTCAATCATGCCGTCGGGGGATCCACTGCGTTCGAGTTCGGAGTTGGCTTCGGTGGTTTTACAAGGGCTCCCAACTTCAATGGGAACGCTGCGGGTGGTTATTCCGGTCAGATCCCCAATCCATTCGTGAAATGATCGAGCAGAGATATGAAGAAGTTGTCGGCAAAGAAAGTAATTTTTTTCCTAATTTGGGTGGTGCTGGGGGTTTGGGTGATTTCCCGGACTCCGACAATTTCCACTGCGAAAACGAAATTGGAAATTATGACTTCGGATTTGAGTTATCTTTTTGATAGTTCAACTATTTTATCTCGGCATGAAAGTGCAAAAACAGGGTCGGCTCTTGCGCTTTATGATGTGGATGCATCGACTTTCGGTGAGGAGAAAGAAAAATTTCTCAAAAATTCTCTAGAAAAAAGGGGTGGGTGTTTTTGGGGAGGGATGGTGGTGCATATGTGATGTGCAAGAGTGGAATGAAGGCATCTTTTTCTGAAAAATCTGATACACAGGAATCGGATAGGGTGAGGAGGCGTGTCTTTTCTGTAAGCATGGAATTCAATGCCGGAATCGAGGATTTCTGTCGCCGGAGAATGCGCTGATCGGTTCAATTGGCAGTTGCATCCGGGTTCGCAGTTCGACGAGCGGGCACTGGCGAAGGCTTTGGCGGAAAAGAGCGAGGGCAAATACACACAGGCGGAGATTGAGGATCAGATGCGCATCATGGGCGCGACGGTGGGCGCCACGCATGAATCGGGCGCGCCGGCGACATTGGTCGGTGAAGTGCCGACGGACATGGGGGCACCGTGGGAAGGTGCGAAGCCATCGACGGACGGGCAGATGGTGCTGACTCAGAAGACCGCGCAGCCGGATCCACAGATTCAGGCGTATATCCTCGATAACTATATGCAGATGACGAAGGATGGCCTGCCGAGCATGATTAGCTATGATCGACCGGCAAGCAATGAATGGGGATTCACTGTGACGGGGCCGTTCACGAAGTTCGACCAGTCGGATGTGAACTATGTGAGGAACACGACGGCGGATGCGGCTTCGATGATTTCGACAAATGCAGGGCGCGTCAGTGCAATCGCCGGTGCAATGTCGTCGATCCCTGGCCCTGGTCAGGCAGCCGCGGCTGCAGTGGGAACTACCGCGTCAGCGATTGGCCTAGGTGCAAGCGCAATTGAGCAGGCTCTTCGACCTAACCTTGGAGAATTTACTTTAGGTTTTGCGACTGATATGGCTGCAAAGCCTGTTATGGATCGGCTGCCTTTTTACAGCCCACTCATTAATTAGGTCCTTGAGATTTGGAAGAATTCGGCTGCGGCCTATCAGATGAAGAACCAGATCAATAGGTGAGTTAGGTGAAGCTAATCGAAGATGGGAATTTAAAGGAATGGGTCCGAGGGATGCTCGTAGTTGCGGGCATCGGAATGACTGTCGGTTCGGCGCTACATGGCCTTGATGCGGCTACATCTACATGTATCTTCATGCTAGGCATCGTTGTGGCGGCGCTAGGTGGATACGCCTCTCAGGCACACATGTTGAAGATCAAGCCGTTCGACAACAGCTACAAGAAGGCGCGTGAAAGCTACGAATCGGACAAAGAAGACGAAGGGGCGCGGAAATGAGCGAAGTATGGTCGAACGAAAGCGTGGCCAAAGACCATTTCGCGGTCGCTCAAGTTGCACTTTACATTTTCGCGGTCCTCCAGGTGGTTGTTGCGCTGATGACGGAAAGCGGTGCTGTTCCACTTGGCATTGCTCCACAAGCCTCGACAATGCAGCAGATCTCGACGACCACTTATGCCGTTGTCAACGTTCTATGTTTCGTGGTCGGCTACGTGTTGCTTGCTCGATGCCTGAATTGCTGTACAAGGCTGGTCTGGCGTATCGCATTGACCATATTCCTGATCAACACAGGCATTGCTGCATTGGCTTTCGCAGCACAACCCGGCCCGTATCCCGTGTTGACTTGTAGCCTCTCGATTGCTGGCGTGATTTCCGTTTGGAACGGTCGGGGAGTGGCGCGCAGACACTCTAGCGCTATCTCGGGCAACTGACCGGTTTAATCGGCAACTTCACCCGGATGAATACGCGCTGGCAAAGAGTGCGAAGCTCGTTGCCGATATAAGAGGAGATAGGGATAATGGAGAATAAAAAATATGATTAATGGTTTTAATAGGGTGAGAATTTTGATTTTTGTCATCTTGATTGGTGGGTTTGTTGCGTTTCCTGCTTTTAAGATGCTTCCACTTAAATACCAGTGGGTTTCAGCAGTATTTGTGCTTTTCTTTGTAGTGTCGCTGGTAGTGATCATCGGCGTATTTTATCGCTGTCCATGCTGCAATGCTATTCCGCGTGGTCGGTTGATTCCTTATGTCGATCTGCTACCGAAAAAGTGCTCCTCATGTGGGTGTTCATTGCGTAATCGTTGATGGGATGCTCCCCCAGTCTGCTGATTCCGCTGATCGGTTTAATCGGCAACTTTGAGGCTGGCCCAATTTCCGTTCCAGTCTTTCCCGAGGCCGAATCCGGATTCGGCAAGCAATTGGAAGGCTGCAAGAGCGTTGCGCTTCGAAGGATCAAGTGCCGGGACAGCCCCACATCGACCGACCTTCGCACGCCGCCATCGCCTCGGTTCGCTGTCGGGGTGACTCGCCATTGTCGTTTTAGAACGACCGTGCTAAATTCCCGCCAGCATTTGCAGTCACCGACCTAATCATCCGGTTCCGGCAACCGGCGCCAACGGGCGCGCCGGCGCGTCGCCCGACAGGAGACAGACGTGATGGAGCATGCATCGATCGAGCTCCCGCGGACCGAGCGGGGCGTGCGGGCCGCGTGGAGGGCGTCGCGATGAGCCTGCTGATGTCGCGACGCGATCTCGCGTTCCTGCTGTACGACTGGCTCGATGCGGATGCGCTCGCCGCGCTGCCGCGCTATGCGGAGCACAGCCGCGAGACGTTCGATGCGGTGCTCGACACCAGCGAGCGAATCGCGGTGGACCTGTTCGCGCCGCACGCGGCGCGCGGCGACCGCGAGGAGCCGCGGTTCGACGGCGAGCGCGTGACGCTGATTCCCGAGGTCGAGCCGGCGGTGCGTGCCTTCGCCGACGCCGGCCTGATCGCCGCGGGCCAGGACGAAGCATTCGGCGGGATGCGGCTGCCGAAACTCCTCGAAGCCGCATCGTTCCTGTTCTTCCAGGCCGCGAACATCGCGACCGCCGCGTATCCGTTCCTCACCGTCGCGAACGCGAACCTGCTGCTCGCGCACGGCAGCCCCGCGCAGATCGACGCGTTCGCGCGTCCCGAGCTGGAAGGGCGCTTCTTCGGCACGATGTGCCTGTCCGAGCCGCAGGCCGGTTCGTCGCTGTCGGACATCGTCACGCGTGCCGACTTCGAGCGCGCGTCGCCGCTCGGCCCGCGCTACCGGATCACCGGCAACAAGATGTGGATTTCGGGTGGCGAGCACGAACTGGCGGAGAACATCGTTCACCTCGTGCTCGCGAAGATTCCCGACGAACAGGGGCAGCTGCTGCCCGGCACGCGCGGCATCTCGCTGTTCATCGTCCCCAGGTATCTGCCGGCCGAGGACGGTGCCGCTCACGGCGAGCACAACGACGTGGTGCTTGCGGGCCTGAATCACAAGATGGGCTATCGCGGCACGACCAACTGCCTGCTGAACTTCGGCGAAGGCACGCGCCATCGTCCGCAGGGGCGCGCCGGTGCGATCGGCTATCTGGTCGGCGAGCCCAATCACGGCCTCGCTTACATGTTCCACATGATGAACGAGGCGCGCATCGGCGTCGGCGCGGGTGCGGTGGCGCTCGGCTACACCGGTTACCTGCATGCGCTCGACTATGCGCGCAACCGGCCGCAGGGGCGTCCGCTGGGACCGGCCGGCAAGGACGCGGCGGCGCCGCAGACGCCGATCTGCGCGCACCCGGACGTGCGGCGCATGCTGCTCGCGCAGAAGGCGTACGTCGAAGGCGGGCTCGCGCTGATCCTGTACTGCGCGCGGCTCGTCGACGAAGCGCGCGCGCACGGCGATGCAACGGTGCGCGCCGAGGCCGCGCGCCTGCTCGACATCCTGACGCCGATCGCGAAAAGCTGGCCGTCGCAGTGGTGTCTCGCGGCCAACGATCTCGCGATCCAGGTGCACGGCGGATATGGCTATACGCGCGACTATCCGGTCGAGCGGCTCTATCGCGACAACCGCCTGAACCCGATCCACGAAGGCACGCACGGCATCCAGGCGCTCGACCTGCTGGGCCGCAAGGTCGGTCAGGACGACGGCGCGCTGCTGCGCACGCTCGATGCACGTGTCGAAACGACGCTCGAACGCGCGCGGGCGGCGGATGGCGATACGCGCGCGCATGCCGATGCGCTGGCGCCGCGCTGGGCACGGCTCGTCGACGTCACGCGCGCATTGGCCGCGCTCGGCGATCCGCAGGTGCGGCTCGCGAATGCGAGCGTCTATCTGGAGGCGTTCGGTCATCTGGTTGTCGCGTGGCTGTGGCTCGACGTGACGCTCGCCGCGCGCGGACGCGATGACGATTTTCACGACGGCAAGCGAGCCGCCGCGCGATACTTCTTTCGCTGGGAACTGCCGAAGGTGGATGCGCAGCTCGACCTGCTGGCGAGCGTCGATACGACGACGCTCGACATGCGCGACGCGTGGTTCTGAGCGTCGCGCCGCACGGATGAAGGTGCCGCGGTGCGGGCCGTCTGGCCTGCGCCGCGCGCCGGTCGCGCGGGCGCGTCCCGCTGCCGTATCGATGCGCGGCGATGTCGCGCAAGGAGAATGGAGAGCATGAAAGCGCTGTTGTGTACCGCATTCGGCCCGATCGACCGCTTGCGTATCGAGGACGTCGCGATTCCCGAACCGGCCGCTGGTCAGGTGCGGATTCGCGTGAAGGCGGCGTCGCTCAATTTCCCCGATGCGCTGATCGTCCAGGGGCTGTATCAGGTGAAGCCGGCATTGCCGTTCTCGCCCGGCGCCGAATTCGCCGGCGTGATCGACGCGGTCGGCGACGGCGTGAGCGCCTGGCGGCCGGGCGACGAGGTGGTCGCGTTCACCGGCCACGGCGGCTTCGCCGCGCAGTGCGTGGCCGACGTGCACCAGATCGCGGCGCTGCCGCCGGGGATGACGTTCGAGCAGGGCGCGGCGCTCGTGCTGGCGTATGGCACGTCGCTGCATGCGCTGCAGCAGCGCGCGCGCCTGCAGCAGGGCGAGACGCTGCTGGTGCTGGGCGCGGGCGGCGGTGTCGGGCTCGCCGCGATCGAGATCGCGAAGGCGCTGGGCGCGCGCGTGATCGCGGCCGCGTCGAGCGCGGACAAACTGGCGCTATGCCGAGAAGCCGGCGCCGACGACACGATCGACTATGCGACCGAGGACCTGCGGCGCCGCGTCGACGAACTGACCGGCGGACGCGGCGCGGACGTCGTCTACGATCCGGTCGGCGGCGCGTACAGCGAGGCCGCGCTGCGCGCGACCGCGTGGCGCGGCCGGTTCCTCGTGGTCGGTTTCGCAGCCGGCGAAATTCCGAAGATCGCGCTGAACCTTGCACTGCTCAAGGAGCGCGACATCCTGGGCGTGTTCTGGGGCGATGCGGTGCGGCGCGACCCGGCGCAGCATGCGGCGAACATGCGCCAGCTCGCGCAATGGTTCGCGGCCGGCAAGGTGCGGCCCGCGATCACCGAGCGCGTGCCGCTCGCGGGTGCGGCCGACGCCATTGCGCGCATGGCGAACCGGCAGGTCAAGGGCAAGGTCGTGATCCTGCCGGACGCGTGATCACGCCGGTGCCGGTTCACGCGGCGGTGGCCCGACCGGGCATCGCCTTCGATCGAGGTTCTTTCGTGTAACGTTACCGGAGTCGCTGACCATGCAATCCCTGTCGAATCTGCAGCCCGCCGTCGCGGCCTCGCTTGCTGCGTGGCACGCGATGCTCGCGCGCAAGGATTTCAGCGCGCTCGACACGATCGTCCATCCGGATGCCGTGTTCCGTTCGCCGATGGCGTTCAAGCCGTACGGGCCGGCGCCCGCACTGTTGCTCGCGCTGCGCACGGTGCTCACGATCCTCGAGAACTTCGAATATCACCGCGCGTTCGCCGACGACGACGGCACGAGCGTCGTGCTGGAATTCAGTGCGACGGTCGGCGACAAGCGGCTGAAGGGGATCGACATGATCCGCTTCGACGCCGACGGACGGATCGTCGAATTCGAGGTGATGATCCGTCCGTTCAACGCGCTGCAGGCGCTCGGCGCGGAGATGGGTGCACGGCTCGGGCAGCAGCTGCCGGCGTTCAGGAGCGGCGGGTGAGGGGGCGGCGACGCCCCGCGTGCATTCATTGACGCAGTGAAATGGACGATGCGCGGCCGGCTCGGCCACGTGCCGTATTCTCCGGTGCGTCGCCGAGGAAGTCCGGCAACGCCCGCGGCGGCAGAATAATCACGAAGCGTGCGCCGCCGAGCGGCGAATCCTCGAGCCGCACGTCGCCGCCGTGCACGAGCGCGACGCGTCGCACGATCGCGAGCCCGAGCCCGAACCCGCCGGTCTGCCGGTCGCGGCTCGAGTCGAGCCGCTGGAACGGTTCGAACACGCGCGCGCGTTCGGCGACCGGAATGCCGGGACCGTCGTCGTCGACGCTCAGCACCAGCGCGCCGGACGCATCGTGCGTCGCGGACAGCAGGACGGTGCGCGACGCATAACGTGCGCCGTTGCGGATCAGGTTCAGCAGCGCGCGTGCGACGAGCTTCGGATCGCACACGTGCGAGGCAGGGGCGCCGCTCGTCGACACGCCGAGGGTGAGGCCGCGGTCGGCGACGTCGTTCGCGACGTTGCCGGCCACGCTGTCGATCAGCGCATCGACGACGACGTCCATCGGCGCGAGCTCGCTTGCGCCTTGTTCGAGCCGCCCGATCGTCAGCAGCTCGGTCACGAGACCGTCGAGTTCGCGCACGTCGCGTCGAAGTTCGTCGCGGCGTTCGCGCATCCGCCCGCTCTCGTCGGATTCGGCGAGCAGCGCGAGCCCGAATTCGAGGCGCGCGAGCGGCGTCTTCAGCTCATGCGAGATGCCATGCATCATTTCGCGCTGCTGCTTGATCGACGCCTCGATCCGCTCGGCCATGTCGTTGAACTGCTGCGACAGCTCGTAGATGTTCGATCGCCCGGACAGCTTCACGCGCGTCGACAGCTTGCCCGCGCCGAACGCGTGCGCGGCGGCCTGCAGCTTGCGCAGGTCGCGCCAGTGATACGAGATCCACAGCACCACGGCCAACAGCGCGGCGAGCGCGAGCAGCAGGTACGCGTAGATCTTGATGTCGAGATCGGCCGCCTCGGTCGGGCGCGCATGCAGCACGGAGCCGTCCGCGAGCGGCATGTAGTAATCCTTGGCGTCGTAGCTGATCGCGATCCGGCCCGCGTCGAGATCGCGCAGCGGTGTGCCGCTCAACTGCGCGCGGGCGTCGGCCATCGTCATGAAGCCGAATCCTTCGTTGCCGTGCTTCGCGAGTTCGCGCAGCGCGAGCATGCGCTGCGCGCCCGGATGACGCTCCAGATAATCGTTCAGCACGAACGCGTAGGTCGTCAGCGAATCGCGCTGCGCCTGCGCGACGCGATCATAGAAGATCCGGTCGAACGAGAACTGGATGAACGCGATCGATCCGGCGACGCACAGGATCACGATGAGGTACAGCCTGATCAACGGGCGCAGCATTTATTCGTCCCACGCGGAAGGGCTGAAGAGGTAGCCGCGGCCCCAGATCGTCTTGATCTTGTGCGGCTCCGACGACGCATCCTCGAAGCGGCGGCGCAGCTTCGAGATGCCGGAATCGACCGAGCGGTCGAGCCCGTCGAACTCGATTCCGCGCAACTGCTTCAGGATGTCGTCGCGGCTCAGCACGGTGCCGGCCGCGCGCGCGAGGATCAGCAGCAGGTTGAACTCGGCCGTCTTCAGGTCGACAGGATCGCCGCGCCATGTGACGGTGCGGTTCGGCGGCGAGATCGTCAGTTCTCCGAATACCAGCGCTTCGGGCGCGGCAGCGGGCCTGTCCGTCGCGGCCGGCTGCGCGCGGCGCAGCAGCGCGCGGGCGCGCGCCACCAGCACCCGCGGCTCGATCGGCTTCGTCACGTAGTCGTCGGCGCCGGTTTCGAGGCCCGCGACCTGATCGTAGACGTCCGCGCGCGCGGTGAGAATCAGCACCGGGACGTTGGTGAACGCGCGAATGCGCCGGCACACTTCCATCCCGTCGAGGTTCGGCAGCATCAGGTCGAGGATCACGAGCGCGGGCTGGTGTTCGCGCACCGCCGCGACCGCCAGGTCGCCGCGTCGCACGACCGTCACCGCGAATTCGTAGTTGTCGAGGTATTCGCGCACGAGCTGCGCGAGGCGGTCGTCGTCCTCGATCAGCAGTACACGGTATTTGAGCGGATTGTCGTACATGGTCTCCTCGATGCGCGCGCGTCGTCCCGCATCCCGGCAGGCGGGCGCGCGGCGCGGCACGCGAATTCTATCCGGCGTTCCGGCGGCCTGGGCAGCAAGGCGACAATCGCGAACAATCGAACACAATTGAGCACAGATTCCCCGCAGATTCCGGACAGTCCCGGCGCACGGCGGCACCTAGACTTCGGGCTCCGTCACTCTTATTTCAATATTGTGCGCCCAACTCTTCGCCGCTCCCGTTATTGCGTGCCGCTTGCCGGCCTGACCCTTGCCGCCGCCGCTCATGCGGAAAACCAGTATTCGCTTTCGCTCGGTGGCGGGTTCGCGCCGCGCTACCAGGGGAGCAACCAGTATCGCGGCGTCGTCGCGCCGGGGTTTTCCGCGAAGTTCGGCAACGGCTTCTTTATCGACAGCACCGCGGGCGCCGGCTATCGGCTGGACCTCCCGCACGGCGCGTTCGTGTCGGCGGCGGTGAGCTACGACGCGGGCCGCGCGGACGAGAACCGCTTCGACCTGCCCGGTTCGGACTACCTGAAGGGGATGGGTCGGATTCCCGGCTCGGTGCTCGTCGGCGTGCGGGCAGGGCTGACGCTGTTCGATGCGGCGGAGCTGAGCGTGTCGGTCGACACCCCGGTGACGCATACGTCGCGCGGCGTGTCGGGGCATGTCGACCTCGCGGTGCCTGTGTTCAAGACCGCGCGGCACGAGATCGTCGTGACGGGCAGCGTGCATGCCGGGACCGGACGCTACACGCAGACGTTCTACGGCGTGACCGACGCGCAGTCGATGGCGAGCCGCTTCCGGCCATATTCGACGAGCGGCGGGATCGACAGCGCGACGATGTCGGTCGCGTGGCACTGGAACCTGTCGCGGCACTGGTCGGTCGTCGCGACGGGCGGCGTGACGCGCCTGCTCGGGCGCTATGGCGACAGCCCGATCGTCCAGTCGCGCAGCAACTACTACGGGATGGCCGGCGCGACCTACAGGTTTTGAACGGGTGGCCGGCGCGCGCGTGCCGGACATGACGCGCCGGTGTCGGGCCGTCGCCGCGAACCGCGTGCGGTAACATGCGGGCGGGTCCGGCGTCGCGCCGGGCCTGCGACGCCGGTGCGCCTGAACGGCTCGACCGCGTCGTGCATCGCCGCCATTCGCCGGCTGCTATCCGTCAGGATAGGGCCGGCGGCGCGCGGCGCCGATCACGCAAGCAATACCCGGCCTTGCACGAATGCCGCATGTGAATCGCCGGGCCGCGACAGGGAGATACCGATGAAGAGAACGATCGCGATGCTCGTGGCACTCGTTGCGAGCGCAACCTTCGCAGGATGTGCGGACATGAACACGAAACACCGCAACGCCACCGCCGGCGGCGCAGTGACGAACCCGGCTCCGTCGGGCACCGTGAACGCATGCAAAGCGGACGCCGCGCCGGACGATGCGCTGATCGGCAAGACGGAGGGCGAGGCGGCCGCGCTGCTCGACGGCTGCCTGTGGCGCGTGCTCGAGCGCGACGGCCAGTCGTTGCCGGGCACGATGGACTATCGCCCGGAGCGCCGCGACCTTGGCATTCGCGACGGCAAGGTGATCTGGGTGCGGCGCGGGTGATGTGGCTGGGCGGTGCGTGCGTTACTTCGAGATATACCAGAGCGCGTCGGTGCTGACGCGTGCAGCCGGCTTCGTCGCGGCCGGCGCCTGAGGTGTCGCGACGGGGGGCGGCGTGTTCGACGTCACTGCGGTGGGCCACGTCGCGGGCGTCTGCGACGTGGTCGATGCCGTCGAGGTATTTGCCGTACTCGAGGTCGCCGCCGATCCCGACGTCGACGCCGTATCGATATACCAGAGCGCATTGGCAGTGTGCTTCACGGTCGGTGCCGCGGCAGCCGTTGCCGCCGTCGCGCCTGAACGCGGCGTTCCCGCTGCCGCTCCCGCCCCAGCCCCTGCCTGCGCAGTCGCCCCTGCCGCACCGCGCTGCGCGCGCGCCTCGAACGGCCCGAGCTGGAAGATTAACGTTTGCGCGGGACGCGTCAGAACGGCATACGGGAACTGCAGCTCCCACGACATCAGCACGCGGCCCGACGACGTCTCGGTGAAGATCGCCGGCACGTGCTTCATGTCGCTGAACTGCACGTAGATTCGCGCGCCGTCGTCGAACACCTGGGTCGGCTTGGCCTGGTCGGCACCCGTGACCGTCCAGCCGAAGTTGTACGTGCCGGCCGGGCCGGCGGGCCCGCCTTGCGGCTGCGGCGGCGGGGCGGCCGGCGCGAGCGTGCGGGCACGCGCGACCGGCGGTGCCGACACGCTCAGGCTCGCGAACGGGTTGTACGCCTGCACCTGCTGCGGCGGCGTGAAAGAGGGTGGCAGGATGGGCATGGGAGTATCCGGCGAATCCGGCATGGTCCGGATTGCATCATAGACCTTGCGGGCATACGTGAGGCGCTTGTCGGGCGACGCGGAGTTGTACGCGCCGATCGCGTTCCAGTTGGCGCCGAGCTGTCGGATGTTCTGCGACAGGATCCACGCGCCGACGTACGCGTTGGTGCACGCATCGAACAGGCTTTCCCGCGAGATGCCTTCGCGCGCGAGCGTCGGCAGCCACGTGCTGTTGATCTGCATCAGCCCGATGTCGACGGTGCCGTTCGTGTTGGTGTTGACGGCATTCGGGTTCATTCCCGATTCGACCTGCGCGATGCCGCGCAGCAGGCTCACGCTCACCTTCTGGAACGTGGCCGCGTCGTCGAGACAGTCGGCACGCGCGAATCCGTGCAGCGCGCACGACAGCGCGATCGTCGCGGCGATCTTCGGCGTGGCGTGGCTGATCGAACGGGCAGTCTGACGCGGCATGGCAGGATGGGGCGGAATCCGGCCGCCCGGTGCAAGGAAATTACGCAGACGCGAAGTGTGCCATAGCGCGCAGTCAAATGGCTCGCGTCAAACTTTCCTTTGCATTTGCCGGCGCATGTGTCGCGCATTTTCGTTCGCGCCGGTATCGACGCGCGACAGGACGGAATCGGTAAAAAAGACTGCAATCGCGCGCATGCCGGCAGGCGCGCGCAGTCGCAATACTGACGCCACGCGTCAGATGCGCCGCGAAGGCGGCAGTGAATGGCGCAGCGAAGCGGATGACGAGAGGCGCATCCGGCGCTGCGCGGGCCGTAGAAGCGACGACGGCGGCCGCAGCCGCCGTGTCGGTGATTTCTCGATCCCCGTTCGGTACCGATCGACCGGCCACGCGATGCCGCGCAACCGGCCATCGTCGATCAGAAGCGGTGACGCAGGCCCAGGTTGACCATAGTCTGCGAGCTGGTGCCCGCATAGCCGTACGAACCGATCGACGCCTGCGCGGCCATCGCCCCGCCGTTGCCGTCGCCCGTATGGCCGCTCGCGTGCTGGTACGCGGCGGTCAGGTACACGTCGGTGCGCTTCGACAGGTTGTAGTCCGCGCCGGCGGACACCTGGTGATAGGTCGCCGACGTATCGCCGCCCGAGCGCGTATAGCTGTAGCCGACGCCGACGAGCAGCGCATTGGTCGCCTGGTAGTTCACGAAGCCATGGCCGGTGTTGTAGTGCTCGTTCGAGTTGAACACCGAGCTCGCGTCGCGGCGGTATTGCGCGTTGCTGTAGCCGAGGCCGAACGTGAACGGGCCGGCGACGTACTGGCCCGCGATGCGGGCGATGCCGATCGAGTGCGCGCTCGCATAGCCGGTGTTGATCGGGCCGTCGAAGGTGCCGTCCGACGAGCTGGTCCAGCCGTTGCGCAGCCCGTTCGACGCGGGGCTGTTGGTCGCGTGGAAGTAGCCGCCCGCGACGCTGAACGGGCCATTGTTGTACGACACGGCAGCCGAATACGACTGCGCGGCGCCGGTGCTGCCGGCGATGCCTCCGAACGAGTACATCGCCGAGAACTGCAGGCCCGAATACACGGCCGACGTGTACTTCACCGCGTTGTCGACGCGGAAGCTGTTGTCGTAGTTGTCGACGTCGCCCGGCGTCGCGAACACGCTGCCGAGATAGTTGTCGGCGGTGATGCCCTGCACGAGGTCGACGAGCGGATCGTACTGGCGGCCGAACGTGAGCGTCCCGTAGCGGTCGCTCGACAGCCCGACGAACGCCTGCCGGCCGAACAGGCGGCCGCCCTGGCCCTGCTGGCCGCTGCTCGGGTCGAAGCCGCTCTCGAGCTGGAATAGCGCCTTCAGCCCGCCGCCGAGATCCTCGGTGCCCTTCACGCCCCAGCGGCTGCCGGCAAGATTGCCCGCGCTGCTGTTGCCGAGCATCCATGCATTGTCCTTACCCTGCGCGTGATTCACGTACGTGATCGACGTGTCGATCACGCCGTACAGCGTGACGCTCGACTGCGCATGCGCGGCGGGCATCGCCGCGAACGATGCGAGCGAAATCAGCGAGAGGGTCGTGCGTTTCATTTCATCTCCTTGCGATTGGCTTGCTTGAACCGGATGGGCAGGAGACTACCGAGCCGCCGACGAACGGCAAAAATGAAATTCTTCGATGTGACGTAAAGCAGACATGCACATGCTGCGGCAAGGTCCATTGAGAGATTCACATTATTGAGAACTGTGCATCAATCGATCTGAATTTCAGGGTGGGGCGATTGGTGCATTGCCGGATTCGTGATAATTCCGCGCGATTTTCGGTCGAATTTCGATGGCGACGCATTCGTCGTCGATTCATCAATTGATTATTTAATGAATTGAATCGCGTGATGCAGACCGGGGTGTGTTATGGCGCGCATCGCGCGAGCGTGATGCGGCGCGCTCACCGTCAGCGGCAATTGGCATCGGGTGCGAGAATGCGGCCTTCGGCCGGCACGCGTCGTGCCGCTCACCAGGGAACCCGCATGGACACTCACATCGCTCCGGTGGAGCTGAAGAAAGCCTACCGTCTTCTCAACCATGGCCCGACCGTGCTCGTGTCGGCCCGTCATGACGGCGTCGACAACGTGATGGCCGCCGCATGGGCCTGCGCGCTCGACTTCCTGCCGCCGAAGCTGACGGTCGTGCTCGACAAGTCGGCGAAGACGCGTGAGCTCGTCGAGCGCAGCGGGACGTTCGTCATCCAGGTGCCGACGGCCGCGCAGCTGCAGCTCACGCATGCGGTGGGCAGCCACAGTCTCGCGGAGCGGCCGGACAAGCTGCGCGAGGCGGGCGTCACGTTGTTCGACGTCGAAGGCCACGACCTGCCGTTCGTCGCCGGCTGCTCGGGCTGGCTCGCGTGCAGGCTGGTTCCCGAGCCGCACAACCAGCAGACCTACGACCTGTTCATCGGGGAGGTGGTCGCGGCGTGGTCCGACACGCGGGTGTTCCGCGACGGCCACTGGTATTTCGAATCGGCCGATCCGGCGCTGCGCAGCCTGCACTACATCGCGGGCGGCAACTTTTATGCGATCGGCGAATCGCTGCACGTCGATCCGGCCGCAGAGTAGGCGTCGGGCGGGCAGCCGGCCGCGTCCAGCGCGGCGTCGACGACGACGTGCGCGAGATCGAGCGTGCAGCAATCGGAACCGGGCGGCGTTGCGCCGCCCGCGCATCACACGTACGCGTAGCGCACGAGGTGGAAGAACACCGGCGCGGCGAAGCAGATCGAATCGACGCGATCGAGCATCCCGCCATGGCCTGCGATCATCGAGCCCCAGTCCTTGGTGCCGAGCGAGCGCTTCACGGCCGACAGCACGAGCCCGCCGACGAAGCCCGCGATCACGATCGCGAGCGAGATCCCGAACGCCGCGCCGAAGCTGAACGGCGTCACGCGATACAGCGATGCACCGCACAGCGTGGCCAGCAGCCCGCCGCCGATGAAGCCCTCGATCGTCTTCGACGGCGACAGCTGCGGCGCGATCTTGCGGCGTCCGAACAACTTGCCGACGACGTATTGCAGCACGTCGCTGATCTGCACGACGAACAGGAAGAAGAACAGCAGCAGCGCGTTCTGCCCGGCGTAGCGCGGGATGTCGAGGATCAGCACGGCCGGCGCATGGCTCAACCCGTACACGCACACCATCAGCGCCCAGTTGATCTTCGCGTTGCGGCTCAGGAATTCCCGCGTGTCCTGCGTGAGTGCCGACACCAGCGACATCGCGAAGAACAGGTGCACCGGCACGAAGATCGAATACATCCCGTACCAGTTGATCCCGAGCAGCAGGTACTGCACCGGAATCGCAATGAAGAACGCAATGAAGAGCGTCGTGTGGTCGCTTGCGGTCGTCGGCGTGAGCGTGATGAATTCGCGCAGCGTCAGGTACGACAGCAGCGCGAACACCAGATACGTGACGTTGTTGCCGAGGCCGATCGCGATGACCATGATCGCGATCATCGCCCACCACGCGCGGATGCGCTGGTTCAGGTTGACGATGGTCGCGCTGGTGCCGCCGCTGCGCGCGCCGAGGATCGCGCCGATCACGGTCGCGAGCACCAGCACGCCGGTGACGCCTGCGACCAGTTCCCAGAAGAGAGTTCGCATGGAGAGGTCCGGAAAAGGGAGAGAGGGGCGCCGCGTTCAGCCGGCCGGCCGCTGCGGCGGCGCGAGCGCGACGATCGCGTCGCGCATGCGGGCGAGGAAGGTCGGCTTGTATTCGCCGGCGCCGAGCGCCTCGTTCGCACCGAAGTGCACCTTGCAGATCAGCGGCACGGGCCAGATCGCGCCCTTCGGCATGATGCGCTGCAGGTTCTCGAGATAGACCGGCGCGAGCGCGACCTCCGGAAACTCGGTCGCGAGATGGAACAGGCCGCTCTTGAACGGCTGCGGCAAGACTTCGGCGCCGCGCGTGCCTTCCGGAAAGATGATGATCGAGTGGCCTTGCCGTAGTGCATCGCGCACCGGGTCCAGCGGGTCGCCGCCGCTTTCGCGGTGACGGTCGATCAGCACGACATTCAGCAGCTTCTGCGCGATGTGACGCTTCACGTTGCTGCTGTCCCAGTAGTCGCGCGCGGCGACGGGCCGCACGACCGCGCGCACGTCGCGCGGCAGCGCGGCGAGGATCGCGAGCGTGTCGATGTGGCTCGTATGGTTCGAGAAGTAGATCTTCTGCGTCGGGGAAGGCGGCGCCTGATGCCAGACCGGATACGCACCGGCGACGAGCCGCACGATCGACAGCAGGAAATCGCGCTGCCAGACGTTCAGGATGTTCATCGGCGCCGCGCCTCCTGCATGCATGCCCGCGCGGCCGCGCGTGCGCGGCAGGCGGAATCCCGGAATGCCGGTGCGGCAGGATGCGCGCCGGTCGGCCCTTGTTTAAGTTTTTTCAAATTCGTGGCTGCCTGTTGCAGGGCCGCGATAATCGGACGATGCACCGGCGGGTATTGCGTCGCGGCGAATTCGCCGTTCGACGGCGTGATAATCGGCTGTTGCACGCGCGCCCGGCCACAGTTCGAATGAATTGCTGCGCTCACGGGCCAGCGGATTATCGCGAGTTTCCGTCGAAAACACCAGATTGCCCGGCGCGGCACGGAGCGGGGTGCGGCTTGACGCGTGGGGACCGCTCGGCGACGATTACGCCCACCTGTCGAAAGCCGCCACCGACGGGTGCGCTGCCCGGGGCCGGGCCGCAAACGTGTCCGAACGCAAAGAACCAATAAAACGATGAGCCTCTACGCACTCAAACCGAAATTCCAGAATCGTCTGCGTCCGTTCGCGGATTCGCTTGCCGAACGCGGCGTCACGGCCAACCAGGTCACGCTGTTCGCGGCCGGCGGCTCGATCGTCGTCGGCGCGCTCGCGGGGCTTGGCGTGTTCGCCCGCGTGCTGTTCCTGCTGATCCCGATCTGGCTGTTCGTGCGGATGGCGCTCAACGCGATCGACGGCATGCTCGCCCGCGAGCACGGGCAGAAGAGCACGCTCGGCGCTTACCTGAACGAGCTCGGCGACGTCGTGTCCGACGTCGCGCTCGTGCTGCCGTTTCTCGCGATTCCCGCGTTCGCTGCGGCGGACGTCTGGCTGTTCGCGCTGACGGCGGTCATCGTCGAATGCGCGGGGCTGATCGGCCCGCTCGCCGGCGCGACCCGCCGCTACGACGGCCCGTTCGGCAAGAGCGACCGCGCGCTCGCGCTCGGCGCGTTCGCGCTGTGGATCGGTTTCGGTCTGCCGGTCGGCAGCGTCGCCGCGTGGCTGTGGCGTGTGCTGATCGTGCTGTCGATCGTGACGGTGGTGCGGCGCGTGCAGGCCGGGATCGCCGAAGCGGGCGGCTGACGGCGGTAGTGGGACCGGCGCCGGAGGGCGGCGCCGCATGATTCGAATAACGAAACGAGCGAGACCGCATGAACGCAAGCGCGGCCCGCGAGGCCGACTTCATCACACGCGACGGCGAAACGCCGCTCTATCGTCACGGGCCCGCGACGGGTCCGCGCTGCCGTGGTGCGAGCGTGCTGCTGCATCGCGGCCACGAACATTCTGCGCGCGTCGCGCACGTCGTCGACGCGCTCGACCTGCCGGACTTCGCGTTCTTCGCGTGAGATGCGCGCGGCCACGGCCGCTCGCCCGGCGCGGGTCGGTCAGCCATCCGTGACCGGCCCGGACGGCCGCGGCTCGCGGTGGCCAAGCGGGTCATGCGTGCGCCGCACGCTGCGTCCGCGTGCGCTTCACCGCGTACATCGCCTGGTCCGCGTGCTCGATCAGCGCGTTCATGTCGGTGCCGTCGTCAGGCAGTATCGCGACGCCGACACTGACGCCGAGCCGCAGCGGATGCCCCTCGAATTCGAACGGCTCGCCGACCTGCCGGGCGAGCCGTGCGCGTTGCGCATCGACGTCGTCGCGGCTGCCGATGTCCGGCAGGATCACCGCGAACTCGTCGCCGCCCACGCGCGCGACCGTGTCCGAGCGCCGCACGGCGCGCTGCATCCGCGTGGCGATCGCACGCAGCGCGGCGTCGCCCGCGCGGTGGCCGTAGCCGTCGTTGATCGGCTTGAGCCCGTCCATGTCGATGTTGAGGATGCCGAGCCGGCCGTTCGCGCGCAGCGCCGTATGCATCGACTGGCGCAGGCGGTCGTAGAACAGCGCGCGGTTCGGCAGGCCGGTGAGCGCGTCGTGCGTCGCACGCAAGTACAACTCGTTGGCCTCGTTGCGCGCCGCATGGAACATCGCGGCGGCGATCAGGTCGGCCGTGAGCCGCAGCGTCCCGGCATCGGCGGCCGAAAAACCGTCGAGGTCCGGCGACATCACCTTCAGCACGCCGACCGTCGTGTCCGCATGGGTGAGCGGCATCACCAGCATCGAGCGCAGCCCCACGCGGCGGCACGCATCGCGGTCGACGCGCGGGTCGGATTCCGAATCCTTGCAGTGCAGCAGTTCGCCGCGCGTCACGCACAGGCCGGACAGGCTGCCCGAGCGGCGCAGCCGCAGCCCGAGCATCCCGGCGGCGGAGCCTGACGCGGCGCGGTACACCATGTCTTCGCCTTCGGCGAATTCGACCGCCGCGCCGCTCGCGCCCGTGAGCTGCGGCACCTGCTCGGTCACGTAAGCCATCACACTGCCGAGGTCGAGGCCGAGTTTCGCGATCTCGGTTTGCGCGGCGATGATGCGCAGCAGCGTGTCGGGGGACGGAGTGGCGGTGTCGACGATTTGATCCAAGTCAGTTTTCCAGGAAGAAAGCACAGCGCGCGGCCCGAGCTTGCGGTAGCATACGCGCCGCTCACGCGGCAGCGCGTTCCGGGCGGCCCGCAACGGGCCGCCGCCGGCATCCGGCCGGTTTCCCGGGGCGCCGGGCCGTCGGTTCGGCGGCGCCGGCAGTATGCCGGTCGGTCCGGCCGGCAGCAACGGTGTAACTCTTGCCATTCCATCGCGACGCGCAGCATTTCCGACCGGATTGAGTTGTTTTTCGCTTCGTCGGCACGAATCAGGGCGAGTTTTGTCTTGATTTTGAGATAGTGTGACGAATGTGCGAGCGCCGGTGCCAGGGGCGCGCTGTCCGACGAGTCGGCAGCGAAATGATTCGCCGTGTTGTTTCGATAAATGCATTCAGGCCAGACTTTGAGGGGAAGCAGTGGGGATGTGCACTCACGGGCATAGCTGCTTTGCGTGCGTCGGTTGCGGCGCGCTTGATAACCGGACGATCGTGACGATGCGGGGCCGCGCATGAAGCCGGCCGCGTCGCTGTTCGTCCTGTCGGTCGCCACGTTCGGCGCGTTCCATGCGGCCGCGCTGGCGGCCGCGCCCATGCCGGCTGCGGCCGCTTCGGCGTCAGCCGGCAGTCCGGCCGTGCCGGTGCTCGCCAGCGGCGCGGCCGTGCCGCCGCTCGCGGCCATGCCGAGCGCCGCCAGCGCGGCGTCCGCCGGCCTGCCCGCGACGACCGTGCACCTGCCGTTCGCGTCGCTCGGCGCGTTCGATCCGGTCCACCTGCGCGGCGCCGACGACGCGCGCACGATCAATGCGGGCGTGCGGCTCGACCGCGTGGTCACCGGCGCGCGGCTGCGCCTGACCTACGCGTATTCGCCGTCGCTGGTCTTCCCAATGTCGCACCTGAAGGTGTCGATGAACGGCGAGGTGGTCGCGACCGTCCCGTTCGACGCGACGCGCGCGGGCCGCACGGTCACGCAGGACATCCCGATCGATCCGCGCTACTTCTCCGATTTCAACCAGATCGGCCTGCGCCTGATCGCGCATTACACACTCGACCACTGCGAGGATCCGTCGAGCTCGGCGCTGTGGGCCGACGTGAGCCCGACGAGCGAACTCATCCTCGACGAGTCGCCGGTGCGCTTGCCGAACGATCTCGCGCTCTTGCCCGCGCCGTTCTTCGACCGGCGTGACAACGGGCTCCTGCGGCTGCCGTTCGTGCTGCCTGCGTCCCCCGACTCGGCGACGCTGCGCAGCGCCGGCGTGCTCGCGTCGTGGTTCGGCGCGCAGGCCGACTACCGGCAGGCGCGCTTCCCGGGTGCAGCGACGCTTCCGGCCGACGACCAGGCGGTGGTGGTCGGCACGGCCGCGACGTTGCCGGCCGGTCTCGCGCTGCCGTCGGTCAACGGCCCGTTGCTCGCCGTCGTCGACAACCCGGCCGCGCCGGGCCGCAAGCTGCTGGTCGTGACGGGCCGCACGGCCGCCGAGGTCGACGACGCGGTGGCGGCGCTCGTGCTCGGCCGCGCGGCGCTGTCCGGCCCGGCGGCGACGGTCGCGCACGTGGATCTCGGCGCGCCGCGCAAGCCGTACGACGCACCGCGCTGGCTGCCGGTGAACCGGCCGATCGCGTTCCGCGAATTGGTGTCGGATCCGCGCGAACTCGAAGTGCGCGGCACGTCGCCCGACGCGATCCGGCTGAACCTGCGCGTGCCGGCCGATCTGCATTCGTGGAACGGCTCGGGCGTGCCGATCACGCTGCGCTACCGCTACACGGCGCCGACCGTGCAGGACAACTCGACGCTCGCCGTCGAGATCAACGAACAGCTCGTGAAGTCTTACCGGCTCGGGCCGGCCCACGCGGAAGACGCGCGCGGGCGCATGCAACTGCCGCTGCTGTCGGTGCCGGAAGGGCGCGTGACGAGCGATGTCGACATCCCGGCGTTCCGCGTCGGCAGCGGCAACCAGCTGCAGTTCCGCTTCACGCTCGATTCGCAGAAGACGGGGCTCTGCTCGAGCACCGCGACCGAGCCGCAGCGCGCGGCGATCGATCCGGATTCGACGATCGACTTCTCGCACTTCGTCCATTACGCGCAATTGCCGAACCTGGCGTTCTTCGCGAACAGCGGTTTCCCGTTCACGCGCTTTGCCGACCTGTCGCAGACGGCGGTCGTGATGCCGGACCGGCCGTCGCCGCAGGAACTGGAAGCCTACCTGACGATGCTCGGCCACATGGGGCAGTGGACCGGCTTCCCGGCGCTGCGCGTGCAGGTCGCGCGGCCCGGCGACGTCGCCGCGCTCGCGGGCCGCAAGGACCTGCTCGTGATCGACGGCTCGCCCGCGTCGCCGCTGCTGTCGCACTGGCGCGCGGCGTTGCCGCTGTCGATCGACCAGCAGGCCGGCACGGGCGCGACGCGTGTCGCGTTTTCGGTAAAGGAGCGCTGGCGCAACGGCGTCGGCATGGCCGACGGCGGCGCGCATATCGAACAGACGGGCTCGCTCGCGGCGCTGGCCGGGTTCGAGCTGCCGGGCAGCCATGGCCGCAGCGTCGTGGCGCTGACGGCCACCGACCAGACGCGTCTTGCCGACCTGCTCGACGTGTTCGAGAAGCCGGGCCTCGTGTCGCAGCTGCAGGGCGACCTCGCGCTGGTGCGGCCGGGGCAGGTCGACAGCCTGCGCGTCGGCGAGCCTTACGTGGTCGGCTTCGTGCCGTGGTACGCGCGCGTCTGGACGCACGCGGCGCAGCACCCGGTGGTGCTCGGCGTGGTCGGCGTCGTCGCGGGACTGCTGCTCGCGCTCGGCGTGTTCAGCGTGCTGCAGAGAATCGCCGCGCGCCGACGGGGGATGTAACGGATGGCGTGGGCATTCGCAAGGCGACGGGCAACGCAGCCGGCGCGGCGGGTCGGCACGACGCTCGTGCTGGCCGTCGCGGCTGCGTGCGCGGCGACCGGCGCCGCCGGGCGCGCGCAGGCCGCGCAAAGCGGCGCGGCCGACGTGCGGTGCGGCGCGGCGTGGCCGCGCTGGGACGCGTTCAAGCGCGATTTCGTGTCGGCCGACGGCCGGGTGATCGACGTCGGCTCGGCGGATTCGCGCACGGTATCGGAGGGGCAGGCGTATGGACTGTTCTTCGCGCTCGTCGCGAACGACCGGCACACGTTCGACACGATCCTCGCATGGACCGAGAACAACCTTGCACAGGGCGACCTGAGCGCCCGTCTGCCGGCGTGGCTGTGGGGCCGCGCGCCGGACGGCGCGTGGCGCGTGCTCGACGCGAACGCGGCGTCGGATGCCGACCTGTGGATCGCGTACACGCTCGTCGAAGCCGGACGGCTGTGGCACGAGCGCAGCTACACCGCGCGCGGCGCGCTGCTCGCGAAGCGCGTGCTCGACGACGAGACGGCCAGCGTGCCGGGCCTCGGCCTCACGCTGTTGCCCGGGCCGACCGGCTTCAGGCTGGCCGACGGTCGATGGCGCGTGAACCCGAGCTATTCGCCGCCGCAGGTGATCCGCGGGCTCGCCGCGCGCCTGCCGGACGATCGCCGCTGGTCCGCGCTCGCGGCCAGCACCGGCCGCGTGCTGCTCGACACCGCGCCGAAGGGCTTTGCGCCGGACTGGGCGTTGTATCGCGCCGGTGCCGGCTTCGCGCCCGATCCGCAGACCCATGCGGAAAGCGCCTACAACGCGATTCGCGTGTATTTGTGGGCCGGCATGCTCGATCGCGCCGATCCGCTCGCGGCACCGCTGCTCGCGCGCTTCGCGCCGTTCGCCGATCACGTCGCCGCGCATGGCGCGCCGCCGGAGAAGGTCGACACGACAACCGGCGTCGCGGGGCCGAACGACGGCAATGGCGGCTTCTCGGCGGCGGCCGTGCCGTTCCTCGACGCGCGCGGCCAGCATGCGCTCGCCGATGCACAGGTGGCCCGTGTCGACGCGCTTGCGCGCCAGTCGGCGCCCGGCTACTACACGAGCGTGCTGACGCTGTTCGGCCTCGGATGGCGCGATGGCCGCTACCGGTTCGGCGCGGACGGGTCGCTCGATGCGCGCTGGGAGGGCCCGTCATGCGCAGGCCGATGAAGTCCACCGCGCGGCGTGTCGCGGGGCTTGCGTGGCTCGCGTCGTCGGTCTCTGCGGGGGTGCCGGCCGCCGTTGCCGTCGCGGCGACGAAACCCGTCGCGCCGAAAGCCGCGTCGGCGCCGGCTTCGACCGCTGCGTCCGATGCGCGGCTTCAGCTCGCGACCGCCCGCATGTGGGGCGCCAAGCATCGCGACGACCTCGCGCGGGACGCACTGCGCAAGGGGCTCCTGATCGCGCCGGACAATCCCGAACTGCTCGCGGAACAGGTGCGCGTGCTGCTGCGGCTCGGCGACGCGCAAGGTGCGCAGGCCACGCTGGCGCGCCTGCAGGCGCGCGCGCCCGCGGCGCCCGACACGCGCCGCGCGGCCGACGAATACCGCGTCGCGACGAGCGGCCGCGGCGAGATGGCGCAGATCCGCCTGCTCGCGCGCAGCGGCCGCGCCGACGAGGCGGCCCGGCGGATCGTCGCGCTGTTTCCGAACGGTGCGCCGTCTGGTGCGCTGGGCGCCGAGTACTACCAGATCGTCGCGAACGCGCCGGGCGGCCGCGAACCGGCGATCGCCGCGCTGCGCCGCGCGGTCGCGGCCGACCCACAGGATTCGAGCGCGGCGCTGGCGCTCGCGCGGCTCCTGAACCAGCGCGACGACACGCGTGCGGAGGCCAACCGCATCGCGTGGTCGCTCGCGAAGCGGGGCGACGCCGATCATACGGAAGCGATGGCCGTGTGGCGGCGCGTGCTGCAGTCCGCCGGCACCGATCCCGCCTATCTCGACGCATTGCATGCATATCTCGCGCTCGTGCCGGACGACACCGAATTCCGCGATCGCGTCGCCGCACTCGACCGGCAGCGCGACGCGCAGCGGCTGCTTGAGCGCGATCCGGGCTACATCGCGCAACAGCGTGGCTTGCAGGCGCTCGCGCGCGGCGACCTGGCCGGCGCCGATCCGCTGCTCGCGCGCGCCGCGCAGGCGCGTGCGGGCGACGCCGATGCGGTCGGCGGGCTCGGCCTGCTGCGTCTGCGCGAAGGCCGGCACGACGAAGCGCGCGCGCTGTTTACGCGCGCCGCGGCGCTGTCGACCGACCAGCGCGGCAAGTGGCAGAGCCTCGCACGCACCGCGCAGTTCTGGGGGCTGATCGCGCAGGGGCGCGCGGCGGCGTCGGCCGGACGGCCGCAGGATGCCGAGCGCGCGGCGCGCGCCGCGCTCGCGATGCAGCCCGACAGCCCGGACGCGAAGCTGCAGCTTGCCGATGCGCTGCTCGCGCAGCGCGACTGGGCGCGCGCGGAGCCGTTGCTGCGCGAGTTGCTCGCCGCACGTTCGCCGAATCTGTCGGCGGTGCGCGGCACGGCGACGCTGTACGAGAACACCGGCCGCGCCGATCGCATCGGCCCGCTGCTCGACGCGCTGCAGAGCCGCGTGACGGGCCGCGACGACCGCCGCGCGCTCGACGGCTTGCGCGCCGACCTGCTCGCGAGCGAGGCCCGCGCGCTTGCGGACAAGGGCGAACGCGGGCCAGCCGCGCAACGCTACGAAGCGGCGGTGCGCGCGGCGCCCGATGCGCCGTGGACGCGTTTCGCGCTCGCCCGGTTGTACCGCGACATGGGACTGCCGCAGCTCGGCCGCACGGTGATGGACGACGGGCTCGCGCAAAGCGGCACGCCCGAGATGCGCTATGCGACCGCGCTGTATCGCAACTCGCTCGACGACATCGCGGGCGCCCAGGCCGCGCTTGCGGGCGTCGATGACGCGCAACGCTCGGACGGCATGCGTGCGCTCGCGCGCAAGCTCGACGCGGAAAGTTCGCTGGCCGGCGCGCGCGGCGCGCTCGGCCGTGGCGATCGTGCGGCCTTCGCCGCGTCGCTCGCACATGCGCAGGCGAGCGCGCCGGACGATCCCGACATGCTGGCCGCGATCGGCGCGCAGTGGATCGACGCGGGCGAACCCGAGCGCGGCCTCGCGCCGCTGCGCGACTGGATCGCCGCGCATCCGCACGAGGCCGATCCCGACGTGCGGCTGCGCTACGGCGACCTGCTCGGCAGCGCGGGGCGCGACGACGCGCTCGCCGCGTGGCTCGACGCGCTGCGCCGCGAGCCGGCGCTGACGCCGGCACAGACCGCGCGGATCGAGGACCAGTCGCTGCGGCTCGTGCTGCGGCGGACGGACGACGCGATCGCGCAACGCGACTATGCGCGCGCCCGCACGCTGCTCGAGCAGGCGAGTCCGGCGGGACGCGCGGACAAGCGCTACGCACTTGAACTGGCCGACCTCGAACGCGCGCAGGGCCATTACGACGCGGCACGCGATGCGCTCGCGCCGGTCGTCGCGCGCACGCCGGACGATGCCGATACGCAGCTCGCGCTCGCGCGCATCGACGAGGACGGCGGCCACCGCGCGGCCGCGCTCGCACGCGTGCAGGCGGTGCTCGCGCGCACGCCGGACGACGACGTCGACACGCGGCTGTCGGTCGTGCGCCGCCTGAACGCGCTGCGCCGCCCGGACGAAGCCGCACAGGTGATCGACCCGCTGCAGGCCGCATACCCGGCGCGTGCCGACGTGACGGTCGCGGCGGGGCGCGTGGCCGAGGCGCAGGGTCGCTATGACGATGCCGCATCGCTGTACCGGCTGTCGCTGTCGCAGGAGCGCACGAGCGGCGTGAGCCCGGGCCGCGACGGCCGCACGCCCGCGCAGGCCGCGTTCGCGGATCTCGCACAGCGGCGCGATCCCGAGATCGAGACCGGCTGGCTGCCCGCGTACAAGTCGGGCGACGAGGGGATTTCCGCGTACCGCGCGCAGCAGGTGCCGATCTACATGCAGCTGCCGGTGCGCTACGACGGGCATGCGTTCCTGCAGCTCGACACCGTGCATCTGGACGCCGGTACGCTCGATACGAGCGACCCGAACGCGTATTCGCTGAAGACCTTCGGGACTTACGCGGCGCTCAAGGCGCTGAACGGGCTGCCGCCGCCGTTCCATCTGACCCGGCCGGCCGATGTGTTGATCGCGAACCCGCCGGGTGCGTTGCATCAGTCGATGACGGGCGTCGCGCTCGGCGCCGGCTATCGCACGGATGCATGGCGCGTCGATCTCGGCACGTCGCCGCTCGGCTTCCCGGTGCATTACCTGGTCGGCGGCGTGCGCTATCGCTTCGACGCGGGGCCGGCGAGCTTCAGCGTGAACGCGTCGCGCCGGCCGGAAACGAGCAGCGTGCTGTCGTACGCGGGGATGCGCGACCCGTGGACCGGGGCGGTATGGGGCGGCGTGCGTCGCGATGGCGTGAACCTGCGCGGGTCGGTCGACGTCGGCCGCGTGAACCTGTTCGCCGAACTCGGCGCGGGCGTGCTGTCCGGCCGCAACGTCGAGCGCAACGCGGAAGTGACGCTGCGCTCGGGCTTCACGGTGCCCGTATACGAGCGCGCGACGATGAAGGTGAGCACGGGGCTCGTCGGCAATGCGTGGCACTACGCGCAGAACCTGCGTTACTACACCTACGGACAGGGTGGCTATTACAGCCCGCAGCGTTACCTGTCGCTCGGCGTGCCGATCGAATGGGCAGGGCGGCGCGACGCGCTGTCGTGGGACCTGACCGTCACGGGCGGGATCTCGAACAGCTACGAAAAGGATTCGCTGTTCTACCCGACCTTCGCGAACCAGCGCGCCGCGCAGGAGGCGGCGGGGTTCGTCTACGCGGGCAGTTCGACACGCGGCGTGTCGTTCTCGTACGGCGTGAACGGCATCGTCGAATATCGCGTGAATCCGCACCTGAGCGTCGGCGCGCAACTGCACGTCGACCGGTCGCACGACTATGCGCCAAGTTCGGCGCTCGTGTACCTGCGCTATGCATTCGACGCACGCGCGGAGCGCAACTGGCTTGTCACGCCGACGCCGGTGCGGCTTTATTCGGATTACTAGGGGAAGCGCGTGAATACGGAAATCGATGCAACCCGTCCCGCGCTCGGCGCCGCCGGCCTGCTGGGCCGCCTGCGCGCGCTGCTGCGCACCGGGCGGCCCGGCGGCCGCACCGGCCCGCTGAGCCGGCTCGCGATCGACGGGCTGCCCGATGCGTGGACGCAGCTGGAAGCGGGCGGCCTGTACACGATCTATGCCGCTGCCGGCACGCCGGCGTGCGACGCGCTGGTGTGGGAAAGCGCGCGGCAGTCGCGCACGCGCGACGTGACGGTCGTGCTGTCGCGCGACGCGGCGCGCGTTGCCGCGCAGATGGCGTCGCGCGGTTTCGCGGGCCGCGCGCAGCCGGCCGGCTGGCCGCGTAACCTGAACGTGCTGGCGATGCCGCCCGCGCATGAGCCGGCCGGCGGCGATGCCGCGCGCGAACCGGGTGCGCCGCGCCGTGCGGCGCCCGCTCCGTTCGCACGGCTCACCGGCGGCTTGCGCGCGATGAAGCGCTACGGCTTTCGTGCGCGCTCGCTGTATTTCATCGAAGGCGCGCAGCGCTGGTTCAGCTGGGACGATCCGGCGGCGCTTGCTGAAGAGGCACACGCGCTCGCCGACTGGTGCCGCACGCACCGGATCGCGCTGGTGCTGCTGGTCGATCCCGAGATCGTGCGCACCGGCGCGGACCCGGATACCGACGATCCGCCGCTCGTGCGCGATGCGAATCGCGCGCCGCGCAGCGGCTTTCACGCGGTGTGCTCGGGCGTCTCGCAACTGCAGCGCACGCATGGCGAACTGCTGTGGGTCGTCGATTTCTGGCGTGCCGGCGACACGCTCGCGGCCGGTGAAGTGCGGCCGCTGCGTTTCGCGCCGAGCGGTCGGCTCGCGGCGATCGTCGACGGCGGCGCCACCGAGCCGTCGCGCCGCATGAAGCTCGCGATCGACGAGGATCGCGTCGTCGTCAGCCGCGCGGCGCTCGACGAAGCGAGTCGCGTACCCGCCGGCTGGGAAATCGTCGACGACAACGCGGCGGTCGTCGCCGCCTGTGCGCATGCGCAGGCCGCGACCGCGGTTCTGGCGTTCCGCACGCACGCGCAGCTCGAGGCGCTGTGCGCGGCCGTTCACACGCTGCGCCGGCAATCCGGCGGCGCATTGAAGATCGCCGTCGTCGAACGCGGCGAGGTGTTGCGCCAGCAGTTCGAGATGCTCGTGCTGAGCGTCGGCGCGAACCGCGTCGTCGCGCGCGACCTGCCGGTGTCGCGGATGCACGCGGCCGTGAACGCGCTGCGCGGGCAGCTCTATGCGCGGCCCGTCGCGGCCGACTATCGTGCGGCGCTCGCGGCCGCGCTCGGCGATTCGGTGCTGGGCTACCTGCCGGTCGGCGCCTTCTGCCTGCGGATTCGCGCGGTGCTCGATCGCGGCGCCGTGCTCGCGTTGCCGCATACGCTCGCGAAGATCGCGCTGCTGCCCGGCGTGTCGCACGTCGATGCGCTGCGGCACTGTCGGCCGCGCCGCGCGGGCGATGTCGTGACCGCCGATGCCGGACACCTGTACGTGTTCCTGTTCGCGTGCGAGCCGGCCGATGCCGATGACGCGCTTGCACGGATCTTCGACGTGCCGGTCGATACGCTGTCCGATCGCGTCGTGTGTCTGGGGCAGGGCAGCATCGACACCGAGCTCGATGCGCTGAAGACGGAGAACCGGCGCGCGCCGATCGCCGACTACAGCGACCTGTTCGCGACGGTGAAGCCGGCCGGTGCGGCGCGCGCGCCGATCGAACGCGCCGGGGATGTCGCGACGCCCGCTGAACCGGACGCCGAAGTCGCAGCGACCGGGACGGTCGACGAGCATGCCGATGCGCCGCCGCACGTCGACGACACGACGCCGGCCGCCGATGCGCGGGCACCGTCCGCCGAATTTCCCGTCGCGCGCACGCGCGGCGCCACCCGCAGTGCGATGCCGCTGCGCAAGCCGGAGGGCGCATGATCGCCGAACTCGTCATCGGATTCGTTGTCGGCATCGCGATCGCGGTGCCGGTGTGGATCATCGCGCAGCACCTGGGCCTCGGCCGCGGCTTTCATGCGCCGCGCGGGCTGCACCGGCGCGACGCGGTGCCGTGCGAACTCGTGCCGGTCGCGCTGCGCGGGCGCCTGTTGCCCGAAGCCGGCCGTACCGACGAGGCCGCGCCATGAAGACGATCGCCGTTACGTCGACGACCGGCGGCGCGGGCCGCACGACGCTCGCGGGCGCGCTCGCGGTGCTGCTCGCGCGCCGCGGCCGGCCCGTCGTCGCGGTCGAGTTCGACGCGCAGAACCTGATGGGCGCGACGCTCGGTCTCGATACGCTGGCCGAGCACGGGCTCGCGCACAGCCTGCTCGGTGACGCGGGCGACGCCGCGCCGTGGCACGCGCATACGTGGCGCAATGCCGATGGCGTGCTGTTCGTGCCGTACGGGCAGGTCGACGCGGCGGGCGCCGCCGCCTGCGATGCGCGGCTCGCGGCCGATCCGGCCTGGCTGTCGCGCGCGCTCGACGAGATCGCGCTGCCGGCCGACGGTGTCGTGCTGATCGACACCGCGCGCTATCCGTCGCCGCAGGCCGAGCAGGCGATTCGCCGTGCCGACCTGACGCTCGTCGTCGTGCCGCCCGAACCGGCCGCGTGCGCGACGGTCGCCGCGCGCCTCGATGCGTTGCGGGCCGGCGGCGGCGACCTGCAGATCGTCGTGAACCGGCTGAACCCGGCGCGCGACATGCAGCGCGATGCGCTCGCGATGCTGCGCGCGGTCGCGGGGCCCGCGTCGATGCTCGAACAGCGGATTCACGTCGATGCGGCCGTGCCCGAGACGCTTGCGCGCGGCACCTGGATCTTCGACGACGCACCGTACTCGCAGGCGTCGCACGACCTGAACGGCGTCGCGAACTGGGTCGACACGTGGCTCGTGGCAGCCGCGGCCGGCCGCACGGGAGCGCGGCGATGAAGGCCGCGTTCGTGTCGCGCTGGCGCGCCGCGACCCGGCGTGCGACCGACTGGTGCGCGCGCGGGATCGGGCTGCCGGCCCAGCGCACACTGCTCGACTGGCTCGTGCGGCTGTTCTTCCATGCGCCGCCGCCCGGCCGGGCCGATCCCGCGGGCCGCCGGGCGCGCGTTGTCTTCCTGCGGCTCGCGCAGGAGTGGGGCGTGCTGCAGCCGCTGAGCCCGCGCGAATGGCTGTGGCGCGCGATCGTGCGCGCGCCGCGCGCGGCCGACGAGCGACCCGCGCGCGATCCGCTCGCATGGTTCGACTCGTACGTCGTGCCGGTCTACGTCGCGGCGCGCGCGCTCGGCGCCCGCCTCGACGCGCTCCTCGGGCGCCTGCCGTGGGCGCGCTGGGGCGGCTGGCTCGACGCGCGCGCACACGGCGTCGGCCAGCACCGCTGGCTTGCGCCGCTGCTGCTGATTGCCGGTGCGCTGATGTGGGCCGCGGCCGGGATGTCGCCGCTGATGCCCGGCGCGCAGTTCGCGTTTTTCGCGATCGTCGCGGTGCTGGCGCTGGCGCTGCGCCGCCTGCCGGGCCATCTGCCGACCCTCGCGCTCGCGTCGCTCGCGCTGCTCGCCACGGTCCGCTATGTGTGGTGGCGCACGACCCAGACGCTCGATTTCCGCAGCCCCGTCGAGGCGTTCGCCGGCTACCTGTTGTACGGTGCCGAAGCCTACACGTGGATGATCCTGCTGCTCGGCTTCATACAGACCGCATGGCCGCTCGATCGGCCGATCGTGCCGTTGCCCGACGATCCCGACAGCTGGCCGAGCGTCGACATCTATATCCCGACCTACAACGAGCCGCTGTCGGTCGTGAAGCCGACCGTGTTCGCGTCGCAGAGCATCGACTGGCCGACGGCCAAGCTGCGCGTGTACCTGCTCGACGACGGCCGCCGCCCCGAGTTCGAGGCGTTCGCGCGGGAAGTGGGAATCGGTTACCTGACGCGCGACGACAATCGCCACGCGAAGGCCGGCAACATCAACCGCGCGCTGCCGAAGACGCACGGCGAATACATCGCGATCTTCGACTGCGATCACGTGCCGACGCGCTCGTTCCTGCAGACCACGATGGGCGTGTTCCTGCGCGATCCGAAGTGCGCGCTGGTGCAGACGCCGCACCATTTCTTCTCGCCCGATCCGTTCGAGCGCAACCTCGGCACGTTCCGCGAGATCCCGAACGAGGGCAACCTGTTCTACGGGCTCGTGCAGTCGGGCAACGACCTGTGGAACGCGACGTTCTTCTGCGGATCGTGCGCGGTGCTCAAGCGCAGCGCGCTGGAGGAGGTGGGCGGCGTCGCCGTCGAGACCGTGACCGAGGACGCGCACACCGCGCTCAAGCTGCATCGCCGCGGCTACACGTCGGCATACTTACCGACCGTGCAGGCGGCCGGCCTCGCGACCGAGAGTCTCGCGGGCCACGTGAAGCAGCGTACGCGCTGGGCGCGCGGGATGGCGCAGATCTTCCGCATCGACAATCCGTTCCTCGGGCGCGGGCTCGGCCTCATCCAGCGGATCTGCTACGGCAATGCGATGCTGCATTTCTTCTACGGGATCCCGCGGCTCGTGTTCCTGACGATCCCGCTCGCATACCTGTTCTTCCACCTGTACTTCATCAATGCGTCGTCGATCGCGCTCGCGAGCTACGTGATCCCGTACCTGGTGCTCGCGAACGTCGCCAACTCGCGGATGCAGGGGCGCTATCGCCACTCGTTCTGGGCCGAAGTGTACGAATCCGTGCTCGCGTGGTACATCGCGCTGCCGACCACCGTCGCGTTCTTCAGCCCGAAGCACGGCAAGTTCAACGTGACCGACAAGGGCGGCAAGATCGACGAAGGCTACGTCGACTGGTCGACATCGAAGCCGTACCTCGTGCTGTTCGCGCTGAACGTGCTCGCGATCGTGGCCGGCGTGTGGCGGCTCGTGGCCGACCAGGGTGACGAGGCGTCGACGATCCTGATCACGCTCGGCTGGACCGTCTACAACCTCGCGATGCTCGGCGCCGCGCTGGCCGTCGCGCGCGAGACCAAGCAGGTGCGCGTCACGCACCGGATCGCGATGCGTGTGCCGGCGACGCTGCTGCTCGCCGACGGGTCGACGGCGGCTTGTTTCACCAGCGACTACTCGACCGGCGGCCTCGGCCTCGAAGCGGTGCCGGGGCTGCCGCTCGCGGTCGGCGACACGCTGACGGTGTGCGTGACGCGCGGCGACCGGCCGTTCCCGTTCCCGGTGCGCGTGAGCCGCGTGACGCCGACGCATGTCGGCGTGAGCTTCGAGGCGCTGACGCTCGAGCAGGAACGCCAACTCGTGCAGTGCACGTTCGGCCGCGCGGACGCGTGGCTCGACTGGCACGCGGGCGCGCACACGGACACGCCGCTGCGCGGGCTGAAGGAAGTGCTGCGTGTGGGCCTGGACGGTTACGTACGAATGTGGAAGGGCGCGGCGCGCGGCGTGCAGTCGATGCTGGCGCCGAAGCTCGATCGGGCGCGCGACTGACGCGGCGCCCATCACGGAGTGGTTTAGATGACGTTCTGGAATCTGTATTTCATCCTGAAGTTCGCGCTGTTCGCGACCGGCCACCTGCAGCCGCTGTGGCTCGCGAACCTCGCGTTCGCGCTGGCGCTCGCGGCGAGCGCGCCGATTCGGCGGCGCGCGTGGCGCATCGTGCGACAGCTCGTCGCGATCGCGATCGCGGTGCCGCTTCTCGCGCGCGAAATGCATGCGCCGCCGCTCGCGCGCCTCGCCGAAGCCGCGCGCGAGGTCGCTACGTTCCGCCTCGACTACTGGATGGAGCTGCTGCCGCGCCTGTTGCCGCCGGTGCTGGTGCTGACGGTCGCGGGCGTGCTGATCGTCTATTTCGTCGTCAACCGCTGGGTGCGTGTCGCGACCTTCGTGCTGGCCGCGCTGATCGTGATGCCGCTGTGGCAGGCCGGCAACGGGCTGATGGCGCGCGTCGTCGCGCCGCTTCCGCAGCAGGCCGATGCGACGGGCGCGCGCGCCGGCCAGCCCGAGGATCACAACGCGGCGCTCGCGACGTTCCGCGCACAGGAATCTCAGCGCCAGGTCGCGTTTGGTCATCTCGCGAGCGATCCGTCCGCGCAGTTCGACGTGATCGTGCTGCATGTCTGCTCGCTGTCGTGGGATGACCTCGACGCCGCGAAGGTGCGCAACCACCCGATGCTGAGTCACTTCGACTACCTGTTCAACAACTTCAGCACGGCCGCGAGCTACAGCGGCCCGGCCGCGATCCGCGTGCTGCGCGCAAGCTGCGGGCAGGAAGCGCATGCGGACCTCTACAAGGCCGCCCCCCAGCAGTGCTATCTGTTCTCGCAGCTCGCGTCCGCCGGCTACACGGTGCAGTCGCTGCTGAACCACGACGGCCACTTCGACAACTTCCTGCAGGTCATTCACGACAATATCGGCGTGCCCGACGCGCCGATGATCTCGAACGCCGCCGCCCCGGTCGCGATGCATGCGTTCGACGGTTCGCCGATCAAGGACGATTACGGCACGCTCGCGAACTGGTACGCGCAGCGCGCGTCGGTGCCGGGCCCGGTCGCGCTGTACTACAACACGATCAGCCTGCACGACGGCAACCGCGTGGCGGGTAGCGCGCTGACCAGCATCGATTCGTATCCGCAGCGCGCGACCAAGCTGATGAACGACTTCGACCGGCTCGCCGACCTGATCGCGCAATCGGGCCGGCGCGCGGTGATCGTGTTCGTGCCCGAGCACGGTGCCGCGCTGCGGGGCGACAAGAACCAGATCGCGGGCCTGCGCGAGATTCCGACGCCGCGCATCGTTCACGGGCCGGTCGGCGTGCGGCTCGTCGGTTTCGCCGGCAATCACGGCACGACGACCGTGATCGACCAGCCGACGAGCTTTCTCGCGCTCGCGCAGCTGCTGTCGAACCTCGTGTCGAACAGCCCGTTCAAGCCGGGCGCGACGCTCGCGCAATATGCTGCCGACCTGCCGCGCACGCGGATGGTCGGCGAGAACGAAGGCACGGTGACGATGCAGACGAGCGCCGGCTATGCGGTCAAGACTCCGGACGGCGTATGGATCGACGAACAGTAAAGATCGGCGAAGGCGACGACGATCGCCTGTCGCAACCGAACGACGTGCTCGGCCTCGCGCGGCATTTGCCCGCGCTGGACCCGGCACGCTACGTCGACGAGCAGGCGCGGCGCGCGTTCGTCGAATCGCTCGACCGCTGGCCGGTGCTGGCGAAGCTGATGGGATTGAAGCGGTAAACGCGACGCGGCCGGCGCGAATGCCGGCCGCGTCGCATCGATGAGCCGACTGCTGCCGGCCTACTGCGCGCGGCGCGCCGGCTGGCGCGTCCACTCGTTTTCCTCACCGGGCACCTTGCCGAAGGTCTGCTCGGCCCACGCGTTGCGGGCCGCCTCGATTTTCGCGCGCTCGCTCGACACGAAATTCCATTCGATGAACCGCTCGCCCGGCAGGTGCGCACCGCCGAGCAGCATGACGCGCGCGCCGTTCCCGCTGGCGAGCGCGACGTTCGCGCCGGGTTCGAGCACGGCCATCGTCGCGGCTGCGAGCGGCGTGCCGTCGATCGTGAGGTCGCCGTCGACGAGATACACGCCGCGCTCGTCGTGTTCCGCATCGAGCGCGAGTTGCCCGCCCGCGGCGAATTCCGCATACGCATACAGCGTCGGCGAGAACACGGCGACGGGCGACGTGAGCCCGAACGCAGTGCCCGCGATCACGCGCACGCTCGCGCCGTCGCGCGTGAACGACGGCAGCGTGTCGGCCGCGTGATGCACGAACGCGGGCGCCGTGTCCTCGTGCTCGACCGGCAGCGCGACCCAGGTCTGGATCCCGTGCACGGGCTGTTCGTGCGGGCGGTCCTCGTCGGGCGAGCGCTCCGAGTGGACGATGCCGCGCCCGGCAGTCATCCAGTTCACGTCGCCGGGCACGATCTTTTGCCGGAAGCCGAGGCTGTCGTGATGCATCAGCGTGCCGTCGAACAGGTAGGTGACGGTCGCGAGGCCGATGTGCGGATGCGGCAACACGTCGATCCCGCTGCCGGCCGGCAGCACGGCCGGCCCCATTTCGTCGAAGAAGATGAACGGACCGACGAGGCGCGCGGCGCGCGCGGGCAGCACGCGCCGCACGACGAGGTTGCCGATGTCGCTCTCGCGCGGCGTGAGCAGGGTCTTGATCGATGCGGACATGGTGGGTCTCCCGGTTTCGGTGAGTCAGGCGATGGCCGTATCGATCGTGATCGGGTGCGAGAGGATCTTGTGCACCGGGCACGCGTTCGCGATCTGCAGCAGGCGCTCGCGCTGCTCGTCGGTCAGGTCGCCGTCGAGCGTGATGCGGCGCATGATCGTGCTGCCCGCGCCGCCCGCTTCGTGGGCGAGCTTCACGTGGACTTCGGCGAGCGGCCAGCCCTTGCGTTGCGCGTACATCTTCAGGGTGATCGCGGTGCAGGCGCCGAGGCTCGACAGCAGCAGCGCGACGGGTGTCGGTGCGGTGTCGCCGCCGCCGAGCGACACGGGTTCGTCGGCGCGCCACTGATGCACGCCGTCGGTGAAATGGACCAGGTAATCGACGGAGCCGATGCTCGCTTCGACGGACAGTTCGCTCATTGCAATTCCATGTGGGGAAAGGGGAGACGGGCCGGCCAGGCATGGCCGGGCGTCACGGTTCGAGCAGGCGCTGCAGTCGCAGTTCCTCGAAATCCAGCTCGGATTCTATGCGGTGCAGCACCGCGTCGTCGACCCGGCCGTCGCGATGCAGGTCGAGCAGCGCGTCGCGCGACACGCCGACCAGCTCGAGCTCGACGCGCAGCATCCGCGCGCGTACGTCCGCTGGTTGCGCGCCGTCGCGGTGCGCGTGCTCGTTGAACGCGACGCGGCTGCGGTATTCGGTCAGCAGCCGGTCGAGCGATGCACGTTCGAGGCCCGGGCCGCGCTGTTCGCGAGCATCGAGTTCGGCGAGCGCCGCGCCGAACGTGTACGCGCGCGCCGCATGCTCGGACATCGTGTGCCGCGCGGCCGGGCGCAGTTTCAGCACGCGGATCAGCGGCGCGAGCGTGCCGCCTTGCACCACCAGCGTCGCGATGATCAGCAGGAACGTGCTGAACAGGATCAGGTCGCGCCCAGGGAAGTCGTTCGGCAGCGCAATCGCGGCCGCGAGGCTCACGACCCCGCGCATGCCGGACCAGCCGAGCACGACGGCTTCGCGCCACGACCACGGCGCGTGGCCCGCGCGCGGCGCGCGCAGGCGGCCCGGCAGCCACATTGCGACGAACACCCACACGACGCGCGCGGCGATCGCGGCGGCCGTCGCCGGCAGCGCGACGCGCAGGCCGGCCATCAGCACCGCGCCTTCGTGGTTCACGCGCGCGAGGATCGCGTGCAGCGCGAGGCCGATCAGGATGAACACGAGCGCGTCGAGCACGAAGACGATCGCTTCCCAGGTCGCCTTCGCCTTGATCCGCATGTCGGCGTCGAACACGCGATGTTGGCGCACGCCGAGCACGAGGCCGCAGGTCACGACCGACAGCACCCCCGAGCCATGTACGGCTTCCGCGATCCCGTAGCTGCCCCACGCTATCGCGAACGTCACGACGATGCCGAGCATCGGTTCGCGCAGGCGCTGCAACACCCAGCACATCGCATGACCGCATGCAAGACCGACCGCGATGCCGATCAGCGTGAGCGAGAAGAACAGGCCGGTGGCGCTCGCGGTCGTGATGGTGACGGCGAGCGCGGCGGACACGGCCATCTGATACAGCAGCAGACCCGACGCATCGTTGACGAGGCTTTCGCCTTCGAGCACCGCGACGAGCCGGGCGGGCAGCGGATGGCGCTGCAGGATCGCCTTCGCGGCGACCGCGTCGGGCGGCGACACGATCGCGCCGAGCGTGAAACACGCGGCCCACGGCAGCGCCGGATTGGCCGCATGCACGGCGAGCGCGACCGCAACCGTCGTGAACGCCACCGCACCGAGCGCGAGCGACGCGATCGATCCGAGCTCGTGCCGGAATTCCTTCCATGCCGTATAGAAGCCGCTCGACATCAGCAGCGGCGGCAACACGGCCGCAAGCAGCAGCGCCGGGTCCATGTCGGGCACGCGCTTGCCGGCGACGGCCACCACGCAGCCGCCGAGCAGCAGCACGACGGCCGGTGGAATCGAGATCCGCTCCGCGAGCCACGTGAGCGCGCCCGCGCCGCAGATCAACAGCAGCAGGTAATGAAACAGTTCGACGTTGGTCATGAGCCTTGCATCACGACGGTTTGCGGTCGTTCGCGGCGCCGCCCGGCAGCGTGCCGAACATGTGCTGGCTGCATTGCGCATCGCGCCACGCGGTATTCAGCCGGTAGCCGGACAGCATCCGGCGCGCGAGCGGCAGGATCTGCTCGCCGGCCAGCATGCCGAGCAGGCCGAGGAGCGCGATGATCGGCGGCGCCGGAGAATTCACGCCGAGCGCGCCGTAGATGACGCCGGCGAGGATGCCTGCGAACAGCGACAGAAAATACGGTTTCATGATGAAAATCGCTCGTGATAGGCTGATCGGGGGGCGAAGGGCGCGCCTTCAACGTGCTGGAAGCGTATCGGGTTTACGCGTGGAACAAAAGGGCGGATAGCCCTTGATGAGCCCCTTCTTTCGGAATTCGATCGATTCCATTTCTTGGGTGTTCGAGCCGCGGCTTTTCCGATTAAATGCCTGCAGCCGGAAGACGCAGATCCGGGGTAACGCACAGCCGGCTCCTCTCGGTTCCCGATCGAGGCAAGCCTCCCACGATTCCTGTTCAAAGGATGATTCGCGCCATGCGCAACCCGAAGCTTGAAGTCCTCACCCCCCAGAACAGCCAGTTGATCTTCATCGACCAGCAGCCGCAGATGGCATTCGGCGTGCAGTCGATCGATCGCCAGACGTTGAAGAACAACGTCGTCGGGCTCGCCAAGGCCGCGAAGGCATTCAACATCCCGACCACGATCACGACCGTCGAAAGCGACAGCTTCTCGGGTTACACCTATCCCGAACTGCTCGACGTGTTCCCGAACCAGAAGACGCTCGAACGCACGTCGATGAACTCGTGGGACGACCAGAAGGTGCGCGATGCGCTGGCCGCGAATGGTCGCAAGAAGGTGGTCGTCTCGGGCCTGTGGACCGAAGTCTGCAATACGACGTTCGCACTCTGCGCGATGCTCGAAGGCGACTACGAGATCTATATGGTGGCCGACGCGTCGGGCGGCACGTCGAAGGACGCGCACGACTTCGCGATGCAGCGGATGATCCAGGCCGGCGTCGTGCCCGTCACCTGGCAGCAGGTCGCGCTCGAGTGGCAGCGCGACTGGGCACGCCGCGAGACGTATGACGCCGTGATGGCGATCGCGAAGGAACATTCGGGTGCGTACGGCATGGGCGTCGACTACGCGTACACGATGGTCCACAAGGCCGCGCAGCGCACCGCGACGCCGCACGAGTCGATCCCCGCCGTGCCGGCGAAGTAACGGGCGCGGGCCGCCCGTTCAGACGGGCGGCAGAGCCCACGGCGCGTGCGACAGATGTTCGACGAGGAAGTCGAGCAATGCCGTCACGCGCGCGGCACGCAGCATGCCGGGTGGCGTGACGAGATTGACGTTGATGTCGGCGATTTTCCAGTCGTGCATGACTTCCTCGAGCTCGCCGCTTTGCAGCGCATCCCACACCAGGAATGTCGGCTGCAGCGCGAGACCGTGGCCTGCAAGCAGCGCGGGGCCAATGACGTCGGCGTTGTTGGTGCGGATGCGGCCGCGCACGGGTATGCCGATTTCGTCGTTCGACGTGGCGTGGCGAAAGCGCCAGTAGTCGGGCGTCGGGATGTTCGTGTAGGTCAGGCACACGTGCCGGTCGAGTTCGCTCGGATGGGTCGGCCGGCCATGCCGGTCGAGATACGCAGGCGATGCGACGAGCGGCCGGCGCACCGCGCAGAGACGACGCGCCCGCAGCGAGGAATCGTTCAGCTCGGCGATCCGGATCGCGACGTCGAAACCGCCCGACACGATGTCGACGAAGTGGTCGGTCAGCACGAGGTCGATGTCGACGCGCGGGTAGCGTTCGAGAAACGCGGGCAGTACCGGCGCCAGGTGGCGCAGCCCGAACGACATCGGCGCGTTCACGCGCACGAGGCCGTGCGGTTCGAGCGCGTGCGCGGATGCCTCGCCCTCGATCAGCTCGGCGTCGGCGAGCAGCCGGATCGCGCGATCGCGCAGCAATTCGCCGGTCGGCGTGAGCGACAGCTTGCGCGACGTGCGGTACAGCAGCATCGCGCCGAGGCGCTTTTCGAGGCGTGCGATCGCTTTCGACACGGTCGGTTGCGAGATGCCGAGCAGGTCGGCGGCCTTGGCGAACGAACCGGTCTCGGCGACGCGCGCGAAGATGGCCCAGGCTTCGAGATCGGGAAGATGTTGCATGGCTGGAGAGCGTGGCGGCGAAGTGAAGCGGACGGGGCGGCAACGGTTCGGGCCGCCGGCGGACGGCGCCCGGGCGGCAATGCGGCACATTCTAATTCAGTCGGGAAGGGCGTATGGAATCGTATCTGGCTTCATTGGGCGCGGGCGTGCTGGTCGGCGTCGTGTACAGCGTGATCAAGGTGCGCTCGCCCGCACCGCCGTTGATCGCGCTGGTCGGGCTGGCCGGCATGCTGATCGGCGTGGCGGCCGTCGCACCGGTCCGTCACTGGCTCGGTTTCTGATTGCATCGAGGACATATTGATGAGCGCAACCGAGTCCCAACGGGATCTGATCCTTCACGACGGAAGGTTCACGACGCTCGACCGCGCGAACCCGTCTGCGGCCGCAGTGGCGATCACCGCGGGCCGCTTCGTCGCGATGGTCGTGGCGAACGATTTCTGGAACCGCTAGGGAGCCGAACATTTCATGGCGCTCAACAGCTTTTTCGAGCATCTTGGGTTGATCGCGGCACTCGTGCTCGCGACCGTGCATCGCCGATGCTCGGCAACCGGCCGGCGACGGCCTCGGGTGACCGGGATCGCCCGAGCCGCTGCACCATTTGATGAAACAACAAGGACACCCGTCATGAAAATCCTTCGTTCCGCGTTGCTGGCGCTTGCGGTTGCCAGCGGCCTCGTCGCCGCGCCTGCCGCGTTCGCGAAACCGCCCGTGCCGCCCGCCGTCGCGCCCACGGTTGCCGTCGGTCCGCAGTACGATACGACGCACGTGTGCGTGGCACCGGAAGACTTCGACCGCTTCACCGACAGCTTGGTCGCGACGTTCGGCGGCAAGAAGTCGAAGCAGGGCGTGTTCCAGGTCACGCCGACGCCAAGCCAGACGATGTCGCAACTCGTGTTGACGCCCGTTGGCACGATCTCGGTGTTCGGCTTCAAGACGCCGATCCCGTATCCGTTCTGCGCGGAGCGCACCGGCTATCTCGTCACGGACATGGATGTCGCCGTGAAGTCGGCGCGCGAGCATGGCGCCGACGTGATCGTCGACACGTTCCCGGATCCCATCGGCCGCGATGCGGTCATTGCGTGGGCGGGCGGCGTGAAGATGCAGCTCTACTGGCATACGCAGGCGCCGAACTACGACGCGTTGCAGACGATCCCCGAGAACCGCGTCTACGTGTCGCCGCAAAGCGTACGCAAGTTCGTGCACGACTTCGTCAGGTTCTCGAAGGGCAAGGTGGTGTCGGACAACCTGAAGGCGCCGGGCATCGAGATCGGCCGGCCGAACGACACGTACCGCCGCATCCGCATCGAGTCGGGCTTCGGCAAGATGACCGTGCTCGTGACCGACGGCCATCTGCCTTACCCGTTCGGACGCGAGATGACCGGCTACGACGTGCCCGATCTCGCCGCGACGCTGAAGAAGGCCGAAGCCGCGGGTGCGACCGTGCTCGTGCCGCCGTTCACGGCGGATGGGCGCGACGCTGCACTCGTGCAGTTCCCGGGCGGCTATGTCGCCGAGATCCATGCGAGCGCCGCGCGATGAAGCACGAAGACACGCTCCTTGCCGCGGTGGCCGGCTTCGTCGACACGCTGAGCTTCGTCGCGCTATTCGGGCTGTTCACCGCACACGTGACCGGCAACTTCGTGCTGATCGGCGCGGGCATCGCGGGCTTCGGCCAGGGTGTCGTGCTGAAGCTCAGCGTGTTTCCCGCGTTCGTGTGCGGCGTGATTGCGAGCAGCCTGATCGCGCGGTCGATGTCCGGGCGGCCCGCCTGGCAGGGTGCGCGCGCGCTGCACGCGGTGCAGGCCGTGCTGCTGCTCGGCTTCTGCGCGGCCGGCGTGTGGGCGACGCCCGTCACGCAGCCCGACGCGTTGCCGGCGCTCGTGGCCGGCATTGTCGGTACGTTCGCGATGGGGGTGCAGAACGCGCATCCGCGCGTGATTCCGCGTGCGGGCGGCGTGCCGAATACGGTGATGACGGGCAACGTGACGCAGGCGATCCTCGATGTCGTCGACCTGCTGTCGGCCGGCACCGCAGACACCGCGCGCGCGGCGGCGCGGGCGCGCTTCGGCAAGATGCTGCCGGCGATCGTCGCGTTCGCGCTCGGCGCGGCGGGCGGTGCGCTCGGGTTCCGCCATGTCGGATTCCTGGCGCTGCTCGTACCCGTCGGCGTGCTTGCGATGCTCGCACTGTGTGCGGCGCAAGCGGTCGGACCGGCCACGCAGGAGCGCGCATGATCGCGCGGGAGCGGGGGAGTCAAGGGAGGCGCCACGGCCGCCGCTTCGAGCAGGCCGCGCGCTTGTCCATCGTCGCGGGCCTGCTGTTCGCGGGCGCCGACGCGGCGTTCGCGGAAACGGCGGCGACATCCACGTCGACTTCCACGTCGACATCGACACCCGGTGACGCAACCGCTTCGACATGCACGGCGAAGCGGCCGACGGTGCTGTTCAACCGCTGGCAGGAAGACTGGTCGGTGCTGGCGAATCCGTGCGTGCCGCGCGCGCCGCTCGACGGGCTCAAATACATTCCGCTCGGCAATGATCCAGCCTCCTATCTGTCGCTCGGCGTGAACCTGCGCGAGCGGCTGGAGACCAACGACGCGCCGCTGTTCGGGATCGGCTCCGCGCAATCGGATACGTACCTGATCCAGCGCGTCGAAGTGCATGCCGATGCGCATCTGGGCCAGCACTGGCAGTTCTTCGTGCAGTTGCAGGACGACCGCGCATTCGGCAAGAACACGATCTCGCCGGTCGACAGGAACCCGCTCGATCTCGAACAGGCGTTCGCGACCTACACGGGCGCGCTCGGCGGTGGCACGTTCAAGTTCCGCTTCGGCCGGCAGGAAATGGCTTTCGACTTGCAGCGCTTCATTGCCACGCGCGACGGCCCGAACGTGAGGCAGGCGTTCGATGCAGTGTGGGCCGACTACGAATATCAGAAGTGGCGCTTCATCGGGTATGCGACGCAGCCCGTGCAGAACCGCACGATGTCCGCGTTCGATGACGTGTCGAACCGCGACCTCACGTTCAGCGGCGTGCGCTTCGAGCGGCAGTCGGTCGGGCCGGGGGATCTGTCCGGCTACTGGTCGCGCTACAACCGCAGCAACGCACGTTTCCTCGATGCGAGCGGCCCCGAGCATCGCGACGTATGGGACTTGCGCTACACCGGCACGCAGGGCCGCTTCGACTGGGATCTCGAGACGATGCTACAGACGGGGACGGTCGGTAACAACACGATCGGTGCGTGGGCCGTCGGCTCGATCGCGGGCTACAAGCTCGATGCGCCGTGGTCGCCGCGCATCGCGCTGCAAGTCGATGCGGCATCGGGTGACCGGCATCCGCACGATGGCCGCGTCGGCACCTTCAACCCGCTCTTTCCGAACGGTTATTACTTCACGCTTGCCGGCTACACGGGCTACTCGAACCTGATCCACGTGAAGCCGTCGGTGACGCTGAAGCCGTCGCCGAACCTGTCGCTGCTCGGTGCGCTCGGCTTCCAGTGGCGCGAGACCACCGGCGACGCCGTCTATCAGCAGCCGAACGTCGCGGTACCCGGCACGGCAGGCAAGGGCGGCCTGTGGACGGGGATGTACGTGCAGCTGCGTGCGGACTGGACGATCGCCGCGAACCTGATCGGCGCGGTCGAGGCCGTGCACTTCCAGGTCGGCGACGCGATCCGGCAGGCGGGCGGGCACAACGCGGACTACGCCGGCATCGAGCTGAAGTACGGCTGGTGACGCGGCCGCGCGGCACCGCGCGCGCATGAAAAAAGGGCGGCCGCGCGGGGGCCGCCCTTCGTGCGTCCGGGCCGGCACCGCGGCCGGCCCGTTTGCCGCGATGGCGTTACAGGTTCGGCGACAGCGCGAGCGCGTTCGTCAGGTCGCCCATCGGCTGCGCGCCGTTCGCCTTCAGCGCGTCGTCGCGCTGCTGCAGGCCCGCGAGGCGCGGCAGCGAGAAGCGACGCGTGATGAAGCGCAGGATCGAACCCGTGTCGTACTGCGTATGGTCCACGAAACCCTTCTTCGCGAACGGCGACACGATCAGCGCCGGAATGCGGGTGCCGGGGCCCCAGCGATCGCCGCTCGGCGGCGCTGCGTGATCCCAGAAGCCGCCGTTTTCGTCGTACGTGACGACCACGACCATGTTCTTCCACTGCGGGCTGGCCTGCAGGTGCGCGATCACGTCCGCGATGTGCTGATCGCCGGAGGTGACGTCCGTGTACCCCGGGTGCTCGTTCAGGTTGCCCTGCGGCTTGTAGAACGTAACTTGCGGCAGCGTGCCCGCGTCGATCGCCTTGATGAAGTCCGCGCCGTTCGCGCCGCCGTCGAGCAGGTGCTGCGCGCGGCTCGCGGTACCCGGTGCCTGGTTCGCGTAGTAGTTGAACGGCTGATGGTGCGGCTGGAAGTTCGGCGTCGAGAGGTCGGCGCCGTAGATCACGTTCGACGTGCCGTTCTGGCTCGCCTGCAGCGCCTGGCCCCATGCGCCGCTATACCATGCCCACGACACGTTCGCGTTGGTCATCAGGTCGCCGATGTTGGTCGCCGTCTGCGGCGGCATCGTCGAAGGATTGGCCGGGTCGGCGAGCAGCGGGTCGCCGCCCGTGGCGGCCTTGTTACCGCTCGGCTGGTACGCCGGCTGCATCGTGTTGACACCGTAGAAGTCCGGCGTCAGTGCGCCGTCGTTGACGAACTTCGGCGGGCCGCTCAGCGCCGAGGCCGGCGAGTTCGCGGCGACTGCGAGCGACTTGCCGTCGGCGTTCAGGACTGCGATCTTGCCGGCCGCCGGACTCTTGTCGGCGTTCGCGTAGAACGGCGCGCACGCGCAGATCAGGTACTGGTGGTTCAGGAACGAGCCGCCGAACGCGCCCATGAAGAAGTTGTCGGCCAGCACGTATTGCTGCGCGATCTTCCACAGCGGCAGCTTCGACGGATCCGGCGTGTAGTGGCCCATCGTCAGGCCGCCCGCATCGGTCCATGCGGCATACATGTCGTTCTTGCCGCCGTCGATCTGCATCTGGTCCTGGTAGAAGCGGTGCACGATGTCGCGCGTCGCGATGCTCATCGACTGGTTGAAGCCGTTGGGATCGTCGATCGCGAACGGTGCGTTCGGCAGGTTCGCCGTCATCGCTTCGGTGACCGCGGGCGTGATGCCGGTTGCGGTCAGGCCACCCCAGACCTTCGGCAGCGTCGCCATCGTCGAGCCGTCGCGATCCTTCTGCACCGAGTTCGCAGCCGTTGCGTTCTGCAGACCGTTCGCGCCCGGGAAGTTGCCGTAGAGGTTGTCGAAGCTGCGGTTTTCCGCGTAGATCACGACGACGTTCTTGACGGCCGACAGGCCTTGCTGCGTGACATCGTCGCCGCCGCAGGCGGTCAGGCTGAGCGCGGCCGCGAGGGCGATCGGCGTGTAGCGAATCCAGGCGTGCTTCTTCATGCGATGTTCTCTCTCTTTCGTCGTTTGTCGCGTGTGGGAACCGGGTTGGCGTCGGGCCGGCGCAGGAACCACGGGGCACCAACCGGCTGCGCGCATTATCTGAAACCCGTTTGACAGCCGGGTGTAGGGGCGCTTTCAATTGACTGTCGGTCGAACGTCATGCACCGGTCACGGAACTGACATAAGCTCCGGCCGATTGCCCACCGCTACAAGAAGAACGACGATGCACAGCCTTCTGAAATCCTTCGCGTTCGCGCGATCGTTGATCCCCGCCGCGGCGACGCTCGCGCTGATGGGCGGGCTCGCGCCGCTCGCCGGCTGCGATGCGCGGCCCGGTGCGAACGCGCAGGCGGTCTCCGTCGTGTCGGCGGCACAAGCCGCCCCGGCCGCCCCGGCCACCCCGGCGGTCGCGCCGGCCAGCCAGCCGCAGACACGCGCGCAGGTATTCGAGGGCGTGAAGCAGATGACGGCGCTCGGCAAGCAGTTGTTCTTCGATCCGTCGCTGTCCGGCTCCGGCAAGCTCGCATGCGCGTCGTGTCATAGCGCCGAGCATGCGTTCGGTCCGCCGAACGCGCTGTCGGTGCAGCTCGGCGGCGACGACATGCATCGCATGGGCTTTCGCGCGGTGCCGTCGCTGAAGTACGTGCGCGGGATTCCGCCATTCACCGAGCACTTCCACGATTCGCCCGACGAAGGCGACGAAAGCATCGATGCAGGCCCGACCGGTGGATTGACCTGGGACGGTCGCGTCGACACGCGCGATGCGCAGGCGCGTATTCCCCTCACGTCGCCATTCGAGATGAGCAGCTCGCCGGCGCGGGTCGCGAAGGCGGTGCGTGCCGTGCCCTATGCCGACGCGTTCCGCAAGGCATTCGGCGATCGGGTCCTCGGCGACGACCAGGCGACGTTCGGCGCGGTGCTGCGTGCGCTCGACGCATTCCAGCAGCAGCCGGCATTGTTCGATCCGTACACGAGCAAGTACGACGCGTATCTGGCCGGCCACGCGCAACTCACGCCCGCCGAGTTGCACGGGCTGCAGCTGTTCAACGACGAGAAGAAGGGCAACTGCGCGAGCTGTCACGTGAGCCAGCGCACGCTCGAAGGGGGGCCGCCGCAGTTCAGCGATTTCGGCCTGATCGCGATCGCTGTGCCGCGCAACCGCGCGCTGCCGGTCAATCGCGATCCGCGCTTCCACGATCTCGGCGCGTGCGGCCCCGAGCGCACCGACCTGAAGGGCCGCGACGAATTCTGCGGGCTGTTCCGCACACCGTCGCTGCGCAACGTCGCGTTGCGCAAGACGTTCTTCCACAACGGCGTGTATCACTCGCTCGAGGACGTGATGCGCTTCTATGTCGAGCGCGACATCCATCCCGAGAAGTTCTATCCGGTCGTGCACGGCAAGGTGCAGGTGTATGACGACCTGCCGAAGCGCTACTGGCCGAACATCAACCGCGAGCCGCCGTTCGACCGCAAGCGCGGCGACGCCCCCGCGCTGAACGCGGCCGAGATCAAGGACGTGATCGCGTTCCTGAACACGCTGACCGACGGATATCAACCGGCGGCCACGTCGGCCGCGCGCTAGAACACGGGCCTTGCGGCACGCATGCTATGCTCGCTGGCTGACGGGCGTGGCGCGTGCCGGGTCGCCGGCCGCGCGCCACGCCGTTCGATCGAACATCCAAGGAGAACAACACATGTCGATGCGTGCATCCCTTTCCGTCGTCACGCGCGTGCTGGCCGGCGCCGCGTGCGCAGCCGCGATGCTGCCCGCCCACGCGCAAAGCAACCTGGGCTTCCTGAACGACACGCCGCTGACCTACTTCAGCAAGACCGACCGCGCGTCGCTGGCCAAGGCCGTCGTGCAGGTGCGCGACGAAGGCAAGGACGGCGAGACCACGACGTGGCAGAGCAGCGGCCGCGGCACGCAGATCGACGCGAAGCTCACGCCGTCGACGTCCGAGAACGACGGCAAGACCTGCCGCGAAATCGCCACCGACATTACCGCGAAGGGCCAGACGATGACGCTCAAGCCCGTCTACTGCAAGACCGCCGCGGGCAAGTGGCAGCTGCAGAAGCGCTGAGCGCGCGAGCAATGAAGCGCAGCGGTGCGCGGCGCACGGTATCGTGCGGCGTCGTGATTCTCGACGGGGCCGGCCGCGTGTTCCTCGCGCACGCGACGGATACCGCGCACTGGGACATCCCGAAGGGGCAGGGCGAGCCCGGCGAGTCACCGGCCGACGCGGCGCTGCGGGAGTTGCGCGAGGAAACCGGCATCGAACTCGCGGCGGCGCGGCTGCTCGATCTCGGCCGCTTCGCATATCGTCACGACAAGGACCTGCACCTGTTCGCGGTGCGGGTCACGGACGACGAGATCGATCCCGCGCACTGCACGTGCACGTCGATGTTCCCGAGCCGTCGCGACGGCTCGCCGATTCCCGAGATGGACGCGTATCGCTGGACCGCACCCGGCGACGTCGACGCATATGCGAGCCGCAGCCTCGCGCGGTTGTTTCGCACGACGCTGTCGCTCGCGGATCTGCACCGGCGACTGGCGGGCGCGTGAGCGCTGCCGCGTCGATTCCGACGATCCCGCGAGCGCAATAAAAAACCGGCCCGAAGGCCGGTTTTTTTTATCGTCACGCGACGCCGGCCCGGAGGCCGGTTTTTTTATCGCTACGCGACGCCGGCACGGAGCCGCGCGCCGTGCATGGAGCAGGCCGTCAGGCCGGCTTGCCCCAGCTGTCGCGCAGCCCGACGATCCGGTTGAACACGGGCTTGCCCGGTTTCGAATCGACGCGGTCGGCGACGAAATAGCCGTGACGCTCGAACTGGAGGCGCGTTTCCGGCGCAACGTCGCCGGCGCCTGGTTCGACGTAGGCCTGCGTGACCTTCTTCGAATCCGGATTCAGCGCCTCGAGGAAGTTCGCACCGCCCGCGTCCGGATGCGGCTCCTTGAACAGCCGGTCGTAGATCCGGACTTCGGCCGCCTGCGCATGCTTCACGCTGACCCAGTGGATGTTGCCCTTGACCTTGTAGGTGTTCGCGCCTTCGGTGCCCGACTTGCTGTCCGGGAAATAGTTGCAGTGCACGGCCGTCACGTTGCCGTCGGCGTCCTTGTCGAAGCCCGTGCACTCGATCACGTAGCCGTAGCGCAGGCGCACCTTGTTGCCCGGGAACAGGCGGAAATAACCCTTCGGCGGGTTCTCGACGAAGTCCTCGCGTTCGATCCACAGCTCGCGCGAGATCGGGAACGTGCGCACGCCGCGCTCCGGGTGATGCGGATGCACGGGCGCCGTGCACGCTTCTTCCTGGCCTTCCGGATAGTTGTCGATCACGAGCTTCAGCGGATCGAGCACCGCGACCGTACGCGCCGCCTTGTCGTCGAGGTCGTCGCGCAGCGCGCCTTCGAAGATGCTCATGTCGATCCACGAATCGATCTTCGTCACGCCGATCCGCTCGCAGAACAAGTGGATGCTCTCCGGCGTGAAGCCGCGGCGTCGCACGCCGACGATCGTCGGCATGCGCGGGTCGTCCCAGCCGTCGACGTGGCCTTCGGTGACGAGCTGCAGCAGCTTGCGCTTGCTCGTGATCGCGTACGTGAGGTTCAGCCGCGAGAATTCGATTTGCTGCGGCAGCGGGCGCGTGAACACGCCGGCTTCCGCGAGTTCGTTCAGCACCCAGTCGTACAGCGGGCGATGATCCTCGAACTCGAGCGTGCACAGCGAATGCGTGATGCCTTCGAGCGCATCCGAGATGCAGTGCGTGTAGTCGTACATCGGATACACGCACCACGCGTCGCCGGTGCGGTAGTGGTGCGCGTAGCGGATCCGGTAGATCACCGGATCGCGCATGTTCATGTTCGGCGAAGCCATGTCGATCTTCGCGCGCAGCACGTGCTCGCCTTCCTTGAACTCGCCGGCCTTCATGCGGCGGAACAGGTCGAGGTTTTCCTCGGGCGAACGGTCGCGGAACGGCGACGGCTTGCCGCCTTCGGTCAGCGAGCCGCGGTTCGCGCGCATTTCCTCGGCGCTCTGGCTGTCGACGTATGCCTTGCCGCGCTGGATCAGCAACTCGGCGAATTCGTACAGCTTGTCGTAGTAGTCGCTCGCGAAATACTGGTGATCGACCGCATCCTTGCGCCAGTCGAAGCCGAGCCAGCGGACCGCGTCGACGATCGAGTCGACGTACTCGACGCTTTCCTTTTCCGGGTTCGTGTCGTCGAAGCGCAGGTGGCACACGCCGCCGTAGTCGCGCGCGACGCTGAAGTTCAGGCAGATGCTCTTGGCATGGCCGATGTGCAGATAGCCGTTCGGCTCGGGCGGAAAGCGCGTCTCGACGCGGCCGCCCCATTTGCCGGTGCGGTTGTCGTCGTCGATGATGTTGCGGATGAAGTTGGAAGCCGCGGGGGCGTCGTTGCGTTCGGTGCTCATGCGGTTGGCGTCAGGTTGTGTCGGCGCGTCGCGCCGGGGTAATCCCGCAATTCTACCTGACCGGGGTCCGTCCCGCGCGGGTTGCGCCACCGGCCGGGCGGTTCGCGGCGCGGAACCGCAATATCTCGATTGTGTGTCGGCTGTAACACGACGTAAATCGGATTGCCCGGCGCATTCGGCTTTTCCTATGATGGCTTTTACCGATTCAATGCCGCCATTCGTATTTTTTGCTGGCGGGAGGACACCAACAATCATGATGAAGAAGACCACTTTTCTCGTTCGTACCGCGGTAATCGTCGCGGCCTTGTCGCAGCTCGGCGCATGTGCGATGACGCATACGCAACGTAATGCCGGTATCGGCGCGGCCGCGGGCGGCGCGCTGGGCTACCTGATCACGGGCGGCCCGGTCGGCACGGTTGCCGGCGCCGCGGCAGGCGGCCTGGTCGGCGCCGGCGTGCGCTGATCGAAGCCGGCGCGCGTGAGCGCCGGCTGGGCGTGACGGTGTTGCCGCAGCGTCACGGCCCGTTTCTGCTTCGCACATCCATTCCGCGATTCGACAGGCAGCATCAGGGAGGAGCGGGTGTGCGACACTTCGTCGACGTTACATAACGACTTCATTCGTCGACGAACCATCCATGAGCGATTCTCTCGTTTTCGTGCTGCCGGGCTACGGCAACTCCGGTCCGCTCCACTGGCAAAGCCGTTGGGAGCGCGCCGACGCGCGTTTCGTGCGCGTCGCGATGCCCGACTGGAACAGTGCGTTCCGCAACGGCTGGTGTCTCGCGCTCGACCGCGCGGTCGAGGCCGCACCGGGCCCCGTGACGATCGCGGCGCACAGCCTCGGCACGTTGACCACCGCGTGGTGGGCGACCCGCTACGCGCGGCCGGCCGCGCTCGCGAAGGTGCGCGGTGCGTTGCTCGTCGCGTTGCCCGATCCGGCCGGGCCGGCGTTTCCGGCCGATGCGCACGGTTTCGGGCCGGTGCCGCATGAGCGGCTGTCGTTTCCGACCTGCGTGGTTGCAAGCAGCGACGATCCGTACGGCTCGATCGCGTTCGCGCGCGGCTGCGCGGATGCGTGGGGCAGCGCCTTCCATGACCTCGGCCCGCGCGGCCACATCAACGCGGACAGCGGACTCGGCGACTGGCCCGACGCGCGAGGCTGGCTCGATGCGCTCGCGCGCTAGTGGCTAGCCGCTAAGCGCCGGTCCATCGATCCGTCAGCGTCCGCTGGCGCCCGGGCACGCCGCCGCGTATCTCCGGAGGCGCAGCGGCGCACTCGTCCCGGGTCGGTTCAGATCGCCTGTTTCGCCTTCAGCGCCGCAATGCGCGCCGCGTCGTAGCCGAGCATGTCGCGCAGTACGTCTTCCGTCTGCGCGCCGAGCAGCGGCGGGGCGGTGCGCGCATCGGGCGGCGTCGCGCTCATCCGGATCGGGTTGCGCACGAGTTTCACGTCCGCGCCGCACGGGTGCGGCAGCGATACCTGCATCCCGCGCGCGACCACCTGCTCGTTGTCGAACACCTCGTCGAGCTCGTTGATCGGCCCGCACGGCACGCCGGCCGCTTCGAGCGCGCCGATCCAGTCGGCCTTGCCGCGCGTCTTCACCATCTCGGCGAGGATCGGCACCAGCGTATCGCGATGGCGCACGCGCGACGGGTTGGTCGCGAACCGTTCGTCGTCGGCCAGCTCGGGCCGGCCGCCGGCCTCGACGAACTTGCGGAACTGCCCGTCGTTGCCGACCGCGACGATGATCCAGCCGTCGCTCGTCTGGAACGTCTGGTACGGCACGATGTTCGGGTGCGCGTTGCCCCAGCGCACCGGCGGCTTGCCGCTCGCGAGGAAGTTGGTGTTCATGTTCGCGAGCAGCGCGACCTGCACGTCGAGCAGCGCCATGTCGATGTACTGGCCTTCGCCCGTCCGGTCGCGGTGCGCAAGCGCGGCGAGTACCGCGATCGTCGAGTAGAGGCCCGTCGCGAGATCGGCGATCGCGACGCCGGCCTTCTGCGGGCCGCCGCCCGGCTCGCTGTCGCGCTCGCCGGTGATGCTCATGAATCCGCCGATTCCCTGGACGATGAAGTCGTAGCCCGCGCGGTGCGCGTACGGGCCCGTCTGGCCAAAGCCCGTGACCGAGCAGTAGACGAGATCGGGTTTCACCGCGCGCAGCGATTCGTAATCGAGCCCGTACTTCTTCAACTGCCCGACCTTGTAGTTCTCGAGCACGACGTCGCTCTGCGCGGCGAGCTCGCGCACGATCTGCTGGCCTTCCGGCGTCGCGATGTCGACCGTCACCGAGCGCTTGTTGCGGTTCGCCGCGAGATAGTACGCGGCCTCCGCCGTATCGTCGCCGTTCGCGTCCTTCAGGTACGGCGGCCCCCAGTGGCGCGTGTCGTCGCCGGCGCCGGGGCGCTCGACCTTGATTACGTCCGCGCCGAAGTCGGCGAGCGTCTGCGCGCACCACGGGCCCGCGAGCACGCGGGTCAGGTCAAGCACGCGGATATGGCTCAAGGCACCCATCGTCGAATCGTCTCCTTTCATGGCTCGCCTGGCCGGGGCAAGGCGGATTGGCATGCCGAGCATCTTAAGGCGAATCGGCCGCACGGGTGGCCCAGGCCGGTCGTCCGCCGCGCCGGGCCGCTGCCGTCTGGGGCACCGGTCTGTATCGTATAATCGATCGTTTACGATATTTGCCCGCCGTGCGTCCGCGAGGACGGCCGGCGTTTGAAGCCGTCTCAGCCAGACATTCCCCGCACGCCATGAAAGCTGCCGAAATCCGCGAGAAATTCCTCAAATTCTTCGAATCGAAGGGCCACACGATCGTCCGCTCGTCGAGCCTCGTGCCCGGTAACGACCCCACGCTGATGTTCACGAACTCGGGCATGGTCCAGTTCAAGGACGTGTTCCTCGGCACGGACCCGCGTCCGTACTCGCGCGCCACCACGGCGCAGCGCAGCGTGCGCGCGGGCGGCAAGCACAACGACCTCGAGAACGTCGGCTACACGGCGCGCCACCACACGTTCTTCGAGATGCTCGGCAATTTCTCGTTCGGCGACTACTTCAAGCATGACGCGATCAAGTTCGCGTGGGAACTGCTGACCACGGTCTACCAGCTGCCGAAGGAAAAGCTGTGGGTCACCGTCTACCAGGAAGACGACGAAGCCTACGACATCTGGGCGAAGGAAGTCGGCGTGCCGACCGAGCGGATCATCCGCATCGGCGACAACAAGGGCGCGCGCTACGCGTCGGACAACTTCTGGACGATGGGTGACACGGGCCCGTGCGGCCCGTGCACGGAAATCTTCTACGACCACGGCCCGGACGTCTGGGGTGGTCCGCCGGGATCGCCGGAAGAAGACGGCGACCGCTACATCGAGATCTGGAACCTCGTGTTCATGCAGTTCAACCGCGACGCGCAGGGCAACATGACGCGCCTGCCGAAGCAGTCGGTCGACACCGGCATGGGCCTCGAGCGTCTCGCCGCGGTGCTGCAGCACGTGCATAGCAACTACGAGATCGACCTGTTCCAGAACCTGATCAAGGCCGCCGCGCGCGTGACCGAGATCAGCGACCTGAACAACAACTCGCTGAAGGTGATCGCCGATCACATCCGCGCGTGCTCGTTCCTGATCGTCGACGGCGTGATCCCCGGCAACGAAGGCCGCGGCTACGTGCTGCGCCGCATCGTGCGCCGCGCGATCCGCCACGGCTACAAGCTCGGCCGCAAGGGCTCGTTCTTCCACAAGCTGGTGGCCGACCTCGTCGCCGAAATGGGCGCCGCGTATCCGGAACTGAAGGAAGCCGAGCAGCGCGTGACGGACGTGCTGCGTCAGGAAGAAGAGCGCTTCTTCGAGACGATCGAACACGGGATGTCGATCCTCGAGGCCGCGCTGGCGGACGTCGAGGCGAAGGGCGGCAAGGTGCTCGACGGCGAACTCGCGTTCAAGCTGCACGACACCTACGGCTTCCCGCTCGACCTCACGGCCGACGTGTGCCGCGAGCGCGGGATGACGGTCGACGAGCCGGCGTTCGACGACGCGATGGCGCGCCAGCGCGAGCAGGCGCGCGCGGCCGGCAAGTTCAAGGCCACGCAGGGCCTCGAATACTCGGGCGCGAAGACCACCTTCCACGGCTATGAGGAAATCGCGTTCGACGACGCGAAGGTCATCGCGCTGTACGTCGACGGTTCTGCCGTCAACGAAGTGAAGCACGGCCAGGATGCGGTCGTCGTGCTCGACCACACGCCGTTCTACGCGGAATCGGGCGGCCAGGTCGGCGACCAGGGCGTGCTCGCGAATGCGTCGACGCGCTTCGCGGTGGCCGACACGCTGAAGGTGCAGGCCGACGTGATCGGCCACCACGGCACGCTCGAACAGGGCACGCTGAAGATCGGCGACGTGCTGCGCGCGGAAATCGACGCGCACCGCCGCGCGCGCACCCAGCGCAACCACTCGGCCACCCACCTGATGCACAAGGCGCTGCGTGAAGTGCTCGGCGCGCACGTGCAGCAGAAGGGTTCGCTCGTCGATGCGGAGAAAACCCGCTTCGACTTCGCGCACAACGCGCCGATGACCGACGATGAAATCCGTCGCGTCGAGCAGATCGTCAACAACGAAATCCTCGCGAACGCGCCGGGCATCGTGCGCGTGATGCCGTATGACGAAGCGGTGAAGGGCGGCGCGATGGCGCTGTTCGGCGAGAAGTACGGCGACGAAGTGCGCGTGCTCGACCTAGGCTTCTCGCGCGAACTGTGCGGCGGCACGCACGTGCACCGCACCGGCGATATCGGCTTCTTCAAGATCGTCGTCGAAGGCGGCGTCGCGGCCGGCATCCGCCGCGTCGAGGCGATCACCGGCGACAACGCGGTGCGCTATGTGCAGGAGCTCGACGCCCGCGTGAACCAAGCGGCGGCAGCGCTGAAGGCACAGCCGTCGGAGCTCACGCAGCGCATCGCGCAGGTGCAGGACCAGGTGAAGTCGCTCGAGAAGGAACTGGGCGCGCTGAAGTCGAAGCTCGCATCGAGCCAGGGTGATGAACTCGCGCAGCAGGCCGTCGAAATTGGCGGTGTGTACGTGCTCGCGGCGACGCTCGACGGTGCCGACGCGAAGACGCTGCGCGAAACGGTCGACAAGCTGAAGGACAAGCTGAAGAGCGCGGCGATCGTGCTCGCGGCCGTCGAAGGCGGCAAGGTCAGCCTGATCGCGGGCGTCACGCCGGACGCGAGCAAGAAGGTCAAGGCCGGCGAGCTCGTGAACTTCGTCGCGCAGCAGGTGGGCGGCAAGGGCGGTGGCCGTCCGGACATGGCGCAGGCAGGCGGCACGGAACCGGCGAACCTGCCGGGCGCGCTGGCAGGCGTCAAGGGCTGGGTCGAAGAGCGTCTTTGATCGGAATGGCTGATGCGATGCGGTCTTGCTGACCCCGTCGCAGCGCACGAGAAAACGACCCGATCGGCGGTGGCCGGTCGGGTCGTTTTGTTTTTGCCGGTGCGCAGGATGAGCGCATGCCGGCGCGTCGGCGCGGCGGAATCAGGCCGGTAATGCCGTTGCCGGCAACGAGGGCGAATCTCCCGACTGCCGCGCGGCATCGCCGAGCGCATCGCGCAACGCGGCGAGTGCCGCCGACGCGTAACCGTGCCGCCACGCGAGCAGCGTGTCGATTGCTTCGAGTTCCGCGATCCTGTGGGCGGCGACGTTGCCGGTCTCGGGCTGAAGCTCGAGCACCGAGCGCGGCGCGACCGCGACGCCCGCACCGGCCGCGACGCACGCGACGATCGCGTGATACGAAGCCAGTTCGAGCACGCGCGCGGGTTTCATCCCGTGCGCCGCATACCATCGCTCGACATACTTCCGGTACGTGCAGCCGCGCTCGAACGCGATCAGCGTCGGCAGGATCACGTCGCGCGGCGTGCGCACCGGCGGATGGCCGCGCGGCGTCAGCAGCACCAGGTCCTCGCGGAAGATGGGCACCGTCTCGAACGTGTCGGGCAGCGTGTCCGGCTCGGGCGGCCGCGCGAACAGCGCCGCGTCGACCTCGAAGTCGCGCACCTTGTCGATCAGCCAGCCGGTCGTGCCGGTCACGAGCTCCAGCGATACGTCGGGCCACGCATGGTGATAGCGCGCGAGCACGGCCGGCAGCCGGCTCGCGGCCGTGCTTTCCATCGTGCCGAGCCGCAGCCGCCCGCGCGGCGTGTCCTCGCGCACGGCGTCGCGCGCCTCGTCGGCAAGCTCGAGCAGCCGCTCCGCGTAGGGCAGCAGCGTATGCCCGGCCGGCGTCAGCACGAGCCGGCGGCCGTCGCGCACGAACAGCGCCGCGCCGAGTTCCTCCTCGAGCTGCTTGATGCGCGTCGTCACGTTCGACTGCACGCGATTGAGCTTCGCCGCCGCGCGCGTGATGCCGTTCTCGCGCACGACGGCCCTGAAAATCGCCAGCGCCGCCAGGTCCATGATTCTCTCCGTGAGATTGCTGGATTCTCAATTATTCGTTTTTAGAGAACGTTCGGTCAAGCTACGATACAAGCAATCCGATTCTCGTTCCGGCCGTTGCGCAACCCGCGCGGCCCATGCCGCCATGTCCCGTTCCGATGCTCCGAGCGCCGCCGGCGTACCCCTTTCCGACGACGCCGACCGTCGCGCCCGCGCGGTTGCGCTTGCCTGCATGATCGGGCTTGCCGTCGCGCTCGGCATCGGCCGCTTCGCGTTCACGCCGCTGCTGCCGCTGATGCTCGCCGACGGCTCGATCGGCCTGAAAGCCGGCAGCTGGCTCGCGTCGGCGAACTACGCGGGCTATTTCGTCGGCGCGGTCAGTTGCGCGGCGATGCGCGTCGCGCCCGCGCGAATGGTGCGCTTCGGGCTTGCCGCCACCGTGCTGCTGACCGCCGCGATGGGCGTCGGCCATGTGCTGCCGGTGTGGCTCGTGGTGCGCTTCGTCGCGGGCGTCGTCAGCGCATGGACGTTCGTATTCGTGTCGCAATGGGGGCTGCGGCGGCTCGCCGAACTGCACGCGCCCGAATGGAGCGGGGTGATCTACGCGGGGCCCGGTGTCGGCATCGTGCTGACGGGCCTGATCGGCAGCGCACTCGCCGGCCATCGCGCGGCGCCCGGCTGGCTCGGCTTCGCGGCGTTGTCGGCGGTGTTGTCGATCGCGATCTGGCGCACGTTCGGCAGCGCGCCGGTGCCGGCGGCGGCAGGCGCCACGTCGGCCGCGCCCGTCCTGCATGCGGCGACGGACGCGGCACCGCACGACGCGCGGCGCCATCGGGCCGACGCCGCATGGCTCGTCGTCCTGTACGGGATGCCGGGTTTCGGCTACATCATCACCGCGACGTTCCTGCCAGTGATCGCGCGCGCCGCGCTGCCGGCCGGCTCGCCGTGGCCGGACCTGTTCTGGCCGATGTTCGGCGCGGCGCTGATCGTCGGCGCGATCGCGGCCGCGCGGCTGCCCGGCCGCTGGGACAACCGGCTGCTGCTCGCCGCCGGTTGCGCGACGCAGGCGCTCGGGATCGCGGCGGGGATCGTGTGGCCGAATGCGGTGGGCTTCTCGATCGGGAGCGCGCTGCTCGGCCTGCCGTTTACCGCCATCACGCTGTTCGCGATGCGCGAGGCGCGGCGGCTGCACGGCGAACGCGCGGCCGGGCTGATGGGCTATGCGACCGCGTCGTACGGGGTCGGGCAGATTCTCGGCCCGCTCGTCGCGGCGCCGCTGACCGCGCGTTTCGGGTCGTTCTCGCCGGCGCTGTGGGTCGCGGCGGGTGCCTTGCTCGTCGGTGCCGCCGGCTTCGCGGCGACGGCCGCACGCGGGCGTGCGCAACCGAGCATGCAACCCTGACATCATCGGGGCCGGATCGTCAGCGACGCGGGCAAACTCGCTAGAATGAAGCCTTTCCTGCGCCGAGCGGGCGTGCGAGGCGGCTTGCCGGCCGCCGTCGGCGCCTGCCAGATCCCCATCGATGACCATCGCCGACTACCGTTTTTGCCCGCGCTGCGCGCGTCCGCTGACCGAGCGCGCCGATCCCGAACACGAGGGCGGGCGCGTCCGCCAGGCTTGCCCGGATGACGAGTGTGGCTACGTGCACTGGAACAACCCGCTGCCGGTGGTGGCCGCGATCGTCGAGCTCGACGGCAAGATCCTGCTCGCGCGCAATGCGGCCTGGCCGGAGGGGATGTTCGCGCTGATCACCGGTTTCCTCGAGAACGGCGAGACGCCCGAGGACGGCATCGCGCGCGAGGTGTTCGAGGAAACCGCGCTGAAGGCCGAGCAGGTCACGCTGGTCGGCGTCTATGAATTCATGCGCAAGAACGAGCTGATCATCGCGTACCACGTGCGCGCGTCGGGCACCGTCGCGCTGTCGCCGGAGCTGCTCGAATACCGGCTCGTCGAGCCGCCGTTGCTGCGCCCGTGGCGCGCCGGCACCGGCTACGCGCTGGCCGACTGGATGCGCGCGCGCGGCCTCGATTTCGAATTCGTCGATCGAGCGGGGCAGTGACGGGCCGCGCCGCTCCCGGAATGTCATCCGCCGCGCCGCGCGCGATCGCGACGCGGCATCCCGCCGTTGGCCGGCGCGCCGTCGCGAACGGCCACCGCGCGCCGTCCGCTGCGCCTTCTTCATCCTGACCGCCATCGCCATGTCCGACAAGCCGCAGCCGCGTTCCCGCGACGCCTATCGCCACTTCCTGCCGATCACGACCCGCTGGATGGACAACGACGTCTACGGGCACGTGAACAACGTCGTCTACTACAGCTACTTCGACACCGTCGTGAACGAATACCTGATCCGCGCGGGTGTGCTCGACGTCGAGCACGGGCAGACGATCGGGCTCGTGGTCGAGACGCAGTGCAACTACTTCGCGCCGCTCGTGTTTCCGCAGTCGGTCGATGCGGGGCTGCGCGTCGCGAAGCTCGGCACGTCGAGTGTGCGCTACGAGATCGGACTGTTCGCGGCTGGGGAAGCCGCGCCGGCCGCGCAAGGGCATTTCGTGCACGTGTACGTCGATCGCGGCACACGCCGCCCGGTGCCGCTGCCCGACGCGCTGCGCGCGGCGCTCGAACCGCTCGCCGGCTGACGGGCGCGCGGCGTGCACGCGTTCGCGCTCCAGGCGTTCAATGGCCTCAGCTACGGGTTGCTGCTGTTCATGCTGTCGGCTGGCCTCACGCTGATCTTCAGCGTGCAGGGCGTGCTCAACTTCGCGCACGCGAGTTTCTACATGCTCGGCGCATACATTGGATACAGCATCGCGGCCCGCGCGGGTTTCTGGGCCGCGCTCGCGCTCGCGCCGCTCGCGGTCGGGTTGCTCGGCGCCGGCTGCGAGCGCTGGCTGCTGCGCCGCGTACAGCCGCATGGACACACGAGCGAACTGCTGCTGACCGTCGGGCTCGCGTACCTGATCGGCGAGGGCGCGAAACTCCTGTGGGGCCTCGCGCCGCTGCCCGCGCCGGTGCCGCCGCTGTTCGACGGTGCGCCCGTGGCCGTGTTCGGCCTCGCGCTGCCGCGCTACCGGCTCTTCATGATGGCGATTGCCACGGCGATGCTGGTCGCGCTCGGCGCGCTGCTGCGCGCGTCGCGCATCGGGCTCGTCGTGCGCGCCGCGCTCACGCACCGCGCGGCCGTCGAGGCGCTCGGCTACGACGTGCCGGGCGTGATGACGGGCCTGTTCGGCGCCGGCACCGCGCTCGCGGCGCTGGCCGGCGTGATCGGCGCGCCGCTTGCGGTGATCGAACCGGCGCTGGCCGAGACCGTCGGGTCGGTGGTGTTCGCAGTCGTCGTGATCGGCGGGCTCGGCTCGCTCGGCGGCGCGTTCGTCGCGTCGCTTGCGGTCGGCTTCACGCAGACCTTCGCGGCGGCCAGCGACACGTCGCTGCGCGACCTCGCGCAATGGTCGGGTGTCGCGCTGCCCGACAGCGTCGCTGCCGTGTCGATCGCGCAGCTCGCACCGCTGGTCCCGTACCTGCTGCTCGTCGCGGTGCTGGTCGCCCGCCCGCGCGGACTGTTCGGCGAGCGTGTCGATGGCTAGCCGCGCACGGGCCGGCGCACTGCGCTGGGTGCTGTTCGCCGCGTGCGTCGCGCTGCCCGCGTGGCTGTGGCCGCACGGCGCGGTGCTTGGCTATCTCGCACAGACGGCCGCGCTCGTCGTGCTCGCGCTGTCGTACAACCTGCAGCTCGGTACGACCGGGCTGCTGTCGTTCGGTCATGCAGCCTTCGCGGGCCTTGGCGCATTCGCCGCCGCGCATTGGTTCAATCATGTCGGCGGCCCGCTGCCGCTGTTGCCGCTCGTCGGCGGCGTGGCCGGCGCGGGCTTCGGTTTCATCGCCGGACTGCTCGCGACACGCCGCGCGGGCACCGTGTTCGCGATGATCACGCTCGGCCTCGGCGAGTGCGTCGCGGCCGCGGCGTGGAGCGTGCCGGCGTGGTTCGGCGGCCTCGGCGGCGTACCGATCGACCGCGCGAGCGGCACGCCTTTGGGCGGCTGGCATTTCGGCGCGCAAACGCAGGCCTACGCCGTGATTGCCGCATGGTGCATCGTCTCCGCGGTGGCGATGCACGCGCTGACGCGCACGCCGCTCGCGCGGCTCGCGAACGCGGTGCGCGACAACCCCGCGCGCGTTGCCGCGCTCGGCACCGAGCCGCGTCGCGTGCGGCTTGCGATGGTGACCTGCGCGTCGTTCTTCGCGGGCATTGCCGGCACGTTGACGCTCATCGACGTCGAGATCGCGACACCCGACAGCGTGTCGATGGCGCGTTCGGCGACCGTGCTGATTGCAGCAGTGATCGGCGGCACGGGCACATTCTTCGGGCCGGCGGCCGGCGCGGTGGTGCTGACCGCGCTGAGCGTCGTCGTCGCGGGCGTATCGCGCGCATGGGCGCTGTATCTCGGCCTCCTGTTCGTCGCGGTCGTCGTCGCGGCGCCGCGCGGGATCGCGGGCATCGCGCAGACGCTGGCGCATGCGTTGCGCGGCGACGCACCTCCCGCCGAGCGCTGGCGCGTGCTGTGTGGCGTCGGCGCATGTGCGTTCTGGGCCGTCGCGATCGTCTGCGCGGCCGAGCTCGGCTATGCATGGCGCTTCGCGCAGGACGACGGCACGGGCATCGCGTTCGGCGCGTGGGGCATCGACGCCGATGCGCCGGCGGGCTGGGTCGTCGCATGCTCGGCGGCCGGCATCGGCACGTTGCTGTGGGCCTGGCGCGCACGGTTCCAGAATCACGGGCAAGGCAAGCGGGGGGACGGGCGATGAGCGGCAGCGCGATCGAGTTGCACGGGATCGTACAGCGCTTCGGTGTGCAGACCGTGCTCGACGGCGTCGAGCTGAACGTCCCGGCCGGCGAGCGTCACGCGCTGATCGGGCCGAACGGCGCAGGCAAGTCGACGCTGTTCGGCGTGATCGCCGGCGCGACGCGGCCGACGCGCGGGCGCGTCATGCTGCACGGCGTCGAGCTGCGCGGGCGCGGGCCGATCGTGGCGAGCCGGCTCGGCATCGGCCGCAGTTTTCAGCAGACGAGCGTGTTCGCACGATTGAGCGTGTTCGACAACCTGCGCTGCGCGGCGCTGCATGCGCCGGCCGAGCGGCGGCGCTGGTGGAACCGGCTGCGCGAATCCGCGTCGGTCGATCGCGTGGCCGCGCGCGTGCTGGGCGACATCGGTCTCGATGGGCGGCGCGACACGCCGGCCGGCGAACTCGGCTATGCGGAACAGCGCGCGCTCGATCTCGGCATCGCGCTCGCGAGCGGCGCGCGCACGCTGCTGCTCGACGAACCGACGGCCGGCATGAACCGCGACCAGGCGGCGCGGATGATCGCGCTGATCCGTGCGACGACGCAGGGCCGCACGGTGTTGATGATCGAGCACGACATGGATGCGGTGTTCGGCTTCGCCGAGCGCATCACGGTGCTCGTGCGCGGCGCGGTGGTCGCAACCGGCGCGCCCGACGCGATCCGCGCGGACCGGGCCGTGCGCGCCGCCTATCTTGGCGAGGGCGCATGAGCGTGCTGCTCGACATTCGCGGCCTGCGCGCGTGGTACGGGATGCAGCCCGTGCTCGACGGTGTCGATCTCGCGCTCGCGCCTGGCGAGACGCTCGCGCTGCTCGGCCGCAACGGCTCGGGCCGCTCGACGCTCGCGAAGGCCGTGATGGGACTCGTGCGCACGGCGGGTTCGGTGCGCGTCGCCGGCGACGAATGCGCGGGCGCACGCACGTTCGAGATCGCGCGGCGCGGTGTCGCTTACGTTGCCGAAAGCCGCGACGTGTTTCCGCTACTGAGCGTGCGCGACAACCTGCGGCTCGGGCTGCGCGGCGTGCACGGCACGGCCGAACGCGCGGCGCTCGACCGGTTGCTCGCGCGCTTTCCGCTGCTGGCCGCGCGGGCGGACGTGAAGGCCGGACGGCTGTCGGGCGGCGAACAGCAGGTGCTCGCGCTGGTGCGCGCGCTCGCGGGCCGCCCGCGCGTGCTGATCGTCGACGAACCGGCCGAAGGGCTCGCGCCGCTCGCGGTCGACGAGGTGGGCGCCTGTCTCGCCGCGCTGCAGGCCGACGGCGTCGCGATCCTGCTGATCGAGCAGCGGCTGCAACTCGCGCCGCGGCTCGCGCGGCGCGTCGCGGTGATGGGGCGGGGACGGATCGTCTACGACGGCGCGCTCGGCGCGCTCGGCGGCGACGTCGTCAGTGCGTGGCTGAGTGCCGGTTGAGCGCAAGCGCGCCGATTGTTCGGCAAACCCCGCCAGTCAATTCGTGTCGAGCCGCTTTATCGCCGTCGCGCGAACCGCGAATATTGCCAGCAAGGCCGGCGCGCCGCGCACGCTGCAACCGGCCCTCATCCATCGAATGTCTTCCGACTGAGGAATGAAATCATGAGCAAGCTGACAGGCAAGGTAGCGATCGTCACGGGCGGGTCCAAGGGAATCGGCGCCGCGATCGCGAAGGCGCTGGCCGCCGAAGGCGCGTCGGTCGTCGTGAACTACGCGAGCAGCAAGGCCGGTGCCGACGCCGTCGTGAGCGCGATCGTCGAAACGGGCGGCCGTGCGGTCGCGGTGGGCGGCGACGTGTCGAAGGCAACGGACGCGCAGCGCATCGTCGATGCCGCTATCGAAAACTATGGCCGTCTCGACGTGCTGGTCAACAACTCCGGCGTCTACGAGTTCGCGCCGATCGAGGCGATCACCGAAGAGCACTACCGCCGGCAGTTCGACACGAACGTGTTCGGCGTGCTGCTGACGACGCAGGCCGCCGTCAAGCATCTCGGCGAAGGCGCGAGCATCATTAACATCAGCTCGGTCGTGACGAGCATCACGCCGCCCGCGAGCGCCGTGTACAGCGGCACCAAGGGCGCCGTCGACGCCATCACCGGCGTGCTCGCGCTCGAGCTCGGCCCGCGCAAGATCCGCGTGAACGCGATCAACCCGGGCATGATCGTGACCGAAGGCACGCACAGCGCGGGCATCATCGGCTCGGATCTCGACAAGCAGGTGCGCAGCCAGACGCCGCTCGGCCGCCTCGGCGAGCCGGACGACATCGCGTCGGTCGCCGTGTTCCTCGCATCGGACGACTCCCGCTGGCTGACCGGCGAGCGCCTCGTCGCGAGCGGCGGGCTGCACTGATCGCGCGAGTCGGCGCGCGCGGCTACGCGATCATCGCGAGCGCGTTCGCGCCGACATGCCAGCGCAGGCTCTCGATGACGAGTGCGTGATCGCGTGCGTCGTCGAGCCCTGCGATGGTCATCGCGCCGACGATGCCGCCGCCGGCAAGCCGCAACGGCACGCCGCCGCCATCGAGCGCATAGTCGGCGTCCGACAATCCCTGCGACTGCAACGACCAGCCGGCGCGGCGAAAGCGCGCGCCGACCTCGAAGGAACTGACGCCGAAACGGAACACCGTGTTCTGTCGTCGGCGGATCGCGTCGCTGTCGTTGGCGCGGCTGCCGTCCAGCGCGCAATAGAACAGCGGCGCGGCTTCACCGACGATGCCGACCGCGATCGGCAGCCCGCGGCGCGCCGCGAGATTGACGGCGATGTCGCCGAGCCGGCGCGCGACGTCGGCATCGAAGTGCGACAGCATCGGCGTCGACGCGATGTCGCAGATGGGCGCGGGTGCGAAACGGGGGAAGGTGGTCGCCATGGCAACTCCGTGTCGTCGCAAATGCGGCTCACGCACGCGTTTTCATCCCGCGTCTCGCGCGCCGGCCGTCGATCGTTCAGCGCATCGCTGCGTCAGCGCCCGGGTGCCGCGTCGAGCATCCATTCGTGCGCGGGGTCGTTCTTGAATGCCCACGCGCGGCTCGGCCCGGCCATCACGTTCAGGTAGTACAGGTTGTAGCCATGCGGCGCGACCACCGGGTGATAGCCGCGCGGCACCAGCACCACGTCGTGGTTCTCGACCGCGCACGCCTCGTCGAGGCTGCGGTCGTCCGTGTACACGCGCTGAAACGCGAAACCCTGCGGCGGATCGATCCGGTGGTAATAGGTTTCCTCGAGCGACGTCTCGTCCGGCGCCGCGTCGCGATCGTGCTTGTGCGGCGGATAGCTGCTCGAGTGGCTCGCGGGCGTGATCACTTCGACGACGAGCAGCCGGTCGGCGGCCGGATTGTCGCCCATCAGGATGTCGCACACGTAGCGCGTGTTGGTGCCGTGCCCGCGCACCGCGCGCCGCATCCGTTCGCCGTCGAGGCGCTGCACGCGCTTGTCGCCGCTCGCGTAAGGCGCGGTGCACAGCGCGACTTCCGCATCGCGCGTCGCGATCAGCGTGACGGTCTTGCCGCCCGGCACGTACAGCGCGTCTGGCGACACTTCCTCGAACACGCTGTCGCGCTTGCCGAGCGCATCGTACGTCTCGCCGTCGACTTGCGCGCGCAGCGTACCGGTGAGCACGACGACGCACAGTTCGCGCGCGCCGGTATCGAGCGTTTCGGTGTCGCCGGCCTTCAGGCGCAGCGCGCGAAAGCCGACATGTTTCCAGCCGGCCGACTCGGGCGTCACGTTGCAGATTTCGCGGTCGGCGGATGCTTTGACCAGCAGGGGAGAAATCGTCATGGAACGGGGCTCCGCAATGGGGTGACAGCGGGGTGACAGGGCTTACGCGCTCAACCGGTCGACGATCGCGCGCAGCGATTCGTAGCCCTTCTTCGCATACTGATAGCTCGGCGCGACGGCCGGGTCCTGCTCGGCCTCGACCACGAGCCAGCCTTCGTAGCCGGCGTCCTTCAGCGTGCGAAGCGTCGCTTCGTAATCGAGCGCGCCGTCGCCCGGCACCGTGAAGGTGCCGTTGATCACGCCGTTCAGGAAGCTCCAGCCGCCGTTGCGCGCCTGCGTGACGACCTGCGGCCGCACGTCCTTGCAGTGCACGTGCACGACGCGCGACACGTGTTTCTTCAGCAGTGCGACGGGATCGGCCGCGCCGCCGAAATACGCGTGACCGGTGTCGAACAGCAGGAATACCTTCGCCGGATCGGTCAGCGCCATCAGCCGGTCGACGTCGGCGGGCGATTCGACGTAAGCGCCCATGTGGTGATGGTAGGCGAGCTTGATCCCGTAGGTCTCGAGCAGGTGCGCGCCGAATGCGTCGAGGCGTGCCGCATAGCGTCGCCAGGCTTCATCGTCGACGAAACGCGGACGCTTCGCGACCGGCGTGTCGATGCGGCCCTGGATCGTGCCCGCGCATTCGCCGTACACCGCGACCTTCACGTCGTTGAACTGCAGCTTCGTCATGTGCGCGCGGCAGCGCTCGATTTCGGCGGCGAGCGCATCGGCGTCGCTCATGCCCGGTTCGACTTCCGCGAGGAGGCCCGAATACCAGCCCGACACGCATACGAGCCCGAATTCGGCGAGCTTCGCCTTCAGCTCGGGGCCCGTCTTCGGAAACTTGTTGCCAAGCTCGAAGCCCGCATAGCCGATTTCGGCGCCTTCCTTCAGCGCCGTCTCGAGCGGCGTCTCGCCGCCGAGCGACGGCAGGTCGTCGTTCATCCACGACAGGGGATTGATACCGATGCGAACGTTCCAGCTCATGACTTGCTTCCTTGGTTCGAATGTTGTTGTCGCGGAGCGGCGGATTGAAACGGAAAGCGGGTCAGCGCCGCTGCCGGGTCTTCGCGTCGAGATACGCGCGATGCGCATCGTCGACGCCGGCGCGCGCGGACACTTGCGGCACCGCGACTTCCCACCACGCGCCGCCGTCCGCGGTCGTGCGCTCGTGCGTCGTGTCGATCACGATGACCTGGCTCGTCTTCGCCGCGCGCGCACGCTTCATTTCGCCGCGCAACTCGCCGACGTCGCGCACGTGCACGGCTTCGGCGCCCATCGCGCGCGCATGCATCGCGAAGTCGATCGTCGATCGTTCGCCGCCCTCGGGCACGCAGTCGTCGAGCATGTTGTTGAAGCTCGCGCCGCCGCAGTTCAGTTGCAGCCGCTCGATGCAGCCGTAGCCGCGGTTGTCGAGGATCACGACGATGATCTTGCGGCCGAGCATCACGGACGTCGCGAGCTCCGCGTTGAGCATCATGTACGAGCCGTCGCCGACGATCACGATCACTTCGCGCTTGGGCCGCGCGAGCTTCGCGCCGAGGCCGCCAGCGACCTCGTAGCCCATGCACGAGTACGCGTAGTCCATGTGATAGTTGCCCGGCACGCCGCTGCGCCACAGCTTGTGCAGCTCGGCTGGCAGCGTGCCGGCCGCGCACACGACGAGATCGTCGCGCGCGCTGTCGTGCCCCGCGTCGGCCGCGGAGTCGCGCACCGCGCCGATCACTTCCGCGTCGTACGGCAGCATGTCCTTCGGCACGCGCGTGGTCAGCTCGGTCACGCGCGCGTTCCACGCGGCGGCCTGGTCGCGGTTCGCGGCGGTCCACGCCGCATCCGCCTGCCAGCCCGCGAGCGCGGCCGACAGCTGGCCGAGGCCGGTGCGCGCGTCGGCGATCAATTGCCGGCCGCGTTTCTTGCCCGCGTCGAACGGCTGCACGTTCAGGCTCAGCAGGGTCGCGTTGCCGAACAGCGCGTGCGAGCCGGTCGTGAAGTCCTGCAGGCGCGTGCCGACCGCGAACACCACGTCGGCCTGTGCGGCCGCGCGGTTCGCGGCAGGCGAGCCCGTCACGCCGATCGAGCCGAGGTTCAGCGGGTGGTCCCACGCGAGGCTGCCCTTGCCGGCCTGCGATTCGGCGACCGGCACGCCATGCGTGTCGGCGAACGTGCGCAGCGCGTCCCATGCCTGGCTGTACAGCACGCCGCCGCCGGCGACGATCAGCGGCTTCTTCGCGGCCTTCAGCACGTCCAGCGCATCCGCGAGTTCGAGCGAGTCCGCGGGCGGCCGGCGCATCCGGATCACCGGTGGCGCGAAGAAGTCCTCCGGCCAGTCGTACGCGAAGGTCTGCACGTCCTGCGGCAGCGCGAGACACACGGGCCCGCACTGTGCGGGATCGGTCATCACCTGGATCGCGCGCGGCAGCGCCACGAGCAGCTGTTCCGGCGACGTGATCCGGTCGAAGTAGCGCGTCACCGGCCGGAAGCAGTCGTTCGCACTGACGTCGCCCTGTTCGAAGTCCTCGACCTGCTGCAGCACCGGGTCGGGCAAGCGCGACACGAACACGTCGCCGGGCAGCAGCAACAGCGGCAGCCGGCCGACGTGCGCGAGCGCGGCAGAGGTCAGCATGTTGGTCGCGCCGGGGCCGATGCTCGACGTCGCCGCCATCATCCGCTGGCGGAAATTCGCTTTCGCGAACGCGACGGCCGCATTCGCCATGCCTTGCTCGTTGTGCGCGCGGAACGTCGGCAGCCGGTCCTTTTCGGCGTGCAGCGCTTCGCCGAGCCCGGCCACGTTGCCGTGCCCGAAGATCGCGAAGACGCCGCCGCAGTACGGCAGGATCTCGGTGCGGCCGTCCGGCTGGACGACTTCGGCGCGCAGGGCGGCCAGGTAGCGCACGAGCGCCTGGCTGACGGTCAGTCTCACGGTGGTGGTCATCGTCTGTCGATCAAGAGGAGTCGGGTGGTCGTCACGGACATCTGCATCAGGCTGCTGCCGCGGTGCGCGCGGCGGCACGGCGGCCGAGCCAGGCGTCGACCAGCTGCGCGAAATTGCCGGCCACTTCGTCGATCAGCGCCTGGTCGTCGATCCGGCCGGCGAGCCAGTGCAGCGACGCGTCGGCCCACAGCGTACGGCCGACCATGAAGCCCTTGACGATCGGATTGGTCGCCGAGCGGAAGCTGTCGACGAGATACTGCAGCGGCTGGTTCAGCCCGAGGATCACCGCGCCGCGGCAGTACGGGTCGCGCTCGGCAACCAGCGTCTCGAGCCGCGCCCAGCCGTCGGCGCTCATCGGCGCGAGCTTCCACCACTCGGGCATCACGCCGAGGTTGTAGAAGCGCGCGACCGTGCGCAGCACCGCGTCGTCCTCGGTGCCGGCCGGCGTGACCGCGCGCGGCGGAATGATTTCCAGCAGCAACTCGTTGCCGCTCGCACGCGTGGCTTCCCACAGCTCCAGCACGCGCTGCTCCTGCGCGACGCGCAGGTCGACGTCGTCATCGGGGTGGTAGTGGACGAGGCACTTCACGACCTGCTCGGTCGGCCAGTGCGTGAGCGACGAGCCGACGGAGCGAGTGTCGTCGAAACACAGCGGCCGCGAGCCGGGCAGTTCGACCGGGCGGCCGACCCACCAGCCGCGGCCGGTGGCCGACGCGAGCGCGTCGCTGCCGTACGCGCCGCCGTCGATCAGCACGCCGACATGGCCTTCGATATGGCGATCGCGCTCGACCTGTTCGGCCGCGCGCACGAGCAGGCGCTTCAGCGTCTTGATGCGCGCCTCGTCCGCGCCGGCCTGCACCGCGAGTTCGTAGAACTGGCTGCGATGGTCGAACGCCATCACGCACAGGTCGTCCCATTCGCGGCGCGGCACCGTCACGCGATGCAGGTGCGCGAGCGTGCGATCGGCGTCCACCCGCGGATTGCGGCTGCCGCCGAACCAGTGTGCGAGCTCGGCCGGCGTCGGCATCGCGGCCGAACACGCGTGGCGCGACACGACGATCGCGCCGCACGCATTCGCGATGCGCGTCGATTCGGCCCAGTCGCGCCCGCGCAGCAGCCCGGACAGCAGGCCCGACAGGAACGCGTCGCCCGCGCCGAGGACGTTCAGCACTTCGACGCGTTCGCCATGGAAGGTCGGCGCATCCTCGATGCGTGCGGGGATGTCGCCCTCGATCACGCAGCAGCCGAGCGCACCGCGCTTGACCACCAGCGCCGCGCCGCTCGCGCGGCGCACGGCCTGCAGCGACGCGATCAGGTCGTGCGGCACGCCGCCCGCGATCAGGAATTCTTCCTCGGTGCCGACCAGCAGATCGAATTCGCCGAGCACCTGCTGCAACTGCCGTGTGACCTGCGCGTCCGGCACGTAACGGTTTTCGCCCGCGCCGCGCGCGGTCAGCCCCCACAGCACCGGCCGGTAATCGATGTCGAGGATCCGCACGACGCCGTGGCGGCGCGCGTAGCCGAGCGCGGTCAGCGATGCCTCGCGGGTGCCCGGCGTCGACAGATGGGTGCCCGTGATCGCGAGCGCGCGGCAACCGGCGATGAAGTCCTCGCGGATCTCGTCGGCGCGCACGGCCATGTCCGCGCAATTCTCGCGTACGAACAGCAGCGGGAACGTGTCGCGATCCTTCAGACCGAGCAGCACCAGCGCGGTCAGCCGTTCCGGATCCGTCTGCAGCTGGCTCGTGTCGCAGCCTTCGCGCTCGAGCGTCTCGCGCACGAAGCGGCCCATCTGCTCGTCGCCGACGCGCGAGATCATCGCGGTCTTCAGCCCGAGCCGGGCGACGCCGAACGCGACGTTGCCCGACGAGCCGCCGAGATACATCTGGAAGCTGCGCGCGTCTTCCAGGCGGCTGCCGTACTGTTGCGCGTAAAGGTCCACGGCGACGCGGCCGAGGCAGGCGAGATCGACGGGGCGGTCAGTCGGAAAGTTCAACGGGCTCATATCACGTATCACGCTCGCGGCCGGCGTTCGACCATGCCGGCGGATTGGGGACCGATCCAGCGACGGATCTTCGTCGCATGTCACGACGCGACGCGAATGCGCCTGCCGCAACGACTCGGGCTACGGAACGGAGTCTAGACTTTTTGGAAATCCAGTTCCCTAGGTGAAATCACGTAGAAATAAATTTCCAAATGTTCGAGGAAGTGATCTACAGTTTCATCCGGATGCTTCAGTCCGTTATCGGACTCGGCCCGGCGGCGCGCAACGCGCCGTTTTCCGCCCCCCGGAGATGAGGAGACAGAGTGATCATGAAGACCAAGCTGATGGCCGCCGCGGCCGCCGCGATCCTGGCCATGCCGCTCGCGCATGCCGAGAAGATCGGCGTGACGATGGCATCGTTCGACGACACGTTCCTGACGATCCTGCGCAACAGCATCGCCGATTCGGCGAAGAAGGACGGCGCGACCGTACAGATCGAGGACGGCGGCAACGACGTCGGCAAGCAGTTGAGCCAGGTCCAGAACATGATCGCGCAGAAGGTCGACGCGATCATCGTGAATGCGGTCGACACCGACGCGACGCCGAAGATCACGAAGATGGTGACCGCCGCGAAGATTCCGCTCGTCTACGTGAACCGCAAGCCGGTCGATTTCGAGAAGTTGCCGGCCGGCGTCGCGGTGGTCGCGTCCGACGAGAAACAGTCGGGCACGCTGCAGGCGCGCCAGGTGTGCAAGCTGCTCGGCGGCAAAGGCGACATCCTCGTGCTGATGGGCGAGCTGTCCAACGAGTCGGCCCGCGCCCGCACCAAGGACATCGAGGACGTGATCGCGACCAAGGACTGTTCCGGCATGAAGATCGTCGACAAGCGCGAAGGCAAGTGGAGCCGCACGCAGGGCCAGGACATCACGATGAACTGGCTGAGCTCCGGGACGAAGTTCGACGCGATCGTGTCGAACAACGACGAAATGGCGATCGGCGCGATCAACGCGCTGAAGGCCGCGCGCAAGCTGACGCCGAAAACGGTCGTCGCGGGCATCGACGCGACGCCGGACGGGCTCGCGGCGATGAAGAGCGGCGACCTGAAGGTGTCCGTGTACCAGAACGCGGCCGGGCAGGGTGCGCAGGCCGTCGCGACCGCGCTGAAGCTCGCGAAGAAGCAGCCGGTCGACCGCTACGTGAACGTGCCGTTCGAGCTCGTCACGCCCGAGAACATGAACCAGTACGCGAAGCACTGACCGGTTTTTCCGCTGAACTGCGCGGGCCCGGCGCGTCCGGGTTCGCGTGTGAATTTCGAGGAACGTCCATGTTTACAGCCAGGATGGCGCGCTCGATGGCAAGCGAAAGCGCGCCGGCCGCCTCGTTCGCCGCATCGGGTTCGTCCGCTGCGCCCGTCGACGATTGCCTGCTGGAGGTGCGCGGCGTCGGCAAGTCGTTTCCCGGCGTCGTCGCGCTCGACGGCGTGCAGTTCCGCGTGCGCCGCGGCACCGTGCATGCGCTGATGGGCGAGAACGGCGCCGGCAAGTCGACGCTGATGAAGATCATCGCCGGCGTCTACACGCCCGACCAGGGCGAGATCCTGATCAACGGCGAGCCGGTCGTGCTGAGCGGCCCGCTCGACGCGCTCGATCGCGGGATCGCGATGATCCACCAGGAACTCAACCTGATGCCGTACATGACGGTCGCGGAGAACATCTGGATCCGCCGCGAACCGAAGAACCGCTTCGGCCTGATCGATCACGCCGAGCTGCGCCGCCGCACCGCCGCGCTGTTCGAGCGGCTGTCGATCGACATCGACCCTGAAGCCGACGTGCGCACGCTGACGGTCGCGAGCCGCCAGATGGTCGAGATCGCGAAGGCCGTGTCGTTCGACTCGGACGTGCTGATCATGGACGAGCCGACTTCCGCGCTGACCGACAAGGAGGTCACACACCTGTTCCGGATCATTCGCCAGCTGCGCGAGCAGGGCAAGGGCATCGTCTACATCACGCACAAGATGAACGAGCTGTTCGAGATCGCCGACGAATTCTCGGTGTTCCGCGACGGCAAGTACATCGGCACGCATGCGTCGACCGACGTCACGCGCGACGACATCATCCGGATGATGGTCGGCCGCGAGATCACGCAGATGTTCCCGAAGGAGGAGGTGCCGATCGGCGACGTCGTGCTGGCCGTGAAGAACCTCGGCGTCGACGGCGTGTTCCGCGACGTCAGCTTCGAGCTGCGCGCGGGCGAGATCCTCGGTGTGGCGGGCCTCGTCGGCTCGGGGCGCTCGAACGTCGCGGAGGCGCTGTTCGGCGTCGTGCCGGCGACCACGGGCGAGATCCGGATCGACGGCAAGCCGGTGCGAGTTTCCACGCCCGCGCAGGCGATGAAGCACGGGATGGCGTTCCTCACCGAGGACCGCAAGGACACCGGCTGCTTCCTGAATCTCGACCTGCTCGCGAACATGGAAGCGGCGGTGCTCAGCCATCGCTACGTGAAGTTCAATTTCGTGCGGCAGGCGCAGTTGAAGCGCGACTGCGAGGAAATGAGCCGGATGTTGCGCGTGAAGACGCCGGGGCTGCACGAGGAAATCCAGAACCTGTCGGGCGGCAACCAGCAGAAGGTGCTGATCGGCCGGTGGTTGCTGACGCAACCGCGCATCCTGATCCTCGACGAGCCGACGCGCGGGATCGACGTCGGCGCGAAGGCCGAGATCCACCGGCTCGTCAGCGCGCTCGCCGGCAAGGGCGTCGCGGTTCTGATGATCTCGTCGGAAATGCCGGAAGTGCTCGGCATGAGCGACCGCGTGATGGTGATGCACGAAGGCCGGATGACCGGCATCGTCGAGCGCAAGGACGCCGACCAGGTCCGCATCATGGACCTGGCCTCGCGCTGAGCCGCAACAAGCATGGAGACAACTGAAATGGGCAACCTGAATCCGGTCGCGGACGCGCAGTCCATGACGATCAAGACGCGGCACGCGAAGTGGCCGCCCGAGCTGAGCATCTTCCTGGTGCTGGTGGGCATCAGCCTGTTCTTCGAGGTGATCGGCTGGCTCGTCGTCGGCCAGAGCTTCCTGTTCAACGCGGAGCGGCTCGAGATCATCGTGTTGCAGATGGCCGTGATCGGCATCATCGCGGTCGGCGTGAACCTCGTGATCATCACCAGCGGGATCGACCTGTCGTCGGGGTCGGTCGTCGCCGCGGCGGCCGTCGTGTCGGCCAGTCTCGCACAGGTCTCCGATTTTCCGCGCGCGGTGTTCCCGCACCTGACCGACCTGCCGATCATCTGGCCGGTGCTGGCCGGCGTGTGCGTCGGCCTGCTGGTCGGCCTCCTGAACGGCTCGCTGATCGCGCTGACGGGAATCCCGCCGTTCATCGCGACGCTCGGCACGATGGTTGCCGCGCGCGGCTTCGCGAAGTGGTTCACCAACGGGATGCCGGTGTCGATGCTGACCGACCAGTTCGCGGCGATCGGCGCGGGGGCGAACCCGGTCATCATCTTCGTCGTGGTGGCCGCGATCTTCCACGTCGTGCTGCGCTACACGCGCTTCGGCAAGTACACGTACGCGATCGGCGCGAACCGTCACGCGGCCCTCGTGTCGGGCATCAACGTCACGCGTCACCTGGTGTTCGTCTATGCGATCGCGGGCCTCTTGAGCGGGATCGCCGGCACCGTGACGGCCGCGCGTGCGATCTCCGGCCAGTCGGGCATGGGCGTGATGTACGAGCTCGACGCGATCGCGGCCGTCGTGATCGGCGGCACGTCGCTGTCGGGCGGTCTCGGGCGCGTGACGGGCACCGTGATCGGCGTGCTGATCCTCGGCGTGATGACGTCGGGCTTCACGTTCATCCGGATCGACGCGTATTACCAGGAGATGGTCAAGGGCGCGATCATCGTCGCGGCCGTGATCGCCGACCAGTACCGCAACAAGAAGAAGCGCCGCTGAGCGCACGCCTGCGCTCGCGTCAGCCACCCCCATTCGCGAAGGAAGCCCGATGAAGATTGCGCTGGATCCCTACATGATTCGCCACCTGCCGCTCGACCGGCTGCCGCACGCGGTGGCCGAGCTCGGCTACGACCAGATCGAGTTGTCGCCGCGCAGCGACTTTCTCGACTGGTGGGTGATGCCGCGTGCGACCCGCGAGCGCATGGCCGCGTTCCGCCAGGCGATGCGCGCAAGCGGCGTCGGCCTCGCGTCGCTGCAGCCGATGTACCGCTGGGCGAGCCCGTTCGACGACGAGCGGCAATGGGCCGTGCGGTGCTGGAAGAAGGCGATCGAGGTGGCGGTCGAGATGGAGTGCGCGCTGATGGTGTCGGAGTTCGGGCGCGGCGCGTCGCCCGAGCGCTCGGTCGGCGAGCGGCCGGGGGCGAACCCGAAGGAGCTGTGCGAGGCCGCATGGTTCCGGTCGATGGACGAACTGCTGCCGATTCTGGAGCGCGAACGCATCGTGCTGTCTGTCGAGCCGCATCCGGAGGACTGGATCGAGCAGCTGCAGCCGGCGATCGACATCGTCACGAACCTCGGCTCGCCGTCGCTGAAGCTGTCGTACATCGCGCCGCACACGTTCTACTACGGCGACGACATGGCCGCGATGATCGCGCAGGCCGCGCCGATCCTCGCGCACGCGCGCGTGGCCGATACGTTCGACCACCGCAAGAGCAGCCAGCTGCGCTACATCGTGAACCCGCCCGGTTCGAACCAGATCCGTGTGCACCAGCATCTCGACATCGGGCAGGGCGAGATCGACTGGGACGTGTTTTTCCGCGCGCTCGGCACCGCCGGCTTCGACGGCGTGATGTCGTCGTGCGTGTTCGCGTGGGAGGACCGCGCGGAAGCATCGTCGCGCTACATGCGCGACACCATCCAGCGCTACGTCGATCGCCATTTCGACCGCACCGCGCGCTGACCGATTGTTGACCGGCGCGGCACGGGCCGCGCCGCTGATGAACGACTGGAGACTCGTAGATGACCTTGCAAATCGGCGTGATCGGCTGCGGCGCGATCGGCCAGGACCATATCCGCAGACTGACCCGCACGCTGTCCGGCGCGCGCGTCGTGGCCGTCAACGACATCGATCCGCAGCAGGCGCGCGACGCGGTGACGAAGTACGGGCTCGATGCGGAGATCTACGGCGACGGCCACGAGGTCGTCGCGGCCGCCGACGTGCAGGCCGTGCTCGTCACGTCGTGGGGGCCGACGCACGAAGCGTTCGTGCTCGACGCGATCGCGCACGGCAAGCCGGTGTTCTGCGAGAAGCCGCTGGCCGTCACGGCCGACGGCTGCATGCGGATCGTCGAAGCCGAAGTCGCGCACGGCAAGCGGCTCGTGCAGGTCGGCTTCATGCGGCCGTACGACGAAGGCTACCGCGCGCTGAAGCGCGTGATCGACAGCGGCGAAATCGGCGCACCGTTGATGCTGCATTGCGCGCACCGCAACCAGTCGGTCGGCGAGCGCTACACGACCGACATGGCGATCACCGACACGCTGATCCACGAACTCGACGTGTTGCGCTGGCTGCTCGGCGAGGATTACACGAGCGCGCAGGTCGTCTATCCGAAGAAGACGCGCCATGCGTTAGCGCATCTCGCCGATCCGCAGATCGTGCTGCTCGAAACCGCGAGCGGCGTGCGCATCGACGTCGAGGTCTTCGTGAACTGCCAGTACGGCTACGACATCCAGTGCGAGGTGGTCGGCGAGCAGGGCATCGCAAAGCTGCCCGATCCGCCGGCCGTCGGGCTCAAGCATGCGGCACGGCAGTCGGTCGAGATCATGACCGACTGGAAGGAGCGCTTCATCGCGTCGTACGACGTCGAGCTGCAGGCGTTCATCGACGGCGTGCGGCAGGGCGCACTGACCGGGCCGTCCGCGTGGGACGGCTACGCAGCGGCGGTCGCGGCCGATGCGTGCGTGCGCGCACAGAAGAGCGGCGCGGTCGAACCGATCGCGATGGCCGACCGTCCCGCGTTCTATCGCGGCTGATTCGCGGCCACCCGCCGCTTGTCTAACGGACCGACCGACATGACGATGAAGATTGGCTGCGCACCGTGCTGCTGGGGTGTCGACGACGTGAAGAACCCGCACCTGCCGCCGTGGCGGCAGGTGCTCGCCGAGGCCGCGCAGGCCGGTTACTCGGGCATCGAGCTGGGGCCCTACGGCTACATCCCGCTCGAACTGGACGTGGTGAGCGCCGAGCTCGAGCAGCAACGCCTGAGCATCACCGCCGGCACGATCTTCGACGATCTCGTGTCGCCGGAGAACCTGCCGAACCTGCTGCGCCAGACCCGCGACATCTGCGCGCTGATCACGCGGCTGCCCAGGCTGCCGACGCAGGACGGCCAGCGCCATGCGGCGCCATACCTGGTCGTGATGGACTGGGGCCACGAGGAACGCGACTACGCGGCCGGCCACGGCGATCGTGCGCCGCGGCTGTCGGACGAGCGCTGGTCGACGATGGTCGACCATATCCGGCAGATCGCGACGATCGCGCGCGAGGAGTTCGGCGTGCGCGCGGTGATTCATCCGCACGCAGGCGGCTACATCGAGTTCGCGGACGAGATCGACCGGATCGTCGCGGACATTCCGGCCGACACGGCCGGCCTCTGTCTCGACACGGGCCACCTGTACTACTCGGGCATGGAGCCGGAAGCCTGGCTGCGCCGTCACGCGGCGCGCGTCGACTACGTGCATTTCAAGGATATCGACGCGGCGGTATACGACGCGGTGATGGGCGAGCAGATCGCGTTCTTCGCCGCGTGCGCGCGCGGCGTGATGTGCCCGATCGGCACCGGCGTGCTCGACTACCGCGCGATCCGCCAGGCGCTCGACGAGATCGGCTACGCCGGTTACATCACGATCGAGCAGGAGCGCGACCCGCGCAACGCCGGCACGAGCCTGCGCGATGTCGCCGCGAGCCGCGCGTTTCTCGCGTCGGCCGGTTTTGCATGATCTTATGAACACGTACCAGGAACACCACCATCATGATTGACGGACAGATTCTGCTCGGGCATTCGATTCGCTGGGGCATGGTCGGCGGCGGCCTCGGCAGCCAGATCGGCTACAGCCACCGATCGGCCGCGTTGCGCGACGGCAGTTTCCAGCTGGTCGCCGGCGCGTTCGACATCGATGCCGAGCGCGGCCGGCAATTCGGCGTGAAGCTCGGTGTCGACGCGCAACGCTGCTATTCCGACTACCGGACGATGTTCGAAGCCGAGGCGAAGCGCGCCGACGGCATCCGCGCGGTGTCGATCGCGACGCCGAACAACACGCACTTCGAGATCTGCCGTGCGGCGCTGAGCGCTGGGCTGCACGTTGTCTGCGAGAAGCCGCTGTGCTTCACGACCGAGGAGGCCGAGGCGCTGCAGCGGCTGTCGGTCGAGAAGAATCGCATCGTCGGCGTCGCGTACGGTTATTCCGGACACCAGATGATCGAGCAGGCGCGCGAGATGATCGCGCGCGGCGATCTCGGCGAGATCCGCATCGTGCAGATGCAGTTCGCGCACGGCTTCCACAGCGAGGGCGTCGAGGCCGCGAGCGCGGCTGCACGGTGGCGCGTCGACCCGAAGTTCGCGGGCCCGAGCTACGTGCTCGGCGACATCGGCACGCATCCGCTGTACATCTCGGAAGTGATGGCGCCGGAACTGAAGATCAAGCGGCTGATGTGTTCGAGGCAGAGCTTCGTGAAGAGCCGCGCGCCGCTCGAGGACAACGCGTTCACGATCATGGAATACGACACCGGCGCGATCGGCTACGTCTGGTCGAGCGCGGTGAACGCGGGGTCGATGCACGGACAGAAGGTGCGCGTGATCGGGTCGAAGGCGAGCGTCGAATGGTGGGACGAGCATCCGAACCAGTTGCGCTACGAAATCCAGGGGCAGCCCGCGCAGGTGCTCGATCGCGGGATGGGGTATCTGCATCCGCAGGCATTGCGCGAGGATCGCATCGGCGCCGGGCATCCGGAAGGGCTGTTCGAAGCGTGGTCGAACCTGTACGCGCGCTTCGCGCTCGCGATGGACGCCGCCGATCGCGGCGACGGGCAGGCGTTGGAGGCCATCCATTTTCCGGACGTCCGCGCGGGTGTCGAGGGCGTGCGATGGGTCGAGAACTGCGTGCGCTCCGCCGATGCGGGCGGCGTGTGGGTCGACTATCGTTGAGCGATGGAGGGGCGATGCCGGCGTCGGCGTCGGTGAACGCCCTAGTCTTTACGCCGGGGCAAGCACGTTGGAAAATCGTTTCCAGCCAAGCCGTGGAGCGTGTGCAGGTGATGATCGAGCGCGTGGGAGCGAGCGTGCGGCGCGGTCCGTGCCGCAAACGTGATTAAATTCGCCCTTCATGCATGTGTACAGGTGAGTCCCGGGCGGCGTGCGTCGGTATCGCGCGCGCATCGGGGCCGTCAATTTCGCGCTATCCGATGAGTTCATCCGAGAAACCTCCCGCCACCGTCGAGCAGTTCCTGCAGCATCTGACGCAGGAGTACGACGGCCTCAGCAATCGCCTGAAGGTGATCGCACGTCACGTGGAAACGAATCGGGATCAGCTTGGCCTGGAAGGCATCCAGTCGCTCGCGGAGGCATGCGGGGTCCAGCCGTCGGCCGTCGTGCGGTTCGCGAAGCATTTCGGCTTTTCCGGCTTCTCCGAGATGCAGCGATTGTTCCGCGAGGGCCTGGCCCAGCAGATCGCGCCGGGCCGCGCGTACAACCTGCGATTGCGCGACGTCATCGAATCGGGCTCGTCGAGCCTGCAGCCCGAGCAGATCGCCGACGAATTCATCAAGGGCAGCATTGCCGGGATGCAGCAGCTGCGGCAGACGCTCGACCCGAAGGCGCTCGCGCAGGCCGTCGACCTGCTCGCCGACACGCAGGCAATCTGGATCGCCGGCTCGCGCCGCGCGTTTCCGATCGCCGTCTATCTCGACTACGCGCTGCAGCATACCGACAAGCGCATCGGCCTGTTCAGCGCGCTCGGCAGCATGCATCTCGGGCAGATCCGGTCGGTGCGCGAGGGTGACGTGATGATCGTGATCTCGTTCATGCCGTACGCGGAAGAGACGGTGCAGGTCGCGCAGCAGGCCGTGCAGCGCGGCGCGCGCCTGATCGCGATCACCGACAGCCGGATGAGCCCGCTGGCGCGGGATGCCGAAGTGACGCTGATGGTGCAGGACAGCGCGACGTTCGGGTTCCGTGCGCTGACCGCGACGATGGGCCTCGCGCAGAGCCTGTTCGTGGCGCTCGCATACCGGCTCGAGCTGTCGTACCTGCCGACCGCCGACGGAGCGCACGGCACGAAGGCCGGCTGACACCGGCCTTCCCCATGCCTGCCGCTCGCGGGCACATCCGGCGGGCGGCATACCCATCGCGCTTACTTCGCGGTCGGCATCGCGAACTCGGCACCCTTGCCGATGCTCGATGACCAGCGCTGCATCACCGACTTCTGGCGCGTGTAGAAGCGCACACCTTCCTCGCCGTATGCATGCATGTCGCCGAACAGGCTCTTCTTCCAGCCGCCGAAGCCGTGCCATGCCATCGGCACCGGAATCGGCACGTTGATGCCGACCATGCCGACCTGGATGCGCCGCGCGAATTCGCGCGCGATGCCGCCGTCGCTCGTGAAGCACGACACGCCATTGCCGAACTCGTGCGCGTTGATCAGGTCGACCGCTTCGCCGAAGTCCTTCACGCGCACGCAGCCGAGCACGGGCCCGAAGATTTCTTCCTTGTAGATGCGCATGTCGGGCGTCACATGATCGAACAGCGTGCCGCCGGTGAAGAAGCCTGCCTCGTGGCCCGGCACGCGCAGCCCGCGCCCGTCGACCACCAGTTGCGCGCCTTCGCTCACGCCTTGCTCGATATAGCCTTCGATGCGCTTCAGCGCTTCGCCGGTGACGATCGGGCCCATCTCGACTTCCGGCGACATCCCGTCGCCGATCACCAGCTTGCGCGCGCGCTCGGCGACCGCCGGCACGATCTTGTCGGCCACGTCGCCGACCAGCACCGCGATGCTGATCGCCATGCAGCGTTCGCCCGCCGAGCCGTACGCGGCGCCGATCAGCGCGTCGACCGCCTGCTCGATGTTCGCGTCGGGCATCACGACGAGGTGGTTCTTCGCGCCGCCGAGCGCCTGCACGCGCTTGCCCGACTGCACCGCACGCTGCTGCACGTAGGCCGCGATCGGCGTCGAGCCGACGAAGCTGACGGCTTGCACATCCGGATGGTCGAGCAGCGCGTCGACCGCGCCCTTGTCGCCCTGCACGACGTTGAACACGCCGGCGGGCAGGCCGGCCTGCGTCAGCAGGTCGGCCATGAACAGCGCCGCTGACGGGTCGCGTTCGCTCGGCTTCAGCACGAACGTGTTGCCCGTCGCGAGCGCGACCGGGAACATCCAGCACGGCACCATGCAGGGGAAGTTGAACGGCGTGATCCCGGCGACAACGCCGAGCGGCTGGCGCATCGTCCAGTTGTCGATGCCGGTGCTGACCTGATCGGTGAAGTCGCCCTTCAGAAGCTGCGGCACGCCGCATGCGAATTCGATGATGTCGATGCCGCGCGCGACTTCGCCCTGCGCGTCGGAGAACACCTTGCCGTGCTCGGCCGTGATGATCGCGGCGAGCGCGTCGCGGTGTTCATTCATCAACTGCAGGAAGCGGTGCAGCACGCGTGCGCGGCGGATCGGCGGTGTCTCGGCCCAGGCCGGGAACGCGGCGTGAGCGGACGCGACGGCTTTCTGCACCTCGTCGTCGCCGGCGAGCGCGACGCGGCGCACCGCGCGGCCGAGCGCCGGATTGAGGACGTCCTGGAAGCGGCCGCTGCGGCCGGCAACGGACGCGCCGTCGACATAGTGGCCGACGTCGGCGTCGGACGTGTAGGCGGGAACCGGGTTCATCGTGTCTCCAGAGGATGGGGGTGGACGGAACCTAGTCTAGGCAAAGCGGCGGGGCGGGAGAAGGCCGCGCAGCTTGATTCACTGTTCAGAATTCTGAATAATCGGCGAATGAATCAGCAAAATGTCCAGGCGCTCTGGCCGCATATCCATTCGCTGACCGTGCTGGCGGCGGCAGGCAGTTTCACGGCCGCCGCGCAGCGGCTCGGTATCAGCAAGGCCGCGATGAGCCAGCGCATCGCCGATCTCGAGAAGGCGGCCGGCGTGCCGCTGGTGCGGCGCACGACGCGCAGCGTTCGGCTCACTGACGCGGGGCAGACGCTGGTCGACAGCACGCGCGACGCGTTCGAATCGATCGGCCAGCACTTCGCGCGCGTGAAGGACCTGGCCGGCGAACCGCGCGGGCTGCTGCGTGTGACGGTGCCCGTCGCGCTGGGGCGCCAGCAGGTCGTGCCGCACTTGCCCGATTTCCTGCGGCAGCATCCGGGCGTGCATATCGAACTCGACCTGTCCGACCGGCTGCATTCGCTGACGCAGGAGGGTTTCGACCTCGCGATCCGCCATACGACGATCGCGCCGCAAACCCACGTCGCGTGGAAGCTGTGCGACACGCGTTCGTTGCTCGTCGCGAGCCGAGACTACCTCGACGCGCGCGGCACGCCGCGCCACCCGAGCGAACTCGTCGACCACAGCTGCCTGTGCTACCTGCGCGACAACGAACCGGCGGCCTGGAGCTTCGAGCCGGACGGCCGCCGGCGCCAGCGCGTGAGCGTGCCCGTGCGCGGCAGCTTTGCGGCGAACAACAGCGAGGCGATGCGCGAGGCCGCGCTCGGCGGGCTCGGCATCGCGCTGCTGCCGGATTTCAGCGCGCGGCGCGATCTCGACGCCGGCCGGCTCGTCGCGCTGCTCGACGGCTGGCGGCCGTCGGGCGCGTTTGGCGACCACATCTTCGCGATCCGGCCGTACAGCCCGGTCGTGCCGAGTGCCGTGCGCGCGCTCGTGCGGCACCTGCGCGAGCGGCTCGCGGGCGGTTTCACGGGCGCCTGACGGGCGAGGGCTCGCGAGGGCGGGCGCGCCGCGCCGCATGACCGGGCCCCGGCCGCGCGGGCAGGGGGGCGCTGCGGTAAAATTGGCGTTTCCTCCCGCGCCCGTGTGGCGCGTCATTCGAAGGTCGACAACCGATGCAGATTCACAAGGAAGTGGATGCGCGCGGGCTCAATTGCCCGTTGCCGATCCTGCGCGCCAAGAAAGCGCTCGCTGATATGGAGAGTGGGCAGATCCTCAAGGTGCTCGCGACCGATCCGGGCTCGCAGCGCGATTTCGCCGCGTTCGCGAAGCAGACGGGCAACGAGATCGTCGAAGTCACGACCCAGGACAAGACGTTCGTATTCCTGATGCGCCGCCGCTGACGGTCTGCATCACGCGCCGCTTGCGGCACCCGCACGGGCAGCGCTCGTTGCGGCCCGGCCGCGCCTCTGACACCTCTGACAATTCTTAAACCTCGTCACACGGCCGGCTGCGTATACTGACCCGGCCGGTCGTCCGTCTCGGATGGATGCGCCGGCCACGGTACGTCATATGAGGCTGGCACGGGGGCCATGCCTGACGCTACCGTCGTACAAACGGGGAGAGGACATGTCCTTCAGACCAGGGACCATTCGAAGTCCGTCCGCAGCGGAATGCATCACGCCCGCACGCGCGGCGGGGTTGAGCCGGATCGAGCTCGACCCGGAACGGGATCGCCACGCGCGTGCCGCGCTGGAAGCGTATGCCGATTCGGCGGCGGCCGAGATGCCGTGGCTGGCCGAATCGCTCGATGAAAGGCTGCGCGGCGCCGCGCAGGACGACGGCGCAGGCTTCACATATTGCGGCGCAACGGTCGAGCGCGTGTTCGATATCGCGCAGACGTGGGCGGCGAGCCAGCCCGACTACGCGGCGCCGGCGTGGGAGCGCGTGCGCGGCCAGCTGGAGCGGCTGCTGCGGCAGCCGGAAGATCTCCCGGTCGCGCGGCTGCGGCGCCTGTCGACCGACGATCTGGTCGAGCCGGTGGCCGGCAAGGCGGGCCCCGACTAGGCGCGCGATCGCGCGACGGGAAGGATTATTCGAATAAAGGACCGTAGTTCGCGCAATTTCTTGGCGAATTTCATACTACTATGGTGAAATCGCCGGTTCGTCCGTGCCCCGTTTTCGAGATATTTTGCCGGGGTGCCGTGTCGCGCAGGGTGCGCGCTCGGCAAACGACGGCTCGCCGGCCGGCGTCGGCGGCTGCGCGCGTGCTGCGCGGGGTGAGCGCGGGGAGCTGAACTGGACGAATCGATTTCGATTTGCGGGGTGCTATGAGAATTGCTGTACTGGATGACGATCCGGCCCAGACGGATTTCGTCAGTCAAACGCTGACGGCCGCCGGCCACACATGCTATGCGTTCAAGGAAGGCAAGGCCCTGAAGAAGCGTCTGCAGCGCGAGACGTTCGATCTGCTCGTGCTCGACTGGAATGTGCCGGACATGTCCGGCGAGGAAGTGCTCAAGTGGGTGCGTGCGAACCAGACCGAGCACAGCCTGCCGATCATCTTCATGACGAGCCGCGACGACGAGGCGGGGATCACGCAGATCCTCAACGCCGGCGCCGACGATTATGTGGTCAAGCCCGTGTCGGGCCCGATCCTGCGCGCGCGCATCGGCTCGCTGCTGCGGCGCGCGTATCCGATCAACGCGGAGGCGACCGTTCGCGAGTTCGACCAGTTCCGCTTCGACGTGAACCTGAAGCAGGCGTACGTCGGCGACAAGGCCGTGAGCCTCACGCAGAAGGAATTCGAGCTCGCGCTGCTGCTGTTCCAGCACCTCGACCGACCGCTGTCGCGCGCGCACATTCTCGATCTCGTGTGGAAGCAGGCGACCGACATTCCGTCGCGCACGATGGACACGCACATCTCGATGCTGCGCACGAAGCTCGGCCTGCGGCCGGAAAACGGTTATCGCCTCGCGCCGATCTACGGCTACGGCTACCGGCTCGAGCGGGTCGGCCAGGGAGAACCGGAGTGACCCAGCGAATCACGCAGCGCACGGCGCGCTTGCGCACGGCGGCACTGTACGCGGCGTGCGCGGTCGCGTTCGCGTTCGCGGCACAGCAGGCCGTTGCGCAGCCGCCCGCTGCCGTGGGCAAGACGGTCGTCTACCGCACGCATGCCGGCGACACGCTGTACGACGTCGCCGCGCGCTACCTGCAGGGCCCGGACGACTGGCAACTCGTGCAGCAGATCAACGGCGTGCCCGCGCCGAAGCGCCTGCAGCCGGGCGTTGCGCTGAAGCTGCCCGTCGCGCGCTTGCGCAAGGAAAAGCTGACCGCGCGCGTCGTCGCAGTGCAGGGCACGGCCGAGCGCGCGTCCGGCGCCGCTTACGCGCCGCTCGTGAGCGATGCGACGCTCACCGAGGGCGACCGCGTGCGCACGGGCGCGAACGGCTTCCTGACGCTTGAACTGGCCGACGGCACGCACATGAGCCTGCCGCCCGACAGTCAGCTCGACCTGAAGACCTTGCGCCGCACCGTGCTGACCGGCACGCTCGATCGCGAATTCGAACTCACGCGAGGCTCGGTCGACAGCGAGGTCACGCATCTGAAGAAGCGCGACGACCGCTTCCAGATCCGCTCGCCGTCGGTCGTGGCCGGTGTGCGCGGCACGCGGTTCCGCGTGAACTACGACGCCGCCGGCAACGCGGCGACGCGCGTCGAGGTGCTCGACGGCACCGTCGGCGTCGCGGGCAAGCAGCAGTCGGCCGATCCGACGCTCGTGCATGCGAACTTCGGCAGCGTCTCGACGTCGTCCGGCGCGGTCGGCGCACCCGTGCCACTGCTGCCGGCGCCCGCGCTCATGCATCCCGACAAGGTGCAGGACGAGTCTGATCTCACCTTCGACATCGTGCCGCTCGAGCGTGCGCATGCCTATCACCTGCAGCTCGCGCGCGACGCGGGCATGCTCGAGCTGTTCAGCGAAACGCGCACGGTCTCGTCGCGCGCGGTGTTCCGCGAGGTGCCGAACGGTACGTACTTCGTCCGGATTGCCGCGATTGACGACAACGGCCTCGAAGGCATGCCTCACATTTACGCGTTCGAGCGGCGCCTGATGGGGCTCGACGCGACCGCGTCGGCCGGCCCGAACGGCTATGAGTTCCGCTGGTCGCCGAATGGCGCGAGCAAGGATGCGCGTTATCGGTTCGTTCTGTCGCGCTCGAAGGACCTGAGCGCGCCGGTCGTCGACCAGATGGGCCTGCAGGCGCGCAGGATCACGGTCGCGCACCTGCCGCCCGGCGACTACTACTGGGCGGTGACGGTCGAGGAGTTCGACGGCGGAAAGTTCTATCAGAAGACGAGTCCGGTCAGCGCATTCACGTTGTCGCGCTGACCCGCGGCGCATGAAAACCGACTCCGTTTCCCCGCGGCGGCGCCTCGGCCGCCGCTTCCTGATCGAGTGGATCGCGATCGGCTGCCTCGGGATCGCGGTAATCCTCGCGTGCGCGTTCGGCCGGTTCTCGTCCAGCGTCGACGGGCTCATCTACGACCGGCTGCTGATGCTGCGCAGCCTGCCGTTGTCGCCCGATGTCGTCATCGTCGACATCGACAACCAGAGCGTGTCCGCACTCGGCCGCTGGCCGTGGCCGCGCAGCGTGCACGCGCGGCTGCTCGACACGCTGGCGCGTGCGCAGCCGGCTGCCGTCGTCTACGACGTGCTGTTTACCGAGCCGTCGCCGGAAGATCGCGCGTTCGCGGACGCAATGACCCGTGTGCCGACCTTCCTGCCTGTCTTGCTGAGTCCCGAGCAGGCGGACGGCACGCGCACCATCGATCCGCCGGTGGCCGAGCTGTCGGCACGCACGATGGGGCTTGGCCACATCAATCTCGAAGTCGACCCCGACGGTATCGTGCGCAGCGTCGCGCTGTTCGAAAGCGACGGACGCGTGCGCTGGCCGCAACTGATGGTGCCCGTCTATCGTGCGATCCAGGCCGGCCGGCTGCATCCGGTCGGCGGTGTGCCCGGCGCGAATGCGCACGACCTGTCGCGCGACGCGACCGGGGAGGGCCGCTACCTGATCCCGTTCAGCCGCAACACGCCCGCCTATCCGACGCTGTCGTTCGACGACGTGCTCGAAGGACGCGTGAAACCCGACGCGCTGCGCGGCAAGATCGTTGTCGTCGGCGTGACCGCATCGGGCCTCTACGACCGCTTCGCGACCCCGGTGTCGGGTGACTTCGGCCCGCTCGCCGGCGTGTACATTCATGCGAACGTGCTCGACATGCTGGCCACCGGCAGCGCGATCCTGCCCGCGTCTCGTATCTGGCTCTTCGCCGCATCGCTGCTGCCGCTCGCCGTGCTGCTGGGCGGATTCCTGATGCTGTCGCCGTGGCGCGCGCTGCTGCTGACGCTGAGCCTGGCCGCGCTGTCCGTCGTCGCGAGCCTGGCGCTGCTGTTCGAGGCGCGCGTGTGGCTGTCGCCCGCGCCGGCGATCTTCGGGCTGATCGCCGTCTACCCGATCTGGAACTGGCGGCGCCTGGAAATGACGATGTCGTACCTGCGCCGCGAACTGCAGCGGCTGGCCGACGAGCCGCATCTGCTGCCCGAGGCGCCGCGCACGCGCAGCGTCGGCGGCGACGTGCTCGAACGGCAGATGGCGCTGATGGCGCAGGCCGCGCAGCGCGTCCAGGACATGAAGCGCTTCGTGTGGGACAGCCTCGACAGCATGCCGGAGCCGATCTTCGTCACCGACCTGGCCGGGACCGTGCTGATCGCGAACCACGCGGCGAAGCGCTACGGGGAGCGCCTCGCGCTGCCGCTGCCGGAAGGGCGGCCGCTGCGCGCCGCGCTCGGCGAGCTGACCTTCATGAAGACCGTCGACGGCAACGCCGAACACGACGTCACGATCCGCGAACACTGGCCGGCCGCGCTCGACCCGACGCTCGGGGCCGAAGACGAAGCGATGGCGCGCGGCATCGAGGTGCGCGATCGCGACGGGCTCGACCATCTGTTACGCTACGCCCCGTGTACGAATGCGCAGGGTCACGTGACGGGCTGGATCGCCGGCCTCGTCGACGTGACCGAACTGCACGCGGCCGAGCGGCAGCGCGAGGAGGCGCTGCACCTGCTGTCGCACGACATGCGCTCGCCGCAGTCGTCGATCCTCGCGCTCGTCGAGATCGAGCGCGATCGCGTCGAAACCGACGCGATGCGCGGGCTGCTCGCGCGGATCGAGCGGTATGCGCACCGCGCGCTGTCACTTGCCGACGAGTTCGTGCAGCTGGCGCGCGCGGAGTCGCAGGCATATCAGCTCGAACCGACCAGCCTCGTCGACGTGCTGATCGACGCGAGCGACGAAGTCTGGCCGCAGGCGCAGGCGAAGCGCATCCGCATCGAGACCGACGTCGGCACCGACATGTGCTGGGCGCGTGCCGACCGCTCGCTGATCACGCGCGCGTTCGTCAACTTGCTGAACAATGCGGTCAAATACAGTCCGTCCGACACGGTGATCACGTGTACGCTGACGGTCGAGCATGCGTCGAAGCGGATGTTCTGTACGATTCGCGATCAGGGGTACGGCATTGCGCCGGAAGATCAGCGGCATCTGTTCGAGCGTTTCAAGCGATTCCATGCGGGCGAGCGGCCTGAAATCTCGGGCTCGGGGCTCGGCATGGCATTCGTGAAGACGGTCGTCACGCGCCACGGCGGCAGCGTGACGGTCGACAGCGAAGTGGGTGTCGGCACCGCGGTGACGGTGTCGCTGCCCGCGATCGACGAGCCGTCCGCCTGACAGGGCCGGGCACGACGGCAGGCATTTGGGGGAAGTCATGAGAAAGGAATGGGCAGCGACCGCGGTGGCGGTGGCGCTGTTGACGGGTTGCGCCGGCGTCACGACCGGCGTGAGCGCGCTCGGGCAGCCGACCGCGTTCGAATCCGGGGCGCACGACTACGATTTCGTTCGCACGGCCGCTCAGGCGGACGACGCCGAATACCGGCAGATCGAGACGCTCGTGCGCGACGAACTCGCGCACCGCGGCTTCGACGCGCAGCCCGGCCGGGCCGCGCGCTACCGGCTGTCGATCGCGTACGCGACGCAGCCGGCGTCGGTCGCGGCGACGGCCGACCAGTGCGGTGCGGCAAGCAGCGCGTGCGTGACCGTCGACGGGCCGGCACCGTTGGCGCTGCCGTTCGCCGGCAAGGTGTACCGCCACGTGCTGACGCTGCGTTTCGCCGACGCGAAGTCGGGCGCCGACGTCTATCGCGTGTCGGCGTCGATGCGCGATCGCGATGCGGGCACGCAGCGGGCCGCGCCGACGCTCGTGAAGAGCGCGCTCGCGAAGCTGCCGTTCGAGCAGGGCGACGGCTGGCTCGTGAAGACGAAAAAAGACGACGCGGGCGCAATGCCAAGCGTCGTCTCTGTGAAGTCGGCCGCCATGCGCTGACGCGCCGGCCGTGAGGTGAGGGCGGGCCCGCCGCGCAGGCGAGGCCGGCCCGTGCCGCGTTCAGGCAGCCGGGTGCCCGTTGCCGCGCGCGCGCAGGTACGCGTCGAACTCTGCGCCGACTTCCGGGTGGCGCAGCGCGAATTCGACCGTCGCCTTCAGGTAGCCGAGCTTGCTGCCGCAGTCGTAGCGCGTGCCCTGGTACTTGTACGCCAGCACCTGTTCATCGGCGAGCAGCGCCTGGATCGCGTCGGTGAGCTGCAACTCGCCGCCCGCACCCGGCTTCAGCGCGCGCAGGTGTTGGAAGATCCGCGGCTTCAGGATGTAGCGGCCGACCACGCCGAGGTTCGACGGCGCGACTTCCGGCGCCGGCTTCTCGACGATCGCCGACATCTTGACGATCGACTCTTCCCATTCCTTGCCGTCGACGATGCCGTACGACTTCGTCTCCGACGGCGGGATCTCTTCCACGCCGATCACCGAGCTGTGATAGTGGTCGAACACATCGACCATCTGCTTCATCACGGGCGGGTTGCCGTCGAGCAGGTCGTCGGCGAGGATCACCGCGAACGGATTGTCGGCGACGAGCTTCTCCGCGCACAGCACCGCATGGCCGAGGCCGAGTGCTTCCGGCTGGCGCACGTAGAAGCAGTCGACGTGGCTCGGCTTGATGCTGCGCACGAGTTCGAGCAGTTTTTCCTTGCCGCGCGCCTCGAGTTCGGCCTCGACTTCGTACGACTTGTCGAAGTGATCCTCGATCGCGCGCTTGCTGCGCCCGGTCACGAAGATCATCTCGGTGATGCCCGCGGCGATCGCTTCCTCGACGGCGTACTGGATCAGCGGCTTGTCGACGACGGGCAGCATTTCCTTCGGGCTCGCCTTCGTTGCCGGGAGGAACCGCGTGCCGAGACCGGCAACGGGGAATACCGCCTTGGTGACTTTCAACATGATCGAACCTTTATTCCTGTAATCGACTTGTCAGACAGTCTATGTTCACGTTCCGATTATAGTGAACGCAAACGACCTTACTGTTTGTTACGCAGGCAACCGATCGAGCTGAGCGCGCAGTTTTTCCAGCGTGCTCTGGAATTCCGCGACGCGCTTCTGCTCCTGTTCGACCACGGCCGGCGGCGCTTTCGCGACGAACGCCTCGTTGCCGAGCTTCGCGTTGCACTTCGCGATTTCGCCCGTCAGACGCGCGATTTCCTTCGACAGGCGCTCGCGTTCGGCCGCGACGTCGATTTCCACCTTCAGCACCAGCTTGTTCGGGCCCACGATCGCGATCGGCGCGCCGTGCGCCGTCTGGTCGAGCGTCGCTTCGTCGGCCAGGATCTGCACTTCCGACAGGCGGGCGAGGGCCTGGACGTACGGCGCGAACGAGCGCAGGCGCTCGGCATCGCCGGCCGCGAGCAGCGGCACCTTGGTCGCCGGCGACAGGTTCATCTCGCCGCGCAGGTTGCGGCACGCGTCGACGATCGCCTTCAGGTCGGCCGCCCATTGCTCCGATGCCTCGTCGATCTTCTGCAGGTTCGCAATCGGATACGCCTGCGTCATCAGCGACGCTTCGCCCTCGGCCTTGCCTTGCGGATAACGGCCGGCGAGCGGCGCGACCTTCTGCCAGAGCGCTTCGGTGATGAACGGAATGATCGGGTGCGCGAGGCGCAGCACCGTTTCCAGCACGCGCAGCAGTGTGCGGCGCGTCGCGCGCTGCTGTTCCGGCGTGCCGTTCTGGATCTGCACCTTCGCGAGTTCGAGGTACCAGTCGCAGTACTCGTCCCACACGAACTTGTAGATGCTGGTGGCGATGTTGTCGAAGCGGTAGTCGGCGAAGCCCTTCGCGATGTCGGCCTCGGTGCGCTGCAGGAGCGACACGATCCAGCGGTCGGCCGCCGAGAAGTCGAGGTAGCCGCCGGGGCCGCAGTCGCCCGCGCCGCACACTTCCGGCTTGTCGGCGCCGCAGTCGTGGCCTTCGCAGTTCATCAGCACGAAGCGCGTGGCGTTCCACAGCTTGTTGCAGAAGTTGCGATAGCCTTCGCAGCGCGCGAGGTCGAAATTCACGTTGCGGCCGAGCGTCGCCATCGACGCCATCGTGAAGCGCAGCGCGTCGGTGCCGAACGCGGCGATGCCGTCCGGGAATTCCTTGCGCGTCTTCTTCTCGATGGTGGCGGCCTGTTTCGGGTTCATCAGGCCCGTCGTGCGCTTCGCGACCAGCGTTTCGAGGTCGATGCCGTCGACGATGTCGATCGGGTCGAGCGTGTTGCCCTTGCTCTTCGACATCTTCTGGCCTTCCGCGTCGCGCACGAGGCCGTGCACGTAGACGGTGTGGAACGGCACCTTGCCGGTGAAGTGCGTCGTCATCATCACCATCCGGGCGACCCAGAAGAAGATGATGTCGAAGCCCGTGACGAGTACCGACGACGGCAGGAAGTGCTTCAGTTCAGGCGTTTCGTTCGGCCAGCCGAGCGACGAGAACGGCACGAGCGCCGACGAGAACCACGTGTCGAGCACGTCTTCATCGCGCTTCAGCGCGCCCGTGTAGCCCTGCGCGGCGGCCTTCGCGCGCGCGTCTTCCTCGTTGCGTGCGACGAACACCTCGCCGTCCTCGCCGTACCATGCGGGAATCTGGTGGCCCCACCACAGCTGGCGCGAGATGCACCAGTCCTGGATGTTCTCGAGCCACTGGTAGTAGGTGGTCGTCCAGTTTTCCGGCACGAACTTGATCTGGCCGTTGCGCACGACGTCGAGCGACGTTTCGGTGATCGACTTGCCCGGGTTGAACGTGCCTTCCGGCGCCGGCTTCGTCATCGCGACGAACCACTGGTCGGTCAGCATCGGCTCGATCACGACGCCCGTGCGGTCGCCGCGCGGCACCATCAGCTTGTGCGGCTTCACGGAGTCGAGGAAGCCTTCCGCATCGAGGTCGGCGACGATCGCCTTGCGCGCGTCGAAGCGGTCGAGGCCGCGATACTGCTCGGGACCGTTGTCGTTGATCTTGGCGTCGAGCGTCAGGATCTCGATCGGCGTGAGGTTGTGGCGCAGGCCGACCTGGTAGTCGTTGAAGTCGTGCGCGGGCGTGACCTTCACGACACCCGTGCCGAACTCGCGGTCGACGTAGTCGTCGGCGATCACCGGGATCTCGCGGCCCGTCAGCGGCAGCGTGACGAGCTTGCCGATCAGGTGCGCGTAGCGTTCGTCCTCCGGATGGACCATCAGCGCGACGTCGCCGAGCATCGTCTCGGGACGCGTCGTCGCGACGGTCAGCGAGCCCGAACCGTCGACGAGCGGGTAGCGGATGTGCCACAGGTGGCCGTTTTCCTCCTCGCTCGCGACCTCGAGATCCGACACCGCGGTGAGCAGCACCGGATCCCAGTTGACGAGGCGCTTGCCGCGGTAGATCAGGCCCTGTTCGTAGAGCGTGACGAACACGTCGCGCACGGCGGCCGACATCTTGTCGTCCATCGTGAAGTATTCGCGCGTCCAGTCGGGCGACGCGCCGAGGCGGCGCACCTGGCCGGTGATCGTCGAACCGGATTTTTCCTTCCATTCCCACACGCGCTCGACGAACTTCTCACGGCCGAGGTCGTGGCGCGACACGCCCTGTGCGTCGAGCTGGCGCTCGACGACGATCTGGGTCGCGATCCCCGCGTGGTCGGTGCCGGGCAGCCACAGTGTGTTCTCGCCGAGCATCCGGTGGTAGCGGGTGAGGCCGTCCATGATCGTCTGGTTGAACGCGTGGCCCATGTGCAGCGTGCCCGTCACGTTCGGCGGCGGCAACTGGATCGAGAAATCGGGGCGGGCCGGATCGAAGGCCGGGGCCGCATAGCCGCGCTTTTCCCACTCCGGCCCCCATTGGGACTCGATGGTGCGGGGCTCGAAACTCTTCGCAAGCGTGTTGTCGCTCATGGTGGAAATCTGCCGAAAAATGCGTGAATTGGATGCCGAATCTGACAATTATAAATGGATGCACATCGGCCAGCCATCGCTTGCCCGCGCGGGCAGGTCGCAGGGGCACCGCAACACGGGCGACGGCATGCGGCGGAACGGATCGAAAACGGCATCGCGCGGCCGACTTATAATGGCGGGTCCGCACTTTTCTCGCACGTCCGCTGCCGCTCCATGCCCGATCTGCTCGCCAATCTGAACCCTGAACAATACGCCGCCGTCACGCTGCCGAACGAACCGGCGCTGATCCTCGCGGGGGCGGGCAGCGGCAAGACCCGCGTGCTGATCACGCGCATCGCGTGGCTGATTCAGCAGGGCTACGCGTCGCCGGCCACCGTGCTTGCCGTCACCTTCACGAACAAGGCCGCGCGCGAAATGATGGCGCGGCTGTCGGCGATGATGCCGATCGACACGCGCGGCATGTGGATCGGCACGTTCCACGGGCTGTGCAACCGGATGCTGCGCACGCACTGGCGCGACGCCGGCCTGCCGCAGACCTTCCAGATCCTCGACACGGCCGACCAGTTGTCCGCGATCAAGCGGCTGATGAAGGCGGCGAATGTCGACGACGAAAAATATCCGCCGAAGAACGTCCAGTACTTCATCAACAACGCGAAGGAGCAGGGGCTGCGTCCCGACAAGGTCGACGCGTCCGACAACTTCAACCGCAAGTTCGTCGAGCTCTACCAGGCGTACGACCAGCAGTGCCAGCGCGAGGGTGTCGTCGACTTCCCCGAGCTGCTGCTGCGCTGCTACGAGCTGCTCGCGTACAACGCGCCGCTGCGCGCGCACTACCAGGCGCGCTTCAAGCATATTCTCGTCGACGAGTTCCAGGACACCAACAAGCTGCAGTACGCGTGGCTCAAGATGCTCGCGGGCGGCGAGAACGCGATCTTCGCGGTCGGCGACGACGACCAGTCGATCTACGCGTTCCGCGGTGCGAACGTCGGCAACATGCGCGACTTCGAAGACGAATTCCGCGTGCGCAACCTGATCAAGCTCGAGCAGAACTACCGGTCGCACGGCAACATCCTCGACGCGGCGAACCAGCTGATCTCGAACAACTCGCATCGCCTCGGCAAGAACCTGCGCACCGACGCCGGCCATGGCGAGCCCGTGCGCGTGTACGAGGCGAGCACCGATGCGCAGGAAGCCGGCTGGATCGTCGAGGAGATCCGCTCGCTGATCAACACCGGGATGTCGCGCAGCGAGGTGGCCGTCCTGTATCGCAGCAATGCGCAGTCGCGTGCGATCGAGCACACGCTGATGACGTCGGGCATCCCGTATCGCGTGTACGGCGGCCTGCGCTTCTTCGAGCGCCAGGAAGTGAAGCACGCGCTCGCGTACCTGCGCCTGATCGACAACCCGAACGACGACACCGCGTTCGTGCGCGTCGTGAATTTCCCGACGCGCGGGATCGGCGCGCGCTCGATCGAGCAGCTCGCGGACGCCGCGCGCCTGTACGACTGCTCGATGGCCGCGGCGATCCCGTACGTCACCGGCAAGGCCGGCACGAGCCTCGGCGCGTTCGCGAACCTCGTCGCGAAGATGCGCGCCGAGACGCAGCAGATGAGCCTGCCGGAAACGGTCGAATACGTCGTGCGCGCGAGTGGCCTCGCCGATTTCTACCAGGGCGAGCGCGAAGGCCAGGACCGCCTCGAGAACTTGCAGGAACTCGTGAACGCGGCCACCGCGTTCGTCAGCGAGGAAGGTTACGGGCTCGATGCGCCGGCCCGCTCGATTCCGCTGCGCGCGGGCGCGATCGCGGCGCCGGAGCTTGGCGTGGCCGTCGACGATCCGACAGTCGACGTGCTCGATCCGGCGCCGCTCGGCGACCCCGCGCAGAACCCCGACACGATGACGCCGCTCGCGGGCTTCCTGTCGCACGCGTCGCTGGAAGCCGGCGACAACCAGGCGCAGGCCGGCCAGGACGCGGTGCAGCTGATGACGGTGCACGCGGCGAAGGGTCTCGAATTCTCGGCCGTGTTCATCACCGGCCTCGAGGAAGGGCTGTTCCCGCACGAGAACAGCGTGCTCGAATCGGATGGTCTCGAGGAAGAGCGGCGGCTGATGTACGTCGCGATCACGCGCGCGAAGGAGCGGCTCTACCTGTCGTTCGCGCAGAGCCGGATGCTGCACGGCCAGACGCGATACAACGTGCGCTCGCGCTTTTTCGACGAATTGCCGGAGCACGTGCTGAAGTGGCTCACGCCGAAGGTCGAGGCGGGTTCGCGCTGGGGCGGCCGCTCGGACAACGCCGGCTGGGGGCGCGACTGGTTCGCGCGGCCGGGCGGCGGCAGTCGCGAGCAGGTCGTCGACGCGGCGGTCTCCGCGCCGCTGCCGGCGTTCGCGAACAAGCAGCGCGCGGCGGACACCGGCTTCCGCATCGGCCAGCAGGTATTCCATACCAAGTTCGGCGAGGGGACGGTCACCGCGCTCGAAGGCAACGGCGCCGATGCGAAGGCGCAGGTGAAGTTCAAACGGCACGGCGAGAAGTGGCTCGCGCTGGCGGTCGCGAAACTGCAGGCGGTGGAATGATGAGCATCGCCATGACTGAAATGGTTTCGACGCGCCCGCTCGGCATTCTGGCAGCGCTGCCCGAGGAACTCGGCGACCTGATCGCCGCGATGCGTGCCGAAGGCGCGATGAAGACGATCACGCTCGGTCGCCGCGATTATCACGTCGGCACCGTGCATGGCGCGGCCTGCGTCGTCACGCTCGCGCGGGTCGGCAAGGTTGCGGCCGCCGCGACGGTCAGCGCACTGATTCATGTGTTCGGCGTGTCCGGCATCGTATTCACCGGCGTCGCCGGCGGCGTGTCGCGCACGGTACGCATCGGCGACGTCGTCGTCGCCGATCTGCTGCTGCAGCACGATCTCGATGCGTCGCCGCTGTTTCCGCGCTACGAGGTGCCGCTGCTCGGCATCACGCGGTTCGCGACCGATGCGGCGCTGACGGCTCGTCTGAAGGCCGCGTGCACGCTGTTCGTCGCCGAGGAGGGCGCGCGGTTCGCCGAGCGTTTCGGGCTGGCGGGTGCGACGTTGCACGGCGGGCTGATCATCAGCGGCGACCGCTTCGTGTCGAGCGAGCGGGAAGTCGTCGCGCTGCGCGACGCGCTGCCGGACGCGCTCGCGGTCGAGATGGAAGGTGCGGCGATCGCGCAGGTGTGCGCCGAGCACGACGTGCCGTTCGCCATCGTGCGCACGATCTCCGATACGGCCGACGATCACGCGACGCAGTCGTTCTCGCATTTCCTGTCGGCGATCGCGAGCAGCTATTCGTCCGGCATCCTCAAGCGTTTCCTTTCGCTGCATGCGACGACGGCGGCCTGAAGCCGCCGTCGCACTTTCCCTTCGAATCGGTCGGCCGGCCGCGGCACACATGCCGCGGCCGGTTCGTCACGTCTTCTTGCGCCGGCTGCTTTCGAGGTTCGGCAGGAACACCGTCAGCACGCCGATCAGCGGCAGGAACGAGCACACCTTGTAGACGAACGTGATGCTCGTCGCATCCGCGAGCTGGCCGAGCACGGCGGCACCCACGCCGCCCAGGCCGAACGCGAAGCCGAAGAACAGGCCCGCGACCATCCCGACCTTGCCGGGCATCAGCTCCGTCGCATAGACGAGGATCGCGGCGAACGCCGACGCCAGCACGACGCCGATGATCACGCTCAGCACGCTTGTCCAGAACAGGTTCGCGTACGGCAGCAGCAGCGTGAACGGCGCGACACCGAGGATCGACACCCAGATCACGTACTTGCGGCCGATCCGGTCGCCAACCGGCCCGCCGATCAGCGTGCCGGCCGCGACCGCCGCGAGGAACACGAACAGGTGGATCTGCGCGGCCTGCACCGACAGGTGGAACTTGTCGATCAGGTAGAACGTGAAATAGCTGTTGATGCTTGCGAGGTAGAAGTACTTCGAGAAGACCAGCAGCACCAGCACGCCGATCGCGGCGAGCACGCGGCCCTGCGACAGCGTCGGATGGCCGGCCGCCGCGGCCTTCTTCTTCATCGACGGATGCTTCTTGTACCAGTGGCCGATCTGCGTGAGGACGACCATCGCGACGAGCGCGGCCGCCGAGAACCACGCAATGCTGTGCTGGCCGTGCGGAATGATCACCAGCGCGGCGAGCAGCGGCCCGAGTGCCGAACCTGCGTTGCCGCCGACCTGGAACAGCGACTGCGCGAGCCCGTGCTGACCGCCCGATGCCATCCGCGCGACGCGCGACGATTCCGGATGGAACACCGATGAGCCGCAGCCGACCAGCGCCGCCGCCGCCAGCAGCGTCGGGAAGTTCTGCGCGGCCGACATCAGCAGCAGCCCCGCGAGGGTGAAGCCCATCCCGACCGGCAGCGAATACGGTTTCGGCCGCTTGTCCGTGTACAGGCCGACAAGCGGCTGCAGCAGCGACGCGGTGATCTGGTAGGTCAGCGTGATCAGGCCGATCTGCGCGAACGACAGCGCGAACTGGCTCTTGAGCATCGGATAGATCGCGAGGATCAACGACTGGATCATGTCGTTGAGCATGTGCGAGAAGCTGATCGCGCCGAGCACGGGGTAAACGGTACGCGGAGCGGGTGGGGCAGACGGCTGGGCTGCGGCTGTTGCGCCGGCGCCCGTATCGAGGCTGGTTTCCATGTGAGCTGAGCGAGTTGAGGTGGCGGGACGCGCTCTGATGGGGATCGGCGCGTTCGAATCGTTGTTGCGTCAAAGAAGTCTAATGTGGCGCATCGAGAATGTCAGGACAAGTTTTGTCGCGATTCGGACATTGCTGTGACGATTCGGCCATGACGCGTTTTTTGGCCAGGTATAACGCTGCGACGCTGCGGCGGGTCCGCCTTTCATCGGGCCGCGCGGGACCGGATCGGTGTTTGTCCGGACTCAAGGCGCGCCGATGGCGGCCGTAGAACGACGCAGCGACATCACAAGTGCGCCACGTGCGGCACCGGCCACGAGCCGGGCGAGCGCAGGGCGCGCGGCATGGCGGGCCATCGCGGCAATGCCGGCCGCCGGAACCGACCTTTCCGGCGGCATGATCAATACGGGGAAATATCGATGAAAGCAGCTTCATTGCATCCGCGGCCGGTTGCGGCCGCCGCATCCGACGCAGCCGTCAGGCCCGCCGCATGGCGCGCGCGCTCAGCCGGGCGCGAACGCCGGTCGTGGACGGTCAAGGCGACGTTGCGCGCGGCCTTCGCGATCCTGCTGGCCGGCACGCTCGCGATCGGCGTGTTTTCGTTGTGGCAGATCAGCCGGCTGAACGCGTCGATTGCGTCGGTCTATGAGCAGGGGCACGTCGCGAGCCGGGCGGCGGAGGAGGTGCGCGCCGAGGTGCTGCGCGCGAGCCGCGCGCAGAAGATGCTGCTGACCGCGACCACCGCGAAGGAGCGCGACGACCTGGGCGCCGAGGTTGGCGCGGGGCTCGCGTCGATCGGCCAGGCGCTCTCGACGCTGCAGCGATACGCGGATCCGTCCGATGCGGACGATTCCGCGCGACTGCGCGCGTTCTCGATGGCGGTCGGCACGTGGAGCGGCCATCTGCGCGATTTCGTCGCGCTCGTGCAGGCGCAGCCGCTCGACCTGTCGCAGATGAACTGGCAAGTCGGCACGCAGGACGTGTCGCTGCTGGTCGAGACCGGCAAGCTCGAGAAGCTCGTCGCGATGCTGGTGAAGACGCGCGGCGCGAAGTCGAAGGCGACGCTCGATGCGTCCGCAACGATCTTCTCGTCGTCGTTCGCGATGATCGCGGCGATGACGGCCGCGCTGATCGTGCTGGCGATCGCGATTGCCGAAGGGGTTGTGCGCCGCCTCGCGTCGCAGCTCGGCGGCGAGCCCGCGGAGGCGAAGGCGATCGCCGCCGACATCGCGCGCGGCGACCTCACACGGCATATACCGCTCGGCCGGCACGACCGCGACAGCATGGTGCGTGCGCTGTCCGATATGCAGACCGGGCTCGCGGCGACCGTCGGCGAGATCGCCGTCAGCGCCGAGGCGATCGCGGCCGCGTCCGGCGAGATATCGACCGGTAACCTCGACCTGTCGCGGCGCACCGAGCAGCAGGCCGTCGCGCTGGAGCGCACCGCGGCCAGCATGGAGGAACTCACGTCGACGGTGCGGCAGAATGCCGAGAACGCGCGGCAAGCGAGCACGCTCGCGGCCAATGCGTCGGCCGTCGCGGAGGCGGGCGGCGAAGTCGTCGGGCGTGTGGTCGCGACGATGAGCGAGATCGACGATAGCGCGAGGAACATTCGCGACATCATCGGCACGATCGAGGGGATCGCGTTCCAGACCAACATTCTCGCGTTGAACGCCGCGGTCGAGGCGGCGCGCGCGGGTGAGCAGGGACGCGGTTTTTCGGTGGTCGCGGGCGAGGTGCGGCTGCTCGCGCAGCGCGCGGCGACCGCGGCGAAGGAGATCCGTGCGCTGATCGGCGCGTCGGTCGAGCGCGTCGCGAACGGCGCGGCGCTCGCGCACGATGCGGGCCGCACGATGAACGACGTGGTGCGGGCGGTCAAGCGCGTGACCGACATCATCGGCGAGATCTCCGCGGCGTCGGACGAGCAGAGCGCGGGAATCGACGAGATCGGCCGCGCCGTCACGCAGATGGATGCGGGCACGCAGCAGAACGCGGCGCTCGTCGAACAGGCAGCCGCAGCAGCGAACGCGCTCGACGAGCAGGCGCAGGCCCTCAAGTCGCTGGTCGGACGCTTTCGCATCGCGGCCTGAGCGTCGCTTCGTCCCACGCCGTCGCGAGCCGTCCGTGGGCGACGCGCAGGCTGGCGGGCTGCTGTCGATCGGTGACAGTCCGTGCAGTCGGCCCGCACGCAATCCCTTACAATGCGCCTCCACATAGCTGGGGGCCAGATCTGCGCGGCGCGGTCGCACCGACTCCGGGGCGACCGCACGCCGAGCGGGTCGTAACAACGACGATGACGATTTACCTGACGGGATACGTGTGGATGCTCGCGTCCGCCGCGATCGGAATGCGCACGCGCACGGCCGCGTGGCGATGGCTCGCGGCGGGCATCGCGCCGGCCGCCGCGTTCGCCGTGCTGCGGGGCCGGACGGGCACCGACACGGCGATCTACCACGACATCATTACCGGCATCTGGAGCGGCAACCTGAAGGTCGTGCCGCGCACGCTCGAACCGGGCTTCGTCTGGCTCGTGCGCGCGCTTGGGTGGCTCGGGCACGATCCGCACATCGCGATGGCGATCCTGTCGCTGCTGGTCGTCGTCGCGTGCGTGGCCGCGTTCGGCCGGAGCGCCGAGGACGCATGTGTGTTCGCCACGCTGATCTTTCCGCTGTTCTTCTACGACATGGCGATGAGCGGCGTGCGCTACGGCGTCGCGTTCTGTGTCGCGAAGCTTGCTTCGGACGCGTGGGCGCGCAGGCGGCACGGCGCGTCGCTCGCGTTCGCTGCCGCGGCGACCAGCATGCACATGTCGGCGGCGCTGCTTGTCGTGCTGCTGCGGATCCGACGGTTGCGCCTGCTGCGCTATGCGGGGCTGGCGGTCGCGATCGGCGGCGTGCTGTTCGCGATGCATCACGACGCGCTGCTCGCGAAGGTCGGCCTGTATGCGGCGTTCACGCCGCCCGCGCAGACATCGGGCGGCGCACCGCTCGGCCTTGCGATGCTGACGCTCGCTGCCGGCTGGGTGCTGCTGGCGCGCATGCCGCGCACGCTCGTGTTCCTGTTCGTCTGCGAGATCGCGAGCTTCGCGCTCGCGCGGGTCAGCTATGCGGGGCTGCGTTTCCAGTGGCTCGTGCTGTTCGCGATGGGCTGTCAGTTCGTGCCGATACAGCACGTGCCGGGGATCCGGCGCCGGCACGTCATCGTTGCGCTGGCCCTGATCGGCGCCGTCGGCTTCGCGATGCGAATGCGCAACATGCTCGGCGAATACGGGCTCGGCCCGTCGCCGTTCCTGCCTTACCGGTTCTTCTGGGAATGACGCGGCCGGGTGCGGTGGCGCCCGGCCGGAGTGCCGTCACGACTTCTTCTGCTTGTCCGGATCGATGATGACCGTGCAGGTCGTGCCCGCGGACAGCACCACGTCGGCAGGCACTTCGTCGATGCGGATGCGCACCGGCACGCGCTGCGCGAGGCGCACCCAGTTGAAGGTCGGGTTCACGTCCGCGACGAGGTCGCGGCTTTGCGGGTTGTCGCGATCGTAGATGCCGCGCGAGATGCTCTCGACATGGCCCTTCATCACGCCGCCGCTCATCAGCCGCATCTCGGCCGGTGCGCCGACCTTCACGCGCGGCAGCTTGGTCTCCTCGAAGTAGCCGTAGACCCAGAACGAATGGCTGTCGACGATCGCGAGCTTCGCCTGGCCGGCCACCGCGTAGTTGCCCTTGAACGTCTGCAGGTTCGTGATGTAGCCGTCGACCGGCGCGACCACGCGCGTGCGTTCGAGATTGAGCTTCGCGGCGTCGAGCGCGGCGATTGCCTGCTGGTACTGCGCGTCGGCGCTCGATGCGCTGTGCGCCGCGTTCTCGCGGTTTTCCTTCGACACGACGAGCGCGTCGAGGTCGGCACGACGGGCCGCGTCGTCGCGGCGCATCTGCAGTTCCGCGCGGCGGGCGGCGACGGCCGCCTGCGCCTGCTCGACCGCGATCTGATAGTGCGACGGGTCGATCTGCATGATCAAATCGCCCTTTTTCACGAGCTGGTTGTCATGCACCGGCAACTCGACGATCGCGCCCGACACGTCCGGCGCGACGTTGACGATCTCGGCACGGACGCGCCCGTCGCGCGTCCACGGATCGTCCATGTAGTGCACCCACAGCGAGCGCCCGATCAGGATCGCGACGAGAAGGATGACGGCGGTCGCGACGAAGCCGAAGAGTTTTCTGAGAATCATGATGGTTCGGAATCAACGGTAAACGGCAAGACTCAGTCCGCCGCAAATGCAGACGAGAAGGCACGCACGGAACAGCGACGGGTGCCACACGAGACGGTAGAGGCCCGTATAGGCAAGCAGGCGGTCGACGGCCCAGGTCGCCAGCGCGCCCAGGACGAACATCAGGACCACCGTGGGCATGTAGGCATCGAGAATGGCGATTTCACGCGGCATCATGACGAGGCTCCTTGTTGGGGACGCACGGGGCGATTGCGGTTGAGCGGCTCGAGGGGCGATTCCGGATCGAGCAGCGCCGTGCGTACGAAATGCAGATGACTCAGGATGCGCTGCAGCCGATGACGCTCCTCGCGCGACGGCGTGAACGCATCGAGCGTCTGCCGGGTCGCGTCGATCGCGGCGTTGACCGCGTCGAGCGTCGCGTCGAAGCGCGCTGCGTTCGGCTTGCGGAACAGCGCGGACAGCGCGGTGCGCATCGTCTCGATCGCGCGTCGCCACGGCGTCGTCGGCGCATAGCGCGGGTCGGACGGCAGCATCGCCAGTTCGGTGCGCAGGTCGAGCGCCGCATTGCCCGTCTCCAGCACCGCGAACATCCAGCGCAGCGCGTCGCGCTGCACGTCGGGCTGGTCGGCCGATAGCGTGTGCGCCTGGAACATCAGGTCGCGCGCGCCGCTCTCGAAGCGCGTGCGCAGTCCGGCCAGACGTGCGTGGCATGCGGCGACCACCTGGTGGCGCAGGTCGGCGAACAGCCGCTTCTTGAGCCACGGCGCGGTCGGCGGAAACAGCACCGCGAACGCGATCGCCGAGACCAGCATCGACAGCACCAGCGCGAGCGCATCGTTCATGAAGCTCATCGGGTCGTAGTGCGTGATGTTGTCGGGCCCGGCGAGGAAGCTGAAGAAGATCAGGTAGCCCATCCCGTAGCCCGCGAGCTTCGGCTTCAACGTCATGAAGATGCCGATCGCGAGCAGCGGCGCGAGGGCCGCGCACAGCAGCGGGAAGCCGTCGATGTGCGGGTAGATGCCGAATGTCAGCAGGAAGCCCGTGCATACCGCCAGCGCGGTACCCATGCCCATCTGGGCGGACATCGCGGTCGGGCGCGGCGTCGACGACGCGAGCGCGCAGGTGGCCGCGGCCGTCAGCGTCATCGTCACGCCGCTCGGCCACGCGGTTTCGATCCAGAACCAGCCGAGCACCAGGATCACGGTCGCGGTCCGAATCGCCGCGATCACCATCGCCGTCACGTTGGTGCGCGGTTCGTAGCGCTCGATCCAGCGTTCGCGCTCGTGCGTCGGGGTCGACAGCGACGCATAGGTCGCCGCGTATTCGTGCAGGTCCGTGATGAAGCGGTACAGCAGCTCGGTGGCCGTGTCGAAGTCGAGCAGTGGAAAATCCGGTTGCGTCTCGAGCGCGGCGCGCGTCACGCGGATGCGGCGCGGCAGCGCGTCGCGCCACGCGAGCAACTGTTCAGCCGCGAGCGCGGCGTCGGCCGACGAGCGTACCGGTTCGCCATTGCGCGTCAGAAGGGGCGCGATTTCGCGGAAGTACGGCTCGATCGCATCGATCGCGGCCTGCGCGCCGGCCGCGCGCAGCCGGTTCATCAACTGGTGCAGTGCGTGGAAGCGGCTCGATACGCTCATGAACTCGCTGTTCAGCCGCGCGAGGCGGCCGCTGCGCATCCGCGTGTCCGGATCCTCGAACACGGCCATGCTGCGCGCCGCTTCGAAGCCGACCACATCCGCGACGAAGCGCGCATGGATGGTTTCGATGTGCGCGCGGTCGAGCTGGCCCGACAGCGCCGCCGCGACGTAGTCGACGAAGCTGCTGAAGCGCTTGCGCACGGTCGTGCGCATCTGCTCGCCGGTGTACTGCGGAAACACGAGCGCGCTGACGACGCCTGCGGACACGATCCCGACCATGATCTCGGCGACCCGCGTCATCGCGCTCATGAACGCGCCGTCCGGATGTTGCGATGCCGGCAGCCCGATCAGCGCGGTCGTGTAACCGGCGAGCAGGAAGCCGTAGCTGCGGAAGTTGCGGTTGCGCGCGGCGCCGGCCGTGCACAAGGCGACCCACAGCGCGACGGCCAGCAGGAACAGCTGCGGCTGCTGCGGGAACAACCCGACGAACGTGAGCGTCGCGATCAGCCCGAAGATCGTGCCGGCGACCCGGTAGAAGCTCTTCGCGAGCACCGCGCCGCTTTGCGGCTGCATCACGATGAACACCGTGGTCATCGCCGTCTTCGGCGCCGGCAGGTCGAGCCGCATCGACACGCCGGTCGCGATGAACGCGGCGAGCAGTGCCTTGAACAAATAGAGCCACGCGGCGCCGTCGCTGCGGGCCCAGTTGCCGAACGCGGCGGACCAGGCCGCGAGCGGGCCGGCGGCGTGCGTGGAAGCGGGGGAGGAGGCGGACATGACGGTTGCTCCGCGTTACCGTGCGGCCGACGCGGCACTCGCGGCGGATTCATCATGCGGCGGATGGCCGCCCTGAACGTCTGTCTCCGTCTCGACGCCGCCGCCGAGCGCGGCCATCAACTGCGCGTGCGCGGCGAGGCGCTCGGCGTCAATGCGGGCCGCCGTCTCCTGCGCGCGCAGCAGCTGCTGTTGCGCGACCAGCACGTTCACGTAATCGGTTAGCCCGCGGCGGAAGCCTTCGCGCGACAGCTGGTAGCTGCGGTCGTTGGCGGCGACCGAGCGCGCGGCGTCCTTCTTCTGCGTATCGAGCGAGCGGATCCGCACGACCTGGTCGGCGATGTCCTTGAGTGCGCCGACGACCGTCTGGTTGTAGCGCTCGACCGCCTGGTCGTAGCCGGCATCGGCCGCACCGAGTTGCGCGCGCAGGCGGCCGCCTTCGAAGATCGGCAGCGACAGCGCGGGGCCGGCGGTCCAGCCGCCGTTCATCGCCCGCAGGAAGTCGGCGAACGGCGCGGTTACGCCGAAGCCGCCGACCGTCGCGAGCAGATCGATGTTCGGGTAGAACGCGGCTTTGGCGACATCGATGCCCCGTGCCTGCGCGTCGACCATCCAGCGGGCCGCGACGACATCCGGGCGGCGGCCGAGCAGGTCGGCCGGCATGGCGGACGGCAAGCCGGCCGGCGCGTCGAGCGTCAGGCTCGGCCGCTTGATCGCATCGCCGGCGCCCGGGCCCTTGCCCGCGAGCGCGGCGAGCTGGTGGCGCGCGAGCTGGATCGCTTCTTCATAGCTGTCGATCTGGCGCTCGTAGTCGGGCAGCGTCGATTCGGCCTGGCTGACTTCGAGCTGCGTGCCGAGGCCCGCCTGCAGGCGCTTGCGCGCGAGATCGGCCAGTGAGCGCTGGCGTTCGAACGTTTCGTGCGCGAGGTCGAGCAGCGCGTAGTTCATCGACATGCCGACATACGCGCGTACGACGTTGACCTCGAGCTCGAGCTTCGCCGCCCGTGCGTCGGCTGCGGTCGCATGCGCGGTGTCGAGCGCGCGCTCGGTCGCGTTCTTGTCCTTGCCCCACAGGTCGAGGTGGTACGACAGGCCGAGCGTGCCGGTGTTGTTCCACGTGTCGGTGTTGGCGAGCGGCCCCGGGCCGTAGTAGACGTTATCGGGCCAGTGCTGGCGCATCAGCGACAGGTTGCCGTTGATCTGCGGCAATTCCGCGGAACGGGCCACGCGTGCCATCGCCTGCGCTTCGCGAACGCGGGCCTCGGCGGCCGCGAGGGTCGGGTTGCCGGCCTGCGCGGCGGCGATCCACGCGTCGAGCTGCGGGTCGCGGTAAGCGCGCCACCAGTCGGACGCGGGCCAGCCCGCGTCGCGGTTCGCCGCGCGGATGGCGGCACCGGCATCGAGCGTATTCGCTTCGATGCGGGCGGACTGCGGCTTGTTGTCGCCCATGCTCGCGCACCCGGCCATTATTAATGAGACTGCAAGAACCGCCAGTGCCAGCGTCCCTTTTGTTGCCGGAGACCGCACGATTTTCTCCCTTTCGGATATAGATGAGTCGGATGCGATTATATTTTTCAGTGATTCCTGAATAAATGGACAAGGATGCAAGTCATTTTTACGAATCCTGAGATAATATTTGTTCGACCCTGTGCAACAATCCATCCGGATTCAAACGGGTAATGGGATGGATACGCTACAAAACATGCGGGTATTCGTCCGCGTGGTCGACGCGGGAAGCTTTACCGCGGCCGCCCAGCAGATGAATTCGACTACTGCCTACGCGTCGCGCGCCGTGTCGGATCTCGAGGCGCACCTGCGCACGCGCCTCCTGAACCGGACGACACGCCGGATCGCGCTGACCGAGGCAGGCGAGCGCTACCTGCAGCGCTGCGAGCAGATCCTCGCGTACGTCGACCAGGCCGAGGCCGAAGCGGGCGACGCGCACGCGCGCCCGTCGGGCAAGCTGAAGGTCCATTGCTTCACGAGCCTCGGGCAGCACTACCTGGTGCCGGCCATCGCGCGCTATCGGCAGCGCTATCCGGACGTGCACGTCGAACTGACGCTCGCGCAGCGGATGCCCGACCTGCTCGACGAGGGGTACGACGTCGCGATCGTCGTCGGCCGCGACCTGCCCGATTCGGGGCTCGTGTCGCAGCGGCTCGGCGAGAGCTACAGCGTCGTGTGCGCGTCGCCCGGCTATGTCGACGCGCACGGCGTGCCGCGGACTCCCGCGGATCTCGAGCATCACGTCTGTCTCGGGATGGTCGCGCCGGGATTTCACTTCGACGAGTGGTCGCTGTCGGGGCCGCGCGGCGACGAGGTGATTCCGATCACGGCGCCGCCGTTCCGCGTGAACGTCGCAGAGGCGCTCGCGGTGGCCGTGCGGGAAGGGATGGGGATCGGCGGGTTGCCGCTCTATTCGGCGATCGGCGGGCTGCGCAGCGGACACATCGTGCGCGTGATGCCCGAATACCGGTCGCACGTGATGAACATTTACGCGCTGTATCCGTCGCGCCAGTACCTCGACGCGAAAATCCGCACCTGGGTCGATTTTTTGCGCGACGAGTTGCCGGCCACGCTCGAAGCCGACGAAGCCGCGCTCGCGCAGTTCACGGCTGCGACATGAGCGCGCGGTCGACCCCGATCTGACGAGATTTGTCCTTCGCGCAACATTTTTTTACCCTCGGACGGCGGACAGTTTGATACTGTTCAAATCAGAGAGATTTGGATCTGCCTATACCCGGAGTCGCAATGGATACGCAACTGATGATCGGCCTTGGAGTTCTGCTTGGTGCGGCTGCTGCCGCCGCGGCGACGCGCGATCTGCTGCGCGCGATGAAGGCACGGATGAAGCCGGTGCCGGTGCGGGTGCGCCCGTCGTCGAACGGATCGCGCCGCGCCGATCGCTGATCGGGCGGCCTTTCGGATCCGGAAGGGCCGCATCACGCGGCCCGATGGCCGGGCGCTCAGCCGAGTTCGACCACTCTGTCCCACGCAAACGCGGGATTTTCCAGTTCGCCGGTGCGCCGGTGGATATAGCCGCGCGGGTTGCACACCACGCGCGTGCCGCTGTCGGTCACGTAATCGAATGATGTATGCGTGTGGCCATGGATCCACAGGTCTACGGGCGGCCGCACGAGTTCATCCATGTCCGTGACGAATCCCGCAGATGCGAGGTCTTCCGCGTAACGCTCGGCCAGCGAGCGCAGGTGCGGCGCATGATGGGTGACGACGATCGTGCGGCCGTCGAACGGTGTCGCGAGCCGTGCTTCCAGCCACGCACGGCCTTGCCGGTGCAGCGCGATCGCGTCGGCCGGCGTGAAATCCCGCTCCGGCGCCACCGTCGCATGCAGTGCCGCATCGTGCGGCCACGTCACCTGGATCAAGCCCTTGAAATCGAGCATCACACGCACGCCGGCATCGATCGCGCGTGCGATGCTCGTCTCGTCGGCGCCGAACAGCGAGAAATCGGACCACAGCGTGGTACCCAGCACGCGGAAGCGCTGCGCCGGATCGACGTACACGCCGTTGTTCAGGTAATGCACGTTGTCGATCGCCTGCGCGGCGTCGCGCATCGCGGTTTCGAGCGCACCGAATTCCCCGTCGTAGTACTCGTGGTTGCCCGGCACGTAGATCACCGGCACGTCCGTGTCGAACGTTTCGGCGGCCCAGCGCAGGCCTTCCGCGTGATTGTGGATGTCGCCGGCCAGCACGACCAGATCCGCATCGGCATGCGCGATCGTGTCGGGCTGGTTGCTTTCGAGATGCAGGTCGGAAAGGACGCGAACTCTCATGGACATCGCTCCGGGTTGGGGGCTTCAGCGCAGGACCTTGCCGGGATTCATCAGCCCGCGTGGGTCGAGCGCGTTCTTCAGCGTGCGCATGAGTGCCGTTTCGATCGGCGACTGGTAGCGCTGCGCGTCGTCGATCTTCAACTGGCCGATCCCGTGCTCCGCGCTGATCGTGCCGTGGTGGCGGTGCACGTTGTCGTAGACGATGCGATTGATCGGCTTCTGGAATTCCGCGAGGAACGCCTTCGGGTCGCCGCCTTCGGGCGTCTGCACGTTGTAGTGCAGGTTGCCGTCGCCGAGGTGGCCGAACGTGACCATCCGTGCGCCGGGCGCGGCCTGCTGGATTGCCGCGTCGGTTTCGTCGATGAAGCGCGCGATCGACGAGATCGGCACCGCGATGTCGTGCTTGATGTTCAGTCCCTCGTCGGCCTGCGCGAGCGGGATGTGTTCGCGCAGATCCCAGAACGCGCGCGACTGCGCGAGATTTTCCGCGACCACCGCGTCGACCACGAGCCCGGCCTCGAACGCCTCTTCCATCAGCTTCTCGAACAGCGCGCGGGCGTGCGTTTCGCTTTCGTTGTCCGACAGTTCGAGCAGCACCGTCTGCGCATGCGTGCGGTCGAACGGATAGCGCAGTTGCGGATAGTGCTTGCCGACGAGCTGCATGCAGAAGTCGGACATCAGCTCGAAGCCGGTCAACAGCGGGCCGGCCGCGCGCTGCGCGAGCGCGAGGAAGTCGAGCGCCGCGTGCGGCGACTCGAGCGCGGCCAGCGCGGTGACCTGCGCGGCCGGCAGCGGATGCAGCTTCATCACGGCGGCCGTGATGATCCCGAGCGTGCCCTCCGCACCGATGAACAAATCGCGCAGGTCGTAGCCCGTGTTGTCCTTGCGCAAGCCGCGCAGGCCGTCCCAGGTCTCACCCTGCGGCGTCACGATCTCGAGCCCGAGGCACAGCTCGCGCGCGTTGCCATAGCGCAGCACCGCGGTGCCGCCCGCGTTGGTCGACAGGTTGCCGCCGATCGTGCAGCTGCCTTCGGCGGCGAGGCTCAGCGCGAACAGCCGGCCGCCTTCGCGGGCGCGCGCCTGCACGTCGGCGAGGATCACGCCGGCTTCGACCGTGATCGTGTTGTTGTGCGGATCGAGCGCGCGCACGCGGTTCAGCCGCGCGAGGCTCAGCACGGCCTGGCCGCCGCTCGCGTCAGGCGTCGCGCCGCCGGCGAGGCCCGTGTTGCCGCCCTGCGGCACGAGCGCGACGCCATGCGTGTTCGCGAGCCGGACGAGCGCGGCGACTTCGGCTGTATCGGCCGGTTTCAGCACCGCGCACGCGCGGCCTTGGTAGCGGCGGCGCCAGTCGATCAGGAACGGCTCGGTGTCGTGCGGATCGGTCAGAACGTAGGTGGCGCCGATCGCGTCGCGGCAGGCGGAAACGAAGGCTTCGGAAGAATTCATCACGTTCGGTCGCGTAAGGGTCAGGACGCGGCGCGCTGCCGCTTCGCCGCGCGCTTGAACGGCGCGACGTAGGCAAGCGCTGCCACGAAGAAGCCGACGGCGAGCGCGGTCTCGCACCAGCCGAGCGTCGCGGACAACCCGCGGTCGGACATGCCGCGCACGATGCCTTCGGCGAAATAGACGAGGATCAGCATGCTCGCCCACTGCATCGTATAGATGTTACGCCGCCAGACGCCGGGCAGCGCGAGCGCGAGCGGCACGGCCTTGAGCATCAGCGCCGAGCCGCCCGGGCGCAGCGGCGCGAGCCACAGTTCCCACGCGAGCGACAGCGCGATCAGTGCGCCGAGGCACGCGGCCGCGGCCAGCGCGTAGCGCGGCCGGGCGGCGACGGCGGGGCGGGCGGGCGCATTCATGCGGCTTCGGCCGCCTGGGCGGCGGACAGGGCCGACGCCGCGCGGGCGAGCCGCGCGCCGAGCGCGGCCGCGAGCGCTTTTTCGTCGGCCGACAGCCCTTCGGGCGCGCTGCGATCGTGCTGCGACACGTGCGACGCGCCGTACGGCGTGCCGCCGGTGCGCGTCGTGCTGAGCGCGGCTTCCGTGTACGGGATCCCGACGATCATCATCCCGTGATGCAGCAGCGGCAGCATCATCGACAGCAGCGTCGATTCCTGGCCGCCGTGCAGGCTGCCGGTCGACGTGAACACGCAGGCCGGCTTGCCGGTCAGCGCACCCGACAGCCATTGCGGGGTCGTGCCGTCGAGGAAATACTTGAGCGAGGCGGCCATGTTGCCGAAGCGGGTCGGCGAGCCGAGCGCGAGGCCCGCGCATTCCTCGAGGTCGCGGAGTTCCGCATAGGGCGGGCCGTCGTCGGGGATGTCGGGGGCGGTGGCTTCGCAGACAGTCGAGACGGGCGGCACGGTGCGGATGCGGGCCTGCATGCCGGGCACGCTGTCGATGCCGTTCGCGATAGCTAGCGCGAGATCGCGCGTGGCGCCGTGGCGGCTGTAATAGAGGACGAGAATGTCTTTCATGGGCGACGGGGCCGCGTGCGGCCGCGCGCATGCCCGGTGCAGTCGGCCCCTGCTGGATCGAGCGGCTATTATAGGGGCTGAAGTCGTCGCGCAGCGCGGCGGCGGCGCGCCGTCGCGCACGCGCCATCGAGAAGGAGAAGCCGTTTGCCGAAGTTGAGCGTCGATCTCGACACCCTCAAGCGCCTCGCGCAGTTCGCGGCCCGGCGTAGCGCCGAGGATCGCATCCCGCAAGTGGCGGGCAGCCTCACGTTCACGACGATGCTGGCACTCGTGCCGCTCGTGACGGTCGCGTTCGCGCTGTTCACCGCGTTCCCGATGTTCGCATCGTTTCAGATCTCGCTGCAGGGGTTCCTCGCGGATCACCTGATGCCCGCGCAGTTCAACGTCCAGATCTTCAAGTACCTGAACCAGTTCGCGTCGAAGGCCAAGGGGCTGACGACGGCCGGCCTGATCGTGCTCGTCGTCACGTCGGTGATGACGATGATGACGATCGAGTCGGCGTTCAACCTGATCTGGCGGGTGCGCAAGCCGCGGCCGTTCGCGCAGCGCGTGCTCGCGTACTGGGCGCTGATCACGCTTGGCCCCTTGCTGTTCGGCGTGAGCCTGTCGATCTCGTCGTACCTATTCACGCAGTCGCTGGCGTTCACCGGCGCCGGGCCGTCGACGTCGATCGTCGAATGGCTGCTCGCGTTCGTGTCGCTGCCGCTGACCGTGCTCGCGTTCACGCTGCTGTACGTGTACCTGCCGAACTGCACGGTCGCGTGGCGCGACGCGGTGATCGGCGGGCTGTTCGCGGCTATCGCGTTCGAGCTCGCGAAGCGCGGCTTCGGCTATTACGTGCGGCGCATTCCGACCTATACGGCCGTCTACGGCGCGTTCGCGGCGCTGCCGGTGTTCCTGCTGTGGGTGTACCTGAGCTGGTTCATCGCGCTGCTCGGCGCGATGGTGGCGTCCGCGCTGCCGGCGATTCGCGTCGGCCAGTTCCATCGCATCCACTATCCGGGCAGCGATCTGCTCGACGCGCTCGAATTGCTCGCGCGACTGGCCGAGGCGCGCGCGGTCGGCAAGGCGGGCTATACCGCGATGCGGCTCGCGACCATGTTGCGCTGCGACATGGAAACCGCGCAGCGGCTGCTGCTGACGATGGAGGAGCGGGAATGGATCGCGCGGCTGGACAGCGGCGAACTCGCGCCGCGCTACATCCTGCTGGCGAATCCGGAGCAACTGACGCTGGCGCAGCTGTTCGACGTGCTGGTGATCGACCGCACGGAACTGACCTACCAGCTGCAGCGACGCCGCAGCCACGTCGAAGGTGCGGCATTGCTGGAGGTGCTGTCGAACGACCGGTTCGACGTATCGCTTGCGTCGCTGATCGCCGAGCACCGGCTCGCCGGCGAGCACCCGGCGGAGACCGTGCCGGGGTCCGTGCCCGGCGCGGCGCCCGACCCGCACGCGCGGCCGCCGAAAACGGCGTGACGCGCGGCCGGGCGGGCGTTACAGCGGGATCTTCCCGGTGCAGATGTCCTTGAACATCACCCAGTCGCCCATCAGGCTGTAGATCGGGTGCCGGAACGTGGCGGGGCGGTTCTTCTCGAAGAAGAAGTGTCCGACCCACGCGAATCCGTAGCCGCACACGACCGCCGCCGGCAGCCACGGCCAGTGGCCCGTCGCGATCGCCATCGCGACGCAGCCGATCACGCCGAGCGAGCCGATGAAGTGCAGCCGCCGCGACGTGAGGTTCTGGTGCTCGTTCAGATAGTACGGGTAGAAATCAGCGAAGCTGGCGAATTGCTCCGTATGCGTATGCGCCATGGCCGTCTCCTCGGGCCGCTGTCGATGGAGTCATTGTGCGGCGGGCGGCCCGCGTCCGCAAGCGGGGGCGGTCGCGCCGCGCGGGCCCGCGCTTTCCTTTTGACAGGCTTTCCGATAGGATCGAAAGCGGATTTGCATTCAAGCATGAGGGGACTACGATGCGCGTCAGCGATATTCTGAAAGTGAAGGGCAACACGCTGTTTACGGTGACGCCCGATAAGCCGCTGCGCGAAGCGGTCGATACGATGGCCGAACACGATATCGGTTCGCTCGTCGTGATGGAGTACGGCGATCTCGTCGGGATGCTGACGTTCCGCGAGATCATCCTGCGCCTCCACGTGAACGGCGGCGCGATCGGCGACGTGCAGGTGCGCAAGGTGATGGACGAGCCGCTCACGTGCACGCCGGAAACCGATGTCAACGAAGTGCGCCGGATGATGCTCGAGCGCCACGCGCGCTACATGCCGGTGCTCGACAAGAAGGTGCTGATGGGCGTCATCTCGTTCTACGACGTCGCGAAGACGGTCGTCGAGGCGCAAAGCTTCGAGAACCGGATGCTGAAGGCGTACATCCGCGACTGGCCGGAATCGGAAGCAGAAGCGCAGAAGCCGTGAAGCACGTCGCGCCCTGTGCCATGACGCGCGGGCGCTGCCACTCGGCGCACGGCGGCGCAGGTTCAGCCTGCGCCGCCGTTTTTTCGACAACCATACAAGGCCCGCGCAGCTTCGCCTAGACGATGCGCGCGTATTCCGCATGAGCGATCACACGCAAGTCTCTTCCGCGTCGCGCGGCGAACGGCGCGCCCACGCGTCGCAATTCGACCTGTTGCGCCAGCGCCGTTTCGCGCCGTTCTTCACGACCCAGTTCCTCGGGGCGCTGAACGACAACGTGTTCAAGATCGGATTCACATCGCTCGTCACCTATCACACCGCGCGGTTCTCGGGCGTCGACGCGAAGACGGCCGCATTCCTGATTTCCGCGATCTTCATTCTGCCGTTCGTGCTGTTTTCGGCCACCTCCGGCCAGATCGCCGACAAATACGACAAGGCGACGCTCACGCGCTTCGTGAAGACTTTCGAGATCGTGCTGATGTTGGTCGGCGCGGCCGGCTTCGTCACGCACAGCGCGACGCTGCTGTACCTGTGCACGTTCATGATGGGGATGCACTCGACGCTGTTCGGCCCCGTCAAGTATTCGTACCTGCCGCAGCATCTCGGCGACCACGAACTGGTCGGCGGCAATGGTCTCGTCGAGATGGGCACGTTCATCGCGATCCTGATCGGGACGATCATCGGCGGTGCGGCCGCGGGCATCGAAGGCAGCGGTGAGCGCGTGCTCGCCGTCAGCGTCGTCGTCATCGCGCTCGCGGGGCGGCTCGTCGCGCAGCGCGTGCCGCCGACGCCGGCGCCGCAGCCCGATCTCGTGATCAACTGGAACCCGTTCAGCGAGACGTGGCGCAACCTCGGGCTCGCGCGACAGAATCGCACCGTGTTTCTGAGCCTGCTCGGCATCTCGTGGCTGTGGTTCGTCGGCGCGACGTTCCTGACGTCATTCTTCAATTTCGCGAAAGACGTGCTGTCCGCGAGCCCCGATGTCGTCACGGTCTTGCTCGCGACGTTCTCCGTCGGGATCGGCCTCGGCTCGCTGCTGTGCGAGCGGCTGTCGCAGCGGCGCGTCGAGATCGGCCTCGTGCCGCTCGGCTCGATCGGCATCAGCGTGTTCGCGATCGAGCTGTATTTCGCCAGCCACTCGCTGCCGTCGCCCGGGCATTTGCTGTCGGTCGGGGAATTCCTGGCCGGTGCGCGCCACTGGCGCATCCTGGCCGACCTGTTCCTGCTCGCGATGTTCGGCGGCTTCTACAGCGTGCCGCTGTATGCGTTGATCCAGAGTCGCAGCGCGCCGACCCATCGTGCGCGGATCATCGCCGCGAACAACATCCTGAACGCACTGTTCATGATCCTGTCGGCCCTGATGGCGATGGGGCTGACCAAGGCCGGCGTCGACATCCCGGGCCTGTTCCTCGTCACCGCGCTGCTGAACGTCGTGGTCGCGACGTACATCTACCTGCTCGTTCCGGAGTTCCTGCTGCGCTTCGTCGCGTGGGTGCTGGTGCACACGTTCTACCGGATTCGCCTCGTGCATGCGGAGCGGATCCCGGAAGAGGGCGCGGCCGTGCTCGTATGCAACCACGTGAGCTACGTCGACGCGCTCGTGCTGGCGGCGGCGAGCCCGCGGCCGATCCGGTTCGTGATGGATCACCGGATATTCAAGACACGCTTCGCGAGCTGGGTGTTCCGGCATGCGAAGGCGATTCCGATCGCGCCGCGCCACGAGGATCCCGACATGCTCGCACGCGCGTACGACGCGTGCGAGGCCGCGCTGAAGGATGGCGAACTCGTGTGCATCTTCCCGGAAGGCAAGCTGACCAAGACGGGGGACATCAACATGTTCCACCACGGCATCACCGAAATCCTGGGCCGTACGCCGGCGCCCGTGATTCCGATGGCGTTGCGCGGGCTGTGGGGCAGCTATTTCTCCCGTCATGCCGATGCGCGCATGCCGCGACCCATCAAGCGCGGCGTGATGAGCCGGCTGACGCTCGCGGTCGGCGAGCCGATCCCGGCCCCGGTCGCGACGCCCGAGGCGCTGCAGGCCGCGGTGACCGAGTTGCGCGGCGCGCGAAAGTGAGCAGGTGCAGGCCCGGCGCGATGCCGCCGGGCCGTGCCGACGGCGGCGACCCGGCCCGTTTCACCGGAACGGCGCGGGTCGACGGCCCTTGCGCCGGGCCGTCTGCGTGGCAGGTCCGTGTGGTCTGAACGGTTCACGCGGCCCGCGGGCACGGGACGGCTGGCATAATAGCGGTTTACTTCTTTTTCTCGACCGGCAAACGATCGGCCTGCCAGCGGTCCCGGCAGCGCATCGGTTTGTCCAATTCTCTTTGGGCGGTTCCATCATGTCCGGCAATACCCTCGGCACGCTTTTCACTGTCACGACCTTCGGCGAATCGCACGGCCCCGCGATCGGCTGCGTGATCGACGGCTGCCCGCCGGGAATGGGGCTGACCGAAGCCGACATCCAGGTCGAACTCGATCGCCGCAAGCCCGGCACGTCGCGGCACGTGACGCAGCGCCAGGAGGCGGACGAGGTCGAGATCCTGTCCGGCGTGTTCGAAGGCGTGACGACCGGCACGCCGATCGCGCTGCTGATCCGCAACACGGACCAGCGCAGCAAGGACTACGGCAACATCGTCGAGACGTTCCGCCCCGGCCATGCCGACTACACCTACTGGCAGAAATATGGCATCCGCGACTACCGCGGCGGCGGCCGCTCGTCCGCGCGCCTGACCGCGCCGATCGTCGGCGCGGGCGCGGTTGCGAAGAAATGGTTGCGCGAGCGTTTCGGCGTCGAGGTGCGCGGCTACATGAGCGGTCTCGGCGAGATCGACGTGCCGTTCGTCGACTGGTCGCACGTTCGCGAGAATCCGTTCTTCTCGCCGAACGCGGCGGTCGTTCCGGAGCTGGAAGCCTACATGGACGCGTTGCGCAAGGACGGCGACTCGATCGGCGCGCGCATCGACGTCGTTGCGTCGGGCGTGCCGGTCGGCTGGGGCGAGCCGGTATTCGACCGGCTCGACGCGGACATCGCGAAGGCGATGATGAGCATCAACGCGGTGAAGGGCGTCGAGATCGGCGCGGGCTTCGACAGCGTCGCGCAGCGCGGCTCGGTGCACGGTGACGAACTGACGCCGGCCGGCTTCGTCGGCAACCATGCGGGCGGCGTGCTCGGCGGGATCTCGACGGGGCAGGACATCACCGTGTCGATCGCGATCAAGCCGACATCGAGCATCCGCACGCCGCGCCGTTCGATCACGAAGACCGGCGAAGAGGCGACGGTCGAAACCTTCGGCCGCCACGATCCGTGCGTCGGCATTCGCGCGACCCCGATCGCCGAGTCGATGCTCGCGCTGGTGCTGATCGACCATGCGCTGCGCCATCGTGCGCAGTGCGGCGACGTCGAGACGCCGACGCCGAAGATCGCGGGCAGCGCGACCTGATGCAGCGGGGCCGGCACGCGCCGGCTCGACCGATTCGATGCGAAACGGGGCGCCTGGGGCGCCCCGTTTTCATTGGGCCGCCGAATTTGGCGGCGCGGCCGATTCGCGCACCCGCAGCTCCGGCAGGATCGCGCAACCGGGCCCGGCTTCTCCGTGCTCGAGTGCGTCGAGCAACGCGCGGGCGGCCTTGCGGCCGATCGCATCGGTGTCGACCCACATCGTCGTCAGCGCAGGCCGGATTTCGCGAGCCAGCGCGACATCGTCGAAGCCGGTGATCGACAATTGCGACGGCACCTCGAGGCCGATTGCCTGCGCTTCCAGTAGGGCGCCGAGCGCGAGCGCGTCGTTGCCGCAGATCACGGCCGTCGGGCGCGTCGCCCCGCTGTCGGCGATCGCGCGCAGGCTCGCACGGCCGAACGCGATCGTGGCCGGGCCTTCATGCTGGTGGATCGGCCGGACCGCGAGCCCACGCGCGGCGAGCGTGTCGTGGATGCCGCGCAGGCGGGCCTGCACACGATCGTTGTCCGCCGAAGGCTGCATGATGATCGCGAAATCGCGATGCCCGAGGTCGAGCAGGTGCGTGGTCAGTCGCGCGAATGCCGCGCGGTTGTCGAAACCGATGCAGCAGTGCGGGCTGTCGTCGCGGTAGGCATAGGTGACGACATACGGCACCCGATGCAGGTCGAGCAGTTCGAATACTTCCGGCGGATAGGCTTCGCCGACCAGCGACACGGCTTCGACGCCGCGCGACAGCATCGCGCGCACCTGCGCGAGCGCCTGTGCCGGGTCGTAATTCGAGCAGCCCAGGAACAGGGTGATGCCGTGCTCGGCCATGACCGCCTGCATGCCCGCTACCTGCGACGCAAACACCTGGTCGTCAAGCGTCGGGATGATCGCACCCGTGATGTGGGTTCGCGTGGATGCGAGTGCTCGGCCGGCCGCGTTGGGAATCCAGTTCAGTGCGCGTGCCGCGTCGCGCACGCGCTGCTGCACGTCGGCCGAGACCTTGCCGGGGTCGTTGTAGACACGCGAAACGGTCGCGGTCGACACGCCGGCGAGTTTCGCGACATCTCCGAGCACCGATCGGCCGCTGCCGCGGCGTGCGCGAGCCGCGCCGCCGCTGGATGGGGGCGTACTCATTGGTCATCCCCGGGCGCGGCTGCCCCGCAGGCGCCGCGCGTGGTCAAAAACGCCATCGTTTACCCTCGATTCATCGTGGTCCCGCTTGCATTCCCGGTCGTGCCTGTGCGAATGTAAGCGCTATCTTGATGCTACTCCGTATTATGTCAGACACAGATTGCAGCCGCATTGTGAAATTTTCGTCGACGACGGCCGTTCCGGCTATTTTGTTTGTCGTAAATGTAAGCGGTTACATTGAATGAAGATCCACGCAAAGCCCCCTCGAATCGCGGTCGTCGGCAGTATCAACGTCGACCTCGTCACGCATGCGCCACGGCTGCCCGTGCCGGGCGAAACGCTGCTCGGCACGACCTTCCAGACCGTTCACGGCGGCAAGGGTGCGAACCAGGCGGTGGCGGCGGCCCGTCTGGGGGCGTCGGTCGCGATGATCGGCTGCGTTGGCGACGACGCGTTCGGGGCGCGCGTGCACGACGCGCTGGCGGCCGAACGTATCGACGTGACGCACCTGCACCGGATCGACGGCGAGGCAACCGGCGTGGCGACGATCACGGTCGATGCGCACGGGGCGAACAGCATCGTGGTCGTGCCCGGTGCAAACGCACGCCTCGATGGCGAATTGATCGACGAGGCGCGCGACGCGATCGCCGGCGCGGCGCTGATGGTGTGCCAGCTCGAGGTGCCGATCGAGAGCGTCGCGCGCGCGATCGGCAGTGCGATCGCACATCGCACGCCGGTGCTGCTCAATCCGGCGCCTGCACGGCCGCTGTTCGACGCGTTGCTGGCCCAGATCGACTACCTCGTCGTCAACGAAACGGAAGCGGAGTCGCTGACCGGCATCGCTGTCGGCGACGACGTCTCGGCGGTGCGCGCCGCAGAGGCGCTGCGCGCGAAAGGCGTCGGCAACGTGCTGGTCACGCTGGGTGCGCGCGGCGTCTGCTGGCGCGGCAGCGCTGGGAACGGCCGCCATCGGGCAATGGCGGTGGTCGCCGTCGATACCACGGCGGCCGGCGACACCTTCGTCGGCGGATTCGCGGCCGCCCGGACGAGTGGTGCGTCGATGGACGACGCGATCGCGTTCGGCCAGCGCGCGGCTGCAATCAGCGTCACGCGCCACGGCGCGCAGACGTCGATTCCGACACGAGAGGAAGTGGAGAGCATGGCGGTATAGATTCCGCGACGACGGAAAGCGCGGGCAGGCACCCGCCTATGACATGGAGACAATCGAAATGAACGAAGACCAGGCTGTTCCGACTGCGCCGCCACGTATCCGGCGCGGACAACGTATCGCGCTTGCGCTGCTGATGGCGAGCGGAATCGTCAACTATCTCGATCGCGGCACGCTGGCCGTCGCGAGTTCGGCAATCCGGAGCGATCTCGGGCTGTCGCTCTCGCAGATGGGGTTGCTGCTGTCGGCATTCTCGTGGAGCTATGCGCTGTGCCAGTTTCCGGTCGGCGGGCTCGTCGATCGCATCGGGCCGCGACGGCTGCTCGGCATCGGGCTGATCGTCTGGTCGTTCGCGCAGGCAGCGGGCGGCCTCGTCTCCACCTTCGGCTGGTTCATCGTCGCGCGCATCGTGCTCGGCATCGGCGAGGCGCCGCAGTTCCCGTCGGCGGCGCGGGTGGTGAGCAACTGGTTTCCGTTGCGTGCACGCGGTACGCCGACCGGGATCTTCAACGCGGCGTCGCCGCTCGGTACCGCGCTCGCGCCGTTGCTGCTGTCGGTGCTCGTCGCTTCGTTCGACTGGCGCTGGGCATTCGTCGTCACGGGGGCACTCGGTCTCGTTGTCGCCGTCGTCTGGTTTGCGTCGTATCGCGATCCGGCGCGTGCGCAATTGACCGCGGCGGAACGAGCGTATCTCGATGCCGATGCGCAGACGGCCGTCGCGGCACCCAAGCTGACCTTCGCCGACTGGCGCAGTCTGTTTTCGCACGGCACGACCTGGGGCATGCTGATCGGATTCTTCGGTTCGGTGTATCTGAACTGGGTCTACCTGACCTGGCTGCCGGGATATCTGACGATGGAGCGTCACATGAGCCTCATTCGCACCGGGTTTGCGGCATCCGTGCCGTTCCTGTGCGGGTTCGTCGGTTCGCTCGTTGCCGGCTGGCTGTCGGATCTGGTGACGCGCCGTAGCCGCTCGCCAGTCGTGAGCCGCCGCAATGCGGTGGTCGTCGCGATGCTCGGGATGGTCGCGTTCACGATTCCGGCCGCGCTCGTGCAGAGCAACACGGTGGCGCTCGCATGCATTTCGGTCGTGATCTTTCTCGCCAATGCGGCATCGGCATGTTCGTGGGCGCTCGCGACGGCGGCCGCACCGCCGAGCCGTGTCGCATCGCTCGGCGCGATCCAGAATTTCGGTGGTTTCATCGGCGGTGCGCTCGCGCCGATCCTGACGGGTGTGATCGCGCAGAAGTGGTCGTTCGTGCCGGCGCTGCTGACGGCGGCGGCAATCGCATTCGCTGGCGCGATGGCTTACCTGCTGCTGGTGCGCAAGCCGATTCCCGAGCAGTCCGCGAGTGCGGCGCCTGGCGCGCTTCCGGCTTGAGGCTGCCGGCTACCCCCTGTATTCATTGAAGGAAGGAGAAACAGATGCAATCACATCAGCAGGCGAGCACGACCATCGAAGGGATCGTGCCGGTGATGCTGACGCCGTTCAACGATGCCGGCGCGATCGACTACGCGGGCCTCGAGCGACTCATCGAATGGTATCTGGCACACGGCTCGGATGCGCTGTTCGCGGTCGCGCAATCGAGCGAGATGCAATTCCTGAGTCTTGCAGAACGGGCGGAGCTTGCGCGTTTCGTGGTCGAGCGGGTGGCCGGGCGCGTGCCTGTCGTCGCGTCCGGGCACGTCAGCGAAGATCTGGACGCGCAGGTCGCCGAGCTGTGTGCCGCGGCGGAATCGGGTGCGCAGGGCGTCGTGCTCGTGACCAACCGCCTCGATCCACAGCGCAAGGGCAGCGCCGCGTTTCTCGATCATCTTCACAAGCTGCTCGCCCGATTGCCGGCGGATCTGCCGCTTGGCTTGTATGAATGTCCGGCGCCTTATCGGCGATTGCTGTCCGATGACGAACTGCGCGCGTGCATCGACACCGGCCGCTTCGTGATGTTGAAGGACGTGAGCTGCGACCTGGAGACGGTGAAGCGACGCGTTGCGCTGGCCGCGGGCTCGCCGATGAAGATCCTGAATGCGAACGCCGCGATCGCATGGGATGCGATGAAGGCGGGCTCCGCTGGTTTCAACGGCGTGTTCACCAACTTCCATCCCGATCTGTATCGGTGGCTGCGCACGCAGAGCGACTCGGATCCGGCGCTTGCCGAAGAATTGTCGGCGTTCCTGGTGCTCTCGGCGGTGTCGGAAGCGCTTGGCTACCCGGCGCTCGCGAAGATCTATCATCAACGGATCGGCACGTTCGGATCGATTCGCTGCCGCTCGATCGACTACGACGTGCGGGAGCGGTTCTGGGCGCTCGATGCGGTGCTCGACAAGATCGTGTCCGGTACGGAGCATTTCCGTCGACGGATAGCGGCGCGCTAGCGCAGCCGGTGCAGGGCGCGGTGGATGAATCGCGCGACCGATGGCGGGCAGGGCAGCGTCGAATACCGATCGGACGAAAAAAAACGCCGCGCAAGGCGGCGTTTTCCGGCAGGTTACATGTTCGGGTAATTCGGCCCGCCGCCGCCTTCCGGCGTGACCCACACGATGTTCTGCGTCGGGTCCTTGATGTCGCAGGTCTTGCAGTGCACGCAGTTCTGCGCGTTGATCACCAGCCGGTCGCTGCCGTCGTCGTTCTTCACGAACTCGTACACCGCCGCCGGGCAGAAGCGCCCCTCCGGCCCCGCGTAGGTCCGCAGGTTCACGTTCACCGGCACGTTCGCATCCTTCAGCGTCAGGTGCGCCGGCTGGTTTTCCTCGTGGTTCGTATTCGAGATGAACACCGACGACAGCCGGTCGAACGTCAGCTTGCCATCCGGCTTCGGATACTCGATCGGCGTGCATTGCGAGGCCGGCTTCAGCATCTCGTGATCCGCATGCTTGTGGTGCAGCGTCCACGGCACGTTGCCGCCCATCACCTTCTGCTCGAGCCCGACCATCAGCGTGCCCAGGTACAGGCCCTTCGCCATCCACTGCTTGAAGTTGCGCGCGCGGTACAGCTCCGTATGTAGCCACGACTGCTTGAAGGCGTCCGGATACGCGTTGAGCTCGTCGCTCTGACGGCCGGCCTGCAGCGCGTCGAACGCGGCGTCCGCCGCCAGCATGCCCGTCTTGATCGCCGCGTGGCTGCCCTTGATCCGCGATGCGTTCAGGAAGCCCGCGTCGTCGCCGATCAGCGCGCCGCCCGGGAACACCGTCTTCGGCAGCGACAGCAGGCCGCCGGCCGTGATCGCCCGCGCGCCGTACGACACGCGCTTGCCGCCTTCCAGGAACGCGCGGATCGATGGATGCGTCTTGTAGCGCTGGAATTCCTCGAACGGCGACAGGTACGGGTTCGTATAGCCCAGGCCCACCACGAAGCCGACCACGACCTGGTTGTTGTCCATGTGATACAGGAACGAGCCGCCGTACGTGTCCGACTTCAGCGGCCAGCCGGCCGTGTGGATCACGAGGCCCGGCTTGTGCTTCGCGGGATCGATTTCCCACAGTTCCTTGATGCCGATCCCGTACGCCTGCGGATCGGCGTTCGCGTCGAGCTTGAACTTCGAGATCAACTGGCGGCCGAGGTGGCCGCGGCAGCCTTCGGCGAACAGCGTGTACTTCGCGTGCAGCTCCATGCCGAGCTGGAAGTTCTCGGTCGGCTCGCCGTCCTTGCCCACGCCCATGTTGCCGGTCGCGACACCTTTCACGGAGCCGTCATCGTTGTACAGGATCTCCGCAGCCGGGAAGCCCGGGAAGATCTCGACGCCCAGCGCTTCCGCCTGCTGGCCGAGCCAGCGCGTGACGTTGCCCAGCGAAACCACGTAGTTGCCGTGGTTCTTGAAGTTCTCGGGCAGCGCCCAGTTCGGCGTCGTGATCGCGCTCTTCTCGGACAGGAACAGGAAGCGGTCCTCCGTCACCTCGACGGTGAGCGGTGCGCCCTGTTCCTTCCAGTCTGGGAACAGCTCGGTGATCGCGCGCGGGTCCATCACCGCGCCCGACAGGATGTGCGCGCCGATCTCGGAACCCTTCTCGAGCACGCACACGCCGATCTCGGTGCCTTTCTCGGCGGCCAGCTGCTTGAGCCGGATCGCCGCCGACAGCCCGGCGGGGCCGCCGCCGACGATCACGACGTCGTATTCCATCGATTCGCGCGGGCCGTATTGCTCGATGAGGCTTGCGGGGGTCATTGGCGTTCCTCTAACCGTTAGAATGCTTTTATTCGGGAGCGTATTGTCTGCGAAACGAAACGCTTGCCGCAACAGCATGCGCGTAGATTAGCACGATCGTTCTATTTTTTGTGCTAGGGTTATGCTGCGTGGGACAGGGCGCCCGCGGCGGCGAAACGACATCGAAAGGGGATGTGCAATGGGTCGATCGATCAATCTGGAAGGCAAGGTCGCACTGGTCACGGGCGCATCGAGCGGCCTCGGGCAACGCTTTGCACAGGTGCTGTCGCAGGCCGGCGCGAAGGTCGTGCTCGCGAGCCGCCGCGTCGAGCGCCTGAAGGAGCTGCGCGCGGAAATCGAGGCGGCGGGCGGTGCCGCGCACGTCGTGTCGCTCGACGTCACCGACGTGCAGAGCATCAAGGCGGCCATCGCGCACGCGGAAACGGAAGCCGGCACGATCGACATCCTCGTGAACAATTCGGGCGTCTCGACGATGCAGAAGCTCGTCGACGTGACGCCAGCCGATTTCGAGTTCGTGTTCGACACCAACACGCGCGGCGCGTTTTTCGTCGCGCAGGAAGTCGCGAAGCGGATGATCATGCGCGCGAACGGCAACGGCAAGCCGCCGTACCGGATCATCAACATCGCGTCGGTGGCCGGGCTGCGCGTGTTTCCGCAGATCGGGCTGTATGCGATGAGCAAGGCGGCGGTCGTGCAGATGACGCGTGCGATGGCGCTCGAATGGGGTCGCCACGGAATCAACGTCAACGCGATCTGTCCGGGTTACATCGATACCGAAATCAATCATTACCTGTGGGAAACCGAGCAGGGCCAGAAGCTGCAGTCGATGCTGCCGCGCCGGCGCGTCGGCAAGCCGCAGGATCTCGACGGGCTGTTGTTGCTGCTCGCGGCCGACGAGTCGCAGTTCATCAACGGCTCGATTATCTCCGCCGATGATGGCTTCGGCCTCGCCTGAGTGGATGACATTCAGCAACAAAGAAGACTGCAATGAGCGAATATTCCCCCGTATTTGAAATGTCGATGCCGATCCGCTGGGGCGACATGGATGCATTCGGCCATGTGAACAACACGGTCTATTTCCGCTACATGGAGCAGGCCCGGATCTCGTGGTTCGAGGAACTCGGCATCGCGGGCGGCAACGGCGAGGGGCAGGGGCCCGTGATCGTCACGGCCTCGATGGAGTTCCTGAAGCAACTGCACTATCCGGGTGACGTGATCGCGAGGATGTCGGCCGCGAAGCCCGGCCGCAGCAGCTTCGACACTGGTTTCGAGCTGACGCGCGCGGACGATCCGGAGCATGTCTATGCGCGCGGCAACGCGCGATGCGTGTGGGTCGACTACGCGCTCGGCAAGTCGGTGCCGCTGCCGCAACTGTTGCGCGATACGATCGAGCGCGCGCTCGCGGCGAAGGTCGGCTGAGCGCGGCGGCACCGAAGCCGGCGCTCGGGCGCCGGTGTGTCGCCATTTCCCGTTGATTTCCCGAATCGGCCGCTTCACGCGGCCGATGGCCATTCCCGGGTGCGTTTTACTGGCCGAGCAGGCGCTGCAGCAGTTCCGGCGTATTGTTCGTGCCGTACTTGCGCATCAACCGCGCCCGATAGATGTCGACCGTGCGCGAACTGATGTCGAGCACGCGCCCGATCTGCTTGCTGGTCTTGCCGGTCGCGAGCTGCGCGGCGATCTCGCGCTCGCGCGGCGTCAGCTCGACAGCGACGCGGCGCGTCGCGCTCAGGTCCTCGAACGTCCAGACGCCGGCCGCGAGCGGTGCGGTGCGGTCGAGTGCGCGCCCCGTCACGTGGCACCAGAACAGCTCGCCGTCGGCTCGTTTCATGATTCTGTCATCGGCGTAGGTGCCGTTCGCGATCATCACGCGCGAGATGCGCTCGCCGATGCGCTGGAATTCGTCCGGCGACGGATAGAGCACCTCGTACGACTTCCCGATCAGATCGGCCCGCGCACAGCGGAAGATCGACGCGAGCGCGTCGTTGCAGTCCTCGATCACGCGGTCGCGCGACATCACGAGGCCGAGCGGCGCGAGGTGAAAGGCAGTCTGGTAATCGAGAGCGGGCATGGCGCAGGCAAGCGGAGGCAAACGCTTATGTATTTTTGCGTATTGTGCCGCATCCGCGCCGCATCGTACCCTTTCAGGCATCTCGCGGCGCCTTGTCGCGATATAAAAACAGCGCGCTTCGACGCAGGTATCGCCGTGCATGCATAGAATGATGCGGCGGGCTTGCGGCCCAGTGGGCGCGTGAACCGGTTTTGCTGGTTTCCATAGAGGAAGGGACATACAGATGAACAAAGTCTATCCAAGCGCGGCGGCCGCGCTGGAAGGGATCGTCCGCGACGGACAGACCTTCGCGGTGGGCGGCTTCGGCCTGTGCGGGATTCCGGAGGCGTTGATCGCGGCGCTGCGCGATTCCGCCGTCAAGGGCATCACCTGCATCAGCAACAACGCGGGTGTCGACGGCTTCGGTCTCGGCCTGCTGCTGGAAACGCGCCAGATCAAGAAGATGATCTCGTCGTACGTCGGCGAGAACAAGGAGTTCGAGCGGCAGTACCTGGCCGGCGAACTCGAGCTCGAATTCACGCCGCAGGGCACGCTCGCCGAGAAGCTGCGCGCGGGCGGCGCCGGCATCCCGGCGTTTTTCACGAACACCGGCTACGGCACCGTGATCGCGGAAGGCAAGGAAACACGCCAGTTCGGCGATCGCCACTACGTGCTCGAGCCGTCGCTGACGGCCGACGTCGCGCTTGTGAAGGCGTGGAAGGCCGACAAGTCCGGCAACCTGATCTATCGCCGCACCGCGCGCAACTTCAACCCGATGTGCGCGATGGCGGGCAAGATCACCGTGGCGGAAGTCGAGGAGATCGTCGAGAACGGCACGCTGGATCCGGACCAGGTCCATACGCCGGGGATCTTCGTGCAGCGCATCGTGCTGAACGCGACGCCCGAAAAACGTATCGAACAACGCGTCGTACGCGCGAAAGGAGACTGACATGGCCTGGAATCGTGACCAGATGGCCGCGCGCGCGGCGAAGGAACTGCAGGACGGCTTCTATGTGAACCTCGGCATCGGGCTGCCGACGCTCGTCGCGAACCACGTGCCGGCGGGCGTCGAGGTGTGGCTGCAGTCGGAAAACGGCCTGCTCGGCATCGGCCCGTCGCCGACCGAGGACGAAGTCGACGCCGACCTGATCAACGCCGGCAAGCAGACCGTCACGACGCTGCCGGGTTCGTCCATCTTCTCGTCGGCCGATTCGTTCGCGATGATCCGCGGCGGCCACATCAACCTCGCGATCCTCGGAGCGATGCAGGTCAGCAAGACGGGCGACCTCGCGAACTGGATGATCCCGGGCAAGATGATCAAGGGGATGGGCGGCGCGATGGACCTCGTCGCGGGTGTGAAGCGCGTCGTCGTGCTGATGGAGCACGTCGCGAAGGGCGATCAGCACAAGATCCTCGACGAATGCAACCTGCCGCTGACGGGTGTTGGCGTGGTCGACCTGATCATCACCGATCTCGGCGTGATCGAAGTGACGCCGAATGGCCTGAAGGTGCTCGAACTCGCCGACGGCGTGAGCGCGGAAGAGATCCAGGCGAAGACGGGCGCGCCGCTCGATGTGAGCGCGGTTGTGTAAGCGCCGGCTTTCCGGCACGACGCTCGACGCCCCGCGTTCCCCTATGGAACGCGGGGCGTTTTTTCATGGCCGCATACGTTACGCGATCGCACCGCCGCCGTCGATCAGCACCGTCGAGCCAGTCGCATAAGGCGTTGTCGCCAGATATACGATCGCATTCGCGACGTCCTCCGGCTGGCCCACGCGGCGTGCCGGAAGGCGCTGCGCGGCGCCCGCGTACATCGCGTCGCGCGCATCGGGTGCGAGCTTGTCCCACAGCGGCGTCGCGATCAGGCCGGGTGACACGGCATTCACTCTCACGGGTGCCAGCTCGAGTGCAAGGCCGCGGGCGAGCGCCTCGAGCGCCGCGTTGATCGCGCCCTGCAGTACCGACGATGCGTTCGGCCGTACGCTGAGGTAACCCGACACGAACGTCAATGAACCGCCGGGCGCGATATCGATCGAGCGTGCGACGCGGTATGCGCCCCAGAATTTGCTGTCCATCGCGGCTTGCGCGTCGGCAAGTGGCAGCGCGCGGACCGGGCCCGTCGCCGTCTTCGCGGCCGAAATCACGACGTGGTCGAACTGCCCGATGCGCGCGCAGAACGCATCGACGGCCGCCGTATCGGTGATGTCGAGCGCTTCGGTGCGCACGGGCGCGCCCGGCGTGGCATCTGCATTACCCCTGGCCGGGTCGCGCGATGCAATCGTGACGACAGCGCCAAGTTGTGCGAATGCTTTCGCGGCGGCGGCACCGATGCCGGAACTGCCGCCGACGACGAGTACCTTCTTTCCGTGGAGTGAATCGTTCATGGTGGTCCTTCCGAGGTGAAGAGGTGGGCGCAATCCGGTCAGATCGTTTCGGCTTCGCGCACCGTCGACGGGCTGTGCAGGGCAAAGCGGGCAATGTCATCCTTGCGCACGAAGGCTACGCCCGGATGCGATCGAGCGTAGTGCAGGAATGCGTCCCATGCGCGGACCATCTGCGGCGTGCCGCTAATCCGGTCGTGCGCGCTGATCGACATCAATCGCCGCCGCTGTCCGGCTTCCGCGTACAACTGGTCGAAATCGAGTTTGATCTGCTCGAGGAACATCGTCGGGGAATAGTTGCGGCCTTCGATCAGCAGGATGTCGTTGTTGCGCAACGTGTACGGAACGACCGCGAAATCGCGGCCGTCGACGGTTTCGATGAAGGGCTCGTCGCGGCTGACGTCGTCGATGTGATACAGGTAGCCGAGTTCCTGCAGCAGCGGCAGCGTGTTCGGTCCGCGCCGCAGCCAGTTGCAGTTGTAGCCGATCGGGCGCTGTCCCGTCACAGCTTCAACCATGTCGCGAGCTTCAGTGAGGAAGCGGCGCTCGTCGTCGCGGCTCATTGCGAATTGCGATCGCCAGTTCGGGCCGTGCGCGGCCGCTTCGTGGCCGCGCGTCACGATCTCGCGTGCCAGTTCGGGATGCCGGCGTGCGGCCTCTCCGATCAAGTGCGACGTGACTTTCACGCCATGCCGGTCCCACAGGTCGAGAAGGCGCGGAATTCCTTCACGGTAGCCATATGCGAACCACGTGGCCGAGGCCAGATCGATCGGCACCGACGACGGAAATTCGACGGACGGGAACGGGCTGTCCGCGCCCTTGGGCGGTTGTCCGCCGGCCTCGAACTGCATCGAGATCGAGATGACGAGGCGCGTGTCGCCCTGCCAGAAACTGCCGGTACCTGTCGATGCGGGGCCCGGTGTCGGGGCGGCCGTTGCCGACCCGGAGGCGCCCGCGGCCATCGCGATGCCGGCTGCCAGCCCGGCACCCGCTTGTGCAAGAAACGTGCGGCGAGCCGGATGCGTCGTCGAACCGTGATTGCTGTCAGTCATCGTTTCCTCCGTCAGCCGACGAGCCCGAGCTGACGCATCAGCGTCAGGTTGTCCTCGATGTGCCAGTTTTCTGCTATCCGGCCATGGTCGATCCGGTAGATGTCGGTCGCGATGAAGTCGATCGACTGTCCGCTTCCGGCCGTGCCATTGAACGTGCCGGTGAAATGTCCGCGAAAGTGCAGGTGCACGACGACACGGTCGCCCGCCACGATCATCTGTTCGATGTCACAACGCAGGTCGGGGATGGCTGCGCGCATCGTGCTGGACGCCGCGAGCGGTCCCGCTACACCTTGCGCACGGCCGGCCGGCAATGTCCGGTCGACGAAATCGGCCGCGAGCGCGGTGCGGGCGAGGGTCGCATCACCGGTATTCCAGAACGTGCCGTAGCGACGCGCGGCGAGGATTTGCGCACGTGCCTGCGTAGCCGGCACGTCGGTCGCGACGGTCAGGCTGTGCGGATCGAGAAGGTCGGCGGCGCGGGACGCTGCAGGCAACAGTGCAACGACACAGGCCGCTGCAGCGATGACGCGGGTAATCGGGCGTGCGATCGGAGGAAAGTGAATCGACATGGTTTCGGGTGTCCTGTGGATGGCGTCGTGGGGCGACGCGCTACAGGTATGGTAGGTTTCCATTTCGAGCTTAAATACGGGGAAAAGGCGAATGGATTATTCGACAAAAGGAAATGTCGAGGCTGGACAGGTGCCGCGATGCTGATCGACGATCTCCCGGCGCTCGATACCTTCGCGAGAATCGTGTCGGCCGGCAGCCTGTCCGCGGCGGCGCGCGAGCTTGACTTGTCGCTGTCCGTCGTCAGCAAGCGGCTCGCGCATCTCGAGTCGCAGCTCGGCGTGCGTCTGCTGCACCGGACGACGCGGCAGCAGACGCTGACCGACGACGGTGCGCAGTTCCATGCGCAGGTGCTGCGCATCCTGGCCGAGGTCGATCGCGCCGAAACGCTGATGAGCGATCGTCGCGGCACGGTCAGCGGCGTGCTGCGCCTGACGGCGCCCGGCGAACTCGGCCGACTGCGGATTGCGCCGCTCGTCGCGGCGTTTCAACGGCAACATCCGGAGTTGACCGTGCAACTGATGCTGACCGACACGATCGTCGATCTGCTCGCGCAGGACATCGACGTTGCCGTGCGGATCGGCAGCCTTGCCGATTCGACGATGATCGCGCGCGAACTGGCGCCGAATCATCGCGTGCTATGCGCGTCGTCGAGCTATCTCGCCGTGCACGGGATGCCGGCTCATCCGGCCGAACTTCGTGCACATCGATGCATCGTGATGGGCGACCAGCCTCGTACGGAGTGGCGGTTCGACGGTGCAAACGGTGCAGTGGCGGTCGAAGTGACGGCCGCACTGCTGACGAACGACGGCGGTGCGGCTCGCACGTTGGCATTGGAGGGCGCCGGAATTGCGCTGAAGTCGATCTGGGACGTCGGTGCCGATCTGGAGGCCGGCCGGCTCGTCCGTGTGCTGCCGACGTTCGCGGCGCCTGCCGCACCGCTCCATGCCGTATACCCCGGCGGCCGTCACGTGCCGCTGCGCGTGCGGACCTTCGTCGATTTCCTGCGCGACCAGTTGCGCGAGACGTGGCGCCGCAATGCGTGAGCGGTTGCGAACGATGCGTCGGATGACTGCGGCCGCGTGACGGCCCGTCGTTGCGAAGCGGTTTACAATCGTTCGCATCGGGCGGCGCGAGTGTTGCCCGCCGCACCGCCTCCGTTCGACAGGATGCCAACGATGCCATCAACTTCCGCGAATCCCCCGGTTCCCCGTCAGCGACGTGTGCAGTGTGCGAGCGCCGCCGGCCTTCACCACGTCGCCTATACCGAATGGGGCGACCCCGCCAATCCGCGTGTGGTGGTCTGCGTGCACGGGCTGACACGCTCGGGGCGCGACTTCGACCGGCTTGCCGCCGCGTTGTCCGATACGTATCGCGTCGTCTGCCCCGACGTGGTCGGGCGCGGGCGTTCCGACTGGCTTGCCGATCCGCGGCTTTACGCGATCCCGCAATATGTGGCCGACATGGTCACGCTGATCGCGCGGCTCGACGTCGAGTCGGTCGACTGGTTCGGCACGTCGATGGGCGGGCTGATCGGCATGGCGCTCGCGGGGCTGCCCGGTTCGCCGCTGCGCCGGATGATCGTCAACGACGTCGGGCCGCGCATCGAGCCTGATTCGCTGACGCGTATCGGCGAATACCTCGGCGTGCAGCCGTGTTTCGCGACCGAACAGGAGGGCATCGACTATCTGACGTCGCTGTCGCTGCCGTTCGGTGCGTTGACCGACGACGAATGGCGCGAGATCAATGGGCCGTTGCTGCGCGAGCTGCCCGACGGGGGCTGGACGATGCGCTACGATCCGCGCATCGCCGAACCGTTCAAGGCGACGACGCCCGAGCTGGCCGCGCTCGGCGAGGCCGCGCTGTGGCGCGCGATCGAGACCACCGATGCGTCGCTGCTCGTCGTGCGCGGTGAGCGTTCCGACCTGCTGTCGCGCGACACGGTGGCGGAGATGGTGCGTCGCGGCCGGCACGTGACGCAGGCCGAGATCCGGGGCGCGGGCCATGCACCGGCGTTCATCGGCGTCGACCAGATTGCGCTCGCTCGCCGGTTTTTCGTCGAAGGGGGCGCATAAACGCGTCATAATATGCGGTTCGGCGGCACGCGGGCCGCGTCGTCGCCGATTCTCACCCACTCACACGACCGGAACATTCCATGGCAGTCATTCGTCACCACGTCGGAGCGCGTCTCTCCGAAACCGCGATCCACAACGGTACCGTGTATCTGGCCGGCCAGATCGCCGAAGACACCACCCAGGACATCAAGGGCCAGACGCGCGAAGTGCTCGGCCACATCGACCGCCTGCTCGCCGAAGCGAACAGCGACAAGGCTCATCTGCTGTCGGTGCAGATCTACATTTCGGATCTCGCGAACTTCGAAGGCATGAACGCGGAGTGGGACGCGTGGGTCGCGCAGGGCAATACGCCGCCGCGCGCGACCGTCGAGGCGAAGCTCGCGGATCCGGCGCTGCTCGTCGAGATCGTCGTCGTCGCCGCGCAACGGAGCTGAGCGAAGCGAAGCATTCCGATGTCCGCGATACGCCAGGCCGTGCGATGACCGAGTCCGTTTCCGCTTCTTCCGTCACAGCGCCGTCGTTCGACGACGTGCTCGCGTTCGTGCGCGAGCGTGCCGGTGACGCGCGCCTGTCTTCGGGCGAACTGCTCGCCGATCACTCGGCGGGCACGGCGTCGATCATGCGCACGCTGAACGTCGACCCGCACGCAATGCAGGCGGCCGCGCTGTTCGTGCTCACACCGCACCTGAATGATCCCGAGCGGGAGCTGACGGAACGGTTCGGCGAAGAGGTCGCCCGGCTCGTATCCGACGTGCGCAAGCTGCTGCGGCTCGGCACCGTCAGCCTGCGCGCCGCGCAGAGCGTGATGCCCGATGCCGGGCGCGACGCCGCGCAAGAGCGGCGCACGCAGATCGAGGCGTTGCGCAAGATGCTGCTCGCGTTTGCGCAGGACATCCGCGTGGTGCTGATCCGGCTGGCGTCGCGGTTGCAGTCGCTGCGTTACTACGCGGCGGCGAAGATCGATCCGCCTCCCGACGTCGCGCGCGAGACGCTCGAGATCTATGCGCCGCTCGCGAACCGTCTCGGTATCTGGCAACTGAAGTGGGAGCTCGAGGACCTCGCGTTCCGCTTCGAGGATCCGGTTACCTACAAGCGCATCGCCAAGCTGCTCGACGAAAAGCGCATCGAACGCGAGGCGTACGTCGCGCAGGCGATCGAGCGGCTGCAGCACGAACTGGCGGAAGCGCACATCCCGGCCGATGTGAGCGGGCGGCCGAAGCACATCTACAGCATCTGGCGCAAGATGCGCGGCAAGGAGCTCGACTTCTCCGAGCTGTACGACGTGCGCGCGTTCCGCGTGATCGTGCCGGACATCAAGGATTGCTACGCGGTGCTCGGCATCGTGCATCACCTGTGGCAGCCGGTGCCGAAGGAATTCGACGATTACATCTCGCGTCCGAAGCCGAACGGCTACAAGTCGCTGCATACGGTCGTGATCGGCGACGACGGCCGCGCGTTCGAAGTGCAGATCCGCACGCAGGAAATGCACCGTTTCGCCGAGTACGGCGTCGCCGCGCACTGGCGCTACAAGGAAGCGGGAGCCCGCGGCTACGGCGGCCAGTTTTCGGCGAGCGACAAGTACGACGAGAAGATCGCGTGGCTGCGCCAGCTGCTCGCGTGGAAGGACGACGTCGAGGATGGTACCGAAGTGTCGGGCGACCAGGCGTGGGCGCAGTTGCGCGAGACGTCGCTCGACGACGACCACATCTACGTGCTGACGCCGCAGGCGCGCGTGATCGCGCTGCCGCAGGGCGCGACGCCGGTCGACTTCGCATACCACCTGCACAGCGAACTCGGCCACCGTTGCCGCGGCGCGCGCGTCGACGGCGTAATGGTCCCGCTGAACACGTCGCTCGCGAACGGGCAGACGGTCGAGATCGTCGCGGTGAAGGAGGGCGGGCCGTCACGCGACTGGCTGAACCTGCAGCTCGGCTACCTGAAGAGTCCGCGTGCGCGGCAGAAGGTGCGCGCGTGGTTCAACTCGATCGAGCAGGAAGAGAACATCGCGCATGGTCGCGCGCTCGTCGAAAAGACGCTGCAGCGCGAGGGCAAGACGTCGGTCAATCTCGACAACCTCGCCGCGAAGCTCGGCTTCAAGTCGCCCGAGGAACTGTTCTCGGTCGTCGGCAAGGAAGAATTCAGCCTGCGCAACGTCGAGCATGCGCTGTCCGATGCGCCGCCGCCCGAGCATGCACCCGAGGCGCCCGCCGATTTCGAGAAGCGCAGCAGCGGGGCGAGTGTCGCGCACGGCGCGTCGACCGGCGTGCTGGTGGTTGGCGTCGATGCGCTGCTGACCCAGCTTGCGCGCTGCTGCCGTCCGGCGCCGCCCGACCCGATCAGCGGTTTCGTGACGCGCGGCAAGGGGATGTCGATTCACCGCAGCGACTGCCCGACGTTCCGGCGGATGGCCGAACGGGCGCCGGAGCGCGTGCTGCAGACAACCTGGTCGGCCGACGTGCTGGGCGGCCGTGGCGTGTCCGTCTATCCGGTCGACCTGATGATCGAGGCGAGCGACCGGCAAGGCTTGCTGCGCGATATCTCCGAAGTATTCGCGCGCGAGAAGATGAACGTGGTGGGCGTGAAGACGCAGAGCCGCCGGAATGCGGCATTCATGCAGTTCACGGTCGAGGTGTCGAATTCCGCGCAGGTGCAGCGTGCGTGCACGCTGCTCGGCGAAGTGCCGGGCGTGGTGCGGGCGGGGCGCAAGACGTGACGCCCTCGTAAATGGGGTTGAAGCGCGATCATTTTGCTGCGACCGCATAAAAGCGCTTGCCAAGTGAACGATAGCCCCATATAATCTCAGCTTCTTTAGGCTCGTAGCTCAGCTGGTTAGAGCACCACCTTGACATGGTGGGGGTCGTTGGTTCGAGTCCAATCGAGCCTACCAACGAATTGAGAATGCCCGGTTTTCGGGTGTTCGATGCAGTAAATAACTCAACGCGAACAAGGCGAATACGGTTATGACACCGCGAACGTTGACCGAAACCTTTTCGGAGCGACGCTAGTCGAGGAACGTTTTCGCCCTTTCAGTTTGAGTGAAGTATCGAATGCGGCCCCTCGAAAGCGGGGCCGCATTTTTTTTGTCGCGAAATTTTCGCGCGTGACTTTGATATCGCGTGCTTGGTTTGCCGCCCACTGTCGGCATCACGGAGATTGCTATGGTTTCGATACGCTTGCCTGACGGCTCAGTTCGACAATACGAGCATCCGGTGACAGTTGCCGAGGTTGCGGCCTCGATCGGTCCCGGCCTTGCGAAGGCTGCGCTTGGTGGCAAGCTCGACGGCGAGCTGGTCGATACGTCCACGGTCATCGATCGCGATGCATCGCTCGCAATCGTCACGGACAAGGATGCCGACGGTCTCGACATCATCCGTCACTCGACCGCGCATTTGCTTGCCTACGCGGTGAAGGACCTGTATCCGGATGCGCAGGTGACGATCGGCCCGGTGATCGACAACGGCTTCTACTACGACTTCTCGTATAACCGCCCGTTTACGCCCGAAGATCTGGAAAAGATCGAAAAGCGCATGCAGGAGCTCGCGAAGAAGGATGAGCCGGTGACGCGCCGCGTCGTGTCGCGCGACGAGGCAGCCGGTTATTTCCGCAGCCTCGGCGAGAAGTACAAGGCCGAGATCATCGAATCGATTCCGCAAAGCGACGAAATCAAGCTGTACTCGCACGGCGGCTTCACGGACCTCTGCCGCGGTCCGCACGTGCCGTCGACCGGCAAGCTGAAGGTCTTCAAGCTGATGAAGGTCGCGGGCGCGTACTGGCGCGGCGACTCGAAGAACGAGCAGCTGCAGCGCATCTACGGCACGGCCTGGACGAAGAAGGAAGACCAGGATCAATACCTGCACATGCTCGAGGAAGCGGAAAAGCGCGACCACCGCAAGCTCGGCAAGCAGCTCGACCTGTTCCACATGCAGGAAGAGTCGCCGGGCATGGTGTTCTGGCATCCGAAGGGCTGGGCGCTGTGGCAGCAGGTCGAGCAGTACATGCGCCGCCGCGTGAACGAAGCCGGCTACCTCGAGATCAAGACGCCGATGATCATGGACCGCTCGCTGTGGGAAGCGTCGGGTCACTGGCAGAACTACCGCGAGAACATGTTCACGACGGAGTCGGAGAAGCGCGACTACGCGATCAAGCCGATGAACTGCCCGGGTCACGTCCAGGTGTTCAAGCACGGCCTGCGCTCGTACCGCGATCTGCCGCTGCGTTACGCGGAATTCGGTTCGTGCCATCGCAACGAGGCATCGGGTGCGCTGCATGGCCTGATGCGCGTGCGCGGCTTCGTGCAGGACGATGCGCACATCTTCTGTACGGAAGACCAGTTCATCTCGGAATCGATCGCGTTTAACACGCTGGCAATGAGCGTGTACAAGGACTTCGGTTTCGATCACATCGACATCAAGCTGTCGCTGCGCCCGGACCAGCGTGCGGGCACGGACGAGACGTGGGATCGCGCCGAGCAGGGCCTGCGCGACGCGCTGACGGCCTGCGGCCTGACGTGGGAAGAACTGCCGGGTGAAGGCGCGTTCTACGGCCCGAAGATCGAGTACCACATCAAGGATGCGCTCGGCCGCTCGTGGCAGTGCGGCACGCTGCAGCTCGACATGGTGCTGCCGGAGCGCCTCGGCGCCGAGTATGTCGCGGATGACAGCAGCCGCCGCCGCCCGGTGATGCTGCACCGTGCGATCGTCGGTTCGATGGAGCGTTTCCTCGGCATTTTGATCGAGCACCACGCTGGTGCAATGCCGGCCTGGCTCGCGCCGTTCCAGGCAGTTGTGCTCAATATTGCCGAAAGTCAGGCAGAATATGCGCAGTCTCTGGCCCAATCGTTGCAAAAACAAGGGGTTAGAGTGACGGCCGATTTGCGCAATGAGAAGATTAGCTATAAAATACGCGAGCACACGCTGGAAAAGGTGCCTTATCTCCTCGTCGTGGGGGATAAGGAGCGTGATGCGCAAACGGTAGCCGTGCGTGCCCGTGGCGGCGTCGATCTTGGCGTAATGCCGGTCGAAGCCTTCGTTGAGCGTCTGCAGGAAGACCTGCGCTCGTTCAAGTAACCGCCCTGGCAGCGCGGCTCGTTTTTTTAATTTTTAGAGGAAACGTAACATCGCTACTGATAAGTCGTCGCATCGCATCAACGGTGAAATCACTGCGCCGGAAGTGCGTCTGGTCGGGATCGAGAACGAACCGCTCGGTATCGTAAAACTCGCTGATGCTTTCCGTAAATCGGAAGAACTGGATGTTGACCTGGTGGAAATCGCGCCGCAAGCGGTTCCCCCGGTTTGCCGTCTGATGGATTACGGCAAGTTCAAGTACCAGGAATCGAAGAAGCAGCACGAAGCGAAGCTGAAGCAGAAGGTCATCCAGGTCAAGGAAGTCAAGTTCCGCCCGGGTACCGATGACGGGGATTACAACGTCAAGCTCCGCAATCTCGTGCGCTTCCTCGAAGAAGGCGACAAGACGAAGATCACGTTGCGTTTCCGCGGCCGCGAAATGGCTCACCAGGAAATCGGTATGCGGATGCTTGAGCGTCTGCGCACGGATCTCGAGGAAGTCGGCCAGGTCGAGCAGATGCCGAAGATGGAAGGGCGCCAGATGATCATGGTGCTTTCGCCGAAGAAAAAGAAGTAACGGGCCCGCGCGCATGCCGCGCAGGTTCGAAAGTGGTTCGGTGCGTCGCCCGGTCAGGGCGGCGCGCCAACAATGACGGCAACTGCGCAAGCGGTTTGCCGTACACAAGTGGACTGGGTTTCGAAGGGCGGGTCAAGGGCGCAAGCCAACCGCACACCCATCGCCATCAAATAAACTGGAGTTGTTCGTCATGCCTAAGATGAAGACCAAGAAGAGTGCTGCAAAGCGCTTCGTGGTGCGTCCGGGCGGTACCGTCAAGCGCGGTCAAGCCTTCAAGCGTCACATCCTGACCAAGAAAACCACGAAGAACAAGCGTCACCTGCGCGGCGCAACGGCAGTTCATGATTCCGATCTGAACTCCGTCCGCGCAATGCTGCCGTTCGCGTAACCCCTCAACTGATACTCCAAGGAGAGAAACATGCCTCGAGTCAAACGTGGGGTAACCGCACGGGCCCGCCACAAGAAGATCATCAACCTGGCCAAGGGTTATCGCGGCCGTCGCAATAACGTCTACCGCATCGCCAAGCAGGCGGTGATGCGCGCTGGTCAGTACGCGTACCGCGATCGCCGCAACAAGAAGCGTGTGTTCCGCGCACTGTGGATCACGCGTATCAACGCGGCAGTTCGCCAGCACGACATGACCTACAGCGTGTTCATCAACGGCCTGAAGAAGGCGTCGATCGAACTCGACCGTAAGGTCCTGGCCGACATGGCGGTGTTCGACAAGGCTGCTTTTGCTGCGATCGTCAAGCAGGTGAAAGCCGCCGTTGCAGCCTAATTGCGAAATTAGCACTGCGTGGTTAGTTGCAGCGATGTTCCGGTAGTCTCGGCCGCTGCAGCGAAAACGGGGCTCTTCCGAGCCCCTTTTTTGTTTGGATGGGCGATTTCGCTCGCCAAGACCGAATGACGTTGGAAATGATGGGATCTATGGATCTGGACCAGATTGTCGCCGACGCGCAGCAGTCCTTCGAACAGGCTGCCGACATCACCACGCTCGAAAACGAGAAAGCACGATTTCTCGGCAAGTCGGGTGCGCTGACCGAGTTGCTCAAGGGCCTCGGCAAGCTCGATCCCGAATCACGCAAGACCGAAGGCGCACGCATCAACGTCGCGAAGCAGCAGGTGGAAGCCGCGCTGACCGCACGTCGCCAGGCGCTCGCCGATGCGTTGCTGAACCAGCGCCTCGCCGCCGAGGCGATCGACGTCACGCTGCCGGGCCGCGGCGCCGGTGCAGGCAGTCTGCACCCCGTGATGCGCACGTGGGAGCGCGTCGAACAGATTTTCCGCTCGATCGGCTTCGACGTGGCCGACGGTCCCGAAATCGAGACCGACTGGTACAACTTCACGTCGTTGAACAGCCCGGAGAACCATCCGGCGCGTTCGATGCAGGACACCTTCTACGTCGAAGGCAAGGACGCCGACGGCCGCCAGCTGCTGCTGCGCACGCACACGAGCCCGATGCAGGTGCGTTACGCGCGCATGAACCGCCCGCCGATCAAGGTGATCGCACCGGGCCGCACGTATCGCGTCGACAGCGATGCGACCCACTCGCCTATGTTCAATCAGGTCGAGGGGCTGTGGATCGACGAAAACATCAGCTTCGCCGACCTCAAGGGCGTCTATACCGACTTCCTGAAGAAATTCTTCGAGCGCGACGACATCCTCGTGCGCTTCCGTCCGTCGTATTTCCCGTTCACGGAACCGTCGGCCGAGATCGACATGATGTTCGAGCACGGCAAGAACGCCGGCAAATGGCTCGAGATCTCGGGCTCGGGGCAGGTGCATCCGACCGTGATCCGCAACATGGGCCTCGATCCCGAGCGCTACATCGGCTTTGCGTTCGGCAGCGGCCTCGAGCGCCTGACGATGCTGCGCTACGGCGTGCAGGATCTCCGGCTGTTCTTCGAGAACGACCTGCGTTTCCTGCGCCAGTTCGCATAACGCACGCGCCGCGCCGACATGTGCCCGCGCATGCCCCGCCGGACGTTTCCGACGGGGGCCGGGCACCGATCTAACCTGTTTCGAACGTAGACATCCATGCAATTCCCTGAATCCTGGTTGAGAACCTTTGTCGACCCGCAGCTGACGACCGACGAACTGTCGCACGCGCTGACGATGGCGGGGCTCGAAGTCGAATCGCTGAGCAAGGCTGCGCCGCCGACGTCGAAGATCGTCGTCGGCCGCGTGCTCGAAGTCGTCAAGCATCCGGATGCGGACAAGCTCAATGTCTGCCAGGTCGACGCCGGCACCGGCGCGACGCTGAATATCGTGTGCGGCGCACCGAACGTGGCGCCCGGCATCAAGGTGCCGGTCGCGCTGGTCGGCGCGGAACTGCCGCCGGCGGAAGAGGGCGGCAAGCCGTTCGCGATCAAGCTGTCGAAGCTGCGCGGCGTGGAGAGCCAGGGGATGCTGTGCTCGGCGCGTGAACTGAAGTTGTCCGAGGACCACAGCGGCCTGCTGATCCTGCCGGAAGACACGCCGGTCGGTCAGGACATCCGCGACACGCTCAATCTCGACGACACGATCTTCGAAATCAAGCTGACGCCGAACAAGGCCGACTGCCTGTCGGTGTTCGGCATCGCGCGCGAGACGGCCGCGATCACCGGCGCGCCGCTGACGCCGGTCGACATCCGACCGGTGCGCGTCGAGCTCGATGAAACGCTGCCGGTGCGCATCACCGCCCCCGATCTGTGCGGCCGTTTCTCGGGGCGCGTGATCCGCGGCGTGAACGCGCATGCGAAGACGCCGCAATGGATGGTCGAGCGCCTCGAGCGTTCGGGCCAGCGCAGCGTGTCGGCGCTTGTCGACATCTCGAACTATGTGATGTTCGAGCTCGGCCGTCCGTCGCACGTGTTCGACCTGGACAAGATCCACGGCGGCATCGAGGTTCGCTGGGGCAAGCGCGGCGAGTCGCTGAAGCTGCTGAACGGCAACACGGTCGAACTCGACGAAACGGTCGGTGTGATTGCGGACGACCGTCAGGTCGAAAGCCTCGCGGGCATCATGGGCGGCGACAGCACTGCCGTCACGCTCGACACGACCAACATCTACCTGGAGGCCGCGTTCTGGTGGCCGGACAGCATCCGTGGTCGCGCGCGCAAGTACAACTTCTCGACCGATGCGGCCCATCGCTTCGAGCGCGGCGTCGACTACGCGACGACCGTCGAGCACGTCGAGCGCATCACGCAGCTGATTCTCGAGATCTGCGGCGGCAAGGCCGGCCCGGTCGACGACCAGGCAGTGAACCTGCCGCAGCGCGCGCCGGTGAAGATGCGTGTGTCGCGCGCGAACCGCATCATCGGCGTGAAGATCGACGCCGACGAGATCGCGAACATCTTCACGCGCCTGCGCCTGCCGTTCGAGCGTGACGACGACGCATTCCTGGTCACGCCGCCGTCGCACCGCTTCGACATCGAGATCGAGGAAGACCTGATCGAGGAAGTGGCGCGCATCTACGGCTTCGAGAAGATCCCGGCCCGTCCGCCGGTCGCGACGAGCGAGATGCGCGCGACCAACGAGACGCGACGTTCGATCCACGATATCCGTCACGCGCTCGCGGCGCGCGACTATGCCGAAACGGTCAACTTCAGCTTCGTCGATGCGGAGTGGGAGCACGACTTCGCCGGCAACGACACCCCGATCCGCCTGCTGAACCCGATCGCGAGCCAGCTGTCGGTGATGCGTACGACGCTGTTCGGCAGCCTGATCTCGGTGTTGCGCCACAACCTGAACCGTCGCGCGGATCGCGTTCGCGTGTTCGAGACGGGCCGCGTGTTTCTCGCCGATCCGTCGGTGAAGGCCGGCGAACTGACCGTCGAAGGCTACACGCAGCCGAAGCGTGTCGGCGCGCTCGCGTACGGCCCGGCGGTCGACGAACAGTGGGGTGTCGCGACCCGCGCGGTCGATTTCTTCGACGTGAAGGGCGATCTCGAGGCGCTGCTCGCGCCGGCCACCGCGCGCTTCGTGAAGGCCGAGCATCCGGCCCTCCATCCGGGCCGCAGCGCGCGCATCGAGGTCGATGGCCGCGCGGTCGGCTGGATCGGCGAGCTCCATCCGCGCCTGATGCAGAAGTACGAGCTGCCGCACGCGCCGGTGATGTTCGAAATCGACGCGGATGCGCTGATCGCACGTGCGCTGCCGGCACCGACCGACGTGTCGAAATTCCCGCCGGTGCGGCGCGATATCGCGGTCGTGGTCGATCAGGCGGTCGAGGTTCAGGCGCTTTTCGACGAAATGAAGAAGGCGTTGGCCGAAGACGCCTGCCGATTCGTTCAGAAGGTTGTACTCTTCGACGAATTTCGTGCAAAATCAAATACTTCCGGTGGTCTCGCCGCGCACGAGAAGAGCCTTGCCTTCCGCGTGACGCTGCAGGACGCGGCTGGCACGCTACAGGACGAGGTCGTCGATCAGGCGATCCAGACGCTGGTCGAGCGGATGGCTCGTGCTGGTGCCCGCCTGCGCGGCTAGGGAGACGGGCCGCCCCCTCGCGGGCGGCTCTTCCCCATCGTAAGTTTTGGTTTAACGCGCTGTATGGCAGATATGAACGACATGACCTCGAGTGAATTCGAAGCCCTCCTGACGGCGCAACGCAGTGCCATGAGCCGCGACGCTTCGGCGCCGGCGTCCACCGAGACGCCGACGCTGACGAAAGCGGAACTGGCAGAGCTGCTGTTCGACAGCGTCGGGCTGAACAAGCGTGAAGCGAAGGACATGGTCGAGGCGTTTTTCGAAGTGATCCGCGACGCGCTCGAAAACGGCGAAAGCGTCAAGCTGTCGGGGTTCGGCAACTTCCAGCTGCGCGACAAGCCGCAGCGTCCGGGCCGCAATCCGAAGACGGGCGAGGCGATTCCGATCGCGGCCCGCCGGGTGGTAACCTTCCACGCGAGCCAGAAGCTGAAGGCGCTGGTCGAAAACGGCGCGGAGTAACACCCGCGCGCTGACGTCTCCGCGCGGCCGCCGCGCACCCTTTACCGACGGTTAACCGACGATGACCACTACGGTTGAGAAAGTCGTCTTGCCTCCGATTCCCGCGAAGCGCTACTTCACGATCGGTGAAGTCAGCGAATTGTGCGGGGTCAAGCCGCATGTGCTGCGTTACTGGGAACAGGAATTCACTCAGCTTAGGCCGGTGAAGCGGCGCGGCAATCGTCGGTATTACCAGCATCATGAAGTGCTGCTGATCCGGCGGATTCGCGAGTTGCTGTACGAACAGGGGTTCACGATCAACGGGGCACGCAACCGGCTCGATTCACCGAGCGGCGAGCGCGCTGCCGGCGCACCGGTCGAGCCCGACGTGCTGGCCGCCGATGCGCGTGCATCGGGCAAGCCGGGGGCGGCGGTCGACGTGATCGCGCTGCGGCAGGCGCTCCTCGACGTGATCGACGGACTGAAGCACGACTGAGCACAACGCTCGGATCAATATGAAGCCCGGTGTGCGAAGCGCCACCGGGCTTTTTTCATGCACGCGGGCCCGCCCGGATCAGCGCGACGCGAGCGGATTTGGCTTGCCCATGTCGACGACCAGCGTGCCGTCCGGCAGCATCCGCACCGAGCCTTGCGCGACCTGGCTGCGGTAGCCATACAGGTCGAAGCGCATCGGGCCTGCCTCGGCCGAGTTCCGGATCAGCGCGCGCACGTTCAGTTCCAGCACGTTGAACATCTTCATGTCTCCGCCTTCCATCCACATGTAGCTCGGTGCGTCGATCTGCGGCCGCTTCGGCGCGGGCGTGTCGGCGACCCGCCGGAACGTCAGGCGCAATCCGTCGCGTTCGACGGTGGCCTGGCCGAGCTTGCCGTTCAGCACGGGAGGCGGAAAGACGGTGTACTGGTCAAGCACGAGCGTGTCGCCGCGCAGTTCCGCGCCGCGGCGCTGCAGCGGCGTCAGCGACGCGAGCTCGATGCCGAGCGAGCGCAGCAGCTTCGCCTGCGGGATGCCGAGCACCGACACCTGCGACGGCCGGAACGCGAGGTGCCGGTCGTCGAGCACCGAAAGCGAGCCCTTCATGTCGGTCGGAAGCCACACGCCGGGCACGTGATTCCAGAGCTTGATGCCGCCCTGGACGCGCAGGTCCTGGCCATCCGCGCTCAACTGCAGGTCGTTCAGCGAGCGCGGCGAGTAGTCGAGCAGGTAGTTGTTGAAGAGCGCCGACATCGCCTTCCACGATTCGACGACCGTCCCGCCGAGAATGCGGATGTCGTACTGGTTCGGATCGTCGAGGTCGACCGGTTCGCCCGGCCGTTTCGCGATGAGCTGGACGTCGAGATCCTCGACGTGGAAGCCGATGTCGCCGGACAGGTTGAAGTCGACATTGTGCAGATGGATCGTCGGATTGCGGTTCGACACGTGCCGTTCGTTGAACGGGATGGCCGACGAGCGCCGCATCGCAACTTTCTGCATGCCGGGCTGCGTCGTGCCGGCCGCAAGTGCAAACGCTTCCCAGTGCTGGCGCGAGTCGTGCAGCGCAGTCTGCTGCGCGGCGAGGAAGCTGTCGTTCAGGCGGGCGGCCGTGCTGCCGAGCGCAGCGCCGCTCGCGGGGCCCGCGTACGACGGCATCCGGATCGCCATCGCGCCGCTTTCGTCGAAATTGAAATAGCCGGCCGATACCTGATCGCGATAGTGATACAGGTCGAACACGAAATTCTGGTCACGCTTCGTCGGATCGACAGGGCTGATCAGGATGTCCGCGTTCATCGGCATCGAGCGCATGAACTTCACGTCGCCGCCGCGGATGTACATCGCCTGTTGAGGCGCGTTCGCGGGCAACGCGAAGCCGGCGTGCGAACCATCGTCGAGCTTCAGGTCGAGGCCGGCCGGCGTCACGCGCAGTGCGGTGATCCTGATCTTCAGCCGCGGCGGCGGCATCAGCTTGTCGACCGACATCACGAGGTCGTCGCCGGCGAGCCGTGCAATCGGGGTTTCGATCTTCAGCAGATCTGCCATCTTCACGTTGGCCGCACGCATCACCGGCTGCGCGTTGATGCCCGACACGCGCACGCCGGTCGGGTGGAATACGAGCTGGCTGCCGTCGCGAATCGTGAGCGTGCCGGTCAGCGAGAACGGCACCCAGCCATCGCGCTGCATCTCGCCCTGCAGATGGATCACGCCATCGCCTGCCGATACGGCGAGGTTGCGCAGCGGCGCGTTGCGGTAACCGAAGATGTACGTGTTGAAGAGGGCGGTTAGCTTCGCGTTGTCGAGCGTGACCGTGCCTTCGTGCACGTCGATCTCGAAACTCGTCGGATCGTCGAACACGATCGGTGCGCCGGCCTGCGTCGGCACGAGTGTCGCGGACAGTTGATGGATGAAGAAGCCAAGGTTGTTGACGATACGGAAATCGACATCGCGCAGGAATGTCATCGCACCGCTCTGGCCCGAGTCGCGCAGCGTGAACGGGCGCGGCTGCGTGAGGCTGAGCGACGCGAGCGACGGCACCGTGCGGGCGATCTGCTGTTCGCGGGCGAGGCGTTCGGCCTTGGTGCGCTCGATCTTCGTCGACGAGACCGACGCGGTCCCGTCGCGCTGCGCGCCCGGTTCCGCGCAGCCGGCGCAGAGCAGCGCGAGCGCAAGCGCGCCGCAGCCGAGCGCACGAGAGGTACCAAGTGAAACCGACGCGGCCGCGCGTCGCGGGCCGCTCATCCAGTCGAAAAATGCCAAAGGCGTGCGATGGCCGCGCCGGACCGCATTCCGCATCGTCTGTCTCCATGTCTTGTCGTGCTCGGCGAGGGCGCGCGGCCGATGCGCGGCGCGGACGTCGATGCCGTGCAGTGTGGCATAGCGTGCTAGAGCGGCGTAACCAAACAGCGGGCGTCCGGGCAGGACCGGCCGGCGCGCGACGGGACAATGGATTCGCGGCGGCGAGGCGGAAAAATCAAACGGTCGTTTGGTTTTGCGGTCGAAGCGGGCGGCGCGCGTTGCGCCGGATCGGCAAACCCGGCGTCGGCGTTGGCTGACGCGGGGTTACATGCCGGATGAAGGCGGTGTCCGATCCGGGGCGCAGACGGCGGGCGGGGGGCGACGGACGCACCTGCGCTATCGCCGCCTGCGGACCGATCAGACCAGCATGCTCTGCCGGATTGCATTCTGCGTCGTCTGGTCCAGTTGCAGACCGTTATCGATGTACGACGCCATCGAGCCGTATGACGCGACGACCTGATCGAATGCCGCCTGCATATAGGCGGCTTGCGCGCCCTGCAGCGCGGCCATCATGTCGGCCGCATCCTGCCCGCCGCTCTTGCGCGCCTGTGCGACATAGGCGGCGATTTCCGACGCGCTGTAGATGTTGGTCAGCAGATAGTCGGCGAGGATCGTCTGCCGTGGGACACCGAGAATCGTGTGCAGAATGGCCGTCGCCCAGCCGGTGCGATCCTTGCCGGCCGTGCAGTGGAAGACCAGGTTGCCGCCGGACGCGGCAAAGCCGGCGAATAGCGTGTGGAAACTCGTCCGCGCCGTTTCCGACGTCACGAACGCCCGATACATGCTTTGCATGAAGGCCGTGGCAGTCGCGCCATCGGTCGGAAGCGGACCAATACTGGCGGCGCCGAGCACGTTGAGGTTCTGCCAGGTGGCGCCGGCCAATGGCACATCCGGCTGCGCGTGAATCTCCGCGGTCGTGCGCAGGTCGTACACGTGCGTGATGCCGAGCGTATCGACCGTTGCGAGGTCGGCCGCGGACAGCGCGAGCGCGGACGACCGGTAGATCACGCCTTTCTTCATCGCTGAACCACTCGCGGAGGCATAGCCCGTTCCGTCCGGTCCCCCGGTGTCGCGAAAGTTCGCTGCCGAAGTGAGCCTGGGCGTCGTGACGGGGGCGACCGCGATCGAGTCGCCGCCGCACGCGGACAGAAGATACGCGTCTCCCAGCATGATGCCGATCGTGCCGGCACCCAGCCGGAGAAAGTGTCGACGGGAAATGTCGTTTTTCTGAGTCATTCACTGGCCTTTGTCTGAGACGGTGACGGGACGTCGCGACCGCCGTTGCGATCGAAACCGCCGCCGGCGTGCCGCGCAGCGCGGCAAAGCGGAGATGTGCCATATCGATCGGCATGCAGTCGGACGATGTGCCGTGCGCATTGATCTCGCGCCGGGCAAGCGCACGGTAGCGATCCGCGACGAATCGGCCATCGTCCTTTTCGATTAAGGCGCGACACAGGTTGCCCCTGCGAATCGCGCAACTTGCCGCACGTGCGACGGCGGCGGCGCGGTAAGATCGGCATCAGTGGCTGGATGGATCACAAAGCATGGTGGCCGACACGGGGGAGGCGTCATGGATCTGAAGGAGCTCGACGTACTGGGAGCGGATGTAGGCGATCACTGGTACTACGCGTCGAAGGCGAGCGCGATCCGTCGGTTTCTGGGCACGTCGGACGCGAACCGCATACTCGACGTCGGTGCCGGCTCGGGCTTCTTTTCGAAGCATTTGCTCGAGCGCACGCAGGCGACGGAAGCATGGTGTGTCGATACGAGCTATGCCGACGATACCGACGGGGAGGCGGCCGGCAAGCCCGTCCATTTTCGCCGTGCCGTCGATCGATTCGATGCCGATCTCGTGTTGCTGATGGATGTCCTTGAGCACGTCGACGACGATGTCGGGTTGCTTGCCCGCTACGTGGCGGGGGCGCCGAAGGGCAGCCGGTTCCTGATCACGGTTCCCGCGTTTCAGTTCCTCTGGAGCGCGCATGACGATTTTCTCGAGCACAAGCGCAGGTATACGCTCGCCGGTCTCGAAGACGTCGCGCGTCGTGCGGGGCTGGAGGTCGAGCGCGGCGCGTATTATTTCGGCCTCACGTTCCCGCTCGCGGCGGCATTGCGACTGAGCGAGCGGGCGCGCCGACAACCGCGCGAACCGGCGTCGCAGTTGCGCCGGCACCATCCGGTCGTCAACGGTTTGCTCAAGCTGATCTGCCGAGCCGAGCTACCGATGTTCCGGTTCAACCGGGTGGCGGGCCTCACGGTCATCTGTGTCGCGCGCCGACGGTAAGCATGCGGCGGATCGCGTGGCCGGAGCGTTACGAGCGGGATGCACGTTGCCGCCCGTATCGATGCCGTCTTGTCCCGTTTGATCATGTCGCAAAAAATTTCACGGGAACATGCACAAAATGCATGCGACCCGTTCTAAACCGGCCAACTGTCTGTTATAATTTTTTTCTTTCGGGGCGTAGCGCAGCCTGGTAGCGTACCTGCATGGGGTGCAGGTGGTCGGAGGTTCAAATCCTCTCGCCCCGACCAGACAAAGAACCCGCGTCAGTTCAGGCTGACGCGGGTTTTTTCTTGCCGGTCGCTTTTTTGCACATCCCGGCGCGGCCCCGGTAAAATGCAAGGTTGATCCACGGAAAGCGCCGTGATTTAGCGGAAGAGGATTCCCCGAACATGACTGATCTTCGTCTTACCATGCGGTTTGCTGCAGTGCTCGCCACCGGCGCGCTCGTTGCCGGTTGCGGTACGTCGTCGCCCACGAAAGTGGACTACAAGAGCGATTCGAAATCGAAGGAAGCGTCGCTCGCAGTGCCGCCCAACATGCTCGACGAGACGGCCGATCAGCGTTCGCTGCCGCCACAGGGCGGCGCGACTTCCCTGTCCGCGCTTCAGCAGGTGCAGCACGCGGCGCCCGCGACGGACACCGTCGCGCCTGCCGTGACCGGCATGCATATTCAGCGCGATGGCACCGAGAGCTGGCTCGTGATCGACAGCAAGAAGCCCGCCGACATCTGGCCGCAAGTTCGCCGTTTCTGGCAGGAGCAGGGCTTCCTGCTCGTCGTCGACCAGCGCGACAAGGGCGTGATGGAAACCGACTGGAACGAAACCCATCCGCAGATCAACGACGGCCTGATCCGCAGCGTGATCTCGAAGGCGATGGGCAATTCGTACGTGACCGCCGAGCGCAACAAGTACCGCACGCGCCTCGATTCGGCGCCGAACGGCGGCACCTACGTGTTCATCAGCCAGAAGGGCATGCGCGAGGCGATCACTGGCGCGAACAACGATTCGAGCAAGTGGGAAGCGAAACCGAACGATCCGGCGCTCGAGACCGAATACCTGAAGCGGCTGATGGCGGTGCTCGCACAGAACGATCAGCGCGCGAAGAATGGCGAGCCGCCGATCGCGAACATCAACGACAACACGGTGTCGAAGGACAAGAAGGCGGATACCGACGCATCGAAGGCCGCCGCCGCTGCGATCGCTGCGCAGAACGTCGCGCGTACGTCGTCGCAAGCGAACGACGTCGATTCGGCCGCGGTGCCGTCCGAAGTCACGCTCGGCGAGCCGTACGACCGGTCGTGGCTGCATGTCGGCCTCGCACTCGATCGCGCGAACTTCACGGTTGACGATCGCGATCGCACGAAGGGTCTGTTTTTCGTGCGTTATGTCGATCCGAAGGATCTCAGCTCGGCCGAGCAGGGCTTCTGGAGCCAGCTGTTCCACGGCAAGAAGGAAAAGCAGGCGAAGCAGTATCGCGTCAACGTGAAGGCGCTGACGCCCGACCAGACGCGCGTGGCAGTCGTCGATGACTCGGGCGCGATCGATACGTCGGGTCCGGCCCGGCAGATCATGGGGCTGCTCGTGAATCAGCTGCGCTGATCGCGGTACGCTCCCGCTCATCGAAAAGGCCCGCCTTCCGGCGGGCTTTTTTTATGGTCGCGCGCGCCTGCCGATTCTGGCGTGTGTGGGACGTTCGTGTCCCTCTATCGTGACGTTACGTAACATTCGCGCGTTACGGCGGCAGAACGGGTGTTACATCGTCGTGACCGAGAAAAATATCCTTATGGATCAATGGCATGCTTTCGAAAGTGCACCTGGCACGCAAACTGCTTTATAAGTGGGAATCGTTAGAACAGGGAGGATGGCGTCAGAGACCGGGCGGGTGTCGCGAGCGCCCGAACAACGATTTCGACGTCTTCAGATGCCAGCGCTGCGAGCGCTGGCGTAACCGATGACGACCCGCGCCGCGCGCGGGTCTCGATGGCCCCGTCGCCTATCCTCGTAGGGCGACGGTTTCGCCCGCGCTTCTTCTGAAGCGCGGGCAATTTTTTTGGTGCGGCCGAAATGCGAGGCATGGCGATCCGGCGGGTACTGGATTCGCTGATTCGCAGTCTTTTCTGAATTGGGGGCGTTGGCGCGTGTTCGTCGAGCGCCGCGACGGCCAGGTCGCTTTGGCTGTGCATGCGCGTTCGGCGCACAGTCCGGCTTGTCGCGAAGCGGCCTTTGACTGGATTGACCGGCCCGGGATCCGTGTGCTGTCGAAGCTCGCGTGAGCAGGGTGGTGCGGCCGGACGTGTTGCCGGCCGCCGCGACGCGTCAGTGCGACGTGTCGGGTACGTCGAGAATCAGGATGATCGTCCAGTCGGCGTCGCCGTCGTGGTGATACTGGCGTTCGGCGACGATGAACGGTTGCTGCTTGCCTTGCGGGCCGAGGAACAGCACGTCGCCCTCCATCGGCAGGCACTCGATCGGCGGCAGCGCGAGGAAGGCGTCTTCCGAGCCGCGCGGCATCAGTTGCTTGATCTTGCGAGTGGCTGCTTCGGTCCACTCGATGTCGAGTTGAATGTTGCTCATGCTGTCCTCCGCACCGGGGTGCGCACGGGTGGAAAATTTCGGTGCGCGACTTTAGCACAGCGCGCAGGCGCCGCAACCAAAAAAGCCGAACCCGGTTGCCCGGATTCGGCCTTTCGCTTGTGCGGTGCCGCCGAACTTACTGGCTGGCAGCGTCTGCCGGAGCGGCCTTGGCGGCCTTCTTGCCAGCCTTCTTCGCTGCCTTGTGGTGAGCGGCCTTCTTGCCGTGGTGCTCTTCCTGCGCCGCCGGCTGTGCAGCCTCGGCTGCTTGCTGCTGTTGCAGTGCCTGTGCGCGCTGCTCGATCTCGGCGATCTTGGCGGGGTCGGTGATGGTCTGGATTTGCGTGCTCTCTTGCGCATACGCTGCGCCAGTCAGCGCCGACATCGCGACCAGAATAGCCAGGGACGTCTTCTTCATTGCTTTACCTCCGCTAAGTGGTGATGAACCCGAATGTTGCCGTTTTGTCTGGCGACTGCAATCGAGTGCGTGTCGAGTGTAACAAAAGTGACGGATCAATGTGCACCGGATCGCCGTGCAGCGCAAGGCCCCGTTGAAGTCGCGCAACACTTCGTGCATTCCGTCATGCGCATGCCATCCAGGGGGAGGCACCTTCGTTTTTGCACGCGTCGCCATCAAAACCAGCCGAGCCATCGGTAGACGTGGAACTGCGCGATGCCGATCAACTCGTGCAATACCAGATCCGCGTCTTCCAGGTTCTGCCAGCGGGGCAGCCAGCCCGTTTGCGCGCGCCGGTGGGTGGAATAAACGGGCTGCGGATCGATGCCGAAGCGGCGGAAATCGAGCAATGCGCGGCGCATCTGGTAGGACGACGCGACGAGAATGCGCGAGTCGTCATGTTGTGAGCGTAGTATAGAAGCGGTGAATTTCGCATTTTCATAGGTGGTGCGGCTGTTCGGCTCGAGTAAGAGGTCGTTGCGAGCGACGCCTTCCGCGATCAGCCGGCGTCCGTAGACGGCCGCCTCGGTTTCGCCGTGATGTTGCGGGTCGCCGCCCGACATCACCACGGTGCAACGGGTGGCTTGCTCGAGGCACGTGCGGTAGAGCGCCGCGGTCGTGCGGATGCGAGCTTCCCCGTCGGGCGGCGGCCGCAAACCGGTGTCGCTGCGCCGTGTGCCGATGCCGATGATGATCAGTGTTGTGCGGCCGTGCATGTCGGGGTGCTCGACCGGCGTCACGCCCGCCTCGGTCCATGCGATGAGCGGCGCGGTGAGCCAGCCTGTCGCGAGCAGCCAGAGCAGCGCGACGCTCGCGATCGCGATGAGTCTTCGCCGCTTGCGGAAGAGCATGAAACCGATGAAGAGAAGTACAAATGAATCGAACAGAATCAATTTGATTGGGGTATGGTGTCTTTTTATGGACGGCTGACGATCCGGCCCTGACGCGACGCCGAACGTCGGCCCCCAGAATCGGTGGCGGTATCGGCGGGTGGAGCTCCCGCCCGGCGCGCCGCTTCGCATTGTCGCTGCACTTTAAGAAAGAATCGAGATGGCCACGTATTCCAACGAAGCGGTGCTCGACGCATTGAGACGAGTGCAGTACCGCCAGGTACCGTGGGCGCGCCGCCCGGGCGTGTTCGAGTATCTCCGGTCACTGGGGCTGATGGACACGGTCAGGCAGAAGACGGTTGCCCCCGCGCCGGGTTTCCATGCACCGGTCGACATCGCGGTGCTGACCGATAGTGGTCGGGCCGAATGCGCGCGACTCGAGCGCGACGAAAAATTACTTTCCTGGACCGATCGCCGTATGGACGACTACGCGTTAAGCGAAGCGAGCGCCGTGGCGATTCTCGAAAGCCGCCTGTAGCGGCGCACTCCTGACCTCGCGCCGTCGCCGGCGACACTCAAAAAAAAGCCCGTATCGCGAGGATACGGGCGTACCGGATACTTTTGCTGTTGCCACGCTGTGCTCATGGCAACGGATGTGACTTGTCGTATGTCGAGCAGTTCCCGAATTCCGGAATTTTCTTTGACGAAATCCTGTGGACTACGGATGACGCGGCATGTCCGTCGGTTGCGAGCCGATGCGCGCACGTGCGTTGCTAGCGATGTCGCCGCGCAAATCGCCGCGCGGCACGGTCGGTCGATTGAGCGGCGTGGCGGGCGGTTGCTGGCGGCGAAGGGTGTTTCGGTGATCCTGCTGGCGGTGAGGTGGCTTCGCGCGATCGTCGGCGTGAGCGGGGGCGGTCGACGCCAGCGAAATGACAATGCCGCATGCGACGAGCAGTGACATTGGTTTCATGGCGGGGCTCCCTTCAAGCCATCGGCGCGGCTTGTTGATATGTCGCTAAGGTAAGCGAGGGAGTGCAGGCTAGCTGTAAATAATAGTAAATAGATGTATCGCGGCACGGCAGCGGTAATCGACGACGCGGGCGCCGCGCAAAGCGCATGGCGCCAAAAGAAGCCGGGCGGCCGAAGCCGCCCGATCGAGCATGCGTTACGCCATCTTCACGGGGGCGCGCCAGGATTCCGGATTGGTCCAGAAGGCGCCGCGCAATCGGTCGCGGCTCGGCGGTGCAGGCGGCTTCGCCGCGCTTGCCCCGATGCGCCCGCGCAGCGAGATCTGGCGGCCGCTCGTGCCGAGGCGCTTGACGATTTCGGCGAGCGTACCGTCTGCCTGCCATTCGTCGAAGCGACGGCGGCAGGTCGGCGGCGACGGATAGCGACCCGGCAGCTTCGACCAGCCTTCACCCGTCGACAGTACCCACAGCACGGCGTTTACCACCGAGCGGGCCTCCACGCGGGGGCGGCCGCGCCGTTCACTGCGTGCGGGTTCCGAGCAAAACAGACCTTCGACCAGCGCCCACTCGTTATCTCTCAAATCGTCGAACAGCATCATGTCCTCACCTCAGCGAAGCTAACTCCGGTGCGCTGCCCTGCGCCGCGCACTCTTCAAGCACTCGAGCGTCGAGTGCCGGGTGGGGGCGTCCGGTTGACCGGCAGCGGCGTTTCTGCCTTCCGTCCGACTAAACCTGCGCCCTGTGCGTCAGGTAAAGCACGATGTGTGCCATGTCGGAGGCGATTCCCTCGAGAGCCGCTTGGCAGCGGGCTAACGGCTAAGTCAGCTAGGGGCGTATAAGACGCCAAAATAACCCGCCAGCAAATCAGGACAATCACCAATCTTGTGCAACTCGCCCGTGCCACGTGCGTTTCCGTGGATATTGCACCGCAGCGAAACATGTGTGGCCGGTGCCGGATTCGCACATCGGAGCCGATTTCGCGCATTAAAATCGTGCATCGGTATCGACGATTGATGAGGTGAGGAGATGAACGTTACGCTGCGCCAGCTTCGCGTATTCATCGAGGTTGCGCGGCTGCGGAGCTTCAGTCGCGCGGGTGACGAGATCGGACTCACGCAGTCTGCGGTCAGTCGTTGCGTGCGCGAGCTCGAGGCCGAGCTCGGGCTGAAGCTGATCGACCGGACGACCCGCGACGTGCAGTTGACCGACGTCGGGGTGAACCTGATCGCGAGCGTGTCCCGCCTGATCGACGATCTGGACGACACGCTGCGCGAGATTCGCGAGATCGGCGAGCAGCGGCGGGGGCGCGTGATCGTCGCCGCGAGTCCGACGATTGCGTGCCGGCTGATGCCGCGCGTCGTCGCGGCCTGCGAGCGCCAGTTTCCGTTCGTCACGCTCGGCCTGCGCGACGACGTGCAGAGCGACGTGCTGCGAAAGGTGAAGTCGAGCGAGGTCGATTTCGGCGTCGTCATCGGGCCGCTCGCCGTTGCGGACCTCGTCTGCGAACCGCTGATGACCGACTCGTTCTGCCTGGTCGCGCGCGCCGATCATCCGCTCGCGGCGCGGGCCGAGGTGCCCTGGACGGCGCTCGACGGCGAGCGCCTCGTCCTGCTTGATCATGCGTCCGGAAGCCGGCCGTTGATCGACGCCGCGCTGGCTGCCCATCGGGTGAACGCGACGGTCATGCAGGAACTCGGGCATTCGGCGACGGTATTCGCGCTCGTCGAGGCTGGTGTCGGCGTGAGCGTGCAGCCGTGGCTGTCGCTGCCGCTGCCGGCGGGATCGTCGCTGGTTGCGCGGCCGCTGACGCCGCGTACCGAGCGCACCGTCGAGCTGGTGCGCCGCCGCGACCGGTCGCTGTCGCCGGCCGCGCAGGCGATCTGGGAACTCGCGCGCCAGATGCCGGCGCGGGCGGAAGACCTCGACTGAGGGTGCTGAACCGGCGCGCACACCGGTACACTGCGTGGATCGTGTTCCTCGGTGGCGGTTCTCGATGACGCATTCCGCAGATGTCGACCCGGCGACGGGCGAGCCGACGGCACGCAGCGCGGTCCAGGCGCTGCGTCCGTCGCTGATCAGGGAAGTCGCGAACGCCGGCTTCGGCGTACCCGACGTGCTGCCGTTCTGGTTCGGCGAATCCGATCGCGTGACGCCGGCATTCATTCGCGACGCGGCTGCCGCGGCACTGCGCGACGGCGCAACCTTCTACACGCACAATCTCGGCACGGTACCGTTGCGCAACGCGATTGCGGCCTATGTGAGCGCGCGTCACGGCGCGACCGAGGCCGATGCGATCACCGTGACGAGTTCGGGCGTGAGCGCGCTGATGCTGGCCGCGCAGCTGCTGGTCGGCCCGGGAGATCGCGTCGTCGCGGTCACGCCGCTCTGGCCGAACCTCGTTGAAATCCCGAAGATACTCGGTGCACAAGTCGAGTGCATACCGCTCCGCCATGGTGATGCGGGCTGGGGGCTCGACATCGACCGGTTGCTCGCGGCGCTGACGCCCGGCACACGAATGCTGTTCGTGAACTCGCCGAACAATCCGACCGGCTGGGCGATGTCCCGCGACGACCAGCGGGCCGTGCTTGCGCATTGCCGGCGTCACGGCATCTGGGTCGTCTCCGACGAAGTGTACGAACGGCTCGCGTTCGGCGCAGAAGGCGCGCCGTCGTTTCTCGACATCGCGTCGCGCGACGAGCGGGTCATCGTCGTGAATTCGTTCTCCAAGGCCTGGGCGATGACGGGCTGGCGGCTCGGATGGCTGGTCGCGCCGGCGTCGATCATGGGCGATCTGTCGAAGCTGGTCGAATACAACACGTCGTGCGCGCCGGGTTTCATCCAGGCCGCAGGGGAAGTCGCGCTGCGCGACGGCGAGCCGTTCGTGCAGTCGTTCGTTGCGGCGCTGCGTGCCGCACGTGACCACCTGGTTGCCGCGCTGCGCGCGTTGCCGGGCGTCGAAGTGCCGCCTCCGCCGGGCGCGATGTACCTGTTCCTGCGTTTGCCGGGCGCGGACGACAGTCTCGCGTTTTGCAAGTCGCTGGTGCGCGAGGTCGGGCTTGGGCTGGCGCCGGGGCGCGCGTTCGGCCCGGAGGGGGAAGGGTTCGTGCGCTGGTGCTACGCGTGCGATCCGGTGCGGCTCGACGCGGGCGTCGAGCGCCTGCGGGCGTTCGTCGCGCGCGGCGCGGGCCGGCGTTGAAGCGGGACGGAGCTGCGGCGGCGGCCGTTCGGCTCATCTTTACGCACCGGGCAATTTTGCGTAAGATGGCGCTCAGTCACGCGGTTCCGTCGTTGAGCCGTGCTGTTCCGTCCGGTTTGGGCCTGGCTTGAAGTTGGTTCGCCGCCCCCGGTTCGTGCTCCCATCAATATGACCGATCAGAATCGGGCGAGCGCGTCTTCTGTTCCTTTCGTCTGTTTGTTGATCCGGTTCGTTTGACCACAGGGTCTGGCCTAGCTGCATGAATACCCAAGAGGCGAAGATCGTCCTCGAGACTGCCTTGATCTGCGCGCAAGAACCGCTGAAACTCGGCGATTTGCGCAAGCTCTTTGCCGACGTCGTGTCGGCTGACACGGTCCGCACGTTGCTCGAAGATCTGAAACAGGATTGGTCCGGCCGCGGTGTCGAATTGGTGGCGCTGGCAACCGGATGGCGCTTTCAGAGCAAGCCGGTGATGCGCCAGTATCTGGACCGGCTGCATCCCGAGAAGCCGCCGAAATATTCGCGCGCGGTGCTCGAAACGCTCGCGATCATCGCGTATCGGCAACCCGTTACGCGCGGCGACATCGAAGAGATTCGCGGCGTCACGGTCAATACGCAGGTGGTCAAGCAGCTCGAGGATCGCGGCTGGATCGAGGTGATCGGGCATCGCGACGTGCCGGGACGTCCGGCGCTATACGCGACGACCAAGCAGTTCCTCGACGATCTCGGACTGAAGGCGCTCGACGACCTGCCGGCGCTCGAGGAGCCGGCCGCGAACATCGAGGCCGCGTTGCTCGCGCAGCAGGCGATGGACTTCGACGGCGATGCGCCGGTAGCGGACGGGGTGCCGGAAGCCGGCGAAGCGGCGGCCGACGTGTCGCACATGCGGCCGGATGAATTGCCGGACGACGCCGCGGCAGAAGGTACGTCGACGCAGGAAATGCCGAACCGCGATACGCTGGGAACTGATCGCGTTCAGATGGAACAGGGCGGCGCCGACGCAGCGCCGGCCGGCGGGCAGCCCGAGCCGCTGCGCGCGGAAGGGAGCGAGGAAGATCGCAAGGCGACCGCCGACGCGGTTGCCGGAGACGGAGCGGAAGCGGCCGGCGACATGCCGGGCGAGGCTGGCCAGGCCGATGCCTCACGTGCCCGTCCCGCTGAGGGCGAGCTGCTGGACGATACGTCCGACAGCCTCGCCGACGCCGTACGCAGTGCGAGTGCGCCCATCGGCGCCGACGCACTGCCGGACGACGAAGCAGAACCCGAACAGCGCCGCGCCTGATTGCGGCCGACTTCTTGCCGCGCCCGAGCCGGGCGCGAGACCTGACATTTTGAGGTTGTTTTGACTGATATCCACGATATTGAATCGTCCGCGCCTGCCGTGCAGGCCGCGCGTGCCGACGATGCGCCGGAGCAGGATGCTCCGGCCACGGGTGGTGACGAGCGTCCCCGCCGCGGGCTGCGGCGCGGCCCGCGCAGCCTGATCGCGCGCCGCCGCGCGGCGGCCAAGTCGAAGGGCGACGGCGAGTCGCAGGGCGGCGAGGGCGCGGACGCGCAACCGGCCGCGGACGCGGAAGCTCAGCCCGCACGCGCGCCGCGCAAGGAAGGCGCGGCCAAGGGCGGCCGCAAGCCGGCCGGTAAGCGTGAGGGTGCGGCCAAGGGTGCCCAGGGCGGGCAAGGCGGCCAGGGGCGGCGCGGCGGTTCGGCGAAGGCCGAGGGTGGCGCTGCGAAGGCCGAGGGCGGCGCAGCGAAGGCCGGAGGCGACGCAGCGTCGCAGGACGACCTGTTCGCCTATGTGACGTCGCCGGCGTTCGATGCCGACAATTCGGCGGGCGGCAGCGGCGTACGTGCGCCGATGCTGCGTCGCGGCCGCAACCAGCCGACGAACAAGCGCGTGCTGTCGCCGGACGACGATGCGCCGAAGCTCCACAAGGTGCTCGCAGAAGCCGGCATGGGCTCGCGCCGCGAAATGGAAGAACTGATCGTCGCCGGCCGCGTGTCGGTGAACGGGGAGCCCGCGCACATCGGCCAGCGCATCATGCCGACCGACCAGGTCCGTATCAACGGCAAGCCGGTCAAGCGCAAGCTGCCGAACAAGCCGCCGCGCGTGCTGCTGTACCACAAGCCGACGGGCGAGATCGTCAGCCACGCGGACCCGGAAGGTCGTCCGTCGGTGTTCGATCGCCTGCCTCCGATGAAGACGGCGAAATGGCTCGCGGTGGGTCGTCTCGACTTCAACACCGAAGGTCTGCTGATGCTGACGACGTCGGGCGATCTCGCAAACCGTTTCATGCATCCGCGCTACAGCGTCGAGCGCGAGTATGCGGTGCGCGTCGTCGGCGAGCTGTCCGAAGGGATGCGGCAGAAGCTGCTGCACGGCGTCGAACTCGATGACGGCCCGGCGAACTTCCTGCGCATCCGCGACGGCGGCGGCGAAGGCACGAACCATTGGTATCACGTCGCGCTGGCAGAAGGCCGCAACCGCGAAGTGCGCCGGATGTTCGAGGCGGCCGGCCTGATGGTGAGTCGCCTGATCCGTACCCGTCACGGTCCGATTCCGCTTCCGCGCGGCCTGAAGCGCGGTCGTTGGGAAGAGCTCGACGAAGCGCAGGTGCGCAAGCTGATGGCGACCGTCGGCCTCAAGGCGCCGTCCGAGGAAAAGGGCAAGCGTGGTGGTGGCGGGCAGGCCGAGCGCCGCCAGCCGGATCCGATGCAGACATCGATGGGCTTCATCAGCCGCGAGCCGGTGCTGACCACGCATGGTCAGCTCGATCAGCCGCGTCGCGGTGGCGGTCGACGTGGCGCACCGGGCTTGCCCGGCCTGAGCGGCTACGGCAGCCTGCCGGTTTCGCCGTCGGGCTATGGCAACCGTTCGGGTGGCGGTCGCGATGTCGATGGCAATCGCGCGTCGTATGGCGCCGGCCCCAAGCGTGAAGGCGCGGCCGGCAAGCGCAGCGGCGGCAAGGGCGGCAATCGCAATCCCAACGGCAATCGCGCCGAAGGCGCCGGCAACGGCGGTGGTGGCGCGCGCGGCGGCCAGCGTCCGCAGCGTAGTCGCTCGCGCAGTCGCTGAGCGTTTCCGGGCGGTCGGCGGCGTGAAGCCGCCGGTGTGCCGGCAATATCGGTGCGAGTCCGGTCGGGTCGGCACTTCGCCTTGCGTGGTTTGCTATTGACTGTATATATATCGCGCTGCCGGATTGTGCCGCCTGGTCGGACAGTCCGGTTTCGCATTTTTGGTCGGTAAAGGCGGTCTGGACGCTGCTTTTACCGGCTGGCTTGGCGTTTGCGCCAAAAATCGCTATAATCGCGGAGTCGCTGGGCGTACGGATTCAATGTGCGGCTCAGGTGCGACCACCAGTAAGAAGATGGGCGTTCCGCCCATTTTTTTTTGCTGAAACGGTTAGGCATCTCGGGTAGCGCTTCCTGCGCCGGCTAAGGCGCGCGCCCGCGGGTGAATCGCGAGCGGCGGGCGCGAACACCTGAGAGGACACTGTGCAACTGACGGAACTGATAGAAACCACGGTCACCGGGCTCGGCTACGAGCTGGTGGATCTCGAGCGCACCGGGCGCGGCATGCTTTGCATCTATATCGATCAGCCTGCCGGCATCTCGCTCGAAGATTGCGAAAAGGTCACACGTCAGCTCCAGCACGTCTTGACGGTCGAAAACATCGATTACGAACGGCTCGAAGTCTCGTCCCCGGGGCTCGACCGCCCGTTGAAGAAGCTGGCCGACTTCGAGCGCTTCGCTGGCAGCGAAGTTTCCGTGACCTTGAAAAAGCCGCTGGACGGGCGCAAGACGTACCGGGGCATTCTGCACGCGCCGAATGGCGAAACGATCGGTTTGGAATTTGAGAGGAAGAAGGGCGAGGCAGCCATGCTGGATTTCACGCTGGCCGATATCGACAAAGCCCGCCTGATTCCGCAAGTTGACTTTAGGAGCCGCAAATAATGAGTCGCGAAGTTTTGATGCTGGTGGATGCGCTGGCGCGCGAGAAAAACGTCGACAAGGATGTGGTGCTGGGCGCCCTCGAGGCTGCGCTCGCGTCCGCGTCCAAGAAGCTGTTCGACGAAGGCGCCGAAATCCGCGTCCATATCGATCGCGAAAGCGGCGAGCACGAAACCTTCCGTCGCTGGCTCGTCGTGCCCGACGAGGCAGGCTTGCAGGAGCCGGATCGCGAGATCCTGCTGTTCGAAGCGCGTGAGCAGAAGCCCGACGTCGAAGTCGGCGAATTCATCGAGGAGCCGGTGCCGTCGATCGAGTTCGGCCGTATCGGCGCGCAGGCCGCCAAGCAGGTGATCCTGCAGAAGGTGCGCGACGCCGAGCGCGAGCAGATCCTGAACGACTACCTCGAGCGCGGCGAAAAGATCATGACGGGCACGGTGAAGCGCCTCGACAAGGGCAACTTCATCGTCGAATCGGGCCGTGTCGAAGCGCTGCTGCGCCGCGACCAGCTGATCCAGAAGGAAAACCTGCGCGTGGGTGACCGCGTGCGTGCATACATCGCGAAGGTCGACCGCACCGCGCGCGGCCCGCAGATCGAACTCTCGCGCACGGCGCCCGAGTTCCTGATGAAGCTGTTCGAGATGGAAGTGCCGGAAATCGAGCAGGGCCTGCTCGAGATCAAGGCAGCCGCTCGCGATCCGGGCGTGCGCGCGAAGATCGGCGTGATCGCCTATGACAAGCGGATCGATCCGATCGGCACCTGCGTCGGCATCCGCGGTTCGCGCGTGCAGGCCGTGCGCAACGAGCTCGGTGGCGAAAACATCGACATCGTGCTATGGTCCGAGGATCCCGCCCAGTTCGTGATCGGCGCGCTCGCGCCGGCAGCCGTCCAGTCGATCGTCGTCGATGAAGAAAAGCACTCGATGGACGTCGTCGTCGACGAGAACGAGCTGGCTGTCGCGATCGGCCGCAGCGGTCAGAACGTTCGCCTTGCCGGCGAGCTGACCGGCTGGCAGATCAATATCATGACGCCGGACGAATCCGCCCTGAAGCAGGGTGAAGAGCGCGATCGACTGCGTTCGCTGTTCATGGCGCGTCTCGACGTCGACGAAGAAGTTGCCGACATCCTGATCGACGAAGGCTTCACGAGCCTCGAAGAGATCGCTTACGTGCCGCTCAACGAAATGCTCGAAATCGAGGCGTTCGACGAGGACACCGTGCACGAGTTGCGCAACCGCGCACGCGACGCACTATTGACGATGGCGATCGCGAACGAAGAAAAGGTCGAAAACGCAGCGCTGGATTTGAAGGGCCTCGACGGCGTAACGCCGGAGTTGCTCGCGAAGCTGGCCGAACACGGCATGCAGACGCGGGACGATCTCGCCGAGCTGGCTGTGGATGAACTGGTCGACATGACCGGGATGGAAGAGGATGCCGCTAAGGCGTTGATCATGAAAGCACGTGAACACTGGTTCCAGTGAGAAATGACCATGGCGCACTGATTTGATGGCGGCCGTATGGCCTGACCCGATGCTAACCGCAAGGAATCGGTCCTTGCACTAAGAGGAATGAATGGCGAGTAACAACGTAGCCCAATTTGCCGCGGAACTGAAAATGCCTGCTGGTGTGCTGCTCGAACAGCTGCAGGCAGCGGGCGTCCAGAAAGCGAGTGAAGACGATGCGCTGTCCGAGGCGGACAAGGCGCGTCTGCTCGATCATTTGCGCAAGTCGCACGGCGCAACCGACGGCGACAAGCGCAAGATCACGCTGACCCGCAAGCATACGTCGGAGATCAAGCAGTCTGACGCGACGGGCAAGGCTCGCACCATTCAGGTCGAGGTCCGCAAGAAGCGTACGTTCGTCAAGCGCGACGACGTGGCCGAGGGTGCGGAGCAGGGTCAGGCGCAAGTCGCCGAAGCGGATGACGATGCGGATCTGAAGCGTCGCGAGGAAGAAGCGCGCCGCGAGGCCGAGCTGCTCGAAAAGCAGGCGCAGGAACTGCGCGAGCGCCAGGAACGCCTCGAGCGCGAGGAAGCCGAGCGCCGTGCCCGCGAGGAAGCGGCCGAAGCCGAGCGCCGCCGTGCCGAGGAAGAAGCAGCGGCGAAGCGCGCTGCCGCCGAAGCCGCAGCGGCACAGCAGGCTGCGGCGCAGCAGGCCGCTGAAGCCAAGCAGGAAGCAACCGGTGCGCAGTCCGCGCAGGACGAAGCACGTGCGGCCGCCGAACGTGCGGCCCAGCGTGAAGCGGCGAAGAAGGCCGAGGACGCTGCCCGCGAGGCGGCCGACAAGGCGCGGGCCGAGCAGGAAGAGATTCGCAAGCGTCGCGAGGCGGCCGAGGCCGAAGCGCGCGCGATCCGCGAAATGATGAACACGCCGCGCAAGGCCGTGGTCAAGGCAGTCGAGCCGCCGAAGCCGGTGGAACCGCCGAAGCCGGCCGAAGCGAAGGGCACGCTGCACAAGCCGGCCAAGCCGGCAGGCGCAGGCGCGCAGGCACGTCCGGCCGTGAAGAAGCCGGCCGGCGCAGCGCCGGCGACGACGCAGGCACCGGCAGGCGCGGGCGACCGCAACAAGAAGCCGGGCGGCGGCAAGGGCGGCTGGCAGGACGACGCGGCCAAGCGCCGCGGCATCAAGACGCGCGGCGATTCGAGCGGTGGCGTCGACCGCGGTTGGCGCGGCGGCCCGAAGGGTCGCGGCCGTCACCAGGACAGCGCATCGACGTTCCAGGCACCGACCGAGCCGATCGTGCGTGAAGTGCACGTGCCGGAAACCATCTCGGTTGCCGATCTTGCACACAAGATGTCGATCAAGGCCTCCGAAGTCATCAAGGTGATGATGAAGATGGGCCAGATGGTCACGATCAACCAGGTGCTGGACCAGGAAACGGCGATGATCGTCGTCGAGGAACTGGGTCACCGCGCGGTCGCCGCGAAGCTGGACGATCCGGAAGCACTGCTGGTCGAAGGCGAGACCGGTACCGATGCGGAGCAACTGCCGCGTCCGCCGGTCGTCACCGTGATGGGTCACGTCGACCACGGCAAGACCTCGCTGCTCGACCACATCCGCCGCGCGAAGGTTGCAGCGGGCGAAGCGGGCGGCATTACGCAGCACATCGGCGCATATCACGTCGAAACGCCGCGCGGTGTCATCACGTTCCTCGATACGCCGGGTCACGAGGCGTTCACGGCAATGCGTGCACGCGGCGCGAAGGCGACCGACATCGTCGTGCTGGTAGTGGCTGCCGACGACGGCGTGATGCCGCAGACGAAGGAAGCCATCGCTCACGCGAAGGCGGGTGGCGTGCCGATCGTCGTGGCGATCAACAAGATCGACAAGCCGGAAGCGAACCCGGACCGCGTCAAGCAGGAACTGGTCGCGGAAGGCGTCGTGCCGGAAGAATACGGTGGCGATTCGCCGTTCGTGCCGGTGTCGGCGAAGACGGGTGCCGGTATCGACGACCTGCTCGAGAACGTGCTGCTGCAGGCCGAAGTGCTGGAACTGAAGGCACCGATCGAGGCGCCGGCCAAGGGCATCGTGATCGAAGCGAAGCTGGACAAGGGCAAGGGCCCGGTCGCGACGATCCTGGTGCAGTCCGGTACGCTGAACCGTGGCGACATCGTGCTGGCAGGCACGGCTTATGGCCGCGTGCGTGCGATGCTCGACGAGAACGGCAAGCCGACGAAGGAAGCCGGCCCGTCGATCCCGGTCGAAATCCAGGGTCTGTCGGAAGTGCCGGGTGCAGGCGAGGAAGTGATCGTGCTGCCGGACGAGCGCAAGGCGCGCGAAATCGCGCTGTTCCGCCAGGGCAAGTTCCGCGACGTCAAGCTGGCGAAGCAGCAGGCCGCGAAGCTGGAAAGCATGCTCGAGCAGATGGGCGAAGGCGAAGTGCAGAACCTGCCGCTCATCATTAAGGCGGACGTGCAGGGCTCGCAGGAAGCACTCGTGCAGTCGCTGCTCAAGCTGTCGACCGACGAAGTGCGCGTGCAGATCGTGCACAGCGCGGTGGGCGGCATCAGCGAAAACGACGTCAACCTCGCGACGGCATCGAAGGCGGTCATCATCGGCTTCAACACGCGTGCGGATGCACAGGCGCGCAAGCTGGCCGAAGCGAACGGTATCGACATTCGCTACTACAACATCATCTACGACGCAGTGGATGAGGTGAAGGCGGCGATGTCGGGCATGCTGGCGCCGGAGAAGCGCGAAGTCGTGACGGGCATGGTCGAGGTGCGCCAGGTGTTCAAGGTGCCGAAGGTCGGTACGGTTGCCGGCTGTATGGTCACCGACGGTATCGTCAAGCGTTCGTCGTCGGTTCGCGTGCTGCGCAACAACGTCGTGATCTTCACGGGCGAACTCGAATCGCTGAAGCGCTTCAAGGACGACGTGAAGGAAGTCAAGCAAGGCTTCGAGTGCGGTATGTCGGTGAAGAACTTCAACGACGTCATCGAAGGCGACCAGTTCGAAGTCTTCGAAGTGACTGAAGTCGCACGTACGCTGTAATCATCGCGTATCGGCTCGTGGGCGGGGCAGGCTTGAGCCTGTCCCGCCCATTTTCATGGTGGCGTGCCAACAGCGCGCCGCTTTATCCTGATAAACGGATCACGGATCGATCATGTCCAGGAAACGTACTTCCCCCAATCGCAACGTTCAGATTGCAGACCAGATTCAACGCGATCTGTCCGAACTCATCATGCGCGAGGTCAAGGACCCGCGCATCGGCATCGTGACCATCCAGAGTGTGGAGCTCACGCCGGACTACGCGCACGCGAAGGTCTATTTCACGGCGCTCACCGGCGATCCGGAGAAGACGCAGGAAGCGCTGAACCACGCATCGGGTCACCTGCACAACCTGCTGTTCAAGCGCCTGCACATCCATACGGTGCCGACGCTGCATTTCCATTACGACCAGACGATCGAAAAGGCGGTGGAAATGTCGCGCCTGATCAAGGAAGCCAACTCGACGCGCGCGAAGGACGACGACGAAGCCGACGCGCCTGCGAAGGACGAGTGAGCGCGCGTGCCCCGATGACGACTGCAGCTCCTCAGCGTCCACGCGTGCCGCGGCGCGCGCTGGACGGCGTCCTCCTGCTCGACAAGCCGGTCGGCCTGTCGAGTAACGACGCCCTGATTCGCGCGAAGCGCCTGCTTCTCGCGAAGAAAGCCGGCCATACCGGCACGCTCGATCCGCTGGCCTCGGGTCTGTTGCCGCTGTGCTTCGGCGAGGCGACGAAGTTCTCGCAGGACTTGCTGGAAGCGGACAAGACCTACGAAGCGACGATGCGCCTCGGCGTGCGCACGACCACCGGCGATGCTGAAGGCGACGTGCTCGACACGCGCGCCGTCGAATGCGACCGGACTGCGGTGGAGGCGGCGCTCGCTCGCTTTACCGGCGAGATCGTGCAGGTGCCGCCGATGTATTCGGCGCTCAAGCGCGACGGCAAGCCGCTGTACGAATATGCGCGCGCGGGCCAGACCGTCGAACGGGAAGGCCGCAACGTGACGATCCATGCGCTCGACCTGCTGGCCTGCGAACTACCGGACGTGACGTTTCGCGTGACTTGCAGCAAGGGTACGTATGTGCGCACGCTGGCGGAGGATATCGGCGAAGCGCTCGGTTGCGGCGCGCATCTGACGATGCTGCGTCGCACGGGCGTCGGCGCTCTGACGCTCGAGCATGCGGTGACGCTGGACGCGCTGTCCGACGCCGCCGAAACAGCGCGCGATGCGTGGCTTCAGCCGGTCGACGCGCTGCTGTCGACGTTTCCGCTGGTGCGTCTCGACGAAGCCTGCGCGAAGCGGTTCCTGCATGGCCAGCGTCTGCCGCTGTCGGCGCTCGATCCGATCGACGCGGCAGAAGGCGAGCGGGTGCGCGTGTACGACGAGGTGCGGCTGCTCGGCGTCGCCCGCAAGGCAAACGGCGTGCTTGCGCCTGAACGTCTCGTCGTGACGGCTCAATGATGCACGGCGCGCTGGCGCCCATCGAAACGAAAAAAAGCCCGGTCTCGACCGGGCTTTTTGCTGCGTGAGCGTGTGGGGGCGCGGGCCGGCTCAGTGTGCAGCCGACGCGGCCGCACCCGCATCGCCGCCGCCCGCGCGTTCGGGCTTCGTGATCCAGATCAGTCCGATCAGCAGCACGAAGATCGCCGCCGAGATGTAGAAGAGATCGTTCACGCCGAGCTGCGCGGCCTGCTGCGTGGCCATGTTGTTGATGAGGCCATGCGCCTGGTCCGGCGTCAGCCCGAGGTTGCCCATCTGCGTGACGGCCTGGTTGAACGTCGGGTTGTACACGTTGGTCTGCTCGACCAGTTGCGCGTGATGGAAGTTGTTGCGGTGATCCCACGCGGTCTGGAAGATCGACGTGCCGATACCGCCGCACATGATCCGCACGAAGTTCGACAGGCCCGATGCCGCAGGAATGCGGTGGCCGGGCAGGCCGGACAGCGTGATCGACACGAGCGGAATGAAGAATCCCGCCATCGCGATGCCTTGCACGAGCGTCGGCAACGTCAGCGACCACTCGTCGACGCCGGTCGTGTAACGCGAGCGCATCCAGAAACACAGCGCGAACGTGAGAAACGCGGCGGTCGCGATGTAGCGTGGATCCGTGCGCGGCAGGAACTTGCCGGTCAGTGGCGACAGCAGGATCGCGAACAGTCCGACCGGCGCCATGACCAGGCCTGCGTCGGTTGCCGTGTAGCCGATCTGGGTTTGCAGCCAGAGCGGCAGCAGCACGAGGTTGCCGAAGTAGAGGCCGTAACCGACCGCGAGCGCGATCGTGCCGCCCGTGAAGTTGCGCATCCGGAACAGCGACAGGTCCACGACCGGGTGTTCGGCAGTCAGCTCCCAGATCACGAAGAACGCGAACGAGATGAGTGCGATCAGCGCGAGCGCGATGATCGTCGTCGACGCGAACCAGTCGAGATCCTTGCCCTTGTCGAGCATGATCTGCAGCGAGCCGACCCACAGCACGAGCAGCGCGAGACCGATCCCGTCGATCGGCGCGCGGCGCACCGTCGATTCGCGTGTCCGATAGATCGACCACGTGGCGAGCGCGGCGGCGATGCCGACCGGGATGTTCACGTAGAAGATCCATGGCCACGAATAGTTGTCCGAGATCCAGCCGCCGAGAATCGGCCCGGCGACCGGCGCGATCAGCGTCGTCATCGACCATAGCGCGAGCGCCATCGGCGCTTTCGCGCGTGGGTAGCTCGACAGCAGCAGCGATTGCGACAGCGGAATCATCGGCCCGGCGACCGCGCCCTGCAGCACGCGCGACGCGAGCAAGAACGGCAGGCTGGGTGCGAGGCCGCACATCCACGACGAGATGACGAACAGGATGATCGACGCGAGGAACAGGCGAACCTGTCCGAACCGGTCGGTCAGCCAGCCCGTGAGCGGCACGGAGATCGCGTTCGCGACCGCGAACGACGTGATGACCCACGTGCCCTGGTCGGACGACACGCCGAGGTCGCCCGAGATGGTCGGGATCGCGACGTTCGCGATGGACGTGTCGAGCACGTTCATGAACACCGCGAGCGATACCGCGATCGTCCCGAGCACGAGTTGCCCGCCTTGCAGCGGCGGGTGGGAGACAGGAGCCTGTGCCATGTCGGTAGTTTTCCGGAGTCGGAACCGTTACATCATCTTGGCGGCGTTGGTCGATTTCGCCGCGGCCGGGGCCGGCGCGTTGCCGCCGGCGTTCTCGGCGATGATGCGCGCGATCTCGGCATCGGCTTCGTCGCCATACTTCGCGAACACGTTCGTCTCGTAGACGGTGTTCTGCGCGTTCGCAAGCTGGTCGCCGCGCTCGTCCTTGATGTCGACGTCGACCTGCATCGACAGGCCGATGCGCAGCGGGTGCTTCTCGAGGTCCTTCGGATCGATTTCGATGCGCACCGGCAGGCGCTGCACGACCTTGATCCAGTTGCCCGTCGCGTTCTGCGCCGGCAGCAGCGAGAACGCCGAGCCCGTGCCGGCCGAGAAGCCGACGACCTTGCCGTGGTAGACCGCCGACGAGCCGTAGATATCGGCCGTCAGCTCGACCGGCTGGCCGACGCGCATGTGCTTGAGCTGGACTTCCTTGAAGTTGGCGTCGACCCACACCGCGTTCAGCGGTACGACCGACATCAGCGGGTTGCCGGGCGACACGCGCTGGCCGACCTGCACCGAGCGCTTCGCGACATAGCCTGTGACCGGCGCGGGCAGCACGTTACGCGCGTTCGCGAGGTACGCGTCGCGAACCTTCGCCGCCGCGGCCAACACGTTCGGGTGCGATGCGATCGTCGTGTTCGCGGTCAGTGCGCGGTTCGACGCGAGCTGCTGTTGCGCCGCGTCGACCGACGCCTGCGCGGCGCGCACCGCGTCGCGTGCATGGGAGATTTCTTCCTGCGATACGGCGCCCGTCTGCGCGACGGCCATCCGGCGGCGCAGGTCGTCCTGCGCCTTCGACAGGTCGGACTGGCGCAGCGCGACTTGCGCGCGGTACTGGTCGTCGTTGACGAACAGGCCGCGCACCTGGCGCACCGTCTGCGCGAGGTTGGCCTCGGCCTGCTGCAGCGCGACCTGCGAATCGGCCGGATCGAGGACGACGAGCGGATCGCCGGCCTTGACCGTCTGCGTATCGTCCGCCTTCACGGCGATCACGGTGCCGGTGACCTGCGGCGTGATCTGCACGACGTTGCCGTTCACGTATGCGTCGTCGGTCTCTTCATGGAAGCGCGCGACGAGGAAGTAGTACAGGCCATACGCGATGGCCGCGATCACGATGACCGCGATCAGCAGCGTCATCATCCGCTTGCGCTTCCCGTTGTTCTGCGGCTGGGCGCTGGCGGCATTTTGTTGAGGGTCGCTCATGGCGATTTTCTCCGTCCGTTATTTCGAGTGTCTGCGTAGTGGTGGCGCCGGATCAGTTGGCGGCCTGTTTCGTGTGCTGGTCGGCGTCGGGCGCGGCGAGCCGCGTGCCGGTCGCGTCGAACCCGCCGCCGAGCGCCTTGATCAGCGCGAGCTGCATGTCGCGCCGGCGCATCTTCAGGTTGGTCACGGTCTGTTCCGATGCGAGACGGTTGCTGTCCGCGGTCAGCACCTGCAGCTGCGGCGACAGGCCGGCCTTGTAGCGGATCACGGCGAGGTCGTACGCGCGCGTCGACGCGTCGAGCGCACGCTGCGCGTCGTCCATCTGGCGATCGACCGCGCGGATCGACGCGACCTGGGTGGCGACGTCGTTCAGCGCGTTGATCAGCGTCTGGTTGTAGTTGGCGACCGACAGGTCGAAGTCCGCATAGCGGCCCTTGAGCTGTGCGCGCAATGCGCCGGCATCGAAGATCGGCAGATGGACGGCCGGGCCGAACTGCGCCTGGCGGCTCGCGAAGTTCAGGAATTTGCCCCAGCCGAACGCATCGAAGCCGAAGCCTGCCGCGAGGTTCACGTCCGGGAAGAACTCGGCCTTTGCCTCCTTCACGTCGTGCATCGCCGCCTCGACCTGCCAGCGCGCGGCGACGAGGTCAGGGCGGCGCGACACGAGGTCGGCCGGCAGGTTGCCGGGCAGTGCGATTTCGCCTGTCGGGTTCATCACCGGCGCGGCGATCTGCAGCCCGCGGTCCGGCCCCTTGCCGAGCAGCGCGGCGAGTTGGTAGCGCACGGTCGTGATCTGGCCGTCGAGGTCGGACAGCGACGCCTGGGTCGTCGCGATGTTGCCGCGCGCGGTCTGGCGCTCCACGTTGGTGTCGAGGCCGGCCGACACGCGGCCGTCGGTGATCTTGCCGACCGTCTGGCGGTTGGTGATCTCGCGTTGCGCGATGTCGCGCAGCGCGTACAGTTGCGCAAGCGAGTTGTAGGTGCGGGCGACCGACGATGCGAGCGTGATGCGCGCCTGCTGCATGTCGGCTTCGGCGGCTTTTTCCTGCGACACGGCCGTATGCAGGCGCTCGCGGTTCTTGCCCCACAGGTCGAGATCCCACGACGCGCTCGCAAGCGCGTTGTTCTCGCTGTACCACTGGCCGCCGTACGGGGGCGGAAACAGCGCGTTCGACGAATACAGCTCGCGCGTCCATGAGTAGCTGGCTTCGGCCTTCGGCATCAGGTTCGAGCGCGACGATTCGATGTACGACGACGCCTTCGCGATGCGCGCCTGTGCCTGCGCGATCGACGGGCTGCCCTGGAGCGCCTCGTCGATCAGCTTCGGCAGCTGCGGATCGCCGAACTGGTTTGCCCAGTCGAGCGCCGGCCACTGGCCGCCCTGGGCGGGCAGGCTCTGGGCGGTTTCGAATTGCGACGCGGGAGCGATCTGCTTGTCGCTCTTGATGCCGATGTAGTTTGCGCAGCCCGCCAGCGCCAGCGCGGCGACGGCAGCGGCGACGGCGGCGCGGCACGACCCGGCGCGCAGGGACAACGGGGAGGATTTCATCGCGCTGTTTTCTGACTCGGAATGAATGATGGACACTGCAAGGATTTCCTTACATTAATCTGTCAAAAGTAATTGTTATGGCAACTATTACGTGATGGTGCCGCCGGCCGTCTCGCAATAGTTGCTGAGAATGCGGCGCAGCATGCTCTTCAGGAAACCGACTTCTTCCGGCGTAAAGCCGTCGAGCAGCTCGTCGAGCACGCTGCGAAACACCGGCGGCAGCCGCTCCGCCAGCGCGCGGCCTTCGTCGGTCAGCTCGAGGCGCACGACCCGCCGATCCTCGATGCTGCGCACGCGGGACAGGAGGCCGCGCTTCTCGACCCGATCGAGCAGGCGCGTGACCGCGCTCGCGTCGATCCCGTATTCCCGAGCGAGCTCGGCGGCCGTCGAGCATTTGCCGACCGCGATCATGAACAGCATGCTCGCCTGCGTGCCCGTGATGCCGAGCTCTTCCTGCGTGCGCTGCGTGACGAGGTTGGTCATCACCGATTTCACGCGCGACATCAGATAACCGACGCTGTCGTTCATCTGATACGAAGACAGCGGCGAAACAGGCGATTGGGAAGGAGAATCCGACATAAAACCCTGAAGCTGCAATAGTTGACTAGGCAGCAGTATAGGCACAATTGCTTGCCGCGGCAAATGTTAATCGAACGGGCGAGGGCGCGCTCCGTGGCCCGAAATTCCCTTATCTGCGTCAGGGTCTTCGGCTTGCCGCCGGGCCCGTTGGTCGCGAGCGGGGCAGCGGCGGGGCGGGGTCGTTTGTTGCGCTGCAACGAACAGTCCGGCTCTCGCCACTCTCACGTGCTATAATTTGTGGTTTCCAAGCTGCAACGCGCGCGCACGTGTCCCGGTGACTGACGAGCGTGCGCGTTTGCGCGTTCAACGATTTCCAGGTTTCTATGACCCGCGCCCTTCGCAACATCGCCATCATCGCTCACGTCGACCACGGCAAGACCACGCTCGTCGACCAACTGCTCCGCCAGTCCGGCACCTTCCGCGAGAACCAGCAGATTGCCGAGCGAGTGATGGACTCGAACGACATCGAAAAAGAGCGCGGGATCACGATTCTCGCGAAGAACTGCGCGGTCGAATACGAAGGCACGCACATCAACATCGTCGATACGCCGGGGCACGCGGACTTCGGTGGCGAGGTGGAGCGCGTGCTGTCGATGGTCGACTCGGTGCTGCTGCTCGTCGACGCCGTCGAGGGCCCGATGCCGCAAACGCGCTTCGTCACGAAGAAGGCGCTCGCGCTCGGCCTGAAGCCGATCGTCGTCATCAACAAGATCGACCGTCCGGGCGCGCGGATCGACTGGGTCATCAACCAGACCTTCGACCTGTTCGACAAGCTTGGCGCGACCGAAGAGCAGCTCGACTTCCCGATCGTCTACGCATCGGGCCTCAACGGCTACGCGTCGCTCGATCCGGCGACCCGCGAAGGCGACATGCGTCCGCTGTTCGAGGCGATTCTCGCGCACGTGCCGGTTCGCCCGGCCGATCCGGAAGCGCCGCTGCAGCTCCAGATCACGTCGCTCGACTATTCGACGTACGTCGGCCGGATCGGCGTCGGCCGCATCACGCGCGGCCGCATCAAGCCGGGTCAACCGGTCGTGATGCGCTTCGGGCCGGAAGGCGACGTGCTGAACCGCAAGATCAACCAGGTGTTGTCGTTCAAGGGCCTCGAGCGCGTGCAGGTCGAGTCGGCGGAAGCCGGCGACATCGTGCTGATCAACGGTATCGAAGACGTCGGCATCGGCGCGACGATCTGCGCGGTCGATACGCCGGAAGCGCTGCCGATGATCACCGTTGACGAGCCGACGCTGACGATGAACTTCCTCGTCAACTCGTCGCCGCTGGCCGGCCGCGAAGGCAAGTTCGTGACGAGCCGCCAGATCCGCGATCGTCTGATGAAGGAACTGAATCACAACGTCGCGCTGCGCGTGAAGGACACGGGCGACGAAACGGTGTTCGAAGTGTCGGGTCGCGGCGAACTGCACCTGACGATTCTCGTCGAGAACATGCGCCGTGAAGGCTATGAGCTGGCCGTGTCGCGTCCGCGCGTCGTGATGCAGGAAATCGACGGCGTGCGGCACGAGCCGTACGAGCTGCTGACCGTCGACGTCGAGGACGAGCATCAGGGCGGCGTGATGGAAGAGCTGGGTCGCCGCAAGGGCGAAATGCTCGACATGGCATCGGACGGCCGCGGCCGCACGCGCCTGGAGTACAAGATCTCGGCGCGTGGCCTGATCGGCTTCCAGAGCGAATTCCTGACGCTTACGCGCGGCACGGGTCTGATGAGTCACATCTTCGACTCGTACGCACCGGTCAAGGACGGTTCGGTCTTCGAGCGCCGCAATGGCGTGCTGATCTCGCAGGACGACGGCGCTGCCGTGGCGTACGCACTGTGGAAGCTGCAGGATCGCGGCCGCATGTTCGTGAAGCCGGGCGACGCGCTGTATGAGGGCATGATCATCGGCATCCACAGCCGCGACAACGACCTCGTCGTCAACCCGATCAAGGGCAAGCAGCTGACCAACGTGCGTGCGTCGGGTACCGACGAAGCCGTGCGTCTCGTGCCGCCGGTCCAGATGTCGCTCGAATACGCGGTCGAATTCATCGACGACGACGAGCTCGTGGAAGTGACGCCGCAGTCGATCCGTCTGCGCAAGCGCTTCCTGAAGGAGCACGAGCGTCGCCGCGCGAGCCGCGAAGGCGCGGTCGACTAAGCATCGGCTGTTCCCGTTCATGACGAAAAAGGCTGCCCCTGGGCGGCCTTTTTTGCATCTGCGCAGTGTGCAATCGGGCGGGTTGCAAAACACTGTTCCCGCGCGTCGTGGCAATCCGGCGAAACGCCGCCACGCGGTGCTTTCAGGCACATTTCGTCGTGAACTCCGGTATCGGTTCTGTGATATGCTGCGCGCACGCAAGTTTTAGGTCCTTCCAAGCAAGACTTGATTCGCAATCCGCTAAACGGTCAGGCCGTGTCGCGGAAGGTTGAGTAACCCGCTATTTCTCGAGAAGCTCGAAGAAAGGTGAGCGTAAAATGTCAGATGTAATGAAGCAGTTTCAGCTGAACTCCTATCTGTTCGGCGGCAATGCTTCGTACGTTGAAGAACTGTACGATGCATACCTCAACAATCCGGCATCGGTGCCGGAGAATTGGCGAGAGTATTTCGACGCGCTGCAGAACGTGCCTGCAACCGACGGCTCGAATGCCAATGACGTTGCTCATTTCCCGATCGTCGAATCGTTTGCCGAGCGTGCGAAGGCCAATGCCTTCATCCCGCGCGAAAGCACGAGCAATCTGGCGACCGCGCGCAAGCAGGTCCACGTCCAGTCCCTCATCAGCGCATATCGCTTCCTCGGCTCGCAATGGGCCAATCTGGATCCGCTGAAGCGTCGCGAACGTCCCGCCATCCCCGAACTCGAACCCGCGTTCTACGACTTCTCCGAAGGCGACCTCGACCAGACGTACAGCGCAAGCAACCTGTATTTCGGTTTCGACCAGGCTTCGCTGCGCGACATCGTCAAGGGCCTGCGTGACACGTACTGCGGCACGATCGGCGCCGAATACATGTACATCAGCGATCCGGAGCAGAAGCGCTGGTGGCAGGAGCGTCTGGAATCGACCCGCGCGACGCCGTCCTTCTCGATCGACAAGAAGAAGCACATCCTGAATCGCCTGACGGCAGCGGAAGGCCTCGAGCGCTATCTGCACACCAAGTACGTCGGCCAGAAGCGCTTCTCGCTCGAAGGCGGCGAAAGCTTCATCGCGGCGATGGACGAAGTCGTCCAGCACGCAGGCAAGACCGGCGTGCAGGAAATCATCATCGGCATGGCGCACCGCGGCCGTCTGAACGTGCTGGTCAACACGCTGGGCAAGATGCCGGCCGACCTGTTCGCCGAATTCGAAGGCAAGCACGTCGACGACCTGCCGGCAGGTGACGTGAAGTACCACAAGGGCTTCTCGTCGGATGTGTCGACCGAAGGCGGCCCGGTCCACCTGTCGCTCGCGTTCAACCCGTCGCACCTCGAAATCGTGAACCCGGTGGTCGAAGGTTCGGCGAAGGCACGGATGGATCGTCGCGGCGACGAAGACGGCCTGCAGGTGCTGCCGGTTCAGATCCACGGTGACGCGGCCTTCGCTGGCCAGGGTGTCGTGATGGAAACGCTGAACCTCGCGCAGACGCGCGGTTACGGCACGCACGGCACGCTGCACATCGTCATCAACAACCAGATCGGCTTCACGACGTCCGACCCGCGCGACGCGCGGTCGACGCTGTACTGTACCGACGTGGTCAAGATGATCGAAGCGCCGGTGCTGCACGTGAACGGCGACGATCCGGAAGCCGTCGTGCTCGCGATCCAGATCGCGATCGACTACCGGATGCAGTTCCACAAGGATGTCGTGATCGACATCGTCTGCTTCCGCAAGCTGGGTCACAACGAGCAGGACACGCCGGCGGTCACGCAGCCGCTGATGTACAAGAAGATCGCGCAGCACCCGGGCACCCGTGCGCTGTACGCCGAGAAGCTCGTGCAGCAGGGCGTGATCACCGCGGAAGACGCCGACAACTACGTGAAGGCGTACCGCAAGGCGATGGACGACGGCCACCACACCGTCGATCCGGTTCTGTCGAACTACAAGAGCAAGTACGCGGTCGACTGGGTTCCGTTCCTGAACCGCAAGTGGACGGATGCAGCCGATACGGCCGTGCCGCTCGCCGAACTGAAGCGCCTCGGCGAACGCATCACGACGGTCCCCGAAAACTTCAAGGTCCACCCGCTCGTCGAGCGCGTGATCAACGACCGCCGCAACATGGCGCGCGGCGACCAGCCGCTCGACTGGGGCATGGGCGAACACCTCGCATTCGCTTCGCTCGTCGCATCGGGCTACTCGGTGCGTCTGACGGGCCAGGACTCGGGCCGCGGCACGTTCACGCACCGTCACGCGGTGCTGCACGACCAGAACCGCGAGCGCTGGAACGACGGCACGTACGTGCCGCTGCAGAACATCGCTGAAGGCCAGGCGAAGTTCACGGTGATCGACTCGGTGCTGTCGGAAGAAGCGGTGCTGGGCTTCGAATACGGTTACTCGACCGCCGAGCCGAACACGCTCGTGCTGTGGGAAGCCCAGTTCGGCGACTTCGTCAACGGCGCGCAGGTCGTGATCGACCAGTTCATCTCGTCGGGCGAAGTGAAGTGGGGCCGCGTGTCGGGTCTCACGATGCTGCTGCCGCACGGCTACGAAGGCCAGGGTCCGGAACACTCGTCGACGCGTATCGAGCGTTTCCTGCAGCTGTGTGCCGATCACAACATGCAGGTCGTTCAACCGACGACGCCGGCGCAGATTTTCCACCTGCTGCGTCGCCAGATGATCCGTCTGTTCCGCAAGCCGCTGATCGTCGCAACGCCGAAGTCGCTGCTGCGTCACAAGGAAGCGGTGTCGGACCTGTCGGAACTCGCGAAGGGTTCGTTCCAGCCGGTGATCGGCGAAACCGACGGCGGCATCGACGCGAAGAAGGTCAAGCGCGTGCTGGCATGCTCGGGCCGCGTGTATTACGACCTCGTCGCACACCGCCGCGAAGCGAAGGCGAACGACGTCGCGATCATCCGGATCGAGCAGCTGTATCCGTTCGCGCACAAGCAGTTCGAAGCCGAAATGAAGAAGTACGAGAACGCGACTGAAGTGGTCTGGGTGCAGGACGAGCCGCAGAACCAGGGCCCCTGGTTCTACGTCGAGCACCACCTGAAGGAAGGCATGAAGGAAGGGCAGAAGCTGGCATACAGCGGCCGTCCGGCTTCGGCCTCGCCGGCGGTTGGCTACTACGCGAAGCACTACGAGCAGCAGAAGGCCCTCATCGAAGGTGCGTTCGGCCGCCTGAAGAGCGCATCGATCGCGAAATAACCGACGTCAAGCGAAACGGGAAGGCGCGCTGCGCTTTCCCGTGTCTTTTGGCCTGCCGGGCGCGTCGCGCGCCGCAACGGCCGAAGGAATCGCACGAACCTCGTCATTACCCAGATTAAGCATCCAGGAAAATCACATGGCTATCGTAGAAGTCAAAGTCCCCCAGCTTTCGGAGTCGGTTTCGGAAGCCACCATGCTGCAGTGGAAGAAGAAGCCGGGCGAAGCAGTCGCGCAGGACGAAATCCTGATCGAACTCGAGACCGACAAGGTCGTGCTTGAAGTGCCGGCGCCGGCCGCGGGCGTGCTCGCGCAAGTGCTGCAGAACGACGGTGACACGGTCGTCGCCGACCAGATCATCGCGACGATCGACACCGAAGCGAAGGCAGGTGCTGCCGAAGCAGCGGCAGGCGCCGCCGAAGTCAAGCCGGCAGCAGCACCCGCTGCAGCCGCACCGGCAGCGCAGCCGGCTGCAGCAGTTGCATCGAGCTCGGCCGCTGCATCGCCGGCCGCAGCGAAGCTGCTGGCCGAGAAGGGCCTGTCGGCAGGCGACGTCGCGGGTTCGGGCCGCGACGGCCGCGTCACGAAGGGCGATGCGCTGGCCGCAGGCAGCGCACCGAAGGCTGCTCCGGCCGCCGCACCGGCGAAGACCGCCGCAGCAAAGCCGTCGCTGCCGGAAGTGAAGGTGCCGGCGTCGGCCGCGACGTGGCTGAACGACCGTCCGGAACAGCGCGTGCCGATGTCGCGCCTGCGTGCGCGTATCGCCGAGCGTCTGCTCGAGTCGCAGCAGACCAACGCAATCCTGACGACGTTCAACGAAGTCAACATGGCTCCGGTCATGGAGCTGCGCAACAAGTACAAGGACAAGTTCGAGAAGGAACATGGCGTGAAGCTCGGCTTCATGTCGTTCTTCGTGAAGGCGGCCGTGCATGCGCTGAAGAAGTTCCCGCTCGTGAACGCGTCGATCGACGGTAACGATATCGTCTACCACGGCTACTTCGACATCGGTATCGCCGTCGGCTCGCCGCGTGGCCTCGTGGTGCCGATCCTGCGCAATGCCGATCAACTGAGCCTCGCGGACATCGAGAAGAAGATTGCCGAATTCGGCCAGAAGGCGAAGGACGGCAAGCTGTCGATCGAGGAAATGACGGGCGGTACGTTCTCGATCTCGAACGGCGGTGTGTTCGGCTCGATGCTGTCGACGCCGATCATCAACCCGCCGCAGTCGGCCATCCTCGGCGTGCACGCGACGAAGGAGCGCCCGGTCGTCGAAAACGGCCAGATCGTGATCCGTCCGATCAACTACCTGGCACTGTCGTACGACCACCGCATCATCGACGGCCGCGAAGCCGTCCTGTCGCTCGTCGCGATGAAGGATGCGCTGGAAGATCCGGCACGCCTGCTGCTCGACCTGTAAGCCGAGTCTCACTGCATTGACCCGCTCCGCACGCTCGCGTACACGCGCGACCGTGCGGGCGTACAAGTAGAAAGGATTGTCATGTCCAAGGAATTTGACGTCGTCGTGATCGGCGCCGGCCCCGGCGGCTACATCGCCGCGATTCGCGCCGCGCAGCTCGGCAAGACCGTTGCCTGTATCGAGAAGTGGAAGAACCCGGCCGGCGCGCTGAAGCTCGGCGGTACCTGCCTGAACGTCGGCTGCATCCCGTCGAAGGCGCTGCTCGCTTCGTCGGAAGAGTTCGAGAACACGTCGCATCACCTGGCCGACCACGGCATCACGGTCGACGGCGTGAAGATCGACGTCGCGAAGATGCTCGGCCGCAAGGATGCGATCGTCGAGAAGATGACGAGCGGGATCGAGTTCCTGTTCAAGAAGAACAAGATCACCTGGCTGAAGGGCCATGGCAAGTTCACCGGCAAGACCGACGCCGGCGTGCAGATCGAAGTGAGCGGCGAGGGTGAAGCCGAAGTCGTCACCGCGAAGAACGTGATCATCGCGACGGGCTCGAAGGCGCGTCACCTGCCGAACATTCCGGTCGACAACAAGATCGTGTCGGACAACGAAGGTGCGCTGACGTTCGACTCGGTGCCGAAGAAGCTCGCCGTGATCGGCGCAGGTGTGATCGGCCTCGAACTCGGCTCGGTGTGGCGTCGCCTGGGCGCCGAAGTGACGGTGCTCGAAGCGCTGCCGGCCTTCCTCGGCGCGGCCGACGAAGCGCTCGCGAAGGAAGCGGCCAAGCTGTTCAAGAAGCAAGGCCTCGACATCCATCTCGGCGTGAAGATCGGTGACGTGAAGACGACGGCGAACGGCGTGTCGATCGCCTACACCGACAAGGACGGCAACGCGCAGACGCTCGACGCCGACCGCCTGATCGTGTCGGTCGGCCGCGTGCCGAACACCGACAACCTCGGCCTCGAGGCGATCGGCCTGAAGGCGAACGAGCGCGGTTTCATCGACGTGGACGACCACTGCCGTACCGCGGTGCCGAACGTCTATGCGATCGGCGACGTGGTGCGTGGCCCGATGCTCGCGCACAAGGCGGAAGACGAAGGCGTGCTGGTCGCGGAAGTGATCGACGGCCAGAAGCCGCACATCGACTACAACTGCATTCCGTGGGTGATCTACACGTACCCGGAAATCGCATGGGTCGGCAAGACGGAACAGCAACTGAAGGCGGAAGGCCGCGAGATCAAGTCGGGCAAGTTCCCGTTCTCGATCAACGGTCGCGCGCTCGGCATGAACGCGCCGGACGGTTTCGTGAAGATGATCGCGGATGCGAAGACCGACGAACTGCTCGGCGTGCACGTGATCGCCGCGAACGCGTCGGACCTGATCGCGGAAGCCGTGGTGGCGATGGAGTTCAAGGCGGCGTCGGAAGACATCGCCCGCATCTGCCATCCGCACCCGTCGATGTCGGAAGTGATGCGCGAAGCGGCGCTCGCCGTCGACAAGCGCTCGCTGAACAGCTGAGCACGGTGTAGCGCCTGCCGGCCACCGGCCGGCGCAGCCGTCTCATGACGAAGGCGGGCGGGGTTTCCCGCTCGCCTTCGTTCTTTCCGGTTTGCCCGATGAACGTCACCGAATACTACACGCGCGAATTGACCACGCGCGGCTATCAGTCCGATCCCGCCCAGCGCGCGGCCGTCGATCGCCTGCAGTGCTGTTTCGACGAGTGGGTCGAATACAAGTCGCGCCGCTCGAACGCGTTCAAGAAGCTCATCATTCATCCGGACCTGCCGCGCGGCGTCTACATGTGGGGCGGCGTCGGCCGCGGCAAGAGCTTCCTGATGGACAGCTTCTACGCGGTGGTGCCCGTGCAGCGCAAGACGCGCCTGCACTTCCACGAATTCATGCGTGAGGTACACCGCGAACTCGAGGAACTGAAAGGACAGGCCGATCCGCTCGACGAGCTCGCGCGACGCATCGCCAAGCGCTACCGACTGATCTGCTTCGACGAATTCCATGTGTCGGACATCGCGGACGCGATGATCCTGTACCGGCTGCTCGATCGCCTGTTCAACAACGGCGTGCAGTTCGTGATGACGTCCAACTACGATCCCGACGATCTGTATCCCGACGGCCTGCATCGCGACCGCATGCTGCCGGCGATCGCGCTGATCAAGCAAAAGCTCGACGTGCTGAACGTCGATGCGGGCGTCGACTATCGCCAGCGCACGCTCGCGCAGGTGCAGATGTACCACACGCCGCTCGGCGCGGACGCCGATCGCGAACTGCGTCATGCATTCGGGAAGCTCGCCGCGGTGCCGGACGAAAGCCCGATCCTGCATATCGAGAAGCGCGAGCTGAAGGCGCTGCGCAAGGCCGACGGGGTCGTCTGGTTCGATTTCGCGACGCTGTGCGGCGGCCCGCGTTCGCAGAACGATTATCTCGAGCTTGCCAGCCGCTTCCATGCGATCGTGCTGTCGGAAGTGCCGCAGATGTCGCCGCGAATGGCGTCCGAGGCGCGGCGCTTCACCTGGCTCATCGACGTGCTGTATGACCACAAGGTCAAGCTGCTGATGTCCGCCGCGGTGCCGGCGGAGCAGTTGTACGTCGAAGGACCGATGGCGAACGAATTCGCGCGCACGGTATCGCGGATCGTCGAGATGCAGTCGAAGGAGTACCTCGAAACGCCGCGCCGTATCGTCGATACTTCGCTGACCTGATCGCGGTTTTCGACAAGCGACGGAGTTCAAACGTCAATTCCGGTCAAATTCCCGCAATCTCGGGGTATTTTCGGACTTGTCTTATGTTCAGGGTTGAGGGCAGTCGATATCGTGTGTCATGGTTCCTAAGGCTGGAGATGTCCATGACACCGTATCGCGATCTGACCGACCATGAGTGGCGCTGCGTCGTGCCGCTTCTGCCCGAAATGCAGCCGCGCACCGAGTTGCGCGGCCGTCCGTTGGCCAACACGCGCGCCGTCCTGAACGGCGTACTCTGGGTGATTTACAGCGGCGCGACCTGGTCCGCGATGCCGCGTCGCTACCCTTCGTACCAGACATGCCATCGCCGCTTCAAGGTCTGGCACGAGACCGGCACGTTGATGCAGGTGATGCGCGAGCTGTACGGCGACGCCGGCGTGAATCTGTGCAAGGAACTGTCCACGCGCATGCGCAAGCACGCGCAGTCGAAGGCGGCGGAGGTGCGCAGTGCTGCGGCGCCTGCGTATCGTGCACCCGGTAGCTATGCACCGGACGCGCTGAAGCATGCAGCGTGATGTCGATCGATTTCATTCACGCTCATATCAAAACAAAATCGGCCTGCGACGTCGTCGTCAGGCCGATTTTTCATTGCGTTGCGCGTATCGACGCGCTTCGCGTTATTGCGCGCGAACCCAGGTCTGCGATCGGCCGAGCAGCGACACGCCGATGTAGCCGCGCACGACGAGCTTCTGGCCGCCGTCCTCCAGCGACATCTTGCACTTGTAGACCTTGCCGTTTTCCGGGTCGAGGATATTGCCGCCGTCCCAGTGGTCGCCGTCCTTCTTCATCGCCTTGATGATCGTCATGCCCTTGATGAGCTGATCCTTGCGCTCGTCCGTGCATGCGGTGCAGCGGCGATCGGGCGTGTCGTTGGCGCCGAGGCCCTTGACGACCTTGCCCGACAGCGAGCCTTCGCCGTCATCGGCGATCTGCACGAGCGCCTTCGGCTGATGCGTGTTGTCGTCGATCGTCTGCCACATGCCGATGGGGTTGTCGGCTTGGGCGAACGCAGGTGCGGCGCAAGCGAGCAGCGCGCTTGCGATTGCCAGAGTGCGCAACGGGCGGGTCAGTTGAATCATCGTCTTCCTCCTTGTGTCATTTCGTATTCGATGCGCCCGCACGACCGTCTGCATGGGGCGGTGGCATGTTGCGAGCTTCGCCAGAATACGTGAAACCGCGCGCTGCGTTTGATAGAGGGGGTTCTAATCCAAACAGCCTGTGAGACGCAGGCTGTTTGGTGACCGATCAGTTGAGCTGATACGAGAACGCGGCATTCACGCGCGGGCTGCGCGACGCGCTTTCAACCGGCGCATCGCCCACCGGCTTCGCGATATTCAGGTCGAGACTGTAGTAACGGCTGTCCGTAAACCGCACGCCGATACCGACCGACGACAGGCGGCTCGGCGACGGCGTGCCGGTATGCAGATACACGCGCGCCATGTCGTACGCGATGTATGGCGTGACGGATTTCATATACGTCCAGCCCGGCGTGAAGCCGCGGTTGACCTCCAGCGACATCCCCCAGCCCGAGTCGCCCGACGTTTCGCCGGGCTGGTAGCCGAGCGCATAGCGCGTCGAACCGAACGAGATCTGTTCCGAGGTCGGCAGCGAGTCGGGGCTGTACTGGCCGGTCAGCGAGACCGACGTGCCGATCTTGAACGGCCATTCGTTGGTCTGCGTGAAGGTTGCGCCGGTGCGGACGAACGTCAGCGAGATCGGGCTGTCCACCGATGTCGTGTTCGAGCCGATCGTGATGTCCTGCGATTTCGACGCGCCGAGAATGTTGAAACCCTTCGCGACGTTGACGCTCAGCTTCTGTACCTGCTTGGCCGACACGCTCGTGTAGTCGAGCTGCATTTGCAGCACGCGGACCTGCGAGCGCGTGTCGATGCTGTTGCCGGAAATCTTGTTCTGGTAACGGTCCTCGTTGTGCGACGCATAGCCCGACACGGTGCCGAGCAGGCTGCGCTGGTTGTTCAGCAGCAACGGATAGGATGCCGAAAGACCGAGCTTCTCGTTCTTGACGGTGCGCTCGACGGTCGACGGCAGCCCCGGATTGTCGGTCGGCTTGCCGCGATACGTGCTGGCGTCGAGGCGCGTGACCAGGCCGCTGCTGCCAACCGGCACCGCGCCGCTGAACGCGACGTAGGTTTGCTTGTCGCGTCCGGGCGGCACCAGCGCGGAAATGCTCAATTGCTCGCCAAACGACGTGAGGCCGTTCTCCGTCGCGGTGATGAGGCCCTGTACGCCCGGGTGATTGAAATCGATGCCGGTGCTGATGTTGAATGCCTTGCGGTCGACGGCCAGTTCGAGCGTCGTTGCGCCGTCGGTCGTCTGCGGCGGCGGAACATTGGCCTTCACCGTCACGCCGGGCAGCAGGCCGAACGTGTTCACGTAGCGTTCGAACGTCGCGCGGCGCAGCGGGCGATCAGCCGTGATGTGCGCGGCGATCGCGCGGATCTTCGATTCCATCGCGCCGGGCTTGCCGGTGACCTTGACGTCCGACACATAGCCTTCGACCACCGTGACGCGCACGACACCGTTCTCGAACGTCTGCGCGGGAATGAACGCGAACGACAGCGCATAGCCGCGATCCTGGTACAGCTTGGTCACGCCGTTCGCGGTTTCGATCAGCTCGCCGATCGTGATGTCCTTGCCGACGAGGGGCGTGAAGCGACGCGAGATTTCGTCGAACGGCACCGACTTGACGCCTTCGACCTGGAACGTCGTCGGCGTCAGGTGCCGCGACAGCAGCTCCTGCAGTTGCGGTGCCTGCGGCGCGACCTGCACGGTGACGCTCGGGCCTTTCTGCGGTGCGTTGATCTGGGGGAGCGAATCGAGCGGGTTACCTGCCGCGCGCGTTTGTGCATGTGCCGTGCCTGCTGCCGCGATGGCGAGCAGCATCATCCATCTGTCGAGTCTGGATTTCATTGTTCTTCCTCGTAGGCCTTGCTTTTCGTCTTCTTTCTAATGCAGGCGCGCGACACAAGGGTGTCGCGCGCCGCGTGCCGCATTGCCGGTTGTGTTTGTACGGTCGCGCCTTTTGTTCCGGCTGCAAAGGCGCGAACGTCCTCCTTATTTGCCAACGCTACCCAGCGTGCCCAGCAACCCCGTTACCGGCGCGAGGAGCCCCGTCGAGCTGCCCGACGATGCCGACCCCGTCACGCCGCCGACGAGCGACGTGACCGGTGCGAGCGGATTCGACGAAGCCCCGGATCCCGCTGCACCACCGACTGCTCCGGTGACAGTATTCAGCAAACCGGTGACAGGCGCGAGAGGGTTTGCACCGCCTGCGCCACCCGTTGCGCCGCCGAGCGTGCCCGTCACCGTCGACACGAGACCGGTGACTGGCGCGAGCGGGCCGCCGCTGGCGCCGCCCGCTGCACCGCCGAGTGCACCGGTGACAGTGGAGACGAGGCCAGTAACCGGCGCGAGCGGGTTGCTGCCCGAGCCACCCGTTGCGCCACCGAGTGCGCCGGTGAGCGAACCGAGCGGCGTCGAACCGAGACCGGACAGCAGGCCGCCGAGCGGGTTCGTCGAGCTGGAGCCCGACGACGAGCCGTTTTGTACGGTAGCCGTCGAGCCGCCGACGAGGCTCGTGATCAGGCCGGGGATCGGCGCCGCGCCGTTCGGCCCGTTCGGATTCACGAGCCCGCCTGCGTTGGTTACGGTGTTGCCGACCGCGGTGACGAGCTGGCCGACGTCGCCGACGAGCGGCTGATTCGACGTGCTGCCGACCTGCTTGCCCGCCGAGCTGATTGCGCCGCCGATCTGGCCCAGCAGGCCCGACACCGGTTGTCCGAGACCCGTGGTCGTGCCGACCTGCTGCGTGACCTGACCCGCGGTGATCACCAGCGGCGTGATTGCCGAACTGAGCGGCTGCGTCACTTGCTGCACGGCGCCCGACGACAGCGTCGAGCCGATCGTCGTGCCCGCAGCCGACAGCCCGTTGGCGACCGTGTCGAGCACGGTGCCGACCGGCGTCGTGACAGGGGCGAGCGGCGCGAGCTGACCCGTGCCGAGTGCCTTGACCGTCGAGCTCAGCCCGGACACGGTGTTGCTCGTCGCACCGACGACGTTCCCGAGGCCGGCGACCGTCGTGCCGACGGGATCCTTGATCGAGCCAGTCTGTCCGAGCCCGTTGCTCAACGCATCGGCAGCCGCGTTGATGATCGTGCCGGTGCTCGAGACGGTGCTGCCGACGCCCTTCGTCACGCCGTCGCCGAGGCCCGGCACGCTGATGTTGCCGATCGTGCTGCCGAGATCGGTTGCGGTCTGGCCGATCGTGCTGACGGCGCCCTTGGTGCCGGTGGACGAGCCGCTGGTGCCGCTCGTGCCGCTGGTACCGCTCGTGCCGCTGGAACTGCCGCCGTTGTTGCTGGACGGCGGCGTGCTGACGCTGTTGCCGCCGCAGGCAGCCAGCAGGCACGCTGCAGCGAAGGCGGTGAGGGGCGCGCGCCACTGGCGCAGGACGGCCGTCGTGATGGAACGTTGCTGGGACATGATGGACTCCTCGCTGTCTTGTCGATGAATGGATGTTCGATTACTTGCCGTGCGTGCCGCCGAGCAGGCCGCCGATCAGCGACGTGACAGGCGCGAGCAGATTCGAGCCCGAGCCCGAATTCGTGACGCCGCCCGTGGTGCCGCTCAGTGCCGGTACGCCGACCGTGCTGGTGACGGAGGACACCGCGCCCGTCACGGGGGCGAGCGGGTTGCCGCCGCCTGCGCCGCCCGTTGCGCTGCCGAGCGCGCCGGTGACCGTGGAGACCAGACCCGTGACCGGGGCGAGCGGACCGCTGCTGCCGCCGGCTACGCCGCCGAGTGCGCCCGTGACCGTGGAGAGAAGGCCGGTGACCGGAGCGAGCGGGCCGCCGCTGGTGCCGCCCGTCGCGCCGCCGAGTGCGCCCGTGACCGTGGAGAGAAGGCCGGTGACCGGGGCGAGCGGTCCGCCGCTGGTGCCACCCGTTGCGCCGCCGAGTGCGCCGGTGACGGTCGAGACGAGGCCGGTAACCGGGGCGAGCGGTCCGCCGCTGGTGCCACCCGTTGCGCCGCCGAGTGCGCCGGTGACGGTCGAGACGAGGCCAGTAACCGGGGCGAGCGGACCGCCGCTGGTGCCGCCCGTTGCGCCGCCGAGCGTACCGGTGACCGTCGTGAGGAGGCCCGTGAGCGGCGCGAGCGGGTTGGTTGCGCCGCCGGTGCCGCCCGTGAGCAGGCCGCCGACGGTCTTCACGGTATTGCCGGCCGACGAGACGGTGTTGCCGAGGCCGGTCGTGACGGGGTTGCCGCCCGTCGATGCGATCAGCGCGCCGCCCTGGTTCAGACCGTTGCCGATCGTGCCGAGCAGCATGTTGAGCGGGGCGCCGAGGCCGGTGGCCGTCCCGATCGTCTGCGTCGTCTGACCGACCATCGTCGTGATCGGCGTGATCGCCGAGCTGACCGTCTGCGTGACCTGCTGGATCGGACCGGTCGACAACACGTTGGACAGTGTGGTGCCGCCGTTCGATACGGCGTTGCCGACCTGCGTCACGAGGCCGCCGACGGCGCCGGTGACGGGAGCGAGCGGCGACAGCGGGCCGCTGCCGAGGCTCGTGACCAGGTTGCCGGTCTGCGTGACCGCGCCACCGAGCTGGCTCACCACGCCGCCGGTGCTGGCGACCGTGACGCCGACCGGGTCCTTCGTCGCGCCGAGCTGGCCGAGGCCGTTGCCGAGGCCATTGCCGAGCGCAGTCACCGCACCGCCGACGTTCTGCACGATGCCGCCTGCAGCCTGCGTCGTGGCCGGGTTGACGCCGGGCAGCGACTGGCTGCCGATCACGGAGCCGAGGCCGGATACGGTGCCGCCGAGATTCGTGACGAGATTGCCGCTGCTTGCGAGGACGGTTCCCACCGCGTTTGACGACACACCGGAGGTGCCGCTCGTACCGCTGCTTGTTCCACTCGTGGTGCCGCTGGTGCTGCCGCTCGTCGAGCCGCTCGTGCTACCGCTGGTCGAGCCGCTGGTGCTCCCCGACGTGCTGCCGCTCGTTGAACCGGACGTGCCGCCCGAGGTACCGCCCGAGGTGCCGCCGCCCGATGTGGAGATCGAATCGCCACCGCCGGAGCTGGAGCCACCGCTGAGCCCCTTGCTGATGGAACCGGAACCGCCGCACGCGGAGAGGGAAAGCATGGCTGCCACGGTGGCCGCGATCATAGTCGTCCGGAGCGTGCCATGAGGGATAACCTGAATGTCCATTTCGTCCTCGCATTGAAGCTGATGTTGTGTTGAGTGATGCGAGGATTACTCTGCAACTGTCGTGCCATTTCGACGGTCGTCGAGTCGACGATTGGTTTCAAACGAGCCAATTCCTTGTTGGAGAAAGGATTTAGGCAAAATGAAAGATTGTTGAATCTGTTTAAGAACAGTCGAATGGGAACGGTTTCGTCCGTTTCGTAACGTAACGTCACAACATTGGCGTTACGCGTGCGGCGTAACGTGAGGGGCGTGGAGGGCTGGCGGGCGGTCTGATTGTTTTACTGGTGGACTAGGTGTGCACATCTAACCTATCGTAAATCCTATGTGTAGATCGTACCGAAACGCCGTACAAATACGTCGTGCTCCCGGAAAGTTTTTTCGACCCGGTCTTAAAAGAGGTTGGAAGTTAAATAGGAACGGATATAGAATCCGGAGCAGATGTAAGCAAATGTACAGTTCGGTACACGACGTTCGAGGAGGGTCGCTATCGCGAATGTTAACTTGCATCAAATGTTGATACATACCCTTCGGGGTGACATATAAAGAAGGCGCACCTGGTTGTCGTTACACCTGATGTGACGAACGGCGCGGGGCAAGGGCCGGATATGCGGGGATGTAGAACGTATAAAAGGCCAAAAAACGTACATACAGGCACGAGGAATTAAAAAATGAAAGCACTCATCAAGCGCTTCCTGAAGGAAGAAGACGGGGTTACCGCGATCGAGTATGGACTGATCGCGGGGCTGATTGCAGCCTTGATCATTGCCAGCGTGACGACCATCGGCACGAAGATCTCGGCTCTGTTCGCCACGATTGCCAGTTCGCTGCCCTGACCCTTGTGGTTTGCTGGGGGCAAGCGAGCCGCAGTAGCGGCTCGCTTGCCGTTACATCAGCATGCGCCGTCGATTGCAATATGGCACATCTCATCAGCACCAGCTTTTTTTTTGCCTGGGCCGTTCTCGTTGCTGCCGGTGATATTCGATTTCGGCTCGTTCGGAATTCGCTTGTCATCTGCGGGGGCGTTGCCGCACTCTTCAGTTCACTGATAAACGCAAATCCGTTTGGTATTTCAACCGAGCAGGCATTGATCGGTATGCTGGTCGGTTTGGCCAGTTTCTTCCCGCTTTTTGCGATGCGTGTCATGGGGGCGGCAGACGTCAAGGTATTCGCGGTTCTCGGCGCGTGGTGCGGTTTGCCGATATTGCTTAGGCTGTGGGTTATTGCCAGCCTTGCCGCCGGGTTGCACGTCCTGGGACTGATACTGCTCACTCACACGCCACTCGGCGCGTTATGGGAGCGTGGATCGCCGGCGATGGCGCTTGGCGGGCGGCGCTCAACACCGTACGCGGCATGTCTCGTCGTTCCTGCGGCGGCTTGGCTGGGCTATCTGGTCATTACCTGGAGCGCGCGATGAAACGACAGTATCAATCGGGCGCGCGCTCGCGGGAGCGAGGAGCAACTGCCGTCGAATTCGCGCTGGTATTTCCGCTGTTTTTTCTGATTCTGTACGCGATCGTGACGTTCGGGCTGATCTTCGCGGTTCAGCAGGGCTTGACGCTCGCCGCGACCGAGGGGGCGCGTTCGGCACTGAACTATGTGTACGAGGCCAACGGTTCGGGAACGCAGGCGCTGACGGACCGAGCGAGCGCAGCAAAGGCGACGGCTGCAGGCCTCACTTCATGGCTGACCAATGTCCAGATCCCGACGCCGGTATCAGGAACATGCAGTTACGACCCGACGATGTATTGCGTGACGGTCACCGTGACCTATCCGTATCAGGCGCATCCGCTGGTTCCGTCTCTGCCGTTGATGGGTCTCGTCACACCGACGCAGCTTACCGGCACGGCCACCGTCCAGATCAATCCGGCAACCATCCTATGAGCCGGACGATACATACGGCGGGTTACATGCATATAGCGGTGTCCCCGCTCGAACATAACAACATCAATCTACGGCACCGACATTCACCATGGCCAACAACTTGACGAAGATCATCGCCGGGCTGCTGATCGCAATCGCCGTTCTGCTCGGGATCTATGCGTGGACGCTTGGTCGCGCGCAGGTCCATCCGCCGGTTGTGGCAACGCCGACTGTCGCGGCGCAGCCGGTGCCGGTCGTCGTGGCGGCACGCCTGCTGCCGGCCGGTCAGCCAATTCCTGCCGATGCATTGAAGCTCGCGCAGGTTCCCATGATGCCGACGGGCGGGTTCAGCGATCCGACCGCTCTCGTAGGTCGCGTGCCGGCGAATGACATTCTTGCCGCGGCACCAGTGCTCGAAGGCGGGTTGACTTCCGGACTGGCCGACCAGGTGGCGCTCGGTGAGCGCGCTGTCGCGGTGAAGATCGACGAGTCGAATGCGGTGGGCAATCGGTTGCGGCCCGGCAACTTCGTCGACGTGTTCGTGAATCTGAGGCGTGACGGTTCCGGCGGCGGGCAGGCGGGCTCGGAGATTCCCGGTACGCAGGCGCGCCTGCTGCTGTCGAAGATCCGTGTGCTGTCGTTTGGCGATGCAACCTCCGATCGGGACGGCGGCGGCGGACCGAGCGGTGCGGTGCGGACCGCGGTACTCGCCGTGCCGACGGCGCAGGTCGATGCGCTTACGCTTGCCGAGGCAAGCGGTCGTCTGACGCTCGCGCTGCGCAATCCGCGGGACACCGAAATCGCGACACAGACAGTTGCGGTGCGTGCGGCAGTCGGGGGTGCCACGCCATCCGCGCAGGCCGCGAGCGGCGTATGGCTGGACGACCTGTCGGGCGGACGTGCACGCGGTACACCCCGCACGCTGGTTGCACCGCGCGCGCCTGTCATGGCCCGTGGGAGCGTCGGCAGCATCGAAGTCATTCGTGGCGGGCGTGCCGAGACGGTCGCCTATTGACATCAACGTACGATCATCGACAGCAGCTACGGAAGAGAGAAGGCCGCGCGACGGCCCGCGACACAATGACAAATAAACTGATTGCATACGCGATTGCTATTTGGGCCATGACCTTTGCCGTCCTGACGGAGGCGGCTGGCACGAACGCATCGATTGACCTTGCGGTCGGCTCGCAACGGCAGATCGCTGCCGGCCACACGCTGCAACGGATTGCAGTGGGCGATCCTGCCGTCGTAGACGTGCTGGTGATGAAGGGCAGTCACGCCGGGTCGGTGCTGCTGGTTGCGAAGGCACCGGGTTCTACGAACGTTATGTTATGGGAACGCGGCCGCGACGAGCCGACGGTGTGGAACGTCAATGTCGTCGATGCGGCCGCTCAGGCGGTACTGGATGGTTCTGGACCGAAGGTCAAGGCATATGGCGGAGCCGCGGTCCTGTCTGGCTCCTCGGCATCGCTTGATGCGCATGAACGTGCCGTGGCAGTCGGCAAGCGGATGGGGGGCAAGGACGGCACTGTGATAGATGCGTCGACGGTCGGTAACCGGAGTGTCGTGCAGGTCGACGTGCGCGTCGTCGAATTCAGCCGCTCGGTGCTGAAGGAGGCGGGGCTCAACTTCTTCAAGCAGAGCAACGGATTCGCGTTCGGCGCATTTTCGCCGGGCGGCCTTCAGTCTGTGACGGGGGGGGCGACGTCGGGTTTCCAAGCGGCGGCCGGCATTCCGATCGCGTCGGCGTTCAACTTGGTCGTGAATTCCGCCGGCCGCGGGATCTTCGGCAATATTTCTATTCTTGAAGCGAACAACCTGGCCCGCGTTCTTGCGCAGCCGACGCTGGTGGCGCTGTCGGGGCAGAGCGCGAGTTTTCTCGCTGGCGGCGAAATTCCGGTACCGGTGCCGCAGGCACTGGGCTCGACAGCGATCGACTGGAAGCAGTACGGCGTCGGTTTGACACTGACGCCGACCGTGCTGAGCCAGCGCCGGATTGCACTGAAGGTTGCGCCCGAATCGAGCCAACTCGATTTTCAGCACGGCGTAACGATCAACAGCGTGTCGGTGCCGGCCATCACGACCCGGCGCGCGGATACGACGGTCGAGTTGGGTGATGGCGAGAGCTTCGTGATCGGTGGCCTGATCGACCGCGAAACGATGTCGAATATCAGCAAAGTTCCGGTCCTGGGCGATTTGCCGATTATCGGCGCGTTCTTTAAATCCTTGAGCTACCAGCAGAACGATAAGGAACTGGTGATCATCGTGACGCCGCATCTGGTTGCACCAATCGCGAAGGGCGCACCGCTGCCGGCGACGCCTGGCGAGTTGTCGGAGCAGCGGGACGGGCCTGTCTGGCGCTCGTATCTCGGTGGTATCGCGTCGCCGGATGCCGCACCGGGATTTTCGAAATGACCGCACGGCGCGGCGTCGTGCGATATGGATTCGGGGGTATTCAATGTGAATGCGAGAACCCTTTCATTGGCTGAGCCCGCCGTGACTGACTATTTTGTATGTGCATCGCATCAGGGCGAGCATCTCCGCTGGCTGGGGGATACGCTCGTGTCGGCCGGTACGGTGGAGTCGGTGTCGCTGGAGCCAGGCGCACTGGCCCAGCGCATCCTGGGGCTCAACCCCGCGATCGTCTTCATCGATTTTTCGCAAGCGCAGGCCGAAGCGAGCGTTGCGGCGGCGGCGGTGCGCCTTGCACATCCGAGTTTGCCGGTCGTCGCGCTCGGTACGCTGGCGGAGCCGGAAAGCGCGCTCGCTGCGCTGCGGGCCGGTGTGCGCGATTTCATCGACGTTTCCGGCAGTGCGGAAGACGCATTGCGTATCACGCGCGGGCTGCTCGAGCACGCTGGCGCGGAACCGGCAAATCGCCACGGCAAGCTGGTTGCGCTGCTCGGCGCGCGCGCCGGGATGGGTGTAAGTACGCTCGCATCGAATCTGGCCGTATGGCTGCACAAGCGCGGGGCTGCCGGCATCGTCGCGGGCGACGCGTCTGCGTTCGGTGTTGCCACGCCGCATGCCCGGCAAACGGCGCTCGTCGACTTGGGCCTGCCGGCAGGCGATAGCGCACTGTTTCTTAACACGCGTTGCGAATTCCACTTTGTTGATGCCGTGCGCAACCTGCGCCGCATCGACCGGACATTCGTCAACACGGCCCTCGCACGACACGCCAGCGGTGTCGCGCTGACGACGCTGCCGTCGAACCTCGCAGATTTGCGCGACGTGTCGTATGCAGCCTGCGTCGGCTTGCTGAATCGACTGCGCGCATTCTTCGATCAGCAGATCGTCGATCTGGGCGGCTTTACGAACCTGGAGTTTATCGCGCAGATCGCGGGGGGTGCCGACGAGGCATGGCTCGTCTGCGATCAGGGCGTGGCGTCGATTGTCTCAGCGGTCGATCTGCTCGAGGGGCTGCGCGATGCAGGGATCAATCTCGGCAAGATGCGTCTCGTCGTCAATCAGTACGATGCGGCACTGAGCCTGACGCCGGCTCAGATCGCAGACCGGCTCGGGATCGCATTATTGACGACGCTGCCCGCGCGGCGTGTGTCGATAGGGCAGGCGGCCAACCAGGGACGACTCATTGTCGACGTGGCCGAGCGCGATCCGTATGTGCGTGCGCTCGAGCCGCTCGCGGAGCGACTGGCTGGCACGGGTGCGGCGGGAAAGAGCGCCGCGTCGGGTCTGTCCGTGCTCAAGCGTTTCATTCAACCTTTGTCCAAGCGTTCGTAAGCGATGGCACACGACATTCAATTTGCCGACGGCGCCGCGCCGTTCTCCCAGTCGCAGCAGTTCCATGACATCAAGAACGCCGCGCACGAACACTTGCTGACTCGCATCGAGGAACTGGGGGCCGAATTCGGCCGTTGGTCGCGCCAGGCGATCAACCAGTTCGTCGATCTGGAAATCGACAGCTTCGTGCGTTTGCGACGCATCCCGCTCAACGAGAACGAAGTCAGGACGATTGCCGAGGCGCTGACCAAGGAGCTTGCCGGGTTCGGGCCGATCGAAGATCTGCTTGCCGATCCGCATGTCGAGGACATCCTGATCAATGGCTACAACGATATCTACGTATCGCGCCACGGGATCCTGGTCAAGTTGCCGATTCGGTTCACCGATAACGCGCATCTGCTGCGTATTGTGCGACGCATCCTGGCGCCGATCGGCCGACGCCTGGACGAATCGAATCCGATGGTCGATGCGCGGCTGCCGGATGGCGGGCGTGTCAACGTGGTGATCGAACCGCTGTCGATCGACGGACCGGTTGTGTCGATCCGGAAATTCCGCAAGGATCCGCTCAAGCCGGCCGATCTGCTCGGCAACGGCACGTTCAATGCGGAGATCGGCGCGCTGCTCGAGGCGGCGGTGGAGGCGCGCTGCAATATCCTCGTGTCGGGCGGCACAAGCTCCGGCAAGACCTCTCTGCTCAATGCGCTCGCGTTCCATATTCCTGAGCCGGAGCGCGTCGTGACGATCGAGGATACGGCCGAACTGTCGCTGAATCATCCGCATGTCGTGCGCCTCGAAAGCCGGCCTGGCGGCTTCGACGGGACTGGCGTCGTGTCGATTCGCGATTTGTTGCGTAATACGTTGCGGATGCGCCCGGACCGGATCATCGTCGGCGAAGTGCGCGGCGGCGAGGTGCTCGAGATGCTGCAGGCGATGAACACGGGTCACGACGGCTCGATGGGGACCGTGCATGCGAGTTCACCGCGCGAGTGTCTCTATCGTCTCGAGATGCTAGCCGGCTTCGCCGGGTTCCAGGGAACCGAGTCGAGCCTGCGTCGGCAGATCGCGAACGCGGTCGACTTTATTGTGCAGATAGGCCGTCTGTCGAGCGGCCGGCGCCGGATTCTGTCGATTACCGAGGTAACCGGTCTGTCGGACAACATCATCGCGACGCAGGAACTGTATCGCTATGAGGCGCGCGTGACGCCCGAAGGCGAAGAAGTGGACAACTGGGAATCGCTCGGCATTCATCCGCACTCGCCGAAACTCGCACGCTTCCGTCAGGCGCTGCAGAGCGGCTTCCGCGGTAGTGGTGGCGGTGGCTTCGGAGGAGGCGGCGGGTTCGGGCGCGGAGGCGGGGGGTTCAATGTATAGCGTGCTGGCAATGGCGCTTCTGCTCGTGGCCGCCGCGCTGATGCTGTGGCGGCACGGTGAGATGAAGCGCGATCGCGCTGACGTGCAGCGCTTCATCGACAGCCGGATCGAGCCTGGCGCGCGATCGGGCGGTGCGCATCAGCGGGAAACCCTGTCGGCGTCAGCCGCCGCGGCACGCGTGGTTCCCGGCGTACCAGCTTCGCAGTGGGGGCGCTGGCGCTCAATCGTCACCGAGTATCTCGGTAACGTGGCAAGCCGTGCGGGAATCGAGGACGCAAATGGCAAGGCGCTGCTGGCGCTACTCGCACTGGCCGGGGCCGCGTTCGCTGCAGGCGAGCGGGGCGGCTGGCTCGGTGGTATCGCCGCGCTCGTCTGCGGCGCCGCGCTGCTCGTGTTCTGGCTGGTGTCGCGCATACATCGGCGGCGCCTGATGATCGTTCGTCAACTGCCGTCGTTTCTGGACGGGATCGTACGGCTGGTGACGCTGGGCAATAGCGTGCCGGCTGCGTTCCAGGCCGCGCTGCAGACGACCGAGGCGCCGTTGCGCGGATGCCTGGACCATGTGTCCAGGATGCTGCGTACGGGTGTCGAGATTGACCGCGCGATGATGCACATCGCGAGCGTGTACCACACCAAGGAGTTCGAACTTGTCGGGTCGGTGCTGCGGCTGTCGGTACGGTACGGCGGTCGCGCGGACATCATGCTCGACCGGATGTCGACGTTCATGCGCGACCTCGAACAGGCCGAGCGGGAACTGGAGGCGATGTCTTCGGAAACGCGTTTGTCGGCATGGGTGCTTGTGATGCTGCCGATTGCGATCGGCAGTTTTGTCATCGCGACCAATCCGCTCTATCTCCAGTCGATGTGGAACGACTATACCGGTCGTCAGTTGCTGTTTCTCGCTTTCACGCTGCAGGTGGCGGGCGGGATCTGGCTTTACCACATGGCCAAACTGAGGTGACGGCATGACAGCCAATCAGGTTGGTTCGCTCGCATTGGTGCTCGGCGCAGTGGGTATCCTGTTGCTGGCGCTGCTCGCGATCCGCAGTGCGAATGCACAATCGCGCAGCGGTCGGACACTGACCGATGCGCTCGAGCGGCGGCTTGCCACGCTGGCGGCCGCAAGGGGGCAGGCAGCTCAGGATGCGGATGAATCGTTGCGGAAAGACCAGGACGCCCGGCAGACAACCGATCAACCGTCGCGATTCGTACAAATACAGGCACGTCTGTCGGTGCTCGGGATGCGCTGGCTTGATACCGGTATCGGCCGGCTTGTCGTTGCCGAAGAGGATCGGCTGTTGCTCGAGCAATGCGGTTTCGTCGATGCGCGCACGCGCGGCTTGTTGCTGAGTGCGCGGATCGCGTGCTCGATCATTGTTCCACTCGCATACATTGGCATGGTCGGGCCGCATGTGAGCGGCACGCAGTGGTGGCTCGGCATGGGTATTTCGTTCATCGTCGGATTCATGGTGCCGAAGCTCTACTTGAGGCGCCGTGCCGCGAAGCGCCGACAATCGGTCATCGACGAGTTGCCGCTGCTGGTCGACATGCTGCGCCTGCTTCAAGGGGTCGGCTTGTCGCTCGATCAGAGCATCCAGGTCGTCACGAACGACTTCAAGGGCATGATGCCTGTGCTCTCGTCGGAAATGGAGATCGCCCAACGACAGTTCGCGGCGGGGCGAACACGCGAGCAATCGTTGCAACGGTTGTCGTCGGGCTTTGAAAACGAGGACCTGCGCGCCATCGTGCGATTGCTGATCCAGGTCGACAAGCACGGCGGCGCGGTGCAGGAGCCGCTCAAGCAATTTGGCGAGCGCTTGCGTGAGGCTCGTCGCGCAATGCTGCGCGAGCGCATCGGTCGGTTGACGGTGAAGATGACGGGCGTGATGATCGTAACGCTTCTGCCCGCACTGCTGATTGTGACCGCCGGCCCGGGGATGATCTCGGTGTTGCGCGCGCTGAGCCAGGCACAGCACTGACGAAGGGAAGGGGAAGGGCGGAAGATGAAGCGCATCGATGAAGTCGCGAAATTGGCCGGCATGGTGGCGATGGCAAGCCTGCTCTGCGCGTGTTCGGCGTTCAAGGAAAGCGGCTACGGCGTCGGTCCGCAGGCCGAGCGTGCGGCATTGATGGACGCCGCCACCCAGAAGCAGGCAGCGCCCGATACACCCGGTATGTATCTGGGCCTGATTGAGCGGATGCAGTCGCAAGGACTGTATTACGCGTCGCTCGCGCATATCGATGCGTACGAGAAGCAGTACGGTGCGTCACCACAAACCATCCTTCTGCGAGCCGACGCGTTGCGCATGACCGATCAGCCGGCCGCGAGCACGGCTGTCTACACGCAACTGCTCAACACGCCGCTGGCGGCGCGCGGGTATCGGGGGCTTGGGCTGATCGCCGGTGCGGCGGGCGATTTCCCGCGCGCTGCGCAGGCATTGTCGCAGGCGACGGTGCTGGCGCCGACTGATGCTGCGACGCTGTCGGATCTCGCCTACGCAAAATTGCGCGGCGGTGATATCGACGGGGCACGTATCCCGCTGATGAAGGCGGCCGAACTCGATCAGAACAATCCGAAGATCATCAGCAATCTGGTGCTGTACTTGCTCGCGTCCGGCCGTACGCACGATGCACAACGGCTCATGGCACAGCAGAAGCTGTCGGCCGACATTCGTAACGACATTCGCGGCGACGCGATGAAAATCACTGCGGCAGCGCGTGCGTGGCGCCACGCGACACCGTCACCGACCTCGGTCGCGACGCCGGTCGGCTCGGGCAGCGTGGTCAACGTGTCGAGCGCCGATGTTTCACGGCGGCCGTCGCCAGTCGAAAACATTCAGGGATTCGATCCCACCGCGCCGCTGTTGCAGCGATTCGCACAATGAGAAAGTATTCGGGGGAAGTGACATGACGAACGACAAACGTTTCAAGTGCCGCCTTGCGTGGCTGCATCGCAGCATCGCACTGGTTGTGCTGATGGGGGGCGCGACGGCAGCACTATGCGAGGAATCGATGCCGTCAGCGGCGGAAGTCGGCCATTCGACCGATGCGCTGCTCGCGCTGCAACGGGACAATCGCGCGGCCGGGCCGGCATTGCCAATGCTGGGCGATACCGCATCGCTCAGCTATCAGCGCTATCTCGATTCGTTCAAGCATAAGATTCCGGAGTCGATGGGGTCGCCGGTCAATACGAATGGCAGCGGCGGGTCCGGCGGACAGCATTCCATGCAATCATATTGAGCGAGGCGGCAATGATCGCGGCTCGCCATTCATCAAACTGTGTGACCGGACGGAGGCATGCCTTGCCGCGGCGCCAGCGCGGCGCGGTCGTCGTCATGGCGTCCGTATGGATACTGCTGGCGATGGTGATTCTCGGTTCGGTCGATATCGGCAACGTGTTCCTGGCCCGTCGCGACATGCAGCGCGTCGCCGATCTCGCGGCACTCGCCGCAGTTCAGCGACTGGACGACACGTGTGCGAACGTGACGAGCGTGGCCACGAACAACGCGTCGACGAACGGTTTTTCCGTCGGCGGGACCACGACGCTGTCGGCCGATTGTGGTTATTGGGCACCTACAGCCACGGGGACGTCGAGCAGTTTCTACTCGTCAAAGACGTCGATTCCCAAGCTCACACAGCTGAATGCGGTTCGGGTCACGATTTCCAAGTCGATGCCGTATTTCTTCTTCGGACCGACGCGCACTGTGACCGCCACGTCGACCGCGAAGGCGACCAACATCGACACGTTCTCGATCGGCGCGACGCTGGCCGCCGTTGGTGGAGTCGGTTGCTCGGGGGTGCCGACCGGCAATCCCGGTCTGGTGAATGCTTTGCTGGGCGCGCTTCTGCAAGGCCAGGGCGGTACGCCGTTAACGCTCGATCTCGCGTCTTATCAGGGGCTTGCGTGCGCGAACGTCAAGCTGGGCGACATCGCCGTCGCACTGCAGTCGCTATCGGTCGGCAACGGGACGATGGGCGGGCTGGTCAATGCGCAGGCATCTGTCGGCACACTGCTCAAGGCGATGGTGGCGGCCGTCGGGAAGACCACCACACTCGGTACCACCCTGCAGTCGAGCGCAACCGGCGCGCTGAACAGTATTCTCAACTTGAGCCTGCTCAGCAATACCAACATCAACGTCGCGAGCCTGACTGGGCAGAGTGCTACGTCGCTGCTCACGCTCGGACTCGCGAATGCACAGGCGGCTGCCGACGCGACGGTGAACGTGCTCGATCTCGTAATGGCGATGGCGCAGATCTCAAAGAGCGGCAAGCCGGGCGTCGTGATCGGCGCCAATGTGCCGCTGACACTGTCGAACGGGAATTCCGTATCGATCGTGCAGTTGCAGGCGCAGGTCATCAGCCCGCCGACCATCGCGGTGGGAGAGGGAGGGAAAGACGTGACCGGCGCATGGCGCACGGTCGCGACGAACGCGCAGATCGGCCTCTATCTCCTCGTCAACCTTGGTGTGAACCCGCTGCCGGTCGTGTTGTCCGCGAACGTGTACTTGCCGATTTACGTGCAGCTCGGTGCCGGCAGCGCGACGTTGCTGTCGACCAATTGCCTGACCTTGCCGAATTCGGCCACGATCAGCGCACAACCGAGCATCGCGAATCTCTGTATCGGCCAGCCGCCGCTCAGCGGCAATCTGCTCAATCTGCCGGCGACCTACAGTTGCTCGACACCCGCCAAGGTGCTCGACGTGCTGGTGCTGGCTGGCGCCGTCGAGGTTTCTGCGACCGTTTCCAACGTGTCGGTGAATCTGGCCGGCAACACGGCGACCAACACGTTCTACGGACGGGGCGGAAGCGATCCATCCTACTACTGGACCACCAACACGAACGCGCTGGGTTCCGCCGTGAGCAACGCGCTGGCCGGTCTGAATGCGGCCACGATCACGCCGAAAGTGGACGTACTGTTCGGCCTGATTAGCGTCACGGTCACACCGGATTTCATTCCGAATCTGCTAGGGATCCTGACTGGCGTTTTGAGTCCGCTGTTGAGCGCGCTGGACGGTATCATCGGTCCGCTGCTGGATCTGCTGGGCGTCCAGCTCGGTGCCGCCACGGTGCATCAGATGTCGCTGACCTGCGGCGCTGCACAAACTGTCAGTAATTAGAGAAGCAAGACCACCCGATGAGAACCACTTCCGCAATCGCAGAACTCGACCTGTACGTCTGGGAAGGCAAGGCGGACATCGTCGACCGCGTTGCCCGTTGCATGGCGAGCTTCGACGTCGAAGTGATCCGCGCCGACAATGCGGAAATCTCGCCGGAGCGCGCCGCATTGCGGCCGTCGCTCGCGATCATCAGCGTGACGATGATCGAAACCGGCGCGGCATTCCTGCGCGACTGGCAGGCCAACATCGGCATGCCGGTCGTCTGGGTCGGCGCGGCGCGCGACCACGACGCGTCGCAGTATCCGCCCGACTATTCGCACATCCTGCCGCTCGACTTCACCTGTGCGGAACTGCGCGGGATGATCGGCAAGCTCGTCACGCAGCTGCGCGCGCATGCGGCCGATACGCTGCAACCTTCCGAACTCGTCGCCCACTCGGAGTCGATGCAGGCGCTGCTGCGCGAGGTCGATACGTTCGCCGACTGCGACACCAACGTGCTGCTGCACGGCGAAACCGGCGTCGGTAAGGAACGTATCGCGCAATTGCTTCACGAAAAGCATTCGCGCTACCGGAACGGCGAATTCGTTCCGGTCAACTGCGGCGCGATTCCGGATGGCCTGTTCGAATCGCTGTTCTTCGGGCACGCGAAAGGCTCGTTCACCGGCGCGGTTGTTGCGCATAAAGGCTATTTCGAGCAGGCGGCGGGCGGCACGTTGTTCCTCGACGAAGTCGGCGACCTGCCGTTGTACCAGCAGGTCAAGCTGCTGCGTGTGCTCGAGGACGGCACCGTGCTGCGGGTCGGCGCGACGACGCCGATCAAGGTCGATTTCCGTCTCGTCGCGGCCAGCAACAAGAAGCTGCCGCAACTCGTGAAGGATGGCCTGTTCCGCGCGGATCTCTACTATCGGCTCGCGGTGATCGAGCTGAGCATTCCGTCGCTGGAAGAACGGGGCGCGGTCGACAAGATCGCGCTGTTCAAGTCGTTCGTCGCGGAGGTGGTGGGCGACGAGCGGCTCGCGCAGTTGTCTGACCTGCCTTACTGGCTCGCGGACGCGGTAGCGGACAGCTATTTCCCCGGCAACGTGCGCGAACTGCGCAACCTTGCGGAGCGCGTCGGGGTGACGGTGCGGCAAACGGGCGGCTGGGATGCCGCTCGACTGCAGCGGCTGATCGCCCATGCGCGCAATTCGGCGCAGCCGGTGCCGGTGGAGAGTGCGGCAGAGGTCTTCGTCGACCGCAGCAAGTGGGACATGAACGAGCGCAGCCGCGTGATCGCTGCCCTCGACGCAAACAGTTGGCGGCGCCAGGATACGGCTCAGCAGCTCGGCATCAGCCGGAAGGTCCTGTGGGAAAAGATGCGCAAATATCAGATATTCGACGAAGAGCCCGAGACCCGCGAAAGCGAGTAATTAATGAGATAAAATCGCGCTGAATTACAACGACACGGGCGGGGAATTGAAATTCATGAGCCATATGACGGGGTTGGGGCGGGCGTGTGTGTTGCTCGCCATGATGGGAGGCATGCAGGGCGCGTTCGCGCAGGGGTTGGCCGGCAACGCATCGCCGGCGGTACAGCAGGCGTCGGCACCGGTGGCGGCGATTCCGGTGATCGACCAGCAGGTTCAGACGTCGGTGCAGCCGCAGGCGGGCGAGACGACCGGGCAGAGCACGGTCGACGAACTTCAGCGCCAGATCCAGGCGCATTCGCTGACGGAAATGCGCACCAGCTATAACGGCAGCTACGGCGCGAGCCTGCTGTTCAGCGTGAAGGACGGTTCCTATTTCGTCGCGCTGTTTCAGCAGAAGGCGTTCTGGCGTGTGATCAAGACCTACGACGAGACGCGGGCGGAAACGATCTATCGCGATTTCTCGCGTCAGGCGGAACGGCTGGCCGTCAACGAGCTGCGTGCGGCGAAGCTGGAATCGCAGAAGGCGCAGATGGACCGGCAGATCGAAGTCACGCAGGAGCGGGCGCGGCGTCTGCAGGCGGACATCTCGATCGCACGCGAGCAGCAGGCAACGGTCGCGGATCGCCAGAAGAGCGTCCGCGCCGAGACGGCGGCGTTGCAGGCGCAACAGGCGCAGCTTCAGTCGCAATTGCGCGCATTGCAGCAGCAGGTGCGTTCGCTGCAGCGCGAGGCCGACGCAGGCTTGCCGACGACGGCACACTGAGCGATCACGGCACGGCCGGTGCGGCGACATGCCGCGCCGACCCACCAGAAAAAAGGGCAAGCCATTTGGCTTGCCCTTTCGTTTTACTGGCCGTCCGGCACGATTCGCCGGCGGCGCGTAACGATCACCGGCCCATTGCCGCCGCGTGTGTCGGACGGCGACGTGTTGCCCGATGCGTCGCCGGCGTCGCGGGGTGTGCTGTAGCTTTCGCGCGGGGCGCCATAGCCTTCGCGGGGCTCGCGCGGCGCGCCATAACCGTCGCGCGGTTCGCGCGGGGCGTAGCCTTCGCGCGGTTCACGGGAACCATAACCTTCACGCGGTTCGCGCGAGCCGTAGCCGTAGCCGCCGCCTTCGCCGCGCGATTCGCGGGCGCCGCCGTGCGAGCCGTACGGGCTGTGGCCGCCGCCTTCGCGGCCGCCCGGCCGACCACCGGTACGCGGGCCGCGGGGGCCGCCGCCGCCCGGGCGCGAGCCGCCCGTGTCGAGCTGGATCGTGGAAATCGCACGCTTGTAGATGCCTTGCAGACCCACGGGGGTGCGCAGCATCACCAGGTACTGGTCGAACGACTCGATACACCCCGTCAGACGAATGCCGTTGACGAGATAGATTTCAACACGCTTACGTTCCTTGCGCGCCGAATTGATGAAGTCGTTTTGCGGATGGGATTCTGCGGGATTGGCCATTGAGGTGCGGCAGGAGCCTGCGTCAGAGAATATGTTGTGCGTGTGTGGCGTGGTCGCCCACCAAGTGTTTGGCGGGATTTTACCCTGTTCGTTCCACCAGTGCGCAGTCGCGATTGTGTCGAACCGTAACCCACTATAGACGTTCCCGTGCATTTGCGCGATTCGGTCGAATGGCTAGTGCCGTTTCGTTACGTCGCGTTACGACTCTCGCAACGGCGTAGCACCTGATGGCGCGGGGCGCGATTACATTCGACGCGCGTGCCGGGCTGGCCGGTGGATCCGGGAAGGGGAACATGAACAAGCAGGGATTGGCGGTGTGGATCGGGAGTGTGGCGTTGCTCGCTTCCGGCAGTGCAATGGCGGGACACGTCGACCTGTCGGTGGGCATCGGCGTGCCGGTCGCACCGGTCTATGCCGAACCGGCGCCGGTCTATGTGGCGCCGCAGCCGGCGGTGGTCGCCTATCCGGGTTACGGATACGGCTACTACGGCGACGAGGACGACGACGGTTACCGGAGATGGCGCAGGCACGATCACAGGCATTGGCACAAGCATCACGACGATGACGACGATTGAGCGCGACCCGCGCGGCGCCGGCGACGATCAGAACGCGTAATCCGGATTCTTCGGGTCGAACGCGGATTCGTCGAGCGTCGCCGGCGCGATTTTCTCGATGATGATCCGTTCGAAGATCTTGCCGTCGTTGTCATAGGATTCGACAGTCCTGAAGTACGGCGCGTGCAGGTCGAGCCCGAGGGTTTCCTTCTTCGCATAGAACTGCGGGCGGCCGGTCGGCGTCTCATAGGTGAGCGCGACGACGCGCACCCCGCCGATCGTCTTCGCTTCCACCTGCGTCGGCCGCTGCACGCCGGCTTCCTGGTATTTCTTCCCTTCGGTCAGGTACAGGTTCGTGATGAACTCGGTGCCGAGATCCTTCACCTGGTGATTCGACTGCGCGCGTGCGAGTGCGCCGTCGAGCGCCGTCCACAGCGGAATCTTGCCGAGCAGGCCGCCGAGATGGCCGTACATCTCGTCCTTGCGCCGGGTCGTGTCGTAGATCGTCTCCTGTCCCGCATGCGCGCCGTCCGGCAGCCATTTCGCATACACCCGCAACGGTTCGCGGGTCGTCTTCACGAGCATGCGGTCGGGCGTGTCCGACCATTTCCCGCTGATGCGCTCCTGGCGCACCATCGTGAACTGGTACGACGGATAGCCGTTGGGACCATTGCGGATATAGAGCGGCACGGTGAGCGGATCGAGTGCCTTGAACAGCGCCGTGAGCGTCGCGTCGTCAAGTTGTGCGAGCGTGCCGCGCTGGGCGGCCGTGCGCAGCCAGCGCGCCTGCTGCACGACCGGCTCGCGCGTGACCTTCGCCAGGTCCGCCGGCAGTGCGTCCTCCTGGACCGCGCTCGCGGCAGCGGCGGTTTCCTGCGCATGCAGGCCGGCTTGCGCGAGCGACAGCATGCACACAATGGCCGCGGCGGCGTGCCGCGTGCGGCGCTTCGTTCCTTCGTTCATCGACAGCGTCTCCCGGGGCGATGGATCGTTCAGCCTCGCTTCGCGGCATTGAGCTTGGCGAGTTCCTCGTCGCGCAGCGCGCGGCGCAGGATCTTGCCGACATTCGTCTGCGGCAGCGCGTCGCGGAACTCGACGAACTTCGGCATCTTGTAGCCGGTCAGGTTCTTGCGGCAGTGCGCGAGCACGTCGTCGACCGTCAGCGTCGGGTCGCGGCGCACGACGAAGACCTTGATCCGTTCGCCCTGGACTTCGTCCGGGATGCCGATCGCGGCGGCTTCGCTGATGCCCGGATGCATGACCAGCACTTCCTCGATCTCGTTCGGATACACGTTGAAGCCCGAGACGAGGATCATGTCCTTCTTGCGGTCGATGAGGCGGATGAAGCCGCGTTCGTCCATCACGCCAATGTCGCCGGTGCCGAGCCAGCCGTCGGCGTCGATCACCTTCGCGGTCTCGTCGGGCCGCTGCCAGTAGCCGCGCATCACCTGTGGGCCGTGCACGCACAGCTCGCCGGGCTCGCCGATGCCGGCCCAGGTGCCGTCCTCGCGCCGGAAGCGCACGAGCGTCGACGGCGCGGGCAGGCCGATCGAGCCGCTGAATGCGGCCATGTCGTTCAGGTTCACTGGATTCATCGTGACGATCGGCGAGCATTCGGTGAGCCCGTAGCCTTCGACGACCGGCCGCCCCGTGACCTCGTGAAAGCGCTCCGCGACCGCGCGCTGCATCGCCATGCCGCCCGCCATCGCGAGCTTGAGCTTCGAGAAGTCGCGCTTGCGGAATTCCTCGTTGTCGAGGAACGCGTTGTACAGCGTGTTGATCCCGGTGATTCCGGTGAACGTTTCATTGCGGATGATCTTCATCACCATCTTCATGTCGCGCGGGTTCGCGATCAGGATGTTGCGACCGCCGAGCCCCATGAAGATGAACGCGTTCACCGTCAGCGAATAGATGTGATAGAGCGGCAGTGGCGTCAGCACGGTCTCGACGTCGCCCGAGACCTGGTCGGCGATCCACGCCTTGGCCTGCAGCAGGTTCGCGATCAGGTTGCCGTGCGTGAGCATCGCGCCTTTCGCGACGCCTGTCGTGCCGCCCGTGTATTGCAGGAACGCGAGATCGTCGCGCGTCGTCTTCACCGGTTGCGGTTTGCCGCGTGCGCCGAGCGCGAGGGCGGCGCGCAGCCGGATCGCCTGCGGCAGGGTGTAGGGCGGCACGAGCTTTTTCACGTGCTTCAGCACGAAATTGATCAGGCGCCCCTTTGCATTGAAGCCGTCTGCGAGCAGGTCGCCGAGCGCGGTGACGACGATGTTCTTCACCTGCGTTTCGGGCAACGCGTCCTGCAGCGTGCGTGCGAAGTTCTCGAACACGACGATCGTCTGCGCGCCGCTGTCCTTCAACTGGTGCGCGAGTTCGCGCGCGGTATAGAGCGGGTTGACGTTGACGACGATCGCGCCGGTTTTCAGCGTCCCGAACAGCGCGACCGGGTACTGGAACGTATTCGGCAGCATGATCGCGACGCGGTCGCCCGGCTTCACGCCGGTGCTTTGCAGATACGACGCGAACGCCTCGACTTTCTGCGCGAGCGTGCGGTAGGTCATCGATGCGCCTGCGCTCACGTAGGCGACGCGCTCGGCGAAGCGTGTCGTGCATTCGTCGAAGAATTGCACGAGCGATGCGTATTGCGTGACGTCGATCTCGTGCGGCACGCCGGGCGGATACGACGCGTACCAGATGCCATCGGTGTTCGGCGGGAGCTGGGCCGCTGCGGTTGCTGCGGATGAGGACATGATGTGTCTCCGTTGTCGGTGAGAGTTGGCGCTTCAGCGCCTACGCTCACCCCATGCTTTGCGGTCGGTGAGAATCGACGCTTCAGCGCGATGTTCTCGCCATGCCTTTTTGTCGACGAGCGCAAGCCAGCGTTGGCTCCCGCCGCATGACATTCGTTCGGCCCGGGCCAGCGCATCAACGCCGGTCCGGGCCGCCAAAATCGTGAATCGCCGCCTGAGCGGCTCGGCGCGATCAGCTCGCCGAATGCACCGTCGCCGGATCGGCAGCCGGCGCGCTCGAGGACAGCCCGAACGCCTCGCTCGCACCCGCATCGTCGAGCACGGCCGCGAAGATCGACAGCTGCGCGCTGTCGGGCATCGGCGCCTTCAGTGCGGCGACGATCAGCGAGGACAGCCGCGCGATCATCTGCACGTCGTTCATCGTGCGGCCTTGCGAGAATTCGTCGATCAGGCTTTCGGTTTCGGCACCGGCCAGCGCGCCGGACAGCGCACCGATCGCGAAGTGCAGCCGCCAGCCGAGCTCCGTGCGCGGCAGATGCGGTAGCGCGCGCTGGAACGCGTCGAAGAAGCGGCCGGCGACGCTCGCGTAGTGCGCGGTCAGGAAGTTGCGCACGAACGGCGACGGGTCGGTGTACGCGCGGCCGATCAGCCGCAGGAATGCGGGGCCGCCGCGGTCGGGGTCGCGCGACGCCTTCAGCGCGGGAATGAACATCGCGCCGAGCACGTGTTCGCAGGTGATATGCGCACCGAGCTGCGCATCGAAGCGGTCGAGGATGCCGAGGCGCTCCTGGTTGAGCTGGTCGAGCCGACGCGACAGCATCGCGTGGATCAGCGCTTCCTTGCTGCCGAAGTGGTAGTTGACCGCGGCGAGGTTCACGGCCGCGCGCGACGTGATCTGCCGCATCGACATCGCTTCGAAGCCGTGCTCGATGAACAGGTCCTCGGCCGCATCGAGAATGCGCGCCTTCGTCCCGCCGGTCTGCCGATTGCCGGATGACCGCGTCCCGGACGGCCGTCCCGCCGACGGTCGCCCCTCCTGACTGACTGCCATGTCCCGCCTCCCAATGCCGGTCGCCCGGCCGCGAACAGGTGATTTGATTATCTGATTCAAACAGCCGTTTTTATTAAGATAAAAAAACGCGGGCGGCACGGGCAAGCGAGGAATCTGGACAAATTCCTCTAGTTCGATGTGCAGATGCGGAAAGTATGTCGCGTGGCCCCGGCGGGACGGGGCACGCGTGATGGTGCGATGCGGCAATATGCAGGCTCACCCGACGGTGGTACGCGTATTGACCGATTGCGTCATGTCGATACCGCGCCGTTCACGGCTGAACAGGATCAGCACGGCGATCACGACGGCCACGATGCCGGCCACGAGCGCCAGGGCGAAACCGTAGTTGTTGCCCTGGGAAACCGCGAGCGACGCCTGCATCGTCGCGTTGCCGGACGCGAGCAGGTTGCCGAGCTGGTAGACGAAACCGGGGAAGGTCGCGCGAATCTCGTCGGGCGAGATCTCGTTCAGGTGAACCGGTATCACGCCCCACGCGCCCTGTACCGAGATCTGCATCAGGAACGCGCCGGCGGCGAGCGCGACCGGGCCGCTCGAGAACGCCCACAGCGGCAGAATCGGCAGCGCGATCAGCGCGGCGATGAAGATCGCGCGACGGCGGCCGATCTTCTCCGAGATCGCGCCGAACGACAGGCCGCCGACGATCGCGCCGATGTTCAGCACGATCGTGATCCACGACACGGTATGCGGATCGAAGTGATGCTGTTCGCGCAGGAAGGTGGGGTAGAGGTCCTGCGTGCCGTGCGAGAAGAAGTTGAACGCGGTCATCAGCACGATCGCGTAGATCGTGAGTTTCCAGTTCTGCTGGATCGTGGTTACGAGACTCGGCCGCGCACGTTTTTCCATCTGCTTCCAGGCCGGCGATTCGGGCACGTGCGTGCGCACATACAGCACGAGCAGCGCGGGCAGCACGCCGACCATGAACATGCCGCGCCAGCCGATGTACTGGTAGAAGAGGCCGAACACGACAGACGCGAGCAGGTAGCCGCTCGGATAGCCAGCCTGCAGCAAGCCCGACACGAAGCCGCGCGCGTGGGTCGGCACGGTTTCCATCGTCAGCGCGGAGCCGACGCCCCATTCACCGCCCATCGCGATGCCGAACAGCGCGCGCAGCACCAGCAGCGCGGCGAGGCTCGGCGCGAAGCCCGACGCGAGTTCGAGCAGCGAATAGCACGCGATGTTGACCATCAGTGTCGGACGGCGGCCGAAGCGGTCGGCGAGCCGGCCGAAGATCAGCGCGCCGATCGGGCGCATCGCGAGCGTGAGTGTCAGCGCAAACGCGACGGCGGGGATCGTCGACGCGAATTCGGTGGCGATGTCCTTCAGCACGAAGACCATCAGGAAAAAATCGAATGCGTCGAGTGTCCAGCCCAGGTAGGCGGCGATCGTGACGTTGCGTTGTTCGCGGGTCCAGCTCATGTCCGAGGTCTCCTCGTAGGCTTGCGCGCTTACGATCCGCAGGCGGATGCCGGCCCGGCTTGCGCGCGGTGCGGGGGCATCTATCGAGTGTAGGCCGCGGCACCTTACGATGTGGGGTGCGATAACCGCGAATCGGGAATAATCCCTATGAAATGGGTTGTTGAGAAAACGGAAATGAACGTGCACGAGACAGGCGACAGGCGTCTGTATCATGCCGGAAGGCTTTTTGTATCAGTTATGTAAGGTGCGCGATGCGCATCGCCACCGAATCAGGAGTCCCGATGACCCAACCCTCCGTTGCCGCATTGCCCGTCCTGGAGACCGGGCGGCTGTGGCTGCGCGCGCGCGTGCTGGCAGATCTCGACGCGAGCATCGAGATGGATCGCGATCCGGAGGTCACGCGCTACATCTCGGGCCCGTGGCACGACCCGGACGAACATCGCCGCTTCGTCACGCACCGGATCACACGCGCGTATCCGCCCGGCCTCGGCTACTGGTCGATCTTCGAGAAGGCCGCGCCCGACGCGTTTATCGGATGGATCCTGTTGATTCCCGACTATGCGGGCGGCGCGCGCGACGTCGAGATCGGCTGGCGACTCGTGCGCGCGGCGTGGGGGCGCGGCATCGCATGCGAGGCCGCCACGGCCGTCGTGCGTCATGCGTTCGACACCGTGCGGCTGCCGCGCGTGATCGCCGACATTGCCGAGGCGAACACGGGTTCGCTGAACGTCGCACGCAAGCTCGGGATGCGGCGCGTGAGCGTCGTTCATGACGGAATTCCCTACGTTCGTCATCGTCTCGAGCGCGACGACCTGCGTGCATAGTGGTGCGCTCCGTTGTCAGAGATGGTCAAGCGCATGCGTATCGAGGCCGCGACGTATTAACGGCTCGCAAGATCCGGAGTATCGTTGCCGGAAATTCGTAACATGGGGTACGATCATGGCACTCGGCAACGACGTTCATCTCATTCCCGTCCGGCTCGACGCACTGCGTCCGACGCAAATGACGGTCGGCTATCGCGAAGTGAAAGCGAAGCGCAAGCACTGGAAGACGCTCGACAAGCGCGCACGCAAGGCCGCGATCGAGTCGCACTGGTTTCCGACCGTCCTCGGCCCGGACGGGCTGCACTACATCACCGACCATCACCACCTCGGCCTCGCGCTGATCGAGGAAGGGGAGACGCGTGTGAACGCGATGCTGCTGAAGGATCTGTCCTGGCTCGACAACACGATCTTCTGGCGGATGATGGAACACAACCAGTGGGTCCATCCGTTCGGCGCGGATGGTTCGCGTCGCGAATACGCACATCTGCCGAAGGCGCTGACGGGGCTCGAGGACGATCCGTACCGGAGCCTTGCGGGCGAGCTGCGCACGGCCGGCGGCTACGCGAAGGATGCGACGCCGTTCAGCGAATTCCTGTGGGCCGACTACCTGCGCCAGCACGTGACGCTCGACCAGATCCGCAAGAGCTTCTCGAAGGCGCTCGACCTCTCGCTGCGCCGTGCGCATGAGCAAGACGCCCGCTATCTGCCCGGCTGGTCGGGTGTCATCGCCGTCAAACCCTGATACGCGCCCGGCGCCTGCCACTTCATGACGACCGTCCCCCCCCATCCGGATGCCGGCCCGCAGCATCCCGGGCATTTCGCTGCACTCGATGCGGCAACGCCGTCGGCCACGCAGCGCATCGGTCTCGATGCGCTGGCCGGCCTGTCGATCGCCGGGCTGCTGATTCCCGAGGCGGTCGCGTACGCGGGGCTCGCCAACCTGCCCCCGCAAGCCGGCCTCATCGCACTGCTGTCGGGCCTCGTCGTCTATGCGCTGACCGGCAGCAGTCGCTTTGCGATCGTGTCGTCGACGTCGTCGTCGGCGGCCGTGCTCGCCGCGACCGTGCTGGCCGAGTCCGGGATGGCGCTTGCCGCGCAGCTCGCGCTGGCGGCCGCGCTCGTCACGATGACGGGTGTGCTGTTCATCCTGGCGGGCGCCGCGCGACTGGGCGGCATGTCGGATTTCGTCGCGCGTCCGGTCTTGCGCGGTTTCGCGTTCGGCCTGGCGCTGACGATCGTCATCAAGCAACTGCCGAAGATTCTCGCGATCTCCGTGCAGCACGGTGACGCGCCGCATGCCGCGCTCGAGCTCGTCACCGGCGCATCGCACGCGAACCTCGCGAGCGTCGCGCTCGGCACGACCGCGCTCGCGTTGCTGTTCGTGCTCGGCCGGCGCTCGCGCGTGCCCGCGACACTGGTCGTGATCGTGCTGTCGATCGCGGCCGGGTATATGGTCGACTGGCAGCACTACGGGATCGCGATCGTCGGGCACATCGATTTCCGCCACATCGAATTCGGGCTGCCGCATCTCGACCGCAATGCATGGATGCAGACGGTCGAACTTGCTTTCGCGCTGATGCTGATCCTGTATGCGGAGTCGTACGGATCGATTCGCAACTTCGCGCTGAAGCACGGTGACAGCGTGTCGGCGAACCGCGACCTCGTCGCGCTCGGCTGCGCGAACCTCGTGTCGGGGCTGCTGCACGGGATGCCGGTCGGCGCCGGCTATTCGGCGACGTCCGCGAACGAGGCGGCCGGTGCGCGGTCGCGTTTCGCGGGCTTGTGGGCGGCCGGCGTGGTCGCGCTGATCGTGTGGCTGCTGCTGCCGCAGCTTGCGCGCACGCCGGAGCCCGTGCTCGCGGCAATCGTGATCTTCGCGGTCAGCCACTCGCTGCATCCGTCGGTGTTCCGGCCGTACTGGGTCTGGCATCGCGACCGGCTCGTCGTGATCGCCGCGCTGCTCGCGGTGCTCGTGCTCGGCGTGCTGCACGGACTGCTCGCAGCCATCGGCGTGAACCTGCTGCTGACGTTGCGCAAGTTGTCGGAGCCGAACGTGAGCGTGCTCGGCCGCCTGCGCGACGGGCACGACTTTGTCGACGTCGCGAATCACGCCGATGCGAAGCCGGTACCCGGTGTGCTGATCGTGCGGCCCGAGGCGCAGCTATTCTTCGCGAACGCGGACCGGATGCTCAATCGCGTGCGTGTGCTGATGAAGGCCGCGCCCGATGCGCGTACCGTGCTGCTGAGTCTCGAGGAAACGCCTGACGTGGACGGCACGACGATCGAGTCGTTGCGCACGTTCGCGGCCGAATGCGCGGCCCGCGGGCTGCAGTTCGCGATCGTGCGGCTCAAGGAGCACGCGCTGCATGCGCTGCGCCGTGCGGCCGACGAGACGCTGCGCGACGACGCGATGTCCGAACTGAGTGTCGACGAGAGCCTGCAATTGCTGCAGGCGCGCGGAAATGGCGGCAATGGTGGGAAGGGCGCGCAGGGCTTTGCGTGACGATGCGAGGCGAACGCGCCGTCCAGCGCGTTCCGGCGCCGCCTAGTGCGATAGCGCGGCGTCGGCCGATTCGGCGGTCGCCGGATTCGCGATGACCTTTGCCACCTCGGCAGCGGTGGGCGCATACGCGCCCGCATGCGCACAGGCGACTGCCGCGCAGGCTGCCGCGTAGCGCAGATGATCGGCGGCCGATGCGCCGGGGTGCACGAGCTGGCTGGCGAGCCAGCCACCGATGCTGGCGTCGCCGCAGCCGACGGTATCGACGATCTCGGTCGCGAACGCCGGCTGGAACAGTGCAGTATCGCGATGCAGAAGCTGCATGCCGGCCGCGCCGCGCGTGACGAGCAGGCTCGCATCGGGGGCCCACGCGCGCAATTGCGCGAGCGCGGCGGCTTCATCGAGTTCGGGGAACAGGCCGCGCAGATCTTCGTCGGAGACCTTGATCCAGTCGGCGAGACTTGCCAGCCGGCGCAGTATGTCGCGATACGACGGCGCGGCCATCGGTGCGCGATAGTTCGGATCGAACGAGATTCGTCTGCCGGCGGCGCGTGCAGCCTGCACGACTTCGATCAGGCGCGACGCAAGCGGCTCGCGCACGACGCCGAGCGAGCCGACGTGCACGATCTCGGCCGCGTCGAGCGCGCCGTCGGGCAAGTCGGCCGGATCGAACGCGAGATCGGCGCTGTTTTCGCCGATGAAGAAATAGTCGGGCGGCTGTTTCGACACGACCATCGCGAGCAGCGGCGCGCGATCGACCTGCCGGATGAAGCGCGGGTCGAGCCCGGCGTCGGCGCTTTTGCGCATCAGTTCGTCGCCGAAGATATCGCGGCTGACCGTGCCGGCGAACGCGGTCGGCACGCCGAGCCGCGCGCCGACGCGCGCCACGTTCCAGCACGAGCCGCCGGCGACGCTGCGCCAGTGCTGCGCATCGTCGCGGATGAAATCGGTCAGTGCTTCGCCGAATACGATCAGGCGGGGGAACGTCGTCGTCATGTCGAAATCTCGTGCCGTGGCGTGTCGCGCGGCGGTGCAGCGGTTGAGGCGAGGGAACGGGCAGGGCCGGGCGCCGCGCGCGGCGAGGCGGCCCGGCACCGTCGGGGATCGCGGTTGGTGTCGCGCGATCAGCGCGGGCTGCTCCAGCCCTTGTAGCCCTTCACGTTGTCGCGCGTGACGAGCGTCGGCTCGATCAGGATCATCGGGTTGGCCGGCTTCTGGCCGTTCATGATCCCGTAGCCGACGTTGACGGCCTGCTGCGCCATCGCCCATGGGTCCTGGCTCGACGACGCCTGCACGAGCGTGTTGGACTTCAGCGCCACCTCGATGTCCGGCGCGCCGTCGACCGACGTGATCACGATGTTCGGGCGATTCAGCTGCTTCGCCGCGAGATCGCTGCCGATCGCCTGCGGGTCGTTGATCGTGAACACGCCGTCGAGCTTCGGAAAGCGCGTCAGGTAGCCCTGCATCGCGTTCATCCCGCCTTCGCGCGAGCCTTTGCCGTCCTGGTCGCTCGACAGCAGCTTGATGCCCGGGTTTTTCGCGAGCACGGCCTTGCAGCCGTTCACGCGATCGATCACGGCCGATACCTGCGGGCCGTTCTCGATGATTACGTTCCCCTTGCCGCCGAGTTTCTTCGCGAGGTAGTCGCACGCCAGCTCACCGGCCTTCACGTTGTTGGTCTGCACGGTCGCGTTCGCGCCGGCAGCCGCGACGTCGACCGCGACGACCGTGATGCCGGCCGCCTGCGCCTTCTTCACCGCCGGCTCGATCGCCTTCGGATCAGTCGCGTTGAGCAGGATGATGTCGACGTGCGCGGAGATGAAGTTGTCGATCTGCGTGAATTGCTTGTTCAGGTCGTAGTCGGCAGAAACCGCGGTGACCTTCGCGTTCGGGTTGAGCTGTTTGGCGCGTGCTTCGGCACCCTTCACGATCGTCACGAAATACGGGTTGCCGAGCGACCCGACCGTGACGCCGATCGATTTCAGCGGCTTGTCGGCTGCGTGGGCGGTGGCGGCGCCGAAGGCGAGCGCGCAGGCGACGGCGGTCAGGGCGGCTTTGTGCTTGAACATGTCGTTGTGTCTCCGGAAGGTCCGTTGGCGGACGGGCGCAGGAGGACCTGCCTGCGCCCTGATGGTTGAATGATGAGAAATGCGCGGTGAGGAATGCGCGGTGAGGAATGCGTGTCAGGTGCGGGCCGAATCGCGCTGGCGATAGCGGTCGAGCGCGACGGCGCCGATGATCACGAGCCCCTTGATGATGTATTGCCAGATGTCGGACACGCCGAGCAGCACGAGACCGTTGGTCAGCACCGCGATGATCAGCGCACCGATCAGCGTGCCGACGATCGAGCCGACGCCGCCGACGAAGCTCGTGCCGCCGAGGATCACCGCGGCAATCGCATCGAGTTCGTACGACTGGCCGAGTTGCAGGCCGTTGGCGGCATAAAGCCGCGCGGCCGACATCACCGCGCCGAGGCCCGCGAGCAGACCCGACGCGGCATACACGAACAGCTGGATCGCCCGCACGTTGATGCCCGACAGGCGTGCGGCTTCCGGGTTGCCGCCGACCGAATAGATCCGCATCCCGAGCACCGTGCGGCGCAGGATGAACCAGGACAGCGCGATCACCGCGCACGCGATCACGACGAGCCACGGCACGCCGAGGATCGTGCCGTTGCCGATGAACGCGAACGGCAGTTGCGGGTTGAAGACGGTCGTATCGTTGCCGATCAGGCGGGCGACGCCGCGCACGGCCGTCATCGCGCCGAGCGTGACGATGAACGGCGGCAGACGCAGGAACGAGATCAGGCCGCCGTTGATCGCGCCGAACACGAGGCCGACGGCGAGCGCGATCGGCACGCCGAGCCAGCCCCAGCCGGGAATGGTCGACGCGAGCAGCGCGGCGACGGCCGATGCGGCGAGCACCGAGCCGACCGACAGGTCGATGCCGCCCGTCAGGATCACGAAGGTCATGCCGGCGGCGAGCACGATGTTGATCGAGGCCTGTTGCGTGACGATCGACAGGTTCTGCAGCGTGAAGAAGCCGTCGGTCAGGAATCCGAAGCCGATGCACAGAACCAGCAGCACCGGCAGCATGCCGGCGGTGCGCATCAGCGATTGCACGCGCGCGCGATGATCGGCGCCGCGCATCAGGGGCGTACGGTTGGCCACCGGATGGGCCGTCGCGGAAGCGAGGTTCCGCTGCTTGGTCGGGTTGATCATGTCGGTACCTGGACGTAAGAGGGAGATGAAGGGGCCGTGGTCAGTGCGCGTCGGCGAGTTCGGCCTGCGAGCCGGTGGCGAGCGCGATGATCGCCTCCTGCGTGATGGGTGTGTGCATGTGGCCGCCGAGTTGGCCGGCGATCTCGCCTTCGCGCATCACGAGCACGCGATCGGCGACGCCGATGATTTCCGGCAGCTCGCTCGAGATCACGATCACGCCGACGCCCGCACGGGCCAGTTCGTTGATGATCCGGTAGATCTCGGATTTCGCGCCGATGTCGACGCCGCGGGTCGGTTCGTCGAGAATCAGCACGCGCGGCTTCGTCTCGAGCAGGCGCGACAGCAGCACTTTCTGCTGGTTGCCGCCCGACAGCGCGCCGACGTTTACGTTCGCGTTCGGCACGCGGATCGACAGCGAGGCGATCGCGTCGCGCGCGCGTTGGGCGCCGCGTGCGAGATCGAGCGCACCGAGCCGCGCGTCGCGGTTGCAGACGGAGATGTTGATGTTGTCGCGCACGCTCATGTCCAGGAACAGGCCCTGGCGCTTGCGGTCCTCCGTCAGGTAGACGAGGCCCGCGTCGATCGCGTCGCGTGGCGAATGTGCGCCGAACGTACGATCGCCCAGCTTCACGTCGCCGCGCGTGCGGGGTTCCGCGCCGAAGATCAGCCGCGCGAGCTCGGTGCGGCCCGCGCCGACGAGCCCGGCGATGCCGAGCACCTCGCCCGCATGCAGGTCGAGGCTGCAGCCGCGCACGCGGTCGCCGTCGGCAATGTCGCGTACCGACAGCAGCAGATGGCCGGGGTCGTACGGCGCATGTTCCTTCTTGTAGAAGCCGGAGATGTCGCGCCCCACCATCATCGCGACGAGCCGTTCGGCCGACAGCGATTCGCGCTCGAGCGTGCCGACGTACGATCCGTCGCGCAGCACCGACACGCGGTCGGACAGCTCGTAGATCTCGGCCATCCGGTGGCTGATGTAGATGATTGCGAGACCTTCCTCGCGCAGTTGGCGGATCAGGCCGAACAGGTGCTCGGTCTCGCGCGATGAGAGCGGTGTCGTCGGTTCGTCCATCACGAGGATGCGGGCGCGGGTGTGCACGGCGCGCGCGATCTCGACGAGTTGCTGCTCGGCGATCGACAGCGTGCCGACGAGCGTGTCGGGCCCGAACGGGGCGCCGAGACGCGTGAGCACGTCCTGGCAGCCGCGCGCCATCGCCGCGCGGTCGATGGTGCCCCAGCGCCGGTTGCCGCGCCGCAGTTCGCGGCCGACGTAGATGTTTTCCGCCACGGTCAGGTTCGGCGCGAGGCAAAGCTCCTGGTAGATCACCGCGACGCCCGCATCGCGCGCGGCGAGCGGGCCGTCGACGTCGATGCGCTCGCCGTCGATCAGGATTTCGCCGCCGGCGTCGGCGCGGTACGCACCCGACAGGATCTTCATCAGCGTCGATTTGCCCGCGCCGTTCTCGCCCATCAGGGCGTGGATCTCGCCCGGATAGACGGTCAGGCTGACGTTGTCGAGCGCGCGCACGGCCGGGAACGTCTTGCTGATCCGGCGCATCTCGAGCAGCGGCCGGGGCGACTCAGAATGCGACATGGTTGACCTCCTGCGATTCGGTGCGGGCGCCCTTGAGGATGCCGGCCCGCGGGGAGAAGTTGAAGAACATCGGCAGCGTCGCGGCGCCGATCGCACCGGCGTCGGCGCCGAACGTGCCGCGCACGAGCGTCGGCGTGCCGCGCGCTTCCGGCGCGGTGGCGACGAGCGCCGCGCGCAGGCGGGTCATCAGCGCATCGAGCAGGCCCGCGTCGGTATCGGCATCGAGCACGACCACCGGCGCATCGACGACGCACAGCACCGCGCGCAATGCCGGGGCGAGTGCGTCGACGCAGTCGTCGATCCATTCGTCGACCGCCGGCAGGCCGCGCGCGATGCAGGCCTCGAGGTCGGCGCGGTTCTCGACCGTCTCGCCGTGATGGCGCAGGTGGCGTACGAGCGCATGCAGCGATGCGCGGGCGAGGAGGATGTCCCACGGGCCGCGAGGCGGCGGCGCGGAGGCCAGCCGGCTCGGCGGCACAGGAATCACGGCGATGTCGCCGGCATTGCCGGTCACGCCGCGCAGGCAGTCTCCGTCGATCGCGATGCCGCCGCCGATCGCGGGACCGATGAACAGGTACACGAAGTCGTCGCACTGCCGGCCGTACCCGTAGAACAGTTCGGCGATCGCGGCCGCGTTGCCGTCGTTTTCGCCGAACACGGGCAGCGACAGCGTGCGCCCGAGGTCGCTCGCGAAGTCGACGTCTTCCCATGCGCGGAACGTGTCGGGCGCGAGGCCGAGCTCGCGCATCCATGCGCCGAGGTTATACGGCTGCGCGACGCCGACGCCCGTCAGGCGCGCGCGCTCATGCGCGGGGAGCAGATCCTGCATCGCATCGATGTCGTGCCGCACGATTTCGAGCACGTCGGCCGGCGGGGGGAGCAGCGTGTCATGGGAGCGGCGGCCGAGCACGTCGCCCGCGAAATTGACGAGCGCCGTCTCGATGCGCATCCGGTCGAGATGGACGCCGATGCCGAACGCCCCGCGCGGATCGAGGCGGATCAGCGAGGCCGGCTGGCCGCGCTGGCCTTCGGTGCGGCCGGCGAATGCGATCAGCTTTGCATCGGCGAGCGACGCGATGATGCTGCCGACCGCCGTGCCCGTCATGTTCGCGAGACGGGCGAGGTCGGCCTTCGACGCGCTACCCGCACGGCGCAGCGTCTTCAACAGCAGGCGCTCGTTGTAACGGCGCACGTTGGCCGAGTTGCTTCCCTGGCCGATGTGCGGGCTTCTCATGGCGTCTCCTTCCATGGGCGCGTCGGTTGCGACGCATTAAATAAATCACGTTGATTTATTTAACCGCGTGAGCGGCGGCGTGTCAGCCTAGGGAAATCCCGGTTTCGTTCTGGGGCGACGATGGACGTGGCGGGGAGGAGGCAAGGGCGGAGCGAATCACCGGAGTGAGGCGATCCGCGTGCGGGAGGGCCGGCGTGGAACCCGCCCGGCACTCGGTTCGGATCGGCGGGCTGGTGCGAGTCGCGCTGCGGCTGCGGTGTATCCGCAAGGGCGCCCGCAGTGATTCCGGAGTCGGAAATGAAAAAAGGCCGGCATAAAGCCGACCTTTTCAAAAACAGATGGTGCCCAGGAGAGGACTCGAACCTCCACGATGTTGCCACCGCTAGGACCTGAACCTAGTGCGTCTACCAATTCCGCCACCTGGGCACGTTTCGCTTTGCTGCATCGCGAAAGACCGCAATTATAGCGTGCCCGAAGGGCGTGTCAACAGATTTTTGTACGATCGTTTGGATGGGTGTAAAAAAGGGCGCGCCTGGGTTGTCGCGTCTGAATGCCGTGGTCGGTCGATGCGGGTGTGAGGGAATCATTGCCGTGTCAAGTCCTGGAATAGGTTGACAGTATCCAGGCGCTAGAACGCCCGATGCACCGCATCGGGCGTTTTGTATTTCAGCGCGGCATGTGGCCGTTCATAGTTGTAGATGTGTACCGACTGTTCGACCATCTTGGCGGCCTGTTCAAGGTCCGCAGGACGTTGCAACAGGAACTCCCCCTTGAGAATGCCGTTGACCCGCTCAGCCAGCGCATTCTGATAGCAGTCGTAGCCGTCCGTCATTGAACAGCGCAGGCCGTGATGCCGATGGATGTCCTGATAGTAGGTCGAACAGTACTGGACCCCGCGATCGGAGTGATGGATCAACGGCTGCCGGCTCCGGCGCTTGCGCAACGCCTTCTTGAGCGCCTGACTGACCTGCTCGGTTTGCAGGCTGTCGTGAACGTGATGACCGACGATCTTGCGCGAGAACGCATCCGTGACGAGACTCAAATACACAAACGGGCCAGCCGTCGGCAGATACGTGATGTCGGCCACCCACACTTGTTCGGGGCCGGTCGGCACGATTTGATCCGGCCCGGGTTTCAGTAGATTCGGATGACGCCGGAAGCGGTGATGGCTATGGGTGGTCTTGTGATACGCCCGGTGCGGTACGACCAGTAGGCGCGCGGCACGCAGCACGTCGAACAGCCGATCTCGCCCCAGCTTGATGCCGCGCTCGACCAACGCTGGCCCGAGCAGATGATGGAGCTTGCGTGTGCCCAGCCTCGGCTGGCGAAGCCGCACGTCTCGCACCAGCGCAGTGACGGTCTCGCTCTGCGAGCAACGGTGTTCCTCGCTGCGGCATCGCTTGTAATACGCTTGGCGGCTGATACCCATGTATCGGCAGGCCCGCTCGACGCTCAGCTTTTCGATCCGCTTTTGCGCGACGACCTGCCTGAAGGCTTTTTTACGGTGATCCCGTAATCCTTGCGCATCACGTCGACCACGGCTTCGAATAGCGCGGCTTTCTCCTGCGCCTGTCGCAACTGCGTCTCCAACTCCTTGATGCGCTGCTCCGGTGTGAGCGGCTTTGAGTCTTGCTTTGACATGGTGGAACCCGATCGCGCACGGCCGGATGGATCGGCCCAATCCTGCAAGCCGTGCTTACGTAACCATACCAGCACGGTCGAGCGCCCCTGGATGCCGTAGCGTCGCTGTGCCTCTTTGTACGTCAGTTCGCCTTTTTCGACCTGCGCCACCACCGACAGTTTAAAAGCCAGGCTGTAGTCCCGCTGCGTCCGCTTGATCCCTTGCTCCATTTGGCACCTCTTCGTTTCGGCGAAAAAGTGTCAACCTATTTCAGGACGGGTCATGAAAAAGAAAAAGGCCGGCTAAAAGCCGGCCTTTCTTAAATAAGTGGTGCCCAGGAGAGGACTCGAACCTCCACGGTGTTGCCACCGCTAGGACCTGAACCTAGTGCGTCTACCAATTCCGCCACCTGGGCACGTTTCGCTTGCTGCGATGCGAAGACCGCTATTTTAGCGTGTCTCGAGAGTCTGTCAATACAATTCGAGCGACGGCGATAAAAATTCCTTCGCCCGTCGCATGGTCGGAGCATCACGCGCCGATCGGAACCGCACGCTTTGCAGCGAAATTCCAGCGCAGCGATTCAGCCGTGTCGCCGCGGGCAGGCAACGAAGCTACTGCGCGGAACGTATCGGCGATGTTCTGATGCCCACCGAAGTTCTGAGAGGCTGCGGAATCGGCACATCGGGATTCGCGTCGACCGATGCGACGTACGGATCCCGCGTGATCCATGCATCGACGCTTCCGCGTTCGAACGTCGCGCGGCCGTCCGCCGGCGTCAGGTAGTGGATTGCCGCGTCGTTGGGGGCAAGCTTTGTGTGTGCGAGGGCGGCAAGCACCCGGTAGCGGCTGCCGACAGCCTTCGTGACGGCGATGCGCTTGCTCTTGAGATCAGCCAAGCGTGGGCAGCGCGCTGTCGCGTTTGGCGATGATGGCCTGCGCTTTCGGTGACGGCGCTTGCTGCGCGACGTACACGAAGACGAAGCGCGCATGCGCGGCTTGCGCGAAGACGGGAGCCGTGTCGGGCGCGTCGGCGCTGAAATCGACCGCGCCGACGTTGAGCGGTTCGGTCAGTGGCAAGCCGCTTGCGAATTCATGGCGCGACACGCGCAGGCCGAGCGGCGCGAGCGACTGCTCGAGCGTGCCGCGCGTCTTGAGCGTCGACGATTTTTGATGTCCGATGCGCAGCGTGGATGGGGTGTTCTCGGCGTGCGCCAGGATGCGGGCCCGGCATCGCGCGTGCGAACGCGCGGCGGGTCATCGACGTCATGGGCCGTGTTCCTCGCTGGATTCGTTGAAAGCAAGGCGGCTGACGCACCGGCGGGGAGGGCAATCGATAACCGATCAATGCTGCTATCGATCGGAACGGCGGGCATATGGCGCGGCCAGCGCGCGTAATGCAAGGCATGAAATGAAAAAAGGCCGGCATGAAGCCGACCTTTTCAAAAACAGATGGTGCCCAGGAGAGGACTCGAACCTCCACGGTGTTGCCACCGCTAGGACCTGAACCTAGTGCGTCTACCAATTCCGCCACCTGGGCACGTTTTGCAGTAGCTGCTTGCTGCAAAGAAGTGAAATTATAGCGCCCCAATTAATTGTGTCAACATTTTTTTGCAATGCACTGCAAACCCGCCGCTGCGGCGCCTGCACTCGGCATTCGCGTCTTTTGGCAACACAGGCGGGTGATAGAATGATCCGCCGCCGTCACTATAGAACTGTCTGACGGACACTTCTATGTTGATGCCGTGCACCATCAGTCAACGCAACGAGAACAATCATCGACAAACCCTTGAGCAAATATCCGTACCCCATTCCGAGCCGTGAAGAAATTCTCGGCGTGCTGCGTACGAGCGACGCGCCGCTGGCAGCCAACGACATCGCCGAAGCGTTGTCGATCAAACGCCAGGAACGCGAAGGGTTCTTCCGGCGTGTCGCCGCGATGGAACGCGACGGCCAGATCCGCCTCGACAAGCGCGGCCACTATCAGCTCACCCATCCGTCGAATTTCGTCGCCGGCCGCGTGCAGGGGCATCGCGACGGCTACGGGTTCGTGATCCGCGACGACGGCCAGGACGACCTGTTCTTGCCGAACGGCGAAATGCAAAAGGTCATGCACAACGACCGCGTGCTCGCGCGGATCGTCGGCTACGATCGCCGCGGCCGTCCGGAAGGCCATGTCGTCGAAGTGACCGAGCGCGCGAACAAGCGCGTGATCGGCCGCCTGCTCAACGAGAACGGCGCGCTGATCGTCGCACCCGAAGACAAGCGCATCGGCCACGACATCCTGATCACGCAGAACGTGAAGAAGGCGAAGGTCGGTCAGGTCGTCGTCGTCGAACTGACCGACTTCCCGAGCCGCCATTCGCAACCGCTCGGCCGCGTCGTCGAGGTGCTCGGCGACATCGACGATCCGGGCATGGAAATCGAGATCGCGGTGCGCAAGTACGGCGTGCCGCATGAATTCAGCCAGCCGGCGCTTGATGAAGCCGCCGCGCTGCCCGACAAGGTGCGGCCGGCCGACCTGCGCTTCCGCGTCGATCTGCGCGACGTGCCGCTCGTGACGATCGACGGTGAGGATGCCCGCGACTTCGACGATGCCGTCTACTGCGAGCCGACCAAGGTGGGTCGCGGCGACGGCTTCCGCCTGATCGTCGCGATCGCCGACGTGTCGCACTATGTGCAGCCGGGCAACGGTCTCGATGCCGACGCACTGGAACGCAGCACGTCGGTCTATTTCCCGCGCCGCGTGATCCCGATGCTGCCGGAGAAGCTGTCGAACGGGCTGTGCTCGCTGAATCCGCAGGTCGACCGTTGCGTGCTCGCGTGCGACATGGTGATTACCGCGCGTGGCGAGATCAAGGCGTACCAGTTCTATCCGGCCGTGATCCATTCGGCCGCGCGCCTGACGTACACCGAAGTGGCCGCCGTGCTGTCGAACACGAAGGGGCCGGAGGCCGCGCGCCGCGCGGACCTGCTGCCGCACCTGCAGGATCTGTACGGCGTCTACAAGGCGCTGTTCGCCGCACGCCAGAAGCGCGGCGCGATCGATTTCGACACGACCGAGACGTACATCGTCTGCAATTCGCAGGGCAAGATCGAACAGATCGTGCCGCGTCAGCGCAACGATGCGCACAAGCTGATCGAGGAATGCATGCTGGCCGCGAACGTCTGCGCGGCCGATTTCCTTAAGCGCAACAAGCATGCGGGCCTGTACCGCGTGCACGCGGGGCCGACGCCGGAAAAGCTCGAGAACCTGCGCGCGTTCCTGCGCGGCATGGGCCTGTCGCTCGGCGGCGGCGAGAAGCCGCATGCGAGCGACTATGCGGCGCTGATGGCGCAGATTCGCGACCGGCCCGACGCGCAGATGCTGCAGCCGATGCTGCTGCGCTCGATGCAGCAGGCCGTCTACAGCCCGGACAACATCGGCCACTTCGGTCTCGCGTATGAGGCGTACGCGCACTTCACGAGCCCGATCCGCCGCTATCCCGACCTGCTCACGCACCGCGCGATCTACGCGATCCTGTCGGGCAAGAAGTACACGCCGAAGGCACCGGACGGCTTCGAGCTGAACACCGCGCTGTCGCCACGCGCCCGCGCGATGCAGCAGGCCGACGACGAAGCGCGCGGCCGTTCGCGCGTGAACACCGCGATCTGGGAAGAGCTCGGCCTGCATTGCTCGGCGAACGAGCGGCGTGCCGACGAAGCGTCGCGCGACGTCGAGGCCTGGCTCAAGTGCTACTTCATGCGCGACAAGCTCGGCGAGGAATACGGCGGGATGGTGAACGGCGTCACGTCGTTCGGCATCTTCGTGCAGCTCGACACGCTGTTCATCGAAGGGCTCGTGCACGTCACGGAACTCGGCTCGGACTACTTCCAGTACGACGAGATCAAGAACGAGCTGCGCGGCGAGCGCACGGGCATCCGTTATCGCCTGTCGGATCGCGTGCGCGTGCAGGTGAGCCGCGTCGATCTCGATGCGCGCAAGATCGACTTCCGCCTCGTGCGCGACACGCCGGTGAAGGCGCCGCGTCCCGCATCGGCGCCGGTTGCTGTCGGCAACGGCAACGATCGCGGCGGCCCGCGCGTGCGCTCGTTGCCGCCGGTGGAGGAAGCCGCGCCGCGTCGCAAGCGGACGGCCAGCGCACCGGCCGCCGCGGTAAACGACACGCGTGCGGCGAAGAAGAAGGGCGGCGTGGCGGCGAAGACGGCCGCGAAGAAGGTACACGCCCGCAAAAAGTATTGAGCGTTTGGGGCAGCGCACGCGCGTGCCCCTGCAGTATCGAGAGACGCCGCGTTCTACCGGTCACCGGCCGGCAACGCGGCGCTTTCCTTTTCCATGGATCGCGGCTGCGCCCATCGCGCGGCCGCACGTTTGATCGAAGGTTGTTCCAGTCATGTCACGTCTGAAGGTTCTTTACGGTTTTCATGCGGTGACCGCACGTTTGCGGCACGATGCGTCGACGGTTGCGGAGGTGCTGTACGACCAGACGCGCCGCGACCGCCGCATGCAGGACTTCCTGCACGCCGCGAAAGAAGCGGGCGTGCGGCTGATCGCAGCCGATGAAACCCGCCTGTGGGGTCTCGCGCATACCGAGCGCCACCAGGGCGTCGTCGCGCGCGTCGAGGACGTTCCGCTCGCTCAGAACCTGTCCGAACTGCTCGACGGCATCCAGGGTCCGGCGCTGCTGCTGGTGCTCGACGGCGTCACCGATCCGCACAACCTCGGCGCATGCCTGCGTGTCGCCGATGCGGCCGGTGCGCATGCGGTGATCGCCCCGCGTGACCGCGCGGTCGGCCTGAACGCGACCGCGGCGAAGGTCGCGAGCGGCGCGGCCGACACGGTGCCGTACATCACGGTCACGAACCTCGCCCGCGCGCTGCGCGAGCTGAAGGAGGCCGGCGTGTGGATCATCGGCACGTCGGACGAGGCGCCGGGGACGCTGTACGACACGAAGCTCGATGGTCCTGTCGCCATCGTCATGGGTGCGGAGGGCGAAGGCATGCGTCGGCTCACGCGCGACACCTGCGACGAAGTGATGAGTATCCCGATGGCCGGCAGCGTCGAAAGCCTGAACGTGTCGGTCGCGAGCGGCGTGTGCCTTTACGAAGCGGTGCGGCAGCGGTGCGTGAAGGGCTGATACACGGGCTGATATACGGGCTGACCCACGCGGCCTCGCGCGATGCGCGGACCGTACGCCCCGAACGACGCGTGCCGCGACTGCGCGCGGCACGCGGCTCCCGGAACTCGCGGACCATGACCCTGTTTCGCCTCGGCGCATTGTGCGCCATCCTCGGCCTGCTGGCCGCCTGTACATCGCCGTCGCTGGTCGAGCGCGGTACCTACTACGCCGATACGAGCCTGCATGCGCGCGGCGCCGATTCGCGGATCCGCTTTCTCGTGATGCATTACACCGAAAGCGACGAAGCGAGATCGCTGAGCACGCTGACGGGCGATTCAGTCAGCGCGCACTACGTCGTGCCGCCGCAACCACGCGTCGAATACGGGATGCCAGTCGTCTACCAGCTCGTTCCCGAATCGAAACGCGCATGGCATGCGGGTATCAGCGAATGGCAGGGCACGACCGAGCTCAACGCGGCGTCGATCGGCATCGAGAACGTGAACCGCGGCCCGCTCGATCCGCAAGACCGCACGTGGCAGCCGTATCCGCCCGAACAGGTCGATGCGCTGATCCGCCTGTCGAAGGACATCGTCGCGCGCTACGGAATTTTGCCGACGCGCGTGGTCGGGCACAGCGACATCGCGCCACAACGCAAGATCGATCCGGGGCCGCTGTTCCCGTGGCATGCGCTCGCGCAAGCCGGCGTCGGCGCGTGGCCGGACGATGCGACCGTAGCCGCGCGACTAGGCGGCCGCGATCCGCACGCGCTCGTCGACGTGCGGGAATTGCAGCTGAAGCTTGCACGCTACGGCTATGACGTGCCAACCGACGGCGTGCTCGACGCGCGCACGCAACGCGTATTCGCGGCGTTTCAGATGCATTTCCGGCCATCCGACTATGCGGGCAACCCGGACGCCGGGACCGATGCGATCGCGCAAGCGCTGCTCGACAAGTATTTCCCCGCCACGCCACCTGCGGAGGACGGTGCCGCAACGGGCGCGCGCTGACGATCGATCAGGGCGCGCGGTGCTGCAACACGTACCGAAAAAGCCCGGGTCGTCATCCGAGTCCGGTAAACTGCCGGTTTTCCGCAATCCCGCTGTATTCCCACCCCATGACTCAAGACGAACTCAAACGCCTGGTCGGCCAGGCAGCCGCCGATTATGTGATCCAGAACGTGCCGGAAGGCGCCGTGATCGGCGTCGGCACCGGCTCGACCGCCAACTGCTTCATCGACGCGCTCGCGGCCGTCAAATCGCGCTACCGCGGCGCCGTGTCGAGTTCCATCGCGACGACCGAACGCCTCAAATCGCACGGCATCAAGGTGTTCGACCTGAACGAGGTCGAATCGCTGCAGGTGTACGTCGACGGTGCCGACGAGATCGACGCAAGCGGCGCAATGATCAAGGGCGGCGGCGGTGCGCTGACGCGCGAGAAGATCGTCGCGTCGGTGGCCGATACGTTCGTCTGCATCGCGGATGGCAGCAAGCGCGTGCCGGTGCTCGGCGCATTCCCGCTGCCGATCGAGGTCGTGCCGATGGCGCGCACGGCGATCGGCCGGCGCTTGGCCGCGCTGGGCGGCGTGCCGGTGTTGCGCGTGACGAAGGACGGCGAGCCGTACATCACCGACAACGGCAACGAAATCATCGACGTGAAGGGGCTGCAGATCACCGATCCGCGCGGTTTCGAAGCGCAGGTGAACGCATGGCCGGGCGTCGTGACGGTCGGCCTGTTCGCCGAGCGCGGCGCGAATCTGTGCCTGCTCGGCACGGCAAACGGCGTTGAAACGATCGTTTATCCCGATTAATCGAAACTGAATGAGAAGCAGTCCGTAATGGCGTCAGGATGCCGTAATGGATTGCATGTTTAAATTCGACGGAAAGCCCGGCCCGGCAAGCGCAGCGCGCTTTCCGGGCTTTTTTTGAAGCCTTATAAATCACCACATCAGAAAGAGGGATAACCCTGTCAGGTGTTTACCAGATAGCGAAATATCCCCGAACTCATCAACTTATAGATCATAAGAACAGTAGTAACCAGGGCCGGCGGAACTGCGGAGCAGGTGTTCGCAAATCGACGCACGGGGAGGTGTCATGGAGCAGGGCAAAGACCGGTCACTGGTCGCCAAAGTGATGGATGGGCTTGTCTCGGGTATCGTCGAGGACAAGTACGGCGGCATCTTGCCGCCGCAGGACGTGTTGTCGAAAGAGTTCGACGTGAGTCGTACGGTGATGCGCGAAGCATTGTCGATGTTGCTTGCGCGCGACATGCTCGACGTGCGTCCGAAAGTCGGTACGCGCGTTCGACCGATGCGCGACTGGCGCATGATCGATGAAGACGTGGTGAGCTGGCGGTTCCGTGCAAAGCCGGATCCGCAGTTCATGCGCGACGTCATCGAATTCCGGATGCTGATCGAACCGCGCGCGACCGCGCAGGCGGCCGTTCGTGCGACGGCGGTCGACATCGCGGGCATTCGTGAGGCATTCGAAGCGTTCAAGGTGTTGCAGCCGGGCGACCCTGGATACGACACGGCGGACGAACTGCTGCACACGCGGATCGTTCAGGCGAGCGGCAACCAGTTTTTCCAGCAGATGGCGGCCATCGTGCGCGGCGCGGTTCGCCTGGTGAATCCGCGCGTTGCGCAGAAGGAGGGGGCGCACGACGTCGCGGTGAAGGCGCATGCGCGCGTCGTCGATGCGATCGAACGCCGCGACCCGCGCGAAGCCGAAGCGGCTTCGCTCGCGTTGATCGATTTCAGCGCCGACGAGATTTCGCGCGATTTCTCCGTCGACGTACCCGTGCGCGCCTGAATCGACACGCGTCGCTTATCCGTGAGCCGGCGAGCCGTTTATCATGACGGCCGACCGGCAGCGTGCCGGCCACCGTCATACGACCGACACGGAAGATCCGGATGAACGACCTCGACAACCGCCCGGTGCGCTTTGGCATCGTCGGCGCAGGCAGCATCGCACGCCGATTCGCGCAAAGCCTCGCTCACGTGCCGGGTGCCACGCTCGCCGGCGTATGGGCACGCCGCGCAGACGCGGCAACCGCCTTTTGCGACAGCTGCGGCGGCGCGCCTGCCGCCAGCCTCGACGCGCTCCTCGCGAGCGACATCGACGCGATCTACATCGCGACACTCCACGACAGTCACGCGCACTACGCGCAAGCGGCGCTGGCCGCCGGCAAGGCCGTTCTGTGCGAAAAACCCGCGACGCTGAACGCGACGCAACTCGACGCCGTGCTGGATGCGGCACGCGTTGCCGGACGGCTCTTCATGGAAGCGATGAAGCCGCCGTTCTTTCCGCTGTATCGTCAGTTGCGTGCGCACCTGCACGACGACCCGATCGGCGAAATCCGACTCGTGCGCGCAGGCTGCGCGTCGTCGTCGGTGCCAGGCGACCATTCCGTCTATCGACTTGACCGCGCCGGCGGCGCGCTGCTCGACATCGGGATCTACGAAGCGTTTCTCGCGGTCGACTGGCTTGGCGAAGCAGTCGACGTGCAGACGCTCGGCCGCATCGGCGCCACGGGCGTCGACGTGTTCGCGAGCCTGAACAGCCGTCACGCGAACGGCGGCATCGCACAGCTCTTTTGCGGGCTCGACGTGATGGGACGCGGTGACGCGCTGATCGCCGCGGCAGGCGGGCACGTGACGATTCACGAGAAGTGGTGGAACCCCGCGCGGGCGACGATTCGCTATGCGGACGGGCGCACGGTCGAACTCGATGCGCCGATCGATGGCGGTGGCCTGAACTACGAGACCGCGCATTTCTGCGACCTGCTGCGCGCTGGCGAACTGGAGAGCCCGATCATGACGCACGACCATTCGCGGCGAATGATTGCGATGACCGACGCGGCACGCGCGGCGCTCGGCGTGCGCTATGCGGGCGAGTAGGCGGGAAGGAAGGGAAGGCGGGAGCCGGGCGCGCAATCGCGGCCCGGCGGGAGGTGTTTCGTGATCAGTGCCGCGCGGGCAGCGACAGGCGCTTTTCGTACCAGCGCTGGACCCATTCGAGAATCTGGCACAGCACCCAGTAGACAGCGGCGGCGGCCAGGTACAGCGGCAACGGCTGGTAGGTCGCCGCGATCACTTCCTGTGCGCTGCGCAGCAGTTCGGTCACGGTGATCACCGATACGAGCGACGTGTCCTTGATCAGGCTGATCAGGCTGTTCGACAGGCTCGGCACCGCGATGCGCAGTGCTTGCGGGCCGATCACGTAGCGCAGCGTCTGCCCCCACGACAGCCCGAGGCTGTAGGACGCGAGCCACTGGCCGCGGTGAATGCCGTTGATCGCGCCGCGCATGCTTTCGGACATGTAGGCGGCGACGTTCGCGGACAGTGCGATCACGCCGGCCGGCGTCGGGTCGAGCGAGATGCCGAGGCTTGGCAGCCCGTAATAGATGACGAAGATCTGCACGAGCAGCGGCGTGCCGCGCATCAGGCTCACGTACGCGCGCGCGAGCCTCGCGAGCGCGTTGACCCAGATGCGTTCGAAGCCGTCGAGCGGCTCGCTTTGCCGGATGCCCATCATCGCGAGCACGACGGCGCCGAGCAGGCCGAACACCATCGACAGCACGGCGAACTTGACGGTCAGCACGGCACCCTGGGCGAGCACCGGCAGCGATTGGACGAGCAGGGACGTTGTCGACATGGAATACGAAGCGAATGCGTGCGCGAAAGCGCAATCATAAACCGGACCGATAAAACAAAGGGCGGCATCGTTTCGGATGCCGCCCTTTCCGGCCCGCCGTCAGGCGGGAAACAGAGGCGTGCTTACTTGATCGGCTTCGTCACGTCGATGCCGAACCACTTGTCCGAGATCTTCGTGAACGTGCCGTCGGCTTCGAGTTGCGCCATCGCGTCGCCGATCGCCTTCTGGAACTTCGGGTTGCCCTTCTTGAACGGGATGCCCGACGGGTTCGCCGAGCCGACGTTCGCGCCCGGGCGCAGCGGCAGTTGCGAGTTCTTCGTCAGGTACGCGAGCATCAGGCGGTCGTTGAGCGCCGCATCGAGACGGCCGGCGGCGAGGTCGCGCAGGTACTCCGGCGCGCCCGGGTACGTCTTAACGTCGACGCCGGGCACCGACTTCGCCATGTCCATGTAGTTCGTGCCGAGCGCGACGCCGAGCTTCTTGCCCTTCAGGTCGTCGAGCGACTTGAACTGGCGCGTGTCGTCCTTGCGCTGGATCAGCTGAGCGGACGAGTACGTGTACGCGGGCGAGAAGTCGAGCGTTTCCTTGCGCTTGTCGGTGATGCCGACCTGATTGGCGATCACGTCGAACTTGCCGGCCTGCAGGCCCGCGATGATGCCGCTCCATTCGGTCGTGACGAACTCGGTCTTCACGCCGAGCTTCGCGGCGACGGCCTTCGCGATGTCGACGTCGAAGCCGACGAGTTCGCCTTGCGGATTCTTCGAGTTGAACGGCGGGAACGTACCTTCGAGGCCGACGCGCAGCGTGCCGCGTTGCTTCACCTCGTCGAGGAGGTCGGCCGCATGCGCGGTGGCGGCAGCGAACGACGTACCGATCAGGCCGGCGACCAGCAGCTTCTTCAGCAGCGAAATTTTCATCGTGTGGGCTTCCTTGCCCCAGCGGGGCGCTTGATTCTGAATGTGAGGCCAATCATAGCAAAAACGCAATCGACCTCTAAATATCGTTTGATAATGGCTATATTACGCGGCGCGTTCGTGCGCGATCGCCTTCACGCATTCGGCGACGAGCGCAGGGCCGCGATAGATGAAGCCCGTGTACAGCTGGACGAGCGACGCGCCGGCCGCGAGCTTCGCGCGTGCGTCCTCGCCCGAGAAGATGCCGCCGACGCCGATGATCGGCACTGCGCTGCCGACTTCGGCATGCAGCTTGCGGATCACTTCGTTCGATGCGTCGAACACCGGGCGGCCAGACAGGCCGCCGGCCTCGTCCGCGTGCGGCAGGCCCTGCACGGCTGCGCGCGACAGCGTCGTGTTGGTGGCGATGACCGCTTCGATCTTGTGGCGCAGCAGCGTGTCGGCGATTTCCTTGACCTGCTCGTCGTCGAGATCGGGCGCGATCTTCAGCGCGAGCGGCACGAGCTTGCCGTGCAGGTCGGCGAGGCGCTGCTGCTTGTCCTTCAGCGCGGCGAGCAGCGCGTCGAGCTCGCCCGCGCCCTGCAGCTGGCGCAGGTTCTTCGTGTTCGGCGACGAAATGTTGATCGTCACGTAGCTCGCGAACGGATACACGCGCTCGAGGCAGTACAGGTAATCCTCTGCGGCGCGTTCGATCGGCGTATCGGCATTCTTGCCGATGTTCAGGCCGAGGATGCCGCGGTAGCGGGCGGCCTGGACGTTCTTCACGAACTGGTCGACGCCGTGGTTGTTGAAGCCCATCCGGTTGATCAGCGCTTCCGCCTGCGGCAGGCGGAACATCCGCGGGCGCGGGTTGCCCGGCTGCGGGCGCGGCGTGACCGTGCCGACCTCGATGAAGCCGAAGCCGAGCGCCGCGAGGCCGTCGATGGCCGCGCCGTCCTTGTCGAGGCCGGCGGCGAGGCCGACCGGGTTGCGGAACGTGAGCCCCATCACCGTGCGCGGCGCATCGGGCACGCGGGCCGACAGCGCGCAGGCGAGGCCGGTGCGGCCGGCCGCGCCGAGCGCGCGCAGCGTGAGGTGGTGAGCGTCTTCCGCATCCATCTTGAACAGGGATGCGCGGGCCAGCGGATAGAGGGAACTGAACACGGGAATTGGGCGGACGGCCGGAATGAATGACAACCCGCTATTTTACCGGGAGTTGTGCGGCAAGGGCGGGCTTCGCTTCATGGCGGCCCGCGGCGACGGTCGCCGTGCCGCGCGTCAGCCGCTTCATGACCGGGACGGACGCGCGCCGCTCTCGTGCAACCGCGCCGGTATCGCTCACGTCAGCCCGACCCGGAATGCCCACCCGGCAGCGGCGCGCGGGCGAGTGCCGCGTCGACCGGCGGCAGGTCGACCCGATCCGGATCGAGCACTTTCCAGCGGCCGTCGAGCAACCCTTCGAGCGGATGGAAGTTTGCCTTGTAGGCCATCTTCGGGCTCTCGCGGATCCAGTATCCGAGATACACGTACGGCAGGCCGAGGCTTTTTGCCTGTTCGATCTGCCACAGGATGTTGTACGTGCCGTAGCTCGTGTGCTGGTCGTCCGGCTCGAAGAATGTATAGACCGACGACAGTCCGTCGCCGAGGATGTCGATCATGCTGACCATGCGCAGCTTGCCGGGCTCGCCGCCCGGCGCGTCGAGGTCGCGGAATTCGACGAGGCGCGAATTGATCCGGCTCTGCAGCAGGAATTGCTCGTACTGGTCGCGGCTGTCGCGATCCATGCCGCCGCCAGCGTGGCGCGCCGACTGGTAGCGCATGTAGAGCGCGTAGTGCTCCTCGTCGTAGTGCAGCGGCGAGACCGTCGCGACGAGCGCGCGGTGCCGCTTCCACATCCGGCGTTGCGTGCGCGACGGCTTGAACGCGCCGACCGGCACGCGCACCGGCACGCAGGCGCGGCAGCCGTCGCAGTATGGGCGATAGGTGAACACGCCGGAGCGCCGGAAACCGGCCTTCACGAGCTCGGTATAAATATCGGAATTGATCAGGTGGCTCGGCGTCGCGACTTGCGAGCGAGCGACGCGGCCGTCCAGATAGCTGCACGGATAGGGCGCCGTTGCATAGAATTGCAGCGCCGAAAGCGGTGAAAGCGGCAGCTCAGTCGGGTGAGTCATGGGCAGCTCTCGATGCAGGGAGGGAGTGCCGCGCTAGCGCTCGATCCCGGAGGGGGCGGCCGGTTCTGCGGGGCCCGTCAGTGCGGCGAGCGCGCGCTTGTCGAACTGCCACGGAATCGGCGGTTCGGCTACCGCGCGGCGCACGTGAGCGACAAAGGCCTTGCGTGCGATCTCGCGGCCGCCGAGCGACGCTAGATGCGACGTATTCTGCTGGCAGTCTATCATCTCCAGCCCCTGCTCGCGAAGATGGGCGACGAGCGCCGCCAGTGCGATCTTCGACGCATCGGTGGCATCCGCGTACATCGATTCGCCGAAAAACATCCGTCCGAACGCGACGCCGTAGAGGCCGCCGACGCGGCGCCCGTCATGCCACGTCTCGATGCTGTGCGCGTTGCCGGAACGATAGAGCGACGTATACGCGTCGATGATTTCGGCCGTGATCCAGGTGCCGCGCTGCCCGCGACGCGGCGCCTGCGCGCACGCGCGCATCACGCCCGGAAAGTCGTGGTCGACGCGCACTTCCCACGCGGGGTCGCGCAGCACGCGCCTGAGCGTCTTGCGCAGCGACGGGGACACCTTGAATTCGGCTGGCACGAGGACCATCCGCGGGTCGGGGCTCCACCACAGCACGGGTTGACCGTCCGAATACCATGGGAAGATGCCGCGCAGGTAGGCCTCGATCAGGCGCGACGGTAGCAGGTCGGCGCTCGCGGCGAGCAGCCCCGGCGCGCCGGTCGCCGGACCGAGCGCGCGTTCGATGGGCGGAAACGGATCGTCCGGGCCGAGCCAGGGGACCATGGGGCGCGGGCTCAGCCGTTGCGCAGCGAGCGGAAGATATCGCCGGTATGCACGCCGTAGTCGCCGGCGGCGCGATCGGCGAAGAAGAAGCGCAGCGTCTGGCTGACGGTCGGGAACGCGATTTCGTCCCACGGAATGTCGGCTTCGTCGAACAGCTTGACTTCGAGGCTTTCCTCGCCGGCCTCATAAGCCGGATCGGTGAGCCGCGCCAGATAGAACAGGTGGACCTGGTGCACATGCGGCACGTTGAGGAGCGTGAACAGGTTCTGCACCTCGACGCGTGCGCCGGCTTCCTCGAGCGTTTCGCGCGCGGCGGCTTCGGCCGTCGTCTCGCCCATCTCCATGAAGCCCGCCGGCAGCGTCCAGAAACCGTAGCGCGGTTCGATCGCGCGGCGGCACAGCAGCACCTGTTCGCCCCAGACCGGCACCGTGCCGACCACGTTACGCGGATTCTGGTAATGGATCGTGCCGCAGTGATCGCAGACGAAGCGCTCACGGTTGTCGCCCTGAGGAATGCGCGCGATGACTTCGTGACCGCAGACGGAGCAGAATTTCATGTCGAGTGGGAGGGACGAGGTGATGCGAGTGTATCACCGGGGCGGGGCATTCTTGAACGCGAGCGCATGCGCGCGGCGTGCGGTGCGAAGCACAACGTGTGATGCGCGGAATCGGGCGCCGAAAAACAAAAAGCCCGGCATTGAGCCGGGCTTTTTGCATGAATCGGGACGTTGGTTGCGGGGGTAGGATTTGAACCTACGACCTTCGGGTTATGAGCCCGACGAGCTGCCAGACTGCTCCACCCCGCGTCCGTCGAAGAAATGAATTATATGGACTATCCGGAACGCTTGCAAGCACTTTCTGACAATCGCGTCGCAATCGCCGGCGGGGCGCTTGCAGGGCCGGTACGGCAGGCGCGTGAGCTAGAATCGAGCGGTTTGCTTGTGTCGTTCATTCCTGCAGCGGGGTCGCGCGCGAATTGCGTCGGTGCCGTTGCAACACTTGACTACTGCATCGACGGATTCATGGACATCGCTCACGATCTGCAATCGATCGGCGCGCAGGAACAGGCGCTTGTGTTTCCCCATTTCGACCCGGCTCGCGCCTGGGCGCTCGGCAACCGGATGCATGCGCTCGCGACGTCGCGCGGTCATGCAATCGCGATCGACATCGTCACGTTCGGCCAGCCGCTGTTTTATGCGGCGCTCGCCGGTGCGACCCCCGACAACGCCGACTGGGTGCGCCGCAAGCGCAACGTCGTCGCGCATTTCCGCCGCAGCTCGTATGCGATCGGCCTGCGCATGCAGCAGGCCGGCGTCACGCTCGCCGAGAAGCACGGACTGCCGATCTCGGAATATTCGCCGCACGGCGGCGCGTTTCCGCTGACTGTCGCGGGGGCCGGCGTGATCGGCTCGATCACCGCATCGGGGCTGCCGCAGCGCTCGGATCACGAGTTCGTCGTCGAAGCGCTGTGCGCCGAGCTTGGGCAGGACTACGCCGTGCTGGCACTTGCAAGGAGCTGAGCGATGCAGCTTCCGGGTTACGCATGGCTCGCGATCGCGATCGTCGCGGAAGTGGTCGGCACGTCCGCGCTGCGCGCGGCGGACGGTTTCACGCGCTTCTGGCCGTCGGCGCTCGTCGTGGCCGGGTACGGCATCGCGTTCTACTGTCTGTCCCTCACATTGCGCACGATGCCCGTCGGCATCATCTATGCCGTGTGGTCGGGTGCCGGCATTGTGCTGATCACGCTCGTCGCGATGCTGCTCTATCGCCAGGTGCCGGACCTGCCGGCCGTGATCGGCCTCGGGCTGATCATCTCGGGCGTCGTGGTGCTGAACCTGTTCTCGAAGATGCAGGCGCACTGAGCGTGCGCCCGCGATAAGCCGGATGACTCACATGACCGATTCCACTTCCGCTTCCGCGGAATCCGCCCAGCCCGATGTCCGCGCATATGTCGCGAACCGCATCGGCTATCTCGAACTGAACCGGCCGAAGGCGCTGAATGCGCTGTCGGTCGGGATGATCCGGCTGATGCAGCAGGCGCTCGACGCGTGGCGCAACGACGCCGACGTGGTCGCCGTCGTCGTGCACAGCCCGCATCCTCGCGCGTTCTGCGCGGGCGGCGACGTGCGTTTCTTCCACGACGCCTGGCAGCGTGGCGACCGCGATGCGGTCGATACGTTCTTCATCGAGGAATACACGCTCAACCATACGATCTTCACCTATCCGAAACCGTACATCGCGTTGATGCACGGCGTCGTGATGGGTGGCGGCATGGGCATTTCGCAGGCGGCACGGCATACGGGCGGCCTGCGTGTGGTCACCGACTCGACGAAGATGGCGATGCCCGAAACGCGCATCGGCCTGTTCCCCGATGTCGGGATGAGCTGGTTCCTCGCGCGCACGCCGGGCGCGATCGGCGCCTATCTCGCGGTGACCGGCGCAACGCTCGACGCGGCCGGCGCACTGTATGCGCAGCTTGCCGACGCATACCTGCCCGATGCCGCGCTGCCGGCGCTGTTCGATACGCTGCGCAGCGCGCGCATCGACAGCGGCGCGCAGGCGGTCGCGTGCGTGGCCGACGCGGCCGCGTCGCACAAGGTCGTGCCGACGCCCGACACGTCGGCGCTGGCCGACGCGCACGCCGGGATCGACCGGCATTTCGCGCAAGCCGATATCGGTGCGATCCTCGCATCGCTCGACGCCGAGCAGGATTGCGCTGCGGTCGACGGATGGGTCGGGAAGGCGACCGATGCGATGCGCAGCCAGCTGTCGCCGCTGTCGATGGCCGTATCGCTCGAAGTCGTCGAACGGGCGCGCGGGGCGACGATGGCCGATTGCCTGCGGCGCGACCTCGACCTCACGCGTTCGACGTTCGCGCACGGCGACGTGATCGAAGGCGTGCGCGCGCTGATCGTCGACAAGGACCATCAGCCGGCCTGGCGTTTCAAGTCGATCGCCGATATCGACCGCACCGACGTCCTCGCGATGTTCGACAGCCCGTGGACGCCCGACACGCATCCGCTGCGCAACCTGAAGGACTGACGCGCCGCGGTATCGACGCGAAAAGCAAAAAGGCCGCCTGCATTGTGTGCAGGCGGCCTTTTCATTTGGGGATGCCGACCCGGCCTGGCGGCAGTGGGCCGGGGGGCTTGCAGCAAACGTGCGTTATTCGTCGCCGGCGTCGTCCGACATGAACGCGCGCATGAACACGAGCGCGCCGAAGCCCCAGACCGCGTTCGCTGCGAAACCGGCGGCGAGCACCGGCATCATGTTGCCCGACGGCCAGATCCCGCGCAGCGGATCGATCGCGAATACGCGGGCGGCCGTCAGCACGATGCCGCCGAACACCAGCGCGCCGATCCACGGCGCCTCACGATCCGGCGTCACGCGCAGCAGCCACGCCATCGGAATCGCGCAGCACGCGCTGATCAATGCGTTCGCAACAAATTCAGGAATGCCGAACGGCGCGAAAGGTTGCGTGGAGAACCCGGTGGCGGCGATCAGGTCGGCCGTATGCAGGAGCGCGAGCGTCGCTTCGCGAAAGAAGAGGGCGGCCAGGAAGCCGGACAGGAACGGCAGGATGACTTTCTGCATCGGTGAGTGCATTGCACGCGCGGCCGGCCGGGGCCGTCCGGGCGAAGTTATTCGGATAGGTGCGTCATTATAGGGCCCGGCCGACGCGATATTCGCTCGAGCGTCGTGCTAATCACGAAAGCGGAAAACCTAAGCTCAAAAAAATCGTTCCAAAGCCCTGCAGCGATCCATAGACTGATTTCCCAGAAACAGCCGTGCAATAGCGTACTCGCCCGCGGCACGGCCTGACCGGCGAGCCATCCCGATTCGAACGCACACCATGCATGCGTCGCTCATCCGCGACGCGAGCAGGGGCTCGTTTTATCCAGATTCCGGCAAGAACAGTCAAGCAGGAGCAGCAGATGAATGTTTTTTGGTTTATTCCCACACACGGCGACAGCCGTTACCTCGGCACCGCTGAAGGCGCGCGCGCCGCGGATTACGATTATTTCAAGCAGATCGCCGTCGCGGCCGACACGCTCGGCTATGAAGGCGTGCTGCTGCCGACTGGCCGTTCCTGCGAGGATGCGTGGGTCGTCGCGTCGAGCCTGATTCCGGCGACGCAGCGCCTGAAGTTCCTGGTCGCCGTGCGTCCAGGCATCGCATCGCCCGGCCTGGCGGCGCGGATGGCCGCGACGTTCGACCGTCTGTCGGGCGGCCGCCTGCTGATCAACGTCGTAACGGGTGGCGATGCCGCCGAGCTCGAAGGCGACGGACTGTTCGCCGACCACGACACGCGCTACGAAATCACCGACGACTTCCTGAACATCTGGCGCGGGCTGCTGTCCGCATCGCACGACAACGGCGGGTTCGACTACATCGGCAAGCACCTTCAATCGAAGGGCGGCAAGGCGCTGTATCCGCCCGTGCAGCGCCCGCATCCGCCGTTGTGGTTCGGTGGATCGTCGCCGGCCGCGCACGCGATCGCCGCCGATCACATCGACACCTATCTGACCTGGGGCGAGCCGCCCGAGGCCGTCGCGAAGAAGATCGCCGATATTCGCGCCCGCGCCGAGGCGCGCGGCCGCAAGATCAGGTTCGGGATCCGCCTGCACGTGATCGTGCGCGAGACCGAGGACGAAGCCTGGCGCGATGCCGAGCGCCTGATCAGCCGTCTCGACGACGAGACGATCGCTCGCGCGCAGAAGGCATTCGCGAACATGGATTCGGAAGGCCAGCGCCGGATGGCCGCGCTGCACGGCGGCAAGCGCGGCGGCCGCGAGGCGCTCGAGGTGTATCCCAACCTGTGGGCCGGTGTCGGTCTCGTGCGCGGCGGCGCGGGTACCGCGCTCGTCGGCAACTCCGAGCAGGTCGCGCAACGCATGCGCGAATATGCGGATCTCGGCATCGAGACGTTCATCCTGTCCGGCTATCCGCACCTCGAGGAGTCGTACCGTTTCGCCGAGCTCGTGTTCCCGCTGATCAAGGGCAAGGATGCGGCGCGGCCGTCCGGTCCGCTGTCGGGTCCGTTCGGCGAGATCGTCGGCAACAACTACCTGCCGAAGGCGAGCCAGAGCTGAACGAAGGAGGCCTGAGATGACAACGAAGACGTCGACGACGCGCGCGGCCGTGGCCGCCCGCGCCTGGCGCGGCATCGCGCCGTGGCTCGTGCCGCTCGTGCTGCTGGTCGCATGGGAGGTCGGCGCGCGCGTCGGCTGGCTGTCGACCCGCGTGCTGCCCGAGCCCGTGGCGGTCGTGCGGGCCGCGTGGTCGCTCGTGACATCGGGCGAGCTGTGGGCGAACGTGAAGGTCAGTACCTGGCGCGCGCTGTTCGGTTTCGCGATCGGCGGTGGCGTCGGCCTGGCGCTCGGGCTCGCGACCGGCCTGTCGAAAGCAGCGGAGGTCGCGCTCGATTCGACCATCCAGATGATCCGCAACATCCCCGCGCTCGCGATGATTCCGCTCGTGATCCTGTGGTTCGGCATCGACGAGAAGGCGAAGCTGTTTCTCGTCGCGCTCGGCGTGTTCTTTCCCGTCTACATCAACACATATCACGGGATCCGCTCGGTCGACGCGAACCTGATCGAGATGGCGAAGAGTTATGGGGTGCGCGGCTTCGCGCTGTATCGCGACGTGATCCTGCCCGGTGCATTGCCGTCGATTCTCGTCGGCGTGCGCTTCGCGCTCGGGCTGATGTGGGTGATGCTGATCGTCGCGGAAACGATCTCCGCGCAGTCGGGCATCGGCTACATGACGATGAACGCGCGGGAATTCCTGCAAACCGATGTGGTGGTGGTCGGCATCCTGCTGTATGCGGTGCTTGGCAAGTTGGCCGACGTGCTGGCGAAATCGATCGAGCGCGTGACGCTGCGCTGGCACCCCGCTTATCAATCTGGAGCAAAGGCATGAATGCGACGACTTCGGCGGTCTCCTACGGCCCGCTCGCCGGTGCAGACCTTGAGGCCGAGCTGGCGCACGCACGCGTGACGGACGACGACGCACGCAATGCGGCGATCGTCGACCGGAACGGCGGCGCATCCGTCGTTCCGCTTGCGCGGCGGCGGACGGGCGGCACGGCGCAGGACGACGCGGTGACGCTGTCGGGCGTCAGCAAGCGTTTCGGCGCGCGCACCGTGCTCGACAACGTCGAACTCGGCATCGCGCGAGGCAGCTTCGTCGCGATCGTCGGCCGCAGCGGCTGCGGGAAATCCACGCTGCTGCGTCTCGTCGCGGGGCTCGAGGAACCGAGCAGCGGCGCGCTCGTGACGCGCGGCGACGGCGGCGGCGCGCTCGACACGCGGATCATGTACCAGGATGCACGGCTGCTGCCGTGGAAGACCGTGCTGCAGAACGTGATGCTGGGCCTCGGCCGCGGCGCACGCGATCAGGCGCGTGCGGTACTCGACGAAGTTGGTCTGATCGAGCGTGCGAACGACTGGCCCGCGCAGCTGTCCGGCGGCCAGCGGCAGCGCGTCGCGCTCGCCCGTGCACTCGTGCACCGGCCGCAATTGCTGTTGCTCGACGAGCCGCTCGGTGCGCTCGACGCGCTGACCCGCATCGAGATGCATGCGCTCATCGAACGGTTGTGGCGCGAGCATCGGTTCACCGCGCTGCTCGTCACGCACGACGTTCAGGAAGCCGTGGCGCTCGGCGACCGGATCCTGCTGATCGAGCAGGGACGTGTCGCGCTCGACCAGCCGGTGCCGCTCGACCGGCCGCGTGCGCGCGCGTCGGCCGCGTTCGCGGCGCTCGAGGACCGCGTGCTGCAGCGTGTGCTCGCGGGCGGGCCCGGCGGTGCCGGGCAGCACGTCGCGGCTGAAGCCGATCACGTACGGCCGGCCGGGCAGATTCGCTGGGCCGTTTAAATCCGGGCGGCACCGGCCGCCCGTTCTCAGACTTTTTTTGTTCGGAGCGATCAACCCGATGAGCATCACTGCAATCAACGTGCGCAACCAGTTCAAAGGCAAGGTGAAGGAGATCATTCGCGGGCCCGTGGTGTCCGAGGTCGACGTCGAGACGCCGTTCGGCATCGTCACGTCGGTGATCACGACGCGCTCGGTCGACGAACTTGAACTGAAGGTGGGTGCGGAAGTCGTCGCGCTCGTGAAATCAACCGAAGTGTCGATCGCGCGACTCTGAGCGTGTTTCCGATGCCGGGCGCCGCGGACGGGCCATCTGGCCATCCGTCGCGCCTGGTATTTTGGTTGTGCGTTTGCCTCGGTATTCGCCGTCCGGACGAAGTGCTAGGATGGAACGACACCGACGCCGGAGGGCAACGCATGACCCCCATCCTTTCACCCGAAGCCATCGAGGCGCTGAAGTGGATCGACCAGTTCGGCGACACCCGTCCGGTCCCCGCCGCGTTCGACGATGTCGTCTATGCGTTGCTGAACGAAGGGCTCATCTATCAGGCGGCGGCCGACCGTGTCGACCTGACCGCCGACGGCAAGTCCGTTTTGTCTAACGAATACGATTGAGCGCACGGCGCCGGCCGCCGAGGCGGCCCGGCGTTGCTTCGCCACGGAGCGAGCGATGGAACCGAGAGGCAGCGATCTCGGCGATTTCAGCGAGCCGTACCGCGGCTACGAGATCGAAGTGAAGACCGAGCAGGTGTGGGACGGCGAGCATGCGCACTACCGCGTGCTGCAAGGCGCGGCCGTGCGGATCGACTGGCGGCTCGTGAAAGTCGACGGGATGCTGCTGACCGAACGGCGCGTGATCGAGCGCGTACTCGAAGAGGCGCGGCGGGCCGTCGACGCCGAACTGGGCGAGGGCGGGCCGGTCTAGTCAGGCTGCCGGGCCGGCCTGGTCGCGTTGCGGTAAAATATCGGGTTGTTTCCCGCGCCGCTTGCTGCCCCGAATTCCATGTCCGCATCGTCCTCGCTTCCCCCCCGCCGCGTTTCCGTCGCGCCCATGCTCGACTGGACCGACCGTCATTGCCGGTCGTTCCATCGCACGTTGACACGCGACACGTGGCTGTATACGGAAATGATCACGACGGGCGCGCTGCTGTTCGGCGACGCCCAGCGGCATCTCGCGTTCACGCCGAACGAATCGCCGGTCGCGCTGCAGCTGGGCGGCAGCGAACGGGACGATCTCGCGCGCGCCGCGAAACTCGGCGAGCAGTGGGGCTATGACGAGATCAATCTGAATTGCGGTTGTCCGTCCGAGCGCGTGCAGCGCGGTGCGTTCGGCGCGTGTCTGATGAACGAGCCGCAACTCGTTGCCGATTGCGTGAAGGCGATGCGCGATGCGGTGTCGGTGCCGGTCACGGTCAAGCATCGGATCGGGGTCGACGCGGTCGAGGACTATGCGTTCGTGCGGGACTTCGTCGGCACGGTGGCTGAGGCAGGCTGCGAGACGTTCGTGGTGCACGCGCGCAATGCGATCCTGAAGGGGCTGTCGCCGAAGGAGAACCGCGAGATCCCGCCGCTCAAGTACGACTACGCTTATCAGCTGAAGCGCGATTTCCCGTCTCTGGAGATCGTGATCAATGGCGGGATCAAGACGCTCGACGAAGTCGCGCAGCATCTCGAACATGTGGACGGCGTGATGCTCGGCCGCGAGGCGTATCACAACCCGTATGTGCTCGCGGGCGTCGATGCGCGCTTCTATGGGTCGACTGCGGCGATGCCGACGCGCGAGGAGGCCGAGGCGAAACTGATCGAATACTGTGCGGCGGAACTGAAGCGCGGCACGTATCTCGGTGCGATCGTCCGGCACGCACTCGGGCTGTATCGCGGCGTCGCGGGCGCGCGCGGCTGGCGTCGCGTGCTGTCGGACAACAAGAAGCTCGCACGTGGCGATCTGGCCGTGTTCGACGAGGCACGCACGCATCTGAACGACGCTCTCGAAAATTTTGAAAAAAATGCTTTGCAAGACGGAAAAGTATTCGTATAATCTTGTTCTTCGCTGCTGAACACGAAACGAAACAGCGAAGAATCAAAGCAGTATCAGTGGTGGCTGTAGCTCAGTTGGTAGAGTCCAGGATTGTGATTCCTGTTGTCGTGGGTTCGAGTCCCATCAGCCACCCCAACAAATTCAAGCACTTGCAGCAGAATCAAGCTGACGTGTTACAGGTTTTGGAAGATGAGATTCCAAAATTTGGAAGATGGATCGAGAAAGGCCCGCTGCCAAGCGGGCCTTTTTGCGTTCGTAGCAATCAAACGAGAGGGGTGATGAGGCGTGCCTTGGCAGAATTACACACGCGCAGACGTGTTCGGCGGGATCTCTCGTCCTTACTCCGATCTGCTCGCAGTCATAGAAGATACGCTCGATAACACGCTATATGGTTATGCACATTTGTCGAAGGCGTACTTGCCTTTGCACAAGCGTGACATATTGATGATCTATGGGGAGCGGGGATGCTTCGTCATTTATTCGCGGCGGACATCTCGGCATTTGCCGTGTCATGTTTTTGCGAAGATGGCGGAAGTGATCGATGGCGAGCTAACTGACGACGTTGTTGTTGACATACCAACACTTGTCGACCTCAATGACGATCGGTGGCAGTTACGTCAGGTATTGCATACTGGCAATTTCGTCGATCCCGTCGCAATTCTGTTACCTCCTATTCAAGAAAGCGAATTAGCCCATATCCCGGCTGACGTGACGTTCGAAACTGTGCAGATTCTGTTGAATAAGGAGCAAGAGGTGCACGACCAGGTTCAGGAGCAGGCACGCCCGAAGAAGATTTTCTTGAGCCACAAGTCGATCGACAAGGCGATCGTTAGGGACGTTTGCCTGACATTGAAGGAAATCGGTTTTGATCCGTGGCTGGACGAAGATCGCATGACCGCCGGCGCGAATCTGGAACGTGAAATCAAGCACGGGATGGTCGAGTCCTGTGCTGCTGTATTCTTCATCACGCCCTCGTTTAGCGACAAGGACTGGATCGCTAGCGAGGTTGACCACGCGATGTCAGAGAAGCGCAAAAAGAATTCCCGCTTTGCCATTGTTCCTTTGCTTCTTACGTCGCCCGATGGAAAGCGGGGCAATGTGCTCGAGATTTTCGAGCAATATTTGCACAAGGACGTCGAGTATCATCAAATCGTACGCGAGATTCTGCGGGCGATTCCGATCCGCATGACTCAAAGTGTGGAGTGGAAGGACGGTGTGTGATTAGGCCGATTATCGTGTCGCACGCACTTTACGCTGGCGTCGGCGGTCGTACGTTTTGCGTACCATCCGCTCGTCGGCATGGCCGGTCGCATCGATGATGCGATCATCGCCTTCCTCCTGGCGATCGGTCACGGCCGCCGGGCGCATGTCGCGCAGCGCGAACCGTTCGAACGGCACGCCGCGCACCTTCGCTTCCTTCTCGCAATAGCCCATCAGCCGCGACCAGTTCGTGTTCCATCCGCTGCGCGTGTACACCTGGCCGGCCGTGTTGCCGAACACGTGAACGCTCGACGTGCGCTGTAGCGCGAGTGCCTCGTCGATCACCGCCTTCAGTTCGGGCGACCACAGCACGAGCTTCGCGCGCTGCTGCTCGCCGGCCTTGCGCTTACCGATCGGCACCTCGACGCCTTCGGGCCGGATGCTCTGACGGTGCAGTTCGCGCATCTCCGTCGGCCGACTGACCGTCAGATAGGCTGCCTTCACGCATAGCGCGAGGATCAGGTAGGCGGAACTTGGGTGCTGGTCGCCGACGCTCCGGCGCGACCGCGCGACTTCCACGGCGAGATCGATCTCGTCCTGCCGCACGTAGCGCTGGCGCGGACGCGTCGGGTTGTATTCGATGCCGCGGCACGGGTTCGTTTCGAGGTCTCCCCGGCGCCGGCCGTATTCGAGAACAGCGGATAGGAGGGCGATTTCCTTGTTCGCCTTCGCCGGTGCGCCGAGCTGCGCGCGTTTGTCGAGGTAGCCGTACACGTGTTTCGGCTTGATGGCCGGCGGCGCCATCTTCCCGAAGACCTTGACCAGCCGCTTCGACTCGACGCGGTTCTCGTCCAGGGTGGACTGGGCCTTGCGGCGCTCGTCGGTGTGCGGCAATCCGTCCTGCCATTCGAAGTACCGCGCGACGAGCGCCTCGACCGTGCCGGGTTCGATCGCGTTCCCGTTGAGCGCCTCCGCGCGCTCGATCGCCTGCTTGCGGATCTCGGCGAGCGCTTCCTTGTTGTGCGCCGGCGCTGACAGGCGGAACGCCCAGCGGCCGTTCGGCAGCTTGTAGCCGAAGCTGACCTTGTGTTTCCCGTAGTGGGCGTAGAGCCGGAAGGGTAACCCGTCCGGCCGCTTGCGTCGTCCGATCATGATTAGAGTGCGGCGAAGTTCGGTTCTTCTGACGCGGCGGCGCGGTGCCGGCGCGCGGGTGTTGCGGGGGCGGTGCCGTTCATGCGGGCGTCGTAATACTCGCGCGAGACGAGCGGCACGCCAGCGATGTTGACGGAGAACGGCCAGTGATTGCGCTCGAGCCATCGTTTCATGCAGGCGTGGCTGCGCGGCTTGCAGCCGACCAACTCGGCCAGCTCCGGCGTAGTGAGGTAGATGCTCATGATTCGATCCTTCGAAATTCCACGACCCATGTCCACGGGTTCGTGTCCCAGCCATGCCCGCGCGCGGCGTTCAGGCTGTCCCATAGGTCATGAAAGGCGCGGATGCTCGGCGGCCGATAGGCGCCGGCGCAGTACCCGCGCATGTGGTGGTCCTCGATCGTCACGCCTTCGGCGCGCGCGTCCGACTCGCTAATGTTCTGCAGGCGCTCGGCGCGTACGCCGGTGATCTCGAGCGTGATGCGCGAAGCCCAGCGCGGCATGTGGATGGACGGTGACCAGCCCCGTGATTCCTTGGCGTCGAGCGCCTGGAACGTGTTGAGGTCGATGTCGACCTCGGCGCGGCCGTTGTCGGCCTGGTACGCGATGCCGGCGTAGCGCCGTGTCGGGCGGCCACCTTCGAACGTCTCAGTGCCGATCCGGCGCACCTCGTGTGTCTCACGCACCCATAGCCGATCGTCGACGTCACCATGCGGGCAGACGAAGCAATCACCCGTGCGCGTGTGCCAGATCGCAGCCAGCTCGGGGGCAGGCGTCCCGCCGACATTCTTCACGGAGCCGCCGCCTGCTGTGGTCGGTTCCCATGCGCCGAGCGGGTTGTTGTGCGGCAGCTTCACGACGCGTCGGGTTTGCGTCTTGCGGCCTTCCAAGATGGCTCGTACCATCGAGCCAGAAAACAGAATGGGGCGTTCGATCATGGCGAATCCTTACGGCTGGGTGTTCTTGCGCCAGCACGGCGATATGTTTTTCGGTCATGTGTTTGGCGACTCGACCTATCAGGTTCAGGTAACCCACGAGTGCCTAACCGACTCGCTGGGATCGGACGGATCGCGCGAGGGTGATGAAAATGCGATCGTCCAAAATATGGAAAGCATCCAGGCAATCGCGCAGAAGAAAATCGAAGCCGGGGCGCAATCCCCGATTCAAATTGGGAACGACGATTTCTGACGGGGTGATTCATGTTTACGACTATCCTCAACGCTGTGGGACTTGCATTGATCACGATTGGGGGCATCGGCTCAGCGCTGTGTTCGCCAGCCCCGCAATACAACCCCGACCGGTCCGTGTCTCTCGTTCCGAACGTAGACAAGGCGACGCGAATTACGATGTATCACCGACAGCGGCGCATCAAGCATCTCCTAGCGCTTGTCGGAGTCGGAGCACTGTTCCAATTCGTCGCACTGTTCGTGAACTAGGACCTGTGGCGTTTATCCGCTCGCGGTGCGTCGTCAGACGAGCGCAGGGAAATCGTCGTGCGTGGAGCCGTCGAGGTGGCGGCCGGCGGCGCGCTTGCCGCAGCGCCACATGTCCGGTGAATCGTCACAGTGCAGCGTCTCGGCCGCGCGCGGCGTGATCGAGCTGAACGACCACTCGCCGTCCCACCAGTGAGCTGTCGCCTCGGTGCGCTTCTGGGGGCCGGCATTCTCGCTTGGCGCCCACTCGCCCCATTGCTTGAACAGGAAAGGCACGCCGGCGGCCGCGCACTGGTCGCGCAGCGAGCGGGCCCAGTCCGGGTGCATCGGCCGCGCGCCGGGCCCGCTTTCGCCGCCCACGATCACCCAGTCGATTCCGCTTTGGATCATCCACCGCTGGCAGATCTTCGCGCCGCTGCCCTGACCGAGGTCGGGGCCGGACATCGGGCGTTCGAGATCGACCGGCCCGAGCAGCGGCTCCATCGATAGGAAGCGCACGCGCGCGGGCACCGCGAGCAGCTTCGGGATGTCGCGATCGGCTTCCTCCTGGGTGACGATCGTCGCGCCGAGCCAGACGTTTTCCGGCAACCGCTCGATGCCGATATGCCGCAGCATCGTCGGCACGTTGCCGATCCGCTTCGTCAGCAGCAACCAGTCGAGATTCGGCGTGCGCGCGATCAGTTCGAAAAGATCGCGGCGCCACGCTGGATCGACAGCGTTGTCGAACACGTCGGCGAGCGACGCGCAGAACACGCGCTGGCGCCGGCCGTGCGCGGCGAAGAATTCGGCGTGCCGCGCGTTCCAGCGGACCGGTTGCCGCCACGTAGCGGCAGACGTGCGCACGCGCTCGCCGTGCGGACCCCAGACAACCTTGTGCATGCGCTTGTCCATCAGGTTCTCGGCGTAGCAGTGGTCGCAACCAGGCGACACCTTCGTGCAGCCAATAAACGGATTGAACGTATGGTCGCACCACTCGATTTTGCTGTTCTCGCTCATAGGTCGATGTCCACGTATTTGGTGACGAAGCGCGCGTCTTCGGTGTGGTGGCGGCGATAGACGATGCGGATACCACCGCCGAGGTCGAGCGCGCGGCCGCGCCCGTTGTCGTCGTTCAGCTCGGCCTGGTGGTCGCAGCAGACCGAGCGCAGCGTGACGGCGAGTTCGACGGGGTCGTCGAGCAGCCGCTGCAGGAAGTCGTGGTTGATCTCGATGAGGGTTCGCGTGCTCATGCCGCAAGCTCCTCGTCGTTGACTTCCATGGACTGCTGGAAGACACGGCCGCGCTCGCCGACAGGGATCGTCACCAGACCCGCCGCGGTCAGGAACGGATTGCGCGTCATGGCGCTGCGGGCCGCGCGCGCTGCCTTCGATTTGATCGCACCTGGGCAGGGCACATCGGGCGCATTGCCGACTGCCCAAACAGGACGCCACTGAGCGCGACCAACTGGAGGAATCCAGTCGACGATATGCACCTCGGTGCGGTGAATCGTCAGCAGCTCACTGACGCGCTGCTGGGAGACTCCGCAGCGCTTCACCAGCTCACGAACCGACAGTTGCTCCTGCTGGAGGATGGAGCGCACGCGGTCCCATGCTGGCGCCGCGCACGCCTTACGGTCCCGAGGCGGTCGCGTTACCTTCAGCACCTTGCGTGCATAGGTCTGCACTGACTTTCGAGGGTGTCTCGGGAACGCGGCGTACAACGCCTTAGATGGGATGTGGGACGGATAGAGGCGGGCGAGCAGGCGTATCTCGCCAGTCGTCCACGGGTTCCGTGTCGACGTCGACATGCTTCGATTCCTCCGGATTTTTACAGATGGTCGAGCCGCTACGGTCAATGGCTTGCGCGGACTCAAGTTTGGGACGTGGCTGTCGATAACTCACGGATGAAGACGACAATCACCAAGGCAGAAGCCCACGCAGTACTCGAAGCAGCCACCACCCTCGTTGAGGCCCTTGCAGCGGCGAATGGTGTCGCGGTAGAGTCCCCGGAAGGGCAAGTGCTATACGACAGAGTGATTTTTGGTGCGCTCGGCGAGTGCATGCCGAACGCCACCATCCACCAGCTATTCGAGTTGATCGAAAAGCCGGAGGTCGATCATTGACGGGGAATTCCCCGTATCACGATGCGTCTCGTGCCACGATGCATGCCGTGCAAACACCACGCCATTCGCCAGCAGCGTCGTGCACATCACCGGTGTTGTCGCAGTATGGGCAGCGCTGCGTTAGCTCGGGATACAACTGTTCGCGCAAGTGGTCAGTCAGGCCGATCGCGCGGATCGCGAACACTTCGACGTCGGTCAGCTTCATTGGCCTGCTCCAGCTCGGATTTCGTCGACGGCCTCGGTGAATGTTCGTTTCTCGTGCTCGCGCGCCCACCATGCGAACATGACGTAACGCTTGACCCACATCTCGCTTGAAGTAGGGGTGGCGATTCGTCCCGTGAGATCCGGGTCTGAGAACGCGACGGATTGCGCTTGTTGAATCACGCGGCGTTCCGTGCGCTCGACGTAGACGGATGGCTCGCCGTTCATCATTAGTGCGCGCCAATGCATCGCATCCTGTTGGTCGTCGGCAGACACCTCGGCGCGCGGCTCCGGCTGCGTGACGACCCGCAGCTCGTGCTTCGTCTTGAGCGCTTCGACGCGCGACGCGAGCGCGGGATCGATCCGGGCGGCGATCCGGTACGCCAGATCCATGCGCCACGCGGGCATGTCACTTTCGCCGCGGCCGCGCAGAAGCTTGGCGTGGCCGATCAGCGCGAAGACATCGCTAACCGTCAGCCTCCACCGAGTGGCGACCTGCGCGGGCGGGGCGGTGAGGTAGCCCAACGGGAACCAAACTCCCGAATCCTTGCGGCATTGCTCGATGGCGTCATTCCAGAGCCAATCGCCCGATAGTTCTCCCGTGTCCGGATGTTTGCGAACCCACGCCACCGCCTCTTGCCCCGCTCCCGCCACCTCAGTGCGAGGGGCGCGGGACAGGGCGTAGAGTGAGTACGATCCGTCTGGCATGTCGGTTTGCTCGAATGTGAACTGCTTCACTCGGCCGCCTACGATTTCCGCCGTGCCTACGCGCTCATCCGCCCCATTGCCCGTGCCTTCGAGCGGGGCGGAGGGTGCGGGTGTTGTAGCGATGATGGCGCGGGCGAACCGCCGCCGCATCTCGACTTCCCATTGATGCGGCTCGTAGAGCGACGATCCACGCGCATCGAGATTTGCCCATGTCGCGTCAATCTGCGCATCGGTTATCGCGCGCCCGGCGAGCGAATTGATAGCCGTTTGTGCGTCAGCAATGATGTCGCCGCTATCCAGATCGGGCCTGATCTTTCGGATCAATTCGTGGAGCGCATTTTCGTAAGGCAGCGTTACGTCGGCCGGCGCTGCTTCGTGCTGCTCGACAGGGGATGCGGCGAGCACATCGCGAACCGCTGCAACAAAATTCGCTTCCGCCTTGATGTTGTGCCCGGGCTTGAAATGCTTGTAGCCGATTTCGAGAATTTGAGCGTCCGTCAGTGCATCGGCGCAGCTCACTTTCGAACTTGTCTCATTGCTGCCGGCGGCGCGCCGGCCGACAATGACTTCGGCGGTCGGATGAACCTCCGTCGGGTCAATCTCCGTACCCGGCCGCTGATCTGCTGCGTCGCTCGCCTGCACGGGAGCGAGGCTCTTTTCATTGGTCAGGCGATCGCGGAGCCACAATGCGACGTCGTCGCCCGGCTGGCACCCGTACTCCATGCAGATCCCGTGCAGCAGGTCCAGATTCACACGCACTGCGTTGTAGACCCAGCGCGCGACCGGGCGGAGCAGGTCGCCGTCCTGTTGCGGCTCGATCGCGTCGAGCAGGTCGCGCACGATCGTGACACTTGCCGAATTGTCGCGCGTGAGCTCATCGATGTTGTCGCCACCGTGCTCGGCGTCGTAGTGGTGGCGGATGAATTCGCGCAGTTGGGCGACCGTGTAGCCGCCATACGTGTTGGTCGTCATGGTATGAGCCTCGATGATCATGCGAAAAGATCGCCCTGCTTTTTGCCGCTCGACTCTGCTTGGTGGGTAGGGCAGAAGTGCTTATCCGCACCGACTTGATGCGCATGAACCGCGCACAGATAGCCGGCGGCGCGGCGCACGTCTTCCGGTGTTGCTTCGCGCCAGCCGGGCGGCGGCTCGGCACCGTGGAACGCGGTGTACTGCTCACGCGTGAAAAGGTCCATGAGCGTGCACGGCGTGCCGACGAGCATTTCGAAGTCGCGCGCGGCCGCCGGATCATTGTCGATACCGCCGATGCAGCGCCACGTCGCGGTCATGTTGCCGACGCGAGAAGTGGCTTTGGTGAAGCCCTTGGCGCCGCCGCCGAGGCCGCAGCAAAACCCGAAGCTGTTGTACACGCGCTGAACGTTCATAAGTGTCGGAGTATTCAAAAAAACGGGCGCCGTGCTGGCCGCCCATAAAAAAGCCACGCATCCGAGGCAACGGAATTTGCGCGGCTTGGGGGTGAGGTGGTCGTGCTACGATTCGCACCAAAACAAGCGGGGGCGGGCGATGAAGCGATCGGTCTACTATTACGCCTCAGGCGTTCTTGTCGGTGCCATTGCCGTGACTGCCTATCGATACGTCGATTGGGGCAGTCTCAAGGCAGCTGATTGGGCCGCATGGGTCCAAGCGGTAGGAGCGATCGCGGCTATTGCGGGGGCTTACTTCCTGGGCGAACGATCAGCATCGCATCAATTGAAGATTGCAACGCAAACTCGTGATCGTGAACTGGCTGAGCGGCGCTCGTCCCTTAAAGCAGTCCTCGACGAGGTGTACGTACGGTTCAAGCGAATTGAGCCTTCACTGAATGATAGCGGTGCGTTTAATTATTCCGCGTTCACCCTGGTAAGTGAGGACCAATTGAGCAGAACGCTCGACTTACTTGACCAGGTTCCAATTTTCGAGCTCGACTCGGGCGAGTTGACACAGGCGGTTCTTACCATTCAGGCTGCATGTATGAGTCTCACGCGATTGGTGACTCAGTTCAAGCTCCATCAGAAAGAGAAGCCAAATGACTATCCGGGTGACGATGTTGCCACGGCATTTATGAGAGGCAGCCTGAAAACACTTGATGAAACGTTCGGGGCCGTCGTGAGACTCACGAACGGGAAGTACCCCGAGCTGCGCCCGCCATCGCTTTTTTGATTGCTGACGTTACAGAATCCGTCGACTCCTGCAGACCTCGACGACGCGATCGCATGCCGCCACATCGAACCAGCCGATGTGGCATTCCTCGTGGTTCGCGATGCCAAGCTGTCGTGCCAACCAGATGTATGCGTCAGTGCGCGTCATCGCGCCGGACTGCCAGATCGGGTTGAAGGCAGCTTTCGCACGTTTCCGCGCGTCACGAGTCGGCCCGTCGGCCAGCGTGCCGAGTGGAATCGCAGTGAAGGGGTGCAGGCCGACGTATGCATAGCAGGAACGACAGAGGAACGCCCACGGCCAATCGCCGTACTCGCGCCCGTAGATCGCCGAGTTATTCACGATGTCGACGGGGCCGTCGTCGTAAGGGCATCTGGTCGGCGCTGGAAGCGGGTTTCTAACGCGGGCCGTCGCGCGACGCGACGGGTCCCAGGGCGTTTTCTTGTTTGCGGCAGTCCGGTTCATCCCGGTCAATCCCATCGGTCGATGATGTATTCGAGCGTTGCTCCCCTGGTCGTTACACGGATGCGGTGACCGTCACCGTAGCGGCTGCTTTTCTGCAACATCAGGCCACACGCCGATGCTTGATCGAAACCACCGATCGACGCGCGGCGCGAGTACGCCTCGATGACGGATCGCACGGCGTGCAGCTCGGACTTAAGGCATTCGGGAAAAAGGCAGTTACCGGAACCTTCGTGGTGATGATCCTTCGCGCCATCGATGACAAGCAGCACCCCGGCACCTTGATGCTCGTGTGGCGCATGCCACGACGACGGTTGTGGGCTGATTGCGGTCACGTTCGCCCATGTGCCCGGCGTGAGTCCCCACCGGGACGCCGATGAACCACCGTTGTACAGGTACCAGCTCACGGGATTGCGGAGGTCTTCGCGATCCCATTGCAGGATGGGAGGCGCATCCGCATGTTGCGCGGTCAAATAGGCGGCGAAGTTGGCCGAACCAGTCGGCACATACACCTTGATCCTTTCGGCTTCGGGCAAGACAGTGCGAGCGAATTTCTCCCACGTCATCGGCTGGCCGCCAGATGCGATCATGGGCGAGTTCATCGGCTTCGCGCTCTTCGGCTGGAGGTGGCCGAACACGCCGCCGTTCGACGGGACCTCAGCCGCATTGCTCGGCTTCCACAGCGCGTGCAACTCGTCGAGCCGTGCGAAGCGCCGTTCGAGCGAAGGGGCGATACCCATCTGTTCGACGATCTTCTCGGCCTGGCGGATCGTTCCTGTACTCGGCGCTGCCTGTGGGCGCAGGTACAGGAGCGGATGCATCTTCGCGGCGAACTTCGCCTTGACGTCATCGAGAGGCAGGCCGGCAGCGATATCCTCGAGCAGCGTGCCGATCATGGACGAACGCGGATGCGCGAACCCCGCGGGCGCAGTGGCGACCGCGCGCCACAACAGGTTTTCCTTCAGGCGAACGTTCTTCGTCGCTTCGCGCGCGACGATCACATCACGCAGCCACTCGGCCGCGCCCAGGCACTTTTCGGAACGGTAGAGCGAATCGGTCTTGAGCAACGTTACGGCGGTCTCGACGGTCGCGAGCGTGAACTCCTGCAATGCCGTCAGCATCGTGCGGTAGTCCTCGCGCGTCTCGGCGATCGCCTGAAACGCGGTTTGTACGCGGCTCGCATGGATCAGATGACGGCCGGGCGTCACACTGAAGTGCGTCCACTCGCCAGTGCGTGGTTGGCCCCAGATGCTCTCGGACGTGTAGAAGACGCCTGTGATGCGCGCACGCTCGACTGACGCGCGCATTTGAGCGACCGCTGGGGCGTAGTAGGGCTGCTCAACAGCGGACGCCGCTTCCTGCGTCCAGATCGCAGACGCCAACGAGCCGTCTTCACCGATGGTTACGAGGCCGCCAAAGCGCTCGACGAACCGGCGGCACGCGTTACAGGTATGGTGTTGACGAACATCGGGCGACGGCGAAAGGGTATTCAGGTAGAGGTCGAATAGCCCTTCGACGTCCGTTGTATAGAGGCGCGTGTGCGAGTCGCTGGTGTGTGATTCGAACGCGCTTCGAACGGCTGCGAGGAGAGTGTCGTACTGCTGGTCGTGCGGTACGTCCTCCGCATGGGTCGTCGTCAGATCCATATTGTTTTCCTTGGAAAAATTGGGCGCTGTACGAGCCGCCCGAATGCACCGCGCAATCCGGAGCACGGAGGGCGCGCGGCGGGGCGGCTATCGGGGCATCCACTCCGTTCCGCGCACGATCCGGCCAACCGGTTCGAGCACGAGCACCTCAGATTCCTTCTCGCTGCGCACGAGCGCGCTGCCGCGTTTCTGGGCTTTCTCCAGCGATGCATGACGCCTCGGCTTGCAATACCTGCCAATGGTCACGAACAGCGGCGTACGCGCGCCGACCGGACCGAGCGTCAGCTCGTCGATGCGCGCTTCGAGCGCCGCAGCGTTCGCGCGCCAGGTGTTGGCTTTCAGCTGCGCGGCGTCGCGCTCGACGGTGAGGCGCTCAACGTCGGCGCGCAGGCCTGCGATGATCTGCGCGACGTCGATGACGCCGGCATTCGGGGCCAGCGACTTCTCGACCAGGCCGACCGATACTAGCACCGGCGCTGCATCGGCCGGTGGCGTGTCGCTGGCCGCCGGCGCCGGCTGGGCTGCGCGCGCGAGCCAGTACACGTATTCGTTGCCGCCGCCGGCCCGCTTCTCGCGCTCGACGAGTGCCTCGCCGAGCATCCGGTTCAGCTCCTTCGTCACGTCGAGCTGCGGAAGCCCGGTTCCGGTCGCCACGGCCTTCGCCGTGGCTTCCGACGTCGCGGCGAGATACTTCTCGATGTCCTCTCTCACGCTGCCTCCCGTATTGCATGCTGCGCGGCCGGCGCGACCTGACCATCCTCGACCCAGAAGGCTTCGATGGCTTCGGGCAGGCCGCCGGGCGGCGTTTTCAGGCTCATGAACACGAGCGCGGTGTCGATCTGCTCGGTGTACGCGAGGTCATCGAGCCAGTAGAGCAGGCGGTCACGCTCGGGCCCGACCAGGACGTCGGCGCGATCGAGCACGAGCAGCTTCAGGCCCGAGAAGTGGCTGATCGCCGCGGCGATGTGAGCGTCGACGCGCCAGCGCTCCGATTCGGAAAGCAGGGCGTACGCGCGCCCGTCGGCGAAGATCTCCATCTCCGGCGTGATCGTCACGTCCGCCCATTCGGACAGATTGGCGAGCGCGACGAGGCGCTCGTTCATCGGCGTGAGCGCTTCGCTGAGCAGATCGGCGGGGATGCCGTTCGGCGCGAGCGCATCGGCGATCGCCTCGTACGCGGCGACGTCTTCGTGAAGCGCCGCTGCCTGCTTTGCCAGATCGGCAGCCCCGGCGGCGCGCCGCTCGATTTCGCGAAGCGTAGCAATGTCGGTGTCGAGCTGCTTTCGGCGGCGCTGAAAGTCGGCTAGCTCCGAGCGCGCGGCGTCGCCGCTCTCGCGTGCGGCGGCCGCGCCGCTGTCCTCCGCATCGTCTTCGAGTGCGCGCAACTGTGTCGCGGCCGAGTCTGCCGCTTCGAGGTCGCGTTTGCGGTTCGCTGCAGCGTTTTGCAACGTCTTCAAACCCTGCTCATACTCTGGCAGCTTCGCGGCCGCATCAGCATCGCGCGCGCCGGCCGCTGCCGCCGCCAACAGAACGCCATTGAGGTAGCGCAGGAGTGCGCCGCATTCAGGGCACGTGCATTCCGTGCCGGCCGGCGCCGCGCCGGCGCGCACACGAAGCGCTTCGACCTTGGGCAGAAATTCGGCGACCTGCTCGTCGGCGAGCTGCGCGAGCTCGACCGCCTTCGCGTAACCTGCGGCGCGCGTGCGCAGGTCGGCGATCCTCGACGCGCGTGCACGTGCCGCGTTGTCCGCCGCGTCGGCCGCGCCAATCTGCTGCTGCAGTTCGCCGATCCGGTCGTCGAGCGCCGCGCGATCGCCAGTGAGCTTCCGCAACGCTGCCTCGTCGAACTCGACCGGCGCCGGGCGCCAGGTTGCTCCCTTCTGGCTGCCGTACGTCTCGCCGGTCGCGTTGCGCCACGACTGCTTCGCGCCGCGCGCGCGGTCGGCCGCTTCCTTCTGCGCTGCTTCAAAGCCCGCTCGCAACATCGGTGTGATGGCTGCGAGCCGCGCGGCGGCCGATGCGGGCACCGCATCGGCACGAAACCCGAGCTTGTCCAGCAGCCGGGCGCGCATTTCGTCGACGCCGATCTTCACGCCCATCAGGTCGTACAGGAACGCGCGACGCTCGGCCGCGCTGAGGTGCGCGAACCGCTGCGCGTCGAGCACCAGCGGAAGGCGCGGATCATCGGCGAGTTCGCGCTTCATCTTGCCGCCTGGCAGCATGACGCTGTTCGCCTGCTCGCCGCAGGCGACCACAATCTGGCCGCCGTCGGCTCCCTCGGTAACGAGCGAGCCATATTCTTTCTTCAGTGCAACGCGGACCGTGTCGCCCGTGAGCGCCATGCGCACGGCTTCCTGCAGACTGCTCTTGCCGGCGCCGTTGGGGCCGGTAAAGAGGCCGACGGGCTTCGCGAGCCGGATATCCGCTGTGCGGATCCCGAGCACGTTCGCCACGTAAATGTCGGTGATTTTCACGATTCCTCTCCCTGCGGGCCATGTGGCTTGAGCACCGTGCGCCCGCCATCCGCGTCGAGCGGACTGACGACACCCTTTGTTTCGAGCAGCTCGACCAGCCGCGCGGCGCGGTTGTAGCCGATCTTGAACTGGCGCTGGACGCTCGAAATCGTCACCTTCTGCTGCTCGATCACGAACGCTTCAACCTGGCCGTACAGCGGATCTTCGTCGCCCTGGCGTGCCTGTTCCTCGTGCCATTCCTTCCAGCCCTTCACCCATGCGATGCACAGCTCGCCGGCCATCACGGGACATTCGCTCTCGGGCTTACCTTCGGCGGCCGCCTGCCGCCCGGCCTGATGCTGTTCGTCGAGCTGCGCTTGCGTCGGGCCGTCGCCGAGCTTCGGCACCTCGCGGAACTCTGCGTCGACGACGTCGTCGCCATGGGGACGCTGCCCGTCCATGCCGTCGCCGTCCTGGTCGGTGTACTCGCGGCCGAGGTCGAACCCGCGCTGATCGGATTCGCCGCGGATCTCGTCCATGCCGTCGGTATGCTCGGCCGGGTTCGCGACGACGACCAGAACGGTTTTTCCACTGGCTTCGTAAAGCTCGTGCAGATTCGGCTGCGAGCCACCGAACTTCACGACCGCCTTGACCCCATCCTTGATCGTGATCTGATCGAGGTCGCCCTGGACTACGATGCGGCCGTTGCTCGCGATGAGGTGCGTCGCCATCTTCACGTTGTGGTCGACGCGTGCCCGAAGCCGGTCGATGACGTCGTTCTGCTTCTTTTCGGACAGCTTCACCCAGATATCGGGCATCAGCTTCATCTCGGTCACGAGCGCGGAAAGCAGATCTTTGCCGATGCTGTCGGCGGTCATCTGGAGGACGTTTTTGTCGGTCATGTCGGAATCCTTGGAGGCGAATCAGTCGGGTTAGTCGGCGTTGATCGGGTTGCGCGGGCGGCGGCCGGCCGGCGCGGTCGCCTGAGCGGATGCTTTGCCGGTGGCCGACTGTTCAGCTGCGGCGGTGATGGCGCGCATGCGCGCTGACGCGAGGGCGTTCAGTTCGGCCTTCGCCGTCTCATCCGGCACGCCGCTGATCGCGCTGCGGGCGAGGTCGAGGTCTTCGGGCGTCTTGGCAGACTCGATGTCCTCGCGGATTCCGCGCACGAGGCCGGCGACGTCGAAGTCGAAACCACCTTGGCCGTCGCCGTCATCCTCCTGCGGCCCGTCCTGGTCGTCGACGGGATCAGCTTGCGTGGCATTCGTCGCCTCGCCGGTGTCGGTCGTGGTCGCGGTGGTATGCGGTTGGCGTACCGTCTGCGAAGGATCGCGCGCAGCGTCGTACGCGCCTTGCTGCCAACCCGGCTGCGGATCGGATTGCGTTGCGCGGCCGACTTCTTCGGCCTGCTGCGCGCGGCCGGCGCGCATCTCGTCGAGCGTCGTGCGGTTGACCGAGTACGAGCCGTCCGGGTTGACGTCCACGATGTCAGCTGCTTCCTCGACAGTGATGAGGCCCATCAGCAGTTCGGGGGCGTAGAGCTTCCCGAAGAACGATGCCGTGCGGTACCGCAGCATGACTTCGTCCATCGTCTGCCACTTGCTGCCGTTCTTCGTGTACCAGCCTTCCTTGACGGCCATCTCGATCGACACGGCCGGCGACTCGATGCGCTCGCCCGTTTCCTTCTCGATCGCCCACGCGACGCAGACCTTGTCGATAATCGGCACGCGCTTCGTGACGTTGCTCCGGTTGCCGTTTTCCCAGACTGTATCGACGCGCTCGACCGTCTTCTCGCCGAGCACCTTGATGTCGAAGCGCAGCGGGGAGAAGCGACCGCAGCCGTTCACGGCAGCGATGATCCACTGCGAAGACCAGGACGGCCGACCTTCGACGATGTACAGGTTTTGCATCACCATCAGCGGATCGGCGCCCATACGCTGGGCCATGTTCAACGCGACGACTGCGTTCGCGAGTGCGTTCGGGTTCTCGCGCGATTCCTTCACGTTGCCGTACTTATCGAGCTTCTCGATCACCTTGCGGTATGCAGCGGGAACGAGTGTCGAAGATGCGAGCAGATTTGCCGCGCGTTGCATCAGCTCGAACGACTGCAGCGAGCCGAAGCCGGGTGTGACCGTGGGGAGATTTGCCTCGCGCGGGAGGGGCGAGCGGACTGCTTCAAGTGTGGTCGGCGTGGACATGAATACCTCGGTTATTCGTGGAACTGACAGGTGCCGTAGCGTGGACAGTACTTACGGTCACAGAGAAGAGACTTCGGGTTGGGGTAGAAGCGGCCGGAGCGGAACATGTCGGCCGCGAACTGGATCAGGCCGGGTGTTTCCTCGGTGCCGATCATCACGCGCTTCGCGTTCTTGACCGCGGCGGTCGCGACCTCCGGCGTGCCCTTCGTTTTGAGCCCGATGATCTCGGCCGTATCGGCGATCAACTCGCCAGTCGTGTGCTCGTAGAGCATCTCGTAGGTGCCGATCTGCGGCCCGTGGCCTTTCGTGACAGCGATACCCTGGGCAACAGCCTTCGAACCGCTCTTCAAGTCTGCGATGCCCGGGCCTAGTGCAGTGCGCCGGACGCGTGCGCGGTCCATCGTGCCGGTAAGGCGGATCACAATTCCACCGCCGCAGTCGATGTCGAGCGGCTTTGTTTCCATCTCGACCGCGACGAAGTCGTACCGCGGCGTGATCTCGAGGCAGTACTTCGTCGTGAGCGAGATGCCGATGCGCTCGGCTTCCTTCAGGTTGAGATCGTCGCTCTCCGGGTTGTACTCGTTCGATGGGTCGTAGAGCTTGTCGATGAACGCGCCGGCTGCGTCGTCAACGGTCAGGCCAGAGCCATCGAGCACGCTCTGGTCATAGGCGGCCGTGCCGGCGTGGATCGCGGTGCCGAGCGCGGCGCGCAGGCCGACAACGTTGCGCATCTTCAGAAGGTGGATCGCTTCCCACCTGTATCCGCATTCGAACAGTGCACCCCAGCTCGACGCGCGCACGGTATAGACCGAGGGAGTCATGCCGTACCTGCGGTTTCGGCGTCGACATCCGCGGCCGGCGCCGGCATCTTCTCGACGCACCGGTACGGGAAGCGCTCCGGGAACGGCTTGATGTGCTTGTAGAAGTGCGAGCCGAGCGAGTCGGCGGTCTTGAGCGCGTCGAAGTTCGCTCGCGTGAAGCCGGCGTAGTGATACAGCGACGTCGGCGCGGCAGTCTTGCGATCCTTGAACCGGACCGCGAGCGTTTCGGATTCAGCGTCGTAGCCGATGCTGTGGATCTGCGACGATTCGACGGGTTGGGTGTCGATGGTTTTCATGTCTTGGAACTCCAGATAGAACGACGAGAGACGCGCATCGGACGGCGCGGCATGTGGTGGACAACGTGACGTCGATGGGTGCGATGACGGCGCTTAGAGGATCCCCAAGCGTTTGCTGAAGTAGTCGATCGCGATCGCGATAACTGCGACCGCGACGAAGGTCGCGAGAACGAGCGCGCGTGCGGCGCGCGGATGTTGGCGCTCGAAGCGATCAGCGTGATCGGTGAAGCGGCTCATGTTGGCCTCGTGACGAGTGCGGTTACGGTCGTGCCGTCCGCGTTGAGCCGGGCAAGCACGAACGTGCACACCGCAGCGATCGCGAGCGCGACAAGGTAACCTGCTATGGGATTCCATTCGAATACCCGGTCGAGCAGCGCGCCGAGGAGGTCGAAGGGCGTCATCCGAGGCTCCGCAGGTATGGGCCGGCCAGATCAGCGCCGAACCAGAGCGCGCCGATCGCGACGCCGTACGCGAACGCCCATGCCGAGCCTTCGATCGCATAGCGGAGCCGCGATACAGGCGATCGCTTGTACTGACGAAATACAGGCTGCAAGCTGTTGAGGGGTGAACGCATCACCGGTTCCTCCGAAGGTTCCGCTCGGCAAACGTCACCACGTTGTGCTTTGTCCGGTCGAGGATCTGCTGCGCGATCGCCTCGCTGCCGACCATGGTGATGCCGAGCGCCGCCTTGCTGATCAGCATTTCCATCACGTTCGCGAGCGCATCCGGATTGCCGTACGCACCGGATTCGCGCACGTAGTCGGCGATCAGCTTTTCAGCGAGGTCGCCGCATTGAGCGGGGGATTTGAGATTGCTCATCGGTCGACTCCGGCAATGGTGATGTGGCGAACGGGATCGGACACCGGCACGGGCGCGCGGAAACCTGCCTTCGCCAGCGCGTCGTCGACAACGGCTCGGATGCCGGAGGTGAGCACGGTCTTCGACGCGACCAGGTGCAGCGCGTCGATCAGATGCGCCATCGGTTGAAGGTGCGCGTCGAGCGACCGATCGGCCGCGTGCGAGCGGGCGTAAGCATCGGCCGATGCACTTTCGTCGGCGTCGGTTGGCAGCTCACCGTAGGCGAAGCTCGAGTCAGCCAGCTCCTGCGCCAGGTCCTTCGCGCGCTGCAGCCATGCTTGACCGAGCGTGTGTTTGATCCCGTTCATGTGGTGTCTCGGTGTGGTTTGAGCGCCAGCCGTAGCGGGCGCGGGTGGTCAGTCGCCCAGTGCGCGACGAACGGTGTGGTCGGTGCAGCGGGAGAAACCGGCGTTGCCGGGGCCGAATTTCTGGCCGCAGCCTGCGCAGTAGACGTTGGCGAAACGCGGCGCGGTGGCAGCGAGATCGGCGTCGGCGATGCGCTGAGCGATTTCCCTGTCGAGGGCTGCCTTGCAGATATTCCAGACCTCGTACACGTCCTCGATTCGGCCGCGGCGCAGCGCCGCGTCGAGCACGGCGATCTGCGCGGTGGAGAACGGCAGTACGTCGAAAGTGACGCCGTCGGCGATTGCTTCGTTGCGCTCGTCGCGCGCCAGCGCTTCGTCGTCCGAATCGGCCTGAAGCTGGTCGGTGCGTCGGTCGACCAGCGCGGGCAGATGGCGGACGTTGTTGTGATGGGTTCGAGGAGTGTGCATTGCGCCCTCCGATGAAAGTAGGATTGCTAACTGAATTGCAGTCTTGAATAGCGAATCTGCATGTGCGGGCAGTGCTCACCGGCGACGCCTCGAGAGTACGAAACGCCGCCGGTCAGAACTGCATCACTCGCGCGCCCGGCTACTCCCGACCGTGCCGGCTCCGGGCCGCGCGAGGTTTTGTGCCGATTACGACGCCATCGGTCACGTGGTGCTGGCTGTCTTGCATCAGGTTCGTTCAAGCCTGCAAGCGGTAGCCAAAATCGGCCTAGCGCGCTGCGCCTGTCCTGACTCACGACGCTGATCGCGCCGGCCGGTTGCTCCGCGTGTGCGGTCCCGGCTTACCTTCGATTGTTAGAGAGCGATCCGCCTCGGGCGGTGGCGCAGCGATCGGAGCTGCGTTAAGACGGACTTTAGCGAAACGCGAAATGCTTGTCTATAGCGAAACGCGAAAATTTTTGCGAATCGCGCATTTGATAGGCAGCACTTGGCCGCGCGGCCAGCTGGCGTGCGGGGGCAGGCGGACGTGTGTCAGTTGTGACAACGGGAGTTGAAAGCTCCCCAATTGTGGCGCTACACTACTGTATATTCATACAGTATTTGGTTCGACATACGAGCGGGGATCACGTGAATCGAGAGGCGAGGGCATGCAGGATGAAGTGCAAACCTGGAGATCTGGCGCGGGTTATTCGCTCGCGGAACCGTGCGCTTGTTGGGAGGGTCGTGAGAGTCGACCGACCGCATGGTGACGGTTGCTGGGAATGCGAACTGGTCGGCGACCCTGTCTTGGGGTTGGCCGATGACGGGGAAGGTTTGCTGCTTACGCGCGATTGGCTTTTTTCGGACCCGTCGCTCGAGCCACGAGTGGTGATTCGGTCGGAGACCTCAATCGCCTTTGCCGAAGCGCTTGCCGCCTGACGGCGGGGCGTCATGTTGAGTCGCGGATTGGCTGATGAGCCACCCGATAAAAGACTCGACTTGTGCCCTTTGAGTTGGGGTCAGTTTGTCCCAGCCTGCGGGCTGCGCGGACGCTCGCGGGTCCGCTGCAACAAGGGAATGGTCAGTATCGAGCCAACCCACCGGCTTGCCGGCGAGCTCTTCAATTTTACGCGCCGTCGCCGTGCGCATTCCCCGGGGGCGTCCGGTCTTCGAATCCTTGGCGCCGTCTCGGAGGTTCGTGAATTGGGAATGTGACATCCCAAGTGCCGCCGCAGCTGCTGCTGGCCCACCGCGCTCCGCTTCGATGATCCGGAGATTGTCTCGACGGATTTCGTCAATTTCCTTCATGTCTCGCATTCAATAGCAAAACGCTAAAAGCGTATATGCGCGAAACGCTATAGACATTCCTTTCGCGTTTCGCTAAAGTCCGTGCATGGACCTGAAAAGCTACCTTTCCGCCGAGCGCGGTCGACTCACGGCTCTCAGCCGAGCAATCGACGCTCATGCATCCGACGTTAGTCGCTGGGCAAGCGGCGAGCGTCCCATTCCGATTCCGTTCGGCCGGCCGATCGAGCGCGAGACAGGTGGTCAAGTCACGCGCACGGAGATGTTTCCAGTCGAGGTGATCAAGCGTGTGTGGCCGGAACTGCTCGAGGCGCCCCCCGTGTAACCGGTTCGCGCTGGTCCTGTTTGTTGAATCGGCCAGGCATGTCCTGGCCGTTATTTCGCCCCGGCGCCAACTGGGTAAGCAAGTGGGTAATCAACTGGGTATCGATTGATTTTTCGTATGAACCAGACCGAATTCAGGATGTTCGCGCCGTGGGTACAGGCCGCGACGCTGCCCGATGCTGAGATCGAGGCAATGACGTTTGAGGCGTGCCTCGAACGCGCGCTCGAACTCGGGCTGCGGCGCTTCGATCGCAAGACACTGGCGCGCAACTGCGACATCCACTATCCGCACTTCGGCGACCTGGTCGCCGGCCGCCGGCCGTTTCCGGCGACGAAGCTGCACCTGTTCTGCATGTTCACGGGCTGCGACTACCCGCGTCAGTGGCTCGCCATCCAGGAGCGCAAGGCGATCGACGAATATCGCCGGCTCAGCCAGCAGGCGATCGGCGAGTTCGTCCAGCAGGCATTCGGCCAGCGGCAGGCGGCGGCATGACGCTGACTCTCAGCCAGCGCGACATCGGCAAGCCCTTCGCCGTCAAGCTCGGGCGCCCCATGAACTACCTCGGCATCGTCGAGGAAAAGCATCTCTTCATCTACCGCGATCCTCCGCAGGACTATCTCGCGTTCCGTCCGGACCAGCTCTGGATGCTGGAGCGCGTCCGTCCGGAAGCGGCGCCGATCGACAACCAGAAGGGGGACGGCACGTGCTGACTCGACTGCTCGATACCAACCGCTTTTTACCAGCGACTATAGGAATTGCGTGGAATCGGCACTTGAGGGGCCGGGACGTGCTTGCCGGTGCGGTACTCCATGGCGCACAAGGGGCATTTAAGCTTGATTCCACCATACTTCGAGGTTTGCTGAAGGACCCCAAGTTTGTTGTCGTTGTCCATGCAGGGCTGACAAATCAGATGCGCCGGCTGCGACGTGTCGGCGCTTGTGCTTGCCAGCACGAATACGCCCTCGGTCAGTTGGTGAAGCACATACTGACTTCGGATAGCACGTTTTCGATCAAGCTCGGCAATCTTCTCGTTGGCGGATCGAAGCTGCTCCTTCAATTCATCGATTTCGTCGCGCGCGCCCGCCTGCTTCTCCTGCAAGGCGAGAGCCGCGTTTTGAACATCAATCACGCGATCGTTGATCGACTGTTGCATCTCGGCGAGCTTCAGTTCGTCTCGCGCGGCGACTGCTGCTTTTGCAAGATCGACAGCGTTCTTCAGGCCGGCAATCGCTGCCGTTACGGTCATGATCGGCATCTGGTTCCCCGTCTTGAAATAGACCGCGCACGCCCGCGGCGAGACCATCATAGCGCACTCGCGGCGGGCGCTTGCTTGCGCTGGGAGTGCGCATGAACTGGGCGCACGATGACCTTGCCAACGATCTCGCCGCGCATCTTCGCGGCGCATCCGATCGCCTCGTATGGACTGACATGCAGCTCGGGCCGTCCGGCTCGCCGCGGCCGGACGTCTACACGGTGCCGTGCTCGTTCGCCAGGTTCCAGCCGGTCGCCTACGAATGCAAGATCAGCGTCGCCGACTTCCGTCGCGACGTAACGGCGGGCAAGTGGACCTCCTATCTGCGCTTCGCCGCCGGCGTGATTTTCGCCGCTCCGGCCGGGCTGCTGAAGAAAGAAGACATCCCGACGGGCTGCGGCCTGATCGTGCGCGGGCCGGATGGCTGGCGATCGCTGAAGGGGCCGACGTTGAAGAACATAGAGAACCTGCCGCGTGACGCGTGGGTGAAGCTGATCATCGACGGCATGGCGCGGCTCGCGAACTCGAACCTCGAACAGGTTCGGGTCGGGCTCCATAACGAGTGGACGCTCGAGAAGAAGCTGCGCCGGCGGCTCGGCGACATCGTGGCGGACGCGGTGCGTGATCGTCTGCATGCGGAACGGCGCTTGACGGCTGCCACTGCGCGGCTCGAAGGGCTGGCGCAAGAGGCCGAAGACGAACGTCGTCTGATTCTCGATCGTGCGAAGGAAAATGCCCAGCGCGACGCCGCTCAGATTGACAGCGCGCGTATTGAACTCGCGCGGTCGCTCGGACTGGGCGAGAGCGCGGGGGCGTGGGAAATCTCCAGCGCCTGCAAAGAAGCCGCGCGCCGGCTCAGTACCGACGCCGAAATTAAACGACTGCATCAGCAGCTCGAGCGCATTCAGATTGCGATCGGATCGGCTACGCAGCCGCTGCCGCACATTGCGCAGGAGGCAGCGTGAACTGGATCGATAGCGCCCACCGCGGTGACTGCCGCGACCTGATGCGCGCGATGATCGCCGACGGCGTGCGCGTGCAGACGATCGTTACGTCGCCCCCATACTGGGGCCTTCGCTCGTACCTGCCGGACGGCCACCCCGACAAGGCGCGTGAGATCGGCCAGGAGCCGACGCTGCGCGAGTTCATCCGCACGTTGGTCGACGTGTTCGATCTCGCGCGCCAGCTGCTCGCAGACGACGGCACACTTTGGCTGAACATGGGCGACGCGTACGCCGGATCGTGGGGCGCGCAGGGGCGCAGCGGACAGATGTCGGATCGCTCGGTGATCAGTGCGCAGCAGATCGCCGCCGCTCAGCATCGGGCCAGCGGGACCGGCTCGCGCGAGCGCACAGGTCTGAAGTCAAAAGACCTGATGGGCCAACCGTGGCGCCTCGCGTTCGCGCTGCAGGATGCCGGCTGGTATCTCCGTCAGGACATCATCTGGCACAAGCCGAACCCCATGCCTGAGAGCGTGCGCGATCGCTGCACGAAGGCGCACGAATACCTGTTCCTGCTCTCGAAGAGCGAGAAGTACTTTTACGACTTCGCCGCCATGCAGGAGCCGGTCAGCGGCGGCGCGCACGCGCGCGGATCTGGCGTGAATCCGAAGGCACGCGAACCATCCGGCTGGGACACCGGCCCCGGCTCGCATCGCGAGAGGGTTGGGCGTTATCCCGGTACTGGGGTTGGTTTCGGCCGCGGCTATGACCCAGTCGCGAAGCCGCGTGTGAAGCAGAACGCCTCGTTCTCCGGCTCGGTAAATGAACTCGTGACCATGCGCAACCGGCGCAGCGTCTGGACCATCCCGACGCAATCTTTCGACGGCGCGCATTTCGCGACCTTCCCCGAGGCCCTGGTCGAGCCCTGCGTGCTCGCAGGCAGCCGCCCGGGCGACGTCGTGTTCGATCCGTTCTTCGGCAGCGGCACGACGGGCCAGGTCGCGCAGCGCTTCGGGCGGCACTTCGTCGGCTTCGAGCTGAATCCGGAATACACGCCGCTGCAGCGTGATCGCCTGCGCCAGCCCGGCCTCGTGCTGGAGGTGTCGTGATGGACCGGCCGACCCTCCACGTCGTCTCGCTGTCGGGCGGCAAGGACAGCACCGCGACGCTGCTCGTCGCGCTCGAGCTGCACGGCCACGAGAATGTTCGTGCCGTGTTCGCCGACACCGGCAACGAGCACGAGTCGACGTACGAATACGCGCTCGAATACCTACCGCGCGCGCTGGGAATCGCCGTCGACGTGGTGCGTGCCGACTTCACCGACGAATTCGCCACGAAGCGAGCGAACCTCGCGCGGATCGCCGCCGGCGAGCCGGAATCATCCGTGTACGGCAAGCGCGAGTTCATGTACGCGTGGACGCCCGAGGCGGCCGCTCGCGCGCTAGACCTGCTGCACCCGACCGGGAATCCGTTCCTTGACCTTTGCATGGTGCGTGGTGGTTTCCCGTCCCGGAAGCGGCAGTTCTGCACTGAATACTTGAAGCGGAATCCCTTGACGGAATACGCGCTGGATCAGATCGACGCGGGGTATTTCGTCGAGTCGTGGCAGGGCGTTCGCGCGGACGAGAGCGAGGCGCGCAGGTGGCTTCCGAATTACGAATGGCGCGGTGGTCATTACGCCGTGTTTCGACCGATTCTGCGCTGGAACATTGCCGACGTATTCGATGCACACGCGGCCGCTGGCATCACCGCGAATCCGCTGTACCGCGAAGGCATGACGCGCGTCGGGTGCATGCCCTGCATCAACGCAGGGAAGCTCGAATTGCGTGAGATTGCGCGCCGGTTCCCCGAGCACATCGAGCGCATCGCCGCGTGGGAGAGCCTAGTTTCGGAGGTATGTCGACCCTTGAGCCCCGTCTCATTCTTCCACATGGGCACGACGGGGCATTCGGGCCAAGCCACAACAGTGCATCAGGTCGTCGAGTGGTCGAAAACGACTCGCGGCGGCCGGCAATACGACCTTCTCGCGGACGCCGAGCCGGCGACCGCATGCGCCTCGGCGTATGGACTTTGCGAATGAATGACCTCCCGAATCCTCTCACCGACGCGACATGTGACTTGCGGACGTTCGCGTTCATGCCGCTTGATGTCGTGCGTCTTCGCGACAGCGACATCGCCGCGCTGTCCACGGCCGAAGAGTTCCGCGCGGCGGTGCTGCTCTGGTGTGCGGCATGGCACCAGGTGCCGGCAGCGTCGCTTCCTGATGATGATCGCGTGCTCGCGCAGCTGGCCGGCTACGGCCGCGTCGTCGCCGAGTGGCGGAAGGTGCGTACCGGCGCGCTGCGTGGCTGGGTGAAATGCGCTGACGGTCGGCTGTATCACCCAGTTGTGGCCGAGAAGGCGCGCGACGCATGGGCCGCGAAGCACGAGCAGCGCTACAAGACCGAGTGCGCACGCATCAAGAAGCACAACCAGCGGCACGGGACCGAGATCGAATTCCCGACGCTCGAAGAGTTCTTGTCTCCCGATTATCGTGATCCCGTCCCTAGGGACAAAAAGAAAGTGTCCCCGGGGACAAAGGGCAAATGTCCACCGGGACAGACAGGAGTTGTCCCTCAAGACGTCCCTAGGGAAACAGCATCCAAGGGACAGGGAGAGGGAGAAGTAAACCTAAAAGCAAGCGGCGGCGGCACAGCACAGGCAGTAGCGGATGACCCGCCGAACGCCGCCGCCGCCTTCGTCGAAGTCCTGCGCACGAGTGGCGTCGGCTTCGCCGCCGATGACGCGCGGCTGCTCGGATGGTCCGCACGCGGCGTGACGCCGGATGACCTGCGTTCGGCCATCGCCACGGGCCGCAAGCGCCGTGAGCGCGAGGGCAGCGGGCAGCCGCTGAATGTCGGGCTGCTCGACCTGATCCTCGGCGATCTACTCGCCGCGCGCACCGCGAAGCCTACGGCGGGGGCGCGAGCTGCCGGCGACTGGTGGCGCTCTTGGACCGGCATCGTCGAGCACGGCGGCACGCTCGGCATCGAGCAAGGCCGGGACGAACCTCCGTTCGATTTCAAGCTGCGCGTGTTCGACGCCGCCGGCGACGGCCCGTGGTGGGACGAGCACAACCGCGCATTTCGCAACACTGCCGGCCCGGTCGCGGCTGGCGCACTCCTGGGGGAAGGACGATGAACTGCAAAGTCGGCGACATGGCCGTGATCACGCGTGGCGATGCCCGCGATCGAATCGTAGAGGTGAAGGCGCCCTACGGCGACTACTTGCACCTCGGCTTCTGCTGGTACGTCGAAGCGCCGACGCCTATCCCGCCGACGGACGTCGTCACGTTCCGACCGTGTGAGTTGAAGACCGGATGGATTCCGGATGCGTGGCTGCGCCCGATCAGCGGCGTGCCGGTGACCGACGACGTGAGCGACGAGGTGACGGCATGAGGCGAATCACGAAAGCAATGAAGCAGGCCGGCGGCCATCGCTACTGCTGCGAATGCGCGGCTCGCGGCCCGCGCGTGAAAGCGCATTGGACGCACAAGGGGCGCGACTACTGCCACGCACACAAGCCGGCCGAGACGGCGGCGCGGCCCGTGCGCGAGGTGCGCGTATGACCCAGCAAACGCTCATCACGGCATCGCCGATCGCGCAGCGCGTTGAGTTTGTCGTTCCGGGTGCCCCGGTCGCAAAGGGGCGCCCGAAGTTCGCACGCCGCGGCGCGCACGTCACGGCCTACACGCCCGAGAAGACCGAGCGTTACGAGAACCTCGTGAAGATGGTCGCGCGCGCAGCGATGCGCAGCGCCGCACCGTATGCCGGCCCGATCCGCCTGATCGTGCACATCGGTCTGCCGATTCCGGCGAGTTGGTCGATGAAGCGCCAGGGCGAGGCGGCCGGCGGCGCCATCGGCGCCACGAAGAAGCCAGACGCCGACAACGTTGTCAAGGCGTTGAAGGACGGGATGAACGGGGTGGTGTACGTCGACGACGGCCAGGTCGTCGACCTCTGGGTGTCGAAGCGCTACGCGCGCACGCCGGGCGTGCGCATCGAGGCGATCGAATTGAATCTGAAGTCAGCATAAGGAGCGGGGCCTTGAAAGCAAAAGGAAAACTCACCATCAACGCGATCATCGCGGCCATGAAGCCCGGCATCCGGTACTCGTCGCACGATCTCGCCCGTCGCCTGAAGCAGCCCGTTTCGTCGGTGCGCCAGGTGCTCGCGTTGGACGTCGCACTCGCGCGGCTCGACAGCCATTCCGAGAGCCGCGGGCGGATGTACTCGCTTGCGGGAACGAGCCGATCGCCCGGGACGCACGTCGACATGCGCGTCCGGCCGGACTTCACCAGCAACCTGTCGGGCTACATGGCCGAGATCAACACGCGCCAGGCGCTGGCGATGACGACGCGGGGTGTGCGATGAGCGATGTTGTCGAGTTCAAGTCGGCGTTCGATGCCGTGCGGTTCGCGATGTGCTACTCGTCGCAGCAGTACGGCGAGACGATGCTGGCAAAGCGGCTGCGCGGCGAGTCGATCGGTACTGGCATGGGTCTGGTCGGGCTCGATGGCGCGGGGCAGGCCGGGGAGATTCGCCGGCACCTCTGGGAGCTGCCCGAACTGCACCTGTCCGTGATCGTCGCGCGCGCGGCGCCGCATGACCTGCCGTGCTCATGCGGGGCGGCGTGCTGCAGCGGCCGGACGCCGAATCTCGAGTGGCAGGCTGCGATCGGCTGGTTGATCCGGGCGTCCGCCGCGTACTGCTCGGGCTTCTCGCACTACCGCGTGCGGCGCGCGATCATCGAACGGCTGTTCGGCGTGAAGTGCGACCTGGTCGACATCGCGCACGACTGCGAGGCGCACGTGAACACCGTCAGCAAGCACTACGCCGCGGTGCGGAAGTGGATCGAGGGCGACAAGAAAAGCGGTGAGGCGGGCGTCGAGGGCCTTGCGTGGTCGGTGATCGAGCGACGGTTCAGCGAGCTCGGATTACTGCAGGAGCGATCGACCGCTTGACAATGTGTGTTTCGCACACAATAATCCGCCATATTCGATACACGTCATACGTGCGTCCGAAGCAAAGAAGCCCGCGAAAGCGGGCTTTTTCGTTTGTACTCCACTTGCTCGGAAGTTGCAGGTTGGTCAATATTTGGTTTCCAACCATTGGAGACCAGAAATGCCAAAACACTCGGCTCAGCAACAGGGGATCGCGGTAGATACTGCACGTATCGCTGGCGAGTTGAACGCTGCAGCAGTTATCTTTCGTGAGAAGTTCAAGGCTGTCGCGGAACGGCCCGGTTCTGCAACGCTTGGCGTAAGGTGGCGTGATCTTGAGTCTGTATCGGCGCCCAGCTTTGCCTTTGATACGTTCAGTGGCACGGTGATCGCTGCTTTCGACCACGTCGATAGTGCTTCAGCTTCAGATGGCGGCGGACTGCGCGGGCGATACCGCTTGTATCGATTCGACGGAAATCCCATTAAGCCCGAGCTCAAGGAGTTCTGGGCGTTCTTGACAAACGAAAGCGGATCAGCGACGTGGGCTATTCCAGGGCAGTTTGAGTGGAACACCGGGATCGATTCGGACGTTGTGAGTTTCGTCTATCGTTCACTCTTGGAGTTCTACGGAACGATCGATCAAGTGTAGTTTGGGTGTAAGTGATCGTGCCAATGTGAGCCCGCTCAGCGAAAGCCAGCGGGCTTTTCTGTTTCGCTACAGGCCGAAGAACCACGTTTCCGCCGATCGCGTCGCGACAATCTCGCAAGGTTTCCCAATCAAATCGCATGCGGCGTGGACGAAATCCACGACACCGGAGCCCCCGAGTTCTGACTGCCCCCAGTAGAGGCCGGTGGGAAGTGGGTATGAGCCGCCCGTCGTTGCTGGAATTTGCCGATAGAACCCGAGTAGAGCCATTTGGACATGCAGGTGTGCGTAATCGAGTTCGTTTGCCCCGTGCAGTTCGACGCGTACAAGATAATCAGCCATGGTCGCCCCTCTGTGTGTGGTTATCGGCGTTCTATGTAGAGCGCCTGCTGCGAACTTATACGTGCGTGAACGTTCGTCAATCCTGTCGTAAACCCTGAATACCAGCAATGGGACGCCGACAAACTTCCGTTCCCGCCGTACTGCAACTGCATAGTCGGCCGGCGCCCCCCGACATCCTTTTCGACGAGTCGAACTGGATCCGGCACATCGTGCCGGCCGACGGCGTCGCCGAGTGGGTGAACGAGACGCTCCTGCGCGAAGGCGCGCCGCTGCACAACCCGGATCACGAGCACCTGGTCGACGCCGACATCGCCTACCTCTGGGCGGCCGTCGAGAACGTGCGCCAGATGCGGCGCGTCGTGGGCCAGTGCGAAGAGGTGACGATCCGCGCCGGCGGCTGGCAGCGCGCGCGGCAAGAGCAGCAGTATCTCGAATGGTTCGGCCGCATGCCGGCGTTCCTGATCACGCTCGACGCGCACTACGCGCGCGAGTGCAGCGATCTGGAGTGGTGCGCACTGGTCGAGCACGAGCTGTATCACATCGGCCAGCGCACCGACGAGTTCGGCGCGCCGGCTTTCACGAAGGACGGCATGCCGAAGCTCGGCATCCGCGGGCATGACGTCGAGGAATTCGTCGGCATCGTCCGGCGCTACGGCGTCGGTGGCGGCGCCGGCGACACCGCGAAGCTGGTCGATGCCGCCCGCCGCGCGCCGGAGGTCGGCCACGCCGACATCGCGCGCGCCTGCGGCACCTGCATCCTGCGGGCCGCGTAACCCGAACGTTTTCCCGCTATGGCAGCACTTCCCGACACGATCAAGGTGTTCATCGTGCAGTCGCTGGCGTGCTTCGACACGATCTCGCGCACCGCGAAGGCCGTGCACGACGAGTTCGGCGTCGAGGTGTCGCCGCAGCAGTGCGAGCGGTACGACCCGACGAAGCGCGCCGGCTCGACGCTCAGCAAGAAGTACCGGGACATCTTCGAGCGCACGCGCGAGGAGTTTCTGAAGGACACGTCGCGCATCGGCGTGTCGCACCGCGCCGTGCGCCTGCGCGCGCTCGATCGCGCCGTCGCGCTGGCTGAGCAGCGCGGCAACCTGCCGCTGATGGCGCAGCTGCTCGAACAGGCTGCGAAGGAATCCGGCGACGCCTACACGAACCGGCGCCGCCTCGAACACACTGGGGAGAACGGCGGCCCGATCGAGAACAGGACGGTCGTCGTCGATGAAAGCCAGGTCGCAGCCGCCGTCGCCAAACTCGAAGACGAGTATTGACCCCGCAATCGAGCGGGCCGTCCTGAAGGCGAAGTGCGAGCGGGATCACCTGTTTTTCAGCCGGTACTTCTTCAAGCACAGGCAGGCGATCAAGTTCCGCGTCAACTGGCACCACGTGCTGATCGCCGACACGGTGCAGCGCGTAATCGACGGCACGCTGAAGAACGTCGTCATCAACGTGCCGCCGGGTTCGTCGAAGACCGAACTGGTCGCAATCAACCTGATCGCGCGCGGCCTCGCGCTGAACCCGCGCGCGCGGTTTTTGCACATCAGCTACTCGGACGACCTCGCGCTACTGAACAGCGAGACGGCGCGCGACATCGTCGCATCCGACGAGTACCAGGCGCTCTGGCCGCTGAAGGTGGCTGACGACGCGAAGTCGAAGAAGCGCTGGAACGTGCTCGTCGATGGCAAGAAAGCCGGCGGCGTGTACGCCGTTTCGCTCGGCGGCCAGATCACCGGCTTTCGAGCCGGGCACATGACCGAGGGCTGGCAGGGCGCGATCATCATCGACGATCCGCTGAAGGTCGAGGACGCGTATAGCAAGACGAACCGGGACAAAGCTAACCGCAAGCTGCAGTCGACCGTGAAGAGCCGAAAGGCGAGTCCGGACACGCCGATCATCGTGATCATGCAGCGGCTCGCGGAGGAAGACCCGACGGGCTTCATCAAGGCGCGCAAGCTGCCGGGCGACTGGGAGTTCATCGAGATCCCGGCGCTGATCACGGACGAGTACGTCGCGAAGCTGCCGGCGCATATCCGCGACCGCGTCGAGTGCGACGAGCGGGACGCGGACGGCCGATACAGCTACTGGCCGTACAAGGAGCCGCTGCAGGAGCTGCTCGCGTCCGAGAAGGCGGACGCGTACGTGTTCAACGGCCAGTACATGCAGCGTCCGTCGCCGCTGGGCGGCGGGATCATCCAGAGCGGCAAGTTCCTGCGCTACGGCGCGCTGCCGCAGTTGCAGTATCGGAAGATCTTCGCGGACACGGCGCAGAAGACCGCCGAGCGAAACGACTACAGCGTGTTCGAGTGCTGGGGCCTCGGGTACGACAACCGTCTGTACCTGATCGACCTGGTGCGCGGGAAGTGGAAGGCGCCCGAGCTGAAGCGCCGCGCGATCGACTTCTGGAACAAGCACGCGGCCATTGGCGCAGACGATCCGGGCGCTCCGGTGCTGCGCCAGATGAAGGTCGAGGACAAGTCCAGCGGTACGGGACTGATTCAGGACATTCAGGCCGAGGGCGGGATCCCGATCGAGGGCATCGAACGCGTCAAGGACAAGCTGACGCGCGTGATGGATGTCGTCAGCCACATCGACTCCGGCAACGTCGGCGTCCCGCTGGATGCCCCGTGGGTCAGCGACTTCTTGACGGAGTGCGACTCGTTCACGGCTGACGACACGCACATGCACGACGACCAGATTGATCCGATGGTCGACGCAATCAACGACATGCTGGGAGGCGCGAAGGACCTGTCGGTCTGGGAGCGGCTTGCCGGTTGAGCACGACAGGATTTCCCGGAATGTCGAAACGGAAGCAACAGACGCGGCCGCCGCGCGCGCCGGCGGTGACGCACGCCCATCGCACGGTCGACTCGTTCGCCAACTTCGAAGCGCGGCTCGGATGGGGTGCCGACAATCAGGCGTCGGCGGCGCAGTACACGCTGACGTACCAGAGCCGCAACCGTGTCTGGCTGGAAGCTGCGTATCGCGGGTCGTGGATCGTGCGCGCAGCGGTGGACGCGATCCCTGAGGACATGACCCGCAAGGGCATCGAGATGTCCGGGCTCGATCCGACCGACGTGTCGAAGATGGAGACGGCACTCACGCGCAAGGCGATCTGGGACCAGCTCTGCGATACCGGCAAGTGGGCGCAGCTGTACGGCGGCGCGATCGCGGTGATGCTGATCGACGGCCAGGACATGTCGCAGCCGCTTCGGCGCGAGACCATCGGGAAAGGCCAGTTCAAGGGCCTGCTCGTGCTCGACCGCTGGATGGTTGCGCCGCCGGTCGGCGAAGTCGTGACCGAGTTCGGCCCCGATCTGGGCATGCCGAAGTTCTACGACGTGCTGCCGACGGCGATCGGCTTGCCGCAGGGGCGCATTCACCATTCGCGCGTGCTGCGAATGGACGGCGAAGCACTGCCGTTCTACCAGCGCATCAGCGAAAACGGCTGGGGCCTGTCGATTCTCGAGCCGATGTGGGATCGGCTCATCGCGTTCGATAGCGCAACGGTCGGTGCCGGGCAGCTCGTCTACAAGGCACATCTGCGCACGCTCAGCGTCGAGAAGCTGCGCGAGATCATCGCGGCCGGTGGCCCGGCGCTTAACGGGCTGCTGAAGCAGGTAGAAATGATCCGCCTCGGGCAGTCGAACGAGGGGCTCACCCTCATCGATGCTACCGACAAGTTCGAGACTCATCAGTACACGTTCAGCGGGCTGTCGGACGTGATGCTCCAGTTCGCGATGCAGCTGAGCGGCGCGACCGGCATTCCGCTCGATCGCCTGTTCGGTCAGCAGCCGGCGGGCTTGAGCGACACCGGCGAAGGGTCTCGGCTGCTGTACCACGAGAAGGTGCACACGCGGCAGGAGCGCCGGCTGCGTAACCCGCTGCACGGCCTGCTCGACGTCATGTGCCGTTCCGAGATCGGCCAGCCGTTGCCGGAAGACTTCTCGTACGAGTTCAACCCACTGCAGGAGATGTCGGCGGCCGAGAAGGCGGAGATCGGCAACAAGACGGTCGATTCGGTGACGAAGGCTGTCGACGCCGACCTGATTCCGCGAAGTCAGGGCATGCGCGAGCTGAAGGCGTCATCGCCGGATACCGGTATGTTCGGCGACATTCCCGACGAGGCGATCGAGCAAGCCGAGCAGGACGAGCGGGGCGAAGATCCGCCGGACATCGATCCGGCGCTGACGATCGGCCCGGCGCCGGGCGCTGCTGCGCGGACGAATGATTCTCTGATTCGCAGGCTTTTCCGACGTCGATGATCCTCACCCTCGATCGAAAGCGCGACCGACGCAAGAATCCCGTCCGGCTGAGCGGTGCCGAGCGGCAGTACGGTAGCCAATTGCGAAAGATCGCGCATCAGGTCGGCGTGCTCGTGAACGGCTTTCCAGCCGATGACGCGTCGTATGCGCCGACGATCGAGGAATTGCTGCGTCGGTACGCGGAGGCGCTCGCCCCGTGGGCCGAGGCGACGGCGGCACGCATGATCGCTGACCTGAATCGGCGTGACGAGCAGATGTGGATGAAGCAGGCCGCCGACATGTCGCGCGCGCTGCGCGACGAGATCCGCGGTGCGGCCACCGGCGAGACGATGCGCGCGCTCCTGTCCCAGCAGGTGCGGCTGATCAAGTCAATCCCGCTCGACGCAGCCGAGCGCGTGCACCGGCTGACGCTGGAAGGAATCGTCGACGGCGCGCGCGCCGTGCAGATATCGAAGGCGATTCAGGAGTCGGGGCAGGTCGCGAAAAGCCGGGCCGACACGATCGCGAGAACCGAGGTCAGTCGCACGGCCGCGACGCTCACCGAGGCGCGTGCGCTCGACGTCGGCAGCCCCGGCTACTTCTGGCGGACGTCGGGCGACTCGGACGTCCGCGAGGACCATCGCGAGCTGGAAGGCAAGTTTTTCACGTGGGACAAGCCGCCGATCGCAGATAAGCGGTCGGGCGCGCGGGCCCATCCCGGCTGCATCTACAACTGCCGGTGCTGGGCGGAAGTCGTCCTTCCGAAGGGCTGATATGGCGAAGATGAAACGGGACAGCAGTGGATCGCTGCTGTTCGAGTGTCCGTGCGGTGAGCTGCACGTCGTCTATCCGCATGGCTGCGATTCTCCGAACCCGGCGCGATGGAGCTGGAACGGCAGCGTCGATGCTCCGACGTTGTCGCCGTCGATCCTCGTGTCGTGGCCCGGCCCCGACGATCGGCAGAACGTCTGCCATTCATTCATCACGGATGGCCGGATCCAGTTCTGCGGCGACTGCACACACGAACTGGCCGGGCAGACGGTCGAGCTTCCTGACTGGGTGGACTGAGCATGCCGACACATCGAACGACGTTGTGCGTGCGAGTGCGCACCGCATGGTGGTTGCCGCTGTACGCCCGATTCCTGGCCGTCTGGTGTCGGGTCACACGCACCGAGCCCGACTACGAGCGAATCCGTGGCGTCATTGCGCGCGGTGTCCGAACCAGCATCCAAGACTGATATGCGGATTTTCACCACTGACCATGCGTGCAGCTGCGGCTCGCACGCCGCGCGCGCCCGCGCGCATACCCGCGACGGCATCACTGCATCGGGCGTATACGCGGCCGAGCAGCTCGGCGAGCGGCAATCGATCACGCCGGAAGGCTTTCTGCTCTGCGAGGCCGTGCCGATCGCGCGCGTCGGCGCGCAGGACTACGCCTATTTCGAGCTGCCGGAGATCGAGGCGAAGGACGGCGTTATCGTCGCCGAGCGCACGGCCGACGTGCTGTTCAGCCCCGAGACGCTCGCCAGCTTCGAAGGCAAGCCGATCACGATCGACCATCCGCCGGACTTCGTGACGCCGGCGAACTACATGTCGGTGGCGCGTGGCACGGTCCGCAACGTACGGCGAGGCGAGGGCGACCAGACTGAGCTGATGCTCGCCGACCTGCTGATCACCGACGCGGAGGCGATCCGGCGTGTCCAGAGCAAGGGCGCCGACGCGCTCACGCAGGTCAGCAACGGCTACGACGCCGACTACGAACAGATTGCGCCTGGGCGGGCGCGACAGGTGGTGATCGTGGGCAACCACGTCGCCCTCGTGAAAAGCGCCCGCTGTGGCCCCGTGTGTTCGATCGGGGATAGCAGTTCCAACATACTCCCGACAGGAGATGCAAGCATGGCAACCAAGAAAGGCTCCAAGTTCGTCGACGCGTTGCGCAAGGCATTCATGACGCGCGATTCCGAGGCGTTCGAGAAGGCCGCGAGCGAGATGACCGGCGACGAAGGCGGCGAGGGTGGCGACGGCCAGCCCCAGATTCATATCCACATGCCCGGCACCGGCACCGATCCGAAGGCGGGTGTCTCCGCGACGGGTGACGACGGCGCCGGCGGTGGTGAAGGGGATCCGCTTAAGCAGGTCCTCGATGCGATCCAAGCGACCAACGGCAAGATCGATGCGCTCGCCAACCGCGTGACGAAGCTGGAAGGCGGCGGCACGCAGACGGGTGACGATGATGACGACGCCGGCGACGACGGTATGACCACGCAGGACAACGACGGCGCTGGCGACGGCAACGACGACAAGTCCGGCGCGCGGACCGGCGACAGCACGGCGCTGCGCGACCAGTTCCAAGACGCGCTCTCGCGCGCCGAAATCCTCGCGCCGGGCGTGCGGCTTCCGACATTCGACGCGAAGGTCGCGCGAAAGAAGACGGTCGATGCCATCTGCGTGTTGCGCCGCCGAGCGCTGCGCGCCGCGCTGGACAACGAGAACGCCGAACTGGTCAAGTCGGTGGTCGGCGGCGCGAACGTCGCCAGCATGACCTGCGATTCCGTGACGGCGTTCTTCAATGCGGCGTCGGAGGTCGTGCGTAGCAAGAACTCCGGAGTGACGCAGCGCCGGACGAATGATTCCGCTCAGGCCGAGCGGAAAGACATCAACCAAATCCACGCGGAATTCTGGAAGGTCCACAAGTAAAGGAGCCGACATGCCCTCGTTGCAAGCTTATCAATATCGCATGCCGGCAGGTTTTGCCGGTGACCTCCAGCGAGCCGAAGTCGCCACGATCGAGACGCAACTGATCGACTCGGCGGCGCCGCCGACGGCGTTCGGTGTGCCGGTGAAAGTGGTGAACGGCAAGATCCAACCGATCAACAACGCGGCCGACACCGCCGCGCTCGTCTACGGCGTGAACCTGCGTGCGTACCCGATCCAGGGCAACGGCACCGATCCGCTCGGGACGTCGACGCCGCCGACGAGCGGCCCGACTGACATCCTGAAGCGTGGCTACTTCAGCGCCGCGCTGGGCGGTACAGCGCCGGCGACGAAGACGGGCACGGTGTATGTGCGCGTCGCGGCGGCTGCCGCCGGCAAGCCGCTCGGTGGCTTCGAAGCGGCGGCCGACGGCACGAACACCGTCGCGATGCCCTCGAACTGGTATTTCACCGGCCCGGCCGACGCATACGGCATCGTCGAAATCGCCGTCAACATCTGATCCGGCGCTGAACAGCGCTTCACCCGAAGCCCCGCAATCGCGGGGCTTTTGCATTTCTGGAGCCATTACATGGACATGTCCGAACTGAAGCACCTGCGCCGGGCCGGGGCGTCGATCCCGATGTCGGCGGCCGTCGCGGATGCGACGCGCCGACTGATCCGCGCGCGTACGCAGGACCAGCAGTACACCTACGATCGCCAAACGATCGACTCGACGGGCGCGTTCCTCGTCGGCCAGCTCGAACGCCTCGACCAGACGCTCAACGAGCCGCTGGTCGAATACACCTGGTCGCGCGACATCTTCATCCGCAGCGACGTGTCGGCGGCCGACGAAGTCTCGTCGTTCACGAACTCGGCGTTCGGCATGAGCGGCGGCATCAACCCGAACGGCCTGAACTGGATTTCGAACGAGGGCAACGCGCTCGCGGGCCCGTCGGTCGATATCGGCAAGACCGCACAGCCGATGCTGCTCTGGGGTGCCGAAGTCAAGTACACGGTGCCCGAGCTGATCAAGTCGCAAGCGCTCGGCATGCCCATCGACTCGCAGAAGGTCGAGGCAATGAACATGAAGCGCAACATGGACCTCGACCAGATCGTCTACTACGGCGATCCGCAGATGAGCTTCACCGGCCTGGTGAACTCGATCGGCGCCGTCGGGAGCGTTTCGAACGTCGCGAACGGCGCGGCCGGCACGCCGCAGTGGGAAACGAAGACGCCGAAGGAGATCCTCAAAGACGTCAACGAGATCCTGACCTCGGCATGGCAAGCGTCCGGCTGGAAGGTGAAGCCGAACCGCCTCATGCTGCCGCCCGCGAAACTGGGCTGGGTTGCATCGCAGATTGTGAGCGACGCAGGCAACAAGTCGATCCTGACGTACCTGCTCGAGAACAACATCTGCACGCAGCAGGGCACGCCGCTCGAGATCCTCGAGCTGAAGTGGCTGATCGGCGCCGGCGCCGGCGGCACGCAGGGTCAGCTCGGCACCGTTGATCGCATGGTCGCGTACAACAGCGACAAGAAATACGTCCAGTTCCCGATGACGGACCTGCAGCGCACGCCGCTCGAGTACCGCTCGCTGTTCCAGATCACGACCTACTGGTCGCGTATCGGCCGCGTCGAATGGCGCTACGGTACGACGGCCGCTTACCGGGACGGGATCTGACATGGCGAAGATGGCGAAGATCAACGTTCTGACGGCGTTCACGATCCGGCTGGCCCACGAGGGCGAGGAAGTCGTCCGACGCATCGAGGCCGGTGTGCAGGAGGTCGAGGACTTCATCGCTGATCACTGGTATGCGAAGGCCCACACGGGCCCGCTGCCGGAGAAGTCCAGCGATTCGAGCGGCTCCCAAGACGGCGCGGCGGATCAGGCTGCCGCAGCCGCAAAGGCCGGCCTCCAAGCTGAGTCGGATCGCCTGGAAAAGCTGCGCACCGAGCTCGATACGTTCGGCAAGGGGCTGGACGACCGCGCGGCAGCGCTCGACACGCGCGAAGCTGCGGTTGCGGCGAGCGAGCAAGATCTCGCCGCTCGGGTCGCCGCGTTCGAGGCAGGCCAGAAGGACGCCGCTGCGGCCGCGAAGGATGGCGCTGCCGACGCCGCGACCCAGAAGTCCGGCAGCGGGAAGAAGGCATAATGGCCTCCCGGCGCCGCGCCATGCAGGCGCGCGCCGGGCATCTGCATTTTGGCAAGGTGACACGTGGATATCGCCCAGTTCCGACAGTCCTTCCCCGAGTTCAGCGACACGACGACGTACCCCGACTCGCTCGTCCAGTTCTGGATGACCGTGGCGGTATCGCTCGTCAACGCAGACCGATGGGCCGAGCTGACTGATCTGGGAGTCGCGCTCGTCACCGCGCACCACCTCGCGCTCGCCGTGAAGGACCAGAAGATGGCCGCCGTCGGCGGCGTGCCGGGCCAGGTGAGCGGGCCGCAGTCGTCGAAGTCCGTCGACAAGGTGAGCGCGAGCTACGACACCGCGGCCGTCGCGATCAAGGATGGCGGCTTCTGGAACGCCACGATGTACGGCGTCCGCTATCTCAGCCTCGCACAGATGATGGGCTCGGGCGGCATTCAGCTGTAATGCTGCTGTCGCCCATCGGGAGAATCCCATGGACGGCATGAAAATCGACCGCCTCGACGAGGTGCTGAAGTCGATAAGCGGGCTCGTGCAGAAGGAGGTGCTCGTCGGCGTGCCGGACAGCACCGCCGGCCGCAAGGACGAGGGCGAGCCGCTCAGCAACGCCGAGATCGGCTACATCATGGAAAACGGCTCGCCGGCAAACAACATCCCGGCGCGCCCGCACCTGGTGCCCGGCGTGCAGGACGCGCGGCCGAAGTTCGAGCCGCAACTGCAGAAGGGCGTCGAGGCGGCACTCGACGGCGACCTCGAAAAGGTCAACCGCAGCCTGAATCGCGCCGGCCTTGTCGCACAGAATTCCGTGCGTGCGAAGATCAACAGCAACATCGCTCCCGAACTGGCCGATTCGACTCTGGCCGCGCGCCGACGCCGCGGCGTGACTCGGGAGAACACGCTGGTCGACACCGGCCAGTATCGGAACTCGATCACATACGTGGTTCGCAAGAAGTAGCTCCGACTCTTCCCGATCTAAGGGCCGCCACGTGCGGCCCTTTTTCGTTGGTGCCTGCACTATGGCTTTCCTCGACGTCACCGACGTTCTGCTCGATCCGGATTTCATGGACACGGGCCTGAACTGCAATCGCATGACGCAGACGGTCGACGGCCACGGCCGCGCGCAGAACACCGCGGCATCGACGCCGTTCGCCGCCGTCGTGACGAGCGACAAGGGCGACATCCTGCATCGCAACGCCGACGGCAGCCGAATCATCGGCTCGATCACGCTGCACACGATGTTCCGGCTGATGGACGGCAGCGCCGGCCACGACGCCGACGAGGTCGTATGGGCCGGCCGCACATACACGGTCGTCAACGTGAACGACTACTCGCACTTCGGCCGCGGCTTCGTCTGCGCGACGTGCGACCTGAAGCCTCTTTCGGGATGACCCCATGAACGACAGCTCGACCGGCGGATACCTGGCGCCAGCCGTCGATGCGCCGCCGGCCGAGGACGACGCCCTCGACGATCTGGTCCACGACCTGATCGCGGGTGTCACGGATCTTCCGCCGGACCTCGTGCGGCCGCGATGGCAGCCGACCGTGCCGAAGCAACCGGAGCCATCCGTCGACTGGTGCGCGTTCGGCGTCCAGGAGCAAGAGCCGGACGCCGGCCCAGCCATCCAGCACGACGGCACCGGCGACGGCCACGACACGTACATCCGGCACCAGGACATCGACGTGCCATGCACGTTCTACGGGCCGCGCGCGAAGGGTTATGCGCAGCGGCTCGCCGACGGCCTCGCGATGCCCCAGAACCGCGAGCAAATCCAACTGCAGGACATGGCATTCGTCGGCGTCGGCCCGATTCGGGCAGCGCCCGACTTGATCAACCAGCAGTGGGTGCGGCGCTACGACATGACCGTGAAGCTGCGCCGCAAGATCACCCGGACCTATCTGGTCCTCAACCTCAAATCGGCCACCGTGGCGACGACGACCGACTCGTCGACGCCGGTGGCTGGCGTTTCGAACATCCACTCGTAGGGGACCAGCATGTCCAACGGATTGCCGGTATCGCGTCTGATCAACGTGTCGATTAACCTCGCCGCGCTGGCGGCGCAGGGCGCGAATTTGAACACTGTGCTGATTCTCGGCCCGTCGGCCGTCATCGACACCAACGAGCGAGCGCGCTCGTACGGGGGCATCGACGAGGTGAAGGCCGACTACGGCACCAACACGCCGGAGTACTACGCGGCGGCCTTCGCGTTCAACCAGGTGCCGCAGCCGCAACAGATCATGATCGGCCGGTGGGCGAAGACGGCGACGTCCGGCTCGCTGCGCGGCGGCGTTCTGTCCGCCGCGCAGCAGGACATCTCGCTGTGGGATGCGATCACGACGGGCGCGTTCAGCATCACGATCGACGGCGTGGCGAAGTCGGTCACTGCACTGGATTTCTCCGCGCAGACGAACCTCAACGGAGTTGCCACCGTCATCAACGCGAAGCTCACCGGTGCGACGATCGCCTGGACCGGGTCGCAGTTCGTCGTGACGTCGAACACGACCGGCACGAGTTCGAAGGTCGGTTATGCGACTGCGCCGGGCAGCGGTACCGACATCTCCACGATGCTCGGCCTTACCAGCAGCCTCGCCGGCGTACCGGCAGACGGTATCGCGCCCGAGCAACCGGTCGACGCCGCCGCGCTGTTCCTCGACCGCTTCGCGAACCAGTTCCTCGGCCTCGACTTCGCCGACGCGTCGATCACGGACGATCAGCACATCGCGGTCGCGAACCTCATCGAGGCAGACCAGCGACACATCTACGGCATCACGACACAGAACCCGCAGGTGCTCGATTCGACAGTGTCGACCGACATCGCGAGCAAGCTGAAGGCCCTGAAGCTGAAGTACACGATCGTGCAGTACTCGAGCTCGACGCCGTACGCGGTGTCGTCGCTGCTCGGACGCCTGCTGACGGTGAACTTCGACGGCAATAACACGACGGTCACGCTGATGTTCAAGCAGGAGCCGAGCGTCGCTGCCGAGCAGCTGACCAGCACGCAGGCGAATGCGCTGCAGGCGAAGAACTGCAACGTCTTCGTGAACTACAGCAACGACACGTCGATCATCCAGTACGGCGTGACGCCGAGTGGCATCTATGTCGATTCGGTCTACAACGCGATCTGGTTCCGCAACCGCATCGAGACGGACGTCTACAACCTGCTGTACCAGAGCCCTACGAAGATCCCGCAGACCGACGGCGGCAACGCGCAGATCGCGGCGAAGATCGCGGCGGCTTGCGAGGCTGGCGTGAACAACGGATATCTCGCGCCTGGCGTCTGGAATTCGGCCGGCTTCGGCGCCCTGAACCAGGGCGACACGCTCGCGAAGGGCTACTACGTGTACCAGCCGCCGATCGCGACGCAATCGCAGGCCGATCGTGAGGCGCGCAAGTCAGTCACGTTCCAGGTCGCAGCGAAGGAAGCCGGCGCAATTCACAGCGTCGACATCCTCGTCAACGTCAACCGCTAATAGGGGCAACTCAACATGGCGACTTATAGCTTTCAGGACGTCGCGGCGTCGATCGTCGGCCCGGGCGGTTCGTTCTCGCTCGGCTACGGCGAAGCAACCGCGGAAGAAGGCATCACGATCGTGCGCGCGGGCGACAAGAACACGATGACGGTCGGCTCGGACGGCGAGGGCATGCATAGCCTGCACGCCGACAAATCCGGGCAGGTCACGTTGCGCTACCTGAAGACGGCGCCGATCAATGCGAAGTTGATGGCGCTGTACGACGCGCAGTCGCTCGACAGCCGTCTGTGGGGCAAGAACCTGATCGAGGTTCGGCAGACGGCCGCCGGCGACGTGACCACAGCGCGCAGCTGCGCGTTCAAGAAGGCGCCGGACCTGAAGTACGCGAAGGACGGTGACACCGTCGAATGGGTCTTCGACGCGATCAAGATCGACAACATCCTCGGGACGTACTGAGCATGACGACCGAAGTGCAACTCAACGGCGTGCGGTACGCGATCGGCAAGCTGAGCGCGATGCAGCAGTTCCACGTGTCGCGGCGCATCGCGCCGATCATCCCGCCCATGATCCCCGTGCTGATGAAGTTCTACGCCGAGCTCGAGCAGGCCGACGTCGCGCGCGAGCAGGCGCACGCGAACGCCGCGCTCGCAGCTCTGTCGGAAGGTGCGGAAGATGCGGAAGATGCGGAAGCGCCGGACGCCGCGGCGCCGGCACCCGCGCGCGATCGATCGCGCGAGCTGCTGTCGCTGGTCGACGCGATCGCGCCGGTGCTGCAGCCGTTTGCTGACGCGCTGGCCGGCCTGAAGGATGAGGACGCGGAATACGTTTTCGGCACGTGCCTGTCCGTGGTCGAGCGCTGGCAGGGCGCTGGGTGGGCGAAGGTCTGGAACATTGCCCATAAAACGTCGATGTTCGACGACATCGGCATCGACGTGATGCTGCCGCTCGTTGTGCGCGTGGTGGTGGCGAACCTCGGCCCTTTTATCAGCGGGCTGCTTACCAGCCAAGCGAGCAGCCCGGCGGCGACGTAGGCTGGATCCGCACGCTGCCCGGCGGCGAGGACTGGCTGCTCGCGCCAGTACATGCGCAGATGTGCCGGTACGAGTCGCTGCTCGACGGAACGCTCGGCCTAGCCGACATCGCGCTGATGAACGACTCCCTTGCCGTCCGGGCAGACAACGACGCGGCGTTTCGCCGCAAGATGGACAGAGAAAATGGCTGATTCGGTCGTCATCCGCGAGTTCCTTGTCGCGCTCGGCTTCAAGGTCGACGAGAAGGGCCTGAAGAACTTCAAGGAAGGCGTCGAAGGCACGACGAAGGGCGTCAAGCAGCTCATCGCCACCGTGTCCGGCGCCGCGCTCACTGTGAGCGCCGGCGTTGCGGCATTCGCGTCGAAGCTCGAGCGCCTGTACTTCGTGTCGCAGCGCACGGGCGCGTCAGCGGCCAATTTGCGCGGCTTCGAGTTCGCTGCGCGGAACATGGGCGTATCGGCCGAGGCCGCCACCGGCACGATCGAGAACCTCGCCCGCTTCCTGCGCAACAACCCGGCTGGCGAGGGCTACCTCGCGACGCTGGGCGTGCAGACGCGCAACGCGAACGGCGAGCTGCGCGACACGGTCGACATCATGTCGGACCTTGGCAAGGCACTGGCGAGCAAGCCGACATGGCTCGCGAGCCAGTACGGAAACATTCTCGGCATCGACGAGAACCTGCTGCTCGCAATGCGCAACGGAGACTTCGAACGTCTGCTGAAACAGTACCGCGAGATGTCGCGGACGACGGGCCTCGATAAGGCTGCGGACGATTCGCATCAGTTCATGACGCAGCTGCGCGGAATCGGCACCGCGTTCGAGAACCTCGCGATTCGCGTCGAAGGCGCGATGTTGCAGAAGATCGGGCCGCAGCTCGGCCGATTTCAGCGATGGATGGACGAGCACGGCGATGAGATCGCCAACCGCGTCACCGACGTCGCGAATGCGGTCGTTCGAGCGGCCGCCGCGATGGCGCCTGCTCTCGCATGGCTCGCCGACAAATTCGTCGAGCTGGATCACGGCACGGACGGCTGGTCGACGAAGATCGTGCTTCTCGGCGTGGCGCTGCAGGCGCTGGGCGTGTTCCGGATCGCGGGCGGCATCCTGAAGATGGCAGGTGCACTGCGCGCTGCAGGTGCGGCGACGACGGCGGCTACAGCCGCAGGCGGCGGCCTCCTGTCGGTGCTCGGGAGTCTCGCGGCAGCAGTGGCCGCTGTGGGCGCGGCGTTCGCGGGCTGGAAGATCGGTGACGCGCTGCGCGACAAGGTAGACGGGCTGATTTCTCAGCTGTCAGGCGGGAAGTATCGGTCGATCTGGGATGTCCTGACCGGAATAGATCGGCGCGGACTGGGCGCGACCGGCGGCTACACGCAGGCCGAGATCGACAGCGTGAAGGACGGCGGCGGTGCGAAGCTGACGCCGCCGCGCGGCGCTGCTGCTGCGCCGGTGGCCGCAGCGCCCGCCGCGTCAGCCGGCCTGGCCAGCGCGATGTCGCGTCTCGCTGACACGGCGTTCGGCCAGCTGATCGCGCGCGGCGAGGGCGAATACAACAGCGTCAACCGTGGCGCGCGGGGCGGGTATCGCGCCGGCACGGAAAATCTCGAAAGCATGACGCTGGCACAGGTCATGGCGGCGCAGCGCGCCGGGCAGTTCAATGCGGCCGGCCGCTACCAGATCATTGGTAGCACGCTGGCCGGGGCAGCGCGCTCGCTGAAGCTGAACGGCGACGAGATGTTCGACCGCAAGCTGCAGGACCGGATCTTCGAGCAGTACCTGGTGCGCAACAAGCGCCGCGCGATCGCCGATTACGTTGAAGGGCGCAGCGACGATCTACGCGGTGCGCTGCGCGCGGCGTCGCGCGAGTGGGCGAGCGTCGCGGACCCGGACACCGGTCGCAGCTACTACGCCGGCAAGGGCAACAACCGCGCGAGCATCACTGCCACCGAGATGGAGGCCGCGCTGCGCAACACGCGCGCGACGTACCAGCCGGCCGGTGCGCTGATGACCCAGTCGGCGGCGCGCGGTGGCCCGGCGAAGGTCGAGCTGCACCAGTCCACGCAGATTCACGTGAACGGTGCTAGCGATCCTTCGGCAGCCGGCCGCGCGGTCGAGCGTGAGCAGCGCGCGGTTAACTCAGACATGGTGCGCAACCTACAGGGGGTGATCGCGTGATCCTCGACATGATCATGATCTCGCCGAAGAAGATCGGCAGTATCACGGTGCAGGTCGCGATCGAAGAGGTCTACAACGACGAGTTGACGATCACCGAGCATCCGGTCGAGCAAGGGGCGCAGATCACCGATCACGCGTTCAAGCGCCAGCCGGATCTCGCGATGCGCTGCGGGTGGAGCAACGCCGACTACGAAGCGCTGCTCGGCGCGGCGGAGGCGACGTTCGACGGCGGCGGCCTGCCATCGGCGCAGTACATCAACGCGATCTATTCGCAGTTGCTCGCGCTGCAGCAGGCGCGTACGCCGTTCGACATCACGACAAGCCGCCGAACCTACCAGAACATGCTTCTGCAGGGGCTGCGGCTTACGACTGACGCGAAGACGTCGAGCGCGCTGATCCTGACGGCGACGCTCAAGCAGATCCGCATCGTGTCGACGCAGGTGACGAAGCTGCCGCCACGTGAGAACCAGGCAGACCCAGCGTCGACGGCCGAGACCGGCAACGGCGGCGCGAAGGCTGCCGTGCCGGCCACGCCCGCACCGGGCGGTGCAGTAGCACCGGGGAGTATGTGATGCCGAGTTTCTTCGAGATTCCGTTTTCGCCGCGCCCGGAGCGCTTCACAGTGACGCTGACAGGGACCGACTATCGCTTGACCGTCCAGTACCGCAAGGCTGGCGGCGCGGGATGGGTGCTCGACGTCGCGGACGCCTCGGACAACCCGCTGGTGTCTGGTATCCCGCTGGTAACCGGCGTCGACCTGCTCGCGCAGTACAAGCATCTCGGCTTTCAGGGGCGGCTATGGGTGCAGGGGTCTGCCGATCCGGACGACGTTCCGACGTACGAGGATCTCGGCATCGGATCGCTCGTTTTCTGGGTGACGGATCAATGAGCGTCCAACAGTTCGGCCGGAAAGTATCGCTGATCATCGGATTCGACAGCGGCGAGGCTCTCGACCTGTCCGAGCTGCGGATCGTGTTCCGCGTGCAGCGTGGCGACCTGCAGACGCCGAACTCGGCGCGGATCCGGGTCTACAACGTGTCCGCGACGACGGCGCGGCGCGCGCAGAAGGAATTTACGCGCGTCGTGCTGCAGGCCGGTTACGAGGGCAATTACGGGATCATCTTCGACGGTCAGATCAAGCAGGTGCGGCGCGGGCGCGAGAGCCAGACCGACACGTTCCTCGACATCACTGCGGCAGACGGCGACTCGGCGTACAACTTCGCCGTGGTCAACACGACGCTCGCAGCTGGCTCGACGCCCGCGGATCACGTGGCAGCAATCTGCACCGCGATGAACCCATACGACGTGCGGCAGGGTTATCTGCCCGAGTTGCCGTCGAACCCGCTGCCCAGAGGCAAGGTGATGTTCGGCATGGCGCGGGACTTCATGCGCTGGACCGCCCGCACCACGCAGACGGTCTGGAGCATCCAGGATGGGAAGGTAGTGATGGTGCCGGAAACGGCGTACATGCCCGGCGAGATCGCAGTGATTACTGCCGCTACCGGCATGGTTGGGCTGCCGCAGCAGACGGCGAACGGCATCGAGGTGAAGATGCTGTTGAATCCGAGCGTGAAGATCGGCCGGCTGATCTGGCTCGACAACGCGAGCATCCAGCAGTACGAGTACAGCCTGAACGTCGGCCAGCAGGCCGAGAACGAGCGGATCGAAATGCAGGCAAAGCTGCAGGACGACGGGTTCTACTACGTGATGCTCGCCGAGGTGAGCGGCGATACGCGCGGCGAAGAGTGGTACACGAGCGTGATCTGCCTGGCGGCAGACGTCACGGTGCTGCCCGATTCCTTCAAGGACAAGGTGGCGGTGCCGACCGCCGACGTGATCAAGCGGTTCGGCTAACGGCCGTATGTCGGCAGCGCCTTGATGGTCATCGTGGTGATCTCGCCGCTGCGCTTCACGTCGGCGCGCGCGAGGACGTTGAGCGCCATCGACTTCGTCGGCATCTGCGGCACGATGATCACGGCGTTGCCGTCGATCGTCTCGCCCCAGCAACCGATGTCCCACACGCCGCGGTAGGACTCGTAGCGCCGCATATTCTTCGCGTTCGCGAGCGGCAGGCCGCACCTCTTCGTCGTGTACAGGATTGTCGGGAATTCGTTCTCGACTGTCGCGCCGACCTTCATGCCGGCGAACGGATAGATATAGGCGTCGTCGGCGACGGCGGCGAGCGGCGCGAGCAGCACGGCGGTCAACAGCAGTTTTTTCATTTTCATCCCATGGATCGACGTGAAAGGGTAGGCGACCCGGAGACCGCCTTGCGTGAAGCGTTCGACGGCGTGCGCGCGGGCATCTGGACAGCATTGCCCGGCATCATCCAGTCGTTCGACAGCGCCGCCGACCGGCCGCCGACGTGCAGCGTGCAGCCGGCGATCAAGGCGCAGGTGCGCGGCATCGACGGCACAATCCAGAGCGTTGCACTGCCGCTGCTGGTCGACTGCCCGGTCCAGTTCCCTGCCGGCGGAAATTGTACGTTGACGTTCCCGGTAGCGCCGGAAGACGAGTGCCTGGTCGTGTTCGCCTCGCGCTGTATCGACGCCTGGTGGCAGTCGGGCGGCGTGCAGGAGCAGGCGGAGCTGCGCATGCACGACCTGTCGGACGGGTTCGTGCTGCTCGGCTTTCGATCGCAGCCGCGCGCGCTCGCTGGGGTCAGCGGCAGCTCCACGCAGCTGCGCAGCGACGACGGCGCGACGTACATCGACCTGAACCCGACGCTGCAGAAAGTCAGGATCGTCGCGCCGGGCGGCTTCGACGTCGTCGCGCCACTGTCGACGTTTTCGGCGGCCGTGACTATCACGGGCCTGCTGACGTTCGTCGGCGGCATGGTCGGCAGCGCGGCGAGCGGCGCCGCAGCCGTGTTCAACGGCATCCTGAATGTGATCGGCCAGATCACGGCGAACGGCAAGCGCGTCGACGACACGCACACCCACCGCGAGAACGGCGCGGGCAGCAATACGAGCCCGCCTAACTGAAGATTCCCATGCGATACCGAAAACTCGACGCTGACGGCGACTACGTCTTCGGCGGGGGCGCGGCCGACTTCCTCGTGAACACGCCCGAGACGGTCGCCCAGGCCGTGCTGACGCGCCTGCGCCTGCTGCGCGGCGAATGGTTCCTCGACACGACGGCCGGCATGCCGTGGGCGACGGACGTGCTCGGGAAGTACACGAGCGGCAAGTACGACGCGGCGATCCGCACGTGCATCCTCGGCACGCAGGGCGTTACGGAGCTTGTCAGCTACTCGAGCACGGCTGATCCAGAGACGCGCGTTCTGACCGTCACCGCGACGATCAACACCATCTACGGCACTACCACGGTACAGGCGACATTGTGACTCTCACGACCATCGCACCCACCATCGACGCGAACGGCATCACCGCGCCGACGTATGCGGAAGTGCTCGCGTATCTGCAAGACCAGTACCGCTCGATCTACGGCGCCGACACATACCTGGAGCCGGACAGCCAGGACGGCCAGATGCTCGGCGTGTTCGCAAAAGCGATCAGCGACGGCAATTCGGTCGCGATCGCGATCTACCGGTCATTCAGCCCGGCGACTGCGCAGGGAGATGCTCTGGCGAGCAATGTCAAGATCAACGGCATTGCGAAGAAGAGCGCGTCATATTCCAGCGCCGACCTGGTGCTGGTTGGGCAGGCCGGCAAGACGATCACGAACGGCGCCGCGAAGGACGTCAACGGCGTGCAGTGGTTGCTGCCGGCCACCGTGACGATCCCGCCGAGCGGCACGATCACCGCCACCGCCACGTGCGCGTCGATCGGCGACGTGTCCGCGCGCGCGGGCACCATCAACCAGATCGCGACGCCGGCGCTTGGCTGGCAGTCGGTGACGAACCCGGCGGACGCCGCCGAGGGCGCGCCGGTCGAGAAAGACGCTGTGCTGCGGCAGCGGCAGACGGTGTCGACCGCGCTGCCGTCGCTCACGGTGCTCGACGGCATCGTCGGCGCGGTGGCGAATGTACCGGGCGTTACACGGTACGTCGCCTACGAAAACGACACGGATGCGACGGACGCGAACGGCATCCCGTCACACTCGATTTCGCTGGTCGTCGAGGGCGGCGATGCCACGGCAATCGCAAATGCGATCGCGGCGAAGAAGACGCCGGGTTCCGGGACGTATGGCACGACTCCCATCATCGTCGCGGACATCTACGGCCGTCCGATCACGATCAAGTTCTTCCGGCCGGTGGACGCGCCGATCACGGCGGCGGTCACGTTGAAGGCGCTTACCGGCTATACGAGCCAGACGGGCCAGCAGATTCAGCAGGCGGTGTCGGACTACATCAACGGCGTGCAGATCGGCGGCGGCCTGTCCGGCAGCGTCGAATGGGGTGACGCATTGACCGCGGCGAACGGCGTCGGCGGAGGCGTCACGTTCAAGCTGTCCGGCCTGACGCTCACCGGTCCACGCGGCGCCGGCGCGCCGGACGTAGTGCTGCTGTTCAACGAGGCGGCGTCGTGCATCCCCGCGAGCGTGACTTTGGTGGTGACGTGATGGCCGCATTGAACGACTACACCTCGCTGATCACGTCCGAGCATCGTGACCTGCCTCGGTTTGCGGCGGTGCTCGGCGCGCTCGTGCAGCCGCTCGTCGATCAGATGAACGTGCTGCAGAGCATGCCGGGAAAGTTCGACCTCGACGACGCGGTCGGCGTACAGCTGGACGACGTGGGCCTCTGGGTTGGTGTTTCGCGGAAGATTCGGACGCCACTGACCGGCATCTACTTCTCGTTCGATGTCGCTGGCCTCGGATTCGATCAGGGTATCTGGAAGGGCCCCTTCGATCCAGATACGGGGCTGACCGTGCTCGATGATGACACCTATCGGCTCGTCATCCGCGCGAAGATCGGCGCAAACCACTGGGACGGGACGCTTGAATCGAGCGCGGCGATCCTCAACAGCATCTTCGGGAACCTGAGCGGCGATCTCGTGCCGTTGCATGCCAACGGCGAAGTCTTCGGGACTGGCGATGGCGTCACGAAGAACTTTCCGCTGACTTATGGTGGTGCGCAGGTTCGGCGCGTCGACAGCGCGGCGCTGTATCGCAACGACTGGCAGGGGGATCAACCGCTCTATCCGACAGCGCGAACGAACATCCTAAAGTACAGCGAGGATTTTACGCAAAGCGCGTGGACAAAGAGCAACGTTTCGATTACGGCAAACGCAACGACAGCGCCGGATGGCCGATCGATCGGTCAAAAGATGGTCGAGAATACGGCCAACGGCGAGCACTATTTTGACCAGCAAAACGTTACAGCGGATTCGACGCAGTACTGGACGCGCCGCATTTGGGTGAAAGGCGCTGAGCGGACAAAAGCAGTAATCAAAGTTTATTGCCAAAATAATTCCGGCAGTAACTGCGCGGTTCAATTTGATACGTCGACAGGAACCTTCGCAGCCGCGTCCTCTACGAACGGGACGCTTTCATACTCCGCTATGGCGGGGGCGAATGGGTGGTGGCTTATTACGTTCACCACAAAATTCACAACAGTCGATACAGCGTTACGCATTCGTACACAGGTTGCGAACGCGGCGGGGGCTACGTCATATACGGGTGACGGTACAAGCGGGATTTATTTCCAGTACCAAGACCTAGAACTAGGTACGACAGGCGGCAGCTATATCCCGACCACGACGGCGGCTGCCAGCGTAACGGATTATGCGATCAGTTCGAGCGGAGTCGCGCAGTTAGCGGGTGCTCCGTCGCCGGGCGCGAAGCTGTCTTGGACCGGTGACGGGGCGTTGTACCAGCAGGGTACGCGCGTATTCATCGAAGACCACCAGGACATGTCCATGACGATCGGGATCGCGGGGAAGGTGCCGTCGGCTATTTTCCTTGCGCTGCTTGCTGGCGGCTATATCCCGCTGAAGCCCGAGGGCGTGCGGGTCAACTACACGATCGTGACCAGCGTCGATACCGCACCGCTGTTTGGCTTCGACGTGAGCAACGAGTACATCGCCGGTTTCGATACTGGAGCATGGGGCACACCGGTCTGAGCCGTACAACGCATTTTTCGCCATGAGCCGCCTTCGGCGGCTTTTTTATTGCTTGGGGTACAGATGGCAAACAACAACTTCAAGGCGTTCGCGGCTGCCGTCGGCGCGAACGTGATGACGCAGGCCGATTTTGAGGCACTCGCGGCGCTGCTCACCGGCTTTCAAAGCGGCACCGCGCAGTCGGCGCAGCTCAACAAGGTATGGCGCCAAAGCTCGATCATGGCGGCCGTGCTTGCGCAGTTCATCGTCGATCTAACCGGGCAGGACGCGATTGATGATGGCACGACGACGACTCTGCTCGCGAATCTCAAACTGGCCGTGCAGGCGCAGTCGGCGGCAGTGGTGGGGCAGGCGCGCAATGTGGCCATGTCGGTGACGGCTGCATCGGCCACGGCGACGCTGATTGCTGATGAGGTCGTGGTCGGAAGCGCACTCGGTGGCAAGAAATACGTGCTCAGTTCGTTCAGCAAGACGGTCAACCTCGCGACGACTGGCGCGGGTGGGATGGACACCGGCAGTGCGCCGGTATCGGGCTATGTCGCGCTGTACGCGATCTACAACCCTTCGACGGGGGCGAGTGCTCTGCTCGCTCGGAACGCGACGAGCGCGGCTCAGCCGAATGTGTACGGTGGCGCGAACATGCCGTCCGGCTATACCGCGTCGGCGCTGGTTAGCGTGTGGCCGACGAATGGGAGCGGGCAGTTCATTCAGGGATGCCAGGCCGATAGGTCTGTTTCTATCGCTGGCATCAATGTTCTCAGCACGTCAACTGGCCAAGCAACCCTGACGCCGCTATCGATCTCTGGAGCGGTGCCGCCGAATGCGAAATCGGTTTCCGGATTTTTTGCTCTTGCGACTACAGCTTCATCCGCCTATGCGACATTTAACGTCGCAGGAAACGCTGCGGCATTTGCGCAACAGCTTTTTCAGGGGCAATTGACGAACGGGTTTACTCTGAACTCGTCTTTCAATGCCGTTCCTACAATCGCTCAGCAGACAATTTATTACGTTCTTCAGATGAGTGCGGGAACGCTTACGGCCAATGTTTATATTTCTGCGTATACCTTCTGAGGGAAAAATGACGACAATTTTCGTTCAGCTCTCTGATGAATCAGAGAACTCCATCATTTCAGTGTTCGGCTGTCAGCAGGATTCGTCGGCGTATCCCAATCAAGGTAAGGTGGAAACCACGGACACCCGGTATCTTGACTATCTCAGCGCGATGCCGCCTTTTGCTCAGTCAGGACTTCCCGTGTAACCGTCTGCGACGCAGATTCCATTTGTACCGCAATCGACCCACTTCGCTCATCGTGATTTCCCATCACTTTGTCTCGGAGTTTGATATATGGGCGCTCCACAACCGTATATGTCAAGGTTGCAAACGCGTAGTATGCCAACAAAAGCGACACATAGAAAATAGCGGTCATGTGCTGACTATCGATAGATATTCGATAGTCGGCAAAAACACTGATAACCAGTGTCAGCATGCAAATGTGACCAAGGTACAGTGAGTATGAAATCTTGCTCGTCCATCCGATAAGCAAATCTGCCAACTTAATACCTGACGTGCGCAATAGCATTGCGCCGGGAATTATTGCTGCAATAATGACGGATATTCCGGGATATAACATCATTCGAATTGCGATATTGCTAGCCAGACCGGGTGCGCCAATCGCGAAATAGATAGTCGATGCGGTAAATAACGCGAGCGGTATTTTCCATGATCGAGCCATTTTGGAGAAAATATCAGGGTGTTCGATATGCAGGTAGGCCATGAAGACGCCGATGAACAGGGAATCTAACCTGCATATGACGATTGACCTGATGTTCCGATCAATGTCCGATAGCGAATGTGCGTGCGCTCCGAAGGCGATTCTAGAAATCAGAGGTACGACTAGGAATGCAGCGCCCACGGCGAGCATGGCATGTCGGTCGGAGCGAAATACCTTGATTGCGCCTACAAATAGGCACGGCAGCAGAAGATAGAACCACTCTTCGACAGCGAGGCTCCATGAGTGCTCAAAGAATGGCGTCATCGGCCATGCCAGATTTTGCAGGAATACGAAGAATGGCCACACGATCCTAAGATCAGCCGGCCCGTGATAGTCGAAGCGAAGATAGACGAGCAGGAAGAACGCATAGAGTGGCAGTGTTCTTGCCCAGCGTCGCTTCCAGAAGTCTAGGACGTGTGCGGGCGAGTTAAATTTCCCGGCTCGATGAGATCGAATGAGGATGCCTCCGATCAGGAATCCGCTCAGAACATAGAAGATTTCAACGCCGATGACGCCCTGCGCGCCGAAATACCACTTGAGCCATGTTGGCGGCGTGCCATGGGCCACGGTGTGGCTGGCCAAAACAAGGATGACGGCCGATGCGCGCAACACGTCCAGACCGAATACGCGCCGACTATTGCGGCTGCCATCAATGCTCATTTTTCATCCCTTCAGTCGAAATAGTCCCCAAAATTCTATCAAATCATCCTGGCCTGACGGTCAGGCGTAGGCATTCCCCCATCAGGAGGCTGCGCCTCGACACTGGGCTGCCCGATGTTTCATCTGAATTCCAATTTGGCCGACAACTGGCGCGCGCTATACCGGCGCGGCATAGTCATCTTGAGCAGCGCGCTCGCGCTTCTCACGGCCGCCGGTCCGGCGAGCGTCGAGGCATGGAACTCGATGCCGTCCGACCGGTGGAATGCCGCCGGGCTACTGGAGTCCACGCCACGATCGTGTAACGCTAGGTCAGTCCGTTTCGGTCGGTACTTGCACGAGCCTCTCCGCATTGAAGGATCAACTTGTCATTTCTTTTCACGTGTCGCAAGGCAGGCCGACCCGGATTTATAGTGGTCGAGAACAATTCGTCGTCGCCCTCGGGCGACTTTTTCATTTCGGGGACTCGATGAAGAACGATCTCGCGGTGAGCGCGGCTAAGGCGGCGCCGGCGGTGGGAAGCAACTTCTGGCTGTGGCTGACCGGCCACGACATCAACTGGTGGGTAGCCGTCGCGACGATCGCGTATATCGGGTTACAGGCGTACTACCTGATCAAGAACAAAGGGAAGAGGGCATTGCTCGATGGCTAACGTACCGAAGAAGACACTGGCGGGTGTTGTGGGGGCTGCTGCGGCAGCCCTTCTTTTTTCAATGGTCCCGAAGTTCGAAGGGGAGGTACTGGTCGCCAAGCCGGACCCGATCGGGATCATCACCGCGTGCAACGGCGACACGAAGGACGTCCGCGCGGGCCAGCGCTTCACGCCCGAAGAGTGCCGCGCGCGCCTCGAGCAACGCCTGATCGAGCACGCCGAGCCGGTGCTGAAGTGCACGCCGGTGTTGAAGGGGCACACGTACCAGCTCGCGGCCGCGGTGAGCTTCGCCTACAACGTTGGCACTGGTGCGTACTGCGGCAGCATGACGGCGAAGCGGTTCAACGCCGGCGACTGGAAGGGCGCGTGCCGCGCGATGAACGAGGCGGATAACGGCCGGCAGCAGTGGGTGACGGCCGGCGGCCGCGTGCAGCCAGGTCTGGTGAAGCGGCGCGCGGAAGAGCGGGCTCTGTGCGAGAGGGGGTTGTAGTGCGTCGTCGGATTACTTATTCGAGTCGTCAGGCTTCGTGCGGCGGATGCGCTTCGTAGCTGGCTTGCCTTTGTAGAACTCCGCTAGATCGGCAGATTGTTCAGTGCGTTTGCTGGAACTCGTGAGGTCCGGGGTGATGACCGATGTGTGCATCGCAACGACATCGAATTTTCCCGTTTTTCTGATCGCGGTCAGGTGTTCACTGATTTCGTCCCACGAGATTGGATGACCGCCAGTGTCAAGCGTCACATGGACACGGGCGACGTCCAAAGGCTCGAGCGCCGGATGATCCGGAATACGCGGCCCAGCACGCATGCGGCTTCTGAGCTTAGCCATTTCGAGCCGCATTTTTGTGTTTTCTGCCAATAGCCTTGACGTCTGATCGACCGTCAGTACCTTCGCCTGTTCAGCAAAAGACTGTTCGAGGCGGTAGACCATTTCCGTATTCAGAGAATGCCCACGCGCAGCTGCGCTCTCCGTCAGCATCTGATGGAGGTCTCGGGGCAGCCGGAGCGCCGTCTTGGTGTAGTCGTCCTGTTTCGCCATGGTCGGATTGTACGCGTGCCTCCAAAAAAATGGCAAAAAGCCGTTGCCTCAAATTTGGAGGCAAACTATACTGGGTTCGCCGCCTCAGATTTGAAGGCGTTGGAGGGTGTGATGAACGATGAAGCAAAGATCCAGCTTCGCTTGCCGGCGGAGGTCCGGGATTGGTTCAAGGGGTTCGCGGAGCGGCACAGTCGCTCAATGAATGGTCAGATGATCGAGTTGATCAAGGAGAAGCGGGAAGCAGAAAAAGGAAAGGCCCCGAACGCGTGATCTTGGCGGATTACGTTCAGGGCCTTGTGCAGTGAACCTATGCAAGGAACACAACATGCGGAATCTTAGCACGGCCTCGGCCGAAGGCAAGGCAAACCCGGCGCAACTGCGCTGCCGTCCAGGCGATCTCGCGAGAATCGCATATTCGTGGAGTCTGGCGCTTGCGGGGCGCACCGTGATCGTCGAAAAGTTACGGACTGATGGCAGCTGGAACGTGACGCTCCTCGGCGAGCCCGCCTTTGGGTTGACGCGGGGAGGTATCCCAATCATTGGTGACAAGTTTTCCTTTCACGATTCGTCGCTGGTTCCATTGCGCGGCGACCATCCGGAGACGGAAGATGTGCGCGCCGAGCTGATCTCCCATTCGCTCGAAGCGCTGCGGAATGCAGCACATCGTGTGCCGCTGGACTTCGAGAGGATTTGCGCAACTTTTCCGCCGAGCGAGGTGCACTGATGAATGCGCTGACGATTACTGGTGTTGCCATCCGCACCGATGCCGAGGGCCGGTACTGCCTGAACGATCTGCATCGCGCGGCTGGCGGGGAGAGCAGGCATCAGCCCGCGTTCTGGATGAGGAACGCACAAACCCGAGCCCTCATCGAAGAAATCAGGGCCTCTGCGAATTTGCAGACCCCTATCGCGACAGTAAATGACGGCGCAAACAACGGCACCTATGTAGCCAAGGAACTGGTCTACGCCTACGCGATGTGGATCAGTCCAGCGTTCCACCTGAAGGTAATACGGGCATACGACGAAATGGCGTCGGGTGGTCAGGCCGCGGCGCCGTCGCTCCCGAATTTCGCGAACCCGGCCGAGGCTGCGCGAGCGTGGGCCGAGCAGTTCGAACAGCGCGCAGCGCTTGAGCAACAGAAAAGGGTGCTGGACGCCAAGGTGGCCGAACAGGCGCCGAAGATCGAGACGCTCGGGCGGATTGCCGACGCCGAAGGTTCGATGTGCATCCGCGATGCCGCGAGTACTCTCCAGATGCAACCGAGCAAGCTGACGGCGTGGCTGAGCGCGAATGGTTGGATCTACCATCGCACTGGCAAGTCTGGTTGGCTCGCGTATCACGACAAGCAGCAGGCTGGCTATCTGGTTCACAAGAGCACGCCCTACACCGATCGAGTGACCGGCGACGAGCGCGTCAGCGAGCAGGTGCGCATTACGATGCGCGGGCTCACGAGGCTCGGGGAGCTGGTGCCGCGCGATCAAGGCAGGATGCGGCGAGCATCCGGATATACCAATCGCGAGAACCGCGGCTCCGCACATCACTGATTGGTGAGTGCGTTAGCAAGAATGAATTGATGTTGTTACGCGGCCCCCGGCATCCCCGGGGGCTTTTTTATTGCCCGGAGGTTTTATGGATGTTGAGGAATCTCACGAAACGCGGCGCACGCTCGCCGAGGACGTTTTCTATCCCGACCACGAGCCGCGCACAGAGTCGCCCACGTTCCGCGCGAGCAAGCGGGAGATGAAGGCGGCCGGCGGCTACGTCTGCGCGGTCTGCGGCGACGACCAGGCCGTCGAGTCCCATCACCGATTCTTCGAGTGGGCGTTCTCGCATGCGATCGACTGGAAATGGATCCGCGGCGTCGCGCTCAACCAAGTCGACACGATGTTCAGCCACAAGCTGCAGTGCGTCGTGCCGATCCCGCGACAACACCCCGTCTGGGACGTGATCCGGTTGACGCAGGGCTTCGACTGGGAGGCGTTCGATCCGGCGCGGCCGGAGGCATTCGTCGACTCGACATACAACCAACTGCTGCTGTGCGCGCTCCATCACCGGGGCAAGGACCACGGCCGGCATGAGGAAAGCGATCCGGTCTGGAGCGTGCAGGCGTTCCTACTTCCGGGCTTCGTCTACTCGCCGGACGAGCTGAAGCAACTGCACGCGAAGGAGGCGAAATGATCTTCCTGAAATCTGCATGGCCGTACCTGGTGGCCGCGCTGCTCGGCGCCGCGGTTGGCGCCTATTCGGTCCATCTGATCAGTGCGGTCGAGATCTTGGCTATGCGCGCTGATGCGGCACAAGCCCAAGCGAAGGCAGTCGCTGCGGCGCGTGCCGAGGAACAACGCCGCACCGCGGCCCAATCGGAGATTGCGAAAGATGCAAATCAACAACGAACGGCTGCGCTCGCGGATGCTTTTGCTGCTCGCGCTGCCGCTGGCAGCCTGCAGCAACGCGTCGATCAGCTCGTCGCAGCCGCCCGCCATCCCGCCGCTTCCGCCGGAAGCCCGGCAGCCGGCGACGCCCTCGATCTGCTTGCCGACGTGCTCGGCCGCGCTGACCAGCGCGCGGGCGAGCTGGCAGAGTACGCTGACCGTGCCCGCATCGCCGGCCAGCAGTGCGAGCGCGACTACGACGCCCTGACTGCTGCTCCGTTGGTTACTTCTCCGTGACGGTGTAGCGGGTCGGGCGGCCGAACTGGTGGGCGAGCTGGTCGCACGTTTCGTCATCGAGGTCATCCAGCCCGGTCGCGCGCGTCCAGAATGCGCACCCCAGGCGCGGCCGCGCCGCGACGCCGTTGACGTTCCCGGGATGCATGCAGATCGCGTGCGAACCGCCGCAGAACGCCACACCAGACCAGTGTTCGCACGTCCAGCACGGGCGTCGGATCGTCTCTATAAAGAGACCGCTACCGCAGCCATCGTTACTCATGATGTACGGATACTGTATAAATATACAGTGTATCGCGCGATAAGATGGTGTCGTCAACTCGAACAATTGGGGACGGCCGATGTGTACCAACTACCGTGCGCCGCATGAGGATTTCGAGCTCCGAGAGCTGAGAATCCAGCCGTTCAGCGAACTGTATCGGGACTTCCCATGGAAGCCGGAGATCTACCAGGACTATCTGGCGCCGATCGTTGCGAACGTCGATGGGACGCTCAAGCCGCTGGCGGCTGGCTTTGGCTTCTGGCCGCGCGCGCTGCAGAAAGCCAACATCGACAAGGCGAAAGAGCAGGGCCGGAAGCCGCCGATCATGCGCAGCACGATGAACGTGCGCGACGACAATCTCGGGAAGTCGCCTCTATACGGCCCCGCTTGGCGCGCCGGCAGGCGCTGCCTGATTCCCGCGGAATGGATCTACGAACCGTGCTACGAGACGGGGAAGAATGTGTGGCATCGCATCGGACTGGCCGACTGGCGCACGATGTGTGTCGCTGGGATCTGGCGGACGTTGACGGGCCCGGACGGTGGGGAGCATCACACGATGGCCATGATCACGGTGAACGGCGAGGGGCACCCGATCTTCTCCCGGATGCACAAACCCGGCGACGAGAAGCGGGCCGTCGTGATCCTGCATCCGGACGACTGGGAGGAATGGCTGACGACGCCGAACGTCGAGGCCGCGCGCGTGATGCTGCAGTTGTATCCGGCGGATGATATGGCGGTCGAGATGGCCAATAACATTGAATAATGGCACGTCTTCTGATGTAACTGGGAGTTTTGGCGATGCTGATTGATCTGGATTTTTGATTATCTTCGGGGGAAGAATGCAAGGTCTCGGTGACGAAGGCTGGTTTCGTATAGTTTCGATCGCTTATTTTATCGCTGTTACTATCGCTGCCGTTGCTACGGGGGTGAGCATTGCTGCAGGGATTGCTCAATATAAGTTGGGAAACAGAATATCAGACAGGAAGGACCGTGAATTTTCAGAGTACAAGGCGCGGGAGGAACTTAAGGTGGCGCAGGCCAATGAACGCGCAAGTATGGCAGATCAGAAGGCAGCGGAAGCGAATAAAAGGGTTGCCGACGCGAACGAGAAAATTGCCGTACTGAATAATCAAACGAAAAAATTGGACGTGGAAAATTTGCGCCTGAAGTTGCAGCTATCGTGGCGTGAAATTGATGAAAAACATAAAAATGAACTGATCGATATTCTTCGTAAATTTCCCGGGACGAGGGTTTCGATACAATATTCAATGAATGATGCGGAGTCGGAAAATTACTCTTCTCAATTTTCTGACTTATTTAAAAAATCCGGCTGGGTAGTCGTTGATTCTTATCAGGTTGTATTTCGAGAGAAGCCGCCATTTGGAATGGTTGTTGCGATAAATTCGAGCGACGTTGCGAATTCTAAAATACGGGCCCCAGCTGATGCTTTACTAGATTATCTATACCGGAATAAGCTTAGTGTTAGCTGGGGCGGTGAAAAATCAGAAAAGATTCCACGGGGTGAAGTGAGGGTCATAGTAGGGGTAAAGCGGCCGTTGGGTCGAGGGGATTAGCGCGAATTTTTCTGGAAGATGGGAAATGTGGTCCATGCTACACAAGGCTAATCGAGGATTTCATATTCCAATGTTCTTGCGTAACTATCTGAATTTTCGTGGTAATGTATAAGGATTGTGATTCCTGTCGTCGTGGGTTCGAGTCCCATCAGCCACCCCAAAGAATTCCAAGCGGTATCCAGTAGTTAGAAACGGCACTGTCCAAAAAGACAGTGCCGTTTTTGTTTTGGAATTCCCTAATTGGGAATTACATACCTCCCCGCTTCACCATCTTCGTTCGATCGTAGACGCGCGCCGTCGTCTCCGGATTCGCATGCGGATCCGGCAACTCGCCACGTTCCGCCTTGTGCCGAGTCACGTAATACGCGCGCAGGTCGTGGAACGTGAAGCGCCTCCCGATCTTCTTCAGTTCCAACGCATTGTTCATCAGCTTCGACCACTCGGTCTTGAAGCCGGCCGGCGAGTAGTGGGTCGCGTAGCGATTGGAGAACACGTACAGACAGTCGTCCTGCCGAGCGGCGCGCAGGCGCGCAACGAGTTCCGACAGGGTGGGCGTGATCTCGATGTGCTCGATGACTTCGCCGCGGTTCTTTCCGCGCTGCTTCGCGCGCTTCACTCGAATCACGCCTGCCGCCTCGTCAATATGCGTCCAGGAAAGGTCGAGGAATTCCACTTTCCGACTGCCCGCGAGCGCCGCGTACTCTGCTGCCATGCCGATCACCGCCTTCTGGCCGCCGAGCGACGCGACCAAGGCGGCGAACGCCTGTCAGTCTTCCGGCTCGGGGCCTCGGTGCGCGGCTGCTCTTCGTTGCGCCGAACCTCGCGGCAGGGGTTGTGCTTCGCCTCGCCGCGGTCGATCGCCAGGCCGATCAGGTTCGAAAGCAGCGCGACTTCGCGGTTGGCGCGCACCGGCGCAGCCGCGCGCTCGATGTGCAGGTAGCGCGAGACGTGAGTCGAATCGATGTCGGTGGTGGTCATGGTGTAGTCCTCAGGACGTCGGAGCGTTGTATTGCATTCGTGCTAGGCTCCCAGTCATATTGCGGAGGTTGTCATGCAGCGAACAATCCAGTACCGCGGCTTTGAAATTGATGTCCAACTGACCTCAGCCGCTCCGGACATGTACGACGTCACCTTCCAGATAAAGGGTCACGACAATCTCGGTATCCTCGGTGCGCGTGGACATCGGATACAGATTCGAAACGGCCCATTTACCCGACGCTGGGCATACCTCGTGGCCGAGATCGCGGGTCAGGCGGCGATTGATGTTTTGCTTGGTCCCGCCGAGTGATCTGCGTCCTTGGCCGTCAATTCGAGAGCTAGGCCCTTTCCTTGCCTAAGGTTCTATAGGCCGGCGTGCCGTTATCTCCTGAGGACAGTCCTCGTGCCTCGATTGCTGTTCTGTTTTCTTGCCCGCTCGCGTTCTGCGTGAGCGGGCTATTTTCGTTTTGGGGTGGTCATGGTGTGATCCTCGGTGGTCAGGCGGCGACGTCGGGACACACGCTGTTGCCGATCATGCGCACCTGCGCCGATTTCGACAGCGGCTCGCCGTTGACGACCGGGTCGAGCACGTAGCTGTCGGGGAGCCCCTGCGAGCGGGCCAGCTCGCGCGGTGTGAGCATGCGCATGCCGATGTCGACGACCGCGTCGTCTTTGCCGTGGATCGTGATCAGGCCGATGCGATCGCGCGTCGGGAACGTGTGCAGCGGCGCGCGCGCACCTCGGCAGGATGCGTGCCGCCGGCGCTGACCGTGTGCAGCGGGTCGTCGGCCGGCGCGCCTTCGCGGCTCGTGCCGCGCGACTTCACAAGGTTCGATGTCACCTGGTGATGATGGTCCTGCGTCGTGATCGTGCTGATCGACGCGTCGAGCCGGGCGATTCGTGTCCACCGTAGGAGCTGCATGAGCGCGACAAGGACGAGTACAAAAAGATGAAGGCCGGTCAGAGCAAAGGCCATCGATGGACCTATTCAGGTATTTGTTATGCCGATCACATTCTCCGAAACTAAGTGGTGGTTGTGTGCAGCGGCACTTTCGATTACCGCAAGCGCGTTCGCAGAGACTGCAGCACCCAATTCGATCCGGCTATCGAATGGCCGTGAGATGCAACAAGACGGTAAGCACTTGGTTGAGGTCGATGCTGGACACCATCGCTCAGCGACGGTGCAATTGCCGCTCGCACTTCGTCGGGCCGTAGCTTCTGCGTCGAGTATCGGATTCCCATCGGCGAGCTCGAAGGTCGCCGACGGGAAGGAATTCGTATTGGTTGTTGTGAATCAGTCGTCCAGCAACAATCCGATGGGCTTCTGCGGCTCAGGAGAGGAGGGTACCCTCTACGTCCTCCAAATGAAGGGAAATGTCGCCGCCTCGAAGTATGCGGTGCCCGTGCAAAGCTGTTTGAATAGCGTGTCGCTCGACACCGACGTGAACAATCGCTCACCGTACCTCGCGATCGAATGGCTAGACGGCTCCCCGGGTTTCAAGATTGCATGGACCAATATCGACGATGCTGGTCCCGCCACCCGTGAGTATCGCTACAACGGCAGTACATTCGTCGAAAGCAAGAAGTAGTTTTTGTCGAGACCGGCTTGCAAAAATTCTGCGACTTCGTCGGCAGTGGGCCGAGTAGCTCGGTCTGGTCGACGACCGTACTTGCGATCAGGTGTCGTACCTCTGAAATTGAAGTTGTGCGATTTCCTGTGGGTAACCGAGGTTTCCATTGGAATCCGCACTTGCAGGATATCGATGTGCTCCTTCGCTTAAGCCAAAGCGTCTATCATATGCATAACACAACAATTGGAGGAATGCATGGCGACCTACAAGGAACTGAAAGCCCAAGCGGAGGCATTGGCCGAGAAAGCAGAGGCTGCGCGCCGGGCTGAGATGCAATCCACTATTGATGACATTCGTGCCAAGGTCGCGGAGTACGGCATCACCGAAAAGGATATCTTCGGAGTGCGTCGTGGCAAGTCGGCAAAGCAACCGAAGGCTCCGGCGGAGGCGAAATATCGCGATCCGAAGACTGGCGCGACCTGGTCGGGCCGCGGCCGTGCGCCGGCTTGGATTAAGGATGTCAAGAATCGGAATCGATTCCTGATCCAGGAGTAAATCAACTTTGGGGCTGTAAACTCGCTCGCGTTTCGTTGTATTGACGACGTCGGGCGCGATGTGCGTCCAAGCGAAGCCCGCATGCGAAAGCAAGCGGGCTTTTTTGATTGCAGTGATGCGCCAGTTCGCCTACAATCGTGGCCGCGGGGTGGAGCAGTCTGGCAGCTCGTCGGGCTCATAACCCGAAGGTCATAGGTTCAAATCCTATCCCCGCAACCAATACCGAAGCCCGCTCTGCGACAGCAAGCGGGCTTTTTGCTTTGTGCCATCACATGATCGAGTAGCCCCATACGTTATCTCCCGCGTCGTCGCCCATGTACGGCGTAGCAATGACGTCGCGCGGCAGTTGCCAGCCGGTGGTGACGTAGTCGCGCATGCGCTCAACCAGACCGCGCAGCGTGCCGCCGTGCGTGAAGCTGCGCTAGCGGCCACGGGTGTCGTGCGTACAGACGCGCTTACCGGTGTAATCGTCGACGAACCATACGCGTCCTCGGCTGTCGAGCTCGATGCGTGCGTAACGGTCGTGCTGCGGGTTATAGAAGAAGTGCCGCCCGTCCGACCCGATGGCTTTGATTAACTGGTTGGTGTGCTCGGTGCGTTCGGCCTTGGCGGTCAAGGGGCTCGGTACCGACGGAGGTCAGCCAGCAACAGACGTTGGCCCACACTTTCACGTGGACGTTCAAACGTCGGCTTCGCCCAGACAACGGACTTTTGTCCTTGGATCATGCGGTTCTCGTTACCGACGTCCCCGCGCAGCCGATGGTCGGTGGCTACATTGCGCCCGAGCTATTTGGGAAGATGGGAGTGCGCGGCGTGGTCGGAACGCTGGGCCGCGAACCACGCATGAACAGCGGCAATCACGTCCGGGTCGTTGCTTGCATAAGTCAGGCTCGCTCCGGAGGGCAGACTCCTGTATTCAATATGGAGCTTCTCACCCGCCCTTGTCAGGGTGGCGAGCCCTGCCATATCGTGGCCGTGAATCGCCGCAGGATCGGCGAAGTCGCCGCGGCGGAAACGTTGAGCTTCGATTGCCAGATGAGAGCGAATAAGCGCGACCTGTCTGGTGTCGTGTTTGTCGTTCGCCGTGATTGTCTCAATCCCACCGCTTCCGGTATCGTCGAAAAAATGGGTGGTCCGCGCCAGATCAAACGGCATCACAGTCGCACCCTTGCGGGCCACCTCCGCCCGGTGCGACGTCATGTCGTGGTTCGACATCGTGTCCTCGTGCGACGTGGTCTGCTCCGGCTCCCCTGCAACCGCGATCGATACACCGATCAGCGCGCCTGCCGCCGCTGTCATGATTTTTTTCATCGCTTCGCTCCTCCCTTGAAACCGTGAAAGCTGATGCAAGTTTCCCATACGTCAGTGCGTGGATCACCCTGGTCAATTCGTATGGCCAGCGGTTCCCGGATCGAAACCCATAGTCTGCGATCGTTGCTCATGCGCAGACTGACATTTGCGTGCTGGAAGCACGAGCCGGAGAACCTCCAAGTGGTCCGACCGCATGAGGGTGATCTATTTCGAATCCGGCAATGCATCACTGAGCGGTCGAACGTCGATCAATTCCTCCGGTGTCGCCCGTGGTATTGCCATAAAAGTATCGCAGTGTCAGGTTGCGTCACTCAGATCGTCCGGCGCGCGAGCATGGTGCGGATCTCCCCGATCGCCTTGGCCGGATTCAGGCCTTTGGGACAGACGTCCGTGCAGTTCAGTATCGTCCGACACCGGAAGAGGCGATACGGATCGTCAAGATTGTCCAGCCGCTCACTCGTACCCTCGTCACGGGAATCGACCAGAAAGCGATAGGCCTGCAGGAGCCCTGCAGGACCGACATATTTATCGGGATTCCACCAGTACGAGGGACATGCGCTGGAACAGCACGCGCACAAGATGCACTCGTACAGACCGTCGAGTTGATCGCGTTCCTCAGGTGTCTGGCGCCTTTCCCGCTCCGGCGGGGGCGTGTCGTTGATCAGGTAGGGCTTGATCGAGTGGTATTGCTTGAAGAATGCGGTCATGTCCACGATCAAGTCGCGAATAACCGGCAACCCAGGCAGCGGACGCAGGACCGTGTGGCGGGGAAGGTCGTTGAGGTTGGTGATGCAGGCGAGCCCGTTCTTGCGGTTAATGTTCATTGCATGGGCCTGTCAGTAATTTCGTGTTCAAGGCATATGATCCTCCCCAGGAGAACCTATGCCTCGCAAACCGAAAACCCCACCGGTAGAGCTACCGGCGATTCCCGCTGAACTGCTTGAACAATTCGGCAACGGCCCGATGACGGCCGAAGCGATCAATGCCGCGACGCTAGCCCTCAAGAAGGCGCTGATCGAGCGAGCGCTGGGCGGTGAGATGAATCACCACCTCGGCTACGCGCCGGGCGCGGCAAAACCGGCCAGCGTGACGAACCAGCGCAACGGCCGTGGCGCCAAGACGGTTCTGACCGAAGACGGACCGATCCGCATCGAAGTACCGCGCGACCGCGACGGCAGTTTCGAACCACTGCTGATCCCCAAACACGAACGACGCTTCACGGGCTTCGACGACAAGATCGTTGCGATGTACGCACGGGGCATGACCGTGCGCGAGATTCAGGGCTTTGTGCTGGAGCAGTACGGCACGGAAGTTTCGCCCGAATTCATCAGTTCGGTGACCGATGAGGTCATGGCCGAAGTGACGGCCTGGCAGGCCCGGCCACTCGAACCGATGTATCCGGTCGTATTCTTCGACGCGCTGCGCGTGAAGATTCGCGAAGACGCCGTCGTGCGCAACAAGGCCGTCTATCTGGCACTGGGCATTCTGCCCGACGGCACGCGTGACATCCTGGGCCTGTGGATCGAGAACACCGAGGGCGCCAAGTTCTGGATGAAGGTATTCAATGATCTGAAAACACGCGGCGTGGGCGACATCCTGATTGCCGTGACCGACGGCCTCAAGGGCATGCCCGAAGCACTTGCGGTGGTGTTTCCGGCCACGACGCTGCAAACCTGCATCGTCCACCTGATCCGCAACAGTCTCGATTACGCGAGCTGGAAAGACCGCAAGTCCCTCGCTGCTGCGATCCGCCCGATCTATACCGCCCCGAGCGCTGAAGCCGCGCAGGCCGAGCTGGATGCGTTTGCTGACGGTCCGTGGGGGCAGAAATTCCCGCCGGTCAGCACGGCGTGGCGCAACGCCTGGGATCGCGTGATTCCGTTCTTTGCGTTCCCGCCGGGCGTGCGCAAGGTGATCTACACGACGAACGCCATCGAGAACATCAATTCGCAGCTACGCAAGATCATCAAGACCCGAGGTCACTTCCCGACCGATGATGCCGCGACGAAACTGATCTGGCTGGCGCTGCGCAACATCACTGCCGATTGGGGACGTGCCGCTCACGACTGGAAGACAGCGATGAACCAATTCGCTATCCTCTACGAGGACCGGTTCGTTCGACCATCCGTGTGAATCTCAACCCCGCCTTGAACACGGAAATTCTGACACCCCCCATTGCATCCGAGCCGCACACGCCTTCACGGCACGAACGCCGAAAGCTGAGCGTCTCGTCCCGTGCCTTGAGCCGGACAAGGGCATCCAGCAACATCCTGTCAGTCGAGGGCGCCTCGATCTCGTACGTTTGCATGTACGGCCTGGCATCCCGGTCTGGATCGTAGCGGAAGATTTCAAACGTCCTTGTTCTACTCACGATGTTCCTCCTTTGTGGAACGGATCGCGTATCCGGCGCGCGTTATCTCCCCGTCACTTCGTTCCTGTCGATTGCAGACCGACGGTATTCCAGACGGAGCATCCGGTCACCCGCGCCCTAAATTCATTGTTCGCCTTGATCGGACGCCCCCACCACTCGCAGCCACGGCCGTTCTGCGGAAAATTGGGCGCAATGTAGAAAACGGGTCGGGTCTATTTCGCCCGAGGTGCGACGACAGTCACATCGCGACATAGATCACTCGCTCTCGCTTTATCGAGAGGAAACCGCAGGGATTTGCTCCACGTCGATGTATCCATGTATATCACGCCATGATACAAATGGATACTTGCGATGATGGCTTGGAGCCGGCGGGGCCGCGTTCCTTGAACCTTGGAGTAGTCGACGGGTGCGGTAATGGCGTCGTTGCGAGTTTGTACCGGCTCGATATGGGAAAAATGCAGGCGTAGTGCTGCGCCCCGCATGACATTCACGAGGAGGACACGTGACATCACCGGAAAATTCCTCGCTTGCGAGTCCTTTAAGAACCGACGTGCTGATTGTCGGTGCAGGTCCCGTGGGCCTTTTCGCCGCGTTCGAGGCAGGCGTGATCGGCCTGTCGTGCCGGATCGTTGACGGGATCGAGCGCCCGGGTGGCCAGTGCATCGCACTGTATCCGGACAAGCCGATCTACGATATCCCTGGCATACCATCGTGCACTGCACGCGATCTTGTCGATCGCCTCGTCGAGCAATGCCGGCCCTTCGATCCTCCGATGCATCTCGGTCAGCGTATCGAGACGCTTGACCGGCTCGAGGGCGGTCGATGGCTCGCTCGCACCGACAAAGGGTATGCGTTCGACGCCGCGGCGATCTTGATTGCTGCTGGCAACGGAGCGTTTGTGCCGCAACGGCTGGCACTCGACGAGGCGTCGTTCCTTGAAGGCCGGTGCATCCATTACAGCGTTTCCGACGTGAACGGCTTCGCAGGAAAAAACGTCGTGGTCGCGGGCGGTGGCGACTCCGCGCTCGACTGGGCGCTGGCGCTGCGCTCGGTCGCGGGGCGCGTCACGCTCGTTCATCGGCGGAACGGCTTCAGCGCGACGGACTCGAGCATCGCCCGGTTGCAGCAGGCGGTCGCGGCGGGCGAGATGGATTTCGTGGTTGGCACGATTGCTGGGCTGAATGCGCCCGGGGGGACACTCGAATCGATCGAGGTTCGCCAGATCGGTGGCTCGGTGTGCCTCGACACAGATCAATTGCTCGTGCTCTACGGACTTGTCGCGGACCTTGGTCCGATCGCCAACTGGGGGATCGCCGTGCAGGCCGGACGGATCGTCGTCGATACGTCGTACTACGAAAGCTCACGGCCAGGTATCTTCGCGGCAGGCGACATCGCCGGTTATCCGAACAAGCAGAAGCTGATCCTGTCCGGGTTTCATGAGGCATCGCTCGCGCTGCGCAAAGCATACGTCTATGCGTGTCCCGACAAGAAACGCGTGCATGTGCACTCGAGCTACGATGCAAATCTCGCCGAGCGCGTGGCCGCCGTTCATCCCTCGCGGGGCGCCCGGGATTTCTCCGCGCTTTAGAGACATGGACCGACCTGGGCGCGACGGGGAAGGCGAGGAATCAAGCATCGTGTCGACGTTGCTAAACGCGTCGTCACTCGTCCAAAGCAGGACGCAATAGGCCTCGAATGACAACAACGGTGTCAAACCGCCGCGGCTGCTTTGCTTGGTTGAGCGAAAGGCTGGAGTACCTCGGAAGCTGCCGTTGAGGTTTCGCCGGGTCAAGGAACCGATGATGCATCCGATAAAGACCAGACAAATGCCAAGGATCATTTGCCCTATAGTCGGTTGAAAGGGGCGCAGGCCGCCATCGGAACACATCCCGGTGATGATGCCCGCACAGATCGTTGATCTCCATCAACGCGGTGGTGTTGGTGCACTTTGATGTCGGGCGGCGGATGACCAACATTGAAGTATCGAAACAGGCTTTCTCGCTCGCTGTCGGGGTGAGTCAGTAAGCTGATTCGCAAACAAACTTCACCTTCCGGTGCGGAGGTTGAGATGCCGTTGCTCAGGCCGCGTAGCGCTATAACCGTCATCCTCCACGAGCACGACCAGTTGCTTACCGTGATCGGGGGCATGCAGCGCTTTGTCCATCTGCTTGTTGCAGGGGCACCCGTTCCGGGCCTCATGGTGTTTCGGGCGATGCTTTACTACATTCGGGAATACCCGCAACAGGTACACCATCCCAAAGAGGATCGCTACCTGTTCAGGCCATTGCGGGATCGAACCGACGAGTTCGACAGTGTCCTTGATGAACTGGAGTCACAGCACGATCGAGGCGAATTGAAGTTGAGAAATCTGGAGCACGCGCTGACCCGGTACGAGTTGAAGGGCGCGCCAGCGCTTCGTACGCTGGGCGCGCTGATGGACGATTATGCGGAGTTCTATGCGGACCACCGGTGTCTGGAAGAGACACTGATTCTGCCGGCCGCCAAACGTCTGTTGACAATGGATGATTGGGCAGAGATCGACGCCGCCTTTGGCGCCAATCGCGATCCATTCGACGGAGAAAAGCTTGAAGAAGATCTGGGCAAATTGTTCTCGATGATCGTCCAAACCATCCCGGATCAGGACGCTGGCTGTTCAGTCGCGTCGTTCGATGGACGGCCGGTCATGTGATGCACATGCGGATCAGCAGGATCTGCCACCACGAAATGCAGGAAGGCTTTTGAGTACCGGAAGCCGACGCAGGAGGAGATATGCAAGCCATTCACCACTTTCATCTGGAACTGCGGCACGCAAGTGTTCCCACCTACGTCGCCAGTTACGTGTTTCCGATCCTGTTGTTGGCATATGAAGTGCTCAGGGTGGGCAGGTCGGTCGCCGAATACGGCGTGAACTTCTCGAACTTCCGGTTCATGGGCTACGAGTTCCTGTTAATGCTCGTGTTTGTTGCGCTTCAGGTCGTCTTCGAAGGCGTTTTCCTGATTGCAGCCTGGATCAGCCGCCATCACGATTTCGAACATCGTGTCGGAAACGTCCTGGCCGGCCTCGGCTGCTCGCTGGTCGTAATCGGTTTCGACCTGGCATTGCAGTACGCGCTATAGCGCAAGTGGCGCGGGGCGAACTGTCGTTTGGCCGAAATCGCGAGCATCTCATTACGGATGTCGCGAGCAGCCATCCGACTTCCGCCCGTCAACGAGGGGCGGCGAGGACTAATGGGACTCCAGCCACTCTGCGACGGCTTTCGCTTGATCGGCGTCCAGCGTATGCGCGACAGCGGTCATGACGGGCGCATTTGCGCGTGTTCCGTTCCTGAAGACTTCGATCTGACGAAGCAGATATTCCTTGTGCTGGCCGGCAAGGCGCGGAAACTGGCCGATTCCCTGGCCCTGTGCGCCGTGGCACGACGAGCACGCGGGAGTTCCGCGATCAGGCACGCCATGTTCGAAGATTTCCTGTCCCTTCGACATCATTGCCGCGTCGCCCGGTGCACCGCGCACCGGCTCCTGGTGCGAGTAATAGTCGGCCAGCGATGCGATCGTCGCATCGTCGAGTTGCGACGCGATTGCCCACATGTACGAACGGGCATCCGTTTCGCCGCGCGCATGTTCACGGAATCCTTTGAGCTGCGCAGTCAGATATTCCGGTGTCTGAGCGCTCAGCCGGGGAAAAATCGGCGATTCGCTATGTCCGTGTACGCCGTGGCAAGCAGCGCAAAGCTGGGTGGCGAGGCGCGCGCCATCTTCGGCGTGCGTGGTTGATGGCATCCCGATCAGGATTGCGAGGATGCCAAGAGCCGGCACCAGCGGCATCGGCAAGCGAAGCAAGTTCGTCGGGACGGCTCCAGAGCGGCAGAAAATCGTGCGCATGAGTTACCTCGCGGGTCAGAAGACAAGCCAGGCGAGCAGATACAGCGTGTTGTTATCGCTGGCGTTCCGTCCGCTTCCGTCATAGTTGAATCGTGCGCCATTGAACTTGAGGAACCAGGTGTACTGCACGGACAGCTTCACTTGCGGCATCGGCAGGTAGTCGAGTTCGAGGATGATGCCTCGCGTATCGGGCAAGCCATTTGCACTCCCTGTCACTGGAACGGCGCCGTATAGCCCCGCATCCGCATTTCCTGTCGTCGAGAAGTACCCCAGCGTGGCACCGTACTTGCGCTGGTAGTAATACGACGCCTTGAGCTTGAGGGTATTCAGGTGGTCCGTCGGATTGGTGGGGGTCGGTCCTGCACCGATCCCTCCGCTTGGGAAACTTGCGCTCCAGTCCTGCTTTTCGTGAATGAACGCGATCTGGGCCGTGAATGCATTTGACAGCGTAATGTACTGGTACTGGGCGTCCAGGCCAAAATCGGTGAAACGGTCGGTTGGGGTCGTCGGGATCGTGTTATCCGGATAGACATCGGCGATCATGCCGAAGGTGCCCACCTCGAGAGAATGTGGCCCGAACTCGCGGTTGTAAGCGAGCCGCCAGTACGGATTGGCGCCTTTCAGGCGCTTGACACCGCCGGGTGTCGCGGAGTCCTGACCGGTCCGAAACACCGAAAACATCTGATCGGCCGTACGGTAAAAGCCGAACTCTGCATATATGGTCCGGTTCCAGAAGGCGTAGGCGGATACACCCGCAACCTGTTGAGCGAGACCGCCATCGATAAGCGTACTTGCGGTCGGCGTCAAAGAAATGCTGCTCGACGCATACGGAAAACCAAAGGCAGGGGTGGTATTCCAGACATCGGAAACGGTCGGATTGTTGTTGACCGTAACGCCGTAGATGAAATCGATATCGTCCCGCGTGAAATGCCCTGCGGCACGGATATCCGTATTGTCGATCCCGCTGTGGTGAGCGATCCCGTCGTACGTCCACTGCGCAAACGCACCGACCGGACCAGCAATGCGGCCGCCGTAGAATAAGCTCGCCTGCTGCAGCACAACGTCTTGATTGCGGGCGAAGTCGTAGTTGGCGTTGTTGATGCTGCGAGTGTTGGTCTGGGACATCTGGACCATCCCTGCGAGCGGAATAGTCCATTTGTTGGAAAGCGTGTAGGCGGTCAACTTGAAGAAGCGGCCAAAGGGCGTCAACTCAGGGAAGCTGACATGACACGCGACGCAGGCCAGCCCGGTTTGCCGCGCGAACGCAGGTACCGCCATGACCTTGGATGAAAATGACAGCACAGCCGCAGCCAGTACAAACACGGCAAGGGAATACTTTCTCGTCCGGTTGACCATGTCGTCCCCTTCGTCGTTCTTCTCGATGGACTTCACGCCCGATCTCGTTGGCGCTGAAACGGGCTGTCGCTGGCGGCGTCTTTTTAACAGTATTTAACAGAATACGACGGAATGCCGTTTCGTCAACTCTAACGTGCATCAGATACGTAGGTCCGCCGGCGGCCTGCGTCGAATCCGGCATATGTCTACGGGTGAAACCCCATGTTCGTGATGCGGGTTACGCCGAACTCGAGGTCAATATAGAGGCAGCCGGCTGAGGAAATATGATCGAAGTCAAAAACTCTAACTCCTGCATTGATCACGGCGCGTGGCATATGGCCCCCCACCTCGATGAGAGGGCGTGCTGGCCGATGATGTGGACGGTGCCGTGGCGGAACAGCAGCAGGCGCTCCTGCGGAATCGAATGGCCGGTAGAGACGGCGGATTCAGGCCAGCCTCGGCTTCCCACAAGATGCCGATGATTTGTTCTTCGGTGAATCGCTTTTTCATTGCCATTCCGCTCTGGAACAGACTCTACACCGTCACCGTACTAAACGCGGGGAGCAGGTCACTAGTTGAGCCGCAACGAATATTGCACGGCCAACCGTGGAGCGTTGCATTTCGCCGGCCCGGCGTCGCTTGCCTTGGCTAATCGGTCTCTGCTGCACGCGACAATACAGCGAAAACGCGGCTCGCTGAAGCACAACACCCGAAGGCGATACCAAGAAAAGTAAGATCGCCCCCATTTTTCTGTCAAACGAATCACTTTTCAGACATATCTAATATGAGTCGCAGATTGTCTGCTGGTATACAACTTATACCTATCGCCGCCAGCACCATAAAATGAAACATCGCGACCACAGCTACTACCTTCACGGTCAAACGGAATACATGAAGCAGGCGCTCCAGTATTTCGCAGCCCGATGCCACGGGAAGACCAGAATCCTCGATATACCATCAGGTTCCGGCGTGTTCGCCGCATCATTGAATGCGCTCGGCCATGATGTAGTGCAGGCAGACATCCATGGCTACGACGATTCCGTCGTAGCCGACATGGAAGCTTCCCTCCCGTTCCAGAATGACGAGTTCGGTGCAGTCACCTGCCTTGAAGGGGGCGATCACGTACCGAATCCGGCGAATCTCATTTCGGAGTTGGTTCGCGTAACGCGGCAGAATGGCATCATCATCGATTCAACGCCGAATGTATCGAATCTGCATTCGCGCTTGCAGTTTCTCTTTACCGGTACTTTCTTCCAGTTCGATGTGCGTGGTGTGCGCCAGACTCACGGGGTGTCGCCCGGTTGTGGCCACGTGAGTCCGTTCACGCCGCTTCAACTGATCTATGTGTTTGGTGCGATGGGCTGCACGCTCAAGGATATCCACATCGATCGCTGCGAGCGCATGGCGCTGCTCCCGTTCTACCTGCTCCTGAAGCCCCTCTCGATCCTGTGGACCCGGAAAATCACGGGCGGAACTGCCGTCGTAACATACCCGGCGTTGCGCGTCTTAGCCGCCTCCTGACGGGATTCACGCTGATGTTCGGTCGATCGCAAATTTTGATCTTCGAAACAATGCAGTGACCGAGAGGCACCGATACAAAGGCCATGAAAAAAATCGTCGCGAACCATCTCCGGGAGTCGTGGCTCTTCCAGTCCGACACATTCAGTTGAAATATGATTCAGAACTTCTGGCTCGAGTTACTCATAATTGCATGCGCAGCACCATTGGTAGCACATCATTTCCGGACGGAACAAATGGCAAAAATCTGCCGGAAAATCGGCCTGCCGTGCAACATTACATTCTGGACGATGGTGTTTCATCCGCGCTATTGGCACCTCTGGAGCTTGAGGCAGTGGGAGGTTCATCTTGCGCGTCAAGAGGATGCCGAGGGCAAATTGAGACGCGACTAAACCGTCGCCGACTCATTGTGTGTTGGCTCTTCGAACGTCGGCCGGTGATTCAGGCATCACATGATGCTGAGCTGAAACCTGCAGATTGGCGGAATAAGCCAGTGACTTGGCATAAACCACCAAAGATTGACAGTCTTACATTGGTGTAATATTTCGATTCCTCGTGCCCTCAGCTTTGCAGGGCCGTTCGGTCCCGACAACCCGGAAGGCGTCGGGACATTTTTTTGCCAGTCGTGCCCTCGTGCAGCATCTCGTGTGACTCGCGACTCAACCCACCGTCAAAAATATCGGTGCGGACAGGGTTCATCTTTCGGGGCTTGAGGGCAATGTCAGCGCGATTGGCTTCTACGAGCACAATGGATGCGATTGGCACGCGCTGAAACGAGCTTCATTGGCTCGACGGAAGTCGCTGACCGGATCTACGTGATCGAAGCCTGACGGCCTGCCGGCACCGGGTCCAGCGTTCGCACGTTGCACGACCGATTCCGCAAGAGACGGAAAAGATGGCGCATCGCGCCAGTCACTCGCCGCAATACCGCATGAGCAAATCCGCCTCCGTTTCATGTACCTCGACCGGCATGCTCGTTGCCCCGGCATACGCCAGATATCGCGCGCGATGCTGACCGTTTCGGAACGACGCGACGCCGACTTTCGACAGCCCCGGAATGCCGAACAGCATCCGCGTTCTCGTCTCGCGAAAGGTGATGAAGGGCATCTCGGGAATCCGGGCTTGGGCCGGGTCGAGGAAGTCGCGGATGCCGGCGGCCTTGCCAGGCGCCCAGTACTGAACCGATGGCAACACATAGTCCGTCGTGTCGCGATCGGCGCAGGCGAGCAGTTTCGTCAGGTCGACCGTCACGACGCGATGTCGCGAGTCGTCGGATGCGAATACACGCTTGAGATGCGTGGAGGCATAGGCGGCATGCCCCGAAAGCTGGATGATCCAGACATCGACACCATCATGTTGTGCCCGAGCGAGTGACATTGTTTCCTTGGGGGCAAGCGATTTTTGTGGCGGGAGTGTAGCAGCACGGCCGCAGCCGCGGAGCAGTCGGATATCCGGAATCGACAGGGCGAAATCACGCGCGAGCGACCGCGGCGCGGAATCGATCACGCAACGGATACCGGACGCGACGGCCATGTATTTTCAGTCGAGGTCGATAGCTCGCGAGAATATCGCGATACTGCCTGCACGGAATGACGTACAGCCCCGGATTCACACAAGATTCACGCAGCGCGTGAAGCCGGACCGGCGCAGCGCGTCATAAGAACCGAGCGGGCGGATTGGCCGGAGAAAATCATGTCGCCGGAACTTGAGATCGAATATCTCGATTACCGCTTCACGTCGACACTCGAAACGCGGGAAACGGGGCGAGTCGCCGTGGTCGACTGGCAACTGGATTCCATTTCGCGAGGCAAGACGTTCGCGTCGGTCATGTTCGAACGCTTTCTGAAACGCAATGACTTCGCCGACGAGGACGACGCGCGCGCCAATCTCGTCGACTGGCTGGCACAGCTGGTCAGCCGCAGGGCGCGCCACTGATCGAAATCCCTGCGGCGCAGGCTGCTGCCGCCGATGCAGTCGACAATACGGTCGACGGCGATGCTTCAGCCGCGAAAATCGTCAGTGAGGTCGTCGTTGAAATCGTCAGCAATCTCGACTGGAACGAACTGAGCATGGACGGCGCGCTGAACGGTACGCTCTATCGGGTCGGCGGTTTTGAGCGAGGCAAGACGTGGTCGTTTTCCCATACCTGCAAGAGTGGGGTCGACGATCGCCTCACGAAGGGCGGCACGGCCCTGCGCGTGCTCGCGCCCCCCGTCACGCTGGCGGCCGACGGCGTAATGATGATCGGGGCCATCGTGTTGCTTCCGGTGATCCTCGTGATTGCCGCACCGGCCGCAGGCGTCCCGCTTGGACCGTGACGAGCTGCATGCTGCGCCAGGCACACGGACTCTCCGTATGAAAGGGTGAGTTGCCGCACAGACGGTTGCACGGGGCACGATCACAATCTGGCCGGTTGACCGTTCTACCCCGGCCCGGTCAACCATTTCCCCGCTCGCTCGCGCAGGAGCGGGGGCTTTTTCCCTGCACGACGCATGCAAGCCGCGTCGGCGGAAACGGACAGGCGTTCGGCAGGCGGCGTCTTGCGCCACGGCATCCGTTCGCCCGAGCCGCATGAATCGCTTTCCTCGTGCCTGAGCGGTTGCTTGGGCCCATTGCCGGTTACGGCCGGCGATGCCTTGGTCCCGGCGGCGCACAGTCGCGCTGCCGGGATGCTTTTTGTACCGAACCCGTCAAGGTCCGACACGCGCGCAACGCGCGTGTCGGCGGGATCAGCCCGCCTGCTCGACGCTGGTTTCCCAGCCGTCGTATTCGCCGCCGAGCGAGCGTACCTCGCGATTGATCTCGAGCGTATGGTGTGTGATGTCGGCCAGCACCATCGTGCCTTCGTGCGCAAACCTCACGGCCGATTTGCCGTCCTCGGTCGGCGCGACCGATTCGACCAGATAACCTTTCGACTCGGCCCAGTCGGCGAACTGGTGCGCGTCGCTCGGTTCAGGGAAGTAAGCCCAGTGCATCACGCGCCGGCTCGCGTCGCTCACGTCGCCTTTCTGCCGCAGCGCATCGAGCACGCGCATGTCGCGCATCAGTTGCCAGTCGTCGTCGGTCGGGTAGAGCGTGCGCCAGTACGTTTCCTTGTCCGGATCGTCCTGGTATGCGTACTGAAGCGCGTAGGTCGTGTGCTCGGCCAGCGAGTCGACGATCCCGGCCGCGGCTTCCTCGTCGAACGGCACGTAGAACAGGAAATCCTGGTTGCCTTCGACCGTGATGCGGCCGACTTGCACGCCGTTTTTCGCGGTCACTGCGGCGTCCAGCAGATCTTCGACTTTCGTGAGACCGGCGAACTCGTCGCTGCTCGGCAGGCCGTCGGGCGTCGGATGCGCGAACGTGACGCGCACGCTGAACAGCGACGTGCGCGGATCGCTTTCGGCGATTTCCGCAAAGCCGTGATTGAAGCTGATGAAGGCCTGATGGTCGCCCATTCTGGCAGGGAAGGTTCCCCAGGCGTCGGTCATGTGTTTCTCCCGTGCACGATTGTCTGTTGACGGTTGCAAAGCGTCCCAATGTATCATCGAAAATCGCGTTGGCCGAAGCCGCGTGCGGGGATGATCGTGCGTCAGGCTGGTCTGGCGGCGGTCAAATTCGCGTGCTGTTGCGCCATCGCCGGTTTCCATCGTCCGGCGTTCGTCCGGCCGCAATCGTTTCGAAGGAGATTCCGATGTCGATGTTCGCGGTGAATGGTGTCCGAATCGACGTGCTCAGCGCGCGTGTGACGCACGTGCGCTGGGCGGCCGTCAATCCGGCGGACCGGTCGTGGGCGGCGACGCCGAGCGAGGCGTTGGTGGCGGAAGTTGCGCGCGCGCTTGCAGCCGGCAACGACGTTCGCGCAGTGTTTGACGAAGCAGACGGGACGGCGGTGGGGCCGAGACTGAAGCGCGTGCTCTATCGCGACGCGTCGGAAGGGATCGAACTCGACATCGATGCGACAAGCGAGTCGCGTACGCTGCGTGACCTACCGCAGATCTGAAAAAAATGTCTGCAGGCGTGTCGATTTCCGTCGAGTCCGCCCGTCGTAGCATCGGAGGCGTGCGCATCGTGCGTCCGTCCCGATTTCCGCCACGATAACCGACTGAAGGAGCGACACCCATGGCCACGTCCGTCAACCCGATCCCGGAAGGGATGCGCACGCTGACACCGCATCTGATCTGCGCCGGCGCAGCCGCCGCCATCGACTTCTACAAGCGTGCGTTCAACGCGACCGAACGGTTTCGCCTGCCGACCCCGGACGGCCGGCTCGCGCACGCGTGCCTCGCAATCGGCGATTCGACACTGATGCTCGTCGATGAAATGCCGGAGCACGGCGCACTCGGGCCGAAGACGCTGAACGGCACGCCGGTCTGCCTCCACCTGTTCGTACCGGACACCGATGCGGCGATCGCGCAGGCCGTCGCGGCCGGAGCGACAGTCAGGATGCCGGCCGCCGACATGTTCTGGGGAGATCGCTATGGCCAGGTGGAGGATCCGTTCGGCCATCGCTGGTCGATTGCGACCCACAAGCGCGACCTGACGCCGGAGCAGATCGCGGAAGCGATGGCGAGCGCGCCCCCCTGCGGAAGCTGACCGAACGGCGCGTATCGGACCGAACGCGGCTTGCGGCAGCGGCGCCGCGTATCCGAGAGCGGTTCATCCGTGCTCAGGCGCCGGCGGCTTTGCGGCGCTGCTTGTCGTCGTACATGTGGCGATCGGCCGATTCGAGCAGGTCGGCCACGGTGCGATGTTGCGCGGGATCGTATGCCACGTAGCCGACACTGAACCGGATCGCATAGCCGCGTGCGTCGGCCGCGTTGCGCAGCGCGAGTGCCTGCGTGACGCGCTCGATCGGCTCGCCGACGTCGGCCGGATCGCTGGCGCTCAACAGCACGACGAATTCGTCGCCGCCGAGTCGGGCGATCACGTCGCTGTCGCGCAGTGCACCGGTCAGCGTGTCCGCGAAGGCCATGAGCGCGCGGTCGCCTTCGGCATGGCCGAAGCGGTCGTTGATCGCCTTGAAGTCGTTCAGGTCGAAGAAGAGCAGTACCGCGTGCCGGTCCACGCGCTCGCACAGGCTCAGCACGTGGCGCGCGAGAATCTCGAAGCCGCGCCGGTTCGTCAGTTGGGTCAGCTCGTCGGTCGTCGCGAGATGCAGGGCCGCGATTTCGCGTTCGGTCATGTGCGCGAGATCACCGAGCAGCGCGAGTTCGTCGACGGAGAGTTCGCGCGGCCGCGTGTCGATCAGGCACAGCGTGCCGACGGGTGCGCCGTTCGGCGCGGCAAGCGGCCGGCCCGCGTAGAAGCGGATGCCGGGCTGGCCGGTGACCAGCGGATTGTCGTGGAAGCGATCGTCGTTGCGCGCGTCCTGGATCACCATCGTGTCGTCCGCGAGCAGCGCATGTGCGCAGAACGAGACGTCGCGCGAGGTCTGCGTGGCGTCGAGACCTGGATGACTCTTGAACCACTGGCGATTCTCGTCGACGAGGCTGACGAGTGCGATCGGAACGTCGAACAGCCGGCGCGCGAGGCGCGTGAGGCGGTCGAACCGTTCTTCCGGCGGCGTGTCGAGGATCGACAATGAATGAAGCGTCTCGAGCCGGGCCGCCTCGTCGACCGGTTTGGAAGCAATCTGCATTGGTTTTTGTCTCTGGTCCCGGCTGCGGAGCCGGTTATCGATCATCTGTATGTCACTCGGCGCGTGCGCAAGCCCGTCGGCGCATTCGTGCCGATATCGCCGCGCACGCCGAACAGTATCGCGCATTCGCCATTGCGCTGCACGCCGTGTTGTGCGGAATCGCCATGTCGATGCGACGCGAACGCTTCATATGTCGTGCGTCGCTGCCGGCATGCAATTTGATGCCCGGCGGCTCAAGCTCTTCGGCGCGATGCCGTAAACAGGGCAAGATCAATCGCTCATCCACCGCACCATGGTTCGAATTCTGTACGCGGGGTATCTCGCGTTGGCGCTGTATCTGCTCTATCCGATGGTCCAGGACACGCTGACCTTCAGTGCGGACTGTGTGCTCGGCGCGCTGCCGGGCGGGACTCGCGATCGACCGAAGTCTTCGGCCAGCGATGCGCGTGCGCATGCGAGCCGGTGTGTCGCGACCACGCAGATCGCGGAGCGATCGCCCGACATCCACTGATTTCATCAACCGATTCCACCGATCGCGGCGCCGTCACGCCCGGTATGCAGGCCATTCGGCCAGATTGACCGGCGTGCTATGCGCACCGATCATCGACGACATCCCGGCGCGAATGCGCGCAACGATGCGCGTCGGCCGCGCCGCATGCGAACGGCGTCTGACGATCGCACGCGTACGAACGGTCAGTACGTCGAGCGGTACGGCGTACCCTGGTCGAAGCGGCTTTGCCAATGCGCAAGGTAGCGCGACGCGAGTTGCGGATTGTTCCAGACCACGACGACGTTTTCGGAATTGCGGCTGGCTGCCGAGGCGCTGTAGTTGAACGAGCCCGTCTCGACATGCTCGGCATCGACCACGACATACTTGTCGTGGTGGATTGCATAGGCGTCGATCGTGCGTGTCGGAATGCCCGCGTTGACGAGCAGGTTCAGTGCCTGCTTGCTGCTCTTCGCGCGATTGCCCTTGTCGTCCACGACGACCGCGACATTCACGCCGCGCCGTTTCGCGGCGAGCAGCGCGCGCGTGACGGGTGGCGACGTGAACGAGTAGGCTGCCACGCGAATCGAGGTGCGCGCGGCGCCGATTGCCTTCAGCACGAGCGCCTCGGCACCCCCATCGGGCGAGAACGCAGATTCGACAACCTGCGTGGCGGGCGCCTCGTGTGTCGGGGCCGGCAGAAGTCGCCCGATGAAGTCGATCGCCTGCTGCAGCAGCGATTCATTTTGCGTCTTGCCGAAGGCGGCGAAGGGCGTGGCGAGCAGGGAGGCGGCGAGGCAGGCAGCGGCGAGGCGTTGGCGCGACAACATCTTGGACAGCGAATGATTTTGAGACAGCGGGCCGTGAGTGTAACGCAGACACGGCGGCGCGGTCACGCGCGGATGCGAATGCGCGACATCGTGTGACGGTCCGGCGCGGTCGACGTGATGACGTTCATCGTGCCGAGCGGTAACTGCATTGGCTCCGTGATCGTGCGCTGCCATGCGGCACGACACCCGCTTCGCGCCATGCGTCAGGCATCGAGCGGTCCGGCCGCCTCGCGTGCGATCCATCCGGGCCCGGGCTCCGGCTGCACGTCGTGCGCGTCAAGCGGCTCGCCGCACGCCGAGCACACCGCGACCGCGTGCATCAGCTGACCACAGGTGCGATGGCGCAATTGCACCGGCGGCCCCTGGCCGTCGTCCTTCCAGCGATCGCCCCATGTCATCAGCGCGAGCAGGGCCGGGTAGAGGTCGAGGCCTTTTTCCGTCAACCGGTACTCGAAGCGCGGTGGGCGCGCCTGATACGCGCGCTTGACGAGCACGCCTTCGTCGACGAGGCGCGCGAGCCGCTCGGCCAGGACGTGGCGCGTGAGGCCCAGTTGCGTCTGGAACGCATCGAAGCGGCGGCAGCCGAGAAACGCGTTGCGCAGGATCAGCATGGTCCACCGATCGCCGAGCACGGCGAGCGTGCGCGCGACCGAACAGTTCAGCGTGCCGATGTCATCCCATTTCATGATCGATTCTCGTGCGGCGGTTCAGCGAAAGAGCGGGTTGGATTATAGAACTTGCCTTCGGTTGCAACGGGCGGTGGTTGCGTTGACAAGCCCGGTGCGGTTGTCAATAATAAGTTCCAATTTAGAACTTACTCGCGCGGCGACGCGCTTTCAATCAGGAGACAACCCGATGAATCCGCTTTCCCTGTCCGGTCTCGAACTGCTGCGCGCGGCCGCGGCGGGCGATCTGCCGCTCGCGTCGATCTCGGAAACGATCCCGATGCGACCGCTGGGCGTCGAGCTCGGTTACGTGAAGATGTCCGCGCGTGCGGACGGCCGGCACCTGAATCCACTCGGCGGCGTGCACGGCGGGTTCGCCGCGACGGTGCTCGACTCGGTCACGGGCTGCGCGGTGCATTCGATGCTCGACGCGGGCGTCGGTTATGGCACGGTCGACCTCCACGTGAAAATGCTGCGCCCCGTGCCGCGCGACGTCGACCTGATCGCAGAGGGGCGTGTGATTCACCTGTCGCGTTCGCTCGGCGTCGCGGAAGGCACACTGAAGACGCCGGACGACAAGATCGTCGCGCACGCATCGGCGACTTGCTTCATTCAGCGGCCGCAATGACGCAGCGGGTGGCGTCCTGATACCAGCCCGGCCGTCCGGCATCATCGGGACCATGCACGCACACGCGAAGGCCGCCGTACCGCGAATGAGCGAGGGTCGGGCGCACATCGAAGGCGGCCTGTAAGCGAACGCATCGGCCGTCTGAAGCGCTCGCTTCAATGTGATAGCGTTCCTGCTTTCCACTGACGCGACAGGAGCAGCATGGAATACCGCACACTCGGCGATTCAGGCATCGAGGTCAGCCTGATCGGTCTCGGCACGATGACGTGGGGCGAGCAGAATTCTGAACGCGACGCCCACGAGCAGATCGATTTCGCGCTCGGGCAGGGCGTCACGCTGATCGATGCCGCGGAAATGTACCCGGTGCCGCCGAAGCCCGATACCCAGGGACGCACGGAGCAGTACATCGGCACCTGGCTCGCGCAGCATCGTGCGCAGCGCGACCGGATCGTGCTCGCGACGAAGATCGCGGGCCCGGCACGGCAGCCGCACAATCCGCGTCATATTCGCGGCGAAGGCAACCAGTTCGACCGCAAGAACCTGACCGAGGCGCTCGACGGCAGTCTCAAGCGCCTGCAGACCGACTATGTCGACCTGTATCAACTCCACTGGCCCGATCGCAGCACCACGACGTTCGGCCGCCCCGCGTATCCGTGGGTCGACGATGCGTACACGGTGCCGATCGAGGAAACGCTAAGCGTGCTCGCGGAATTCGTGAAGGCCGGCAAGGTCCGCGCGATCGGCGTGTCGAACGAAACGCCGTGGGGCGTCGCGCAGTTCCTGCGCGCGGCCGAGAAGCTCGGTTTGCCGCGCATCGCCAGCATCCAGAATCCGTACAGCCTGCTGAACCGCACGTTCGAGAACGGCCTGTCCGAGTTCACGCATCGCGATGGCGTCGGCCTGCTCGCGTATTCGCCGCTCGCGTTCGGCTGGCTGTCCGGTAAGTACGAGAACGGCGTGCGTCCGGCCGGCGCGCGGATCACGCTGTTCGAGCGCTTCCAGCGTTACAGCAAGCCGCAGGCCGTCGAGGCGACGTCGCGCTACGTCGCGCTCGCGAAACGACACGGGCTGTCGCCCGCGCAGCTGGCGCTCGCGTTCGTCAACGGCCGGCCGTTCGTGCGTAGTAACCTGGTCGGCGCGACGTCGCTCGCGCAACTGAAGGAGAACATCGGCAGCATCGACGTGACGTTGTCCGACGAGATCCTCGCCGAGATCGACGCGCTGCACGAACTGCAGCCGAACCCGGCACCGTAAACGGCGAGCGGCCCGCGCGGCACGGTGCCGCGACGGACCGCGTCCGACGCGCATTGCCGCGCCGCGGTTTCCTTCGTGAGCGCGGTCAGCGCATCCCGAGCCGCGCGCGCGCGACCATCAGTGCGACGAGACTCAGCACCGCGCAACCCATCAGGTACAGCGCCGGCGACAGCCGGTTGCCGGTTGCGCTGATCAGCCACGTGATCACGAACGGCGCGAAGCCGCCGAACAGCGTGACGCCCGTGTTGTAGCTGACGGCGAGGCCGGTCGCGCGGGTCTGCGACGGAAACAGTTCGGCCATCAGCGCCGGCAGCGCGCCGCAGTACGTCGCCTTCAGCAGCCCGATCCAGATCAGCGCCGCGAGCATCGTCGCGAACGACGCGTGATGCGTGAGCCACACGAACGTCGGCCACACGGTGGCGAGCATCAGCAAGGCTGCCGCCGTCATCACGCGGATCCGCCCGGTGCGATCGGACAGATGGCCGACCAGCGGCGTGACGAGCGTCAGCACGAAGCCGGTCGCGAGCGTCGCCGCGAAGCCCGTCGACGCGGGCAGTCCGAGCTGTTTGATCGCATACGTCGGCATGTACAGCACCATGTAGTTGATCGCGGTCGAGATCACGAGCACCCCGATCGACAGCAGCACGCGCATCTTCTGGTCCGCGAACAGCTCGCGCACGGGTGCTTCGGAGCGCGCCTGCGTTTTGAACTCGATCCCCTCGTCGACGTAGCGGCGGATGTAGAGCCCCACCGGGCCGATCGCGAGACCGAAGAGGAACGGCACGCGCCACCCCCAGCTTTCGAGTTGCGCGACGCTCAGCGTCGATGTCAGCAGCGCACCGAAGCCCGATGCCAGTAGCGTCGCGAGGCCCTGGCTCGCGAACTGCCAGCTCGACATGAAGCCGCGCCGCTGCGGCGCGTGTTCGACGAGGAACGCGGTCGAGCTCGCGAATTCGCCGCCGGCGGAAAAGCCCTGCATCAGCCGCGACAGCATGATCCCGAGCGGTGCGAGGATGCCGATCGATGCATAGGTCGGCATCAGCGCGATCAGCAGCGTGCCGGCCATCATCATCCCGATCGACAGCAGCAGCGACGCCTTGCGGCCCGCGCGGTCCGCGTAGGCGCCGAGCACGAAGCCGCCGATCGGCCGGATCAGGTAGGACAGCCCGAACGTGCCGAGCGTGAGCAGCAGCGACGTCGCCTCGCTCGTCGTGGGGAAGAACAGCTTGGCGATCGTCACCGCGAAAAAGCCGTAGACGATCAGGTCGAACCATTCGAGCGCATTGCCGATCGACGCGGCGAAGATGATGCGCCGGATCTTCGCGGCGCTGGGTCGCGCGGCGTCCTGCGAGGTCAGGGTGGTCGTATTCATCGTGTGAGCAGGTCTCGAGAAAGGGGCAAAGCGCGTTACAGGGCGGCGCCGGCCGCGGCGGGTGCCGCGTGGCGAACAGGCGGCGCGGCCTCGCCGAGATCCCAGAAGAGGCCGGCCATCATCTGCAGTCCCTCGCGCACGACGCTCGCGAGCAAGTGCTCGTCGGGCGCGTGCTGCGAGCACGCCGGATACGAGTGCGGCACCCACAGCGTCGGCAGCCCCAGCGTATCGGCGAATACTTCGTTTGGCAGCGTGCCGCCGAGGTTCGGCAGGATCGCGGGCTTCTTGCCGGTCGTGCGCGCGAGCGACGCGACAGCCCAATGGACCCACGGATCGTCCGGCGACAGGCGCGTCGCCGGCGCGCCGCGTTCGACGTCGATCTCGATGTCGCTGAAGCCGTGCGCATCGAGATGCGCGCGCAGGTGCGCATGCAGCGCTTGCCAGTCAGTGCCGACCACGAAACGCAACTGGCAGTGCGCATATGCGACGGGCGGAATCGCATTGACCGGATGGTCGGGATTGCCGGCCTTGAACGCGAGAATTTCGAACGTGTTCCAGCCGAACACGCGCTCGGCGGCGGAGAGGCCCGGCTCGCCCCAGTCCGCGTCGAGCGCCGGATCGCCGGGGCCGCCGCCGACGGACAGGTCGGCGAGCGCGGCGCGCACGGCGGCCGGGATCGGAGGCGGGCGCAGCCCGGCGACACGGATCGCACCGCGCGCGTCGACCAGGCTCGCGAGCGCATTCGCGAGCACGGTCGCCGGGTTGCGCAGCAGGCCGCCCCAGTTGCCCGAGTGATGGCCGCCGTCGCGTGCGCGCAGGCTGAGCGTGAAGTTGACGGAGCCGCGCGAGCCGAGGAACACGGTCGGACGTTCGGCGGTGACGCGAGGTCCGTCGGATGCGATCAGCACGTCGGCCGCGAGCGCGTCGCGCTCCTGCCGGCACAGCGCGTCGAGGCCCGGAGACCCCGTTTCCTCGCCCATCTCGATCAGCAGCTTCGCGTTGAAGCCGAGCCGGCCGCCCCGCGCGTCAAGCACGCTCGCCAGCGCGGCCAGGTTGATCGTGTGCTGACCCTTGTTGTCGGCACTGCCGCGGCCGTACCAGCGATCGCCGTCGACGGTCAACGTCCACGGCGACAGCGGCGCGCGCCATTGCGCGTCGTAGCCGCGCACGACGTCGCCGTGACCATAGACGAGCACGGTCGGCAGCGCGTCGTCCTCGTGGCGCGACGCCAGCAGGAACGGGCCGCCGCCGTCGACGGGGTTCTCGACGATGCGCGACGTGAAACCCAGACGCGTGGCATCCGGCGCGATCTCGTCGGTCAGGTAGGCGCGCAGCGCGGCGCGCGAGCCGCTGTCCTGGCTTTCGGTGCGCAGGCCGACGCGGCGGCTCAGGGTCGCGAAGACCGCGCCCGATTCGAACTGGTTCAGCGCGTGCTGGATGGCGGCGGTACGGCTCAAGACGTGTCTCCTGTATCGGTTTTCCGGCGGGCGCGGCGCGCAGGGCCGGGAGTGCGATCGATTCTAGAAAGCCGTTTTTTTTGTCACAATGATCGAATTTCGAACATTTCTTTGCCGAAAAGGCAAAGCGGAGCGGCCTGGACGACGGGCCCGGGGACAGAACGATGGCGGTTTTCCTGCATGGGCTTGCGTTGCGGTATTTCGTCGAAGTCGCGCGCACCGGGTCGATCAGCGACGCATCCACGCGGCTGCACGTGGCCGTCTCGGCGATCAGCCGGCAGATTGCGAAGCTCGAGAGCGAGCTCGGCGCGCCGCTGTTCGAGCGCCGGCCGCGCGGGATGGCGTTGTCGGAGGCCGGCGAACGGCTGCTGGGCTTCGCGCAGCGTAGCCTGCTGGAGGCCGAGCATGTGATGAAGGAAATCGGCGGGCTGGAGGCGCTGCACGGCAGCCTGTTGAAGGTCGCCTGCTCGGAGGGGTTCGCGATCGACTTCCTGCCAGGCGTGCTGGCAAGCTTCAAGGCGCGCCACCCGGGCGTCGATTTCTCGGTGTGGGTCGTGTCGCCGGCGGAGGCGACACGGCGCGTGCGCGACGGCGATGCAGACATCGGGCTGACGTTCAGCCTCGCGCCGGAGCAGGGCGTGCGCGTCGAACACACGGAGCGTGCGCCGGTCTTCGCGCTCGTGCGGCGCGACCATCCGCTCGCGGCGCGCGATTCGGTGTCGCTTGCCGATGTCGCGCGGCACCCGCATGTGCTGCCCGAGGCCGGCACGACGGTGCGCCAGCTGATCGACATCGCGTGCGTGCTCGACGGGCTCATGCTCGAGCCGGAACTGACCAGCAACAACACTGCGGTGATGTATCGCTACGCGCAGCGTACCGGCGCCGTGATGTTCACGGGGCTGCTGTCGGTGCGGGACCGTTTCGACGCGGACGGCTTCGTCGCCGTGCCCGTCACGAATCCCCAGTTGCGTGAGCGCAGCATCCAGGTGCAGACGATGGCGGGGCGCGATCTTCCCGCGTCGGTGCGCGCGTTTCGCGACCATCTGATCGACGTGATGAGCAGCGCATCGCCCCCGCCGGTTGCCGTGCGCGGCCCGAGACGCCCGGGCATGAGATAATCGCGAATCCGCCTTCCATTCCCGTGCGGCTCGCCGAGCCGCATCGCCCCTGTTCGACGCCAAATTGAAGAACCTGATTGTCACCCTCGATCGCGCTGGCGAGTTCGACGAGATCATCGACGTGCGCACGCCGCTCGAGTTCGCCGAGGACCATATTCCCGGCGCGATGAACGCGCCCGTGCTCAGCAACGAGGAGCGCGTGATCGTCGGCACGATGTACCGTCAGGTGTCGCCGTACGAAGCGACGCGCGTTGGCGCGGCGATGGTCGCGCGCAACATCGCGCGCCATCTCGACACCACGTTCGCCGACCGTCCGCGCAACTGGCGGCCGTTGATCTACTGCTGGCGCGGCGGCAAGCGTTCGGGTTCGATGACGACCTGGTTCAACCTGATCGGCTGGCAGGCGCGCCAACTCGAAGGCGGGTACAAGGCGTACCGCCGCTCGGTGTGCGCGACGCTCGATACGTTGCCGACGCGGTTTCGCTACATCGTGCTCGTCGGTCACACGGGCTGCGGAAAGACGCGGCTCCTGAACGCGCTGCGCGATGAGGGGGCACAGACGCTCGATCTCGAGGCGCTCGCGTGTCACCGTGGCTCGCTGCTCGGTGCGCTGCCGGGTGTGCCGCAGCCGACGCAGAAGTCCTTCGATTCGGGGCTCGTCGGTACGCTCGAGCGTTTCGACCCCGCTTGGCCCGTGTTCGTCGAATCGGAAAGCCGCAAGATCGGGCTCGTGCAGCTGCCGCTCGCGTTGCTGGACGCGTTTCGCGCGGGGCCGTGGGTGCAGGTCGAGGCGGCGCATGACGAACGTATCGCTTTCCTGCTCGAAGACTACGCCCATCTGTTCGATGAACCGGCCACGTTCAAGTCGCAGCTCGATCGACTGATCGGCCTGCATAGCCGTGAAGAGGTCGCGCGCTGGAACGCACTGATCGACGCGAACGAGCGCACCGAACTGTTCCGCACGCTGATCGACAAGCATTACGATCCTGCGTATGCACGCACCTATCGTTCGTCGTACGACAAACCGAACCGCGTGCTGACGTTCACGTTCCGGCCGAATGCGGCCGACGGGCGCCAGCAGGCGCGCGCGCTGCTCGACGCGCTCGCGCTGGCCGGGCTGCCGGCATCGCCCGCTGCCGGCGCGGCGGCGCGAGCCGACACCGACAACAACCCTACGACCACCACACGATGACGACCACACGCCCTCAACCCAGTCCAGCGCTCGGCTGGATGACCTTCCTGCTGATCGCGGTCGCGGGACTGTTCTACGTGAAATGGTTCCCGTATTACAACAAGGCGTTCGTCGCCGCCGTGCATCATTCGATCGGCCAGTCGATCCTGATGGGCACGTCGGCAAGCGCTCCCGAGCCGTCGCTGAAGGCGGCGCTCGACTACGCGTGGGCGTACGGCAAGGCGATCTGGCAGGCCATGGTGCTCGGCCTGCTGCTCGGTTCGGCCGTGCAGGCGCTGCTGCCGGCACACTGGGTTGCGCGTGCGCTCGGCCGCACGGGCTTCGGCAGCGTCGCCGCGGGCGGCCTGCTTTCGCTGCCCGGCATGATGTGCACGTGCTGCGCGGCGCCGGTCGTCGCGGGCCTGCGCGCGCGGCACGCGTCGCCGGGCGGCGCGGTCGCGTTCTGGCTCGGCAACACGGTCCTGAATCCGGCCGCGCTGGTGTTCATGGGCTTCGTGCTCGGCTGGCACTGGAGCGCGCTGCGGCTCGTGCTCGGCGTCGCGATGGTATTCGGGATCGGCTATCTGCTGAACCGTGTCGCGCGCCCCGAGGACCGCAGCGTCGACGATGCGCAATTCGCCGCGCTGGCAGCCGAGCAGGCCGCCGCGGGCAATCCGTTCGTCCGCTGGATGAAGCTGCTCGCACGCATGGCCGTGCGGCTCGTGCCCGAATACATCGTGCTCGTGCTGCTGCTCGGCGCGGCGCGCGCGTGGCTGTTCCCGCATATCGGCCCGGACATCGGCAATCATCTCGGCTGGATCATCGCGTTCGCGGTCGCGGGCACCTTGTTCGTGATCCCGACGGCCGGCGAGGTGCCGATCATCCAGGCGATGCTGTCGCTCGGCATGGGCGTCGGCCCGGCTGCCGCGCTGCTGATGACGCTGCCGCCGATCAGCGTGCCGTCGCTCGCGATGCTCGCGCGTTCGTTCAAGCCCTACATGCTGGCGATCGTCACGGGCCTCGTCGTCGTGTTCGGGATCGTGAGCGGGCTGCTCGCGATCGCATTCGGGTTCTGACGGACACGCGGGCGGGAAGGCGAGCGGGCCTGCGCGATGGCTGCCGTGCCGCGCGCCGACCGATTCCGCCGCGCGACGGCCGTATTCATCCGGCGCCGCCGCTTCACGCGTGCGGTGCCCTTTACAAGAAGCAAACAGGAAAACGCATGACCCAACCGAAGATTCATCCTCGACTCGAAAAGGCGCTGACGCGCGGCGATCTCGCGATCCGCCAGGCCAATTCCGCGCGGGCGACTGCCGTGCTGAACGCGCTCGGCACGATGATCATCGAAGCCTCCGCCACGATCGGCGTCGAGGCCAGCATCGACATTCCGCAAGGCGACCGCATTTACGATCCGGTGAACGGCCTGTGGCCGCAGAAGATGCTGGTGTCGTTCGACGGTCCGGTCGACGAGGCCGACGCGGAAGAACTGCGCGCGGTCTATCTCGTCGCCGACGATCCGGGAACGCAGTTCCGCGTCGAATGGCACCGTGCTGACGGCAAGCTCGGCCGCCACGAAGGCGGTCCGCTGGCGACCGTCGCATTCCTGACCGACGTCGAGATCCCGTGGAGCGACGACGACGAGTAACGTCGTCGCCATTTCCTCGCAGCATCGAGCGGGCGCCGTGCGCGCCAGCCGTCAGCGCATCATCCGCCGCCGGAACAGCCACGCGGAGACCACGAATCCGCCGACCGCGTAGCCGGCGAGCACCGCGAGATGCAGGCCGACGTCCGTCGCCGGCCGGCCGAGCATCGCGGGGCGGATGAGTTCGACCGCGTTCGCGAGCGGCAGCAAGTGTGCCGCGTGCTGCGCGACCGGCGGCAACTGCGTGATCGGGAAGAATACCCCCGACAGCAGCAGCATCGGCGTCAGCACGAGCGTCTGATAGAACATGAAGAAGTCGTAGGACGGCGCGAGCGCGGTGACGATCATCGCCGTGCTCGCGAACGCGAGGCCGGCGAGTGCGATCACGGGCAGTGCCGCGAGCATCGACGGAAACCGCGCATAGCCGAGCAGTCCCGCGACGAGCATGATCGCGACGCCGGACAGCAGCGCCTTGCTTGCGCCCCAGACAATCTCCCCGAGCACGATGTCGCCCAGCGCGAGCGGCGTATGCATGATCGCTTCCCAGGTGCGCTGCACGTGCATTCGCGAGAAGCCCGAATACATCGATTCGAAGCTCGCGGACATCATCACGCTCGAACTGACCGTGCCGGCCGCGAGGAACGCGATATACGACACACCGTCGACGTGGCCGAGCATCAGGCCGAGCCCGAACCCCAGCCCGAACAGGTAGATCATCGGATCGGCGAGATTGCCGAACAGCGAGGCGAGCGCGAGCTTGCGCCACACGAGGTAGTTGCGTCGCCACACGGCAATCCAGTTGGTGGCATTCGCGGGCAGCGCGATCGCGAAGCGTGATTCGCGTGGCGGTGCGGACGGCGCGGCGGCGGAATAGTTGCGTACGTCCATGATCGATCAGTCCTGCATTTCGCGGCCCGTGAGCCGCAGGAACACGTCCTCCAGATTGGCCGGACGGTGCAGATAACGCAATCCCGTGCGACCCTTGAGTCGCGCACTGAGCGGCTCGGGATCGGTCACGTAGCAGAACAGCGTCTCACCGCTGATCTCGGTGTGCTTCGCGAACGGCGCCAGTTCGTCGCGCAGCGCGACCGGGTCGAGCCCGTAGATCTCGATCACGTCGCAGCCGATCTCCGATTCGATCAGCGCGTGCGGCGCGCCTTCGGCGATCTTGCGGCCTTCCTCGATCACGCACAGCCGGTCGCACAGGCGCTCGGCTTCTTCCATGAAATGCGTGGTGATCAGGATCGTCTTGCCGCGGGCGAGCAGCGACCGCAACCGCTCCCACATCAGGTGCCGCGCCTGCGGATCGAGGCCCGTCGTCGGCTCGTCGAGCACCAGCACGTCGGGATCGTTGACGAGCGCGCGTGCGAGCGTCAGACGGCGCTTCATGCCGCCCGACAATTCGCCGACCTTCGCATCCGCCTTGTTTTCCAGCTTCGCGAATTCGAGCAGTGGTTGCACGAGCGCGCGTGCGGCGTGTGCCGACATTCCGAAATAGCGGCTGAACACGAGCAGGTTCTCGCGGACCGTGAAGTCGGGGTCGAGGTTGTCGAACTGCGGGACGACACCGACGCGCTGGCGCGCATGCCGTGCGCGTGACGGAACCGGCTCGCCGCAAAGTGAAATGGTGCCGGCGTCGGGATACGCAAGGCCGAGCAGCATCTTCAGCGTCGTGGTCTTGCCGGCGCCATTCGGCCCGAGCAGGCCATAGCATTCGCCGGCCTGCACGTGGAAGGACAAATCGTTGACGACGAGCTTGTCGCCATAGCGCTTTTCGACGTTCCGGAAATCGATCGGTGCAACGGACATGGGCAGGTTGTCGTTGTAAGCGGACGCGGACGCGTTTCGCGGCCGGTCGGACGGGCATGCCGGCTGGCGAACGGATCGGGTGAATGCGTGTCACATGGGCATGACCGAGGCGAACGCGCGTCGACGGCACGGACGGGCCATTCTAGTGCATCGGCTGCGTCTCTTCAGGGCAGGCTCGCGCGACACGGTGCATGCGCGCACGGATCGTGCACCGCATCATCGCCGACGCGCCCCGCGTGGCGAATCAGCGTTTTCCATCCCTTGCGTCCGGAATTGCGGCGCACCATGATGAGTGCATAGGGTACGAAGTCGCGATAGGGAGGTCTCATGGCTAGCTACAACAAGATTCTGCTTTGCTACGACGGCACGCTCGAAGGACGCAAGGCATTGCGGTGCGGTGCCAATCTTGCGCTGGACCTGAAGGCGGAAACGCATTTGCTGTCGGTCGTCGACATGCGCTCGAGCATCGCGCAAAGCGCAGGGCTGCTGACCGACGTCGCGTGCGGCCGCTTCGAGGAAACGGCGCGCGAGATACTGCAGGAAGGCGTGAACTGGCTGCGCGAGCGCGGCGTTCAGGCGGAAGGCCATTTCGCATTCGGCTATCCGATCGACGAAATCGCGAACCTCGCGACGGAATTGAAGGCCGACCTCGTCGTCGTCGGCCATCGGTGCCGCAGCGGGTTGTCGAGATGGTGGATGGGTTCGGGCAACACGCAACTGCTCGATCGCGTGAACTGCAGCATTCTGGTCGCATGTTCGTCGGCGGAAGAGCAAAAGGCCGAGATCGCACGCGAACGCGAAGCGGCCACCGCGAGCGGCAAGTGACGCAACGATTGTGTGGCCGGCCGGGTCGTATCGCGATTCGCGCCGGTCACGCGCAGTGCCGCTAGCGGCATCCACGCCGATTGCGGCCGCTCAGGCGTGCAGGTCGATCGCGGACAGCTTCCACGAAAACAAGCCGAAGCGGTGGAAGATCGCCGCATAGCGCGTGCCGTCCGCGCTGCGCTGGTAGGTCACGACAAATTCATCGATATTCCGGTAGCCGGCGCTCGTTTGCCGCGGATGGGCCGCCTCGCCGGGGCTGGCCGGTGCGGGGGCGGTGGCTGGCGCAGATGCGGCGGAGGCGGTGGCATTGCTGGCCGGTACGGGGGCGCTCGCCGGATTGACCGGCGGCGCGGCCGGTGCATTGTCAGGCGTAGCGCCTGACGGCGGGCCCGACCATTCGGGCGGTCGTTCGCCCGGATTGCCGCGCGGGGGAATGCCGCTCATCAGCGCCGCTACACCTTCCGGTGTCGCATAGGCATCGACCAAGGGGCCGATCAACGCAGATCCGATCAGCGCGCCAATCACCGCGAACGGATTGTCCTTCTTCACTGCGTCGATTCGGCGCATCAACTCTTCCGTGACCTGCTGCTTCAGGCTGATGCGCAGCGACGGAAAATCGACATACTCGCTGACCGCTTGCGCATCGCGCGCATCGATCGCCGATTTCAGGCGACCGAGCGCGACGTACGGCGATGCGTACGCATAACCGATCGCCACCAGGACGGCGATGGCCAGCACGACGATCAGCAATGGCTTGAGCCGCCACGCGCGGCCCGAAGATCCAGTCACGATGCCTCCGGTGCGGACACGTTCCGCAATCAGAGACCGCCGTGCGTGGCCGATCGTTCCTCGGCGATGCAGCGATCGATCATCCGGCACACGGCACCGATCGTCCCGACCATGATCAGGCGCGACCGGCCGTGATAGACGCGCACGGGCGCACGGCGCGCCGGTTCCGCGTGATTCAGGCCGCCATTCAGCGAGACCCGCGCGAATGCGGGAAGTGCTGACGGCAGCAGCGACGCCTGCCGTTCAACTGCGACTTCTTGGCTCACCACGGGCGCCGCGGCGGACAGCGGCGCGCAGGGCGTGCGGCCGCGCAGGTGACGCAGGCGGCCGAATTGACGGAAAGGCAGCAGACGGGAAAGGCGTTCCATGATGTTCTCCTCAGCGAGACCGATTGTCAGAGTTCGCCCGAGCGGATCAGCCCGACGGCGATGCCTTCCAGCGCGAACTCCGCGCTGCCGGCCTTGACGAAGATATTTTCGTAATCCGGGTTCTCCGCGATCAGCTCGAGGCCGCCGGGCCGGCGCATCAGGCGCTTGACCGTGACGTCGTCGCCGAGACGCGCGACGATGATCTGGCCGTCCTTCGCTTCCGTGCGCTTCTGCACGGCGAGGAGGTCGCCGTCGAGAATGCCGGCGTCGCGCATCGACAGGCCGCGCACCTTCAGCAGGTAATCGGGCTTGCTGGTGAACAGCGCGGGATCGCACGCGTAATGATGCGAGATGTGCTCCTGCGCGAGGATCGGGCTACCGGCCGCGACGCGGCCGACGAGCGGCAGCGACAGTTGCATCAGGCCGGCGTGCGGCAGCGTGAACTGGTGCGGGGCGTCGTCGATGCCGAGCAGGCGGATGCCGCGCGACGCGCCGGCGGCCAGCTCGATCACGCCCTTGCGCGCCAGCGCACGGAGGTGTTCCTCGGCCGCGTTCGGCGAGCTGAAACCCAGCTCTGCCGCAATTTCGGCGCGCGTGGGCGGGAAACCGGAGCGCTCGATCGCGCGGCGGATCAAGTCGAACACTTGCTGCTGACGGGCGGTGAGTTTGGTCATGGCTGAACTGTATGGATAGACAGTGAGCTGTATTTTTATACAGTACTTCGCGAATTTCAAGTGTTACTTGAGGTTCGACGCGATCACGCCGGTTCCGGCGCGATTTCACGACGTCCGGACGCCGGTTTGTCTGCCGCAACCGTCCGTCCCGTCTGCGTTAGCACTTTTGAGTATTAAAAAATGAAGAACGATTATTTTTAATCATGTAACCCGTTCGTTAGACTGGCCCGACATCGCAATACAGGCAACACTGGAGAACCAAGGATGGGCAAGCGCAATACGGGGTTGGTGGGCGGAGCGGGCCGCCTGATCGCAACACTCGCGCTGGGCGCGGCGGCGGCGCTGGGCGTCGCGACGCACGCCCAGGCCGATGTGACGTTCCTGAACGTGTCCTACGACCCGACGCGTGAGCTGTATCAGGACTTCAATCAGGCGTTCGGCAAGGAGTGGAAGGCGAAGACGGGCGAGACCGTCAACTTCAAGCAGTCGCACGGCGGCTCGGGCGCGCAGGCGCGCTCGGTGCTCGACGGCCTGCAGGCCGACGTCGTGACGCTTGCGCTCGCCTACGACATCGACGCGCTCGCCAACAAGGGCCTTGTCAACAAGGGCTGGCAGAAGCGCCTGCCCGACAACGCATCGCCGTACACGTCGACGATCGTGTTCCTCGTGCGCAAGGGCAATCCGAAGGGGATCAAGGACTGGGACGACCTGACCAGGCCGGGCGTCTCGATCGTCACGCCGAACCCGAAGACGTCGGGCGGCGCGCGCTGGAACTACCTGGCCGCGTGGGCGTATGCGGTGCACAAGCCGGGCGGCAACGAGCAGACGGCGAAGGAATTCGTCACGAAGCTGTACAAGAACGCGGGCGTGCTCGATTCCGGCGCGCGAGGCGCGACGACGAGCTTCGTTCAGCGCGGAATCGGCGACGTGCTGATCGCATGGGAAAACGAGGCATTCCTGTCGGTCAAGGAATTCGGTACCGACAAGTTCGAGATCGTCGTGCCGTCGGTGAGCATCCTGGCCGAGCCGCCCGTCGCGGTGGTCGACAAGGTGGTGGACAAGAAGGGCACGCGCAAGCTGGCCGACGCATACCTGAACTTCCTGTACAGCCCGCAGGGCCAGGAGATCGCGGCGCGCAACTACTACCGGCCGCGTTCGAAGAACGTGCCGGCGGAGCTGACGAAGCAGTTCCCGAAGCTGAAGCTGTACACGGTCGACGACACGTTCGGCGGCTGGACGAATGCGCAGAAGACGCATTTCGCGGACGGCGGTGTGTTCGATTCGATCTACAAGCCGCAGTAACGCGACGCAGCAAGCCATAACGACAGTGGCGCGCCACGAGAGCGCGCCGCATCCCCGACGGGCCGCCGGCGCACTGCATCGCGCCGGCGGTTTGCGTCGGACCCATGAGCAGCATCGACCCAGCAAGAGCATCCGATGACGACGTACACCTTTCGCAAGCCGAGCGCGCTGCCCGGTTTCGGCGTGACGCTCGGCATCACGGTGGCTTATTTGAGCCTCGTGGTGCTGATTCCGCTCGCCGCCACGTTCATGAAGACCGCGACGCTGTCGTGGGACCAGTTCGTCACCGCCGTCACGTCGCCGCGCGTGCTCGCGTCGTACCGGCTGACGTTCTCCGCCGCGCTCGGCGGCGCGCTGATCAACGCCGTGTTCGGCTTTCTCGTCGCGTGGGTGCTCGTGCGCTACACGTTCCCGTTCAAGCGCCTCGTCGATGCGATCGTCGACCTGCCGTTCGCGCTGCCGACGTCGGTCGCCGGCATCTCGCTTGCCGCCGTCTATGCGACCAACGGCTGGGTCGGCCTGTATCTCGCGCCGTTCGGCATCAAGATCGCGTTCACGCCGGTCGGCGTGCTGGTGGCGCTGACCTTCATCGGGCTGCCGTTCGTCGTGCGCACCGTGCAGCCGGTGCTCGAGGATTTCGAGCGCGAGCAGGAAGAGGCCGCAGCGTGCCTCGGCGCATCGCGCTGGCTGACGTTCCGCCGCGTCGTGCTGCCGGCCGTGCTGCCGGCGCTGCTCACCGGCTTCGCGCTGGCGTTCGCGCGCGCGCTCGGCGAGTACGGGTCGGTCATCTTCATCGCCGGCAACGTGCCAATGAAATCCGAGATCACGTCGCTGCTGATCATCACGAAGCTCGAGCAGTACGACTATGCGGGCGCGACCGCGCTGGCGGTCGTGATGCTGGTCGCGTCGTTCCTGATGCTGCTGCTGATCAACTCGCTGCAGTGGTATCTGCAACGCCGCACGAGCAAGGGCGCGAGCGGCCCCGCGCCGGCGACCGTCACCGTCGCCGCCGGAGCAGGAGGCCAGCAATGAACGAGGAGGCCACCGTCGTGCTGAAAACCCCGCCGTCGGCCGCGCAAGGCCGTGCCGCGAATCGGCTCGACCCCGTCAGCGAGCCGCGCGCCGTGCGCTGGCTGCTGATCGGCGTCGCGCTGGCGTTCCTCGCGTTCTTCCTCGTCGTGCCGCTCGCCGCGGTGTTCTTCGAGGCGCTGCGCAAGGGCGTCGGCTTCTATCTCGAATCGCTCGCCGATCCCGACGCCTGGTCGGCGATCAAGCTGACGCTGACCGTCGCCGTGATCGCAGTGCCGTTGAACCTCGTGTTCGGCGTATGCGCATCGTGGGCGATCGCGAAGTTCGAATTCCGCGGCAAGGCGTTGCTGACCACGCTGATCGACCTGCCGTTCTCCGTGTCGCCGGTGATCTCGGGTCTCGTCTACGTGCTGCTGTTCGGCGCGCAGGGCTGGCTCGGGCCGTGGCTGCAGGATCACGACGTGCAGATCATCTTCGCGGTGCCGGGCATCGTGCTCGCGACGATCTTCGTCACGTTTCCGTTCGTCGCGCGCGAGCTGATCCCGCTGATGCAGGCGCAGGGCACCGACGAGGAAGAGGCCGCGCGCGTGCTCGGCGCGTCGGGCTGGCAGATCTTCCGGCGCGTGACGCTGCCGAACGTGAAGTGGGGCCTGCTGTACGGCGTGATCCTGTGCAATGCGCGGGCGATGGGCGAATTCGGTGCGGTGTCGGTCGTGTCCGGCCACATTCGCGGCGTGACCGACACGATGCCGCTACACGTCGAGATCCTGTACAACGAATACAACTTCGCGGCGGCGTTCGCGGTGGCGTCGGTGCTGGCGTTGCTCGCGCTCGTCACGCTCGCGCTGAAGCTGCTCGCCGAACGTCACCTCGCCGCCGAACTGGCCGGCGCACGCGACGACGTTCCCGCTCATGCCGGCCCCGTCGCCGCCATTTCGTCGAAATCGTAAAGAGGCAACCAGAATGGGTATCACCGTCCGTCACCTTCAGAAGCGCTTCGGCGATTTCACCGCGCTCGACAACGTATCGCTCGACTTTCCGCAGGGCGAGCTCGTCGCGCTGCTCGGGCCGTCCGGCTGCGGCAAGACCACGCTGCTGCGCGTGATCGCGGGCCTCGAGCACGCGGACGCCGGCCAGGTCGTGCTGCAGGGGCTCGACGTCGCGTCGGTCGGCGCGCGCGATCGCCAGGTCGGCTTCGTGTTCCAGCATTACGCGCTGTTCCGCCACATGACCGTGTTCGAGAACGTCGCGTTCGGGCTGCGCGTGAAGCCGCGCCGCGAGCGGCCGTCGGAAGCCCTGATCCGCGACAAGGTGCACGAACTGCTGAAGCTCGTGCAGCTCGACTGGCTCGCGCAGCGCTATCCGTCCGAGCTGTCGGGCGGCCAGCGCCAGCGGATCGCGCTGGCCCGCGCGCTCGCGGTCGAGCCGAAGGTGTTGCTGCTCGACGAGCCGTTCGGCGCGCTCGACGCGAAGGTGCGCAAGGAACTGCGCGGCTGGCTGCGCCGCCTGCACGACGACCTGCACATCTCGACGATCTTCGTCACGCACGACCAGGAGGAAGCGCTGGAAGTGGCCGACCGGATCGTCGTGCTGAACCGCGGTCACGTCGAGCAGGTCGGCAGCCCGCAGGATGTGTACGACCATCCGCAAAGCGCGTTCGTCTACGAGTTTCTCGGCGCGGCGAACCGGTTGCCGGGCACGGTCGCCGGGCGCGGCTTCGTCGCCGAGGGCGCCGCTGCGCCGATCGAGGTCGACGCCGACTTCGCGGGCCCCGCGAACGCGTACGTGCGGCCGCACGACCTGCAGCTTTGGCCGGCAGGCGAAGGGCATCGGGACGGCATCGCGGTGGACGTGCGCCGCGTGATCCCGCTCGGCGGCTCGGTGCGGGTCGAACTCGAGGCGCGCACGTGCGGCGCGCTCGAAGCGGAGCTCGATCGCGATGCGTGGCGTGCGCTCGCGCTGCAGGTCGGCGACGGCGCGACGGCCGTGCCGCGCGCGGTTCGCGTATTTCCCGCACACTGACGCCCTCACCCGGTAATGAGAGGAGGGCGGATACCGCTCCGGATCGACATTCGAACAACGACAGCCCAAGAGGCAAACCCATGAATTTTCAGCAATTGCGTTTCGTGCGCGAAGCCGTGCGCCAGAACATGAACCTGACGGAAGTCGCAAACGTTCTGTACACGTCGCAGTCGGGCGTGTCGAAGCAGATCAAGGATCTCGAGGATGAACTGGGCGTCGACATCTTCATCCGGCGCGGCAAGCGGCTCACGGGGCTCACGGAGCCGGGCAAGGCCGTGCACCAGCTGATCGAGCGGATGCTGCTCGATGCGGAGAACCTGCGCCGCGTCGCGCGCCAGTTCGCGGACCAGGACAGCGGTCACCTCGTCGTCGCGACGACCCACACGCAGGCGCGCTATGCGCTGCCGAAGGTGATCCGCCAGTTCACCGACGTGTTCCCGAAGGTGCATCTCGCGCTGCGCCAGGGCAGCCCGCAGCAGATCGCGCAAATGATCCTGAACGGCGAAGCCGATCTCGGCATCTCGACCGAGGCGCTCGATCGCTATCCGGATATCGTCACGTTCCCGTGCTATTCGTGGCACCACACGGTGGTCGTGCCGAAGGGGCATCCGCTCGTCGGCCGCGAAAACCTGACGCTCGACGAAATCGCCGAGTACCCGATCATCACGTATGACCAGGACTTCACGGGCCGCTCGCACATCGACCAGGCGTTCGCGCAGGCCGGCGCCGTGCCCGACGTCGTGCTGACCGCGATCGACGCGGACGTGATCAAGACCTACGTCGAGCTCGGGATGGGGATCGGCGTCGTCGCGGCGATGGCCTTCGATCCGCAACGCGACACCGGGCTCGTCGCGCTCGACACGCAGCACCTGTTCGAGGCGAGCACGACGCGCGTCGGGTTGCGCAAGGGCGCGTTCCTGCGCGCGTATGCATACCGGCTGATCGAGATGTTCGCGCCGCACCTGAACGAAGCCGAAATCGCCGGGCTGCTGCGCGAAGCGGTCTGATCGAGCAAGCGATGTTTCGGGGGCGCGGCAGGCCCCCGCAGGGCGGCCGCGACGAAGCGGCGCCGCCGCACCCGGTGTAACGCGCCGCAATCGGAGCGCGCAATCGCGCGCTCCGAATAAACCCTTAAATATTGATCAGACGGGTTGCGCGTCGACCCGAAACGGTACAGCATAGCCCTCACCCCGCCGGCGTCCCCGCCGGCGGTGGCGCGTCGACGACAGCACGCGCCAGGCAGTCGGCCGTCTGCCTCGCTTCCATTCCGTGGTACCGACAAGCAGCATCGATGGCCAATGCCCGGGTAGTGTGGCGCAAACGTTTGCTCGCATTAAAACAACAGTCCGGCCCGTCGGGCCAGTCGCCAGGAGATATGTATGAATGTCCGCTTTCGCCGTCGCTTCCTGACCGCCGCGCTTGCCGCCGTCGCGGTCGCTGCCGCACCGGCCGTCCATGCCCAATCCGCAGGCAAGCCGAAGGTCGCGCTCGTGATGAAGTCGCTTGCCAACGAGTTCTTCCTGACGATGGAAAACGGCGCGAAGGAATACCAGAAGCACAACGCCGGCCAGTTCGACCTGATCACGAACGGGATCAAGGACGAGACCGACACCGCGAACCAGATCCGCATCGTCGAGCAGATGATCGTGTCGAAGGTCGATGCGATCGTGCTCGCGCCGGCCGATTCCAAGGCGCTCGTGCCGGTCGTGAAGAAGGCGGTCGACGCGGGCATCATCGTCGTGAACATCGACAACCGGCTCGATCCCGACGTGCTGAAGTCGAAGAACCTGAACGTGCCGTTCGTCGGCCCCGACAACCGCAAGGGCGCGCGCAAGATCGGCGACTACCTCGCCAAGCGGCTGAAGGCGGGCGACCAGGTCGGCATCATCGAAGGCGTGTCGACGACCACCAATGCGCAGCAGCGCACGGCCGGCTTCCAGGATGCGATGAAGGCGGGCGGGATGAAGGTCGTGTCGGTGCAGTCGGGCGAATGGGAGATCGACAAGGGCAATGCGGTCGCGTCCGCGATGCTGAACGAATACCCGAACCTGCGGGCGCTGCTGTGCGGCAACGACAACATGGCGATCGGAGCCGTGTCGGCCGTGCGGGCGGCGGGCAAGCAGGGCAAGGTGCTCGTGGTCGGCTACGACAACATCAACGCGATCAAGCCGATGCTGAAGGACGGCCGCGTGATCGCGACCGCCGACCAGTACGCGGCGAAGCAGGCCGTATTCGGCATCGACACGGCGCTCAAGGCGATCGCCGAGCATCGCAAGCAGGCCGACATGACCGGCGTGGTCGAGACGCCGGTGGATCTCGTGACGAAGTGACGCCGCGCCGGTGCGGCCGCCGCCCTCAAGAATCCGGCGCGGCGGCCGTTATCCGGTGTGAGCGCGATCACGGCCACTGCATGCACATGCACTAGTGAGCGTCATACCCGCGCGCCGCGTGCGCGCGGCCGCAACCAGGATCGCGATGGAACCGACCTTCCAACCCTCCCGTTCAGCTGTTCCCGTGCTGTCCGTCTCCGGCGTGGGCAAGACCTACGCCGAACCCGTGCTCGCCGACGTCACGCTGATGCTCGCGCCGGGTGAGGCGCTCGCGCTGACGGGCGAGAACGGCGCAGGAAAGAGCACGCTGTCGAAGATCATCGGCGGGCTCGTCGACCCGACGACCGGCACGATGCAGCTCGGCGGCCAGGCCTATGCGCCGGCGAGCCGCACGCAGGCCGAGGCGCTCGGCGTGCGCATGGTGATGCAGGAGCTGAACCTGCTGCCGACGCTGACGGTTGCCGAAAACCTGTTTCTGAACCGTCTGCCGCGGCGCTTTGGCATCATCGATCGCGCGCGGCTGCGCGACGATGCGCGTGCCGCGATGGCGCAGGTCGGGCTCGATGCGGTCGACCCCGATACGCCGGTCGGCGCGCTCGGCATCGGCCACCAGCAGATGGTCGAGATCGCGCGCAACCTGATCGGCGACTGCCGCGTGCTGATCCTCGACGAGCCGACCGCGATGCTGACCGCGCGCGAGGTCGAACTGCTGTTCGAGCAGATCGACCGGCTGAAGGCGCGCGGTGTGGCGATCGTCTACATCTCGCACCGGCTCGAGGAGCTCGCGCGCGTCGCCGAGCGCGTCGCGGTGTTGCGCGACGGCCGGCTCGTGCATGTCGGCGACATGGCCGCGACGACGTCCGACGGGCTCGTCACGCTGATGGTCGGGCGCGAGCTCGGCGAGCACATCGATCTCGGCGCGCGCCATATCGGCGCGCCGCGACTCGTCGTGTCGGGCATGACGCGCGGCACGGCCGTGCAGGACGTGTCGCTCGAAGTGCGCTCGGGCGAGATCTTCGGCATCTCGGGGCTGATCGGCGCGGGGCGCACCGAGCTGCTGCGGCTGATCTACGGCGCGGATACGCCGGACGCCGGGATGATCGCGGTCGGCGATCCGCTGAAACCGGCACACATCGGCTCGCCCGTCGACGCGGTGAGGCACGGCATCGCGCTGATCACCGAGGACCGCAAGGGCGAAGGGCTGCTGCTGTCGCAGTCGGTCACGTCGAACGTGTCGCTCGGCCAGCTCGACCGGCTCGCGCGCGGCGGCATCGTTGATACGACGCGCGAGACGGCGCTCGCCGAGCGGCAGATCGACGCGTTGCGGATCCGCACGCACGGCGCCGCGCAGGTGGTCGGCGAACTGTCGGGCGGCAACCAGCAGAAGGTCGTGATCGGCCGCTGGCTCGCACGCGACATGGGCGTGCTGCTGTTCGACGAACCGACCCGCGGGATCGACGTCGGCGCCAAGTTCGAGATCTACACGCTGATGGGCGCCCTCGCGCGCGAGGGCCGTGCGCTGGTGGTCGTATCGAGCGACCTGCGCGAGCTGATGCTGATCTGCGACCGGATCGGCGTGATGTCGGCCGGCCGCATGACCGCCGTGTTCGAACGCGGCAACTGGACCCAGGATGCGCTGCTGGCCGCGGCGTTCGCCGGCTTCGGCCGCGAAGCGCTGCCGGACGGCGTGCGGCATCCGGATGCGGAAGGCGCACCGCGCGCGGCTTCCGGCACTTCGACCACAGGACGACAGCAATGACCCAGCCTCCCGTATCCCCGAGCGACGCAGGCGCGCAGCAGACCGTGACGGGGCGCCGCGCGCGTACGCTGTCCGGCACGCGGCTCGGCGTGTCGAACTATCTCGGGCTCGCCGGCGCGCTCGCCGCGATGATCGCGCTGTTCTCGGCGCTGAGTTCGCATTTTCTGAACTACGATACGTTCAGTACGATCGCGAACCAGATCCCCGATCTCGTCGTGATGTCGGTGGGGATGACCTTCGTGCTGATCATCGCCGGCATCGACCTGTCGGTCGGCTCGGTGCTCGCGCTGGCCGCGTCGATGGTCAGCGTGGCCGCGCTGAAATGGCAGTGGGGGCCGCTGCCGGCCGCGCTGATCGGGATCGCGGTCGCGACCGCGACGGGCTCGCTGACGGGCGCGATTACGGTCGGCTGGCGGATTCCGTCGTTCATCGTGTCGCTCGGCGTGCTCGAGGCCGCGCGCGGCGTCGCATACCAGCTGACGAATTCGCGCACGGCCTACATCGGCGACGCGTTCGATTTCCTGTCGAATCCGATCGCGCTCGGCATCTCGCCGGCGTTCCTGATCGCGGTCGCGGTGATGATCGCGGCACAGTTCGTCCTCACGCGCACCGTGTTCGGACGCTATCTCGTCGGGATCGGCACGAACGAAGAGGCGGTACGGCTTGCCGGGGTTAACCCGCGTCCGTATAAAATCCTCGTATTCGCATTGATGGGCGCGCTCGCCGGGCTCGCGTCGCTGTTCCAGATCTCGCGGCTCGAGGCCGCCGATCCGAACGCGGGCGCGGGCGTCGAGCTGCAGGTGATCGCAGCCGTCGTGATCGGCGGCACGAGCCTGATGGGCGGGCGCGGCTCGGTGATCAGCACGTTCTTCGGCGTGTTGATCATCTCCGTGCTGGCCGCGGGGCTGGCGCAGATCGGCGCGAACGAGCCGACCAAACGGATCATCACCGGGGCGGTGATCGTGGTCGCGGTCGTGCTCGACACGTATCGCAGCCGGCGCGCGCGCGCGCGATAGAACTACTACACGGAAAGCAGACCAGAGAGAAACGGGAAATGGCGACGATCAAGGATGTGGCAGCCATGGCGGGCGTGTCGTTTACGACCGTCTCGCACGTGGTGAACAATTCGCGGCCGGTGTCCGCGGATGTGCGTGCGAAGGTCGAGGGTGCGATCCGCGAGCTGAATTACGTGCCATCGGCCGTGGCGCGCTCGCTGAAGGCGCGCTCGACGGCGACCATCGGCCTCGTCGTGCCGAACAGCACGAATCCGTACTTCGCGGAGCTTGCGCGCGGCATCGAGGACCAGTGCGCGGCCAACGGCTATTGCGTGTTCTTCTGCAACTCGGACGACGATCCCGTGAAGCAGCGCAACTACCTGCGCGTGCTGCAGGAAAAGCGCATCGACGGGCTGATCGTCGCATCGGCCGGCGAGGACGCGGTGCTCGCGCAGACACTCGCGGACGCGCATGCGCCGCTCGTCGTCGTCGACCGCAACATCGAGGGGCTTGCGGCCGACCTCGTGCAGATCGACCACGAACGTGGTGCCTACCTGGCGACGCGTCACCTGCTCGAACTCGGGCACGCGAAGATCGGCTGCATCACCGGGCCGACCGACACGGCCGTCAGCGCGATGCGCGTGCACGGCTTCATCCGCGCGATGGCCGAGCGCGGGATCGACATCGTGCCGGGCGCGATCGCGGAAAGCGATTTTTCGTGCCTCGGCGGCTACCACGCGGCATCGCGGTTGTTCGAGTCGGTGCATCCCAGCGCGATTTTCGCGGGCAACGACCTGATGGGCGTCGGCGCGCTGCGCGCGGCGGCCGAGCGCGGCATGCGCGTGCCGGACGACTGCTCGATCATCGGCTTCGACGACATCGAATTCTCCCGTTACACGTACCCGGCGCTGTCGACGGTCGGCCAGTCGGTGCGCGCGCTCGGCGAAATGGCCGCGCAAACGCTGATCGAGCGCATCGGCGGCGGTTCGACGGCTGCGCCGAGCCGTCGTCGCGTCGTGTCGCCGCGTCTCGTGCTGCGCGAATCGACGGCGATCTACCGCGAGCCGGCCGCGCCGGGCGGCCGCCCATGACGGCGAGTACGGCGGGCGCCGGCCGCGTGACGGTGGTCGGCAGCCTCAACATGGATCTCGTCGTGCGTGCGCCGCGGCTGCCGCTGCCAGGCGAAACGCTTGCCGGGCATGAATACGCGCAGGCGGCGGGCGGCAAGGGCGGCAACCAGGCCGTCGCGGCGGCGCGGCTCGGCGCGCAGGTCGTGATGATCGGCTGCGTCGGCGCGGATGCGCACGGTACCGCGCTGCGGGCCGGCCTAGAGGCCGAAGGCATCGACTGTTCGCGGCTCGCGACGAGCGCGTCGGCGTCGACCGGTGTCGCGCTGATCGTCGTCGACGACGCGAGCCAGAACGCGATCGTGATCGTCGCGGGCGGCAATGGCGAAGTGACGACCGATACGGTGGCGCGGCACGAGGCCGCGCTCGCCGCGACCGACGTGCTGATCTGCCAGCTCGAGACGCCGCCGGACGCCGTGTTCGCGGCGCTGTCGGCCGGGCGGCGGCTCGGCCGCATCGTGGTGCTCAATCCGGCACCGGCCGTCGCGCCGCTGCCGGACGGCTGGCTGCCGCTGGTCGATTACCTGATTCCGAACGAAGTGGAGGCGGCCGCGCTGACCGGGCTACCGGTGCGCAATCCGGCCGAGGCGGAAGCCGCAGCGCGTGCGCTGCACGCGGCCGGCGCGCGCAACGTGCTGATCACGCTCGGCGCGCGCGGCGTGTGCGCGCTGACGGCCGACGGCGCGGCGCGCCATTATCCGGCACCCGTCGTCAAGGCCGTCGACACGACCGCGGCCGGCGATACCTTCATCGGCGGATTCGCCGCGCGGCTCGCGGCAGGTGAGGCCATCGACACGGCCATCCGCTTCGCGCAACGCGCAGCGGCGTTGTCGGTCACGCGCGCAGGCGCGCAGCCGTCGATTCCCACCCTCGCCGAGCTGGCCGAATAGGGCTGGATCGCGCCTCTCGGCCGGCGCGTGCGGAAGCAGGCGCCGGCCATCTCCCCCGATTGCACCATCACGATGCTTGCCACACGATTTCGCGAGGCAGGCCTGCGATGCTTCGGCCCTATTGTTCGGAAATTTGCAATTAACCGACGAATTGATGAAAAAATTGACGTGAATACCATCAAGCTGCGCAGCATCCGGTCGTAAATACATCAGGACGAAACACCGTTTCGAAAAAACGGGCCTTGCCCGTTCATGACGACGCAATACAGGAAGAATGATGGTGATCGGAAACCTGACGATACGTGCACGCATCGGTTTGACGATGGCGTTTCTCGCGGTACTGCTGGGCGTGATCGGCGTGCTGGGCGTGTACGGGATGACGCGCGCGAACGACGCGACGCGCGAGATTTTCACGAACCAGATGCCGAGCGCGGTCGACGTGGCCGTTGCCGAAATGTACGCGGCGCGCGAGCGTCTAGCGCTCGATCGCGCCGCGCTGCTGGCGGGGACACCCGACTCGGCTGCCGCGGTGGAGCGGAGCCGCGCGATGCGCGCGCAGTCCGATGCGTGGTGGAAAAAGTACCTCGTGCTGCCGCGCGATGCGGAGGAGGACCGGCTCGCGCAGGACGTGTCCGCGAAGCGGCAGGCGCTACAGCGCAGTTGCGACACGTTCGGAGGCCTTGTCGCGACGGGCGACCACGACCGGATCGGCGATGGCGCCAAGCAGCTCCAGGTGCTTTACAACGATCTCGCGGTTGCGAGCGAGGCGCTGCGCAATTTCCAGTTCAGCACCGCGCAGTCGGGCTTCGATCATTCGGAATCGACGTTCGAAACGCTGCGCTTGCTGTCGATCGTCCTGCTGGCGGCTGGTCTGGTTGCCGCGGTGCTGTCTTGGTTGACGCTCAGTCGTGCGATCGGCCGTCCGCTCGCGGACGCGCTCGCGCATTTCGACGCGATCGCCGCGGGCGACCTGCGCCGCTCGATCGTGGTGCATCGGCGCGACGAAATGGGCCAGCTCCTCGACGGTCTCGGGAAAATGCAGCGCGGGCTGGTCGACACGGTGCGCACCGTGCGCGGCGGCAGCGAATCGATCGCGACCGCGGCCCGCCAGATCGCCGCCGGCAACATCGACCTGTCGTCGCGCACGGAGGAGCAGGCGTCCGCGCTGCAGGAAACCGCATCGAGCATGGAGCAACTGACCGGCACCGTGAAGCAGAACGCGGACAACGCGCGGCAGGCAAGCGCGCTGGCCGCGAACGCGTCGGAGATTGCAAACAAGGGAAATACGGTGGTCGGCCAGGTGGTCGGCACGATGGGCGAGATCAACGACAGCTCGGCGAAGATCGCGGACATCATCGCGATCATCGAGGGCATCGCCTTCCAGACCAACATTCTGGCGCTGAACGCGGCCGTCGAAGCCGCGCGCGCCGGCGAGGAAGGCCGCGGCTTCGCGGTCGTCGCGGGTGAGGTGCGCAGCCTCGCGCAGCGCTCGTCGAGCGCGGCCAAGGAGATCAAGGCGCTGATCGACGCGTCGGTGGAGCGTATCCGGACGGGTTCGACGCTGGTCGACGAAGCGGGCCGCACGATGAGCGACGTGATCGGTGCGGTGCAGCGCGTGACGGACATCATGGGCGAGATCGCGGCGGCGTCCGAGGAGCAGAGCGGCGGCATCGACCAGGTCGCGCGCGCGGTCGCGCAGATGGACGAGGTCACGCAGCAGAACGCCGCGCTCGTCGAGGAGGCGGCGGCCGCCGCGCAATCGCTCGATGAGCAGGCCGCGCGCCTGCGCGAAACGGCGTCGGTGTTCCGGATCGATGACGACGCGGCCGGGCCGGTCGTCGCCGCTGCGCGCCAGGCGCCGCGCTCGGTGGCCGCACCGGCTGTCGTGCAGGCTGTCGTGCCGGCTTCGCCGCCCGCACCATCCGGGGCGCGCAACGACCGCGATGCAGCACCGAAGCGCGCGGCACCGGCTCGCAAGCCGGCGGCCGCGGCCGCTGCACCCGCACCGGTGGCTGCGTCTGCCGGCGCTGACGACTGGGAAACGTTCTGAGTCGCGCGCGCCGCGCATCTATCCCCATTTGGCAGCAGACGAGGCAGCACACGACGCCCGCGACATGCGGGCGTCGTCGTTTCGACGGCCGATGAAATGTGACAGCGCGCGTGAACGTGCGTGCGTCGCCACGCGCGTTGCATGTGCGCATCCGCGCTACGGGTATCTCCGGACGATGCGAAAAAAATTTGTAACGGTGCGCGCGGCGTGTCGTCGAAAACGTCTGCTCGAACGTATAGGGATGAAGGGGGGAGTGAAGGGCGAGGCGACGACGGCGGAGGCATCCAACGTACGAGATGTTCCGATGCTCGACGAGACGCGGCGGATGCAGTTTCTGCGGCTCGGGAGATCGATTGTAAAGCGTCGAAATGCGTTGTCCAAGCGGTGTTGTCGAGAATGACGAACTTCATACGAAGAGTTCGTGAAAAAAAATAAGAAAGGGTTTAGGATGAATTCGAACGCGCTTGCTTCTGCGCAGTCATAGAAGGCAGGCACGTCTTCAGACTCAGGCGAGGGAGGTAGCATGGATATTTACAGCAGCTTCGCGAACCGCTTCGAAAAAACGCGAGAGGAAGAGTTCTCGCTGGAGGAGTACCTCGCGCTCTGCAAGAACGATCCGTCAGCGTACGCCACGGCTGGCGAACGCATGCTGGCTGCAATCGGGGAACCGGAACAAGTCGATACCCGCAACGACCCGCGCCTGTCGCGGATCTTCGCGAACAAGGTTATCAAGGTCTATCCCGCGTTCCGTGAGTTCTACGGAATGGAGGAAGTGATCGAGCAGGTGGTCGCGTACTTCCGCCACGCTGCGCAAGGGCTCGAGGAAAAGAAGCAGATCCTCTACCTGCTCGGCCCGGTGGGCGGCGGGAAGTCGTCGATCGCCGAGCGCCTGAAGCAACTGATGGAGCGCGTGCCGTTCTATGCGCTGAAGGGTTCGCCCGTCAACGAATCGCCGCTCGGGCTGTTCGACTACGACGAGGACGGCCCGATCCTCGAAGAGCAATACGGCATTCCACGCCGCTACCTGAAGAGCATCCTGAGTCCGTGGGCCGTCAAGCGCCTGCACGAATACAACGGCGACATCCGCCAGTTCCGCGTGGTGCGCCGCTATCCGTCGATCCTTCGTCAGATCGGTATCGCAAAGACGGAGCCTGGCGACGAGAACAACCAGGACATCTCGTCGCTCGTCGGCAAGGTCGACATCCGCAAGCTCGAACAGTACGCGCAGGACGATGCCGATGCGTACAGCTATTCGGGCGGCCTGTGCCTGGCGAACCAGGGCCTGCTCGAATTCGTCGAAATGTTCAAGGCGCCGATCAAGGTGCTGCACCCGCTCCTGACCGCGACGCAGGAAGGCAACTTCAAGGGCACCGAAGGATTCGGCGCGATTCCGTTCGACGGCGTGATTCTCGCGCACTCGAACGAGTCGGAGTGGAAGGCATTCCGCAACAACCGCAACAACGAGGCGCTGCTCGACCGGATCTTCGTCGTGAAGGTGCCTTACTGCCTGCGCGTGTCGGAAGAGACGAAGATCTACGAGAAGCTGATCCGCAATTCGTCGCTGGCCGAAGCCGTGTGCGCGCCGGGCACGCTGAAGATGATGTCGCAGTTCTCGGTGCTGTCGCGCCTGCACGAGCCGGAGAATTCGAGCCTGTTCTCGAAGATGCAGGTGTATGACGGCGAAAACCTGAAGGACACCGATCCGAAGGCGAAGTCGTACCAGGAGTATCGCGATTACGCGGGCGTGGACGAAGGGATGACGGGCGTGTCGACACGCTTCGCGTTCAAGATCCTGTCGCGCGTGTTCAACTTCGATTCGAGCGAGGTCGCGGCGAACCCCGTGCACCTGATGTACGTGCTCGAACAGCAGATCGAACGCGAGCAATTCCCGCCGGAGACCGAGCAGAAATACCTGTCGTTCGTGAAGGATGTGCTCGCGTCGCGCTATGCGGACTTCATTGGCAAGGAGATCCAGACGGCTTATCTCGAATCGTATTCGGAGTACGGGCAGAACATCTTCGACCGCTACGTCACGTATGCGGACTTCTGGATCCAGGATCAGGAATTCCGCGATCACGACACGGGCGAGAGCTTCGACCGCGCCGCGCTGAATGCGGAACTGGAGAAGATCGAGAAGCCGGCCGGGATCAGCAATCCGAAGGATTACCGCAACGAGATCGTGAACTTCGTGTTGCGCGCGCGGGCGGCGAACGCCGGGAAGAACCCCGTGTGGACGAGCTACGAGAAGTTGCGCGTCGTGATCGAGAAGAAGATGTTCTCGAATACCGAGGAACTGTTGCCGGTCATTTCGTTCAACGCGAAGGGGTCGGCGGAGGAGCAACGCAAGCATGAGGACTTTGTGAACCGGATGGTCGCGAAGGGCTATACGCCGAAGCAGGTGAGGCTGCTTTGCGACTGGTACCTGCGCGTGCGCAAGTCGTCATGACGCGCGCGGTACCGCGCCCGTACGGCGAGTCCGTACGGGCACCTTCAGAGGCGCCGCCCGCATGACGGCAGACGGCATGCGCGGCGAGTGCCCCGGCAGATCGATTTTCGAGCGGGAGACCGGGAGTGCTTCATCAAATCATCGACCGCAGGCTGGCCGGCAAGAACAAGAGCATCGCCAACCGCGAACGCTTTCTGCGTCGCGTCAAGAACTACATTCGTCGTGCCGTGTCCGACGCGGTGCGCGACCGTAGCATCAAGGATATCCAGAGCACGCAAAGCATCACGATTCCGCGCAAGGACATCGCCGAGCCGAATTTCCGGCACGGGCCTGGCGGGCGTCGTGAATATGTGCACCCGGGCAACGAAGACTACGTGCGCGGTGACAAGATTCCGCGTCCGCAGGGCGGTTCGGGTGGCGGCGGCAGTCAGGCGAGCAACGAGGGCGAAGGGCAGGACGACTTCGTGTTCGAGTTGTCGCGCGACGAATTCATGCAGTATTTCTTCGACGATCTCGAACTGCCGCGCCTCGTGAAGACGCACCTGCTGACGGTGCCGAGCTGGAAGAACGTGCGCGCGGGCTGGTCGGCGGAAGGCACACCGAACAACATCGACGTCGTGCGTTCGCTGCGCAGCGCGCTCGGCCGGCGCATCGCGCTCGGCTCGCCGCTCGTCAACGAGTTGCGCGAGCTGGAAGCGCAGCTCGAGGCGATGAAGCTCGACCCGGAAGACCGCCGCGCGGAAATCGCGACGCTCGAGGCCGAGATCCATCACCTGAAGGGGCGCATCTGGCGGATCCCGTTCATCGATCCGTTCGACCTGCGCTACATCAATCGCGTGAAGCAGCCGCAACCGTCGAGCCAGGCCGTGATGTTCTGCCTGATGGACGTGTCGGGCTCGATGGACGAGCAGCGCAAGGATCTCGCGAAGCGCTTCTTCATCCTCCTGTACCTGTTCCTGAAGCGCAACTACGAGCGCATCGAGGTCGTATTCATCCGACACCACACGCGTGCCGAGGAGGTCGACGAGGACACCTTCTTCCATTCGACCGAAAGCGGCGGCACGGTCGTGTCGAGCGCGCTCGAACTGATGCGCAAGGTGATGAACGAGCGCTACTCGCCGACCGAGTGGAACATCTACGGCGCGCAGGCGTCCGACGGCGACAACTGGACCGACGATTCGCCGAAGTGTCGCAAAATCCTGGAAGAGGATATCCTCACCAAGACGCGTTACTTCGCGTATATCCAGGTCGCACCCGAAGAGCAGAACCTGTGGCTGGAGTATGCGCAACTGGCGCTGTCGCAACCGCACCTCGCGATGAAAAAAGTCGAATCGGCTGCCGACATTTACCCGGTGTTTCGCGAATTGTTCGAAAAGCAGGTGGAAACGTCATGACGACCCGCCATCTGCACAACGAGTCGCGCGGCTACGCGCCGCGCCCTTCCGGCGACGACACGGCCGGCCCTGCCGCATCGCAGCAAAGCGGCCGGACCGAGCCGGCGGCGCCGGCCGCCGACTTGCCCGCTGCCGGGCAGAAGGAAGCGCGTATGAACGTTGCCGAACGCAAGCCGCTGCCGTGCCCGTCCGACTGGACCTTTGAATTGCTCGAGGAATACGACACGCACATCTCGCAGGTCGCCGAGCAGTACGAGCTCGACATCTATCCGATCCAGCTCGAACTGATCAGCGCCGAGCAGATGATGGATGCGTATGCGTCGGTCGGGATGCCGGTCAACTATCGCCACTGGTCGTTCGGCAAGCATTTCCTCGCGACCGAGAAGAGCTATCGCCGCGGCCAGATGGGGCTTGCCTACGAGATCGTCATCAACTCGAATCCGTGCATCGCGTATCTGATGGAAGAGAACACGATGACGATGCAGGCGCTCGTCATCGCGCACGCGGCGTATGGCCACAACTCGTTCTTCAAGGGCAACTATCTGTTCAGGCTGTGGACCGACGCGCATGCGATCATCGACTATCTCGTGTACGCGAAGAACTACGTCGCCGAATGCGAGGAGCGCTACGGGCTCGACCGCGTCGAGGAACTGCTCGATTCGTGCCATGCGCTGATGAACTACGGCGTCGACCGCTACAAGCGGCCGCAGAAGCCGTCCCTGTCGAAGGAGGCCGCGCTGCGGCGCGAGCGCGAGGCGTATCTGCAGTCGCAGGTCAACGAGCTGTGGCGCACGCTGCCGGGCAAGAAGCCCGAGCAGATGGAGGAGCAGGAGGAGCGCTATCCGCCCGAGCCGCAGGAGAACCTGCTGTATTTCGCGGAGAAGAACGCGCCGCTGCTCGAGCCGTGGGAGCGCGAAGTGATCCGCATCGTGCGCAAGATCGGCCAGTATTTCTATCCGCAGCGGCAGACGCAGGTGATGAACGAAGGCTGGGCGACGTTCTGGCACTACACGCTGCTCAATACGCTGTACAACCAGGGCAAGCTGGAAGACGGCTTCATGATGGAGTTCCTGCATTCGCACAGCAACGTGGTCTATCAGCCGCCGGTCACGAAGCCGTACTACAGCGGGATCAACCCGTATGCGCTCGGCTTCTCGATGATGAGCGACATCCGGCGGATCTGCGAGGCGCCGACGGAAGAGGACTACAAGTGGTTTCCGGAGATCGCGGGCACACCGTGGCTGCCGGCGATGCACTACGCGATGCGCAACTTCAAGGACGAGAGCTTCATCGCGCAGTACCTGTCGCCGAGCCTGATCCGCGAGATGCGGCTGTTCTCGGTGCTCGACGACGACATGCGCGATTCGCTCGAGGTATCGGCGATCCACGACGAGTCCGGCTACCAGTACGTGCGGCAGGCGTTGTCGCGGCAGTACGACATCCATCACCGCGAGCCGAACATCCAGGTGTGGGCGGTGAACACGCGCGGCGACCGCAGCCTCACGTTGCGCCACTTCATGACCGACAACCGCCATCTGTCGAACGACAGCGACGAAGTGCTCAAGCACATGGCGCGGCTCTGGCAGTTCGACGTGTTCCTGGAAAGCGTCGACGAGGCCGGCACCGTGCGCAAGCGCTACGAGTGCCGCTACGTGCCGCCGGAGGTGCGTGTCTGAGCATCGAGACCGGGAATAGTTTGCACCGGACGCCAGCCTCGCGGCTGGCGTTTTCATATGACGAACGCGTGGCGCGAGAAAATTTTTCTACATCCGGACGAACCCGGAAAGCCTTTTACTTTACATTTCGCTAAAATCCCGTAGCGCCGTGCGCCGGAACCGGTGCCACGTGCGACCGCACGCGGCGGCCCCCAGCCGTCTCGCCCAGAAAGCACTAAAAGGAACAGACCAACCCATGGACGTCCAGACCGACCAAGCTGCGCTGTCCGCGCAAGACACCCGGCGGCGCGTATTCGCCATCGTCGGCGCCTCGTCGGGCAACCTCGTCGAGTGGTTCGACTTCTACATCTACTCGTTCTGCGCGCTGTACTTCGCACCGGCGTTCTTCCCGAGCGGCAACACGACGACGCAGCTGCTGAACACGGCCGGCGTGTTCGCGGCCGGCTTCCTGATGCGTCCGATCGGCGGCTGGCTGTTCGGCCGTATCGCCGACCGTCATGGCCGCCGCGCGGCGATGATGATCTCGGTGCTGATGATGTGCGGCGGCTCGCTCGTGATCGCGGTGCTGCCGACCTACGCGCAGATCGGCGCGCTCGCACCGGCGCTGCTGCTGGTCGCCCGTCTGTTCCAGGGCCTGTCGGTGGGCGGCGAATACGGGACGAGCGCGACCTACATGAGTGAGGTCGCGCTTAAAGGGCGGCGCGGCTTCTTCGCGTCGTTCCAGTACGTGACGCTGATCGGCGGCCAGCTGTGCGCGCTGCTGGTGCTGGTGATCCTGCAGCAGGCGCTGTCGAATGACGAACTGAAGGCGTGGGGCTGGCGCATTCCGTTCGTCTGCGGCGCGGCGGCCGCGCTGATCTCGCTGTACCTGCGCAAATCGCTCGACGAGACGTCGACGAGCGCATCGCGCGACAAGAAGGATGCGGGCACGATCCGCGGCGTGTGGCGTCACAAGGGCGCCTTCTTCACGGTGGTCGGTTTCACGGCCGGCGGCTCGCTGATCTTCTACACGTTCACCACGTACATGCAGAAGTACCTGGTGAACACGGCCGGCATGCACGCGAAGACGGCCAGCAACGTGATGACCGTCGCGCTGCTCGTCTACATGCTGATCCAGCCGGTGTTCGGCGCGCTGTCCGACAAGATCGGCCGCCGCACGTCGATGATCCTGTTCGGCGTGTTCGCGGTGATCGGCACGGTGCCGCTGATGCACACGCTGAAGACCGTGACGAGCCCGACGGCCGCGTTCGTGCTGATCACGATCGCGCTCGCGATCGTCAGCTTCTACACGTCGATCAGCGGCCTCATCAAGGCCGAGATGTTCCCGCCCGAAGTGCGCGCGATGGGCGTCGGCCTGTCGTATGCGGTCGCGAACGCGATCTTCGGCGGCTCGGCCGAGTATGTCGCGCTGTGGTTCAAGTCGAAGGGCAGCGAGGAAACCTTCTACTGGTATGTGACCGTGCTGTGCGCGATCTCGCTGCTCGTGTCGTGGCGGATGCGCGATCCGAGCAAGGTTGGGTATCTGCGTCACGAACCGTGATCGGCGGGGCAGCCTCGCGAAGCTGCCCGCATCGACCGGCAACGTGCAACGGGACGGCGCTCCGCCTCACAGGCGGCGCGCCGTTTTTTCATGCGCGACGGCTTCGCATGGACGCGTGCAAGCTCATCGCGGGACGCGCGATATCGATATCGGAATCGCTTCGTTGTTCGCCGCGGGCGGTGCTTTTATTCTGAACCCGTAGTTCGTGTGACACCTCCTTGACTGGGATTCGCGCCCGCTGCGTGCAGCGGGCGTCTTTTTTTCGAAGCGTTGCGCGATGCCCGTCGCCTGCAAGCCTCATCACGAAAGCCGCAGAGCAAAGCACCATTTGTTGGTTCGGAATCGCCGCACGCGCTGATACGTTGGCGGCTTCGCGACGACACACAACGTCGCGATGTTCCTCGAACCGGCCGCCGCGCGATCCGCGGCGGCCTTCATGACAAATCAGGTCGTGCTCATGAAAATCCACACTCTCGCTACGTGGCTCGTCGGGGCCGCCCTCGTCACGGCCGGCACGGTCGCGCACGCGGACCGCCTCGACGACATCAGGAAGGCCGGCGTGCTGCGCGTCGCGACCTTCGACAGCAATCCGCCGTTCGGCTATGTCGACGGCAAGAGCAATCACATCGTCGGCCTCGACGTCGACTATGCGAAGGCATTGGCCGACAAGCTCGGCGTGAAGCTGCAACTGCAGCCGACCAATCCCGCGAACCGCATTCCGTTCCTGACTTCCGGCAAGGTCGATCTGGTGCTCGCGAACTTCACGATCACCGACGAGCGCGCGAAGCAGGTCGACTTCAGCATCCCGTATTTCTCGTCGGGCCAGCAGTTTCTCGCGAAGAAGGGCGTGCTGAAATCGGCCGACCAGTTGAACAGCCTGCGCGTCGGCGCGGACAAGGGCACGACGAACGAAATCACGCTGCGCGAGAAATTCCCGAAAGCGACGATCGTCGCGTACGACGACACGCCGTTCGCGTTCGCCGCGCTGCGCGCCGGCAACGTGCAGGCGATCACGCAGGACGGGCCGAAACTGATCGGCCTGCTCGCGAACGTGCCCGACAAGCAGAACTACGAGATCCCGGCGTTCACGATCTCGAACGACTACATGGGCGTCGGCGTGCCGAAGGGCGAGACACGCCTGCTCGGCTTCGTCAACGACACGCTGAAGGGCCTCGAGGCGAACGGCCGCGCGGGGCAGATCTACGACGCGTGGTTCGGGCCGACGACGAAGACGCCGCTCACGCGCATCTTCCGCATCGGCGACAAGACCTGAGTCCCACGCCAGGTGCGCCGCGTTCCGCCGCCGGCCACGCCGGTGCGCAGGGGCCGCGGCGCTTTCCGTTTCTTTTCGATCGCGCGCTTCGCGCGCGCACCAAGGCATGCTCGGGTTGGCTCCCAAATATCTGTCCTGGCTCTGGCAGGGCTTCCTGCTGACGCTCGGCCTCGCGGCCGCGTCGGCGCTCGCCGCGACCGTCGGCGGGCTGCTGCTCGCCGTCATGCGGCATGCGCGCGGCATCGTGCCCCGTACGCTGGCGGCCGGTTACGTCGTCGCGTTCCGCAACACGCCGCTGCTCGTGCAGTTGTTGTTCTGGTATTTCGGCGTCGCGTCGTTGCTGCCCGATACGTGGGTCGCGTGGCTGAACGCGCGCCATCAACTGAGCGCGGGCCCGTTCACGCTTGCGTGGCCGTCGTTCGAGTTCGTCGCGGGCTGGTTCGGGTTGAGCGCGTACACGGCCGCGTTCGTCGCCGAGGAATGCGAAGCCGGGCTGCGCGGCGTGCGCCGCGCGCAGCACGATGCGGCTGCGGCGCTCGGCCTCACGCCAATGCAGTCGCTGCGCTACGTCGTGCTGCCGCAGGCCGTGCGCATCGCGCTGCCGCCGTTGTTCGGGCAATACATGAATCTCGTGAAGAACTCGTCGCTCGCGATGGCGATCGGCGTCGCCGAGCTGTCGTATGCGTCGCGGCAGGTCGAGACCGAGACGTTCAAGACGTTCGCCGCGTTCGGTGTCGCGACCGTGCTGTACATCGCCGCGGTGGCCGCGATCGAGGCCGGCGCATACGCGGCCACGCAATGGCGCGACCGGCTCGGGGCGGGGCGTTGACGATGGACTTCTCGCTGCTGCTCGACAACCTGCCGCACCTGCTCGTCGGCGCGTTCCCGGACGGCGCGCTCGGCGGTGCCGCGCTGTCGCTCATGCTCGCGATCGCGTCGGCGCTCGCGTCCGCGGTGCTGGGCGTAGCGCTCGGCGTCGCGATGGCGCTCGCGCGCGGCCCGCTGCGCGTGCTGCTGCTCGCGCTCATCGGCTTCTTCCGCGCGATTCCCCTGCTGATGCTGATCTTCTGGACGTATTTCCTGATGCCGATGCTGCTGCACATGGACGTGCCGGGGCTCGCGACGGTCGTGTGTGCGCTGGCGCTGATCGGCGGTGCGTATCTCGCGCATGCCGTGCATGCGGGCATCGTCGCGGCAGGCGACGGGCAGTGGCAGGCGGGGCTGTCGCTCGGGCTCACGCGCTGGCAGACCGTGCGCTACGTGCTGCTGCCGCAGGCGATCCGGATCATGACGCCGTCGTTCGTCAACCAGTGGGTCGCGCTCGTGAAGGACACGTCGCTCGCGTACATCGTCGGCGTGCCGGAACTGTCGTTCGTCGCGACGCAGGTGAACAACCGGCTGATGGTCTATCCGGCGCCGATCTTCCTGTTCGTCGCGGCGATCTATCTGGTGCTGTGCACGTCGCTCGACGGCGCGGCGCGCTGGCTGCTGTCGCGTCGCCCGCCTGCGGAGCGCGTCGCGCGGGCGGCGGCCGAGCGCACGGAACCCGCGCGGTGACGACGGGCGCGTGCGAAGCCCGCCGCGCATTGCCGGCGATGAAGATCGGTCGCTTGCGGCGATCCGCTGCGGGCCGCGTCGCCACTGCTCGAGCGGCGACGGGCGTGATGAGGTTCGGGGTGCGTCGGTGCGTCGGCGTCAGGACGCGCTGTAGTGCGTATCGAACACCGAGCGCAGCGTCGACGGGCCGGTCGCGAAGTCGCCCCACAGCGGGCCGTCGCTCTGCGCGAACGCGAACGGCGTCGTACTGATCGACGCGAGGCGGAAGCGCCATTGCGTCGCTTCCTGGCGGAACGCGGTGAGCTGCATGTCGGACAGCCCGGTCTGCGCGTTCGCGAGCGTGACGAGCGGATCGACCGGATCGTTCGCGACGCGCACTTCGAAGTGCAGATGCGGGCCGGTGGCCGCGCCGGTCATCCCGACCGAGCCGAGGCGTTGCCCCTGCTTCACGGTTTCGCCGGTCTTCAGTCCGCGCGCGTACGCGGACAGGTGGGCGTAGTAGGTCGAATAACCGTCCGCGTGATCGACGATCACGTAGTGGCCGTAGCCGCCCGGATCGGTGCCGACGAACGACACGACGCCATCGGCCGCCGCATTGACCGGTGTGCCGGACGGCGCGGCGAGGTCGACGCCGGTATGGAACGCCATCGCCTGCGACAGCGGGTGGATGCGTTCGCCGAAGAAGGAGCTGATGCGCGTCCACTTGACGGGCATCGTGAACGCGGCCGCCTCGAGCGGTGCGCCGTCGAGCGTGTAGTACGCGCCGTGGTCGGCGCCCGGCGCGCGGAACCAGATCGCGCCGAACGTGCGGCCCGCGACGCGCAGCTCGAGCGCGGTGAGGTGCGGCGTGCCGTTGTTGGTGTCGTACGCGAGGCGGTAGTAGTCGCCGCGCCGTGCGCCGGCGCGCATATCGACCTTGCCGGTGACGAGATCGCCGAGCTGGATGCGCACCTCGGGCGGTACGTCGAGACGGTTCAGCGTATCGGACAGCGTGAGTTCGATGTCGCCCGCGCGCATCCCGTGCTGTTGTTCGGGCGGCGCCAACTGGAACAGGCTCGTATAGCCGAGCATGTCGTTGCGGTGCGCGCTGAGCGGCGCGAACAGGCCCGGCTGCAGGCTGCGCTCGCCGCGTCCATTGAGTTCGTTGCGCTCGCCGATCGTGCGCGCGAGTTCGCTCGTCACGAAATGTTGCGCGGTGGGAAACGGCGTGTCGGACAGCACGCGCTGCGGCAGCGCGGCCGTGCCCGAATCGACGGCCCCCGGCAGTTGCGAGACGGCCGGCAGCGCGGCGGCGAGACCGAAGGCGGCGAGGGCGCCGAGGACGGCGGCCGGCACGAGCGCGCGCACGAGGCGCTGCGCGCGGCCGGGCGCGAAAGCATCAGGGGTTGCGGCAGGCTTGACCAAAGGTGTCCACATCCAGGAAAGCGGTTCAAAGAGGTGTGGGCGGGAGCCATCGGCGGCATGTCCGCCGGGTGGCGACGGGGGCAGGCGACGGGCGTGCAACAAAACAGGCCCCGCCAGGGGCCTGTGTCGTTTCCGTTCGACCCAACTCGCGGGCAGGCCCGCTTCGAACGGCGGCGTGAACTTTCCGGGTCGCACCCGGATTACCACGAAGACGCTAAAGAAAGATGACAGCGTCAGTCTACCGATGTTCCGCGAAACGTTAAAAATTTTAAAGAGGGTCAGCTCATTCGTTTCGCACTGCGGTAAATCGGGTTAAATCAGCATTTATTGCGCGGCTTTTCGTCAAGCAGGCAATTTTTGCGCGGGCACCCGTAGCGCGCTGGACGTTCTGACCGCGTCGAAGCCGGCGTCGAGCATCGCTTCCGCGTCGTTCCACAAATTGCCGCGCAACCGGTTGGTCCAGATCATCGACGCGAACACGCCTTCGAGCAGCGACACGAGATAGACGGCCGCGAGATGCACGTCGAGATCGGCGGCGAGTTCGCCGGCCGCGATCGCGCGGCGCAGCAGCGCCTTGGTGATGCGCAGTATCTGCAGCTCGAGCAGCATGCGGCGCCGCAGCAGCGCGCCGTTCTCCTCGCTCTGTTCGCACTTCGTATAGAGGATCACGAGCACGCGCTGCATCGAGCCCGGCTCGCCGCATCGCTGCAGGTAGTGCGATGCCGCGCGGCGCAGCGTGGCGAACGCGGGCAGGCTGTCGACCGTGTCGAAGCCTTCCGACGTGCGAGCGAACGCGCGGTCGCACATCGCGAGACACACTTCCATCTTGTTGCGGTAGTGGCCGTACACGGCGCCCCGCGACATCCCGGCGGCCTCGGCGAGGTCCGCCATCGCGGTTTGCGCGACGCCTTTCTCGAGCAGGACGAGCTCGGCGGCGTCGAGGATCCGGTGCTTGATGGCGAGCGATTCTTCCCGGGTCTTGCGGGCCATGGCGTGAATTTCCTTACAGTTCGCTGTCGCTTAATTGACACAGTGACGCGGTCGGATTGCAACCACATGTATTTAATCAGTCGTGACTGATTATAATCGGCCACCCTGAGCCGCCGCATTGTATCGGCGGCGAACGATCCGAGGTCATACATGAACAACAAACGCTCCCTGGAGCGCCGCCTTCGGCTGGCGCCGTTCGCGCTCGCAGCCATGCTGCTCGTGACCGGATGCGGAAAGGGCGAACAGGACAAGGCGCCGGAGGCCATTCAGCACGCGACGGTCGTCACGGTGCGTCCGACGGCCGTGCCGATGACCGTCGAATTGCCCGGCCGGCTCGACGCGTATCGGCAAGCGCAAGTGCGCGCGCGGGTCGCCGGCATCGTCACCGCGCGGACTTACGAAGAAGGCCAGGAAGTGAAGCAGGGCGCGGTGCTGTTCCGCATCGACCCGGCACCGCTGAAGGCCGCACGCGACGCCGCACAGGGTGCGCTCGCGAAGGCGCAGGCCGCCGCGCTCGCGGCGAGCGACAAGCGCCGCCGTTACGACGACCTCGTGCGCGACCACGCGGTCAGCGAGCGCGATCACACGGAGGCCGTTGCCGACGACGCGCAGGCGAAGGCCGGCGTCGCTTCGGCGAAGGCCGAACTCGCCCGCGCGCAACTGCAGCTCGACTATGCAACCGTCACCGCGCCGATTTCGGGCCGCGCGCGGCGCGCGCTCGTGACCGAAGGTGCGCTCGTCGGCCAGGACCAGGCGACGCCGCTCACGACCGTCGAGCAGCTCGATCCGATCTACGTGAATTTCTCGCAGCCGGCGGCCGACGTCGATGCGTTGCGCCGTGCGGTGAAGAGCGGTCGCGCGACGGGCATCGCGCAGCACGACGTCACGGTGACGCTGTTGCGTGCCGACGGCACCGCGTACCCGCTGAAGGGCAGGCTGCTGTTCAGCGATCTCGCGGTCGACCCGACCACAGATACCGTCGAGATGCGCGCGCTGTTCCCGAATCCCGAACGCGAACTGCTGCCGGGCGCGTACGTGCGGATCGCGCTCGACGCGGCCGTCGACCAGCGCGCGATCCTCGTGCCGCGCGATGCGCTGCTGCGCACGGCCGACCGCACGTCGGTGCGCGTGGTCGGCGCGAACGGCAAGGTGAAGGACGTCGAGGTCGTCGCCGACCGGATGAGCGGACGCGACTGGCGCATCACGCGCGGCCTCGCGGGCGGCGAGCGCGTGATCGTCGACAACGCCGCGCAGTTCGCCCCCGATACCGCCGTCAAGCCCGTCGAGCAGGCAACGCCGACGAAGGCTGCGTCACAGGCGGCCGCCCGTCAATCCTGACCGGTTCACCGAGACCAACATGGCACGTTTCTTCATCGATCGCCCCGTCTTCGCGTGGGTGATCGCACTCTTCATCATGCTCGGCGGCGCGTTCGCGATACGCGCGCTGCCCGTCGCGCAGTACCCGGACATCGCGCCACCCGTCGTCAGCATCTATGCGACGTACCCGGGCGCGTCCGCGCAGGTCGTCGAGGAATCGGTGACCGCGCTGATCGAGCGCGAGATGAACGGCGCGCCGGGGCTGCTGTACACGTCCGCGACGAGCAGCGCCGGCGCCGCGTCGCTGTACCTGACGTTCAAGCAGGGCGTCAACGCCGATCTCGCGGCCGTCGAGGTGCAGAACCGGCTGAAGACCGTCGAGGCGCGGCTGCCCGAGCCCGTGCGGCGCGACGGCATCCAGGTCGAGAAGGCCGCTGACAACATCCAGCTCGTCGTGTCGCTGACGTCGGACGACGGCCGGATGACCGACGTGCAGCTCGGCGAATACGCGTCGGCGAACGTCGTGCAGGCGCTGCGCCGCGTCGACGGCGTCGGCCGCGTGCAGTTCTGGGGCGCCGAATATGCGATGCGGATCTGGCCGGACCCGGTGAAGATGGCCGGGCACGGCCTCACCGCGTCGGATATCTCGTCGGCCGTGCGCGCGCACAACGCGCGCGTGACGATCGGCGACATCGGCCGCGGCGCGGTGCCGGACACCGCGCCGATCGCGGCGACGGTGTTCGCCGACGCGCCGCTGAAGACGCCGGCCGACTTCGGCGCGATCGCGCTGCGCACGCAGCCGGACGGCTCGGCGCTCTACCTGCGCGATGTCGCGCGCGTCGAGTTCGGCGGCAACGACTACAACTATCCGTCGTACGTGAACGGCAAGACCGCGACCGGGATGGGCATCAAGCTCGCGCCGGGCTCCAACGCGGTGGCAACCGAGAAGCGCGTGCGCGCGACGATGGACGCGCTGTCCGCGTACTTCCCGCCGGGCGTGAAATACCAGATCCCGTACGAGACGTCGTCGTTCGTGCGCGTGTCGATGAACAAGGTCGTCACGACGCTGATCGAGGCCGGCGTGCTGGTGTTCCTCGTGATGTTCCTGTTCATGCAGAACCTGCGCGCGACGCTGATCCCGACGCTGGTCGTGCCGGTCGCGCTCGCGGGCACGTTCGGCGTGATGTACGCGGCCGGCTTCTCGATCAACGTGCTGACGATGTTCGGGATGGTGCTCGCGATCGGCATCCTTGTCGACGATGCGATCGTCGTCGTCGAGAACGTCGAGCGGCTGATGGTCGAGGAGGGGCTCGGGCCCTACGACGCGACCGTCAAGGCGATGACGCAGATCAGCGGCGCGATCGTCGGCATCACGGTCGTGCTGACGTCGGTGTTCGTGCCGATGGCGTTCTTCGGCGGCGCGGTGGGCAACATCTACCGGCAGTTCGCGCTCGCGCTCGCGGTATCGATCGGCTTCTCGGCGTTTCTCGCGCTGTCGCTGACACCCGCGCTGTGCGCGACGCTGCTCAAGCCGGTGTCCGGCGACCATCACGAGAAGCGCGGTTTCTTCGGCTGGTTCAACCGCTTCGTCGCGCGTGCGACGCAGCGCTATGCGACGCGCGTCGGCGCGATGCTGAAGAAGCCGGTGCGCTGGCTCGTCGTGTACGGCGCGCTGACCGCGGCGGCCGCGCTGATGCTCACGCAACTGCCGACCGCGTTCCTGCCCGACGAGGACCAGGGCAACTTCATGGTGATGGTGATCCGGCCGCAGGGCACGCCGCTCGCGGAAACGATGCAGAGCGTGCGCGAGGTCGAGTCGTATATCCGCAACGACGAGCCGGCCGCATATACGTTCGCGCTTGGCGGCTTCAACCTGTACGGCGAAGGGCCGAACGGCGGGATGATCTTCGTCACGCTGAAGAACTGGAAGGAACGCAAGGCCGGGCGCGATCACGTGCAGGCGATCGTCGCGCGCATCAACGAGCGCTTCGCGGGTGCGGCGAACACCACGGTGTTCGCGATGAACTCGCCGGCGCTGCCCGATCTCGGTTCGACGAGCGGCTTCGACTTCCGGCTGCAGAATCGCAGCGGGCTCGACTACGCGGCGTTCAGTGCCGCGCGCGAGCAACTGCTCGCGGCCGGCGGCAAGGATCCGGCGCTCACCGACCTGATGTTCGCCGGCACGCAGGATGCGCCGCAGCTCAAACTCGACATCGATCGCGCGAAGGCGTCGGCGCTCGGCGTGTCGATGGACGAGATCAACACGACGCTCGCGGTGATGTTCGGCTCCGACTACATCGGCGACTTCATGCATGGCACGCAGGTGCGCCGCGTGATCGTGCAGGCCGACGGGCTGCGCCGGCTCGATCCGGACGACGTGAAGAAGCTGCGCGTGCGCAATGCGCGCGGCGAGATGGTGCCGCTCGCGGCGTTCGCGACGCTGCACTGGACGCTCGGGCCGCCGCAGCTCACGCGCTACAACGGCTATCCGTCGTTCACGATCAACGGCTCGGCCGCGGCCGGCCACAGCAGTGGCGAGGCGATGGCCGCGATCGAGCGGCTCGCCGCGAAGCTGCCGGCCGGCATCGGCCACGCGTGGTCGGGGCAGTCGTTCGAGGAGCGGCTGTCGGGCGCGCAGGCGCCGATGCTGTTCGCGCTGTCGGTGCTCGTCGTGTTCCTCGCGCTCGCGGCGCTCTACGAGAGCTGGTCGATCCCGTTCGCGGTGATGCTGGTCGTGCCGCTCGGCCTGATCGGCGCGGTGCTCGGCGTCACGCTGCGCGCGATGCCGAACGACATCTATTTCAAGGTGGGGCTGATCGCGACGATCGGGTTGTCCGCGAAGAACGCGATCCTGATCGTCGAAGTCGCGAAGGACCTGGTCGCGCAGCGCATGTCGCTCGTCGACGCCGCGCTCGAGGCCGCGCGCCTGCGGCTGCGGCCGATCGTGATGACGTCGCTGGCGTTCGGCGTCGGCGTGCTGCCGCTCGCGTTCGCGTCGGGCGCCGCATCGGGCGCGCAGATGGCGATCGGCACCGGCGTGCTCGGCGGCGTGATCACGGCGACGGTGCTCGCGGTGTTTCTCGTCCCGCTGTTTTTCGTGAGCGTCGGTCGCCTGTTCGACGTCGGCCCGCGCCGGCGCGGCGGATCGCAGCCGGCGACGATGGAGGGTTCGCAATGACGTTTTACCTGAAGGCGTGCGCGACGCCGCGCGCTCGGGTCGCGCTGGCCGCCACACTCGCGTTCGCGCTCGCCGGATGCTCGCTCGCACCGCGCTACGAGCGCCCGGCCGCGCCGGTGCCGGCCAGCTACACGCCGGTCGATGGCGACACGCAGCCGGCGGTCGAGCCGGCTGCATTCGCCGATGCCGCGCTGCTCGACGACTGGCGCGCGTATTTCACCGATCCGGCGTTGCAGGCGTGGATCGATGCCGCGCTCGCCAACAATCGCGACCTGCGGATCGCAGCCGGCCGGCTCGACGAAGCGCGCGCGCTGTATGGCGTGCAGCGCGCGGACCTGATGCCGTCGGTCGACGCGAGCCTCGGCTACGAACGCACGCGTCAGTACGACCCGGTCGTGCGCGAGAGCGCGGTGAGCGGGCTGTATCGCGCGGGCGTCGGCGTCAGCGCGTACGAGCTCGACCTGTTCGGCCGCGTGCGCAACCTGTCCGATGCGGCGCTCGCCGAGTATTTCGCGACGGCCGACGCGCAGCGCACGGTGCGCATCGGCGTGATTGCCGAAGTCGCCGGCGCGTATGTTTCCGAACGGTCGTTGCGCGAGCAACTGGCACTGGCGCAGCGCACGCTCGACGCGCGCGAGCGCATCGCCGCGCTCACGCAGCGCCGCTACGCGGCCGGCACGAGCGACGCGATCGAGTTGCGTTCGGCCGAGATGCTGGTCGCGTCCGCGCGTGCGTCGCAGGCCGCGCTGCAGCGCGAACACGCGCAGTCGGTGCGCGCGCTGCAATTGCTCGCCGGCGATTTCGCACGCACCGTGCCGGCCGACGGCACCGCGTTCGACACGCTCGCGATCGCGCCGGTGGCGCCCGGCGCGCCGAGCGCGCTGCTCGAACGGCGGCCGGACATCCGGCAGGCTGAGTCGCGGCTCAAGGCCGCGAACGCGCAGATCGGCGCCGCGCGCGCGGCGTTCTTCCCGCGCATCGCGCTGACGACCGACTACGGTTCGGTCAGCGATGCGTTCTCGAGCCTGTTCGCGGGCGGCACGAGCGTCTGGACGTTCGCGCCGCGCATCACGCTGCCGATCTTTGCAGGCGGCCGCAATCGCGCGAATCTCGACGTCGCGACCGCACGCAAGCACATCGCGGTCGCGGAATACGAGAAGACCGTGCAGACCGCATTCCGCGAAGTGGCCGACGCATTCGCCGCGCGCGACTGGATCGATCGCCAGCTCGCGGCGCAGCAGGACGTCTATGCGGCCGACGGCGCGCGGCTGAAGCTCGCCGAGCGCCGCTATGCGGGCGGCGTCGCGACGTATCTCGAACTGCTCGACGCGCAGCGCAGCACATACGAGTCGGGACAGGAGCTGATCCGGCTCAAGGAGCGCAGGCTCGCGAATGCGATTGCGCTGTATCGCGCGCTGGGCGGCGGGTGGGCGCCGGCCACCGCTGGCGAAGCTGCCGCGTGATGTCTTGACCGGGACCGGGCAGGTAGCGGCGGCGCATTGCGCTGCGTCGCCGCTACCCCGGTCGGTGTTGCTGCGGTCGGGTCACCGGCCGCGATCGACGACACGCGCAAGCGCGCTTCGTCGCGCCTGTTTTTCCTCCACGCAGCCGGGTTGAAGGGCCGCCTTTCACTCGACTCGCATCCCGGCGACCGATCGCGTCGCCGCCGGCCTCCGATCGTGCCGGACTTCCTCCAGTTTCGACTCCATCCAGTGTCGCGAATGTCGTCCCGGCGCACGACTTTATGCGGCCGCTTTAATTCCGGGTTGACGATTCGATTAATTCACGCATTACGAATAATCAGGGGCGACGAAGTGTCGCGGTGAAACGTTTGTGCAGATATTGCAATCGTTTGCGTGAAAGTTTCGCGTCGTTGAATATCGCCAGTTAATTTCTTGTTGGTGGAAAATCGTCGAATTGTTTCGTTGTGGTCAAGCAACGATGGCGGGATCGGACCGAATTTTGTCGGCTCGCACCCGGTATCTGGAAAGTGTTGTCCAGCAACGAGAAGCTGGGATATTTGAATCGATAAAACAAATTTTCTTTAATTTTCAGTCGGTTCTGGAAAATAGAAAAGGACTGCGGAATAAAATGTCGTAATTGAGAATTTGCGGGAAGGAGTGGGTTTAAAAGTGCTTAAAACAAACATTGTCATTGAGATTTGACAATGATTTACAAAATTATTTCACTCTTATCTCGATAATGCCGCCTCGTGACGGACGGGAGCCAACCACACGCTGCCTTTTGTATCCGCCACGTCGTCCATTCCCTTTGCAATTCTCATGGAAAACGTCATGAAAAAAACCCTCCTGAGCGCGGTCGCACTCGCAGCCCTGTCCACCTCGGCCTTCGCAGCGGGCACCGGCACGATCAACTTCACGGGCGAGATCGTCGCGGGCGCATGCGGCATCGATTCGAACTCCGTCAACCAGACCGTGCAGCTCGGCAAGGTGCCGACCAACAAGTTCAAGCAAGCCGGCGACAAGTCGGACGCGGTGTCGTTCGACATCAAGCTGACGGACTGCGACACCAGCATCGCGCAGAGCGCGTACTTCACGTTCACGGGCACGTCGAGCGCAGGCCAGCCGAAGCTGCTCGCCACGATCGGTTCGGCAACCAACGTCGGCATCCGCCTGCAGGCCGCGTCGGGCGAATACCTCGACAACGGCGCCGAACAGAAGGCGCCGACCCTGCTGCAAAACGGCACCAACACCGCACGCTTCGCGGCAATGTACGAAGCCACGGCCGCCGGCGTGACGCCGGGTACGGCCGACGGCGTCGCGAACTTCACGGTCCGCTACCAGTAAGCGGCCGTACCGGAGAAGGGGTGTCGACACCCTTTCTCCGGCTTCCTTTCCTTCACGTCTCACCTTCCCCGGATTTCCGGTAGCGCCGCGTGCGAATCAGACATTCCTTCCTTTGCGTCTCCGTGCTGGTGGTCGGCAGCCAGAGCCATGCGACGGAATTCAATTCGTCGTTCCTCGACATCGACGGCACGAACAACGTCGACCTGTCGCAGTTCTCGCAGCCCGACTTCACGCTGCCGGGCGAATACATGCTCGACGTGCAGGTCAACGACCTGTTCTACGGGCTGCAGGCGATCCAGTTCATCGCGCTCGACGCATCCGGCGCGGGCAAGCCGTGCCTGCCGCCGGAACTCGTCGCGCGGTTCGGGCTGAAACCATCGCTCGCGAAGGACCTGCCGCGCTTTCAGGGCGGACGTTGCGTCGATCTCGGCGCGATCGAGGGCGCGACCGTGCGCTACCTGAAGAGCGACGGACGGCTGAAGATCACGATTCCGCAGGCCGCGCTCGAATTCACCGATTCGACGTACCTGCCGCCGTCGAGCTGGTCCGACGGGATTCCGGGCGCGATGCTCGACTATCGCGTGATCGCGAACACGAACCGCAACTTCGGTTCGGGCGGCGGACAGACGAATTCGGTCCAGGCCTACGGCACGATCGGCGCGAACTGGGACGCGTGGCGCTTTCGCGGCGACTACCAGGTGCAGTCGAACGTGGGCAACACGGCGTATGCGGACCGCACGTTCCGCTTCAGCCGGCTTTATGCGTTTCGCGCGCTGCCGTCGATCCAGTCGACGGTGACGTTCGGCGACGACTACCTGAACTCGGACATTTTCGACACGTTCGCGCTGACCGGCGCGTCGATCCGCAGCGACGACCGGATGCTGCCGCCTTCGCTGCGCGGCTATGCGCCGCTGATCTCGGGCGTCGCGCGCACCAACGCGACCGTCACCGTGTCGCAGGCGGGCCGCGTGCTGTACGTGACGCGCGTGTCGCCCGGCGCGTTCGCGCTGCAGAACATCAATACGAGCGTGCAGGGCACGCTCGACGTCACGGTCGACGAGGAAGACGGCAGCGTGCAGCGCTTCCAGGTGACGACGGCCGCCGTGCCGTTCCTCGCGCGCACCGGACAACTGCGCTACAAGGCTGCCGTCGGCAAGCCGCGGCAGTTCGGCGGCGCCGGCATCACGCCGTTCTTCGGGTTCGGCGAAGCTGCCTACGGGTTGCCGTTCGACATCACGCTGTACGGCGGCTTCATCGCCGCATCGGGCTATACGTCGATCGCGCTCGGCGTCGGCCGCGATTTCGGCACGTTCGGCGCGGTGTCGGCCGACGTCACGCACGCACGCGCGCGGCTGTGGTGGAATGGCGCGACGCGCAACGGCAACTCGTACCGTATCAACTATTCGAAGCACTTCGACGGGCTCGATGCGGACGTGCGCTTCTTCGGCTATCGCTTCTCCGAGCGCGAGTACACCAACTTCGCACAGTTCTCCGGCGACCCGACCGCGTATGGCCTCGCCAACAGCAAGCAGCGCTACTCGGCGACGATGTCGAAGCGCTTCGGCGACACGTCGACCTATTTCTCGTACGACCAGACGACCTACTGGGCGCGCTCGTCCGAGCAGCGCGTGGGTCTCACGCTGACGCGCGCGTTCTCGGTCGGCGCACTGCGCAACCTGAACGTCAGCGTGTCCGCGTTCCGCACGCAGAGTGCGGGCGCGAGCGGCAACCAGTTCTCGGTGACCGCGACGCTGCCGATCGGCGGCCGCCACACCGTCACGTCGAACCTGACGACGGGCAGCGGCAGCACGAGCGTGAACGCGGGCTACATCTACGACGATCCGGACGGCCGCACCTACCAGATCAATGCGGGCGCGACCGACGGCCGCGCGTCGGCGAACGCGAGCTTCCGCCAGCGCACGTCGACCTACCAGCTGAGCGCGCAGGCGTCGACGCTCGCCAACGCGTACGCGGCCGCGTCGCTCGAAGTCGACGGCTCGCTCGTCGCGACGCAGTACGGCGTGTCCGCGCATGCGAACGGCAATGCGGGCGATACGCGCCTGCTGGTATCGACCGACGGCGTGCCCGACGTGCCGCTGTCCGGCACGCTCACGCATACCGACTCGCGCGGCTACGCGGTGCTCGACGGGATCTCGCCGTACAACGTGTACGACGCGACCGTCAACGTCGAGAAACTGCCGCTCGAGGTGCAGGTGTCGAACCCGATCCAGCGCATGGTGCTGACCGACGGCGCGATCGGCTTCGTGACGTTCTCCACCGCGCGCGGCAGCAACCTGTACCTGACGCTGACCGATGCGGCCGGCAAGCCGGTGCCGTTCGGCGCATCCGTGCAGGACGCGGCGAACGGCAAGGAGCTCGGCATCGTCGGCGAAGCCGGCGCCGCGTTTCTGACTCAGGTGCAGCCGAAATCCGCGCTCGTGGTGCGTGCAGGCGAACGCACGCTGTGCGCGGTGAATGCACTGCCCAACCAGCTTCAACTCGAAGGCACGCCGATTCCGGTGACGTGCCAGACGCCCGGCGAGCCGCGTGCGGCGGCCGCACGGACCGAACGATGATTTGACGGATCCAGCGATGAACCACGCTTTCTCTCTTTTCTTCCCGCGCCGCGCATCGTGCATGCTGGCCGTGGCCAGCGCGCTGCTCGCCGGCGTCGCGCATGCGGCGATCGTGCCGGACCGCACGCGCGTGATCTTCAACGAAGGCGAACCGGCCGCGATCGTCACCATCACGAACAAGAGCACGACGTATCCGTATCTCGTGCAGTCGTGGCTCGAGGACACGCGAGGCAACAAGATCACGTCGCCGCTGATGGTCGTGCCGCCGCTGCAGCGGGTCGAGGCGAACGAGCGCAACGTGCTGCGCATCGCGAAGCTGCCGGGCACCGAACTGCCGGCCGATCGCGAATCGGTGTTCTACCTGAACATCCGCGAAGTGCCGCCGAAGACCGATACGCCGAACACGCTGCAGATCGCGCTGCATACGCAGATGAAGCTGTTCTACCGGCCGAAGGGCGTGCAGCCTGCGCGTGACGAGGACTGGACGCTGCCGATGACGCTGCGCGTCGACGCGGGGGCGCACAAGCTCGTGTTCGACAATCCGACGCCGTATCACATCACGATCGTCGACGTGGCTTCGGGTGCGCAGAAGACGCATGTGCCGCTGGACCCGGTGATGGTGAGCCCGATGAGCACGGCCGACGTGCCGTTCAAGGCCGCGACGCCGTCGACGTTGTTCGTCACGCACGTGGACGACTACGGCGGCCAGGTGACGGTCGAGTATGCGTGCGAGGCCGGTGCCTGCAAGAGCGTGAAGAAATGAGCGGCGGGATGCGCGAACGGCGGTTGCCGGCGGCGTGGCTGCGCTGGCTCGTGCTGGGATTGCTGGTCGCGGCCGCGCAGCCGGCGTGGGCGCTAAGATGCCTGACGAACAGCGGTGCGACCTCGCTGACCGAGCCGATCGGCGGTGTCGCGTCGTATCCGACCGACGCGCCGGACGGATACGTGATCTGGGTGTCGCCGGTCCGCACCACGTCAGGGTATTGCTACAAGGACCTCGGCGATGCAGGCAGCCTGAAAGTCGTCGACAACATCTATTTCTACGCGAACCCGAATCGCACGAACCCGGCGGCGTGGGGGCTGGAGATCGGCATCCGCTACAAGGGAATCGACTATTTCAACAAGACGAGTAATCGCGGCGGAGGGGTGTTTACCGGCTATTCGGTGCCGCCGTGCAGCAAGTACGACTTCGATCGCGGACGTTGCGAGCAGACCCGTATCAGCATCGACTACCAGGTCGTCGTGCGCAAGAAGGGCAACTGGGTCCAGCCACCGAGCGATATCTACACGGTATTCCAGTTCGACGGCGAGTTCGGGCTGAATGCATACAACCCGAGCTTCCAGTACCGCCTGAGCGGCCTGCGCAACCTCAAGCCGACGCCGTGCTTCGTCGACGTGCTCGTGACGCCCGAACCGGGCATCGTCAATTTCGGACAGGTGCAGGCCGTGGGCAACGGCTTCATGCCGGCGGTGCCGCGCAAGCGGTTCTCGTTGTCGTTGACCAAGAAATGCAACGTCGCGGTACGCGTCGACGGATATTTCGAAACGAGCTATCCGGTTCAGAACGGCTTGCTGGTGCCGGCGAAGGACAGCAATTTCGGTATCGGGATCGAGGACAGCCAGGGCAAGGCCATTCCGTTCAACCAACAGTTCAACCTCGCTCAGTTTCCGTCCAACGTCATGAACCAGAGCGTATTGATGGACGCGGTGCTCAAGTCGTTCGGGCCGCCGAAGATCGGGCGGTTCGATGCGACTGCAACGATCCGGCTGTTCATCTACTGACGCGAGCCGCGCGAGCGCGGCTCGACGCACCGCACGCACCTCACGTGAAAGCGCCGGCATGCCGGCGCTTTTTCCCAGGCTCGCGGCGCGCCGCTCAAAGCACCCGGCGACACACCTTGTGATGGCGATGCACGAAGTCGCACACATGGCGCGGATGCGCTTCGGCGGTGGCCGGCACGAGCCGTGCGACGGTGGCGGAGGCGTCTTCGTCGAGATCCTGTCGTTCGGCCTGTCCCGTTCGTCAAAACACCGAATCCGTCAATTAATCAGACAAATCCCGACAACCGAAAGGGTCATCTCGTAATCGGATTGAGAATGATTTGCGTTTACGTTAAATTGCGCTATCTCGGAATTTGACGGAGCAGATCGATGGCTATGGCGGAAGTGCTCGAACGACCGGCAGCGGCAACGGCGAACCCGTTCCTCGGCAGTTATCCGGACCTGCCGTCGCGTCCCGCGCCGCGGGCGCGCCGTACCGCCGAGCCGCATGCGCAGGGTGCGCTGCTCGACGTGCTGATCGCCCATCGCGCGATGCTCGTCAACGTCGCGCGCGGCTTCGTCGGTTGTGCGAGCCGCGCCGAGGACGTCGTGCACGACGTGTTCGTGAAGCTCGTCGAATTCCCGAACCAGGACGCGGTGCGCCAGCCGATCGCATACGTGACGCGGATGGTGCGCAATGCGTCGATCGATGCGTGCCGCCGGCAAAGCCTCGAGAACGTCTATCACACGGAAGAGGACGACGGCTTCGACGTGCCGTCGCCGGAACCGACGCCCGAGGCCGCGCTGATGACGCGCGACACGCTGCGTCGCGTGTGGGCCGCGCTCGACGACCTGCCGGCGCGCAGCCGCGCGGCGTTCGAGATGGTGCGGCTGCGCGAGGAGACGCTGCAGACCGCGGCGCGCGCGTTGAACGTGTCGCAGACACTCGTGCATTTCATGGTGCGCGACGCGGAGCGGCACTGCGCGGAATGCCTCGACGCGTGCCATCGCGGTGACGCGTGCCCGGTGTTTCTCGGCGGCCGCGCGCGGCGCCGGTAAAAAATCGCGCCGGCCAATCGTCTTCAAGACAGGAGCGGCCGATCCGACAGTTCGCCGCTTCGCCTCCTTCAACCGCCTCCCGCATTTTTCGATCATGACGCAAGCCACGACGCCTTCCGCCGACACCGACGACCTCGTCTACACGGTCGTCATCAACGACGAAGAACAGTATTCGATCTGGCCGACGTTCCGGCCCGTGCCGGCCGGGTGGCGCGAGGTCGGCGTGCGCGGCCCGAAAGCCGACTGCCTCGCGCACATCGAGACCGTCTGGACCGACATGCGCCCCGCGAGCCTGCGCCGCGCGATGGACGGCGATCGCGCAACGCGCGCGTCGTGACCCGCTGCGCCGCGTGTGCGGCGCGCCACCTGAAGAGGACGTTGCATGACCCTGCTTTCGTTGCCGACGCTCGACGACCTGCGTATCGAGCCGGGGCTGCCCACCGTCGTGTCGCCGCGCGGCGCCGACGGCATGTCGATCGACGAGATCGCGCCGCTCGCGCATGCGATCGCGGCCGACACGCTCGAACGGGCGGGCGGTGTGCTGTTCACGGGCTTTCACGTGCCGTCGATCGACGCGTTCCAGCAGTTCGCGGCGTCGTTCGGCGATCCGCTGATCGGCTATGAATACGCGTCGACGCCGCGCAGCCAGGTCGAAGGCGCCGTCTACACGTCGACCGAATACCCGCCGCATCGCGCGATTCCGCTGCACAACGAGCAGTCGTACACGCGCGAGTGGCCGCTGCGGATCTGGTTCCATTGCGCGCTCGCGGCGCCAAAAGGTGGTGCGACGCCGATCGCGGACAGCCGCGCCGTCTATCGCGCGCTCGATCCGGCGCTGGTCGCGCGCTTCGAGCAGCGCGAGCTGCTGTACGTGCGCAACTTCGGCCAGGGGCTCGACCTGCCGTGGCAGCAGTCGTTCGGCACCGACGAGCCGGCCGAGGTCGAGCGGATGTGCGCGGCGCGCGGCATCGAATGCACATGGCGCACGGACGACGACGGCGAACTGCTGCTGCGCACGCGCGAACGCTGCCAGGCTGTCGCACGCCATCCGCGCACGGGCGAGCGCGTGTGGTTCAACCAGGCGAACCTGTTTCACCTGTCGGCGCTCGACGACGACATGCAGGAAGCGCTCGTCGACGCGGTCGGGCTCGAGAACGTGCCGCGCAACGTGTATTACGGCGACGGCGCGCCGCTCGAGGCCGACGCGCTCGCGGAAATCCGCGGCGTGCTCGATCGCCAGCGCATCGCGTTCCCGTGGCGCACGGGCGACGTGCTGATGCTCGACAACATGCTGACCGCGCACGCACGCGACCCGTTCGAAGGGCCGCGCAAGGTGGTCGTCGCGATGGCGCAAAGCTATACGGTCCCGCGCGCGGCCGAACGGAGGACCGATGACGCGTAGTACCGCCGCGCTGGCCGCGCGCGGATTGACGGTGGGTTATCGCGACCATGTCGTGATCGACGGGCTGGACCTGTCGATCGCGGCCGGCCGCGTGACCGCGCTGTGCGGCCCGAACGGCTGCGGCAAGAGCACGCTGCTGCGCACGCTCGCGGGCCTGCAGCCCGCGCGTGCGGGCCGCATCGACGTGAACGGCAAGCCGCTCGCGTCGTTTCGCCGTCGCGCGCTCGCGCGCGAGCTCACGATGCTCGCGCAGTTCAACCAGATTCCGTCGGGGCTGACCGTGCGCGAGCTGGTCGCGTACGGCCGCTACGCGTATGGCGGTTTCCTGCGCGGGCTGTCGCGCGCCGACCATGCGGCGATCGACGAGGCGCTCGAGACGAGCGGCCTGGCCGGCGACGCCGGGCGTGACGTCGGCGCGCTGTCGGGCGGCGAGCGGCAGCGCGCGTGGATCGCGATGGCGCTCGCGCAGCAGGCGTCGATCGTGCTGCTCGACGAGCCGACGACCTATCTCGACATCCATCATCAGCTCGACATCCTCGACGCGCTGCGCGCACTGAACCGCGCGCGCGGGCTGACGATCGTGTGGGTCCTGCATGACCTGAACCAGGCAGCCGCGTTCAGCGACGACATCGTGCTGATGCGTGCCGGCCGCCTTGTCGCGCAGGGCTCGCCCGACGCGATGCTGGAACCGGCGCGGCTGCGCGCGGCGTTCGGCGTCGACATGCTCAAGCTCGCGCATCCGCAGACGGGCGCGCCGATGTGCGTGCCGGCATACGGGCCGCCGGCATCCGGCACGGCGGACGGGTTCGATCGCGCCGTTCACCGGGATATCGCCGTATGACGACGTTCGCGATGCGCAAGCGACTCGCGGCGAGCGGGCAGGGCGCGGCATCCGGCCGCCGTGCCAGCGTGCTCGCGCTCGGCCTCGTCGTGCTGATCGCGGTGCTGGCGGTGCTGCGCATCGCCCCAGACCTCCGCGTATGGTGGAACGCGATGCCGGGCAGCGACGCTGCCGCGCTCGCGGGCGTGTTCCTGTTCGACCTCAACCTGCCGCGTGTCGCGGCCGCGCTCGTCGCGGGCGGCTGCCTCGGCATCGCGGGCGCGCTGTTCCAGTCGCTCACGCGCAACCCGCTCGCATCGCCCGACCTGCTCGGCGTGACGGGCGGCGCCCAGCTCGGCCTGCTCGCGGCGATGCTGGTGCCGGCGCTCGCCGGTGTCGCGTCGGTGCCGCTGCTGTTCGTCTGCGGGCTGATCGCCGCCGCGTGCGCGATCGTCGCGGCCGGCGGCTGGCGCGCGACGCCGCTGCGGCTCGTGCTTGCGGGTAGTGTGTGCATGCTGCTGTTCGCGGCACTGTCGACGCTCGTGCTCGCATTCTTCGAGCAGAACATCGCGGGCGCGGCGCTGTGGACCAACGGCAGTCTTTATCAACCCGGCGCGACCGGGCTCGCGCTTGCCGCGCGCTGGCTCGTCGTGCCGTTGCTCGCGCTGCCGTTCGTGATCCGGCCGCTGAATCCGCTCGCGCTCGGCGACGAGGCGGCGGCCGCGGCCGGCGTGCGCGTCGACGCGGCGCGGCTCGCGGCGACGATCGTCGCGGTCGCGTTCACGAGCGTGGCCGTCAGCATCGCGGGCCCGCTGTCGTACGTGGGGCTCGTCGCGCCGAACCTGGTGCGCCAGGTGCGCGGCGCACGCGCGGGCCGGCTCGGCGTGCTGGTGCCGCTGTCGGCGCTCGCGGGGGGCGCGCTCGTGCTCGTCACCGACAGTGCGGTGCTCGCGTCGGGTCTCGACGCGACGCTGTCGACCGGCGTCGCGATCGCGCTCGTCGGCACGCCGCTGATGCTCGCGATGATCCGGCGCGGCGCTGCTTGGTCGGGCGTGCTGCATGCTCAAGCCGAACGCGCGGCCGGCAACGGGTCGACGCGGGTGGTCGCCTGGCTCGAGCAGCTCGGCCGGCCGCTGCGCACCGCGCTGCTCGTCGCGGCCGGCGTGCTCGTCGTATTCGCCGGCGTGTCGGCCGGCCCCGAATGGCTGTCGCCGGCACGCTGGTCCGCCGCGCTGTCGGGTCACGATGCCGTCGCGCGAATGCTGATCGACCTGCGCATGCCGCGGCTGCTGTGCGCGCTCCTCGCGGGTGCGCTGCTCGCCGTGAGCGGCGTCGCGATGCAGAGCGTCGTGCGCAACCCGCTCGCCGGCCCCGAAGTGCTCGGCGTCACGCAGGGCGCGGGGCTCGTCACGCTGTTCGCGTTGTCGACGTGGCCGCTGATGGGGCACGTGACGCTCGCCTTGGCCGCGTTGAGCGGCGGTGCGCTGTCGCTCGCGATCACGCTCGCGCTCAATCACCGGCACCGTTATGCACCGCTCGCGGTCGCGCTGACCGGCATCGTGATCGGCGCGTTGTGGACCACGCTCGCGCAATGGCTGATCACACAGGAAAGCGTGCAGCCCGCGCGCTTCGTCGTGTGGCTCGTCGGCGGCACCTACGGCCGCGGCTGGGGCGAGGTGTCGATGCTGATGCCGTGGTGCGTGCTCGCGATCCCCGTGTTCGCCTGGCTCGCGCGACCGCTCGACATGCTCGCGCTCGGCGACGACCAGGCGGCCGCGCTCGGCCTGCCGGTCGCTGCGCTGCGGCCGCTCGCGCTGACGATCGCGACGCTCGCCGCGTGCGCGGCCGTCGCGGCGGTCGGGCCGGTCGGCTTCATCGGACTGATGGCGCCGCACGTCGCGACGATGCTCGGCGCGCGCCGGCACCGCACGCGGCTGTGGCTCGCGGCCGCATGCGGCGCGCTGATCCTCGGGTGTGCCGACCTGGCCGCCCGCACGGTCGTCGCGCCGCGCGAAGTGCCCGCCGGCGTGCTGACCGCGCTGATCGGCGCGCCGTATCTGCTCGGGCTGCTGATCCTCGAGGGGCGCCGCGCGCGGCGCGCGGGGCGATGACACCAGCGCTCGACGGTGCACGCGCCACGCGCTTCTCCGCGTTCGCCCCCGAACCGTTCACCGGCCATCTCGACGCGGTGTGGCTCGGGATGCCCGACGACGCGCACGCGCCGGGCCGGATCATCGTGCCGGTCGCCGCGCTGCCCGATCATCGCGATGCGCTGCTCGATGCGATGGTCCGCCACTACGGCGGCGATCCGGCGTTGCATGCGCGCGCGCTGATGTCGCAATGGAGCAAATACTATTTCGGCCGCGCGGCGCTGGCCGGCGTCGTCGCCGCGCTGACGCTCGGCCGGCCGCTCGACATGACGCCGGACCGCACGTTCGTCGCGCTCGACGACGGGATGCCGGCTGCGCTGTATTTCGCGCCGGACGCGCTCGGCGCGCCGTGCATCGCGCCCGCGCCGCGCTATGCGGGGCTCGTCGCGCATCTCGGCGCGGTGATCGGCCTGCTCGCGGCGATGGGCCGCGTCACGCCGCGCGTGCTGTGGAGCAACGCGGGCAACCTGCTCGACTATCTGCTCGACACGTACCGTTCGCTGCCGTGCGCGGCCGATCCCGCTCGCGATGCCGACTGGCTGTTCGGCGCGTCCTGCGTCGAAGGTGAGCTGAATCCGCTGCGCCTGCCGGTACGCGACGCCGTGCCGCGCTCGCCGCTGCTGCCGACGCCGTTTCGCGCACGCCGCGTGTGCTGCCTGCGCTATGAAATTCCTGGAGAAACGCAACTGTGTGGAAGCTGCCCCCTGCTATTGACGATGGACGACGCGGCGCTGGCCGAGCAGGATGCGATCCGGTGACTCCGGCACCGCATGCCGGCCGCCGCCATGCGCTTGCCGCACTGGCCGCGTTCGGCGCTGCTTGCTGCGGCGCGCATGCGGCGCCGGCCGCCGCGGTCGCGAACGACGCGCGCGGCGGGCAGGGCAGCACGCCTTCGCAATCGGGCCGCTCGCTCGCCGGCAACCCCGTCGTATCGCAGGCGAGCGCGACGATGCCGGTGCAGCCGCAACGTGTGGTCGCGCTCGACTTCATGTTCGCGGAAAGCGTGATCGCGCTCGACATCGTGCCGGCCGGCATGGCCGATACCGCGTTCTATCCGGGCTGGCTCGGCTACGAGAGCGACCGGCTCGCCCATGTGACCGACATCGGCTCGCGTCAGGAGCCGGGGCTCGAGGCGATCGCCGCGGTGAAGCCGGACCTCATCCTCGGCGTCGGCTTCCGGCATGCGCCGATCTTCGCCGCGCTCGACCGAATCGCGCCGACGATCCTGTTCCAGTTCAGCCCGAACGTGTCGGAAGGCGGCGTGCTCGTCACGCAGCTCGACTGGATGCGCCGGATCTTCCGGACGATTGGTACCGTGACCGGACGCGACGCGCGCGCGAAGGCGGTCGAAGCACAACTCGACGCAGGGATCGCGCGCAATGCATCGCGGCTCAAGGCCGCGGGCCGCGGCGGCGATCGCATCGCACTGCTGCAGGATCTCGGGCTGCCCGACCGCTACTGGGCGTATACCGGCAACAGCACGTCGGCGGGCCTCGCGCGCGCGCTCGGGCTCGACCCGTGGCCGAAGAAGCCGACGCGCGAAGGCACGCTTTACGTGACATCCGCCGATCTGCTCCGGCAACGCGATCTCGCCGTGCTGTTCGTCACCGCGACGGGGATGGACGTGCCGCTGTCGTCGAAACTCGACTCGCCCGTGTGGCGTTTCGTGCCCGCGCTGCGCGAACGCAGGATCGCGCTCGTCGAACGGAACATCTGGGGGTTCGGCGGGCCGATGTCGGCGCTGAAGCTGGCCGACGTGATGACCGATACGATGCTGAAGCTGCCGGCCGTGCGCTGAGCGAGCGAATCGTCGTTGCGGGCAGGGGAAGCGCGTGGCCGAGCGCCGCGTAGTTGATCGCGTGTCGCGGCGTCCCGATGGCGTCATCTATACGTCAGTATGCCGAACGATATTTCCTTTCGGATTTTCCAGTCCGTTGCGCTCCGCCGAGCCGAACACCGACTGCCTGCGCGCCGCAATTGCCGCGTGCAGGCGGCCGGTGTTCACGCGTGCTTACGCGCTCAGTGCATCGGCACCGTCCCGTGCGCGTGACCGCGCGGGCGTCGTGTCGCTGACGATCTGCCCGTTGTCGAGCTTCAGCAGCCGATCAGCGAGATCGAAATAGCGGTCGTCGTGCGTGATCACGATCACGGCCTTGCCGCGCGCGCGCAGCTCGGGCAGCAGTTGCTCGTAGAACACCGCCTTGAACGACGGATCCTGGTCGGCCGCCCATTCGTCGAACAGGTAGAACGGCCGGTCCTCCAGATACGCGACGACGAGCGCGAGCCGCTTGCGCTGCCCGGTCGACAGCGCGCGGTTCGAGAACGCGCCGTCGACGACCTTCACCTTGTGATCGAGCGCGAGCTTCGCGACCAGCGCGTTCGCGCGCGCATCGGCCTGTGCGCGCGCCGGATCTTCGGGATCGACGATGCCGAGCAGCGCATCGAACAGATGGAAATCGTTGAACACCGCGCTGAAGCGTTGACGGTACGCAGCACGCTCGCGCCAGCCGATCGTCCGGCCGTCGACCTCGATCGCGCCTTCCTCCGGCTCGTAGAGCCCCGTCAGCACCTTCGCGAGCGTCGTCTTGCCGCTGCCGTTGCCGCCGACGATGAACACGAGCTCACCCGGCCGGATCGTCAGGTCGATCGGCCCGATCCGGAACATCCGTTCGTCACGCTCGTGGAAATACGCGTGCGTGACGCCCCGCAGCGTGACGGCGCCGGCCGGCGGTACGTCGGGGGCGTCGCTGGCGGGCGGCACCGTGCGCAGCGCACCGAATTCGGCCATCACGCTCTCGATGCGCCCGAGCGACACGCGCGCCGCGTTGACGGTCGGCAGGTTGTTCAGCAGTCCGTCGAGCGGCACCAGCATGAACAGGAACACGACGACGTAGCCGGCCGCCGTACCTGCATCGGCATGCACGCCCAGTTGCGGCCAGAACGCGGCCGCGCCGAGGAACACGTAGAACAGGAAGATGATCCAGCCGACGCCGACCGCATACGCGCTGAACGCGCGGCGGCGGTGGTCGCGCACTTCGCCGATCGCCGCGCCGAGCTGTCCGTCGACGAACTGGCGCGCGCGCGCGTCGTGCAGCTTCAGCTCCTTCGCGCCGGAGAACAACGAGCCGAGATAGCCGAACAGGCGATCCTGCGCCTGGCCGGCCGCCTCGAGCGACGCGATCGCACGGCGATCGCCGGTGTGATAGCCGAGCGAGCCCGCGACGATCGCGGTCAGCGCGAGCAGGCACACGGGCCACGACAGCCACGCGAGATAGCCGAGGCAACCGAACACGATCGAGCCGTGCATCACCAGGTTCGGCAGCGCGAAGAACAGCATCGACACGTTGGTCGCGTCGTCGGTCAGCACCGACTGCACAGGCGCCGCGCCGATCCGCTCGATGTCGCGCAGCTCGGCCGCGCCGACGCGCCGTGCGAGATGCACGCGCAGCCGCGCCATCGTGTCCTGCGACAGCCGGGCGAACAGCGTGCCCGACACGATGCGCGTGACGAGCGCGATCACCGCGCACAGCGCGAAGCGCCACGCGAGCGACACGTCGGCCGCACCGGGCGTCGCGAGCGCGCGGTTCAGCGTCGCGACGAGCAGCACGCTCGCGACGCCATTGAACACGCATGCGACGAGCGCCAGCGCGAGCGACGCGCGGCTTTCGCGCAGCAGCGCGAGGATCAGGCGGGCCGCGGGGCGGCCGGGGGAGGCGTCGAGGGACGGCGGGGAAGAAGGCTCGTGGGCGGCGGTCATCGGCAACATCGGTAAATGAAGGGCAGGCAAATCCTGCGGAAACGGCGGGATTGATGCGAAAGCAGCGCGCGGGACGGGCCAGTCGCGGCTTTCCTCCCTGATAGACGAACGGGCCGCGCAAATATTTAGCCGTGCCTTCAAAAAATGCATCCGTTCTCGCTTTGCGCGCAAAACGGTAAAAAATCGGCCGCGCCGTTCGTCACACCAGTGAAGCCGCCCCATGCGGCCCCGAGACTTGGCCGAAGCGGCCGGACCGAAGGACTTCACGCACATGACGAGTTTCCCGACTGCGTTGCATCACCGAATTCGCGAACTGGCGCGCCGCGCGCCCGACGCGCCCGCGCTCGCCGCGCCTTTCCAGAACGACCTGCGCCTGTCGCGCGGCGCGCTCGACGCGCGTGCGTCGCACCTTGCCCGCCAGCTGCGCGCGGCCGGGGTCGGCGCGGAAGTGCGGGTGGGCGTCTGCGTCGAACGCTCGTGCGAGCTGTTCGTCGCGCTGCTTGCCGTGCTGAAAGCGGGCGGCGTATTCGTGCCGCTCGATCCGCGTCATCCGGCCGCGCGCCTGGACTGGATCGTCCGCGATGCGCAACTGCGCCACGGGATCGTCGATGCGGCCGGCCGCGCGGCGCTCGGCGCGCCGTTCGAACACGCGTTCGACGCGATGTCCGCGGAGGCAGGTGCCGCCGCCTTCGTCGACGACGAGGACGTGCCGGTGCATCCGCGCTCGGCGGCCTACATGATCTACACGTCGGGCTCGACCGGCACGCCGAAGGCGGTGGTCGTCGAGCACGGGCCGCTCGCCGCGCATTGCGACGCGCTCGCGGCCGCGCTGCCGATCGAGGGCGGCGACCGCCTGCTGCATTTCGCGTCGGTCAATTTCGATGCCGCGCACGAATGCTGGCTCGCGCCGCTCGCGGTCGGCGCGAGCGTGACGATTGCGCCGCCGCAGCCGTTCACTCCGGACGCCGCACATGCGCTGATGGTCAGTGAATCCGTCAGCGTCGCCGCGTTTCCGCCCGCGTATCTGCGCGAATTCGCGGCCGTCGCCGCGCGCGACGGCGTGCCGCCGGCGTTGCGCGTGCTCGCGTTCGGCGGCGAAGCGCTGCCGCAACAGGCATTCGAATTCGTGCGCCGTACGTTCCCGTCGGTTCGCCTGATCAACGGCTACGGGCCGACCGAGGCCGTGATCTCCCCGATGCTGTGGCCGGTCGAGCCGGGCGAAATGCCCGTGCTGGCCGACGACGATGCGTATGCATCGCTGCCGATCGGTCGCGCGATCGGCCCGCGCGTCGCGCGCATCGATGGCGACGAGGGCGGCGAACTGCTGCTCGGCGGTGTATGCCTCGCGCGCGGCTATCACGGCCGCCCGTCGCTGACGGCCGAACGCTTCATTCCCGATACGCACGGCGAACCCGGTGCCCGCGTGTACCGAACCGGCGACCTCGCACGCCAGCGCGCCGACGGCGCGTTCGATTATCTCGGCCGTCTCGATGACCAGGTCCAGGTGCGCGGCGTGCGTGTGGAGCCCGCGGAAATCGCCGCGTGTCTGCGTGCGCACCCGGCGGTGGCCGACGCGGCCGTGATCGCCGAAACCGGCAACGGGCCGACGCGGCTGATCGCGTGCGTCGCGCTGCGCGCGGCCGCCGACGATGCGACGCTGAAGGCGCACGTGGGCGCGCTGTTGCCCGCCGCGTGGCAGCCGCACCGTTTCGTGCGCTGCGACGCGCTGCCGTATACGCTGAACGGCAAGATCGACCGTGCCGCGCTACGCGAGCGCATCGCCGGCGTCCGCGACACCGAACAATCCGCAGGCGACGAGCCGCGCACGCCGACGGAGCAGCAGATCGCGGGCCTCTGGCAGACGCTGCTCGGCCTCGACGCGACGCCGACGCGCGACGACCGCTTCTTCTCGCTGGGCGCCGATTCGCTCGCCGCGATGCAACTGCAGGCCGCGATCCGTGCCGCGCTGCGCGTGAACCTGCGGCTCGACACGCTGTTCGCCGATCCGGCGCTGGCTGAGCTGGCTGCGCACGTCGATCGCGCGGAACGCGAAACGGGCGAGCCGCTGGCCGCGATTGCCACACGCCGCGCGCCGGCCGATGCCGCTGCGTCGGGCGCCCCGTACGTCGATCGCGCCGCATCGCTCGCGCAGCAGCGCTTCTGGGTGCTCGCGCAAACGCGCGACGCGAGCGCCGCGTATCACATCGCCGCGCACTGGACGATCGACGGCGCGCTCGACCACGCCGCACTGCAGCGCGCGCTCGATCACGTGATCGAGCGGCACGACGCGTGGCGCACGACGCTCGTCGACAACGACGACGGCATCGTGATGCAGCGCATCCATGCGCATCTGCCCGTTACGATCGAGACGCTCGACCTGCGCGGTCAACCGCTGGCCGCACGCGACGCGCAAGCCGCGCGCATCGCCGAGCGCGACGCAGGCATGCCGTTCGATCTGTCGGACGGGCCGCTGCTGCGCGCGACGCTCGTCGCGCTCGCCGACGATCGCCACCGGCTGCTCCTGACCGCGCACCATGCGATCACCGACGGCTGGAGCTCGCGCTGCGCATTCGACGAGCTGTCGGCCGCGTACCGCGCGTACGCGGAAGGCCGCGAACCGTCGTTGCCGGCACTGCCGATCCAGTACGCCGACTATGCGGACTGGCAGCGCGACATGCTTGCCGGCGGCGAAGGCGAGCGTCAGCTCGACTACTGGCGCGGTGCATTGCGCGACGTGCCGGGCCCGCTTGCGCTGCCGGTCGATCGCCAGCCGGGCGCGACGCGCACGCTGCAGGGCGCGCGCGTGTCGGTCCGCCTGCCCGACGCGGTCGCTGCCGACATCCGGCGTCTCGCGCGCGACGCGCAGGCAACGGTCTTCACGGTGCTGCTGGCCGCACTCGACGCATGGCTGTCGCGCCTGACAGGCGAGACCGACGTGGTCGTCGCGGTCCCGGTTGCGCATCGCCAGCGCCCGGAAACGCGCGCGCTGCTCGGACTGTTCCTGAATACGGTCGCGCTGCGTGTGCGGGTGGCGCCGACGCTGCCGTTCCGCGCGCTGGTCGACGCGGCACGCACGGCGGCGCTCGATGCGGTCGCGCACCAGGACGTGCCGTTCGAGCGCGTCGTCGATGCGGTGAAGCCGCCCGTCAAGCGCGGCGACGAATGGCTGCGCGTGAAGTTCGCGCAGCAGTTCGATGCACGGCACGACAGCGTGCTGCCGGGCGCGACCGCGGTTGCGACGCCGGGGCCCGATCTCGCCGCGCGCTTCGACTTCGCACTGGATTTCACCGACGACGCGCACGGAATCGAACTGGTCGCCGCCTATGCAACCGACTGCATCGATGCCGACACCGCGCGCGCGTGGCTCGACAGCTATGCAGCGCTCGTCGCGACGGCCGCACATGAACCGCACCGCACGACGGCCGCGCTGCCGTGCGATGCCTCTCCGGCGTCGCGCCTGCCGCGCGACGGCCGTGCGCTGAACGTCGAGCACGCCGACATCGTCGCCGCCTTCGCGCGGCAGGCTGCCGCGTATCCGCATCGCGTCGCGCTCGTCGATGCGTCGGCGTCGCTGACGTTCGCCGAACTCGACGACGCGTCGAACCGCATCGCGCATGCGCTGAAGTTGCGCGGCGCGGCGGCCGAAGCACCCGTCATCGTCTGCATCGAGCGCTCGGCCCGCTTCGTCGTCGGCCTGCTCGGCGCACTGAAGGCCGGCGCGCTGGCCGTGCTGCTCGACCCGGCCCAGCCGGCCGCACGGATCGCGGCCGCAGGCGCCGATTGCGGCGCGCGCTGGGCCCTCGTCGCGCAGGGCCGGGATGTGGCCGCGTGGCCGGCCGGCAGCGCAGCACAGCCGCTCGACGTCGACACACTCGCGCAGGACGCGACGCTCGCGCATGCGGGCGACGTACGCGTCGCGCCGCATCCCGAGCAGGGCGCCTATCTGATCTATACGTCGGGTTCGACCGGCACGCCGAAGGGCGTCGTCGTGTCGCACGGCGCACTGGCCGATTACGTGCAGGGGATGCTCGACGAGCTCGCGTTCGCACCGGACGCGTCGTTCGCGATGGTGTCGACCGTCGCCGCCGACCTCGGCCACACGACGCTGTTCGGCGCGCTGTGCGCGGGCCGCACGCTGCACCTGCTGCCGGCCGCGTGCGCGTTCGATCCGGACCTGTTCGCGGACGAGATGCGCCGCCGCGACGTCGGCGTGCTGAAGATCGTGCCGAGCCATCTGCAGGCGCTGCTCGATGCGCGCGTGCCGGCCGACGTGCTGCCGCGCCACGCACTCGTGACCGGCGGCGAAACGCTGACGTGGGCACTCGTCGCGCGCCTGGCCGCGCTCGCGCCGGCCTGTCGCGTGATCAACCATTACGGGCCGACCGAAGCGACCGTCGGCGCGATCGCGTGCGACACCGCGTCGATCGGCGCCGATGCGCGCGACCCCGCGAGCGCCGTGCCGCTCGGCCGGCCGCTGCCGAATGCGCGCGCGCTGGTGCTTGACGCGTTCGGCGCGTGCGTGCCGGCCGGTGCAACGGGCGAGCTGTATCTGGGCGGGCCGGGCGTGGCGCGCGGCTACCTGAACCGGCCGGCGCAGACCGCCGAGCGCTTCGTGCCCGATCCGTTCACGCCCGGTGCGCGCCTGTATCGCACCGGCGACCGCGTGCGCCTGCGCGCGGACGGCCGTCTCGCATTCCTCGGCCGCATCGACGACCAGGTGAAGATTCGCGGCTATCGCGTCGAACCGGGCGAAGTGAGTGCGGCCGTGCGCGCGGCCGGCCCGGTCGCGCAAGCCGAGACGCTCGCGATCGAGCACGACGCCCGCCTGCGGCTCGCGACGTTCGTCGTGATGCGCGACGGCGCGGCATTCGACGAGGCCGCCATGCGCGCGGCACTCGGCGCGACGCTGCCCGACTACATGGTGCCCGCGCAGTTCGTCGCGCTCGCTCGCCTGCCGGTGACCGCGAACGGCAAGATCGATCGCGCGGCGCTGCGCGAACTGGCCGCCGCGCCGGTGGCGGTTGCCGCCGGCGCCGCGCCGCGGGGCCCGGTCGAAACGGCGCTCGCCGAAGTCTGGCAGGCGGTGCTGAAGGTGCCGCACGTCGGCCGCGACGACAACTTCTTCGAGCTCGGCGGCGATTCGATTCTGGTGCTGCAGGTGATCGCACGCGCCCGCAAGCGCGGCGTGCGCTTCACGCCGAAGCAGCTGTTCGACGGCCCGACGGTCGCGGAACTCGCGCGCATCGCGAAAACCGGGGACGTCGCCGCTGCAGCGCCGGCAACGATATCGTCCGCGCCGGCTCAGGCCGCAACGGCTACCGCGGCTGCCGCGGCGACGATCTTGACGCCCGCGCAGCAGCGCTTCTTCGCGCTCGACGTGCCGCATCCGGGCCACTGGAACCAGTCGGTCGCGTTCGACGTGCGCGATCCGTTCGACGCTGATGCATTCGCGCGCGCGTTCGACGCGCTGCTCACGCATCACGACGCCTTCCGCCAGCGCTTTGCACACAGTGCGGATGGCCACTGGCACGCGCGCGATGCAGCGAAACCGTACGACGCACTCCCGTTCGTCGAGGTCGCCGCGCAAGACGAAGGCGACGCGCTGGCGCGCTTCGACGCCTTGCAGCGCCGCCTCGATCTCGGCCGCGGGCCGCTCGCGTGCGCATGTGCGGCGCGGCTGCCGGACGGCGCGACACAGCTGTATCTGGCGATTCATCACGCGATCGTCGACGGCGTGTCGTGGCGCATCCTGCTCGACGATCTGGACGCCGCGTATCGCGCCGCATGCGAACGCACGCCGGTTCGCCTGTCGCCGCCGGGCTTGCGTGCGGATGCCTGGGCCGCGCGCCTCGCGCGTGCCGCGACGGAACCGGCATCGCCGTTCGCCGCTGAAACGGCTTACTGGGCCGGCATGGCGCAGGGCGACGACCTCGTGCCCGATCATCCCGACGCACCCGCGACGAACGCCGACACGGCCGTCGTCGTGCAGACGATCGACGCGGCGCTGACCCGCGCCGCGCTGACCGACGCGCACGCGGCGTATCGCACGCAGACGATCGAACTGCTGGGCGCGGCGCTCGCACTGGCGCTGGCCGGTGCCGACGGCGCCGCGTCGTGCCGCATCGAATTCGAGGGGCATGGCCGCGAGGCGTTGTTCGATGATGCGGACGCGAGTCGCACGATCGGCTGGCTGACGAGCCACTATCCGGTCACGCTGCCGGTCGAAGCCACCGCGCGCGACACGCTGTGCGCCGTCAAGGACACGCTGCGCGCGGTGCCGCACAAGGGGCTCGGCTTCGGCGTGCTCGCGCACTACGGCGACGCGGCGACGCGTGCGGCGCTGGCCGCCGTGCCGCGTCCGCGCGTCACGTTCAACTATCTCGGCCAGTTCGACGCGCCGCGCGACGCGACGCTCGTGCCGCGCTTCGGTGGCACCGGCATCGAGCGTGACCCGCAAGGGCCGCTCGGCAACACGCTCGCGATTCACGCATACGTCGATACCGACCGCGACGGCACACGCACGCTGAAGGTTCACTGGGTATACGGCACGCCGCAGTTCGAGCGCGCGACGATCGATGCATTCGCGGATCGCTTTGCCGCCGCGCTGCGCGAACTCGCCGACGCATGCGCATCGCGTGTCGCGCATCGCGGCGGCGGTGCGACGCCGGGCGATTTCCCGCTCGCGCGGGCCGCCGGCCTCACGCAGGCCGCGATCGAGCGCGCGCCGCTCGACTGGCGCACGATCGACGACATGTATCCGCTGTCGCCGATGCAGCAGGGGATCCTGTTCCATGCGCTGTTCGCGCCGGGTCATGCAAGCTACGTGAACCAGCTCGTCGCGACCGCGACGGCGCTCGATGCCGACCGGCTCGTGGCCGCATTCGCCGCATCCATCGCACGCCACGATATCCTGCGCACCAGCGTGATGCCCGACGAGGCCGCACCGCTGCAATGCGTGCATCGCCACGCGCGGATGCCGGTCGAACAGCTCGACTGGCGCACGCGCGGCGACGCGCTGGACACCGATTTCGACGCGTGGCTCGCGGCCGACCGCGAACGCGGCTTCGACTGGCTCGAGCCGCCGCTGATGCGGCTCACGCTGATCCGCGTGACGGACGACGCGTGGCGCGTCGTGTGGACGCGCCACCACGTGCTGCTCGACGGGTGGAGCACGGCGCGCCTGCTCGGCGACGTGCTGCGCGACTATCGTGACCCCGACGCGGTGTCGCCGTTCGAGCGCCGCCCGGCGCTGCGCTATCGCGACTTCATCGCGTGGCTCGGCACGCGCGACCGCGAGGCCGACGAGCGGTTCTGGACCGGGCGGCTCGCGCGTCTCGACGCACCGACGCTGATCGCCGAGCGCGTGGCCGACCGTGCGGATGCCGACATGGTCACGTGGCGCGCGACGATCGACGCGGCGGCGACGACGCGTGTCGCGCAAACGGCGCGGGCGCTGAAGCTGACCGTCAACACGCTGGTGCAGGGCGCCTGGGCGCTCGCGCTGCAGCGCATGACGCACCAGCCGGCCGTCGCGTTCGGCGCGACCGTCGCGGGCCGTCCCGATGCGCTCGCGGACGTCGACACGGTGCTCGGTCTCTTCATCAACACGCTGCCGGTTATCACGGCACCCGCGCCGCAACAACGCGCAGCCGACTGGCTGCAAGCGCTGCAACGCGAAAACGCGGCTGCCGCCGAGCATGCGCATACGCCGCTCGCCGACATCCAGCGCTGGGCACGCGGCGCCGGCGGCGCACTGTTCGACACGCTGGTCGTGTTCGAGAACTATCCCGTCGACGAGGCGGTGCTCGACGCCGATTCGCGCGCACTCACACTGAGCGGCGTGCGCAGCATCGAGTCGACCGATTTCGCGCTGACGCTCGTGATCGAGAGCGGCGCCGAACTGACGATCGACTACGGATACGACACCGCACGCGTCGACGCGCATCAGGTCGAGCGCTGGCACCGCGCGTTCGCATGTGCGCTCGATGCGCTGGTCCGCACGCCGCACGCGCTGCTCGGCACGCTGTCGATCGCCGACGACGCGACGCGCGACGCACTGGCGCGCGCGCAGGACACCGCGCGGACGTGGCCGGATGCGCAACGGCAGCCGCTGCATCTGCAATTCGCGGCCGCCGCACGGGCAACGCCCGACGCGATCGCGCTCGAATACGCGGATGTCCACGGTGGCGTGCAGCGCGCGACCTATCGCGAGCTCGACCTGAACATGACACGCGTCGCCGCCGCATTGCGCAGGCGCGGCGTGCGGCCCGACACGCCGGTTGCGCTGTGCGTCGAGCGTTCGTTCGACATGGTGACGGCGCTCGTCGGCGTGCTGAAGGCCGGCGCCGCGTACCTGCCGGTCGATCCCGACTATCCGGCCGAGCGCATCGCGTACCTGCTGCGCGACGCGCAGCCCGCGGTCGCGATCACGCAGGCGCATCTGCGCGAGCAGGTCGAGGCCGCGCTCGGCGACGAAGCGCCGACGCAACTGCTGACGGTGGCCGATCTGCTTGCGGACGAGGCGTGCGAAGTGGCCGATGCCGCCGCCGACGTCGCAACCGACATTGACGACGCACGGCTCGCGTACCTGATCTATACGTCCGGCTCGACCGGCAAGCCGAAGGGCGCCGGCAACACGCACGGCGCGCTCGCGAACCGGATCGCGTGGATGCAGCACGCGTACCGGCTGACGCCCGACGACGTCGTGCTGCACAAGACGCCGTTCGGCTTCGACGTGTCGGTGTGGGAATTCGTGTGGCCGCTCGCGACCGGCGCGAAGCTCGCGATCGCCGCGCCCGGCGACCACCGCGATCCGGCCCGCCTCGCGGCCGCGGTCCATGCGCACGGCGTGACGGTGCTGCACTTCGTGCCGTCGATGCTGGCCGCGTTCGCCGCGTATCTCGACGATTTTTCGGCCGCCGCGCAATGCGACAGCGTGCGCCTGATCGTCGCGAGCGGTGAGGCGCTCGCGCCCGAACTCGTCGCGAAGGTCGCGCGCCTCGTGCCGAACGCGACGCTCGTGAACCTGTACGGGCCCACGGAAGCCGCGATCGACGTGTCGCACTGGACCTGCGGCCCCGACGACGCCAGCGCCGTCGCAGTGCCGATCGGCCATCCGATCGCGAACCTGCAACTGCACGTGCTCGACGCGGCGTGGCAGAGCGTGCCGGCCGGCGCGACCGGCGAACTGTATCTGGCGGGCGCGGGCCTCGCGCGTGGCTATCTCGGCCGCCCGGGGCTGACCGCCGAGCGTTTCGTGCCCGATCCGTTCGTGCCCGGCGCCCGCATGTATCGCACCGGCGACCTCGCGCGGCGTCGCGCCGACGGCGCGCTCGACTACCTCGGCCGCGTCGACATGCAGGTGAAGCTGCGCGGCCAGCGGATCGAGCCGGGCGAGATCGAGGCGCTGCTGCGCGCCGCGCCCGGCGTGCGCGACGCGGTCGTGATCGTGCGCGACGAGCAGCTGATCGGCTATGTCGCATGTGGCGACTCGGGGCCGCTCGACCGTGCCGCGTTACTGGATTCACTGCGCGCGCAGTTGCCGGCTTACATGGTGCCGTCGCAGCTGATCGAACTCGACGCGCTGCCGGTCACGCCGAACGGCAAGTGCGACCGCCATGCGTTGCCCGCGCCGGTGCGCGAGGCGATCGCGGCCGTCGAGCTAGCAACCGACACGCAGCGCGCGCTCGCGGCGATCTGGCAGCGCGTGCTGCACGTGGACGCGATCGGCCGCGACGACGATTTCTTCCTGCTCGGCGGCCACTCGCTGCTCGCGACGCAGGCCCATGCGCAGGCGAACCTGCACTGGGGCCTCGCGCTGCCGCTGCGCACGCTGTTCGACACCCGCACGCTTGCACGCTGCGCGGACGCGATCGACGCGGCCTGCGCGGCACGCGGCGAGACCGACGCGGCGAGCGCGATCGATGCGCTGCTCGGCGAACTGGAAGCCCAATAAGGATAACGAATGACGAAGGCTCAACCCGACTGGCTCGCGCTTGCGACGCGCTTCACGCAACTGCCGGACGCGCAGCGCGCGGTGTTCATCGACAAGCTCGGCGCGGCCGGCATCGACTTCCGCATGCTGCCGATCCCGCCACGCACGCCGCGCGCCGACCGCGTGCCGGCATCGTTCGCGCAGACGCGGCTGTGGTTGCACGCGCGGTTGATCGACGCGCCTCACGCGTATCACATCACCGAGCGGCTCGCGCTGACGGGCCCGCTCGACGCGCATGCGCTGCGGCTCGCGTGCGACGCGCTGATCGCGCGCCATGAAGCGCTGCGCACGACCTTCGACGAAGCGGAGGACGGCGTCGCGCAGACGATCCATCCGCCGCTGCGCTGCCCCTGGCGCGAGACCGATCTCGAAGCGTTGCCCGACGCGCAGCGCGTCGCGCGCGCCGAAAGCGTCGCAATGGCCGATGAAGCCGAGCCGTTCGATCTCGGCGCGGCACCGCTCGTGCGCGCACACCTGATCCGCTTCGACGCGACGCAACACTGGCTCGCGCTGACCGTTCATCACATCGTGTCGGACGGCTGGTCGTCGGACGTGATGCTGTTTGAACTCGCGGCGTTCTATCGCGCGTATGCGTCGGGGGAACCCGTACCGCTCGCGCCGCTGCCGATCCAGTACGCGGACTACGCGCTGTGGCAGCGCCGCTGGCTCGATGCCGGCGAGCGCGACCGGCAACTGGCGTTCTGGCGCGAGCGGCTCGACCCGCAGCGCGGCGTGCTGACGCTGCCCGGCGCAGCCGCGCGGCCCGCTCGCCGCAGCGCGCGCGGCGCACGTCACGTGTTTTCGCTCGACGCGCGCATCGGTGCGCGGCTGCGTGCGTTCGCAGCCGCGTCGGGCGCGACGCCGTTCGCGGTGTTGCTCGCGGCGCTCGACGCGCTGCTCGCGCGTGCGACCGGCGACGCGCGGATCTGCGTCGGCGTGCCGGCCGCGAACCGCGAACGCGCGGAAACGGCCGGCCTGATCGGCTTCTTCGTCAACACGCTCGCGATCGACGTCGACGTGCCCGCGCACGGCGATTTCTCGTCGCTGGTCGCGCGTACGCAGTGCGCGCTCGTCGATGCGCAGATGCACCAGGACGTGCCGTTCGAGCAGATCGTCGACGCGCTCGGCGTGCCGCGCAGCGCGAGCCACCATCCGCTGTTCCAGGTGATGGCCGCGTACGGCGAGCGCCGCGCGCTGCCGGCGCTGGGCGCGGCAGCGGCAACCTTGCTGCCGTCCGGCACGCCGTCCGCCAAATTCGACCTGACGCTTTCCGTCGAGGCGACGCCCGACGGCACGTTCGATGCCGCGTTCATCCATGCGCTCGACCTGTTCGACGGCGATGCGATCGCGCGGCTGGCCGCGCGCTTCGTCACGCTGCTCGCCGATGCGCTCGCGCGCCCCGACGTGCCGATCGGCGATCTCGACTGGCTGCCGGCCGACGAACGTGCGCAACTGTTCGCGTGGAACGCGCCGGCGGGCGCGGCCGAAGCCGAGCCGTTCGTCCCGGTCCACGCGCGCATCGCCGCGCAGGCGCACGCGCGGCCCGACGCACGCGGTGTCGCCGACATCGATCGCGCGCTGACGCGCGGTGAGGTCGACGCGCGCGCGGCGCGCATCGCGCGCAACCTCGTCGCGGCCGGCATGCGGCCCGAAATGCGCGTCGGCGTCGCGCTGCAGCGTTCGGTCGACCTGCTGGTCGCGCTGATCGCGGTGCTGAAGTCGGGCGCCGCGTTCGTGCCGCTCGATCCGGCCCATCCGCGCGAACGCCTCGCGCAGATCGTCGGCGATGCGGGCATCGCGCACGTGCTGACCGACGGCGCGAGCGCCGCATCGCTGCCCGAGCTGCCGGCACTACGCGTCTGGCGCGCGGACGAAGTCGACGCACTCGACGAAGCCGCGGACGTCGCACTGCCGGACGTGCTGCCCGGTTATGCGGCATACGCGATCTACACGTCGGGCTCGACCGGCAAGCCGAAAGGCGTGATCGTCGATCACGCGGCGTTCGCGCGGCATTGCGTGGCGATCGCCGAGCGCTATGGCGCGGGCGAGAACGACGTGTTCCTGCTGTTCCAGTCGGTCAACTTCGACGGCGCGCATGAAGGCTGGTTTTCGCAATACCTGTCAGGTGCCGCGGTGTCGGTGACGGCCGACGTGCTGTGGCCGCCCGCGCAGACCTGCGCGATGATGATTCGCGACGGCGTGACGATGACCTACGTGCCGCCCGGCTGCGCCGCGCAGCTCGCCGAATGGGCGCTCGTGCACGGCGCGCCGCCGACGTTGCGCTCGTTGACCGTCGGCGGCGAAGCCACCTCGCGCGAAGCGTTCGCGATGCTGCGCCGCGCGATGCCGAACGTGCGCGTGGTCAACGGCTACGGCCCGACCGAAACCGTGATCACGCCGACGCTGTGGATGTTCCGCCCCGGCGACGATCTCGCGAAGCTGGGCGACACCGCGTATCTGCCGATCGGCACGCTGGTCGGCGCGCGCACCGCGCACGTGCTCGACGCGCGGCTGCATCCGCTGCCGGTCGGCGTGATCGGCGAACTGTACCTGGGCGGCGAGGGGATCGGCGTCGCGCGCGGCTACCTCGATCGTCCCGCGCTGACGGCCGAGCGCTTCGTGCCCGATCCTTACGGTGCGCCGGGCGCGCGCCTGTATCGCACGGGCGACCTCGTGCGGCGTCGCGCGGATGGCGTGTTCGACTTCATCGGCCGCGTCGATCATCAAGTGAAACTGCGCGGGCTGCGCATCGAGCTCGGCGAGATCGAGGCGCAGCTGGCTGCGCACGACGCGGTGCGCGAAGCGTGCGCGGTCGTGCACGGGCAGGGCGCGCAGGCGCAGCTCGTCGCCTACGTCGAACTGACCGCCGACGCGCAAGCGGCCGCGCAACCGGTCGAAGCCGCGACGCTCGACGCGCATCTGCGCCGCACGCTGCCTGACTACATGGTGCCCGCGCAACTGATCGTGCTCGACGCGCTGCCGCGCAACGCGAACAGCAAGGTCGACCGTGCGCGGCTGCCGGCGCCCGTGCGCGTCGAACGCGCATACGAAACGCCGCACGACGGCGACGAAACCGCACTCGCGGCGATCTGGCGCGACGTGTTGAACGTCGAGCGCGTCGGTCGCCGCGATCACTTCTTCGAACTCGGCGGCCATTCGCTGGCGGCGGTGCGCGTCGCGACGCGCGTCGCCGAGCGGCTCGGCCGCGACGTGCCGGTGCGCGCCTTGTTCGAAGCGCCGGTGCTCGCGCAATACGCACGCCACGTGGCCGATGCGCCGCGCGCCGCGCACGCCGGTGCCGCCGTACCGGGCATCGCGGTGGTCAAACCCGATGCGTTCGGCGTATGGCCGCTGTCGCCCGCGCAGCTCGGCCTGTGGTTCCTGTGGCGCGCGCAGCCGGACAGCGCCGCATACAACATTCCGGTCGCGCTGCGCGTGCGCGGCCCGCTCGACGTCGATGCACTGCGCGCCGCGTTCTCGGCTGCGGCGGCCGCGCACCCGGCGCTGCGCACGCGGCTCGTCGCGCGCGACGGCATGCCGCCGGGCCAGCGGATCGACATCGCGCCGCCCGTCGCGCTGCCGCTCGTCGACTTGTCCGCGCTGCCCGATGCGCTCGCCCGCGCGGCGGCGCTGACCAATGCCGACGCACTCGCGCCGTTCGATCTCGCGGCCGATGCGCCGCTGTGGCGCGCACGCGTGCTGCGGCTCGGCGCGGACGATCACGTGTTGTCGGTGACGATCCATCACATCGTGTCGGATGGCGAATCGATCGAGCTGTGGCTCGACGCGGTGCGCGCAGGCTATGTCGATCTGGTGCGTGGCGGGGCGGAATCGGTATCGACGCCGCCTCGAAACACGTCGCTCGTGCTGCCCGCGCCGTGCCACCCGGCCCGCGTCGCGTACTGGCGCGACGCGCTGGCCGACCTGCCGCCGCCCGTGCTGCCACAGCGCGCAAACGCGCCGGCCGTCCCGCAATGGCGTGCGGCGCGCATCGCGTTCGAATTCGACGCATCGCTGATCCGTGCCGCGCGCGACGCCGCGTCGGCCGCGCACGCGACACTGCCGATGCTGCTGCACGCGGCGCTCAACACCGCGCTGTTCCGCGTGACCGGTGCGGCCGATCAGCCGGTCGGCGTCCTGGCATCGACGCGCGAGCTGACGGGGGATGCCGCGCGCGATGCGCTCGGTCTTTTCATCAATTCCGTGGTCGTGCGCACACGGCTCGACACCTCAGCCTGCCGCTCGGACGTGCTCGCGCAGGTGCGCGATACGGCGCTCGCCGCGTATGCGCACGCCGACGTGCCGTTCGCCGACGTCGTCGCCGCGCTGCGCGCGCCGCGTGCCGCGCAGGCCAATCCGCTGTTCCAGGTGATGTTCAACTACCTGCGTCCGACCGGTGCCGCCGCACGCGACTGGGCCGGCTTGTCGCTTGCCGAGTTCGATGACGTGCGTCATCGCGTCGTGTTCACGCTCGAGCTGGACGTCGTCGAGCATCCGGACGGCAGCGTGAGCGCTGCGTTCTCGTATGCGGACGAACTGCTCGACGGCGATTTCGTCGACGCGCTCGTCGACCTCTATCACGACGAGGTCGCGCGTTTCGCCGGTGCGCCGGAAGCGGCGCTCGGCGCGCCCGACGCGCTGTTCGCCGCGTCGGCGGCGGTCGCAGTCGCACCGGCCGGCGGCGCGGCGATGCAGGTCATGACGACATCGTGCGCGCCGGACGCGGCAGCCGCGCTCGCCGCGCTGTGGTCGGACACGTTCGCGACGGCCGCACCCGCACCCTGTGCCGATCTGTTCGAAGCGGGCGCGACTTCATTCGACGTGGTGCGCTTCGTCGATGCGGCCGGCCGCGCCGGGCTCGCGCTGACGGTGGCCGACGTATTCGCGTCGCCGACGCTCGCGGCGCTCGGCGCGCGTATCGATGCGTCGGCCGAAACGGAGCAGGAGGTGCCCGATGCTGGCTGAAGTGCGTCCGGACGGATTCACGATGCCGGATACGTGCCGACTCGCGTTCGCGGACGGCCTGTTCTCCGTACGCGACGACGCGGAGATCCGCGTCGCGCAGGGCGACGGCATCGGCGCGCAGCTGCTGCGCGCGCAGCTCGCGGACGACGGCACGCTGCGCCTCGTCGCGTACAACCATCGCGCGGCGCCGGGCGACCAGCGCCGCGCGCTGCTGGCCGCGCTCGCCGCCGCGTTTTCCGACGACGCGCGCCGCGCGGCGATCCGGCTCGACCCGGCCGCGTGGCCGGCGGTCGCGCTCGATGCGCTGCGCGCGAGCGGCGTGCTCGGCGACGGCGGCCTGTGCATGCGTGAAGGCTGGGCGCAGCAAGCCGATCTGTGGCGCGTCGGCACGCCGCTGCCATGCGCGACGCTGCCGATGCTGACCGACGGCCGGCGGCATCCGCGCCGGCCGCCCGCGCCGCGCGGTGACGTGTATGCGCGCGACCTGCCGGCACTCGGCGTGCGTTTCACGCTGCGCGGCTGGCAGCCGGGCGAGGACGCCACGCGCCTGGCGAACTGGTTCGACGCGCCGCGCGTGCGCGACGGCTGGCCGGGCACGCAGCCCGGCGCACACGGCACGGCGCCCGATGCCGATCCGCACGTGAGCCCGCTCGTCGGCTGCTTCGACGGCGAACCCTTCGCGTACGTCGAGGCGTTCTGGCTGAAGGAGGACCCGCTCGCGCCGCACGTCGGCGCGCGCGATTACGACCGCGGACTGCGGATGCTGGTCGGGGAATCGCGCTGGCGCGGCCCGCATTGCGTGGCGGGCTGGCTGCCGTCGGTCGTGCATTACCTGTTCCTCGACGATCCGCGCACCGAAGCGGTCGGCTGCGCGGTCCCGGCCGGCCGCGCGCGGGTCGTCGACACCCTCGCGCGGCACGGCTTCGCGCGGCAGCGCCGCCTGGCGCTTGCCGACGGGCAGCCGCTGTGGATGCGCACGCTGCGCGAGACCTTCTTCTCCGGCCGTCACGTCTGACGAGCCGGATTCACCGACAAGGGAGCTGAGAGACATGCAGAGAGAAACCGTATTCGACCTGATCGGCGTCGGCTTCGGGCCGTCGAACCTGGCGCTGGCCGTGCGCCTCGCGGAACGCAACGGCACGCGCCCGTTCGCGCATTGCTTCGTCGAACGCCAGCCGGAATTCGGCTGGCACCGCGGCATGCTGCTTGACGACTGCCGGATGCAGATCTCGTTTCTGAAGGATCTCGTCACGATGCGCGATCCGAAGAGCCGCTACACGTTCATCAACTACCTGTTCGAACGCGGCCGGCTGAACGAATTCGTCAACCTGAAGAACTTCTATCCGACCCGCATCGAATTCCACGACTATCTGAGCTGGGTCGCCGACGCATTCGACGAGCACGTCCATTACAGCGAAACCGTCACCGCGATCGAGCCCGTGCGCGGCGACGGCGCGCGGATCGACGCGCTGCGCGTGCTGTCGCGCGATGCGGCCGGCCGCGAGCGCCAGCGCGTGACGCGCGCGCTGTCGGTCGGCGTCGGCGGCACGCCGGCTGTGCCGGACGCGTTCGCCGCGCTCGGCCGCGATCGCGTGCTCCATTCGTCGTCCTACCTGACCGACATCGACCGGCTGGTCGCAGCGCCGGACGGCGAGCGCCGCCGCGTCGCGGTGATCGGCGCGGGGCAGAGCGCGGCCGAGGTGTTCATCGACCTTGCGCGCCGTTTCCCGCACGTCGACGCGAGCCTCGTGATGCGGGCAGGTGCATTGAAACCGGCCGACGACAGCCCGTTCGTCAACGAGATCTTCAGCCCCGAGTTCACCGACGTCGTCTACGCGCAGCCGCACGACGCGCGCCGCGCGCTGCTCGAGCGCTATCGCGACACCAACTACGCGGTGGTCGATCGGCCGCTGATCGAGCAGATCTACGAAATGCTGTACCTGCAGCGCATCGACGGCACGCCGCGCCATGCGCTGCTCGCGAACAGCGCGATCGAGGCCGCGGTGCGCACCGCCGACGGCCGCATCGAGCTGACGCTGCGCGACCGGATGAACGGCGCGACGCGCGTCGAACGCTTCGACGCGCTCGTGCTCGCGACCGGCTACCGGCGCGACACGCATTCGACGCTGCTCGAAGGGCTCGCGCCGCATCTGGGCGATGCGCTCACGCGCGGCGACGTCACGCGCGACTACCTGCTCGCCACACCCGGGCACTTCGCGCCGCGCATCTACCTGCAAGGCTGCTGCGAAGACAGCCACGGCCTGTCCGACACGCTGCTGTCGGTCCTGGCGCGCCGCGCGGACGAAATCTGCGCGTCGCTCGAAGAAGGGACCGCGCCCGCCGATGACGATGGCGCGACCCGGGCACTGCATGAACAACGACATCAAGACGGGGCGAGCGCGGGCCGCATGGCTTTCGCTCTTTGACAAAGGCGCGGTCGGAGACCGCATCGGAAAAGTGGAGCAGAGAAAGATGGAGTGGGCAACAGGCACGCGTGTGCGTGCGATCGCAGCCGCGGCGAGCGTGGCGTTCGGGATGGCGGCAGGGCACGCATACGCGCAGACGGCGCCGGCCGTGAACGCAGGCGCCGCGGCGTCGGCCGGCAATGTGCAGAACGGCGCGACGTCCGGCACGCTGCCGGCGATCAACGTCAACGCGGGCTCGGACGGCGACGGCACGGTCGGGCTCGTCGCGAAGCGCAGCAGGACCGGCACCAAGACCGATACGTCGATCAACGAAATCCCGCAGACGATCAACGTCGTCACCGCGCAGCAGATCGAGATGACCGGCGCGACCGACGTGAACGCGGCGCTGCGCTACGTGCCGGGCTTCTCGTCGTACGGCTCGGACAACCGCTCCGACTGGTACGCGGCACTGCGCGGCTTCACGCCGACCGCGTACGTGAACGGCCTGCAGGTGCCGAACACGCTGAACCTGTCGAGTTGGCGCGTCGATCCGTACATGATCGACAGCATCACCGTGCTGCGCGGACCGACGTCGGTGCTGTACGGTGCCGGCGACCCGGGCGCGATCATCGACGTGCAGACCAAGACGGCCGACGGCGAACGCGTGCGCGAAGCCGGCGTGCAGTTCGGCAACTACGCGCGCAAGCAGTTCATGATCGATGTCGGCGACAAGCTCGACGCGGACGGCAAGTACGCGTACCGGTTCGTCGGCGTCGCCCGCGACGGCAACGCGCTGACGGGCCCGAACAACGACCAGCGCGTCGCGCTCGCGCCGTCGTTCCGCTGGCGCCCGGACGCGGATACGTCGCTGACGCTGTCCGCCACGTATCTGCAGGACTGGGGCGACATCTCGTCGAACTTCCTGCCGGCGCAAGGCACGGTGCAGCCGAACCCGAACGGGCAGCTCGACAAGGACGTCTATGGCGGCGACCCCGATTTCAACTACTACCGCAAGAAGCAGTGGTCGCTCGGCTACCAGTTCGAGCGGAACCTGAACGCGATGTGGACGTTCCGGCAGAACGTGCGCTGGATGCACCTGTCGCTCGACAACGGCTCCGTGTTCGGCGCGGGCTTCGCCGACGGCAGCCTGACTGACATCAACCGCTGGGCCGGCGTGTTCCAGACAAACTACAGCCGCTTCGACATCGACAACAACTTGCAGGGCCGCTTCGGCACGGGGCCGCTCGAGCACACGCTGCTGCTCGGCTTCCAGTACAACCGGCAGACCGCTACCGACAGCGAATGGCTGGCCGCCGCACCGACGCTGAACATCTATAACCCGGTCTACACGCCGGTCACGCTGTCCGTGTTCTCGCCGCCGAACACCACGTACCGCACCAACACGTACACGACGATGAACACGTTCGGGCTGTACGTGCAGGACCAGGTCAAGTGGAATCGCTGGACGCTGACGCTCGGCGGCCGCGAGGACTGGGTGAACCAGCGGATGGACGACCGCGAGGGCGGCACGCAGTCGAAGGCCGACATCACGGCGTTCACCGGCCGCGTGGGCCTCACGTACCAGGGCGACTACGGGCTGTCGCCGTACGTCAGCTACGCGACGTCGTTCAACCCGCTGATCGGCGTGAACCTGTATGGCGGCGGGCTGCCGCAACCGACGCGCGGCAAGCAGATCGAGGCCGGCTTGCGCTGGCAGCCGCCCGGCAAGAACCTGATGCTGAGCGCGGCGATCTACCAGATCAACCAGACCAACGTGCTCACGCCGACGCCGCTCAATCTCGATCCGTCCGGCACGACGTCGGTCCAGACCGGTGAAGTGCGTTCGCGCGGGATCGAGCTGAACGCGACCGGCAAGCTCACGCGGAACCTGTCGCTGATCGCGTCCTACGTCTACCAGGACGTGAAGAACGTGCAGGCCAACGACGCATCGCTGAACAACTGGCCGGTCGACATTCCGCGGCCGCGTCAGATGGCGTCGCTGTGGGCGGACTGGACATGGCACACGGGGCCGCTCACGGGCTTCGGCCTGGGCGGCGGCGTGCGCTACCAAAGTGCGTCGGCCGGTGCGGCGGACAACTCGCTGACGGTCGCGAGCTACACGCTGTTCGACGCGGGCGTGCATTACGACACACGCAACTGGCGCTTTGCCGTGAACGGGACGAACCTGTTCAACCGCCACTACATCAGCGGTTGCCAGTCGACGAGCGTCTGCATTTTCGGTACCGACCGCACGGTGATCGCCACCGCGAAATACAACTGGTGATGCCGCGCGCCGCGGCACGCCGGTCGGCCATCGGGCCGGCGCGGGCGGGCCGCGGTGCCGTCGTCCGCTTTTCCATGACGCCTCCATGCCGAAGAAAAATCTCGTCTACATCCAGTCGCTGCGCAACGGCGCGGCCGATCGCGCCGGCCAGCCGGTCGCTTACCAGGGCGGCACGCGCTACATGAAGGCGCCGCTCGAATTCCTCGTCGAGCGCCTGAATGACTCGTCGCTCGGCGAACGCTATGCGCTCCAGGGTGTGATCGTCGACGACGACGAAGGCTCGCCGTCCGATCGGGCGAAGGTTGCCGACTACGGCTTCGCGCGCACGCCCGGCCGCCCGTGGATCCTGCCCGATGGGCTGACCGTGCAGGGCCGGCCGGTCGACGAACTGTTCTGCACGATTGCATCGACGTACCGCCGGTTGCCGCGCGACGCGCGTGAGCGCGTGACGGGCAAGCAGGCGTTCGAGCGCCGCCTGCTCGAACGCCTGCTCGAACTCGACGCCGACGTGGTCGTGCTCGACGGGCTGCTCGTGATCCTCGACGAACTCGTGCGTCCCGGCGCGCGCTTTCATCGTCGTATCGCGAACATCCACCCCGGCATCACGGCCGACGATTCGCCGTACCAGAGGCGCGGTGCGTGGGCGACGCTCGACGCGCTGCACGGCGCGCGCGGCGAACGGGTCGACTGGGCGACCGGCGCGACCTCGCGCGTCGAACCCGTGACGATGACGGGCGCTTCGTTCCACTACGTCGACAACGGCATCGATTCCGGCGAGGTGATCTGCGACGTGCTCGACACGCCGATCGCGCCGGACGACACGATTCTCGAACTGCGCTGGAACAACTTCCAGCGCAGCCTGTTTCCGGCGCTCGAGCGGGGGCTGCAGATCCTCGCCGATCGCCACGACGCGGGAGCACTGTGATGGAAGACACGTTGACGAAGCCGGCCGACAAGGGAGCGGACGCCGTCGAAGGCGAGGTCGCCGCGGCACTCGACGGCGCCGCGCACGGGCAGGAGCCGCCCGCCGCCGAGCGCACGCTCGACACGTGGCGGCCCGACGATCCGCCGGCCGCGCTGCTCGCGGAGTTCGTCGCGCTGTTCAATACGGAAACGCGGCACGATGCGGCGACGGTGTCGGTGCCGCTTGGCGGCGCCGATCCGGCGGCTATCGCGTCGTACGTCGCGCGCGCGGTGCGCGACGGCGTGATCGATGACGCACGGATCGCGGGCGACCGGCTGCGCCTCGCCGCATCGCGTGCGACGTTCTGGCAGAATCCGCGGCCGTGGCTGAAGGCGCCCGCATCGGGCGGGATGCCGCTGCGCTACACGATCACGAACGGCCACCGGCATCCGGTGCGGCCGCCGTCGCCGGCCGGCGAGATCTATTCACGCTATATGCCGCAGGTCGGGATGACGTTCAGCCTGCGCACCGTCGACATCGCTACGCATGCGCGGTTGTTCAGCGACTGGATGAACCTCGATCGCGTCGCGCATTTCTGGGACCAGCGCGGCACGCTCGACGAACACGCCGCCTATCTCGCGGAGCGGCTCGCCGACCCGCACATGCATCCGATGATCGGCTATTTCGACGATACGCCGTTCGGCTATTTCGAGTTCTACTGGGCGAAGGAGGACCGGCTCGCGCCGTTCTACGACGCGCACGACTACGATCGCGGGCTGCACTTGCTGATCGGCGATTCACGCTTCCAGAGCGCGGGCAAGCTGCATGCGTGGTGGAGCGGGGTGCTGCACTACATGTTCGTCGACGAACCGCGCACGCAGCGGCTCGTGGGCGAGCCGCGCGTCGATCACGTGCGGCATATCGCGTACATGCACCGGCTCGGGTTCTACACGCTGAAGGAGTTCGACTTCCCGCACAAGCGCGCGGCGCTCACCGTAATGGAGCGCGAAACATTCTTCGACACTTTCCGGTTGCCGTGACGGGATGGGATGGGCGCGCGAAGTGTCGATGCGTCGATTCGCACATGTCGACGTTTCGCGCGACTTGAAAGGGGGCACACATCGGCCGTTCGGGATATGGATCGGGCGGGCGGCATGAGGAAGAATGGATCGCTCCCTCAATGCAGACAGGTCGTGACGACATGGCAAGCACATCCGCAGCAACATCAAGCGCAATCCCCGGCTCGCATGCTTCGACGTTGACATATGCTGGCATATGTCTAGAATGAGCGCATCGTACTCCCATGGAGTGGCTCATGCGCACCGTATCCATTTTCAAGAACGCCAGGAACCAGGCAATCCGCATCCCGAAGGACATGGAATTCGAGGGTGTGACGGAACTCGAGATCCGTCGCGAGGGCGACACGCTGCTGCTGCGTCCGGTGCGGCCGACATGGCTGTCGTTGGCGAGTGAACCGCTGGCCGATGCCGACTTCCTCGTCGAGCGCCCGGCTGTCATCGAAGCCGGTCGTTTCGACCTGTCCGGCACGGATGGCGACGCACAAACGGAGTCGGGCCGGTGACAACGCTCTACATGCTCGATACGAACATCTGTTCGTTCATCATGCGCGAGCGGCCGCCCGCGGTGCTGTCCCGGCTGCAGTCGTGCGTCAACGCGCAGCACCGGATCGTCGTGTCGGCGATTACCTATGCCGAAATGCGATTCGGCGCGGTCGGCAGAAAGGCATCGCCGAAGCATGCGGAACTCGTGACGGCGTTTGTCGCGCGGCTGGACGGTGTGCTGCCGTGGGATACCGCGGCGGTCGATGCAACGGCTGCGATTCGTGCCGACCTTGCCACACGCGGGACACCGATCGGCGCGAACGATGCATCGATCGCCGGTCATGCGATCGCGGCCGGTGCCGTGCTCGTCACGAACAATGGTCGCGAATTCAGCCGCGTCGCGGGGTTGTCGCTCGAAGACTGGGCGGCCTCGGCCTAGGGTCGTGAATGTGCGATGGCGTTGCGGTCGCGCGGCCGCACGTCACGTCCGGGGAACGGGCGAATCGGTGAGAAAGGCGTCGCGGAATGCGTCGAGATACCGGTCGGCGTCATCGCTGAATTCGCCCGGCAGCAGCGCGAACGCGCGTGCCTGCAGATCCTGTCCGAGCGTCGCGTAGATCGCTGCGTCGGATAACAGCGCGCGGATCGCATCGTGCGTTTGCGGCGAAGCAATCCGCCTTGCATCGCGCGCCAGCAGCGCGGCCGCCGCCAGTTCAGGCTGGAAACCGTGCCGCTCGAGCAGGTCGGGCGCGACGTCCCAGATCCGCTCGCGATTACCCGCGTCGTGAAAATGCGTGAGCAGGAACAGCAAGTCGTACGCGTCGCTGTTCTGGCGTGCGCGCCGATCCTTCCACGCGAGCAACTTCAACACCGCAAGGGCCGGCAGGCTCGCCACCGGCACCTCGATGCCGGCCGCGATCGACACGACCAGCGCCGTATCGACCGCCTCCTGAAAGCCCAGCACGTTCAGCACGAAATCGCCGCCCGGTGGCCACGCGATTTCGCCGGGTGGCGCCTCGAGCGGCCCGAACGGCACGAGATCGAGCTCCGTGCGAAAGCCTTGCGTCCCGCTGTCGAACAGCAGTTTCTGCTGATGCTTCGGCGCGCGTGCGAATTGCTTCGTCGCGACGAGCGCATCGACGAGCCGTTCGTGAAACGGCCAGCTCACCGCGCACACCGCGACGTCGACGTCCCGCGTCGCACGCACCGGCCGGATGCCGTGGACATGCCACATCAGGATGTCGCGCGCGGTCGCGCCGGCGACGACGAATGCCGCGTCGAGCTGCGCGCAAGCCGCACGGACCGCCTGCAGCAACGCGACCGCCGCCGGCTCGAGCGGCCGGCGCGCGTCGACTTCAAGCGGGCGGGTGGGCGAGGTATCGGTCATGGATGTGTTCGGCGGCGGCAAGATTGCGGCTGTCTCCGGACGAGACGAGATCCGCGTAGATCAGCAGCGGCGGCACGAGCGGCACGTCCTGCTCGCGCCAGTCGAGCGCCGGCGACGGCGGCCAGAATGCTTCGAGCAGCTCGACGTCGCCGCGCTCGTCCGGGCGCAGGCGCGCCTGGAGCAGCAGGCGGTTCGACACGGCGCCGTGCGTATAGACGGTGACCGCGGCCGGCTTCAGCTCGTGCGTCAGCAGGTCGGCCGCAGGTTCGCCGCCGAGCCGCGCGTCGAATGCCGCGAAATCGAAACCGCGCCACCAGTCGGGCGCGAGCGCGGCAAACCGCCGGCTCGGCAATTTCGCGCGCAGGCGGCTCGGGTACAGTGCGACCCATTCCTGCACGAAGCGCGGCCAGTCGGTAAACGCGCGTTCGCCGTTGCGCCGCTGCGCGATGAGGCCGCGCGCGATCAGATCGTCCATTGCGAGATTGACCGTGCCGAGCGCGACGCCCGACGCGGCGGCGATCGCCCGGAGCGGTTGCGTGACGAGGCTCGGCTGCGTCGCGAGCGCGAACATCACGGCGAGCCCCTTGGGCGTCGTCGCGCGCGATGCCTGCCGGCGTGGCGTGCGTGCAGGTTTCGGCCGGCCGGAGATCATCACCGTCGCCTCCGGCTGGATCAGGCACGCGTTGCCGGCGGTATCGATAAACGGGATGTCGTGCTCGATCAGGCGGGCGGCCAGTTCGGCCGATAAATACGGCGCGACCAGCATCAGCGGCCGCTCGGCGGACGCTGGAGGAGCGCGGCGGCGCAACGCGGCGAGCGCGCCGTGCAGCGATTCGACGCCGACGCTCACAACCACAGGCATCTCGAATGTTTGCCCGGCAATGCCGAAGCGGATCATCGCGTCGGCATGCGCGTTGTATGCGGCCGGCATGCGCACGGGCCGTGCGTTGAAGCGCCGGGTCGCGCGTTCGAACGCGGCACAGGCTTCGTCGAGCACATGTTGTTCCGTTATCGGCAGGGTGGCGTGCTGGGGCATCGGGGCGGATCGCTTGTTCACTTTTTCACGAGTGTATGCAAAAAATGTACATCCGTCAAAAAATGAACAAAGACGCTCAACCAGTTGATATGACGGAATTATTCCGGAATGACGAACGGCGATCAACGCGCACTCCAACCTGAAAAATCGAGACGGAACACGCAGTCTCGCGAATCCCGCTCGCGGGCGGCAGTCGCCCGCATGACCGTTTTCTTCCGCCGTGCGATTCGTCGTGCGTCCCGACGATTGGCAGGCAACCCCAGGTTGTCGCCGTGACGACTTTCTGTCTTTTCGGTTGCCGTTCAACCGACTATCCTTGCCTGCACATTCCCCACGGAACCCAGGAGACGACACCGTGACGCACAGCGTGATCCCCGCAGGCCTCGCCGACGAAATGATCGAGATCCGGCGCCGCATTCATGCCCACCCCGAGCTGGGTTTCGAGGAATTCGCGACGAGCGACCTCGTCGCCGGGCAGTTGCAGGCGTGGGGCTATACGGTGCATCGCGGGCTCGGCGGCACGGGTGTCGTCGCGCAGCTGAAGGTCGGCAACGGTACCCAGCGCCTCGGCCTGCGTGCCGACATGGACGCGCTGCCGATCCACGAATCGACCGGCCTGCCGTACCAGAGCACGATCCCCGGCAAGATGCACGCGTGCGGCCACGACGGCCACACGGCGATGCTGCTCGCGGCCGCGAAGCACCTGGCGCGCGAGCGCCGCTTTTCCGGCACGCTGAACCTGATTTTCCAGCCGGCCGAGGAAGGGCTCGGCGGCGCGAAGAAAATGCTCGACGACGGGCTGTTCGAGCAGTTTCCGTGCGACGCGATCTTCGCGATGCACAACATGCCGGGTTTCCCGACGGGCAAGTTCGGCTTCCTGCCGGGGCCGTTCATGGCGTCGTCGGATACCGTGATCGTCGACGTGCAGGGGCGCGGCGGCCACGGCGCGGTGCCGCACCGGGCGATCGACCCGGTCGTCGTGTGCGCGCAGATCGTCGTCGCGCTGCAGACGATCGTGTCGCGCAACGTGTCGCCGCTCGACATGGCGATCGTCACGGTGGGCGCGATCCACGCGGGCGAGGCGCCGAACGTGATTCCCGACCGCGCGCAGATGCGCCTGTCCGTGCGCGCGCTGAAGCCGGAGGTGCGCGACCTGCTCGAGACGCGCATCAAGGAAGTCGTTCATGCGCAGGCGGCCGTGTTCGGCGCGACCGCGACGATCGACTACCAGCGCCGCTACCCGGTGCTCGTCAACGACGCGGAGATGACCGCGTTCGCACGCGGCGTCGCGCGCGAGTGGGTCGGCGAGGCGAACCTCATCGACGGGATGGTGCCGCTCACCGGCAGCGAGGATTTCGCATTCCTGCTCGAGAAGCGGCCGGGCTGCTACCTGATCATCGGCAACGGCGACGGGGAGGGCGGCTGCATGGTGCACAACCCCGGTTACGACTTCAACGACGCGGCATTGCCGACCGGCGCATCGTACTGGGTCAAGCTGGCCGAGACGTTCCTGGTGTGACGCCGCGGCACATCGATGCGGGCACCGCCGCCCGTTGCATACCGGCGCGGCCGTGAAACCGGGCGCGCGGGATGCGCGCCGATTTGACGCTCCTTGACATCGACGACACGGTGCGCGTGCTACGCTGCGCGCGACGCCGGATCGGCTCGATGAATACAGGTGTGGACGACATGCGAAAACAGTTTCTGACCGTGCTGACGGCTTGCGCGGTCGGCGTTCTGGCGGCCGGGTGCGACGACCAGAAGGTGGCTGACGCGGTGAATGCGATCAAGCCCGATCCGATGGCGTTCGGCAATCTGCAGCCGGGCGTCTCGACGACCGAGGACGCGCTGCGCCAGGCTGGCAAGCCCGAGATGGTCAGGCAGGGCGAGGACGGCTCGCAGCGGTTCGAGTATCCGCGCGGCCCGTACGGCACGAGCACGTACATGCTCGATTTCGGGCCGGACGGCCGACTCGTGTCGATCACTCAGGCACTGACGGCGGCGAACATCGCGAAGGTCGTGCCGGGGATGTCGAAGGACGACGTGCGGCAACTGCTCGGCAAGCCAACCGAGGTCGCGCAATACGCGTTGAGTCATGAAGAAGTGTGGAGCTGGCACTGGGCCGAGGGCGGCGTATCGGGCGACGCGATGTTCAATGCGCATTTCTCGCCCGACGGCACCGTGATCCGGACTTCGCGCTCGGAAGCGCCGGGCCGCGAAACGCACTGACATCGCGGCTGCGCGGCATCCGACGGTTTTTCGTCAGAATGCCGTGCCGCCGAACAGCGCGGCCGCCATTTCCGGATTCGACGGCCAGTACATGTGCATGTACGTCGCGACGATCGGGCCCGCGCGATAAACGGCTTCGCCGCTGCCGGGCGCGCCGTCGGGCCGCGCAGCGGTCGCCACCGGTGCCAGCGGCGTATCGAGCCGCGAATAATGAAACGTATGACCGTGCATCGGCCCGGTGCGCGTGTCCAGCTGCTGCATCCCGAGCGCCGCGAACCGGCGCTGCATCGTCGCATGACCCGACAGCAGGCCGAGCATCGGCGTCGTCGAGCCGTCCGCATCGGTCAGCGATTCGCACAGATACACCATCCCGCCGCATTCCGCGACGATCGGCCGGCTGGCCGCCGCGTGCGCGCGAATCGTCCGCGCGGTCACGGCATTCGCCGCGAGCGTCGCCGCATGCAGTTCCGGATAGCCGCCCGGCAGGAACAGCGCATCGCAATAGGCGGGCACGGGTTCGTCGGCGAGCGGCGAAAAGAACCGAAGCTGCGCACCGAGCGCATCGAGCAGCGCCAGATTCGCCGGGTAGATGAACGAGAACGCCGCATCGCGCGCGATCGCGATCCGCTTGCCGGCGAGTGCACGCGGCAGCGGAGCGCGGACGTCCGGTGCCGCGAACGAAACCGCGGGCGGCAATTCGGCGAGCGCCGTCTGCGCGAGCACGTCGGCCACGCGCTCGAGCCGCGCATCGAGGTCGTCGATGTCGGCCGGCTGGTGCAAGCCGAGATGGCGCTCCGGCAGCGCGATGCCCGCATCGGCCGGCACGTGCCCGAGCCAGCGCAAGTCGTCGGGCAACGCCTGCCGCAGCAGTTCCGCATGCCGCGGCGACCCGACGCGGTTTGCCAGCACGCCGTGAAACGGCACCTCGGGGCGAAAGCGCGCGAGCCCGAACGCGATCGCCGCGAACGTCTGCGCCATCGACTTCGCGGCAATCACCGCGACGACCGGCACGCCGAACGCGACCGCGAGATCGGCGCTGCTCGGCGTGCCGTCGAACAACCCCATTACACCTTCGATCAGGATCAGGTCCGCGTCGCGTGCGGCATCCGCGAGCAGCGCACGGCAGCCGGCTTCCCCGACCATGCCGAGGTCGAGCGCATGCACGGGGGCGCCGCTCGCGCGTTCGAGCAACATCGGATCGAGAAAATCAGGCCCGGTCTTGAACACGCGCACGCGCCGGCCGAGCCGCCGGTGCAGCCGCGCGAGGCCGGCCGTCACCGACGTCTTGCCCTGGCCGGACGCGGGCGCGCTGACGAACAGCGCGGGGCAGGCCGGCATCGCTCAGAACTCCACGCCGGGCTGCGCCTTCACGCCTTGCTCCTTGTACGGATGCTTGACGAGCCGCATTTCGGTGACGAGGTCGGCCGCATCGATCAGTGCATCCGGCGCATGCCGGCCAGTGACGACGACGTGCACCGCATCCGGCCGCCCGACGAGCGTCGCGAGCACTTCGTCGAGCGGCAGATATTCGTACTTCAGCACGGTGTTCAGCTCGTCGAGGATCACCATCCGGTACTCACCGCTTTCGATCATCCGGCGTGCCTCGTCCCAGCCTTTGCGCGCGGTCGCGATGTCGGCGTCGCGGTTCTGCGTGTTCCACGTGTAGCCGTCGCCCATCGTCACGAAGTCGCATTGCGCGACCGCGCCGAGGAAGTCGCGCTCGGACGTGTGCAGCGCGCCCTTGATGAACTGCACGACGCCGAGCCGCATGCCGTGGCCGAGCACGCGCACGGCCATGCCGAACGCGGCCGTGCTCTTGCCCTTGCCGTTGCCGGTGTTGACGATCAGCAGGCCCTTTTCCTGAGTGGCGGCGGCCTGCTTTTTTTCATGGCCGGCGCGGCGGCGTTCGGTCATCCGCTGATGGGATTCGGCATCGGTCTTCATCGGGAATCGTCCTGTCGAAAGCGAAACAAAGGGTTCAGAGCGGGCCGGCGAGCGCGACCGTCACGCCGCCCAGGATGGATTTGGGGCCGAGCAGCCGGCCCCGCGGCGCCGCGAGCCGAGCGCACGGCTCGGCCACGCCCGCGACGCCGAAACGCGCGAGCGCGGCAGCCGACGGGCCGCTCAACGCCGGTTCGGGGCACTGCGCGAGCTGCGCCGCGTCGAACGCGACGAGCGGCCAGCCGCGGCGGGCGCACAGCGTGCGCAGCGGCCGGGCACGCGCCTTGTCGGCAAGCGTCGCGACGATGGCCGGCTCGGCATCCGGGTAGTGCGCCAGCGCCGCGCGGATCGCGGCATCGAGTTGCGCGGCCGTCACGTCCGCGCGAAAACCGACGCCGAGCGCGACGCGCATCATGCACGGCCGCCGAGCGCCGCGCGCACTGCCGGATCGTCGGCGAGCGCCGCGACGCGGCCGATCACGACGATCGCGGGCGAACCGATACCGGTCGCGTCCACGCGTTCGACGACGGTGTCGAGCGTCGCGAGCACGTGCCGCTGCCCGTCACGCGTCGCGTTCTCGATCGCCGCGCACGGCATGTCGCCGGGCATGCCGCCGTCGCGCAGCGCGGCCACGATCGCGTCGAGCCGGCGTATGCCCATGTAGATCACGATCGTCATCCGCGTCGCGGCCAGCGCGCGCCAGTCGGGCTCGTCGGCACCCGCGCCGTGGCCCGTGACGAAGATCACGCCCTGCGCATCGCCGCGATGCGTGACCGGAATGCCGAGCGCGGCCGGGGCCGCGATACCGGCCGTGATGCCGTGTACGACCTCGACCGGGAAACCCGCCGCGCCGAGCGCGAGCAGCTCCTCGCCGCCGCGGCCGAACACGAACGGATCGCCGCCCTTGAGCCGCGCGACGCTGCGGCCTGCGCGCAGATGCGCGAGCATCGCGGCGACGATCGCTTCCTGCGGTGTCGACGCATGGCCGCCGCGCTTGCCGACGTGCTCGATGCGCGCGTCCGCGCGCGCATGGCGCAATACGTCGGGGTTCACGAGGTCGTCGACGAGCAGCACGTCGGCCGCGGCGATCGCTCGCACGGCCTTCAGCGTCAGCAGATCGGCGTCGCCGGGGCCGGCGCCGACGAGCCAGGCGCGGCTCATCGGACGCGGCACGGCGCACACCGTGTCGTGGCAGTGGAAAGGGGACGGCGAGCGGCGCATCGGCGGCCGGCGGACAGGCAAGGCATGATGGATCGGGCGAAGCCCGCGCGAACGCGGGCGGGAAGCGCACCCCATCCGTCCCCCGCGGATCGGGCGTTCGGCGAGCAGCGGGCTCGCCCCTTGCGTCGGCCGGTATCCGGGCTGGCCGCTTGCCAGACCGCAGCCTTCCCGCCCGTTGAAGGGCAGTGGCATCGCGGGCGGCCTGGGCGCGTGCGGGGGGAACCGCGGCGCGCGGGCGGCGTACCGTTGCGGGGACAGCACAGGCCGGGCGGGCTTCCGCCTCCTGTTTCCCGTTTAACTGCGTGCGCGGAAATGCGCATGCGAGCACCGAACGCGGCGCATACGATAGCACAGCGGTCGGCCCGCGCGAACCCGCCCCGCGGGCGCCGCGAGCGCCCCCGGCACGATGCCGCGGCCGTGCCGAACGCGCCGCGGCGGCCCGTTTCGCCTTGACGCTCCCCGCACCGCCGCCTACACTCGCACGCGTTTTGGTGCTCGCGCGCGCTCCTCCGGCGCGCGCAGTTAAACGGGAAACAGGGAGCCTGCCTGCACCGCAGTCGAGCCAACCTGTGCTGCCCCCGCAACGGTAAGCGAACGCATCGCGCCCAGCGCGATGCAGCGCCGCTTCGCCGCATGCCTGCCGCATGCGGACGACAGCCACTGGATGCCACGCATCCGGGAAGGCGAAGCGGCGTGTTCGTCAGCCCGGATACCGGCCAGAACGTGGGGTTCAGCGCCGCGGGGAGGCGGCGCATCGTCCACGGCCGCAGCACGCCCGACGCCCGAACGTTGCCCGCTTCCTCCGCCGAACCGTCAGCCGCAGCACGCGCGCGGGCCGGGGCGAGGAACGGCCAGCGGCGCAGGCGGGGCCGACGACGGCCGTGTTGGCATTCACCATGTCGACCGTTCTCAAAGGAGCATCATGCTCGACTCGTTCTTCCGCCTGTTCAACGACAGCCCATCCGGGCTGCGCGGCAAAATCGTCGCGATCTATTCATTGCTCGTCGCATTCAACGTCGGCGCGTGGATCTGGGCCTTCGTCGCGTTTCGCGACCAGCCCGTGCTGCTGGGTACCGCGCTGCTCGCCTACGTGTTCGGCCTGCGCCACGCGGTCGACGCCGACCACATCGCCGCGATCGACAACGTCACGCGCAAGCTGATGCAAGAGGGCCGCAGCCCGCTCGGCGCGGGCCTGTTCTTCTCGCTCGGCCATTCGACGGTGGTGATCGTGATGTCGGTTGTGGTCGCGCTGACCGCGGCGTCGCTCGCGCGCTTCGAGAGCATGAAGACCTGGGGCGGCGTGATCAGCACGAGCGTGTCGGCGTTCTTCCTGCTGGTGCTCGCGGCCGCCAACCTGCTGATCCTGATCTCCGTCTACCGGACGTTTCGCGCGGCCCGCCGCGGCGAGACGATCGTCGACGCCGACCTCGACATGCTGATGAACCAGCGCGGTGTGCTGGCCCGCCTGTTCCGGCCGTTGTTCCGCCTCGTGTCGCGCAGCTGGCACCTGTATCCGGTCGGCTTCCTGTTCGGCTTCGGCTTCGATACCGCGACCGAAATCGCGCTGTTCGGCATTTCGGCCACGCAGGTGCAGGGCGGTCTGTCGTTCTGGTCGGTGATGGCGCTGCCGGTGCTGTTCACCGCGGGCATGACGCTCGTCGACACGACGGACGGCATCCTGATGATGGGCGCATACCGCTGGGCGTATGTGCGGCCGATCCGCAAGATTTACTACAACATGACGATCACGTTCGTGTCGGTGCTGGTCGCCGCGCTGATCGGCGGCATCGAGGTGCTCGCGCTGCTCGCGGATAAACTGTCGCTGCAAGGACCCGTCTGGGGTTTCTCCACGATGGTCGCATCGCATTTCGGGATGCTCGGCTACGTCGTGATCGGCCTGTTCCTCGCGTGCTGGATCGTGTCGGCCGCGATCTATCGCCTCAAACGCTACGACGAGATCGACGTGACGCTCTCGGCCTGACACCCTTTTCGACACAGGACCCACCATGACCTTACGCAAGCTTCCCGTCACGATCGTCACGGGCTTTCTCGGCAGCGGCAAGACCACGCTGATGCGCCATATCCTGCAGCACGCCCAAGGCCGCCGCATCGCGGTGATCGTCAACGAATTCGGCGAGCTCGGCATCGACGGCGAAATCCTCAAGGGCTGCGGCATCGGCTGCGAGGACGCAGACGGCGTGCAGGGCGAAGCGTCGGGCCAGCTGTACGAACTCGCGAACGGCTGCCTGTGCTGTACCGTGCAGGAGGAGTTCTATCCGGTGATGGAAGCGCTCGTCGAGCGCCGTGCCGACATCGATCACGTGTTGATCGAGACGTCGGGCCTCGCGCTGCCGAAGCCGCTCGTGCAGGCCTTCAACTGGCCGACGATCCGCAACAGCTTCACGGTCGACGCGGTCGTGACCGTCGTCGACGGTCCGGCCGCCGCGAGCGGCCAGTTCGCCGAGAACCCGCAGGCCGTCGACGCGCAGCGCCGCGCCGATCCGAACCTCGACCACGAATCGCCGCTGCACGAACTGTTCGCCGACCAGCTGTCGTCCGCCGATCTCGTGATCGTGAACAAGGCCGATCTCGTCGCCGACGCGCAGTTTGCCGAGGTCGAAGCCGCGATCCGCGAGGAAATCCCGCCGCAGGTGAAGATCGTGCGCGCGACGCGTGGCGAACTGGACGTCGCGATGCTGCTCGGGCTCGAATCGGCGTCGGAGGAAACGATTCACCTGCGGCACGACCATCACGGCTCGGCCGACGACGGCGATCACGACCACCATCACGACGATTTCGATTCGGTGGTGGTGTCGGGCGATGCGGGCACGCGCGAAGCGACGATCGCCGCGCTGCAGCGTGTCGTCGAGACGCACACGATCTACCGCGCGAAAGGGTTCGCCGCGCTGCCCGATGCGCCGATGCGGCTCGTGATCCAGGGTGTTGGCCGGCGCTTCGACAGCTACTTCGACCGTCGCTGGCAGGACGGCGAAACGCGTGCGAGCCGCTTCGTGCTGATCGGCGAGGATCTCGACGCGGCCGCGCTGCAGCGCGCGTTCGACGCCGCGTGCGCGGCCGACCTGCAACAGGCGTAACGCGCGATGCATCTGCTGCGCACCACGCCGGGCGGCTTCGTCGACGATACGCAGGGCGTCGTCCGGATCGACCAGCAGCCGGCCGACATCGTGATCCTGAGCTCGGCCGACACGACGCTGTCGCTGCTGGCCAGCGTCGTGCCGAAACTGCCTGCCGGCTTTCCGAGCGTGCGGCTTGCGAACGTCACGTTCCTGCGGCAGCCGGCGTCGGTCGATTTCTATGTCGACGACGTGCTGCGTCACGCGAAGACGGTCGTGATCGATCATCTGGGCGGCGAAGCATACTGGCCGTACGGGATCGAGCAGGCCGTGTCGCTCGCGTCGAAACGGAAGCAGCAGCTGGCGATGTTCTCGGGCGACCTGCAGGAAGACCCGAACCTCGTCGCGAAGAGCACGGTCGCCCCCGACCTGTGCCGGCGGTGGTGGCGCTATCTGCGCGAAGGCGGAAGGCACAACGCCGAGGCCTTGCTGCGCAGCATCGCGTTCCATACGCTCGGATTCGGCGACGAGCCCGAGCTGCCGCGCCCGCTGCCGGCCGCCGCGCTGTACCACCCGGCGCGCGACCCGGCGAGCGTCGACGACTGGCGGGCGCACTGGACGCCCGGCGCACCCGTCGTCGCGATCCTGTTCTATCGCGCGCACTGGCAGGCCGCGAACACCGCGGTGTTCGACGCGCTGGCCGACGCGCTCGTGCGCGAGGGGCTCAATCCGTTGCCGATCGCGGTCACGTCATTGAAGGATGCGGTGAGTCGCGAGGTCATCACGCAGTTGTGCGTCACGCACGATGTCGCGCTCGTGCTGAACACCACCGCTTTCGCGGCCGGCGCGATCGACAGCCCCGAGCCCGACGTGCTCGCCGGCGATGCACCGGTGCTGCAGGTGATCCTGTCCGGCGGCAACCGCGACGCGTGGGTGGCCGACAACCAGGGGCTGCATGCGCGCGACATCGCGATGCACATCGCGTTGCCCGAGGTCGACGGGCGCATCGTCACGCGCGCGGTGAGCTTCAAGGGGCTGGCATATCGTTGTCCGCACACCGAAGTCGACGTCGTGCGCTACCAGCCGGACGCCGAACGCATCGCGTTCGTCGCGGCGCTCGCGCGCGGCTGGTGCCGGCTGCGCACGCTCGACAATGCCGACAAGCGCATCGCGCTGATCCTCGCGAACTATCCGCAAAGCGAAGGGCGGATCGGCAACGGCGTCGGGCTCGACACGCCGGCGTCCGCACTGCATGTGCTGGCGGCGCTGCGCGATGCGGGCTATGCCGTGGCCGACCTGCCGGCCGATGGCGACGCGCTGATCGCGCGACTCACCGAAGGCGTCACCAACGACCCGGCCGTGCATGCGTTGCGCCCCGCATTCCAGAGCTTCGCGCTGGCCGATTACGTCGCGCGTTTCTCGCGTCTGCCGGCCGCCGTGCGCGACGCGCTGAACGCACGCTGGGGCCCGCCCGAAGCAGACCCGACGCTGCGGCAGGGGCGCTTCACGATTGCCGGCTGGCGCGCGGGCAACGTGTTCGTCGGCATCCAGCCGTCGCGCTCGCGCGGCGAGAACGACTATGCGAGCTACCACGATGCGGATCTCGTGCCGCCGCACGCGTATCTCGCGTTCTACTTCTGGCTGCGCGATGCGTTCGGCATCGACGCGGTCATCCACCTCGGCAAGCACGGCAACCTCGAATGGCTGCCGGGCAAGAGCGTCGCGCTGTCCGACGCGTGCTGGCCCGACCTGACGCTCGGGCCGCTGCCGCATCTGTATCCGTTCATCGTCAACGATCCGGGCGAGGGCAGCCAGGCGAAGCGCCGCGCGCAGGCCGTGATCATCGATCACCTGATGCCGCCGCTCACGCGCGCGGAAAACTACGGCCCGCTGCAGGATCTCGAACGGCAGGTCGACGAATACTACGAAGCGCTGATGGTCGACGCGCGCCGCGCGAAGCTGCTGCGCAAGACGATCCTCGCGACGATCGCCGAACACCGGCTGCACGACGAACTGAGCGTGTCGCCGCCGCGCGATGCGGGCGACGAGGATGCGCTGCTGACGCGCGTCGACGCGTGGCTGTGCGAATTGAAGGAAGCACAGATTCGCGACGGGCTGCACGTGTTCGGGGTGTCGCCCACCGACCGTCAGCGACGGGACACACTGCTCGCGCTCGCGCGTTTTCCGGTCGGCGACGGCAAGGGCGAACGCGCGGGGCTGATCGGCGCGCTCGCGCGCGATCTCGCGCTCGGCGACGATTTCGATCCGCTCGCGGCCGACTGGGCCGCACCGTGGACGGGCCTGCGGCCGGCCGTTCTGCAAGCGCTCGACGCGTCGCCGTGGCGCCATGCCGGCGACACGCGCGAGCGGCTCGAACGGCTCGCGCAGCATTGGCTCGACGGGCTGTGCGCGACTGTTTCCGGCGCGACCGGCGCCGATACCGACCCAGCGCCGCCCGGCGACTGGCCGCACACGCGCGCCGTGCTCGAACGCGTGCGCTCGACGCTGCTGCCCGCACTCGACGCATGCGGCGGCGAGGAACTGCGCCAGCTGCTGCGCGGGCTCGACGGCTGCTTCGTGCCGCCGGGGCCGAGCGGCTCGCCGTCGCGCGGCCGGCCCGACGTGCTGCCGACGGGCCGCAACTTCTATTCGGTCGATACGCGCGCGGTGCCGACGCAGGCCGCGTGGTCGCTCGGACTGAAATCCGCGCAGCAGCTGATCGAACGCCATCTGCAGGATCACGGCGACTATCCGCGCGCGATCGGGCTGTCGGTCTGGGGGACGGCCACGATGCGCACCGGCGGCGACGACATCGCGCAGGCGTTCGCGCTCCTCGGCGTGCGGCCGAAATGGGCGCATGGCAGCCATCGCGTGACCGACTTCGAGATCCTGCCGATCGAGATCTTCGACCGGCCGCGCATCGACGTGACGCTGCGCGTGTCGGGCTTCTTCCGCGACGCCTTCCCGAACCTGATGCACCTGTTCGACGCGGCCGTGCAGGCCGTTGCCGCGCTCGACGAGCCCGAGGCACTGAACCCGATCCGCGCGCGCGTCGAACGCGAACGCGCGAAATGGATCGAGCAGGGCGTGGCGCCGGACGAAGCGCGGCGTCGTGCCGGCTGGCGCGTGTTCGGCGCGCGGCCGGGCAGCTACGGCGCGGGCCTGCAGGACCTGATCGACCAGCGCCGCTGGCAGACCGACGCCGATCTCGCCGATGCGTACCGCCAGTGGGGCGGCCATGCATACGCGCAGAACAGCGCCGGCGACGCCGCGCCCGACGTGTTCGGCGAACGGCTCGCGACGATCGACGTCGTCGTGCAGAACCAGGACAGCCGGGAACACGACATCCTCGATTCGAACGACTACTACCAGTTCCAGGGCGGGATGACGGTAGCCGTGCGGCACCTGTCGGGGCAGCAGCCGAGCATCTACCACGGCGACCATGCGAACCCGGTCGCGCCGAAGATGCGCACGTTGCGCGAGGAAATCGCGCGCGTGATCCGTTCGCGCGTCGTCAATCCGAAATGGCTCGACGGCGTGAAACGCCATGGCTACAAGGGCGCGGCCGAAATGGCGGCGACCGTCGACTACCTGTACGGCTACGACGCGACCGCGCGCGTGCTGTCGGACCACCAGTACGCGCTCGTCGCCGACGCGTACCTGTTCGACGGCGACACGCGTGCGTTCCTCGAACGACACAACCCGAAGGCACTGCACGGGATCTGCGAACGCTTCGTCGAAGCGATGCAGCGGGGGCTGTGGCAGCAGCCGGGCGACTATCGCGAGCGGATCGAAGCGGTCTGGCTCGACAGCGAACAATTTCAGGAAGGAGGACGGCGATGACCGATCCGACGACGCATCGCGCCCGCGCGGTATTCCCGTTCGCGGCGCTCGTCGCGCAGCAACCGCTGCAGCAGGCGCTGCTGCTCGCGGCGATCGATCCGTCGCTCGGCGGCGTGCTCGTCAGCGGGCCGCGCGGCACCGCGAAATCGACCGCCGCACGCGCGCTCGCCGAACTGCTGCCTGAAGGAGCATTCGTCACGCTGCCGCTGTCGGCGAGCGACGAACAGGTCACGGGCACGCTCGATCTCGCACATGCGCTCGCTGAAAACGGCGTACGCTTCCGGCCGGGCCTGCTCGCGCGCGCGCATCGTGGCGTGCTGTACGTCGACGAGGTGAACCTGCTCGCCGACGGGCTCGTCGATACGCTGCTCGACGTCGCCGCGAGCGGCGTGAACGTGGTCGAGCGCGATGGCGTGTCGCATGCGCACGACGCGCGCTTCGTGCTGGTCGGCACGATGAATCCCGAAGAAGGCGAACTGCGCCCGCAACTGCTCGACCGCTTCGGGCTGATGGTCGAGCTCGAGAACTGCTTCGATGCCGCGCAGCGCGAGCGGATCGTGAAGGCGCGCCTCGCGTTCGATCTCGACCCGGACGCGTTTCGTGCACGTCACGCGGCCGCGCAGCGCGAACTCGGCGACCGGATCCACGCGGCGCGGGCACGGTTGTCGGCGCTGGATTTCGACGATGCGGTTCATGCGCGCGTCAGCGCGCTGTGCATCGACGCGGCCGTCGACGGCCTGCGCGCCGACCTCGTGATGCTGCGCGCCGCGCGCGCGCTCGCGGCGCTGGAGCGGGCCGACGCGGTGACGGTGTCGCACGTCGAACGTGTGGCCGACGCCGTGCTGCGGCATCGGCGTCATGCGGGTACGCCGCCGTCGTCGGGCGCGACGCAGTCGGATGCAGAGGCCGGCGGCAACCGCGACGACGATACGCCGCCGGATATGCGCCGGCAGCCCGAGCCTCCACCAGGCGCGGCCCGAAACGACGCGACTGCGGCGCAAGGCGACTGGGGCTACCTGCCGCCCGAGCCGGTCGGACTGCGTGACGTGAAGAGCGTGGTGCCGCTGCCGTTAAAAAAACGCTGAGCCATCGAGCCGACGCCGCCGCGAACGCCGTTCGCGGTCCTCGATGGCAACCAGGCGCTGCCACGCGCGTGCCGGGCACGGTGCGTGCCGGCACGGCGGTTGCATGGCCGGCGACGCTCGCCGCGAAGCGCGGTGACCCGCTGCACGCCGACCATCTGCGTTTCCGCAAGCGGGCCGGCACACCGCGCGCACTCCATTGTTTCGTGCTCGACTGTTCTGCGTCGATGCTGTCGCACAATCGGCTCGCGCTCGCGAAAGGCCTGATCGTCGCGTACTTCGATCAGGCCGCGCGCGACCGCGTGGAAACCGCGCTGATCTGCTTCGGCGGCAACGGCGCCGCGCGGCGCTTCGGCCCGGCCGTGCCGCGCTGGTGGAATGCGCGCTGGCTCGAACCGGTGGACGGCGGCGGCGGCACGCCGCTTGCCGACGGCATCTCGGCCGCCGCGCAATTGCTCGCGGGCGTCGCACGGCGTACGCCGGACCGGCAGCGCTGGCTATGGGTACTGTCCGACGGCCGCACGCGCGAAACGCCGTCGAGACCGACGGCCGCCGATCACGTCGTGTTCGTCGACTTCGACGACGCGGCCGTGCGAATCGGGCAGGGCAGACGGCTCGCCGATGCATGGGACGCGCAATGGATGACGGCCGCATCACTGTGCCCCGGGCCGGCCGGCTGATCGCGTGGTCAGCCGTGCGCGGCGATCGCCGGCGCTGCGCTATGATCGCCTTTTCTCCCCACCGGAATGCCTGCCATGCAAGTACTCGTCGATGCCGACGCGTGTCCCGCCGTCATCAAGGACATGCTGTTTCGCGCCGCGCGTCGTGCCGAGATCTGCGTGACGCTGGTCGCGAACCAGTTCCTGCGCACGCCGCCGTCTCCGTTCATCAAGGCGGTGCAGGTGCCGGCCGGCTTCGACGTGGCCGATGCGCGGATCGTCGAACTCGCGCAAGCCGGCGATCTCGTCATCACCGCCGACATCCCGCTGGCAGCGGCCGTTCTCGACAAGGGCGCGCATGCGCTCGACCCGCGCGGCAACTGGTTCAGCCGCGAGAACATCGAGGAACGGCTGTCGACGCGCGCGATGATGGAACAGCTGCGCAGCGCGGGCATCGATACAGGCGGCCCGGCCCCGTTCAGCGTACGCGACGGCAAGGCGTTCGCGTCGCAATTCGATCGGTTCCTGGCACGCCACGGCAAGCCGTGACATACCGGGCGTCGATCGTGCGATACGTCACCGGTTTCGCGTCGAAACGTCGGCTACGGCAGAATACGGATTTGCCCCGACATTGATGTCGTGGCGCAAACGTCTCATCGGAGAGCATGGATGTCACCGACCCAACTTCTCGTTCCGACCTTCACCCAGATGCTGCGCGCGCAATCCGCGTGGCTCGACAAGGCCGCCGCGCACCGGCAGGCCGAGGGCAGCGCGCCCGATGCATTGCTGACGCTCAAGCTCGCGCCCGACATGTATCCGCTCGCCGCCCAGGTGAGGTTTTCGTGCTTCCAGGCAATGGAGCCGGTCTATCGTCTGCGCGGCGAACCGCTGCCGGACGCGCTGCTGGCGTTGCGGGAAGCCGGCTGGCATGCCGACGCGCAGCCCGGCACGCTGAGCGACGCGCAAGGGATCGTCGCCGGCACGATCGCATTCCTCGGGGAACTCGCGCCCGACGCACTCGACGCACTCGACGGCGGCGCCGCGCGGCCGATCGCGCTCGAAATGCCGAACGGCATCGCGTTCGACATGACGGGCGAACAGTACGCGCGCGACTGGGCGTTGCCGCAGTTCTACTTTCACGCGATCGCCGCGTACGCGATCCTGCGCCATCACGGCGTCGAGCTTGGCAAGGCCGACTACGTGCCGCACATGCTGGCCTACGTGCGGCCCGGCACGATTCCGCAGGGTTGAACGGTTGAACGGACGATCCGGCCGTCGTGCACCGGCATGACACGGGCCCTGTTCATCTGTAGCCGCAACCGGCTGCGCAGCCCCACGGCCGAGGCGGTGTTCGCCGCGTGGCCGGGCGTCGAAACCGACTCCGCGGGCCTCGCGCCCGACGCGCAGACGCGCTTGTCCGCCGAGCAACTCGAATGGGCCGAGATCGTGTTCGTGATGGAGCGTGCACACAAGACGAAGCTGTCCGCGCGATTCGGCATCCGGCTGAAGCACAAGAAGATCGTCTGCCTCGACATTCCCGACCGCTACGCGTACATGCAGCCCGAACTGGTCGCGCTGCTCGAGCGCAAGGCCGGTCCGATGCTGCGCACCTGAGTCGCGCGGGCCGGTTCAGCGCTCGCGGAGCCGCCCGTCCGCGAGCGCGGGAAAGCGGTCGAGGTGCAGCAGTTCGATGATCTTGCGGGTCGGCACGCTGGCGCGCAGCGTCTCGAGCTGTTCGACGTCGAACCACTTGCAGCGCGCAATCTCGTTGCTCGCGCGCGGCGTCAGGTGTTTCGGCACGTCGGCCACGAACACGTGATGGAGCTTCGTGAGGCCGCCGAACTGCACCGCATAGTCGAGCGCGAGCCCCTCCAGCCGCGTTTCCTCCGCCAGTTCCCGCTGCGCGGCCTCCAGCGGCGTCTCGCCGCGCCGGATCGTGCCGCCCGGCAGCGACCAGCGCGCCGCGGTGCGGGCGACCAGCAGCACGCTGCTGCGCTGGCGGCACACGATCGTGGCGCGTTCCTTGATGCTGGCGACGGTATCCGGCCCGATATTCATGTTCGGCAAAACAGGTGCTGAATCGTGGAGGAAATGTAGGTCGACCGGCGTTGCCGGCCTGTCGCCCGATCGTCGGGCACGACGGCATGCAAGCCGCCGCGCCGATCATACCGGGCGTTCGTGACAGTTCCGTGCGTTGTCGCGCGCAACGCGCATCGCATCACGCGTGCGTGTAGAGCCCCGTGCGTGCCGGTTTCCCGGACCGCCCACGACGCCGCTTGTGGATCGCACGCCGGTGCTGATGCGGTGGCGGCGTCACGTGCGGGCGCGTGGGCGCGGGCCGTGCCGTCGGCGCGGCGGCTCGCGGCTGTGATTGTCCCTCGCCAAAATGGAAGGTCTGGGTTTGCGCGCGGGCGACGCCCAGCGTCGACGCCAGCATGATGGCCGCGAGCAGCATGTGTTTCATGAAAGGTCCGCCTTTATTCAGTGAGCACCTTGCGCCAGCTTAACGAACCGCGGCTCGGCGCCGCAACCGGCCTGCGTTCGGTGTCGTCCCCACTTGCGGGCGGCCGCGTTCTTCACACGGCTGCCGGGCATATCCGGCTTGACAATAAAATTCCCGAGTGTGAATATAAATTCACACACAGGAATTATCGTTCGAGTCCGGGAACCCGTGCCGCCGCTGTCGGCCCGGCGGAACAGACGGTCCGATCAACCGGGAGCAGGAGCGAGACGCATGGCGGAGCTGGAGCAGCAGGGCGCGTTGGCGGGGTTGCGCATCATCGATCTGTCGCGGGTGCTGGGCGGCCCGTACGCGACGCAGATTCTCGCCGACCACGGCGCGGAGGTGATCAAGGTCGAACCGCCGTCGGGCGACGAGACGCGCACCTGGGGGCCGCCGTTCGACGGCGACACCGCGTCGTATTTCCTCGGCGTGAACCGCAACAAGCTCGGCATCGCGCTCGACCTGACGAAGCCGGAGGATCGCGAGCGACTGCTCGGCCTGCTCGAGCACGCCGACGCGCTGGTCGAAAACTTCAAGATCGGCACGATGGAGCGCTGGGGCCTCGGCTTCGATACGCTGCACGCACGCTTTCCGCGTCTCGTCCATTGCCGCGTGTCGGGCTTCGGCGCGGACGGCCCGCTCGGCGGGCTGCCCGGCTACGACGCGGCCGTGCAGGCACTGGCCGGGCTGATGAGCGTGAACGGCGAGGCGGGCGGGGCGCCGCTGCGCGTCGGCGTACCGATCGTCGATCTCGTCACCGGGCTGAACGCGGCGCTCGGCGTGCTGATGGCGCTGCGCGAACGCGATGCGAGCGGGCGCGGCCAATTCGTCGAATCGACGCTGTTCGACTGCGCGCTGTCGATCCTGCATCCGCATACGCCGAACTTCTTCCATTCGGGGCGGGCCCCGGTGCGCACCGGCAACGCGCATCCGAACATCACGCCTTACGACAGCTTTCCGACCGCGAGCGTCGACATCTTTCTCGCGGTCGGCAACAACGGGCAGTTCGCCGCGCTGTGCGACGTCCTCGGCACGCGCGAGTGGCCCGACGATCCGCGCTTCGTCGACAACCGCGCGCGCAGCGCGAACCGCGCCGCATTGCGCGCGCTGCTCGAAACGGCGCTGGCCGAACACGACGGCGCGGCACTGGCCGAGGCGCTGATGCGCCGCGGCGTGCCGTGCGCGCCCGTGCTCGGGTTCGACGCGGCGCTGGACCATCCGCACGTCGCGCATCGCCAGATGAAGGTCGAACTGGGTCGGCATCGCGGCATCGCGTCGCCGATCAAGCTCGGCCGCACGCCGGCCACGTACCGGCGGCCGCCGCCCGCGCTGAACGAACACGCGGCGCAGGTGTTTGCCGACGACGCACGCGACGACAACGGCCCGCGTCGCAACTGACCCGCATCGCGGCCGGCGGCGTGCGGCACCGCACGCCCGCGCCCCCTTCGCACATCACACCGCGTCGCACCGGACACGCGCCGCTGCAAGAGGAGACACATCATGCTCGCGTGGATCGGCGCGACCGCGATCGTCGCGCTGTTCGGCCTGATCATCACGAAGCGGCTGTCGCCGCTCGTCGCGCTGATCGTCGTGCCGGTGGCCGCGTCGCTCGCGGCCGGCTTCGGACTCTCGACCGGCAAGTTCATCGTGCACGGCGTGCAGAATATCGGCCCCATCGCCGGGATGTTCGTTTTTGCGATTCTTTTTTTCGGTATCCTCACCGATGCGGGGATGCTCGACCCGATCATCGCGGGCGTGCTGCGCGTGATCGGCTGCCATCCGCCGCGCATCGTGACGGGCTCGGCGCTGCTCGCGCTACTGATCCATCTGGACGGCTCGGGCGCCGTCACGTTTCTCGTCACGCTGCCCGCGATGATGCCGCTCTACACACGGCTCGGCATGGACCGGCGGATCCTCGCGTGCGTCGCGTCGATGGCGGCCGGCGTCAACTTCCTGCCGTGGGTCGGGCCGATGCTGCGCGCGTCGGCGGCCTTGCACATTCCCGGTTCGGCGATCTTCATGCCGATGATCCCGGTGCAGATCGTCGGGCTCGCGTTCGTGTTCGGCACCGCCTACGTGCTCGGCGTGCGCGAGGCGAAGCGGCTCGGGCTCGATCGCGCCGGCGCGGCATCGCTCGCGATCGCGCCGCGCGAGCTGACCGACGCCGAACGCGCGCTGCGCCGGCCCGGCCGTTTCCGGATCAACCTGGCGCTGACGCTCGTCGTGCTCGGCACGCTCGTGTCGGGCATCGTCGACCCGATGGTGATGTTCATGCTCGGCACTGTGGCCGCGCTCGTCATCAACTATCCGGACGTGCAGGCGCAGCGCGAGCGGATCGACGCGCATGCGAAGGCCGCGCTGATGATGGCGAGCGTGCTGCTCGCGGCCGGCGCGTTCACCGGGATCATGTCCGGCACCGGGATGCTCAAGGCAATGGCCGAGGTCGTCGTCGCGCACGTTCCGGTCGAGCATGCGCACCACATGCCGTTCGTGCTCGGCCTGCTGTCGATGCCGCTCAGCCTGCTGTTCGATCCCGACTCGTTCTACTTCGGCGTGCTGCCGGTGCTCGCGGAAAGCGCGAAGCTGCTCGGCGTGCCGCCGATCCAGATGGCGCAGGCCGCGCTGCTCGGCCAGATGACGACCGGTTTTCCGGTCAGTCCGCTCACGCCAGCGACGTTCCTGATCGTCGGCCTGACCGGCGTCGAGCTGGCCGAGCACCAGAAATTCACGATTCCGTTCCTGTTCGCCGCCACCGTGCTGATGGTCTTCGCCGCGGTCGCGACGGGCGTGTTTCCGTTGTGAGCGTACGCGTATCCGTCGCGCCGGCCTCCACCAAGAAGACCGCTCCGAAACCCGGCGTTGTCTCGCGCGCGGCGCGCCGCTCACGTTTTCCTGGAGGGCAATCCATGCAGTTCGACCTGACCGACGACCGGCGCGCGATCGAAAGCGCGATCGAGAAAATCTGCGAGCGCTTCGGCGACGACTACTGGCTCGAACGCGATCGCGCGGGCGGGTTTCCGTCCGACTTTCACGCGGCGCTCGCCGAGGCCGGCTGGCTCGGCATCGCGATGGACCCGGCCCACGGCGGCGCCGGGCTCGGGATGACCGAGGCTGCGCTCATGATGCGCACGATCAGCGCGTCGGGTGCCGGCCTGTCGGGCGCATCGGCTGTCCACATGAACATCTTCGGGCTGAACCCGGTGCAGGTGTTCGGCAACGACGCGCAGAAGGCGCGCTTCCTGCCGCCGCTGATCGCCGGACGCGACAAGGCCTGCTTCGCGGTGACCGAGCCCGATGCCGGACTCGACACGACGCATCTGACCACGCAGGCGCGTCGCGACGGCGACCACTACGTGCTGAGCGGCCGCAAGATCTGGATTTCGACCGCGCAGGTCGCGAACAAGATGCTGATCATCGCGCGCACGACGCCGCTCGACCAGGTCGCGAAGCCAACCGACGGCTTGAGCCTCTTCTACACCGACCTCGACCGTTCGCGCGTCGAGGTGCGCGAGATCGAGAAAATGGGCCGCAAGGCCGTCGATTCGAACATGCTGTTCATCGACAACCTGCGCGTGCCGCGCGACGACCTGATCGGCAACGAGGGCGACGGTTTCCGCTACCTGCTGCACGGGCTGAACCCCGAGCGGATCCTGATCGCCGCCGAGGCGATCGGCCTCGGTCAGGCCGCGCTGCGGCGCGCAACGCAGTATGCGTGCGAACGCGTCGTATTCGGCCGGCCGATCGGGCAGAACCAGTCGATCCAGCATCCGCTCGCGCAGGCATGGATGCAGCTCGAGGCCGCGTGGCTGATGGTGATGAAAGCCGCGACGCGCTACGACGCGGGGCAGTCGTGCGGCGCGGAGGCGAACGCCGCGAAGTACCTCGGCGCGGAAGCCGCGTTCCAGGCGTGCCAGACGGCGATCGCGACGCACGGCGGGATGGGCTATGCGAAGGAATACCACGTCGAGCGCTACCTGCGCGAGTGTATGATTCCGAGGCTCGCGCCCGTGAGTCCGCAACTGATCCTGTGCTACATCGCGGAGAAGGTGCTCGGGCTGCCGAAGTCGTACTGACGCGCGGCGGCCCGCCCGGCGCGCGATTTCCCGTTCCGAATCAAGCGCTCGTCATGGACGTCAAACTCGTTGCCCGCACGCTCGACCTGTTCGAGCTGTTCGCCGCCGAACGGCGGCCGCTGCCGCTCACCGAACTCGCGCGCCTGCTCAACGTGCCGGCGTCGAGCTGCCTGGCGATGGCGCGCACGCTCGTGAGCCGCGGCTATCTGTACGAGGTGCGCAAGCGCGGCGGCTACTATCCGACGCGACGCCTGCAGACGATCGCCGCCGCGATCGATGCGCCCGATCCCGTCGTCGACATCGTGCATCCGCATCTCGTCGCGCTGCGCGACGCGAGCCGCGAGACGGCCGTGCTCGGCAAGATCCAGGGCGCGTCGGTGACGTATCTCGACGTCGTCGAGTCCGAGCAGGCGATCCGCTACACGCGCCAGCCGGGCGAGCTGCGTCCGCTGCATGCGAACTCGATCGGCAAGGCGATCTTCGCGGAGCTCGCGAGCGACGCGCAGCAGGCGCTCGGCGCGCAGCTGTCGTTCGAACGCTTCACCGATGCGACGGTGGCCGACCTGCCGGCGCTCGTCGCGCAGACGGCACGGTTTCGCGAACTCGGCTGGGCCGAGAACCTCGGCGAGAGCGCGCCCGAGCTGTCGGCGATCGCGGTAGCGCTGACGCTCGACGGCGACTGGTACGGGCTGTCGGTGGTCGGGCCGACCGAGCGGATCCGCCAGCATCGCGACATGCATGCGGCACTGCTGGTCGACGCAAAGGCGCGGCTGCTGGTGGAGCAGGGGCGGGGCTAGCAAAAAACGCGAAGCAGGGCGGAGACGGTTTCGGCGGCCGTTCGCCGCGATGCCGGGCGGCATCCGGGAACGGCCGTGGCGCGTCACGCGCCGGTGGTGCGCCGCGGCGTCATGACTTCACCCACACGCCGCCCGCGCTCGGGTTATCGCCCTGCGTCCACCATTTCGCGCAGTATTTCGCGCCCTGGTACGTGACGCACGTGCCGCCCTGGTACGCGGTCGTTGCCGACCACACGGGCGTGCCGCCGCCGACCGGCTTCCATACCGCTGCCTGGCCGGGCACGTCGCCCTGCGTCCACCATTGCGCCTGGTACGTCGTTCCCTGGTAGGTCACCGTCGCGCCTGCCGTATAGACCTGGCCGGCCGACCAAGGCGCGCCGGGTTGCGGCGTTCCGCCATTCGAGCCGCCGCCGTAGTTCGGATCCTGCGTGACGCCCGTGCCCCACTTGCCGTCGAGTTTCCGGAAGATCGATGCGAACGCGTACGGCTGTTGCGCGATACCCGAGCAGGTCGGCGCCACATATGCGCCGTTGTTCGGGCAAGGCTGATCGCGGCCGACCGACCAGTTGCCGAAGAAACCGTAGCCGTTGCCGATCGCCGCATTCAACACGCTCTGCGCATTCGCGAGCGTGAAGGTTTCGCCCTGCACGTCGTTCATCCCGATCATCGGCGTGACGCCCACCATCTGCCACAGTTGCGCGCCCGTTTTCGGCTGGCCCGCCGACTTGAACGCCGTATCGAGCTGCGTATAGAGCGCTTGCGCGGCGCTGATCGCGGCCGCGCCCATGTCGATGTTCGCGGGGCCGTAGTCCATCGTCATCAGGTTCACCGCGTCGAACGCAACCTTGTTCGCGATTGCCGCGGTGACGACGTTCACGCCATCCTGCGTGAGCCCGGTCGGCATCGTCGGCAGCGTCAGCGTGACGTGCAGCGGCTTGCCTTTCGCCGCGAAGTCGGACTGCAGTTGCGCGACGGCCTGGAAGTTGCGGGCAACGGCAGCGCTGTCCTGCTGCGATGCGCCCTCGATGTCGAAATCGACATGCGTGAGGCCGTAGGTGTCGATCACGGTCTGATAGGCCGTCTTCAGCGCGGGGACGCTCGAGCATGCCTGCATCAGCGGTGTGCCGTTCGCGCCGCCGAACGAGACGGCAATCTCGCCGCCTTTCGCGCGATAGCTCGCGATCGACGCCGACAGCGACGCGAGCAGGTCGCCGCTCGCGCCGTTGCCGATCGGCTGCACGCCGCCCCAGGATGGCACGCAGCCGCTGCCCGCGACCACGAACGCGAGCGTAAACTGCTGGATGCCTTGCTGGACGCCGATCCGGTCGACGAGCGGCGTCGGGTAGAGCGTCACGTCGACGAAGGGCGCATAGACGCCGGCGCCGTGGGACACGCTCGCCATGGCGAGCAGGCAGCCCGCGGCGAGCGCGCGCGGGTTGAATCGCGGCAACACGTTGTTGTTCATTGTGTTCTCCAAGTGGAAGAGGGATACGCTGGCCCGCGTATCGCCGCCGGGCGGGCGATCGGGTATGCCCGCCCGGCGGCGTGCTCATCTTGGAGGATTCGTGCCGAATCGTGAATACTTAGGTGTTCTTTTCGTTATTCGATTCTCGACACGTAACGATCTTGCCGATTCGATCGCATATCGAAACGCGAGGCGGGCGATTTTTCCGCCTGGTTTCGGCCGGATGGTCAACCGCGCGTTGCGCAGCGACGCTCAACGATACCAGCGCGGCGTGTAGACCCACTCACGCCCGTCGCCGATGGCGAAACGCCGCGTCGTCGACGAGCCGACGATCACCATCGTGCGCATGTCCACCTGATCGCTGCGCAGCGCGCCGAGCGTCGTCGTCGTGAGCGTCGCGCCGGGCCGGCCGATATCGCGACCGAGCACGACGACCGTGTCGGCCGCGCGATGCGCGCGCACCGCATCGAGCGCACGGTCGAGCTGCCACGGCCGTGCACGCGAGATCGGGTTGTAGAACGCCATCACGAGATCGGCTTGCGCCGCGTGCCGCAGGCGCGTCTCGATCACGTCCCACGGCTTCAGGTTGTCCGACAGCGAGATCGCGCAGAAATCGTGGCCGAGCGGCGCGCCGGCCTGCGCGGCGGTCGCGAGGGATGCCGATACGCCGGGTTCGACGCGCAGTTCGACCGCGGCCCATCGCGGGTCGCGTGCTTCGTCGAGCGCTTCGAGCACGGCCGCGGCCATCGCGAACACACCCGGGTCACCCGACGAGACGACCGCGACGCGCCGGCCTTGGGCCGCCAGTTCGAACGCATGGCGCGCGCGCTGCATTTCCTCGCGATTGTCCGTGCCGTGGACGCGCTGGTCCGTGCGGAACGGGCCGGCCATCGTCACGTAGGTCGTATAGCCGAGGATGTCGGTGGCTTGCGCGAGCGCGGTGCGCGCGGCGGGCGTGAGCCACGCCGCATCGCCCGGGCCGAGGCCGAGCACCGTCAGGCGGCCGCGTGCACGGCCGAGCGTCGCGGGATCGACGGGTTGCGTCGCGACCGCGCACGCGAGGCCGTCGGACGTTGCGCGCAGCGTGTGCGCCACGCGCAACGTCGAACCCAGCAGGGCAGCAGCATCGGCGCATTCGTCGCCTTCGTCGCCGTCGACATCGGCGAAGCGCAACGGCACGCCCAGCGTACGTGCTGCCGCTTCGACGCACGCATCGCCGAGCAACGACGCCGGGGCGACCAATGCGGCGAGCGCCAGCCGCGCGAGTCCGTGCGTATCGAGCAGCGCGTCGATGCGCCCGGCAAGCGATGGCGACGCATCGGCCTGCACGCCGCGTGCCGCGATGCCGACCACCACGCTGCGCGGATGGATCACGAGTTCGTCGCACGCGCCGCGCCACGCATCGGGCGTCACGCGGATCGCATGCGCGGCCGCGTCGTCACGCGGCAGCGCGACGTCGTCGAGCCAGGGCGCCGCGCCGTCGATGCGCGTCGCCGCACCCGCGAGCAAATCGGACACGAAACGCTTGCCTTGCTGGAGATCGGCGAGCGCATAGCCGTCGGGCGGGTTGAGCACGCACGCGCCGAAGCGCAGCTCGCCGCTCGTCGTGATCGCGGGCGCGACGCCGAGGCATTCGGCGATTTCGCGCGCGATCACGTTGACGCCCGTCAGCCCGCCGAGCAGCGGCACGACGGCCGAACCGTCTTCCGCGACCGCGAGCACCGGCGGCTCGACACCCTTGTCGGCCAGCGCCGGCGCGACGCAACGGATCACGATGCCGGCCGCGCACAGCGCGACGATCGGCAGGCCGCGCGCGTAAAGCTCGCGCAGGTGCGCGCCGAGTTCGTCGAACGGCACGTCGGCCTCGACGCGCGACGCGAGCCCGTGCACGACTGCGCCCGGATAACGCGCCTGGATGCGCCGCGCGGTATCGAATGCGCCCGCGCCGAGAATCACGATTGCGGGCGGAGTCGTCATCCTTGCCATTTTTCCCCCGGCACGACGAGCAGCGAGAAGTACGGTGACGCCATCGGATCGACTTCGTCGAGCGGCACGATGCGCTGCGCCGCCATCGTCGCGCGCTCGACGTACAGCGCGCGCTTCGCGAGCCCCAGTTCGTCGAGCACGCGCCGCACCTTGTCGAAGTTGCGGCCGAGCTTCATCACGACGGCTGCGTCGGCCTGCGCGAGCCGCGCGCGCAATTCGTCCGCCGGCAGCACGCCGGACAGCACCGACAGGCTCTGGTTGCGATAGACGAGCGGCTGGCCGAGCACGGCCGTGCCGCCGAGCATGGCGCACACGCCGGGGATCACTTCGGTGTCGTAGCGCGGCGCGAGGCGATCGTGCAGGTACATGTACGACCCGTAGAAGAACGGATCGCCTTCGCAGATCACCGCGACGTCGCGCCCGGCGTCGAGATGCGACGCGACGATCTCGGCGGCGGTGTCGTAGAAATCGGCGATCACGGTCTCGTAGCAGAGCGGCGGCGGCAGCGCCTCGGTCGTCACCGGATAGACGAGCGGCAGTTGAGTCTGCGCTTCGAGCAGGTGCGCCTCGACGATCCCGTAGGCATTGCCTTTCTTGCCCTTCGCGACGAAATACGCGACCACCGGCGCGGCCTGCAGCACGCGCAGCGCCTTGATCGTCATCAGTTCGGGGTCGCCGGGGCCGACGCCGACCCCGAACAGGCGTCCGCGCGGGGCCGTCATTCTGCCTCCGTCGCGAGTGCGTTGACGGCGGCTGCGGCCATCGCGCTGCCGCCGCGGCGGCCGAGCAGCGCGACGTACGGCACGCCGCGGCTGTCGGCGTCGAGTGCCGCCTTGGATTCGGCGGCGCCGATGAAGCCGACCGGAAAGCCGAGGATCAACGCGGGGCGCGGCGCACCGGCGTCGATCATGTCGAGCAGGTGGAACAGCGCGGTCGGCGCATTGCCGATCACGACGACGCTGCCGGCCAGATGCGGGCGCCACAGTTCGAGCGCCGCGGCCGAGCGCGTGTTGCCGAGATGCCGCGCAAGGTCGGGGACTTCCGGTTCACCGAGCGTGCAGATCACGCGATTGCCGGCCGGCAGCCGCGCGCGCGTGATGCCTTCGGCGACCATGCGCGCGTCGCACAGGATCGGCGCGCCGGCCGTGAGCGCCGCGCGGCCCGCCGTGCCGGCGCCGGCCGAGAAGCGCAGGTCGTAGGCCACGTCGACCATCCCGCACGCGTGGATCACGCGCACTGCAAGCTTCTCGAGATCGGGCGGAATCTGCGACAGGTCGGCCTCGGCGCGGATCGTCGCGAACGACTGGCGGTAGATTTCCTGCCCGTCGCGAATATAGTCAAGCATCGGTGGTGTCCTGGCTGTGCCGCGCGCCCGTCAGTCGGTCCGCGGCCTGGTCAATCGTCAGATGGCGCGCGAGCGGGGCGCCGAGGCCCGCGGCGGCGTCGCGCCGGTAAAGGTCGTAGCGTCCGGGCGCGACCGCGACGAGGGTATGCATCGCGGGATGCGGCAGCGCGCAGTGGCGCTCGCAGCCGGTCAGGTGCACGTCGACCGGATGGCCGACGCGCGCGGCCAGCGCCAGCGCATCGTGCTTCGTATCGGCGCGCGACTTCGCGCAGCCCGCGCTGCCGGTGCAGGCGACCAGCGCCGCCAGCGGGTCGGACGTCGTGCACACGAGGCCGATCGACGCGAGCGCGTCGAGCACGGCTGGCGCGCGTTCGTGCCGCACGCCGTGCACGAACACGCCTTGCCATGGGGTCATCGACAGCGTGCCGTCGCCTTCCGCGTCGGCGAGTGCCGCAAGCTGTTCCAGTTGTGTTGCGTCGAACCGGCCAAGCACGAACTGCGCGCCGACGCTGCAGCGATTCGCATCGCGCGACGGCCTTGCACCGAAACGCAGCGCGGCGTCCGCCTGCTTGCGCCGCCAGCCGGCCAGTGCCGGATCGGCTTCGAGCGGGAAGGGCGCGTAATCCTGCGCGCGCGCGCGCAATGCGCATGCGCCGCCGGCCGCGAGCAAAGCGCGCATCCGCGTGACGTCGGCCGGTGCGAGATCGAGGAACGCGAGCAGCAGTGCGCGAACGAGCGCGACGGTCTGGTCCGGCGCGACGTCGAACGAAGCGGACGGATCACCGGGCGCGACCGGCGGGCAGCCTGCCAGGCCCGCCGCGATGCGGACCGCACCGTCGCCTCGACGCCACGCGGCGAGCCAGATGTCGTGCGGATGATCGACCGCCGCGACCGATTCGCCGCCGTCGAGCTGGATCGAGAATTTCGGCGACACCTCGCCGCGACGCGGCTCGTGCGTCAGCATGTCGAGCAACGGCAGCGCGAGAGCGCGGCTGTCGAGCAGTGCGTCGGGATCGCGCCCCGCGAGCGGGCTGAGCATCAGGTTGCGGACGTCGTCGCGCGCGGCGAGCGCGGCCCGGTCGTCGGCGGCATCGGCGGCGCTCGCGCGCGGGCCCAGGCCCGCATCGAGCAATGCGTCGGCCAGCGTATCGGCCGCGCCGTCGCGGATGCCGCGCAACTGGAGATTCGCGCGATTGGTCGCGTCGATCGCGCCGGAGCCGCAGGCGCGCGCGGCGGCGGCGATCGCACGCGCCTGCCGCGCGTCGAGCCGGCCGCCCGGCAGCTTGATCCGGCACAGCCCGCCGTCGGCGGCCGCGACGACGCGCACGAGCCCCGGGCAGGCCGACGGGCGCACGACGGGCGACGCAGAAATGGAATCGGGGGCGGAACTCAACGGGATACCGGGGCAGTGTCGGGCCGCGGCCAACGTATCGGTACACCCCGCCCGACGCCGACTGGCACGCACGCACTTTCATGCCGGCAGGTCTCCTGGCTGACAGGTCGGCGCCGGCTCCCGGCCTTCCCGGTGAAACCAGTGGCATGAGGGGGGAGATCGGCTCGCTGTCTACAGTTGCGGGGGCAGCCACAGCGGCGCGGTGCGCGCCCTGTGTTCCCTCTTCGGCCCCGAAGGGCACCGGCGAACGAACGGCCGTAGGATACCCGATTTCACCGGCGCTTCGCGACCGCCGAGCGGGCTTCGTGGCCGAAGCGAAATGCGGCCCGGCGTCGGCGGCCCCGCAGATGAAACGCGCGGTGGAACACGGTACCATGCCGACTTTCGCAATGCGGACAGCTGCACTGGCGCCATCACGGCCGCCGTGCGGCGACTCGATGGAACCGGACGATGGGGAAGGGTGCATGACGGCGTGGCTGACGGTAGTGGGCATCGGCGACGACGGCTACGCGGGGCTCGGGCGTAGCGCGCGGCGCGCGCTGCTCGAGGCGACGCAGGTCGTCGGCGCGAAGCGGCACCTCGACATGCTGCCCGCGCGGCTGCGGGCCGAACGCACCGCGTGGCCGTCGCCGTTCGACCTGTCGGGCCTGCTCGCGCGGCGCGGTTCGCCCGTCTGCGTGCTGGCGAGCGGCGACCCGATGCTGTTCGGCGTCGGCGCGACACTCGCGCGCGAACTATCTCCCGACGAATGGCGCGTGCTGCCCGCACCGTCATCGCTGTCGCTGGCGGCCGCGCGGCTCGGCTGGGCGTTGCAGGACGTCGGCGCGGTGTCGCTCGTCGGCCGGCCGCTCGCGACGCTCGCGCGCCATCTGCTGCCGGGCCGGCGCCTGTTCGTGCTGAGCGCCGACGGCCGCACGCCGGCCACGGTCGCGGCCGAACTCGCCGCGCGCGGCTTCGGTCCGACGCGCATCAGCGTGTTCGAACACGTCGGCGGGCCGCTCGAACGGCGCATCGACGGTCTCGCGCAAGACTGGAACATCGACGAAACCGCCGCGCTCAATCTCATCGCGCTCGACTGCCAGGCCGGCCCCGATGCGCCGCGCCGAGCACTCACGCCGGGCCTGCCCGACGACGCGTACCGCCACGACGGCCAGCTCACCAAGCGCGACATGCGCGCGCTGACGCTCGGACGCCTCGCGCCCGCACCCGGCGAACTGCTGTGGGACGTCGGCGCGGGTAGCGGCTCGATCGGCATCGAGTGGATGCGCGCGCATCCGTCGTGCCAGTCGATCGCGATCGAGTCGCATGCGGAGCGGCAGCGCTTCATCGAGCACAATCGCGACGCGCTCGGCGTGCCGGGCCTGCAACTCGTCGCGGGGCGCGCGCCCGCAGCGCTTGCCGGGCTTGCGACGCCCGACGCGATCTTCATCGGCGGTGGCGCGACCGCGCCCGGCGTGCTCGCCGCGTGCTGGTCGGCGCTGAAGCCCGGTGGCCGGCTCGTCGCGAACGCGGTCACGCTGCAGGGCGAGCTGGCGCTCGCCGCGTGGCGCGATATTCACGGCGGCACGCTCACGCGCGTGTCGCTCGCGCACGCCGAACCACTCGGCCGCTTCGACACGTGGCGGCAGCCGTTGCCCGTCACGCTGTACGACGTGCGCAAACCCGATTCCACGGCAACGGACCTCGCGGACCCCACGTGATGCGCGACGAAACCCCCGAACAACCGGCGCCGCTGCGCTTCGGCTATACAACCGGCAGTTGCGCGACCGCGACGTCGCTCGCGGCCGCGCGCCTGCTGCTCGCGGGGGGCGCGATCGACGCCGTCGAAATCGTGCTGCCGAAGGGGCAGCACGTGATGATGCGACTTGCGTTCTGCAGGACGACCGCAGACGGCGCGGAAGCCGGCACGATCAAGGATGCCGGCGACGATCCGGACGTCACGCACGGTGCGCTGGTCTTCGCGCGCGTCGCGCTCGCGGCGGTGCCCGGCGTGCGCTTTCACGCGGGGCCGGGTGTCGGCACCGTCACGCGCGCCGGACTCACGCTGCCGGTCGGCGAACCGGCGATCAATCCCGTGCCGCGCCAGATGATGACCACGCACCTCGACGCGCTCGCGGCCGAATTCGCCTACGCAGGCGGCTTCGACGTGACGATCGGCGTCGAGGGCGGCGAGGCGCTCGCGCTGAAGACGATGAACCCGCGTCTGGGCATCGTCGGCGGATTGTCGATCCTCGGCACGACCGGCATCGTGCGGCCGTTCTCGTGCTCGGCGTACATCGCGTCGATCCACCAGGGCATCGACGTCGCGCGCGCGAACGGGATCGCGCACATCGCCGCGTGCACCGGCAACGCGAGCGAGGATGCGATGCGCGCGCACTACGGCCTGCCCGACATGGCGCTGATCGAAATGGGCGATTTCGCCGGCGCGGTGCTCAAGCACCTGCGCCGCGCGCCGGTCGCCCGCCTGTCGATGTGCGGCGGGTTCGGCAAGCTCAGCAAGCTTGCGGCAGGCCATCTCGACCTGCACAGCCGCCATTCGAGCATCGACCTGCCACTGCTTGCGCAGTGGGCGGCCGAGGCGGGCGCGAATGCAGCGCTGCAGGCCGCGATGCGCGCGGCGAACACCAGCCAGGAAGCGCTGAAGCTCGCGCAGGCCGACGGCGTGCCGCTCGGCGACATCGTCTGCGCGCATGCGCTGCGGGTCGCGCGCGACATCGTGCCGCCGTCGGTCTCGGTCGAGATGTTCGCGATCGACCGGCAGGGCCGCTTCGTCGGGACTGCACGATGAGCGCGCGCATCCTGCTGCTCGGCGGCACGGGCGACGCGCTGAAGATCGCACGCGCGCTCGGCCCGCGGCACGTCTACAGCCTCGCGGGCCTCGGCAAGGTGCCCGACGACTTGCGCTGTGAAGTGCGCGTCGGCGGCTTCGGCGGAGCGGCTGGGCTCGCCGCGTACCTGCATGGCGCCGGCATCGGCCTCGTGATCGACGCGACGCATCCGTATGCCGCGCGAATCAGCGCGAACGCGGCGGCGGCCGCGCGCGACGCGGGCGTGCAGGTGTGGGCGCTGCGACGCGCGCCGTGGGCGCCGCAACCCGGCGACGACTGGAGGATGGTCGACGACTGGGCCGGCATCGAGGCCGCGCTCGCGCCGTTCCGGCGGCCGCTGTTCACGCTCGGCCGCGAACCGCTCGCGCATCTCGACGAGATTCCTCCGCACCAGTTCTGGCTGGTGCGCTGCCTCGATGCGCATCCCGGCAACGCGCGCGCGCAGGTCCTCGCCGCGCGCGGGCCGTTCACGCTCGACGGCGAGCGCGCGCTGTTCGCGCTCGCGGGCATCGACGTCGTCGTCAGCAAAAACAGCGGCGGCGCCGCGACCGAGGCCAAGCTCGACGTCGCGCGTGAACGCAGGCTTCCGGTCGTGATGCTGCGCCGGCCGACGCTGCCCGACGCCGATCGCGTGTTCGACTCGGCCGCCGCGCTGCTCGATGCGCTCGACCCGGCCGCGCGCGCGTGATGCCGCGCGACCGGCTGCCCCATGAATTGACGGAGATTTTTCGATGACGGTGTATTTCATCGGCGCGGGCCCCGGCGACCCGGAGCTGATCACGGTGAAGGGCCAGCGTCTCGTGCGCACGTGCCCGGTGATTCTGTACGCAGGCTCGCTCGTGCCGCCGGCCGTGCTCGACGGTCATCGCGCGGAGCAGGTCATCAATACGGCCGAGCTCGACCTCGATGCGATCGTCGCGCTGCTCGCCGATGCGCATGCGAAAGGCCAGGACGTCGCGCGCGTGCATTCGGGCGATCCGTCGCTGTACGGCGCGATCGGGGAACAGATCCGCCGGCTGAAAGCGCTCGGGATTCCGTATGAAATCGTGCCCGGCGTGACGGCCACGGCCGCGTGCGCGGCGACGCTCGGCGTCGAGCTGACGCTGCCCGGTGTCGCGCAGACGGTGATCCTCACGCGCTTCGCGGGCAAGACGACGATGCCGGAAGGCGAAGCGCTCGGCGCGCTCGCCGCGCATCGCGCGACGCTCGCGATCCATCTCGGCGTGCGGCATCTCGCGCGGATCGTCGACGAAGTGCTGCCGCATTACGGGCCCGCGTGCCCGGTCGCGGTGATCTACCGTGCGAGCTGGCCCGACGAGGAACGCGTGACCGGCACGCTGGCCGACATCGTCGGCAAGGTGCAGGGCACGCGGATCGAGCGCACCGCGCTGATCCTGATCGGGCGCGTGCTCGATGCGGAAGGGTTTGCGGATTCGACGCTGTATGCGAGCGGCAGTTGATTGCGCGCGCACGGAACGCAAGGCACTTCGCATTTCGCGGCATCGCGACGACGGCTTTTCTCGCGAGCCGGCCCGCTGATCAACGCCCTCGGTCGAACGGCGTCAACCATGCAATCCGGCGTGACTGAGCAACAACGGGCAACCGCGCGGAGGCCACGATCCGGGTCAACGCCTTCACGCGCAGCGTCCGACCCGCGCCAAGTCTGCGCTAAGCCCGCGCAACACGCCGCGCAAACTGCGGCGCGAACCCCGCCGCCAGCGCGAACAGCACGACGCACAGGCAAGCCATCGCGAGCCACGCGGGCGACAGATCCGCGAGATGCTGGCGCACGATGCCCGCCGCGAACGGAAACAACCCAGCGATCAGATAGCCGACGCCCTGCACGAACCCCGTCAACGACGCCGCATCGGCCGGGGTCGCCGCATGATCGACCGTGACGATCAGCGACAACGGAAACAGCGCGCCGATACCGGCACCCATCAGCAGCGCAGCCGGCAACGCAAGTGCCTCCGGCGCGGCCAGCATCACCAGCAGCCCCGCGAGCAGCGACGCGATCGCCGCGTGCAGCGCGGGCCGGCGATCGGGCAGTCGGTCGATCGTCGCCGAGATCGCCAGCCCCGCGACGACTTCGGCGAGCGTCACGCCGCCGAGCAGGCTGCCGGCCGCGGTCGGCGACCAGCCGAGCCGCATGTAGTATGGCGGCAGCCATGCCAGCACGAGGGTATAGGCGCCCGTCGCGATCCCGAAGAACATCGCGAGTCGCCACGCGCGCGGCGAGCGCGACGGCCGCGCCTGCACCATCGACCCCGACGTCGGCCCGGACACCAGCGCGTCGCCGCCACGGCTGGCCAGCGGCCACGCGAGCGCCGCGACCGCGGCCGGCAGCGCCCAGCCCGCGAGCGCGACCAGCCAGCCCCAGCGGGCCGCGGCCAACGGCGCGACGACGCTCGCGAGCACCGCACCGCCCATGATCGACGTCGAATAGACGCCCATCGCGCCGCCGATCCGCGTCGCGAAATGCGCCTTCACGAATCCCGGCAGCAACGCCTGCACCATCGCGATTCCGAGGCCCGCGCAGCATGCACTCGCGAGCAGCAGCCACGCGTGCTGCGCGCCGATTCGCGACGCGCACGCGAAGCCGATCAGCGCGACGCCCAGCCAGACGCCGCCCGTGATCCCCGTCACGCGCTGCAGCCGGCGCGCGCTCAGCGCGCCCAGCCCCATCAGCAGGATCGGGATCGTGGTCAGCAGGCTCGCCGCGCCGTCGCCGATGCCGGTCGCGCGCTGGATCATGTCGAGCAGCGGACCGATCGCGGCCAGCGCCGGCCGCAGGTTCAGTCCGACCAGCACGATCGCGGCGAGCCGCCATCCGGGGGAAGTGAAGCGATTCATGGAGTGGCCCTCATTATCGGTGCACGACACCTCCGTCAGAGGGCCGCGTGTTTTCATGTAAAGTATCTCGATATCAAGATAAATGCGGATTTATCTCGACGTCAAGATAACTGGTGAGCCGAGGAGGGTTAATGGATCGAGCCGCGCATGCGCTCGCGCAATGGCGCATCGAGCGTCCGGATCTGGATGCGTCGTCGATGCTCGTGATGGGACGGCTGCAGGAGGCCGCGCTGGTGGTCGCACGCGACGGCCTCAATCCGTTGTTCGCGCGCTACGGGATGCAGCCGGGCGAATTCGACGTGCTGGCGACGCTGCGGCGCAGCGGCGCGCCGTTCGCGCTGACGCCGACCGCGCTGTACGACGCGCTGATGATGTCGTCGGGCGGGATGACCGCGCGCATCGACCGGCTGCAGAAGGCCGGTTGGGTCGAGCGCCGGCCGAACCCGGCTGACGGTCGCGGCACGCTCGTCGCGCTGACCGACGCCGGCCGCGCGCTGATCGACGATGCGGTGGCCGCGCACGTCGACAATCAGCGCGCGATGCTGGCCGCGCTGTCGGAGGCCGAGCAGGCGCAACTTTCGGCGTTGCTGGAAAAGCTGCTGGCGGGATTGGGGGAAGCGGCGTCGGCGTCGGCCAAAAAATAGCGCCGCCGAATCGTCACGTCGAATGAACGCAGCGGGCGGAAAACGAAAACACCGAAAGGAAGCGGAAGAATTGCCCGCCGCGCGATGCGGCGGGCCACGCAGAGCGCGGCCGCAGGGCGCGCCCGCTGCGCGGCTCAGCCGCGTGCCGGGATGTTGAGCCCGCGCGCGACGGCCGGACGCGCGACGAACGCATCGAGCGCTCGCGCGACATGCTTGAATTCGGCGAAGCCGACCAGGTCGCCCGCTTCGTAGAAGCCGACGAGGTTACGCACCCACGGGAAGATCGCGATGTCGGCGATCGTGTACGTGTCGCCCATCATCCACTTGCGGTTCGCGAGATGCGCGTCGAGCACGGCGAGCAGACGCTTCGATTCGGCGACGTAGCGGTCGCGCGGACGCTTGTCTTCGTAATCGCGGCCCGCGAACTTGTGGAAGAAGCCCACCTGCCCGAACATCGGGCCGATGCCACCCATCTGGAACATCACCCACTGGATCGTCTCGTACCGGCCCGCGGGATCCTTCGGGATCAACTGGCCCGTCTTGTCCGCGAGATAGATCAGGATCGCGCCGGATTCGAACAGCGGCAGCGGCCGGCCGTCGGGGCCGTTCGGATCGATGATCGCCGGGATCTTGTTGTTCGGGTTCAGCGACAGGAATTCGGGCGACAGCTGGTCGTCGGTGTCGAAGCGCACGAGGTGCGGCTCGTACGGCAGGCCGGTTTCCTCGAGCATGATTGACACCTTGACGCCGTTCGGCGTCGGCAGCGAATACAGCTGCAGACGGTCGGGATGCTGGGCAGGCCATTTCTTCGTGATCGGGAAGGCTGACAGATCGGGCATGGAGATTCGCTCGTCAATGTGGAGGATCCGCGCTCCGCCGTCCTGCCGCGCATCGCTTACCGCCCGTGCCACCGCGGCAGCAACGGGACGAGCACTTCGACAGGCGGGCGGGGCGCGCCGAAAACGCCCACTGTAGCCGATCCCCGCGATCGCTGCAGACGGCGGCCGCGAGCCGTGCCCGGGCGCCGCCGCACGCGCATCGCGTCGCTGCGTCGTCAGAAGTTGTGCCTCAGCCCGAGCATCGCGGCGGTCGTGCCGACGCCGGGAGCGACCGGCTGCCCGTACACGAGCATCTGGTCCATCGTGCCGCGGTTGTTCACGTGGCCGACCTGCGCATACACCATCGTCCGCTTCGACAGGCTGTAGTCGGCCGTGAGCACGACGGCCGTCGACCGGTTCTCGGCGCGGTTGCGGTCCTTCAGGTAGTACACGGCCGAGGCGACCTGCAGCGCGGGCGTGAAGCGATAGCCGACGCCGGCCGACAGCATGTCGAGGTTCACCTTGTCCGCATGCGACGGATTCCGGCCGTTGCCGTACGACGCCGACACCGAGAAATCGCGGATCGTGTATCTCGCGCCGACGTAGACGAAGCGGTTGTTGTCGACGCCGGTCGGCGCGACACCCGGCGCAGGATTCGTGTCGTGGCCGTTGTAGTACACGGCCGACGCATTGAGCCCGTCGTTCGAATACCGCAGCACGACCGACTCGCGCGTGCCGCCCTGGAACTGCCCGGCGACGCCGCCGGGCGCGTATTCGAGCGCGATCGACGCGCCCGCGAACGTCGGCGACTGATAGACGAGCGCGTTGCTGTCGTACAGCGCGCCGATCGCGCCGTTGGTGCTCGTCCCGGGCCAGCCGGCCGCGGTGTTCAGGCCGAGCCACGCGGTCAGCACGCTGCCGAAGAACTGCGCGTTGCGCACGTCGGTGTCGGCCATCGCGTAGATCATCGGCACGATCTGGCGGCCGGCCGTGAATGTGCCGAACGGCCCCGACACGCCGAGCGACGCAACCTGGTTGAAGATCGCGGTGGCGCCCGGCGTGTCGCTCAGCTGCATCCTGCCGGTGCCGCTGTCGAACGAACCCTGCAGCTTGAAGTTGACCTTGTAGCCGCCGCCGAGGTCCTCGCTGCCCTTGATGCCCCAGAAGCTCGAATAGATGCCGCCGTCCTTCATGCGGAACACCTTGCCGGTGTTCGGCGCATTCGGGCTGAACGACGCGGCCGACGTGCTCTGGTACAGCAGGCCCGTGTCGACCACGCCGTACAGCGTGACGGAGGATTGCGCATGCGCGAGCGCCGAACAGCCGGCAAGCGCCGCGAGCGCGGCCAGTTTCGTCTTCATCGAAGTCTCCAGGATCGTAATGGACCGCACGGGATCGAGCCCGGGCGGGTGAAGCGGGGGAAGCATCGAGGCAGGCGGGAAGGCGCATGATGCGACGCCGGTGCGAGCCGTGCGGAAAGGTTACGCAACGGCGCGCGGCCGCTCCCCCCCACGCGCGGGGGGCAGGGTTGCGGAGAATCGAAGGGCGGCCGGCAGCGAGGCTGCTGTCAACGGCAGGGCCAGGCCGCTACAGAGGTGTTCAGGCGGCGTTCAAGGCGCGCTTTCGAGCAATCCGAGCACCAGCGCGCGGCGCACCGCGTGCTTGCGCGAACTGGCGTCGAGCTTGCCGAACAGGTTCTTCAGGTGCCACTTCACGGTTTCCTCGCCGACGGCGAGCGCCACCGCGATCTCCTTGTTCGAGAGGTTGCGCGCGAGCAGTTCGAGAATCGCGCGCTCCTTGGGCGTCAGCACGACGCTCGGCACCGCGCGCGGGCTTGCCGGGCTGCGCGGCGCGGGCGGCACGATGCGCGGCTGCGGCTGCGCGGGCCGCACGGGCCCATCGCCGGCGGGCGCCTCGTCGCCGATGCGGCGCGCCCAGTCGGCGACGGCCGGATGCAAGTCGGCGAGCGTGCGCGTGAGGCCGAACATGTCCGCGAGGTTCATCGCCTCGTCGAGCAGCGCCCGGCCGCCGTGCCCGGACTGGTCGAGCGCGAACGCGCTGAGCGCCATGATCTCGATGCGCTCGCGTCCCATGCTCATCTCGCGCGCCAGCACGGCGGCTTCGTCGAGCGCCGCGCACGCATCGTCCCAGCGGCGCGCGGCCAGCGCGGCACCCGCGTGCGCCGTCGCCTGCAGCAGCACGACGGGACGCCGCCACAGCGGCCCGTGCGACGGAAATTCGGCCGCGGCGATCGCGTCGATGCGCTCGACGAGCGCATGGCAGGTCGCCTCGCGATAGCGCGCCGCGTGAATGCGCACCTGCTCGGCGAGACTCGCGACCGACAGGCGCGGCAGCCGGCGCGCGACACCCATCGCGTCGAGCGTCTCGAGCAGGTCGATCGCGCGATGCTCGACGCCGCGCAGCAGCGCGATGCGCGCGGCGGTGCGATAGCCGAGCAGCACGGTATCGGGCGTGCCCGTGTGTTCGAGCACGTCGAGCCGGTTCGCGAGCAGCGCGGCGGCGTGATCGACGCGATCGGCCTCGTACGCGATCGCCGCGCACATCGCCGCGAGCATGCAGGTCAGCGGATGGCGGCGCCCGAGATCGGCTTCCGCGCGCGCCAGCGCCGGCGACAGTGCATCGTCCGCGAGCCGGATCTGGCCTTCGCGCAGGTAGCTCAGGCCCGTGATCAGCTCGCCCCAGCGCGCGACGTAACCGAACCCGGCCGCCGTCTCGCCGCGCGGCGCGGCCTGCTGGAAGCGGCGCGCCTGCGCCGGTTCGCCGACGATGATCGCGCGCGCCGACAGCCGGTTCGCGTGCATCTGCGCGAGCCACGTCGCCGCCGGCGGCGTGAAGTCGGCCCACGGTTCGAACAGTTCGACGAAGCGATCGATTTCATCGGCGTAATACGCGGCCGCGCTGAGGATCAGCGCGCATTCGTAGCGCATCGCGGCCGGCGTGCCGGGGTCGGCCAGGATGCCCGCGATCTGGCGCTGCGCCTCGACATGGCGCTCGCCGAGCGCCAGCGCCCAGGCGACCGCGATCCGCAGCGTCGGACGCTTGTCGAGTTCCGCGTCGGGCAGCAGCGCAAGCCAGTCGAGCACGTCGTTGATGCGGCCCTGCTTGATCGCGTCCTCGAGGCAGCGCTGCGCAAGCGCGTATGCCGTGTCGAACTGGCCGGCCGCATACGCGTGGCGCGCGGCTTCCTCCGTCATCCCGTGCGCGTCGAGCCACGCGGCCGCGCGTGCGTGCAGCGCGCTGCGCTCGGCGTCCGGGCTCGCCGCGAGGCGGTCGCGCAACGTATCGCGCACGAGCGGATGCAGCCGGCACCAGTCGGAATCGTCCGACGCGATGAACAGCGGCGTGTCGCGCGCGAGCCGCGCGAGACGGTCGGGGGCGTTTGCGTCGTCGAGCAGCGCGGCGCACAGCGACGGATGCAGGCGGTCGGCGACGCTCGTGCGCGTGAGGAACGCGGTGTCGTCGGCCGACAAATTCGCGAGTAGCAGCTCGACGAGCCGGTCGCGGGTGCCGTCCATCCGCGCGGCAAGCGCGTCGACGGCCTGTCGCGGATCGGCCGAGCGTGCCATCGCGGCCATCGCGAGCTGCAGCCCGAGCGGCCAGCCGTCGACACGTTCGAACAGGCGCGCGCACGCGTCGGCGTCGACCCGCTGCGCAAAGCGCGCGCCGACCAGCGCGATCGTCTCGTCGAGCGTGAAGCGCAGCCAGTCGGGGCCCGCGAGCGTGCATTGCCCGCCGGCGAGCAGGTCGCCGGCCGCACGATCGAGCCCGCGCCGGGCCGCGACGACCACCCGCAGGTTCTGCGGCGCGTTGTGCAGCACGTAGGTCAGCGCATCGAGGCCGGCGGGCGGCAGCCGCTCCGCGTCGTCGACGATCAGCAGCGCGTCGATCGACAGTTGCGCGACTTCGGCCAGCCACGCGGTCAGCCCCTCCAGCGCGCGGGCGGTACCGTCCGGAATCAGGCGCCCGAAGCCGGGCCGCGCGCAACCGGTGCGCACCGCCTGCACGAGCCCCTGCAGCAGGCGCGGTGCGTCGTCGCGCTCGTCGGCGGACAGCCACACGACGGCACGGCCCAGTGCAAGGGATTCGCGGCGCCATTGCGCGAGCAGCGAGGTCTTGCCGTAGCCGGCCGGCGCCTGCACGAGCGTGACGGGCCGCGCGTCGAACGCCGGCGCGGCAAGGCTCAGCCGCGCACGCGCGAGCAACTGCGCCGGCACGCGCGGCGCGGTCGTCTTCAGCACGAGTTCGGTGGGGGGCGCGTCGGCGCGATCGGGTGGGTGGGCCATCGGGGCAGGAGTGGGAATCCGGCGATGCCGTGCGGGCCAGCGTCCGGGGTGGGCGTGGGGGAAGGATCGACCGAACCGCGTTCGCGCGTCAATCCCCCCCGCGACGAGTGGGGCCGCACCGCCGTCCGGTCGATAGCATGGGTTCCGATGCGTGATGAACGCAACCGACGAATGCAACGAGGAGGGACCATGAACATCGTATCGACCGGCGCGCGACGCAGCGCACCGAGCGCCGGATAAGCGGAGCGGCACGATGTATCGCCATCTGCTCGTGACGGTCGACGGCGTGCCCGGCGGCATCGATGCGATCGGCCATGCGCTCGAACTGGCGCGTGCGGTCGGTGCGCGGGTCACGTTCGTGCTGTCCGCCGCCGCGCCGGACTCGCGTTTATCCGGAGCGCGGATGCCGGAACACGGTGCGAAAGTGGAAGCCGCCGCACGGGCGCAGGGCCTGTCCCATGCGATCGCGGTGGCCGGCGACACCTCACCCGCCACGCTCGCCGGCGAGCTCGGCTGCGACCTGATCGGCGTCGCGGCGCTGCCGCATGATTGCGGCGCCGCCGCAGCCGCGCAACGGCGGGTGCTGCTGGCGACGAGCGGCGTACCGGTGCTCGTGTGCCCGGCGCGGCGTGCGCCGGCCGAGGCACGCGTGATGGCCCGCTGTCTCGCGGCGCATCGCGCGCTCGGCGAGCGGCTGCAGGCACTGACGATGGCGAGCGAGGACCCGGACGCGGCCAGGCGGCCGACCGCCGACGCGCACGGCCCGCTGGCGGCGCTGGCATCCCTCGCGGCGCTGCAGAACGCGCGCTTCGGCGCGTCCGCCGAAGCACGACTGTTCGCGGCATTGCGCATGCGGGCGGAGAGCACCGCGGCCGAACTCGACGAGCTCGACCGCCAGCGGCGCCGCGATGCGCACGCTCTCGACGCGCTGGCGCGGCTCGCCGCCGACGGGTTGCCGTCGGCCGCGTTCGATGCCGCGCTCGCCGACTACGCGCGCGGCGCGTTCGAGCAGATGGGGCGCATGGAAGGCGTGATTTTCCCGGCCGCGCGGCGCTACCTGGGCGACGCCGACTGGAACGAACTGGACACGCCCCCGGCGAGCGGCGCAGCCGCGACGACGCCGGGCGCGGACGAACCCGACGATGCGTGACGCGCATCCGACTGAATACTTACGGAGAACAAGATGGCACATGCAGTGCGATTCCACGAAACCGGCGGCCCCGACGTGCTGCGCTGGGAAGCGGTCGAAGTCGGCGAGCCGGGTGCTGGGCAGGTTCGCCTGCGGCACGAGGCCGTCGGCCTGAATTTCGCCGACACGTATTTCCGCAGCGGCCTGTACCCGGTTCCGCTGCCGGCGGGCATCGGCGTCGAGGCGGCCGGTGTTGTCGAGGCCGTCGGCCCCGGCGTGACGAACGTCGCCGTCGGCGATCGCGTGACCTACACGGGCTTCCTCAACACGCTCGGCGCGTACAGCACCGAACGGCTGATTCCGGCCGCGCCCCTCGTGAAGCTGCCCGCCGGCATCGCATGCGAAACGGCCGCCGCGATGACGATGCGCGGGCTGACGTCGGCCTACCTGCTGCGCCGCATCCACGCGTTCGCGCCGGGCGACACGATCCTGCTGCATGCGGCCGCGGGCGGCGTCGGGCTGATCGTGTCGCAATGGGCGAAGCTGCTCGGGCTCACGGTGATCGGCACCGTGTCGAGCGAACACAAGGCCGCGGTCGCCCGCGCACACGGCTGCGACCACACGATCGACTACAGCCGCGAGGACGTCGCGAAACGCGTGCGCGAACTGACGGACGGCGTCGGCGTCGACGTCGTGTTCGACAGCGTCGGCCGCGACACCTTCGAAGGCTCGCTCGATTCGCTGAAGCGGCGCGGGCTGATGGTCTGCGTCGGCACCGCGTCGGGCCCGATCCCGCCGTTCGACCCGCAGCGCCTCGCGATGAAGGGCTCGCTGTACCTGACGCGCCCGGCGCTGGCCGACTACATTGCCGATCCAGCCGAAAAGAACGACCTGGCCGGCGAACTGTTCGCGCACGTCGCAGCCGGCCGCATCAAGATCGAGATCAACCAGCGCTATGCGCTGCAGGACGCCGCGCAGGCGCACCGCGATCTCGAATCACGCAAGACGACCGGTTCGTCGGTGTTCATCGTCTGAGGAGACGCGCATGCGAGTCGAACCCCTGACCTGCGCGATCGGCGCGGAACTGCTGGACGTGAGCCTCGCCGACGCCGTGCACGACGACGGCCTGTTCGCCGAGATCCGCGCGCAGCTGCTGCGTCATCGCGTGCTGTTCCTGCGCGACCAGGACATCACGCGCGCCGAGCACGTCGCGTTCGCGCGGCGTTTCGGCGAGCTCGAGGATCATCCGGTCGCCGGCAGCGATCCCGAGCACCCGGGGCTCGTGCGGATCTACAAGTCGCCCGACCAGCCGAACGACCGCTACGAGAATGCGTGGCACAGCGATGCGAGCTGGCGCGTGGCGCCGCCGCTCGGCTGCGTGCTGCGTTGCGTCGAGGGTCCGCCGGTTGGCGGCGACACGATGTGGGCGAACATGGTGCTCGCATACGAACGCCTGCCGGAGTATGTGAAGCAGCAGATCGACGACTTGCGCGCGCGCCACAGCATCGAGGCGACCTTCGGCGCGGCGATGCCGATCGACAAGCGCCTCGCGCTGAAGGCGCAGTACCCGGACGCCGAGCATCCGGTCGTGCGCACGCATCCCGAAACCGGCGAGAAGGTGCTGTACGTGAACGCGTTCACGACGCATTTCACGAACTTCCACACACCCGCTCGCGTGCGTGTCGGGCAGGACGCGAATCCCGGCGCTGGCCAGCTGCTGCAGTACCTGATCAGCCAGGCCTATATCCCCGAATACCAGGTGCGCTGGCGCTGGAAGAAGAACAGCGTCGCGATCTGGGACAACCGCAGCACGCAGCATTACGCGGTGATGGACTACCCGCCGTGCGTGCGCAGGATGGAGCGCGCGGGCATCGTCGGCGACGTGCCGTTCTGAGCGCGCCCGCACCGTAACCGATCCGCAACGACGCAACAACGCGCCGGGCCGCCCGCCCGGCGCGACGGGATACGCACGCCCGTACACCCCGAACACAACGATTCCATCTGGAGGACGACATGCAATTTCTCGACGATTCGCTGCACCCGGAAAACCAGGACAAGGTAGTCATCACGGTCGCGCCGTACGGCCCCGAATGGATGCCCGCGGACTTTCCGGAAGACATTCCGGTGACGATGGACGAGCACGTGCAGAAGGCCGTCGACTGCTACAACGCGGGCGCGACGGTGCTGCACCTGCATGTGCGCGAGCTCGACGGCAAGGGCAGCAAGCGGCTGTCGAAATTCAACGAGCTGCTCGGCCGGCTGCGCGAGGCGGTGCCCGACATGATCCTGCAGGTCGGCGGCTCGATCTCGTTCGCGCCGGAAGGCGACGGCGCGGAAGCGAAATGGCTGTCCGACGACACGCGCCACATGCTCGCCGAGCTGACGCCGAAGCCCGACCAGGTGACGGTCGCGATCAACACCGTGCAGATGAACATCACCGAGCTGATGAACCGCAAGGACATCGCCGGCACGTCGCTGAACGAAGCCGCGTTGTGGGACGCGTACCGCGAGATGACCGTGCCGGCCGGCCCCGGCTGGGTCGACGAGCACCTGCGCCGGCTGCAGGCGGCCGGCATCCAGCCGCATTTCCAGCTCACCGGCATGCACGCGCTGGAAACGCTCGAACGGATCATCCGCCGCGGCGTCTATCGCGGCCCGCTGAACGTCACGTGGGTCGGCATCGGTGGCGGTTTCGACGGCCCGAACCCGTACAACTTCATGGAATTCGTGCGGCGCTGCCCGGACGGCGCGTGCATCACGCTCGAATCGCTGATGAAGAACGTGCTGCCGATCAACACGGTCGCGATGGCGCTGGGGCTGCATCCGCGCTGCGGGATCGAGGACACGATCATCGACCAGAAGGGCAACCGGATGACGTCGGTGCAGCAGGTCGAGCAGTGCGTGCGGATCGCGCGCGAACTCGGCCGCGACATCGCGACCGGCAAGGAGGCGAAGGCGATCTACCGGATCGGCGTGCAGTACGACGGCGTCGACGAGACGCTCGCGCAGCTCGGGATGGCGCCGAACCGCCGGCCGGGCCAGGTGAACGTGCCGCTGCGCGCGGCCTGACGCACCGCGCATCCGGGTGGCGCGCCAGCGCCGCCCGCCGATCGATGTGGCGCGGCACCCACCCTCGCGCGGTGCGCGAGGCAAGCTCCGACGAACGGAGCGGGGCCGCGCAAGCCGCGCCGGCGCATTGCCGCACCGGTGCCGGAGGAGACACGCATGCTGATTCATCACGTCGAGCCGTCGCTGCAGGACGTGGCGGCCACCGGGCGGCGCGCGCCGGCCTATGCCTGGCTCGTGTTCGGGCTGACCGTCGGTCTGCTGCTGTCGGACTACATGTCGCGGCAGGTGCTCAATGCCGTGTTTCCGCTGCTGAAGCACGCGTGGGGACTGTCGGACACGCAGCTCGGTTCGCTGTCGGGCGTCGTCGCGCTGCTCGTCGGGCTGTTGACGTTTCCGCTGTCGGTGCTCGCCGACCGCTTCGGCCGCGTACGCAGCATCGTGCTGATGGCCGCGCTGTGGAGCGTCGCGACGCTCGGATGCGCACTGTCGACCAACTACGCCGAAATGCTCGTGGCGCGCGGGCTCGTCGGCCTCGGCGAAGCCGCGTACGGCAGCGTCGGCGTCGCGCTGATCCTCAGCATCTTTCCGGCGCGCCTACGCGCGACGCTGACCGGCGCGTTCATGGCCGGCGGCGCGTTCGGCTCCGTGTTCGGGATGGCGCTCGGCGGGCTCGTCGGCGCGCATCTCGGCTGGCGCTGGTCGTTCGGCGTGATGGCGGCGCTCGGCATCGTGCTGCTCGTCGCGTATCGCTGCGTCGTGACCGAACGGCGGCTCGCCGCTTATCGCATCGAACCGTGCCGGCGCGACGCCAGCGCGCCGCGCGACCTGCGCGGCAGCGTGCGCGCGCTGATGTCGGGGTTGTTCGCATCCCGTTCGGTGATCTGCGCGTACGTCGGCAGCGGGCTGCACCTGTTCGTGCCCGGCGCGCTGTTCGCCTGGTTGCCGAGCTACCTGAACCGCTATTACGCGATGGCGCCGGACCGCGCCGCCGTGCTTGCGGCCGGCTTCGTGCTGCTGTCGGGCGTCGGGATGGTCGGCTGCGGGATCGTCACCGACCGCGTCGGCAAGACCGAAGGCAAGCGCAAGTGGCTGACCGCGATCGCGTATTGCGTGCTGACGGGAGTGTGCCTCGCGGTCGCGTTCCGGCTGCCGCCCGGGCCGCTGCAACTCGCACTGATCTGCGCGGGCATGCTGGTCGGCGCGGGTGCGTCGGGCGCATCGGGCGCGATGGTCGCGAACCTCACGCCGGCCGCGATCCACGCATCGGCTTTCGCGACGCTCACGCTCGCCAACAACCTGCTCGGCATGGCGCCGGGCCCGCTGCTGACGGGGTGGGTTGCCGATCGCACCGGCCTCGTCGGCGCATTGCAATGGATTCCCGCCGTGCCGCTCGCGGCCGCCGTGCTGTTCGCGATCGGACGCGCGAGCTACGCGGCCGATATCGCGCGCGTCGAACGCGAACGGCGCGCGTCACACCTTTCCTGAACCGAACCCTCCCGGAGGCAGCATGACCCTGGCGACCGCGCCCACCATCCTGATCGTGCCCGGCTTGCGCGATCACGTCGAAGATCATTGGCAGACGCATCTGCAACGGCGCCTGCCGAACGCTCGCGCCGTCGCGCCGCTCGAAGCCGACAAGCTGAGCCGCGCCGCGCGCGTCGCGGCGCTCGATGCGGCTTTGGCCGCGATCGACGGCCCCGTGATCCTCGTCGCACACAGCGCGGGTGTCACGATCGCCGTGCATTGGGCATTGCAGGCCACGCGTGCCATCGATGGCGCGCTGCTCGCCGCGCCGGCCGATCTCGATACGCCGATGCCCGCAGGCTATCCGACACCGGATGCGCTCGACGCGCACGGCTGGACGCCGGTGCCGACCCGGCCGCTGCCGTTTCCGAGCATCGTGGCCGCGAGCCGCAACGATCCGCTCGCGCGATTCGAACGAACGCAGGCGCTGGCGGCAGGATGGGGCAGCCGGCTCGTCGATCTCGGCGAAGTCGGACACCTGAACCCGGCGTCCGGGTACGGCGAGTGGCGGGATGCGGAGCGGCTGATCGGGGAGGTGATCGCACTCCGTGCGGCCTGAGCGGTGTCTGCAACGCGCCGCGCACGATTTCACGCCGGCGCGTCCGTCGGAACCGATTTCGGTTCAGCGTCCGTTGATATACGACGTCCTAACATGCTACCTATCCGTCGCAACGGCCAATAAGCAAATCCTCGACAAACGGAAGGTGTTTGTTAGGGAAATTCCCGCCCCGCGCGTGTCGGTTTTTTGTTGACCGACATCGTATAACGCCGTCATGATTTCCCGAAAGAACGGTCCCATCCACCGACCGAAGCGAGGAGACATGAACACCACCACGATCGCGCGCCGTGTTCGCCGGATCGCCCTGGCGCTGGGCCTGACGCTGTCGGCCGCGGCCGCCGTCGCGGCTCCCGTATCGCTGAATGTCGTCGACGTCGCGGGCAACCTGCAGCTCACGCAGAAGGCCATCGAGGCGTTCAAGGAGAAGAACCCGAATCTCGTCTCGAACGTGACGTTCACGAACGCGCCCGCGCCGCAGTTGCCGGGCAAGATCAAGGCGATGCAGGCGGCGGGACGCGCCGACATCGACCTCGTGCTGACGGGCACCGACGCGCTGGCCGCCGGCATCGAGCAGAACCTGTGGCTGAAGCTGCTGCCCGACAACGCGGGCGCGTTTCCCGGCGTGCTCGACAGATACGCGCCCGGCCCGCGCAAGATGCAGGACCTCGCGCAGGGCTTCGGTCTCGAAGTGACCTACATGCCGGCCGGCCCGCTGCTCGAATACAACCCGGCCAAGGTCAGCGATCCGCCGAAGACGCCCGACCAGCTGCTCGCGTGGTGCAAGGCGCATCCGAACAAGCTGATCTACGCGCGCCCGGCGAACTCGGGCCCCGGCCGCACCTTCCTGATGGGGCTGCCGTACGTGCTCGGCGACAAGAACCCGCAGGACCCGATCAACGGCTGGGACAAGACCTGGGCGTTCCTGAAGCAGCTCAACGACTGCGTGCCGTACTACCCGGGCGGCACGTCGGCCGTGATGAAGGAGCTCGGAGAAGGCACGCGCGACATGACGGTGACCGTCACCGGCTGGGACCTCAACCCGCGCGCGCTCGGCATCGTGCCGGCCGAGTTCAGGATCCAGGCATTCGACAACATGACGTGGGTCAACGATGCGCACTTCATGGTGATTCCGAAGGGCGTGGCGAAGGACAAGCTCGACGTGCTGTTCAAGCTGATGAACTTCCTGCTCGAACCGGCGCAGCAGGCGATGACCTACGACGACGGCTACTTCTATCCGGGCCCGGCGGTGAAGGGCGTGACGCTCGAGATGGCGCCCGCGCACAGCCAGGAGGTGATCAGGAAGTTCGGCCGCCCCGAATACGCGAAGCTGCTCGCGGATCGCCCGCACGTGCAGCCGCTCAACGCCCAGGCGATGGTCGCCGCGTTCCAGAAGTGGGACCGCGAGATCGGTTCGCAGAAGTCGAAATGACGCATGAACCCGCGGGCGCCGCGGCGCCCGCGCCGACGGAGTTCGCGTAATGAAGCACAGTTTCGAACGGTTGCGGCTCGACGGCGTGTGCCGCAGCTTCACCAATGCGGAGGGCGCGCAGGTCGCCGCACTGAACGGGCTCGATCTCGACATCAGGCGCGGCGAGTTCATCGCGCTGCTCGGCCCGTCGGGCTGCGGCAAGTCGACCGCGCTGAACTGCATCGCCGGGCTGCAGCCGCTCACGAGCGGCGGCATCTGGCTCGACGACACGCGCATCGACGTGTTGCCGCCCGAGCGCCGCGGCTTCGGCATGGTGTTCCAGAACTACGCGCTGTTTCCGCACATGTCGGTGCTCGAGAACGTCGGCTTCGGGCTGAAGATGCGCGGCGTGCCGAAGCAGGAAGCGCGGCGGCGCGCGCAGCAGGCACTCGAACTCGTGCAGCTCGTCGGCCACGAGGGCAAGCTGCCCGGGCAACTGTCGGGCGGGCAGCAGCAGCGCGTCGCGATCGCGCGCGCGATCGTCATCGAGCCGCCGCTCGTGCTGATGGACGAGCCGCTGTCGAACCTCGACACGAAGCTGCGCATCGAGATGCGTGCCGAGATCCGCCGCATCCACACGCAGCTCGAACGCGCGACGATCTACGTGACGCACGACCAGGACGAAGCGCTGTCGATGGCCGACCGGATCGTCGTGATGAAGGAGGGCGTCGTGCAGCAGGTGGCGTCGCCGAAAGACGTGTACACGCGCCCGCACAACCTGCACGTCGCACGCTTCATGGGCTATCGCAACGTGCTGCCGTTCACGCTCGAAGGGATGGCCGGCGACTACGTGCACGTCACCGCGGCCGGCGTGCGCATCACCGGTGTGCCGATGGCCGGTTTCGACGGCAAGGACGTCGTGGTCGCGCTGCGCCCCGACGACATCGAGCGTGCGGAAGAGGGCGCCGACAACGCATTCGACGCGACCGTCGAAACGGTCGAATACGGCGGCCGCGACTCACTCATCCGCGTGATCACGCCGTTCGGCCCGATCTGGGCGCGGGTCGCCGGCGAATTCGCCGAGGGCGAGCGGTTGCGGTTGCGCGTGGCGCCGGCGCGCACGCTCGTCTATGCGGGCGACGCACCATGAACGGCCGCTGCGCCGCGTGCACGGCAGCGCGCTGCCCGGAGGCCGCATGAGCACGCTCGCGACAGGCGGCGCGCCGCGTGACGCGAAGGCGTGGCTCGTCACGCCGGCGATCGCGTTCATCGTCGCGCTGTTCATCTATCCGTTCGCGTACGGCCTCGTGCTGTCGTTCCAGCCGATGAACGGCGGCGGCGCGCTCGCAAACTACGTGCAGTTCTTCACCGACACCGCGATGTGGCCGACCGTGCTCGTCACGCTGAAGCTCGCGGTGCCGGCGACGCTGATCAACGTCGGCATCTCGGTGCCCGTCGCGTTCGCGCTGCGCCGCAACTCGCCGTACCAGAAGCTCGTCACGACGCTGCTCGTGATTCCGGTCACGCTCGGCACGGTGCTGGTCGCCGACGGGATGCTCACGTATTTCGGACCGAACGGCTGGTTTCCGCAGGCGCTTCAGGGGCTGCACCTGTACACGGACGAAGTGCGCCTCACGCACAATTATTGGGGCGTCCTGCTGTCGCTGATCGTGTCGGGCTTTCCGTTCGCGTTCCTGCTGATGCTGTCGTACATCAGCGGCATCGACCCGACGCTCGCGCGCGCCGCGGCCACGCTCGGCGCGAACCCGTGGCAGCAGTTCCGGCGGATCTACCTGCCGCTGCTCGTGCCGGGGCTGACGATGGCCGCGTGCCTGTCGTTCGTGCAGGCGTTCTCGGTATTCCCGTCGGCCGTGCTCCTCGGCGCGCCGGCCGGGCCGACGCGCGTGATCTCGATCGCGGCCGCCGAAGCCGCGTTCGAGAGCTACGACTATTCGCTCGCATCGGCGATCGCGATCGTGATGGGCTTCGTGCAGTTGCTGGTGGTCGCGTCGATGCTCGGCGCGCGCCGCTTCTTCTATACCGGTCCGGTCACGGGGGGCAAGGGCTGATGGCGACCGACAATCATGCGGCGCCGGCGTGGCCGCCGAAGCATAGCCCGCCCGGCGCGCAGCCCGTCAACGCGATGAAGCCGCGGAAACTACGCGACAGCCTCGCCGGCCGCGCGTGGAAGGCGCTCGTATGGGGGCTGATGGCGTTCTTCCTGCTGAACGTGATGCTGCTGATCGCGACGGTCGCGGTGAACTCGGTCGCGACACGCTGGTTCGGCACGCCGCTGCCGCAGGGCTTCACGCTGCACTGGTATGCGAAGGCGTGGGAAGACTTCCAGCTCGCCAGCGTGCTGTGGGTGACCGTCGAAGTCGTCGGCGCGGTCGTGCTGCTGTCGGTCGCGCTCGGCGTGCCAGCCGCCTACGCGCTCGCGCGCGTGCAGTTCCGCGGCAAGCGCTTCGCGCTGCTGGTGTTCCTGCTGCCGCTGATGGTGCCGCCCGTCACGTACGGGATCCCGATGGCGACCGTGATGTACAAGGTCGGGCTCGCGGGCACGCTGCCAGGCGTGATCCTCGCGAACCTCGTGCCGGCGCTGCCGTTCGTGATCCTCGTGATGACGCCGTTCATCGAGCAGATCGATCCGAATCTCGAAGCCGCCGCGCGCATCTTCGGCGCGAACACGTGGCGCTATTTCCGCTACGTTCTGCTGCCGCTGCTGGTGCCCGGCATGCTCGCGGCGGGGCTGCTCGTGCTGGTGCGCACGATCGGGATGTTCGAGCTGACCTTCTTCACCGCGGGCCCCAGCACGCAGACGCTCGTCGTCGCGCTGTATTACGCGGTGTTCTCGACGGGCGTGCGCGCGCCGCAGTCGATCGACGCGATGGCGATGATCTACATGGCCATTACGCTCGTGTGGGTCGTGATCGCGCTGCAGTTCGTGAGCCCGACGCAGCTCGTGAGTCGCGTGAAGCAGGAGCGGCAGTAGGCGCGCACGAAAGCGGCGGGACAGCGGGGCGTTCGCATCATTCACGCCGTCCGTGCAATTGGTTACAAATGGATACCGCGAACGACGCGCGGACGTTGCAGACTACGCGGCATACCGGCTCGGCGATGCGCTCACTGGCATCGCTGCGTGCCACCCGACGTTCACCCGATTCGCGGAGTTCCATGAAGTTTCCCACGCTGCTGACGCTCGGCTGTGCCGCCACGCTGCTCGCCGCCTGCCACCTGCTCCACGACGGCCCCGGATCGAGCGACGTCAATGCCGCGGTGCGCCGCGCGCTCGAAGCGGAAAACCACGGCGGCCTGAACGCGCTGTTCGGCCAGCCGCTGCCCGTGTCGGCCGACGTGATCTCGGCGAAGCCCGCCGGCGACTGCAGGAAGGCCGGCGAACGCACCTACGCGTGCGACGTCGTGATCACCTGGCGCAACAGCGATTACACGCCGTCGCGCGCGAACCTGACCTTCGTGCAGGCCGCCGACGGTTCGTGGCAGACCTCGGGCGTCGACGCCGCCATCGCGACCGGCGCCGCCAAGTCGCTGATCGACAAGATCGGCAAGGCATGGCCTGGCAATGCGGCCAGCGGCGCGTCGGCACCGCAATGACGCGCCGGCGACGGGCTTCGTCACCGCTGCTGCCGAAATGCCGTGCGGACGATGCGTGTGGCACCGTCGCCTGCCTTCCTTTGAAGGCAACCGTTATCCCGTCTTGTCCGATGCATGAACCCTGCGTAACGGGGAAAAAGGGCGCAAACACGGCCTGCCATCGGTCGAAGCCATCCTCGGTATGCGGACTGGAATATAGGGAAAACCCTTAATTCGAGATATAATCGCGGGCTAGAAGAAAGGTCGAACCATGCCCGAACGTTTCCAATCTCTCGAAAAATTTCTGTTCTCCCTGGTCGTGATGTCCGCGGTCTTCTGCTCCGCATTCCTCGCGTACGAGCGTCACCCCGAGATCAAGATCGCGCTGCACGAAGGCGAAGCGCTGATGCGCGAAAGCGCCAAGTATTCGGTGATCTGCTCGCCGTCCAAGGTCGATCCTTGCGTCGAGATGTCCGCTTACTGAGCCTCGTCTCCCGCTGACGCACCGCGCTGCTTCCCGCCGACACGCGTCGGCGGCGCGCATCGCGCACCCGCGCGCACCGGTTCCGGTCGCGCATCGCCTGAACTGAACCCCGCTTCACCGATTCCCGGATTCCGCTGCGGCGAGCGTCATGCCGCTTCATCACGCCGGTGCGCTCGTTCGCGCATGCGCCGGCACGATGTGCGTGCTGCTCGACAGTCCTTCGCCGAAAGCGGACAGGCGCACGCCGCCCCCGCCGATTCCGGATAGCCGGCGCCTGTTGCGCTGCGCATAATGGTGCAACGGCGTCGGCCCGCCTGGCGCCTTCGTAGCGTGGCACCGCGACTGTCCCGCGCATCCGCAATCCGACCCGGCGCTTCCCGAATGACGATCCTCTATCGCGGCATGGACCGCGCGGCGCTCGACGCCGCCTACCTGAACACGAAGGCCATTCCCGATTTCCCCGCGGTGCTCGCGTCCTGCCAGGCACGCAGCGCAGCGCTTTACGATGCGACGCCCGGGCAGCGCGACCTGCGTTACGGTGCGCGTCCTGCGCAGCGCTTCGACTGGTTGCGGTGCTGCCGGCCCGACGCGCCGCTGTTCGTGTTCATTCACGGCGGCTACTGGCAGCACTGCGCGAAAGAGGATTTCGCGTACGCGGCCGCCGGGCCGCTCGCACGCGGCTTCGACGTCGTGCTCGCCGAATACACGCTCGCACCGACCGCATCGATGACCGACATCGTCGGCGAGATCGGCGCGTTGCTCGACCATCTCGCGGCCGACCCCGACGGCATCGGCACCGCAGGACGACCGATCCACCTGAGCGGTCACTCGGCCGGCGGCCACCTGACGGCCATGCATCGCGCGCATCCGGCCGTCGTGTCTGCGCTCGCGATCAGCCCGCTCGTCGATCTCGAACCGATCTCGCTGTGCGTGCTCGACGACAAGCTGAAGCTCACCGCGCAGGAGATCACCGCATACAGTCCACTGCTTCACATCGGGCCCGGCGCACCGACCGTCGTCGCGGTCGGCGCGGCCGAGCTGCCGGAACTCGTGCGCCACGCGCACGAATACGCGGACGCATGCGAAGCGGCCGGCGAACGGATCGCACGGGCATGGCTACCCGGCATGCAGCACTTCACGGTGCTCGACGATCTCGCGAAACCGGGGAGCGCGATGCTCGCTGCGTTGCAGGCGGTCGCGCCGCATTGACCGCGCCGTATTGCGTCGCGTCGCGTGATTTCGCGCCGCGCGCGGCCGGGTAGGGCCGCCGCATTGCTGCTCATTGCGACGCGCACGGATCAGGGCATCCGGCCGTCGCCGTCAGACCGGCATCGACATCGGGGGCAGGGGCGGCGTCGGCGCCTTGCTGGCGGACCGTATCCGACGCCACTGCCTGCAACCTTGCTGCCATGTCCGGCGCGATGCCGAGCTGCGCGGCCGCTTGCTCCCGCGGGCCAAACGTACGGACGTCGACACCGGCGATCTGCTGAAACAGCACGAGCGCGCTCAGGTAAGCGCCCAGCACGCCCGGATGCAGATAGTCTGGCCGCGAGATCGGCGGGTCGTTCTGCGCGCGCATGCCGTACCACAGCAGCGGCGCGCCGGACGGCGCGTACGGGTCGGGATCGGCGACGCCGGTCGTCCACGCGCGCTGCCACGCGCGGCCGACCGGCACGACGGCGGCGATGGACGGATCGCCCCGGCGCGAGCCATCGAACGCATCGCGATATGCGGCGACGAGCGCGGTGAGGCGATCGACGTAGCGCGCGTGAAAACCGACGCTATCCGGCTCGCCCGCTAGCGCTTTCGCGAGATCGGCACGTGGCCAGGTTTCATATAGATAAACACGCACTTGCGGCGCCGCCGCGCGAATGCCGCGTGCGAGCTTCGCGACGCTCGCACGGAAACCGGCCGGATCGCTGGCGCGGCTGTGCGTGAGCGCGAACGGCAGAGGCTTCGCGCTCAGTTCCTGCAGGACCACCACATCCCACGTGGGCCGGTCGATCACGTCCGATGCGACGCGGTCATGTTTCGCGAGACTCGTCGCCGACATCGCTTCCAGATGAACCTCGAAGTCGAGTCCGGCGTCGGCGGCGAAGCGCGCGAAAATCCCCGGAATCCCGCCCCACGGGCCCGGCTCGCGTTCGGCGCGGGCCCCGGTCTGCCCGAAGTTTTCGTCGACGACCCGCGCGGTGCCGCCAACCTCCTTGCTGCCGGGCCGCATCGCGCCGTACGAACGCACGGGCGTGTAACGGCCGTGCGTGAGGCTGTCGCCAACGAACAGGATGCGTTGCGGCGTGCGCATTGCCGGTACGGGCGACCCGCCCGGCAAGTGCGTGGCTTCCGTGGCCGAGGTGGCCGTCGCCGGCCCGACGACCAGCAACGCCACGACGCACGTCAGTGCGGAACGCAAGATCGGGCAACAGAACGAGGGCATGGCGGGCATTTCAGTCATCGCGGGGTTTCGGAGGACGCGTGGCCGCAGTATTTCACGAAGCGGCACGGCGAGGCCGACCACGCATCGCGGGACGCGTACGGTAGACTGCTCGCTGGCTTTTTCCCGCCGCCAATGACACGACCACTCGCGCACGCTCACACGCCATGGACCGAATCGATGCGATGAAGGTGTTCGTCGCCACGCTGGACGAGGGCAGTCTCGCTGGCGCGAGCCGCCGTCTCGGCCGCTCGCCGGCGGCAGTCAGCCGCGCGATCGCGTTTCTCGAGGAGCACACGGGCACCGCGCTGCTGTACCGGACCACCCGTACGATTCGCCTCAGCGAAGCCGGTGAACGCTACGCCGCAGCGTGCCGCCGCATCCTCGCGGATCTCGAGGAAGCGGACATGCTGATCGCCGACGAACGCTCGGCGCCGCGCGGCCTGCTGACGATCACGGCTCCGGTCGCCGCCGGCGAGGACGTGCTGCGCGCGCTCATCGACGAATTCATCGACCGCCATCCGGCCGTGTCGATTCGCCTGCAACTGCTCGACCGTCCCGTCAGCCTGATCGACGAAGGAATCGACGTCGCGCTGCGCATCGCACATCTGGCGGATTCGACGCTCGTCGCGATTCCGGTGGGCGCGGTGCGGCGCGTCGTCGTCGCGTCACCCGACTATCTGGCGAAGCATCCGCCGATCACCGCGCCGGCCGATCTCGCACGGCACCGGATCATCTCGATGACCCACTTCGGGCTCGATTCATGGAGCTTCCCGCCGTCGGGCCAGTCGGCGCTGCCGCAGGTGGTCCAGTTCGCGCCGCGCTTCATCGTCAATACGATCCGCGGCGCGCTCGCATCGGCGCTCGCCGGCCACGGCGTCACGCGCCTCTTCTCGTATCACGTCGCCGAGCAGGTTCGGGACGGTGCGCTGCGAATCGTGCTGCGCGACTGCGAACATGCGCCGCTGCCGATTCACGTCGTCACGCCTTACGGACGGCTGTCGGTGCCGAAAGTGCGGACGTTCGTCGATTTCGCCGCGCCACGATTGCGCGAGCACTTCGCACGGCTGGCCACCATCACCGACGAAGATTGAACCGATCTGCGGAAGAATGGCTTCCGCAACGCGTGGATTCTCCCGACACCCGGTTCAATCTAGACTTCCTTCAACCGACGGGCGCGTATGCGTCCGCCCAGCGAATGGAGGTCCTTCAATGCAACAAGCGCTTCTCGACCGGCAGAACGCCCCCGCGTTCAACGTGTGGCGCGGCACGGTGTCCGGTGCCAGTGCGAGCCTGATCGGCATCGGTCTGGCACGATTTGCGTATACGCCGCTGCTGCCCGCGATCATCGGCGCGCACTGGTTTCCCGCGTCGACGGCCGCCTATCTGGGTGCGGCCAACCTCGGCGGCTATCTGGCCGGTGCGCTGGTCGCCGGCGCGCTCGCGCGCCGCGCCGGCTCGACCGCCGTGCTGCGCGCGATGATGCTGCTCGCGACGCTTGCGTTCGTCGCGTGCGCGGTGCCCGTGTCGTTCCTGTGGTTCTTCGTCTGGCGCTTTGCGTCCGGCCTGTCCGGCGGCGCGCTGATGGTGCTCGCCGCGCCGGCGATCCTCACGCATGTGCCGCCGGCGCGCCGCGGTTTCGCGAGCGGCGGCATCTTCACGGGAATCGGTCTCGGCATCGCGGCGTCGGGCACGATCGTGCCGATCCTGCTGCGGCAGAGTCTCACCGCGACGTGGCTGGGGCTCGCGATCGTGTCGCTGCTGTTGACCGCCGTCGCGTGGCGCGGCTGGCCGGCTGACGATGCGCCGCCTGCGGCCGTCGCGTCGGCGGCCACGCACGCGCGCAACCTCCCGACCGGCAGCCTGCGCGCGCTGTACGTCGAATACGGGCTCAACGCGGTCGGGCTGGTCCCGCACATGATCTTCCTCGTCGACTACGTAGCGCGCGGACTCGACAAGGGCGTGGACGCGGGCGCGCAGTACTGGGTGCTGTACGGTCTCGGTGCGATCGTCGGGCCGCTCGCGTGCGGGCATCTCGCCGATCGAGCGGGATTCGGTCGCGCACTGCGTATTGCATTCGCGATCGAGGCCGTCGCCGTCGTGCTGCCGCTGCTCGGGATGGGGCCCGCCGCGCTGATCGTATCGAGCGTGCTGGTCGGCGCGTTCACGCCCGGCATCGTACCGCTCGCACTCGGCCGCGTGAATGAACTGCTCGCACATCATCCGTCGGTTGCGAAACGCGCATGGCGCAGTGCGACGACCAGCTTCGCGATCATGCAGGCGATGGCTGCCTACGGCCTGTCGTACCTGTTCGCCTCGAGCGGCGGTCGATACGAAACGCTGTTCGCCGTCGGGGCCGCCGCGCTGCTGCTGGCGCTCGCGGTCGACGTCGTCGCATCAGCGAGGGCGCGATGAGCACGACCATCCAGACACCTGACACGGCGCGCGCTGGCCGGTCCGCCGCCAGCTATGCCGAACGGAACGCGCGCTACTGGCAGCGCAATCTCGCCGTGTGCGTGTTCGGCTCGTTCACGACGCTCGTCAGCCTGAGCATGCTGCTGCCGTTCCTGCCGCTATACGTGCGGCAGCTCGGCGTCGATGCGCAATCGGCCGTGATCGAGTGGTCCGGCGTCGCCTTCGGCGCGACGTTTCTCGGCACCGCAGTCACCGCGCCGCTGTGGGGCCGCCTCGCGGATCGCTTTGGCCGCAAACCAATGCTCGTGCGCGCTGCGCTCGGAATGGCAGTCGTGATGTCGCTGATCGGCGTTGCGCACAACGTTCAGGAACTCGTCGCACTGAGGCTCGTCGCCGGGCTCGTCGGCGGCTATGCATCGGCATCGACCGTGATGGTGGGCACGCAGGCACCGCGCGAACGCGCGGGCTGGGCACTCGGCATCCTGTCGACCGGTGCACTCGCGGGCAACCTCGTCGGGCCGCTCGTCGGCGGCTTGCTGCCGGGCTGGCTCGGCATCCGCGGGACATTTTTCGCGGGTGGGGCGATGATCGCCGTCGCCGCGCTGCTGACGATCCTGCTCGTGAAGGAGGACTTTCACGCGGACACCGACGCACTGACGCGACACGCCCGCGCAACGACCGCGGACACGGCACGGCGCACCGATCTTGCGGCGGTCGCCGCGCTCCTGGTGACGGCAATGATGGTCCTGCTCGCGAACATGTCGATCGAGCCGATCATCACGGTCTATATCGGCGGGCTCGGCGTCGACGGCAGTCACCTGGCGCGCGTCGCCGGCGTCGTGATGGCCTGTTCCGCGCTGGGCAGCATGCTGACCGCCGCGCGGCTCGGCGCGCTCGCCGACCGGATCGGCAGCTGGAATGTCATCGTCGGCTGCCTGCTGCTGACCGCGCTCGCAATGGTGCCGCAGGCATTCGTCTCGCACTGGTGGCAACTCGCGGCACTGCGCGTGCTGATGGGGATGACGCTCGCCGGGCTGCTGCCGTCGATCGGCAAGCTGGTCCGGCAGTCCGTCGACGAGCGCGCGACGGGCCAGATGCTCGGCTACCTGCAATCCGCGCAGTTCGGCGGGCAGGTGATCGGCCCCGTGATCGGCGGACAGATCGGCGTCGCGCTCGGCCTGCATGCGGTGTTCTTCGTGACAGCCGCGCTACTGACGGCCTGCGCGGGGCTCGCCTATCGGGTACGCAGGCGATAGAAGCAAGTTGGGCTGGCGCGTGGGCGGCAGGCCGGCGTAGCATGGGCGCGGTTGCCGGGGGCTGTTTCGCGCACCGTTCGGATGCGCCTCGCGCCGCGCGACGGCCGCGTCATTGCCCGATCGGCCGCCGAGTTCGACACCGCTTTCCCGTGACCGGCTCCGCGCGACGCGCCGTGAACATGCCGTATACCGGACCCGACCCAGCAGCTTCGGCCCGCATCTGGCCGCAGCATTCCGATCCCGGACGTTGCAGGAGGCAACGACATGAATCGACCGACCGACAACCGGACGCTGTTGCGCACGCTCGGCATCCGCACCCCGATCATCCAGGCGCCGATGGCCGGCGTCAGCACGCCCGCGCTGGCGGCCGCCGTGTCGAATGCGGGCGGGCTCGGCTCGCTGGGCGTCGGCGCGACGAACGCCGACGGCGCGCGCACGATGATCCGCGACACGCGCGCGCTCACCGACCGGCCGTTCAATATCAATCTGTTCTGCCACCGGCCGGCCCGCGCCGACGCCGCCGTCGAACGCGCGTGGCTTGAGTGGCTCGCACCCGCGTTCCGCGAACAGGGCGCGACGCCGCCGGCGTCGTTGTCGGAGATCTACACGAGCTTCGTCGCGGACGATGCAATGCTCGCGATGCTGGTCGAAGAAAAACCTGCGGTCGTCAGCTTTCATTTCGGGTTGCCGTCCGATGAGGCCATCGCCGTGCTGAAGCGCGCGGGCATCACGCTGTTCGCGTCCGCGACGAATCCCGACGAAGCCCGGCAGATCGCCGCGGCCGGCATCGACGCGATCGTTGCGCAGGGCATCGAAGCCGGCGGGCACCGCGGCATATTCGACTCGACGCCGCACGACGACCGGCTCGGCACGTTCGCCCTGACGCGACTGCTGGTGCGCGAATGTGCGTTGCCGGTGATCGCCGCGGGCGGCATCATGGACGGCGACGGCATCGCCGCGGCGCTCGCGCTCGGTGCGCAGGCCGCGCAGCTCGGCACCGCCTTCGTCGCGTGCCCGGAGACGTCGATCGACGACGGTTATCGCCGCGCGATCCTCGGCGACGCAGCGCGCCGCACGACATTGACGACCGCGATCTCCGGACGGATCGCGCGTGGCATCGCGAACCGGCTGACCGCGCTCGGCGACGATCCGCACGCACCGGCCACGCCCGCCTATCCGATCGCATACGACGCGGGCAAGGCACTGCATGCGGCTGCGAAGGCGAACGGCGAGTTCGGCTACGGCGCGCAATGGGCCGGGCAAGCGGCGCCGCTCGTCCGGTCGCTGCCGGCGACCGAACTATTCGCGACGCTCGAGCGCGAGACACGGGTGGCCATCGCACGGTTACAGCACGCACTTGACTGATTTCGCGGCCGCACGCGGTGCGCCGGCGTTCGGCGAATGCGCCGCAATGCGAATGGCCGGGTACAGAATTGCAACGTTCTGTATCCGCGCACGGCGTGGATACAGCGTGATACACGGCGTCGGCGAAGGCCCGTTATAAAGCGGACATGACTTCTTGAGGAGCACGACATGTCTGCTACATGGTTCAACGGATCCTGCCACTGCGGCGCCGTGAAATTCCAGGTCCGGACCGCGCTTGCGCCGGCGGCTCGCTGCAACTGCAGCCTCTGCCGCCGTCGCGGCGCGCTGATGAGCCCGATGTTCGCCGCGGCCGACCTGAAGATCGTCGAAGGCGAGGGCGCGCTGACGCTCTACCGCTTCAACACGCACACGGCCCGTCACTATTTCTGCAGCCGCTGCGGCGTCTATCCGTTCCATCAGACGCGCAAGGATCCCGCGTGCTGGCGCGTCAATCTCGGCTGCCTCGACGGCGTCGATCCGTATGCGCTCGATGCGACCGTCGCCGACGGCGCAAGCCTTTCCGTCGTGGAGGACGCATGAAGCGCTGGCTGATGATCCTGCTGTTTGCCACGGGCGGCCTTGCGACCGAGATCGCGCACCCGGTGCAGTGTTCGCTGCTGTCGATCAGCCGCCAGCGGACCGGCGACCGACGGGGTCGGAACGACAGCGGACGAGATTGAGCAGGCGCCGCGGGTGTCGCGTCGTGTTGATCGGAAGCGATAATCAAGCCTCCGATAAGATCGCACGCGATATATAATGCGTTCGTCTGCGACACGAACCGCTGTCGCTGGAGAACGCTCATGAAACCGACCGAAGCACAATCGCCCGCCACACCGAAGCTGTCCGAGTTCCTGTGTTTTGCGATCTACTCGACGAATCTCGCGTTCGGCAAGGCATACAAACCGATCCTCGAAGAGCTCGGCCTCACGTACACGCAATACATCACGATCATCGCGCTGTGGGAGGAGGGCAACCAGACGGTCGGACAGCTCGGCGAAAAGCTGTTCCTCGAATCGAACACGCTGACGCCGATCCTGAAGAAGCTCGAGGCGATGGGCTATCTGGAGCGGCACCGCGATCCGTCGGACGAGCGCCAGGTACTCGTGAGCCTGACGAAAAGCGGCCGCCGCGTGCGCGAGAAGGGGCTCGACATGAACCTGGTCGAAGCCACTGGCCTGAAACCCGACGAATTCGCGAAGATGCAGAAGGCCATCGTCACGCTGCGCGGCAACCTGATCGATTCGATCAACGAATAGACGATCGAACGCAGGCTCGATGTCGAGCCTGCGATGCGATTGCCGCCGGCTCCCTCCGCCATTTCAGTACATTTTCCGCAGTCGGGACCGAGGCGCCGCCGCGACCGGTCCTTATGGCCGGCGCGCCGGCTGGCCCGTCCCGGTCTCCTCGCGCCCCAGCACCAGCAAATGCATGTCGCGACGCGTCGCGAAGCCGAGTGCGCGATAGCGCTCGATCGCACCGTGATTCGACGTGAGCACGTGCAGGAACGGCGTTTCCGCCCGCGCGCGGATGGTCGCGACCAGCGACCGGATCAATCCGGCCGCGAGGCCTTGGCCCCGGAAAGCCGCATCCACGCACACGGCGCTGATCTCCGCGTGACCGCCGGCCCTCAGCCGCTGACCGGCCATCGCCACGAGCCGGCCTTGCCGGCGGACACCGATATAGCCGCCGAATTCGACCGTGCGCGTGCCGAACGGGCCTGGCTCCGTCGCCGCGATCAATTCGAGCATCTCCGGCACGTCGGCTTCGGTGAGCCGGACATGCTCCAGAGCAGGCGCGCCGTCGAGCGTTCCCTGCCAGATCATCTGATGCAGCATCGCCCGCCAGACCACGGAAAAGCCGGGCGGCGTCGGGATCTCGTCCGGCGTGACGAGTGCCGCAGGTCCATGGGCGTCGATCAGTCCACGCAGCGCGTCGAACGCCGTCGGGCTGCGGTCGGCCATGCCCGCAAACGGTGCGAGCGCAGGAGGAAATCGACGCGCAAGCAGGTCGCCGAGGGCGAAACGATGCTGCTCCCCGGTGAGCGCATGCCATACGGCATTGTCGAGCGGATGCAATCCGCCTCCTTCCTGCTCCGTCGTTCCTTCCCGCATCGCCTGCTCCTTGATCGAAGGCCGTTCGTCGCACAGCATAGACGCGATCGCCCGGGGCAGGTTGCGGACAAACGGACAAGCAAAAGCGCATGCGATTCGATCGCATGCGCTTTATTTGGCGGACGGTGTCGTCGATTTCGTCGCGACGCTCAACGACCGAAATAGATCGAGCGCTCGGCCGTGCGAATCGCCATGCGACTGCCGGATTGCGTCGCACCGTCGGCGTTGTTGCCGTAACCGGCTGTCTGGGTGTCGGCCGCCGTCGCCTCGTTGTCGCGCACGCGCTTCAGCGCTGCCTGCAGGTTGTCCGGATAGTTGGGATCGTTCGGGCGATTCGGCAGATAACCGGCCTGCTGGAGCGCGGCCAGTTCCGCCCGCACTTGCGCACGCGTCACGGTGCTTTCGGTTGCGAAGGCCGGAGCGGCAACAGAAGCCGACACGGCGACGAGCAGGGCTGCAATCAGTTGGGTCTTCATCATTTACCTCGACAGAAAAGAGTAATCGGAATGTGAACGCGGCGCGCCGGCAATCGGCGTCGATCGCGACTTCGTTCAATGGCCGAAGTAGATCGAGCGCTCGGCGACGCGCGTGACAGGACGGCTGCCCGATTGCGTGACGGCTGCGGCGTCGGCGCCATAACCGGACGTCGCCGTATCGGCTGCGACTGTGTCGTTCGCGTGGATGCGCGTCAGCGCCGCCTGCAGGTCGTCCGGGTAGTGCGGATCGTTCGCGCGGCCCGGCACATAGCCGGCCTGCTGCAGCTGGACGAGTTCGGCACGCACTTGTGCACGCGTCACAACGGCATCACGGGCAAAAGCCGGCACGGCAGCAGCAGCGGACACGGCAACGAGAAGGGCAGCGATCAGTTGGGTTTTCATCATTCACCTCGACAAGAAAATGGCAGAACATCCGGGAAGGCAGCACGTGGTCGCCCGGGGCATTGCTCAGACGATGCGGATCTCGACGTCGATGTTGCCGCGCGTCGCCTTCGAGTACGGGCACGTCTGGTGTGCAGTGTCGACAATGTGCAGCACGACGTCACGATCGAGCCCCGGCACGCTCACGTTCAGGCGAGCCTGCAGGAAGTACGCGTTGCCACCCGTGCCCAGGTCCACTTCGGCATCGACCGCGAGATCGGCAGGCAGCGTGACCTTCGCCGCGCGCGCCGCGAGCTGCATCGCGCCGATGAAGCAGGCCGACCAGCCGGCCGCGAACAGTTGTTCCGGATTCGTGCCGGTACCGGCACTGCCCGGCGACGACAGCTGGATGTCGAGGCGGCCGTCGGAACTGCGAGCCGCGCCGTCGCGGCCGCCGGAAGTCGTATGCGTCTTGCCCGTGTACAGCACTTTTTCGATCTTGCTCATCGTTCACTCCGTCAGGTAGGAAGGTTGTTGTCTGATGCGATTAAATCGCATGCGACGCAGTTTGATCGAGGCGACCAATCACGTCAAGCGCATTCGATTAACTCGTATGCGATATTTTGTATTGCAATGTATCGAGATCGTGTCGAGCCTTGCCGGACAACGCTGTTCGATGATGGATCCCTTATATTGAAAAGGCACCTCGGATCGAAAGTTTCAGCGGTGGCAGGGCAGATGGCCGCCGGATTCGCGGCCGCCCGGGCTTGCGGCAACCCGGTCATGCCGAGCGGATTTCGGCGATCACGACCAGGACCACCGTCGCGTCGGCCGGCAACTGACGTTGGGAAAAGGCCGAGCGCGCGTGTCCGGCCTTGTTGCCCAGCACCTTGGCGAACAGGTCGGAGGCGCCGTCGATCACGGCCGGCTGATCGTGGAAGCCGTCGGCCGACGCGACGTGCCCCTCGACACGCACGATGTGATGCAGGCGGTCGAACCCGCCGAGGTGCTTTCTGATCTGCGCCAGCACGTTCAACGCCGCGAGCTGCGCCGCGTGCCGACCGTCATCGACATCCCGTTGTTCGCCGACGCGGCCCGTATAAGCCACCTTGCCGTCGACGAGCGGCAATTGCCCGGAAATGAACAACAGGTTGCCGGCCTCACTGACGGCCGTGTAGCTGCCGAGCGGTTGCGGCGGTTCGGGTAGCGTGAAGCCTAGTTCGGCCAGCTTCTGTTCGATCATCATGGCATTCTCCTTCGGGGATCGTTGATGAGTTGGCCGCGGTGTGGAGCGCAACTCGCCACGGCCTCTGTCGATCACTCTAGTGACGCGGTAGGGGCCGGTAAATATCGTTCGCGCAATTGACTCGACACACGGTGTAACGAATCGCCCGCGGTGCAACGCGGCGCGAACGCGCAACTCCGGTATCGCCGATCCGCTGGTTTCCCAGCGGGGATTCATGCACACTCGGTGCTTCGGCGTCCCGCCACGAAACAACCAGCGCTGGCGGGCCGGAAGCGTGATGCCTCGTTGCAGGCGCAAGCCGAATTCGCCGTTTTGCAACCGCTCAAGGCCGCACGAGGAAGCAGGAGCCGCCCCATGCAGAGAAAATTCGATGACCTCCTGCTCGGCAGCATCGAGCTGTTCTGCCTGGCAGCCGAACTCGGCAGCTTCACGCTCGCCGCAACGGCCGCGAGCGTCACGCCGGCTGCGGTGAGCCGGTCGGTCGCGCGGCTCGAGGAGCGACTCGGTGTACGCCTGTTCATACGGACAACGCGCCAGATCCGCCTCACCGATTCCGGGCGGCGGTATTTCGAGCAGTGTCGTGATGCGCTGTCGCAGCTCGTCGACGCGGAGCGCGAAGCGACGGGGCAGCAGACAACACCGGCCGGCGTGCTGCGCATCAGCATGCCGACGCCATACGGACACTATCGCGTGCTGCCGCTGCTGCCCGCGTTTCGCGAGCGATACCCGGACGTACGCGTCGAAACGCATCTCAGCAACCGCAACATCGACTTCGCCGAGGAGGGTTTCGACCTTGCGATCCGCGGCCGCGCGCCAGCGGATTCGAGCCTGGTCGCACGCAAGCTCGAGGACGCCGAACTCGTCGTCGTCGCGACGCCCGGCTATCTGAAGCGCGCCGGCGTACCGCGCTCGGTCGACGATCTGCACGCGCACGAATGCATCCAGTTCGAGCTCCCGAGCAGCGGAAGGCCGATTCCGTGGCTGTTCAACGACGGAGCAGCGGAAGTCGACGTCGCGACGACGGGTGGCTACGGCACGTCGGGCGACGTCCTCGCCGGCGTCACCCTCGCGCGCAGCGGTGCGGGCCTGTTCCAGACCTATCGCTTCATCGTCGAACGGGATCTGCGGGAAGGCACGCTCACCGAGGTGCTGTCCGCCCAGGGCGGGCGATCGCGGCCGTTCATGCTGCTGTATCCGCATGCACGTTACCTGTCGTCGCGCGTGCGCGTCTTCGTCGACTTTCTCGTCGAACATCTCGAACAGGCACCCGGCAGGCGGACTCGCTAGCCGCGGCCAGCATGCCGGCAACCGGGCAGAGCGGGGCGCGCAAGCCTCGCCTGCGCCGGCATCGGGGCGCCGCGCACCCTCCGCGCCGGCGCATGTTCACGACGTTGCCGCTCAGTGCCCGGCGCTCTGGCCGCCGTCCACGTGCAGGATCTCGCCGGTGACGAATGGCGCGGAATCGAGATACAGGATTGCGCCGACGATGTCGCTCATCTCGCCCATCCGGCCGACCGGATGCAGCGATGCGAGCGTCGCGTGCGTGTCGGGCGCGTGCATCGGCGACTTGATGATGCCGGGCGACACGGCGTTCACGCGGATGCCGGCCTTCGCATATTCGATCGCGAGCGACTTCGTCGCCGCGTTGAGCCCGCCTTTCGTCAGCGATGCGAGTACCGACGGTACGTTGCTGTTCGCGTGGTCGACGAGGCTCGTCGTGATGCTGACCACATGACCGCCGCCGTTTCCGTTTCGCTGCATCGCCGCAATCGCGTGCTGCGTGACATGGAAGAAGCCATCCAGGTTCACGCGGGTGACAGCTGCGTAGTCGTCCGCCGTGTATTGCGTGAACGGCTTCGCAATGAAGATGCCCGCGTTGTTGACGAGCGTGTCGACCCGGCCGAAGCGCTCGATGGCGGCGTCGACCACGCGCCGCGCGACAGCCGGGTCGCCGATGTCGCCCGCGACGGTGACGAGATCGGGATCGTCCGACGGCCCGATCGAACGGGACGTCGCGACCACTCGATGGCCTTGGGCGCGGAATGCGTTGACCGTTTCGGCACCGATGCCTTGCGATGCGCCGGTGACGATGATGACTTTGGAAGTGCTCATGATATGCCTCGACAGGTGACTGGTTTTCGGCTTCAGCGCCGACCGGATTGATGAATCCGATGGACGCAACTCTAGGCGCGCCGGGCCGGAGTTCGAATACCCACCATGGACCAACAGTCTTGCGTCGCGGGAACAAATGCGGGGAAGAGCGGGGACCGACGCAGCGGCGAGGATGCCGGCGGAGATGAGTCGACGCGCCCCCAGCGCGCCGTCACTCACACAGGGCGACACGCGTCGATCGTTGCAAATTCGAAGGTTTGCGCGGCGAAATGATGTGAATGCCATATCCCGAATCTTTCGTCACGCGTCGGGCACTTCTGATTTTTATCAAAACTATCCGGATAACTTTTCTTATCACAATAGCTTTATTTTTCACCGAAACTCCCGGGTGCGAAAACGCGCCTGATCTGACCGTCACACGCTTCGTCGAACGGCTCCCCAAGCGAATCAGGGCAGGGCATGTCGTCGCACGTGGATGCTCGGTGCGCTAACCGGCACTCCGAACACGACCAAAACTGGCACAATCGTGCCCACAGCCGTAGATGCGGCCCGATATCGCCAGACGATTGCCCGACAGCGAACGCCGCCGATCCGCTTGTCCCGGACACTTGCTTCGGCCGGCGCAGCACCTGCACCAACCGCAGGATCGCGAGAGCGCCGCCCAACAGCCGGTGCGGCATGCCGGATGCGGCGCGGCAAACATGGCGAGCGGGCGGCTCGAAGCATCCGGTTTCGGGCTGCCAGGGCGACGCTCCGCGCCTGATGGCGCAGCTTCACGCCGCGTGAATCGCACGGTGAAGCAAGTCGCAATCAATACAATTTCCATGCACGCGTTGAACACACTGCACGAACAGGTCGAAAAATTCAGGGAATGGGCGGCGCTATACCCGGTCGACCAGCGAAGTACCGACTGGGAATGCGAGTACGGCCATTGGGAAGCCCTGTGGGACGCGTCGCTTGCCGTCGTCGACTCGCTTGCGCCGGACGCCTGGACCGTAACCGCGTGCGCCGATCTGCTTTACGCGATTGCCCGCGACCACGCGCTGGAACACATTTCGAGCATGCTCTGGACGCAACCCAACGCGTTGCTGGCACTTGCGCGCGCGTCGATCGACGCGTCGGAGCCGAACGCCAAATGGCAGTTGGCCGCGCGACTCGGCGGGCAGAGTTCGCATGCCGCAGAGGCCGAAACACTGCTGTTGCGCCTGGTGAACGACGAGGACGAATACGTGCGCCGGCGTGCGTTGCTTGCGTTGGGCGCACTGAAGTCCGCTTATGCCGAAACGCTCGCGGAACGCGCATGGCACACCGGACATGAATATCAGCGGATTGCCGCGTTGTGGGTGCTCAAGGACATCAAATCCGGCAAGCTGGCGCAATACGTGAAGCTGGCCGAGGAAGACGGTCGCGAATACGTCGTCCGGAACGCGCGAGACGTCATGATGACGAGTTGAACGCCGCCGCATCGTGCGCAGCCTGCGGCTGGAAACCGGGAATCCGGTGGTTGGTCGGCAGACCGGCCGCAGAAGCGTCATTTCTAAATGGCTGGAACACGACGCGTCTAAAAAGACGCCACGGATTTTTTGTTGATAACTATGATTATGTCAAATACGAAATTCACCCGACGACACCACTGAGATCCCGACGGAACGCCACCAGAATCCCGCCTCACCGGTCGCTCGCGGCACCGATTTCCGGCGTAAACGCAGCTGCGGCAAAACCGGCGAAACGCAACGTCCCTGACGGCCCGTCCGCCAGACGCCGTCTCCAACCACCGCAAACTGCCCGCAACAGGACGATCAGGACAACCACATCCCCTGCATCTTGTGCGAGAAATGCGCGCGCTCGGCCGTCTCCATCAGCGACAGGAATTCGTCCTGCATCATGTGGATCAGCGCTTCGTGGTCACCGGCCTCGAAATACACTTCCGGCTGCTGCGCGAGATGTTCCTCGAGGAACGTCTTCATCCCGTACGCCATGCACACCGGCGGCAACGCGCCGAGGTCGCAATCCTTGAACAGTTCGCGCAGTTCGATTTCCCTGGCAAGCACGAGATGACGACCGGTCTTGACCCAGAGATCCGACAGCCGCACTGCATGCGACGTCGGCAGCACGGCGGCGACGTAGCCTTCGTCGTCCTCGAGCAGTACGGTTTTCGCGAGGCGATCGCCGGGGATATGCGCGGCGGCGGCCGTCTCCATGCTGGTATGGCTATACGGGTGGTACACGACTTCGTACCGCGATGACTTCTGGCGCAGGCAATCCTGCAGGGTGGCTGACACAGGCATGGCACACCTCGTCTCGACGAATCGGGCGAACGAAGTTCGCTCCGGATTCGTTCAGCATAGGTCGCATTGCGGCCAATGGAAACGCCCTCGCACGACACCCGGACGGACGGCCCCGACACCTGGCTTCGGCCCCTTTTCCGGTCGGCGCGGCCGCCCTAGCCGCCCTTGCCGGTATGCGAAATTCGGGCCCGGAATACGCATGGAACATGCCGTCCAGATCCGTCTTTCCTGAAGACAAATCCGGCGAGAACCGGTCAAATGCGGTAACGCGAATCCATGCGACGGCGGATTCAAACTAGACCGTTAGTTGCATTTTAGGGAAGACATCGAGACCTGGAAATCATCTTCGTGGTGGCCCGAAATCGGCCGGCCACGCGCCTACAAAGACCGAACCGCGCTCTATACTGAGCCAACCGCCCGCCATCCAGCGGCAACCGATTCCGGGAGCGACCATGCATTACCAGTTGATCTACGAACTCGTCGACGATTACCTGTCCCGGCGCGAGCAGTACCGCGCCGAGCACCTCGCACTCGCGCAGGCGGCAACCGAGCGCGGCGAACTCATGCTCGCCGGCGCATTGCAGGATCCAGCCGACCGGGCCGTGCTCGTCTTCGAAGGCGACTCGCCGGAAGCCGCCGAATCGTTCGCCCGCGCCGATCCGTACGTGCAGCACGGCCTCGTCAAATCCTGGTACGTGCGTCCGTGGCGCGTCGTGGTCGGCAAGCACGCCCCGCGCTAGCAGCGCCCGAGGCTACAGCCACCCCGCCCGCTTGAAGCGCCACCACAACGCGAGATCGGCGGCGACCATCACCCCGATGCAGCCGTAGAAGCCGTACTTGAGGTGCAACTCGGGCATGTTCGCGAAGTTCATCCCGTAGATGCCGGCGATCATCGTCGGTATCGCGAACAGCGCGGCGAACGAACCGAGCCGCTTGGTCACTTCGTTCTCCGCGAGCGAAATCATCCCGAGGTTGACCTGGATCGCGGTCACGACCATCTCGCGCCGCCCTTCGATCGTCTTCACGATCCGCTGCAGGTGGTCGTACACGTCGCGGAAGTAATGCTCCATCCCGCTACAGACCTGCGGAATGCGTCCGCCGGTGAGCTTCGCGAGCGGCTCGATCAGCGGCGCCGTGTGCTGGTGCAGCGTTACGAGCCGGCGTTTCAGCGAATAGAGATCCTCGATGATGACGCGCGACGACGCGGGCGAGGCCTTCGTGAAGATGCGGTCCTCGAGTTCCTCGAGTTCGAGGCCGAGCGTCTCGAGGATCGGGAAATAGCGGTCGACGACCTGGTCCATCAGCGCATAGAACACGAACGCCGCCCCCTCCTGCAGCAGATGCGGCTCGCGCTCGCAGCGCTTGCGCACGTCGCGGAAGTCCTGCTCGGTATAGTTGCGGATCGACAGCACATAGTTCGGGCCGACGAACACGTTCAGCTCGCCAACCTTGAATTCGCCGTCGTCGTCGAGCTCGACCATATGCAGCACCGCGAACAGCGAGTCGCCGTATTCCTCGATCTTCGGCCGCTGATGCCCCTTGCGGGCATCCTCGAGCGCGAGCTCGTGCAACCCGAATTCCTCGCCCATCAGGTCGATCTCGTCCGGCGTCGGATCCTTCAGCGCGACCCACACGAAACACTCGGGCTTGGACACGTAGTCGCTGATGGCGTCGATATCGATTTCGGCCAGCTTGCGGCCGTCCTGGTATGCAGCACAATTGATCAGCATGTTGTCCGTCTTGTTGCAGTTTTCGCATCAGTTTACCGGTTTGACGCGCGGGCGGCCCGGCTTGCGCGACACGCCGATATTGGTCATGATCGGACTACGTGCGACGCGGCATGCGCACGGCATCGCTTCGACAGACGCACGGCATGGCCGTGCGGCCCAACCTTCAAGGAGACAGACCCATGTGGTATTTCTCGTGGATACTCGGCATCGGCGTGGCGCTCGGTTTCGGCATCATCAACGCGATGTGGCTGGAGGCGGAAGTCTTCTCGCGCGGCGACAAGCGCACCGACGCATCGCGCGCGGATCCGGGGAGCCGGTATTCGTGACGCACCTGGTGTTCTTCTGCGGTCATGCCGGCACCGGCAAGACCACGCTCGCGAAGCGGCTGATCGGGCCGCTGATGCGTGCGACCGGCGAAGCCTTCTGCCTGCTCGACAAGGACACGCTCTACGGCCGCTACAGTTCGGCCGCGATGGGCGCCCTCACCTCCGATCCGAACGATCGTGACAGCCCGCTCTACCTGAAGCACCTGCGCGATCCCGAATACCAGGGCCTGCTCGACACAGCCCGCGAGAACCTCGCGCTCGGCATCGGCGTGCTGGTGGTCGGCCCGCTGTCGCGCGAAGTGCGTGATCGGCGCATCCTCGACCGCACGTGGCTCGGCATCGGGCCGGACGTCGTGCTGACGGTCGTGTGGGTCCATACCGCGGAAGACGTCGCGCGCCAGCGAATCGTCGCGCGCGGCAATCCGAACGACGCGTACAAGCTCGCGCACTGGGACGAATACCGGCAACGCCGCTTCGTGCCGACCGGCCACGAATGCGACGGCATCGTGATGTTCGACAACACCGCGCCGTCCGACGCGGACATCGATGCTCTGCTGTACCGCATCGCACCGCCGGCGCCGCAGGCAACGATCGTCCCGCCGCTGCCCGCCTGAGCGGCAGGCATCGCCCTGCTCTTCCCCGCTTCGACTCGCTTCGACTCGCTCAAAAAACAACGCCGGAAGCGCTGTTGCGCTCCCGGCGTCGCACGGCCCTCGTACCGGAGACCCGTCGTCAGGCGACTTCGTGCACGCGCTCCATCGTGCCGCCTTCATACAGCTTGCCGAAGCGGTTCGCGAGGAACGCCTTCAGCGACACCTTTTCTTGCGGGATGAAACCGCTCTGCGGCAGCTTCTTCTCGCGGAACAGATCCAGCACCGCGCACATCGCGCCGGCCGTCGTGATCTGGATCGCGCTCATGTGCATCCCGCACACGTCCTTCGCGAAAATCTTGCGCGTGAACACGTCCTGCACGAGTTGACCGTCCTTCACGCCCGTCACCGTGACGAACACGAGCACGACGTCCTGCTTCGTCGACGGCACCGCGCGGCGCATGATCGACTTCAGCGTGTCGCGGTCGCTCGACAGGCGCAGGTCCTCGAGCAGGAACTGCACGAGTTCGCGGTGACCCGGATAGCGCACCGACTTGTAGTCGAGCGTCTCGACCTTGCCCGACAGCGTCTCGCACAGCGTGCCCAGACCGCCCGACGTGTTGAACGCTTCGTATTCGGTACCGTCGAGCGAGAAATGCTCGAGGCCTTCGAGCGGCTGCACCCACTGCTTGCGGCCGTCACGGATCGCTTCGCACGGCTGGCAGTATTCGTTGATCAGGCCGTCGACGCTCCACGTCAGGTTGTACTTGAGCGCGTTGGTCGGATACTCGGGCAGCGCGCCGACGCGCATCTTCACGTCGCGCACTTCGCTGAAGCCGTTCACGAGCTCGTGTGCGGCGATGCCGATGAAGCCCGGCGCGAGGCCGCACTGCGGCATGAACGCACGGTCCGAACCATCCGCCAGTTCGCGGATCGCGTGGGTCGCGCGCACGTCTTCGGTCAGGTCGAAGTAATGGACGCCGGCAGCCTTGGCCGCCGCAGCGACGTTGACCGCAAGGTAGTACGGCAGCGCGTTGACGAGCGCATCGAAGCCCTTCACGGCTTCACGGATCGCATTGGCGTCGGCCGAATCGACACGCTGCGTCGCGATGCCTTCACGCGACAGCTTGGCGAGCGCATCCGCGTCGCGGTCGAACGCGACCACTTCGTAGTCGCCCGTTTCACGCAGCATGTGAGCAATGGTGTGACCGATCAGACCTGCGCCGACGATGGCGATTTTCATGCGCTTATCTCCTGATGATGAGTTTGGTGTTGGTGTACGGCGTCGAGCCATGAACACAGTTTAGGGACGCGCAAAATCAGTTCCAAGACGAAGAATGATGCGAAACGACCGTTTAATTCGACGATATGACGACGTATTTCGTCACAACGACCAAATCGTCTAAAAATCACATATATGACGCGCTGCAAACGGGCCGCGATGGACGCGTTTGGACGGGCACGAAGGAACATGCAAGGCGGAAGATGCGTACTCGAATGAATCGTTGCTCGCGCGCAAGCCGGCATTCGACGCAACGATGCGTGCTCGCGTCCAGATGCGCGACGCAACGCCCCGCGGCGAGTGCCGGCGGAGGGTATCAAGGGAAGGGAAAGGAGGAAAAACCGGCGCGACGATTCGAATCGCGCCGCGGTGTCACACGCGACACCGCATGCGATGCGTCATCCGCCGATCGTGCCGCGATCGATCTTGCGCGACAGGATGATCGACGTGGTCGTGCGTTCGACGCCTTCGAGCGTACCGATCTGGTCGAGCAGGTCGTTGAGCCGTTCGGGCGAATCGGCGCGCAGCCACGCGACGTAATCGTACTCGCCGCTCACCGCGCACAGCAGCTGCACCTCAGGCATCCGGTCGAGCTTGCGCAACACGTCCTTGCCGAACTTCGGCGTGAGGATGATGCCGACGTACGCATAAATGCTTGCATCGAGCACGTCCTGTCCGAGCCGCACGCTGTAGCCGGCGATCACGTTGGTGCGCTCGAGCCGCGCAATGCGCGCGACGACCGTCGTGCGTGCGACGTCGAGCTGTCGCGCGAGATCGGCGACGCTTGCGCGCGCATCGGCTTGCAGCAGCGCGACGAGTTGCCGGTCGAGGTCGTCGAGTTGGTCGAGACGAGGTGGACGCATGAGGCTGGGCCGGCGTGCAACGCGCCGGCGAAATGGAACGTGACGCGATGATAGCGCCGAACGCCGGTGCGCCCAAACGGCATCGCACGCGGTCACGGGCTTACGCGTTCGTATCGCCTGCCTCGTTCGCGTGCGGCGTCCGACGTCGATCGAACGCCGTCCGCCCACTATGTCCCTTTCAATTTCGATTCGTTTCGGATGTAAGCAAGTGTCGCATTCACTGCCGCGCCGCACGCAACGTGCTACTAATAATGTGCGACGCGAGAGGCGCGCTTGCGGCGGTTGCCGCCGCGCCCGTTCGCACGACACCACCCGGAGAGCCAATCATGAAGAAAATCTCGCTCACCCTCGCTACGCTCGCCGTTGCAGCCAGCGCGTTCGCGCAAACGCCGGCGCAGCCGCAAGCGCCCGCTCCGTCAATGACGGCTGCGGCGTCGGCCCCGAGCGCCGAACAGCGCGCGGCGCGCCACGAAGCGCGCATCGAGCAGCGCATCAAGTACCTGCACGATCAACTGAAAATCACGTCGGCGCAGGAGCCGCAATGGAAGACGTTCGCCGACACGATGCGTGAAAATGGCGACACGATGGGCCGCCTCTATCGCATGCGGATGGAAAGCCAGAACGTGTCCGCGGTCGACGACATGAAGCAGTACGCGGAACTCGCGCAGGCGAACGCGGACGGCGCGAAGAAGCTCGCCGACGCATTCGCGCCGCTCTACCAGAGCTTCCCGACCGACCAGAAGGCACTCGCCGACACGACGTTCCGCAGCTGGCTGCATCACGGCGGCGAACACCGCGGCAAGGGCAAGGCCCGGAGCAAGGAAGGCAAGGCAGCCGCCGCGCCGGCCGCCAGCGCGCCCGCACAACCCTGACGTCCGCCTGCCGGCGCCACGGTGCCCGTCCGGGGCGAACGGCGTCGCGCATCCCGCAGGAATCCGGTGCGTCACACGGCGCGCCGGATTCGGGATAAGCTCCCGGCTTTTCCCGCACTTCCCCCCCCGCCATGCTCGAACTCAAGCACATCGATCTGCGTACCGACCCGCAGGCCCGTCGCGTCGTGAAGGACGAAACCGTCACGGTCGCATTCGCGGAGGCCGACGGCGAACTGATGAGCCTCGAAGGCCCGAACCGCTATATCGCGGGCGATGCGCTGATCACCGGCTCGACCGGCGACCGCTGGGTCGTGTCGCGCGCTCGCTTCGACGCGAAGTACCTGCCCGCCGATCCGGCACTCGCGCACGGTGCGCCGGGCGCCTACCGGAACCGTCCGGCCATCGTGCTCGCCCGCCGGATGGACGAACCGTTCACGATCGCCCGCTCGGAAAACGGCGACACGCTGCGCGGCATCGCCGGCGACTGGGTGATGCAGTATGCGCCCGGCGACTACGGCGTCGTCCAGGCGCAGCGTTTCGCGCAGGTCTACCGCGACGCGTAACGCGTAGCGCGCGACGCCGGCATCGCGCCGGCGCGCTCGCTCACGTCAAGGGTCAGGCAAAGTCTTCATCGAGTTCGAGTTCCGCGTCGCGCTCGACGGCCTCGCCGGCCGCGTGCCGCTCCTCGAGCGAGCCCAGCATCGCTTCCGTGTACGCATGCAGCACCGCATGGCTGCGGGCGCGCTGCATCGGCCTGAGCGCCAGATAGCGCGCCAGCGCGGCCGGCACGATGCGGATGTCGAGCGTCATCCGTTTCGGCGTCGAACCGAAACGCATCGCCAGCCACTGCACTGACAGGAAGCGTCCGCGTTCGTCGCTGCTTTCGACAAAGCGCGTCTGCTCCGGAAAGAGATCGCAGATCACGCGCGCGAGCGCGTCGAATTCGGCGCTCCGGCATTCGATCAGATAGTCGTCCATTCCGCCTCTCCCGTCAGGCCGCCGCACGCGGCGACCGGCACGTCTTCGCCAGCACGGCGACCAGGATCGCGGCCAGCACGAAATACGCGGCCTCGAGCGATCCGGCCGGCAGCACGCGCACCTGATACAGCAGCGCCGGCGCGACCGCCAGCGCATGCAGCACGATCGCGAGCGGCAGCACGCCCGCGCGGCCGGCGCGCACGCCGCGCCAGACCAGCACCGACAGCGCGAGTTGCACCACGAACGCCGAGCAACGCTCGAGCAGCAACAGCAGGATCGACTGTGCCGACAGCGTCGCCAGCATCACGTGCAGCCGCACGACGGTATCGCCCGGCAGGTCCGCGAGCTGCGTCTCGAGCTGGCCGCGGCTCGCGAGCCACGCAAGATACGACCACTGGCCCCATATGAGCACGCCGGCGAACCAGGCTTCGGCACCGGCATGGCCGATCCCGTAGCCGATGCCGCGCCCGTCGCCGGCCGACGCGCCGTAGCGGCGGTTCAGGAACCGGATCCCGAGATAGCGGCCGACTTCCTCAAACACGGCAGTCGCGAGCGCGCTGTACGCGACGAACGCGAGCGGCTGCGTGAGCCAGCCGCCGGCGGGCGTCTGGCTCAGCACGAGGCCATGGAATGCGCGTTCGACGATCATCGCGAACAGCGTGAAGACGGCGACACCGACGATCGTGTCGCGGCGGTCGAGCGAAAGTGGCTTGCGCAGAATACGGAAGAGAACGAACGGCAGTAGCGCGATGATCAGCGTGGCGGCGATCAGCACCGCCAGCGTGACGGGAGCGACAGTCATGAATTTCCTTGTTCGGGGCAGCGCACCTGACGCGCGCCGTGCCCCGAATGATACTCAGCTTGCGGTCGACGCGCGCGCGATCAGCTCGCCCGGCAGCAACGCGACGCGCACGTCGCCGGCCGCGCCGTCGATGCGCTCGTGCACGAATTCGACCGCCTTGTAGCCGATCTCGTAGGTCGGCTGGCGAATCGTCGTGATGCCGATCAGTTCGGCCCATTCCGGATCGTCGATCGACAGCAGCGCGGCCTTTTCCTGCCACGCCGCGCCGAAACGCGCGCGCAGATGGCGCGCGATCGCGAGCGCGACCGGCGCGTTCGCGGCGAACAGCGCCGCACGCACGCCGCGCCGCACCGCGTCGTCGATGCGCGCGTCGAGGTCGGCAAGCGCCGCCGCAGCCGCGGCGGGCTCGTTCAGGTCGAGCACGACCGTCGGCGGCACCGGCAGCCCGCGCGCGTCGAGCGCCGCGCGAAACGCGGCCTCGCGCAGGCGCCGCGAGCTGACACGCTCGAACGGCTGCACGACGAAATGGATCGCATCGAAGCCGCGCGCGACCAGGTGCGCGATCGCCATCTCGATCGCATCGGTATTGTCGAGCCCGATCAGGTCGGCCTCGAAGCCCTCGACCGTCCGGTCGACGAGCACGGCCGGAATGCCGGCGCCGCGCAGCGGGCGCAGCACGTCTTCCTCCGCGCCGAGCGCGTTGACGATCAGCCCCTCGACCCGGTAGGTCGTGAGCAGTTGCAGGAAGCGCCGCTCCATCTCGACCTCGTTGGCCGCGTGACAGATGAGCGGCATGTAGCCGAGCGCGTGGCACGCGGCCTCGACGCCCTGCAGCACTTCGACGGTATACGGATTGGTCAGGTCGGCCGCGAGCATGCCGAGCAGCCGGTTGCGGCCGCGCTTCAGCCCGCGCGCCATCTGGTTCGGCCGGTAGTTGAGGCGCGCGATCGCCGTCTCGATCCGCTGGCGCAGATCGGCGGACAGCACGTGCGTCTCGCCGTTCAGATAGCGCGAAACGCTGGTCTTGCCCGTGCCGGCTTCGCGTGCGACGTCGCTGATCGTCGCCGGACGCTGCGTGGAAGGTTGCGAATCGCTCAAGTCGTGCCTCGCGACGTACGATCCGCGCCGCTTCGTGTGCGGACGGACCTTTGTTGTTGGATACGAAAGCCACCCGGCGGACGCCGCCGCTCCCCTGCTTCGCGGTCGATCGAAGCCGGCGCGTTCGCGCCCGCTCCGGTCGCCTGACACGCACGGCGATCGGCCGCACCGGACCTGGCACGGATGCCCGCCGCCGAACGCCGCCGGCCGCGTAGCCGGGTCGTCGATGCGACGAGCGGGCGATCATAACGCAGCCTGCCCTCCGGTACCAAGACCATCGCCTCTAACCCAGCCGGCGGCCCCGCCGACTGACCGGCCCCGCTCAGGCGCGCGCGAGCGCGTCGGGATTGACGAGGTTCGTGCGCAGCGTCCCGGCCAGGGCGCCGACCAGGTTTTCCGCGGCGCAGCGCGCCATCGCATGGCGCGTCTCGTGCGTCGCCGAGCCGATATGCGGCAGCGCGACGACATTGTTCATCCGCAGCAGCGGCGAATCCGCCGGCAACGGCTCCTTCTCGAACACGTCGAGCCCCGCGCCGCGGATCGTGCCCGCGCGCAGCGCGTCGACCAGTGCGGCCTCGTCGACCACCTGCCCGCGCGATGCGTTGATCAGGATCGCGCCGCGCTTCATCTTCGCGAATTCGGCCGCGCCGATCAGGTGACGCGTTTCCGGCGACAACGGCACTTGCAGGCAAACGAAATCCGACTGCGCGAGCAGCTCGTCGAGCGTCACGCGGCGGGCGCCGTACTGCGTCTCGGCTTCGGCGTGCGCGGAACGGTTCGCGTACAGCACCTGCATCCGGAAGCCGAGCGCCGCGCGGCGCGCGACCGCGCCGCCGATCCGCCCGAGCCCGACGACGCCGAGCGTCTTGCCCTGCACGTCGGTGCCGTACAGATCGGGGCCGATGCTGCGATGCCAGTGGCCGGCCTTCACCCATTCCGCCAGTTCGACCACGCGCCGCGCGGACGCGAGGATCAGCGAGAACACGGTATCGGCGGTCGATTCCGTCAGCACGTCGGGCGTATGCGCGAGCACGATGCCGCGCCGCGTGAGATCCGCGACGTCGAAGTTGTCGTAGCCGACCGAGATCGTCGACCAGGCCTTCAGCCGCGGTGCGCGATCGAGCATCTGCGGCGTGACCTTCAGGCTCGCGCCGATCGCGCCGTCCGCGTCGCCGAGGGCATCGGCGAGCGCGTCGGCGCCGTCGGCCTGCACGACTTCCGCATGCTCGCGCAGGTACGCGAGCACGTCATCGGGTAGCGGCTTGTACGCGACGATACGAGGCTTCATCGTTTTCATTTTCCTTGCAGCGGCGTCGCGAGCGGGTGCGCATCGCGCGCCTGGGGTTTGACGGACAGCGTGAGAATCACCGCAGCTACGAGCGCGGCGCTCATGAACGCATACGATGCGACGGGCGACCCGGTCGCCCCGTTCAGGTAGCCGACGAAATACGAGCCGACGAACGAGCCGAGCGCGCCCATGCTGTTGATCAGCGCCATTGCGCCGCCGGCGACGTTCTTCGGCAGCAGTTCCGGGACGATCGCGAAAAACGGGCCGTACGGCGCGTACATCGCGGCGCCCGCGACGACCAGCAGCGCATACGAGATCCAGAAATGCGACGAGCCGAGCGCATACGACGCGGCGAACGCGGCCGCGCCGACCAGCAGGAACGGCCACACGAAGCCGCGACGCGAACCGACCTTGTCGGACGCCCACGACGCGACCAGCATCGCGATCGTCGCCGCGAGGTACGGCAGCGCCGACAGCCATCCGGTCGCGACCATGCCGAGCTCGGAGCCGTTCTTGACGATCGATGGCAGCCACAGCACGAAGCCGTACACGCCGATGCTCCAGCAGAAGTATTGCGCGCACAGCTTGATCACCGCTGGCGAACGGAATGCCTCGCCGTAGTTGCGCACGGGCTTGATCGCTGCCTGTTCGGCCGCGAGCGCGGCATCGAGGTCGCTCTTTTCCTGCGCGTTGAGCCACGGCGAATCGGCTGGCTTGTCCTGCACGAGGAACCACCAGCACACGGCCCAGATGATGGCCGGCACGCCTTCGGCGATGAACATGTGGCGCCAGCCGAATTCGTGCACGAGATAGCCTGACACGATCGACATCCACAGCACGGTGACCGGATTGCCGAGGATCAGGAACGTGTTCGCGCGCGAGCGTTCGTTCTTCGTGAACCAGTTGCTGATATAGATGAGCATCGCCGGCATCACGGCCGCTTCGACCACGCCGAGCATGAAGCGGATCGCCATCAGCGACGGGATGTTGGTGACGACGCCCGTGAGCGCGGCGCACGCGCCCCACAGGACGAGGCTGGCGAACACGAGCTTCTTGACGCTGCGGCGCTCCGCATAGATTGCGCCCGGAATCTGGAAGAAGAAGTATCCGAGGAAGAACAGCGCGCCGATCAGCGACGACAGGCCCTTGCTGATCCCTAGGTCCTGGTTGATGCCGGCCGCTGCCGCGAACCCGTAGTTTGCGCGGTCGAGATAAGCGAGGCTGTAGGTGATGAAGACGATCGGCATGATCGTCCACCAGCGTCGTGCTGCGAGATTGGCTGCCATCAGTGTGTCTCCTGTGTCGACGGGAGTTGGCGCTTTAGCGCCTACTCCCGTCCCATGCCGCTGTTGGCAAGAGTTGGCGCTTCAGCGCTTACTCTTGCCCTGCGGCGGTCGACGGAAGTTCGCGCTTTAGCGCCTACTCCCGTCCCATGCCGCTGTTGGCAAGAGTTGGCGCTTCAGCGCTTACTCTTGCCCTGCGGCGGTCGACGGAAGTTCGCGCTTTAGCGCCTACTCCCGTCCCATGCCGCTGTTGGCAAGAGTTGGCGCTTCAGCGCTTACTCTTGCCCTGCGGCGGTCGACGGAAGTTCGCGCTTTAGCGCCTACTCCCGTCCCATGCCGCTGTTGGCAGGAGTTAGCGCTTCAGCGCTTACTCTTGCCCTGCGGCGGTCGACGGAAGTTCGCGCTTCAGCGCCTACTCCCGTCCCGTCCTTTCGGGAATCGACCGGCGTCGGCGCATCGGCGCCTGCTCCGGCCTCATGCAAAACCGTGCACGAAGCACGAAATGGGTCCGCGGATTGTGCCGTGTCCGGCCTCTCATTGCGCGGTGACGCTTTCCTCTAAGCGATCGGCGCGATTGCTGACGTTTTCGAGCAGATCGAGTGCCTCGCGGGTCGGCAAGCCTTCCGAATCGCCGATCACCTGGATCGCGAGCGCCCCGATGCGGTTGCCGCGCGCGACCGCGTGCTCGACGGACCGGCCTTCCAGCAGCGCACTGACCACGCCGACCGCGAAGCCGTCGCCGGCGCCGACCGTGTCGACCACGTTCGCGACGCGCTCGCCCGCGACCACACCCTCGAGGCCATCGGCCGTGCGGAAGTACGCACCCTCGGCGCCCAGCTTGATCACCACGCCGCGCGCACCCTGTGCCAGGTAGAAGCCCGCGATATCGGCCGGCGTGTCGTGCCCGGTGAGCTGCTGCCCTTCGGCGAGGCCCGGCAGCACCCAGTCGGCGAGCGTCGCGAGCGCGTTCAGCGTCTTCGCCATCACGTCGGCGGACGGCCACAGCGTCGGGCGCAGGTTCGGATCGAACGAGATCGTCTTGCCGGCCGCACGCATCTCGCGCGCCAGCTGGAAAGCGAGTTCGCAGGACGTCGCGGAGATCGCCGGCGCGACGCCCGTCAAGTGCAGGTGACGCGCGCCGAGCACGTAGTCGGCCACGTAGTCGTCGCACGACAGGTGGCTCGCGGCCGAGCCCTTGCGGAAATATTCGACGGTCGGGTCGCTGCCGTCGTCGTTGCGCGACTTCAGCTGAAAACCGGTCGGATAGCGCGGATCGACGGTCACGCACGATGCGTCGATGCCTTCGCGCGCAAGCGTGTCGAGCACGTAACCGCCGAACGAATCACGGCCCACCCGGCTCATCCAGCCGACCCGGAAGCCAAGCCGCGACAGGCCGATCGCGACGTTCAGGTCCGCGCCCGCGATCCGCTTCGTGAATTGCGCCGCCTGCGCGAGGTGGCCGGGTTCGGCGGCGACGAACATCGCCATCGCTTCACCGTAGGTCACGACATCGAGTACTGCCTTCATGAATGAATTCCTCCGTATCCTTCCTGCGTCACGCGGCGGCGAGCCACGCCACGCGCCGGCCGGCATCGCCCGCCAGGTCATTGGCATCGAACGGGAATTCGATGCCGCGCGGCGCCGCTTGCGGCAGGGCCGCGAGCACGCCCGTGACGAGCGTGTCGCCCGGCGCCGGCGCCACCGCGAAACGGCGTGCGCCCTCGCCAGCGACAGCCTTGCAATGAATGTATTCCACATGCGGCGCGAGCGCGTGCGCGCACGCGAGCGGCGCTTCGCCCGGCCACTGCCAGTTGCCGATGTCGAACGTCATGCCGAGCGCATCGGGCATGCCCGCTTCGGTCAACGCGGCGAACAGCCCGCTGAATTGAGCGAGCGCGCCCCCCACCGGCAGCTGGCCGTTCTCGACCACCACGCGGGCACGCGCGCCGCGCGACAGCGCGACGATCTCGGATGCATGCGCGTCGCCGGCGAAACCGCCGAGCTGGAACTTGACGAAGCGCGCCCCGAGCGCGTCGGCTTCCATGAGCGTGTCGCGCAACGCGTCGGCATCGAGCGCGCCGGTTTCCGTGTACAACGTGGCCGGCGTCGAATAGACCGACCAGAGCCCGTGCGCGGCGAGTGCCGTGCCGAGCGCGGCCAGCGCGCCGGGCGTCGCATCGTCGTCCGATGCGAACAGCTCGCGCCTTACCTCGAAGCCGGTCGCCCCGGATGCGGCCGCGGTCGCGATGAATGCACGGTGGCCCTCCTGACGCACGCGGTCCATCCCGAATGCGCTCGCCACGATCACGATGTCTGCCATTTCTGCCCTTTTTTCACCCGAATGGAACCGGTTCCATTTGCTTGAGACGGATGGTGCGCTTCGCGTCGGGGGCACGCCATAGAGGAAATCCCTAGGGCACGCCGCCGCGCGCCTGGGCATGCGCATCCGGCGTTCCGGGACCCGCGTCGGCGCCTATTTTTCGTCGTGCGTGATGCACATGTCGAGGAACTGGGCAGCCACGCGCGACGGCGCGGCGCCGTGCGGCACGAGGATCGAGAAATGGCGCGTGAGCGGCGCGGGGGCCAGCGAGCGCGGCACGAGCGCCGCGTCCTCGTGGCGCAGCGACATCGCGGATACGAATCCGACGCCCATCCCCGCGCGCACTGCCTCCTTCACGGCCTCGACGCCCGCAATCTCGAACGCGACGCGCATCGGCGCGCCGCCATGCGCGAACGCGCGTTCGACGAGCTGGCGCACGCCGGAACCCTCCTCGCGCAACACGAGCGGATGCGCGGCGAGTGCGTCGAGCGTGACGCCGGCTTCGTACTCCGGCGCGGCGAGCGGATGTCCGGCCGGCACGACCGCGACGATCTCGTCCTCGTGCCACGCATGCACGGCGGTGCCGGGCGGCAGCGTCTCGCCGGGCGGCCCTTCGATCATCGCAATGTCGAGCGACGCCAGTGCCGCAACCACGTCGGCCGTATTGCCGCTCATCGTGTGAATCGCCACCCGCGGCACGCGCGGCTGGAACGCCGCGATCAGGTACGGCAGCAGGTAGCTCGCGGGCGTCGTGCTCGCGCCGATCCGCAGCGTGCCGGCCTCGAGCCCGCGCACGGCGTCGCGAAACGCGCGCGCCTGCACGAACGTGTCGCGCTGCGCCTTGGCATACTGCGCGAGCTGTTCGCCGACCGGCGTCAGGCGGATGCCGCGGCCCTCGCGCTGGTACAGCGGCTCGCCGAACTCGTCCTGCAGCAGGCGCAGCTGGCCCGACACGGCCGGCTGCGACAGATGCAGCGCCAGCGCAGCGCGGCTGATGTTCAGGTGTTCGGCGACGGCCGCGAACGTTATCAGTTGATCCGGGGTCATGGGAATTAATTATCGGCTTTCCGGATAGTTTACGTCACAAATCACAATTTCTCATATCGATATAACCAATTTAGGATTAGGCCATCGCAACCTGTTTCATCACGGTGCCCCATGTCCACTGCTCCGACTCCCCATGTCAACCACGCCGCTCCGTCGACGCGCGGCCAGTTGAACGGCGTGCTGTTCGTCGCGCTGTTCGCCGCCGCCGTCACCAGCCTGTCGCAACTTCCGGCGATCGCCGGGCTCGGCCTGTCACCGCTGATCGTCGGCATCGTCGCAGGCGCGCTGTACGGCAACGCCCTGCGTGACGGCATGCCCGCGAGCTGGGCGGCCGGCGTCAACTTTTCCGCGCGCAAGCTGCTGCGCATCGCGGTCGCGTTCTTCGGCCTGCGCGTGAGCCTGCAGGAGATCGCGCAGGTCGGCCTGCCGGGCCTGACGGTGTCGGTGCTGGTCGTCGTGAGCACGCTCGCGATCGGCACCTGGGTCGGCATGAAGGTGATGAAGCTCGATCGCGACGCGGCGCTCCTGACCGCCGCCGGCAGCGCGATCTGCGGCGCGGCCGCCGTGCTCGCGTTCGAGTCGACGCTGCAGTCGAAGCCGCATCAGAGCGCGATGGCCGTAGGCAGCGTAGTGCTGTTCGGCACGCTGTCGATGTTCCTCTACCCGCTCGCATATCACGCCGGCCTGCTCAATCTCGACCCGACCGGCCTCGGCCTGTTCTTCGGCGGCACGATCCACGAGGTCGCGCAGGTGGTCGGCGCGGCGAGCGACATCAGCCCGCAGGTCGCGCACGTCGCGACGATCGTGAAGATGACCCGCGTGATGCTGCTGGTGCCGGTGCTGCTCACGCTCGGCTGGTGGCTCGCCCGCTCCGCACGCTCGGCCGGTGCGCGCGCCGACGGCGCGCAAGGCAAGCGCAAGGTGGCGGTGCCGTGGTTCGCGCTCGGCTTCCTCGGCTTCGTGATCGTCAATTCGCTGAACGTACTGCCCGCCGACGTCACGCACACGCTGAACGTGCTCGACACCTTCGCGCTGACGATGGCGATGACCGCGCTCGGCATCGAGACCCGCGTGTCGCAGATCCGCGAGGCCGGCCCGCGGGCCCTGACCACCGGCCTGATCCTGTACGTCTGGCTGATCGCCGGCGGCTACGGGATCACCTGGGCCGTGCAGCACTGGCTTGGCTGAGCCGCGCATCCGTGCCGCAACACGCGCCGCGCCCGACGGGAAGGTCCCGCGGGCGCGGCGCAGTGCTATGCTTCGCGTCGTTTTCCTTCGTCCTCTTCATCACCCTCTTTCAGCCGTGCTCTCGTTCCTGCTGAAGCTGCGCACTCGCGCCCAGACGCTGTTCCGCCTGTCGGACGCCCATACGATGCTGATCTGGTCGGCCATCGTCGGCGTCGGCGGCGCCTTCGCCACCATCGCGTTTCGCGAAGGCATCGACCTGATGCAGCGCCTGATCTCCGGACACAGCGGCAGCTTCGTGCAGATGGCGAGAAGCCTGCCGTGGTACGTGCGGTTCTGGATGCCGGCCGCGGGCGGCTTCCTGGCCGGCTGCGTGCTGCTGCTCGCGACGCGCGGCGTCCGGAAATCCGGCAACACCGACTACATGGAAGCCGTCGCGCTCGGCGACGGCGTCGTGCCGGTACGGCAGAGCCTGTGGCGCAGCGTGTCTTCGCTGCTGACGATCGGCAGCGGCGGCTCGATCGGCCGCGAAGGCCCGATGGTGCAGCTCGCGGCGCTCACCGCGTCGCTGGTCGGCCGCTTCGTGCACTTCGACCCGCCGCGCCTGCGGCTGCTCGTCGCGTGCGGCGCGGCAGCCGGCATCACGTCCGCGTACAACGCGCCGATCGCCGGCGCGTTCTTCGTGTCCGAAATCGTGCTGGGCACGATTGCGATGGAGAGCTTCGGGCCGATGGTCGTCGCATCCGTCGTCGCGAACATCGTGATGCGGGAATTCGCCGGCTACCGGCCGCCATACGAGATGCCGGTGTTTCCGGCCGTGACGGGCCCCGAGGTGCTGCTGTTCGTCGTGCTCGGCGCGCTGTGCGGCGTGCTCGCGCCGCAGTTCCTGCACCTGCTCGATGCATCGAAGAACCAGTTCAAGCGGCTGCCCGTGCCACTGCCGGTGCGGCTCGCGCTCGGCGGCCTCGTGGTCGGCGTGATCTCGGTGTGGATTCCGGACGTGTGGGGCAACGGCTATAGCGTCGTGAACCAGATCCTGCATTCGCCGTGGACCTGGCAGGCGCTCGTCGCGGTGCTGGTGTTCAAGGTGATCGCAACCGCCGCGACGGCCGGCTCGGGCGCGGTCGGCGGCGTGTTCACGCCGACGCTGTTCGTCGGGGCCGTGTTCGGCTCGCTGTTCGGCCTCGCGATGAATGCGCTGTGGCCCGGCCACACGTCCGCCTATTTCGCGTATGCGATGGTCGGAATGGGGGCGTTCATGGCCGGCGCCACGCAGGCGCCGCTGATGGCGATCCTGATGATCTTCGAGATGACGCTGAGTTACCAGGTCGTGCTGCCGCTGCTGGTGTCATGCGTGTTCGCGTATTTCGTCGCGCGTGCGACCGGCACGACGTCGATGTACGAGATCACGCTGCGCCACCACCAGGACGCGCAGGAACGGCTGCGGCTGCGCACCACCCAGATGCGCGAGCTGATCCAGCCCGCGCAGACGGTCGTGCCGCTCACCGCGAGCGTTGCCGACATGACGCGCGTGTTTCTCGAGTATCCGGTGAAGTACCTGTACGTGACCGACGACGCCGGGCGCTTCCGCGGCGCGGTCGCATTGAAGGACATCACGTCCGACCTGCTCGACAAGCGCGACACGACCGACAAGACGGCCGCGCACTACGCGCATACGCCGTTTCCGCTGCTCACGCCCGACATGCCGCTCGCGACCGCGCTCGAACGCTTCATGACGTTCCAGGGCGAACGGCTGCCGGTGATTGAAAGCGAGGCCGAGCCGACGCTCGCCGGTGTCGTCTACAAGACATCGCTGCTCGACGCGTATCGGCGAATGACCGGCGAGCGCTGACAGATACGGGGTGCGGCGCGCGATACGGCGCGCCGCATCCTCGCTCGCGGCGCCGTCGGCGCCGACCGACTGCCGGATCGTTCAGTCCGGCGCGCGCCCCAGCACGACCCGTGCGAAGAACCCCGCGAGCACCGATTCGGCCACGTCGCCCGACACGTGCTGCGGATCGGCCGTATAGTACGACTGCACGCCGTCGCACAGGCACATCAGCCCGAACGCGAGCGTTTCGGCCGGCAGCAGCAGCGGCGTGCCCGCGCGCTCGGCGAAGCGCTGGATGAATTCGGCCATCTGCAGCCGCTTGCCATGCAGGAACTGGTTGAACCGCACGCGAAACTTCGCGTCGCGCGCCGCCTGCAGCTTCGCCTCGCCCCACAGCAGCGAATATTCGTCGTCGCGAAACAGCGTGCGGTAGTACGCGAGCGCCATCGACTCCATCTGCTCGCGCGGGCCGCCTACTTCGAAAATCGCCTCGAAATCGGCCCGCACCGAATCATGGTCGCGCTCGAGCAGTTCGAGCAGCAGTTCCGACTTGCTGCGGAAATTCGAATAAAACGCGCCGCGCGTATAGCCGGCCGCCGCCGCGATGTCCTCGACGCTCGCGGCGACATAGCCTTTCTTCAGAAAAATCCGATGCGCGGCATTCAGCAGACGTTCGCGCGTCTGGTCCCTGCTCTGCTCGCGAGTTAAGCGCTGTGGTTTCATGGCGCGCAGTCTAGCACCAACTCCCTTTCGGATTCATCTTTGCATTCAGATACAGGTGTGTATTAGAATCCGCCTCAGTTTCCGAGCGACCTTGTTCGGCTGTGTTCGTGGGCGCCGGGCCGGCGCCACTCGGGGCAAGCGCCCGCCGCGCTTGCCGGCTTCGTTCTGCTCTCACCTCATCTGGGGGTTTCGTGAATCGCTCCGGTTCCCGCGCCGTGCTGCTGATCGGCACCGCGCTCGTCCTCGCCGCCTGCCACCCGAAGGAAGCCGCGCCGCCTGCGCCGCGCCCGGTCGTCGCGCTGCCTGCGCACGCCGACGGCGCCGCGGCTGCCGCCACGCTGCCCGGCGAGATCCAGCCGCGTTACGCGACGCCGCTATCGTTCCGCATCGCGGGCAAGATCGTCGAACGCAAGGTGCGGCTCGGCGATACGGTCAAGGCCGGCCAGGTCGTCGCGCTGCTCGATCCGTCCGACGTCGAGAAGAACGCCGCGAGCGCGCAGGCGCAGCTCGATGCCGCATCGCACAGCCTCGCGTTCGCGAAGCAGCAGCTCGACCGCGATCGCGCGCAGGCGCGCGAGAACCTGATCGCGACCGCGCAGCTCGAACAGACCGAGAACAGCTACACGTCGGCGCTCGCGCAGCGCGACCAGGCGCAGCAGCAACTCGCGCTCGCGAAGAACCAGCTCCGCTATGCGACGCTCGTCGCCGATCACGCGGGCACCATCACCGCCGAACAGGCCGACACCGGCCAGAACGTTTCCGCCGGCCAGGCCGTCTACCAGCTCGCGTGGTCGGGCGACGTCGATGTCGTCAGCGACGTGCCCGAAGCCGCGCTCGCATCGCTCACGCCCGGCCACGCGGCGAGCGTCACGCTGCCGTCGCTTCCGGGCCGGCAGTTCGCCGCGAAGGTTCGCGAAATCGCGCCGGCCGCCGATCCGCAAAGCCGCACTTACCGCGTGAAGCTCACGCTCGCCGCCCCCGATCCGGCCGTGCGCCTCGGAATGACCGCGAACGTCGCGTTCGACGGCGCGCCGGCTGCCGGCAACGCGCCGAGCATCACGCTGCCCGCGACCGCGCTGTTCCACGACGGCCCGCATCCGGCCGTGTGGGTCGTGCGCACGAAGGACGACACGCTCGAACTGCGCCGCGTCGACGTCGCGCGCTTCAACGAACGCACCGTCACCGTGTCGAGCGGGCTGCAGCCTGGCGAGCGCGTCGTGCTGCAAGGCGTGCATACGGTCAGCGCGGGCGAGAAGGTGCGGCCGATCGCACCGCTGCATCCGGAGGACTTCGCGTCATGAGCGGCCCCCGCGAAGAAGGTCGGTTCAACCTGTCGGCATGGGCGCTGCGCCACCAGGCGCTGGTCGTCTACCTGATCGCGCTCGCGACGCTCGCGGGCATCCTCGCGTACACGCGGCTCGCGCAATCCGAAGACCCGCCGTTCACGTTCCGCGTGATGGTGATCCGCACGTTCTGGCCGGGCGCGAGCGCGCGGCAGGTGCAGGAACAGGTGACCGACCGGATCGGCCGCAAGCTGCAGGAAACGCCGGCCATCGACTTCCTGCGCAGCTATTCGCGGCCCGGCGAATCGCTGATTTTCTTCACGATGAAGGACTCGGCGCCCGTGAAGGACGTGCCCGAGACCTGGTACCAGATCCGCAAGAAGGTCGGCGACATCGGCTATACGCTGCCGTCAGGCGTACAGGGCCCGTTCTTCAACGACGAGTTCGGCGACGTTTACACCAACATCTGGACGCTCGAAGGCGACGGCTTCACGCCCGCGCAACTCCACGACTATGCGGACCAACTGCGCACGGTGCTGCTGCGCGTGCCGGGCGTCGGCAAGGTCGACTACTTCGGCGACCCCGACCAGCGGATCTTCATCGAGGCCGACAACACGCAGCTCACGCGTCTCGGCATCTCGCCGCAGCAGCTCGGGCAGGCGATCAACGCGCAGAACGACATCTCGTCGGCCGGCGTGCTCACGACCGCCGACGATCGCGTGTTCGTGCGGCCGAGCGGCCAGTTCGACAACGTCGCCGCGATCGCCGACACGCTGATCCGCATCAACGGCCGCACGTTCCGGCTCGGCGACCTCGCCACCGTGAAGCGCGGCTACGACGATCCGCCCGTCACGCAGATGCGCGCGAAAGGCCATGCCGTGCTCGGCGTCGGCGTGACGATGCAGCCGGGCGGCGACGTGATCCGGCTCGGCAAGGCGCTCGACGCCCAATCAAAGGACCTGCAGGCGCAACTGCCGGCAGGCCTCAAGCTGACGCTGGTGTCGAGCATGCCGCATGCGGTAGCGCATTCGGTCGACGACTTCCTCGAAGCGGTTGCCGAAGCCGTTGCGATCGTGCTGGTCGTGAGCCTCGTGTCGCTCGGCCTGCGCACCGGGATGGTCGTCGTGATCTCGATTCCGGTCGTGCTCGCGGTGACCGCACTCTTCATGTACCTGTTCGACATCGGGCTGCACAAGGTGTCGCTCGGCACGCTCGTGCTCGCGCTCGGGCTGCTCGTCGACGACGCGATCATCGCCGTCGAGATGATGGCCGTGAAGCTCGAGCAGGGCTACAGCCGTGCGCGCGCCGCCTCGTTCGCGTACACGAGCACCGCGTTCCCGATGCTGACCGGCACGCTCGTCACGGTGTCGGGCTTCCTGCCGATCGCGCTCGCGAAATCGAGCACCGGGGAGTACACGCGCTCGATCTTCGAGGTGTCGGCGATCGCGCTGATCGCGTCGTGGTTCGCGGCCGTCGTGCTGATTCCGCTGCTCGGCTATCACCTGCTGCCCGAACGCAAGAAGCACGCGCACGAAGCTCACCTGCCGGACGATCACGAACACGACATCTATGACACGCGCTTCTACACGCGCTTGCGCGGCTGGATCGACTGGTGCATCGAGCGCCGCTTCGTCGTTCTGCTGATCACCGGCGCGCTCTTCGTCGTCGCGCTGATGGGTTTCTCGCTCGTGCCGCAGCAGTTCTTCCCGAGCTCCGATCGACCCGAGCTGCTGGTCGACCTGCGGCTGCCCGAGGGTGCGTCGTTCGCGGCGACGCTGCGCGAGACCGAACGCCTCGAAAAGGTGCTCGACAAGCGGCCCGAGATCGACCATTCGGTGAATTTCGTCGGCAGCGGCGCGCCGCGCTTCTACCTGCCGCTCGACCAGCAGCTGCAGTTGCCGAACTTCGCGCAGTTCGTCGTCACCGCAAAATCGGTCAAGGATCGCGAGAAGCTCGCCACCTGGCTCGAAACCACGCTGCGCGACCAGTTCCCGGCCGTGCGCTGGCGCCTGTCGCGGCTCGAGAACGGCCCGCCCGTCGGCTACCCCGTGCAGTTCCGCGTGAGCGGCGACGACATCGCGACGGTACGCGCGATCGCCGAGAAGGTCGCGGCGACGATGCGCGGCGACGCACGCACGGTGAACGTGCAGTTCGACTGGGATGAGCCGGCCGAGCGCTCGGTGCGCTTCGAGCTCGACCAGAAGAAGGCGCGCGAGCTGAACGTCACGTCGCAGGACGTGTCGAGCTTCCTCGCGATGACGCTGTCCGGCACGACCGTCACGCAGTATCGCGAACGCGACAAGCTGATCGCGGTCGACCTGCGTGCGCCGCGCCCCGATCGCGTCGATCCCGCGAAGCTCGCGGGCCTGGCGATGCCGACGCCGAACGGCCCCGTGCCGCTCGGCTCGCTCGGCCGCTTCACGCCGACGCTCGAATACGGCGTGGTGTGGGAACGCGATCGCCAGCCGACCATTACCGTGCAGTCCGACGTACGCGCCGGCGCGCAAGGCATCGACGTCACGCATTCGATCGACGGCAAGCTGAATGCGTTGCGCGCGCAACTGCCGGTCGGCTACCAGATCAACATCGGCGGATCGGTCGAGGAAAGCGCGAAGGCGCAGGCGTCGATCAACGCGCAGATGCCGCTGATGGTGATCGCCGTGTTCACGTTGCTGATGATCCAGCTGCAGAGCTTCTCGCGCGTGCTGATGGTCGTGCTGACCGCACCGCTCGGGCTGATCGGCGTGGTCGGCACGCTGCTGCTGTTCGGCCAGCCGTTCGGCTTCGTCGCGATGCTGGGCGTGATCGCGATGTTCGGGATCATCATGCGCAACTCGGTGATTCTCGTCGATCAGATCGAGCAGGACATCGCGGCCGGCCACGGACGCTTCGACGCGATCGTCGGTGCGACCGTGCGGCGCTTCCGTCCGATCACGCTCACGGCCGCGGCCGCCGTGCTCGCACTCATTCCGCTGTTGCGCTCGAACTTCTTCGGGCCGATGGCGACCGCGCTGATGGGCGGGATCACGAGCGCGACCGTGCTGACCCTGTTCTACCTGCCCGCGCTGTACGCCGCGTGGTTCCGGGTGAAGCGCGACGAACGCGACCCGCGCGACGGCCCGCCGCCAGGCGGCAACACACCGGCCGCGCCGTCGGGAGCCTGACCATGGATGGATCGATGAACCTGAAAACGAAAGCCATGCGTGCGTTTGCCGTGGCGAGCCTCGCCGGCCCGCTCGCGGGCTGCGCGTGGTTCGCGCCGAGCGGCGAGCCGCCCGCGATGCCGTCGCCCGCGCACTACGGCACCGTGCCGCAAGTGCAGCAGACCGTCGCCGCGCAAGGCGTCGCGCAACAGTTCGAAGTCGGCGCGCAGCCCGTGCCCGACTGGTGGAAGCAGTACCGCTCCGAGGCGCTGAACGCGCTCGTCGACGAAGGCCTGCGCAACAGCCCGACGCTCAGCGCGGCGTCGCATTCGCTGGATGCCGCGCGCGAGCAGCTGCGCGGACAGATCGGCAGCTCGATGCTGCCGTCGATCGACGCGGGCGGCCAGGCCACGCGCCAGCGCGCGCTCGGCGTGCCGATCCCCGCGCTCGGCGCGCCGACGCTGCTGTACGACACGTTCGTCGGGCAACTGCAGGCGAGCTACACGATCGACCTGTTCGGCGCGGCGCGCTTCGCGAACCGCGCGCTCGCGAAACGCGTCGACGTCAGCGCGTTCCAGCTCGAATCGGCGCGCCGGGCACTCGCCGCGAACATCGTCACGGCGTCGATCACGGTGTCGGTGCTCAATGCGCAGATCGCGACGACCGAACGGCTCGTCGCGCTCGCGAACGACCAGGCCCACGACGCGCAACGCCGCTACGCGCTCGGCTCGGCGTCGCACAGCGACGCGCTGAGCGCGCAGCAAAGCGCGGACACCTTCGCCGCGAGCCTGCCCGCGCTGCGCCAGCAGCGCGACTCGGCGCGCCATGCGCTGGCGGTGCTGGTCGGCCGCACGCCCGACCGGCCGCCCGCCGACCTCACGCTCGCCGACCTGCACCTGCCCGCGCAGGTGCCCGTGGTCGTGCCGTCGGACCTGCTGCAAAGTCGCCCCGACATCCAGGCCGCCGACGCGGGGCTGAAGGCGGCCGCCGCCGAAGTCGGCGTCGCGACCGCGCAGCTGTTCCCGCAGCTGTCGCTGTCGGCGGCCATGGGCAAAGGCGGCTTCAGCTGGCCGACGATGCTGTCGGGTGCCGGCGCGATCTGGAACGTCGGCGCGTCGCTGAGCCAGCCGCTGTTCCACGGTGGCGCGCTGCTCGCGCAGCGGCGTGCGGCGAAGGCGACCTACGAGGCCGCGGTCGACCAGTACAGGCAGACCGTGCTGAGCGCGTTCCAGAACGTCGCCGATTCGCTCGCCGCGCTCGAGCACGATGCGGAGGCGCTTGATGCGTCGTCGCGGGCCGCGCTGTCCGCGCGCGGCGCGTACGACGACGCGGCCGCCCGCGTGCGGCTCGGCGCGTTGCCACCATCGGCCGCGCGCGCGAGCGAGCTGCAGTACCGCAACGCGCGGCTCGACGAAATTCGCGCGACCGGCGCACGCCTCGCGGATACCGCGCGGCTCTATCAGGCAATGGGCACGCCGCCGGTCGAACCGACCGGCAACGCACCGGCGGCCGGGAACGTCGACACGGCAGGCCGCGCCGGCAACGAGGGCCAAGGCGCCCTCGCCGCCCAGGCACGCGCGGCCACGCCCGACGCGCCGCCGTCGCCGCCGTCGCCGCCGTCGCCACAATAACGCGCCCCTTGCCCGGGAAGCACGGCGCGCGGGACCACCCCGCGCGCCGATCCGCGATCTTCCGCTTGACCCTCACGTAGCGTAACGTTCGAGACTCCAGCGTGCGCACCGAACGGAGGACACCATGCGGCTGAAAGTGGGAGAACTGGCGAAACGCAGCGGCCTGACCGTCCGCACGCTTCATCACTATCACGCGATCGGCCTCCTGATGCCTTCGGCGCGTGCCGACAACGGCTACCGGCTGTACGACCGCGACGACATCGCCCGGCTCCACCAGATCCAGGCCCTGCGTCGCTTCGGACTGTCGCTCGCCGAAATCGGCGACTACCTGAACCAGCCCGGCACCCCGCTCGTCGAGATCGTCGCGAGGCAGATCGCGTCGCTCGACCACCAGCTCGCGCAGGCCGCGCAGCTGCGCGAGCGGCTCGTGCACCTGCACGCGCAACTCGCCGCGGGCACCGAGCCGGAACTGGCCGATTGGCTCACCACACTGGAGTTGATGACCGTGTACGACAAATACTTTTCCGAGGAAGAACTCGCGCGCCTGCCGATGTACCGCAAGAGCCAGGCGGGCGACGCCGAATGGATCGCGCTCGTCGCCGACGTGCGCGCGCTGCACGACGCGGGCGTGCCGCCCGAGGACGAGCGCGTCCGTGCACTCGCCGGCCGCTGGATGACAATGCTCGTGCGCGACACGAACAACGATCCGCGGCTGCTCGCGAAGCTGAACCTGATGCACGAGCGCGAACCGGCGATGCAGTCGAAGATCGGCATTTCGACCGTACTGCGCGACTATGTGCTGCGCGCGTCCTCGGAGACGAAGATGCGGATCTTCGAGAAGTATCTCGCGCCGGACGAGATCCGCTTCATGCGCGCGCACTTCGGCGAACACGCGATGGAATGGCCGCAACTGATGGGCGACGTGCGCGACGCGATCGATGCGGGCGCAAGGCCCGATTCGCCGGAAGGCCGCGCGCTCGCGCAACGCTGGCTCGACCTGTTCCGCAGCTATGCGGGCAACGACCCGGCCACGCACGCGAAATTCCGGGATGCGATGATGATCGAGCCGGCGCTGACGAAGGATTCGTGGGTCGACGACACGCTGCTCGCGTTCATCCGCGAGGCAATGGCCCAGTTGGCGCCGGCGCGTTGATGGCGTAGCCCCCGCGGGCGGTGCATGTCGGTTTCATGCGCTGCCCGCGCGAGCGGTCCGGCTCTCGCTCACCGGTCGCGCACTCCGAGCCCGAGCGCCTTCATCCGCCGGTACAGCGTGCGCTCGCTCATCCCGACGTGCTCGGCCAGTTGCTTGCGCGTACCGTCGAACGTGCCCGCAATCCGCACGAGTTCCGCATCCGACACGCCGCGCGTGTCCGCCGCATGCGCGTGCGGTGTGGCCGCCGCCGCGACCAGTTCGGCCGGCAGATGTTCGACGCGGATCGTCCCGTCGTCCGCGAACAGGCATGCACGTTCCAGCACGTTGCGCAGCTCGCGGATATTGCCCGGCCATGCATACGCGTCGAGGCACGCACGCGCCTGCTCGCTCAGCACGAACGGCCGGGCCGCGAACGGTCGCGCGCTCGCATCGCCCGCGCCGGCACGCGCGTTCGCGATGCGCCGCAGGATCGATTCGGCCAGCAGCGCGACGTCGCCGCGCCGCTCGCGCAGCGGCGGCAGCGGAATCGGAAACGCGTTGATCCGGTAGTAGAGATCTTGCCGGAACCGGCCATCGTCGATCATCTCGCGCAGCGGCTTGTGCGTCGCCGCGACGAGCCGGAAATCCGCGCGCAGCGCCTCGACACCGCCGACGCGCCGGAACGTCCCCGACTCGATCAGCCGCAGCAGCTTCACCTGCATCGGCAGCGGCACGTCGCCGATCTCGTCGAGAAACAGCGTGCCGCCCTGCGCGGTCTCGACGAGGCCCGGCTTGCGCTGGTTGGCGCCGGTAAACGCCCCCTTCTCGTAGCCGAACAGTTCGCTCTCGAACAGCGTCTCGGCGATACCCGAACAGTCGACGACCACGAACGGCCCCATCGCACGTTCGCTCGCCTCGTGCAGCGCCCGCGCGAACAGCTCCTTGCCGGTACCCGATTCGCCGAGCAGCAGCACGGGCAGCATCGACGGCGCAACGCGCTGCAGCGCGCCGAGTGCCGCATTGAACGCATCGGCGCCGCCGACGAGCCCTTCAGCGCTCGGCTGCGCGGACGCGCTGCGCACCGTCGTCAGCCGCTCGACGTACGCGATCACGTCGCCGCGCGCGTCGAAGATCGGCCGCAACTCCACGTCGACGTGCTCGGGGCCGCGCGGCGTATGGTGAATGTGCAACACGCGGTTCAGGCTGCGCGACTCGAGTGCCTGCTTCATCGGGCAATGCTCGCCGGCCTGGTCGCACGGCACGTCGTAGTGATGCGAGACCTGGAAGCAGCGCCGGCCGACGTGCTCGACACCCGCCACGCCGAACTGGCGCCGGTACGCATCGTTCGCCGCGAGGATGCGGTAGTCGGGATCGACGACGATCATCGGCTGCGGGTCGTGCTCAAGATACGCGACGAGCGCACGCACGTCGGGCATGACGTCGCGCGACGGCGCGGGAACGATCGGAATGGTGTCGTGCGGATTCATGAGAACGCTCGGGAACGGATGGACAGTCGGACTGACAGACCGACTGCCAATTCTGCCATAACACTGCCAAATATGGCAGTCGACATCAACGACGCCCCGCAGGCGGTGCTCGCGGCGCACCGCGAACAGGCCAGAAATCCGAGCCGAATCAAGTACCTGCCACATCGTCCGGCATCGCGGCGCGGGCTGGCATGCTTCTTGTGAATGTCATCCCCGATTGCCGATGCAGAACCCGATCGAGGACATCCCGTGAGCCATGCCCCCAAGCTGTCGGTCGAAGGCTTTTTCGACCCGGCGACCCATACCGTCAGCTACCTGTTGCTCGACACCGCGAGCCGCGCGTGCGCGCTGATCGACAGCGTGCTCGACTACGACCCGAAATCCGGCCGCACGCGCACCGCCAGCGCCGACCGGCTGATCGCCCGCGTCGCAGAACTCGGTGCGACCGTGCACTGGCTGCTGGAAACGCACGTGCACGCCGACCATCTGTCAGCCGCGCCGTACCTGAAGGCGCATGTCGGCGGGCAGATCGCGATCGGCTCGCACGTATGCCGCGTGCAGCACGTGTTCGGCTCGCTGTTCAACGCCGGCCCGGGTTTCGCGCAGGACGGCAGCCAGTTCGATCGCCTGCTCGACGACAATGACACGCTTGCGCTCGGCGGGCTGACGATCCGCGCGCTGCACACGCCGGGCCACACGCCCGCGTGCCTGACCTACTGCATCGACGACGCGACGCAGCGTGCCGCGTTCGTCGGCGACACGCTGTTCATGCCCGACTACGGCACCGCCCGCTGCGATTTCCCGGGCGGCGACGCACGCACGCTTTACCGCTCGATCGCGCGCGTGCTCGCCCTGCCGCCCGACACGCGCCTGTACCTGTGCCACGACTACCAGCCGGGCGGCCGCGACGTGCAGTTCGTGACGACCGTGGCCGAGCAGCGCCGCGCGAACGTGCACGTGAAGGACGGCGTGACCGAGGACGATTTTGTCGCCATGCGCACCGCGCGCGACGCGACGCTCGACATGCCCGTGCTGATGCTGCCGTCCGTGCAGGTCAACATGCGCGCCGGCCACCTGCCCGAGCCCGAAAACAATGGCGTGCGTTACCTGAAGATCCCGCTCGACGCGATCTGAACCGCCGCCCCGACCGGAGCCCCCCCGACATGACCATCCGCACGCTGACCGACCTGCTGTCGGTCTCACCCCAGATCGCCGCGACCGACCTGCCCGCGCTCCGCGCGGCCGGCATCCGCACGATCGTCTGCAACCGCCCGGACGGCGAAGGCGCGGACCAGCCGACCGTCGACGAGATTCGCGCCGCCGCTGCGCCGCTCGGCATCGCCGTCCATTACCTTCCGGTCGATACCGGCAAAGTCACCGACGATCAGGCCAGGCAGTTCGACGCGCTCGTCGCGTCGCTCGCCGGCCCGGTACTCGCATACTGCCGCAGCGGCACGCGTTCGGCGACGCTGTGGGCGCTGTCGCAGGCCGACAGGCGTCCGGCCGGCGACATCGTCGCGATCGCCGCCGCGGCCGGTTATGACCTCGGCGCGCTCGCGCCGCGCCTCACACGAGGTGCCACGCAAGGACTCGCGCAGGACGACCGCCAGGCCGCGCCAGCCATCGACGCGCGGCACGACATCGTGATCGTCGGCGCGGGTGCGGCCGGTGTCGCGGTCGCGTCGAGCCTGCTTGCGCGCGACGCATCGCTCGATATCGCGGTGATCGACCCGGCCGATACGCACTACTACCAGCCCGGCTGGACGATGGTCGGCGCGGGCGTGTTCCGGCCCGACACGACCGCGCGCCGGATCGTCGACCTGCTGCCGCGCGGCGTGAAATGGATCCAGGCCGCCGTCGCCGGCTTCGAGCCCGACGCGCACACGGTGGTGCTCGACGGTTGCCGGCGTATCGGCTACCGCAAGCTTGTTGTGTGCCCGGGGCTCAAGCTCGACTGGCACGCGATCGACGGCCTCGCGGAAACGCTCGGCCGCAACGGTGTCACGTCGAACTATCGCTACGACCTCGCGCCGTACACGTGGGAACTGGTGCAGGCGTTCCGCGGCGGCAACGCGCTGTTCACGCAGCCGCCGATGCCGATCAAGTGCGCCGGCGCGCCGCAGAAGGCGATGTACCTGTCGTGCGATCACTGGCGGCGCGCGGGCCGCCTGGGCGCCGCGAACGTCGAGTTCCTGAATGCGGGCGCCGCGCTGTTCGGGGTCGCCGACTACGTGCCCGCGCTGATGGAGTACGTGAAAAACTACGACATCGCGCTGTCGTTCGGCCACAACCTCGTCGCGATCAACGGGCCCGCGCGGCGCGCGACGTTCCGGCGCACTTTGCCCGACGGCGGCACGGAAACCGTCGAACGCGCGTTCGACATGATCCACGTCGTGCCGCCGCAGAAGGCGCCCGATTTCGTGCGCGCGAGCCCGCTCGCCGATGCGGCCGGCTGGATCGACGTCGATCCGGCGACGCTGCGGCACAAGCAGTTCGCGGACATCTTCGCGCTCGGCGACGTCACCAACACGACCAACGCGAAGACCGCCGCGGCCGCGCGCAAGCAGGCGCCCGTCGTCGCGCACAATGTGCTCGCGTCTCTGGGCCGCGCGCACGGCGACGCCGCGTACGACGGCTACGGGTCGTGCCCGCTCACCGTCGAGCGCGGCAAGATCGTGCTCGCCGAATTCCTGTACGGCGGCAAGGTCGCGCCGACCTTCCCCGCGTGGCTGATCGACGGCCGGCGTCCGTCCCGGCTCGCGTGGCTGCTCAAGGAGCGCCTGCTGCCGCCGCTCTACTGGAAGGCGATGCTCAAGGGCCGCGAATGGCTCGCGAAGCCCGCGATCGCACGTTGACCGGAACCCGATGACACCATGCTCATTTCCCTCGTACTCGGCAGTCTCGTCGGCGCCGTGCTGGGCCTCACCGGCGCAGGCGGCGGCATTCTCGCGGTGCCCGCGCTCGTCGTCGGGATGGGCTGGCCGATGCAGCAGGCCACGCCCGTCGCGCTCGTCGCTGTCGCGGGCAGCGCCGCGCTCGGCGCGCTCGAAGGGTTTCGTCGCGGGCTCGTGCGCTATCGCGCGGCGCTGTTGATGGCCGTGGCGGGCGTGCCGCTCACGACGCTCGGCGTGAAGCTTGCGCACGTGCTGCCGCAACGCGTGCTGCTGGCGTTGTTCGCGCTGACGATGCTGATCGTCGCGGGCCGCCTGCTGCGGCAGGCACTGCGCCACGCGCCCGGCGACGCGGATGAGTCGCGGTTGTGCGTCGGCCGCGTGAATCCCGATACGGGCCGGCTCGTGTGGTCCTGGCCGGTCGGGCTCGCGCTTGCGTCGACCGGCGCGGTGACGGGGCTGATGACGGGCCTGCTCGGTGTCGGTGGCGGCTTCGTGATCGTGCCGATGCTGCGCAAGTTCACGAACGTGTCGATGCACGGCGTAGTCGCGACGTCGCTGATGGTGATCGCGCTGGTCGGCACCGGCGGCGTGCTCGCGACGCTCGTGTCGGGCACGCGCGCACCGCTCGACATGATGCTGTGGTTCACGGTCGCGACCGCAATTGGCATGGCGATCGGGCGCCATGCCTCCCGGCACCTGTCCGCGCGGCATGTGCAGGCCGGCTTCGCTGCCGTGCTCGTCTGCGTCGCGCTCGGGATGCTCGCGAAGGCGGCGTTCGGCGCATAAGCCACCGCGGCGCACACCCCTAAGCAAAACGCCCGGCCCGACTCGTCGTCGGCACCGGGCGTTTTTCGTTGCGTCGGCAACCTGTGCGTGATGACGTCAGGTCGCGAATGCGGCCGTCCGCTTTCGCTCCTGGCGCAGCATCACGAAGTTCGCGATCACCACACCGGCCGTCACCGCGACGATGAACAGCGTCGCGAGCGCGTTCATCTCCGGGTTCAGGCCGAGGCGCACGCGCGAGAACACGACGAGCGGTAGCGTCGTCGAGCCGGGGCCCGACAGGAACGCCGACAGCACGAGGTCGTCGATCGACAGCGTAAACGAGAGCAGCCAACCCGCGATCAGCGCCTGCGAGATCAGCGGCAGCGTGATCGTGAAGAACACCTTCAGCGGCGTCGCGCCCAGATCGAGCGCGGCTTCCTCGAGCGACGGGTTCAGTTCGCGCACGCGCGACTGCACGATGATCGCGACGTACGAAATGCACAGCATCACGTGGCCCAGCCAGATCGTGAACACACCGCGCTCGGCCGGCCAGCCGATCCACTTCGCCAGTTCGATGAACAGCAGCAGCAGCGAGATCCCCTGGATCACCTCCGGAATCACCAGCGGTGCGTTGATCATCCCGCTGAACAGCGCGAAGCCGCGAAAGCGCCCCATCCGCGCGAGCACGAAGCCGGCCCACGTGCCGATGAACACCGACGCGAACGCGGTCAGCACGCCGATCTTCAGCGACAGCCATGCAGCCGTCAGCAGCTCGTCGTCCTCGACGAGCGCCGAGTACCAGCGGAACGAGAAACCCGACCACACGGTGACGAGCTTCGACTCGTTGAACGAATAGACGATCAGGCTGATGATCGGGATGTACAGGAACGCGAAGCCGGCGAACAGCGCCGCGAACTGCAGGTAACGATTCGGCTTCATCGACGGCGGCCCTCCTGCTCCTTCGCCTGGAAGTGCTGGAACATCGCCATCGGCACGAGCAGCAGCAGCACCATCGCGCAGGTCACGGCCGACGCCATCGGCCAGTCTGCGTTGTTGAAGAATTCATTCCACATCACGCGGCCGATCATCAGCGTGTTCGCGCCGCCGAGCAGTTCCGGAATCACGTACTCGCCGACCGCCGGAATGAACACCAGCAGGCAGCCCGCGATGATCCCGTTTTTCGACAGCGGCAGCGTGATCTGCACGAACGCCTTCCACGGCTTGGCCCCGAGGTCGTACGCGGCTTCGAGCAGACGCAGGTCCATCTTCACGAGGTGCGCGTAGAGCGGCATCACGAGGAACGGCAGGTACGAATACACCATCCCGATGTACACCGCGTAGTTCGTGCGGTACAGCTCGATCGGCGTATGGGTCAGGCCGATCCACATCAGGAAGTTGTTCAGCAGCCCGTTGTTCTTCAGGATCCCGATCCATGCGTACACGCGGATCAGGAACGACGTCCAGAACGGCAGCATCACGCCCATCATCAGCAGGTTGCGGGTCGCCGGGTTCGAACGCGCGATGTAGTACGCCATCGGATAGCCGATCAGCAGGCACAGCAGCGTCGTGATCGCCGCGACCAGCACCGAATTCACGTAGGTCGCGAAATACAGGCTGTCGGTGAGCAGGAAAGCATAGTGCGACAGGTTCAGCGCGATGTGCACCACGCCGTCCGCGTACGATGCGAGTTCCGTATACGGCGGAATGCCGAGCCGCAGCTCCGCGAAGCTGATCTTCACGACCAGCACGAACGGCACGAGGAAGAACAGCACGAGCCACGTGTACGGCCCCGCGACGACCGCAGAGCCGCCGGTCAGGTTGAAGCGCCGCACGGGCCACGCGAGCAGGGACTTGAGCGCGCTCATGACGTCAGCACCACGCCCGCGGTCGCGCTCCAGCGCACGTAGATCTCGTCGCCGAGCGCCGGTGTGTCGAGCTCGGTGATCGCGAGGCTCGACACGTTCGCGATCACCGTCTTGCCCGCATCGAGCTTCACGTGATACAGCGAATAGCCGCCCATGTACGCGACGTTGGTGATCTTGCCGCGCGCCCAGTTGAACGCGCCTTCGGGCGGCTTGCGCGTGAGCGCGATCCGCTCGGGACGCACCGACACCGTGACCGGCATCCCGAGCGGGCCCGAAATCCCGTGGCTCACGTACAGCCGGCTCGGCAGCTCCGGCGATTCGATGTACACGTGGTCGGGTTCGTCCTCGACGGTGACGCCTTCGAACAGGTTGGTCGAGCCGATGAACTCGGCCGAGAAGCGGCTGTTCGGATATTCGTAGACTTCGTTCGGCGAGCCGATCTGCACGATCTGCCCTTCGCTCATCACGGCGAGCCGGTTCGCCATCGTCATCGCCTCTTCCTGGTCGTGCGTGACCATGATGCAGGTGACGCCGACCTTGTTCAGGATGTTGACGAGCTCGATCTGCGTGCGCTGGCGGATCTGCTTGTCGAGCGCCGACATCGGCTCGTCGAGCAGCAGCACCTTCGGGCGCTTGACGAGCGAACGCGCGAGCGCGACGCGCTGCTGCTGGCCGCCCGACAGCTGGTGCGGCTTGCGCTTCGCGTATTTGCTCATCTGCACGAGCTCGAGCGCCGCCGCGACGCGCTCCTTCAGTTCCGCCTTCGGCGTGCCTTCCTGCTTCAGGCCGTATGCGACGTTCGATTCGACCGACATGTGCGGGAACAGCGCATACGACTGGAACATCATGTTCACGGGCCGCTTGTACGGCGGCATCTGCGCGAGGTCCTCGCCGTCGATCAGGATCTTGCCCGATGTGACCGTCTCGAGGCCCGCGAGCATGCGCAGCAGCGTCGACTTGCCGGAACCCGAGCTGCCGAGCAGCGCGAACAGCTCGCCCTGGCGCACCGTCAGGTTCACGTTGCGCACCACTTCGGTCTCGCCGAATTTCTTGACGACGTCGACGATCTGGACAAAGTTCTCGGCGCGCGCATCGGCGCCGGACGAAGGAACGAAGGACGGCACGCCCGCGACCGGCGCACCCGACTGGCTATTCATGATGTGCTGCTTCTCTCCTGCGTTTGACGAACAAAGCCCCCGGGGACACCAGGGGCTTCATGACTGCTGGCCTGCTCCGGCTCGCTTCAGCGGCCCGATTTCAGCTCGGTCCACAGACGCGTCTGCAGACGCTGGATTTCAGGCGGCAGCGGCTTGAGCAGGAACAGCGTCTTCACGACGTCGGCCGGCGGGTAGACGGCCGGGTCGTTCGCGACGTCCGGTCGCACGTACTTGCGTGCCTCGGCGTTCGCGCTCGGGTAGTACACGGCGTTCGTGATCGCCGCGTGCACCTTCGGATCCTCGATGTAGTTGATCCACTGCAGCGCGGCGTCCTTGTTCTTCGCGTCCTTCGGGATCGCCATCACGTCGAACCAAACCGGCGCGCCGCCCTTCGGAATGTAGTACTCGACCTTGTACGGCTTCTTCGCCTCGATCGCGCGATGCTTCGCGATCACGACGTCGCCCGACCAGCCGAACGCGAAGCAGATGTCGCCGCCGACCAGGTCGTTGATGTAGCCGGATGAGTTGAATTGCGTGATGTACGGGCGGATCTTCTTCAGCACTTCCATCGCGGCCTTGTAGTCGGCCGGGTTCGTGCTCATCGGATCCTTGCCGATGTAGTGCAGCGCCGCCGCGAACATCTGGTCCGGAGCGTCGAGCACCGACACACCGCACGTCTTCAGCTTCGAGAGGTTTTCCGGCTTGAACAGGATGTCCCAGTTGTCGAGCGGAACCTTGCCGAGCGCCTGCTGCGCCTTCGTCAGGTTGTACGCGAGGCCGGTCGTGCCGTACGCCCAGGGCACCGAATACTTGTTGCCCGGGTCCGCGCCGGCAACGAGCGCCATCAGTTGCGGATCGAGGTACTTGAGGTTCGGCAGCTTCGACTTGTCGAGCGGCGTGAAGATGCCGGCGGCGATCTGCTTGCCCGCGTAGTTGCTGGTCGGCACGACGATGTCGTAGCCCGAGCTGCCCGTCAGCAGCTTCGCCTGCAGCGTGTCGTCGCTGTCGTAGTTGTCGTAGCGAACCTTGACGCCCGTCTGCTTCTCGAAGTTCGGGATCGTGTCCTTCGCAATGTAATCGGACCAGTTATAGACATTGAGCTGCGTATCCTTCGCCGCCGCCGCCGATGCACCCACGCACAGCGCAAGCGCTGCGAACCGGCCCACTACCTTTGCTTTCATCCCGTTCTCCCTCCGGCCGGACCTCGTGTCCGGCTGCCGTCTGCCTCGTCATGGCGGCGCATTCTGGCACGCCGCCCCTCGAAAACCCCGAACGCTACCACCATTCGCGCTCCGTCACAAAAAAATCATGCCGGTGTCGCACAAACGGAACAGATTCCCGCCGCCGGCCACTCGGGCGGCCCGCGCAGCGGGGCATTCCGGGGGAATTCTATCGGTTAATCGGCGTCTGTCCATCAGGAAAAGAAGGCGGCCGTGAAACTGTCCCGACGGGTGGTGCGTCGCGCCATCGGCATCGCGGCCGGGCCGCGTCATCCGATGCATTAAAATGACGCCTTGACGATTCAACGCGCGAACCCTTTCGATGGCCTCCAATCTCCACGACCTGCCCGACAGCCCCTGCATCGGCGTGTGCTCGACCCTCTTCGACGAAGTCTGCAAGGGCTGCGGCCGCACGGCCGGCGAGGTGTCGAACTGGGTATTCCTGAGCGACGACGAGAAACGCGCGGTGTGGGAGCGCATCACGCGCGAAGGCACCGCGATGCGCTTTCAGTACGACAAGCTGTAAATCCGCCGCACAAAAAAAGAGCGGCATGCCGACTGCCATGCCGCCAACCCCAACTCTGTTCTTTTCGCTTGCGTCTAGAACTTCATGCCGACGCCCACGCCGACGATCAGCGGATCGATGTGCAACGTGCCGATGCCCTTGTCGCCGAGCGTCGCATCGGTGCTCATCCAGATCTTCTTCACGTCGACGTTCATGAACACCTTCTTCGTCAACTGCACGTCGACGCCGAACTGCAGCGCGGGACCGAAGCTGCTCTTGTTGATCGACACGCCCTCCCCGCCGACGTTGAGCCCGTTGTTGTAGAAGTACGTGTAGTTCAGGCCCGCGCCGACGTACGGACGCACCTTGCCGGCATGGTTGAAGTGGTACTGCAGCAACAGCGTCGGCGGCAGCACGCCCACACCGCCGAGATTGCCGAGGCTCGACGTCATCTGGTGCCGCGACGTGGCGAGGATCAGCTCCACGCCCAGGTAGTCCCGGATCATGTAGGTGAAGTCGAGCTCCGGCACGATCGCGTTGTTCACGCCGGTGTTGATCGCGCCGAGCGTATCGCTCGCGCGCTCGTTCGGCTGGATGCTGATCGCGCGCAACCGGACCAGGACGTCACCCTGGTTGATCCCGTCTCCCGCCGACGCCGCGTGCGACAGCGAGGGCATCATGACGAGGCTTGCCGCCACGGCGGCAGCGGTGACGCATGTTCGAATCGTTTTATGCATGGTACGGACCCCTTGAAGAATTTATTCCATTCTCCCTGTAGGGTCTTTGCGTCGCCTTGATATCCGTCAAGCCAGCGTAAACACTGGACGGTTTGTCGCAGGCTCCGCCGCACGGCCCGTCAGCAGCAGGTCGAGCAGATCGCGCACGCTGCGGATCGCACTGCCGAACGGCAGCGCTTCGCGGCCACGGAAGAACAGGCCGTTCGCGACGTCGCCGCGCAACGCGGCCGCGAGCCGCGTGTCGATGCAGAAATGGCCGAACTTTTCGATGCCGTCGCGCAGCCCGCAGACGCTCAGGCACTCGAGCGCGGTCGGGCAGCGCTGCTTGAACGCGCCGAGCTTGTCGCGAATGCGCGTTTCGTTGCGCAGGTAGCGATCGAGCCAGGGGGTCTTCACCGCGCGCGCCGGCAGCCCCGTCACGCTGACGAATTCGACGATGTCCTCGGGCAGCGCATCGGCCAGCACGCGCTTGAAGTTCGGATGCGCATCGCCCTCTTCCGTCACCGCGAACGGCGTTCCCACCTGCACGCCGTTCGCGCCGGCCGCGAGCGCCGCTCGTACCGTGTCGTGACTGTTGATCCCGCCCGCGACGATCAGCGGGATCGTGTCGCGCGCGAGGCCGAGCGACGCCATCACCTGCGCGGTCTCGTCGAGCACGCGCGCGAAATCGAAGCGCGCATCGTGCATGTCGTCGATCTGCGTGACGCCGAGGTGGCCGCCCGCATGCGCGGGATGCTCGATCACGATCGCATCGGGCAGCCGCCCCTTCTTCATCCACTTCTTCAGCACCAGCGCGATCCCGCGGCTGTCCGACAGGATCGGGATCAGCGCGATGTCATGACCCTGCGTGAGATCGGGCAGATCGAGCGGCAGGCCGGCGCCCATCACGATCGCGTCCGCGCCTTCGTCGCACGCGACGCGCACGTATTCCGCGTGCGCGCTCACCGCCTTCATCACGTTGACCGCGATCATCCCGCGTCCTTCGCTGTAGGTCTTCGCGAGGCGAATCTCGCGCGCCAGCGCTTCGAGGTTCGCGGCCTCCAGCGTCGCGCGATCGGGATTCGCGCGACAGCGCGCAAGCAAGTCTGCATGGTGGTGACGCAGGTCGATGCTCGCGATCGTGCCGAGCGCGCCTTCGCGCGCGACGCTGCCCGCGAGGCGGTGCGCGGAGATGCCGACGCCCATGCCGCCCTGCACCACGGGCAGCAAGGTGCGGCCGCGAATCGTGAGCGGCGGGAAGGAAGTGCGTGCGGTCATCTGAACCTCGTCGAAACATCGGAAATCGGAAACGCGATGATCGACGGATCCACCGGCACGCACCTTGACGGCCGTCAATAAAAAAACGGCACGCGAGCGTGCCGTTCCGGGTCATGCGGCGTGAAACGCTCAGGCCGGATTCGCCGGCTTGAGCTGCATCGACTTGTACTCGAGATACTCTTCGAGCCCGTATACGCCGTTTTCGCGGCCGTATCCCGACTGCTTGTAGCCGCCGAACGGCGCGGCGCCGTTCCACGTGCCGCCGTTGATGTCGACCTGCCCCGTGCGGATGCGGCGCGCGACGCGCATCGCGTGTTCGTCGCTGCCCGCCCACACCGCGCCGCCGAGCCCGTACGGCGAATCGTTCGCGATGCGCACGGCCTCGTCTTCGTCGCGATACGTGATGATCGACAGCACCGGTCCGAAGATCTCTTCCTGCGCGATCGCCGATTTCGGATCAACGCGGCCGAACACCGTCGGCTTCACGAAGAAGCCCTTCGCGAGCCCTTCCGGCAGGCCCGTGCCGCCGGTCACGAGTTCCGCGCCGTCGTCGATTCCGCGCTGGATGTAGGCCTGCACGCGCTGCTGCTGCACGGCCGATGCGAGTGCGCCGAGGCGCGTCGTTTCCTGACGCGGGTCGCCCGCGACATACGCTTCGGCTGCCGCCTTCGCGATCGCGCGCGCCTCGTCGTAGCGCGCCTCGGGCACCAGCATCCGCGTATGTGCCGAACAGGTCTGGCCCGCGTTCAGGTAGCACGCGTTGACCGTGCCCTTCACTGCCGCCGCGAAGTCGGCATCGTCGAGGATCACCGACGCCGACTTGCCGCCCAGTTCGAGCGCGACCCGCTTCACGCTCGCGGCCGCGAGTTCGGCCACGCGCTTGCCGGCACGGGTCGAACCCGTGAACGACACCATGTCGACGTCCGGATTGGTCGCCAGCACCTCGCCGACGACCGGGCCATAACCGCACACGAGATTGAACACACCCGGCGGCAGGCCCGCTTCGTGAATCGCTTCGGCAAGCATGAACGCGTTGAGCGGCGCGACTTCGGATGGCTTCAGGACGACCGTGCAGCCGGCCGCGAGCGCCGGCGCGACCTTCAGCGTGATCTGGTTGAGCGGGTAGTTCCACGGCGTGATCGCCGCGACGACGCCGACCGGTTCGCGCACCACCCGCGAGTTGCCGAGCGTCGCCTCGAATTCGAACGATTCGGCGAGCTTCGCGTATGCCTTCCAGTTGTAGATCGGACCGCCGACCTGGATCGCGCGCGACAGCTTGATCGGCATGCCGACTTCACCGGTGATCGACTGCGCGAGTTCCTCACTGCGCGCCTGCAGACGCTCGACGATCTTGCGCAGATAGCCCGCGCGCGTCGCGGGCGGCGTCGCGGCCCATGCGTCGAACGCCGCGCGCGCCGCACGGATCGCGTCCTGCGCGTCCGACGCCACGCCCTCGGCGATCTGGCCGATCACGGCCTCGGTGCCCGAGTCGATCACGTCGATCGTGCCCGTTCCGGCCGGCTTGCGCCATGCGCCGTCGATATAGAACTGATCGTAGATTTTCATCGCTTCCTGTCTCCCGGAAAACGGCCATTCTAACGAGTGCGGCGCGGCTGCGCGACGACGCCTGACGGGACCTCAGGCGCCGCCGAACGGCCCGCGCGGACGCCAGCGAACGGGCGTCGGACGCCCGCTTCCCGCAACGGCGGCATCCGCGCCACGCCGGCGCGCCACGAGGCCCCACCTCGTGCCCCGCATCGTGCTATGTTTTTACTATCGGCGCCGGCTGCTGCGGGCCGCGCCACCCGGAATCGATGCCTTCGTGAGCGCTGCCATGACCGACGCACCCCATATCCTCGGCTCGCAAGATCGCCTGGAGCTGCTGTGCTGGCTCACCTGCGGCAATCTCGGCGCGTTTTACCTGAACGAAACCTGGCCGGATGCATCGTTCCAGGTGCAGGCCGCGCATCGCTGGCTCGACCGCCACCACCGGCAGTCCGACTGGCTCGCGATCGCGAAGCTGGCCGCGCTGGCGCAGGACATCGCAAAGCGGCACGCCGACTTCGTCGACGCATCGTGGGCGCGCGACGCGGTCGAGGAAATCGTCGATACCGACGATCTCGACTACCGGGCGAAACTCGTGCAATGGGTGTACGAAGACTGCTGCAAGGCGCTCGCCGACAAGCGGCTGGCCGACTGACCGCTCGCGCATGCGCGAGCGCCGGCTTGCGCCATCACGCTATCGGCAGCCGCTGCGTCGACTTCAACTGCCGCAACGACAGGTTCGAGCGGATGCTCAGCACGCCCGGCAATCTGCGCAGCACCCGTTCGACGAAATGACTGTAGTCGTCGAGGTCGGCCGCCACCACCTGCAGCAGGAAATCCGCTTCGCCGGTCGTGTTGTCGCATGCAAGCACGTTGGGGCTCGCCTGGATCAGGCGCTCGAACTCGGCCGTCACCTCCTCGCTGTGCTGCGTGCAGACGATCTGCACGAACGCCATCACGCCGAGCCCGAGCTTGCGGCGGTCGAGCCGCGCGTGATAGCCCGCGATCAACCCCGCTTCCTCCAGCCGCCGGAGCCGGCGCCAGCAGGACGTCTCGCTCAGCGAGAACGCTTCGGCGAGCCGCGCATTCGACACGCGCCCGTCCTGCTGAAGCATGTCGAGCATGCCGCGATCGATCTTGTCCAGTGGTTCCATGAAAGCTCCTTGCGGCATTCCCGCGATCAGCGCAAGGCTATCTCAAGATTACCCGTATCTCAATCGCAAAATGAAAGATAAATCCGCATTCTTCCGGCTATATTGAAAGACTCATTCGATCCAGGAGGAGATAGTGAAAGCAGTCGTTTATGAAGCGTTCGGCGCGGCGCCGCGGTTGATGAATGTCGACGATCCGACGCCGGCGCCCGACGGCGTCGTGATCGAAGTGAAGGCGACCGGCGTGTGCCGCAGCGACTGGCACGGCTGGATGGGGCACGACCCGGACATTGTGCTGCCGCATGTGCCGGGGCACGAACTCGCCGGCGTCGTGGTCGCGGCGGGCGCGGCGGTCACGCGCTGGAAGGCCGGCGACCGCGTCACGGTGCCGTTCGTCGGCGGCTGCGGGCACTGCCCGGAATGCCACTCCGGCAACCAGCAGGTATGCGAACAACAGTTTCAGCCCGGCTTCACGCACTGGGGCTCGTTCGCCCAGTTCGTCGGCATCCATCACGCGGACCTCAACCTCGTGCGGCTGCCCGACGCGCTCGATTTCCCGACCGCGGCGAGCCTCGGATGCCGTTTCGTGACGTCATTTCGTGCGGTGGTCGACCAGGGGCGCACGTCGGCCGGCCAGTGGGTGGCCGTGCACGGCTGCGGGGGTGTCGGCCTGTCGGCGATCATGATCGCGAATGCGATCGGTGCGAACGTCGTCGCGATCGACATTTCGGACCAGGCGCTCGCGCTCGCGCGATCGGTCGGCGCAGCGGCGACCGTCAATGCGTCGCAAGTCGCCGACGTCGTCGATGCGGTGAAGGAGATCACGCGCGGCGGCGCCCACGTGTCGCTCGATGCGCTCGGCCATCCGAGCACCTGCTTCAACTCGATCAGCAATCTGCGCCGCCGTGGCAAGCATGTGCAGGTCGGGCTGATGCTCGGCGAGCATGCAACGCCGGCCGTGCCGATGAGCAAAGTCATCGCGCACGAACTGGAGATTCTCGGCAGCCACGGGATGCAGGCGCATCGTTACGACGCGATGCTCGACATGGTGCGCGCCGGCACGCTCGCGCCAAACCGGTTGATCGGCAAGGAAATCAGTCTGGGCCAATCGATTGATGCGCTGATGAACATGAACCGGTTCGAAGGCGCCGGTGTGACGGTCGTAACGGATTTTTCGGGCTGACGACGCAGGGCTGACCGCGCGGGCGGTGGTGGCGGCCTGTTCCGGCGCCCCGCACGTGCTGCTGCCCGGGTCGTCGCCGCCGCCAAGCTGCGGATGCGGGACCGCAACCGGCGACCGTGGCCGCGAGCGCTTGCCCCGACAAGAAAAAGCCCGCCAGGCTTGCACCTGGCGGGCTTCCAGTACATCAGGTCGCGGGCATGGCTGCCCGGTCGATTACTCCTGCCCCTGACTCGTCAGGAACTCCTCGTAATTCCCGCCGAAGTCGAACAGCGTCCCGTCCGTACGCACTTCGATGATCCGGTTCGCCAGCCCGCTCACGAATTCGCGGTCGTGCGAAACGAAGATCAGCGTGCCTTCGAACTGCTCGAGCGCGATCTGCAGCGACTCGATCGACTCCATGTCCATGTGGTTGGTCGGCTCGTCCATCAGCAGCACGTTGTGGCGGCCGAGCATCAGCTTGCCCCAGATCATGCGGCCCTTCTCGCCGCCCGACAGCACCTTCACCGACTTCTTGATGTCGTCCGACGAGAACAGCAGGCGGCCCAGCGTGCCCCGCACCATCGTTTCGTCGTCGCCGTCCTTGCGGTACTGGTCGATCCAGTCCATCAGCGTGATGTCGTTCGGGAACTCCTCGTACGTGTCCTGCGGCATGTAGCCGACATTCGCGTTCTCGGACCACTTCACCGTGCCGTGATCGAGCTCGAGCGCGCCAAGCAGCGAACGCAGCAGCGTCGTCTTGCCCGCGCCGTTCTCGCCGATGATCGCGATGCGCTCGCCCGGCTGCACCGACAGGTTGAAGTTCTGGAAGATCGTGCGCTCGTACTTCTTCGTGATGTCTTCGGCAACCACCGCGACGTTGTGCAGCTTCTTCTCGAACTCGAAGCGAATGAACGGGTTCTGACGCGACGACGGCTTGAATTCCTCGATCTTGATCTTGTCGATCTGCTTCGCGCGGCTCGTCGCCTGGCGGGCCTTCGACTTGTTCGCCGAGAAGCGGCGCACGAAGTCCTGCAGCTCGGCCACGCGCTCCTTCGCACGCGCGTTCGCCGCGGCCTGGCGCTCGCGCGCCTGTGCCGATGCGAGCATGTAGTCGTCGTAGTTGCCCGGCCAGACCTTCAGCGTGCCGTAGTCCATGTCGGCCATGTGCGTGCACACCGAGTTCAGGAAGTGACGATCGTGCGAGATGATGATCATCGTCGAGTTGTACTCGTTGAGCGTGTGCTCGAGCCAACGGATCGAGTTGATGTCCAGGTTGTTGGTCGGTTCGTCGAGCAGCAGCACGTCCGGCTTCGAGAACAGCGCCTGCGCGAGCAGCACGCGCAGCTTCCAGCCCGGCGCGACGTCGGCCATCGTGCCGTTGTGGAACTTCTCCTCGATGCCGATGCCGAGCAGCAGCGCACCCGCGCGTGCCTCGGCGTCGTAGCCGCCGTATTCGGCGAACTTGCCTTCGAGTTCGGCCGCGTGCATGTAGTCGTCGTCGGTGGCTTCCGGATTCGCGTAGATCGCGTCGCGCTCGGTCATCGCAGCCCACATCTCGGTGTGGCCCATCATCACGACGTCGAGCACGCGCACGTTTTCATACGCGAACTGGTCCTGGCGCAGCTTGCCCAGGCGCACGTTCGGCTCCAGCGCGACGTTGCCGGCGCTCGGCTCGAGGTCGCCGCCCAGGATCTTCATGAAGGTCGACTTGCCGCAGCCGTTCGCGCCGATCAGACCATAGCGGTTGCCCTCGCCGAATTTGACCGAGATATTCTCGAACAAGGGCTTCGGCCCGAATTGCATCGTGATGTTGGCAGTAGAAAGCACGGCAGGTCCCGTAAGAGAGAAATCGACGGAAAACCGTGTATTTTAGCAGGTGTCGGAGAAACTGCCGACCGCCCTGTTCCGGCCCCGCCAGCCGGGCCGCCACGCGCGGCACCGGCCCTGCCTCGGACACCGTCACTTGCCGGCCTTCTGCGCCGCCTTCTGCGCCGCCTTGGCCTTCATCTGCCCGAACAGCTCCGAGCACGGCACGTCGCGGTTATTGCTCGGCGCGATCAGCGGAATCAGCGCCGCGAACGGATTGATCAGGCCCAGACCGACCATCGCGCCGGCGCGCAGCGCGAGCGCGCCGGCGTCGACGCCGACCTTCGGATTCTTGAACGTGCCCTTCGCGTACAACGGCGAACGCAACGAGAAGACCCGGAAACCCTTCGTATGCGGATGGATCTTCAGGTCGATCGATTCGTCGCGCAGGTTGACCGGGCCGTCGACGTTGATCAGCGCGTCGTCCGTATCGAGCGCGAACACCTTCGGCTCGAGCATGCCGTCGTTCGCGACGAAGTCGATCGCCGCGCAATTGATGTTCACGTCGCGGGTGCCGAACAGCTTCTCGTAGACGACGTTCGCGACGTTCAGCCCCGCCGCCTCCATCAGCAGCAGGCTGATGCGGCCATCCGTGACGAGCGCCTTCACTTCGCCGGTCGACGTCGCCGCGAGCGCGGCCGGTGAGTTGCCGGTCGCCGACAGCGACGCGTCGCCGTTGATTTCGCCGAACGCGGTCTGCATCACCTTCTGCGTCGGGAACAGCTGCTTCAGCCGCAGGTGACGCGCGGCCAGCGTAAAGCGGCCCTTGAGCGGCGTGCGGCTGCCGTCGAGTTGCGCGTTCGTCGCGAGCGTGCCGCCCGCGACGCCGAACTGCAGCGGTTCGAGCGACAGCACGCCGTCCTGCAGCAGGATGTGCGTGTACAGGTCGGTGATCGGCAGTTGCGGGCTCTTGATCAGCTTGCGCCCGGTGAACTTCACGTCCGCGTCGATCGCGCTCCAGCGCTCGGTGCGGAACGTCGCGACCGGCAGCACGCGGTCCGGCGGCTGGCGCGTCGTGTCGCCGCGCTTGGCCTTGCTCGCGGCCGAGTCGGCACCGATCACCGGTGCGAGGTCGGAGAACTGCAGCAGGTTCGACACGAGTTCGCCCGACAGCTTCGGCCGCGGTTCGCGCTGCGCCCAGGTGAGCGTGCCGCGGAGATCGCTGCCGCCGACGCGGCCGTTGAAATTCTCATAGCGGAACGTGCTCGCGTGCTGCTTGATGTTGCCGATCAGGCGGCCCTCGGTCGCATACGGCGGCGTGTCCGGCAGCGTGATGCCCGTGATCTGGTAGAGGTGCGACATCGACGTGCCCTGCAGCCACAGACGCAAGTCAAGTGCCGCGAGATGCATCGGGTCGGTCAGCGTGCCGACGATCGCCAGCCGCGTGTCGCCGGCCTTCACGTCGGCCTGCAGCGGGAACGGCTGCGTCGTCTTCTCGATCGCCAGCACGCCGCCGACCTTGCCGGTGCCGCTGATCGGCACGTTCTTGTACCGGCCGTCGACCTTGAGCCCGAACGCATACGTCGGGCCGGCCGGCTTCGCGGCGGCAGCGGCACCCGACGCAGCGGACGCCCCGCTCGCGCCGGATGCCGGCACGGCCGTGGATGCGGAGGAAACCGAAGTAGCCGGAGCGGCAGCGGACGCACCCGACGCCGCGACGGCGGACGCCCCGCTCGCGCCTTGCGCCGCCGACGCACCCGACGCTGCCTCGGCACTCGCCGTCGCGCTCAGTCGCGCGGCCCCGCTCTTGCCGACGCGTTGCGCCGACGCCGCGCGCGACGTTTGCTCCTGCTCCTTCAGCACGTCTCCGAGCGGAATCGGCCGGCCGAGCGTATCGATCGCGACCGTGAGATCGGCCTTCGTGATCGCATCGCGATACGTGACGACGCCCTTCGCGAAACCGAAGCTGTCGAGCCGCACCTTCCACGGCGACGGCTGCGACGATTGCTTGAACTGGAAGGTCCACGTATTGCGGCCGTCGGCGAGCCGCTCGAGGTCGACCGCGGGATTGACGACATCGATCGACGGAATGACGATTTCGTGCGCGAGGAGCGGAAGAATCGCGAGATCGAAATGCGCGGCATCGAGCGTGACGAACTTGGGCCCCTTCGCCCAGTCCGGGTTGCCGATCTCGAGTTGCGTGGCGGAGAAACTCGGCCAGGGCACCCATGCGCGCCAGCCGGTCTCGCCGTCGGGGCGGCGCCAGCCGACCTTGAGATCGCCATTGATCGCGAACGGGCGGCCAAGTGCGGTACTCACATGTTCGTTGACCCACGGTTTCGCGTGGTTCCAGTCGAACGTGAAGATGAAGATGCCGGCCGCCGCAATGACCAGTGCGACGATACCGACGATCCATGCAGCCGATTTGCCGATGGCTCGTGCTAGCGTCATGGCGGTTCCGTTGTTGTTCTGCAGAGTTTGCGCACAATGTCGGGCCAACTTGCGTGAGTGAACGGAGCACGACACCGGCGGCTTTTCAATCGGTATTATGGCGCACGCCGCAGCAACGCTTCGGCGCCATTAACGCTTTTTTTCATTTGTGACATGACAGCCCCAAACGGCCTCATCGATGCGCAGCACATCACGCGCCGCGACGCCAGCAGCGGCAAGACACTGCTCGCGCCGACCGACTTCAGCCTCGCCGCGGGATCGCGAATTGCTATCACGGGACCGTCGGGCTCCGGCAAGAGCGTGCTGCTGCGCGCGCTCGCGTTGCTCGACCCGCTCGACGGCGGTCTTATCCTGTGGCGCGGCACGCGGATCAGGCGCGGCGCGATTCCGCGCTACCGGCGCAGCATTGCCTACGTGCGCCAGCGGCCCGCGCAGATGGACGGGACCGTCGAAGCGCAATTGCGCTACCCGTATTCACTCGCGATCTACCGCGACGTGACGTTCGACCGCGCACGCGCCGAAGCGCTCGCGGCACGCGCCGGTCGCGGCGCCGATTTTCTCGACAAGCGGGCGAGCGAACTGTCGGGCGGCGAAGCGCAGATCGCCGCGCTTCTGCGCGTGCTGCAGCTCGACCCCGACGTGCTGTTGCTCGACGAGCCGACGTCCGCGCTCGACCCCGACTCGACGCGCGCGATCGAAGCGCTTGTCGGCGCCTGGTTCGACGCGGCACCCGATGCACGTGCCTACATGTGGATCTCGCACGATCCGGCGCAAGCCGCCCGGATCGGCACGATGCGGCTCGTGATGCAGGCCGGCGTGCTGCACGCCGCGAACGCAATGGAGGCGCAGCAATGAGCCCCGCACTGCAGGACCTGAGCCTCGTCGACGTCGGGATCGCCGCCGCGCTCGTCGCGGTCAACGGCGCGATCTCGGCCGCGCTGTCGCTCGGCCTCGGGCGCAAGCTCGCGCTCGCCGCCGTGCGCACCGTCGTGCAGCTGTTGGCGATCGGCTACGTGCTCGGCTGGGTGTTCGGTCATCCGCACTGGACCGTCGTGCTGCCGCTCACCGCGTTGATGACGCTGATCGCAGGCTTCGCGGGCGCCGGCCGCGGCAAGCACACGTATCGCGGACAGCGTGTCGACAGCATCGCGTCGATCTGGTTCAGCAGCTGGTTCGTCGCGGCGGTCGGCCTGTTCGTCGTGATCCGCATTCATCCGTGGTACACGCCGCAATATGCGATCCCGATCCTCGGGATGATCCTCGGAAATACGCTCACGGGCGTGTCGCTCGGCGTCGAACGGATGATGGAGGAACTGACCGCGCGACGCGACCGCGTCGAGACGGCACTGGCGCTCGGTGCGACGCGCTGGGAGGCCGCACAGGACGCCGCGCGCCAGGCCGTGCGCGCGGGCATGCTGCCGACGCTCAACCAGATGGCCGTCGTCGGCGTCGTGAGCCTGCCGGGGATGATGACGGGCCAGGTGCTGGCCGGCCAGTCGCCGCTGCAGGCCGTGCGCTATCAGATCGTCATCATGTTCCTGATCGCCGCGGCGTCCGCGCTCGGCACCGTTGGCGCAGTGCTGATGACGTATCGCCGGTTGTTCTCGGCCGATCACCGCTTTCTTGCATCGCGGCTCGAGGAACGCGTGCATTGACCCGCTGCGCCGCGACATACGCGGCATCCGCGTGGCATGCGGTCAGCGGGCAGCGCGGCGTTTGCCGATGGCCCGGCGCAACGCGGCCGTGACGTCGGCGTCGGGTGCCAGCCCGTCGACCGATGCGACGAGCCGAACCGCGCGCGGCGTCGTCACATAGGCCTGCGCACCGACGTAACCGCCGCTGCCGGCCGAGCGCGTCGTAACGACGAGCGCCTGCGGCGCACGCGCGCCGAGGTCCGCCGTGAATGCATCGGCGACGGTGCCGTCACGCGCATGCAGCACGCCGGTCACGTAGTCGTCCGTATCGAAGCCGGGTGCGGCATGCGCGGTCGAATACACGCGCACCGCATAACTGCCGGTCGAGCACGGTTCGAGCGCGCCGCTCGACACGACGGCGGACTGCTGTCGCGACGGCAGCTCGACTTTCTTCACGAAGCTGCAATCGTCGGCTGCCTGCGCATGGACAGCGACGAACGCAGCCGCCGACAGCAGCAGGCGCATGCAATGTTTCATCGAAATGTCGTTCGGGGGAAGATGGAGGATGCCGGAAGGATAGCGTGACATCCGCATGACGTCACGCAGGCCGCCGCGCGAATGGCCGCGCCACCGGCGCGTGCCGGGCGCGACGAAGTCGAACATCGCTCAATGGGAAGGCCCGAAGCCACGCACCACAAACCGTCACGCGCGACCCTCCCCGGATCGCCCGGATGCGCATCGCGATGGTTGCGCGCGCACCGGACGCCTCACCGGCCGCGCGCCCCGCTCAGTGCTTGATCGACACCGTCACCTTCGTGCCGTCGCTCATCGTGACGGACTTCGACCCGCCATTGGTCGAAATCGACACCCACTTGACCTGGCTCACCGACACGACGTCCGGGCACTGCAGCGACTTGCCGCCCGCACTCACGTTGCGCGTGCCTTTCGGCGCGGCGGCCTGGAAGCTCATCTGCACGTTCGCGACCCCCTTCGCGTCGACCGACGGCGCGAGCCGCACCTGGGTCTGGCGCACCATCGCGCCGTTCGCGTCGCGCGGCAGATTGTCGGCGTTCGGGCAACCGTCGGGCATCGCGACCGCGCCGCCCGGCGGCACCGACTTCCAGTTGAAGTCGTCCGTTTCGCCCGAGCGGATCTTGCGGGTCTCCTGCGTATTGCCGAAGGTCTTCGAGTCGACCTTGACGGTGTATTCGAGCTGCCCCGTCCCGCCGCCCTTCAAGCTGCCCTTGACGGGCGGCGCCGCGAATACGCTCGCGCTGACGCACGCCGCCGCGAACACGGCAGACCACGATGCGGCGACTGACAAGCTGCGTTGGATCATGCTGACCTCCTTGTAATGCGGCGGCACGCGCGTGCCGCGCGGTTTTCGATGCATGATGCGTTGCCAGTCTACCGCCAAGCGGCATGCAATGCGCCGCAAACGCATCGGGTGTTACCCCGCTTGCGTTCGCGAAGCCGTATCCCGTACGTGCGATGCCGGCGCTCAAGAAAACGCCGGGCCGCCTCGCGTCTTCCGCCCCGAAGGAAGCCCCTTCGGGGGCCCGGCGCAAAGCGACAGGTTCGGGAGCACTCAGAAGCCGCTCAGCACCAGCTTGCCGATCGCGCGCCCGGCCTCGAGCAGTTGGTGCGCGCGCCGCAGGTTCGCGGCGTTGATCGTGCCGAGCTGCTCGCCGAGCGTCGTACGCAGCGTGCCGCCGTCGACGAGCCTCGCCACCTCGCTCAGGATCTTGTGCTGCTCGATCATGTCCGGCGTCTCGAACATCGCGCGCGTGAACATGAACTCCCAGTGAAACGCGGCGCTCTTCGCCTTCAGCAGCTCGACGGGAATCGGCTTCTCGTTCTCGACGATCGTGCAAATGCCGCCCTGCGGCCGGATTACTTCCGCCGCGGCAGGGAAATGACGATCCGTGTCGTTGAAGATCAGCACGTAATCGACGTTCGCATGACCGATCTCGCGCAGTTGCGCAGGCAAGTCGCCGAAATGGTCGACCACGTCGTCCGCGCCGAGCGAGCGCACCCATTCGGCCGACGCCGGGCGCGACGCGGTCGCGATCACATGCAGCTTGCCGAGCGTCTTCGCAAGCTGGATCGCGATCGAACCCACCCCGCCCGCACCGCCGATGATCAGCACCGACTTGCCTGCGTCCGCGCCCTGCGGCGACACGCGCAGCCGGTCGAACAGCGCCTCCCACGCGGTCAGCGCGGTGAGCGGCAACGCAGCCGACGCCGCGAAATCGAGCGAGCGCGGCTTGATCGCCGCGATCCGCTCGTCGACCGTGTGGAATGCGCTGTTCGCGCCGGGGCGCGTGATGCTGCCCGCGTAGAACACCTCGTCGCCGGGCCGGAACATCGTCACCTCGGCACCGACCGCCACGACCGTGCCGGCCGCGTCCCAGCCGAGCACGCGCGGGGTCTCCTCGACCTGCGGCTTCGGCGCGCGCACCTTGGTGTCGACCGGGTTCACGGAGATCGCCTCGACCTTCACCAGCAGGTCGCGCGGGCCCGGCACGGGTTGCGGCAGTTCCACGTCGACGAGCGCCTGCGGGTCGTCGATCGGCAGATAGCGGGTCAGTCCAACAGCTTTCATCACGAAACTCCTTCAGGGAAATCGGGCGGGCTGCGGCGCAGCCCCACGCATGTCATCGTAGGCGGCCCGATCATTCGAGAAAACCGCTATATTTCCTGAAACATTTTCAGGAATTTCAGAATAATGACGTCCGATCCGATTCCGGCCCCCGACAAGCCGCTCGACCTGCTCGACGTCGGCCTGTTCGTGCGTGCGGCGCTGCTCGCGAACGTGAGCGCGGCCGGGCGCGAGTTCGGCGTGTCGGCCGCGGTCGCAAGCGCGCGCATCGCGCAGCTGGAGCGCCAGCTCGGCGCGCGGTTGCTGCATCGCACCACGCGCCGCATCAGCCTCACGCAGGACGGCGAAGTCTTCATGGCCCGCGCCGAGGCGCTGCTGTCGGCGGCCGACGCCGCGCGCGCGTCGGTCGGCCACGGCCGCAGCGAGCCGTACGGACGGCTGAAGGTGTCGATGTCGTCGTCGTTCGGCCGCCAGCACGTCGCGCCCGTGATTCCCGCATTCCTGCGCCGCTACCCGTCCGTGTCGCTCGACCTGCGGCTATCCGACGAGATCGTCGACCTCGTCGACGACGGCTACGACGTCGCGATCCGCCTCGGCGCGCTGAAGGACTCGACGCTGGTCGCGCGCAAGCTCGCCACCAACCGGCGCGTGCTGTGCTGCTCGCCCGCGTATCTCGCCGAACACGGGACGCCGCGCCATCCGGCCGATCTCGCGCAGCACGAATGCGTGATCCTCGGCGACCAGCGCGACTGGTCGTTCGTCACGCCGCAAGGCCCGCTCACCGTGCGGGTCGGCGGCCGGCTCGTCGCGAGCAACGGCGAGGCGATCCGCGAAGCGCTCGTCGACGGCTTCGGCATCGCGATCAAGTCGACCTGGGACGTCGGCCCGCTGCTCGCGAGCGGCGCGCTCGTCACGGTGCTCGATGATTACCCGTTCGCGAACGACGTCGCTATCTGGGCCGTCTATCCGAGCCGCGCGCACGTGCCGCTCAAGACGCTCGCGTTCATCGCGTTCCTGGCCGAACACTTCGGCGATCCGCCTTACTGGGATCGCGCGGACGAACGATAGGCGCCATCCCGTGAGCGGAGCTTGCGGCGGCGCGCCGGACGGGCATCCGCGGCGATCCGGTCGCGCCCGGACACCAACCGGCTACAATGGCGCGTTCGCGACGCGATGGCCCGACGCCGAACGGGGCCCGCGTTCGCAGGCGGCCGCATGCCGGCCGCGCACGCGTTTCATTCGCTTCCAATCATTCCGTCATGACCCACAACCTCGTCATCCAGAGTCTCGCGCCGTTGTCGGACGCGCATCACAAACCGCTGCTCGCGCTGTCGCGCGGCACCCGCATCGTGCAGACCGACGATCACGCGTTGCGTATCGAAAACGCAAACCCCGCGCAGCGGCTCGACATCGACGCGTACTGCGGCACGCACGCGCTCGACTTCGGCTTCGTCGAAGCCGGCCGTACGCTCGGCGAGTTCGGGCTCGTCGTGATGGACATGGATTCGACGCTGATCACGATCGAATGCATCGACGAGATCGCCGATTTCTGCGGGCTGAAGACGCAGGTCGCGGAAATCACCGAGGCATCGATGCGCGGCGAGATCCGCGACTTCAACGAAAGCCTCACGCGTCGCGTCGCGCTGCTCGCGGGGCTCGATGCGCAGGCGCTCGAGCGCGTGTACGAGGAACGGCTGCAATTGTCGCCGGGCGCGGAGACGATGCTTGCCGGCGTGAAGGCCGCGGGACTGAAGACGCTGCTCGTGTCGGGCGGCTTCACGTTCTTCACCGAGCGCTTGAAGGCGCGCCTCGGCCTCGACTACGCGCACGCCAACACGCTCGAGATCGTCGACGGCAAGCTGACCGGCAAGGTGCTCGGCGAAATCGTCAACGCGGACGTGAAGGCGCGCATGCTGCGCGATACCTGCGCATCGCTCGGCCTCGAGCCGCGCCGCGCGATCGCGATGGGCGACGGGTCGAACGATCTGAAGATGATGGCCGAAGCCGGGTTGTCGGTCGCGTTCCACGCAAAGCCCGTCGTGCGCGACGCGGCCACCGTCGCATTCGACCACGTGGGTCTCGACGGGTTGTTGCGGCTGTTCTGATTTCCGGTCTGCGCGCACCGCCCATGAAAAAACGCCCGCGCGATGTTGCATCGCGCGGGCGTTTCGTTTTTCCGCTTCGGTTCCGTTATCGGCCGAGCGTAGCCTGCAGCGCGCGCTCGATGTCCGCACGCAGGTCGGCTTCGTCTTCGAGACCGACATAGAAGCGCACCAGCGTGCCGCGATGCGGCCACTCCGCACGCATCGACGCCACGTCGTAAGGCATCGCGAGGCTGCATGCGCCGCCCCAGCTCCAGCCGATCGCGAACAGCTCGAGCGCCTCGACGAAACGATCGATCTGCTCGCTGCTGTAGCGCTCGTCGAACACCACCGAGAACAGCCCGCCCGCGCCGGTGAAGTCGCGCACGAACGATGCGTGGCCCGGACAGTCCGGCAGCTGCGGATGCAGCACGGCCGCGATCTCCGGGCGCGCCTTCAGCCATTGCGCGAGCGCGAGCGCGCTCTTGCCGTGCGCGTCGAAACGCACCTGCATGCTCGGCAGGCTGCGCAGCACGAGCGAGCAATCATCGACCGAGACGCCGATCCCGCAGCGCATCCGTGCGAGTTTCAGTTGCGCGTGCAGTTCCGCGTTCGCGGTGATGGTCGCGCCCATCAGTACGTCGCTGCCACCCGATTGATACTTGGTCAGCGCCTGCACCGAGATGTCGACGCCATGCTCGAACGGCTTGAACGCGAGGCCGGCCGAATACGTGTTGTCGATCGCGGTGACGATGCCGCGCGCCTGCGCGACCGTCGTGATCGCGCGCACGTCGGGCACTTCCATCGTCACCGAGCCCGGCGCCTCGATCCAGATCAACCGCGTGTTCGGCTGGATCAGGTCGGCGATGCCGGCACCGACGAGCGGATCGTAGAAGCGCGCGACGATGCCGAAATCCTTCGCGAGCCAGTTGCCGAAATCGGCGTTCGGCCCGTAGACGTTGTGCGGGATCAGCACGTCGTCGCCCGCCTTCACGATCCCGAAATAGACGTTCATGATCGCCGCGAGGCCCGACGGCTGCAGCAGCGCATGCGTGCCGCCCTCGATCTCGGCGAGCCGCTGCGCGAGCGCGAGCGACGTCGGCGTCGCGTGCAGTCCGTAGCGCCACTGGTTGTCGTTGTGCCAGACCAGCGCGCGCATCGTCGCGAGATCGGGGAACACGACCGTCGATGCCCGCTCGACCGGTGGGACGAACGAACGGAAGCCTTCCGGAATGATGTCGTCGGGTTGAACGATGCGGGTCTGGAGTGCGCGCTTCGAAGTGGATGCAGTCATGGCTGGAGACCGGGGGAAAGGCCGTTCGGTTGCGGAATATGTCGCTAGAGTAGCCAAAATCGGCGCGCTTGGCCCGGTACAATGCGCGCCGCGCGCACCGAGCCAGCGCGCGCTCAGTTGGTGGTGCGCAGGTCGACGATGCCGCCGACCGTCTCGATTTCCCGTACGCGGCCGTCGCGCACCTGCAGCGCCGCGCGCTTGCCCGGCGCCGGGCGCAGCACGACGGGTTGCGGATCCGATTCGTCCGAGTTCATCCGGTCGGCCTTCAGGTCGCCCGTCGCGTCGAAGCGGCCGATCCACACGCCCGTGATGTTCGTGCCGTCGTTCGATTCCTCGATTTCGAGCGTGTCTCCGTCGCGATCGCCAGCGAGCAGCACCACCTCGCCCGTGTCCGCGAACTGGTATTCGCCGTGCACGCCTTCCTCGTCCGTCTTCGGCCCGAGATGCACGACGATCGGCCGGTCGCCGAGCGTGCCCTCGTAGCGCGGCAGGCGGGCGAATTCCGGATTCGGCCGCAGCGGCCGCGCGGGCGCCGCTTCATCCTGCTGCGCGCCCGGCGCGACGGCCTCCGCCGCGGCCATGCCCGGCATCGCGAGGCCCGCCGCCAGCACACTGGCGATCACCAGCGCCCGTTGCCACTCGGAATATCGACCCACCTTGTGTTGCTCCTTGCTTCAGATTCGCTCGAAAAAACGCGGCCACATGCTGCCTGCCGCCGATGGTCATCGTCACGTACGCGAGGCCACGACCGGCGTGCGTGAGCCGCGTCAGCCCTGCATCAGGCGTTCCACCGCCTCGCGCAACGGAATCGGCGCGACCGCGCCGTAACCCGTCGTCGACAGTGCCGCCGCCGCGTTCGCATAACGCGCGGCCGCGAACGGATCGTCACCCGCGACGATCCGTGCAACGAACGCGCCGCCGAAGCAGTCGCCCGCGCCCGTCGCGTCGACAGCTTCGACCGCGAAGCCCGGCACCACCCGCCGTTCGTTCGGGGTCGCCACGTACGCGCCTTCCTTGCCGAGCTTCAGCGCGACGACCCGCGGCCCGTGTTCGAGCATCGCATCGACGATCGCGTCGCGATCGTTCGCGCCCGTGAGCGCCGTGACGTCGTCCCAGCTCGGCAGGCAGATGTCCGTCTGGCGCAGCGCTTCGCGCATCACCGCGCGGGCGCGCGGCAGCGGCCACAGCTTCAGGCGCAGGTTCGTATCGAAGCTGACCTGCGCACCGTTGCTGCGCGCGTGATCGATCGCCGCGAACGCGGCGTCGCATGCGGCCGTGCTGATCGCGAGGCTGATGCCCGACAGGTGCACGGCCTTCGCCGCCGCCAGCGCATCGAGCGGCAGGTCGGCCACCGCATAGCGGCTCGCCGCCGAGCCCGCGCGCAGATAGTCGAACTGGTGACCCTCAGCGCCGTGCGTGACGAAATACACGCCGGTCGGCGCCGCGCAGTCGATCCGCACGTACGTCGTGTCGACGCGCTCCGCCGCCCACATGTCGGCCAGCAAGCGGCCGAACGGATCGTCGCCGATCGCGGACACGAAGCCCGTCGACGCACCTTGGCGCGCCGCGGCGATGCAGAAGTTCGACGTGTCGCCGCCGAAGCCCTGCAGGAACTCCGGACGCCCCGGCTGCGACTGGTTGAATTCGATCATCGCCTCGCCGAGCGCGAGGATCTGCGGAAACGCAGCGGTCATCGCTTAAACCTCGCCCCACAGGTCGTGGCCGTCCGCGCCGGTGATCTTCACCGACACGAAATCGCCGACCTTGTAGCGCTTCGACGCCTTCGTCGCCGGTTCGACGTAGACGACCCCGTCGATCTCCGGCGCATCCGCCGCCGTGCGGCCGATGCCGCCTTCCTCGCTGACTTCGTCGATCAGCACCTTGAGGGTCTTGCCGACCTTGCGCTGGATGCGCTGCGCCGACACTTCCTCGGCGACTTCCATGAAGCGCGCGCGGCGCTCTTCGCGAACGTCGTCCGGCAGTGCGCCGTCCAGGTCGTTCGCCGTCGCGCCTTCGACCGGCGAATAGGCAAAGCAGCCGACGCGATCGAGTTCCGCCTCGCGGATGAAGTCGAGCAGCGTTTCGAACTGCTCTTCCGTCTCGCCGGGGAAGCCGGCGATGAACGTGCTGCGAATCGTCAGGTCCGGACAGATCTCGCGCCACTTCTGCACGCGCTCGAGCACCTTCTCGGCGTTCGCCGGGCGCTTCATGCGCTTCAGCACGTCCGGATGCGCGTGCTGGAACGGCACGTCGAGATACGGCAGCACGTGGCCCTTGAACGGGCCTTCGGCCATCAGCGGAATGACTTCGTCGACGCTCGGATACGGATACACGTAGTGCAGGCGCACCCATGCACCGTACTGCGCAGCGAGTTCGCCGAGCGCGGCGACCAGGTCGGTCATGCGCGTCTTGATCGGCTTGCCGTTCCAGAAGCCCGTGCGGTACTTCACGTCGACGCCGTACGCGCTCGTGTCCTGCGAGATCACGAGCAGTTCCTTCACGCCCGACTTGAACAGGTTCTCCGCTTCGAGCATCACTTCCGCGACCGGGCGCGACACGAGGTCGCCGCGCATCGACGGAATGATGCAGAACGTGCAGCGGTGGTTGCAGCCTTCGGAAATCTTCAGGTACGCATAGTGGCGCGGCGTGAGCTTGATGCCGGCGGCCGGCACGAGGTCGACGAACGGGTCGTGCGGCTTCGGCAGATGCGAGTGCACGGCCTGCATCACTTCACCCACCGCGTGCGGGCCGGTGACGGCGAGCACCTTCGGGTGGACTTCCTCGATGAGGTTCGAGCCGCTGGCACTCGACTTCGCGCCGAGGCAGCCGGTGACGATCACCTTGCCGTTCTCGGTCAGCGCTTCGCCGATCGCGTCGAGGCTTTCCTGCACGGCCTCGTCGATGAAGCCGCAAGTGTTGACGACGACGAGGTCGGCACCGTCGTAGGTGCCTGAGATTTCATAACCTTCGGCGCGCAGCTGGGTGATGATTTGTTCGGAGTCGACGAGCGCCTTGGGGCACCCGAGCGACACGAAGCCTACTTTGGGGGACTGGGACATCTGGAATGTGGGGGGCGTGGCGGCAAAAGCGTGAGTTTACAGCTATTTATGGGTCAGCGAGGCAAAACCGGCGATCAAGACGCCGTGGATGGCGCCCTCAATACGCAGCGCGCGCAGGCGCATCGGACCGCCACCGGCGGCTGATCCAGCCCTTTCAGACCGAGATGATGAAACGATGGGCACGATCACCGCACGTCGTGCACGACAATCGCCCCGGCCTCACTTCGCCCCTATGCGAAAATCGCTGCATCCGCTCCCTTCACTTACCCAATGGGGTTCGCATGACCACCCACATCACGATCGAATTCACCGAGCACGCCGCCGAGACCATCGGCGAGCAGACCAGCACCAGTTTTTCCTATGACCAGGGCGCCCACGTGCCGCAGCCGGGCGACTTCGTCGAACTCGAGAATTCGCGGCAGACGTTTCTCGTGATCGGCCGGGTGTTTTCGCTGAAGGCGAACTACTGCGCGGTGAAGCTCGTGCTCGACCTTCCTCCCGCAGACGATCACCAGGATTTCGATCCGGCACTCTGAGGTAAGCCGGCGAACCGCGGGCGCTTTGCCGCTGCCCGTCATCACAAGGTCCGACGCATCGGCGATCGGCCGCAATGGCACAAACGCACGCCATGAGGCGCGACACGCCCGGGTATCGATTCGCTGATGACTGTCTGGATGAGGTCGGGGCGACCAGATCACGATCATGCCCGCCCCCACGCGAGGGTACGGGCATTCGGTGCCGACGATCAGGAGCGACCGTCGGCAACATCTTGCGGCAGCGACCATCGTCGTGCCCGGGCACACGATCGGCCGCATCGCACCGCCGCGCGTCGCGGTGGCAAACCTGGCGTCAGGCGTCGGGCGGCGGGTGCCGCCGCGACCGGCCTGCCGCGCAAGCGTTACTTCTTCTCCGGCTCCGGCGCGCCCGGTTGCTTGAACGGGAACGTGCTGAACATCGACTTCGCCTGGTTCTGCATCTGCTCCTGCATCTGCACGAACATGTTCTTGGACTGCTCGATGTAGCTCGTCATCATCCCTTGCATCATCGGCGCCTGCATGTTCATGAACTGCGACCAGACTTCCGGATTCATCGCGTTGCCTTCGTACAGGTTCTTCGATTGATCCGCGAGCTTGTTCTGGATGTCGATGAACGCCTGGATGTTCTTTTCCAGATACGTTCCCATCATGCCCTGCATCGCATGACCGTAGAAACGGATGATCTGCGACAGCATCGACGACGAGAACATCGGCACGCCACCGCTCTCTTCCTCGAGGATGATCTGCAGCAGGATGCTGCGCGTCAGGTCCTCGTTGGATTTCGCGTCGACGACCTTGAAGTCCTCCTGTTCCAGCACGAGCTGCTTGACGTCGGTCAGCGTGATGTACGTGCTCGTCTCGGTATCGTAGAGCCGGCGGTTCGGGTACTTCTTGATGAGCCGCTCGGCCGTTTTCTTTGTAGTAGTCATGTAACGCCTTTCGGTGCAGCGTAGCGCAAGTGACAAATCCCCGCCTCCCGGATCCGGGAAGCGGGGGCCTTCGGAAACGCCAGGCCGCGCGGCCGCAGCGGCGCGCACAGCCGGACGTTCAGCCCATATGCAGGCCGCCGTTCAGCGAGAAGTCGGCGCCCGTCGCGAAGCCGGAGTCATTCGACGCGAGCCACGCGACGATCGAACCGATTTCCTCCGGCCCGCCGAGACGGCGCACCGGGATCGTCGCGACGATCTTCTCGAGCACGTCCGGCCGGATCGCCTTCACCATGTCGGTGCCGATGTAGCCTGGCGACACGGTGTTGACCGTCACGCCTTTCGTTGCGACTTCCTGCGCGAGCGACATCGTGAAACCGTGGATGCCGGCCTTCGCGGTCGAGTAGTTCGTCTGGCCGAATTGCCCCTTCTGGCCGTTCACCGACGAAATGTTGATGATCCGGCCCCAGCCACGCTCGACCATCCCGTCGATCACCTGCTTCGTCACGTTGAACAGGCTCGTCAGGTTGGTGTCGATAACGGCCGTCCAGTCTTCATGCGTCATCTTGCGGAACACGACGTCGCGCGTGATGCCCGCGTTGTTGACCAGCACGTCGATCTCGCCGACTTCGGCCTTGACCTTGTCGAACGCTGCCTTGGTCGAGTCCCAGTCGCCCACGTTGCCTTCCGACGCGATGAAATCGTAGCCGAGCGCCTTCTGTTCCTCGAGCCATTTCACCCGGCGCGGCGAGTTCGGGCCGCAACCCGCGACCACCTTGAAGCCGTCTTTCGACAGACGCTGGCAGATGCTGGTGCCGATGCCGCCCATCCCGCCCGTTACGTACGCAATTCGCTGAGACATAAATCTCACTCCATTTTTTGGTTTCGAGAGCCGCCGGAGGCCCCCTCTGACTTCACGTGCGCCGGCCGAAGCCGCAATCGGCCGGCGCACGGATTGGTTTGGCAGTGACCGACGACCGGTTACGGACGTTCGACCGCGAGCGCGACGCCCATCCCGCCGCCGATGCACAGCGACGCCAGCCCGCGCTTCGCATCGCGCTTGACCATCTCGTGCAGCAGCGTCACCAGAATCCGGCAGCCCGACGCGCCGATCGGGTGACCGATCGCGATCGCCCCGCCGTTCACGTTCACCTTCGACGTGTCCCAGCCCATCTGCTTGTGCACCGCCAGCGCCTGCGCCGCGAATGCCTCGTTGATTTCCATCAGGTCCAGGTCGCCAGGCGTCCAGCCCGCACGCTCCAGGCAGCGGCGCGAGGCCGGCACCGGACCCATGCCCATCACGCTCGGATCCACGCCCGCGTTCGCGTATGCCTTGATCCGCGCAAGCGGCGTCAGGCCGAGCGCCGCCGCCTTCTGCGCCGACATCACCAGCACCGCCGCCGCGCCATCATTCAGCCCCGACGCGTTCGCCGCCGTCACCGAGCCGTCCTTCGAGAACGCCGGCTTCAGCCCCGCCAGCGATTCCGCCGTCACGCCGTGACGCACGAACTCGTCGGTCGCGAACTGCAGCGGCTCGCCCTTGCGCTGCGGAATCGACACCGGCACGATCTCCGCATCGAAGCGCCCGGCCTTCTGCGCGGCTTCCGCCTTGTTCTGCGACAGCGCCGCGAACGCGTCCTGCTCCTCGCGCGTGATCCCGTATTCCTTCGCGACGTTCTCCGCCGTGATGCCCATGTGGTACTGGTTGTACACGTCCCACAGGCCGTCCACGATCATCGTGTCGACCAGCTTCGCGTCGCCCATCCGGAACCCGTCGCGCGAGCCCGGCAGCACGTGCGGCGCCGCGCTCATGTTTTCCTGGCCGCCCGCGATCACGATGTCCGCGTCGCCCGCCACGATCGCGTTCGCCGCCAGCATCACGGCCTTCAGGCCCGAGCCGCACACCTTGTTGATCGTCATGCCCGGCACCGCGGTCGGCAGGCCGGCCTTGATCAGCGATTGGCGCGCCGGGTTCTGCCCCGAGCCCGCCGCCAGCACCTGCCCCATGATCACTTCGCTCACCTGCTCGGGCTTCACGCCCGAACGCTCCAGCACCGCGCGAATCACCGTCGCCCCCAGCTCCGGTGCCGCGATCTTCGCGAGCGAACCGCCGAATTTGCCGACCGCGGTCCGCGCGGCCGATACGATCACTACGTCCGTCATTTCCCTTTCCTCCAGGCCCGCACGACGCGGCGCATCGCTACCGGCCCTGTTAAAAAACTGCGGTGCACCGGACAGCGTGCGCCGCTGTCCGTCTTTCGTCAATCGCGCTGCAACACGTAGCGGCCCGGTGCCGGCTCGATCACCGGGAACTGCGCGGAACCGGCCTTGGCGGGCGGCGCCACCTTGCGGCCGCCGTACTGGTCGAGCCACTCGACCCAGGTCGTCCACCAGCTGCCCGGCTGCTCGGTCGCACCGGCGAACCAGTCGTCCGCGGATCCGGGCAGATCGTTGTCGTTGACCCAGTAGCTGCGCTTCTTCTTCGCCGGCGGATTGATCACGCCCGCGATGTGGCCCGACGCGCCGAGCACGAACTTCAGCGGACCCGTCAGGATCGACGTCGATGCGTAAGCCGTCTGCCACGGCACGATGTGATCCTCGCGCGACCCGTAGATGAAGGTCGGCACGTCGATGCGCGACAGGTCGACGGATTCGCCGCACACGGTCAGCGCGCCCGGCACGCGGAGCTTGTTCTCAAGATAGGTATTGCGCAGGTACCACGCGTACATCGGGCCCGGCAGGCTCGTCGAGTCGCTGTTCCAGTACAGCAGGTCGAACGCGGCGGGCGTGCGGCCCTTCAGGTAGTTGTCGACGACGTAGTTCCAGACGAGGTCGTTCGGCCGCAGGAACGAGAACGTGTTCGCGAACTCGACGCCGCGCATCAACCCCGGCGCCGCGCCGTTCTTGCCGCCGATGGTCTGCTCGCGCATCTGCACGTGCGCCTCGTCGACGAACACGTCGAGGATGCCGGTGTCGGTGAAATCGAGCATCGCGGTCAGCAGCGTCATCGACGCGGCCGGGTGTTCGCCGCGCGCGGCGAGCACCGACAGCGCGGTCGCGAGCATCGTGCCGCCGACGCAGAAACCAAGCGTGTTGATCTGCTCGCGGCCGCAGATCTGCTGCACGGCGTCGATCGCCGCGAGCAACCCTTCGTTCATGTAGTCGTCCCACGTCTTGTGCGCGACCGACGCATCGGCGTTGCGCCACGACACGAGGAACACCTGATGGCCGTTCGACAGCGCATGCGCGACGAGCGAATTCTCGGGCTGCAGGTCGAGGATGTAGAACTTGTTGATGCACGGCGGCACGATCAGGAGCGGCCGCTCGAACACCTTGTCCGTCTTCGGTGCGTACTGGATCAGCTGGATCAGGTCGTTCTCGTAGACGACCGCGCCTTCGGTACACCCGAGGTTCTTGCCGACCACGAATTGCGATTCGTCGGTCTGCGAAATTTTGCCGCGCTGCATGTCGCCGAGCAGGTTCATCATCCCCTGCCGCAGGCTTTCGCCCTGCGTCTCGAGGATCGACTTCTGTGCATCGGGATTGAGCGCCAGGAAGTTGCTCGGCGCGGCCGCGGCGGTCCATTGCTGGACGGAGAAACGGATGCGTTCGCGCGTCTTCGGATCGGTCTCGAGCGCGTCGGCCAGTTCCTGCAGGTAGCGCGCGTTGAGCAGATACCACGCAGCCGCGAACGCATGCGCGGGCGATGCCTTCCAGGCATCCGCGCTGAAGCGGCGGTCCTTCAGTTCTGGCGACTCGAGCTTCGCGGCGGCGGCCTGCTGCATCAGCGTCACGCAGTCGCGCGCATAATCGGCCTGCAGCTTCTGGAGCCGTTCCGGCGGGATCGCGGCCACGGGCAGCTTCAATCCCGCGAACGGCGAAGCCAGGCCGCCGAAGGCGCCCAGATCGGGCATCGACGGCATCTGGAACGGAACGGATGTCGGGAACTGGAATGCGGCGAACGGATTCGCCGTGGTCGCCGCCGTCGAGGCGCGCGCCGGATCGGCGAAACCGCGCCAGGCGTTCAGCCATGCCTCGAACATCTGCTGCATCGGCTGGGTAGCCTGGTCGAATCCGGTGCTGCCCGCGAAAGTGCCCGCTTGAGCGGACGTCGACGAATTTTTCGATGCTGTCATTACCTGCCTTACCGGTGATTCGTGAGCGTCAATCGTGAAATCCTGCTCGCGCGCGGCGTGCCGGCTGCGAGCCGGGCCGTCATGCTCTGGAGAGGCGTCTCCAGATTCTGCCGCAGTGCGGTATTTTTATCATTATCGTTTTCCCCATGTGAAGCACTGCGTCAAACCACCGAGCATTTCTGCTCGGAGATAATCCGCGCGAAACAAGCTGGACAAGGCTTCCGGCGAAACATAAAACATTTTGATTGACTTGACTTCGCGATTATTCATTCGATTGCCCATGCAACGCCGCATTGCCGCGCCAATATCGCAATAACCAATTTCGCAGCGCAACAAGCCAAGCCGCGCGCACGTGCGCGCGGTCAGCAGTCAATCGGCCAGCCAGATCGCCGCCGCCATGCGGCCGGTCACGCGGTCGCGCCGGTACGAATAGAAGCGCGCGTGTTCGGTGACCGTGCAGGCGGTCCCGCCGCTCACGTGCGCCACGCCTGCGCGCGCGAGGCGCAGGCGCGCAAGCGCGTAGAGGTCGGCGAGGTACTTGCCGGGCGCGCCGTCGATCACGACGAACGCTTGCCGCGTCTCATCATGCTCCGACTGCGGAGCCGTGTCGAGAAACGCCTCGCGCACGTCTGCGCCGACCTCGAACGCCCGCGGGCCGATCGCGGGCCCGAGATACGCATGGAGATCATCCGTCGCGCCGCCGGCGAGTGCCGCGACGCCGGCCGCGGTCTGCTCGACGATGCCGGCCGCGAGCCCGCGCCAGCCAGCATGCGCGGCACCTACCGCCCGGCCCCGCGCGTCGCACAACAGCACCGGCAGGCAATCGGCGACCATCACGACACAGACCGCGCCCGCGCGGTCCGTCACGCTCGCGTCGGCCTGCACGGGCGCCTCGGCACCCGGCGCGGCCTCGATCACTTCGTCCGCACGCACGATCCGCGCGCCGTGAACCTGTTCGAGCCATGCCGCTCGCGACTGGCCCGCAAGCACGAGCAAGCGCGCGCGATTCGCGGCGACATGGGCCGGATCGTCACCGGTATGCAGGCCGAGATTCATCCCGCCCGGCAACGCGGCGCCGTCCTGCCAGCGCCCGTACGGGCCCTCGCTCACGCCGCCGTCGCGCGTCGTGATCAGCGCACGCACGCGCGGCGCCACCTGCCAGTCGGGCCGCACGCAGTCCTGCCACGTCAACGGCGCCAGGTTCGTCATCGGCACTCACTCCTCCTCATCGTCGTAATCGTCGTCGTGATCCTGATATTCGCCGGCGAAATCGTCATCGTCGTAGACACCATCTTCATCGTCGAATTCCTCGTCGCCCTGCCCGAAGCCCAGCGCCGCGACGAGCGCGTTCATGTCGTCCGGCAACGGACAACGCCACTGCATCGTCTTGCCCGTGACCGGATGCACGAGGCCGAGCCGCCAGGCGTGCAGCGCCTGCCGCGCGAACCCGCCCGGCAGCGGCGCGACCGAGCGCTTGCCGCGCGCGCGCCCGTACACCGGATCGCCGAGCAGTGGATGCCCGACATGCGCGCAGTGCACGCGGATCTGGTGCGTACGGCCGGTTTCGAGATCGCACTGGATCGCGGACACCGGCTGACGTTGCCACATGCATGTGTCAACCGTACGGAAATGCGTGCGCGCGGGCTTGCCCGACGCGCCGGTGACGACGGCCATGCGCGTGCGCTCGCGCGGATCGCGGCCGATCGGCGCGTCGATCGTGCCGTCTTCGGGCATCATGCCCCATACGAGCGCGAAATAGCGGCGCTTCACGGTACGCGCCTGCAGCTGGCGCACGAGGTCGGTCTGCGCGGCGAGTGTGCGCGCAACCACCATCAGGCCGGACGTCTCCTTGTCGAGCCGGTGCACGATGCCCGCGCGCGGCAGGCCGGCCGCCGCGTCGCCGTAGCGGTGCAGCAGGCCGTTGAGGATCGTGCCGCTCCAGTTGCCGGCAGCCGGATGGACGACGACGCCCGCCGGCTTGTTGATGACGACGAGCGCGTCGTCCTCGTAGATCACGTCGAGCGGCACCGGCTCCGGCGTGAACGCCAGCTGCTCCGGCAGCAGGTCGGGCACGAGCTCGATCCTTGCGCCGAGCGGCACCGGCTGGCGGATCTTCGCCGGCGCGCCGTCGACCAGCACGCGCTGCGCCTCGATCCAGCTCTGCAGGCGGCTGCGGGAGAATTCGGGGAACAGTTGGGCAAGCGCTTTATCGAGGCGCTCACCCGCGAGCGACAGCGGCACTTCGACGACGCGCGGGGCCTCGTCGACCGCCGCGGACGGCACGACAGGCGGCTGCATCGCGCCTGCAGCCAGATCGTCATCGGGGGAATCGCCCGACGCAGCGTCGGCGGGCCGATCGCTTGGGCTATAATCTTCGCGATTTGACTTGCCCTGCGGGGCATTCTGCGAACTTGAACGGGTCATTTAGACTGGGTCACCGAGACTTGAAGCTAGGACATGCGAGCATGATGAATTCGACCAAACGTACGGCCAAAACCGTCGCCGCCCGAGCTGCGGCGGTAGCGGCCGCGGCCCTCATCGCCGGCTGCCACGGCTTGCCGCAGAAGCAGGACGAGACGGCTACCTGGTCGAACAACAAATTATACTCAGAGGCCCAGGACGCACTGTCCGGCGGCGACTGGGGCAAGTGCGCGAAATATTTCGAATCGCTGCAAGGTCGCGATCCGTTCGGCCATTTCGCGCAACAGGCACAGATCAACGTCGCGTACTGCAACTGGAAGGACAACGAAGCGGCAGCCGCCGACCAGGCCGTCGACCGCTTCATCCAACTGCATCCGGATCACCCGGATATCCCGTACGCGTACTACCTGAAGGGGATGATCCACTTCAACGACGATCTCGGCCTGTTCGGCCGCTTCTCCGGCCAGGACATGAGCGAGCGCGATCCGCAGGCACTGCGCGAATCGTACGACGCGTTCAAGGTCGTCGTCGACCGCTACCCGAAGAGCAAGTACGCACCCGACGCCGCCGCCCGGATGCGCTACATCGTCAACGCGCTCGCCTCGCACGAGGTGCACGCGGCCGACTACTACTATCGGCGCGGCGCCTATGTCGCGGCGATCAACCGCGCGCAGCTCGCGATCAAGGACTACAAGGGTGCGCCGGCGATCGAGGACGCGCTGCACATCATGATCCTGTCGTACGGCAAGCTGAACCAGCCGGAACTCGCGGAAGACACGAAGCGCGTGCTCGCCGGGACCTTCCCCGACAGCCCGTACATCACCGGCCATTCGCGCCCCGGCACGAAGAAGTCGTGGTGGCAGTTCTGAGCGACGCCCGAGCACCAACAAAAAACCCGGCCATCGAGCCGGGTTTTTTGTTGGTGCCGCCCGCAACAGGCAACAGCGCGATCACGCGCGCTTTGCCGCGCGATGTTCGTCGAAGAAGTCCTGCACGACCGCGATCTCGCGGGTGCGCTTGAACGGCGGCAGGCTCTGCCAGATCCGCCGACCGTAAGGCTTGTCGACGAGCCGCGTGTCGCAGATCATCAGCACGCCGCGATCCGTCTCCGCGCGAATCAACCGGCCTGCGCCCTGCTTCAGCGTGATCACGGCCTGAGGCAGCTGGTGAACCGCGAACGGGCTCAAGCCCTTCTTGGTCAGCGCGTCGAGCCGCGCGGCCAGCACCGGATCGTCAGGCGGCGCGAACGGCAGCTTGTCGATCACAACGAGCGACAGCGCGTCGCCGCGCACGTCGACGCCTTCCCAGAAGCTCTGGCTGCCGACGAGGATCGCATTGCCGTACGAACGGAAACGATCGAGCAGTTCGGTACGGCTGGCATCGCCTTGCACCAGCAGCGGCGTGTTCCAGCCGCGCGACTCGATCACGTCGCGCAGCTTCGACGCGATCCGGTCGACCGCGCGCAGCGTCGTGCACAGCATGAAGACGCCGCCGCCCGATGCCTCGATCGCCGGCAACGCGGCATCGAACACGGCATCGGTAAACGCCGGCGACGACGGCTGCGGCAGGTTGCGCGGCACATACAGCAGGCCCTGCGTCTGATAGTCGAACGGGCTTGCGAGGGTCATCGAGCGCCGCGAGCTGAGGCCCATCTGGGCCGCGTAGTGCGTGAAATCGCCGCGCACCGACAGCGTCGCCGACGTGAACACCCACGCGCGGGGCACGCCGGCGCGCTGCTTCGCGAAAATCGGCGCGACCGACAGCGGCGTCTCGTGCAACTGGACGGTATGCGCGAACACTTCGACCCAGCGCACCTTCTCGTTCGGGTCGTCGGTGGCCGCCTTGTCGCCGGCTGCCGCGGCATCGGCCTTCGCGGCCGCTTCCGCCGCGCCGGGCGCAACCCAGCCCGCGAGCAGGTCCTGCAGCTCGCGTGCGCGCCGCAGGCACGCGCCGAGCGACTCCGCCCGCTCGGCCTGGCTCGCGAGCGCCGAGGCAAGCGCATCGAGCGCCACTTCGAGCGCGTCGAGCGCGGCGAACATCGGATGATCGTCGCCCAGTTGCGCGAGCGACATGCGCACGATCTGGTCGTTCGCGAACGCGAGACGCAGGTCGCGCGCCGCACGTTCGAGATCGCCGCCGAGCTTCACCCACTCGACCGCATCGCGCGCATGGCTCAGGCCTTCCGCGACCGTGTCGCGCGCAAGTTCGAGGATCTGCGTGGTCGACAGCGTCTCGCCGAAGAACAGCGTGGCCGTCTCCGGCAACTGGTGCGCTTCGTCAAAGATCACCGTGTTCGCGTTCGGCAGCAGCTCGGCCATCCCGGTGTCGCGCAGCATGATGTCCGCGAAGAACAGGTGATGGTTGACGACGACGATGTCCGCCTGCTGGGCCTCGCGGCGCGCCTGCATCACGAAGCATTCCTTGTAATGCGGGCACTCCTGGCCGAGGCAGTTGTCGCGCGTCGACGTGACCATCGACCACACCGGTGCCGTCTCCGGCACGCTCGCGAGTTCAGCCTTGTCGCCGCTCTTCGTGACCTTGGCGAACCGGACGATTTCCTGCAGGTACGCGGTATCCTGGCGCGACGGCAAGCGACCGTTGTCGGCCGTGCGCTGCAGGTAGTAATGGCACAGGTAGTTCGAGCGGCCCTTGAGCATCGCGACCGTCACCGGCACCGCGAGTGCGTTGCGCACGGTCGGGATGTCGCGCTGGAACAGCTGGTCCTGCAGGTGCTTCGTGCCGGTCGATACGATCACCTTGCCGCCCCACAGCATCGCGGGCACCAGGTACGCATAGGTCTTGCCGGTGCCTGTGCCGGCCTCGACGATCAGCGTGTTGTCGCCAGCGTCGCCGTCGGCTTCGGGCGCAACACCCTCCGCGGCGGATTCGGCCGCCTTGTCGCCTTCGCCGAGGCGGCGTGCCGGCCGCTTGCGGGTCTCGAAGATCTCCGGCTCGGGCATCCGGCGCGCGGACGCCTCCATCGCGGACGCGACCGCGCGCGCCATCTCGATCTGCGACTGACGCGGGTGATAGCCGTCGAGCGCGCGCGCGAGCAATCCGCCGTCGCCGAAGATCGTGTCGAGTTCGTCGACGCGTTTGCGGCTCAGCTCGAAGGTGCCTTCGGGCGCACGAACGCGCCCGGCGGACGACGCGTCACGCCGGGCATCGGGGTTGGCATCAAGCGGTGAATTCAAGGCAAGCGTTCCTGTGTCCAGCGCCCGAGCGGCGCCGGCGCTTGCCAGGCCGCGCTCAGGCGCGCTTATCCGGTTCCAGCTGCGATTGCAGCAAAATGATTTTGTCCTTGGCCGCCAGCTTTTCCTTCTTCAGCCGGTGCAGCGTGATGTCATCGATGTCGGAGTGTCCTTCCTTCAGCTCGATCTCCCGAGCGAGCTGCTGGTGCTGCTCCTGCAATGCAGCCAAACGGTTGTGCAATTCCTGCTGCTGTTCCGTGGGACGGTTTTGCATATGCGCCTCCTCATCGAAGCAGCGCGCCGACTGGCGTGCCGGCACGCACGAGACTGACTCCGGATCAATCCAACACGTTACTGCCGCTGCTGTTGCTGCTTGGCCTTCTTGGCCGCTTCCTGCTGACGCCGCTCGACATCGGCCTTGTGCTGGGCGGCTTCCTTCTGCTTCTGCTCGTAGCGCGCGGCGTTGTCCGCCCGCTCCTGCGCTTTCTGCGCGCCCTGCTGGCGCGCCTGGTCGAGCTTGCGCTGGAAGTCTGCCTGCTTCTGGTCGTATGCCTGCTTGTTCGCGGCGCGCTGTGGGCCCTCGGCGCCGCGCTGCGCCTGCTTCAGCGCATTCTGCTCCTGCTTGTCGCGGAACGCAGCCGCGTTCGCCGCATCGTTCGCCGCGCGCTGCGGCGCTTCCGCCGCATTCTGCGCCTGCTTCAACGCCTGCTGCTGGTCGCGCTGCTGCGCCCGCACCGCGCGCTGTTCGTCGTCGAGCGCGAGCTGCTCCTGACGGATGCTCGCCCGCTCCTCGCGCATCCGGTCGCGCGCATTGCCGAGACAGTGATTGACGAAGAACTTGCTGTAACAATCGTGCTCCGCCACGGCATAACGATAATCGTTTTCCGCGGAACGTTGATTGAGCACTTTTTGACGGGCGTCAAAATCCTGCGTGGTGGAGGGGGCGACGGGCGCGGCCACTGCGGCGTCCGGCGCGGTGGCGCCCGATGCCTGTGCGTACGCGACGGTAGACCCGGCGGACAAAGCCGCGGCGAGCGCTGCGCCGAGCGCGACGAGAGAAATGCGGGAAGTTGGCAACGTCGTAGGAAAGCTGCGGGACATGTGTCAAATTCTATCACCCCCGGCTGGACGCTCCGCCATTTATGGCAAAATGCCCCGCTTCACTCACCCGCGGCATCTGGTCCGGCGGGCCCGTCTTGCAGCCCGCGGCGCGCGGCCTGCCGGCCCGCGCCGCGATTTCAGCAGGCAGATCATCCACGACATGACGGAAACCGTAGCACTCAAGATCGTACAGCGCATCGCCACCGAACTGTCCGTCCAGCCGCGCCAGGTCGCGGCGGCAGTGCAACTCCTCGACGAAGGCTCGACCGTTCCGTTCATTGCCCGGTACCGCAAGGAAGTGACCGGCAACCTGGACGACACGCAGTTGCGCCAGCTCGAGGAACGCCTCCTGTACCTGCGCGAGCTCGAGGATCGTCGCGCGGCGATCCTGTCGAGCATCGACGAACAGGGCAAGCTGACCGACGAACTGCGCGCCGCGATCGACGCGGCCGACAGCAAGCAGGTGCTCGAAGACCTTTATCTGCCGTACAAGCCGAAGCGCCGCACGCGCGCGCAGATCGCGCGCGAAGCCGGCCTCGAGCCGCTCGCGCAGGCGCTGCTCGCGAATCCGCTGCTCGACCCGCAAACGGAAGCCGCCGCGTACGTCGATGCCGACAAGGGCGTCGCCGACGTGAAGGCCGCCCTCGACGGCGCCCGCGACATCCTGTCCGAGCAATTCGGCGAAACAGCCGAACTGCTCGGCAAGCTGCGCGACTACCTGCACAGCCAGGGCGTCGTGTCCTCCGCGGTCGTCGAAGGCAAGGAAAACGAGGAAGGCGAGAAGTTCCGCGACTACTACGACTACGCGGAAACGATCCGCACGGTGCCGTCGCATCGCGCGCTGGCACTGTTCCGCGGCCGCAATGCCGGCGTGCTGACCGTCAAGCTCGGGCTCGGCGAGGAACTCGACGCGCAGATCCCGCATCCCGGCGAAGCGATGATCGCGCGCCATTTCGGGATCGCGAACCAGAGCCGCCCGGCGGACAAGTGGCTGTCCGACGTGTGCCGCTGGTGCTGGCGCGTGAAGGTGCAGCCGCACATCGAGAACGAACTGCTCACGCAACTGCGCGAAACGGCGGAAGCCGAAGCGATCCGCGTGTTCGCCCGCAACCTGAAGGACCTGCTGCTGGCCGCGCCGGCCGGCCCGAAGGCCGTGATCGGTCTCGACCCCGGCCTGCGCACGGGCGTGAAGGTCGCCGTGGTCGACCGCACCGGCAAGCTGCTCGCGACCGATACGATCTACCCGCACGAGCCGCGGCGCGACTGGGACGGCTCGCTCGCGAAGCTCGCGCGCATCGCCGCACAGACGCAGGCCGAGCTGATCAGCATCGGCAACGGCACCGCGTCCCGTGAAACCGACAAGCTCGCGAGCGAGCTGATCGCGAAGCACCCCGAACTGCGGCTGCAGAAGATCGTCGTGTCGGAAGCCGGCGCGTCGGTCTACTCGGCGTCCGAACTGGCCGCAAAGGAATTCCCGGAACTCGACGTGTCGCTGCGCGGCGCCGTGTCGATCGCCCGCCGCCTGCAGGACCCGCTCGCGGAGCTCGTGAAGATCGAGCCGAAGGCGATCGGCGTCGGCCAGTACCAGCACGATGTGAACCAGCGCGAACTCGCCCGCTCGCTCGACGCGGTGGTCGAGGATTGCGTGAACGCGGTCGGCGTCGACGCGAACACCGCGTCGGTCGCGCTGCTCGCACGCGTCTCGGGCCTGAACGCCACGCTCGCGCGCAACATCGTCGACTACCGCGATGCGAACGGGCCGTTCCCGTCGCGCGATCACCTGCGCAAGGTGCCGCGCCTCGGCGACAAGACCTTCGAACAGGCAGCCGGCTTCCTGCGCATCAACGGCGGCGAGAATCCGCTCGACCGCTCGTCGGTCCACCCAGAGGCTTATCCGGTCGTCGAACGGATCCTCGCGAAGATCAACAAGCGGATCGACGACGTGCTCGGCAGCCGTGATGCGCTGTCCGGCCTGTCGCCGACCGAATTCGTTGACGAACGTTTCGGCCTGCCGACCGTGCGCGACATCCTGTCCGAACTCGAAAAACCGGGTCGTGACCCGCGCCCCGAATTCAAGACCGCAACGTTCCGCGATGGCGTCGAAAAGGTGTCTGACCTGATGCCGGGCATGCTGCTTGAAGGTGTCGTGACGAACGTCGCGGCGTTCGGCGCATTCGTGGATGTCGGCGTGCACCAGGACGGCCTCGTCCACGTGTCCGCGATGTCGACGAAGTTCATCAAGGATCCGCACGAAGTCGTGAAGGCCGGCCAGGTCGTCAAGGTCAAGGTGCTCGACGTCGACGTAAAGCGTCAGCGCATTTCGCTGACGATGCGCCTCGACGACGAAGCGGCCGCGCCCGGCATGGCGCCGCGCAGCGGCCAGGATCGCGGCAATGCCGGCCGCGGCGCGGCGCGCCCGCAGCGTTCGCGCGAGCCTGAACCGGCCGGCGCGATGGCTGCGGCGTTCGCGAAGCTGAAACGCTGAACACGCGAAGGCTGTCGACGCACAAAAAAAGCCCGCCGGAAGGCGGGTTTTTTCATGGCTTCGGCAAACGTTGCCGGATCGGCATAGGCCGCATATGCGGCCCGTGCGCCGATCAGATTTCGATCTTGGTGCCGAGCTCGACGACGCGGTTCGCCGGGATCGAGAAGAAGTCGGTCGGCTTCGCCGCGTTCTGATGCATCCATGCGAACACGCGTTCGCGCCAGATCGACATGCCGGGCAGATGCGTCGGCACGACCGTTTCGCGCGCGAGGAAGAACGACGTGTCCATCAGTTCGAACGTCATGTCGTGCGTGCGGCCGAATTCCTCGAGCACGGCCTTCACGTCCGGCGTCTCGTTGAAGCCGTATTCGGCCTTGACGATGTACAGACCGCCGCCCACGTCACGTGAACTCAGGCGCTTGTCGTCGCGCACGTACGGGATGTCGCGCGTGACGAACGTCAGGAAAATGGTCCGCTCGTGCAGCACCTTGTTGTGCTTCAGGTTGTGCAACAGACTGACGGGCACGAGCTTGTCGTTACCGGTCAGGTAGATCGCCGTACCCGACACCCGGTGCGGCGGGTGCGCGAGCAGCCCCTGCAGGAACGGCTCGAGCGGGATACCGTCGGCAGCCGTACGCTCCTTGACGATGTGGCGGCCCTTGTACCAGGTCATCAGCAGGAAGAACAGCAGCGCGCCGATGCCGAGCGGCAGCCAGCCGCCCTGCGCGACCTTGAGCAGGTTCGCGCCAAAAAAGCCGAGGTCGACCGCGAGGAATACCGCGATGATCGCGCCGACGAGCAGCCGGTTCCAGTTCCATACCTTTACCATCACGACAGCCGCGAGCACGGTCGTGATCACCATCGTCGCCGTCACCGCGATACCGTACGCGGCGGCGAGGTTGTCAGAGCTCTTGAAGCCGATCACGATGCAGAGGATCACGAACAGCAGCAGCCAGTTCACGACCGGCACGTAGATCTGGCCGATTGCCAGCTCGGACGTATGCAGCACCTTCATGCGCGGCACGTAGCCGAGCTGGATCGCCTGCGACGTCAACGAATACGCGCCCGAGATCACGGCCTGCGAAGCGATCACGGTCGCGACCGTCGACAGCACGACGAGCGGCAGCACCGCCCAGTCCGGCGCCAGCAGGAAGAACGGGTTCTCGATCGCCTTCGGGTTCTGGATCAGCAGCGCGCCCTGGCCGAAGTAGTTCAGCACGAGCGACGGCATCACGAGCCCGTATGCGGCGAGGCGAATCGGCTTCGCGCCGAAGTGGCCCATGTCCGCGTAGAGCGCTTCGGCACCGGTCAGTACCAGCACGACCGAACCGAGCACGACATAAGCCTGCAGCACATGCTCCGACATGAACGACGCCGCGTAATACGGGTTGATCGCCGCGATGATGCCCGGCACGCGCGCGATGTGATACACACCGAGCGCCGCGATCGCGATGAACCACAGCACCATGATCGGCCCGAACAGCTTGCCGACCGTCGCGGTACCGTGACGCTGGATCCAGAACAGCGCGATCAGGATCACGATCGTGATCGGCATCACGAGATGTGACAGATGCGGCGTCGCGATCTCCAGACCTTCGACCGCCGACATCACGGAAATCGCCGGCGTGATCACGGCATCGCCGTAGAACATGCACGCGCCGAAGATACCGAGCGCCATCAGCGCGCCCGCAACGCGGGTTTTCGAGTCGAGCGGCCGCAGCGACAGCGCCATCAGCGCGAGCACGCCGCCCTCGCCGTTGTTGTCGGCCCGCATCACGAACAGTAGATACTTAACGCCGACCACCAGGATGATCGCCCAGAACAGCAGCGAGATCACCCCGAGAATCGAGCCTTCGGTAAGCGGAATGCCGTGTGCGGGGCTGAACGCCTCCTTCAGCGCATACAGCGGGCTCGTGCCGATGTCGCCGAACACGACGCCGATGGCCGCTATCGCAAGCGCCCGCATCGAGTGTTGGTGCGTCGAATGCGCATGGGCTGCGTCGGTCGCCTGGATCGTGTCGTTCATATGAAGCTTAATAATCGGGTCCGGTTCGGACAAAACGAGCGCTATTCTACTCGCGCCCCCCTGAAAAACCGTCCTGCCCTGTTGCCGTGAAGCCACGTGATCCACGCTGCGCATGCAATCCTGCGCGAGCTGTGGCAGGGCTGCCATCATAGCCGGGGCCGCGACGTCTGCCTACCGTCAAGACCGATCGTGGTATCCACCCGCCCGGCGCCGTAATGAAAAACGGCGCCGCAAGCGGCGCCGTACAAGGCTTTCCTTCGATCGGCCGGTCGCTCACGCGCCCGAGCCGTCGCGCTGCGCACGACCGCGCTTGATCCACGCCTCGAGATTATGCGGACGAACCGTGTCCCACTCTTCGAACGGCTGATGAATCCACGGATTCGTCGGCAGATACTGCGTGTGATAGTCAGGCTTGATCTTCGAGCAACCCTTGTACCAGAGCACCGCCGAGCGCACGGCCTTGACCGCCGGATAGCGCTCCTTCAGGTGCTCCTGCACGCGCGCGAGCGTGACGCCCGAATCGACGAGATCGTCGACCAGCAGCACGTTGCCCTCGAGATTGCCACGCGTCATCGTGATGTACTGCGCGATGTCGAGCTCGCCCTGCTCGGTGCCGGCCGCTTCGCGGTACGAACTCGTCGCGAGGATCGCGAGCGGGACGTCATAGATGCGCGACAGTTGGTCGCCGACGCGCAGACCGCCGCGCGCGAGGCACAGGATCTGATCGAACTTCCAGCCCGAAGCATGCACCTGGAGCGCAAGCAGCTCGATCAGACGATGGTATTCGTCCCAGCCTACCCACAGGTTCTTGTCGTCGTTGCGCGGATCGGTCATCAAGTCTGCCGCCGTCATCGTGATTTGCTGCGTCATGCTGAGAATTACACCTTGAACGGGTGGCGAAGCAGGATCGTCTCGTCGCGATCCGGCCCCGTCGAAACCATGTCGACCGGCACGCCGGCCACTTCCTGGACACGGGCCAGGTATGTCTGAGCATTCGCCGGCAGCGCGTCCCACGCCTTGATGCCGACGGTGCTTTCCTTCCAGCCGGCAAACGTTTCGTACACGGGCTCGCAACGCGCGACGTCGGCCGCACCGCGCGGCAGGATGTCCACGTCCTTGCCGTCGATCTTGTAGCCGACGCACAGCTTGACTTCATCGAGGCCGTCGAGCACGTCGAGCTTCGTCATGCACAGACCCGACACGCCGTTGATCTGGATCGAGCGGCGCAGCGCCGCCGCGTCGAGCCAGCCGGTGCGGCGCGGACGGCCGGTGACCGAGCCGAATTCCTTGCCGACGTTCGCCAGCGTAACGCCGACCTGGTCCTGGCGCTGCGGGTTGTCCGCGTCGTACAGCTCGCTCGGGAACGGGCCCGAGCCGACGCGCGTGCAGTACGCCTTCGTGATGCCGAGGATGTAGTTCAGCTTCTGCGGACCGACGCCAGCGCCGGCCGATGCCGCACCCGCGACGCAGTTGCTCGACGTGACGAACGGATAGGTGCCGTGGTCGATGTCGAGCAGCGTGCCTTGCGCGCCTTCGAACAGCAGGTTCTGACCGGCGTTGTTCGCGTCGTACAGGCGGCGCGACACGTCGGCCACCATTGGCTTCAGGCGATCGGCGTAGCCGAGCATCGTGTCGAGCGTGGCCTGGAAATCGACGGCCGCGCCACCCAGGTACTGGGTCAGCACGAAGTTGTGGAAATCGAGGTTTTCGCGCAGGCGGTCGGCGAAGGTCTTCGCGTCGAACAGGTCCTGCACGCGCAGCGCGCGGCGGCCGACCTTGTCTTCGTACGCGGGGCCGATGCCGCGGCCGGTCGTACCGATCTTGCCCGCACCCTTACGCGCCTCGCGCGCCTGGTCGATCGCAATGTGGTACGGCAGGATCAGCGTCGTGGCTTCGGAGATGAACAGGCGATCGCGCACGTTCACGCCGGCCTCTTCCAGCTCGCCGATTTCCTTGAACAGTGCCTCGGGGGACAGGACAACGCCGTTGCCGATGTAGCAGGCGACGCCTTCACGCATGATGCCCGACGGAATGAGGCGCAAGATGGTTTTCTTGCCGCCGATGATGAGGGTGTGGCCGGCGTTGTGACCGCCCTGGAAACGCACGACGCCCTGAGCGTGGTCCGTCAGCCAGTCGACGATCTTGCCCTTGCCTTCATCACCCCATTGCGTTCCCACGACGACGACATTGCGCCCGGGAGTCACGTTCACTGCGCTGGCAGACATGTTGATTCGTTAGCTGGTTAAAAACGTATTCTACCTATGTTCGCGGGCGATTCCGAATTTTTCCGTTTCGCTTCAACGATATGCACGCCGAACGACGGCCCGCGAACGCCTGTTTAACGGGGTTCGACCACCCATGCGCCGTTACGCTCGACGAGCGAACGGTCGCACGCGAACTCGTCGAGCACGTGGTCGTGCCCCGGCAACGCCTGGATCACGACCTCGCCCGCATCGCGCAGCGCCGCAACGGCCGCGCTCAGCGCGTCGTCCTGTGCCCACGGCGCGAGAATTGCAGTGCCGCGGGCCTCGATCGGCGAAATCCGTGCGAGTTCGCGCAAGTCGAGCGAGAAGCCCGTCGCCGGGCGGGCGCGGCCGTAGGCCTGGCCCACGTGGTCGTAACGGCCGCCGCGCGCGATCGCGTTCGGCACGCCGTCGATGTACGCCGTAAACATCGCGCCGCTGTGGTACGCGTAGCCACGCAGGTCGGCAAGATCGATCGCCACTTCGACGCCCTTCGCCTGCGCCGCGAGCTGCGCGAGATCGTCGAGCGCGCGCGTGATCTCGGGCAGCACCGGCAGGCGTGCACGTGCCTCGTCGAGCACGCTCGCGTCGCCGTACAGGTGCGGCAGCGCCCGAAGCGCCGCGCGCGTATCGGCGCCGAGATCGTCGGTGAGTTCGTTCAGCAGCGGCACGTCCTTGCCCGACAGCGCGTCGTGCAGCGCCTCGCCGCGCTCGGCGGCCTGCGCGTCGCGTGCGAGCAGCGCCGCGAGCACACCCGCGTGACACAGATCCAGACGGATCCGCGACAGTCCCGCGAGGTGCAGCGCGTCGAGCATCAGCTGCTGGATCTCCAGATCGGCTTCCAGCCCGGCATGACCGTAGATTTCGGCGCCGATCTGGATCTGTTCACGCGTCGCATGCAGGCCGCGCGGACGCGTATGCATCACGTGGCCCGCATAGCAGAGGCGCGTCACGCCCTGGCGGTTCAGCAGGTGCGCATCGATGCGCGCGACCTGCGGCGTGATGTCCGCGCGCAGGCCGAGCGTGCGGCCCGACAGCTGATCGACCAGCTTGAAGGTGCGCAGGCGCAGGTCGGCGCCGCCGCTCGTCAGCAGCGACTCGAGATATTCGAGCAGCGGCGGCATCACCATTTCGTAGCCGTACGAACGGAAGCGATCGAGCAGCCTGCGGCGCAGCTCCTCGATCTTGCGCGCTTCCGACGGCAGTACGTCGGCGATATTCTCGGGAAGTAACCAGGTCGACATCGGTACGGTCCTACGACAAGAAACAGGGCGCGACACGCGCGCCGCGAGATGAATCGGAAATCGGAAATCGGGCGGAACGAACGGCGGGTGCGCCGTCCGGATCAGGTGGCGAGCAGCAACAGGACGAGCCCGAACGCCATCACGATGAGCCCGCCGATCCGGATATGATGCGGCGGCCGCTCCGCTATTCTACGAAACGTGTCGCGCCAGGCGACGGGAAACACGAAGGGGAACGCCCCCTCGATAATCAGCATCAGTGCTACCGCGAGCAACAACGAGCCAGCCAGATCCATGCGAGCGACGGCGCCGCTCGATGCGGCGCCCCAAGGTCAGTGTTTGCGGGGAGCGGGTGCCGCCGGTGCGGCACCGCCCGTCGAGCTGCGCATGAAGCGGAAAAACTCGCTGTCGGGGTCGACGACGATGATGTCGTTGCGCTTGAAGGTATTCCGGTAAGCCTGCAGGCTCGCATAAAACTGATAGAACTGCGGATCACGGCCAAACGCTTCGGCGGCGATCGACGCGGCCTTCGCGTCGCCCTCGCCCTTGACCATCTGCGCGGACTTGTACGCATTCGCGAGCACCGCCTGCTGTTCGCGTTCCGCGTCGGCCTTGATCTGCTCGACATCGGCGGCGCTACCCGCACGCACCTGTGCGGCCTGGTCGCGCAGCGCGGCAATCATCCGCTGATAGACGGCATCCGTCTGCGCAGCCGGCAAGTCGACACGCGTCAACTGCACGTCGACCACGTCGACGCCCAAGCCCGATGCCTTCGCGCGAACCGCCTCGCGCACCGCATTGGCAATGTCGCGCTGGCCGCCGAGCGCGTCGTCGAGCGCGCGCTTGCCGAACGCGTCGCCGAGTGCGCTCTTCAGCGCGCCGGCCAGACGCTCGGTGGCAGCCGCCGGGTCGCCGCCCGTCGCCGTGAAATACTTCATCGGATCGCTGATCCGGTACTTGACCGCATACGCGACAAGCAGATCGTGCTTGTCTTCGGTCGCCAGTTGCAACGGATCCGACGACTCGAGCGATTGCAGGCGCGTGTCGATCAGCGTCGCCGTCTGCAACGGCGGCGGCAACTTGAAATGGATGCCGGGGCCCGCGAGTTCGGGTTGCGCGCCGTCGCGGCCCGACAACACGGCAGTGTGGCGCGGGTCGACGGTCAGGACGGTCGACGACGCCGCGAAGGCGGCGATCACGATTGCGACGACGAGCGCAATGATTCGGTTCATGTTCTGCGCTCTCCGTTACTTCGTATCGTCTTCACGCGAGCGGCTGCGGAACGCTTCGCGCGACCGCAGCACGTCGCTGCCCGGTGCGGGCGCCGCCGCGGACGAAGCCGCGCTCACGGGTGCGCTCGATGCAGCGGCAGCCTGGGCCGATGCCGCGGCGGGCTCGGATGCACCGGCCGGCGTCGCGGCATTCGCGGCATTCGTGGCATTCGCGACGTTTTGTCGCCTCTGCTCGACGAGCTTGTCGAGCGGCAGATACACGACGCTGTTGCCACCCTTGTTGCCGACGAACACTTTCGTCGCGTTCGAATAGATTTCCTGCATCGTCTCGAGGTACATCCGCTCACGGATCACCGCGGGCGCTTTCGAATACTGTGCATAGACCTGCTTGAACCGGTCGGCGTCGCCTTCTGCTTGCGTGACCACGCGATCGGCATACGCCTTCGCTTCATCGGCGAGTTTCGCGGCATCGCCCTGCGCCTTCGGCAGCAGGTCGTTCGCATAGGCCTGCGCCGCACGCTTCGCGGCCTCGCGATCTTCGCGCGCCTTCGCGACTTCGGCGTATGCGGCCTGTGTCTGCTCGGGTGCCGCGACGTTCTGCATCGTGACGGCCGTGATCTCGAGGCCCGACTGGTAGCGATCGAGATCGCGCTGGATCGCGGCGGACAATTGCTCGCGCAGCGCGTCGCGATCCTGGTTCAGCATGTCGGCCGCGCTGCGCGTGCCGACGATCGCACGCACCGCGGCCTGGGCGGCCTGCGACACACTGCGCTCCGGGTCGACGCTGCGGAACAGGTAGTCGGTTGCCGAACGAATGCGGTACTGGACGATGAAACGCACGTCGACGATGTCGGCGTCGCGCGTCAGCATCGCCGCTTCCTTCACGTTCGCGAGACGCACGACGTTGTTGCGGCCGATCTCGATCGAACGGACCTGCGATGTGTCGACGATCTCGTGCGACGCGAACGGATACGGTGCGCGCCAGTGCACGCCCTGGCCAACCGTGCCGGACAGCTTGCCGAACTGCAGCACGACGCCCGTCTGGCCCTCCTGCACGACGAACAGCCCGCTGCCTGCGTAGACCGCGACCAGCACGCCGATCACGATGCCGACGCCGACGCGCGCGGCCCGGCCATTGTCGGGCCGGAAGCCGTTGCCGCCCTTGCCGCCGAACAGGCCGCTCAGACGCCGGTTGAAGTTGCGCCACATCTCGTCGAGATCGGGCGGACCGTCACCGTCGCCACCGGGCGGACGCTTCGATTCGTTCGCACGCGGACGGGATCCGTCGTTGCCCTTGCCTTCGCCGCGTCCCCAGCGGGGATCGTTGATTGACAGCAAGGCGCGCATCCGCCGCCAGGTACTCCGCTCGTTGTATTCGTTCACCAGAGTTTGTTCACCAGATTAGACGCCAGCGAACCGGCCGGGACCGGTTAGCGCCCGTGTTCGGAAATCGTGTGGTCTTCGTGCGGTTCAGCGGGTGCGCCGTCGAGCGCGCCGTTGGGTAACGTCGCGCCGGAAAGGTGTTCCGCGGAGGCGATCTCGGCGATGGCGGCACGCAACGCATCAAGACCCTGACCGGTGCGTGCGCTCAAAAAGACGCGCGAAATATTACCATACTCGTCCCGCTCGACCGCGTCGCCTCGGGCCGCCAGCTCGGGCACGGCGTCGATCTTGTTGAACACCAGCACCTGCCGGATCGTGTCCGCACCGATCTCGTGCAGCACGCCGTTCACCTGCTCGATCTGTTCGAGCCGCACCGCGCTCGACGCGTCGACGACGTGCAGCAGCAGATCCGCGTGGATCGTTTCCTCAAGGGTCGCGCGAAATGCGGCAACCAGCTGGTGAGGCAGTTCGCGAATGAACCCCACCGTATCGGACACGACGATCTGGCCTGCATCGTCGCCGAGGTACACGCGCCGCGACGTCGTATCGAGCGTGGCGAACAGCTGGTCGGCCGCATAGGCCTGCGCTTTCGTCAGCGCATTGAACAGCGTCGACTTGCCCGCGTTCGTATAGCCGACGAGCGACACCGACATCGTGCCGCTGCGCGCGCGCTGGCGACGCTGCGTGCTGTGCTGCCGGCGCAACCGGTCGAGCCGCGACTTCAGCATCTTGATGCGCTCGCCGATCAGCCGGCGGTCGGTTTCGAGCTGGGTTTCACCGGGGCCGCGCAGGCCGATACCGCCCTTTTGCCGCTCCAGGTGAGTCCACGCACGAATCAGGCGGGTCGACAGGTATTGCAACTGCGCGAGCTCGACCTGCAGCTTGCCTTCGTGGCTGCGGGCACGCTGCGCGAAGATATCGAGGATGAGGCTCGTGCGATCGACCACCCGCCTGTTAAGCGCCTGCTCCAGATTGCGTTGCTGGGCCGGTGCCAGTGCGTGATTGAAGATGACGATTTCGACGTTGTGCGCGTCGCAGGCAAGCCGCAATTCTTCGGCTTTGCCGCTGCCGATGAACATCTTGGCATCGGGACTGGCGCGACGACCCGTGAGGGTGACGGCGGGACGGGCCCCCGCACTGGAGGCGAGAAGACTGAGTTCTTCGAGACTGGCTTCGAAATCGGTCTTGCCGAAGTCGATGCCGACGAGCGCTGCGTTGATCAAATTATCGGGTGTCAAGATAAGGCGGCTGGCATCGGTCGCTCGCGGCGACCGGACGCCGGCCGCTGCGATGGGTTAGGACGAGGCTTCCGCGTCCGGGTGGAAATTCACCGGGCGCGCCGGCACGACCGTCGAGATGGCGTGCTTATAGACCATCTGGGTCACCGTATTACGGAGCAACACGACGTACTGGTCGAACGATTCAATGTTCCCTTGCAGCTTGATGCCGTTGACGAGATAGATCGAAACGGGAACGTGCTCTTTGCGCAGTGCGTTCAAAAACGGGTCTTGTAACAATTGCCCTTTGTTGCTCATGGCGTACTCCATCTTTTTTTGCAGGTTGATCTGGATTGGCGACGAAGAAAAAGAGATCCGGCGCCAATCGCTACACTATAGCCGATTTTGCATGCCCCGCCCGGGCGTAGGCCATGCGGCCTACCCCTTGCAGGACCTGCTTCAGCCCTTGTCCGCGTACGGGTTGTTCGACGAACGGAACTCTATGCGCAATGGAGTCCCGGTCAGTGAGAAAGTTTCGCGGAATCGGTTTTCGAGGTAACGCTTGTAGGTTTCCGTGACCGCATCGAGCGCGTTGCCGTGGATGACGATCAGCGGCGGATTCTGGCCCCCCTGGTGCGCGTAGCGCAGCTTCGGACGCACCGGACCGCGACGACGCGGCTGCTGGAACTCGACCGCTTCGATCAGCGCGCGCGTGAGCTTCGGCGTCGGCAGTTTCGCCATCGCCGCCGCGTACGCGTCGTCGACCGAGCGCATCAGTGCGCCGATGCCCGTCTTCTTCGCGGCCGAAATGTAGTGCGATTTCGCGAAGTCGAGGAATTTCAGCTTGCGGGTCAAATCCGCTTTCGCACGATCGCGTGCATGGTCGTCGAGGCCGTCCCACTTGTTAACGCCGATCACGAGCGCGCGGCCCTGTTCGACGACGAAGCCGGCGATGTGCGCGTCCTGGTCGGAAATGTCCTGCTGCGCATCCAGCAGAAGAATGACGACGTTCGCGTCGGAGATCGACTGCAGCGTCTTCACGACCGAGAATTTCTCGATCGCCTCGAACACCTTGCCGCGACGTCGCAGGCCGGCGGTGTCGATCAGCGTATATTTCTTGCCGTTGCGCTCGAAGTCGACGTAGATCGAATCGCGCGTCGTGCCCGGCATGTCGAACGCGATCACGCGGTCCTCGCCGATCAGCGCGTTCACGAGCGTCGACTTGCCGACGTTCGGCCGGCCGACGATCGCGATCTTGATGCCGCGCGACGGATCGTCCTCGTCCGCTTCCTCGGGCTGGCCCGCGTATGCGACTTCCAGCGCTTCGTTGATCATATCGGTCACGCCGTCGCCGTGCGCGGCCGAGATCGCGCGCGGATCGCCGAGCCCGAGCTCGTAGAAGTCCGTCGCAACCGCCGTGTACTTCATCCCCTCGGCCTTGTTGACGACCAGGAAGATCGGCCGGCCGGTCTTGCGCAGGTAGTCGGCGATCGACTTGTCCTGCGGCGCGAGGCCGTTACGGCCGTCGACGATGAACACGACGACGTCGGCTTCCTCGACGGCCTGCCGCGTCTGGCGTGCCATCTCGTGCAAAATGCCGTCCTTCGCGACGGGCTCGAAGCCGCCGGTATCGACGACCAGATACGGCCGCTCGCCGACGCGCCCTTCGCCGTAATGGCGATCGCGCGTCAGGCCGGGCAAGTCGGCAACCAGCGCATCGCGCGAGCGCGTGAGCCGGTTGAACAGCGTGGATTTCCCCACATTGGGGCGCCCAACGAGGGCAATGACCGGTTTCATCTGTGTTTTCTACGGTGATGCGCAGCAGCGGGAGGCCCGCTGCTGCGGGCGGCTGCGCTGAATGAAAATATCACGAATTCGCGCCGCGCCGGATGCGCGCGCCGGGCGCGCGTTGCGCGCCGTCGTCTTTCGTTTCGAACTGCCTTTCAAATACCGAGCGGCCGGGGACACCGGCCGCCTTCATGTCGCGCAATCGCACGCGCGGGACGAGCCCGCCGCGCCGCGATTGCGCTCGTTGCGTGCGCGTCAGCGCGGACGGAACCCGTACAGGCCGCCGTCCTTCGTCTGCACGACGAGCGTATTGCCGGCCAGGACCGGCGCCGCGGTAATCGCGCTGCCGTCGGTTTTCATCCGGGCGATGAAGCTGCCGTCCTCGCGCGACAGGAAGTGCACGAAGCCCTTGTAGTCGCCCATCACGACCGCATGGCCGAGCAGGTATGGCACGCCGACGTCGCGGCTCTTCAGCTTGTCGTTACGCCAGAGCTGATTGCCGCTCGCCGCGTCGTAGGCCGTCACGACCGACCAGTCGTCCCCGCCGGCGACGACCGAATCGTCCTGCGCGAGACCGCTGCGGCTCGAGAACGCCTTTTCCCACAGCGGACGGCCCGAGTTCGCGTCGAAGCAGCCGAGCTGGCCCTGGAACGTGACCGCGCACGCTTGAGCACCCACGAGCGTCGGCGGACCGCTGACGTCGTTGATACGCTCCACTTCGGTCACGCCCTTCGGGAACGACACGGGCGTCTGCCAGAACGGCTCGCCCGTCTGCAGGTTGATCGCGACAAGACCGCCGCCGGGGAAGCCCGCCAGCACGGCCGCATCGCCCGCGAACGTCATGCCGGCCGACACGCGCAGGTTCAGCGGCACCGCGCGGTTGCGGTAGTTCCACTTCTGCTCGCCCGTCTGCGCGTTGAACGCGATCACCTGGCCGTCGATCGTGCGCACGATCACGAGACCGTTGCCGACCAGCGGCGGCGAGAAGATCTCGCCCTGCACGCTCGTCTTCCACAGTTGCTTGCCGTCGGGGCCCAGCACGAACACGCCGCCCTTCAACGCGCCGACTGCGGTCAGGTTGCCGTCGCTGCCGACCCCGGCCGACAGATCCGAGCCGACCTTCGCGCGCCACAGCGTCTGGCCCGTCTTCGCGTCGATCTTCTCGACCGAACCGTTCTCGCCCGCCGCGTAGACGGCGTCGCCAACGGCCACCGGCGAGAATAGGTAGCGCCCGCCCTTGCCGACGCTCGCCTTCCAGACCTGTTGCACGTCCATGACGGGCTTGAACTCGGTGAGCGGCGTCGGCACGCGGCGCGCGTCCTTCGACGACGAGCAGGCCGCCAATGCCAGGACAGCCGCCGCGCAGGCTACGGGCACAGCGTAACGTTTCAGCAAATTCATCGGTTAGCGAAGCAGAGTTAAGAGGTTGAGAGGGCCGGGATCAGCCGCCGAGCGCGTCGAGCTTGAACTGCACGAGCTGACGCGCGGACTGGTCGTCCTGCGACAGGCCGTCGAGCGCAAGCTTGTATGCGGCGCGCGCATCGGCGGTCTTGCCTTGCGCCGCAAGCAGATCGCCGCGGCGATCGGCCACGAGACCCTTGAATGCATCGATCGGCGTGCCGGAAAGCAGCGCGAGGCCCGCATCGTACGCCTTCTCGTCGAGCAGCAGCGATGCGAGACGCAGCTTCGCGATCTGCTTGTACTCGTCGTCCTTGGCGTGATCGACGGCCCATTGCAGCTGCGCCTTCGCGCCGGCGGCATCGCCGGCTGCGTACAGCGTCTTCGCTGCCAACAGCGCGCTCATCTGCGCATACGGCGTGCTGCCGAACTTGTCTTCCATGTCGGCCGCCGCGCGGGCCATCGTCGCCTTGTCATTCCCGGCGGCAGCCTTCTGCACCTGCTCGTACAACCCGGAAGCCTCGGTGGCCTGACGGCGCTGCCAATAATTCCAGCCGTTGAAACCGGCCGCGACGACCAGCGCCGCGAGCACGATCCACGTGGTGAGGTTGCCCCAGCGGGCCCACCACGCCTTGAGACTTTCAATCGATTCTTGTTCGTCGTGATAACTCATCGGCGAGCGATTCCTTCCTTTTCAGGCTTTTCTTGTCGAGCGAATGCCAGCGCGATCAGTCGTCGCCGTCTTCGGCGGATGCAACCATCGCATTGATTAGGAATTCGGTCAAGCTTTCGACCGGTACGGTCTGCTGAACGTTCTTTTCCCCATCCTCGCCCGCACCGCGCAACGCTTTCACGCCGACCGTGCCGTTCGCGACCTCTTCTTCGCCGAAGATCACCGCGAACGCGGCACCGCTCGCATCGGCCCGCTTCATCTGCGACTTGAAGCTTGCCGGGCCGCCGTCAGCGCTGCAGTGGAAAATCACGTCGAGGCCCGTATCGCGCAGACGCTCGGCCGCGATGAACGCCTGTTCGCGCGCTGTCTCGCCCTGGTGCACCACGTACACGTCGACACCTTCCTGCTCGGGCGCGAGATCCTCTTCCTTCAGCAGCTCGAGAATGCGCTCGATGCCCATCGCCCAGCCGCATGCGGCGGTCGGCTTGCCGCCGAGCTGCTCGATCAGCGGATCGTAGCGGCCGCCGGCCGCGACCGTGCCCTGCGCGCCGAGCTTGTCGGTCACCCACTCGAACACGGTCAGGTTGTAGTAGTCGAGGCCGCGCACGAGACGCGGGTTGATCTTGAACGGGATGTTGTTCGCGAGCAGCAGGCGCTGCAGCCCTTCGAAATGGGCACGCGACTCGTCACCGAGGAAGTCGATCAGCTTCGGCGCGTTCTGCGCGATTTCCTGCAGCGCGGGGTTCTTCGTGTCGAGCACGCGCAGCGGGTTTGTATACAGGCGACGCTTTGCGTCCTCGTCCAGGACATCGGCGAACTGCTCGAGATATTTGATCAGTTCGACGCGGTGCGCGGCACGCTCTTCGGCGAGGCCGAGGGAGTTGATCTCGAGCTTGATGCCGGTCAGGCCGAGGTCGTCCCACAGGCGCTGACACATCATGATGATTTCGGCATCCGCGTCCGGGCCAGCGAAGCCGAGTGCCTCGACGCCGACCTGGTGGAACTGACGATAGCGGCCGCGCTGCGGACGCTCGTGACGAAACATCGGGCCGATGTACCACAGGCGCTTCGGGCCGTCGTACAGCATGTTGTGCTCGATCGACGCGCGCACGACGGCCGCGGTGTTCTCCGGGCGCATCGTCAGGTTCTCGCCGTTCAGCGCGTCGGTGAAGCTGTACATCTCCTTCTCGACGATGTCCGTGACTTCACCGATGCCGCGCGTGAAGAGCTGCGTATGTTCGACGATCGGCGTGCGGATGTTCTGGTAGCCGTACGCGCGCAGCAGCGATTTCACGGTAGCTTCGAAGAACTCCCAGAGGCCGGCATCCTGCGGGAGGATGTCGTTCATGCCCTTGACGCCGGTGAGCTTCTCGATCTTGCGTTTCTGTTCAGTCATCGTTCGTGTGTGTGGACGAATTTAGTTCAGGGCCTCGGTGCGGCCGTAATTGCGTGCGACGTAGTCGCTGACGATCTGCTGGAATTCCTCGGCGATCCGCTCACCGCGCAGCGTCCTGACCTTCTCGCCATCGATGAAGACGGGCGCGGCCGGGTTTTCGCCCGAACCCGGCAGGCTGATGCCGATGTTCGCGTGCTTCGACTCGCCCGGGCCGTTGACGATGCAGCCCATCACCGCGACGTTCATCTTCTCGACGCCCGGATATTCCTTGCGCCAGACCGGCATCTGCTCACGCAGATAGGTCTGGATCTGCATCGCGAGTTCCTGGAACAGCGTGCTCGTCGTGCGGCCGCAGCCCGGGCACGCGATCACCATCGGCGCGAACGAGCGCAGGCCCATCGTCTGCAGGATTTCCTGGCCAACGATCACTTCGCCCGTGCGCGACGCGCCCGGCTCCGGCGTCAGCGAAATGCGGATCGTGTCGCCGATCCCTTCCTGCAGCAGCACGCCGAGCGCGGCCGTCGAAGCGACGATGCCCTTCGAGCCCATGCCCGCCTCTGTCAGACCGAGGTGCAGCGCGAACCCGCAGCGCCGGCCGAGCTCGCGGTACACGGCGATCAGGTCCTGCACGCCGCTGACCTTGCACGACAGCACGATGCGGTCACGGCCGAGACCCAGTTCGACCGCGCGCTCGGCCGAGCCGATCGCCGACTGGATCAGCGCTTCGTACATCACGCTCTGCGCATCCCACGGCTGCGCGCGCGCACCGTTCTCGTCCATCATGCGCGCGAGCAGGTCCTGGTCGAGACTGCCCCAGTTCACGCCGATCCGCACCGGCTTGTCGTACTTCGCCGCGGCTTCGATCATCTGCGCGAACTGCGTGTCGCGCTTCGCACCCTGGCCGACGTTACCCGGGTTGATCCGGTACTTCGACAGCGACTCCGCGCAGCCCGGATAGTCGCGCAGCAGCAGGTGGCCGTTGTAGTGGAAATCTCCGACGAGCGGGACGGTCACACCCATCCGGTCGAGCTGCTCGCGGATCGCCGGCACGGCGGCCGCGGCCTCCGGCGTATTGACCGTGATGCGCACCAGTTCCGAGCCCGCATTCGCGAGTTCCTTGATCTGGATCGCCGTGCCGATCGCGTCGGCCGTGTCGGTATTCGTCATCGACTGCACGCGCACCGGCGCATCGCCGCCGATCGTCACGAGCTGCCCGCCCCAACGAACATCCACCGCATGCGACACGCGACGCGGCTGATGCCCGCCGAACACCGGCTCGGTTGAACAAATCTGACTGCTGCGTGGGGATTGAGCTTCGGATTGCATCGATAGATCCATTTACGCGGAATGCGCCGCGAGGCGGCGCATGAATTGAAAAAGCGCCGTGCCCTCGCGGCCTGTCCAGGACAGGCCTGCGTCACGGCGCTTGACGTCAGGGCAGCGTGAACCGCGCCACGTTACCCCGCGCTGCCGAATATTTCGCCGGATCGACGGGTTTTCCGTCGAACGCGACCGTATCAAGACCTGCCTTGTTGCCGATCGTGACCTTGAACGGCCCGTCGCCGGCGACCTGCTTCGTCTCGCCGGCCCGCACAAGCGCCGAGAACAGCTCCTTGCCGTTCTTGTCGCGCACGCTGAACCAGCAATCCTGCTTGACCTTCAGTTCGACCATGGACTGGCCTGCCGCCACCACGACGCTCGCGGGCTGCGCCGACACGGCCGCGCTGCTCGCCGCTGCCGACGCGACGATCGGTTGCGACGCAGGCACGACGGCCGTCGGGGCCGGAGCCGAAGCAACCGGAGCAGCCGACGCAACAGCCTGCGGTGCCGCGGCGGATGCTGCAACCTGCGCCGGGACGTCGTTGCCGACTGCCGTCGACGCACCGCCGGCGACCGCCTCTTCGGCGGAAGACGCCGCCGACGCGCTCGCCGCCGACGCATGTTCGGCGTCGCCGCCACTCTTGAAGCGCGCGAGCCAGCTCGACGTATCGCCGCCAGTGTGCCACATGAGTACCGCGATCACCGCGACGACAACGATCGCCGTCCCCCACAGCCACGGATGATGGCGCGACGAGCCGCCGAGCGGAATCGATACGCGGCCGCGCGGCAGATCCGTCCCCGACGACGCGGGCATCGACAGATCGACTTCGGGCACGCCGCGCTCGCGGCGCAATGCCTGTGCAAACGGCTCGGGATCGACACCGAGCATTTTCGCGTAGCTGCGCACGACGCCGAGCGCGAACGTCACGCCGGGCAAATGGCTGATGTCGCCTGCCTCAAGCGCACGCAGTTTCTGCGGGGCGACCTTGAGCCGCGCCGACACGTCGTCGACCGTCCAACCCTTCGCTTCCCGGAGCTCCGCCAGCCGGCTGCCGACGGCCGCCAGCGTTTCAAGCCCTGCCTGCGCCGGCTTCGCGGCATTCATCTCTGCGCCGTTTGTCGGCTGCGGCTCACTCATCCTTGTCCTCGCGTCGATTCTTCTTCACTGGCGGGCGCCGCCGGCTCCCGCAACCGTCCATATCATGCGCGGCGTCGAGGCGCCGCGTCCGATCGCTATTCGCGTGTTGTACCGCCAAAAGGTTCGGGCATCCCCGTCAAACCGCCCGAACTTCGATGATTTTTGCTGCTGCGCCCGTTCGCTCCGCGAGGCGCGTGCGGTCCTTCACGGCGCCGGCCAGCTGGCCGCACGCGGCGTCAATGTCGTCGCCGCGCGTCTTGCGCACGGTCGTGACGACACCCGCGTCGATGAGGACCTGTGCGAAACGTTTGATCTGCTCCGGCTTCGAGCGGATGAGGCCCGATTCCGGAAACGGATTGAACGGGATCAGATTGAACTTGCAGGGTACGTCGCGCGTGACGGCCAGCAGTTCGCGCGCATGCGCTTCGGTGTCGTTGACGCCGTCGAGCATGCAGTATTCGAAAGTAATGAAGTCGCGCGGCGCAACTTTCAGATAACGCTGGCACGCGGCCATCAGCTCGCGAAGCGGATGCTTCTTGTTGAGCGGCACCAGTTCGTCGCGCAGCGCGTCGTTCGGTGCGTGGAGCGAAACGGCGAGCGCGACCGGCAGTTCGGCGCCGAGGCGGTCCATCATCGGCACCACGCCGGACGTCGACAATGTGACGCGGCGGCGCGACAGGCCGTAGGCGTTGTCGTCGAGCATGAGCCGCATCGCGGGCACGACCGCGCTGTAATTCAGCAGCGGCTCGCCCATGCCCATCATCACCACGTTGGTGACGACCCGTTCGGCCTTGCCGTTCGGACCGGGCGCGCGACCGAGCGACGCACGCAGCGCAAATTCGGCCATCCGGAGCTGGCCGATGATTTCGGCTGTCGACAGGTTGCGGGAGAAGCCCTGCTTGCCCGTCGAGCAGAAGCGGCAGTTGACCGCACACCCGGCTTGCGACGACACGCACAACGTGCCGCGCGTCTCCTCCGGGATGAAAACGGTTTCGACCGCATTGCCGTTTCCGACGTCGATCAGCCACTTGCGCGTGCCGTCGGTGGAAACGTGATCGCTGACGATATCGGGCATCACGATCGACGCGCGGCCCTTGAGCTTTTCTCTCAGGGACTTCGCGAGGTCGGTCATGCCGTCGAAATCGCCAGCGTTGTACTGATGGATCCAGCGCTGCAACTGCTTGGCGCGGAACGGCTTCTCGCCGAGGCTGCCGCAGTACGCGACAAGACCCTCGGCATCGAAGTCGAGAAGATTGACGGAAGTTTCGCTCGTCATGATGTGCTGCCTTGCCGCGTGCGCTGAATCCTGCCTACTTGCTGTCAGCCAGGGCTTAGCGCGAGTAAACGTTCATTTCCGGGAAGAAGAACGCGATTTCGACCGCAGCCGTTTCCGCTGCGTCCGAGCCGTGCACGGCGTTCGCGTCGATGCTGTCGGCGAAGTCGGCGCGGATCGTGCCCTTTTCCGCCTTCTTCGGATCCGTCGCGCCCATCAGGTCGCGGTTCTTCAGGATCGCGCCTTCACCTTCCAGAACCTGGATCATCACCGGGCCCGAGATCATGAAATCGACGAGGTCCTTGAAGAACGGACGTGCTGCGTGAACTGCGTAGAACTTCTCTGCGTCAGCACGCGACAGGTGTGCCATGCGCGATGCGACGATCTTCAGGCCGGCGCCTTCGAAACGGCTGTAGATCTGGCCGATCACGTTCTTTGCCACCGCATCCGGCTTGATGATCGACAGGGTGCGCTCGATTGCCATAAAAACTCCAAGAAATTAAGAAGTTACAGGTTCAAATGAATCCGCTATTGTAGCACGATCCCGTGTATCATTGCGATTGAACCCTTACACGAGTGAAAGGTTCAGAATCCATATGTTTTTGCGCCGCCCTGCCATTGAAACCAAGCGGTGCGGAACGTATCTTAGCCATAGCTGCTCCGGTTTGCTGCGCCGCACACCGCGTGCGCCGAACCGGCCCGGGACGCCCACGCGTTCAATGTTAGGAGAAACCATGAACGACTATCCGTACAATTTCGGCCGCGGCGGCTCCGTCAGCACCGCGGAGGTTCGCAATCGCGTGCTGCGGAACACGTACTGGCTGCTCGCGCTGTCGATGGTGCCGACGGTGCTGGGGGCATGGGTCGGCGTCGCGACGGGCTTCTCGCTGTTCGCGGCCACCAGCCCGATGATGAGCCTGCTGGCGTTCTTCGCGATCGCGTTCGGCTTCATGTTCGCGATCGAGCGGACGAAAAACAGCGCGGCCGGCGTGTTCGTGCTGCTCGGCTTCACGTTCTTCATGGGCCTGATGCTGTCGCGCCTGCTGAGCTTCATCCTCGGCTTCTCGAACGGCCCGTCGCTGATCATGCTCGCGTTCGGGGGCACCGGCATCATCTTCGCCGCGATGGCGACGATCGCCACGGTCAGCAAGCGCGACTTCTCGGGGCTCGGCAAGTGGCTGTTCATGGGCGTGATCGCGATCCTGCTTGCCTCGGTCGCGAACATCTTCCTGCAACTGCCGGCGCTGATGCTCACCGTGTCGGTGCTCGCGATCGCGATCTTCTCGGCCTACATGCTGTTCGACGTCCAGCGCGTCGTGAACGGCGGCGAGACGAACTACATCTCGGCGACGCTTGCGATCTACCTCGATCTGTACAACGTGTTCACGAACCTGCTCGCGCTGCTCGGCATCTTCGGCGGCAACCGCAACTGACGGTCGCTAGACACCGAAAAAACCGGCCTCGTGGGCCGGTTTTTTTACGTCCACCGCCCGCCCGCTCAGTCGCGCTCGAACAGCGCGATCGATTCGACGTGCGACGTATTCGGGAACATGTTAACGACCCCGGCACCCTTCAGCCGATAGCCGGCCTCGTGCACGAGCAGGCCCGCGTCGCGCGCGAGCGTCGACGGGTTGCACGACACGTAGACGATACGCTTCGGCAGCGGGCCTTCGCCGCTCTGCGCGATTTCGGCCAGCGCCTTCGACACCGCGAGCGCGCCTTCGCGCGGCGGGTCGATCAGGAACTTGTCGAACGCGCCGAGCGCACGAAGGTCGTCGCCCGTCACCTCGAACAGGTTCCGGCACGCGAACGTCGTGTGGCCGTCGACACCGTTCTCGCGCGCATTCGCCAGCGCGCGCGTCGTCAGCGTCTCGCTGCCTTCGATGCCCATCACCTCGCGGGACAGCCGCGCGAGCGGCAGCGTGAAGTTGCCGATCCCGCAGAACAGGTCGAGCACGCGATCGTCGCGCGACGGCGCGAGCAGGCGCAGCGCGCGGCCCACCAGCACGCGGTTGATCTGATGGTTGACCTGCGTGAAGTCGGTCGGCTTGAACGGCATGCGGATGCCGAACTCCGGCAGCGTGTAGTCGAGCGGCACGTCCAGCGGATAGAACGGCGCGACCGTGTCCGGGCCCTTCGGCTGAAGCCAGAATTGCACCTTGTGCTCGTCCGCGAACGCGCGCAGCAGCGCTTCGTCATCCGCATTGATCGGCTCCAGCACGCGCAGCACCAGCGCCGTGACTTGCGAACCGACCGCGAGCTCGATCTGCGGCATCCGGTCACGGATCGACAGCCCCTCCACCAGCCGACGCAGCGGCACGAGCATCGCCGACACGTGCGGCGGCAGCACTTCGCAGCTCGTCATGTCGGCGACATAGCTGCTCTTCTTTTCATGGAATCCGACGAGCACGCCGCCCTTCTTCGCGACGTTGCGCACGGTCAGGCGCGCACGGTAGCGGTAACCCCACGACGGGCCGTGGATCGGCGCGAACATCGTCTCGGCGCGCAGCTTCGACAGGTGCCACAGGTTGTCCTCGAGCACGCGCTGCTTGATCGCCACCTGCGCACGCATGTCGAGGTGCTGCATCGAGCAGCCGCCGCAGGTGCCGAAGAATTTGCACTTCGGCTGCGTGCGCAGCACGCTTGGGCGCAGAATATCGACGACGGTCGCCTGCTCGTAGCTCGGCTTGCGGCGATAGCTCGAATAGGTCACGCGCTCCCCGGGCAGCGCGCCCTCGACGAAGATGACCTTGCCCGGCGAGCCGTCCTCGGTCGTCGTGCGGCCGACACCGCGCGCTTCCATGTCGAGCGATTCGATCTCGAGAACCGGGGCAGGCCCGGGCGCGACGGGCGCATTTTTCGATTTGCGCGCAGAAGTGGGGACGGCTTCGGACACCAGCTTTTCCTGACAAAACGTTGAAGAAGGCGAGATTGTAGACGACGAAAGCCCGCATCGCCCGCTTTCGTGGCGCAAGCGTCGATATGGATGCGCCTACCGCACCGCGTCATACAGGCACGGTCTGCCGCCGGCCCGCATGCGCGGCGTCTCGCCAGGCCACGGACGGCATAAGTTCTGCTCGCAGGAGACTCGACCATGCGACTGATCGACTGGAACGTTCAATGGGGTCGGGACGCGGACGGCGTCGTCGACCTTCCCCGCACCATCGCCGCCGCCCGCCGGCTTGGCGACTTCGACGTGTTGTGCCTGCAAGAAGTGACGCGCGGCTTCGGCGCACTGCCCGGCCGGCCGGGCCCGGACCAGTTCGCCGAACTGGCGGCGTTGCTGCCCGGCTATGCGATCGTCGACGCGATCGGCGCCGACCTGCCGGCGCTGGAACCCGGCGCGCCGCGTCGCCAGTTCGGCAATGCGATCGCGACCCGGCTGCCCGTCCGGCGCGTGCTGCGCCACCTGCTGCCGTGGCCGGCCGACGCGGGCGCGCCATCGATGCCGCGTGTCGCACTCGACGTCGAGCTGGTGACGCCACCGGGCCCGCTGCGGGTCGTCACGACGCACCTCGAATACTATTCGGCGCGCCAGCGACTCGCGCAGGTCGATGCGTTGCGCGATCGGCACCGAGAGGCCTGCGCCCACGCGGACCGGCCCGCGCCGGCGGAAAATGCGACGGGGCCGTTCAGCGCGACCGACCAGCCGTGCGACGCGATCGTCTGCGGCGATTTCAACAGCGCGTTCGGCAGCGATGCGTACCGGCGCATGCTGGCGCCGATCGCCGACGCGCCGCCGTTCGTCGATGCGTGGATTGCCCGCCACCCGGGCTGCACGCCGCCGCCGACTGCCGGCGTCTACGACACGGCGCAATGGTCGGAAGGGCCGCTCGCATGCGATTTCGTGTTCGTGACCGATACGCTACTGCCACGCGTCACGCACTGCGAGATCGACGGCGACGTGCGCGCGTCGGATCACCAGCCGATCGTGCTCGAACTCGATTGATCGCTGCCGCGGCGCGAGCCTCCCGCGTTACGCGTCGAAACCGGCCAGGTATTCGGCCCAATGCGACGCGGGCTCCTGTGCCAGCGCGTTCTTCACGAGCAGGATCTCGTCAGCATACTCGCTCGGCGTCAGGCCGCCGCGCATCAGCTGGAACCGGCAATACAGCAGGTAAGTATTGACGACGTCGGTTTCGCAATAGTTGCGGATTTCCTCGATCCGGCCGTCCTGGAACGCGGGCCACACCTGGCTGCCGTCCATCCCGAGCTTGCCCGGAAAGCCGCACAGCTTCGCGAGCGCGTCGAGCGGCGCATTCGCGCGCGCCTGATACATCGCGAGCACGTCCATCAGATCGGTGTGTCGCGAGTGATAGCGCGAGATGTAGTTGTTCCACTTGAATTCGCGGTCGTCCTCGCCCAGATCCCAGTAGCGCGTCGCGGGGATCCCGTGCACGAGCGCACGGTAATGGAGCACCGGCAGATCGAAGCCGCCGCCGTTCCACGACACGAGCTGCGGCGTGTATTTCTCGATCACGCGATAGAACGACTGGACCAGCGTCGCCTCGTTGTCCTGGGGCGTGCCCAGCGAGCGCACGCGAAAACCATTGTTGTCGCGGAACACGCAGGAAATCGCCGCGATGCGCTGCAGGTGATGCGGCAGGAAATCGCTGCCGGTCTTTTCGCGGCGCGCGGCGAACGCATGTTCGGCCACCGCGGCATCGTCGAGCGTCGCGGGCAGGTCTTCCAGACGGCGAATGCCGTCGACATCGGGAATGGTCTCGATGTCAAAAACGAGAATCGGAGTCATCAGTTACAGAACGGCGTCCTTGCGCACGCCGTTGGAGGCAAAGAACCGCTTGAGGCGCACCAGCGCTTCCTGCTGGATCTGCCGCACCCGCTCGCGCGTGAGCCCCATCTCGTCGGCCAGCTCCTCGAGCGTGGCCGGTTCGATGTGGTTCAGGCCGAAGCGGCGCTCGATCACGTGCCGATGCTTGTCGGACAGCCGCGACAGCCACGCGCGCGTGAGCGTCTCGAGTTCGCGGTGCTGCACCTCGGCGTCGGGCGACTGGCTCTGGTCGTCGGGCAGCAGGTCGAGCAGGCTGCTCGCGGGATCGAGATCGAGCGGTGCGTCGAGCGACGCGGTGTGCTCGTTGAGCGCGAGGATGTCGGTGACTTCCTCGGCGGTCTTGCCGGTGAGATAGGCGATGTCGTCGATGCTGGCTTCGCGGCGCTCGGCCGCCTCGCCCGTCGACATCGAATTCTTTTCGAGGTGGCGCTTCGCGCGCAGCACCTGGTTCAGTTCGCGGATCACGTGCACGGGCAGGCGCACGGTGCGCGCCTGGTTCATGATCGCCCGTTCGATGCTCTGGCGGATCCACCACGTCGCGTAGGTCGAGAAACGAAAGCCGCGCGTCGGGTCGAATTTCTCGATCGCGTGCATCAGGCCGAGGTTGCCTTCCTCGATCAGGTCGAGCAACGGCACGCCGCGGTTCAGGTAACCCTTCGCGATGCTGACGACGAGACGCAGGTTGCGCTCGATCATCACCTGCCGCGCCTCGAATTCGCCGGCCTTCGCGAGACGCGAATAGCGCTGCTCCTCCTCGACGGTCAGGAGTGGCTTCACGCTGATGCGATTCAGGTAATGCTGGATCGTGTCGGCCGTGAGTTCGGCCTGCAGCAATGCGCGGAAATCGTCGACGTCGGGCGCGGCTTCCGCACGGCCTTCGCGCTCGTCGTCGCCGTCCGCTTCGGCGTCGCGTGCCTCGAGATCACGTTCGTTTTCCGCGACGTCGTCTTCGTCGTCCGTCGAAGCGCCAGCTCGCTCCACCGATGCTTGCGTGGCACGACTGATCTTCTCAGATTCGGCTTGCGGCTCGTGGCGCTTCGATTTCGGCATGGTCGTCTCGGTTATTGAGGCGGCAAATACTTCAGCGGATCGACAGGTTTACCCTGCCGGCGAACCTCGAAATGCAGCATCACGCGGTCGGCATCGCTGTTACCCATCTCGGCGATCTTTTGCCCCTTCGTTACCGCGTCCCCCTCTTTTACCATCAAAGCGCGATTGTGTGCATACGCCGTGAGGTAAGTTGCATCGTGTTTGATGATAATGAGATTGCCGTAGCCACGCAGGCCGTTGCCCGAGTAGACGACGCGGCCGTCGGCCGCCGCCTTCACGGCCTCGCCGGACGTGCCGCCGATATTGACGCCCTTGTTCTTCGCGTCGTCGAAACCGTTCAGTACCGGGCCGCGCACGGGCCATGCAAACGTCACGGGGCCGCTCGGCGCCGCGGCCGTATCGCTCGATGCGGCGGCAGCCGGCGGCGTGACCGTGGACGACGAGCCTGCAGCCGGCGTCGCGGGACCGCTGCTGAGCGGTGCGGTCGCGACGGCGGCGCCTGCGATCGGCGCGGCAGCCGGCGAGCCTGCAACCGCGGCACCGCCCGGCGGCGCGACGCGCAGCAGTTGGTCGACTTCGATCTGGTTCGGGTTCGCCAGGTTGTTCCACGCGGCGATGTCGCGATAGTTCTGCCCGTTTTCGAGCGCGATCCGGTACAGCGTATCGCCCGGTTTCACACGGTAGAAGCCGGGCGGCGGCGGGCCGAGCGGCACCGCCGGCTGGGCGGCGGTGGTCGTGCCGAGCGTTCCGGAGCGGTCGACGACGGGCGCGTTGTCGAGCCGCGTCGCACAGGCGGCCAGTAGCGTGGAGAACGCAGCCACACAGATCGCGCGCTGGGCGAACGTGAGCGGTTCCCTGGTTCGGTTGTTTTGCATCGCGCGCAACATACTCATCGGTTTCAAATCACTCCGGATTTTAAAGGGACAAAGAAAACGCGATCAAGCCGTGACTCCCGCCATTGCGCGTGCGCGACGCGCTCGACAAGCGTGAGCACCTGAGGCTGCCCGCTCTGCGCGCCGACAGGCGCGACGAGCCGCCCGCCGATCGCGAGTTGCTCAAGCAGCGCCTGTGGCACGTCGAGCCCCGCCGCAGCGATCACGATCGCGTCGAACGGGCCCGCGGACGGCAGACCGACACGCCCGTCGCCGTAATGCAGACGGATGTTCGGCACGCGCAGCGGCCGCAGGTTCAGCTTTGCGCGCTCGTAGAGCGGCTTGATGCGTTCAATCGAATACACGTCGCGTGCCACGTGACTCAGCACCGCGGCCTGGTAGCCGCAACCGGTGCCGATCTCGAGGACGCGCTCGAGCGTGCGGCCGGCCATCGCGAGCTCGATCATGCGCGCGACGACCGACGGCTTTGAAATCGTTTGCTGGTGACCGATCGGCAGCGCGGCATCCTCATAGGCCTGCGTCGCGAGCCCCGGATCCACGAACATGTGACGCGGCACCGCGGCCATCGCATCCAGCACGCGCGCGTCGGTCACGCCGCTCGCCCGCAGGCGTTCGACCATGCGCTCGCGCACACGTTCCGACGTCAGCGCGAACGCACCGGCCGGCGCGACGCTCGGCGCAGCCGGCTTCAGCGCGGTCGGTTTCGGCGCGGTCGCCGGCTTCGCGGCGGTCGTGCCCGGCACCGGGCGGGCGACGCCCGTCTTCACCGCCACCGGCTTCAGCACGGCGGTGGACTTGTCGACGGCCTTCGGCACCGCGCCCGCCGCATGGCGTTCGCCGGCCCGGCCTTCCGATTTGCGTGGCGCTCGCTTGAGATCTTCGAGCACGAGCGGAAACCGCTTCGCGCGCTCGCCGCTCATGAAGCCCGCCCTCCTGCGCGCACCCATTCGCGCGTTGCGGGCAGCATTTGCGTATGCGTGAGATCGAGCTGCAGCGGGGTGATCGATACGAAACCGTTTGCGACGGCGTGGAAATCGGTGCCTTCGCTCGCGTCCAGCGCGGCACCCGCGGCACCGATCCAGTAGACCGGCTCGCCGCGCGGGTCGGTCTGGCGAATCACCGGCTGGGACGGGTGACGCTTGCCGAGGCGCGTGACCTGCCAGCCTTTCAGTTCCCCATACGGCAGATTCGGGATATTGACGTTCAGCAGCGGCTGACCGGGCAGCGGATGCGCGAGATAGTGTTCGACGATTTCCGCGGCGACGCGCGCCGCATCCGTCAGATGCGCCCAGCCCTTCTCGGCCAGCGAAAACGCGATGGCCGGTACGCCGAACATGATGCCTTCGGTGGCGGCCGCAACGGTCCCTGAATAGAGCGTGTCTTCGCCCATGTTCTGGCCGTTGTTGATCCCGGACACGACGAGGTCGGGCCTCGCGTCGGCCATCCCCGTCAACGCGACGTGCACCGAATCGGTCGGCGTGCCATTCACGTAGAAGAAACCCGTATTCGTCGCGCGCTGCACCGACAGCGGCCGCGACAGCGTGAGGGAATTCGATGCGCCGCTGCAGTTCTGCTCGGGCGCGATCACCGTGAGGTCGGCCAGCGGCTGCAGCGCGTCGCTGAGCGCGGCGAGACCGGGGGCGAGATAGCCGTCGTCGTTGCTGAGTAGGATTCGCATCCGGCGATTGTAACCGAGGAAAGATGGCGCGAGAGCGACAGTCAGGCGGCTGCGGACGGGCCTGCATGCACGACGCGTGCGCGGTGCGCCGCCGCATTGCACGGCGGCGTTCCGCGGGCGCGAGACAACGTTGTGCCGCCCGGCGTTTCCCGCCCCAAAGCGTGCCGCCCCTCGGAAGAGGCCGCCCTCGCGGAAGCCCGACGCGAAGCGCCCGGCCTTGGGGCACTCAGATCGCGCCGGCCTCGCGCAGCGCGGCGATCGCCTGTGCGTCGTAGCCGAGGCCGCGCAGCACCTCGTCCGTATGCTCGCCGAGTTCGGGCCCGAGCCAGCGCGTTTCGCCCGGCGTGTCGGACAACTTCGGCGTGATGTTCGGCAGCGGAATGTCGGTGCCGTCGGCCAGTTTGAAGCGCTGGATCATCTGCCGCGCGACGAACTGCGGATCGGTGAACATGTCGGCGGCGCTGTAGATGCGCCCGGCGGGCACGTCCGCCGCGTTGAGCACGGCAAGCGCCTCGTCGATCGTGCGCGGCGCGAGCCACGCGGCGATCGCATCGTCAATCTCCTGCGTGCGCGGCACGCGGCCGTCGTTCCGTGCAAGCGCCGGATCGCCGGCGAGATCGTCGCGTTCGATCGCCTTCATCAGCCGCTTGAAGATCGGGTCGCTGTTGCCGCCGATCACGATGCTGCCGTCGCGGCACGCGTAGGTGTTCGACGGCACGATGCCCGGCAGCGACGCGCCGGTGCGCTCGCGCACCATCCCGTACACGCCGTACTCGGGCACCACGCTTTCCATCATGTTGAACACCGCTTCATACAGCGCGACGTCGACCACCTGCCCCGCGCCGCCGTTCACCTTGCGGTGGTGAAGTGCCATCAGCCCGCCGATCACGCCATGCAGCGCGGCGATCGAGTCGCCGATCGAGATGCCGATGCGCGGCGGCGGCAGGTCCGGATAGCCGGTGATGTGGCGCAACCCGCCCATCGATTCGGCGATCGCGCCGAAACCCGGCCGGTCGCGGTACGGGCCCGTCTGCCCGTAGCCGGACAGGCGCACCATCACGAGACCGGGGTTGTCGGCCGACAGCACGTCGTAGCCGAGCCCGAGCTTCTCGAGCAGGCCCGGGCGGAAGTTTTCGATCACGATGTCGGCCTCGCGCGCGAGCTGCCGCGCGATCGTCTTGCCGGCATCGGATTTCAGGTTGAGGGTGACCGATTTCTTGTTGCGGGCCTGGACCGACCACCACAGCGACGTACCGCCCTGCTCCGGATGCAGCTTGCGCCACTTGCGCAGCGGGTCGCCGCCGTTCGGATCCTCGATCTTGATCACTTCCGCGCCGAATTCGCCGAAGAGGCGCGACGCGAACGGCCCCGCGATCAGCGTCCCGAATTCGAGCACTTTGACGCCCGCGAGGGGGCCCTGACTGGCGCTCATGTGTCTCCCTGACATGAGGAACGGCGCCGCCGGCCGGCGGCGCCCGGCTTACATCGTGCGGCGGTCGAGCATCGCGCGGGCGATCGTGCCCGCGTCGACGTATTCGAGCTCGCCGCCCACCGGCACGCCACGCGCGAGGCGCGTGACCGCAAGCCCGCGCGCCTTCAGCGTCTGGCCGAGGTAGTGCGCGGTGGCCTCGCCCTCGTTCGTGAAGTTGGTCGCAAGCACGACCTCCTTGACGATCCCGTCGGACGCGCGCCGCACGAGGCGGTCGAAATGGATTTCCTTCGGGCCGATTCCGTCGAGCGGGCTCAGCCGCCCCATCAGCACGAAATACAGCCCGCGATACGTCATCGTCTGCTCGAGCATGATCTGGTCGGCCGGTGTCTCGACGACGCACAGCAACGTCGGATCACGCTCCTCGTCGCTGCACACCTCGCAGATCTGCGCTTCCGTGAACGTATTGCACTTCTCGCAGTGCTGCAGGTGCTCGGTCGCGAACAGCAGCGACCGGCCGAGCCGCTCCGCGCCCTCCCGATCGTGCTGCATCAGGTGGTACGCCATGCGCTGCGCGGATTTCGGCCCGACGCCGGGCAATACGCGCAACGCTTCGACGAGGGCGGACAGGGCGGACGGCTGTTTCATACGGCGGCTGAAAGCAGAACGAGCTGATCGGACTAAACGGACGCTGCGCTCAGAACGGCAGCTTGAAGCCCGGGGGCAGCGGCAGGCCGGACGTCATGCCGCTCATCTTTTCCTGCGACGTCGCCTCGGCCTTGCGCACGGCATCGTTGAACGCTGCCGCGACCAGATCCTCGAGCATGTCCTTGTCGTCCGCGAGGAGGCTCGGGTCGATCGCCACGCGACGCACTTCGTTGCGGCAGGTCATCGTCACCTTGACGAGCCCGGCACCCGACTGCCCTTCGACTTCGATCTGCGCAAGCTGCTCCTGCATCTTCTTCATGTTTTCCTGCATTTGCTGCGCTTGCTTCATCAGTCCGGCGAGGTTGCCTTTCAACATGGGAATACTCCTTCTTGATCGTGTGAAAACCGGCACGCGGCGCGCGCCGGTCAATATGTGCGGGCGTGATTGTGCCTGTCGCGGCGCGATTCGTTCAATGCAGCGTCGGGGATGTGCCGTCGGGCGCCAAATCGGCGAGCGGCCGCACCGAGCCTTCGACGATACGCGCCCCGAAGTCACGCACGAGTTGCTGGACGAACGGATCGCCATGGATGTCCTGCTCGGCCTCGCGCTGGCGTGCCGCACGCGCGGCCGCATCCAGCGCCGCCGCGGTGCGCCGCGCGGGCCCGACCTCGACCTCGACCTCGACGGGCTTGCCGAGCGCGTCGGCCAGGGCGGCCTTCAGTTTCGCGACCTGGGCGGCGTCCGCGTACTGCGGCACCGGCACGGACAGTTTCAACGTCGTCGCGTCGACGGCCGTCAGCTCGCTGTTGAACGCGAGCTGATACGCGACGCCCTTCAGCGGCAACCGTGCGGCCAGCGCCGGCCATTCGCCGTCGAAGCCGACCGGGTCGAGCGCGATCGCGGGCGGCAGCGGGCGCGTGTCGACCGGTGCGGACGGACGCGCCTCCGCCGCCTTCGGCGCAATGCGCACGTCATCGGGGCCGCTGTCGAATACAGGCACGAAGCCGTCGTCCGCCGCACCGCCGAACATCTCGTCGGCGCTGAGCGGCACGTATTCGTCCGGCGGAATGTCTTCCCACGGCGGCGGAGCCTGGCGCGTGTCGGCTGGCTGCGGCGCGCGTGCCGCCGCGCGCGGCGTCGGCACCTGCGCGGCAGGTCGCGATGCCGCCGGTTTCTCCGGGGCCGGCTGGGCCGCCGCCGGTTTCGACGCGCCGCCCGCCCGCGAACGGTCGGACGACACGCGCATGCCGGCATTGCGTAGCACGTCGAGTGCGGCAGCCGCACCGCCGCGGGCCGCCGGGCGCGCGACGGGCTCGGCCGGCGCGGCACGCGGCGCCTGTTCGGCAGCCGGCGCTGGTTCGTCGTTGCGCGTGGCGGCAGCAGGCAATTCGGGTTCGTTGCGGACAGCGGGCAGCGCATCGCTCGCCGGTGCTGCCTGCGGTGCCGGGTTTGCTTCCGGCTGCGGCGCTGCGGTTGCAGCCGCTGCCGGCGTCGAAACAGGCTTCACGGCGGGCGAAGTCACCGCTTCGTCAGACCGGGCCGGCGACGGACGCGCAGCGGGCGCGACCGGAGCGGCCGCTTGCGGGCGTGCTGCGCCCGCGGCGGCTGCCTGTTCCGAAGACGGCTTGGGCGCCGCCGACGCGGCGGCTGCCACACGCGGCGCAGCCGCGGGTACGGCACGCGGCACGGCCGGCTGACCGCCCGGCGCACTGCCGGCGCCGACGGCCGGCTCGAACGCGAGCATCCGCAGCAGCGTCATTGTGAAGCCGGCGTATTCGTCCGGCGCAAGGCCGAGCTCCGCGCGTCCGACCGTCGCGATCTGATAGAACAGTTGAACCTGCTCGGGGCTCAGCGTCTCCGCGAAGCGGCGCAGGTCGGCCGCTTCCGGCCATTCGTCGAGAACCGAGCCCGGCGCGAACTGCGCCCACGCGATCCGGTGCAGCAGGCTCGCAAGGTCCTGCAGCGAGGTGGAAAAAGACAGGCTGCGCAGCGACATCTCGTCGGCGATCGCGAGAATCTCCGGGCCGTTGCCGGCCGCGAGCGCATCGAGCAGGCGCACCATGTAGGTCTGGTCGAGCGCGCCGAGCATGCCCGACACAGCCGATTCGGTCACTTCGTTCGCCGAATACGCGATCGCCTGGTCGGTCAGCGACAGCGCATCGCGCATGCTGCCCTGCGCGGCGCGCGCGAGCAGGCGCAGCGCCTGCTGCTCGAACGAGATCCGCTCTTCGCCGAGGATCCGTTCGAGATGCGACACGATGTGCCCGGCCGGCATCTGCTTCAGGTTGAACTGCAGGCAGCGCGACAGCACCGTGACGGGAATCTTCTGCGGATCGGTCGTCGCGAGGATGAACTTGACGTGCGGCGGCGGCTCCTCGAGCGTCTTCAGCATCGCGTTGAACGCGTGATTCGTCAGCATGTGCACTTCGTCGATCATGTAGACCTTGAAGCGCGCATCGACGGGCGCGTACACCGCGCGCTCGAGCAGCGCGGCCATTTCGTCGACGCCGCGGTTGCTCGCCGCGTCCATTTCGACGTAATCGACGAAGCGGCCTTCGTCGATCTCGCGGCACGCGCGGCACACACCGCACGGCTGCGACGTGACGCCGGTTTCGCAGTTGAGTGCCTTCGCGAAGATCCGCGACAGCGTCGTCTTGCCGACGCCGCGGGTTCCGGTAAACAGATAGGCGTGATGGAGACGCCCGCCGTCGAGCGCGTGCGTGAGCGCCCTGACGACGTGCTCCTGGCCGACGAGCGAAGCGAAATCCTTCGGACGCCACTTGCGTGCGAGAACTTGATAGGTCATCGGGAAATTGTATCAGTAACGCTGCGTCGCGCCGACACGTGAAACGGTGCGGAAGACGGGCAATGCGCAGGTAGAACGGAGAATGACGCAGAAATAAAAAACGCCCGGCGAACGGGGCGAGAGGAAAGGTGACGAGCCCGACCCTCGGCACTGGCGGAAAACGATTGTGGCTGCTTCGTTCCCGACCTGACCAGGTTCACCGCCCCACCATGCGAGGAGGCCCGTCACGGCATATTCTATCACCGCTTCCGGCCGAATGCGACCGTTTGTTCGCAACAAGGCCAAGGATCGAGCAAACCGACGCGCGTGCGGGCTCTCCGATCCGGCGCGAACCCGCGGTCATATATCGTGACGCTTCTGACTCTTGTATTTTGCGCGCCGGCCTCCACGTTCGGGACACAACGGTCAAACGGCGCGTCGTACCCCTACTCGCGTAGCGGCTACTATCGCCGCCCGCAGCAGATAGCAATTTAGGCTAATATGACGCCCGAACGACCCGCGAGCCGCGCCAAGCAGCGCTTACGCCCTTCCTTCCGGAGAGGGGAGTGAACTGCGGCAGCGGCCGGCAGCCGACAAGGCCGCCGGAGCGCCGCAACGCGCCGAGCAGGCAGTCCCCGAACCGTAAGAGGTATTGACCCAATGAGCGAACAGATCAAACACATCAGCGACGCATCGTTCGAACAGGACGTCGTCAAATCCGACAAGCCCGTGCTCGTCGACTTCTGGGCCGAATGGTGCGGCCCGTGCAAGATGATCGCCCCGATCCTCGACGAAGTCGCGAAGGATTACGGCGACAAACTGCAGATCGCGAAGATCAACGTCGACGACAACCAGGCAACGCCTGCGAAGTTCGGCGTGCGCGGCATCCCGACGCTGATCCTGTTCAAGAACGGCGCGGCCGCCGCGCAGAAGGTCGGCGCGCTGTCGAAGTCGCAGCTCACCGCATTCCTGGACAGCCACCTGTAATACCGGCTGTTCCGCGGACGTGTTGTCAACCGACAACACGTCCGCCGTCAAGCCGCCGATCGGCCGCTCAGGCGCGAATCGGCGTATGCTAGAATCAAAAAACGTCTACAAGACGCATTAAGTCTCAGAGCGCTTCCGCTCGCCCTCCTCCCTTATTTCTTTTCGTCGCATCTCCTCCCTGGCGGGTTCTCCGTATGCATTTATCCGAGCTCAAGTCTCTGCACGTGTCCGAACTGATCGAAATGGCCAATGGCCTGGAGATCGAAAACGCGAACCGCCTGCGCAAGCAGGAATTGATGTTCGCCATTCTCAAAAAGCGCGCCAAGACGGGAGAGACGATCTTCGGCGACGGCACGCTCGAAGTGCTGCCGGACGGTTTCGGCTTCCTGCGCTCGCCGGAAATGTCGTACCTCGCGAGCACCGACGACATCTATATCAGCCCGTCGCAGATCCGCCGCTTCAACCTGCACACCGGCGACACCATCGAAGGTGAAGTCCGCACGCCGAAGGACGGCGAGCGCTACTTCGCGCTGGTGAAGGTCGACAAAGTCAACGGGCAGCCGCCCGAGGCCTCGAAACACAAGATCATGTTCGAGAACCTCACGCCGCTGCACCCGAACAAGCCGCTGTCGCTCGAACGCGAAATGCGCGGCGAAGAGAACGTCACGGGCCGCATCATCGACATGATCGCGCCGATCGGCAAGGGCCAGCGCGGCCTGCTCGTCGCGTCGCCGAAGTCGGGCAAGACCGTGATGCTCCAGCACATCGCACATGCGATCAAGCAGAACCATCCCGACGTCATCCTGTTCGTGCTGCTGATCGACGAGCGCCCTGAAGAAGTGACCGAAATGCAGCGCTCGGTCGCCGGCGAAGTGATCGCTTCGACGTTCGACGAACCGGCCACGCGTCACGTGCAGGTCGCCGAAATGGTGATCGAGAAGGCCAAGCGCCTCGTCGAAATGAAGCACGACGTCGTGATCCTGCTCGACTCGATCACGCGTCTCGCACGTGCGTACAACACCGTGATCCCGGCGTCGGGCAAGGTGCTGACGGGCGGTGTCGACGCGAACGCGCTGCAGCGCCCGAAGCGCTTCTTCGGCGCGGCGCGCAACATCGAGGAAGGCGGCTCGCTGACCATCATCGGCACCGCGCTGATCGAAACCGGCAGCCGCATGGACGACGTGATCTACGAAGAGTTCAAGGGCACCGGCAACATGGAAGTACACCTCGAGCGCCGTCTCGCGGAAAAGCGCGTCTATCCGTCGATCAACCTGAACAAGTCGGGCACGCGCCGCGAAGAAATGCTGATCAAGCCCGAGATCCTTCAAAAGATCTGGGTGCTGCGCAAGTTCATCCATGACATGGACGAAGTCGAGGCGATGGAATTCCTGCTCGACAAGATCCGCCAGACGAAGAGCAACTCCGAGTTCTTCGACCTGATGCGCCGCGGCGGCTGATCGCCCCCGCACCGCAACGAACGGCTGCCCGCGCATTTCGCCCGGCAGCCGTTTTTTCACGTCAACCTGAACGTGAACGTACAGGTTGATCTATAATCGCGCCATCGCCCCAACCGAAGCCGCGCCAATCCAATGCCGAACGACGCCTCCCCCTCGCCGCTGACCGTGAGCGACGCCGCGTCGCGGCTCGGCGTCACGCCGCGCACACTGAAGTATTACGAAGAGCGCGGGCTCGTCACGCCGTCACGCAGCGGCGGCCGCTATCGCCTCTACGACGAAGCCGATCTCGAACGCTTCGCCCGCATCCTGCGGCTGCGCGCGCTCGGCTTTTCGCTACACGGCATCACCGAGATGCTCAAGCGCCCGCTGGAAGAAACGGGCGACGGCCGGCGCCGCTATTCGGACGCGTCGCTGCGCGACATCCGCTCGGGGCTCGCCGAGCAAATCGACACGCTCGACCAGCGGATTGCGGCCGTCCAGCGCGAGCTGAAGGAAGCCGTCGCGCTGCGCACGGAACTGCAGCACGACATCGACTACATCGAACGGCGCCTCGCAGGCGAAAACCCCGACACGCTGATCGCGCAGCGGCAAGCCGAAGCCGGCACGCGGCGCTCGCGCAAGGATCGGGAATGAACGTCGCGCCGGGTCGCCCGCCGCTGTGGAGCCGTGCGAACCTGCGCGCGGACCTGTTCCCGTGGGCGCTCGCGCTCGTGACCGGCATCGACTACTTCGACAACGCGGCCTTCTCGTTCTTCGCGAGCTACATCGCGGGCGGCATCAACGCGTCGCCGGACGAGCTCGTGTGGTCGTCGAGCGCGTATGCGGTCACGGCCGTGCTCGGCATCCTGCAGCAGCAATGGTGGGTCGATCGGCTCGGCCATCGCCGCTACGTCGCCGGCTGCATGTTGATGTTCTCGTTCGGCGCGATCGCGGCCGCACTCGCCGACACGTCGCTCGAGCTCGCGTTCGCGCGCGGCTTCCAGGGTTACTTCATCGGCCCGATGATGGGTGCATGCCGGATCCTGATCCAGATCAGCTTCAAGCCGCAGGAGCGGCCGCCCGCCACGCGCGCGTTCCTGATCATGATCCTGCTCGGCAGCGCGCTTGCACCGATCGTCGGAGGGCTGCTCGTCGCGCATTTGACGTGGCGCGCGCTGTTCGCGTGCACCGCGCCCGCCAGCATCGCGTTCGCGATTCTCGCGCTCCTCACGCTGCCCGATTCGGGCAGAACGCCCGACGACGAGCGCGGCTCCGGGCATTTCTGGCCGTACATCGTATTCGCGCTCGCGCAAGGCGCGCTGCAGATCGTGCTGCAGCAGGTGCACTACCAGCTCTACAGCGGCTCGCCGATGCTGATCCTGCTGACGATCGGGGGCCTTGGAGCGCTCGCGTGGTTCGCCTATCACCAGTGGAACCATCCGACGCCGCTCGTGCGACTGCATGCGTTTCGCGAGCGCACGTTCCAGGTCGGGTTGCTGCTGTATATGTTCTATTACTACGAGTCGACGGGTTTCAGCTACCTGACTTCCCGCCTGCTCGAAGGCGGGCTCGGCTATCCGGTCGAGAACGCCGGGCGCCTGGTCGGCACGATGTCGCTGATCTCGGCCACCGCGCTGTTCGTCTACCTGCGCCACGCGAAGCGCGTCACGCACAAGAAATGGTTCGTCGTGCCGGGGTTCGCGATCGCGATCGTCGCAGCGCTGTGGATGACGCGGATGACGCCCCAGGTCGGCGAGGCCGCGCTGATCGTCCCGCTGCTACTGCGCGGGCTGTTGCTGCTGTTCATCGTGCTGCCGGTCGCGAACCTGACGTTCCGCATCTTCGCGATCGACGAATACACGCACGGCTACCGGCTGAAGAACATCGTGCGGCAACTGACGATCTCGTTCGCGACGTCGTCGGTGATCATCGTCGAGCAGCACCGGCTGGCCGTACATCAGACGCGGCTCGTGGAGCGCGCGAACGTGTTCGATCCGCTGTTCCAGCAAACCGTCGACGCGCTCACGCGCAGCTACGCGGCTGCCGGCCATGCGCTGAACGAGGCGCACGCCCTCGCGATCGCATCGATCGCGCGAATGGTCGCGCAACAGGCGTCGTTCCTCGCGTCGCTCGACGGTTTCTATTTCCTCGCGGGCGTCGCGCTCGTCGGCGGCCTCTTCGCGGCATGGCAAAAAGAGATCGATTGAGTTAAAAGACAGGCTTTGGATTCTCCCGCGCTGCTTCCATGCTCTCGAAACTGACCCGCTGGCTCGACGACCGCCGCCGCGACCGCGCGCTGCGCAGCCATCCGATTCCCGACGAGCTGTGGCGGGACACCGTCGCGCGCCTGCCATTCCTCGACGCGCTGTCGCCCGGCGATCTGGGTCGGCTGCGCGAGCTGACGAGCCTGTTCATCGCAAAGAAATCGTTCTCGACCGCGCACGGACTCGCGCTGACCGACGAGATGATTGTCGCGATCGCCGCGCAGGCGTGCCTGCCCGTGCTGAACCTCGATTTGTCGCTGTACGACGGCTGGGTCGGCGTCGTCGTGTATCCGGGTGAATTCGTCATCCGCAAGACCGTGCAGGACGAGGACGGTGTCGTCCATGAAGTCGAGCAGGATGCGAGCGGCGAAGCGTGGGAAGGCGGCCCGGTGATCCTGTCGTGGGAAGACGCGCAGATGACGGACGGCCGCGACGCATACAACGTCGTGATCCACGAGTTCGCGCACAAGATCGACATGGTCAATGGCGAGGCCGACGGGTATCCGCCCCTTTTTCGCCGCTGGCACGCGCCGTACCTCGACGCGCAGGCGTGGGCCGACGTGTTCGAGCATGCATACGACCAGTTCTGCGCGCGCGTCGATGCGGTGCCGGATCGCGCGTGGGCCCGCTTCGAGCGCGACTCGCTGATCGACCCCTATGCGGCCGATCACCCGTCGGAGTTCTTCGCGGTGTGCAGCGAGGCGCTGTTCGTGCGACCGCGTGCGTTCGAGTCCGAATTTCCGGAGCTCTACCGGCTGCTCGCCCGCTACTATCGACAGGATCCGGCCCGGACGGGCGCCCTCGACGCGTGATGAAAATTATTCGTCAACCGTCTGATTTTCTGGCATAATCGCCGTTTTTCGACCTTAGGCAAGTGGCTCGCGCCGGGCTTGACGTCGGCTGAATCGTGCAAATGCGTGCGGTCCGGCACGGCAAGCGGCGGGTTGGCTACCGCTCTCACCAAGGAACATCATGAAACCTGGCATTCACCCGGACTACCGCGAAGTCGTCTTCCAAGACATGTCGAACGGCTTCAAGTTCATCACGCGCTCGACGATCCAGACGCGTGAAACCGTCGAACACGAAGGCAAGACCTACCCGCTCGCCAAGATCGAAGTGTCGTCGGAATCGCACTCGTTCTACACGGGTCAGCAAAAGATCATGGACACGGCAGGCCGTGTCGAGAAGTTCAAGAACAAGTTCGGCGCACGCGCCAGCGGCAAGGTCGCGAAGTAAGCTTCGCACCGATCCGGTGGTTGCAACGCACCGGTACCGCACGAAAGGGCAGCCCAGGCTGCCCTTTTTTGTCTCCGCTCGCCGGGAAAACACCGCACGGCGGCCGGTGCAGGGGCAATCGTCCGACGCGCAACGGCCGGCGCGTCTACAATGCCGGATGCCCGAATCCGGCGCCGTCGGCGCATGACCGCGCCGGCCGCCTGCTCATAACAAATCACTCATCTGCATGAAGCCAGTCGTTCGTCTCACCGCCTCCGCCACGCGCGCGCTGCCGCGCTGGCTGCTGCTTACGCTCTGCCTCGTCTACGCGGCGTTCGGCCTGTTCGGCCGCGACCCGTGGAAGAACGAGGACGCTGCAGGCTTCGGCGTGATGTGGACGATGGCCACCGGCGGCTGGCACGATTGGCTGCTGCCGAATCTCGTCGGCAAGTTCATCACGACCGACGGGCCGCTCGGCTACTGGCTCGGCGCGCTGTCGATCCGCGCGCTGGCACCGTGGGTCGACGCGAGCAACGCGTCGCGCGTCGACACGGGCGTGCTGTTCTGCCTCGCGTGCGCGTTCGTCTGGTACGCCGCCTACCTGCTCGGCCGGCGCGCCGAGGTCCAGCCGTTCAAGTACGCATTCGGCGGCGAGCCGGAGCCGCGGGACTACGGCCGCACGCTCGCCGACGGCGCGCTGCTGGTCCTCGTCGCGTGCTTCGGGCTCGCGGAGCGCGGCCACGAAACGACGCCGCAGCTCGCGCAGTTCGCGTGGATCGCGATGTTCGTGTACGGCATCGTGCGCGGCATCGACAAGCCGATGCAGGGTGCGCTGTGGTGGGGCGTCGCGATCGGCCTCGTCGCGCTGTCCGGCAACCCGGTGCTCGTCGTCGCGCTGCTCGCCGGCACGGCCGCACTGTGGCTCGTCACGCCGGAGATGCGCAACCTGCGCCTGCCGCTGATCGGCCTGCCGCTTGCAGCCGCGATCTTCGCGCTGTGGCCGCTCGCCGCGTTCCACGCGGCACCCGACGACGCCGCGTGGTTCTTCAATCAGTGGATCCACGGCAGCCTGATGCGCTTCTCGGGCCCGCCGACCGCGGTGCTCGCCTACGCGGCGAAGAACCTGCCGCTGTTCACGTGGCCCGCGTGGCCGCTCGCGATCTGGGCGTGGTGGAGCTGGGCCGGCATGCGCCGCCGCGCGCACATCGCGATTCCGCTGTCGGTCGTGGTACCGCTCGTCGCGCTCGTGATCCTGCAGAGCCAGCAGTCGAACCGCATGTACATGCTGCTGCTGCCGCCGCTCGCGGTGCTCGCTACCTTCGCGCTGCCGACGCTCAAGCGCGGCGCGATCAACGCGTTCGACTGGTTCGCGGTGCTGAGCTTCACGATCCTCGGCACCTTCGTGTGGCTCGTATGGCTCGCGTCGCTCACCGGCTTCCCGCACCCGCTCGCGCGCAACCTCGCGCGCCTGGTGCCGGGCTACGAACCGCACTTCAAGATCCTCTCGTTCATCTGCGCGGTGATCGTCACCGTGTGCTGGTGCCTGCTCGCGCGCTGGCGCATCTCGCGCCAGCCGAAGGTGCTGTGGCGCAGCGTCGTGCTGTCGGGCGCGGGCACCACGCTGATGTGGGTGCTGCTGATGACGCTGTGGCTGCCGATCGTCAACTACGGCCGGACCTACAGCGATGTCGCGCAACAGATCGCGTCGCATCTGCCGAAAGACTATGAGTGCATCTCGCCCGTGCGGCTCGGCGATGCGCAGATCGCGACCTTCGCGTACTTCGGCGACATGCACTTCGAATTCTCGGGCGACTGCGACGTGATCCTGCGCCAGGACCGCGCGGACTTCGGCGAGCCGAGCGCGATGTCGCAATATGTGTGGCGTCTCGTGTGGGAAGGCCGTCGCGTCGCCGACCGCGACGAACGCTTCCGCCTGTACGAGCGCATCGAGCGGCCAGCGGCGCCCGTCAAGCGCCGCGGCCCGCGCCACCGGACAGTCGATTGACGATGTTCGCCGACATCCGCCGGATCGTCGGTCTCGCGTGGCCGGTGCTCGTCGGCCAGCTCGCGATCATCGCGTTCGGCGTGATCGACACGGCGATGGTCGGCCGGTATTCGGCCATCGACCTGGCCGCACTCGGGCTCGGTTCGTCGATCTACGTGTCGGTCTACATCGGGATGACGGGCATACTGTCCGCGCTGCAGCCCATCACCGGGCAACTTTACGGTGCGCGGCGCTACGCGGAAATCGGCGAGGAAGTCCGTCAGGCGCTGTGGCTCGCGCTGATGCTCGCGGTGCCCGGCTTCCTGCTGCTGCACTTTCCCGAACCGCTGCTGCACATCGCGCACGCACCGCCCGCGCTGCACGATCGCACGGTCGATTACCTTCGAATCCTGTCGTACGGCCTGCCGGCGAGCCTCGTGTTCCGGATCTACAACGCGCTGGCCAACGCGGCCGGCAAGCCGCGCCTCGCGATGATCCTGCAGGTTGGCGCGCTGCTGCTCAAGTTTCCCCTCAACGTGTGGTTCATCTTCGGCGGCTTCGGCGTGCCGGCCCTCGGCGGGCCCGGCTGCGGGCTCGCCAGCACGCTGATCAACTGGGCGCTCGCGCTGATCGGCTTCACGCTGCTCGCGAAGCTCGACGTGTTCTCGCCGCTTTCGATCTTCTCGCGCTTTTGCTGGCCCGTCTGGGCACGTCAGAAGGCGATCCTGAAGCTCGGCGTGCCGATGGGCCTGTCATACCTGATCGAGGTCACGTCGTACACGTGCATGGCACTCTTCATCGCGCAATTCGGCACGACGACGCTCGCCGGCCACCAGATCGCCGGCAACATCGGCGCGGTGCTGTACATGACGCCGCTGTCGATCGGCGTCGCGGCGTCGACGCTGGTGGCACGCGCACTCGGCGCCGGCCGCCCGGACGAGGCACGCCTGCTCGGCCGGCACAGCGTGATGCTCGCGTGCGGGATCGCGGCGGCGTACGGCGTGCTCGTGTTCACGCTGCGTCCGCTGATCGTCGGCGGCTACACACCGAACCCGGCCGTGGCCGCCGCCGCGCTGCCGCTCGTCGCGATCGTCACCTGCTACCACTTCTTCGACGCACTGCAGATCACGTCCGCATTCGTGCTGCGCGCGTACAAGGTCGCGGTCGTGCCGACCGTGATCTATGCGATCGCGCTGTGGGGCGTCGGGCTCGGCGGCGGCTACGTGCTCGGCTTCGACGTCGGCGGCATCGCGCCCGCCTGGCTGACCGGCGCGCGCGGCTTCTGGTTCGCGAACACGATCAGCCTGATGCTCGCGGGCGCAGGCCTCGCGCTCTACCTGCGCCACGTCAGCCGCACGCAACCGAACGTCAGCGCATACGGCGCATGACGCATGGTGCGCGGCCTACGCGCCCTCCAGCACGTCGGCCGCGTGGTACGAGGACCGCACGAGCGGACCGGCAACGACTTCCCTGAACCCGAGCGCCAGCCCCTCGTCTCGCCACGCGGCGAACGCATCGGGGCTCACGTAGCGGCGCACCGGCAGATGGTGCGCGGACGGCGCGAGATACTGGCCGAGCGTCAGCACGTCGACCTCGTGCGCGCGCAGGTCGCGCAGCGTGTCCCGCACCTCGTCGTCGCGCTCGCCGAGCCCGAGCATCAAGCCCGATTTCGTCACGAGCGTCGGCCGCGCGGCCTTCGCCTGCGCGAGCAGTTCGAGCGAACCGCGATAGTCGGCGCCCGGCCGCGCCGCCCGATACAGCGACGGCACCGTCTCGATATTGTGATTGAACACGTCCGGCCACGCCGACGACAACGCATCGAGCGCCCGCGCGACGCGGCCACGGAAATCGGGCGTCAGCACCTCGACGCCGATGCCCGGCACGCTCGCGCGCACCGCCGCGATGCAGGCCGCAAAATGCGCAGCGCCGCCATCGCGCAGGTCGTCGCGATCGACCGACGTGATCACGACGTAGCGTAGTTCGAGTGCCGCGACCGCGTCGGCGAGCCGCGCGGGCTCGTCGGGATCGAGCGGATCGGGACGGCCGTGCGCGACGTCGCAGAACGGGCAGCGCCGCGTGCACAGTCCGCCCATGATCATGAAGGTCGCGGTGCGCTGCGCGAAGCATTCGCCGATGTTCGGGCACATCGCCTCCTCGCAGACGGAATGCAGCCGATGATCGCGCAGCACGGCCGCCATGTCGGCGACCGCCCCGCTCATCATCGGCCGCGCCCGCAGCCACGGCGGCTTCGGCAGCGCCGCGCCGGCCGCGGGCTCGACGCGCACCGGAATGCGCGCGAGCTTGTCTCGGCTCCTCGCGCCCGGCTGGCCGAGCGCGGTGAGGCTGGGTCGTTCGAGCGCGGCGGCCATCGTCAGTCTCCGAGAAACGCGACGATCAAGCGGTTCACGTCGGCAGCCGCCTCCATCTGCACCATGTGGCCGCTGCCGGCGATCACCTCGACCCGCACGCCGTCCGGCAAGCCCTGCGCATGCTGCGCCGGAATCACCTCGTCGCGCTCGCCCCAGATCACGAGCGTGCGCGGCGCGAGCGCCTCGACGCGGTCGCGGAACACGCGCCGCTGGGACGCGCCGTCGAACGCGGCGTTCGCGATCTTCTCCAGCGCGGCCTGCACACCTTCGAGCCGCTTGTACTTGACGAGATCCTCGACCAGTTGCCGCGTGACGAGCGCGTCGTCGGCGAACAATGCGCCGAGGTGCGGCTTCAGTGTGTTGCGGCTGTTGCCGGCGACGAAGCCGTCGATATAGGCGCGGTTGATGTCGGTGCCGAGCCCCGCGCTCGCGATCAGCGTCAGCGACGCGACGCGTTGCGGCGCGCGTTCGGCCGCGGCCATCGCGACCGCGCCGCCCATCGAATGCCCGATCAGGTGCGCACGATCGATGTGCTGCGCGTCGAGCAGCGCGAGCACCGCGTCGGCCAGTTCGTCGAGACTGCCCGTGTCGACCGCCTTGCCCGACTCGCCGTGCCCGGGCAGGTCGAGCGCCCACACGGGCCGATGCGCGGCCAGCTCCGCGTGGTTGAACAGCCAGTTGTTCAGGTCGCCGCCGAAGCCGTGAATCAGCACCGCAGGCGTACCCGGCCCGTCGCCGAGTTTCAGGAACCGGACTGTGCGTCCGCCGATCTGCGCCTTCTCGGGTTGCGGGCCCGACGCGTCGTCGGCGGCCGCGGCCGGCACGAAATCGCGCTGGAATTCGGCGATCGCCGCGTCGATGTCGGCATCGCTTGCCTCGGCCGCGGCCACCACGCCGAGCAGCGCACCGACCGGCAGCGTCTCGCCCTCCTGCGCGACCTGTCGGCGCAGCGTGCCGTCGAACGCGCACTCGACGCCCGACGAGATCTTGTCGGTCTCGACGTCGAGCACTTCGTCGCCCTTCGTCACGCGTTCGCCGATCGCCTTCAGCCAGCCGTTGACCTGCCCCTGCTCCATCGACAGCCCCCACTTGGGCATCGTGATCATGTGAATCGACATCGTGTCAGCTCCTCGTCTTCAGTACCGCCTGCGCGATCGCGTCGGCGGATGGGATGTAAAGGTCTTCCAGCACGCCGGCGAACGGCGTGGGCGTGTGCGGTGCGGTCACGAGCTCGATCGGTGCCTTGAGCGATCGGAACGCGCGCCGCGCGACGAGCGCGGCGATGTCGGTCGCGATCGAGCAGCGCGGGGTCGCTTCATCGACCACCACCACGCGCCCGGTGCGCTCCGCGCTTTCGAGGATCGTTTCCTCGTCGAGCGGCGAAGTCGTGCGCAGGTCGATCACGTCGACCTGGATGCCGTCCTTCGCGAGCTTCGCGGCCGCGTCGGTCGCGAGGTGCACCATGCGGCCGTAGGTGACGATCGTCGCGTCATCGCCGTCGCGCACGATGTTCGCCTCGCCGAACGGAATCGCATAGGATTCCTCAGGCACATCGCCTTCGCGCGTGTAGAGAAGCTTGTGCTCGAGGAAGATCACGGGATCGTTGTCGCGGATCGACTGGATCAGCAGCCCCTTCGCGTCGTAAGGCGTCGATGGGCACACGACCTTCAGCCCCGGGATGTGCGTAAACAGCGACGTGAGCATCTGCGAATGCTGCGCGGCTGCGCGCAGGCCGGCGCCGTACATCGCGCGGATCACGACCGGCGTCACGGCCTTGCCGCCGAACATGTAACGGAATTTCGCGGCCTGATTGAATATCTGGTCGAAGCACACGCCCATGAAATCGATGAACATCAGCTCCGCGACGGGCCGCATCCCGCACGCGGCCGCGCCGACCGCCGCGCCGATGTAGCCGCCTTCCGAAAGCGGCGTATCGAGCACGCGGCCCGGAAACTTGTGGAACAGCCCCTTCGTCACGCCGAGCACGCCGCCCCATGCGTCGTCCTCGCCCGGCGCGCCCGCGCCGCCCGCGTTGTCCTCGCCCATCACGATCACGCTGTCGTCGCGCGCCATTTCCTGCGCGAGCGCCTCGTTGATCGCCTGCGAATAAGTGATCTTCCTTGCCATGTCCGTCTCCTGGAATATTGGGTTCGCCGTGCCGGCTGCAGGCCGGTGGCCGCTGTGTCACATCGCGCTCACGGGTACGACACGTACACGTCGGTCAGCAAGTCGGCCGCGTCGGGCAGCGGCGCGGCCTTCGCCTGCGCGACCGCGTCGTCGATCAGCGCCTTCACCTGCGCATCGACCGCGCGCAGTTCGTCGGTCGTCAGCACCTCGGCACGCACGACGCGCGTCTCGAAATGTTTCAGGCAGTCCTTCTCGTCGCGCAGCTTCTGCACTTCGCCCGGCGCGCGATAGGTCTGCGCGTCGCCTTCGAAGTGACCGAAATAGCGCGTGAACTTCACTTCGACGAGCGTCGGGCCGCCACCGTTGCGTGCGCGTGCGACAGCTTCGCCGAGCGCCTCGTGCACCGCGAAGAAGTCGAAGCCGTCGACGATCACGCCCGGCATCCCGAAGCCGTTCGCGCGGTCGGCGATGTTGTCGGTCGCGACCGACCAGCTCGACGACGTCGCTTCCGCATAACCGTTGTTTTCGGCCACGAAGATCGCCGGCAGCCGCCACACCGACGCGAGGTTCATCGATTCGAAGATCACGCCCTGATTCGACGCACCGTCGCCGAAGAAGCACACCCCGACGCCGCCCGTCTTCTTGTGCTTGGCCGCGAGCGCCGCGCCGCACACGAGCGGGCCGCCCGCGCCGACGATCCCGTTCGCGCCGAGCATCCCCATCGACAGGTCGGCGATGTGCATCGAACCGCCCTTGCCGTGGCAAACGCCCGTCTTCTTTCCGTAGATCTCGGCCATCATCCCGTGCACGTCGACGCCTTTCGCGATGCAGTGGCCGTGCCCGCGGTGCGTGGTGGCGACATAGTCCTCGAGGCCGAGGTGCAGCATGGTGCCGACCGCGGAGGCCTCCTCGCCCGCGTACAGGTGAACGAAGCCGGGGATTTCGCCGGTCGCGAACTCGACGTGCAGGCGCTCCTCGAATTCGCGGATCGTGCGCATCAGCCGATACGCATCCAGCAGCGTGTCCCTGCTGAGCTGTGTCGAAACGGTCATGTGTGTCTCCTTGATAGGTCTGACTGCGAATGCCGCCGCGGCAACGCCCCGGCGACGGATTGCACGACGGCCCGGCCGTCGGTGAAACGTGAAGCCGGCGTCAGCCGCGCCACGCGCCGGCATCGCGCAACAACTGCCGCGACGACGCGTAACGCAGCGTGCGGCCGACATCGACCGTCAGCGGCCCGCGCCAGTCGAGCGCGATCTCGTAGCGGTCGCCGCGCGTGACCTCGATCTCGCGCTCGCCATCGAACGCGAGCGTGCCGTGCTCGAACGGGATCGTCTGCCACGCGCCCGGCTCGAGCCGCTCGCAGCTGCGCATCACGACGCGATCGACGCGGCCGGGTGCGATCGGCGCGACGAGCGGCGTGCCGGCGGTCTTGCCATCGGCGGCGAAACGCATCGCGAGCCCGTGCGGCGCGCTGCGCTCGAGCGGTGCCCACGCGCCGCCGAGCGCGGACAGGCCGATGCCGTCCGGCTCCGCGAAAGTCAGATAGAGCGTGTCGATGTCGTCAGGCCCCGAGATCGCGCGCGCGCCGATGAAGCGCTGGCGGGCCGCGCACACGTCGACGAGCGCGATCTCCTCGCGCCCCGCGTTCGGGCCCGCCCCGCAGCGCACGACGAGCCGCTTGTTGCGCGCGAACGCGACCTCGGCCGGCACGGCGCCGGTCGCGACGAGTCCGGCCGCGACGCCCGCGACGGTTGCCTCGCGATGTTCGGGAAACGCGTTGTTGGTGCCGGTGGACAGCGCGACGAGCGGCGTCGCGCCGCAATGCGCGGCGACCGCGCGATGGGTGCCGTCGCCGCCGAGCACGACGATCAGCGCGACTTCCATCCGGTGCATGTATGCGGCGCCGGCGTGCGTGTCGGCGACGGTATCGGAGATCGGCAGGTCAACGAATTCGACGTCGGGCCAGCGTTCGTGCGGCGCGACCGCGCGATGCGTATCGAGCGCACGCATCAGCAGCGTCGCGATGCCCGTCTTGTCGCGCAAGGTCAGCACGCGCTCGACGCCCATCGCGCCGAGGCCGGCGAGCAGGCGCACGACCATGTTGGCCTTTTCCGCCGTCGGGAACACGGATGCATGCGTCGTCAGGCGGCGAATGTCGCGCCCCGATGCGGGGTTCGCGATCACGCCGACGGTCACGGGCGTCGTCACGGGCTTGTCTCCATCCAGTGGACCGGCGCTCGCGCCGGCCCTGCATGTGTCGTCCGCCGTCATCGAGGGCAGCGGATCATCGCACCCGACGCGACCGCGCCGGGCTTGCCCATGACATCTGCAAGCGGCGTGCCACCGTGTGTGCGACGACCACGGAACCCGCGTGCGGACTGGCTCTGCGGGCATGCCGATCAGCGACATCTGCCGCCTTGACAGCCCGACGCTCCGCGAAACCGCCCGTGCGTCTCACGCGGTCGATGTCCCGGCGCACCGGTTTCTGCACCTTCATCCGGATTGCGCGTCGGCCGGCAAGCCACGCGTATCGCGGCGCGGCGCGCGACACCATGACGTGGGCCACCATCGCGCGCGGCATGCCCGCGCGTCTCAATCGCGCGAGACCGGCTGAGATGCCGCTGAGACGAACGTCTCACGCCGCGCGCGTGCTGCGATGCAATGTGATCCGCGCCGGCGGATGTGCTACAAGAACATCGAATTCCCCGTCGTACGGAACCGGAGCCGACCATGCCCTACGCCGTCCCCCAGGCCCAGCACGCCGACCGTGTGCTCGGCGCGCTCGCCGGACGCCTGCCCGCGCCTGCCGATTCCGCGCGTCTCGTGTCGTCGTGGCAGCGCTCGCTCGAGCGCTACGCGCTCGACCCCGCGTCGTCGATCGGCCCGCGCGTGCTGACCGCGGCCGAGCTGCGCGAGGTGCGCGACAAGGAGGAAGCCTTCCTGCGCGCGTCGGGCCAGTGCCTGACGCGCCTGCACGACATGATTCGCGTCGCCGATTACTGCGTGATGCTGACCGACGCGCACGGCGTGACGATCGATTACCGGATCGACCGCGAACGCCGCAACGACTTCCGTCATGCGGGGCTGCACATCGGTTCGTGCTGGTCGGAAAGCGAGGAAGGGACCTGCGGGGTCGCGAGCGTGCTGACCGATCTCGCGCCGATCACCGTGCACAAGACCGACCACTTCCGCGCGGCGTTCACCACCCTCACCTGCAGCGCGGCCCCGATCTTCGCGCCGGGCGGCGAACTGATCGGCGTGCTCGACGCGTCGGCCGTCCAGTCGCCGGACGGCCGCGACAGCCAGCGTCTCGTGTACCAGCTCGTGCGGCAGAGCGCGGCGCTGATCGAGGACGGCTATTTCGTGCACAGCACCGCGCAACACTGGATATTGTTCGGGCATCCGAATCGTCACTACGTCGAGGCGCAGCCCGAATGGCTGATCGCGTTCGACGAGTGCGGCAACATCGTCGCCGCGAACCGGCAGGCGCGCGACGCGCTGCCGGCGCTGCGCGAACCGCGCCATATCGACGAGATCTTCGACGCAACCGAGATGCCGCTGCGCGACGCCGCGCGGCTCGACACGATCGTCGCGCTGCGGCTGCGCGCGACGGGTGCCCCGCTCTATGCGCGGCTGCGCGCGCCGCTACGGCGCGCCGGCCGGGAAACCGGCACGGCATCGCGCCGCCCCGGCACCGCGCAGCGCCACGTCGGCGCCCTGACGCCGTTCCTGCACAGCAGCGACGCGCGCGTCGCGCAGCAGGCCGAACTCGCGCTGCGTGTCGCGAGCAAGCGGCTGCCGATTCTCGTACTCGGCGAAACCGGCGCAGGCAAGGAAGTATTCGCCCGCGCGATCCACGACGCCGGTGCGCGACGCGCACGGCCGTTCGTCGCGGTCAACTGCGGCGCGCTGCCCGAGGCGCTGATCGAAAGCGAGCTGTTCGGCTATGCGGCGGGTGCGTTCACCGGTGCGCGCAAGCACGGCGCGCGCGGCAAGATCGCGCTCGCCGACGGCGGCACGCTGTTCCTCGACGAAATCGGCGACATGCCGCTCACGCTGCAGACGCGCCTGCTGCGCGTGCTCGCCGACGGCGAGGTCGTGCCGCTCGGCAGCGATACGCCCGTGCGCGTCGATCTCGACGTGATCTGCGCGACGCACCGCGATCTCGCGCGCATGGTGGCCGACGGCACGTTCCGCGAGGATCTGTATTACCGGCTGAGCGGCGCGACGTTCGAACTGCCGCCGCTGCGCGAGCGCGCGGACGTGCGCGACGTGATCGCCGCGGTATTCGCCGAGGAAGCGCAGGCGACCGGCCACGTGCTCACGCTCGACACGTCGCTCGCCGAGCAACTCGCCGCGTATCCGTGGCCGGGCAACGTGCGGCAACTGCGCAACGTGCTGCGCTATGCCTGCGCGGTGTGCGATGCCGCACGCGTGACGCGGCGCGACCTGCCGGCCGATCTCGCCGCGCAGCTCGGCGCCGGCCCGTCCGGCGGCGCGCTGCCGGACGACGAACGCGGCCGCATCGTCGCGGCGCTCACCGCGCATCGCTGGCGGCCCGACGCAGCCGCGCAGGCGCTCGGCATCTCGCGCGCGACGCTTTACCGGCGGATCGCGAAACACCGGATCGTCGCGCCGCACCGCGCGTGACGAGCCGGCGCGACCGCCATCACGCGGCCTGCGCGGCCACTTCGCCTGCTTTCCCGCCCTCACACGCCGCTTCGTCGCGCCGCGCGAACACCTCGTGCGCGGCGAACAGCGCGTTCAGCGCGGCCGGGAAACCTGCGTAGACGGCCATCTGCATGAACACCTCGACGATCTCGTCGCGCGTGCAGCCCACGTTCAGTGCCGCCTCGACATGCACCTTCAGTTGCGGCTGCGCGTTGCCGAGCGCGGCCAGCGCCGCGATCGTCGCGATCTCGCGCGCCCTCAGGTCGAGCTGCGGCCGGCTGTAGATGTCGCCGAAGCCGAACTCGACGAGCAGCCGCCCGAAGTCCGGCGCGATCGGCGCAAGCGCCGCGATCACGCGTTCGCCCACTTCGCCGTCGATTTCCTTCAGCTTGTTCCAGCCGCGCGTGTAGCGATCTTCAACGAGTCGATCCATGGTGTCCGTCCTGTTCCAAGAGTGAATGAGTAGCGTTCGCCCGTCGTTCCGTCTCGCGCTCCTTGGCCTCGTAGTACGCGATCTTGTCGCCGATCGCGTCGAGGCTCGCCTGCAGTTCCGCGATATGCGCGCGCACCGCGTCCCGATGCGCGGCCAGCAAGCTGCGCCGCGCACCGAACGTCGACTCGCCTTGCGCACGCAGCGCCGCGAACTGCTGCATCTGCGCAATCGGCATGCCGGTCGCCTTCAGGCGCATCACGAAGGCAAGCCAGTCAAGGTCGGCCGGCGCATAGAGCCGGTGCCCCGCCGCCGTGCGTGAAATCGCGCGCAGCAGGCCGGCCTGCTCGTAATACCGCAGCGTATGCGTCGACACCCCGGTCAGTTCGGCGACTTGCCCGATCGTCAGTGGACCGGCGGCGGAAGGTCTGGATACGGTTTTCGACATGGCAGGATCAAGGTTAGGAGTTAGAGTTCACTCTAAGTCAAGCGTTGTCGAATGGCCAGCCACGACAATCCGAAATCACCGCCGCGAACACCGTAAAGAATGGTCAAAACCGCCGCCCGACGCGGCTTTCTGTCTTTACAGCGACGCAAGCCTTCAGCAAGATTCGGTCAGCCTGTCTTAAAAAGGGCACGCATTTGTCCTATGCTTAACGGCGACGCCCGGCCAGATCTCGCCCCGCCGTCCGTTGCAACAGCCATTCATCCGTCAGAACCAGGGAGCCTTTGCCATGCTGAAAAAGCTGCTGATGCTGTTCGTCGCGCTGTCGCTGTCGCTCGCCGCCGGCATCGCCGCGGCCGTCGAAGTCAACACGGCCGACCAGGCCGCGCTCGAATCGGTGAAGGGCCTCGGGCCCGTGAAGTCGAAGGCGATCATCGACGAACGCGCCAAGAACGGCCCGTTCAAGGACGCGGACGATCTCGCGAACCGCGTGAAGGGTCTCGGCACGAAGTCGGTCGGGCATCTCGAGGAAAACGGCCTGACGATCGGCGGCTCGTCGACGCCGCCTAAGGGCGTGAAGCTGTCGAAGCCGGCCGCGACGACGTCGGCGACCACGTCGGCCACGACGTCGACTACTGCAACGGCCGGCACGACGGCGACGGCCCCGGCCGCGAGCGCCCCCGAAGCAGCGACCAAGCCGGCCAAGAGCAAGCGCATGTCGAAGAAGGAAAAGGCAGCCGCAGCCGCAGCGGCATCCGCCGATGCGGGAGCGAGCGCGCCGGCCGCAGCGTCGTCCACGAAGGCGACGAAGGGCTCGAAGAAGAAGAGCAAGAAGGACAAGGCAGCCTCCGCCGCCGCGGCGTCGGGCGCCTGATATGCGCCACGCGCGCGATCGCGTGCGCGCGGCATTCGATCAACGGGCGCCGTCGTTGCGGCGCCCTTTTCAGTAAAGGTGAAGAACCATGGGTCTCCTCGACATCGTTGGCGGTCTGATCGGCGGCCAGGCCGGCGGCAACTCGCAAAGCGCACTCATCACGACGGCGCTCGAATTCATCAACAACCAGCCGGGCGGCCTGAACGGGCTGATCGAGAAGTTCAAGGCCGGCGGCGCCGGCGACATCATCGGCTCGTGGGTCGGTAACGGCGAAAACCAGCCGATCTCGGCCGACACGCTGCAGAACGTGCTCGGTTCCGACGTCGTCGGCTCGCTGGCGAGCAAGGTCGGCATCGATCCGTCTCAGGCATCGTCGATCCTCGCGCAGGTGCTGCCGCACGTCGTCAACGGCGCGACGCCGAACGGCGAAGTGCCGGCCGGCGGCCAGGTCGATACGTCGAACGTGCTCGGCACGCTCACGCAGCTCGCCGGCATGTTCGGCGGCAGCAAGCAGGCCTGAAGCCCGCAGCGCGCCGGCTGACCGCCTCGACGGCGGTTTCGGCCGCCCCATATGCAAACACCCCGCCTGAGCGGGGTGTTTGTTTTTGCGCGCCCGGCGCGAACCGGGCGCGCGGCCGATCACCGGCGATCAGTGCACGACGCGGTCGAACACGAACGTGCCGTCGCTGACGTCGACCGGGATCACGTCCTTCGGACCAAAGCGGCCCGCGAGGATCAGCTTCGCGACCGGGTTCTCGATCTCCTGCTGGATCGCGCGCTTCAGCGGCCGCGCGCCGAACAGCGGATCGTAGCCGACCTTCGCGATCTGTTCGAGCGCGGCGGGCGACACGTCGAGCGCCATGTCGAGCTTCGCGAGCCGGTCGTGCAGGCGCGCGAGCTGGATCTTCGCGATCGATTCGATGTTGCTGCGATCGAGCGCGTGGAACACGACGACGTCGTCGATCCGGTTCAGGAACTCGGGGCGGAAGTGCTGCTTCACTTCGAGCCACACGGCGTCCTTGATCTCTTCCTGCGGTGACCCCGTCATGGCCTGGATCACCTGCGAGCCGAGGTTCGACGTCATCACGATCACCGTGTTCTTGAAGTCGACCGTGCGCCCCTGCCCGTCGGTCATGCGGCCGTCGTCGAGCACCTGCAGCAGCACGTTGAACACGTCCGGGTGGGCCTTCTCGATCTCGTCGAGCAGGATCACGCTGTACGGCTTGCGGCGCACGGCTTCCGTCAGGTAGCCGCCTTCCTCGTAGCCGACATAGCCCGGCGGCGCGCCGATCAGCCGCGCGACGCTGTGCTTCTCCATGAACTCGCTCATGTCGATGCGGATCAGGTGCTCTTCCGAATCGAACAGGAACGACGCCAGCGCCTTGCACAGCTCGGTCTTGCCGACCCCCGTCGGGCCGAGGAACAGGAACGAGCCGTACGGGCGGTTCGGATCGGCGAGACCCGCGCGCGAACGACGGATCGCGTCCGCCACCGCGCTGATCGCCTCGTCCTGGCCGACCACGCGTTCGTGCAGCTTTTCCTCGATGTGCAGCAGCTTCTCGCGTTCGCCCTGCATCATCCGCGACACCGGAATCCCGGTTGCACGCGACACGACTTCCGCGATTTCTTCCGCGCCGACCTGCGTGCGCAGCAGACGCGGACGCGTCGGGTTGTGCTGCTCCTGCTCTTCGGCCTGCGTGACCTGCTTCAGTTGCGACTCGAGTTGCGGCAGCTTGCCGTACTGCAGCTCGGCGACCTTCTCGAGCTTGCCTTCACGCTGCAGGCGCGCGATGTCCGCCCGCACCTTCTCGATCTCTTCCTTGAGCTGCGCGCTGCCCTGCACCGCAGCCTTCTCGGCAGTCCAGATCTCTTCCAGGTCCGCATATTCGCGGCCGAGGCGTTCGATCTCTTCCTCGATCAGCTGCAAGCGCTTCTGCGACGCCTCGTCCTGCTCCTTCTTCACGGCCTCGCGCTCGATCTTCAGCTGGATCAGACGACGATCGAGCTTGTCCATCTCTTCGGGCTTCGAATCGATTTCCATCTTGATCTTCGACGCGGCCTCGTCGATCAGGTCGATCGCCTTGTCCGGCAGGAAGCGGTCGGTGATGTAGCGGTGCGACAGCTCGGCCGCGGCGACGATCGCCGGGTCGGTGATGTCGACACCGTGGTGCAGTTCGTACTTCTCCTGCAGCCCGCGCAGGATCGCAATCGTCGCCTCGACGCTCGGCTCGTCGACGAGCACCTTCTGGAAGCGGCGTTCGAGCGCGGCGTCCTTCTCGATGTACTTGCGGTATTCGTCGAGCGTGGTCGCGCCGATGCAGTGCAGTTCGCCGCGCGACAGCGCCGGCTTCAGCATGTTGCCTGCGTCCATCGCGCCTTCGGCCTTGCCGGCACCGACCATCGTATGGATCTCGTCGATGAACACGATCGTCCGGCCTTCGTCCTTGGCGATGTCGTTGAGCACGGCCTTCAGGCGCTCCTCGAACTCGCCGCGATACTTCGCGCCGGCGAGCAGCGCGGCCATGTCGAGCGACAGCACGCGCTTGCCCTTCAGCGTCTCGGGCACTTCGCCGTTGACGATGCGCTGCGCGAGCCCTTCGACGATCGCCGTCTTGCCGACACCCGGCTCGCCGATCAGCACCGGGTTGTTCTTGGTCCGGCGCTGCAGGATCTGGATCGAACGGCGGATTTCATCGTCGCGGCCGATCACCGGATCGAGCTTGCCCGCGCGGGCGCGCTCGGTCAGGTCGACCGTGTATTTCTTCAGCGCCTCGCGCTGGCTTTCGGCGTCCTGGCTGTGCACCTGCGAGCCGCCGCGCACCGCGGCGATCGCGGCTTCGAGCGCCTTGCGCGTGAGGCCGTGCTGGCGCGCGAGCTTGCCGGCTTCGCCCTTGTCGTCGGACACGGCGAGCAGGAACATCTCGCTCGCGATGAACGTGTCGTTGAGTTTCTGCGCCTCCCTGTCGGCCTGGTTCAGCAGCCCGGCCAACTCACGGCCGATCTGGATGTCGCCGCCCGTGCCCGTTACTTGCGGCAGGCGCGAGATGGCTTCGTTCAGCGCGCCTTGCAGCGCCTGCACGTGCACGCCCGCACGCGACATCAGCGAGCGGGCGGAGCCGTCCTGCTGAGCGACCAGCGCCGCCAGCACGTGAACGGGTTCGATGTATTGATTGTCGCGGCCTGCCGCGAGGCTTTGCGCGTCCGCGAGTGCTTCCTGGAACTTGGTGGTGAGCTTGTCGATTCTCATTTGGCGAGACCTCCAATTTTCGATTAACACCAAGATGAGGATGGTTATACGGGTTTCAAGCGAAATTCGGGTTGATTCAGCGCAAAAATCGCCGGGTGGCGATGGTACCGGCGTGTCAGCCGACCTTCGACGGCGATTCGGCGGACGCCGATGCGTCATCCCCGGACGGCTCGGCACGCACCAGCGCGATCGGACGAATGCCCAGCAGCGCGACGAGCGGCGACGCGGGCACGGTCAGCTCGCCGAGCGTGTGACGGTCGAGTTCGGCGAAGAATGCGTCGCGCGCGGCCGCCAGCACGCCCTTCAGGCGGCAATGCGGCTCGATCACGCAGTCGCGCGACGCGTCGCCGTCGGCCGCAAAGCAGCCGACCAGCGCGAAATCGTTCTCGGTCGCCCGCACCACCTGGCCGACCGTCAGCTTCAGCGATTCGGGGAACAGCCGCAGCCCGCCGTTGCGGCCGCGCACGGTATCGACCCAGCCGAGCTCGCCGAGCTGCTGCACGACCTTCATCAGATGGTTCTTCGAGATGCCGTAGGCGTCCGAGATCTCCTGGATCGTCGCGAGCCCCTCGCCGCGCACGGCGAGGTACAGCATGACGCGCAGCGAATAGTCGGTGTAGTCAGTGAGTCTCATGAGCGAATACGGAAAATGATCGATCGCGCCCCGATCAAGCGGGACGGATCAATCGGAACGCGCGCCGGGACGGTTCTCGAGGACGCTTGACGGCGCCGGGTTGCCGGGACGGCCTGCGCGCAATAATATTCATGAAATCTACGCATTTTTCAGGCATTGATGGACGCTATTTTGCGTCAAAATTCTGTCGGCGTCCTGCGCGTTGCCCACGCTGCCGTTCCGCGGGCACGACACCGACGCCCTGATTTTCCCGGCCCTTTTTTCCATGACCGCCCTGCCCGCCTCGCCCGATACCGCCCCGGCCCGCCCTCGCGACGCCGAGCCAACAGAAGACAATATCCGCGACCTCGTGTATGCGTTCTACGACCGCGTGCGCGCCGATCCGCTGCTCGGCCCCGTGTTTGACGCGAAGCTGGATGGTCGCTGGGACGACCATCTGCCGAAGATGGTGAGCTTCTGGTCGAGCCTCGTGCTCGGCACCAAGGGCTATCGCGGCAACGTGCAGCAGGCGCACCAGCCACTCGACGGGATCGAGCCCGCGCATTTCAGCCGCTGGCTGTCGCTGTTCCTGAAGACCGTCGAGGGGCGCTACACGCCGCCCGCGGCCATCCGCTTCATGGAGCCCGCGCTGCGCATCGCGCAGAGCCTGCAGTTGAGCCGCTTCGGCTGGGATTATCAGATTCCACCCGAGCAGCAGGCGCTGCTCGACGCGATCGCGCCACGCCGCCGCGACACGGGCGACGATCCGCATGCGCTGCCGTCACGCGCCCGCGGCGAGCCGTTTCCGACGAAGATCATCGGGCGCGGCACGGATCCGGACGCCTGACACCTCGATTCGCAGCGCCGTAGCGCTCGAGTGCCTGCGGCACATCGCCGCACGACACGAACGCCGCGCTCAACGCGGCGTGTTGCCCGATTCGACGCCCCAGCGCGCGAGCGCCGCATCGTCGGTGCTGCGAGCATCGACCCAGCGCTCGCCGTCGGGCGTCGTTTCCTTCTTCCAGAACGGCGCCTCGGTCTTCAGGTAGTCCATCACGAACTCGCACGACGCGAACGCATCGCCGCGATGCGATGCGACCGTCGCGACCATCACGATCTGGTCGAGCGGCAGCAGCCGGCCGACGCGATGCACGATCGCGACGTCGATCCCGGGCCAGCGCCGGCCAGCCTCGGCGGCGATCTTCTCGAGCGCCTTCTCGGTCATCCCCGGATAATGCTCGAGCTCCATCGCCGCGACCGAATCGCCTTCGTTCAGGTCGCGCACGGTGCCAACGAAGCAGGCGACCGCGCCGATCTTCGGGTTGCGCGCGCGTAGCGCCGCCACTTCGGCGTTCAGGTCGAAATCGTTGGCCTGCACTCGTACCGTAGCCATCGCCCGCCTCTCAACCGCCCGTCACAGGCGGAAAAAACGCGACCTCGCAACCGTCGGTGAGCCGCGTATCGGGGTCGGTCATCTCGTGATTGCATGCCATGCGCAACGCGCGCCCTTCGGCGAGCGTCTCGGCCCACGCGCCGCCGCGCAGGCGCAGCCATGCGCGCACGTCGCCAACGGTCGTCACGCCGTCCGGCACGTCGGCCTGCTCGTCGGACACGCCCAGTGCCTCGCGCACGCTTGCAAAGAATTTCAGTTGAATCTTCATGGGTCAGGAAGCCGTCGCGTTACGACAGTAGTTCGGAAAACGGAATGAAACGCACGGTCTCGCCTGCGCTGATCGCGTGCTGCGGCGGATTGTCGATCAGGCCGTCGCCCCAGACCGTCGACGTCAGCACCGCCGAGCTCTGGTTCGGGAACAGGTCGAGGCCGCCGGCCGCGTTGACGCGCGCGCGCAGGAATTCGTTGCGCCGGTCGCCCTTGCTTTGCGAGAAGTCCGCGCGCAGCGACAGCGCGCGCGGCGCGACGTCGCGCACGCCGGACAAGCGCAGCAGGAACGGCCGCACGAACAGCAGGAACGTGACGAAGCTCGACACGGGATTGCCCGGCAGCCCGATGAAGTGCGCGTCGGGATGCGCGTCGCCGCGGCGCACCGCGCCGAACGCGAGCGGCTTGCCCGGCTTCATCGCGATCTGCCACAGCGCGAGCCGACCTTCGGCTTCGACGGCCGGCTTCACGTGATCCTCGTCACCGACCGATACGCCGCCGCTCGTCAGGATCACGTCGTGATCGCGCGCGGCCTCACGCAGCGTGTCGCGCGTCGCGGCGAGCGAGTCGGGCACGATCCCGTAGTCGGTCACGTGGCAGCCGAGCCGCTCAAGCAGTCCGCGTAGCGTGAAGCGGTTCGAATTGTAGATCGCGCCGGGCTTCAGCGGCTCGCCCGGCATCGTCAGTTCGTCGCCGGTGAAGAACACCGCGACGCGAATCCGCCGCGCGACCGACAGCTGCGCGCAGCCGACCGACGCGGCCAGCCCGAGCGCCTGTGGCGTAAGCCGCGTACCGGCCGGCAGGATCACCGAACCCTGGTGGATGTCCGCGCCCTGAGCGGTGATCCATTCACCGGCCTTCGGCGTGTGGAGGATTTCGACCGCATCGCCGTCGGCCGACGCCTGCTCCTGCATCACGACGGCATCGGCGCCGGGCGGCACCGTGGCGCCGGTGAAGATCCGCGCGGCCGTGCCCGCCGCGAGCGGCGCGGCCGGATGACCCGCCGGAATCCGCTGCGACACCGGCAAGCGCCGCTCGCCGTGCAGCAGGTCGGCGACGCGCACCGCATAGCCGTCCATCGCGCTCGTATGCATCGGCGGCACGTCGAGCGGCGAGCTCACGTCGGCCGCCAGCACGCGGCCGAGCCCGTCGAGCGTGGCGACGGTTTCAGCGCCGGGCAGCGGCTTCGCGGCTTCGAGCAGCGCGGCGAGCGCTTCGGCGGTCGACAGCATCGGCGCGCGCGGCGCCGCGGGATTCGGGTTCGACATCGATGGAATCGGGGATCGTTGGAATCAATACGTCATTGTAGCGACGCCGTCGTGCCCACGTGCGATATGCCGGACATGCGACAACCGTGATCGGCGCGAACGCGCGGCACTGGCACTTGATTCGCGCGCCATCTGACAACGCCCCTGCGCGCGGCCGCCACCAAGCGAAACGGCCGGAACCCCGATCCGTGTGACGAATCGGCATTCCGGCCGTCCTGCGCCGCCGGGCTCGCGACCCCGCGGCCCGAGGCTACCCCGGTGCTACGTTACGCGCCCGTATGCGCGGCAATGAAGTCCTTCACCTGCTGCGCATCGGCCTTCACGACCTCGAAACGCTGCGGCAGCGCCTCGAGCCCGTCGAATGCCGCCGGCCGCTCGGCCTCGCGATCGAGCGCTTCGCGGATCGTCTCGCCGAACTTGATCGGCTGGGCCGTCTCGAGCACGACCATCGGCACGCCCGCGTCGAGGTGCTCGCGCGCGACCTTCACGCCGTCGGCCGTGTGCGTATCGATCATCGTGTCGTAGCGCGAGAACACGTCGCGGATCGTCGCGATGCGGTCCGCGTGGCTGCTACGACCCGACACGAAGCCGAACTCGGCCACGCGCGCGAAATCGCCGCTCGCCGCGAGATCGAAACCGCCCTTCTCCTCGACGTCGCGGAACAACTGCATCACGCGTGCCGGATCGCGGCCGAGCAGGTCGAACACGAAGCGTTCGAAGTTCGACGCCTTCGAGATATCCATGCTCGGGCTGCTCGTGTGGTACGTGTTTTCCGCGCTGCGCACGCGATATGCGCCGGTGCGGAAGAACTCGTCGAGCACGTCGTTCTCGTTGGTCGCGACCACGAGCTTGGCGATCGGCAGGCCCATCATCCGCGCGATGTGACCCGCGCAGACGTTGCCGAAGTTGCCCGACGGCACCGTGAACGACACGCGCTCGTCGTTGGACGTCGTCGCCGCGAAATAGCCCTTGAAGTAGTACACGACCTGCGCGACGACGCGCGCCCAGTTGATCGAGTTGACCGTGCCGATCTTGTGCCGTGCCTTGAACGTGTGATCGTTCGACACTGCCTTCACGATGTCCTGGCAGTCGTCGAATACGCCTTCGACCGCGAGGTTGAAGATGTTCGGATCCTGCAGGCTGAACATCTGGGCGGTCTGGAACGCACTCATCTTCTTGTGCGGCGACAGCATGAACACGCGCACGCCGGCCTTGCCGCGCATCGCGTATTCGGCCGCGCTGCCCGTGTCGCCGGACGTCGCGCCGAGGATGTTCAGCGCTTCGCCGTGCTTCGCGAGCGTGTACTCGAACAGGTTGCCGAGCAGCTGCATCGCCATGTCCTTGAACGCGAGCGTCGGGCCGTTCGACAGTTCGAGCAGCGAGATCGGCGCGCCGTTCTCGGTGCCGAGCGTCTTCAGCGGCGTGATGTCGGACGCGTTCTCGCCGTGGCGCGTGTTGCTGTACACGGCGGCCGTATACGTGCGGCGCGTGATCGCGCGCAGGTCGTCGGCCGGCACGTCGTCGCAGAACTTCGACAGGATCTCGAACGCGAGATCCGCATACGGCAGCGTGCGCCAGCGCGCCAGTTCGTCGGCCGACACCTTCGGGTACTCGGCCGGCAGGTATAGCCCGCCGTCCTTCGCGAGACCGCCGAGCAGGATGTCGGAGAACGTGTGGCGCTCGCCGATGCCGGCGCCGCGCGTGGAGATGTAGTTCATGTCGTTCCTGGTCCTCAGTTCAGCGCTTCCATGCGCAGCTTCGTCACCTTCGAGACCACCGTCGCGAGGCCTTCGATCTGCGCGATCGCCGCGTTCACGTGCTTCTCGAGCGTCTCGTGCGTGATCAGGATGATGTCGGTTTCGCCCTTCGCGTCGTCGACCTGCTCCGATTCCTTCTGCAGCAGCGCGTCGATCGAGATGCCCGATTCGGCGAGGATGCGCGTGATGTTGGCGAGCACGCCCGTCTGGTCGGCCACCCGCAGGCGCAGGTAGTAGCCGCTCGTGACTTCCTCGATCGGCAGGATCGGCGTGTTCGACAGGCTGTCCGGCTGGAACGCGAGGTGCGGCACGCGATGCTCGGGGTCGGCCGTGTGCAGGCGCGTGACGTCGACGAGATCCGCGACGACCGCCGATGCGGTCGGCTCAGCGCCCGCGCCCTTGCCGTAGTACAGCGTCGTGCCGACCGCGTCGCCGTGCACGACGACCGCGTTCATCGCGCCCTCGACGTTCGCGAGCAGGCGCTTCTCGGGAATCAGCGTCGGATGCACGCGCAACTCGATGCCGTTTTCGGCGCGGCGCGTGATGCCGAGCAGCTTGATCCGGTAGCCGAGCTCTTCCGCGTAGCGGATGTCGGTCGCGTCGAGCTTGCTGATCCCTTCGACGTACGCGCGGTCGAACTGGACCGGCACGCCGAACGCGATCGCGCTCATGATCGTCGCCTTGTGCGCGGCGTCGACGCCTTCGATGTCGAAGGTCGGATCGGCTTCCGCGTAGCCGAGTTCCTGTGCGGCCTTCAGCGCGGTCGCGAAGTCGAGGCCGCGGTCGCGCATTTCCGACAGGATGTAGTTCGTCGTGCCGTTGATGATGCCCGCGATGTACTGGATGCGGTTCGCGGTCAGGCCTTCGCGCAGCGCCTTGATGATCGGGATGCCGCCGGCGACGGCCGCCTCGAACGCGACCATCACGCCCTTTTCGCGCGCGGCCTCGAAGATCTCGGTGCCGTGCACCGCGAGCAGCGCCTTGTTCGCCGTCACGACGTGCTTGCCGTTCGCGATCGCGCGCAGCACGAGCTCGCGCGCGATGCCCGTGCCGCCGATCATCTCGGCAATGATCGAAATCGACGGATCGTCGACGACCGCGTTGAAATCGTCGGTGATCTGCGCGGCGCCGGCGTTACCGCCGAGCGCGGCCTGCGCCTTGGCCGGGTTGCGCACCGCGATGCGCGCGACCTCGATGCCGCGCCCCGCGCGTCGCTTGATTTCTTCCTGGTTGCGGTGCAGCACCGTGAAGGTGCCGCTGCCGACGGTGCCGAAGCCCAACAGGCCAACTTTGATCGGTTCCATGCTGCGTGTGATCGATGAGTAAGAGTGAATGAATGCCGGGGACGATGTCCGCTCAGACCGAATGGCGCTTGCGGTAGCCGTCGAGGAAGCGCGCGATCCGGTTGATCGAATCGGTCAGGTCGTCGAGGTTCGGCAGGAAGACCACGCGGAAGTGATCCGGCGCCGCCCAGTTGAAGCCCGTGCCCTGCACGAGCAGCACGCGTTCCTCGAGCAACAGGTCGAGGATGAACTGCTGGTCGTTCTGGATCGGATAGAGCTTCGGATCGAGGCGCGGGAACATGTACAGCGCGGCCTGCGGCTTCACGCAGGTCACGCCGGGAATCGACGTGAGCATGTCATACGCCAGTTCGCGCTGCTTGTACAGGCGCCCGCTCGGCACGATCAGCTCGTTGATGCTCTGGTAGCCGCCGAGCGCGGTCTGGATCGCGAACTGGCCGGGCACGTTGGCGCACAGGCGCATCGACGACAGGATCCCGAGCCCCTCGAGGTAATCCTTCGCGCGCCGGCGGTTGTCGCCGCCGAGGCCCGACACGGCCATCCAGCCCGCGCGGTAGCCGCATGAGCGATAGCTCTTCGACAGGCTGTTGAACGTGACGGTGATCACGTCTTCCGACAGCGAGCCCAGCGCCGTGTGCTCGAGCCCGTCGTAGACGATCTTGTCGTAGACCTCGTCGGCAAACACGATCAGCCCGTGCTGGCGCGCGATCTCGAGCAGATCGCGCAGCAATTCGTCGGAATAAAGCGCGCCGGTCGGGTTGTTCGGGTTGATCACGACGATCGCCTTGGTGTTCGGCGTGATCTTGCGGCGGATGTCGTCGAGGTCGGGCATCCACGCGTTCTGCTCGTCGCACACGTAATGCACGGGCGTGCCGCCCGACAGGCTCACGGCGGCCGTCCACAGCGGGTAGTCGGGCGCCGGCAGCAGCACTTCGTCGCCGTCGTTCAGGAGCGCCTGGGTCGCCATCACGATCAGCTCGGACGCGCCGTTGCCGATGTAGATGTCGTCGAGGCCGACGCCGACGACGCCCTTTTGCTGCGTGTAGTGCATCACGGCCTTGCGGGCCGAGAACACGCCCTTCGAATCCGAATAGCCGGACGACGCAGGCAGGTTGCGGATCATGTCCTGGATGATTTCGTCCGGCGCGTCGAAACCGAACGGCGCGAGGTTGCCAATGTTCAGCTTGATGATGCGGTGGCCTTCTTCCTCGAGGCGCTTCGCGTGCTCGAGCACCGGGCCACGGATGTCGTAGCAGACGTTGAGCAGCTTGTTCGACTTCTGAATCGGTTTCACGACGACACGGTTCCTGGGTTGGCCTTGCGGCCGGGGGACGGGATCAAAACTGGAGAGCGGCCGGTCTGTGCGCGCTGTCTAGACTGGGGAAAATGCGGGCGGTCGGACGCGGCTTGTGGCGACGCACGATGCAACTGGCGCCCGGGGGCAACCAAAAAGTTATAATTTAGCGGATTTTGGCCGACTTTCGCAATGCACCATGGCCGCTCCGGGCCCGCGCCGTCAGGCGTCCCGCGCGCGGCGGTCGCGAAACCGGCCGCCCGGGCCCGTGCGGCCCTTGCCAGACAATCCCTCCACGGAACCGCGGAATACCGATTTGAAACTGCACCAGGACGCGAGCGGCGCGCTCAACACCGTCACCGGCTACGGCCCCGATTATGTCGACGTCAACCTCCAACGCCACGAAGGAAGCGTCATCGTGCTGCCCGGCGCACCGGTGCGGGACTGGCCCGTGTCGTCGTTCGACGCGCTCGCGCCCGAGCATTTCGCGATGCTGCTCGACCCGGCACCCGAGCTCGTGATCTTCGGCAGCGGCGCGCGGCTGCGCTTCCCACACCCGCGCCTCGTGGCCATGCTCACGGCCAAGCGCATCGGCGTCGAGACGATGGATTTCCAGGCTGCCTGCCGTACCTACAACATCCTGATGGCCGAGGGCCGCAAGGTCGCCGCCGCGCTCTTAATTGAACGTTAATCACCGTTGCGGTAAAACTCGGGCCGGCACACCGGGTCGATCCCCGGATCGTCCTCCGGGTCGATGACCGGCACGCCGACCGCCCCCGGCGCAACCCGCCGGCGGCTCTTACAACAACCAACAGGCTGAAAATCCATGAACGATACGCCGCCGAGGCTACCGCTCAATCGCATCACGCTCGTCCTCCTGCTCGTCGCACTCGCGATCGTCTGGTTCGCGCCGCTCGGGCTGCGCCACCTGATCCCGAGCGACGAAGGCCGCTACGCCGAAATGGCGCGGGAAATGTTCGTCACCGGCGACTGGATCACACCGCGCTACAACGGCTACAAGTACTTCGAGAAGCCGCCGCTGCAGACCTGGCTGAACGCGCTGACGTTCGCGTGGTTCGGCATTGGCGAATGGCAGGCGCGCCTCTACACGGGCCTCGCCAGCTTCGCCGGCGTGCTGCTGGTCGGCTTCACGGGCGCGCGCCTGTTCAACCCGCTGTCCGGCTTCCTCGCGGCCGTCGTGCTCGCGTGCTCGCCGTACTGGAACCTGATGGGCCACTTCAACGCGCTCGACATGGGGCTCGCGTTCTGGATGACGCTGTCGCTCTGCTCGCTGCTGCTCGCGCAGCGGCCCGGGCTGCAGGCGGGCGCGGCGCGCGGCTGGATGTGGACGTGCTGGGGCGCAATGGCGTTCGCCGTGCTGTCCAAGGGCCTCGTCGGCCTGATCCTGCCCGGCGCCGTGCTGGTGCTCTATACGCTGATCGCCCGCGACTGGGCACTGTGGAAGCGGCTGTACCTGGTCAGCGGCCTCGTGATCTTCTTCGCGATCGTCACGCCGTGGTTCGTGCTCGTCCAGCAGCGCAACCCCGAGTTCTTCAACTTCTTCTTCATCGTCCAGCAGTTCCGCCGGTATCTGACCCCGGAACAGAACCGCCCGGGCCCGCTCTACTATTTCGTGCCGGTGCTGCTGGTCGGCTTCCTGCCGTGGCTGTCCGTCGCATGGCAGAGCATCCGCCATGCACTACGCATGCCGCGCCAGCCGAACGGTTTCTCTCCGATGCTCGTGCTGCTGATCTGGAGCGCGTTCATCTTCCTGTTCTTCAGCGCATCGCATTCGAAGCTGATCTCTTACGTGCTGCCGGTCGCGCCAGCGCTCGCGCTGATGATCGGCGCGTACCTGCCGCTGATGAGCGCCGACCGGTTCCGCCGTCACCTGCTCGGCTACCTCGTATTCTTAGTCGTCGCGGCGTTCGGGATCATCTTCCTCGCGTATCAGGGCGACGCCCGCACGCCGAACGCGCTGTACCGCGCGTTCCAGCTATGGCTGTACGCGGGCCTCGCGGTCGCGGGTGCGCTGACGCTCGCGGCCGCATGGCTGAACCGTCGCGTGGGTGTCGCGGCCGCGATCACCGCGTTCGGCGCCGCGTGGCTCGCGTTCGGCACGATCGGCGGCACCGGTCACGATGAATTCGGCCGCTACAGCTCGGGCGCGCTGCTCGCGCCCGCCGTGCGCGCCGAACTGGCGAAGCTGCCACCCGACACACCGTTCTATTCGATCGAGATGCTCGATCACACGTTCCCGTTCTATATGGGCCACACGACGATCATGGTCCAGCGCCAGGACGAACTCGCATTCGGGATCTCGGTCGAGCCGAACAAATGGATCCCGACCGTCGACCAATGGATCGAACGCTGGAAGCAGGACACCCATGCGCTCGCGATCATGCCGCCCGGCCAGTACGACACGCTGGTCAAGCAAGGCGTGGCGATGCGCGTGATCGCGCGCGACAACCGCCGCGTGATCGTCGAGAAACCGCAATCGTAAGGACGCCCGCCGCATGAATCCCGTTTCGTTCGTCTGCATCATCACCGGCGTGATGCTCAACGCCTGTGCGCAACTCCTGCTGAAAGCCGGTGTCAACGCCGTTGGACACTTCGAATTCAGCCGTGCGAACATCATCCCGGTCGGCCTGAAGATCGCGACCCAGCTGCCGATCATCGGCGGCCTCGGCTGCTACGTGCTGAGCGTGGTCGTCTGGATTCTCGGGCTGTCGCGAGTCGACGTATCGATCGCGTACCCGATGTTGTCGCTCGGCTACGTGGTCAACGCATTTGCCGCCTGGTACCTGTTCGGCGAGGTGCTGTCGGTCCAGCGGCTCGTCGGCATCGGCATCATCCTGATCGGCGTGCTCGTGCTCGCGCGCAGTTGAGCGCGCCCGGCCCGGCGGCATTAAGCGTCCGCCTACAAAAAATCACGGTACGAATCCGGCAACCGGTGTTTAATGCCGGTTTCGGGCCGGATCGCCCGACCCCTTTATTACCAGCCATTACAGGCCACAAGCGTTCATGAGCCAGACTACCGCTCCGTTCCTGCCGTTCACCCGCCCCGAGATCGACGAGGAAACCATCCAGGGCGTCGTCGAAGTGCTGCGCTCGGGCTGGATCACCACCGGCCCGCAAAGCCAGAAATTCGAGGCAGCGCTGTCCGAGTACTGCGGTGGCCGTCCGGTCCGCGCGTTCAATTCGGGCACCTGCACGCTCGAGATCGGCCTGCGCATCGCGGGCGTCGGCCCCGGCGACGAGGTGATCACGACGCCGGCGTCGTGGGTGTCGACCAGCAACGTGATCCTCGAGACGGGCGCGACGCCCGTATTCGCAGACATCGACCCCGTCACGCGCAACATCGACCTCGACAAGCTCGAGCAGGCGATCACGCCGCGCACGAAGGCGATCATCCCGGTCTACCTGGCCGGCCTGCCGGTCGACATGGACCGCCTCTACGCAATCGCGCGCGCGCACAACCTGCGCGTGATCGAGGACGCCGCGCAGGCGCTCGGCTCGACCTGGAAAGGCAAGCGCATCGGCGCGATCGGCGACATCGTTTCGTTCAGCTTCCACGCGAACAAGAACCTGACGACGATCGAAGGCGGTGCGCTCGTGCTGAACAACGAGGACGAGGCGACGCTCGCGCAGAAGTACCGGCTGCAGGGCATCACGCGCACCGGCTTCGACGGGATGGACTGCGACGTGCTCGGCGGCAAGTACAACCTGACCGACGTCGCCGCGCGCGTCGGCCTCGGCCAGCTGCCGCACCTCGAGCGCTTCACCGCGCAGCGCCGCGCTCTCGTGCGCGCGTACTTCGCCGCGCTCGACGGCGGCCCGGCCGTGAAGCTCGGGCTCGGGTTGCCCGTCGCCGATTTCGAGAACAGCAACTGGCACATGTTCCAGGTCACGCTGCCGCTCGACCGGCTGTCGATCTCGCGCGCCGATTTCATGGCGCAGATGAAGGAACGCGGGATCGGCACCGGCGTCCACTACCCGGCCATCCATCTTTTCACGCTGTATCGTGCACGCGGCTTCAAGGAGGGCATGTTCCCCCACGCCGAACGATACGGCGCATCGACCGTCACGCTGCCGCTCTTCACGCAGATGACGGAAGACGACGTGCGTCGCGTGGCCGACGCCGTCAACCAGATTTGCGAACAATACGGAAAATAAGCGTACATGAATCACCTTGAAGCACGCGCCGGGCATCCGGGCGCCGCGAACCCGGAGGTATCGGTCATCATCCCCGTGTACAACGAGGAAGACGGCCTGGCCGCGCTGTTCGCGCGCCTGTACCCGGCACTCGACGCACTCGGCACGTCGTACGAAGTGATCCTGATCAACGACGGCAGCCGCGACCGCTCGGCCGCGATGCTGGCGGACCAGTTCCACGTGCGCCCCGACACGACGCGCGTCGTGCTGCTCAACGGCAACTACGGCCAGCACATGGCGATCCTCGCCGGCTTCGCGCAGTCGCGCGGCGATATCGTCATCACGCTCGACGCCGACCTGCAGAACCCGCCCGAGGAAATCGGCAAGCTCATCGCGAAGATGCACGAGGGCTACGACTACGTCGGTTCGATCCGCAAGCAGCGTCAGGACAGCCTGTGGCGGCGCAAGGCATCGCAGATGATGAACCGGCTGCGCGAGCGCATCACGCGGATCAAGATGACCGACCAGGGCTGCATGCTGCGCGCGTACAGCCGCCGCATCATCGACACGATCAACGTGTGCGGCGAAGTCAACACGTTCATCCCCGCGCTGGCCTATACCTTCGCGCAGAACCCGACCGAAATCGAGGTCGCGCACGAAGAACGCTTCGCGGGCGAGTCGAAATACTCGCTGTACAGCCTGATCCGGCTGAACTTCGACCTCGTGACGGGCTTCTCGGTCGTGCCGCTGCAGTGGCTGTCGTTCATCGGCGTGATCCTGTCGCTCGGCTCCGCCGCGCTGTTCGTGCTGCTGCTCGTGCGCCGTTTCATCGTCGGCGCGGAAGTGCAAGGCGTGTTCACGCTGTTCGCGATCACGTTCTTCCTGCTCGGCGTGATCATCTTCGCGCTCGGCCTGCTCGGCGAATACGTCGGCCGCATCTACCAGCAAGTGCGTGCACGGCCACGCTACCTGATCCAGGCCGTGCTCGAACAGCATGACGGCATGCCGGCGGTGCCGGTCGGCACGAACCGCACGGGGGTGTCGCAATGAAGCCGCGCGCCGTCGTCTTCGCCTATCACAACGTCGGCGTGCGGTGCCTGCAGGTGCTGCTCGCGCGCGGCGTCGACGTCGCGCTCGTCGTCACGCACGAGGACAACCCGAACGAGAACATCTGGTTCGGCAGCGTCGCATCCGTCGCCGCCGAGCACGGGATCCCGGTCGTCACGCCGGCCGACCCCGCCGATCCGGCATTGCGCCGCGCGGTAGCCGACGCGCAGCCGGACTTCATCTTCTCGTTCTACTACCGCCACATGCTGCCGGTGGATCTGCTCGCGATCGCGCCACGCGGCGCGTACAACATGCACGGTTCGCTGCTGCCGAAATACCGGGGTCGGGTACCGACCAACTGGGCCGTGCTGAACGGCGAAACGGAAACCGGTGCGACGCTGCACGAGATGGCCGCGAAGCCCGACGCCGGCGCGATCATCGGCCAGACGGCGGTGCCGATCCTGCCGGACGACACGGCCACGCAGGTGTTCGACAAGGTGACGGTGGCCGCCGAGCAGACGCTCTGGCGCGTGCTGCCCGCGCTGCTCGCGGGCGATGCGCCACATCTGCCGAACGATCTCGCGAACGGCAGCTACTTCGGCGGACGCAAGCCGGAGGACGGCCGCGTCGACTGGTCGAAGCCGGCCGCGCAGGTCTACAACCTGGTTCGCGCGGTCGCACCCCCGTATCCGGGCGCGTTCACCGACGTCGGCAGCACGCGGTTCGTGATCGCCCGCGCGCGCCTCGCGGCGCCCGGCAGCGCGGTCGCCGCGGCCGCGGCGGATTTGCCGCCCGGCCTGCACGTAAGCGATAATGCGCTATTCGGCGTCTGCGGCGACAGCCGCGCCCTATCCATTCTCGAGCTGTGGCAGCAGCGCGACGGCAGCGAAACCGTCGTGACGCCCGCGGAATTCGCGCAGTTCATTCATTCTTCCCGTCATTCATGAAAGCAAAAAAAGTCCTGATCCTGGGTGTGAACGGCTTCATCGGCCATCACCTGTCGAAGCGCATTCTTGAAACCACCGATTGGGAAGTGTTCGGCATGGACATGCAGACCGATCGGCTGGGCGACCTCGTCAACCACGAGCGGATGCACTTCTTCGAAGGCGACATCACGATCAACAAGGAGTGGGTCGAGTATCACGTGAAGAAGTGCGACGTGATCCTGCCGCTCGTGGCGATCGCGACGCCCGCGACCTACGTCCAGCAGCCGCTGCGCGTGTTCGAGCTCGACTTCGAGGCGAACCTGCCGATCGTGCGTTCGGCCGTCAAGTACGGCAAGCACCTCGTGTTCCCGTCGACCTCCGAGGTCTACGGCATGTGCTCGGACGAGCAGTTCGACCCGGATGCATCGGCGCTCACCTACGGCCCGATCAACAAGCCGCGCTGGATCTACGCCTGCTCGAAGCAGCTGATGGACCGCGTGATCTGGGGCTATGGAATGGAAGGCCTGAACTTCACGCTGTTCCGTCCGTTCAACTGGATCGGCCCGGGCCTCGACTCGATCTACACGCCGAAGGAAGGCAGCTCGCGCGTCGTCACGCAGTTCCTCGGCCACATCGTGCGCGGCGAGAACATCAGCCTCGTGGACGGCGGCTCGCAGAAGCGCGCGTTCACCGATATCGACGACGGCATCAGCGCGCTGATGAAGATCATCGAGAACAAGAACGGCATCGCGTCGGGCAAGATCTACAACATCGGCAATCCGGAGAACAACTTCTCGGTTCGCGAGCTCGCGCACAAGATGCTCGAACTGGCCGCCGAATACCCGGAATACGCCGGCTCCGCGAAGCAGGTGCAGCTCGTCGAAACGACGTCGGGCGCCTATTACGGCAACGGCTACCAGGACGTGCAGAACCGCGTGCCGAAGATCGACAACACGATGCAGGAGCTCGCATGGGCACCGCAATCGACGTTCGACGATGCGCTGCGCAAGATCTTCGAAGCGTATCGCGGCCATGTCGCCGACGCGCGCGCGCTGGTCGAGCAGCAGAACTGACGGGACGCTCGCTTGGCTCGTATCGTCCTCAAGATCGACGTCGACACGCTGCGCGGCACGCGCGAAGGCGTGCCGAACCTCGCGCGCATCTTCGACCGCTTCAGTGCGCGCGCGACCTTCCTCTTCAGCCTCGGGCCCGATCACACGGGCTGGGCGCTGCGGCGCGTGTTCCGCCCCGGCTTCCTGAAGAAGGTGTCGCGCACGTCGGTGGTCGAGCATTACGGCGTGAAGCAGCTGATGTACGGCGTGCTGCTGCCGGGCCCCGACATCGGCCGCCGCGCGATCGCGGACATGCGCGCGATCCACGAGGCCGGCTTCGAATGCGGGATCCACACGTGGGATCACGTGTACTGGCAAGACAACGTGCGCGTGCGCGATCGCGACTGGACCGCGCGTGAAATGCAGAAGAGCCACGCGCGCTTCGTCGACGTCTTCGGCGCGCCGCCCGTCACGCACGGCGCGGCCGGCTGGCAGATGAACGACGCGGCGTTCGAGCAGATCGACGCATGGGGGATGCGCTACGCATCGGACGGTCGCGGCCATTCGCCGTACCTTCCCGTCGTCGGCGGCCGCACGCTGTCGCACGTGCAGATGCCGACCACGCTGCCGACGCTCGACGAAGTGCTCGGCATCGACGGCATCGACACGCACAACGTCGCCGCGCATATCCTGAAGTTCACGGAGACCAATCCGCACGACCAGGTGTTCACGCTGCATGCGGAACTGGAAGGCCAGAAGCTCGCGCCGGTGTTCGAGCAGTTGCTCGCGGGGTGGCGCGCACAGGGCCATACGTTTGCGACGATGGGCGACTACCACGCGACGCTGGACCGCGACTCGCTGCCATCGTACCCTGTCACGTGGGGCGAGATTCCCGGCCGCTCCGGCGAACTGATCGTCCAGCCCGACTGAGTTCGCGCGCGCCGGCGCCGCCGGCCCTGCCCTCGCGGCGTGCCGCCGCGACGTCCCGCCGTACCGCGCCGCCCGAGCGGCGCCTTTCCATAACAACAGGAGAAACACGTGTCCGTCGAAGTTGACCGCCAAGTTCCCGATTTCACCGCACCGGCTACGGGCGGCGACATTTCGCTGTCCGACCTGAAGGGCAAGAAGCTCGTCCTGTATTTCTATCCGAAAGACAACACGCCGGGCTGCACGACCGAAGGCCTGCAGTTCCGCGATCTCTATCCGAAGTTCAAGAAGGCGGGCGCCGAAGTCATCGGCGTGTCGCGCGACAGCCTGCGCTCTCATGACAACTTCAAGGCAAAGCTCGAACTGCCGTTCCCGTTGATCTCCGATGCCGACGAAGCGCTGTGCACGCTGTTCGATGTCATCAAGATGAAGAAAATGTATGGCAAGGAAGTGCGCGGAATCGAGCGTTCGACGTTCCTGATCGACGCCGACGGCGTGCTTCGCCAGGCATGGCGCGGCATCAAGGTGCCCGGTCACGTGGACGACGTGCTAAGGGCTGTACAAGCGCTTTGAGCCGCGTTATATTGGGCCGCAATGAATGCCAGTTCGCCCCATATTTCTCGTAGCTGCACCGGTGCCCGATGCGATGCTTCCCGGCACCTGACGCGCATTACGACGGTATCAGCCGAGCCGCATGTCCCTGTCGACGGGGCAGCGGCTTTTTTTATGGACTGCGCGCCGGCCCTCGGTCCGGCCCTCACCCCGTCAAGGAGCTGATCGACACTTAGGCGAACCGGCTAGACGAAATTCCTGTGCGCCACCGCGCGCAAACTGCATGCGTGTACGTCACGCAGGATGCGATCAGCGGCGCACTTCATGCGACACGATTCCTCCCGAGGGACACCATGCCTTTGCCTACCCCCCCCAGCAAGCTCGGCAGCCTGCTGCCGCCCGACGAATACAAGGCGAAAGCGCGACCCGCGAAAGCCGCGAAGAAATCCGCCGAAGGGGACGCATCCACTGCCGGTGACTATGGCCCGGCCAGCGTGGCCCAACCGATGACCGAAGCCGCGAACACGGCCGCGCCGCTGCGCGCCGTCGCGTCGTCGGCGCAAGAATCCGCGAGCACACCTGCACGCGGCCGCAGGACCAAACAGACCGCGGCGCTGCTGCAGCCGATCCAGGCGCCGGTCGAAGCAGCACCCGCCGCGCCGGTCGAGGCACGCCACGACAAGCCCGCCGCCGCGAAACCGGCCGCGGCGCCCGCTCGCGATGCCGGCGCCGCGACGAAGTCGCGCAACCGCAAGGCCGCCGAAGCCGAACTGCAGAAGCTGTTCGTGCTCGACACCAACGTGCTGATGCACGATCCGAGCAGCCTCTTCCGCTTCGAGGAACACGACGTCTATCTGCCGATGATGACGCTCGAGGAACTCGACAACCACAAGAAGGGGATGTCGGAAGTCGCGCGCAACGCACGCCAGGTGAGCCGCACGCTCGACGCACTGGTCGCCGACGCGGGCCCGATCACGAACGGCATTCCGCTGTCGCGCCTCGGCAGCCGCGAGGCGCTCGGCCGCCTGTACTTCCAGACGACGCTCACCAACATTCCGCCCGTCGAAGGCCTACCGGCAGGCAAGGCCGACAACCAGATCCTCGGCGTCGTGCGCGCGCTGCAGCGCGACCGGCCGGACCGCCAGGTCGTGCTGGTGTCGAAAGACATCAACATGCGGATCAAGGCGCATGCGCTCGGCCTGCCCGCGGAAGACTACTTCAACGACCAGGTGCTCGAGGACTCGGATCTCCTGTACAACGGCGTGCGCGAACTGCCGCAGGATTTCTGGACCAGGCATGCGAAGGGCATGGAGAGCTGGCAGGACACGAAGACGGGCACCACGTACTACCGCGTGACGGGCCCGCTCGTCGCGTCGATGCTCGTCAACGAGTTCGTCTATCTCGAACCGCAGAACGGCGAACCGACGTTCCATGCGATCGTCCGTGAGCTGAACGGGAAGACGGCGCTGCTGCAGACGCTGCGCGACTACAGCCACCACAAGAACAACGTGTGGGGCATCACCGCGCGCAACCGCGAGCAGAACTTCGCGCTGAACCTGCTGATGAACCCCGAGATCGACTTCGTCACGCTGCTCGGCCAGGCCGGCACCGGCAAGACGCTCGTCGCGCTCGCGGCCGGCCTCGCGCAGGTGCTCGACGACAAGCGCTACAACGAGATCATCGTGACGCGCGCGACCGTGCCTGTCGGCGAGGACATCGGTTTCCTGCCCGGTACCGAGGAAGAGAAGATGCAGCCGTGGATGGGCGCATTCGACGACAACCTCGAAGTGCTGCAGAAGACCGACGACGCAGCCGGCGAATGGGGCCGCGCGGCGACGCAGGAGCTGATCCGTTCGCGCCTGAAGGTGAAGAGCATGAACTTCATGCGCGGCCGCACGTTCGTCGACAAATACCTGATCATCGACGAAGCGCAGAACCTCACGCCGAAACAGATGAAGACGCTCGTCACGCGCGCGGGCCCCGGCACGAAGATCGTGTGCCTCGGCAACATCGCACAGATCGACACGCCTTACCTGACCGAAGGCAGCTCGGGCCTGACCTACGTCGTCGACCGCTTCAAGGGTTGGGGGCACAGCGGCCACGTGACACTCGCGCGCGGCGAACGCTCGCGGCTCGCCGACTACGCGTCGGACATCCTGTAACGCGCGACCGGCTGCCCGCCGGCCGTCGACGCCATGCGGCGCTCCGTTTCCGGAGCGCCGTTTTTATTTTTGGGGTCGGAAACGTTGGGCATGATTCGTTACGAAACGGCCTCACTTACGCGCGAAACTTCAAGTAAATTCTCAGGAATGGTTGCCTAAGCCCCGCCGGAACGTCTACCATCGGGTCTGTCTGTTGTCATACGATTGGCGAGCGCCCTGCGCTCGTCCGCCATGTCATGCTTCGAATCTGGGTTCCCGTCGCCGTCGCTTCACTGCTCGCGGCCTGCTCCAGCGTGCCGCAGCAGTCGGCTTCGCGCGCCTCGGGCATGAGGATCACGACGCCGCGCGCGTTCCCGGCGCCTGCCAATTTCCCGAAATTCGTCGACCACAGCGTCGGCCAGGAAGAGATCTCGATCCAGGCGATGAGCCTCGTCGGCGTGCCGTACCGCTGGGGCGGCAACACGCCGACGAGCGGCTTCGACTGCAGCGGGCTCGTGCGGTACGTGATCGGCCGCGCGGCCGACGTGAACCTGCCGCGCACGACCGCCGACATGAGCAGCCGCGGCGTGTCGATCGACCCCGAACAGGTCGCGCCGGGCGACCTGATCTTCTTCAATACGACCGGACGCCCGCATTCGCACGTCGGCATCTACGTCGGCAAGCTGCGCTTTGTCAACGCGCCGTCGACCGGCGGCACCGTGCGGCTCGACTACCTGACGAACCCGTACTGGGCCAAGCGCTTCGACGGCATTCGCCGTGTCGCGCCGCCGCGCGGTACGCCAGCACCGTTCGATGCGCCGACCTACGAGGCACGGCGCGATGCGCCGACGGCCGCACCGGCCCCGGTCGTCGCAGCCGCCGCGCCGCGGCAGCCGACCTACGCTTCGTCACAAGCCGGCGCAACACCGTCGCCGGCTCCGGTCATGCTGGCGGCACCGGTCGTATCGACCGCAGCGGTCTCCCCGGCAGCCGCCCCGTCCGTCGATCCTTACGAACCGCCGCCGCCGCGCATGCCGGCAGCCCAGCAGCAGGCGGCATCCGCGAATGGCGACATGACCGCGATGACGGCGAACGCAGTCCCGACGGAGACCGGCACGCAGATTCCGACGACGGCACTGACGGCCGCCCAGGCTGCCGCGTTCGATACGGAGCCGCCGCCTGCGGCCGCCGCGCCGTCGCCGCGCGACATCGAGCCCGTGCAGGTGCTGCGTGCTTCGACGCAATCCGCGCCGCGCGGCCCGCGCACCGGCACCGCGGACGATCCGATCGCCCGCTTCGCGAACGGCAGTTACTGACCCGTCCCATCCCGGCGGCAACCCCGCCAGTCCCGCCCCTTTCCCGACCACCAAAGAAAATGCGCCGCAACCTTTCGGTTTGCGGCGCATGTCGCGTCGTCCGGCAGCGTCGGAATCAGAAGATCTGATGCCCGATCCACCATCCGCCCGCGGCGATCAGCGCAGACGCCGGAATCGTCAGCACCCAGGCCCACACGATGTTGCCGGCAACGCCCCAACGCACGGCCGACAGCTTCTGCGTCGCGCCGACGCCGACAATCGCACCGGTAATCGTGTGCGTGGTCGACACCGGAATGCCGAGGAACGACGCGATGAACAGCGTGATCGCCCCGCCGCTTTCGGCACAGAAACCGCCGACCGGCTTGAGCTTCGTGATCTTCTGGCCCATCGTGCGGACGATGCGCCAGCCGCCGAACAGCGTGCCGAGACCCATCGACAGGTAGCACGCGCCGATCACCCACGCGGGCGGTGCATCGGAGGTCGCCGACGCATAGCCCGACGCGATCAGCAGCATCCAGATGATGCCGATCGTCTTCTGCGCGTCGTTGCCGCCGTGGCCCAGGCTGTACAGACCGGCCGACAGCAGCTGGAGCCGGCGGAAGCGCCGGTCGACCTTGCTGGGCGCGGTGCGGAAGTACAGCCACGACACGCCGAGCATGAACAGCGAACCGAGGATGAAGCCGAGCAGCGGCGAGATGAAGATGAACGCGACGGTCTTCATCAGGCCGTCGATGTTCAGCGAGCTCCAGCCCGACTTCGCGAGCGCCGAGCCGACGAGGCCGCCGATCAGCGCGTGCGACGAGCTCGACGGAATCCCGTAATACCACGTGATCACGTTCCAGCCGATCGCACCGACCAGCGCACCGAACACGACATAGTGGTCGACGATCTCGGGGTCGATCGTGCCTTTACCGACCGTCTGCGCAACTTTCAGGTGGAAGATGAAATACGCGATGACGTTGAACGCGGCTGCGAACACCACGGCTTGCTGGGGTTTCAGCACCCCGGTCGACACGACGGTGGCGATCGAGTTCGCCGCGTCGTGGAAGCCATTCATGAAGTCGAATACGAGCGCGACGAGTACGAGCGTCGCGACCATCCATAGGGCGAGTTGTATCGAATGCATCGTGGTCCGCTCAGGCGTTTTCCAACACGATGCCTTCGATGATGTTCGCGACGTCCTCGCACTTGTCGGTGATCTCCTCGAGCAACTCGTAGATCGCCTTCAGCTTGATGAGCGTCTTCACGTCGTCTTCCTCGCGGAACAGCTTCGACATCGCCGCGCGCAGCACGCGATCGGCTTCCGACTCCCAGCGGTCGATCTCCTCGCACTGCTTGAGGATCTGCGCCGACTGCTTCATGTCCGACAGCAATCCGACGGCCTGCTGCACGTGCTGGGCCGATTGCGTGACGATGTGCGCGAGCTGGCTCGCCTCGGACGTGACGGACTGCACGTCGTACAGCGACACGGCCGTCGCGACGTCTTCCATCAGGTCGAGGATGTCGTCCATCGTCGTGATCAGCTTGTGGATCTCGTCGCGATCGAGCGGCGTGATGAAGGTCTTGTGCAGCAGATCGATCGCTTCATGCGTCAGCTTGTCAGCGGCCTTCTCGGCGGTCTGCACGTTTTGCTTGTGAATCTCGGCGTCGGCGAGATTGTCGATCAGCAGTTCGAGCTCGCGGCCACCGGAAACGATGTGCTTCGCGTGCGCGTTGAAGAGTTCAAAGAACTTGCCCTCGGTGGGCATGAATCGACCGAACATGGGATTCCTGAGAGATTGTCAAACGACTGTCACGAAAACGGGCGATATTGTACCGTTTTCGGTTGCGACGCGACGCGCGCATCTGCGCGCACCGGGATTGGATACAACGCTTGGTGAAATAACGGTTTACATCTGGCGAAGAAGTGTTACTCGCCGTAGAAGGTCTGCGCTCCCGCAAAGTTGTCGAACTTCGTGTATTGACCCAGGAACGTGAGCCGAACGGGCCCGATCGGACCGTTACGCTGCTTGCCGATGATGATTTCGGCCGTGCCCTTGTCCGGGCTGTCCGGGTTGTAGACCTCGTCACGATAGATGAACAGGATCACGTCCGCGTCTTGTTCGATTGCGCCCGATTCACGCAAATCGGACATCACCGGACGCTTGTTCGGACGCTGCTCCAGCCCGCGGTTCAGCTGCGACAGCGCGATCACCGGCACGTCCAGTTCCTTGGCCAGACTCTTCAGCGATCGCGAGATTTCCGAGATTTCGGTCGCGCGGTTCTCGCCCTGCGACGAGCCCGACATCAGCTGCAGGTAGTCGACGATGATCAGGCCGAGCTTGCCGCACTGGCGGGCCAGACGCCGCGCGCGCGAGCGCAATTCCATCGGGTTCAGGCCGCCTGTCTCGTCGATGAAGAGCTGCGCCTCGCTCATCTTCTGCACCGCGTGCGTCAGCTTCGGCCAGTCCTCGTCCGTCAGCCGGCCGGTACGCATCCGATGCTGGTCGAGGCGGCCGATCGAGCCGAGCATACGCATCACGAGCTGGGTGCCCGGCATTTCCATCGAAAACACCGCCACCGGCAGCCCGTACTCGACCGCGACGTATTCGCCGATGTTCATCGAAAATGCGGTCTTACCCATCGACGGCCGACCCGCGACGATGATCAGTTCGCCGCCATGCATCCCGGACGTCATCCGGTCGAGGTCGACGAAGCCCGTCGGCGTGCCCGTGACGTCGCTCGGGTTCGCGGTGTGATACAGCGTGTCGATGCGCTCGACGACCTGCGTGAGCAGCGGACCGATCTCGAGGAAGCCCTGGTTGCCGCGCGCGCCTTCTTCGGCGATCGAGAACACCTTCGACTCGGCCTCGTCGAGCAGCTGGCGAACTTCCTTGCCCTGCGGATTGAACGCGTCGGCCGAGATTTCGTCGGCGACCGACACGAGCCGGCGCAGCACCGCGCGGTCACGCACGATTTCCGCGTAGCGGCGGATGTTCGCGGCGCTCGGCGTATTCTGCGCGAGTGCGTTCAGGTAGGCGAGGCCGCCGACGTCGTCGGCCTTGCCGGACGTGGTCAGCGCTTCGTACACGGTCACGACGTCGGCCGGGCGCGTCGACGCGATCAGCCGGCCGATGTGCTCGTAGATGATCCGATGGTCGTAGCGATAAAAGTCGCCCTGCGACAGGAAGTCGGCAATCCGGTCCCATGCCGCGTTGTCGAGCAACAGGCCGCCGAGCACCGACTGCTCGGCTTCGACCGAATGTGGCGGGACTTTCAGCGATTCGATTTGAGGATCTTGCGGCGCGTTCATGGGTTGGGATTATCGCGAATTGATCGCGGCAGCGCTACCGCTCCGGCGATCGGACAATAAAAAAGGCAGGCCCCGGTTGCCCGGGCGCCTGCCCTTGTCCGGTCGACGGAAGCCGCCCGGAAAGCCTGCGTACGCTTACGCGTGGTCGCCGATCACGTTGATCGTGACGTCGACGATGACGTCCGTGTGCAGCGCGATCTGAACGACGTGCTCGCCGATCATCTTCAGCGGGCCTTCCGGCATGCGAACTTGCAGCTTCTCGACTTCGAAACCTGCCTTCTTCAGCAGTTCCGCGACGTCGCCGTTCGTGACCGAGCCGAACAGACGGCCGTCAACGCCCGACTTCTGCGTGATTTCGAACGACTGGCCGTTCAGCTTCTCGCCGACTGCCTGCGATGCCGCCAGCTTTTCAGCGGCGATCTTTTCGAGTTCAGCGCGGCGAACTTCGAATTCGGCGATCGCTTCCTTCGTTGCACGGCGAGCCTTGCGGTTCGGGATCAGGAAGTTGCGAGCGTAACCGTCCTTGACCTTGACGATATCGCCGAGGTTGCCCAGATTGGCGACTTTTTCCAACAGAATGATTTGCATTCGAATTCTCCTTATTGCGTCGCCTGATTACGCCTTGTGCTGATCGGTGTACGGCAGCAGCGCGAGGAAACGCGCACGCTTGATTGCCGTGTCCAGCTGACGCTGATAGTGCGCCTTCGTACCCGTCAGACGAGCCGGCGTGATCTTGCCGTTTTCGCCGATGAAGTCCTTCAGCGTTTCCGTGTCCTTGTAGTCGATCTGCTCGACGCCGGCAGCCGTGAAACGGCAGAACTTCTTGCGCTTGAAGAGCGGGTTTTGTTGCTGACGACGCTTGTCGAATTTCTTACCAGTCGGGCGGGCCATGATTTCAGTCCTTTCCTATGTCCTGCAATGCAGTGATGTGAAACACCAAGGTTCTCGCGTTGCGGCTTTTCTTTGCCAGGAAGCCCGTGAACAGCGTCTCGACGCCCATTTCACGGCTTTCCAGCTTGCCGCTCGCCTCACCGGCCGCCACCGCCTCGATCGTCATTTCGACCTGACGGGGAATGCCTGCTTCAACGACTTCCGTGCGGTGATGCAACGTGGCGCTTGCGATCGGAACACCTGCCGGCGTATATCGCACCGGTGCGCGTTCGACGACGCTCGCCGTCAATTGCAACCTGTTCACGTGAGTGGCGCGCTCCTTGATGGCTTAATGAGTGACGAACTTAAGCCTGCGCTTCGGTCGGCTGAGCTGCAGCCGCCTTCTTGGCTTCTTCGCGCTGAACTTCCTTCATCATCGGCGACGGGCCGGTCTCGGCCTTCTTCATCTTGACGATGAGGTGACGCAGCACGGCGTCGTTGAACTTGAACGCGTGTTCGAGTTCGTCGAGCGTCGTCTGGTCGCACTCGATGTTCATGCAGACGTAGTGAGCCTTCGCGAGTTTCTCGATCATGTAGGCCAGCTGGCGACGGCCCCAGTCTTCGACACGGTGGATTTGGCCGCCGTGCGTCGTGATCGTGGTCTTGTAACGCTCGATCATCGCGGGCACTTGCTCGCTCTGATCGGGGTGCACGATGAATACGATTTCGTAATGACGCATTACACACTCCTTGTGGATTGAAGCCACCCGGGCGTCTGAACCGGTGTGGCAAGTGAGAAGCCGAAGATTCTAACCCGGATACAGGGAGCATGCAACACCGATCGATGATTTCCGACCGGATTCGGCCATGTTTTCAAAGACTTGAACGGTGCCGACAATTCAAAAGGCTGTCGGTGCGCCAGCTCAGGAATCGGGGACGGAGCGTCGCGCGCAGGAAGACGGGCCGGTGGCGCGACCTGCCGTCACTCGCTGCGCGCCCCGCCCAGCCGCGCGTCGAGCGCCGTCCTGAACTCGGCCAGCGCCGACGGCTCGGCGTCCGTCACGGCCCACCACGTCATCCCGGCCGCATCCCAGCGGTCGAGCGCGTAACCCTGCGACACGGTCGCGTACGGCGCACCCTGCCGCCCAACGCCGACCGGCCACACGTACACGTCGATCACGTGCTGCCGGTACCGGTAGACGAGCACTGCGACGCGGCGCCGCCCGACGTAGTCGAGCCGGCCGCCGGCCAGCGGGAAACCGCTCGCCGACAGGTCCTCGACCGGCGGCGCAAAGTCGAGTCGGCCGTTGAACCACGGCTTGACCGTATGCCGGTCGGTCGAGATCACGTCGATGTCGCGCGCCGACAGGCCGGCTCGCACGTGGCTCGCGACCAGTTCGTCGACCGTCTGGCCGGTTTCGGCGTGGCGCGCGGACACCACCATTCCGGCGGCCGCGGCCAGCGCGATCACCAGCGCCACGCCCCACCCAAGCCCGGGCAGCGCCGGGACACGCGGCCCCGGCCCGGCAGGCACCGGGCGAGCCGGCTCGCCGCGCCCGGTCGGCCACGAGAACCAGCGGCGACCGTTCGGTCGAGGTCGCGGCCGCGCCGCTGCGTCAGGCTCCGATTCCGCGCGGGCTTGCCTGCGCGCCCCCGCGCCGCCCGCCGCCGGTAGCCCCGCGAGGATGCTCGCCCGCAGCGCGTCCGGCGCGCGATGATAGTCGGCCTGCCGCACGATCCGCCCCAGCGCGACGATTCGTTCGCGTTCGCGGCGGCACGCGTCGCACCCTTCGACATGCCGCTGGATGCGCAATGCATCGGGCGCCGACAGCTCGCGGTCGACGTCCGCGTCCAGCAACGCTCGCGCTTCGTTACAGTCCATCGATCGCCTCCGATGCGGTTCCGCTTGCCGACGCACGTCCCGGCGCGGGTTTGGACGTCGACGCCGGCGCCGCCGCGTCGCCCAGCAGCGCGACGAGCCTGCGCCGGCCGCGTGCAAGCCGCGACATCACGGTGCCGACGGGCACGTCGGCGATCGCCGCGATCTCGCGGTAACTCAAATCCTCCATCTCGCGCAATACCAGCACCTCGCGATATTCGGGCGGCAGCTTCGCGAGCGCCGCGTTCACCAGCCGCACGTTTTCGCCGCGCAGCAACTGCGCGAGCGGATCCTCGGTCGCCGGCTGCCAGTCGTCGGGCACTTCCGTGTCGTCGAGCGTGTCGGGCAATGCAACCTCGTGCGCGTGGGTGCGGCGGCGCCACTCGGTGTACCAGGTGTGGCGCACGATCGTCAGCAGCCAAGGTCGCGCGTTGTCGCCACGGCACGAGTCGACGAAGCGCAGCGCGCGCATGCACGCGTCCTGGACGACGTCGTCCGCGTCGCCCGCATTGCCGCTCAGCCAGCGCGCGAGGTTGTACGCAGCGTCGAGGTGCGGCAACACGAGCGCGCGAAACCGCTCGCCACGCGCGACCGCGTCGTCCTCCGTCCGTTCGTCGACCGCCTGTCCGGCTTGCCCCACATGGCCTCCCTGGTCCCGGCGGCGGAAGCCGCGCCCGTTCCGCGCCCGGTGCCCGGACAGACCGGCAGCGTGCGCACTCGATGACCTTACCGCCGCTGCGTCGAGTTTATTCCCGCATGAAGCCGATGATGCGCAAAAAAATGCCGGAACCTGCCGCGCCCGTTACGGCGTGCTGCTCCAGTAGCCGGGGCGCGCATACGCTTCGCGCAGGTAGTCGATGAAGTAGCGCACGCGCGCGGGCACGTAGCGCTGCTGCGGATAGACCGCGAGGATGTCGTAGTCGGGCAGCGCATATTCGTCGAGCACCGTCTCGAGTTCGCCCGTCTCGAGCTGTGCGGCGATTTCCCAGGTCGAGCGCCAGCCGAGCCCGAGGCTTTCCGCTACCCAGCGATGCAGCAGCTCGCCGTCGTTGCAGTCGAGATTGCCGGCCACCCGCATCGTCACGATCTTGCCGTGGCGCTGGAAATACCAGCCGCGGTTCTGCCCCCCCTGCAGGTTGAACGCGAGACAGTTGTGCCTGAGCAGGTCGTCGAGCGACTTCGGCCGGCCGTGGCGGCGGAAATAGTCAGGCGTGCCGCACACGACGCGCCGGTTCGACGCGAGCTTTACCGCGACGAAGTTCGGGTCGACCGAGCCACCGATCCGGATCGACAGGTCGTAGCCTTCGCGCACGAGATCGACGACACGATCGGTCAAGTTGAACGACAGCTGCATTTCCGGCTTGTCGGCGAGGAAACCGGGCGCGTGCGGCGCCACGTGCTTGCGGCCGAACGCGGCTGGCGCGGACACGATCAGGTGCCCGCTGACCGCGCGGCGGCCGGCGGCCAGTTCGTTCTCGGCCTGGTCCCATTCGGACAACAGCCCGCGGCAACGCTCGAGGAACGCGGCGCCCTCCTCGCTGACCACCAGCCGCCGCGTCGAGCGGTACATCAGCTTCACGCCGAGGCGCTTCTCCAGCGCGTCGATGCGCCGCCCCAGCACCACCGGCGACACGCCCTCCTCGAGCGCGGCCGCCGCGAGGCTGCCCGCGTCCGCGACTCGCACGAACGTCTCGATCTGCTTGAAACGATCCATCTCCCGTCTCCATCCCGGCGCCGACACCGGCGGGGAAACCCCGTCCGGCCGTCATTCCATACTTTTAGTTTCGAAATAAACGACTTCGGCTGATCTTATCAAACCTTTCTTGCATCCCTAAAGTGTTCCCAACAGACCGATTCGCAAGATCCGCACATTCAAGGAGACATTCATGGCCAAGATGAGAGCCGTCGACGCAGCCGTACTCGTGCTCGAAAAGGAAGGCATCCAGACCGCGTTCGGCGTGCCGGGCGCAGCAATCAACCCGTTCTATTCCGCGATGCGCAAGTCGGGCGGCATCAGCCATGTGCTGGCCCGCCACGTCGAAGGTGCGTCGCACATGGCCGAAGGCTTCACGCGCGCCGCGCCGGGCAACATCGGCGTGTGCATCGGCACGTCGGGCCCCGCCGGCACCGACATGATCACCGGCCTGTACTCCGCGTCGGCCGACTCGATTCCGATCCTCGCGATCACGGGCCAGGCACCGCGTGCGCGCCTGTACAAGGAAGACTTCCAGGCCGTCGACATCGAGTCGATCGCGAAGCCCGTCACCAAGTGGGCCGTCACGGTGCGCGAGCCGGCGCTGGTGCCGCGCGTGTTCCAGCAGGCGTTCCATCTGATGCGCTCGGGCCGCCCGGGCCCGGTGCTGGTCGATCTGCCGATCGACGTGCAGCTCGCCGAGATCGAATTCGACATCGACACGTATGAACCGCTGCCGGTCTACAAGCCCGCGGCAACCCGCACGCAGATCGAGAAGGCGCTCGCGATGCTCAACGACGCGGACAAGCCGCTGATCGTGTCGGGCGGCGGCGTGCTCAACGCGGCGGCCGAAGACCTGCTCGTCCAGTTCGCCGAAACGATCGGCGTGCCCGTGATCCCGACGCTGATGTCGTGGGGCGCGATTGCCGACGACCACCCGCTGATGGCCGGCATGGTCGGCCTGCAGACGTCGCACCGCTACGGCAACGCGACGATGCTCGCGTCCGACTTCGTGCTCGGCATCGGCAACCGCTGGGCGAACCGCCACACGGGCAGCGTCGAGGTCTATACGAAGGGCCGCAAGTTCGTGCACGTCGACATCGAGCCGACCCAGATCGGCCGCGTGTTCGGCCCGGATCTCGGCATCGTGTCGGACGCGAAGGCCGCGCTGGAACTGTTCGTCGCCGTCGCGCAGGAATGGAAGGCCGCCGGCAAGCTGAAGGATCGCAGCGCATGGGTGTCCGAGTGCCAGGAACGCAAGCGCACGCTGCAGCGCAAGACCCACTTCGACAACGTGCCGGTCAAGCCGCAACGCGTGTACGAAGAGATGAACAAGGTGTTCGGCCGCGACACGTGCTACGTCAGCACGATCGGCCTGTCGCAGATCGCCGCCGCGCAGTTCCTGCATGTGTTCAAGGCGCGCAACTGGATCAACTGCGGCCAGGCCGGCCCGCTCGGCTGGACGATCCCCGCCGCGCTCGGCGTGCGTGCGGCCGACCCGCGCCGTCCGATCGTCGCACTGTCCGGCGACTACGACTTCCAGTTCATGATCGAGGAACTGGCCGCCGGCGCGCAATTCAAGCTGCCGTACGTGCACGTCGTCGTGAACAACTCGTACCTCGGCCTGATCCGCCAGGCGCAGCGTGCGTTCGACATGGACTACTGCGTGCAGCTCGCGTTCGACAACGTCAACGCACCGGAGCTGAACGGCTACGGCGTCGACCACGTGGCGGTCGCGGAAGGCCTCGGCTGCAAGGCGCTGCGCGTGTTCAAGCCGGAAGAGATCGAGCCGGCGCTGCGTCAGGCGCAAACGCTCGCGGAAGAATTCAGCGTGCCGGTCGTCGTCGAAGTGATCCTCGAGCGCGTGACGAACATCTCGATGGGCACCGAAATCGACGCGATCAACGAGTTCGAGGAACTTGCCGAGAAGGCCGAACACGCGCCGACCGCGATCTCGATGCTCGACTGACCCGCACGACATTTTTTGACTGACCGACCGAAGAGGCTTAGCTCATGCCGAAGTTTGCTGCAAACCTGACCATGCTGTTCAACGAAGTGCCGTTCCTCGACCGCTTCAAGGCGGCCGCCGACGCAGGCTTCGACGCCGTCGAGTTCCTGTTCCCGTATCCGTACGCGAAAGAGGAACTCGCCGAGCGGCTCGAGACGCATCGCCTGCGCCTCGTGCTGCACAACCTGCCCGCGGGCAACTGGGATCAGGGCGAGCGCGGCATCGCGTGCCTGCCCGATCGCGTCGGCGAGTTCCAGGAAGGGGTCGGACGTGCCATCGAGTACGCGAAGGCGCTGAAGGTGCCGCAGCTGAACTGCCTCGTCGGCATCCCGTCGGCGAGCACGGCGCGCGACAAGACGTTCGTCACGATCGTCGACAACCTGCGCTTCGCCGCCGACGCGCTCAAGCGCGAAGGCATCCGCCTGCTCGTCGAGCCGTGCAACAGCTTCGATATCCCGGGCTTCGCGCTGAACCGCTCGTCCGAAGGGCTCGACGTGATCCGCGCGGTCGGCTCGGACAACCTGTTCCTGCAGTACGACATCTATCACATGCAACGCATGGAAGGCGAACTGGCCGCGACGATCGAACGCAACCTCGCATCGATCGGCCACGTCCAGCTCGCGGACAACCCGGGCCGCAACGAGCCGGGTACGGGCGAGATCAATTACGCGTTCCTGTTCGCGCTGCTTGACCGGCTCGGCTACGCCGGCTACGTCGGCTGCGAATACAAGCCCCGCACCACCACGACGGAAGGCCTCGGCTGGCTGCAAAGCGTCGCCGGCTGCGCATCGGGCTCGGCGCGTCGCGCAGCCTGAGGCCCGCCCTTCCAGCGGCATTCCCACATACGCCCCTATAGGAGACTTTCACATGGCAACCATCGGTTTCATCGGCCTCGGCATCATGGGCGCGCACATGGCGCGCAACCTGCTCAAGGGCGATCATCAGCTCGTCGTGAACGGTGCGTTCCCGGTTCCCGACGACCTGCGCGCCAGCGCGAAGGTCGTCGCAAACTCGACCGAAGTCGCGCAGAACGCCGACGTCATCATCTCGATGGTGCCGGACACGCCCGACGTGCGTAACGTGCTGTTCGCCGACGACGGCGTCGCGAAGGGCCTCTCGGCCGGCAAGCTCGTGATCGACATGAGCTCGATCTCGCCGCTCGATACGCAGGAATTCGCGAAACAGGTCAACGCGCTCGGCTGCGACTACCTCGACGCGCCGGTGTCCGGCGGCGAAGTCGGCGCCCGCGAAGCGACGCTGACGATCATGGTCGGCGGCCCGGAGAAGGCCTTCGAGCGCGCGAAGCCGCTGTTCGAGAAGATGGGCAAGAACATCACGCTCGTCGGCGACAACGGCGCGGGCCAGACCTGCAAGGTGGCAAACCAGATCATCGTCGCGCTGAACATCGAAGCGGTCGGCGAAGCGCTGCTGTTTGCCGCACGCTCGGGCGCCGATCCCGAGCGCGTGCGCCAGGCGCTGATGGGCGGCTTCGCCGCGTCGCGCATCCTCGAAGTGCACGGCGCGCGCATGACGAAGCGCACGTTCGATCCGGGCTTCCGCATCGAGCTGCATCAGAAGGACCTGAACCTCGCGCTCGACGGTGCACGCAAGCTCGGCCTCGCACTGCCGCACACGGCGAGCGCGCAGCAGCTGTTCAGCGTGTGTGCATCGCATGGCGGCAAGGCGTGGGATCACTCGGCACTCGTGCGTGCGCTCGAGATCATGTCGAACTTCGAGATCGGCCAGACGCCGGCCGCGTAACGCCGACGCAACGACGCGCGTTTCGCTGCAACGGCGAACGCGCGACGCACACACGCGACCCGGCCACGGCCGGTCGCATCGATGCATGCCTGCGCGTGCATCACGATGGGGCGCCCCGCCGCGTATTGCTGAAATGCGTGCGCGGCGGGGCGAAAAACGCCGCTCTGGGCTGAGAGCGGCGTGGTGGGGTCCGCAGCGGCACCCGGCGACGCCGGGGAAGCCTTGGTCGGTCAGACGTCGTCGTCGGGTGTCCGCCTGTCGGATTTCGCGTATTACATTTCTTTACGTTCGGGCGTGCGATTTTTCATGCAATCGTCGCGATGAACGCCTACACTTTCGCCACGCCTTTCGAGAAATCCGCCGCGCTTGCGCTCACGCCCGTGATCGCGCCCAGCGCGGTGTTTTTTTCGCCACTTCACGGCGCGTTTTCTTTTCAACCACCTAGGGAGTGCAACGATGGGTCTTCTTTCGTTTATCAAAGAGGCGGGTGAAAAACTGCTGGGTCACGCCGATGCGCAAGCAGCGGAAGATCCGAATGCCGCGAACCAGACCGCGGCCGATGCGATCAAGAACTACATCAACACGCAAGGTCTCGACACGTCGAACCTGACCGTGGCGTTCGACGGCGCATCGCGCACCGTCACGCTGTCGGGCAGCGTCGCCGACCTCGACACGAAGGCGAAGGTCAAGGTCGCGGCCGGCAACGTGCAAGGCGTCGCGGGCGTCAACGACGACGATCTGCAGCCGGACGATCCGGAAGTTCAGTACCACGATGTGAAGCCGGGCGACACGCTGTCGGCGATCGCCAAGGAAGTGTACGGCGACGCGAACAAGTACCCGGCGATCTTCGAGGCGAACAAGCCGATGCTGTCGAGCCCGGACCGCATCTATCCGGGTCAGAAGCTCGTGATTCCGCCGCAGTCCTGAGCATTCGCGCAGTACTGACGCAAAAAAGGCAGGCCGATGGCCTGCCTTTTCTTCATGCGCGCCGCCCGATCGGCGGACAGCGGTTACAGCGTGTCGAATGCGCGTTGCAGGGCGTCGCGTCCGTGCATGCCGTTCGCGAGCGCAAGCATCAGCAGCACGCGTGCCTTGAACGGGCTCAGCGACCCGGCGCTCACGAAACCAAGCACGTCGTCGTTCGCGGCGCCGTTGCGCATCACGTGCCCCGAGCCGACGCGCGACGCACGCACCACGGCGACACCCGCTTTCACCGCATCGGCGAGCGCCGCCTGCAGCGTCGCGTGGATCGACCCGTTGCCGGTGCCCGCCACGACGAGGCCGCGCACGCCGGCCGCCACGAGCGCGTCGACGGCCGTGCGCGTCACGCCCGCATAGCTCGCGACGACTTCGACCGGCGGCCACGTGGCAGCAATCGCCAGGTGCGCATCGCGCGAGCGCGTCACGCGGCGCGCGAATTCGACGCGGCCGTCCTGCACCCAGCCGAGCGCGCCCAGTTCCGGCGACTGGAATGCGTCGACCGCGTACGTGCTCGTCTTCACGACGTCGCGCGCGCCGTGGATCCGGTTGTTGAACGCAACGAGCACGCCCTGCCCGCGCGCGGCCGGGTGAGCGGCGACCGTCACCGCGTTCAGCAGGTTCAGCGGCCCGTCGGACGACAGCGCGGTGGCCGGCCGCATCGCGGCCGTCAGCACGACCGGCTTGTCGCCGGTCACGACCAGATGCAGCGCGTACGCGGTTTCCTCGAGCGTGTCGGTACCGTGGGTGATCACGATGCCGTCGATCGCCGGATCGGCCATCAGCGCGTCGATGCGCGCGGCGAGCGTATTCCAGAGCGGCAGCGCGAGATCCTTGCTGTCGATGCTGGCGACCTGCTCGGCATCGATGCGCGCGACCGACCCGAGCGCCGGCACCGCGTCGAGCAGGAAATTGACGCCGAGCGCGCCGGCCTGATAGCCGGCCGTGCTGGCGGCGTCCGGCGCGGCGCCGGCGATCGTGCCACCGGTGGCGAGTACTGCGATGCGCGGCAGCGCCGGCACGGACGAAGGAGTTGCGGTGTTCGGAATATTCATGGCCGCGATTGTAATCGCTCGCGGCCGGCATCCGGTAGGTCACGTGCGCGCGCCCGGAGCCGAACGCGTCGCATCATGGTTTGTCCCGATCGCCGGCATGCGCGCGCCGTCAACGGCCGCGTTGCCCGCCGCGTTATAGGTATGCCGTTTTGGTGTTTTCACATTGATTTGCCATAATCGGAGCGCGCGGCGCGATGTGACCCTGTTCCCGTTGCGCCGGGCTTCGTGACGGCGTCGATATAAAACGCAATTCACCCCATGGGAGTGTCGAAATGAAAATCCAATCGCTCGTAGCCGCAGTCCTTCTCGGCGGCATGCTGGCTTCCCCCGCTTTCGCGGCGAACAGCCAGCAGGACAAGATGAAGGCCTGTAACACCCAGGCCGCCGGCAAGACGGGCGACGAACGCAAGGCGTTCATGAAGGACTGCCTGTCGGCCAAGCCCGCGAAGAAGATGTCGCAGCAGGAAAAGATGAAGGCCTGCAACACCCAGGCCGCCGACAAGAAGGGCGACGACCGTAAGGCGTTCATGAAGAGTTGCCTGAGCAGCCAGCCGGCCGCCTGAGTTCCGGCGCTCCCGCGCGAATGCCGCGCACCGCTTCGGCGGGCGCGGCATTTTTGTTTTCGTTGCACGCGCATCGACGCGCGCGACGACGCCGGATGCGTCACCGCGCTGTCCGGCCAACGGCATCGTCGCCGTTGCGACATGCTCCACCACCCTCCCACCCCGCTTCCCTCCGCGCGCCGTACGAATGCCGCCACATGGTGCGGCAATTCGCCGCGATTTCTTCTATGATGGCTGCAACGCGGCCCATCCAAGTACAAGAAGCGCCATCGGGCCGCCCTCGAGACGGACGCGCACACCGCGTCAAACGGAGGCATGGATGGCATGGAGACAACACCGCTGGTTCCGCCGCTGGCTGATCGTGATCGTGTTCTGGGCCGTGCCCGTCGCGATCGTCGCCGTGCGCGAGATCCGCGAGGAAATGGCATACAACAAGGCTGACCTGCAGCTCGCGCTGACCACCTGGCAGCTCACCGATGCGCAGCAGGCGGCAGGCGCCGCCGCGAAGTGCTACGGCGATCCTGACGCGGCGCGCGCCGCCGGCTGCCCGGCCGACGTGCTGGCCGCCAACGCGGCACGTCAGCAGGCAGCCCGGGACGAATACGTGGTGCGCCGCAATACGCTCGCCGGTTATCTGTGGCATGCATTCGTCGGCTATTGGGTCGTGCCGGCCGCGTTCCTGTTCGCGTGCGGGGTTGTGATCGCGCTGATCCGCCGCGCGCTGCGCCGCCCGCCGATCAAACCGCCCGCCCCGCCGGCACCGCCCGTCACGCCGCACTGACGCGCAGCAACCGCTTCCCTTTCCCCTTTCCTGCCGGCCGCGCGACGTATGGCCGTACGCGCGCCGGACCGTCCGTTGGCGCGCCGCGACACCCCAAAACGATTTGACGCTTTTTCACGCACGAACGAAAAGGGATTGTAATCCGCTGTGATATAACTGCCGACGTGATCCGCTCCTTGAGCGAGACTCACTCCGAACGTCATCCGATGGAGAAGAACGATGCAAAAACGGAATCTTGTGCTGAAAGCCGCCGCTGCGCTTGTCGTCGGTAGCCTTGCGCTCACCGGTTGCACCACCACCCCCGACAAGCCCGACAATGCCGCGACCAACGCGTCGAAGCGTCAGGCGATCGATTCGAGCGTCGACGCAACGCTGTCGCGCATGTATTCCACGGTCAAGGGTTCGCGCGAACTCGTCGCGAAGTCGCGCGGCGTGCTCGTGTTCCCGGACGTGATCCAGGCAGGCTTCATCGTCGGCGGCCAGTCGGGCAACGGCGCACTGCGCGTCGGTGGCAGCACGGTCGGGTACTACAACACGTCGTCGCTGTCGGTCGGCCTGCAGGCCGGCGCGCAGTCGAAGGCGATTGTGTTCCTGTTCATGACGCAGGAAGCGCTCAACGAATTCCGCGGCTCGGACGGCTGGGCAGCCGGCGCCGGTGCATCGGTCGCGCTCGTGAAGATGGGCGCGAACGGCGCGGTCGACACGACCACGGCCACCGCGCCGGTCCAGGTCGTCGTGCTGACCAATGCCGGCCTGATGGGCGACGTGTCGATCAACGGCACGAAGGTCACGAAGCTGAAGATCTGACGCCGAGGCGTCCTCGCCCGTGCGCACCGCGCGCGGGCAACGTGCAAACGGCGATGTCCTTGCGGGCATCGCCGTTTTTTTATCCGCGCGCATGGCGCGTCAGGTCGTCGAATCGATCACCTTGAAGCGCGAACGCTTCTGCGCGCGAATCAGCGACTGGTACACGTCGACGTATTGCTGCGCCATCCGCCGCGCCGTGAAGCGCTCCTCGAAGCGCTGCCGCACGCGTGCGCGCGGCAGCAGGTGCAGCCGGTTCACGGCGGCCACCGCGCTGATCTCGTCCTCGACGATGAAGCCCGACACACCCTCGTCCAGCACCTCCGGCACCGCGCCGCGATTGAACGCGATCACCGGCGTGCCGCACGACATCGCCTCGATCATCACCAGCCCGAACGGTTCCGGCCAATCGATCGGAAACAGCAGCGCATGCGCGCCCGACAGGAATTCGGCCTTCTGGTGGTCGGCGATCTCGCCGATGTATTCGACGTGCGGGAGGGCGAACAGCGGCTTGATCTCGCGTTCGAAGTATTCCTGGTCCGCCGCGTCGATCTTCGCCGCGATCCGGATCGGCAGCCCGCACTGGCGTGCGATGCGGATCGCCGTGTCGACCCGCTTCTCCGGCGAGATGCGGCCGAGGAACGCGAGATAGCGCGGCTCGACCGGCTGCGGCAGGTACAGTGCGTCGGGCAGGCCGTGGTACACGGTCGTCAGCCATTTCGCCTGCGGCAGCGGCTGGCGCTGCGAATTCGAGATCGAGATCACCGGCGCGGTGTTGAACGTGTCGAACACCGGTTGCTGCTCGGGCAGATCCAGCCGGCCGTGCAGCGTCGTCACGTACGGCGTGTCCTGCCGGTTGAAAACCGAAAACGAGTAGTAGTCCATGTGAAAATGGAGCACGTCGAAATCCTTCGCGCGGCGCGCGACCGTCTCCATCAGCAGCATGTGCGGGGCGACGCGATCGCGGATCGACGAGTCGAGCCGCAACGCGCGTGGCCACACCGGTTCGAGCCTGGCCCGGGTCGTCGAATCGCCGCTGGCGAACAGCGTCACGTCATGGCCGAGGTCGACGAGCGCCTCGGTGATGTAGGACACGACGCGCTCCGTGCCGCCGTATAGCTTCGGCGGCACGGATTCGGTCAGCGGGGCGATCTGGGCAATTCTCATGGTCCACGTCTCCTGTGTCCTCGGTCAGCCGCCACGGGGGCTGGTGCACGCCGCGCTCCGTGCGGCATGCGGCCGGCATCGCGCCGGCCAAATATCTCATTATTATTCGCGATCCCGATGCCCGGAAGCACCGGACTTTCATTTTATGGGCGTTGTTACAGACAGGATACATTCGCCCGCGGGCCGCCCTTACCAGCTTCGAGGCGGCCGGACCGGCGCGACGGGCATCCGAGGGCGAGCGACCGACGGCCCGCCGCTGACGAGCCACGCGCGCACCGCCCCGCCCGTCAGCGCAACGGCCACTTCCACGGCGGCAGGTCGCGCGTATCCGCGTCGACGAGCACGGTCGCGCCGAGCTGCTTGTCGAGCACCAGCGACTCGCAGCCGGCCTCGCGTTCGAGCGTCGCGATGAGCCGCGCCGCGTGCGACACGACCAGCACCTGCGAACGCTGCGCGGCCTGTGCGATCAGGCGGCCGAGCGCCGGCAGCAGATCGGGATGCAGGCTCGTTTCCGGCTCGTTCAGCACCATCAGCGCGGGCGGCCGCGGCGTCAGCAACGCGGCCGCGAGCAGCAGATAGCGCAGCGTGCCGTCCGACAGCTCGGCGGCCGACAACGGCCGCAGCAGCCCCGGCTGGCGCATCAGTACGTCGAAGCGGCCGCGGCCGCCCGGATTGTCGATGTCGATCGATGCGCCGGGGAACGCGTCATCGATCGCCGCGTCGAGCGCGGCGGCATCTCCGATTTCGCGAATCGTCTGCAGCGCGGCGGCCAGGTCGGCGCCGTCGTCCGCGAGCACCGGCGTGTGGGTGCCGATGTGCGACTGCCGGGCCGGCGCCTGCGCATCGGTGCGGAAATGGTCGTAGAAGCGCCACGATCGGATCCGCTCGCGCACCGCGATCATCTCTGGCGCGCCGACCGGATCGGCGAACTCGGTCATCATGCTGTCGAAGCTCGCGACCGGCTGCGGCACCGTGTGCCAGTCGCCCGACCCGGTGCGCGCGCGAATCTGCGCGCCCTGCCGGTCGACCAGCAGCGTCGACGGGCGCAACAGCGCGCCACCCCAGATGCATTCTCGCTTCACGACGGGATCGAGCGCGAACTGCGAACGGCTCGGGACCGGCAGGCCGAGATCGATCGCATAACCGAAATCGTCGCTCGCGAAACCGAGCTTGAGGCTCACCGGTCCATTGCGCACCGTACCGGTCACCGGCGTCTCGCCGCTCAGCATCGCGCGCGAAAAGCGCTCGGGGCCGGCCCACAGCGTCGAGGGCAGCCCGCCTTCGCGCGCGAGCGACGGAATCACGCGCCCCTGCGCCGTATCGGCGAGCAGCCGCAGCGCGCGGTAAACGCTCGACTTGCCGCTGCCGTTCGGCCCCGTGACGACGGTGAGCGCCGCGAGCGGCACGATCAGCTCGCGCAGCGAGCGGTAGTTGGCGATGGCGAGCGTGTTCAGCGCGGTCATGGAAAGAAAATGGCGGCGGATACCGGCACGCGTTCAGCGGCCTTCGGTGGCCTTCGGATCGGCCGCGGTGTTGGCTGCCGTGCTGGCGGCGGGCGGCCGCGCATGCGGCCGTTCGGGGCTCGGCTCGTCCAGCGCCGAATCGTGCGGATACAGTTCCATCCGGCTGCGCGGCAGACATTGCGGAAAACGCGCCTGCAGGTAGGCGATCAAGCCCTCGCGCACGCGGCAGCGCAGATCCCAGCACGCCGACGAGTCGGCCGCGCTGACGAGCGCGCGCAACTGCATCGTGCGTTCGGTCGCGTCGGTCACCTGCAGCACCTGCACGCGGCCGTCCCACTCGGGCGCCGCATGGACGAGCCGCGCGAGTTCCTCGCGCAGCGGCGCGAGTGGCGTGCGATAGTCGACCGACAGGTACACCGTGCCGATGATCTCCGAGCTGCTGCGCGTCCAGTTCGTGAACGGGTTTTCGATGATCCATTGCAGCGGAACGACGAGCCGGCGCTGATCCCACAGCCGCACCGACACGAACGAGCCGGTGATTTCCTCGATGCGGCCCCACTCGCCCTGGATCACGACGACGTCGTCGAGCCGGATCGGCTGGGTGAGCGCGATCTGCAGCCCGGCGATCAGGTTGCCGAGCACCGGCCGCGCGGCGATGCCGGCAACCAGCCCCGCGACGCCGGCCGACGCCAGCAGGCTCGCGCCGACCTGGCGCACGTTCGGGAACGTCATCAGCGCGGCGCCGGTGCCGATGATCACGATCAGCACCATGACGGTCCGCACGAGCACCTTGGCCTGCGTGTGGACGCGCCGTGCGTGGAGATTGTCGGCCGCATCCATCGGATGGGCCTGGATGATCGCGTCGCCGACGCCGGCCACGAGCCGCACCAGCAGCCAGGTCAGCGACACGATGGAGCCGACCGCGGCCGCGGTGCGCATCCCGCCCACGAACGACATGCCCTCGTCGGCCTGGATCCACAGGAACTCGAGCGCGAGCAGCGCGAGCGTGACGAGCGAAGGTTTGTCGATGTAACGCAGGATCACGCTCATCAACGGATACGGCTGCGCGATGCGCTTGACGATGCGTGCGCCGACACGGTGCACGATCACGACGACGAGCACGACGATGACCGACACGCCCAGCGTGCCGAGCCACGCATGCAACGGCGCATCGGCGATGCGCTGCAATTCCTCGATTGAAATCATCGGCGCCCGGGAATGCTTCGGTTATGAGGCGCGGCGGCCTCGCCCTGGATGCGTCGGCGACGTCCGGGCAACGCGCGCGCCCGGCCCCGGCGTCAGATCAGCTGCCGCCCCTGCAGGGGAACGCCTTGCCGAGACCGAGCGACACCGCGGTGCTCGCGTTGTAGTCGGCCAGCCTCGGGTTCTCCGCGATGTACTTGCGCACCGCGTCGGTCATCTGCTGCGCCCGGATGTCGGGCGGCAGGCAGAAATACTGCCCGACGCGCGGCCCCGTGGTACCGCCGATCGCGTCGATCGTGTTGTAGACGCCATCGGCGGCGCCTTCGATGTAGGCGGCGCACGACGCCCGCGACTTGACGTCCGTCTTCGCGCACAGCCGGTCGAGATCCGCGCCCGTGAAAGCCGCCGCCGACAACGGCACGGCGAACGCCGCGGCACAAAACATAGCCCGCAACATGGTGTTCCTTATGTCAATGCGGCCCCGGGCCGCTTGCTGCGCTGACCGGCGCGGCAGCCGGACGCCGCGGCCGGCCGCGTTCCGGACGGCCGGGCGCTGCGCCACCGCGCCGAAACCGTCATTTTGCACTCTTTTGGGCATCTGCCGGCGCCGACGCACCGACGCGCACCGTCCGCTTGCTCAGGATGTCGATTGCGTCCGGTGCCTTGTAGTGCTTCGCGAACTCGAGCGCGGTGATACCGAGCTGGTTCTTCACCTGCGGATCGGCACCCTGGTCGAGCAGCAGGTTGACGGTCGTCGCGTGGTTGCCGCGCGCGGCCATCATCAGCGGCGTCGTGCCGTTCGGCGATGCGGTGTCGATATACGCGTCGTGGTCGAGCAGGATCTTGACGACCTCGTCCTGGCCGTTGGTCGCCGCGTAGTGCAGCGGCGCCCAGCCCTTCTTGCTGACTTCCGCGCCCTTGTCGATCAGCAGCTTGACGAGCCCGACGTCGCCGTTCAGCGACGCGAGCATCAGCGCGTTCTCGCCGGCCTTGTCTTCCTTCTCGAGGTCGACGTTCGGCGTCGTGGCGATCGCGGCGGCAACCTTGTCGGACTTCTCGCGCGCGGCGATCACGAGGATCGGGTCGCCGTTCGGCGCGAGCGTGTTCGGATCGAGCTTGCCGCTCTTGAGCTGCTTGCCGATGTCGGCGATATCGTCGAACTTGACCGCCTTGACGATCGCGTCGAGCGACTCGGCATGCGCGCCGGCGGCGGCAAAGAGGCCGCTCGCGACGAGCGCGGCGGCGATGAGTGCGCGCTTGGGCAGGTATGTGGTCGGCTTCGTCATTGTTGTGGGCTCCTTCCCTGGGTTGTCGGCTGGCCGCGCGCCGTTAGCGGGCGATCTTGAACAGCCGGAAAAAGTTCTGTGTCGTCGCATCGGCGAGCGCCTCGACGGCGATCCCGCGCTCGGATGCGATAAAGCGTCCGACATGGCTGACGTACGCAGGTTCATTCGGCTTGCCGCGATATGGCACCGGCGCGAGGTAGGGCGAGTCGGTTTCGATCAGCAGCCGGTCGAGCGGCACGCGCCGCGCGACGTCCTGCACGTCGGTCGCGTTCTTGAACGTGACGATCCCCGACAGCGAGATATGGAAGTTCTGCGCGAGCGCCTGCTCGGCAACGGGCCACGGCTCGGTGAAGCAGTGCATCACGCCGCCCGGCACGTCCGCGCGCTCCTCGGCCATGATTCGCAGCGTGTCTTCCGACGACGAGCGCGTATGGATGATCAGCGGCTTCATCGTCGCGGTCGCCGCGCGGATGTGCGTGCGAAAGCGTTCGCGCTGCCACTCCATGTCGGCGATCGAGCGGCCTTCGAGGCGATAGTAATCGAGGCCCGTCTCGCCAATCGCGACGACCTTCGGATGCGCGGCCAGCTCGATCAGTTCCGCGAGCGTCGGCTCCCGTGCGTCCTCGTGATCCGGGTGCACGCCGACCGACGCGTACACGTTGTCGTGCGCCTGCGCGATCGCGAGCACGTCGGGCAGTGTCTCGAAGTCGACCGACACGCACAGTGCGTGCGTGACGTCGTGCTCGCGCATGTTCTCCAGCACGGCAGGCAGGCGGTCGGCGAGACCCTTGAAATTGATGTGGCAGTGAGAATCGACGAACATCGTGGTTCCTGAATACGGTTGGCGGGCGCTCATGCACTCGCCGGCAATCGTTTCCTCGCCCGAAGGAAACAATACTCGATCACGCGAACATTTCCCGATAACCGAGAAACAGTTCCTCGAATACGAGCCGGGCATTGAGCGGATGGTTCTCGACCGTCCGCTGGCGCGTCACGGCCTTCATGAAGCGCGCGAACGCATTCGCGTCGACCGCCTCCGCGCACCGCGCGAGCGCGGCCGCCTGCATCGGGAAGTAGCGCGGCGCGCCCGCCATCCGCTGCGCGAGCAGATCGTACAGCCAGCGCTGCAGCCAGCCGAGCACCAGCGGCACCGGCAGCTTCTGCAGCGTCTCGCCGCACGCGAACGGATCGCACGCGGCGCCGGCCGCGAGCTGGCCGAGCGTGAAATCGCGCAGCGGGCGGTTCTCGTCGCTCGCGAGCGCCAGCGCGGCGAGCGGCGCGCCGCCGGCTTCGGCGAGCAGCGCGCGCGCATCGTCGATACCCTGCGCCGCGAGCCATGCCGTGGCCGCGTCGGGCGCCGGCACGGTCATCGGCCACTGCCGGCAGCGGCTGATGATGGTCGGCAGCAGCCGGTCGATGCGGGCCGACACCAGCAGGAACACGACGCCGGACGGCGGCTCCTCGAGCGTCTTCAGCAGCGCGTTCGACGCGGCGACGTTCAGCGCCTCGGCCGGGTACAGCACGACGACGCGCGCGCCGCCGCGGTGCGAACCGACCCCGCAGAAGTCGAGCAACGCACGCACCTGCTCGATCTTGATTTCCTTGCTCGGCGCGCGCGTCTTCTTGCCGCCCTCGTCCGCGTCGGCCGACTTGGCGTCGTCGGTGGCGCCCGGCGCCTCGCCCGCGAGCGCCTCGGGCAGCACGATCCGGTAGTCCGGATGGTTGCCCTGCACGAACCACGTGCAGGCCGCACAGGTGCCGCAAGGCTCGCCGTTCGGCTGTGGCGCCTCGCACAGAAAGCCCTGCGCGAGATGCTGCGCGAACTGCAGCTTGCCGATCCCGGCCTGGCCGTGCAGCAGCAGCGCATGCGGCCACTGCGCACGCAGTTGCTGCAGGCGGTTCCAGTCGTCGGTCTGCCACGGATAGATCATGTAGTGCGTTCCTTCGTGTTACAGCGCGGCGAGCACGCGTTCGAGCTGCTGGCGGATGTCGGGAATCGTCTGCGTCGCGTCGACGATCGCGAAGCGGTGCGGCGCCTCTTCCGCGCGCCGCAGGTATTCGGCGCGAGTGCGCGAGAAGAATGCGTCCGACTCGCTTTCGAACTTGTCGGGCATGCGCGCGGCGCCGCGGCGCTCGCTCGCCACCTGCGGCGCGACGTCGAACAGCACCGTCAGGTCGGGCTGGAAGCCGCCCTGCACCCAGCGCTCGAGCGTCTCGAGCTTGTCGCGCGGCAGCCCGCGGCCGCCGCCCTGGTACGCGAACGTGGCATCGGTGAAGCGATCCGACACGACCCAGTCGCCGCGCGCGAGCGCAGGCTCGATCACGAGCGCGAGGTGCTCGCGGCGCGCGGCGAACATCAGCAGCGCTTCGGTCTCGAGATCCATCGGCTGGTTCAGCAGGATCTCGCGCAGCTTCTCGCCGAGCTGCGTGCCACCCGGCTCGCGGGTGACGACGACCTGCCGGCCGCTCGCGGCCAGCCTGGCCTGGAGGCGTTCACAGAACCATTGCAGGTGGGTGGTCTTCCCCGCCCCGTCGATGCCTTCGAACGTGATGAATTTACCGCTCGCCATTATTGACCTCGTATGTACTTGTCCACGGCCTTGTTGTGGTCGCCGAGCGTGTCCGAGAACACGCTCGTGCCGTCGCCCTTCGCGACGAAATAGAGCGCGCTCGTCTGGGCCGGATTGATCGCCGCCTGCAGTGCGGCGACGCCCGGCAGGGCGATCGGCGTCGGGGGCAGCCCGCGGCGCGTGTAGGTATTGTAGGGAGTGTCGGCCTGCAGGTCGCGCTTGCGCAGGCGGCCGTCGTACGCGTCTCCCAGGCCGTAGATCACCGACGGATCGGTCTGCAGCGGCATCCCGATCCGCAGCCGGTTCGCGAACACGGCGGCGACGAACGCGCGATCGGCCGCGTGGCCCGTTTCCTTTTCGACGATCGACGCGATCGTCAGCGCTTCGTAAGGCGTCTTGTACGGCAGTCCCGGTACGCGCGCGGCCCACGCTTCGTCGAGACGCGTCTGCATCAGATGGTACGCACGCCGGTAGATGTTCAGATCGCTCGTGCCCTTGTCGAACAGGTAGGTGTCCGGGAAGAACAGCCCCTCGCCGCTGCCGCGCTGAATCGCGTTGTCCGACGCACCGATCGCGCGCAGCAGTTCCGCGTCGCTCATGCCGGCCGTCGCGTGCGCGAGATCGGGATTGCCGTCGAGTTCCGCGCGCATCCGCTTGAAGGTCCAGCCTTCGATCACCGTCGCGACGTACTCGTTCACGTCGCCCCGCGCGATCTTCTGCAGCACGTCGTACGCCGTGATGCCGGTCTTGAATTCGTAGTTGCCGGACTTGAGCCGGCTCGACAGCCCGAGCAGGCGCGTCATCGCGACGAAGCCGAGCGGCTCGACCGGCACGCCGCCGCGCCTGAGCTGCAGCGCGACGCTCTTGACGCTGCTGCCCGGCTTGATCGTGACGTCGAGCGACGCAGCACCCAGCAGCAGCGGCCGGGTCGCCCAGTAATATCCGCCGCCCGCGCCGGCAGCGGCCACAACGACGGCCAGCGCCACGACAGTCGCGGCGCATTTCTTCAGTAGGGACATGGAAACGAGACTCAGGTAAGACCCATATAATACTTGCTCGCCTTCGTCAAAGTCAGGGTTGACTGTTCCCTCATTCCATGAGCACACCGTTCGCTTCACCGGCTGCACAGCCCGCATCCGTCTCGCTCCCCGTTTTCCCCCGCCCGTCAGCCGCCGATTTCGACGCGCCGGGCGCCTGCATGCCGCTTGCGCAGTTCGGCGTGATCGACGTGGCCGGCGACGACGCCGCGACGTTCCTGCACAGCCAGCTCACCAACGACATCGAGCATCTCGATGCCGCGAGCGCGCGCCTGTCCGGCTATTGCTCGCCGAAGGGCCGCCTGCTCGCGTCGTTCCTCGCGTGGCGCGCCGGTCACGGCGTGCGCCTGCTTGTCTCGAAGGACGTTCAGGCCGCCGTGCAGAAACGGCTGTCGATGTTCGTGCTGCGTGCAAAGGCGAAACTGACGGACGCGAGCGACGCGCTCGCGGTCGTCGGCTTCGCGGGCGACGTGCGCGACGTGCTGTCGGGCATCTTCGACGCGCTGCCCGACGGCGTGCACGTGAAGGTCGACGGCCCGGCCGGGGCGCTGATCCGCGTGCCGGACGCGGCCGGCCGCAAGCGCTACCTGTGGATCGGGCCCCGCGCGGAAGTCGACGCGCGTCTCACCGCGCTCGCCGGCACGCTGCCGGTCGTGTCGCCGGCCGTCTGGGACTGGCTCGACGTGCGCGCGGGCGAGCCGCGCGTTACGCAGCCGGCCGTCGAACAGTTCGTGCCGCAGATGGTCAACTTCGACGTGATCGGCGCCGTTAACTTCCGCAAGGGGTGCTACCCGGGCCAGGAAATCGTCGCGCGCAGCCAGTACCGCGGCACGATCAAGCGCCGTACCGCGCTCGCGCACGTCGCCGGCGAGACCGACACCGTGCATGCCGGCGTCGAGCTGTTCCACAGCGACGACCCGGGCCAGCCGTGCGGGATGATCGTCAACGCGGCGGCCGCGCCCGCGGGCGGCGTCGACGCGCTCGTCGAGATCAAGCTGGCCGCGCTAGACAACGGCACGGTGCACCTTGGTTCGGCCGACGGCCCGGCGCTCGCGTTCGACGCGCTGCCGTACGCGTGGCCGACGGAAGCGTGACGCACTGACAACCCGTTCGCACGCCGGCTCGCAGATCGCGGCCGGCGCCCGAAGTTTCCTGCGAGAGATTCGCCCGATGTGTCTGATTGCCTTCGACTGGCAGCCTGATGCCGCCGCCGGTCCCGTCTTTACCCTGACCGCCAACCGCGACGAATTCTTTCGCCGTACCAGTGCGCCGCTTTCGTGGTGGGAGGACGTGCCGGGCTTGCTCGCCGGCCGCGATCTGGAAGCGGGTGGCACGTGGCTCGGCGTGTCGCGCGACGGCCGGTTCGCGGCGCTGACGAATTACCGCGCGCCGTTCGACATTCGCGCGGGCGCGCCGACCCGCGGCAAGCTCGTGTCCGATTTCCTCCGCGGCCCGTCCGTCGCGCCGCTCGATTACCTCGGCGAGCTGGCCGAGCACGCGGCCGTGTACAACGGCTTCAACCTGCTGGTCGGCGACTGGAAGCGGCGCGAACTCGCGTGGTTCTGCAATCGTGCGGCCGAAGGCGAAACCGGCGTTGCGTCGCCGGTCGCGATCGGCGCCGGCGTGCACGCGCTGTCGAACGCCCGGCTCGATACGCCCTGGCCGAAAGTCGTGCGCAAGCGCGCGGAACTCGGCACGCTGCTGACCGACAATCCGACCCCGTCGCTCGACGAGTTGATCGAGCTGATGCGCGATCCGCACGTCGCGGACGACGACGCGCTGCCGCACACCGGCATTCCGATCGAGCGCGAGCGGGCGCTGTCGGCCGCGTTCATCGAGACGCCCGAATACGGCACGCGCGGCACGACCGCGCTGCGCGTGACGATGAAGGAAGGCGTGCGGCTGACGGTCGACATCAAGGAACGCTGCGACGACGACGGCTCGCACCGCACCGTTCGGCCGGGCAGTTTCGAGCGCGCGTTCACATTCGACATCGACGCGACGCAACCGCGCTGAGCCTGCCGCGCGCGGCACTAGGGCGTGCGCGCCATCTCGACGTGCGGCACGCCGATTTCGACGAACGGTTCGCCGATTGCCGCGAAGCCGTGCCGCACGTAGAACGACACCGCGGCATCCTGCGCGTAGAGCCGCACGATCGGCTCGCCGCGATGCCGCGCCGCGTCCAGCAGCGCATGCAGCACGGCCGATCCCGCGCCCTGCCCGCGTGCGTCGGCCAACACCGCGACGCGGCCGATCGTGGCGGTGCGCAGCAGCCGTCCCGTCGCGACCGCGCGGCGCGCGCCGGTCGCCGCATCGACACGGTAGGCCACCGCGTGCAGCGACAGCGGATCCTCGTCGTCGAGTTCCCATTCCGGCGGAATCCGCTGCTCGCGCACGAACACCGCATCGCGAATACGTGCGGCATCGCCGCCCAGCACGGCCCAGTCGCCCGTTTCCACCCAGCCGTCGGTCATCGCTTCCTCCGCGCGGCGCCGGGCGCCGCCGCCATCAAACATCATCGAATGCGGCCTTGAGCGCCGCCACCGCGTCGGCATGCGCGGCCCGCACCTCCGGCACGTAGCCGCCCATCTTGAAGAACTCGTGGATCATCCCCGGATAGCAGACCAGCGTAACCCTATTGCCAGCCGCGCGCAGCTTGTCCGCGTACGCGGCGCCCTCGTCGCTCAGCGGATCGTATTCGGCCGTCGCGATCCAGGCCGGGGCCACACCGGCGAACGACGGCGCGCCGCGCGTGCCGTCGAGCGGCGCGAAGCGCCAGTCGTCGCGGTCGGATCGATCCCGCACGTATTGCGTGAAGAACCACTGGATCGTGTCCTGCGTCAGCAGGTAGCCGTTCGCGAGCCGTCCGTGCGATTCAGTGTCCTGGTAGCCCGTCACGCCCGGATAGATCAGCAACTGCAGCGCAAGATCGATGCCCGCGTCGCGCGCGAGCACCGCGCAGACGGTCGCGAGCGTACCGCCCGCGCTGTCGCCGCCAACCGCGAGCCGCGTCGCATCGATGCCGAATGCGGCAGCCTCGCGATGCAGCCAGCGCAATGCGTCGTCGGCGTCGTTCACGGCGGTCGGGAACCGGTGTTCGGGCGCGAGCCGGTAGTCGACCGACAGCACCGCGCACTGCGCGTCACGCGCGAACATGCGACACAGCGCGTCGTGCGTATCGACGCTGCCGACCGTGAAGCCGCCACCGTGGTAATAGACGAGCGCCGGCAGCGGTTCGGCGAGGCTCGGCTCGACCGGCAGAAAGAGCCGCGCGCCGATCGTGCGGCCATCGCGCGTCGGCACGACGCAGGCCTCGACCGAATGCATCGGCGCGGGCGCGACATCGAGGATCGGCGCACTCTTCTCGTACGCGGCGCGCGCCTGCTGTGGCGTCTGGTGGTGATAGGACGGGCGCTTTGCGCGCTCGACCATGTCGAGTATCTGGGCGACCTTCGGATTCAGCGGCATCGGTGAGGACGGCGCATGCGGCGCCGTGAACGGAGAAGCGTCACATGATGCCACGCGCGGATCAGACGAGTTGCATGAGCTGCTTACCGAAATTGCGGCCCCTTAGGAGCCCGGGGAACGCGTCCGGCGCCCGCTCGAGTCCGTATGCGATCGTCGCGACGAGTTCGCCGAGCTCGGCCAGCGCGGGCGGCCATGCGTCGGGGTGTTCGAATACGATGAAGCCCTGCATCGTCAGCGGCGAGCGCAGGATCAGGCCCGGATTCGCGAGCGGCACGGGCGGCGTTTCGACGAGCCGGAAGTTGTCGGCGCTCGCGGCGCCTTGCGGGCGCGACACGAGCAGGATCTAGCGGCTGATCGTGTTGATGGCTGTCTCCCTGGATTCGTTCGCAGCGTCACGCCGTCCCGTTGCGAATCCGTGCCGCAAAACAAAACGGCCCCGCCTGTGACCAGGCAGGGCCGCGCGTCCCGGCGCTTACGCGTCGCTCGGGCCGGGCTGGGCGTCCGGCGCCGTACGCGTGCGTTGCCGCTTGATGTCGCGACCCACCGCGAGCCGCCGCATATACTTGAACGTGCCGAGCGCCTTCGCGACGAAGTTGCCGTCGCTGTCGCGCACTTCACCTTCGCAGTACGCCATCGTCGTCGAACGATGCATCACGCGTCCATATGCGCGCAACTCGCCGCGCCCGGGCTGCATGAAATTCACCTTCATCTCGACCGTGACGACGCCGACGCCGTCGTCGGTCAGGCTCCGGGCGGCCATCGCGAGCGCGATGTCCGATAGCGTCATCGTCACGCCGCCGTGCGCGATGCTCCACGTGTTCATGTGCCGCTCGTCGAGCGGCAGCACGATCTCGCTCGCGCCATCCTTCGCAGACACGAGCCGCACGCCGAGCAGATCGACGAACGGGCTTTCGATCGACGGGCCATCCGTCGGGGATGCCGCGTCGCTCATCGCGCTGCGCTTTCGGACAGGTAGTCGACACACTGGCGCGATTCCGCCACCGCAACGACGAATTTCTTCACTTCCTGGTGGACCGGATGCACCTGGTACGCATCGAGCGCGGCCTTGTCCGTGAAATCGGACACGAGCACGACGTCCGATGTGGCTTCGAGGCCCGGCGTCGCGATGCCGACGTCGAGTTGCAGGATGCCCGGCACGAGGTCGCGGCAGCCTTCGAGCTTTTCCTTCAGCTTCAGCGCGTTCTGCGCACGCGTGCCGCCTTCCGCCGATTCTTTCAGCTTCCACATCACGATATGTCTGATCACTTCCGTTGCTCCTGTTCGTTGGCGTGCGCGCTGCCGGCGCGCCGCAAGGGCGGCGGGCGACGCACGCCGTCTGTTGTCGGTCTGCGCTGTTTACCCTCGGGCGCGGGCGGCTCGGAACGAAACGAGTCGAAGATCGACCGTCGTCCAGTCGTTCCGACGACGATACGCGATTTTTCACCGCATCGATATTCGACGACGAGATCCGGGAAACGGCAGCAGGCACCAAGCCTACCAAACTTGACGATCGCGATGGGGTAATCATGCAGCGGGCAGCCCGCATCAGTTGTCCTGCGGCGGCAATGGCATCCGTCTCCAGCCGAATGGCGGGAACGCGTATTGCCCGACCGCTCCCGATCGCTCAATTCCAATCCGGCATCAATCACCGGATCGCCGGATCGCCGGATTCCAGCGCCATTGCCAACCATTTGATCGATAGTTATCAGGATTAGTCATTCATATTTTCATAACCGCACTTTTTACTGATTAACCGAGTAACAATTACGATTTAACCGGCAATTAAATATCCGAAAAAAAGCCACCAAACATCATTGACTTTGACTTTCGTCGAAATTTAGAATCCCATACAACATCTTTCGTCTGATTTTTCAGCACAGCACGAACGTTGCCCTTCGCCTGCGCGAAGGCGTGCTCCAGTGACTACACCCGCATCAGAACGGGCGGCGCGTCTTTTTGCCTTCACTTTTCGGCATTGATCGTCCATTCGATTAAAGCCGTTCAATTCGCCCCCCGAGCATCACGCCACGATTAATCCCGGGCATTTTCAGAATACCCGAGACGCAGCACAAAGCGGATCAAGCCGCCCGCGCATTCAAGCATTCCGATAAAAATCACATGCATCAGGAGGGTCGTCATGAACATGCACCGCTTCACGAAATCGCTGTGTCTCGGATTCGTCTGCGCCGGCCTGCTCGCGGCCTGCAACGACGACGACGTCCAGTCCAGCGGTACGTCGTCGAACAGCGCCGCACTGTCGTTCCGCATGGACACCGGCGGGCAGATCAATGCGTTCTACCGGCAGGACAAAGTCGCCGCGCACCTGCTGGTGCGCTCGTCGACGAAACCGCGTCTGCTCGTGGTGTTTCCGGCCGGCAACAGCGGCACCGGGCTGTGGTTCGACGACACTGCCCAGCCGGTGAGCTGGAGCCTCGACACGCCGCCATCTGCGCTGTCGGCACCCGACACGCACGGTCGCCCGCTGTACGGCATCGGCGCCGACGTATCGGTCGACACCGACACGCTGACGATCCGCCAGGGGCTGCTCGGCAACATGCGATTCCTGCGCGACTTCAACGGCGGCGCGACGATACCGCCGGAGATCGTCACCGCCCCGACGATCCAGAGGAGCGTCGCGCAATGGCAGCGCGACCGGATCGACGGCGCGCCCGGCCAGATGCTGCGCATCACGCTGCGCGACGGCGGCAGCATCGCGACGGCCGCGGGCGGCAAGCTCGTGCTGCGCGCGGCGGCCGGCGCTCGTACGCTGAAACTGCACGTCGATGCGCTGTCGGGCGAGACGCCGTTGTCGCCGATCCTGCGTGCAGACCTGCTCGCGCCGTCCGCGAATCCCGACCCGGTCAGCCAGAACGTGCTCGAATTCCTGAGCTTCCACGACAAGCTGCTGGCCGGCTCGTGGCAATACGACACCTACTTCGGCCGCGACACGCTGATCTCGGTGCGCATGCTGATGCCGGTGCTCGAGCCTGCGGCGATCGAGGCCGGGCTGACGTCGGTGCTGAGTCGCCTGTCGAACGACGGCAAGGTCGCGCACGAGGAAGGCATCGGCGAATTCGCGCTGGTCGACAACGCGAAGCACGGCCGGCCGAACGATGCAACGCCGACCTACGATTACAAGATGATCGACAGCGACTACCTGCTCGCGCCGATCGCGGCGGCCTGGCTGATCGACGACACGCGCGGCCAGGCGCGCGCGGCCGCCTATCTCGCGCAACGCGGCAGCGACGGTCAGACGAACGGCAGCCGGCTCGTCGTCAACCTGCTGCACGTCGCGGCGACCGCGCAGCCGTTCGCACAGCAGCCGTCGGTCGCGAACCTGATCCGCCTGCGGCCTGGCGAGATCGTCGGCAACTGGCGCGACAGCACCGACGGGCTCGGCGGCGGCGTCTATCCCTACGACGTGAACGCGGTGCTCGTGCCGGCCGCGCTGCGCGCGGCGAATGCGTTCCTCGCGCGCGGCCTGCTCGATCCTTACCTGGACGCCGGGCAACGTGCGACGCTCGCGAACACGGCGACCGAAGCGGCTACCTGGGAGCAGCAGGCGCCGCCGCTATTCCAGGTGAGCGTGCCGGCCGCGCAGGCGGCGACCGAAGTATCGGCCTATGCGTCGTCCGCCGGTGTGCCGGCCGGTACCGCGCCGGGCGCGCCGCTGACTTTCTACGCGCTGTCGCTCGACCAGCAAGGCACGCCGATCCCGGTGATGAATTCCGACGGCGGCTTCGCGCTGCTGTTCGGCACGCCGGCGGACGACCAGCTCCAGCGGATCGTCACCGACGTCACGCGGCCGTTCCCGACCGGGCTCGTCACCGATGTCGGGATGCTGATCGCGAACCCCGCGTATGCGAATCAGGCGCTGTGGCCCAAATTCACGAGTTCGGCGTATCACGGCACGGTGATCTGGTCGTGGCAGCAGGCGATGTGGGTCGCCGGGCTCGACCGCCAGCTCGCGCGCCAGGATCTGTCGGATACGACGCGCACGCTGCTGACGCAGGCTCGGCAGACGATCTGGCAGGTGATCTCGAACGGACGCGACATGCGCACGTCGGAAATGTGGACCTGGTCGTATGTGAACGGTCGGTACCAGACCGATGCATTCGGCACGCGCAGCGCGGATGCGACCGAGGCCAACGCGGCGCAGCTGTGGAGCACGACGTATCTCGCGATCCGCGATCCGCAACTGCGCGCGGGCAAGTACTGGTGGCAGGCGTCGCAGCGGATGCAGGACGCGCAGCCGGAGCGTGCGGCGGCCATCGCGTCGCGATAGCCGATGCGTCATTGAAACGAAAGCCCCACATGCTCGTGCGCGTGTGGGGCTTCATTCAGGGTGCATGCGAAACGGACCTGCCTCGCGTCGCGCCATTGCGTTGCGGCCGCGCGCGCCACGTCGCCGAATGCGCGGCCGCCGCTCGTCAGTGCGCGACCACGCGATTGCGCCCGTCGCGCTTCGCCTGGTACAGCCGTTCATCGACCGCCCGCAGCAACGCATCGACCGTGCTCCCGTCGACGCCGTACTGCGCGACGCCGACGCTGACCGTCACCTGCACGCGCTTGAAATCCAGCCCGAACGGTGAACTCGCGATCGACGAACGCACGCGCTCGGCCGTCATGCGCGCGCCTTCGAGCGGCATCTCGGGCAACAGCGCCATGAACTCCTCGCCGCCGACCCGCGCGAGCGCACCGGCCGGACGAATCGCCTCGAGAGACTGGCGCACGACGCCGCGCAGCACCTCGTCGCCGATCTGGTGCCCGTACGCGTCGTTGATGTTCTTGAAGTTGTCGAGATCGAGCGCGAGCAGGCAAAACGGCGTGCCGTCGCGCTCCGCGCGCACGATCTCGCGCTCGACCTGCGCGATGAACTGGCGGCGGTTCGACGCGCCCGTCATCGGATCGGTCGCGGCCATGTATTCGAGCTTCTGGTTCGTGCGCCGCAACTCCTGCAGCGCACTCTCGGTGCGCGCCATCGATTCCGACAGCCGGCTCATCAGGTCTTCCTGGCTGTAGATCGCCGAGAACGAGCGCGTCGTCTGCAGCGCCTGCACGACGCCGTAGCTGAGCAGGAAGAACCCGCCCGCGAAGATCGCATGCGCGAGCCACCACATGTGGTTCCAGGGCTTGCCGAGGATGAACGCGAGCGACGACAGCGCGAACGCCATGATCGACATGCCGTAGATCACCATCAGCGGCGAACGGATGCGCCGCGCGAGCAGCATGCCGACGTTGAGCAGCGAAAACACCAGCGCGCCGCCTTCCATCGACAGTCGCGTGCCCAGCGCGCCCGCGACCGGCGAATACGCGATGTATGCAACCGCCACGTTGATGACCAGGAACAACACGATCCACGGCAGCCACGTTCGCGCGCGCGCCCGCTTCTCGACCCGATCGGGCGGCTGCGAATACGACAGCAGGCCCGTCAGCAGCAGGATCGACATCACGAGGCGCGATGCGGGCCCGTACAGCAGGAACAACCAGATGTTGTGATGCGCCATCCCGGTGAACAGGCCGTGCAACGCGTAGATCATCGCGAAGCCCAGAAAGCCGAGTGTCAGCCAGCGCAGGAGCGGCTCTCCGGACGACCGGTAGCACACCCACGTCACATAGGTGACGAATGCACCCTCGAGGGTCGCCGCCGCGATTGCGATTTCATGGAAGGCATGGCTCTCGAACACGACGTGCGGGTCGCTGAAGAACCACAGATAGGCGATCAGATAGGCTGGCAGCAATGCGAAGCCGACCAGCAGGCATTTCGCATAGAGCCTCGCGGCCGCGCTGACGACGCGCGGCGGTTCCCCGGCTGCATAGGTCGTGCTCAATTCGGTCCCCGTTCGGTCTGCTGCGTGGTTCGAACGTTCACGGTGCCGGACACCCGCGATGCATCGACTGCGCCGGCTACCGGAAACGCATCACGTGCGTCGGTGCGATGCACGCGTTGCCCCATCCCGCCGAAAGGCAAATGTCAGAGCAAGTATAGGTGCGGCAATTCGTTTGACAAGTAAGGGGAAACGGCAGCATCGAACCGGCACCGTTTGCTTCCCGATCCTTTCGAATCGCATGCGACGGCCGCGGCTTGCGTCAACGCAGGCGGCGGCCGTCGGCCGACAAGCAAAAAATCAGACGATTTCGAACAGGCCGGCGGCGCCCTGCCCGCCGCCGATGCACATCGTGACGACGACGTATTTCACGCCGCGCCGCTTGCCTTCGATCAGCGCATGGCCCGTCAGGCGCGCCCCCGACACGCCGTACGGATGGCCGACCGCGATCGCGCCGCCGTTCACGTTCAGGCGGTCGTCAGGAATCCCGAGCGTATCGCGGCAGTACAGCACCTGCACCGCGAACGCTTCGTTCAGTTCCCACAGGCCGATGTCGTCGACCTTCAGCCCCGCCTGCTTCAGCAGCTTCGGCACCGCGAACACCGGGCCGATGCCCATTTCGTCCGGCTCGCAACCGGCGACCGCGAAACCGCGAAACACGCCGAGCGGCTGCAGCCCTTCGCGCTGTGCGACATCCGCGTTCATCACCACGCACGCCGATGCGCCGTCCGAGAACTGGCTCGCGTTGCCCGCGGTGATCACACCGCCCGGCACGGCCGAACGGATCTTCGACACGCCTTCGAGCGTCGTGTCGGGCCGGATGCCTTCGTCGGCCGACACGGTAACGTCCTGCGTGAACAGCCGGCCCGTCGCCTTGTCGGCGATGCCCGCGCGTACGGTGATCGGCACGATCTCGTCGTTGAAGCGCCCGGCTTCCTGCGCGGCCGCGGCACGCAGTTGCGACCGCACGCCGTACTCGTCCTGCCGCTCCTTCGCGATCCCGTAGCGCTTCGCGACGTTTTCCGCCGTCTGAAGCATGTTCCAGTAGATCTCGGGCTTGTGCTCGACGAGCCAGCCGTCCTGGATCATGTGCCGGTTCATCTCGTTCTGCACGCAGGAGATCGATTCGACGCCGCCCGCGACATACACGTCGCCTTCGCCAGCGATGATCCGTTGCGCGGCGAGCGCGATGGTCTGCAGCCCTGACGAGCAGAAACGGTTCACCGTCATCCCCGGCACGCTCACCGGCAGCCCGGCGCGCAGCGCGATCTGCCGCGCGATGTTCGCGCCGGTCGCGCCCTCGGGGTTCGCGCAGCCCATGATCACGTCCTCGATGCGCGCGGGGTCGAGCTTCGCGCGTTCGAGCGCGGCCGCGACCACGTGGCCGCCGAGCGTCGCGCCGTGCGTCATGTTGAATGCGCCACGCCACGATTTCGCGAGCGGCGTGCGTGCGGTCGATACGATTACGGCTTCGGTCATGCGAGTCTCCTTCGGTCCTGCTTCATGTCCTGAATCGGATGGGAATGCGCTACGCCGTCGGGCGCGCGCCCGCGGACGTCACGTGTGCGACGCCCGCCGCCTGCATCTTTTGCCATGCGTGCGCGAGCGACCCGTTCAGGTCGATCGCACGGCACGCATCGTTGATCACGGCGGCCTCGAAGCCGGCCGCGCGCGCATCGAGCGCGGACCACGCGACGCAATAGTCGGTCGCGAGTCCGCAACACCACACGCGTTTCGCGCCGAGCTCGCGCAGATAGCCGGCGAGCCCCGTGCGCGTCGTGCGGTCGGCTTCGACGAATGCGGAGTAGCTGTCGACCTGCGCGTCGCCGCCCTTGCGGATCACGAGCCTCGCATGCGGGATGTCGAGGTCGCGATGCAGCGCCGCGCCTTCCGTGTCCTGCACGCAATGCACGGGCCACAGCACCTGCTCGCCGTACGGCAGCGCGAGCGTCGAGAACGGCTCGCGCCCCGGGTGATTCGCCGCGAACGACACGTGTTCGCGCGGGTGCCAGTCCTGCGTCAGCACGACCTGGTCGAAGCGTCGCGCGAGCGCGTTGATCACCGGCACGACCGCGTCGCCGTCCGGCACCGCGAGTGCGCCACCCGGCATGAAGTCGTACTGCACGTCGATCACGAGCAACACGTCGTCAGTGCGTTTCATTGCGTTTCTCCTTGCAAGACGGGTCGCGCCGTCGCGCACGGCGTCAGCCGTTGAACCCGCGTCCGGCCTTTGCCAGTTCGACGATCGACGGCGCGAGCTGCCACGCGTCGCCGTTCGGGGCGGCCGCATAGCGGCGGATCGCGCGCTCGACGTTGTAGAGGCCGACCATGTCCGCATACAGCATCGGGCCGCCACGCCACAGCGGGAAGCCATAGCCGGTCAGGTAGACCATGTCGATGTCGGACGCCTTCGACGCGATCTTCTCCTCGAGAATCTTCGCGCCTTCGTTGACGAGCGCGAACACGAGCCGCTCGACGATCTCGTCGTCGCCGATCTTGCGCCGCTCCACGCCGCGCTCCTTCGAATACGCGACGACCATCTCGTCGACGAGCGCCGAAGGCTTCGCCTTGCGCTCGCCCGGCACGTAGTCGTACCAGCCGCCGCCAGTCTTCTGGCCGAAGCGGCCCTCCTCGCACAGGCGGTCGGCGATCTTCGAGTAATGCAGATCGGGCTGCTCGACATAGCGGCGCTTGCGGATCGCCCAGCCGATGTCGTTGCCGGCGAGATCGCTCATCCGGAACGGGCCCATCGCGAAACCGAACTTCTCGATCGCGCGATCGACCTGTGCGGGCAGCGCGCCTTCCTCGAGCATGAAGAGTGCCTGGCGGATGTACTGCTCGATCATCCGGTTGCCGATGAAGCCGTCGCACACGCCCGACACGACCGCCGTCTTGCGGATCTTCTTCGCGACCGCCATCACGGTGGCGAGCACGTCCTTCGCGGTCTGCGCGCCGCGCACGACTTCGAGCAGCTTCATCACGTTCGCCGGGCTGAAGAAGTGCATGCCGACCACGTCCTGCGGCCGCTTCGTGAACGCGGCGATCTTGTCGACGTCGAGCGTCGACGTGTTCGACGCGAGGATCGCACCCGGTTTCGCGACTTCGTCGAGCTTCCTGAACACCTGCTCCTTCACGCCGAGTTCCTCGAACACGGCCTCGACGATCAGGTCCGCATCCTTCAGGTCGTCGTAGGACAGCGTCGGCGTGATCAGCTCCATGCGTGCGTCGAGCTTCTCCTGCGTGAGCTTGCCCTTCTTCACCTGCGCGTCGTAGTTCTTGCGGATCGTCGCGACGCCGCGCTCGAGCGCTTCCTGTTTCGTCTCGAGCAGCGTGACGGGCAGGCCCGCGTTGACGAAGTTCATCGCGATCCCGCCGCCCATCGTGCCCGCGCCGATCACGCCGACGCGGCGGATCTCGCGCAGCGGCGTATCGGCCGGCACGTCGGGAATCTTGCTCGCCGCGCGCTCGCCGAAGAACGCATGACGCAGCGCGCGGCTTTCCGGCGTCATCATCAGCGCGACGAAACCCTCGCGCTCGGCGATGCTGCCCTTGTCGAAGCCGTTCAGCACGCCGGCCTCGATCGCGTCGATGCACTTGTGCGGCGCGGGGAAATTCGGCGCGGCGGCCCGCGCGGAATTACGCGCGAACTGTAGGAAGCCCGCCGCGTTCTCGTGGACGATCTTGCGATCGCGCACGCGCGGATGCGGCCCCTGCCGCGCGCCGACCTTGCGCGCGAACGCGACGGCCGCGTCGAGCAGGTCGCCGTCGGCCATCTCGTCGAACAGCCCGCTCTTCGAAAGCTGCTCCGACGGCACCGGCGCGCCCGACACGATCATGTTCAGCGCGGTTTCGAGGCCCACCGCACGCGGCAGCCGTTGCGTGCCGCCCGCGCCCGGCAGCAGGCCGAGCTTCACTTCGGGCAGCGCGACCTGCGCACCGGGCGCCGCGACGCGATAGTGCGCGCCGAGCGCGAGCTCCAGGCCGCCGCCCATCACGACGCTGTGCAGCGCGGCGACGACCGGTTTCGCGCTTGCCTCCACCGCGCGGATCACGGTGTGCAGCGTCGGCTCCTGCAGGGCCTTCGGGGTATTGAATTCGGTGATGTCGGCGCCGCCCGAGAACGCGCGGCCCGCGCCGGTCAGCACGATCGCCGTGACCGACGGATCCTGCGCGGCGCGATCGAGCGCGTCCATGACGCCCTGGCGTGTCGACAGGCCGAGCCCGTTGACGGGCGGATTGTTGAGCGTGATGACGGCCACGCCGTCGCGAGTCGAGTAATCCACTGCCATCTGCCTGCCTCCATGCATCGCGCGCCGGGGTGGCTGCGCTTCATTGTGCGCGGTCGAACGGCCGCATGTCCGGATCGAACGGAGGCAGCATACAACGAAAAAGCACGGTCGTTCAATTTGAATTTTTCCCGATCCGGCGCCGGATCGGGAGACCGCGCGGCGGGCCGTCGCCGGCCGCGGCTTACGGCTCGCCGACCGCCGTCGGCAGCACGTAGTCGCGGAACGTCTCGCGCAGCTTCAGCTTCTGCAGCTTGCCGGTCGCGGTGTGCGGCAGCGATTCGACGAACACGACGTCGTCGGGCACCCACCACTTCGCGACCTTGCCCTCGTAAAACGCGAGCAGCGCGTCACGCGTCAGGTTCGCCCCTTCGCGCGGTACCACGACCAGCAGTGGACGCTCGGTCCATTTCGGGTGCGCGCACGCGATGCACGCGGCTTCGGCCACGCCCGGGTGCGCGATCGCGACGTTCTCGATGTCGATCGAGCTGATCCACTCGCCGCCGGACTTGATCACGTCCTTGCTGCGGTCGGTGATCTGCAGGAAGCCGTCGGGGTCGATCGTCGCGACATCGCCGGTCGGGAACCAGCCGCCCGACAGCGGCGACGTATCGCTCCTGAAGTAGCGATCGATCACCCACGGCCCGCGCACCTGCAGTTCGCCGAACGCGACGCCGTCCCACGGCAATTCGTGGCCGTCGTCGCCGACGATCCGCATGTCGACACCGCAGATCACGCGCCCCTGCTTCTCCAGCAACCGGCGCTGCGCGTCGAGCGGCCGCTGCGACTGCGCCCAGTTCAGCGTCGCGAGCGTGCCGAGCGGCGACAGCTCGGTCATCCCCCACGCGTGGATCACGCGCACGCCGTATTCGTCCTCGAACGTGCGCAGCATCGCGGGCGGGCACGCGGAGCCGCCGATCACCGTGCGGTTCAGCGTCGAGAAACGCACGCCGGCCTCGCGCATGTAGTTCAGCAGCCCGAGCCACACGGTCGGCACGCCCGCGGAAAACGTCACGCGTTCGGCCTCCATCAGTTCGTACAGCGACCTGCCGTCGAGATCCTTGCCGGGCAGCACGAGCTTGCCGCCCGTGAGCGGCACCGCATACGGCAGGCCCCACGCGTTCACATGAAACATCGGCACGACGGGCAGCACGGCGTCGAGCGCCGACAGGTTCATCGCGTCGGGCAGCGCTGCGCCGTACGCGTGCAGCACCGTCGAGCGATGCGAGTACAGCACGCCCTTCGGGTTGCCGGTCGTGCCCGACGTGTAGCACAGCCCGGACGCCTGCAACTCGTCGAGACGCGGCCAGTCGTAGCGGCCGTCCTCGGCGTCGACGAGCGTTTCGTAGCACAGGAACGGCGTCGCGCCCGACGGCAGGTGCGCGGCGTCGGTCATCGCGATCCAGCCTTTCACGTGCGGACACTGAGGCGCGATCGCGTCGACCAGCGGCGCGAAATTGATGTCGAAGCAGACGTAGCGGTCTTCCGCGTGATTGACGATGTAGGCGATCTGCTCGGGAAAGAGGCGCGGGTTGATCGTGTGGCACACGGCGCCCATCCCGCCGATCCCGTAGTACGCCTCCAGATGCCGGTAGCCGTTCCAGGCCAGCGTGCCGACGCGGTCGCCCGATTCGACGCCGAGCCGCGCGAGCGCCTGCGCGAGCCGCTTCGCGCGCTGCTCGCAGTCGCGGTACGTGTAGCGATGCAGGTCGCCTTCCACGCGCCTCGACACGATCTCCGTGTCGCCCGCGTAACGCGCGGCGTGCGCGATCAGCGACGACACCAGCAACGGCATGTCCATCATCTGGCCCAGCAACGGCTTACCCATCGTCTTGTTCTCCCGGAAGGACGCGAATCGGTGACCAGCCTCGAAGCGGTGCGCCGGCTTGCGGCCCGGACAGGCCTGGCGCAAGGCGCGCGGGCCGCCATGCGGGCGGCGCGGCGCCGCCTTACAATATCGGCTTACCCAGAGGCGCTCAACATGTCGTTTTCCCGAAGCGCAGCCGATACGGCTGACACTCTTCCCGACCTCGCCGCAACGCTCGGTGCGCCGGCCGCCGGCGCGTTCGTCACGCTCGGCGATGCGTTTCATACGCGGCTGCCGGCCGCACCGCTGCCCGCGCCGTACGTCGTCGGCTTTTCCGGCGAAGTCGCGCACCTGCTCGGCCTGCCGGTGTCGATTGGCCAGCAGCCCGGGTTCGCCGAGCTCTTCGCCGGCAACCCGACGCGCGACTGGCCCGCGAGCGCGATGCCGTATGCGTCGGTGTATTCCGGCCACCAGTTCGGCGTGTGGGCCGGCCAGCTCGGCGACGGCCGCGCGCTGACGATCGGCGAACTCCCCGGCACGAACGGCCAGCGCTACGAACTGCAGATCAAGGGCGGCGGCCGCACGCCGTATTCGCGGATGGGCGACGGCCGCGCGGTGCTGCGCTCGTCGATCCGCGAATTCCTGTGTTCGGAAGCCATGCATCACCTCGGCATCCCGACCACCCGCGCGCTCACGGTGATCGGCTCCGACCAGCCGGTGGTGCGCGAGGAGATCGAGACGTCAGCGGTCGTCACACGCGTATCGGAGAGCTTCGTGCGCTTCGGCCACTTCGAGCATTTCTTCTCGAACGATCGTCCGGACCTGCTGCGCCAGCTCGCCGATCACGTGATCGATCGCTTCTATCCGGCATGCCGCGACGCCGACGATCCGTACCTCGCGCTGCTCGAAGCCGCGACGCTGCGCACGGCCGACCTCGTCGCGCAGTGGCAAGCGGTCGGCTTCTGCCACGGCGTGATGAACACCGACAACATGTCGATCCTCGGCATGACGATCGACTACGGTCCATTCGGCTTCGTCGACGCGTTCGACGCGAACCACATCTGCAACCACTCCGACACGAGCGGCCGCTACGCGTACCGGATGCAGCCGCGCATCGCGCACTGGAACTGCTACTGCCTCGCGCAGGCGCTGCTGCCGCTGATCGGGCTGCAGCACGGGATCGCCGACGACGATGCGCGCGCCGAGCGCGCGGTCGACGACGCGCAGGCCGTGCTCGCGAAATTTCCCGAACGCTTCGGCCCCGCGCTCGAACGCGCGATGCGCGCGAAGCTCGGCCTCGAACTCGAGCGCGAGAACGACGCCGAGCTCGCGAACAAGCTGCTCGAAACGATGCACTCGAGCCATGCGGACTTCACGCTGACGTTCCGCCGGCTCGCGCAGCTGTCGAAGCACGACGCGAGCCGCGACGCGCCGGTGCGCGACCTGTTCATCGATCGCGACGCATTCGACGCGTGGGCGAACCTCTATCGCGCCCGGCTGTCCGAGGAAACGCGCGACGACGCGGCCCGCGCGGCCGCGATGAATCGCGTGAATCCGAAATACGTGCTGCGCAACCATTTGGCCGAAGTCGCGATCCGGCGTGCGAAGGAAAAGGATTTTTCCGAAGTCGAGCGGCTCGCGCAGGTGCTGCGCCGGCCATTCGACGAACAACCGGAACACGAAGCGTATGCGGCATTGCCGCCAGACTGGGCCGGGTCGCTCGAAGTGAGCTGCTCGTCGTGACCCGCACGACCCGACCGATCGATCAGGAGAACACCCACATGTCACACGATTCCGACGACAAGACCTTCCCGTACCAGAAGGACGACGCCGAATTGCGCCGCCGGCTCACGCCGATGCAGTACGAGGTCACGCAGCATGCGGCGACCGAGCGGGCCTTCACCGGCGAATACACCGATACCGAGGACGCCGGCATCTACAAATGCGTCGTCTGCAGCACGCCGCTGTTCGAATCCGGCGCCAAATTCCATTCGGGCTGCGGCTGGCCCAGCTACTTCAAGCCGCTCAACGGCAAGGTGATCGACGAGAAGATCGACCGCTCGCACGGCATGGTGCGCGTCGAGGTCCGCTGCAACCATTGCGGCGCGCATCTCGGCCACGTGTTCGAGGACGGCCCGCGCGACAAGACCGGTTTGCGGTACTGCATCAATTCGGCTGCGTTAAACTTCGAGTCCCGACCCGAAAACGAATGAGCGGCACCGGACGAATCGGTCGGACAGCCTTCCCGGCTGCCCCGATCCCGGACGGTGACGCCTGGCGGGTCCCCACAACGGTGAAAGGCCGCGCGATGCGGCCTTTCACGCAGCTGCGAGCGCCATGAAATTCCTGTTCGATCTGTTTCCGATCATCCTGTTTTTCGCCGCCTTCAAGGTCTGGGGCATCTTCACCGCCACCGCCGTCGCGATCGTCGCGACACTGGCCCAGGTCGCGTGGGTAGCCTTCCGGCACCGGAAGGTCGACACGATGCTGTGGGTCAGTCTCGGCGTGATCGTCGTCTTCGGTGGCGCCACCCTCGTCCTGCATGACGAGAAATTCATCCAATGGAAACCGACTGTGCTGTACTGGCTGTTTGCGATCGGGCTGCTCGCCGCACGCTATGCGTTCGGCAACAACCTGATCGAGAAGATGATGGGCAAGCAGCTCACGCTGCCGCACCCCGTGTGGGACAAGCTGAACGTCGCGTGGGCGCTGTTCTTCGCGGTGCTCGGCGTCGCGAACCTGTACGTGGTGCACAACTACACCGAATCGCAGTGGGTGAACTTCAAGCTGTTCGGCACGACGGGCGCGATGGTCGTGTTCATCATCCTGCAGAGCCTGTGGCTCACGAAGTACATGAAGGACGAGTGACATGAACGACGCCTTTCTCCAAGCATCGCCCGACGAACGCATCGCGCTGATCGAAGCGCGCCTGACCGCATCGCTCGCGCCGCTGTCGCTCGCGGTGCGCGACGACAGCGCGCAGCATGCGGGCCACGCCGGCGCGGCCGCCGGCGGCCACTACACGGTGACGATCGTGTCGGCCGCCTTCGCGGGCAAGCCGCGCGTCGCGCGGCACCGGCTGGTGTATGATGCGCTCGCTGATGCGATGCAGCGCGGCATTCATGCGCTCGCGATCGTGGCTTATACGCCCGAAGAATTCAACGAATCTTCAATCTAGTCTCAACAGGAATTCCCGATGATCCTGAAATCCCCCCGCCTGTGGGTCGCGGCGGCTGCATTTGCAGCGGCACCGGCATTCGCCCAGAACATCGCCGTCGTCAACGGCTCGCCGATTCCGAAGTCGCGCGCCGACGCGATGGTCGCGCAACTCGTCCAGCAAGGCCAGACCGACAGCCCGCAGCTGCAGCAGGCCGTGCGCCAGGAACTCGTGAACCGCGAAATCCTGATGCAGGAAGCGATCCGCGAAGGCATCCCGAACCGTCCGGACGTGAAGGCACAGGTCGCCGTCGCGCAGCAGACGGTGGTGCTGCGCTCGATGATCGAGAGCTTCCTGAAGAAGAACCAGCCGACGGACGCGGAAGTGAAGGCGCGCTATGACGATCTCGTGAAGGGCGCCGGCGGCAACCGCGAGTATCACCTGCACCACATCCTCGTCGACAGCGAGCAACAGGCGAAGGACCTGATCGCGAAGATCAAGGCCGGCGCGAAGTTCGAGGATCTGGCCAAGCAGTACTCGAAGGACCCGGGCTCGGGCAAGAACGGCGGCGACCTCGACTGGTCCGATCCGAAGGCGTACGTGCCGGAATTCGCGGCCGCCGCGCAGAAGCTCCAGAAAGGCCAGATGACCGACGCGCCGGTGAAGACGCAGTTCGGCTGGCACATCATCCGTGTCGACGACATACGCGACATCGCCCCGCCGCCGTTCGACCAGGTGAAGGCGCAGATCGCGCAGCAGCTCGTGCAGCAGAAGCTGCAGGCGTTCGAGGAAGGCCTGCGCCAGCAGGCGAAGATCCAGTAACGTCGGCGACGCTCGCCCACGCAAAGGCCGCTCCCCGGAGCGGCCTTTTTCTTTTTCACGCATGCTTGTGGTGGGCCGGCCCACGCGGCGGCCGCACAAGGAAAAAGCCGCTTCGAGGCGGCTTTTCAGGACTGCGGAATCGCGGACGGGCAGCGCGGCGAACCGCTATGCCGGATAGAACACATCGTGGTAGCGGACCTCGCCCGACGGCCGCGGCGCGGCTTCGTCGAACGACAGCGCGAGAAAATACTCGGGCGGCGCATCCGGGAACACCAGATCGCCGGACCGCACAAAGTCGAAACGCGCGTAATACACGGGATCGCCGAGCACGACGCAGCCGCGCGCACCGAGCCGGCGCAACGCGTCAAGCCCCGTGCGCACGAGCCCCGCGCCGATGCTCCGCCGCTGGCATTCAGGCAGCACCGCGAGCGGCGCGAGTCCGTACCACTGCTGGTTGCCGGCCGGCTCGCCGCCGATCGACACCGGCGAAAACGCGACGTGACCGATCACGCGCTCGTCGCGCTCCGCAACGAGCGACACGCTGAGCACACCCTCCGCGCGCAGCGCATCGACGATCTGCCGTTCGAATCGACCCTGCTGAGGCTCGTCCGCGAACGCGGCCACGATCACGCGACCGATCGCATCGACATCGCTCGCGCGTTCGTCGCGCAGCGTGACGATCTCGACCGGTGCGTGCGGATCGAACATCAGCCGATCCAGCGGCGTGCGTTACGGAACACGCGCATCCAGGGGCTCGCTTCACCCCAGCCTTCCGGATGCCAGCTCATCGTGACCGTGCGGTGCACGCGCTCCATGTGCGGCATCAGCACCGAGAAGCGGCCGTCGGCCGTCGTGACCGACGTGATGCCGGCAGGCGAGCCGTTCGGGTTGAACGGATAACGTTCGGTCGCCTCGCCACGGTGGTCGACGTAGCGCATCGCGACCGCGACGCGATCGATGTCGCCCTGCTGCGAGAAGTCCGCATAGCCTTCGCCGTGCGCGACCGCCACCGGAATCCGCGAGCCTTCCATCCCCGCGAAGAAGATCGACGGCGACTTCTCCACTTCGACGAACGAGAAGCGCGCCTCGAACTGCTCGGACTTGTTGCGCGTGAACTTCGGCCATGCCTCCGCGCCCGGAATCATCGACGCAAGGCTCGACAGCATCTGGCAACCGTTGCAGATGCCGAGCGCGAACGTGTCGGGACGCGCGAAGAAGGCCGAGAACATGTCGGCGAGCTGCGCGTTGAAGCGGATCGTCTTCGCCCAGCCCTCGCCCGCACCCAGCACGTCGCCGTACGAGAAGCCGCCGCATGCCACCGCGCCCGCGAAATCTGCGAGCGTCGCGCGGCCGGCCAGCAGGTCGCTCATGTGCACGTCGTGCGCGTCGAAGCCCGCGCGGTCGAACGCATATGCCGTTTCCAGATGCGAATTCACGCCCTGCTCGCGCAGGATCGCGACACGCGGGCGCGCGCCCGTCGCGATGAACGGTGCGGCGATGTCGTCGGCCGGATCGAAGCTCAGCACCGGCGAGATGCCCGGGTCGGCCGCGTCGAGCAGCGCGTCGTATTCCGCGTCCGCGCAGGCGGGATTGTCGCGCAGGCGCGCGATGCGCCAGCTCACTTCGCCCCACGCGCGATGCAGTTCAGCGCGCGGCGCGTCGAACACCTTCTTCGCGTCGCGGTACACCTCGATCACGTCGCGCTCGTTGACCGTGCCGATCACGTGCGAGCAGGCCGACAGGCCGAACTCGCGCAGCGCGCCGAGCACCGCGTCGCGATCGGCCGCGCGCACCTGCACGACGGCGCCGAGTTCTTCCGAGAACAGCGCGCGCAGCGTGCGATCCTCGCGACGACCGCTCGTCTGCTTCGCCCAGTCCTTCGCGTCGCCGTAGTCGGATTCGTGATTCGGGTCGAGCGTCAGCATATCGACGTTCAGCGACACGCCCGCGTGACCCGCGAACGCCATTTCGCACACCGTCGCCCACAGGCCGCCGTCCGAGCGGTCGTGATACGCGAGCAGCTTGTCTTGCGCATTGAGCGACTGGATCGCGTTGAAGAAGCGCTTGAGGTCTTCCGGATCGTCGACGTCCGGCGTCGTGTCGCCGACCTGCTGCGTGACCTGCGCGAAGATGCTGCCACCCATCCGGTTCTTGCCGCGGCCAAGATCGATCGCGATCAGCACGCTGTCGCCCGCGTCGGCGACGCGGCGCAATTGCGGCGTCAGATGACGGCGCACATCCTCGACCGGCGCGAACGCGGAGATGATCAGCGACACCGGCGACACCACTTCCTTCGCGACGCCCTGCTCGTCCCACTTGGTTTTCATCGACAGCGAATCCTTGCCGACCGGGATGCCGATCCCGAGCGCCGGGCACAGCTCCATGCCGATCGCCTTGACCGTGTCGAACAGCGCGGCATCCTCGCCGGCCGTGCCGCACGCGGCCATCCAGTTCGCCGACAGCTTCAGCTTGTCGAGCGACGCGATCGGCGCGCTCGCGATGTTCGTGATCGCCTCGCCGACGGCCATGCGGCCCGATGCCGGCGCGTCGATCACCGCGAGCGGCGTGCGCTCGGCCATCGTCATCGCCTCGCCCTTGAAGCCCGCGTAGTCGAGCGCGGTCACCGCGCAGTCGGCCACCGGCACCTGCCACGGGCCGACCATCTGGTCGCGCACCGACGTGCCGCCGACCGAACGGTCGCCGATCGTGATCAGGAACGACTTGCTGCCGACCGTCGGGTGCTTCAGCACGTCGACGGCGACTTCCGACAGCGCGATGCCCGTCACGTCGACCGGCGCGCGCTCCGTCGCCACACGCGTGACGTCGCGATGCATGCGCGGCGGCTTGCCGAGCAGCACTTCCATCGGCATGTCGACCGGGAATTCCTCGACGCCCGTCGCTTCGTCGTCGACGAGCTTCAGCTGGCGTTCGTCGGTCGCGACGCCGACCACCGCGAACGGGCAGCGCTCGCGTGCGCAGATCGCCTCGAAGCGCGGCAGGTCGGCCGGCGCGATGGCGAGCACGTAACGCTCCTGCGCTTCGTTCGACCAGATTTCACGCGGCGACAGGCCCGATTCCTCGAGCGCGACCTTGCGCAGTTCGAAGCGCGCGCCCTTGCCCGCGCCGTCGACGATTTCTGGGAACGCGTTCGACAGGCCGCCCGCGCCGACGTCGTGGATGCTCAGGATCGGGTTTTCCGCGCCGAGCTGCCAGCAGCCGTTGATCACTTCCTGCGCGCGCCGCTCGATTTCCGGGTTGCCGCGCTGCACCGAGTCGAAGTCGAGTTCGGCCGTGTTCGCGCCGGTCGCCATCGAGCTCGCCGCGCCGCCGCCCATGCCGATCCGCATGCCCGGGCCGCCGATCTGGATCAGCAGGGAACCTGCCGGCACGTCGTGCTTGTGCGTGTGTTGATCCGCGATGTTGCCGAGGCCGCCCGCGATCATGATCGGCTTGTGATAGCCGCGCACCTGGCCACCGACGTTCTGCTCGTACACGCGGAAGTAGCCGCCGAGGTTCGGACGGCCGAATTCGTTGTTGAACGCGGCGCCGCCGAGCGGGCCGTCGATCATGATCTGCAGCGGCGACGCGATGCGGTCCGGGCGGCCGTATGGGCCGTGCGCATCGTTCGGATTGCGCTCGCCGACCGGCTGGGCAGCGTCGCGTGCGTTTTCCCACGACTGGCGTGCGTCCGGCAGATCGAGGTTCGACACGGTGAAGCCCGTGAGGCCGGCCTTCGGACGCGCACCGCGGCCCGTCGCGCCTTCGTCGCGGATCTCGCCGCCCGCGCCGGTCGCCGCGCCCGGGAACGGCGAGATCGCCGTCGGGTGATTGTGCGTCTCGACCTTCATCAGCGTGTGGGTGAGCTCGGTGTGACGACCGTAGCGTTCGCCCGGCTCGCCGGCCGCGCCCGCGTTGCGCGGGAACCAGCGCTCGGCTTCGGCGCCGACCATGATCGACGAGTTGTCCGAATACGCGACGATCGTGCCTTGCGGGCTCAGCTTCTCGGTGTTGCGGATCATCGCGAACAGCGACATGTCCTGCGCTTCACCGTCGATCGTCCACTGCGCGTTGAAGATCTTGTGGCGGCAATGCTCACTGTTCGCCTGCGCGAACATCATCAGTTCGACGTCGGTCGGGTTTCGTTCGAGCTTGCGGAAGGCGTCGACCAGGTAGTCGATCTCGTCGTCGGCGAGCGCGAGGCCCAGCTCGACGTTCGCGCGCTCGAGCGCGCCACGGCCGACGCCCAGCACGTCGACGATCTCGAGCGGCTTGGCCGGCAGTTCGTCGAACAGGTGCTTCGCGTCGTCGCGCGTGGCGACCACGCTTTCGGTCATCCGGTCATGCAGCGCGGCCGCGACGGCTGCGCGCGCGTCGTCGGACAGCGCCTTCTTGCCGCCGAGCAGGCCCGACTTCAGCGTGACCGTGAATTCGACGCCGCGCTCGATGCGGCGCACTTGCGTGAGGCCGCAGTGCTGCGCGATGTCGGTCGCCTTGCTCGCCCACGGCGAAACCGTGCCGAAGCGCGGCAGCACGACGAAGGTCTCGGCCGTGCCCTTCTCGGCCGCCGGCTCGAACGGTGCGCCGTAGTGCATCAGCGCGTCGATGCGTGCGCTGTCGTCGGCCGACAGCGGCTCGGCCGCATTGACGAAGTGCAGGAACTGGCCGCGCACCGCGACGATGTTGGCGTCGATTTGCCTGAGCGTGTCGAGCAGACGGGTTTGACGGAAATCGGAGAGGGCCGAAGCGCCGGGAAAACACGAGAAGTGAGCCATGGGCTGGACTGACGTCGATGAGTCGCGCGAGGTGGCGACGTGGGGCGAAAGGAAGGCCGTAATTATACCCGGAAGTCGGCCATCCCAGACCGGCTGATCGGCACCCGTCACGCACCGCGACGGTGCGCCGGCATCCGCCGCACGCAGCGGCCCGCCAAGCCGGCATGCGCGGCCGCGGTGGCCGGCAACCACCCGGCGGCGGAATCGGACGAGGTCGCGCGCGCCCGGTTCGCGCGATTTTGGCGCTATCATTCCTGGTTCACCGGGCCGGGAGCCCGTCAGCAAATCCTCACCGGGCGGCATGCACGCCGCCCGTCATCGAAGCAATTCATGGATGTCATTGTCATCGGCGGCGGAATCAGCGGCGTCGCCACCGCCTACCAGCTGCGCGCGGCCGGCCATCGCGTATGCATGGTCGAACGCCACGCGACCGTCGCGCAGGGCGCGACCTACGGCGACGGCGGCACGCTGCTGCCGAGCCCGCTCGACGTCTGGTTCGGCCCGACCTTCATGCGCCAGCGCCAGCCGCGCGACACCGGCATCGTCTACAAGCCGGGCTTCAACGGCGGCGTGCGCCGCTTCGTCAAGCAGCTCGCCGCGCTGCGCGAGCCCGACGCATTCGCCGCGCAGTACGCGCGGCTGCGCCCGCTGATCGACGCGTCGCGCGAATCGCTCGCCGACATCGAGGCGCGCTTCCAGCTCGAATTCGAGCAGAAACCCGGGATCCTGCACGTCGTGCGCGACCCGCGCGACTGGGAAGCGCTGCAACCGGCACTCGACCTGTTGCGTGCGCTCGACCAGCCGTACCGGGTGCTCACGGCCGACGAATGCGCGGCGCTCGAGCCTTCGGTGCCGGCCGAGCCCGGCTTTGCCGGCGGCGTGCTGCTCGAGACCGAACGCACCGGAAACTGCCCGCTGTTCGCAAAACTGGTCAAGCAGACGCTCGACGAGCACGGCGTGCAGTTCCGCTTCGGCGCGGACGTCGCCGCGATCCGCGTCGACTCCGGCCGGGCCGCGGTCGAGCTCGCGCCGGCCGGCGGCCGGCACGCGACGAAGGCGCACGAGGTCGACGTGATGTCGGCCGACGCGATCGTGGTCGCCGCGGGTGCCGGCAGCCTGCCGCTGCTCGAGCGGCTCGGCTGGCGGCTGCCGCTGCATCCGGTGCGCGCGCATACGCTGACCGCCCCCGTCGCGTACGAAGAACATGCGCCGCACCTGAGCGTCGTCGATTCGATCAAGCGGATCTCCATCACGCGCACCCACCAGCGGCTGCGCATCGGCGGCGGCGCCGTGCTGCAGAGCCTCGCCGACACCGCGAAGCCGCTCCCCGAGCCGCTGTCCGAGGCCGCGCTCGCGCTGCTCGGCCAGGCCGTCCACGACTGGGTGCCGGGCGCCGCGAAGATTTCCGCCGCCCTGTCGTGGCAGGGCACGCAACTGCTGTCGCCGGACGGCCTGCCAGTCGTCGGTCCGACCCCGCATCCGCGCGTATTCGTCAATTTCGGGCACGGCCCGGCCGGTTGGGGCCTCGCGTGCGGGTCTGCTAAAGTGGTGACCGACTGTCTGAGCGGCGACACGCAGCAGTGGCCCGCCGACACGCTCGCCGCGCTGAGCGCCACGCGCTTCGCGACCTGACCGCCACGGGCCCGTCCCGGGGCGGCCTCCTCCTGCCGCCATGACCCCGCGATGACGAATCCCCGCCCGCTTCCCGACCCCGCCCCGCTCGCGCTGCTGCGCGTCGCCGACCTGCGCGCGGCCGAGGCCGCCGCGACCGCCGAACTGCCGCCGCACACGCTGATGGGCCGCGCGGGCGCCGCCGCCGCGCGCTGGCTGTCCGAACGGGTGGCCGGCGACGACCGCCCGGTCTGGTTCGCGGTCGGCCCCGGCAACAACGGCGGCGACGCGCTGGTGGCCGCCGCGCAATTGCAGCAGCTCGGCGTCGCGACGCAGGCCTGGATGCCCGTGCCGGTCAAGCCGGACGATGCGCAATGGGCGCTCGGTCTCGCGCGTGCGGCCGGCGTGCCGCTGTCGGCCGAGCCGCCCGCCTCGCTCGACGACTACGCGTGGGTCGTCGACGGGTTGTTCGGCATCGGCCTCGCTCGCGCACTCGACGGACCGTTCGCTGCCCAGGCCACGCGTATCGCCGCACATGCCCGAAGCGGCGGCCGCGTGCTCGCGCTCGACGTACCGAGCGGGCTCGACAGCGACACGGGCCGGATCGTCGGCGCCGGCGCCGCCGTCACCGCGACGCACACGCTCACCTTCATCGGCGCGAAGCCCGGCCTTTATACCGGCGACGGCCGCGACCTCGCCGGCGAGATCGACGTCGCGTCGCTCGACGTCGCACCGCCCGCCGCGCCAGCCGTCGTGCTGAACGCACCGGCACGGTTCGCCGCCGCGCTGCCCGCCCGCGCGTTCGCTTCGCACAAGGGCACGTTCGGCAGCCTGGCGGTGCTCGGCGGCGACACCGGCATGTGCGGCGCGCCGATCCTCGCCGCGCGTGCCGCGCTGTTCGCGGGCGCCGGCAAGGTGCATGTGGGCTTTCTCGGCACCGGCGCACCGCCGTACGACCCGCCGTTTCCCGAACTGATGCTGCATCCCGCGGACAACCTCGACCTCGATGCGATGTCCGCGATCGCTGCAGGCTGCGGCCTCGGCGCGCGCGAGGCCGCGTCCACCCTCGTGCGCGACGTACTCGCGCACGACGCCGCGACGCTGCTCGACGCCGACGCGCTGAACCTCATCGCGACGCACGCCGACCTCGCGGCCGCCGTTGTTGCCCGCGGCACCCGGGGCAACGCGTGCGTGCTGACACCGCATCCGCTCGAGGCAGCGCGGCTGCTCGGCAGCGACACCACGACGGTGCAGCACGACCGGTTGGCCGCAGCCCAGGCGCTGGCCGCGCGCTACGCGAGCATCGTCGTGCTGAAGGGTTCGGGCACGGTGATTGCGGCGCCCGACGGCCGCCTGACGATCAATCCGACCGGCAATGCAGCGCTCGCCACCGGCGGCACCGGCGACGTGCTCGGCGGCCTGATCGGCGCGTTGCTCGCGCAGCGCGTCGCGCCGTACGAAGCCGCGCTTGCGGGCGTATACCTGCATGGCCTCGCGGCCGACACGCTGACCGCGAACGGCACGGGTCCGGCCGGCCTCACCGCGGGCGAACTCGCGCCGATGGTGCGCACGCTGATCAATCGCCTTTTTTACCCGTCGGCGCGCGCCGACATATAACGCCGCTATACTGGGTGCCCCGCCGCACGGCGGGCCCGCTCGTCCGCCGGCGTTCCGATCCCGATGCGCCGGCGCGGCATTCCTCCCGATTCACGCTTCACTCGAACCGCCATGACGCTGAATTCGCTCCCCGCCTGGACTGCCCTTCAATCCCACTTCGAACAGATCCGCCACGCGCGGCTGCGCGACTGGTTCGCGCCGGAAAACGACCGCGCGCCGACCCGTGCCGAACGCTTCACGATCCCCGGCGGCGGCCTTGCGGCCGACTTCTCGAAGAACCGCATCAACGACGACACGTTGCGCCTGCTCGTGCAGCTGGCCCGCGAAGCGGGCGTCGAGGCGCGCCGCGACGCGATGTTCGCCGGCGAGATCGTCAACCCGACCGAAGGCCGCGCCGCGCTGCACACGGCATTGCGCGCGACCGACCCGCACGCGCCGTTCCATGCGCAGGTCAGCGCCGAGCGCGCGAAGATGGCGACCTTCGCACGCGCCGTGCGCAGCGGCGCATGGACCGGCTATACCGGCAAGCGCATCCGCCACGTGATCAACATCGGCATCGGCGGCTCGGATCTCGGACCGAAGATGGTCACGCACGCGCTGCACCACGTCGCGACGCCGGACATTTCGACCCACTTCGTGTCGAACGTCGACGGCGCCGATCTCGCGCGCGTGCTCGAACAGGTCGATCCTGAGGAAACGCTCGCGATCATCGTGTCGAAGACCTTCACGACACTCGAGACGATGACGAACGCACGCTCGCTGCGCGACTGGTTCGTCGCGCGCGGCTGCCCGGAAGACGCGCTCGCGAAGCACTTCGTCGGCGTGTCGGCGAACCCGGCCGAGGTCGTGAAGTTCGGCATCTCCGCCGACAACGTGTTCGAAATGTGGGACTGGGTCGGCGGCCGCTATTCGCTGTGGTCGGCGGTCGGCCTGTCGATCATGATCGCGATCGGACCCGAGCAGTTCGACGAACTGCTCGCCGGCGCGAACGACATGGACCGCCATTTCCGCGAAGCGCCGCTCGAGCGCAACCTGCCGGTGTTGCTCGGCCTGATCGGCATCTGGTACCGCAACTTCTTCGGCTCGCAGAGCTATCTCGTCGCGCCGTATTCGGAAGCGCTGCACTACCTGCCGTCGTACCTGCAGCAGCTCGAAATGGAAAGCAACGGCAAGTCCGCGCGCCTGGACGGCACGTTCGTCGACTACCCGACGTCGGCCGTCACGTGGGGCGAGCCGGGCACCAACGGCCAGCACGCGTTTTTCCAGATGCTGCACCAGGGCCCGACGATCGTGCCGATCGACTTCATCGCCGTGCTGACGCCCGAGCATCCGCTCGCGAGCCATCACCCGAAGCTGCTCGCGAACTGCTTCGCGCAGAGTGAAGCGCTGATGCTCGGTCGCACGCTCGACGAAGCGCGCGAGGTCGCCGGCCCCGGCAAGGAAGCGCTCGCGCCGCACCTGACGTTCCCCGGCAACCGCCCGACGACGACGCTGCTGGTGGATGCGCTGACGCCGCGCACGCTCGGCGCGCTGATCGCGCTCTACGAGCACAAGGTGCTGGTGCAGGCAACGGTGTGGGACATCAATCCGTTCGACCAGTGGGGCGTCGAGCTCGGCAAGATTCTCGGCAAGGTCGTCGAAGCCGACCTGTCGGCCGAATCGATCGATCCCGCGAAGCACGATTCGTCGACGACCGCGCTGATCGAGCGCGCGCGCGCGGCACTCAAGCGCTGACGCGACAACGTCCAACGCATGCCGGCCGCACCGGGCGATCCAGCCGGTGCGGCCAACGAGCAATTCGGTCTCGCGCTATGCCGCGTGCGGCGCGACGATGCGGCCGGCGTCGATGGTGACCGTCGTCGCGCAGCGCCGCGCGAGCTCGGCATCGTGCGTCACGAGCACGAGCGTCGCGCCGTGCGTGCGGTTCAGTTCGAACATCAGGTCGATGACGGCGTGGCCCGTGGCTGCATCGAGACTGCCGGTCGGTTCGTCGGCGAACAGGATTGCGGGATGCGTGACGAACGCGCGCGCAAGCGCGACGCGTTGTTGCTCGCCACCGGACAGCAGCTTCGGATAATGCGCGGTGCGCTCGCCGAGACCGACCTGCACGAGCAACGCGCGCGCCCGATCGGCCGCGTCGCGCGCGTTGATGCCGCCCTGCAGTTCGAGCGGAAGCATCACGTTCTCGAGTGCCGTCAGGTGCGGCATCAACTGAAACGACTGGAACACGAACCCGACCGCGCCGTTGCGCAGCGCGGCGCGCTCGTCCTCGTCGAGCTGGTCGAGCGCGCGACCGAGCAGGCGAACCGTGCCGCTCGTTGCGCTGTCCAACCCCGCAAGCAGGCCGAGCAGCGTCGACTTGCCCGACCCAGATGCGCCGACGATCGCGAGGCTGCTGCCGGGCCGCACGGCGAACGTGATGCCGTCGAGGATCGTCAGCTCGCCCGTTGCGTCGGCGACCCGCTTGCACACGTCATGGACTTCGATGATCGGATCGGTAATCTTGAACATGGACACGACATTCCGCTTGAAAAGACGCGCGGCGCTCGCCGCGCTGCTGGGTACCCTGCTCGCAGCAAACGTGCCCGCACGCGCTGCGACGACGGCGGCCCCGACATCGGGCCACCCCGCGCTCGTCGTGCTCGGCGACAGCCTGTCGGCCGAATACGGGTTGCCGCGCGACACCGGCTGGGTTGCGTTGCTGCGGCAACGGCTCGCAACCGAGCGGATCGATTATAGCGTCGCGAACGCAAGCGTCAGCGGCGACACCACGAGCGGTGGCCGTGCGCGACTACCTGCGGTGCTGCAACGGCTGAAGCCGTCGATCGTCGTCGTCGAGCTCGGCTCGAACGACGCGCTGCGCGGCGTGCCGCTCGCGACGACCGAACAGAACCTGCGCGACATCATCACCGATGCGCGACAAGCGCGCGCGAAGGTCGTGCTGGTCGGCATGTACGTGCCGCCCAACTACGGGCCCGACTACACGCAGAAATTCCATGCGGTCTACACGCGCCTGTCGAAGGAGTTCGGCGTACCGCTCGTGCCGTTCCTGCTGGCCGGCATCGAGAACAAGCCGGAGATGTTCCAGGCGGACCAGATGCATCCCGCGCAACAGGCACAGGGCATCCTGCTCGACAACGTCTGGCCGGCGCTGAAGCCGCTGCTCGGCAAGCCGCGCGGTTGACCTCGCGGCGCGCCACCGCCGGAAAGCAAAAAGCCCCGTTTCGAACGGGGCTTTTTGTTGCTGCACACGAAACCGTGAACGGCGCTTCGCTTGGTTGTCGCTTGATCGCGGCTTAGTTGCCGCCGTCCTGCGCCTGGCTCTGCGTGGTGCCGTACAGCTTCACCTTCGACCGGTCGCGCAGTGCGGCGAGATACGCCTCGCCTTCGCTTTGCGCTTCGACCTGCGCCATCTGCTGCTGCGCGGCCGCGAGTTGCTGCGGATCGACGGCCGTGCCCGGGATCACCGCATTCACGCGATAGATCGCGTAGCCGTCCGCGCCAAGATCGACACCGACGTATGCCGGCAGCGTCTTCGCATCGATCTTGTAGACGGCGCTCAGTGCCGCCGGCGTCAGGCCCTGCGACTGCGTGCGCGACACCTTCTGCGCAGCCGTGAAGCCATCGGCCGACTTCGACTTCTGCAGTTCGGCCAGCTTCGCCGCGCCGTCCTTCTTCGCAAGTTCCGCGGCCTGCTCGGCGATGACCTTCTGACGCACCGCATCCTTGATCGCGTCGAGCGCCGGCACGGCAGCCGGCTTGTAGTCGGTCACGCGCGCCGAGATCAGCGTGTTGTTGCCCACATCGATCGCCTGCGTGTTGTTCTGGTTCTTCACCGAGTCGTTCGCGAACACAGCGGCAAGGAACTTCGGGTTGTTCAGCGGGCTCGTCGCCGGCAGTTGCGGATTCGGCGTCGGCGTGACGGTGGCCGTCTGGATCGTCAGCTTGTACTTGTCGGCGGCCGGCTGCAGTGTCTTCGCCTTTTCATAGACGGTCGACGTGAAGCCTTCCGCGTTGTCCGAGAACGCCTTCGCCGCGTATTGCTGCTTCAGGTCGACTGCGATCTGGTCCTTCACGTCCGCGAACGGCTTGACCACCGACGGCTTCACTTCCGTCGCCTTCAGGATGTGAAAACCGAGGTCCGATTGCACGATACCGCTCACGTCGCCCTGCTTGAGCGCGAACGCGGCATCGTCGAACGCCTTGCCGCCCGCCGTCGAGCCTCGCGTGATGAAGCCCAGATCGCCACCCTTCGCCGCCGACGGCGCGTCCTGCGAGCTCTTCTGCGCGATCTGCGCGAACTGGTCCGGATGCGCCTTCACGTCGGCCAGCAGCTGCTCGGCCTTCGCCTTCGCGGCCGCCTTGTCGGCCGCGCTTGCGTCGCTCGCCGCGGCGATGAAGATGTGGCTCACGCGCACCTGCGCTTCCGAGCGGAAGTGCGTCGGGTTGTCGTCATAGAACTTCTTGATGTCGGCATCGGTCGGCTGCGCGCTCGCGGCGGCCGCTGCCGGCGAATAGACGAGATACTGGATCGTCGCGGTTTCCGGCGTCGCGAAGCCTTGCTTGTGCGCGTCGTAGTACGCCGTGAGCTGCGCGTCGGTCGGCTGCACCTTCGCCGCGTAGTCGCTCGTCTTCAGCACGAGCGCCTGCACTTCGCGCTGCTGCGCCGCCAGTTCCGACAGCCGTTGCGCCGGCCCCTTCGGCGTGAATGCGCTCGCCACGATGCTCGCCGGAATCTGCTGCAGCGCAAGGCTGTAACGCACGCGTTCCTGATACTGCTCGGGCGTCATCCCCTGGAACGACAACAGTTGCGCGTAGCGCTGGACGTCGATCGTACCGTCGGGTTTCTTCAGCGACGCGATCATCGGGTCGCTCATCAATGCGTCGCGCACGGCGTTGTCGGATGCGGTCAGGTGCAGGCGCTGCGTCTCGTCGGCCAGCACGCGTTGCTGGATCAGGCCATCGAGCACTTGCTTGCGATGTTCGGGCGTGTCGAACGCCTTGATGTCGAACTGCCCGCCGAGCGCCTGGCGCGCCTGGTCGATCTGCTGGCGAAACGCGCCGTCGAATTCGACCCGCGTGATCTTGTGCCCGTTGACCGCCGCGACGTTCGCGCTGTCGTCGAAGAAGCCGCGGAAACCTTGGATCCCGACGAAACCCAGCCCCGGCAACACGATCAGGAGCAGGAGCGCCATCATCAGGCGCTGGTGATTACGGAAGAAATCGAGCATGCGTGACGGGAAAATTGGACAAAACGTCCGATATTACAACATACGGGGTGGCACGGGAAAAAAGCAGGTGCGCAACGAACGGGCGCAACCGACGACGCAAATGAAAAAGCCCGCACGAGGCGGGCTTTTGCATTTTCTGGCGGAGCGGACGGGACTCGAACCCGCGACCCCCGGCGTGACAGGCCGGTATTCTAACCGACTGAACTACCGCTCCTTGGTCTGGCTGAATCAGGAAACTGGTGGGTGCTGAGGGGTTCGAACCCCCGACCTACGCCTTGTAAGGGCGCCGCTCTACCAGCTGAGCTAAGCACCCGTTTCCGATTCGTTCTGGCTGCGATCTGCGTTTCGGCATCAACAACCAGCGAGCCCGCAAGTTTAATTCATCCCCGATCATTTTGCCAAGCCCGTGCGCAAAAAATTTTAACGCCCCCCCTGCTCAACACACACGATGCCGACGCACATAAAAAAACCCGCGGACACGCCGCGGGTTTCGTGAACAACCGTCAGGGACGGCGCTCAGGTTTTCAGTGCTTGACGACTTCCGTCGAGCCGGCATCCGTCGCCGCCTCGCCGACCGGTGCCGCAGCCTTCGCCTCTTCTTCCGGCGGCAGCGGGGTCGGCGTACGCTCGAGCGCGAGTTCGAGCACCTTGTCGATCCAGCGGACCGGCACGATCTCGATCGCGTTCTTCACGTTGTCCGGAATGTCCGCGAGATCCTTCACGTTCTCTTCCGGGATCAGCACGAGCTTGATGCCGCCGCGATGCGCAGCCAGCAGCTTTTCCTTCAGCCCGCCGATCGGCAGCACTTCGCCACGCAGCGTGATCTCGCCCGTCATCGCGACATCGGCACGCACGGGGATCCCCGTCAGCACCGACACCAGCGCGGTCGTCATCGCACCGCCGGCGGACGGACCGTCCTTCGGCGTCGCGCCTTCCGGCACGTGGATGTGGATGTCCTGCTTCTCGAACGCTTCGTCCTTGATGCCCAGACGGCGCGAACGCGAGCGCACGACCGAACGTGCAGCCTCGACCGACTCCTTCATCACGTCGCCGAGCGAACCCGTGCGGATCACGTTGCCCTTGCCCGGCATCACCGCGGCTTCGATCGTCAGCAGGTCGCCGCCGACTTCCGTCCACGCGAGGCCCGTCACCTGACCGACCTGGTTTTCCTTCGCCGCGAGGCCGAAGTCGTACTTGCGCACGCCGAGGAACGTATCGAGGTTCTCGCCATCGACCTTGATCGCGCCCGATGCCTTCTTCAGCAACAGCATCTTCACGACCTTGCGGCAGATCTTCGACACTTCCCGCTCGAGCGAACGCACACCGGCTTCGCGCGTGTAGTAGCGGATGATGTCGCGGATCGCCTGCTCGGCGACTTCGATCTCGCCTTCCTTCAGGCCGTTGTTCTTCTTCTGCTTCGGCAGCAGGTAACGCTGCGCGATGCTGACCTTCTCGTCTTCCGTGTAACCCGACAGACGAATCACTTCCATCCGGTCGAGCAGCGGCGGCGGGATGTTCAGCGAGTTCGACGTCGCGACGAACATCACGTCCGACAGGTCGAAGTCGACTTCGATGTAGTGATCGGCGAACGTGTGGTTCTGTTCCGGATCGAGCACTTCGAGCAGCGCCGACGACGGATCGCCGCGGAAATCCATGCCCATCTTGTCGACTTCGTCGAGCAGGAAGAGCGGATTGCGCACGCCGACTTTCGCCAGGCTCTGCAGGATCTTGCCCGGCATCGAGCCGATGTACGTGCGGCGGTGGCCGCGAATCTCGGCTTCGTCACGCACGCCGCCGAGCGCCATCCGGACGAACTTGCGGTTCGTCGCGCGAGCGATCGACTGGCCGAGCGAGGTCTTGCCGACGCCCGGAGGCCCGACGAGGCACAGGATCGGCGCCTTCACCTTGTCGACGCGCTGCTGCACCGCGAGATACTCGAGGATGCGTTCCTTCACCTTCTCGAGGCCGAAGTGATCCTCGTCGAGCACCTGCTCGGCGTTCGACAGGTCGTTGTTGACCTTGCTCTTCTTGCGCCACGGCAGGCCGATCAGCGTGTCGATGTAGTTGCGCACGACGGTCGCTTCCGCCGACATCGGCGACATCAGCTTCAGCTTCTTGAGCTCGGCATCGGCCTTCTTCTTCGCTTCCTTCGGCATGCGCGCGGCGTTGATGCGCTTCTCGAGTTCCTCGAGGTCCGCACCCTCTTCGCCTTCGCCCAGTTCCTTCTGGATCGCCTTGACCTGTTCGTTCAGGTAGTACTCGCGCTGGCTCTTTTCCATCTGGCGCTTCACGCGCCCGCGGATGCGCTTTTCGACCTGCAGGATGTCGATCTCGGCTTCGAGCTGCGCGAGCAGGTGCTCGAGGCGCTCGATGACCGGGAACATCTCGAGGATGTGCTGCTTCTGGTCGAGCTTCAGCGGCAGACGCTCGGCGATCATGTCCGCGAGGCGGCCTGCTTCATCGATGCCCGACAGCGACGTGAGAATTTCCGGCGGGATCTTCTTGTTCAGCTTCACGTACTGGTCGAACTGCGACACGATCGCGCGGCGCAGCGCTTCCGTTTCCGCGCTGTCGGCGTGATCGGGCTCGAGCGGCATGACTTCACAGGAGAACTGCGTCTCCTGCTCTTCGATCGACAACGCCTTCGCACGCTGCAGGCCCTCGACGAGCACCTTCACGGTGCCGTCCGGCAGCTTCAGCATCTGCAGGATGTTGGCGATACAACCGACCTCGTACATGTCCTTTTCGGTCGGTTCGTCCTTGGCCGCGGTCTTCTGGGCGACGAGCATGATGTGCTTGCCGCCTTCCATCGCTGCTTCGAGGGCCTTGATCGATTTCGGCCGGCCCACGAAGAGCGGAATCACCATGTGCGGGAAAACGACGACATCCCGCAGCGGCAGCAGCGGGAGCGTAATGCGTTCCGGCGGGAGAAGTTGGGTGCCTGACATTTCATTTCCCCATGAGTGGAATCAATTGTTCGGTAATTGAGGCCGCCACAACGAATTGCAAGCCTTCAAGTGCGGGAAATATTCGGTAAGAAAGTAACCACCGCGTGTCGAGTCAGAGTTACCCACAAGATAAACGAAAAAAAGCCGCCCACGGTCTCATGAACGGCCTTTTTCGCAGAACATCGTCGGCAAGCCGGTCAGTTCGAACCCGCCACCTTCGGCGTGTCCTCATAGATCAGCAGGGGCTTGCCGTCGCCATCGATGACGTTCTCGTCGATGATGACCTTGCTGACCCCTTTCATCGCCGGCAGTTCATACATCACGTCGAGCAATGCCTGTTCGATGATCGAACGCAAACCGCGCGCGCCGGTCTTGCGGCGGATCGCCTTGCGTGCGACTGCCTGCAGCGCGCCCGGCCGGATTTCCAGCTCGACGCGCTCCATCGCGAACAGCTTGTGATACTGCTTGACGAGCGCATTCTTCGGCTCGACGAGGATCTTCATCAGCGCGGCTTCGTCGAGCTTGCCGAGCGTCGCGACCACCGGCAGACGGCCGATCAGTTCGGGGATCAGACCGAATTTGATCAGGTCTTCCGGTTCCGTTTCGCGCAGCACTTCGCCCGCGTCGCGTTCCTGCTTGCTCTTGACCGTCGCGCCGAAGCCGATGCCCGTCTTTTCGGTGCGATCGGTGATCACCTTCTCGAGCCCGTCGAACGCGCCGCCGCAGATGAACAGGATGTTGGTCGTGTCGACCTGGATGAAATCCTGGTTCGGGTGCTTGCGGCCGCCCTGCGGCGGCACCGACGCCATCGTGCCCTCGACGAGCTTCAGCAGCGCCTGCTGGACGCCCTCGCCCGACACGTCGCGCGTGATCGACGGGTTGTCCGACTTGCGGCTGATCTTGTCGATTTCGTCGATATAGACGATCCCGCGCTGGGCCTTGTCGACCTCGTAGTTGCAGTTCTGCAACAGCTTCTGGATGATGTTCTCGACGTCCTCGCCGACGTAGCCGGCTTCGGTCAGCGTCGTCGCATCGGCGATCACGAACGGCACGTTCAGCAACCGCGCGAGCGTCTGCGCGAGCAGCGTCTTGCCGGAGCCCGTCGGGCCGATCAGCAGGATGTTGCTCTTCGACAGCTCGACATCGTCCTTCTTGTCGAGGTGCTTCAGGCGCTTGTAGTGGTTGTAGACGGCCACCGCGAGGATCTTCTTCGCGCGCTCCTGGCCGATCACGTACTGATCGAGGATGTCGCGAATTTCCTGCGGGCTCGGCAGATCCGACCGGGACAGGCTGGCCTCGACGCCGGCGGCAGCCGCCTCGTCGCGAATGATCTCGTTGCAGAGGTCGATGCATTCATCGCAGATGAATACCGACGGGCCCGCGATGAGTTTCTTCACCTCATGCTGGCTCTTGCCGCAAAACGAACAATACAACAGCTTCTCGCTGTTCGAACCTTTTTTGTCCGCCATGAATGTAGAGCCTCCGGACAGGTAAATGACATGATACGCCGAATGCTCCGGACGCCGCGCCTAGGGCGCGACCGGAGCCGGCTGGATGCGCTTGCCGCAGATGCTCAGGGCACTCGGGACATTGCGGGGGCACCGACCGAATCGGGGCGGCACCCTACTTAAGCTCACGGGCGCTTCAGCAGCACCTGATCGATCAGCCCGTACGCCTTTGCATCTTCGCTCGACATGAAGTTATCACGGTCGGTGTCGCGGGCGATGCGCTCGACGTCCTGGCCCGTATGCTGCGCGAGCAGGTTATTCAGCCGCTCCTTCAGGTAGAGGATTTCGCGTGCCTGGATCTCGATGTCGGACGCCTGGCCGCGCGCGCCGCCGAGCGGCTGGTGAATCATCACGCGCGAGTTCGGCAGCGCGAAACGCTTGCCCTTCGCGCCCGACGCGAGCAGGAACGCGCCCATGCTGGCCGCGAGGCCCATGCAGAGGGTCGACACGTCCGGCTTGATGAACTGCATCGTGTCGTAGATCGCCATGCCGGCCGATACCGAGCCGCCCGGGCTGTTGATGTAGAGGCTGATGTCCTTGTCGGGATTCTCGCTCTCGAGGAACAGCAATTGCGCGACCACGAGGTTGGCGGTCTGGTCGTTCACTTCGCCGACCATGAACACCAGGCGCTCCTTCAGGAGACGCGAATAGATATCGTACGAACGCTCGCCGCGGCCGCTCGTTTCGACGACGATCGGCACCAGCCCCAGCGCTTGCGCCTCGAAACCCTGCGGCGCGTTCGACGCAAGCATGTCCAGCAATTCAGCGCGAGTGATCATTCAATAAGCCTTGTTCGAATGGAAAATTGAACGGAGGGAAGCCGCCCGCTCAATCGCCATATTAATGGCAACCGTGCGCTTGACGTAGAAACGGCGTGCGGGCCGTCGCTCCGACAGCCGGCACGCCGCTAGAGCGACACTTACGCTTGCGCCGATGCGCTCGCGAGTGCCTCGAAGCTCACTTCCTTGTCCGTCACCTTTGCCTTGCCCAGCACGAAGTCGACGACGTTGCTTTCAACGACGAACGCTTCCATCTCGGCGAGGCGCTGCTGGTTCGAATAATACCAGCGGACCACTTCCTTCGGGTCTTCGTAGCTCTTCGCGAACTCGTCGACTTCCGCGCGGATCTGCTCCGGCTTCGCTTCGAGGCCGTTCGACTTCACGAGCTCGGCCAGCACGAGGCCCAGCTTCACGCGACGCTCTGCCTGCTCGGCGAACATCTCGGCCGGGATCGGTGCGTCCTTCGCGTTCGGCACGCCGCGCTGCGCCAGATCCTGGCGAGCCATTTCGACGAGGCGTTGCTGGTCCTGCTCGATCAGCGCCTTCGGCACGTCGAGTTCGGAAATCTTCAGCAGTGCGTCCATCACCTGGTTCTTGACGATCGACTGCGTGCGGCGCTTCGCTTCGCGCTCGAGGTTTTCCTTGATTTCGGCGCGCATCTTCGTCAGGTCGCCGTCTTCGATGCCGAGCGACTTCGCGAATTCGCCGTCGATTTCCGGCAGGTGCGGCCACTCGATCTTCTTCATCGTGACCGTGAATTGCGCCGTCTTGCCCGCCACGTCCTTGCCGTGGTAGTCGTCCGGGAACTTCAGGTCGAACGTGCGCGCCTCGCCGACCTTCAGGCCCAGCGCCGCCGTTTCGAATTCCGGCAGCATGCGGCCTTCGCCGAGCACGAACGGGAAGTCTTCGGCCGTGCCGCCCTGGAACGCGACGTCGTCGATCTTGCCGACGAAGTCGACCGTCACGCGGTCGCCGTTCTTCGCTGCGGTGTCCGCACCGCCGTCACCGTGCTCGCCGGCTTCGCCGCGAGCGTGGAAGTGCACGCGCTGCTTGCGCAGGATATCCAGCGTGCGGTCGATTTCAGCGTCGCCGATCGACGTCGTCGAGCGTTCGACTTCAGCCGTCGCCAGATCGCCGATCTTCACTTCCGGGTAAACCTCGAACGTCGCGTCGAACGCATATGCATCCTCAGCCTGCTCCGGCTTCGGCTCGAAGCTCGGCTGGCCGGCCACGCGCAGGTTTTCCGCACGGCTGATCGTGAAGAATTCCTGGCCGATCTTGTCGCTCAGCACTTCCGCCTCGACCTGGCCCGAGTACTGCTGTGCGACCATCTTGAGCGGCACCTTGCCCGGGCGGAAACCCGGCATGCGAACGTTCTTCGCGAGTTTCTGGATACGGGCGTCGATTTCCTTCTGCACGGTGTCCTTCGGCAGGGAAATCGTCACGCGGCGTTCAAGCTTGCCGAGGTTCTCAACAACGTTAGCCATGGCTTCAATCGTCCTAAAATTATTCGAGCGAATCGGGTTTTCCTTGCCGTGCCTGCCTGCGGCGTGAGGTGCATCGCATGCACACGCCGCGCCGGAGCGCCACGCCATCCCTGCACGCGCCGGATGGCTAGCGCAAGCGGCTCGGAGCACGGCTTTGGCCGGAAGAATCGACTATTCTAGCAAACAATTTTCCTCGTACCGCCAGAACGGCACGACAACGATGCAGAGCGGTCGCGCCGTCCGCTTCCGTCGACGGCAATGCGCGCGGATCGCCGCTATGCCGAACGGCGTATCCACCGCCGGGCCGCCATCCTGTAAGCTCCGATTGAGCATGCGCCGCGGTCGCGGCCGCCATTCTTCACATCAAACATGCCTTCCGGAGACACCATGCCGCAACACCCGTCCGCGCCTGTCGTCGTCATCGCGCCCGATTCGTTCAAAGGCTCGCTTTCCGCCGAGCAGGTCGCGGACGCGATCGCCACCGGCATCCGCCGCGCCCGTCCCGACGCGATCGTGCGCTGCTGCCCGATGGCCGACGGCGGCGAAGGCACGCTCGACGCGATGCTGGCGGGCGGCGGCACGCGGCGCGCGCTGCGGGTGGCCGGCGCGTCGCTCGCGGCACGCGACGCGGCCGTCGGCGTGATCGACGCGCACACCGCGATCGTCGAGACGGCCGAGGTCGTCGGGATCACCGACGCGATCGGCATGAGCGTGCCCGTTGACGCGCGCAGCACGCGCGGCATGGGCGAAGCGATCCGCATGCTGCTCGACGAGGGCGTGCGCCGCTTCTTCGTCGCGCTCGGCGGCAGCAGCACCAACGACGCGGGCGCGGGATTGCTCGCGGGCCTCGGCCTGCAATGCTTCGATGCGGCGGGCCAGCCGGTCGAACCGGTCCCGGCGCGGCTCGCCGATATCGCGCGGATCGACGCGTCGGGGCTCGATCCGCGCCTGAAGGAAGCGGAATTCATCGGCATGTCCGACGTCGACAACCCGCTGACGGGCGCGCACGGCGCGACCGCGGTGTTCGGTCCGCAAAAGGGCGTGACGTCCGAGCAGGTTGCGACCCTCGACACCGCGCTCGGCCGTTTCGCCGACCTGCTCGAGACCGCGCTCGACCGGCGCGCCCGCGACCTGCCAGGCGCCGGCGCGGCGGGCGGTCTCGGATTCGCGCTGCACATGCTGGGCGCACAGTTCGAAGCCGGCGCGGAAGTGGTCGCACGGCAAATCGGGCTCGATGCCGCGCTCGCCGGCGCCGACTGGCTGATTACCGGCGAAGGCCGCTCCGACGTGCAGACGCTGCACGGCAAGGCACCGTTCATCGCCTGCCGTCATGCGCGGGCCGCGGGCGTGCCCGCGTCGCTGCTGTCGGGCGCAGTCGACCCGGCCGCGCTGCCGCGCCTGTCCGAACACTTTTCCGGCTGCTTCTCGCCCGCACCCGGCCCGATCACGCTCGACGTCGCGATCCGCGACGCGGCGAACCTGCTCGCGAACGAAGCCGAACAGTTGACACGGCTGAAGTACGGCGCACACTGACCGTTGACCCGAGCGCGCGATACAGGAACAATCGGGCCCGCCCTTTTTCTTCAGGATTCGACATGAAAGGCCGCCAAGCCGGGCTCGATCAGTTTCTGACCTATCGCCTCCATGCGCTCACGAAGCGATCCGACCGCGGGATCGCCGAGGTGTACCGGCACAAGCTGGACATCTCGCTTCCCGAGGCGCGGGTGATCGTCGCCGTCGGCGCCTTTGGTCCGTTTTCGATCATGGATCTCGCCCGCCATACCAATCTCGACAAAAGCCAGGCGAGCCGCGCGGCGGAAGCGCTGCTGCGCCAGGGGCTGCTCCAGCGCAGCGCGAGCAAGGAAGACGGCCGGATCGTGCTGATCGCGCTGACCGCCGACGGCCGTGCGCTGCATCGCAAGATCATGCCGATCGTGCGCAAGTGGAATGACGGCTTGCTCGCGTGCCTGTCCGATGGCGAGCGCCAGACGTTCGAGCGACTGCTCGACAAGGTCGTCGCGAACGCGGTCGAACGCGACGACTGAGTCGCAATACGGGGGCAATCGGTGCCGCACCCGCGTGGCGAAGGTGCGGCATGCACCGGGATCGCCTCAGCGGCCCCGCACGCGCCTCAAGCGGACCCCAGCGCCCGCCGCGTTATTTCAGATGAATCCTGCGGGCCTTCCAGTCGCGCAGGCGCACGGGCAGCGTGCCCGGCTTCCCCTGCCGCGGCTACCGGACGCCTACCCGGCGCCTCGCAGCCTTCTCCGCGTACCGGGCAGGCGCCGCGCCCCCCCTCGGCTATAGCCCGCTGTTCGCCGCCCGCTGACGCAGCAATCCCAGCACCGCGTCGCAATACGGCGTCGGCACGTTGAGCTTGCGTCCCAGTTCCGGAAACACGCCGAGGATCGGTCCGATCTCCAGTGCTCGCCCGGCCTCGAAATCCTGCAGCATCGACGTCTTGAACGCGCCGAGCTTGCGCGTCACGGCAATCCGCTCCGGCCCGCTCATTCCCGTATCGAGACCAAGCTTCGCGCCGATCGCGGCCGCCTCCTCCATCATCCGCAACGCGAGTTCCTGCGTGAACGGATCGTCGAGCAGTTGCGAGGCAGTCGAACCCGTCAGCGCGCTCAACGGGTTCATGTTCATGTTGCCCCACAGTTTTGCCCAGATCTCGGTGCGGATCGCCGGGGTCGACTCGACGTCGAAACCGCCCGCGGCGAGCGCCGCCGCGAATCGCGCGGTCGCCGCATCGAGTTGCGGATCGGGCGAGCCGACGATCAGACGGTTGCCGCGGCCGCGGCGCACGATACCCGGCGCGTCGGTGCTGGACGACAGATGCACGACGCAGCCGATCGCCTGCGCAGGCGGCAGCGCTGCCGAGACCGCACCCGCCGGGTCGACCGCATCGAGCGGCACGCCGTCGAGTGGGCCCGCGAACCCGTGCGTGAACCACCACGGCAGCCCGTTCATCGCGGCGACAATCACCGTGCGGGGCCCGACCAGCGGCGCAACGCGCGCGGCCAGCGCCGGCAACGCCTGCGCTTTCAGCGCGATCACCACGTAGTCCTGCACGCCGAGCGCGGACGCGTCGTCGCTCGCGCGCACCGGGACCGACGACTCGGTCCCCGCCTCGTCGATCACGCGCACGCCGTGCGCGTTCAGCGCATCGAGCGTCGCGCCGCGCGCGAATGCGCTCACCGTCATGCCGGCCCGCGACAGTGCTGCCGCGAGCAACCCGCCGATCGCGCCGACCCCGACCACCGCAGCGCGCACCGACCCTGAATTCGTGTCGTTCATGATGAAAATCCGTCTACCCGGAGCGGACGAGCATAGCGCCCAATGGTTGCGGATACAACCATTTACGCAAGCATCCGCGCGGCCGTGTTCGCATGAGCGGTTCAGCGCGGTGCGATGACCGCCTCCGCAGGCTCGTCGTCGGTCGTGCCCCCCGTCGCGCCGAGCACGCCGGCGATCTGGCTCTTGTCGTGCATGCCGAGCTTGCGGTACGCGCAGCGCAGATAGTGACGCACCGTCGTCGGCGAAATCGCCATCTGCTGCGCGACCTCCTTGTGCGAACGGCCGGCACCGTAATAGCGAATCGCCGCGAGCTCGCGCGGGCTCAGCCTGTCGAGCAGCGAGCGCGGCCGCGCCTCGATCTGGAACAGTCCCGCGATGGGCACGCACTGGATGCGCAGCGCGTCGCCGATGTACGGCTGGCCCGATTGGCGGCGCACATGTGCGACCAGCGGCTCCGGCACGCGCGGGCCCGTCCACGCCGGCCATTCAGTCCGCAGCACGTCGTCGAAGCCGTGATCAGCGTGATGCAGCACGCCGAAGTTGTCGCACAGCGCGCGCGCCGCCGGCGCCACCGCATCGGCACGCTCGCGCGTGAGCTGCGCCGCGCGATTGATCGTCAGCGCGGCCGCCAGATGCGGAATCACTTCCTCGAAGCGACTCGCTTCGTCGTCGTTGAACGGACGATTCAGGCCCTGGCGATAGATCGACATGAACGTCGTCAGCCCGAAGCGGCGATCGAGCGTACACACGCACATCAGTTGCGCCAGCCCGTACTTCACGCACCAGTCGCGAAACCGCGCATCGAACCCGGGCTCGACGACCGACAGACGCACCGCGCGACCGTGCGCGCCGAGCAGCGTGCGTTGCGCGAGCGGATCGCAATCGCGCACGCGTTTCCAGTCGCTGAAGAACGCGTGCGGAAGACGGTACAGGAAACTGTTGTGCATCACGGGGCCGGTCGGCGTGTGCGTCGCGACGCCGGTCCACGCGGCGTCGAACGGGATGAGCCCCTGCAGCAGCGAAAAGAAGCGGCACTCGAATTCGCCGATGCTCGACTGCGCGGCGACCGCATACAGGTCGAGCAGCATCAGGCCGAGTTCGCGTCGCGCCGCGTCGCCGCGCGTCACGCCGTCGAAATCGGCGCGGCGGGACGGCAGCGGCGGCCATGCGGATTCGTCGAGCACGATCGCGGCCGGCACGTCGCGCAGCGCATCGGGATCCTGTCCGATATCCGTGGTGATCCTCACCTTCCGCTCCCCTGCCCGATCGGGCCGCTGATGCACGCAACGCAGACCGGCCGATTATAGCGACCGGTATTTTTGACGGGCTCCGTCGCCGGAACATGCCGCAACCCCATCCATTTGAACGGTGCGCCGCCCGTTGCTGCTGCGCAGCACGCCGCGTCGCGGTGTCGCGGCACGTCCACCCCGTGCACCGCGGGTTTTCCACACCGTTCATCTGCACGACTGTTCAGCGATTTTCCCGCTGCCGACACTGCGTCGCGACAACGCCAACAACAAACGATGCAGGAAGGTATGGAGAACCCCACGTGATGACATCCCGCTTCATCCGCACGGCGACCGCCGCGGCGCTCGCCGCGTGCAGCCTTGCCGCGCACGCGCAATCGACCCTCACGCTGTATGGCGCGCTCGACGCCGGCGTGCAGTACCTGACGCATGCCGACGGACGGCACGCGGCCGTGCAGTTGCAGAACTACGGCATCCTGCCGTCGCAGGTCGGGCTGAAGGGCACCGAGGATCTCGGCGGCGGCTGGCGCGCCCTGTTCAAGCTCGAACAGGGCCTCAACATCAACGACGGCACCTCGACCGTGCCGGGCTACGCGTTCTTCCGCGGCGCGTACGTCGGCATCGCGGGGCCCGTCGGCACCGTGACGCTCGGCCGGCAGTTCAGCGTGCTGTTCGACAAGACGCTGTTCTACGACCCGCTGTGGTACGCGTCGTACAGCGGCCAGGGCGTGCTCGTGCCGGTGACCGCGAACTTCATCGACCACTCGATGAAGTACCAGTCTCCGACGTTCGCCGGCTTCGATGTCGAAGCCCTCGTCGCCACCGCCGGCGTCGCGGGCAATACGCGCGCAGGACGCGTGCTCGAGCTCGGCGGTCAGTACGCCAGCAACGGGCTGTCGATCAGCGCGGTGCTGCATCAGGCGCACGGCGACGCGTCGGCCGCGGACGACGCCTCCGCGCGCCGCCGCGAACTCGGCACGCTCGCCGCGCGTTACGCGTTCGCGACGCTGCCGCTCACGCTCTACGCGGGCATCGAACGCCTGACTGGCGACCTCGATGCGGCGCGCACGATCGTCTGGGGCGGCGCCCGTTATCTGACGTCGGGTGGAATCGGGCTGAACGCGGGCGTCTATCACACCGATTCGCACACGCCGGCGATCGGCCACCCGACGCTGTTCATCGCGAGCACCACCTACGCGCTGTCGAAACGCACCGTCGCCTACGTGAACCTCGGTTATGCGCGCAACAGCGGCCAGAGTTCGCAGACCGTCTACGAATACGACCCGACACTGCTCGCCGGCGCATCGCAGTTCGGCGCGATGGTCGGCATGTATCACCTGTTCTGATTCCGTCCAGCGAGATCCCGCCATGAAAACCCTTTGCTCCGATGCCGCGCTGCCGTCCGACGGCCGCGCGTCCCCTTTCGCGCGCTCGACGCTCGTCGCACTCGTCGTGTTCGCGGCCATCACGCCGCTGCTGCTGCTCGTCGCGCCGGCCGTCGCCGGTCAGCTCGCGACGCAGCTCGGGCTGTCCGCGTCGCAGATCGGCACCTACTTCTTCGTCGAACTCGGCACGTTCAGCCTCGCGACCTTGCCGTCGTACCTGTGGCTCGGCCGCGTCGATGCGCGCCGCGTCGCTGCGTGCGCGATCGCGCTGTTCGGCGCGGGCAATCTCCTGACCGCGTTGTGGATGCCCGGCTTCGTCGCGCTGCTCGCGCTGCGAGCCGTCACCGCGCTCGGCGGCGGCTCGCTGATGGTGCTCTGCATGACCAGCGCAGCCACGAGCGAGAACAGCGATCGCGTGTACGGGCTGTGGGTCGTCGGCCAGTTGATCGCCGGCGCGATCGGCCTGTTCGTGCTGCCGCACGTGTTCGCCGCGTTCGGGCTGCGCGCGCTGTACGTCGCGCTGGCCGCGCTCGCGCTGCTTGCCGCACCGCTGTCGCGCGGCTTTCCGGCGACGCTCGGTGCGCGGACCGCGTCGGTCCGGGCCGCGCGCGGCGCGGCGACGGATGCGTCACGGCGCTTCGTCGTGCTCGCGATCGGTGCGGTACTGAGCTTCTATCTGGCGATCGGCAGCGTGTGGACGTTCGCGAGCCGCGCGGCGGCGGAGGCCGGACTCGACCCGCGGTCGATCGGCAACGTGCTCGCGATCGCGAGCGTGATGGGAATTGCCGGCGCGGCGCTCGCATCCTGCGCGGGCGGCCGGCTTGCGCGGCGCACGATGCTCGCCGCCGGTTACGCGCTGCTCGCGGCGTCGCTCATTGCACTCGCCGCGCTGCCGCATGCGGGCGGCTACAGCGCCGCGATCTTCGCGTTCAAGTTTGCGTGGACATTCGTACTGCCGTTCATTCTCGCGACTGTCGCGCAGATCGATACGTCCGGGCGGCTCGTCGCGACGCTCAATTTCGTGATCGGCGCGGGCCTCGCGGCCGGCCCGCTCCTCGCCGGCCTTCTGCTCGACGCAGGCGGCACGATGCACGCGCTGTTCGCGGCCGCGACGGCCGTCGCGATCGCGTCGTTTGCCGCGCTGCGCCATATCGATCGGCGCGCGCGGACTTCCGTGACTTCCGCTTCCTCCCAACCGTGACAGGTCAAAACCATCCATGAATCGCACTGCCTTCTTCACCGACGAACGCACCTTCTGGCACACCGGCGGCACGCACGCGCTGTTCTTCCCGGTCGGCGGCTGGGTCCAGCCGCCGTCGAGCGCCGGCTACGCGGAATCGCCCGATTCGAAGCGCCGCCTCCTGTCGCTCGTGCAGGCTTCGGGCCTGGCCGACCACCTCGACATGCGCGGTGCCGCGCCGGCCACCACCGGCGATCTGTTGCGCATCCATCCGGCAAGCTATCTCGACGCGTTCCGCGCGCTCAGCGATGCGAAGGGCGGCGACCTCGGCGATCTCGCGCCCTTCGGCAAGGGTAGCTACGAGATCGCCGCACTGTCGGCGGGTCTAGCGATCGCGGCGGTCGACACCGTCGTCGCCGAGCGTGCGGCCAACGCGTTCTCGCTGTCGCGGCCGCCCGGCCATCACTGCCTGCGCGACCGCCCGATGGGCTTCTGCCTGCTCGCGAACATCCCGATCGCGATCGAGGCCGCACGCGCGAAGCATGGCATCGACCGCGTCGCGGTGATCGACTGGGACGTGCATCACGGCAACGGCACGCAGTCGATCTACTACGACGATCCGGACACGCTGACGATCTCGCTGCACCAGGACCGCTGCTTTCCGCCCGGCTACAGCGGCGGCGACGAGCGCGGCGCAGGCGCGGGCGTCGGCGCGAACCTGAACGTGCCGTTGCTCGCGGGTAGCGGCGACGACGCGTATCGCCATGCGTTCGAGCGGATCGTGCTGCCGGCGCTGGAGCGGTTCCGGCCGGAGCTGATCGTCGTCGCGAGCGGCCTCGATGCGAACGCGGTCGATCCGCTCGCGCGCATGCAATTGCATACAGAAAGTTACCGGTACATGACGCGCTCGGTGAAGGAGGCGGCGCAGCGCCACTGCGGCGGACGGCTCGTGATCGTCCACGAGGGCGGCTATTCGGAGGCGTACGTGCCGTTCTGCGGACTCGCGATCGTCGAGGAGCTGGCCGGCATCCGCACCGATGTCGCCGATCCGATGCTCGATCTCGCGATCGCGCAGCAGCCGGGCGAGCGGTTCGTCATGTTCCAGCGCGAACTGCTCGACGAACTTGCCGTGTCGTTCGGCTTGTAACGCGCGCTCACCAACGATGCGGGGCCGGGCCTTGCGCGATCGGTACGGATAGGGTTTCCTGTGTCTTTACACCTGCCAGGTCCGGCCCCCTCTTCAGATGAATTCGTCTTCGCGCGATCCCGACACCAACGACAAACCGTGCCGCCAGCCGTCGAAGCTCGCACTGAATATCGCCGCCGTGCTGGTCGGCCTCGTCACGTTCGCGATCGGCGCGGCGTGGTTGATCTATAGCTGGATCGTCGATCGCGAAGCGCAGTATTTCGCGATTCCGCTGGTGTTCTCGGTGCCGGTGATCGTGGCGGTCGCGGTGCGGAGTTTTTGGGACTAGGCACGCTCGAAACGACAAAGCGCCGCGGTGGGTGGACGCGCGGCGCTTTCTTTCATCAGGTGCAGGCAGGTATCTGCGACGGGCAGCAAGCCTCTCCGTTCGGCCTGGAACCGTTCACAGGGCCGCGTGTGCGGACGGATTCGCGATCGGCCCCTGATAGCCGTGGATGGCGCTCAGCGCGGAACCCACCAGCACCGTGCCGACCGATTTCAGGACGGCTTCCGTCGTCGGCGGCTCACCGCTCGAGATGGGCCGCCCCGAGTAGGCAGAGGTGGCCGCGCAAAATCGGACAGCGGGATAAGTGGAACGGCCGGGGCCTGAGCCAGCGATAATGCAGGCAAAGGAACCGAGGAAATGACGAAACGAACCCGACGCACGCACTCAGCGGCGTTCAAAGCGAAAGTGGCCCTGGCGGCTGTCAAGGGCGAGCGCACGCTGGCCGAACTGGCGCAGCAGTTCGATGTGCATCCGAACCAGATCACAGAATGGAAACGGCAGTTGCAGGAGCGCGCGGCCGACGTGTTCGGTGCGGCTGGCCCGGTGTCTAGCGAGCCACCGGTAGACGTGAAGACCCTGCACGCCAAGATCGGCCAACTCAGCCTGGAAAATGATTTTTTAAGCGGCGCGCTCACCAAGGCGGGATTGCTGAGCGCAAAGCGATGATTGACCGTGGCCATGCGTTGCCGGTTTCGCAGCAAGTCCGGCTGGTTGGTATCGCGAGATCGAGCGCGTATTACCGGGCGCGGCCTGTGGGCGAAGTCGATCAACGGCTGATGCGCCGGATCGACGAACTGCATCTGGAGTTCCCGTTTGCCGGTGCCCGGATGCTGGCGCGCTTGCTGCGCCGGGAAGGCTACGAGGTCGGCCGGCGCCGCGTACGCACGCAAATGAAGCGCATGGGCGTGGAGGCGCTGTACTGCAAGCCGAACACGAGTCGGCGCAACGCGCAGCACAAGGTCTGGCCGTATCTGCTGAGCGGCATGAAGATCGAGCGGGCCAACCAGGTCTGGGCACTCGACACGACCTACGTTCCCATGGCGCGAGGCTTCGTGTATCTGACGGCGGTGGTGGACTGGGCCAGTCGCAAGATCCTCGCGCACCGCGTGGCGATCACGCTGGAGGCCGTGCATGCCGTTGAAGCGCTGGAAGAAGCGTTCGCCCGCCATGGGCACCCCGACATCGTGAACACCGATCAGGGCAGCCAGTTCACGGCGGGAACATTCACCGAGGCGGTGCTGGGCCGAGGCATTCGACTGTCGATGGACGGCAAAGGTGCTTGGCGCGACAACGTGTTCGTCGAGCGCGTGTGGCGCAGCATCAAGTACGAAGAAATTTATTTGCGAGCCTACGAGTCGGTAAGCCATGCCCGGCGCTCCATTGGCCAATACATTGAGCTGTACAACCGCAAACGGCCTCATTCGAGCCTGGCGGATCAGACGCCCGATGAGGCATACTTCGCGACGCTGCCTGCGATCAAATCGGCAGCATGATCGCCCTGGACGCTCCACTTAAAACTCTCAGAAAACTGTCCGAACGAGCGAGGCCACCTCTGGCCATGCACTCCGGGGACGGCGCGATCGCCTGCACGGGCCGTGCGCTCCATGCGACGTTGTCGGCAGGCGTGGCAGCAAACGCCGGTATTGCCAGCGTGAGGGGAAGAACGGAAATCAGCATGCGTGCTGCGTTGAGCATCGATGGTCCCCGGTGGGACAACCCACGTGAATGAATGGCGTTGCTCATAGCGCAGCCGGTTTTCCGTGCCTGCGAAAGCGTGTGCACTCCATGCGGCGCCGCACCAACAAAAAAGCGCTGCCGGTCAGCCGACCGGCAGCGCTTTCTCGGAACGGCCCTTAGCGGGGCACGTTCGACTTCGTGGTGCGTGAGGCCGGACTCGAACCGGCACACCCTTGCGGGCGTCAGGACCTAAACCTGGTGCGTCTACCAATTTCGCCACTCACGCAAATATCCGCCGCCTCCGCGCATGGCACGCAAGATGCGTTCTCTCCACGCGCCCGGGACTTGCCGGGGCTTCGTGTCGGCACGAAAACCGGCACGCCCGATCAGGCGAGCGCGAGATTCTACCCGATCTGTGCAGCATTGTCTCGCCCTACCGGCGCCCGTCGAAGAGCGGTGCTAGAATGCCGCGCTCGAGTGCCGGCCATGCGCCGGCGCGCGTCCCCGAATCCGCCTCCGCCACGATCTCACCCGTGAACTTCGACGACTACTGTCAGCAAAAGGCCGCCCCCGCGGGCTCCAGCGTCTACTACGCGCTGCGCCAGGCGCCGCTCGCCGCCGAACCGCGCCTGACGGCCCTGTTCGCGCTGCGCTGCGAACTCGAGGAAACCGTCAAGGAAACCAGCGATCCGACCGTCGGACACACGAAGCTCGCATGGTGGCACAAGGAACTCGCGGCGCTCGCCGCCGGCGAACCGTCGCATCCGGTCACGAAGGCGCTCGCGCAACACCACCCGGCGATCGGGGCCGAATCCGACGCGCTGCGCACGCTCGTCAGCGGTTACGGGATGGATCTCGAACAGGCGCGCTACCTGGATTTCGCGAACCTGGAGCGCTACATCGCGCAGGTCGGCGGCACCTTCGCGTCGCTGGTCGCGCGCGCAAGCGCCGCGAATCCGGCCGACCCGCAACCGTGGGCCGCGGATGCCGGCCGCGCGCTGATGCTCGCGCAGTTCGTGCAGGAACTCGGCAACGATGCGCGCCACGGCCGCATCTATCTGCCAATCGACGAACTGCAACGCTACAACGTGACCGCTGCCGACCTGCTGAACCGCCGCTACAGTCCGGCCTTCACCGAGTTGCTGCAGTTTCAGACGGGCCGCGCGCGCGAAGCGCTGGCCGCCGCCGACGCAGCGGTCCCCGCATCCGAACGCCGCGCGCAACGCACGCTGCGCGCGCAGATTGCACTGGCCGGTGCACTGCTCGACGAAATCGAGCGCGACGGCTACCAGGTGCTGCACCAGCGCATCGCGCTGACACCGATCCGCAAGCTGTGGATCGCGTGGCGCGCCGCGCGCCGCCGCTGATCCGCGCCGTCACCCTCCCAAGCGTCACACCTTCAGCAGCGGCAGCGTATCGAAGCGTTGCTGCAGTACGTGCGTTGCATCGAGCCCCCACCACGGCCCGAGCACGGTCGCATACAACTGGCGGAAATCGACCGCGACCGGCAGGTTGCCGTTGCCGTCGAGATGCCCGAGTGCCGGCGCCGCGCCGTACAGCCCGCCGGCCACGCGGCCGCCCATCACGAAATGCGGCGCAGCGGTACCGTGATCGGTGCCGTTGGTCTGGTTCTCGCGCACGCGCCGTCCGAATTCCGCATACGTCATCACGAGCGTCTGGTTCCAGCGCCCGAGTTCGATCAACGCGCCGCGCATCGCACTCATCCCTTCCGCAAACTGCTTGAGCAGCGCTGCCTGCTGCCCCGGCTGGTTCTGGTGCGTATCGAAACCGTTGAGCGTGAGCCGCAACACCGCGACGCCGTCCTGCGCGCCGGGCCCCGACGCCTCGCATGCCGCGAGCACCTGCATCGCGGTCTTCACCGACGTACCGAACGTGCCGGCCGGAAAAGCCGTCTTGAACTCGCGCATCCCGCCGCGCGGGCGCAGCCGGTCGGCCGCCTTCACGATATCGTTCTCGACGTCGATGATGTGCGCGAGCGCCGGGTTCCGCTCGCGCAGCGACGACGGTTCGGCCAACCTCGCCGCGCGGACGAACTGCGCAGGGTTGACGAGCGCGATCGCGCGCGCGCCGTTCGCGAGCGGCCCCATCTCCGCGCTGCCGAGCACGACGCCGTCGGCAGCGAAGCCGGGCGGCACCGGCGCCTGCGCGAACGTGCGCGTGAGCCAGCCTTCGTGCAGGTACTGGTCCGAGCGCGACGCGGTATCCCAGATCTCGATCGAGCGGAAATGCGACAGGTTCGGCTGCGGGTAGCCGACGCCCTGCACGACAGCGACCTGCCCGTCGCGCCACAGCGGCATCAACGGCGCGAGCGACGGGTGCAGCCCCGTATGCGCATCGAGCTGCAGCACATGGTCGCGCGCGATGCCGATGCTGCGGCGGAACTGGTAGTAGAGCGGATCGGCATACGGCACCACCGTGTTGAGGCCGTCGTTGCCGCCCTTCAGCTCGACGAGGATCAGCACGTTCGCGTAGCCGGCCGCCGGCTGCCGCCCCGCCGCGGCCATCGATGTCGCCGCCTGCGCGGGCGACTGCCACAGTGACACGCCCGCCGCGGCCGCGGCGCCCGTCAGCGTCAGAAAATCACGTCGGTTCATCGTGCATCCTTCGGTTCGCCGCGCGGCGCGGCCATCGCGGCAGCGCGCCGGTTCATCGTCGTTTCGGTCATTTCAGTTGGTAGGCCGGATCCATCAGCAGCGCCTCGAGATACGCGCTGCCGGTCGAGTCCGTATCGATTGCCGCGACCGGCGACAGCGGCAGCACCGCGTGCTGCAGTTGAAGCTCGGTCGACAATCCGGCAATCGCCTGCGGCCGCGCACGATACTGCGCAAGCCAGCGTTCGAGGTCGAATCGCAGGCCGCCGCGCGCGGGCCTCGCCGGCGCGTCGCGCATGTCGGCAACCGGTATCGTTTGCGCACGCGCATTCGGCGACGGTGTCGCCATCGCACGCGCGGGCGCCCGCATGCCGACGGTCTCGGTTGCGCGGAACAACTGCTCGACGAACTGCTTGCGCGCGAGCAGCGTCGTGCTGTTGATCCACATCGCACCACCCGGCCAACCCTTCACGTTCGGCGGATAGAACAGGTTCTGCCCGAGCGTGCGCACGGTGTTCGCGAGCATTTGCGGATCGCCATACGCGACGTCGAACAACCGCATCGATCCGACGACGAACTCGGCCGGCGACTTCACGAGCACGCCGCGATTGCGCGGATCCCAGAATTCGTCGGTCGACCAGAGCGCTGCGAGCGCCGCGCGTATGTCGTAGCCGCTCGCGCGAAATCGTTCGGCGACGACATCGAGCGCGCCGGCATCGGGCGCATCGGACACGAACTCGCGCCACAGCTTGCCGGCGATGAAGCGAGCGGTGTCGGGCCGCTTCAACAGGATGTCGAGAAAGCCGTCGCCGTCGAGCGCACCGGTCTCGCCGAGTATCGTCTTGTCGCCCGTGTCGTGCCACTCGGGCCGCGCCGCGAAGCGCAACGTATCGGGATCGACGCTCCAGCCGGTCATCGCGCGCGCGGCTTCGGTCACGTCATGCTGGGTGTAGCGCCCTTCGCCGAGCGTGAACAGCTCCATCACCTCGCGCGCGAAATTCTCGTTCGGGCGTCCCTTGCGGTTGCTCGCGCCGTCGAGATACTGGAGCATCGCCGGATCCTTCGCGACCGCGTGCAACAGCGTACCGAAGTTGCCGAGCGCCTCGCGGCGAAACAGCGCATTTTGCGCGGCCATCGTCTGCGGGTACGGGACCTTGTCCTGCCCGGACGTGAAGTGCCCGTGCCAGAACAGCGTCATGCGCTCGGTGAGCGGCGTCGGCGTCACGACCATCTCGTTGACCCACGCCACCCGCAACGCATCGTAGCGGCGATTGCGTTCGCGCTGCGCGTCGCGCCGCATGTCGGAGGTCAGCGCCTGTCGCTGTGCGCGGGTCGGCGGCAGCTCGGCGAGCCAGTCGGGCCAGGTCGTCACGGGGTCGCGGCGCACGTTGCCGAGCGTATCGGCCACGACCTGCGCGCGCGTCATCCCGACGATGCGGGCGACCTCGGCCGGTGCGGGAGAAAAGCCGGTGCGGCTCAGGAAGAACAGCGCATCGTCGGCGTCGAGCGGCGCCTGCATCGCGGGCGATGCCGGGGCGGCAGCGTTCGCTTTCATCGTCGTGGGCTCCCGGAACGCACCGGCGGTGCGGATGCCGGTACAACGGCAGCAGGCATCTGAAAGTTGACGGGAAAATTGCTACGGAATCGTTCCGCGCCGTGCTGGATCGCGTGGGTGTCAGCGCTTGTACAGCTCGCGGACGGCGTCCTCGATGTGCTGGCGCAACAGGTGGCGCTCCTCGGGCGTCATGTGCCCGTCGCGGCGGCGCTGTTCGAGATCGGGAGGCACGGCAGAACGGACCGCCGTGTCGGCGGCACGGTCGGGCTGCGGCGCTTTGCCGCGCTGCAGCTTGCGCGACGAGGCGCCCTGCTCGGGGCGCTGCGCATACGCGAAGTTCGACGCATATGGACCGGCAAGTGCGATCGTCAGCATCAGTGCAATCCGGGCAGATCGCATGACCGTCCTCGCTTCTCTGGTCGATTTGTTCCCTTCGTCACGCGGCAACCGGTTACCTCTGGTACTTGAAAAACCCTGCGGAATTCGGGCGTACAAAGATGAAAGATGGAGTGCAGGGGAGTATCTACCGAATTTCGGCTTCGAGTAAAGGAATCTCTATAGCCTGCCTTTACTCCGCGCGACACTACGGGTAAATTTTGTAACGGACTGTAACGCGCGAAAATGCGCAGCCGTGCGTGATTTCCCATTCGCGATAAGATGCCGCTCATGGAAACGAAAAACCCCTCCAAGATTCTCGTCGTCGACGACGACCCGCGCCTGCGCGATCTGCTGCGCCGCTATCTCGGCGAGCAGGGTTTCAACGTGTACGTCGCGGAAAACGCGACCGCGATGAACAAGCTCTGGGTGCGCGAGCGCTTCGACCTGCTCGTGCTCGACCTGATGCTGCCGGGCGAGGACGGCCTGTCGATCTGCCGCCGCCTGCGCGGCAGCAACGACCGCACGCCGATCATCATGCTCACCGCGAAGGGCGAGGACGTCGACCGCATCGTCGGCCTCGAGATGGGCGCCGACGACTACCTGCCGAAGCCGTTCAATCCGCGCGAGCTCGTCGCGCGCATTCACGCGGTGCTGCGCCGCCAGGCGCCGGCCGAACTGCCGGGCGCGCCGTCGGAAACCACCGAGGTGTTCGAGTTCGGCGAGTTCTCGCTGAACCTAGCCACGCGCACGCTGACGAAGTCGGGCCAGGAAATTCCGCTGACGACCGGCGAATTCTCGGTGCTGAAAGTGTTCGCGCGCCATCCGCGCCAGCCGCTGTCGCGCGAAAAGCTGATGGAGCTTGCGCGCGGCCGTGAATACGAAGTGTTCGACCGAAGCCTCGACGTGCAGATCTCGCGCCTGCGCAAGCTGATCGAACCGGATCCGGGCAGCCCGCGCTTCATCCAGACCGTCTGGGGCCTCGGCTACGTGTTCATTCCGGACGGCGCCGCCTGATCTTTTTCCTTTCCGGTTTCGCCCGTCCACGGCCCGTCCCATGCGTATCGACCGGCGCCTCCTGCAGCTCGCGTTCGGCGGGCTGTTCTGGCGCACCTTCCTGCTGATCGCGCTGCTGATCTCGGTCAGTCTCGCCGCGTGGTTCCAGAGCTTTCGCGTCATCGAGCGGGAGCCGCGCGCGCAGCGCGTCGCGCTCCAGCTCGTCGCGATCGTGAAGCTCACGCGCACCGCCCTGCTCTATTCCGATCCCGATTTGCGGCGTGCGCTGCTGCAGGATCTCGAGAGCAACGAGGGCGTGCGCGTGTACCCGCGCGAAAAGACCGACAAGTTCAAGCTGCAGCCCGACGAATCGCTGAACCGCCTGATCGAACACGACATCCGCAGCCGTCTCGGCGACGATACCGTGATCGCGCAGTCGGTCAACGACATCCCGGGCGTGTGGATCAGTTTCAAGATCGACGACGACGACTACTGGGTCGCGCTCGACCGCGACCAGCTCGACAGCGTCACGGGCCTGCAGTGGGCCGGCTGGGGCCTGTTCGCGCTCGCGCTGTCGCTGTTCGGCTCCGCGTTCATCACGAGCCTCGTCAACCGGCCGTTCTCGCGGCTGGCGCTCGCCGCGCGCCAGGTCGGTTCCGGCCAGGCGCCCGATCCGCTGCCCGATCGCGGGATGGGCGTCGCGGCCGAGACCAACCGCAGCTTCAACCAGATGGTGCGCGATCTCGAACAGCTCGAGGCCGACCGCGCGCTGATGCTCGCGGGCATCTCGCATGACCTGCGCACGCCGCTCGCGCGGCTGCGCCTCGAGACCGAGATGAGCCCGTCCGACCAGGCGACCAAGGACGCGATGGTCGACGACATCGAGCAGATGGACCGTATCATCGCGGCCTTCATCGATTACGCGCGCCCGTCGCAGCGCAAGCCCGAGCCCGTCGACCTGTCGTCGATCGTGCAGGAAGTCGCGGCGCGCGTGTCGGGCGAAGACGGCGTCGAGATCCGCACACGGCTCGCGGCGACCGCCGTGATCGAAGCCGACGAGACCGACATGCGCCGCGTCATCGGCAACCTCGTCGAGAACGCGCGCAAATACGGCCAGAGCCGCGACGACGGCGTGTCGCGCATCACGCTCGAGACGCGCGTGACGCACGCGCGCGTCGAATTGTCGGTGAGCGACGAGGGCCCCGGCATCCCCGAAGACCAGCTGCCGCTCGTGATGCGGCCGTTCTACCGCGTCGACACGGCGCGCACCAAGGCGGACGGCACGGGGCTCGGCATGGCGATCGTGCTGCGCCTCGTCGGCCGCTATCGCGGCGCGCTGCGCCTGCGCAACCGCAGCCCCGAAGCGGGCCTCGAAGTCATCCTCGAATTCCCCGGCGCCGGCAAGACGCGTGCGACGGCGTGACGCGTTCGCGCACGCTTCTTGCGCGTCACACTATCGGCGCGGTTGAAAAAAACTATGGGGATCGTTAGTCAAAATCTATTGAAGCACTTTGTTAATAGTGTTATAGTCCCGCTCATGCTGTCACACCAACGTTGCAGCACCGAGGTAGCTTGACTCAGTCTTCTTCCCAACTCATACAGGAGTATCCGCATGAAAACCGTGGGCGATAAACTCGAAGCATTCACCGTCGTAGCCGCGAAGCCGGGCTTCAACAATCACGAGGAAAACGGCCAGTCGGCATTCGAGACCATCACCGAAGCGTCGTTCCCGGGCAAGTGGAAGATCATCTACTTCTATCCGAAGGATTTCACGTTCGTGTGCCCGACGGAAATCGTCGAGTTCGCGAAGCTGACGAAGCAGTTCGAAGAGCGCGACGCCGTCCTGCTCGGCGGCAGCTCGGACAACGAGTTCGTGAAGCTCGCATGGCGCCGTGAGCACAAGGACCTGAACAAGCTGAACCACTACTCGTTCGGCGACGTCAAGGGCGAGCTGATCGACCAGCTCGGCGTGCGCGACAAGGAAGCCGGCGTGGCCCTGCGCGCAACGTTCATCGTCGATCCGGACAACACGATCCAGCACGTTTCGGTGAACAACCTGAACGTCGGCCGTAGCCCGGAAGAAGTCCTGCGCATTCTGGACGGCCTGCAAACGGACGAACTGTGCCCGTGCAACCGTGCAGTCGGCGGCGCAACGCTGTAAGCGCATCGATGCACGAAGCCCGCGGAGCACGTCCTGCCTGCGGGCTTTTTTAACGGCCAACCCATAGGAGATATCAATGGAATTCATCGACTCGATTAAGGCACGCATCCCCGACTACGCGAAGGACATTCGCCTGAACCTCGACGGCACGATCTCGCGCTCGTCGCTCGAAGGCACCGATGCAGTCGGCGTCGCGCTGGCGGCGGCGGTCGCGGCGAAGAGCACCGTGCTCGTGAAGACGATCCGCGAAGCCGGCGTGCTGTCGCCCGAAGAGACGAACGCCGTGCTGACGGCGGCCGCGCTGATGGGGATGAACAACACCTGGTATCCGTATGTCGAGATGGCCGACGACGCCGACCTGAAGACGCAGCGTGCCGAGCTGCGGATGGGCGCGTATGCGTCGCACGGCGGCGTCGACAAGCGCAGGTTCGAGATGTACGCGCTCGCCGCATCGATCGTCGGCAAGTGCCACTTCTGCGTGAAGTCGCACTATGCGCTGCTGAAGAACGAGCAAGGAATGACGACGACGCAACTGCGCGACGTCGGCCGCATCGCGTCGGTGATCAACGCCGCCGCGCAGGTGATCGCCGCCGAAGGCGAATAAGCCGTCGCGCAAGCGGCAACGCGGTGCAATGCAGCGGCCATGCGCGCCGAACCGCGCCGCAAATGAAAAATGCCACGCAAGCGCGTGGCATTTTTCGTTCCGGCGGCGCAACCGGCGCGCCGCTTCGGACCGGCTTCAGGCGCTCACGCGCCCTGCTTCACCAGGAGTGCAGCGGCCTGCGCCTCGATGCCCTCGCCACGGCCGAGATAGCCGAGCTTCTCGTTGGTCTTCGCCTTCACGTTCACGCGCTCGAGCGGCAGCCCGAGATCGGCCGCGATGTTCGCGCGCATCCCGTCGATGTGCGGCGCGAGCTTGGGCGCCTGCGCGATCACCGTGCTGTCGACATTCTGGATCGTGAAGCCGGCCGCCTTCACGCGGGCGACGCACTCGCGCAACAGCACGCGGCTGTCCGCGCCCTTGAACGCCGCGTCGGTGTCCGAGAAATGGCGGCCGATGTCGCCCAGCGCCGCCGCACCGAACAGCGCGTCGGTGATCGCGTGCAGCAGCACGTCCGCGTCCGAATGACCGAGCAGGCCGCGCTCGTAAGGAATCGTCACGCCGCCGATGATGAGGGGGCGCCCAGGGACGAGCTGGTGCACGTCGTAGCCTTGTCCGATTCTGAAATCCATGCGTATTCCGGTTGAGATGAGGTGAAAGTCAGGAAGCGTTCGCGGGGCGCGCGAGGATCGCTTCCGCAAGCGCGAAATCTTCCGGGTACGTGACCTTGAAGTTGCGCAGGCTGCCCTGCACGACGCGTGGCGTATGGCCGGCCCATTCGATCGCGCTGGCCTCGTCGGTCAGGTCGTGCCCTTCGCGCTGCGCGCGCAGGATCGCGTCGCGCAGCATGCCGATGCGGAACATCTGCGGCGTCTGCGCCTGCCACAGCGCGTCGCGCGATTCGGTGCGCGCGATCGCGTCGCCGCCAGCCGGCACGCGCTTGAGCGTATCGGCCACCGGCAGCGCGACGATGCCGCCGACCGGGTCGTCCTTCAGCGTCGCGACGAGCGTGCGGATCAGCTCCGGCGTGATGCCCGGGCGCGCAGCGTCGTGCACCAGCACCCAGTCCTGGTCGCTCGCGCCGAATTCGGCCAGCTCGAGTAGCCCGTTGAGCACCGACGCCTGCCGCGAGCCGCCGCCGCAGCGGCGCACCGCGAAACGCAGGCCCGCGAAGCGGCGCGCGTCGAAATGCGTGTCGTCGGGCGCGAGGACGACGAGCGTCTGCGCGAATTCACTGCACGCGTCGAACGCGGCAAGCGTGTAATGCAGGAGCGCGCGGCCGGCCAGCGTGCGGTATTGCTTCGGCACGGCCGAACCGGAACGGCTGCCCGTGCCGGCGCAAGGAATCAGGGCGAAAAGTCGGGGAGTCACGAAGGGGAAACGCCGGAAAGATGAAATCGAGAAGCGGATTTTATAATAGGTCTTTCGTCTCGACCGGCGCGCCGCGATGCGCCCGTGCCCGCCACCCCTGCCGTCCCTATGCCAGACAACGCTTCCACCCCGTTCGCTTCGCCCGTCGCCCGCGTCAAACCGGGCCAGCGGTTCGCCTTCGACGGCGCGCACGGCTCCGCCGACGCACTCGCCATCGCCCGCTATCTCGCCGACAACCGCGACGCGGTCCCGCTCCTCGCGGTGATCTGCGCGAACGCGGTCGACGCGCAGCGGCTGTCGCAGGAAATCCGCTACTTCTCGCCCGATGCGCGCGTGCGCCTGCTGCCGGACTGGGAAACGCTGCCGTACGACACGTTCTCGCCGCACCAGGATCTCGTCTCCGAGCGCCTCGCGACGCTGCACGACCTCGGCGAGGGCCGCTGCGACATCCTGCTGGTGCCCGCGACCACGGCGCTGTACCGGATGCCGCCCGCGTCGTTCATGGCCGCGTACACGTTCGCGTTCGCGCAGGGCGAGCGGCTCGACGAGGCGAAGCTGAAGGCGCAACTCACGCTGGCCGGCTACGAGCACGTGAGCCAGGTCGTGCGACCCGGCGAATACTGCGTGCGCGGCTCGCTGATCGACCTGTACCCGATGGGCTCGCCGCTGCCGTACCGGATCGACCTGTTCGACGACCAGGTCGACTCGATCCGTGCGTTCGATCCCGATACGCAGCGCAGCCTCTACCCGGTGCGCGACGTGCGCCTCCTGCCCGGCCGCGAGTTTCCGTTCGACGAAGCCGCGCGCACGGCCTTCCGCAGCCGCTGGCGCGAAACCTTCGAAGGCGACCCGAGCCGCGCGCCGATCTACAAGGACATCGGCAACGGCGTGCCGTCGGCCGGCATCGAGTATTACCTGCCCCTCTTCTTCGACGAGACGGCCACGCTGTTCCACTACCTGCCGCCGGATGCGCACCTCGTGTTCACCGGCGACCTCGAAGCGTCGATCCGCCGCTTCACGGCCGATACGAAGCAGCGTCACGCGTTCCTCGCGCACGATCGCGAGCGGCCGATCCTCGAGCCGCAGCGCCTGTTCCTGTCCGACGAGGATTTCTTCGCGTTCGCGAAGCCGTTCGCGCGCGTCGTGCTGCCCGCGCAGCCGGCCGGCGGCTGGGCGACCGGCCTGCCCGAGCTCACCGTCGACCGCCATGCGGACGATCCGCTCGCCGCGCTACGCACGTACGTCGAATCGTCGGGCAAGCGCGTGCTGCTGACGGTCGAATCGGCCGGCCGCCGCGAAACGATCCTGCAACTGCTCGCCGAGCATCACCTGCGCCCCGCGTCGAACGACCACTTCGCAGGCTGGCTCGAAAGCGACGCGCCCTTCGCGCTCGGCGTCGCGCCGCTCGCGAGCGGCTTCGCGGTGCCGGGCGAAGGCTACGCGATCGTCACCGAAACCGAGTTGTACGGTGCGCTCGGCCGCCGCGCCGGGCGCCGCCGCCAGGAACAGGCGAGCAACGTCGACGCGATGGTGCGCGACCTGTCGGAGCTGAAGGTCGGCGATCCGGTGGTGCATGCGCAGCACGGCATCGGCCGCTACATGGGCCTCGTGTCGATGGATCTCGGCGAAGGCGAGACCGAGTTCCTGCATCTCGAATACGCGGGCGACAGCAAGCTCTACGTGCCGGTCGCGCAACTGCACGTGATCTCGCGTTACAGCGGCGCCGATCCCGACAGCGCGCCACTGCACGCGCTCGGCTCGGGCCAGTGGGAGCGCGCGAAGCGCAAGGCCGCGCAGCAAATTCGCGACACGGCCGCCGAGCTGCTGAACCTGTATGCGCGCCGCGCGGCCCGCGAAGGCCACGCGTTCGCGCTCGACCCGCGCGACTACGTGAAGTTCGCGGAAAGCTTCGGCTTCGAGGAGACGCCCGACCAGGCCGCGGCGATCGCGGCCGTGATCGGCGACATGACGAGCGGCAAGCCGATGGACCGCCTCGTGTGCGGCGACGTCGGCTTCGGCAAGACCGAGGTCGCGCTGCGCGCCGCGTTCATCGCGGTGATGGGCGGCAAGCAGGTCGCGCTGCTGTCGCCGACCACGCTGCTCGCCGAGCAGCACACGCAGACCTTCGTGGACCGCTTCGCGGACTGGCCGGTGCGCATCGTCGAGCTGTCGCGCTTCAAGACCGCGAAGGAAGTGAACACGGCGATCGCGCAGATCAACGAAGGCAGCGTCGACATCGTCATCGGCACGCACAAGCTGCTGTCGTCGGACGTGCAGTTCAAGCGCCTCGGCCTCGTCATCATCGACGAGGAACACCGCTTCGGCGTGCGCCAGAAGGAAGCGCTGAAGGCGCTGCGCGCGGAAGTCGACGTGCTGACGCTCACCGCGACGCCGATCCCGCGCACGCTCGGGATGGCGCTCGAGGGGCTGCGCGATTTCTCGGTGATCGCGACCGCGCCGCAGAAGCGGCTCGCGATCAAGACCTTCGTGCGGCGCGAGGAGGAAAGCGTGATCCGCGAGGCGATGCTGCGCGAGCTGAAGCGCGGCGGCCAGGTGTATTTCCTGCACAACGAGGTCGAGACGATCGAGAACCGCAAGGCGATGCTCGAGGAACTCGTGCCCGAGGCGCGCATCGTGATCGCGCACGGCCAGATGCACGAGCGCGAACTCGAACGCGTGATGCGCGATTTCGTCGCGCAGCGCGCGAACGTGCTGTTGTGCACGACCATCATCGAAACCGGCATCGACGTGCCGAGCGCGAACACGATCATCATGCATCGCTCGGACAAGTTCGGCCTCGCGCAGCTGCACCAGTTGCGCGGCCGCGTCGGCCGTTCGCACCACCAGGCGTATGCGTACCTGCTGGTCCACGACCCGCAGTCGCTGACCAAGCAGGCGCAGCGCCGGCTCGAGGCGATCCAGCAAATGGAGGAACTCGGTTCGGGCTTCTATCTCGCGATGCACGACCTCGAGATCCGCGGCACCGGCGAGGTGCTCGGCGACAAGCAGTCGGGCGAGATCCACGAGATCGGCTTCCAGCTTTACACCGACATGCTGAACGACGCGGTGAAGGCGCTGAAGAACGGCAAGGAGCCCGACCTCACCGCCCCGCTCGCCGCGACGACGGAAATCAACCTGCATGCGCCCGCGATCCTGCCGGCCGACTACTGCGCGGACGTGCAGGAGCGGCTATCGCTGTACAAGCGTCTCGCGAACTGCGAGCACGGCGACGCGATCGACGGTATCCAGGAAGAGCTGATCGACCGCTTCGGCAAGCTGCCGCCGCAGGCGCACGCGCTCGTCGAGACGCACCGGCTGCGGATCGCCGCGAAGCCGCTCGGCATCGTCAAGATCGACGCGAGCGAGGCGGCGATCGGGCTGCAGTTCGAGCCGAACCCGCCGATCGACCCGATGCGGATCATCGAGATGGTGCAGAAACACCGGCACATCAAGCTCGCGGGCCAGGACAAGCTGCGCATCGAGACGCGCTCGCCCGATCTCGCGATCCGCGTATCGACGATCAAGGAAACGCTGCGCGCACTCGCGCCGCGCGCCGACGCGGCGAGCGCGGCACGTTGACCACATGGCCGCGATGCTGCACCGCATCGCGGCCGGTGAAGGCGGGCGAACGCGTTTTTGAGTATGATTTTCCCATTCATCAGACGGAGTTTTGCCATGTCCACTCTCGACGCGACGGCGCCGTCCGCCGCCGACCAAGGCGACGCTTCGCTCGTCAGCCTGCCCTGGATCAAGCAGTTGGTGTCGATGGACACGACGAGCCGCGTGCCGAACCTCGGCCTGATCGAAACGGTGCGCGACGCGCTTGCCGCGAAGGGCATCGCGTCGACGCTCACGCACGATCCGCGCGAAGGCTGGGCCAACCTGTTCGCGACGGTGCCCGCGCACGACGGCTCGACCGACGGCGGCATCGTGCTGTCGGGGCACACCGACGTCGTGCCGGTCGACGGCCAGCAGTGGGACAGCGACCCGTTCGCGCCGGAGCTGCGCGACGGCCGCCTGTACGGCCGCGGCACGTGCGACATGAAGGGCTTCATCGGCACGGCGCTCGCGCTGCTGCCCGAGATGCAGGCGACGAAGCTCGCGAAGCCGATCCATTTCGCGCTGTCCTATGACGAGGAAATCGGCTGCGCGGGCGCACCGCTTCTGATCGCCGATCTGGTCAAGCGCGGCGTCAAGCCGTCCGGCTGCATCGTCGGCGAGCCGACCAGCATGCGGCCGATCATCGCGCACAAGGGCATCAACGCATATCGCTGCTGCGTACGCGGCCACGCGGCACACTCGTCGCTGACGCCGAAGGGCCTGAACGCGATCGAGTATGCGGCGCGCCTCATCTGCCACATCCGCGACATCGCAGAGCGCTTCCGCGCCGAAGGCCCGTTCGACGAGCTGTACGACGTACCGTTCACGACCGCGCAAACGAGCACGATCCAGGGCGGCAACGCGATCAACACGGTGCCGGCCGAATGCCGGTTCGACTTCGAGTTCCGCAACCTGCCGACGCTCGATCCCGAGCAGATCTTCACGCGCATCGAAGCGTATGCGCAGGAAACGCTGCTGCCGCAGATGCGTCGCGAGCATCCGAACGCGGCGATCGAGTTCTCGAAGATCGCCGCCGCACCCGGGCTCGATGCGACCGAACAGGCCGCGATCACGCAGCTCGTGCGCGCGCTGACGGCCGACCAGGACAAGCGCAAGGTCGCATATGGCACCGAGGCCGGCCTGTTCGAACGCGCGGGCATCCCGAGCATCGTCTGCGGGCCCGGCAACATCGAACAGGCGCACAAGCCGAACGAATATGTCGAACTCGCGCAGCTCGCCGCCTGCGAGCAGTTCCTGCGCAAGTTCATCCGCAGCATGTCGGTCGACGCACACTGACTGCCCCCGCCACGCCGGCCTGCGTGTGCGGGCCGGCCCACCCCGCCACCCGCCACGTCATGTCGACTGAACAACAGGGCACTGCCCATACGACGATCGACGGCGAGCCGATTCCGACGCTCGACGAAATCGCCGCGCAGCATTTCGCGTTGTCGCCGTGGGTCGCGCGCACGCCCGTGTTCGAGCGCGCCGACCTGCCTTCCCTCGAGGGCACGCACGTCAACTTCAAGTTCGAGCTGCTGCAGGTGAGTGGCAGCTTCAAGGCGCGTGGCGCGTTCACGCACCTGCTGGCCCTCGACGAAGCGCGCAAGAGCGCCGGCGTCACGTGTGTGTCGGCCGGCAATCATGCGGCAGCCGTCGCGTACGCGGCGATGCGGCTCGGCAGCAGCGCGAAGGTCGTGATGTTCCATACCGCGAGCCCGGCGCGCATCGCGCAGTGCAAGCAGTACCGCGCGGAAGTCGTGCTCGCCGGCAGCGCGTCGCAGGCATTCGACCTCGTGCGGCGGATCGAGGCGGAGGAAGGCCGCTTCTTCATCCATCCGTTCAACGGCTATCACACGATTCTCGGCACCGCGACGCTCGGCTACGAATGGGCAACGCAGACGCCCGATCTCGACGCGGTGATCGTGCCGATCGGCGGCGGCGGGCTCGCTGCCGGCATGGCGACCGCGCTGCGGCTCGCGAATCCGCGCGTGCACGTGTATGGCGTCGAACCGGAAGGCGCCGACGCGATGAGCCGCAGCTTCGCGGCGAATCACACGGTCACGATGAGCGCGATGCAGACCATCGCCGACTCGTTGATGGCACCGCACACCGAGGAATACAGCTACCAGCTGTGCAGGCGCCACGTCGACCGGATCGTCACGGTGTCCGACGACGCGCTGCGCGCGGCGATGCTGTTCCTGTTCTCGCACCTGAAGCTGGCGGTCGAACCGGCGTGCGCGGCAGCGCTCGCGGCGCTGCTCGGCCCGCTGCGCGAAACGCTGCAGGGAAAGCGGGTCGGCGTACTGCTGTCGGGCACGAATACCGACCCCGCGACGCTCGGCATGCATCTCGCGCACGCGAAACTGCAGCACTGAAGCCGTGCGCGGCACCGAGGGTTATCCCCAGTTTATGTTGACAGCCCTGTTGATAACCCGCCGGACATGCACGCAAGTGATTGACCGCGCAGCGTTTTACGCGCGCGAGGCATGCCGGATGCGAAATAGGCAGATGCCGTCTTCGAACGCACGTCCCGCGACGTGGCGGCGTCGCGCGCACCACGCGATCGGCGCTGCCGCCATCGCGCTGCTCGCTGGTTGCGCGGCACCACCCTCGCCCGTCATCGACACGCCCGCGGCCTGCGTGCAGCCTGACGCGCACCAGATGCTGCAGGCCGACCTGCTGTTCGGGCGCGCTATCGCCGGACGCGGCCCCGTCACCGATGCGGAACGCGCGGCCTTCCTCGCCGACGTCGTCACGCCGCGCTTTCCGGACGGCTTCACGTACTGGGACACCCACGGCCAATGGCGCGACCGCGCCACCGGCCAGATCATCCGCGAAGCCAGTTTCGTGGTCCGCATCGTCGCCGACGATACGGCCGCCACGCACGCGCGGCTTGCCGAGATCCGGCAAGCGTACCGCGAGCGCTTCCGGCAGGAGTCGGTCGGCATCACGCGCGTGCCGGCCTGCGCGTCATTCTGACTCGTCCTCATCGATCGACGCGCGGCGATGCGCACAAAAAAACGGGCGCCCGAAGGCGCCCGTCGCATGCGAGACATCCGCGTATCGCTTACTTGTTCTCGAACATGTCCATGATCTGCTGCTTCTCCTGCTGCGTGACGGGCGGCGGTGCGAGCCCCTCCGAGCCGGCCGAGCCGAGCGCGTCGTTCGCGCTGATCGCGTTCGCGGCCGGGTTGATGTCCACGCTCGCGACGAAGCCGTTGCCCGGCGTGCGATCAGCGTAGTAAAGCTCGCCGTCGATCGACGTCAGCCCGTCCGGCATCGGCATCTGCTGCTCGGGTACGCCGTTCAGCGCGGTGCGCATGTAGTTCACCCAGATCGGCAGCGCGAGCTGCGCGCCGAATTCGCGACTGCCGAGGCTCTTCGGCTGGTCGAAGCCCATCCATGCAACGGCGACGAGCGACTGCTGGTAGCCGGCGAACCAGCCGTCCTTCGCATCGTTCGTCGTACCCGTCTTGCCCTGCAGGTCGCGTCGGCCGAGCGCGTTGGTGCCCGCGCCCGTGCCGGCCGTCGCGACCGTATGCAGCAGGCTGTTCATCACGTATGCGTTGCGGCCCTCGATCGTGCGCGGCGCGGTGCCGCCGGCGATCACCGGCTGCGACTTCTGCAGCGGCTGGCCGCGCGCGTCGTCGACTTCGGCGATCAGGTACGGATCGACCTTGTAGCCGCCGTTCGCGAACACCGCATAGCCGGTCGCGAGCTGCAGCGGCGTGACGAGGCCGGCACCCAGCGCCATCGGCAGGTACGGCGGCGTCTTCGCCGGATCGAAGCCGAAGCGCTGCGTCACGTACTCCTGCGCGTACTGCGTGCCGATCGACGCGAGGATCCGGATCGACACGAGGTTCTTCGATCGCTGCAGGGCCGTACGCATCGACATCGGCCCGTCGGGCTGGTCGTCGTCCTTCGGCTCCCACGCGGTGCCGCCCGGCACGCTCGGCGGGAAGTACAACGGTGCGTCGTTGATGATCGTCGCCGGTCCGAGGCCCTTGTCGAGCGACGCCGAATAGATGAACGGCTTGAACGACGAACCCGGCTGGCGCCACGCCTGCGTCACGTGGTTGAACTTGCTCTTGTTGAAGTCGAAGCCGCCGACGAGCGAGCGGATCGCACCGTCCTGCGGCGCGATCGCGACGAGCGCGCCTTCGACCTGCGGCAGTTGCACGACCTGCCAGCCCGCGTTGCCGTCCTTCAGCACGCGCACGATCGAGCCCGGCTTGATCCGCAGCGTCGCGTTCGCGCGCGGGCTCAGCGCGGCCGACACGAAGCGCAGCCCGGCCGGGCCGATCGTCGTCGTCGCGCCGCCGACGAACTGCACCTCGACCGCGTTCGGCGCTGCAGCCAGCACCACCGCCGACTGCAGGTCGCCGTTGTCCGGGTGATCGGCGAGCGCATCGTCGATCGCCTCGTCGCGGTCGTCGCCGGCCGCCGGCAGGTTGATCGAGCCTTCCGGCCCGCGATAGCCGTGGCGGCGCTCGTAATCGAGAATGCCGCGACGCACGGCCTGGTACGCCGCTTCCTGGTCGGCCGAGTTGATCGTCGTCGTGACGGTCAGCCCGCGCGTATAGGTTTCATCCTTGTACTGCTGATACATCATCTGCCGCACCATCTCGGCGACGTATTCGCCGTGCACCGCATACTGGTTGCCCGGCGTGCGCACGTGGATCTCTTCCTTCACCGCCTGGTCGTACTGCGGCTGCGTGATGTAGCCGATCTCGAGCATGCGCTTCAGGATGTACTCCTGACGCACCTTCGCGCGCTTCGGATTGACGACCGGGTTGTATGCGGACGGCGCCTTCGGCAGCCCCGCGAGCATTGCCGCTTCCGCGAGCGTGATGTCCTTCAGGTCCTTGCCGAAATACACGCGCGCGGCGGCCGCGAAACCGTACGAGCGCTGGCCCAGGTAGATCTGGTTCATGTACAGCTCGAGGATCTGGTCCTTCGTCAGGGCCTTTTCGATCTTGTACGCGAGCAGCATCTCGTAGATCTTGCGCGTATACGTCTTCTCGCTCGACAGAAAGAAGTTGCGCGCGACCTGCATCGTGATCGTGCTCGCGCCCTGGCGCGCGCCGCCGTGCATCAGGTCGGCGACGCCAGCGCGCAGGATGCCGAGGAAGTCCACGCCGCCGTGCTCGTAGAAGCGGTAGTCCTCGATCGCGAGCACCGCCTTCTTCATCACGTCGGGAATGTCCTGGAAGCGCACGAGGCTGCGGCGCTCCTCGCCGAACTCGCCGATCAGCACGTGATCGGCGGTGAACACGCGCAGCGGCACCTTCGGCTGGTAGTTGGTCAGCGCATCGAGCGGCGGCAGTTGCGGCGCCATCACGACGAGTGCGTAGCCGACGATCAGCGCACCGACGATCGCGAGCGTCGCGAACAGGCCGACGAACCACAGCGCGACGCGCGAGCCGAACGAGCGGCGATCGGCGCCCCCGCCTCCGCTGCGCTGCGCGCGACGGTCGTCGCCGCGGTCGTCGTCATCGGGGTAATAGGCCCCCGACGGCGAACGGCGCAACGTGTAGTGAGGCTCGTTTCGGTCGGAAGGAGAAGACGGTCGTTTGATAATTGGCATGTCGGAATGGCGGGCGGCGTGGCGCCCTCGGACGCATGCGGAAAATGCAAGCGGATGAATCAGAGTGGGTGCATCGTGGCAACTGTCACGTCGACAGACCCCGCCGCGCGGCGATCCGTTCCCGCGACGTGACAGCGCATTTTAATGAAATCGACCGATCGGCTTCGCGATTTTTTGTAAAAATTCCCGCACAAGCGTGAATTGCGGAACGTATTGGCGCGATGCTCCGCCTATCATGGACTCGCAACCCGGTGCGTGCCGCGGCGTTTCTTTCAGATGCGAAAGGTTGAAGCCCGCACGCACATGGCGCTTGAACTCCGGCACTTAAGTCGTATTTAAGGGGCCGGCGGTGTAATATCCGCCGGCTCACGCGGGTCGGAACCGATTCGCGACGGGCATTGCCGCTGACGCGGCACCTTTCAACCACGGAGGATTTCATGTCGCTTTTCGACTCTGTTTCGCGCACGATCAAAGGCCTGCTGAACGATGCGGCCGACTCGGTACAGGATCCGTCGCGCGACGCACGGCAGATCGTGCGGGAGCTCGACGACAGCATCGGCCGTGCCGAGAATTCGCTGATCGAGATCGAGGCACAAGTCGCGACCCAGCGCAGCAAGCGCGATGCGGCCGACGACAAAGTGAAGAAGTACGAGGACGGCGCGAAGCGCGCGCTGCAGGCCGGCGACGAAGCACTCGCACGCGAGGCGCTCGCCGCGCAGTCGAACGCGGAAGCCGAGCGCGATGCGCTCGCGGCCGAACTCACGACGCTCGAGCCGTCGGTCGACAAGCTGAAGGGGCAGATCGCCGACATGCGTCAGCGCCGCAACGACCTGAACGCACGCTCGAACATCCTGCAGGCCAAGCAGGAAATCGCGCAGGCGAAAGACGTCGCGGCCAGCGCGCTGGGCGGCATCGGCGGCAAGAACCTGTCCGAGGATTTCCAGAAGCTCGAGGACAAGGTCGCGCTGCAGAACGCACGCTCGGACGCCCGCCTGAATTCGGCCGACACGTCGAGCGGCAAGGCGCTCGACGACAAGCTCGCCGCGCTGAACAAGGGCCCGTCGGTCGAGGACCGCCTCGCCGCGCTGAAGAAGCAGCTCGACACGCCCGCGCAGTAACGGCAACCGCGCCGCGGCCCGCCGGGCCTGCGGCGCGCACCGATCGTCAGGAGACGGGCGCTTGCGCCCGGTTCGACCATGAAGAAATCTCTCGCCGCTCTCGGCCTCTCGCTGATGCTGCTGTCGTCCGCCGCGTTTGCGGTCCCGTCGCTGCAGCAGGTCGAGCAATCGATCGCGCAGCGCAACTGGCAGCAGGCCGACACGCAGCTGTCGCAAGTCATCGACGCCCATCCGAACAACGCGCATGCGCGCTACCTGTACGCACAGGTGCTGGACCGCGAAGGCCGCGCGTCCGACGCGCTCGCGCAACTGCAGCGGGCGAAGTCGCTCGATCCGCAACTGCGCTTCACCGATGCGGCGCGTTTCGCGCAGACCGAATCGCGCATTCGCGCGGACGCCGCGCGCACAAGCGGCAATGCACCGTCGGCCACCCAGGCCGGTTCGTTGCAGTCGTCGCTCGCCCCCGCCGCGCCGGTCGCGAAACACGGTCCGTCGACCGGCATGTGGATCGGCCTCGGGCTGATCGTCGCGATCATCGCGCTGGTGCTGCGCTGGACGTTGCGGCGCGCACGCTCCGCCGATAACAGCCGCGCCGACGACGAACGCCGCACGCAGTTGAAACGCGCGACCGACGTGCTGAACGACATCCGTCCGCTGAAACTCGACGCGAAGCTGTCGACGGCGCCGGGCGCCGCCGCACTCACCGGCGAACTCGAAGGCATCGAGACCGATGCACGCACGCTCGTCGAGGCGCTGTCGAACGGCAAGAACCCGGTGCCGCCGTATCGCATCGACGAACTCGAACAGCGACATGCGAGCGTGAAGGCGCGCGTCGAAGGCCGCCCCGATCCGAGCGCGCAACCCGCGGCGCCCGCAAACGGCAGCGGCTCCGTGTATGCGCAGGAAGCCGATCGCGTGACCGGCATGCAAGGCCAGCCCTATCAGCAGCAACCGTACCCGCAGCAGCCGTACCCGCAACAGCAGCCGCCCGTCGTGGTCCAGCAAGGCGGTGGCTTCGGCGGCGGAATGGGCGGGCTGCTGACGGGCGTGCTGCTCGGCGAGGCGATGTCCGGCGGCCGCGAACGCGTGGTCGAACGCGACGTGATCGTCGACGACCAGCGCCGGCGCCAGGAGAACAACGATCCGGGCTTCGACCTCGGTCGCGGCGACAACTCGAACTGGAGCGACGGCAACGGCGGAGGCAGCGTCGATCTCGGCAGCAACGACGACGGCTGGACCGACGACAACACCTGAGCAGTCCACACGCGGGCGTTGACGCGTCGCGCCGCGCCCGCCCCCCTTACACCGCGCTTCCTTTCATTTCCGCTCGCACCGGCGCCCTCCGTGATTTGTTAATCATTTCAAGATGGGCTACCGGCAATGGGGCACGTTCGCTATCATGCGGCCATCGGCGTGCCTCCGATCCCCTCCGACCCGCCAGACGCTTCGCAGCCCTGCGCGTCGCGGCACGCCTGCCCTCGCCCAACCAGGAGAAAGCCGCTCATGAGCATAATCAAGGAATTCAAGGAGTTCGCCGTCAAAGGCAACGTGATGGATCTCGCCGTCGGCGTGATCATCGGCGGCGCATTCTCGAAGATCGTCGACTCGGTCGTGAAAGACCTCATCATGCCGGTGATCGGCGTGCTGACGGGCGGTCTGGATTTCTCGAACAAGTTCGTTCTGCTCGGCACCATCCCTCCGTCGTTCAAGGGTAATCCCGATTCGTTCAAGGACCTGCAGGCGGCGGGCGTCGCCGCATTCGGCTACGGCTCGTTCATCACCGTGGCGATCAATTTCGTGATCCTCGCATTCATAATTTTCCTGATGGTGAAATTCATCAACAAGCTGCGCAAGCCGGAAGAGACCGCGCCGGCCGCGACGCCGGAAGACACCGTGCTGCTGCGCGAGATCCGCGATTCGCTCAAGCAACGCTGAGCACCGCGCCACGTAGCATCCGCCGGGCCCGCCAAGTGCGGGCCTTTTTCATGGGCACGCGCCGCGCGTGGCCCATCTCACTTTTTTGTGACGCGCGAATGCACGCGCGGGAAAAGCAGGTCTATGATGGAGACTAAACGACAGTACGGGCGCCAAGACGCTGGCTGTGTCGATCATCGTGGCAAGCGGGTCGACGGGAGACATTGATCGTCGTACCGCACGAGTGCAGCATTTTCGTGTGCTATAAAGGATCGACATGCGGCGTACATAGCCGGGAGTGGGTCGCATGAAAGTGCCGCATTTCTTGCAATTGTTTTTGAGGCGAGTGTTTATGTCCTTCCCGAAAAAACGTCGACGTGCGCAACAGGACGGCCAGGAGTCGTTCCTCGCGGTATTGCGCCACTCGAAACCGTTCGCGCAGCTCGACACCAAGATTGCCCGCGCCCGTGCGCAGGACGAACCCGTCCTGTATGCGCATGTGCTGCCCGGCCTCGACGTGCTCCTGTGCAGCGTGCGCGGCGCTCAGCCGCCCTATCCGGCCATCGCCGAACTGCGCAAGCGCTGCATCGAATCGATCGCCAACGCACTCGAACAACCGCTCGACGGCCTCGAGAACGGCGGGTACTGGTACGAGGCGAACGGCTTCGGCTTCCTCGTGTTCGCGAGCCGCGCCCGCGCGCGCATCCTGCCCGAATTTGGTGCAGGCACGAAGGCGAGCCTGCGCGGCGGCCTCGGACGCCAGAACGCCGGCGACACGACACCGCGCTCCCTCGGCTGAACCGACACCGACACGATGGGCCGCCTCCGGGCGGCCCATCGGCCATTCAGGCTTCCCGCTTCACTGTCGCGGCGCGATCACTGCGCCGTCGCGCGCCCGTTGCCGGGCCGGACGATGTCGATGAACGCGGCGAAATCGGCACCGGCAAGCCCCTGCGCGGCGCCCAGCCGCAGCACCTGCTGCACCGTGGCCGATACGGGCATCACCGCGCCGGTGTCGCGCGCCGCATCGGCGATCGCGTCGACGTCCTTCTGGAACGTGCTCAGCGCGCCGATCGGCGGATGACCGCCTGACGTCATGCGCGGCACGAAGGTCTGCAGCAGCACCGAATCGGCCCACCCGCCCGCCAGTGCGTCGGCCAGACGCGCGGCGTCGATGCCGCTCGCCTGTGCGAGGCCGACCGCTTCCGCGATCGCGGTCACCGTCGCGGTGACGATCGCCTGGTTGCAGAGTTTCGCGGTCTGGCCCGCGCCCGCGTCGCCCATGTGCGTGATGCGCGACGCGTAGGTGTCGATCAGCGGCCGCACCGCGTCGAGGTCGATCGCGCCACCACCCGCCATCACCGCGAGCGTGCCGGCCTGCGCGCCGGGCACGCCGCCCGATACGGGCGCGTCGATCCAGCCGACGCCGAGCGCGGCCGCGCGCGCCGCGTAGTCGCGCGTCGCGGCAGGCGGAATGCTCGAATGATCGACGATGCGCTTCAGGCGGCGTGCATTCGCATCGCCGGCGAGGAGCCCGTGCTCGCCGAACGCGACGTCGCCGACCGCACGGCCGTCGAGCACGCACACGAACACCGTGTCGACGCGCTCCGCCAGTTCGCGTGGCGTGTCGACCACCTGTGCACCGTCCTTTTCGAGCGCCTCGGCCTTGGCGCGCGTCCGGTTCCATACGCTGACCCGATGGCCCGCCGCCAGCAAATGCCGAATCATCGGCGCGCCCATCAATCCCGGTCCGCAAAATCCGACTTCCACGATGTTCCTCGTCTCCAATTGGGGTTGCACTTGCCGCCCATCATACCTATCACTCAAGAAGCCGGACACGCGCGGTGCCGCCTCGGGCCCGCCGCTTGCGCGGCCGCACACACCGACATCCCAGGGAGCGCATCATGAGCGACCACGTCTACAAGCTGATTGAACTGACCGGTTCGTCGCGGCAATCGTGCGACGACGCCATCCGCAACGCGATCTCGAAAGCCGGCAAGACGCTGCACAACCTGCACTGGTTCCAGGTCACCGAAACGCGCGGCCACATCGAAGGCGACCAGGTCATCCACTGGCAAGTCACGCTGAAAGTCGGCATGCGTATCGACGACTGACGCACGCGCGTCACGCGCGGTGCACTGGCCGCCGGATGCGTGCAATGCGCATCCGCGCGGCGCCGCGCCCACCCGCATCACGCCCCGTTCGGGTCCCTTCGCGAGGCCCGGCCGGCGTGCGTGTGCGGGTATCCATCTCTTGACGCTGGTTTTCGTTCATATTAAAAACCATATACCCACATCACCCCTCGATCAGCCCAGACATATAAACCGGAGAAATCATGAGTCAGCAACGCGAGGCGATCGACACGTACCTCTTGCGCGTCTTGCACACCTTGTTGATGGAGCGCAGCGTCACGCGCGCGGCCGTCAAACTGAACCAGTCGCAACCGGCGATCAGCGCCGCACTGCGGCGCCTGCGCGACATCACAGGCGACCCGCTGCTCGTGCGCGGCAAGTCCGGCATGGTCCCAACCGAATATGGATTGCGCCTGCTCGAGCCGGTGCAGAACGCACTGCGCGAAATCGAGCGCATCAAGTTCCAGCAGCACAATTTCGACCCGGCCACGTCGATCCGCTGCTACCGGATCGGCTGCCCCGACTACCTGAACGTGCTGTTCGTGCCGACCGTCGTCGAACGCTTCCGCCAGGCGGCGCCGAACGCGACGCTCGAGTTCCACTCGCTCGGCCCCGCATTCGACTACGAGCTCGCGCTGGAAGACGGCAAGCTCGACATCGTCGTCGGCAACTGGCCCGAGCCACCCGAGCAGCTGCACCTGTCGAACCTGTTCGTCGATGAAATCGTCTGCCTGATGAGCAACACGCATCCGTTCGCGAAGCGCGGCGGGCTCACGCTCGACCAGTACCTGAACGCGCCGCATCTCGCGCCGACGCCGTACTCGGTCGGCCAGCGCGGCGCGATCGACGTGCATCTCGCGCGCGAACGGCTCAAGCGTCACGTGGTCGTCACGCTGCCGTACTTCAACCTCGCGCCGTACGTGCTGGTGAAGTCCGACCTGATCTTCACGACGACGCGCCTGTTCGCCGATCACTACGCGAAGTTCCTGCCGCTGTCGGTCGTGCCGGCGCCGCTCGACTTCCCGCCGATGCAGTACTACCAGCTGTGGCACGAACGCTGCCACTACTCCGACGAAGTGCGCTGGCTGCGCAGCCTCGTCGCTGAAGCAACCCGCACGCTGATCGAGACGTAATCGCGCACGACGCGCGCGGCGGCCATGCCGCCGCGGTGCGGCCCCGTGCGATCGTGGCGTGTGGCGGCCATGGCCGCGGCCACGCGCCCGATCGCAGCGCGACCTTCACATCGATGCGTCAGCGCGACGCCTCCACGAGTGCTTGCGCCAGCGCGTTGTGACGCTCGATGACCGGCGGCAGGTCGAGCGTCGCGAGCCGCCCTTCCCGCACCACCACCTTCCCGTTCACCACCGTGTACGCCGTCTGCGACGGCGCGCAGAACACGAGCGCCGCGACCGGATCGTGCAGCGCGCCCGCGAACAGCGGCTGACGCAGGTCGAACGCGGCGAAGTCCGCGGCCATGCCGGGCTTCAGCGCGCCGATGTCGTCACGGTTCAGCACCTTCGCGCCGCCCAGCGTCGCGATCTCGAGCGCCTCGCGCGCGGTCATCGCGTCGGGCCCGAAACCGACCCGCTGCAGCAGCAGCGCCTGCCGCACTTCCGCAACCATCTGCGCGCCGTCGTTCGACGCGGAACCGTCGACGCCGAGCCCGACCGGCACACCCGCGAGACGCATCTTCTTCACGGGCGCGATGCCCGATGCGAGCCGCATGTTCGAACATGGGCAGTGCGCGACGCCGGTGCCGGTGCGCGCGAACAGGCCGATGCCCGCATCGTCGAGCTGCACGCAGTGCGCGTGCCACACGTCGTGGCCGACCCAGCCGAGATCTTCCGCGTATTCGGCAGGCGTCATCCCAAACTTCTCGCGGCTGTACGCGATGTCGTTGACGTTCTCGGCCAGGTGCGTGTGCAGCGATACGCCGTAGTCGCGCGCCAGCACGGCCGCATCGCGCATCAGGCCGCGACTCACCGAGAACGGCGAGCACGGCGCGACCACCACCCGCAGCATCGCGTAGCGGCCTTCGTCGTGATAGGTCTCGATCAGTCGCTGCGCGTCGCGCAGGATATCGGGCTCGCGCTCGACGACCGAATCGGGCGGCAGCCCGCCATCGCGCTGGCCGACGCTCATCGCGCCGCGGCTCGCATGAAAGCGCATGCCGATTCGCTGCGCGGCGCCGATGCTGTCGTCGAGCCTGCTGCCGTTCGGATAGATGTACAGATGGTCGCTCGACGTCGTGCAGCCCGACTGCAACAGCTCGGCCATCGCGGTCAGCGTCGACACCTCGATCATCTCGGGCGTCAGGTGCGCCCAGATCCGGTACAGGTTCGTCAGCCAGCCGAACAGTTCGGCGTTCTGCGCGGCCGGCACCGCGCGCGTGAGGCTCTGGTACATGTGGTGATGCGTGTTCACGAGCCCCGGGATCACGAGGTGGCCGCGCAGGTCGAGCACTTCGTCCGCGGTATCGGGCAACTCGGCGCTCGGGCCGACCGCGACGATCCGGTTGTCTTCGATATAGAGCCCCGCGTCGCGCAGCTCGCGGCGCGTGTCGTCCATGGTCACGAGCACGTCGGCGTGCTTCACCAGCAGGGTTTTCGGGCGGGATGAGGAAGAGTTCGGCGCGCGTGCGCCGGCGTGCTGCTCGAGGTTCATGCGTTCTCCGCGTCGGTCTGCCCCCAGGGGCGGTTCCTGGGAGCGGTCACACAGCCGTTCGAACGCTGAATCGCGGCACGCTCCGGTGCCTGCGTCCGTTCGAACGCCCTGGCCCGGTTACCCGGCGTGCTCGCCGTCTTCGGGGTGCGCGCGGGCCACGGGCCGACGCGCACGCCGGGAGGATCGCCCAAGCGCGCGCCGCACACAATGCGCGATCCGGAATACCGCGTTTCACGGATTCGATATGGTACGCCGCGCAACGCCCGTCCGAGCGCCCGAAACAGCCGTCGGAAGCCGTATCCGGCGTGCCGTCGACAGCCGCTCATGCGCAGCGCATTATCTTTGATATCGCGCCCGTATTTGCGCGGGGAACCTTTTTACAATGCCTGCACGGCGCTCGCTTCAATCTCGCCGACGGGTATGTAGCCACGTGACGTGGAGCCTCGATCCGCCGCACAGTCAATGGATCGAGTCGCCGCCGAACCTCGCATTCACACAAGGACAATTGCGAATGGGAAAGCTCACTACCCACGTACTCGATACGGCACACGGTCGCCCCGGCGCTGCCATCAAGGTGGACCTCTACGCGCTGGACGGCGAATCGCGCCGCGCAATCAAGACCGTTCTGACCAATAGCGACGGCCGCTGCGACGCACCCCTGCTCGAAGGCGCCGCGCTCGCCGCCGGCGAATACGAACTCGTTTTCCATGCCGGCGACTACTTCGCATCGCTCGGCGTGAAGGTGCCCGAACCCCGCTTCGTCGACCGCGTCGTCCTGCGCTTCGGCATCGCCGACACCGCATCGCACTACCACGTGCCGCTGCTCGTGTCGCCGTGGTCGTACAGCACCTATCGCGGCAGCTGACAGCGCATCGGCGCCCGACGCACCGGCGCCCGACGCATCGGCGCCCGCATCAAAGACAACGATCTGAGTCTGGAGGAGTTTCATGGAAGGCTTCATCACCGACTGGCTGAACCTCGCGCTGCGATGGCTGCACGTCATCGTCGCCATTGCGTGGATCGGCGAGTCCTTCTATTTCGTCGCGCTCGACAACAGCCTGAAACCGCCGACCGACGCGAACCAGCGCAAGCGCGGCGTGTTCGGCGAACTGTGGCATGTCCACGGTGGTGGTTTCTACAACATGCAGAAGTACACGGTCGCCCCGCCGGAAATGCCGGATGACCTGCACTGGTCGAAGTGGCCGTCGTACACGACCTGGCTGTCGGGCTTCTCGCTGTTCTTCGTGCTGTACCTGCTCGCACCGAACACGTACCTGATCGACAAGAGCGTGCTCGACATGGGCCCGGTGGTCGCCGTCGCCTCCGCCCTCGGCTTCCTCGCGGCCGGCTGGATCGTCTACGACTCGCTGTGCCGAATCCTCGGCACCAACGATCGCGTGCTGGGCATCTGCGTCGGCGTCTACGTCGTCGTCGCCGCGTACCTCGCGTGCCACATCTTCTCGGGCCGTGCGGCGTACCTGATCGTCGGCGCGATGCTCGCGACGATCATGTCGGCGAACGTGTTCTTCGTGATCATCCCGGGCCAGCGCAAGATGGTCGACAAGATGCTCAAGGGCGAAGAACCGAACCCGATCTACGGCAAGCGCGGCAAGCAGCGTTCGGTGCACAACACGTATTTCACGCTGCCGGTCGTGTTCGCGATGCTGTCGAACCACTATGCGATGACGTACACGAACAAGTTCAACTGGGTCGTGCTCGTGCTGATCATGCTGGCCGGCGCGCTGATCCGTCAGTTCTTCGTGATGCGTCACCGCGGCAAGCAGCTGTGGTACCTGCCGATCGGCGGCGTCGCGCTGCTGTCGGGCGCACTGGTGTGGACGATGCCAAAGCCGGTCGCGCCGGAAGCGCAGGCGGCCAACGCACCGAAGATCGTGATCAACGACATCATGCCGATCCTGCAGCAGCGCTGCGTCGAGTGCCACTCGGCGAAGCCGACGCTGATGGGCAGCGCGCCCGCCGGCGTGATGTTCGATACGCCGGACGAAGTATCGAAGAACGCGCAACGCATCTACGAACAGGCCGTGCGCCTGAAGGCGATGCCGATCGGCAACGTCACGCACATGACCGACGACGAGCGCGTGAAGCTCGCCGCATGGTTCGAGGGTGGCGCGGTCAAGTAAGCCGCCGTGCGCCGGCCGTCGGTTGCCGGCGCAATCCTCTCCGTTCGCGGGCCCGGAAACGGGCCCGTTTTTTTGCCCGTCCAGAACGTGTGCCCCGCTAGCCCCGCATCGCGTCGCGCTGCAGCGCGACGAGCGCATCAAGCGCGCGCGGGCCGTCGTCGAACGGAACGAAGATGTGATCGTGATACGCAGCAGCCATCACGTTGCAGCTGATGCCTGCCGCGCCGAGGGCGCTCGCGAACGCGGCCGTCAGGCCGACCGCCGCGAGGTCCGAATGCACCGTCAGCGTGATCCACGCGGCGCGGAACAGCACGGGCCAGCCGCGACGTACAGCCGTTGCCTCGTCGACGACGACCGTCATGCCTTCCGTTTCCCGGAACGTCGCAATCGCTTCGGATAACGATATGTCGACATCGTCCGGCAGTGCGACGAAGGCGAACGCACCGCGATGCAGTTCCGGCCGCATCGTGCGCAACAGGATCGCGAGGTCGTTTTCAGGTTGGCTCATCGTGGTACGGCCCGGGAACCGGGCGTCGTGCGGTGGCGATGCGGGCACGATAGCACGCGATCGACGTCTTCGACGTAGCGGCGGCGTCATGCCGTGATGCGTGCGCCGAGACCATAAAAAAACCCGCGCAGGTCGCGCGGGTCTCTTCGATGAAACGGTACTGGCGAAACGCTGCTCAGGCCGTCAGCGCATCAAGTGCGTCCTCGGTGAGCCACAGCGATTCCGGCAGGTCCTGCTCGTTCAGGTTCAATCCGTCGCCGCCGCGATCGACGACGATGAAGTCGCTGACGCCGCCGAGCGCGATCAGCGGGTGATGCCACACGCCCTTCGCATAGTTCACCCCCTGCCACCCGCTCGTCACGAACGCGCGGATCTTCGACGGATCGAGATCGCCCGCCGGCGCGACGACGACGAGATACGGCTGGTCGTTCAGCGGCACGAACGCCTGGCTGCCGAGCGGATGGCGCTCGAGCATCTTCACCTCGAACGGCAGCGTGCGGGGCTGGCCGCGGAACAGGTTGACGAGCGTGCGTCCGTCTTCGTCGGTCACGTCGACCTTCGCGAGATCGTGAAAGCGGATCGTCGTGCCGAGGTTGATCGGAATCTGCTTCGCGCCTTCCGTTTCGATCACATCGCCGAACGGCGCGAACGCGTCCTTGGTCAGCGGTTCGATTACGAGTGTCTTCATTTGTCGAGCGTCCCCCACAGACGCAGGCGCGACACACCGCCGTCCGGAATGATGTTCAGGCGCACGTGGGTCACGGGGCCCAGCGATGCGATCTCGTGCTCGAAGTAATGCTGCTTGTCCATCTGCAGCTTCTGTTCGCCGAGCAGCACCGGCCAGAACATCGACTGCGTGATCAGCGAGCTGTCGGTGCCGCCCGACACGTACGCGGCCTGGATCGAGCAGCGGTCCGGGTAATTGCCCTTGAAGAAAGCGGTATCGACTTCGATCTTGCGGATCACGCCCGGCTGCGCGAGCGCGATGATCGCCCAGTCGTTGCCCGGTTCGCGGCGGCGGCGGGTCTCCCAGCCATCGCCCATGTTCACGCCGCGGCCCGGCAGCAGCAGGTTCGACGCGACGCCGAAATGCTGGTTGTTCGCGGCTACCACGTAGCCGCCGTTTTCCATCGCCGCGAGGTCGAACTGCTCGGTCGCGCTCGCGCCGGCCCAGTCAAGCTGCGGCTGGCCATACACGCGCAGGCGCGCGATGCCGCCGTCCGGATAGATGTTCACGCGCAGGTGCGTGAACGCACGCGCGTCGCTCGCTTCGACATAGTGATGGCTGTTGCCCTGCAGCGTCGTCGACGGCACGATCTCTACCCATTCGGTCGCATGCGTCGGAGCGCCATCGGCCACGTATGCCGCCTCGATCGACGCGGCCGGCGGGAAGTTGCCGGTGAAGTGGCTCGTGTCGATGTCGAAGCCCTTGATCACGCCCGGCCGCGCGAGCTTGACGATGCACCAGTCATAGCCCGTCGTGCGCTTGCGGCGCGTCTCCCAGCCGTCCATCCACTTGCCGTGGTCGTCGTACTTGCCGGGGATGAACACCGCCGGCTCGGGGTTCAGCATCCGGTCCTTGGGCGCGAAGAAGTCGTCGCTGGCCTCGAGCGCCTGCGCACCGAGGCGCGGGTCGGCGAGGTTCACGTAGCGCCGCGTGAAGTCGGGGGCGTCGGGATCGAGAAGCGGAACAGCCATGATGTTTCCTTGTTTCAGTGATGCGATCGGCCGCCGCGACGCAGCAGGCCGTCGTGAGGTGTCAGGCGTCGATCAGGTCGTCGAGGCGAAAGCGCGCGATCCGGTAGATCTGGTCGAGGCTCGCGCGCAGTTCCTCGGTGCGCGAATGATTCACGCGCGACTCGAAGTTCGCGATGATGCCGTGCCGGTCGTAGCCGCGCACCGCGAGGATGAACGGAAAGCCAAACTTCTCGCGATACGTGCGGTTCAGCGTCAGCAGCTTGTCGAACTCTTCCTGCGTGCACTGGTCGAGGCCCGCGCCGCTCTGCTCGCGCGTCGACTCGGCCGTCAGCTCGCCGCGCACGGCGGCCTTGCCGGCGAGCTCCGGGTGAGCATTGATCAGCGCGAGCTGGCGCACTTCGCCGCCCGTCTCCACCGCGTTCGACATCGTTTCGTGCAGCGCGTCGATGCTCGCGAACGGCCGCTCGCCCGCGGCGACCTCGGCCACCCACGGCGAATGTTCGAAGATCCCCGACAGCGCCGCGACGAATGCGCTCGGCGCCATCGTGTTCAGTTGCTCCAACGTGTAACGCATCGCCTTCATGCTTTCCCTTCGTTTCGATGATTGGGCTGATACGGATGATGTTCACGCCAATGACGCGCGATATCGACACGGCGCGTCACCCATACGCGATCGTGCTTCTCGATGTGATCCAGGAAACGCTGCAGCCCGCGGAAACGCCCCGGCCGGCCGAGCAGACGGCAGTGCATGCCGATCGACAGCATCTTCGGCGCTTCGTCGCCCTCCGCGTACAGCACGTCGAATGCGTCGCGCAGGTAGTCGAAGAAGTGGTCGCCGGTGTTGAAGCCCTGCGGCGTCGCGAAGCGCATGTCGTTCGTGTCGAGCGTGTACGGCACGATCAGTTGCGGCAACTTCCTGCCGCCCGACACGTCGACGTCCATCCAGAACGGCAGGTCGTCGCCGTAGTTGTCAGAGTCGTACAGGAAGCCGCCGTATTCCGCGACGAGACGATGCGTGTTCGGGCTGTCACGGCCGGTGTACCAGCCGAGCGGACGTTCGCCCGTCACGCGCTCGATCGCTTCCATCCCGAGGCGCATGTGCTCGGCTTCGAGTTCCGGCGTCATGCTCTGGTAGTGGATCCAGCGCCAGCCGTGGCACGCGATTTCATGACCCAGCTCGACGAATGCGCGGGCGAGTTCCGGATGACGCTCGATCGCCATGCCCACGCCGAACACCGTCAGCGGCAGCCCGCGCTTCTCGAATTCGCGCAAGATGCGCCACACGCCGGCACGCGAACCGTATTCGTAGATCGATTCCATGCTCATGTGGCGGTCCGGATACGCAGCCGCGCCGACGATTTCGGACAGGAACTGCTCGGAACCCGGATCGCCGTGCAGCACGCAGTTCTCGCCCCCCTCCTCGTAGTTCAGGACGAATTGCACGGCGACGCGGGCACGCCCGGGCCAGTTCGCCTGCACGGGATGGCGGCCGTAGCCGATCAGGTCGCGAGGATAGTTGGGATCGAGTGACATGGGTTCGAAGTGCGGCGAAAGCTTGCTGAAGTAATGGGTTCGCATCGACCCGCGCGGGTGCCGGAGGCCGGCCGCACGGGCCGATGCGATGACGGCCCAGTGTAGCGAAAAGGTTCATACGCGCCCATACAGCGGCGCAGATAGTGCATGTCAGACGGCGTGTATGTGCGGTTGCGGCAAATTCGGGACCGGTTCCGACGCGTCGCCCCCGCTTCGCGCCGTGGAGGCGGCCGGCGCGGGTGCGGGCGCGTCCTCCGGCGGGCTGAAACGCGCGAATTCGCCGTCGTAGCGCTTCGGCAGCGGCCGCGCATAGTCGCCGCGCTTCGCGGTCGCGAGGCGCAGCGCGACGAGCGCCTCGGCCCACTTGACGGCCGCCGTGACGCCTTCCACGACCGGCGCGCCGATCTGCTGCTCGATCTCGTGCGCGAATTCGGCCATCCCGGCGCAGCCGAGGACGATCGCGTCGGCGCCGTCCTCGTCGAGCGCACGCCGGCATTCGTCGACGATGATCCGCCGCGCCGCCGAACCGGGCCGGTCGAGCTCGAGCACCGCGACGTCGGTCGCCCGCACGTTGCGGCAGAACCGCTTCATCCCGTAGCGCTCGGCGAGATGCCACGCCATCCCGCAGGTACGCGCGAGGGTCGTGACGACCGAGAAGCCCGGCGCGAGCACGCTCGCCGCATGCATTGCCGCCTCGGCGATCCCGATGACCGGCCCGCGCGCGAGTTCGCGCGCCGCATACAGGCCCGGGTCGCCGAAACACGCGATCACGTACGCGTCGCAGCCATCGCGCTCGCCCTGCGCGATCTCGGCCAGAAGCCCGGGCGTCGCGAGCGCCTCGTCGTAATAGCCTTCGATCGACGGCGGCCCCATGGGCGGGCTCACCGCGACGATCTCGGTGCCTGCCGCCGCGATTTCACGCGCGCAGCGGCCCATCGCGTCGGTCATCCGCTGCGTCGTGTTCGGATTGATCAGCTTGATCTTCATCGTGCGCTCCTCAGGCCTTCGTGCTCACGAGCAGCCGGTAGAACACGAAGCCGAGCCCCGCGCCGATGAACCACGAGAAGTTCGCAGCGGCCTGCCAGCCCGGCACCATCACGCAGATGACGGCGATCACCGCGGCCGGCAGCAGCGCCGCGAGCGCGCGGCGATTCACGCCGCCCGTGTACCAGTAGGTGCCGCGCTCCGACATCGTGTACAGGTCGTCGCGCACGAGCCGGCCGCGCTTGACGAGGTAAAAGTCGGCGATCAGCACGCCGTACAGCGGGCCGATGAACGCGCCGAGCACGTCGAGCGTGTAGTGGATCACGGCCGGATTGTTGAACAGGTTCCACGGCGTGATGAAGATCGACGCGACGGCCGCGAGCATTCCGCCCGCGCGCCAGCTGATCAGCCGCGGCGCGACGTTCGAGAAGTCGAACGCGGGCGACACGAAGTTCGCGACGATGTTGATGCCGATCGTCGCGATCGTGAAGGTCAGCGCGCCGAGGATCACGGCGGTCGGGTGGTCGATGCGGCCGACCGTCTCGACGGGATCGGTGATGAGTTCGCCGAACACCGGAAGCGTCGCGGCGGTGGTGATCACCGTGACGAGTGAGAACGCGAGGAAGTTGACCGGCAGCCCCCAGAAGTTGCCGCGCTTCACGTCGCCGAACGAGCGGCAGTAGCGCGAGAAGTCGCCGAAATTGAGCATCGGCCCGGAGAAGTACGACACGACGAGCGACACGGCCGTGATCATCACCGGAATCACTTCCGCGCCGTGATACTTCACGCCGCCGAGGTTGATGCCGATGTTGCGCCATCCCGCGCGCCACACCATGTAGCCGGCCAGGATGAACATCACGACGTAGACGGCCGGGCCCGCGAAGTCGATGAACTTCTTGATCGTCTCCATCCCGTTCCAGAACACGAGTGCCTGCAGCACCCACAGCAGCATGAAGCCGGCCCAGCCGACCGCCGACAGCCCGAGGAAGCCGTAGCGATGGACGTCCGCGTACGGCAGCCATTGCGGAAAGAACTTCAGCACGACGATCACGAGCGCGCTGGACGCGAGATAGGTCTGGATGCCATACCACGCGATCGCGATCAGCCCGCGGATCACGGCCGGCACGTTCGCGCCGAGCACGCCGAACGTCGCGCGGCACGCGACCGGATACGGTACGCCGATCTGCTGGCTCGGCCGCGCGATCAGGTTGCACAGCCGGTTCACGATCGTGATGCCGACGATCAGCGCGATCAGCACCTGCCAGCTCGTCAACCCGAGCGCGAAGAGGCTGCCCGCGAACACGTAGCCGCCGACGCTGTGCACGTCCGACATCCAGAATGCGAAGATGTTGTAAGCGCCCCATGTCTGATTCTTAAGGGGTGCCAAATCTTCGTTGTACAAACGTTGACTGTAACCGTCCGGCAACGTGGGGCCGCCGCCCTCGCCGCCTTCTTCCGCCGGATACGCACTGTCGTGCGCCACACTGAACTGAGCCATGACTTCTCCTTGACGCGGCCGAACAGCCGCTCCACCGTCATCGATATCGCTCCGGATCGTTGCCCGGAGTCGGACTGGCGGCCGGCGGCGCGAACCGCCGGCCTGCATTGCTCTTGTCGTGTGGCGCGCGGCCGGGTTCGCGTCGCCGCTCAGGCGCCGCCGAACACTTCGCGCAAATCGACCTGCCCTTGCGCGGGCCGGTCCAGCATCTTCAGTTCGACATGCTGCAGGTGGTGCGCCATCAGCGTCACCGCCCGCTTCGAATCGCCCGCTTCCAGTGCGGTCAGTATCTCGTCATGGTCGTCGCACGAGCACGGGCTGCGCCCGTGCGATTCATACAGCGCCGACATCAACGTCGAGCGTGCGACGAGCCCGTCGAGGCACTCGCAGAGCGTCGCATTGCCCGTCAGCGCCGCGAGCGCCGTGTGGAATTCGCCCGACAGGCGGATCCACGCCGCGAAGTCGTGCCGCTCGAACGCCTTGCGTTCCTTGTCGATCAGCGCGGCGACGCCCTTGAGCCGCTTCGCCCCCGGCCCCGTCGCGAGCCGCTCGACGACGGCCAGCTCGATGATCCTGCGCATCTCGAACACCTCGTGCACGTCCTGCAGCGTCGGACTCGCGACGAACGCACCGCGGTTCGGTTCGAGATCGACCAGCTTGTCGGCCGCGAGCTGCGAGAGCGCCTGCCGGATCGTTCCGCGCTTCACGCCGAACACGTCGCAGAGCTGTGCCTCCGTCAGCTTCGCGCCGGGCGCGAGCCGATGCTCGAGGATCGCCGTGCGGATCCGCTCGGCGATCGCTTCGGGACCGGCAGCGCCGGACGGATGGGTATCGGAATCGTTCATGTTCTGCATCGTGTGATGGTCCTCATCCTAGGACGGACATAAAAATTGTCAACAATTCTTTTCCGGCGTTTCGCACAATCGGCGTGCACGGACGCGACCTCAATCGGTGCGGGATGCGCGAAATCCATGCACACCAAGCCTGGATGCCATGACAGAGGCCGTTCTGGTCGTATACCCTTCCCGGTATTTTGTTGACAATACTGGTGCAATAACTGGCTACGACGCTGTCGAAGTCCGCCGGGATTTTCGACCGTTAGTTGCGCGCTTACATAAAGAAAAAGGCGGGTTTCCCGCCTTTTCATCGACCACGTCAGCGTCAGCCGAGGTGCGGATAGTCCGACAACGTGAGCCGGAACCCGTGCGCATTCGCGACCAGTTGCGCCTGCGCGCCGAACGGCAGCGTCAGCAGGTCGGGCACGTGGCCGAACTGCAGCCCGGTGACGACCGGAATGCCGATCACCTCGCGCACCTGGTCGATCATCGCCTGCATGTCGTAGCCGTTGTCGTATTCGAACGGCCGCGCGCCGGTGAACTGGCCGAGCACGAGCGCCTGCTGGCGCGCGAGCAGCCCCGACAGATGCAGTTGATAGATCATCCGCTCGATCCGGAACGGTTGTTCGTTGACATCCTCGACGAACAGGATGCCGCCCTCGATGTCGGGCATGTACGGCGTGCCGATGAGCGATGTGAGGATCGCCAGGTTGCCGCCCCACAGCGTGCCCGTCACGTTCACGGACTGCACCTGCGGCGCCTCGGCGATGATCGTCGTGCTCGGCTGCGTCAGCGTCTGCCAGAAGTGCTGCATCGTGAAGTCGCTCGGCGTTTCCGCGCCGAAGTCGGCCGACAGCATCGGGCCGCCGAAAGACTTGATGCGCGCCTTCGCGTACAGCGCGAGCTGGATCGCGGTGAAGTCGCTGTGGCCGACGAGCGCGATGGGTTGGTCGCGCAGGCGGCGCTCGAGCCCGCGATAGTCGAGCCCGTGCAGGATGCGTGCGGCGCCGTAGCCGCCGCGCACCGCGAGCGCGATGTCCGGCAGCGCGCGTTCCGGATCCGCGAGGCGGTTCAGGTCGCCGGCCCGCTCGCCGTCGGTGCCGCCGAATCGCTGGAAGCGGCGCTGCGTCGCCTCGATGTTCTCGATGCGATGTTGCGAGCCGCTCAGGCGCTCGAGCGCGCGGTTGATCGCATCGGGGTCGTGCGGATAGCCGGACGGCGCCAGCAGGCGGATATTGTAGGACGCAGCGGGCTGGAGGGACATGGCGAAAGGTATCGAGGTCGTCAAACCTGCTTAGAGGGTCCGAACCGTCTCCGGTTCACCGAACCGTGCTGCCCGCCCCGCCCCGCTCCGGGCGACGGGCGCGGCAAGGGTTACGGCGCGCCGGATTCGGCGTCGCGTGCGAGCCGTGCTTCACGCAGCGCGCGACGGCGCTCCGCGAAGAACGACTTCAGCGCGGCCCCGCACTCATCGGCGAGCACGCCGCCGGTTACGTCGGTATGGTGGTTGAGTTGCGGATTCGCGAACGCGTCGATCACGCTGCCGCACGCGCCCGTCTTCGGATCGGCGGCGCCGTAGACGACTCGCGCGATGCGTGCGTGCATGATCGCGCCCGCGCACATCAGGCACGGCTCGAGCGTCACGTACAACTCGCAGCCGGGCATCCGGTAATTCTGCAGATGCTGCGCGGCCATGCGCAGCGCGGCCATTTCCGCATGGGCCGACGGATCGTGCCCGCCGATCGGGTGGTTGAAGCCGCGTGCGATCACCTCGTCGCCGCGCACGAGCACCGCGCCGACCGGCACTTCGCCGGCCGCGCGCGCCTCTTCGGCGGCGGCCTGCGCGAGCCGCATGAAATGCAGGTCGCGCGCCGACACGGGTGTGGCTTCGGGAACGGGAGAATCGGGAGCGGCAACCGATCCGGCTGCCGCGTCGTGCAGCGCGTCGGCGCTCACATCGGCCCCGCTTCGGCGGGCGCGTCGTCGAGCCCGCGCTCGCACAGACGTTCCGCGATGCGCCGGCAATAATCGCGCGGCATCACCATCGGGCCGCCGCGCAGCGATTCGAGCGCCATGTCGAGGGCGAGGATCTTCGCCTGCAGCCGGCAGCGCGCGGCACGATCGCTGACCGCCTGCAGTTCGTCCTGCAGATTGCGCAGCGCGCGCAGTTGCTCGACGGCTGGCGGCACGAAGCCCGCATTCTTCAGGATACGGTTGGCCACCCGCACCTCCTCGGGTACGAGCAGGTCGTCATCCAGCGCCTGCGGCGCGCCGGTACCCGGCAAATCGTCGAACTCGCCCCGCGCGGCAGCAGCGGCAATGCGTTGTTCGACCAGTGCGTCAAGCAATCTCATCAGTCAATCGGAACAAATGCGGCAGCCGAATTCTAGCAGGGTGACGTGCGTATGACAGGCCCTTCGAAGGCATGCTCGATATTGTGTTTTTTAAGGGCCGAATCGGCGCGCATGGGCGCCGATCGCCACGACTTGCCGCTGTGCTGCGCCGCAGCAGGCTCCGCGCCGATTTTGCGCCGATTTCGCTCCGTTTGCGTGGGCGATGTCCGGCCCTGTTTTTTTATTTTCGTCCGGGTCGATCGGCGTTCGTCGTCCCGCCGGAATCGCCGTTTCGCGACTGCCGGGTCATGCGGCGACCACTTGCGACCGCGCCTTCGAAAACGGGCGGAACATCATCGCGACGAGGAACGCGCCGATGCCGATCGCGAACGATCCGAGGTACAGCCAACCGTAGCTGCCCAGCGCATCGACGATCAGGCCGCCCGCGACCGGCCCCGCCGCCATCCCGAGGCTGCCGGCCATCGCGCAGCCGCCGATCACGGTGCCCATCATCCGCAGCGGGAAGTTTTCGCGCGCGAGCACCGCATAGAGCGGCATCACGCCCGCATAGATGAAACCGAACAGCGTCGCGACCGCGTAGAACCCGTCGAGCGTGCGCACGAAGTAGTAGCCGAGCGCGCCGAGCGCCTGCGCGAGCAGTCCCACCACGAGCATGCGCTTCGCGCCGAGGCGATCGCCCAGCAGCCCGAACGCGATGCGCCCGCCCATGCCGGCGAGCCCCTCGACGCTGTAGATCGACACCGCGACGATCAACGGAATCCCGCACGTCACCGCGTAGCTGACCGTATGGAAGATCGGGCCGGAATGCGTCGCGCAGCAGAAGAAATTGGTCAGCAGCAGCACGATAAACTGCGGCGAGCGCAGCGCGCCGCCGACCGACAGCGGCGCGGATCGGGGCACGCCGGCCGGCGCCGGCTCGGCGTGCGGCCCATCGAGCGCGGGGGCGCGGCGCACGAGCAGCGACGCCGGAATCATCACGGCGGCCGCGAGCGCGGCGATCAACAACATCGACGTGCGCCAGCCGTGGCCCGACACGAGCCATGCCGCGAGCGGCGACATCGTCATCGGCGCCATGCCCATGCCGGCCGACACCAGCGACACCGCGAGACTGCGATGCGTGTCGAACCAGCCCGTCACGCAGGCCATCATCGGCGCGAACACCGCGGCCGTCGCGCTGCCGACGGCCAGCCCGAAAATGAGCTGGAACGCGAGCAGCGACGGCGCGCGGCTCGCAAGCGCCAGGCTCGCCGACAGCAGAATGGCGCCCGTCACGACCACCGCACGCGTGCCGATCCGGTCCGACAGGCTGCCCCAGCCGATGCTCGCGAAGGCCATCGCGATGAAGCCGAGCGTCATCGCGGCGGAAATGCCGGTCATCGACCAGCCGGTGTCGCGTGCGATGGCCCGCAGGAACACGGGCAGCGAAAACATCGCGCCGATCGCGATGCAGCCCATCAGGCCGCCCGCGGCGACGATCACCCAGCGATAGCGGGAATCAGGCATCTGGCACCTCCTTTTTCTCCGTAGGTCAGGCCTCAATGAGGAACCGGGCTACTGACGCCGTCGCGAATCCGGTCGACATCGATACGACGAACGACGCAGCAGGGAATCGACATGCGTGGCACATGCGGGCGCTCATGCCCCATCGTCGACGGCGTCGAGCGGTCGACGACAAGGGGCAGATCCGGACGAACCTCGGCCGCGCAGCCGCCCCGCTTTTCCGGAATCTGAATGTCGAAATCAGAAATGGTTGGTTTGGGCGCGCGAACGCGGTCACACACTCGAATCCTCTTGTCATGACAAGTTGACCGATGACCCGCTCCAATGTCGTGCCGCTGTCGGCGGCCCCGCTCTACGTGCAGATCAAGGACACGCTGCGCACGCGTATCCTCGACGGCACTTATGCGCCACACAGCAGGATGCCGTCCGAGCACGAACTCTGCGCGATGTTCGACGTGAGCCGCATCACGGTGCGCCAGGCGCTCGGCGACCTGCAGAAGGAAGGCCTGCTGTTCAGGCTGCACGGCAAGGGCACGTTCGTGTCGAAGCCGAAGGCGTTCCAGAACGTGACATCGCTGCAGGGCTTCGCCGAGGCGATGTCGTCAATGGGTTACGAAATCGTCAACCAGTTGCGCAGCTTTCGCACCGTGAAGGCCGACCGCCATCTCGCAGCGAAGCTGAACGTGCCGGAAGGCGCGCCGCTCGTCGAGATCCACCGCGTGCGGCTGCTGAACCGCGAGCCCGTGTCGCTCGAGCAGACATGGGTGCCCGCGGCGCTCGGCAAGCGGCTCGCGGGCGCCGATCTCGCAACCCGCGACATCTTCCTGATTCTCGAGAACGACTGCGGCGTGCCACTCGGCCACGCCGACGTGTCGATCGACGCGATCCTCGCCGACGATGAAATCGTCGATGCGCTGCGCGTCGAGGAAAGCAGCCCCGTGCTGCGGATAGAGCGCCTGACGCACGACGCGTCGGGCGCGCCGATCGACTACGAACACCTGTACTTCCGTGGCGACGCGTTCCAGTACCGGCTGCGCATCGACCGGCAGAAGACGCACCAACCATTAAGGAACCCGCAATGAACACCCATGTACTCGAATACGACATCGTCGTGGTCGGCGGCGGCACGGCCGGTCCGATGGCGGCGATCAAGGCGAAGGAGCGCGACCCGTCGCTGCGCGTGCTGCTGCTGGAGAAGGCCAACGTGAAGCGCAGCGGCGCGATTTCGATGGGGATGGACGGCCTGAACAACGCGGTGATTCCAGGCCACGCGACGCCCGAGCAGTACACACGCGAGATCACGATCGCCAACGACGGGATCGTCGACCAGCAGGCCGTATACGCATACGCGACGCACAGCTTCGCGACGATCGAGCAGCTCGACCGCTGGGGCGTGAAGTTCGAAAAGGACGGCACCGGCGACTACGCGGTGAAGAAGGTCCACCACATGGGTTCGTACGTGCTGCCGATGCCGGAAGGTCACGACATCAAGAAGGTACTGTACCGGCAGCTGAAGCGTGCGCGCATCGCGATCACGAACCGGATCGTCGCGACGCGCGTGCTGACCGACGCGCACGGCCTCGCGAGCGGCGTGCTTGGTTTCGACTGCCGCACGGCCGATTTCCACGTGATCCGAGCAAAGGCCGTGATCCTGTGCTGCGGCGCGGCCGGCCGCCTCGGGCTGCCGGCATCCGGATACCTGATGGGCACGTACGAAAACCCGACCAACGCGGGCGACGGCTACGCGATGGCGTACCACGCCGGCGCGGCGCTCGCGAACCTCGAATGCTTCCAGATCAATCCGCTGATCAAGGACTACAACGGCCCGGCCTGCGCGTACGTGACGGGCCCGCTCGGCGGCTTCACCGCGAACGGCAAGGGCGAACGCTTCATCGAGTGCGACTACTGGAGCGGCCAGATGATGTGGGAGTTCTACCAGGAACTGCAAGGCGGCAACGGCCCGGTGTTCCTGAAGCTCGACCACCTCGCCGAGGAAACGATCCAGACCATCGAGCAGATCCTGCACACGAACGAGCGGCCGAGCCGCGGTCGCTTCCACGCAGGGCGCGGCACCGACTACCGACGCCAGATGGTCGAGATGCACATCTCCGAGATCGGCTTCTGCAGCGGCCATAGCGCGTCCGGCGTATACGTGAACGCCCGCGCGGAAACAACCGTTCCGGGACTCTACGCGGCCGGCGACATGGCGGCCGTCCCGCACAACTACATGCTCGGCGCATTCACCTACGGCTGGTTCGCCGGGCAGAACGCGGCCGACTACGTGGCCGGCCGCGATCACGCGCCGGTGGACGACGAACAGGTCGCGGCCGAACGCACCCGCGTGCTCGCGCCCCTCACACGCGAGCGTGGCCTCGCACCGGCGCAGGTCGAATACAAGCTGCGCCGCATGGTGAACGATTACCTGCAACCGCCGAAGGTGACGCGCAAGATGGAAATCGGACTGCAACGCTTTGACGACATTATTGAGGATATCGAATAACTCAAGGCGGTCCATCCGCACGAAATGATGCGCGCGGCCGAAGTGCGCGCGATTCGCGACTGCGCCGAAATGGCCGCGCGTGCGTCGCTGTTCCGTACCGAGAGCCGCTGGGGGCTATACCACCATCGCGTCGATTTTCCGCATCGCAACGACGCTGAATGGTTCTGCCACACATGGTTGCGCAAAGATGCCGACGGCACGATGCGCAGCGAGAAACGGCCGGTCGAGCCCTACGTCGTGCCGCTTGCCGACGACGAACGCAGCGCCTACGCGCACCTGCGCATCCGCGAACCGGCCGCCCTCGCGGCCGCCCTCTGACTCCGAGGAGCCTTACCGTGCCCCATACCCCGCACGACATCTTCCTGCGCAGCAGCGCGCCCGTGACGATCGACGAGGACCGCTGCATCGCCGACAAAGGCTGCACCGTCTGCGTCGACGTGTGCCCGCTCGACCTGCTCGCCATCGACGTGACCAAAGGCAAGGCCTACATGCAGTTCGACGAATGCTGGTACTGCATGCCGTGCGAACGCGACTGCCCGACCGGCGCCGTCAAGATCGACATCCCGTACCTGCTGCGCTGACCCGACGGGCCGCCGTCGCGTCGAGACCGCACGTGTGCTGGTCTTCCGGCCGCGCATCCTGCTGACGGATGAATCGTTCGGCGTGCTCGACGCGCAGACGCGCCGCATGATGCAGACGCTGCTGCTCGACAGCGGATCGCGGATCGGCGCGACCGCGCCGTTCGTCACGCCTCATATGTTTCGTTAATGCTCCTAATTTTGCCCATGACCGCTTCATCCTCTATTTTCCCGCTGCATGGCGCGCACGCCTCCGACCATGCCGCGCTCGTCGCACGTGTTGCGGCACCCGATGCATCCGTGCGCCGCATCGCGCTGCTCGAACTCGCCGATCTCGAGGATCCCGATCTCGTGCCGGTCTTCGTTGCGGCATTGCGCGACGATCCGGCCGCCGTCGTGCGCGGCGAAGCGGCGCGTGTGCTCGCCGCCTGGGAGCAGCCCGTCGTCGTCGACACGCTGTGCCACGCGCTGCTCGATCCGGACGACGACGTGCGCGCGACTGCGGCACACAGCCTGTCCGAACTGAAGGATGTCGCGTCCGGCGCCGTGCTGTGCCGCTGGGCCGAACACGCCGAGCCGTTCGTGCGCGGCGCCGCGCTGCGCGCGCTGCGCGAACTGCGCGCCCCAAGCGCGTTTACGCCGGCGCTGCACGCGCTCGACGCGCCGGCGGCGGCCGTACGCGCCGAGGCCGTCGCCGTGCTCGGCTGGCTCAAGGACGTGCGTGCGTTGTCGCCGCTCGCACGCATCGCCACGAACGACACGCATGCGGACGTGCGGCGCATCGCGGTCGGCGCGGTCGGATTCGCGGCGTCCGACGACACGGCCGTCGTCACCGCGTTGCTTGCGGCACTGCACGACGCCGAATGGCACGTACGCGAGGAAGCGGCCACGACGCTCGGCAAGCTGCGTGATGCGGGCATCGCATCGCGCGATGTGCCGGCACAGCGGCCAGCCATTCACCGCGCACCGCGGGTGCCTTGATCCGCTCGACTTCGTGCGCGACACGCCGGTGTTCGCCGCGCTGCGCGACGGCTATCGCGACGATATGGCGCGGGCATGCGCGCTCGCGCCGCTGCGCGACGTGCCGGGCAAGACGGCAAGGAAGACACGCTCCTCCAGCGTCAATCCAATCACGATCGCCGTTCGCACAAACGACAACGCCCGGCAGGTCATCCCTGCCGGGCGTCCGCATCGTCAGATGCCGTGGTCCGCTACCGAGGCACGCCCCAGCGCCGAATCATTCCCACTCGATCGTCGCCGGCGGCTTGCCCGAGATGTCGTACACCACGCGGTTGATCCCGCGCACCTCGTTGATGATCCGGTTCGACGCGCGGCCGAGCAGCGCGTACGGCAGGTGCGCCCAGTGCGCGGTCATGAAGTCGGTGGTCTGCACCGCGCGCAGCGACGTCACGTAATCGTACGTGCGGCCGTCGCCCATCACGCCGACCGACTTCACCGGCAGGAACACCGCGAACGCCTGGCTCGTCAGGTCGTACCAGGTCTTGCCGACGTCGGCCTCGCCGCACAGGCCCGCCGCCGCATCCTGCGCGGTGGCGGTCGTGCCGCGCAGTTCCTCGATGAAGATCGCATCCGCGCGACGCAGCAGGTCCGCGTATTCGCGCTTCACTTCGCCGAGAATCCGCACGCCGAGGCCCGGGCCCGGGAACGGATGACGGTACACCATCTCCGGCGGCAGGCCGAGCGCGACGCCCAGTTCGCGCACTTCGTCCTTGAACAGGTCGCGCAGCGGCTCGAGCAGCTTCAGGCCGAGCGTTTCCGGCAGGCCGCCGACGTTGTGGTGGCTCTTGATCGTCGTCGCCTTCTTCGTCTTCGTGCCGCCCGACTCGACCACGTCCGGATAGATCGTGCCCTGTGCGAGCCACTTCGCCTTCGACAGCTTCTTCGCTTCCGCCTGGAACACTTCGACGAACTCGCGGCCGATGATCTTGCGCTTCGCTTCCGGATCGGTCACGCCGGCCAGATGGCCGAGGAACTGTTCGGACGCGTCGACGTGCACGACCTTCGCATGCAGGCGGCCCTCGAACATGTCGAGCACCATCTTGCCTTCATTCAGGCGCAGCAGGCCGTGGTCGACGAACACACAGGTGAGCTGATCGCCGATCGCGCGATGGATCAGCGCGGCCGCGACGCTCGAATCCACCCCGCCCGACAGGCCGAGAATCACTTCCTCGTCACCGACCTGCTCGCGAATCTTCGCGACGGCTTCCTCGATGTGGTTCTTCATGATCCAGTCGGGCTTCGCGCCGGCGATCTGCAGCACGAAGCGTTCGATGATCTGGCGGCCCTTCACCGTATGCGTGACTTCCGGGTGGAACTGCACCGCGTAGTAGCCGCGCGCCTCGTCGGCCATGCCGGCGATCGGGCAGCTCGGCGTCGACGCCATCAGCGCGAAGCCCGGCGGCAATTCGGCCACCTTGTCGCCGTGGCTCATCCAGACCTTCAGCATTCCGTGGCCTTCGGCCGTCGTGAAATCCTCGATGCCGTCGAGCAGGCGCGTATGGCCGTGCGCACGCATTTCCGCGTAGCCGAATTCGCGATGGTCGCTCCACTCGACCTTGCCGCCGAGCTGCACGGCCATCGTCTGCATGCCATAGCAGATGCCGAGCACCGGCACACCGAGATCCCACACGGCCTGCGGCGCGCGCAGCTGGTGGTCTTCGTACGTGCTGGCGTGGCTGCCCGACAGGATCACCGCCTTCGGCGCGAACTCGCGGACGAAGTCGTCGGACACGTCGTTCGGGTGGATTTCGCAGTAGACGTGCGCTTCGCGCACGCGGCGCGCGATCAATTGGGTGACTTGCGAACCGAAGTCGAGAATCAGAATTTTGTCGTGCATGGCTGCGGACAGGATGAAGAGAATAAGAAAAGCAGCGCATGAAGCGCTGCGTCAAATGCATGGAGAGCGGCGTCGGGCGGCAGGCAGCACGCGCGACGCATCGCCGGTCAGTCCTGCGACGGCGGACGCGCGTCGAATGCGACGCTGCCTGACGCGCGGTCGGATGCGGCCGATGAAGTAGCCGCAGCCGGTGCCGAAGGCGCCGCCGGACGGCTGACGACCGGCTCGACCCGCGGCTGCGGTGTGGAGACCGGCGCCGGTTCGACCGGACGCTTCACGTCCCGGGCCTCGAGCGCCTGCGCCTTCTCGCGCCGCCGCACGGCCGAGGCGAGGCGTACGCCGCCGACGCCGAGCACGATCAGCGCGACACCGGCCATCGCCGACAGCACGCGGCCGGCGGCCGCGAGCGCGGGACCGTTGCCGGTGCCGAACGACCACACCACCGCCAGCACGCCGATCAGCCAGTTCACGTGGCCGACCGCCCGTGCGACGGGCGCCGTGAGATCGCCGTTCACCGCCGCATGAAACGCGAGCCACGCGAGGCCGAGCAGCGCGATGCCGAACGCCTGACCGAGCATCGCCGGCTGGATGTTCGCCAGCTGCAGCGCGTTGAACAGCGCCTGCCAGGGCGTCAGCACGAACAGCACGCCGAACGCCAGCAGCAGCACGGCATCGACGATCAGCACGGCTCGCAGCAGCGGTTTCATCGGCGATCAGTCCACGTGGTAGTTCGGCGCTTCCTTCGTGATCTGCACGTCGTGCACGTGCGACTCGCGCATGCCCGCCGCGGTGATCTGGACGAATTCGGCCTTCTCGTGCAGCTCGTCGATCGTGCGGCAGCCGCAGTAGCCCATGCTCGCGCGCACGCCGCCGACCAGCTGGAACAGGATCGCGTTGACCGAACCCTTGTAAGCGACGCGGCCTTCGATGCCTTCCGGCACGAGCTTGTCGATGTTCGCCGAGTTGTCCTGGAAGTAGCGGTCTGCCGCGCCGTCCTTCATCGCGCCGACCGAACCCATGCCGCGATACGACTTGTACTGGCGGCCCTGGTACAGGAACACGTCGCCCGGCGACTCTTCGGTGCCCGCGAACATGCTGCCCATCATCACCGCGTTCGCGCCGGCCGCGAGGGCCTTCGACACGTCGCCCGAGAAACGCACGCCGCCGTCGGCGATGCACGGCACGCCGGTGCCCTTCAGCGCTTCCGCGACGTTCGCGATCGCGCTGATCTGCGGCACGCCGACGCCCGCGACGATCCGCGTCGTGCAGATCGAGCCCGGGCCGATGCCGACCTTGACCGCGTCCGCGCCGTATTCGACGAGCGCCTTCGCGGCGGCGGCCGTCGCGATGTTGCCGCCGATCACCTCGACGTGCGGGAAGTTCTGCTTGACCCAGCGCACGCGCTCGAGCACGCCCTTGCTGTGGCCATGCGCGGTATCGACGACGATCACGTCGACGCCGGCCTGCACCAGCAGCTCGACGCGCTCTTCGTTGTCCGGGCCGACGCCGACCGCCGCGCCAGCGCGCAGCTTGCCGTGTTCGTCCTTGCACGCATCCGGGTGTTCGGTCTGCTTCGTGATGTCCTTGACGGTCATCAGGCCGCGCAGTTCGAACGCGTCGTTGACGACCAGCACGCGCTCGAGGCGGTGGCTGTGCATCAGCGCCTTCGCTTCGGCGAGCGGCGTGCCTTCCTTGACCGTGACGAGACGCTCGCGCGGCGTCATGATCGACTTGACCGGTTCGTCGAGGCGCGATTCGAAACGCAGGTCGCGGTTCGTGACGATGCCGACGAGCTGCGGGCCTTCCACGACCGGGAAGCCCGAGATGCCATGCTGACGCGACAGCGCGATCACGTCGCGCACCTTCATCTGCGGCGGGACCGTGATCGGGTCGCGCACGACGCCCGATTCGAAACGCTTGACCTTCGCGACCTCGCGAGCCTGCTCGGCCGGCGTCAGGTTCTTGTGGACGATACCCACACCACCCTGCTGCGCCATCGCGATCGCGAGGCGACCTTCGGTGACCGTGTCCATCGCGGCGGACACGAGCGGCATGTTCAGGGAGATGTTGCGGGTCAGCTTGGTCTTCAGGCTGGTGTCGCGCGGGAGAACGTCGGAGAAGGCGGGAACGAGGAGCACATCATCGAAAGTGAGTGCTTTTTGGATCAGACGCATGGCAAATCCTATGGGCGCAAAAGCGAATTATACGCGAAGCGCTGCGAATTTTCACAACACGAACAACGGGTTAGGCGTTTTCAAGCGTTCGGGGGCCGAATCGTTCGGATCGCCGTTCGGTTCGTTTTCGATCGCCTTTCGTTTCACCCCCGCATCGCCCCATTCGCGCAGCCGGCCGGAATCGGGCCGATCGCACGTCGTGGCAACACGATGCCAAGCCTGCCGGCGGGGCCTCGGCCCGCCCCGCTCGGCACATCCAGGCGGCCACGAACGCCACTAGACCAGCCCGGCCGCGGCGCACGCAATCATCGCCGCACCGGCGCCGATCGCGACGCCGCCGACGATCCGCGCGACGCGTTCGCCGTGCGGCGCCAGCCGCTCGGCGGCGATCGCCACGGTCACGACGGCCATCACGCGCAGATCCATCATGCCGGCTGCCAGTGCAACGGCCATCAGGTTCCCGCAGCAGGCGCCGCACCGTAGCGCGGTTCGCACGCCGTACCGACAGGCAACCGCGGCCGCGGCTCCCGCCCGCCGCGCACATGCGTCGTCCGGTGCACGCCGGCAACAAGCGAGCCGGCGCGCCTTCCAGCCGGAGAACTGCAGCACGCCCGCGCCGAGCACGACCGCGCCGACCGCGAACGGCATCGCGGCGGCGAGCGCGGGCAGCCGCGCGGCGACCGCCGCCAATGCGGTGCCGCCAGGAAACACCATCGCGCCGAGCGCCATCCACACGGAGAAATACCCTGCGCCCGCGACCACGACCAACCATGCCGCGCGCGCCTCGCCCAACGAGCCGAGGCTCTGCCGGTATCGCCAGAGCACCGGCGCCAGTACCGGCAGCATCATCGTCGTCGTCATCGCGCCCCACATGCCTGCGAACGCGGCGAACGCGCGCCCTGCCCGCCATCCGCACGGCCTGAGCCATGCGGCCGACAGCGTCCAGCCGCCCGCCATCGGCATGCCGCCCATCGCGTCCATCGATGCGTGCTGCGCGAGCGTAGCCCAGATCGCGGCGCCGAATACCACGACGAACGCGGCGCCGAATGGCCGCCAGCCGCCGCCCGCAGCGCCGGTCGCAGCCGGTTTCGTCGCGTCGTTCATCGCCCGCTCCCGCCGCTCGCCGGCCCGCACTCAACCGCGCGCGTACTCGTCATGGCGGCGCCACCACACGCCCGTCTCGTTGCGCCCGAGCGGCGCACGGTCGAGCCACTGGTACATCCCCCACAGTCCGTCGAGCCCGCGTGCGTATGTCGAATACGTGTGATAGACGACGCCATCCTCGCGTACGAACGCGCTCATCCCCGGCCGGTCGAGTGTGTACGTGGCGACGTCGGTGCCGCAGGTCGCCGCGAACTGGGCGACGGCCGCCGGCGGCGGGTCCATGTCCATCGCGTGACCGGCCCGCACATAGTTGTATTCGACGTCGCCGGTACGTTGCTGCGTTTCGGTAAACGACACGTTGAAGTCGAAATTGAACTCGCCGCCGTCCGATGACGCCCACGGAAAGTGCCAGCCCATCCGCTGCCGATACGCGAGCAGCTTCGCGAGTGGCGCGCGCGACACCGCCGCGAGCGTCACGTCGTGGTTCGCGAGGTGGACCGCAAAACCGTCGAAACCGTCGGCAAGCGCCGAGCACGACGGGCAGCCGGCCTTGTAATCAGGGCCGAACATGAAGTGATAGACGAGCAGTTGCGAACGGCCGCCGAACAGGTCGCCGAGCGTCGCCGGGCCGTCCTCGGTGTCGAACCGGTAGGCCTTGTCGACGCGCACCCACGGCAGCGCCTGGCGCCGCTGCGCGAGTTCGTCGCCCTGCCGCGTCAACGCCTTTTCCGCATCGAGCAGCGCGCGGCGCGCAGTCAGCCATTCGGCGCGCGTTCCGGTGAGATGGTTGGTCATTGCGGGTTCCTCCTTTCGATGGATATCCGGGCACGGCGCATCTGCCGTGTGCGTGGTGCTAGATTAGGGCCGGGCATCGGACCGGAGGGAGTGACAACTGTGTCGGGATTCGGATGGATTCGCTGATCACGGCCGCAGCGCGGGCGCTCGCGGCGGGCGACCCGCTCGGCGCGCTGAACCGCGTCGCGCTGCGCGACGACGCACCGGCGCTCGCGTTGCGCGGAATCGCGATGGCGCAGCTCGGCGATTTCGAGCGTGCGCGCGCGCTCGTGCGCGGCGCGGCGCGCGCATTCGGCGCGAAGGAAGCCGTCGCTCGGGCGCGCTGCGTCGTCGCGGAAGCCGAAATCGCGCTGGCGTCTCGCGACCTCGGCTGGCCGTCGCGCGCCCTCGAAGCCGCCTGCGCGACGCTCGACGCACACGGCGACCGCGCGAACGCCGCGCATGCGCGCTATCTCGGCGTGCGCCGGCTGCTGCTGATCGGGCACATCGACGATGCCGAACGGCAGCTCGCGAACCTCGATCCCGCACCACTACCGGCCGCATCGCGCGCAGCCCACGAACTGATCGCAGCCGGCATCGCGATGCGCCGCATCCGCCCGCACTTCGCGCGCACGGCGCTAGCCCGTGCCCGGGCGGCCGCACAGGACGCCGGCATCGCCGCGCTGACGGCCGAAGTCGAGACGGCCGCACGCATGCTCGATACACCGGCCGCGCGACTCATTGCGCGCGGCGCATCGCGGCTCGTGCTGCTCGACGAGGTCGAGGCGCTGCTGGAATCGAACGCGCTGGTCGTCGATGCATGCCGCCACGCGGTACGCGACGCACGCACGACCGTGTCGCTCGCGCGCCGCCCGGTGCTGTTCGTGCTCGCCCGCGCGCTGGGTGAAGCGTGGCCCGGCGACGTATCGAGAAACGCGCTCGTGGCCGCGGCGTTTCGCGCGAGACACGCGGACGAATCGCATCGCGCACGCCTGCGCGTCGAGATCGGCCGCTTGCGCGCGATGCTGCGCCCGCTCGCGAACGTCACCGCGACGCCACGCGGTTTCGCGCTCGAGCCGCTCGGCCCACGCGAGACCGTCGTGCTCGCGCGTCCGGTCGACGATCGCCACGCGGCCGTGCTCGCGCTGCTCGCGGACGGCGAGGCGTGGTCGAGCTCCGCGCTGGCGCTCGCGCTCGGCACGAGCCAGCGCACCGTGCAGCGCGCGCTCGACGCGCTCGCCGAAGCGGACAAGGTGCAGGCGCTCGGCCGCGGTCGCGCGCGCCGCTGGATGACGCCGCCGCTGCCCGGATTCGCGACGACCTTGTTACTCCCCGCACCGCTGCCGGGCGACTAGGATGGGCACACCAACGACGAGGTGACAGACATGAAACGCTCCACCGCAGACATCTTCCGCGAATACGGCCCGTTTCCGGGCGTCGACGGCGTGCACGGCGTCACGTTCGACGGCCAGCGCGTGTGGTTCGCGTCCGGCGACAAGCTGAACGCGCTCGACCCGGAACGCGGCACGACCGTGCGCGCACTCGCCGTCACCGCGCACGCAGGCACCGCGTTCGACGGGCGTTATCTGTTCCAGATCGTCGAGGACCGCATCGAGAAGATCGATCCCGATTCGGGCCGCGTGCTCGCGACGATCCCGGCGCCCGGCGGCGGCGCGGATTCGGGGCTCGCGTGGGCCGAAGGCACGCTGTGGGTCGGCCAGTATCGCGAACGCAAGATTCATCAGGTGGATCCGCAATCCGGCGCCGTGCTGCGCACGATCGAATCGAACCGCTTCGTCACCGGCGTGACGTGGGTCGACAGCGAGCTGTGGCACGGCACCTGGGAAGGGGACGAGAGCGCGCTGCGGCGGATCGATCCGCGCACCGGGCAGGTGCTCGAACAGGTCGACATGCCGCCCGGTGTCGGCGTGTCGGGGCTGGAATCCGACGGCCGCGACCTCTTCTACTGCGGCGGCGGCAACAGCGGCAAGCTGCGCGCCGTGCGCCGCCCTGCGCGGGCACGCGCAGAGGGCGACAGTGCGGCGGCATCCGAGCCGGTCGAGCGCTGATCGCCGATCATCGACGGGCCACCCGGCCCGCCGCGATCCCCGGTCAGCACCGGAACGGATCGCGATGGTTCTCCGAGCCGATCCTGAACCGCGCCCGCTCCCGAGTGCAGGAATGAACAAGACGCTGTCGCGCCGCCATCATTAAGATGCTCGCTCGTCAGTCATTCGTTCGGAGCAGTCGATGCAGCGCGGTGTGGTGTATGGCGTCCTCGCGGGCGCGTTGTGGGGGATGGTCTTTCTCGTGCCGCGGCTGATGACCGACTTCTCGCCGCTGCTGCTCAGCGCGGGCCGCTACGCGATGTACGGCCTCGTGTCGCTGGCGGCGGCACTGCCAGCCGCCCGGTCGCTGCTCGTGCGGCTGACCCGCGAGGATCTCGTCGCGCTCGCGAAGCTCGCGCTGATCGGCAACGTCGCGTACTACATGCTGCTGTCCGGCGCCGTGCACCTGATCGGCATCGCGCCCAGCTCGCTGATCGTCGGCGTGCTGCCGGTGACCGTCACGCTCGCCGGCCTCGGCGACCACGGCGCAATGCCGCTGCGGCGCCTCGTCGCCCCGCTCGCGCTGGTGATCGCCGGCATCGTCTGCATCAACGTCGACCTCTTCACATCGGAAGCCGCGCATGCGACGACGCTCGGCCAGAAGCTCGCCGGCATCGCATGCGCAACCGGCGCGCTCGCGAGCTGGACCTGGTACGCGGTCGCGAACACGCGCTACCTGCAGCGCCACCATCATTTCGGCGGCAACGAGTGGTCGGTGCTGTGGGGTGTCGTGACGGGCCTGATCGGCGGCCTCTGCTGGCTCGCGATCCTCGCGCTGCCGGCCGGCACGGTCCAGGCGGCAGTCCCGGCATCGCGCTGGCAACTGTTCTGGCTGCTGAACCTCGTGCTCGCGATCGGCGCGTCGTGGCTCGGCAATGGATTGTGGAATGCGGCATCGAAGCGGCTGCCGCTCACGCTGTCCGGCCAGCTGATCGTGTTCGAAACCGTATTCGCGATGCTCTACGCATTCGTCTACGACCACCGGATGCCGCGCGTGCTCGAGATCGCGGCGCTCGCGCTGCTGCTGGCGGGCGTCTACGGGTCGGTGCGCCGGCACGGCGACACGCACGCGAGCGGCGACACGCCCGGCCGTGCGCCAGCGAACGCGAACATCACGGCCCACTGAGCGCGTGCGGGCCTGGTCTGACGAATCGGGACGGAATGAGATGGAGCGATGCTGGCGCGACGCGTCAGCGCGCGTCCTTGTGCATCCACTTGCGGCCCTCGATGGAGCCCTCGCGGCGGGTCTTGTCGACGCGCCGCTGGCGCGCGAGCTTCGGATCGACGATCAACGGACGGTAGATCTCGACACGGTCATGATCGGCGAGCGGCGCGTCGAGCGGCGCGAGTTTGCCGAACACGCCGGTTTTTGCCTGCGCGAGGTTGATTTCCGGGTGCAGCGCGAGCACGCCGCTCGCGTCGATCGCCGCGCGCACGGTCGCGCCTTCGGGCAGCGACACCGCAATCAGCGTCTGGCGATCCGGCAGCGCGTAACAGACTTCGATCGACAGCATCGCGTCACCCCTTCCCGTAGCGCTGGTCGGCGCGCTTGACGAACGAATCGACGAACGTGTTCGCGATATGGCTGAACACCGGCCCGATGATCTTCTCGAGCAGGATGCTCGAGAACTCGTAGTGCAGCGCAAATTCGATCTTGCATGCGTCGGAGCGCAGCGGGATGAAGCGCCACGAACCCGTGAACTTCCGGAACGGGCCGTCCGCGAACTCCATGTCGATGCGTGTCGGGCGCTGCTGCGTGTTGCGCGTCGCGAAATGCTGCTTGATGCCCTTGAAGTTGATGTCGATGCGCGCTTCCATCCCGCTGTCGTCCTGACGGCGAATCTCGACGCCGCCGCACCAGGGCAGGAAATTGGGGTAATCGGCCACGTCGGTGACGAGGTCGAACATCTGTTCCGCCGAGTGACGGATCAATACGGTTTTCTGGACATCTGCCATAAATCGCGCGGCATCGCTCAAGTAAGAACGCAAGCCGGGCGATTACCGCCCCGCTTTGCTAAAATCGTGATTTTAAACGAGTTGGCCCGATCCTTTCATGAGCATCATCGACAACAGGAAAGCGCACTTCGATTATCACATCGAGGAACGCTACGAGGCGGGGCTCGTGCTTGAGGGCTGGGAAGTCAAGGCGCTGCGCGCCGGGCGCGGCCAGATCAAGGAAGGCTACGTCGTGGTCAAGAACGCCGAGATCTTCCTGATCGGCACCCACATCAGCCCGCTGCCCGAAGCCTCGACGCACATCAAGCCCGATCCGGTCCGCACGCGCAAGCTGCTGCTGCACCGTGACGAAATCAAGAAACTGATCGGCAAGGTCGAGCAGCGCGGCTATACGCTCGTGCCGCTGAACTTCCACTACAAGGGCGGTCGCGTGAAATGCGACATCGCGCTCGCGAAAGGCAAGAAACTGCACGACAAGCGCGAAACCGAGAAGAAACGCGACTGGGAGCGCGAAAAGGCGCGCATCATGCGCGCCGGTGCCTGACGCGCGACGTCCCCATCGCAAACGACACGGCCCGCTCGAAGCGGGCCGTGTGCTTTTGTGAGCCGTGATGCGTGTGTGCGCCGATCGAGCAGCCGCTCACGGTCCCTGATGAAACCCTGCGCGCCCATCGTCATGCGAGCAGGATCGCGATTCCATAGCGCGACGATTCGCCGCACGTCGGCCGCACGCAGCCGCCGGACGGCTCATCGAGCCGCGCCTGCGCTCAGGCCTTTCCGCCCGCGGCCGGCGCCGCGTTCTTGACAATCGTCAGCGCCGACGCGATCGCGGTGCCGAGATCCGACAGGTTCGCCGGCACGATCAGCGTGTTGCCCTGTTTCGCGAGGTTCGAGAATGCGCCGACGTACTGCTCGGCAACCTTCAGGTTCACGGCGTCCATCCCGCCCTGCGACTGGATCGCGTTCGCGATCTTCTGGATGGCCTGCGCGTTCGCCTCGGCCACCGCGAGAATCGCGGCCGCCTCGCCCTGCGCCTGGTTGATCGCGGCCTGCCGCTCGCCTTCGGACTTCTGGATCGCCGCCTCGCGTGCGCCCGAAGCGAGGTTGATCTGCTCCTGCTTGCGGCCTTCGGATGCGGCGATCAGCGCGCGCTTTTCCCGCTCGGCGGTGATCTGCGCCTGCATCGCGTGGAGGATCTCCTTCGGCGGCGTCAGGTCCTTGATTTCGTAACGCAGTACTTTCACGCCCCAGTTCGCGGCAGCCTGATCGAGCGCCGACACGATGTTGTGGTTGATGAAGTCGCGTTCCTCGAAGGTCTTGTCGAGTTCGAGCTTGCCGACCACCGACCGTAGCGTCGTCTGCGCGAGTTGCGTGATCGCGAGCACGAAGTTGCTCGATCCGTAAGAGGCCTTCATCGGATCGGTCACCTGGAAGTACAGCACGCCGTCGACCTGCAGTTGCGTGTTGTCGCGCGTGATGCAAACCTGGCTCGGCACGTCGAGCGGAATCTCCTTCAGCACGTGCCGGTAGGCGATCCGGTCGACAAACGGCAGCACGATATTGAGACCGGGCGACAGCGTCGCGTGATAGCGCCCGAAGCGTTCGAGCACCCACGCATGCTGCTGCGGCACGATCTTCACCGTCTTCGACACGATCACGATGGCGATGACGAGCAGGACGACCCAGATGATCAGCGAATCCATGAAATATTCCCTCCTTGTTGTATCAGCGGACGATCAGCCCGCGGGTTTCGCTACGACCACGAGACAGTTGCCGCGCACGGCGCGCACCTGATACACGTGCACATCGTCGCGTTCGCCGTGCGCGAGTTCGACGTCCCAGTCGGCGCCGCGATATTGAACGCGCGCGCGGCCGTCATGCCACGCGTCGACCGTGACGGTCGAGCCGATATCGAGATTGACGTCGGGATTCGTCGACGTGTCGCGCTTCTGCTTGCGCCCGAGCCCCGAGCGGCGCAGCACGATCATCGCGATGATCGCGACCGCGCCGGCCACGCCGAACTGCACGTGCGGCGCGAAACCGGCCAGTTGCAGCAATCCGCCCGCGAGAAAGCCGAGCGCAATCATCAGCAGGTAGAACGTGCCCGAGAGCAACTCGGCCACGACCAGCACGCCCACCGCGCCCCACCAGAACAGATGCCCCGACATCATTGTGGTCTCCAGAAAAACGGCCCCGTACGTTCACTATATTCTTCGCCGCCGCAAGCGGACGCAAGCGGCACACCCAGGTCGCTCCGTTATGTACCGACAAACAAAAACACCCCGGTGCTTACCGGGGTGTTTATAACACGAACCTTGCATTTTGCCTTCAACACAAGCGCGGCGGACCCGCGCTTGCGCCGAACGGGCATTGACCGTTACTTCCGGTTGGCGAGCGCCTGCCACGTATCGATGATCGTGTCCGGGTTCAGCGAGATCGACACGATGCCTTCGTCGGTCAGCCATTGCGCGAAGTCCGGGTGATCGGACGGGCCCTGGCCGCAGATGCCGACGTACTTGCCCATCTTGCGGCAGGTATCGATCGCCCGCTTGAGCAGGAACTTGACGGCCGGGTCGCGTTCGTCGAAGTCGACGGCCAGCAATTCCATGCCCGAGTCGCGGTCGAGGCCGAGCGTGAGCTGCGTGAGGTCGTTCGAACCGATCGAGAAACCGTCGAAGTGCTCGAGGAACTCTTCGGCGAGGATCGCGTTGGTCGGGACTTCACACATCATCACGAGGCGCAGGCCGTTCTCGCCGCGCTTCAGGCCGAACTTCTCGAGCAGGCCGACGACGCGCGCCGCCTGCTTCACGGTCCGCACGAACGGCACCATGATCTCGACGTTGGTCAGGCCCATCTCGTCGCGCACGCGCTTCAGTGCACGGCACTCCATCTCGAACGCCTGCGCGAAGTCTTCGGCGATGTAGCGCGACGCGCCGCGGAAGCCCAGCATCGGGTTTTCCTCATCCGGCTCGTAACGCGAACCGCCGATCAGCTTCTTGTACTCGTTCGACTTGAAGTCGGACAGACGCACGATCACGGGCTTCGGATAGAACGCCGCGGCGATCGTCGCGACGCCTTCCGTCAGCTTGTCGACGTAGAACTGGCGCGGCGACGCGTGACCGCGCGCGACGCTCTCGACGGCCTTCTTCAGATCCTGGTCGATGTTCGGGTACTCGAGGATCGCCTTCGGGTGCACACCGATGTTGTTGTTGATGATGAACTCGAGACGCGCGAGGCCCACGCCGGCGTTCGGCAACTGCGAGAAGTCGAACGCGAGCTGCGGGTTGCCGACGTTCATCATGATCTTGACCGGGATTTCCGGCAGTTCGCCGCGCTGCACTTCCGTGACTTCCGTCTCGAGCAGGCCGTCGTAGATCTTGCCTTCGTCGCCTTCCGCGCACGACACGGTGACGAGCGCGCCGTCCTTCAGGATGTCGGTTGCGTCGCCGCAGCCGACGACTGCCGGCACGCCGAGTTCACGCGCGATGATCGCCGCGTGGCAGGTCCGGCCGCCACGGTTCGTGACGATCGCCGCTGCACGCTTCATCACCGGCTCCCAGTTCGGGTCGGTCATGTCCGCCACCAGCACGTCGCCCGGCTGCACGCGTTCCATTTCCGACGGATCCTGGATCACGCGCACGGGGCCTGCGCCAATCTTCTGGCCGATCGCGCGGCCCGTCGCCAGCACCTGCGACTGACCCTTCAGCTTGAAGCGCTGCTCGGCCTTGCCGGTCGCCTGGCTCTTCACCGTTTCCGGACGCGCCTGCAGGATGAAGATCTTGCCGTCGCGGCCGTCCTTGCCCCACTCGATGTCCATCGGACGCTGGTAGTGCTTTTCGATGATGACCGCGTACTTCGCCAGCTCGATCACGTCTTCGTCGGTGATCGAGTAGCGGTTGCGCTGCTCGTGCGGCACGTCGACCGTCTTCACGCGGCCCGGCTCGCCCGGCTGCGTGAATTCCATCTTGATCAGCTTCGAGCCGATCGAGCGGCGGATGATCGGGTACTTGTCCTGTGCGAGCGTCGTCTTGAATACGTAGAACTCGTCCGGGTTCACGGCACCCTGCACGACGGTTTCGCCCAGGCCGTAGCTCGACGTGATGAACACGGCGTCCTTGAAGCCCGATTCGGTGTCGATCGTGAACATCACGCCGGCCGCGCCGACGTCCGAGCGGACCATGCGCTGCACGCCGGCCGACAGTGCGACTTCCGCGTGCGTGAAGCCCTTGTGCACGCGATACGAGATCGCGCGGTCGTTGTACAGCGACGCGAACACGTGCTTCATGCGGTCGAGCACGTCGTCGATGCCGACGACGTTCAGGTACGACTCCTGCTGGCCGGCGAACGATGCGTCGGGCAGGTCTTCCGCGGTGGCGGACGAACGCACGGCGAACGACAGCTCGCCCGGCGAGCTCTTCGTCAGGATTTCGAACTGCTCACGGATTTCCTGCTCGAGACGTGCCTGCATCGGTGCATCGACGATCCACTTGCGGATTTCGGCACCGGCTTCGGCGAGCGCCTTCACATCGTCGATGTCGAGCGACTCGAGACGCTTCGCGATGCGATCGGTCAGATCGTTGTGCTTGAGGAAATCGCGGAATGCGAGCGCGGTCGTGGCGAAACCGGTGGGTACGCGAACGCCTGCTTCGGAAAGCTGGCTGATCATCTCGCCGAGCGACGCATTCTTGCCGCCCACGATCTCCACATCGGTCATCCGCAACTGCTCGAACGGGATTACATACGCCTGGTCCTTTGCGACGTTTGCTGCGTTAGTCATACAAGCCCCTAAGTGTGAAAAAAATGCTCGATTGCGCAAGTGGGCTCGGACGCGGGCGCTTGCAAAAAGGCGCGGCGCGTCTTGCGCAACCTGTTGGAGAAACAATCGCAGCAGCGGAAAATCTTCCGACCCGATTTGCAAAAATCCCGGCAGAAAGGCGATACATTCAGACAAATCGCCGAACTTGCCGGGAGTTTCAGATCGATCACGGCAAGCCCGAGGTGCCGTTCGCACCCTGCCCCCGCAATTGCTTATCCAACAGGTTGCCGCTATTCTACCGTGCCGGCTGCCGGATGTGGCGCGACCTTCTCACTGCGTCTGGAGGCGAACCTCCAGCTGCCCGCGCAACCGCCCTTCACGTTCGACGCCCAGATTCATGCTGCCTACCGTTTTCATCGTCTCCGACGGCACCGGGATCACTGCCGAAACCTTCGCGCACTCGATCCTCTCCCAGTTCGACCAGAAATTCCGCCTCGTGCGCTTGCCGTTCGTCGACTCGCTCGACAAGGCCTTCGCGACCGTCGAGAAGATCAACGAAGCCGCAGTGCACGACGGCCGCCGTGCGATCGTGTTCACGACGCTCGTCGACAGCGAGTCGAATGACATCGTCAAGCGCTCGAACGCGCTCGTGCTGGACATGTTCCAGCGCTTCGTCGAGCCTCTCGAGCAGGAACTGGAGCTGAAGTCGAGCCACGCGATGGGCCGCGGCCACCAGAACGCCGATACCGAGGAATACAAGACGCGGATCGAGGCGATCAACTTCTCGCTCGCGCACGACGACGGCCAGTCGAACCGCAACCTGTCGGAGGCCGACGTGATCCTGGTCGGCGTGTCGCGCAGCGGCAAGACGCCGACGAGCCTGTATCTCGCGATGCAGTACGGCGTGAAGGCAGCCAACTATCCGCTGATTCCGGAAGACTTCGAGCGCGGCAAGCTGCCGTCGGCGCTGTCGCCGCATCGCGACAAGCTGTTCGGGCTGTCGATCGACCCGCAGCGCCTGTCGGAGATTCGCAACGAGCGCCGGCCGGGCAGCAAGTACGCGGCACCCGAGAACTGCCGCTACGAGATCAACGAGGCCGAAGCGATGATGCGCCGCGAAGGGATCAAGTGGCTGTCGTCGACGCACAAGTCGATCGAGGAGATCGCGACGACGATCCTGCAGGAAATCCGCCTCGACCGGCAGTCGTACTGAGCGCCTGCGCGCTTGCGGCCAACTGGCCGCCGCCGGAAACAAAAAGGCCGCGTCGAACGCGGCCTTTTTTTGGTGCGAAATGCCCGCATGCGGCATCACGCAGGCCGCTGCTGCCGCACCTGCTCGAACAGGCACACCGCTGCTGCTGCGGCAACATTCAGCGACTCCATCCCGCCCGGCTGCGGAATCGTCACGCGATGCGTGGCCGCGTCGCGCCAGAATGCCGATACGCCGGCACCCTCGTTGCCGAACACCCATGCAACGGGGCCGGCCAGGTCGCAGTCGTAGACTGCCTGCGCGCCGTGCGAATCGGTCAGCGCGACCGGCACGTCGAGGCGTTCGGCGAGCACGGCAGAATCAACGTCTTCATGGATCGACAGCAGGAAATGCGCGCCCATGCCGGAACGCAACACCTTCGACGACCACGCATAGGCGGTGCCCGGCGCACAGAATACGTGCCGCACGCCGGCGGCCGCCGCGCTGCGCAGGATCGAGCCGACGTTGCCGGCGTCCTGCACGCCGTCGAGCACGACCGACGTGTGCGTGACGCGCTCCGGCAGCGGCTGCGCGGGCCGGTCGACGAGCAACAGGAAACCGACACCGCTGACCACGTTCGACAGTTGCCCGAACAAGGCGTCGGGCAGCGTGACGACCCGCTGCGCGTCGACGCGCGCGATGATCGCCTGCGCTTCCTCGTGCGCGAGCGCGCCTTCGGTCGCGACGCACAGCTCGGGTGTCGCGCCCGTATCGAGATACGCGCTGGCGAGGTGGAAACCCTCGAGCAGCGCCTGGCCGCTGCGGCGCTGATGGGGCGTCGAACCCGCGAGCGCCTTCAGGCGCTTGTACAGCGGGTTGTCGCGGGAAGTAATGCTTTTCATCGAATCAGATCGAGTGCCGCGCGCACGGGCGCGAACGAGCGCCGGTGCGCTTCGCACGGGCCGTGCTCGCGCAGCGCGGCAAGGTGTTTCGCGGTGCCGTAGCCCGCATGCACGTTGAAACCGTACACCGGGAAGCGTTCGTGCAGGTCGACGAGCATGCGGTCGCGCGTGACCTTCGCGAGGATCGACGCGGCCGAGATGCTCGGTACGAGCGCATCGCCGCTGACGATCGCCTCGGCACGCACCGTCAGCGTCGGGCAGCGGTTGCCGTCGATCTGCGCGAGCGTCGGCAGGACCGACAGCCCCTCGACGGCACGCTTCATCGCGAGCATCGTCGCGTGCAGGATGTTCAGCGTATCGATTTCGTCGACGCTTGCCGACGCGACGCAATACGCGCGCGAACGCGCGACGATCAGGTCGTACAGCGCATCGCGCTTCTTCGCGGACAGCGCCTTCGAATCGTCGAGCCCGTCGATCGGCTGGGCCGGATCGAGGATCACCGCAGCGGCCACCACCGGCCCCGCGAGCGGGCCGCGGCCCGCTTCGTCGACGCCACAAACGATCTCGTCGGGCCGGCTGAAGTCGAAGCCGCCCTGCACGTCGCTCGACGCGCGGCGGCGTGGTGCACGAGCTGCCGTCATGCGCGCCCCTTGCGTTGTTCGAGCACGCGCACGACCGCTTCGGCCGCCTTCGCGGCCGTGTTCTGCCGCAGTGAGAGATGCATTTCGGTAAACACTTCGGTCAGCGTTCGACGATTCGCGTCGTCGCGCAGCTGCGTGAGCGTCGCATCGGCGAGCGCCTCGGGCGTCGCGAAATGCTGCAGCAGCTCGGGCACGACGAAGCGCCCCGCCAGGATGTTCGGCAAGCCGACGTACGGCAGATAGCCCTGCCGGCGCATGATCTGTCCGGTCAGCCAGGGCACCTTGTACGAGATCACCATCGGCTTCTTGAGCAACGCGGCTTCCAGCGTGACGGTGCCACTCTTCACGAGGATCGCGTCGGCGGCGGTCATCGCGACCTGCGAGCGGCCGTCGGTGATCGTCAGCGCCAGCTGCGGATGCGCGTCGACGAGCGGCTGCAGCAGTTCGCGCAGCGCGGGCGTCGCAGCCGGCATCACGAACCGCACACCGGGCTCGCGCTGCTGCATCAGCGCCATCGCCGCGAAGAACGTCGGGCCGATCAGCCCGATCTCCGAGCGCCGGCTGCCCGGCAGCACCGCGATCACGGGGCCGTCCACGGGCAGGCCCAGCGCGATGCGCGCGCCGTGCGCGTCGGGTTCGAGCGGAATCTCGTCGGCCAGCGGGTGGCCGACATACGTCGATGCGACGCCCGCCTTGTCGAGGATCGCCGGCTCGAACGGGAACAGGCACAGCATGTGGTCGACGGACTTCGCGATCTTCTTGATCCGCCCGCCGCGCCACGCCCAGATCGACGGGCACACGAAGTGGATCGACGGGATGCCCGCGTCGCGCGCGGCCTGCTCCACGTTGAAGTTGAAATCGGGTGCGTCGACGCCGATGAATGCGTCGGGCCGCTCCGCGAGCAGCTGGCGCTTCAGTTCGCCGCGAATCCGCAGGATTTCGGGAATCTGGCCCAGCGCCTCGACGTAGCCGCGCACCGTCAGCTTGTCCATCTGCCAATGCGAGTCGAAGCCGTGCGCGAGCATCCGCTGCCCGCCGATCCCGTAGTAGTGGGTCGACGCGGGCAGCCGCTCTTGAAGCCCGCCGAGCAGCGACGCCGCGAGCAAATCGCCCGACGGCTCGCCGGCCACCATCGCGAGCCGGAGCTGATTGGTCGGGAGCGACATCGCTTAGCGGATGATGCCGCGTTGGGACGCGTCGATGAACGCGACGAGCGCGGTGACCGCTGCGTCGCCTTCGCCACCCGCGGCCGCCAGCTCGCGCAACTGCACCTTCGCTTTCTCGAGCGACAGGCCGTTCTTGTACAGCAGGCGGTACGCGCTGCGCAGCGCCGAGATCGCGTCGGGCGAGAAACCGCGCCGGCGCAGGCCTTCGACGTTGATGCCGTGCGGCTCGGCCTTGTTGCCGGCCGCGATCACGAACGGCGGCACGTCCTGCACGAGCGCCGAGGCGCCACCCAGCATCGAGTGCGCACCGATGCGCACGAACTGGTGCACGCCCGACATCCCGCCGACGATCGCCCAGTCGCCGATCTCGACGTGACCGGCCATCTGCGCGTTGCTCGACAGGATCACGTTGTTGCCGACGCGGCAGTCATGACCGATGTGCACATAGGCCATGATCCAGTTGTCGTCGCCGAGCGTCGTCACGCCCACGTCCTGCACGGTGCCGGTGTGGATCGTCGTGAATTCGCGGATCGTGTTGCGGTTGCCGATCACGAGCTTCGTCGGCTCGTCCTTGTACTTCATGTCCTGCGGACGGCCGCCGACCGACGCGTAATGGCCGATGCGGTTGTCCTCGCCGAGCGTCGTGTGACCTTCGATCACGCTGTGCGAGCCGATCGTCGTACGCGCGCCGATCGTGACGTGCGGCCCGACGATCGCGTACGGCCCGATCTCGACGGACTCGTCGATCTGCGCGCCCGGTTCGACGATCGCGGTAGGATGAATCCTGGTCATGCGCCGTTGCCTCTCGATGTGATGTGTCGCGTTGCTCGCGTTACGTTACCCATGCGTGCTGCGTCGCTCAGGGCGCCGCGTCGGCCGTCTTGACCGTGCACATCAATTCGGCTTCCGCCGCCACCTTGCCGTCCACTTCCGCCACCGCCTTGAACTTCCAGATGCCGCGGATGTAGCGTTCGAACGTCACGTTCAGAATCAGCTGATCGCCCGGTTCGACGACACGCTTGAAGCGCGCGCCGTCGATGCCGACGAAGTAGTACAGCGTGTTTTCCGGATCCTTCGGCTGCTCTTCCGCGAACGTCAGCAGCGCGGCCGCCTGAGCGAGCGCCTCGAGGATCAGCACACCCGGCATCACCGGCCGCTTCGGGAAATGCCCCTGAAAGAACGGCTCGTTGATCGACACGTTCTTCAGCGCTTTGATTCCCTTGTGCGGCTCGAGTTCGAGCACGCGATCGACGAGCAGAATCGGGTAGCGATGCGGCAGCAGCGTGAGGATCTTGTGGATGTCGAGATTGATTTTTTCAGTGCTCATGATGGTTCGTCTCACGCAAAAGCTGCGCGGTGGTGATGCAAAAGCTGAAGCGGGCCGCCGCGCGGCCCAGTCTGGCAAACCGGGCCGAATGCGCTGGCCGTGCCCGGTTCGTGGTCTCGCATGGTGTCGGTCAGGCGTCCGTGCCGCCCTGGGCGGCCAGCGCGGTCTCGAGCGCCTTGATGCGGTCGCGCAGCTTGTCGAGGTTGCGCACGAGTGCGGCGCTCTTGTTCCATTCGCCGTGGTCGACGGCCGGGAATGCACTCGTGTAGATGCCTGCCTTCGGCAGCGACTTCGACACGCCCGAATTCGCGGTGATGATGACATAGTCGCCAAGCGTCACATGGCCGGCGATCCCGGCCGCGCCGCCGATCATGCAGTGGCGGCCGATCGTCGTGCTGCCCGCGATGCCCGCCTTGCCGGCGATCACCGTGTAAGCGCCGATCCGGCAGTTGTGGGCGATCTGCACCTGGTTGTCGATCTTCACGCATTCCTCGATGACGGTGTCCGCCATCGCGCCGCGGTCGATCGTCGTGTTCGCACCGATCTCGACGTCCGGGCCAACCGACACGCCGCCGACCTGCGGAATCTTGACCCAGCTGCCGGTGCGCGCATCGCCGTCGCCGACGAAATCCGGCGCGAAGCCGAACCCGTCGGAACCGATCACGGCACCCGAATGAATGATCGCGCGCGGACCGATCTTGCAGCCGTGGTACACCGAAGCGTTCGGGTAGAGGTGCGAACCGGCGCCGATCGTGGTGCCGCGGCCGACGAACACGTTCGCGTCGAGCTGCACGCCGTCCTCGATCACCGCGCCGGCCTCGACCGTCACGTGCGGACCGATCACCGCGCTCGCGGCCACCTGCGCGGCCGGATCGATCGTCGCGCTCGGATGCACGCCGGCTGCGCGCGGCGGCGTAGCGAGATCGATGAACATCTGCGCGACGCGCGCGAAGTACGCGTACGGATTCGGCGTCACGATGAAATTGCGGCCATCAGCGGCCGCGCCCAGCTTTTCGAGATCCTTCGGCGCGATCAGCACCGCGCCGGCGCGGGTCGTCTCGACCTGCGACAGGTACTTCGGATTCGCGAGAAACGCGAGTTGCTGAGGGCCTGCCTGGTCGATCGGCGCGAGGCCGCCCACCTTGCACTGGGCGTCGCCGGCGATCTCGCCACCGAACCGCTTTACGAGTGCCTCAAGCGTCAATGCCATTCGTCGTCTGCTCCGTTCAGTTCGTCGAGCCGGACGCGAGCGCCTTGAGCACCTTGTCGGTGATGTCGATACGCGGGCTGACGTACACGGCTTCCTGCACGATCAGGTCGTAATTCTGCTGCTCGGCGATCTGCTTGATGACCTTGTTCGCACGCTCCAGCACCGCCGCGAGTTCCTCGTTGCGGCGCTGGTTCAGGTCTTCGCGAAACTCGCGCTGCTTGCGTTGGAAGTCGGTATCGAGCTGCGCGAGATCGCGCTGCTTTTGTGCGCGATCGGCCGCCGACAGCGACGCGCCGTTCTTGTCCAGCGAGTCGGACATCGACTTCAGACGCGCCGCGAGGTCCTGCAGATCCTTGTCGCGCTTCGCGAACTCGGCTTCGAGCTTCGTCTGCGCCGCCTTGGCGGGCGCCGACTCGCGCAGGATCCGATCCGAATTGACCGCCGCGATGCGGGCGACGTCCTGAGCATGTGCCGTCGCCGCGCCCAAGGCCAGCGCAACGGTCAGCGCACACATCACTCGTTTCGAAAACTTACCGGTTAGCAAAATTACCCTCTCGTTGCTGTTGTCATGCGTTCGATCAGAACGCCGTCCCGATCTGGAACTGGAATTTCTGGTACTGGTCGCCTTCATGCTTCTGCAGCGGGAAGCCGAGGCTCAGCTTCAGCGGGCCGATCGGCGAGATCCACGCGAGACCCACACCGTAGCCGTAACGCAGGCCGTTCGCGCCGGTACTCGTGCCGCCCGGCGCGTTGCCCCACACGTTACCGCCGTCGAGGAACGTGAACACGCGCAGCGTGCGGTCGTAGCCGGTGCCCGGCAGCGGGAACGTCAGCTCGATGTTGCCGACCAGCATCTTCGAACCGCCGATCGGGTCGTTCGTCTTCGTGTCGCGCGGGCCCAGCGAGCTCGGCTCGTAGCCACGCACGGAGCCGATACCGCCCGCGTAGTAGTTCTTGAAGATCGGGTACGGGTTGCCGATACCGTTACCGTAGCCGCCTTGCAGGTTCAGGCCCAGGATGAAGCCACGCGAGAACGAATAGTAGTACTGCGCCTGCAGGTCGGCCTTGTAGTACTGGATCTTGCCGACCGGCACGCCGTATTCGACGTTCGCCTGCGTGAAGTAGCCGCGGCTCGGGATCAGCGCGCTGTCACGCGCGTCGCGCGACCACGCGACCGTCAGCGGCACCGTGTTCGACACGCGGCCGAACTCGTTCACGTAATCCTGGTAGCTCTGCGGCGTGTTCGAGTCGACGTCGAGACGGTTCTGCTCGAAGCCCGCGCCGAAGTAGACGGTGTCGACTTCCGAGAACGGAATGCCGAACTTCAGGTTGCCGCCCGCGCTGATGATCCGGAAGCTCGAGCTCGTCGAATAGTAGAGCGGCTGGTACGTGCGGTAGTAGACGTCCGTGATCCGCTTGATGCCGTCGACCGTGAAGTACGGGTCGACCTGTGTGACGGTCAGCGTGCGGTAGCTCTTCGCGGTATTGACGTTCACCGACAGGCTCGTGCCCGAACCGAACACGTTGTCCTGCGACACACCGGCCGACAGCACCACCTTGTCCGTCGACGAGAAGCCCGCGCCCAGCGTGATCGCGCCGGTCGGCTTTTCATCGACCTTCACGTTCACGTCGACCTGGTCGTTCGTGCCTTCGACGGGCACCGTCGTCACGTCGACGTTGGTGAAGTAGCCGAGACGGTTCACGCGATCCTTCGACAGCGCGAGGCGGTTCGAATCGAACCACGAGCTTTCGAGCTGGCGCATTTCGCGGCGCACGACTTCGTCGCGCGTACGCGTGTTGCCGACCACGTTGATGCGGCGCACGTACACGCGGCGACTCGGATCGACGACGAGGTTCAGGTTCACCTTGTGGTTCGCCTGGTCGATGTCCGGTTGCGCGTTGACGGTCGCGAATGCATAACCGTATTCGCCGAGCTTGTCGACGATCGACTTCGTCGTTTGCTGCAGCTTTTCGGCCGAGAAACGATCGCCCGGCTTGATCTTGATCAGCTTGTTCAGTTCGGCTTCGCGATCGAGCAGATTGCCCGACAGCTTGATGCCCGACACCGTGTACGGCTCGCCTTCGTGCAGCGTGACCGTCAGGTACATGTCCTTCTTGTCGGGCGAGATCGACACCTGGGTCGACTCGATGTTGAACTCGAGGTAGCCGCGGTTCAGATAGTACGAGCGCACGGCCTCGAGGTCGCCCGTGAGCTTTTCCTTCGAGTACAGGTCGTTCTTCGTGTACCAGGAGAACCAGTTCGGCGTCGACAGCTGCATTTCGTCGCGCAGCGTGCTGGTGCTGAACGCCTTGTTGCCGATGAAGTTGATCTGGCGGATCTTCGCGCTCGGACCTTCGGCGACCGCGAACAGGATCGACACGCGGTTCGCGTCGACCGGCGTGATCGTCGTCTTGACCTCGGCCGCGTAGAAGCCGCGCGTCAGGTACTGACGCTTGAGCTCCTGCTCCGCCTTGTCGACGAGCGCCTTGTCGTAGTAGCGGCCGTCGGCCAGACCCACCGCGCGCAGCGCCTTCGTCAGGTTGTCCTTGTCGAATTCCTTCGTGCCGGTGAAGTCGATCGACGCGATGGCCGGACGCTCCTGCACCTGCACGATCACGACGTTGCCCTGGGTGGCGATGCGCACGTCGTTGAAGAAGCCCGTCGCGTACAGCGCGCGGATTGCTTCGGATGCCTTGTCGTCGGTGAAGGTATCGCCCTGCTTGATCGGCAGGTAGGCAAACACCGAACCCGCTTCGACGCGCTGCAACCCCTCGATCTTGATGTCTTGCACCACGAACGGTGCCGCTGCATGCGCCGCGAGGCCGTGCGCGGCGAGCGCGGCCGCTGCAACTGTCTTAGGTACAAAGCGATGAGGTTTGAACAACGTGCATCCCCAATATTTAGCTGCATCAAATCAGGCGGCGGCCGACTGGCCGCCGCCTGACGCTTCAGAAATGGATTAACCGAGCCAGGTCGTTGAACAGCGCGATCGCCGACAACGCGACGATGCAGATCAACCCGGCTCTTTGCAGAATCAGCTGCCAACGCTCCGAGACGGCTTTCCCGGTCGCGGCTTCAACCAGATAATATAACAGATGCCCCCCGTCCAAAACGGGAATCGGCAGCAAGTTCAGCACCCCGAGGCTAATGCTGACAAGGGCGAGGAACGACAGGAAGGCCGACGGACCGAGCCGCGCGCTCTTGCCGGCGTAGTCTGCAATCGTCACCGGGCCGGACAGATTCTTCAGCGACGCATCGCCCGTGACCATCCGTCCGAACATCTTCAGCGAGTAAATCGCAATGTCCCACGTGCGGTGCGCACCGAGCTGCAGACTCTCGATCGGCCCATAGCGCACGTCGACCGACGGCGTGTGCATCGACAGCGCCGCGCCGATGCGGCCGATCTGCTGCCCCGTTTCATCGTCGCGCTGCGCCTGCGGCACGATCTGCACGGTTTGCGTCGCGCCGCCGCGCTCGACCTGCAGGTTGACTGCCTGACCCGCGTGGTGCTTCACCGCGTCGATGAAGCGCGATGCGCCGCCAATCGGATTGCCGTCGAGCGCCAGCAGCTTGTCGCCGGCCTTCAGGCCCGCCTGCTCGGCCGCGCTGCCGGGCTGCACCGACGCGACCGACAGCGTGCCGCCGCCGGTCTCGAAGCCCAGGTGCATCATGAAATCGTCGTCGAGCTGGCTTTCGGGAACATTGCGCAGGTCGACCCGGAAGTCGAACGTCGCCGACCCGCCGTCGCGCGCGCCGAGCACGACCTCGCGATGATCGAACGCGGCGGACAGCAGCTTCCAGCGCAGGTCCGACCACGAGCGCACCGGCGCGGCCTCGCCGCCGTCGGCGTCGCGGATCGACACGATCGTCTCGCTGCCGTCGAAGCCCGCGCGAGCCGCCACCGTGCCGGCAGCCGGCGGCGCGAGCACCGCGGCCGGCTCGGTCACGCCAGTCGCGAATACAGCGGAAAAGAGGACGATTGCCAACAGGAAGTTCGCGATCGGGCCGGCGGCGACGATCGCGATGCGCTTGAACACCGATTGCCGGTTGAACGCCTGATCGAGTTCCTCGGGCTTGACGCTCGACCCCGGTTCACGCTCGTCGAGCATCTTCACGTAACCGCCCAGCGGCAACGCGGAGAGCGTCCATTCAGTGCCCGTCCTGCGGCTGACCCAGCGCGCGACGGGCTGACCGAAGCCGATCGAGAAACGCAGCACCTTCACGCCGCACCAACGCGCGACGCGATAATGTCCGTACTCATGCACCACGACCAGCACCCCGATCGCCACGGCAAACGCGATCAGTTCGACCAGCACGTTCATGAGCACCTCATTCAGACAGCGCGCTCCACGCGTGGCGCAGGCGCTTTCGCAATGATCTCGGCGGCGAGGCGGCGTGCCTCGGCATCCGCCGCAAGGACGTCGTCGAGCCCGTTCGGGTTACGGTTCGGCAGCGCGTTGAGCACCGCATCGACCGTCGCCGCGATCGCCATGAAGCCGATCCGGCGCTCAAGAAATGCTTCGACCGCGATTTCGTTCGCCGCGTTCAACGCGGCGCTCGCGATACCGCCCTCCTCAAGCGCCTTCAGCGCGAGCGCGAGGCAGGGGAAGCGCGTGTAATCGGGCTTCTCGAACGACAGCTGTGCGATTTGCGCGAGGTCGAGCTGGTCGACACCGGCGTCGACGCGCTCCGGGAACGCGAGCGCGTGCGCGATCGGCGTGCGCATGTCGGGGTTGCCGAGCTGAGCGAGCACCGAGCCGTCGCGGTACGACACGAGCGAATGGATCACGCTCTGCGGGTGAATCAGCACGTCGATCCGGTCACCGGCCAAGCCGAAGATCCAGTGCGCCTCGATGACTTCGAGGCCCTTGTTCATCATCGTCGCGGAATCGACGGAAATCTTGCGGCCCATCACCCAGTTCGGGTGCTTGCACGCTTCGTCCGGCGTTACGTCGACGAGCGTGGCCGGCTCGCGCGTACGGAACGGGCCGCCCGACGCGGTCAGGATGATCTTCGAGATCCCGCCATGTTCATTCTCGTCGCGCGGCATGCACTGGAAGATCGCGTTGTGTTCGCTGTCGACCGGCAGCAGGATCGCGCCATGGTCGCGCACGGCGTCCATGAAGATCGCGCCCGACATCACGAGCGATTCCTTGTTCGCGAGCAGGATGCGCTTGCCGGCGCGCGCGGCCGCGAGGCTCGGCGCAAGGCCCGCCGCGCCGACGATCGCGGCGACGACCGTATCGCAGCCGTCGCTCTTCGACACGTCGACGAGCGCCTGCGGGCCGTACAGCACCGTGGTCTTGCTGCCCGCCGCGCGCAGTTTCGCCTCGACGTGCGCCGCCGTGTTCGCATCGCCGACCACCGCGATTTCGGGCGCGAAGCGCAGGCACTGCTCGACGAGCTTGTCGCCGTTGCGGTGCGCGGTCAGCGCGTAGACCGAGAAACGCTCGGGATGGCGGGCGACCACGTCGAGCGTGCTGTCTCCGATCGAGCCCGTGGAACCGAGCAGTGTCAGACGTTTTTGCATAACAGAAATAGTGGTTTAACCAAGCAGCAGCATTGCGAGCGGCAGCACCGGCAGCAGCGCGTCGACGCGGTCGAGCACGCCGCCGTGACCGGGCAGCAGGCCGCTCGAATCCTTCACGCCCGCCTGACGCTTGAGCAGCGACTCGAACAGGTCGCCGATCACGCTGTAGACGACCAGCAGCGTCAGCGCGGCCCATGCGCCGGGCATCCCGTAACGCGCGGCGAGTGCGGAAAACAGGGTCGGCTCGAACCAGTGAGCGGCCATCGCGACACCCGCGACGACCATCACGGCGAGCCAGCCGCCGATCGCGCCTTCCCAGCTCTTGCCGGGACTGATCGTAACGGCCAGTTTACGCTTTCCGAAGGCCTTGCCCGCGAAGTATGCGCCGATATCGGCCAGCCAGACGACCAGAAGCAGCGACAGCACGAACGAAACGCCCTGCGCACGCGCCGCGACGACCGCGTGCCAGCAGGCCGCGAACACCGCGAGCCCGGCCGCGAGCAGGAACGGCCGCCACACGCCGCCCGCGAGCGCCGGCTTGCGCCGCAGCGAGAACGGGCCGACCAGCAGCCAGAAGACGCCGGCTGCCATAAAAAGGGGACGGGACGAAGCTGCTTCGACGCCGAGCGGCGCGGTCGCCGCGAGCGCCAGTGCCGCGACGATCGCGTAGACGACCGAACCGGTCGCGCCGAGCTTGAGCAGGCGCGCCCACTCCCACGCGGCGAACACGAGCACGACGCCGATCAGCGCGCCGAACGCGGTGAGCGGCGCGAACAGCGTCACGGGCAGCAACACTGCCAGCATCACGACCGCCGTGATCACACGGGTCTTCAGCATGAAAGGGAATCGGCGTTCTGCGATTGTGGTTCGAGCTGCGCGCTGGTGCGCCCGAAACGGCGCTCGCGCTCGGTATACGATGCGATCGCGTCGGCCAGCGCCGCGCCGTCGAAGTCCGGCCAGTATTTGTCGGTGAAATAGAATTCGGCGTACGCGAGCTGCCACAGCAGGAAATTGCTGACACGCTGCTCGCCACCGGTGCGGATGAAGAGATCGGGCTCCGGCGCATAGGCCATCGCCAGGTGCGGCGCGAACGCGTCTTCGGTCACGTCGACCTCGCGGCCCTCGCGCACGGCCTGCTCGACGAGCTTCTTCGTCGCCTGCAGGATGTCCCAGCGGCCGCCGTAGTTCGCGGCGATCGTCAGGGTGAGACGGGTGTTGCGCGCCGTCTTGGTTTCGGCGCGGCGGATCAGTTCGCGGATGCGCGGCTCGAATCGCTCGAGATCGCCCACCACGCGCAGGCGGATCCCGTTCGCATGCAGCTTGCCGATCTCGCGTTCGAGCGCGGTGATGAACAGCCGCATCAGGAACGACACTTCGTCGTTCGGCCGGCGCCAGTTTTCCGAACTGAACGCGAACAGCGTCAGGTATTCGACGCCGGCGCGCGCGCAGCCTTCGACCACCGCCCGCACGGCATCCACGCCGCGGGTGTGCCCCGCGACGCGCGGCAAGCGGCGTTCGGTCGCCCAACGGCCGTTGCCGTCCATGATGATCGCGATATGACGCGGCACGGCGCCGACGTCAGGCACGCGAACAGTAGAGCTGGTATAGGTCATGGCCGTTGAGACAGTAATGCGGGAAGAGGCGGCGCGCGAGGACGGTCGTCAGACCGTCATGATCTCGGCTTCCTTGCTCTGCACGAGCTTGTCGACTTCGGCAACGTGCTTGTCGGTCAGCTTCTGCACGTCGTCGCTCGCACGGCGCTCGTCGTCTTCCGAGATTTCCTTGTCCTTCACGAGCTTCTTGAGCGCTTCGTTCGCGTCGCGGCGCAGGTTGCGGATCGCGACCTTGGCCGTTTCGCCTTCGCTCTTGACCACCTTGGTCAGCTCGCGGCGGCGCTCTTCCGTCAGCGCGGGCATCGGCACGCGGATCAGGTCGCCGGCCGTCGCCGGGTTCAGGCCGAGATCGGCTTCGCGGATGGCCTTCTCGACCTTCGCGACCATGTTCTTTTCCCACGGCTGCACGCCGATCGTGCGTGCGTCGACGAGCGTCAGGTTCGCAACCTGCGAGATCGGCACCATCGAACCGTAGTAGTCGACCTGCACGTGATCGAGCAGACCGGTGTGCGCACGGCCCGTACGGATCTTCGCCAGATCGTTCTTGAACGCTTCGATCGAGCGCTGCATCTTCTGCTCTACGCCCTTCTTGACATCAGCGACACTCATTTCAACCTCCAAACCTTCCAACCTTCAAAGAACGCGGGCCCCGCCCGGCGCGCCACGCACCGCGGCCGACGACCCACGCCGCTTGCCCGCATCCGCGGGAGTTTACACGTGGACGAGCGTACCTTCGTCCTCGCCCAGCACGATACGCTTGAGCGCGCCCGGCTTGTTGATCGAAAACACGCGAATCGGCAGCTTCTGGTCGCGGCACAGCGCGAAGGCCGTCGCGTCCATCACCTGCAGATTGCGGCTGATCGCCTCGTCGAAGCTGATCGTCGTGTAGCGCGTGGCCGACGGATCCTTCTTCGGATCGGCAGAATATACGCCATCGACCTTGGTCGCCTTCAGTACGACCTCGGCGCCCACTTCCGAACCGCGCAGCGCGGCGGCCGTATCCGTCGTGAAGAACGGGTTGCCCGTGCCGGCCGCGAAGATCACGACCTTGCCTTCCTCGAGCTGGCGGATCGCACGGGGCCGAATGTACGGCTCGACGACCTGGTCCATGCGCAGCGCGGACTGCACGCGCGCGACGATGCCGGCGTGGCGCATCGCGTCCTGCAGCGCCAGTGCGTTCATCATCGTGGCCAGCATCCCCATGTAATCGGCCGTCGCGCGGTCCATGCCGGCCGCACCGCCCGCGACACCACGGAAAATGTTACCGCCGCCGATCACGACCGCGAGCTGCGTGCCGAGACCCACGACTTCGGCGATATCCGCCACCATCCGCTCGATCGTCGCGCGATTGATGCCGAAGGCATCATCGCCCATCAGCGCTTCGCCGGAGAGTTTGAGGAGGACGCGTTTATAGGCATTGGACATAGGGGCTTCCGAGCGACGAGAGGATGACAACCACGAACTGTAGGGGCGAAATACTGATTCGGGCAAGCGCCGACGGTCGGACGGGGTTCCCGGCCGGCCGGCGACGCCGCCGGCCGCGGCGGAGCGGACGCCCGCCGCGGATACTGCCTGACTGCTTACTGCTGCTTTGCTGCTGCGACTTGTGCGGCCACTTCTGCGGCAAAGTCGTCCTGGCGCTTCTCGATGCCTTCGCCGACGACGAACAGCGCGAACTTCTGCACTGCCGCATTCGCTGCCTTCAGCATCTGCTCGATCGTCTGCTTGTCGTTCTTCACGAACGTCTGGTTCAGCAGCGACACTTCCTTCAGGTACTTCTGGACGCTGCCGTCGACCATCTTCGCGACGATTTCAGCCGGCTTGCCCGATTCGGCAGCCTTCTGCTCGGCGACACGGCGCTCCGTCTCGATCAGTTCCGCCGGCACGTCTGCCGACGACAGCGCGACCGGCTTCATCGCAGCGATGTGCATCGCGACGTCCTTGCCGACCTGCTCTTCCGCACCCGTGTACTCGACGATCACGCCGATACGCGCGCCGTGCAGGTACGTTGCGATCTTGTTCGCGGTTTCGAAACGGACGAAACGGCGGATCGACACGTTTTCGCCGATCTTGCCGATCAGGGCCAGACGGACTGCGTCGACCGTCGAGCCGTCGAGCGGCAGTGCCGACAGCGCTGCCACGTCGGCCGGGTTTTGCGTCGCGACGAGTTCTGCAACCGTCTTCGAGAATGCGAGGAAGTCGTCGTTCTTCGCGACGAAGTCGGTTTCGCAGTTCAGTTCGACCAGCGCGCCCGCGTTGCCGCCGACGAACGATGCGACGACGCCTTCGGCCGTCACGCGCGATGCCGCCTTGCTCGCCTTGTTGCCGAGCTTCACGCGCAGCAGTTCTTCAGCCTTGGCCAGATCGCCGTCAGCTTCCGTCAGCGCCTTCTTGCACTCCATCATCGGTGCGTCGGTCTTTGCGCGCAGTTCTGCCACCATGCTTGCGGTAATTGCCGCCATCATTCGCTCCTTGAGTCTGTATTCACAACGCCGCCCGCTTGGACGCGAACGGCCGAAAATCGTTTCCGGACCCGCGCCGATTCGGCGCGATCAGGTCCGGCGCACAAGCTTAAAAAAAGGGGGCCTGTTGAGAGCCCCCTTTTTGCGCCGGCTCGGGGCCAGTTACGCGTTTTCCTCGACGTACTCGTCGTCGCCACGCGCTGCCTGGACCACTTCGTTGACCGCGTTCGCACGGCCTTCCAGGATCGCGTCGGCCACGCCTTCAGCGTACAGCGCGACTGCCTTGCTCGAGTCGTCGTTACCCGGGATCACGTAATCCACACCTTCCGGCGAGTGGTTCGTATCGACCACGGCGATGACCGGCACGCCCAGCTTGTTCGCTTCCGTCACGGCAATCTTGTGGTAGCCGACGTCGACGACGAAGATTGCGTCCGGAATGCCGCCCATGTCCTTCACGCCACCGATCGACTTCTGCAGCTTGGCGATTTCGCGTTCGAACAGCAGCGCTTCCTTCTTGCTCATCTTCTCGAGCTCGCCTGCCTCGACTGCCGCTTCCATGTCCTTCAGACGCTTGATCGAAACCTTCAGCGTCTTGAAGTTGGTCATCATGCCGCCGAGCCAGCGTGCGTTGACGTACGGCATGCCCGCGCGCTGCGCTTCCTGGGCGATCGTGTCACGCGACTGACGCTTCGTGCCGACGAACAGGATCGTGCCGCGGTTCGCTGCCAGCTGGCGCACGTACTTCTGTGCGTCCGTGAACATCGGCAGCGTCTTTTCGAGGTTGATGATGTGAATCTTGTTGCGGTGACCGAAAATAAACGGAGCCATCTTCGGGTTCCAGAAACGGGTCTGGTGACCGAAGTGGACACCCGCTTCCAGCATTTGGCGCATCGTGACTGCCATGTAAATTCTCCACGAGGGTTAGGTCTTAAGCCGGCTGCCGTACCGCCGCGCGCACGCGCCCCGAAGGACTCCTCGTTCCACGCGGTCGGCACCCTGGTTGCGCCGGCTTGCGATTCGGCACGTGCGAAAATGCCCGTGCCGCAAGTCTTTCATTTCCATGCCGTCCGGTACTGCCCCATGACGGGGCATGTTCGGCATTTGGATGTCGACTTAGCCAAAGAGTATAGCACGCCGATTTGTCGGCTCTCAAGTCGCCCGGCACTTTCGCTTGCCGCGCGGCAGCCGGCCGGACAATCCGCGAAAACCCGCATCGGTACCGCCGGCAGGGGCTGCGAGGCCCGCCATAAGGTGCGATAATCCGTCAATTCACCGCATTCCAGGCATACCTCGATGGCTATTACGCTCAAAAACGAACACGATATCGCCGAGATGCGCGTCGCCGGCCGTCTCGCGAGCGAAGTGCTCGACTTCATCACGCCGCACGTCGTCGCGGGCGTCACGACCGCCGAACTCGACCGGCTTTGTCACGAATTCATGCTCAACGAGCAGGGCACGATCCCCGCGCCGCTGAATTATCAGCCGCCCGGCTATCCGCCGTACCCGAAGGCAACCTGCATCTCGGTCAATGACGTGATCTGCCACGGGATTCCGGGCGAGAAGGTGATCAAGAACGGCGACGCGCTGAACATCGACATCACCGTGATCAAGAATGGCTACTTCGGCGACACCAGCCGGATGTTCATCGTCGGCGAGGGCTCGATCCTCGCGAAGCGCCTCGTGCAAACCACCTATGAGTGCATGTGGCTCGGCATCGACCAGGTCAAGCCCGGCGCTCACCTCGGCGACATCGGCCATGCGATCCAGAAGCATGCGGAAGCGCAGGGCTACAGCGTCGTGCGCGAATACTGCGGCCACGGCATCGGCACGGTGTTCCACGAGGATCCGCAGGTCGTACACTATGGCCGTCCGGGCACCGGCATCGAGCTGAAGGCCGGGATGATCTTCACGATCGAGCCGATGATCAACGCCGGCAAGCGCGACATCCGCACGATGCCCGACCAGTGGACGGTCAAGACGCGCGACCGCAGCCTGTCCGCGCAGTGGGAGCACACGGTGCTCGTCACCGAGACGGGCTACGAGGTGCTGACCGTGTCCGCCGGCACGCCGGCGCGCCCGGTGTTCGCGCAACCAGCCGCCGCGGTTTGAGCGCCGCCGCGCCAGCCTGCCCCGCCCGCCCCTGACCTGCTGACCTGAACGGCCTGCCCATGAGCGCTCACGCCGCCCCCTCGCCCGAAGCGCTGTCGCGGCGCGCCGAATTCAAGGCCGCCAAGGCCGACATGCTCGAGCGCTTTCGCAGCGCGACGAACGTCGCATCGCTGATGCACGCGCTGTCGAAACTCACCGACGATGTGCTCAAGCGCGTGTGGGACGACTGCGGGCTGCCCGCGACGCTCGCACTCGTCGCCGTCGGCGGCTACGGGCGCGGCGAGCTCGCGCCCTACTCCGACGTCGACATCCTCGTGCTGCTGCCCGATACGCACGACCCGGCGCTCGACGCGCGCATCGAGCGCTTCATCGGGATGGCATGGGATCTCGGCCTCGAGATCGGCAGCAGCGTGCGCACGGTCGCCCAATGCATCGAGGAAGCGTCGCAGGACGTCACCGTGCAGACCTCGCTGCTGGAAGCGCGTCGCATCGTCGGCAGCACCGCGCTGTTCGAGCGCTTCACCGTGCGGTATCACGAGGCGCTCGACGCGCGCGCGTTCTTCACCGCGAAGGTGCTCGAGATGCGCCAGCGCCATGCGAAGTTCCAGGACACGCCGTACAGCCTCGAGCCGAACGTGAAGGAAAGCCCGGGCGGGTTGCGCGACCTGCAGACGATCCTGTGGATCGCACGCGCGGCCGGCTTCGGCAGCAGCTGGCGCGAGCTCGACACGCGCGGCCTCATCACCGATCGCGAGGCGCGCGAGCTGCGCCGCAACGAAGGATTCCTGAAGACGTTGCGCGCGCGGCTGCACGTGATCGCCGGCCGCCGCCAGGACATGCTCGTGTTCGACCTGCAGACGCAGGCCGCCGAGAGCTTCGGCTACCAGCCGACCCAGGCCAAACGCGCAAGCGAGCAGCTGATGCGCCGTTACTACTGGGCTGCGAAAGCGGTCACGCAGCTGGCGACGATCCTGATCCAGAATATCGAGGCGCAGCTGTTTCCCGCGACGAGCGGCATCACGCGCGTGCTGTCGCCCGATCGCTTCGTCGAGAAGCAGGGCATGCTCGAAATCGTCGACGACGGCGTGTTCGAACGCCATCCCGACGCGATCCTCGAAGCATTCCTGCTGTACGAGGCGACCCGCGGCGTGAAGGGCCTGTCCGCCCGCACGCTGCGCGCGCTGTACAACTCGCGCGAGATCATGAACAACACGTGGCGGCGCGATCCGCAGAACCGCAGCACGTTCATGCAGATCCTGCAGCAGCCCGAAGGCATCACGCATGCGTTCCGGCTGATGAACCAGACGAGCGTGCTCGGCCGCTATCTGCTGAATTTCCGCCGCATCGTCGGCCAGATGCAGCACGACCTGTACCACGTGTACACGGTCGACCAGCACATCCTGATGGTGTTGCGCAACATTCGCCGCTTCGCGGTGGCCGAGCATGCGCACGAGTACCCGTTCTGCAGCCAGCTGATCGGCAATTTCGAGCGCCCGTGGGTGCTGTATGTCGCGGCGCTGTTCCACGACATCGCGAAGGGCCGCGGCGGCGACCACTCGACGCTCGGGATGGCCGACGCGCGGCGTTTCTGCCGCGAGCACGGGATCGCCGGCGACGACGCGGCGCTGATCGTGTGGCTCGTCCAGCATCACCTGACGATGAGCCAGGTCGCGCAGAAGCAGGACACGAGCGACCCCGAGGTCATCAAGCGCTTTGCCGAAGTCGTCGGCAACGAGCGCTACCTCACCGCGCTCTACCTGCTGACCGTCGCCGATATTCGCGGCACGAGCCCGAAGGTGTGGAACACGTGGAAGGGCAAGCTCCTCGAAGACCTCTACCGCATCACGCTGGCGGTGCTCGGCGGCGCGAATCCCGACGCGCATTCGGAACTGAAGTCGCGACAGGAGCAGGCGCTCGCGCTGCTGCGCCTCGAGACCGTGCCCGAGGACGCGCACCGCGCGCTGTGGGATCAGCTCGACATCGGCTTTTTCCTGCGCCACGACGCGGCCGACATCGCATGGCAGACGCGCGTGCTGTACCGGCACGTGAACGCCGAAACCGCGATCGTCCGCGCGCGGCCGTCGCCGATCGGCGATGCGCTGCAAGTGCTCGTGTACGTGAAGGACCGCCCCGACCTGTTCGCGGGCATCTGCGCGTACTTCGACCGCAACGGACTGTCGGTGCTCGATGCGCGCGTCAGCACGACGCGGCACGGCTATGCGCTCGACAACTTCATCGTCACGCAGACCGAACTCGACGTGCGCTATCGTGACATCGCGAATCTCGTCGAACAGCAACTCGCGACGCGCCTTGCCGAAACCGCGTCGCTGCCTGAGCCGTCCAAGGGTCGCCTGTCGCGGCTGTCCCGGACGTTTCCGATCACGCCGCGCGTCGACCTCCGGGCCGACGAACGCGGCCAGTACTACATCCTGTCCGTGTCCGCCAACGACCGGCCGGGCCTTCTCTATTCGATCGCGCGCGTCCTGGCCGAGCATCGGGTCGGCGTCCACGCGGCGCGGATCAATACGCTCGGCGAACGCGTCGAAGACATCTTCCTGCTCGACGGTGCCGGCCTGTCCGACAACCGCTTGCAGATCCAGCTCGAAACCGAATTGCTGCGCGCGATCGCAGTCTGAATGAATCCCAGCGTTTATGCGCACCAAATTGACCGTCAAGAATCCGCGGCCGGCGTCGCCGACCCGCGCACCCGTCCGCTCCGGCAGCCTCGTCGCCCGCAAGGCGGTGCGCCCCGCCGCGCCGCCCGCGGCCGACAAGCCGCCGCGTCCGAAGAAGGCCGCCGCACCGGCCGCCGCCGGCGAACGCGCGTTCAAGCCGCGCGGCGCGGAAGGTGCGGATCGCGCTCCGGCGAAGCGCGCGCCGCGTGACGGCGGCGCCGAGCGCGGCTATCGCAGCGATGCGAAGCCTGGCGGCCGCGCCGAACGCGGCGACGCCCGTCCGCATCGTGGCGCCGACGGCAAGCCCGATGCGCGGCCGCGCCGTGCGGGTGCCGAAGGCGCTGCACGTGCGCCCTACCGTGACAAGGCAGCCGGTGATGGCGCGAAGGGCGGCTTCGGCGAGCGTCGTGCACCGTCCGATCGTCCTGCCCGTCGCAACGACGACGATGCACGCCCGCGCCGCGCAGGTGCCGAAGGCGCTGCACGTGCGCCCTACCGCGACAAGGCAGCCGGCGCAGGCGAAAAGCGCAGCTTCGGCGAACGCCGTACGTCGTCCGACCGCCCGGCGCGTCGCAGCGACGACGATGCACGCCCGCGCCGCGCAGGTGCCGAAGGCGGCGCACGTGCGCCCTATCGCGACAAGGCAGCCGGTGCAGGCGAAAAGCGCAGCTTCGGCGAACGCCGTCCGTCGTCCGACCGCCCGGCGCGTCGCAATGACGACGATGCGCGTCCGCGCCGCACAGGCGCCGAAGGCGGCGCACGTGCGCCCTATCGCGACAAGGCAGCCGGTGCAGGCGAAAAGCGCAGCTTCGGCGAACGCCGTATGTCGTCCGACCGCCCGGCGCGTCGCAGTGACGACGATGCGCGTCCGCGCCGCGCAGGCGCCGAAGGCGCTGCACGTGCGCCCTATCGCGACAAGGCGGCCGGCGCAGGCGAAAAGCGCGGCTTCGGCGAGCGCCGCACGTCGTCCGATCGCCCGACGCGTCGCAACGACGACGATGCGCGTCCGCGCCGCGCAGTCGCCGAAGGCGCTGCACGTGCGCCCTACCGCGACAAGGCAGCCGGCGCAGGCGAAAAGCGCGGCTTCGGCGAGCGTAGCAACACCGAGCGCCGCTCGACCGGCGCCGCACTGAAAACCGCACAACCGGTCAAGCGCCGCGCCGCCGACGTCGACCACGGCGACGAAACGGGCCTGATGCGCCTGTCGAAGCGCATGTCCGAACTCGGCCTGTGCTCGCGCCGCGAAGCGGACGAATGGATCGAAAAGGGCTGGGTGCTCGTCGACGGCGAACGCATCGACACGCTCGGCACCAAGGTCCGCCCGGACCAGAAGATCGAGATCGACGAGCGCGCGAGCGCCGCGCAGGCCGCGCAGGTGACGATCCTGCTGCACAAGCCGGTCGGCTATGTGTCGGGTCAGGCGGAAGACGGCTACGAGCCGGCATCGGTGCTGATCACGCGCGCGAACCAGTGGAGCGGCGACCGCTCGCAACTGCGCTTCTCACCGCAGCACCTGCATGCGCTCGCGCCGGCCGGGCGGCTCGACATCGATTCGACTGGCCTGCTCGTGCTGACGCAGAACGGCCGGATCGCGAAGCAGCTGATCGGCGAGCAGTCGGACATCGACAAGGAATACCTGGTGCGCGTGCGCTTCGGCGAGCGGCTGATCGACATCGACCAGCACTTCCCCGCGGAATCGCTCGCGAAGCTGCGTCACGGCCTCGAGCTCGACGGCGTTCCGCTGAAACCCGCGATGGTGAGCTGGCAGAACGGCGAACAGCTGCGTTTCGTGCTGCGCGAAGGCAAGAAGCGCCAGATCCGCCGCATGTGCGAGCTGGTCGGTCTCGAAGTGATCGGCCTGAAACGCGTGCGGATGGGCCGCGTGATGCTCGGCGCGTTGCCGCAAGGGCAATGGCGCTACCTGTCGGCTGACGAGTCGTTCTGACGGCGGACACGCGTTGCTTGCGACGCCATGAAAAAAGCCCGCGCAAGCGGGCTTTTTCGTTTCGGTACGGCGACGGCGCGCGCGGCCGCAGAAGATCAGTCGTCGTCGGCCGGATCAAGCCCTGGAAACAACACTTCGGTGAAGCCAAAGCGCGTGAAGTCGGTGATCCGCATCGGATACAGCTTGCCGATCAGGTGATCGTATTCGTGCTGGACGACCCGCGCGTGGAAGCCTTCGGCGACACGGTCGAGCTTCGCGCCGAACTGGTCGAAGCCGCTGTAGCGCACCTTCGCATAGCGGCTGACGACGCCACGCATGCCCGGCACCGACAGGCAGCCCTCCCAGCCCTCCTCCATGTCCGGCGGCACGTACTCGAGTTTCGGGTTGATCAGCACCGTCTCGGGCACGGGCGGCGCGTCCGGATAACGGTTGTTGCTGCCGAAGCCGAAGATGATGATCTGCAGACCGACGCCGATTTGCGGCGCGGCAAGCCCTGCGCCGTTCGCGTGATGCATCGTCTCGAACATGTCAGCGACGATCTCGTGCAGTTCGGGGGTATCGAACCGCTCGACCGGCTTGGCGACTTCGAGCAGGCGCGGATCGCCCATCTTCAGGATCTCGCGAATCATGGCGTGTTGCCCTCCAGGAGTTGGTGCAGTCCGTCTTCGTCCAGCACGGGGATGCCGAGTTCCTCGGCCTTCGCGAGCTTGCTGCCGGCTTCGGCGCCCGCGACCACGTAATCGGTCTTCTTCGACACCGAGCCCGCGACTTTCGCGCCCGCCGCTTCGAGCATCTCCTTCGCCGCATCGCGCGTGAGGGTCGGCAGCGTGCCCGTCAGCACGACCGTCTTGCCGGCGAGCACGCCCTGCGGCGCCTTCGGCGCGGGCGGGCCTTCGGGCCACGTGACCTTGCCGGGCGCACGCAACTGCTCGATCACCGTGCGGTTGTGCTCTTCCGCAAAGAACTGGTGAATCGACTCGGCCACGATCGGTCCGACGTCGTTCACTTCGAGCAGTTCCTCGATCGACGCGTCCATGATCGGAGTCAGCGACCCGAAATGCTTCGCGAGGTCCTTCGCGGTCGATTCGCCGACATGGCGGATCCCGAGCCCGTAGATGAAACGCGCGAGCGTCGTATGCTTCGCCTTTTCGAGCGAGTCGAGTAGATTCTGTGCCGACTTCTCGGCGAACCGGTCGAGTTCCGCGAGCGTCGCGAAACCGAGATTGAACAGGTCGGCCGGCGTGCGCACGAGGTTCAGTTCGACGAGCTGATCGATGATCTTCTCGCCCAGCCCGTCGATGTCGAGCGCGCGGCGCTGCGCGAAGTGCCACAGCGCCTGCTTGCGCTGCGCCGGACAGAACAGGCCGCCCGTGCAGCGCGCGATCGCCTCATCGGGCAGGCGTTCGATCTTCGAGCCGCACACCGGGCACTCGGTCGGCATCACGAACTCGGTCGCATCGGCTGGCCGTCGGTCGAGCAGCGCACCGACGACTTCGGGGATCACGTCACCCGCGCGCCGCACGATCACGGTATCGCCGATCCGGATGTCCTTGCGGCGCACTTCGTCCTCGTTGTGCAGCGTCGCGTTCGTTACCGTCGCGCCGCCGACGAACACCGGTTCGAGCCGTGCGACCGGCGTGATCGCGCCCGTGCGGCCGACCTGCACGTCGATCGCGACGAGCTTCGTCAACGCTTCCTGCGCGGGGAACTTGTGCGCGAGCGCGAAGCGCGGCGCGCGCGACACGAAGCCGAGGCGGTCCTGCTCGTCGCGCCGGTTGACCTTGTAGACGACGCCGTCGATGTCGTACGGCAGCGACTCGCGCTTCTCGCCGACCTTGCGGAAGAAATCGAGCAGGCCGTCAGCGCCGCGCACGACCGCGCGTTCGCGGTTCACCGGCAGGCCGAGCGTTTCGTACCAGTCGAGCAGCGCGCTGTGCGTGTCCGGCATCGGCATCCCGTCGAGCACGCCGATCCCGTACGAGAAGAACGACAACGGGCGCTGCGCGGTGATCTTCGGATCGAGCTGGCGCAGGCTGCCGGCCGCCGCATTGCGCGGATTCGCGAATTCGCGCTGCTCGGCAGCGCGCTGGCGTTCGTTCAGGCGTGCGAAATCGCGCTTGAACATCAGCACCTCGCCGCGCACGTCGAGCACGGCAGGCACGTGCTTACCCTTCAGCTTCAGCGGGATCGAACGGATCGTGCGGACGTTCTCCGTCACGTCCTCGCCGGTCGTGCCGTCGCCGCGCGTCGATGCCTGCATGAACACGCCGTGCTCGTAGCGCAACGAGATCGCGAGCCCGTCGAACTTCAGCTCGCATGCGTATTCGACCGGGTCCGTAACCGAGCCGGCGAGATCGGTCGTCTTGTCGAGCGCATCGGCGACGCGCTTGTCGAACGCGACGATGTCCTCGTCGGCGAAGCCGTTGTTCAACGACAGCATCGGCGCGTCATGGACGACCGGCGTGAAGCCGCTCGCCACTTCGCCGCCGACGCGCTGCGTCGGTGAATCGGGCGTCACGAGTTCGGGATGTTCGGTTTCGAGCTGCTTCAGCTCGCCAAAGAGCCGGTCGTATTCGGCGTCGGGCAGATCCGGCTGGTCGAGCACGTAATAGGCGTAATTCGCCCGCTCGAGTTGATCGCGCAGCCACGCGGCACGCGCGTCGGGCTGGCTGGCTGGCGGTTCGGCTTGGGTTCGGGCCATGCTGGCGGCAATTCGCTCTGAAAAATCGGATGTTCGATTATCTCAGTTTGACGCCGCGGCGGGGGCACGCGATGCGTGCCGCGCAGGCCCGCTGCAGTCCACGCAGACGGTGTGTGCGGCGCTGCAACGACAACGGGCGACGGCACCGCAAGCCGTCGCCCGCGAAATGCGTTACTGGCTGAAGAGGCGGCGCGTGACCGGCGAACCGGCCGGGATGCCCGCTTCCTCGAGCTTCGCGTACAGCTTCATGAGTTGCTGGTCGATCGCCACCAGCGTCGATTCCGGCAGCGGCCGGCGCGAATCGTCGACGACCCGCGCACCGATCCGCTCGGACAGCGACTTCGCGTAGTCGCACATCAGCCGGAACGGCAGGATGTCCTCTTCGGCAACCGGCACGTCCAGCACCAGCGTAATCATGTTGCCGCCCTTGTAGGTCAGGTCGTCGCGCAGGAAGTTCGTGTCGCCGAACTGCAGCATGAACACGGGGTTCTGCTTCGCGTCGAGCTTCACGAAGCGCGTGCCGTCACGCGAGAGCAGCAGCCCGTCTTGCGAAGCGACGGCCTGCACGTAGTTCGCCGACCACGGCGCGCCGTCCGACATCACGTTGATCGACAACTGCGCGTCGCACTGCGCGGCAAAGCCGTCGAGTTCGCGCGCCATCGCGACCGTCTCCATCATGTCCGGGAATTCCGGTGCGCCGTCGATCGCGTCGGCGAACTGCTGGACGCCCGTCACGAATTCGGAGAATTCGAGTTCGTTGAGGGCGCCGCTACGGTTAGCGAGCTGCGCGGCCGCGCGCAGCTCTTCATAGCGCACGCCGTTCTGCAGCAGCTCCCACTGGCCGCCTTCCGGCTTGCCTTCGATATGCACGGGCTTGCTGCCCGCGCGGCGCAGCCGCTGCGCGACCGGCAGGATCTTGTCACCCGGCAGCGGCGCGCCGAGGCGAATCGGCACGATGCAGTCGATCCGGCGGTCGACGATCGCCGGCGGCGCCGACGAAATCGTCGTCGCGGCCGGCAGCACGGGTTCAGCCGGTTCGTTCGACGCATCGGCGGCCGGTGCTTCCTGCGTGGCGGCGACCGCACCTTCGTCGACGGCCTGCTCGGCCGACTCGGTCGACGCCGACGGCGCGTCGACCCCGGTGGCCTCGGCCTGCAGATCGGCCGGTGTGTCGGCAGGCGCCACGCCGCCGAAGGTCGGCTCGACGCGCGCGGCTTCGCCGGACGCGCTCGCGGCAGCGGCGGCCGGTGCCGGCGCCGCGGATTCGCGGCGCACGGGCTGGCGCACCGGCTCGATGAACGGCAGCTCTTCGTCGCGCTCGGGGCGATTCATCGCCTCGGCCGTCTCTTCCGGCATCGGGCGAGGCATCCTGCGCCGCACCTTCGCGCTCTGCCAGGCGTTGTAGACCACGACGCCGCCCACCACGACGGCGCCCGCGCCGATCAATCCGAGTGTCAACTCGTCCATGCACGCTCCATCAGCAATTCTTGTTCGTCGGACTCGCGAACGGGCGCCCATGCGCCACGCGAACGCGGTCCGGTTTCGTCAAACGTCAATTCTGGGCAAAACCCGCGGCGGTTTCCATGTCCACCGCGACGATCCGCGACACGCCCTGCTCCTGCATCGTCACGCCGATCAGCTGCTGCGCCATCTCCATCGCGATCTTGTTGTGCGAGATGAAGAGGAACTGCGTCTTGTCGGACATCGCGCGCACCAGATTCGCGAAACGCTCGGTGTTCGCGTCGTCGAGCGGCGCGTCGACCTCGTCGAGCAGACAGAACGGCGCCGGGTTCAGCTGGAACATCGCGAACACCAGCGCGGTCGCGGTCAGCGCCTTTTCGCCGCCCGACAGCAGGTGGATGGTCGCGTTCTTCTTGCCCGGCGGCTGCGCCATCACCTGCACGCCCGCATCGAGGATCTCGTCGCCCGTCATGATCAGCTTCGCCTGGCCGCCGCCGAACAGGCGCGGGAACAGGTCGCTGAAGTGACGGTTGACCTCGTCGAAGGTGCCCTGCAGCAGTGTGCGGGTTTCCTGGTCGATCTTGTGGATCGCATCCTCGAGCGTCGTGATCGCGTCGGTCAGGTCGGCCGACTGCGCATCGAGGAACACCTTGCGCTCGCTCGCGGCCTTCAGTTCGTCGAGCGCGGCCATGTTGACCGGCCCCAGCGCGTTGATCGCGTTGTTCAGGCGCGTGACCTCGCCCTGCAGATACGACGGCTTCAGGTCCGGCGTCAGCTTCTCGCGCAGCGCTTCCTCGTCGACCTCGGCCGCCGCGAGCTGCTCGGCGAACTGCTCGACGGACAGGCGCGCGGCCTGCTCCTTCAGCTGCAGCTCGGTGATGCGGTCCCGCAGCGGCTGCAGCGAACGCTCGGCGACGAGACGCTGCTCGTCCGAAGCGCGCAGCTTTGCCGTCAGGTCGTCGAGTTCGATCCGCGCGGCCTGCAACGCCTCTTCCTTCACCGCGCGAATTTCGAGCGCATCCTGCAGGCCCGTGTGCGCGGTCTGCTCGTTGATCGTTTCGAGTTCGGCGCGCGCATCTTCCAGCGACGCGGCGACGCGCTCGCTCTGCTCGTGCGCGACCTGGATGCTGCGCTTGAGCTCGTCGATCCGCGTGACCGCGTTGCGCGCGGCAAAGCGTGCGTCGTTCGCGCCGCGCTCGAGGTCGCGCGCTTCCTGGCGCGCCTGCGTCAGCGATTCGTCGAGCGCCTCGAATGCGAGCTGGTTGTCCTCGAAGCGCGCCTGCAGTTCGGCGAGTTCGCCGTCGAAACGCTCGAAATTCGCTTCCGATTCCGCGCGCAGCGCGCGCTGCTCGTCGATCTGCGCGCCGATTTCCTCGAGCTCCTCGCGGATCTGCGTGCTGCGCTGCGTGTAGCGCTCATGCGCCTGCGCGAGCTTCAGCACGTCCATCTGCAGTGCGTGCACGCGCTGCGTCGCGCGTTCGGCCTGCGCGCGCACGTCACCGAGCGCCTGCGTGGCCTGCGTGTGGGCGGCCTCCGCCCGCACGGCGGCGGTGCGGGCCTCGTCGGCGAGCAGCGCCTGCGCGCGCACCTGGCGCGTCAGGTTCTCGATTTCCTGCTGGCGGGCCAGCATCCCGGCCTGCTCCGAATCGGCCGCGTACAACTGCACGCCGACACGCGTGACGATGTGGCCGGCCTTGACGACGAACGCGCCGCCTGCCGGCAGTTGCGCGCGCGTCGCGAGCGCCTGCGCGACGTCGTCGGCGACGTATACGTTGCCGAGCCAGTCGTTCAGCACCGCACGGATGCCCGCATCGTCGATGCGCACGAGCGACAGCACCGGGCGCAGCCCGGCCGCGGCCGCCGGCGGCTCACCTGCCGCGGGCGGCGCGTAGAACGCGAGCTTCGCGGGCGGCGCATCCGTCGCGAACGCCTTCACCCAGTCGAGATTCGACACTTCGAGCGCCGCCAGGCGCTCGCGCAGCACGGCCTCGAGCGCGGCTTCCCAGCCAGCCTCGACGTGCAGCTTCTTCCAGAGACGCGGCAGCGCGCCGAGCTCGTGCTTGTCGAGCCACGGCTGGATCTTGCCTTCGGTCTGCACGTTCTCCTGCAGCTGCTTGAGCGCGGCGAGCCGCGCCTCGAGCTGGTGGATCTGCGCGCTTTCGGCCTGCACGCGCTCCTGTGCGGCACGGCGTTCGCCGTCGAGGCGCGGCAGCGCGTCCTGCGCATCGGTCAGGCGTGCCTGGGCTTCCGCGAGAATCTCTTCCTGCTCGGCGAGTTGCATGCGCAACTCCTCGAGCTGCGCTTCGTCCGGCGCGTCGAGCCCGCCCGCCTCGGACTTCAGGCGCTCGTGGCGCTGCTGAAGCTGCTGGAGCTGCTGGTCCGCATTGCGCTGGTGCGCGGCCTCGAGCTTCAGCGACTGTTCGGTCTGCGCGATCCGCGCGCGCTCGTCGTTGAGCTGCGCCTGCGCATCGCGCCATTTCGCCTCGAGCGCCGGCAGCGCGTCGTGCTTCGCGGCCGCGTTGTCTTCAGCGAGCGCGGCCTTCTCGTCGGCCATCGCCCGCGCCTCTTCGGCTTCCTCGAGCTCGTCCTGCGCCTTCTCCGCCTGCGCGCGCCATTGCTCGCGCTGCGCGTTCAGCGCGGCGATCTGCGCCTGCACGCGGTTGCGCGATTCGACGATGAACTTGATCTCGGCCTCGAGGCGGCTCACTTCGGCGTTCGCCTCGTAGAGCGCGCCCTGCGCGCCCTGCATCGCGTCGCTCGCCGAATAATGCGCGACCCGCAACGTCTCGAGCTGCGACTCGACCTCGCGCAGCTTCGCCGTCTGCGCCTCGAGGTCGATCTGCGCCTGCTCGATCGCGCGCTGCTGCTTCTGCTGCTCGCTCGCGGCCTCGTTCTTGCGCAGCAGCCACAACAGGCGCTGCTTCTCCTCGCCGTCGGCGACGAGTTCCTTGTATTTGGTCGCGACGACGGCCTGCGCCTCGAGTTTCTCGAGGTTGGCGCCGAGCTCGCGGACGATGTCCTCGACGCGCGTCAGGTTCTCGCGCGTGTCGTGCAGGCGGTTCTCGGTCTCGCGGCGGCGCTCCTTGTACTTCGACACGCCCGCGGCTTCCTCGAGGAACACGCGCAACTCTTCCGGCTTCGCCTCGATGATCCGCGCGATCATGCCCTGGCCGATGATCGCGTATGCGCGTGGGCCGAGGCCCGTGCCGAGGAAGATGTCCTGGATGTCGCGGCGGCGCGCCGGCAGGTTGTTGATGTAGTAGCTCGACGTGCCGTCGCGCGTCAGCACGCGCTTCACGGCGATCTCGCCGTACTGGCCCCACTGCCCGGCCGCGCGGCCGTCGGAGTTGTCGAAGATCAGTTCGACGCTGGCCCGGCTGCCGGGCTTGCGTGCGGTCGAGCCGTTGAAGATCACGTCCTGCATCGACTCGCCGCGCAGCTCGGACGCGCGCGACTCGCCGAGCACCCAGCGCACGGCATCGATGATGTTGGACTTGCCGCACCCGTTCGGGCCCACCACGCCGACAAGCTGGCCCGGAACCTGGAAATGCGTGGGATCGACAAAGGATTTGAAGCCAGCGAGTTTGATCGAGCTCAGACGCACGGCGGTATCGGATGTGAAGAAGGTGTGAAACGGACGGGGCCACGACGCGCGGGGCCGGACGGCCCGTGCGCGCGATGCGCCCCGGAATTCAAAAGCGGGGCCGCGCGCATCCAGCGTTGGGCCCCGCAAACGGCTTCCATCATACCATCGCGCGTGCGCCGTCCCGCCCGTCGCCGGGTTTGCCCGACGCCGGCGCGGCACGATGGACCCGGCTCGACAGCAGCGTCGCCAGCACGATGCACGCACCGCCTGCCCACTCGCGCGCCGTCGGCAGTTCGTTCGCGAACACCCACGCGGACAGCGCGGTGATCACGATCTCGAACAGCATGATGATCGACGCGCGATTCGCCGGGACGCGCGCGAGGCCATATTGCACGAGCAGGTTGTTCGCCGCCATCGTCACGCCGATCGCGGCGACGATCAGCGCGGCGACGCCGAGCTGGCCGCCCGCAGGCGCGGCCGGCAGCCCCTCGAACAGCGATGCGATCGCGCCGAACACCGCTGCGCCGCCGAACAGCGTCGCCGTGCGCATTTCGGCGCGCATGTCCGGCAGCTCGCGGCTCGCCTTGATCACGAGCACGTTGCTCATCGCGAAACTCAGGCCGGCCGCGAGCCCCGCCCATTCGGCCGGATTGGCCGGCAGCGGCATGCCGAGGTTCGGCGACCACAGCATCAGCATGGCGCCGCCGATCGACAGCGCCGCGAGCCCCACGCCGGCCCTGGTCAGCCGCTCGCGCAGCAGGAAATGCGCGTAGATCGCGGTCCAGGCGGGGGTCAGGTAGAACAGCAGCATGACGCGCAGCACTTCGCCGTGGATCGTGCCCCACACGAAGCCGAGGTTCGTCACGCCCGCCGTGATCGCGATGCCTGGCAGCACCCAGTGCCAGCGCAGCGTGGCGATCGTGCGGTGCCGCACGACAACCACGAACAGGAAAGCGACGGCGCTCGTCAGCGCGCTCGCCAGCGTGCCGGTGAGCCCGAGCGACGCGAGGATCCGCAGCGGATACCAGATCAGGCCCCATACCGACGCGCCGATCAGGATGGCCAGCGTCGGCAGGCTGCCGCGTACCGCGTTGTTCATTGTTCGATACCCTTTATTCGACCGGCCCGGCCGCCGTTCCGGCGGGCCGTGACCGCATTGCATCACGCTATAATCGTCGGCTGCGACCCACGCGCCGTAGGCGCCCGCTCGCTGCCGTGCGGCACCCGCGCCGCCCCTTTCGCTCCAACCGGCCGCGATGGCCGCTTCGCCCGTGAACCCTCGACTCGACTCGCTCCAGCCCTATCCCTTCGAAAAGCTGCGCGCCCTGTTCAAGGACGTGACGCCCTCCGCCGGCCTGAAACCGATCAGCTTCGGCATCGGCGAGCCCAAGCACCCGACTCCGGCGCTGATCCGCGACGCCGTGGTTGCTTCACTCGACGGCCTCGCGTCGTATCCGGCCACGGCGGGCTCGGACGCGCTGCGCACGTCGATCGCACACTGGCTGGAACGCCGCTACGGGCTGCCGGCGATCGACCCGGCCACGCAGGTGCTGCCCGTGTCGGGGTCGCGCGAGGCGTTGTTCTCGCTCGCGCAAACGGTGATCGACGCACGCACGACCACGGACGGCAAGAAGGCGATCGTACTCTGTCCGAATCCGTTCTATCAAATTTACGAAGGCGCGGCGCTGCTGGCCGGTGCCGAACCCTATTTCGCGAACAGCGACCCGGCGCGCAACTTCGCGTGCGACTACGCGGCCGTGCCCGATGAAGTCTGGGCGCGCACTCAGCTGCTGTACGTGTGCTCGCCGGGCAACCCGACGGGTGCCGTGCTGACGCTCGACGACTGGCGCGAGCTGTTCGCGCTGTCCGACCGCCACGGTTTCGTGATTGCGTCCGACGAGTGCTATTCGGAGATCTATTTCGACGAAGCGGCGCCGCCGCTCGGCGGCCTCGAGGCCGCGCACCGTCTCGGTCGCGGCTTCGAGCGGCTCGTGATGCTGTCGAGCCTGTCGAAGCGCTCGAACGTGCCGGGTATGCGCTCGGGCTTCGTCGCCGGCGACGCCGCGCTACTGAAGAAATTCCTGCTCTACCGCACGTACCACGGCGCCGCGCTGTCGCCGGTCTGGCAGCACGCGAGCATCGCCGCGTGGAACGACGAGGCGCATGTACGCGAAAACCGCGCACTGTATTTGCAGAAGTTCAGCACGGTCACGCCGATGCTGGCCGACGTGATCGACGTGAAGCTGCCCGACGCCGCGTTCTACCTGTGGGCCAACGTGTCGCGCACCGGGCTGTCGGACACCGAGTTCGCCCGCCGCCTGTACGCCGACTATAATGTGACGGTTCTGCCCGGCTCGTACCTGGCGCGCGATGCGCACGGCACGAATCCGGGCCGCGATTTCATCCGGATCGCGCTCGTCGCGGGCACCCCCGAATGCGTCGAGGGCGCGCAACGCATCGTCGATTTCTGCCGGGCTCTCGCGCGGTAATCGTCCATCCCGATCAATTCCATTCATCTCCTGCGAAAACGAACATGTCGCAACAACTTCAGCAAATCATCGATACCGCCTGGGAAAACCGCGCCGAGCTGTCGCCGAAGGCCGCGCCCGCCGACGTCCGCGAGGCCGTCGCGCACGCGATCGAGCAACTCGACAAGGGTGCGCTGCGCGTCGCCGAGAAGATCGACGGCAACTGGACCGTGCACCAGTGGCTGAAGAAGGCCGTGCTGCTGTCGTTCCGCCTGGAGGACAACGCACCGATGCCGGCCGGCGGCTACTCGCAGTTCTACGACAAGGTGCCGTCGAAGTTCGCGAACTACACGGCCGAAGACTTCGCCGCGGGCGGCTTCCGCGTCGTGCCGCCGGCCATCGCGCGCCGCGGCTCGTTCATCGCGAAGAACGTCGTGCTGATGCCGTCGTACACCAACATCGGCGCGTACGTCGACGAAGGCACGATGGTCGACACGTGGGCCACGGTCGGCTCGTGCGCGCAGATCGGCAAGAACGTGCACCTGTCGGGCGGCGTCGGCATCGGCGGCGTGCTCGAGCCGCTGCAGGCGAACCCCGTCATCATCGAGGACAACTGCTTCATCGGCGCGCGCTCGGAAGTCGTCGAAGGCGTGATCGTCGAGGAGAACTCCGTGATCTCCATGGGCGTGTACCTCGGCCAGAGCACGAAGATCTACGATCGCGAAACGGGTGAAGTCAGCTATGGCCGCATCCCGGCCGGCTCGGTCGTCGTCGCCGGCAACCTGCCGTCGAAGGACGGCTCGCACAGCCTGTACTGCGCGGTGATCGTGAAGAAGGTCGACGCGAAGACTCGCGCCAAGGTCGGCCTGAACGAGCTGCTGCGAGGCGACTGATGGCCAAGCCGCGCACCGTGGTCGTCTACGGCATTCCGAACTGCGACACCGTGAAGAAGGCCCGCGTGTGGCTCGACGATCACGGCGTCGAGTTCGAGTTCCACGACTTCAAGAAGCTCGGCGTCAGCGCACCGCTCGTCGAGGACTGGCTGAAGGACGTGTCGCTCGACGCGCTCGTCAACAAGCGCGGCACGACGTGGCGCGGCCTGGACGATGCGATGAAGGCTGCCGCGGAAACGAAGTCCGGCGCGGTTGCGCTGATGATCCACAAGCCGTCGGTCATCAAGCGCCCCGTGCTCGTCGTCAACGGCCGCGTGAAATCGCTCGGTTTCGTGGCCGATCAGTACGCGGCGCTGTTTGCCGCCTAGGGCCGCCCGCGCTGCGCCCGCGCCGCGCACGACGTCCCCTCGCTGCCGGCCACCGCGCCGGCATTTTTTATCGAAAGTGGTCCGAACCATGTCCGCCACCCTAGCCCTTACCGAACAGCTGATCGCCCGCGCGTCCGTCACGCCCGACGACCAGCATTGCCAGCAGATCATGACCGAGCGCCTCGCCGCGCTCGGCTTCGAATGCGAGACCATCGCGTCGCACGGCGTGACCAACCTGTGGGCCGTCAAGCGCGGCACCGACGGCCGCGACGGCAAGCTGCTCGCGTTCGCGGGCCACACCGACGTCGTGCCGACCGGCCCGCTCGAGCAGTGGACCTCGCCGCCGTTTATTCCCGCACATCGCGACGGCAAGCTGTACGGCCGCGGCGCGGCCGACATGAAGACGTCGCTCGCGGCGTTCGTCGTCGCCTCCGAGGAATTCGTCGCGGCCCACCCCGGCCATCGCGGCGCGATCGCGTTCCTGATCACGAGCGACGAGGAAGGCCCGGCCACCGACGGCACCGTGAAGGTCGTCGAGCTGCTCGAAGCACGCGGCGAACGCCTCGACTACTGCATCGTCGGCGAGCCGACGTCGACCGCCGAACTCGGCGACGTCGTGAAGAACGGCCGACGCGGCTCGATGTCGGGCGAACTGATCGTCAAGGGCGTGCAGGGCCACATCGCATACCCGCACCTCGCGAAGAACCCGATCCACCTGCTCGCGCCGGCGCTCGCCGAGCTCGCCGCCGAACAGTGGGACGAAGGCAATGAATACTTCCCGCCGACCACCTGGCAGGTGTCGAACCTGCATGCAGGCACCGGCGCGACCAACGTGATTCCCGGCCACGCGGACCTGATGTTCAACTTCCGCTTTTCGACGGCGAGCACCGTCGAGGGCCTGCAGGCACGCGTGCATGCGATTCTCGACAAGCACGGCCTCGAGTACACGCTGAGGTGGTCGGTGAGCGGCCTGCCGTTCCTCACGCCGCGCGGCGACCTGTCGAACGCGCTGGAGAACGCGATCCGCGCCGAAACCGGCCTCACGACCGAACTGTCGACGACGGGCGGCACGTCCGACGGGCGCTTCATCGCGCGCATCTGCCCGCAGGTGATCGAGTTCGGCCCGCCGAACGGCAGCATCCACAAGATCGACGAACACATCGACGTGCGCTTCGTCGACCCGCTGAAGAACGTGTACCGCCGCGTGCTCGAACAACTGATTGCCTGATGGAGCCTCGCATGACGACACCTTTTGCAACCGTTCGCGACCTGCTGCGCTATGCGGTCACGCGCTTCTCGAAGGCGAAGCTCGCGTTCGGCCACGGCTCGGACAACGCGTACGATGAAGCCGCCTACCTCGTGCTGCACACGCTCGACCTGCCGCTCGACACGCTCGAGCCGTTCCTCGACGCTCGCCTGCTGCCCGACGAAATCGCGGCCGTGCTCGCAGTGATCGAACGACGCGCGACCGATCGCGTGCCGGCCGCGTATCTCACGCATGAAGCGTGGATGCACGGCCACCGCTTCTATGTCGACGAGCGCGTGATCGTGCCGCGCTCGTTCATCGGCGAGCTGCTCGACGACGGGCTGCAGCCGTACGTCGCCGATCCCGAACAGGTCAGCGCGGTGCTCGAGCTGTGCACCGGCTCCGGCTGCCTCGCGATCCTCGCGGCCAGCGCGTTCCCGAATGCCGAGATCGACGCGGTCGACCTGTCCGAGAAGGCACTCGAAGTCGCCGGGATCAACGTGCACGACTACGGCCTCGACGATCGCATCACGCTGCATCACGGCGACCTCTACGCGCCGCTGCCCGCGTTCCGCGCCGAGCCCGACACGCGCTACGACGTGATCCTGACGAATCCGCCGTACGTGAACGCAACGTCGATGGCAGCCCTGCCGCCCGAATACCGGCACGAGCCGGAGATGGCGCTTGCGGGCGGCGACGATGGCATGGACATCGTGCGGCGCATCATCGCCGAAGCGCACAAGTGGCTGCACGACGACGGCGTGCTCGTCGTCGAGATCGGCAACGAGCGCGAGCACGTCGAAGCCGCGTTCGGCGGCCTCGAGCTCACGTGGCTGCCCACCAGCGCGGGCGACGACGCCGTGTTCCTGATCCAGGCGTCGGACCTGCCGCGCAAGGCCTGACGGCACGTCACGACCGAACCGTGCGGTACGGCACACCGCTGTCCCGCACGGTTCGGTAAGATGCGCGTAAGCGGCCGTCGCGCCGCACGACTTCAGGAGTCCGTCACGCGCCCATGACCCTCGACTGGCTACACCTCGGCACCCTGATCCTGGCCATCCACGTGCTCGGGATCATCGCGGCGTGTCACGCGATCTTGAACACGCGCACGTCGCAAGGCGCGATCGCGTGGGCCGTGTCGCTCGCCGCGATGCCGTACCTGACGCTCATCCCCTACCTGTTCCTCGGCCGCAGCAAGTTCTCCGGCTACGTCGACGCGCGGCGCCACGAGATGGAAGCGCTGCGCACGCACACGCCGCGCACGCCGTGGCACGATGCGGACGCAACCGACGGGCTGGCCGCCGACGCGATCGGCCGGGCTGCCGTGATCGCGCTCACGCGGCTGGGCGGAATGCCGTTCGTCGGCGGCAATGCGGTGCGCACGCTCGTAAACGGCGATGCAACCTTCTCAGCGATCCTGTCGGCGATCGACGCCGCGCGTGATTATGTGGTCGTGCAGTTCTTCATCGTGCGCGACGACGCGCTCGGCCAGACGTTGCGCGACGCGCTGCTCGCCCGCGCCGCGGCCGGCGTGCGCTGCTACCTGCTGTACGACAGCATCGGCAGCTTCGACCTGCCGCACAGCTACGTCGACACGTTGCGCCGCGGCGGCGTCGAGGTCCATCCGTTCGCGACCCACCGCAAGTTCGTCAACCGCTTCCAGCTCAACTTTCGCAACCATCGCAAGATCGTCGTCGTCGACGGCAATCGCGCATTCGTCGGCGGCCTCAACGTCGGCGTCGAATATCTCGGGGCGAACCGCCGCCTGTCGCCGTGGCGCGACACCCATATCGAAATCCACGGCCCGGTGGTGGCCAGCATTCAGTACGTATTCGCCGAAGACTGGCACTGGGCCACGCAGACGCTGCCGCCGCTCGCAGCGCCGCCGGAGGCGCTACCCGACGACGCGATGCATTGCCTCGTCGTGCCGATGGGGCCAGCCGACAAACAGGAAACCGGCTCGCTGTTCTTCGTCGAGGCGATCAACACCGCGCGCGAACGGGTCTGGATCACGACGCCATATCTCGTGCCCGACGAAGCGGTGATCGCCGCGCTGAAGCTCGCGGTGATGCGCGGCGTCGACGTGCGCATCCTGATCCCGAGCCGGCGCGACCACTACGTCGTGTTCGAGGCGTCCAGGCTCTATGCCCGCGATCTCGTCGACGCGGGCGTCAAGGTGTTCCGCTACCGACCCGGCTTCCTGCACCAGAAGGTCGTGCTGATCGACCGCGTCGCCGCCGCGATCGGCAGCGCGAATCTCGACAACCGCTCGTTCCGGCTCAACTTCGAAATCATGGTACTGACCGTCGATCGCACGTTCGCCGACGAGGTCGAGGCGATGCTCGACGCCGATTTCGCGCAGGCCTACGAAGTCGATGCGAACGAGTATCGGCACTCGCCCGCGTGGCGGCGCATCGCGATGCATGTCGCGCGCCTGTTCGCGCCGATCCTGTAGCGGCCGCGCGAGCGCCGGACGTGCACCGCCTGGATGACGGCACATGCTTTCACGGTATTCGGCTCGGCGCCACGGCCACTGCCCGTTCGGCCCGGACAGCCCGGTCGCCCCTTCACTGCGTTACAACAGCTTGTCGATATCCGCCGCGATTTCCTCCGGCTTCGTCGACGGCGCGTAGCGCTTGACGATCCGCCCGTCACGGTCGATCAGGAATTTCGTGAAATTCCACTTGATCGCCTTGAGGCCAAGGATGCCGGGCGCCTCGTCAGTCAGGTAGCGGTACAGCGGATGCGCGTGGTCGCCCTTCACGTCAATCTTCGCGAACATCGGAAACGTGACGCCGTAGTTGCGCTCGCAGAATGCGCCGATCTGCGTGGCGTCGCCCGGCTCCTGCTTGCCGAACTGGTTGCACGGGAAGCCGAGCACGAAGAAACCGCGCGCCGCGTACTGGTCGTACAGCTTCTGCAGGCCCGCATACTGCGGCGTGAAACCACACTCGCTTGCGGTATTGACGATCAGCAGCACCTTGCCGCGGAACGCATCGAGCGACGCCGGTTCACCGGCGAGCGTCTCTGCGCTGAACGAATACAGGCTGGACATCGGGCACTCCTTTTACGAAACCGGATCGATGTGGAGTCTAGGCCAAATCGCGCCGTTGCGGCACCTGCCGAACGGCCGATATCCGGGGCGACGCGCGCGCAGTCTAGAATAGCGGTTTTGGTCAGTCATTCCTGCCGTGATTCGTTTCAATCAGTTCAGCCTTGCGCGCGGCACCAAGCCGCTGTTCGAATCGGCCTCGTTCGTGCTCAATCCCGGCGAAAAGGCCGGCCTGATCGGTGCGAACGGCGCCGGCAAATCGACGCTGTTCTCGGTCCTGCGCGGCGAGCTGCATTCCGACGGCGGCGATTTCGCGATGCCGCCGTCGTGGCGGATCGCCCATGTGTCGCAGGAAACGCCCGCCGTCGACCGTTCGGCGCTCGACTACACGCTCGATGGCGACACCGCGCTGCGCGAGATCGAAGCGCGCATCGCCGCCGCCTCGGCCGCGCATGACGGCGCGGCCGAGGCCGATGCGCATGCGGCCTTCGCCGATGCCGACGGCTATACCGCACCGGCGCGCGCCGAAGCGCTGCTGCTCGGCCTCGGCTTCACGCTCGCGCAGACGCGCGAGTCGGTCGCCAGCTTCTCCGGCGGCTGGCGCATGCGGCTGAACCTCGCACAGGCGCTGATGTGCCGCTCCGACCTGCTGCTGCTCGACGAACCGACCAACCACCTCGACCTCGACGCGATCGTCTGGCTCGAGGACTGGCTGCATCGCTACGCCGGCACGCTCGTCGTGATTTCGCACGACCGCGAATTCCTCGACTCGATCTGCAACGTCACACTGCATCTGGAAAATCGCCAGGTGAAGCGCTACGGCGGCAATTACTCGCAGTTCGAGGTGCTGCGTGCGCAGCAACTGGCGTTGCAGCAAAGCGCATATGAAAAGCAGCAGAAAACGATCGAGCACCTGCAGAGCTTCGTCGACCGCTTCAAGGCCAAGGCGACCAAGGCCAAGCAGGCGCAAAGCCGGATGAAGGCGCTCGAGAAGATGGAGCTGATCGCGCCCGCGCACATCGCATCGCCGTTCACCTTCGAGTTCCGTACGCCTGATGCCGCGCCGAATCCGATGATGGTGATGGAAGATGTCCGCTGCGGCTACCATGCCGACGACGGCACGGACATCCCGATCGTCGAACGCGTGGCGCTGTCGATCCAGAACGGCCAGCGCATCGGCCTGCTCGGCGCGAACGGCCAGGGCAAGTCGACGCTGATCAAGACGCTGGCCGGCACACTCGCGCCACTGTCGGGCCACGTGCGCGACGGCAAGGGGCTGACGATCGGCTATTTCGCGCAGCACCAGCTCGAAACGCTGCGCGAGGACGATTCGCCGCTCGCGCATCTCGCACGGCTCGCTCCCGATACGCGAGAGCAGGAACTGCGCGATTTCCTCGGCGGCTTCAATTTCTCGGGCGACATGGCGACGAGCCCGGTCGGCCCGTTCTCGGGCGGCGAGAAAGCGCGGCTCGCGCTCGCGCTGATCATCTGGCAGAAGCCGAACCTGCTGCTACTCGACGAACCGACCAACCACCTCGACCTCGAAACGCGTCACGCGCTGACGATGGCGCTCGCTCAGTTCGAAGGCACGCTGATCCTCGTCTCGCACGACCGCCACCTGCTGCGCGCGACCACCGACCAGTTCATGCTTGTCGCGAAGCACCGTCTGCAGCCGTTCGACGGCGATCTCGACGATTACCGCGACTGGCTGCTGCAGCATGCGGCCGAGCAGCGCGCGGCCGCAAAGGCCGACAGCGCGGCGGCAGCGGGCGCGGACCCGGGTGTCAACCGCAAGGATCAGAAACGTCTGGCGGCCGAGGAGCGCCAGCGGCTGTCGCAGTTGAAGAAGCCGCTGCAGAACCGCATCACGAAGCTCGAAAAGGAAATGGAAACGCTGCACGCGGAGAAGGCGCGCCTCGACGCGTTCGTCGCGGATCCGGCGAGCTACGAGGCCGCGCGCAAGACAGAACTGACCGACGCGATCCGCAAGCTCGGCGACGTCAATACCCGGCTCGAAACGGTCGAGGCGGACTGGCTCGCCGTGCAGGAAGAGCTCGAGCAGATCGGCTGACCACAGCCCGGGCGCCGCCGGCCGATCGCTTCATCGGCCACGCGCGGCATCTCCGGGAGCGTCAATGCCCGGCGCAACCGGGCGGGTGCGTCGGGCCCGGAAACGACAAGGCCGGGCACCCAGGCCCGGCCTTGTCGTCATTGTCGCGTTCGCCGTTGCTGCGTCGGCCGTCCGTCGGCCCCGCCGCCCGCTCAACGCCGCGGCAACGTATCGCGCGGCATCTGCTCGTCGTCGTCCATCAGATGACGTCGCCCTTCGGTCGGCCGGCGGATCGCCGCGGCGACCTCCGCTTCCGTTACGTCCTCGGACACGACCCGGCGCGCGAGGCGCCCTTCGTCGTCGATCCACTCGACGATCCGACATCCACCGCCCCACGGCTGAACGATCGGCTCCGACACGCGGCAGCCCCGCAGGTTGTAACTGCGTCCGCCCGACGTTTCCCCATACTGTTTGAACATAGGTTCCCTTCACATTGCGCGGTTCGACAATCCGGCAAAGGATAGGGAAAAGCGATGTCCGGCGGGTTACATCAGCCTACATATTCTTTACAACGAATTACGCGACAGATCGCGGTCGGCCGGCACGCGCGGGTGCCAGCCACGCACGGTCATTCGAGATCGCGCACGCGGTCGATGGCCTGCTCGATCCGCTCGACGGCCATCACGTTCAGCCCTTCGATCGGCTGTTTCGGCGCATTCGCCTTCGGGATCAGCGCCGCGGTGAAACCGAGTTTCGCCGCCTCGCGCAGCCGCTCCTGCCCGCGCGGAGACGGCCGAATCTCGCCCGCCAGCCCCACTTCGCCGAACACGATCAGGCCCTTCGGCAGCGCCTTGTTGCGCATCGACGAATGGATCGCGAGCAGCACCGCGAGGTCGGCGGCCGGTTCGGTGATCTTCACGCCACCCACCGCGTTCAGGAACACGTCCTGATCGAAACACGCGATGCCCGCGTGCCGATGCAGCACCGCGAGCAGCATCGCGAGCCGGTTCTGTTCGAGGCCGACCGCGAGCCGGCGCGGGTTCGGCACGTGGGCCGTATCGACGAGCGCCTGGATTTCGACGAGCAGCGGGCGCGTGCCCTCCTGGGTGACGAGCACGCAGGAACCCGGCACGACCTGCTCGTGCTGCGACAGGAACAGCGCGGACGGGTTCGCGACACCGCGCAGCCCGCGCTCGGTCATCGCGAACACGCCGAGTTCGTTGACCGCGCCGAAGCGGTTCTTGAACGCGCGCACGAGCCGGAACGACGAATGGGTGTCGCCCTCGAAGTACAGCACCGTATCGACGATGTGCTCGAGCACGCGCGGGCCGGCGAGGTTGCCCTCCTTCGTCACGTGCCCGACCATGATGATCGCGGTGCCGGACTGCTTCGCGATGCGCGTGAGCTGCGCCGCGCACTCGCGCACCTGGGCCACCGAACCGGGCGCCGACGTCAGCGCTTCGGAATAGACGGTCTGGATCGAGTCGATGACGGCGACGTCCGGCCGTTCCGCGTCGATCGCGGCCTGGATCTTCTCGAGCTGGATTTCGGCGAGCAGCTTCAGCTCGGCCGCCGGCGCGCCGCCGTCGAGCAGCGCGAGCCGTTGCGCGCGCAACGCGATCTGCGCAGCCGATTCCTCGCCGCTGATATAGAGTGCACGACGCTCGCTGGCGATGTCCGCGAGCGACTGCAGCAATAGCGTCGACTTGCCGATGCCCGGATCGCCGCCGATCAGCACGACGCCGCCCGGCACCAGCCCGCCGCCCAGCACGCGGTCGAATTCGCCGATGCCGGTGGAGAAGCGCGGCACGTCGGCCGCCTCGATGTCGACGAGCCGCTGCACGGGCGCCCGCTTCGCGAGCGACTGGAAGCGATGGGCTGCCGGCGACTCGGCGACCGATTCGACGAGCGTGTTCCAGGCCTGGCAAGACGGGCATTGCCCCTGCCACTTCGGGGTTTGTCCGCCGCACTCGCTGCAGACGTAGACGGTTTTCTGTTTGGCCACGCGTGCTGCCCTTATTCCGCACGCACCGGCACGCGGCCGGCGACCGCGCACATCAATTCATAGCCGATGGTCCCGCAATGGCGCGCGACGTCGTCGATCGGCAGCGCGTTGCCCCACAGCTCGACCCGCGCACCGACCCCGGCCTGCGGGCATGGCGTCAGGTCGACGGTAATCATGTCCATCGACACGCGGCCGACGATCCGTGTGCGGATCCCGTCGACGATCACCGGCGTGCCCTCGGGCGCGACGCGCGGATAGCCGTCCGCATAGCCGCAGGCGACGACGCCGATGCGCATCGGCGCCTGCGCGGAGAACGTCGAACCGTAGCCGATCGCCTGCCCCTTCGCGATCGTCTGCACGGCGATCAACTCGGACGCGAGCGTCATCGCAGGCTTCAGGCCCGTGTCGGCAATGTCGGCCGACAGCCCCGACGGCGATGCGCCATACAGGACGATCCCCGGCCGCACCCAGTCGAAGTGCGTATCCGGATGCCACAGCACGGCCGCCGAATTCGCGAGGCTGCGCGCACCGGCGATGTTTTCCGCGCCGCGCTCGAACGTCGCGAGCTGCTCGGCGACGCCACGCTCGTTGTCGGCGTCCGAAAAATGGGTCATCAACGTGATCTGGCCGATGCCGGGGCACGCACGGGCGCGCTCCCACGCGGCGCGGTATTTCTCCGGCGTGTAACCCAGCCGGTTCATCCCGCTGTTCATCTTGAGCTGCACGTTGACGGGCTTCGACAGCCGCGCCGTCTCGAGCATCCGCATCTGCTCGTCGTTGTGGACGGTGGTCGTCAGGCTGTAGCGATCGATCACGTCGATGTCGGTCGAGCGGAAGAACCCTTCGAGCAGCAGGATCGGGCCGGCCCAGCCGAGCTCGCGCAGTTTCACGGCCTCGTCGAGGTCGAGCAGGCCGAAGCCGTCGGTGCCGCGCAGGCCGGGAAACACGCGCGCGAGACCGTGGCCGTACGCGTTGGCCTTGACGACCGCCCAGACCTTGGACGGGCCGGCAAAACGGCGGACGACAGAGAGATTGCTCGCGAGAGCGGCGGTATGGATGGTGGCGGAGATCGGGCGCGGCATGGGAAATTTACGTAAAGACGCTTGCGAATCATCAGCTTACCGCGCCTTTTGAGCACCGAAGCCGACAATTTGCGGAACGATCGGGGAATCTTGCTAGTCCGAATTGCCGTATTTTCGTGTTATAAAGCCGTGCGCACAACCCATTTCGAACGGAATAAGCCGATCGCATACTAGGCGGCCTACGCGGCCCTGCCGCAGCGACGAAAGCATCGCATCAGATGAAAAAAGGTTTTTACACCATCATGGCCGCGCAGTTTTTCTCGTCGTTGGCCGACAATGCGCTTCTCATCGCCGCCATCGCCCTGCTGAAAGACCTCCACGCCCCCAACTGGATGACACCGCTGCTCAAGCTGTTCTTCGTGTTGTCCTACGTGGTGCTGGCGGCGTATGTCGGTGCGTTCGCCGACTCGCGCCCGAAGGGCCGTGTGATGTTCATCACCAACTCGATCAAGGTGGTCGGCTGCCTGATCATGCTGGTCGGCGCTCATCCGCTGATCGCGTACGGGATCGTCGGATTCGGAGCCGCGGCCTACTCGCCCGCGAAATACGGCATTCTGACCGAGCTGCTGCCGGCCGACAGGCTCGTCGCCGCGAACGGCTGGATCGAAGGCACGACCGTCAGCTCGATCATCCTCGGCACCGTGCTCGGCGGCGCGCTGATCAGCCCGCACATCGCATCGCACGTGATCGCGCACACGCCAGCCTGGATCGCCACTCCTGCCGAAGCGGCGATGGCGATCATCATGGCGATCTACGTGATCGCCGCGATGTTCAACCTGCGGATCCCCGATACCGGCGCCCGCTACCCGAAGCAGGAACGCGGCCCGGTCAAGCTCGTCACGGATTTCGCCGACTGCTTCATGGTGCTGTGGCGCGACAAGCTCGGCCAGATCTCGCTGGCGGTCACGACGCTGTTCTGGGGCGCCGGCGCGACGCTGCAGTTCATCGTGCTGAAGTGGGCTGAAGTGTCCCTCGGCATGTCGCTGTCGGAAGGCGCAATCCTGCAGGCCGTGGTCGCGGTCGGCGTCGCGGCCGGCGCAATCGCCGCCGCCGCGCGGATCCCGCTGAAGAAGTCGCTGACCGTGCTGCCCGTCGGCATCATCATGGGCATCGCGGTGATGTTGATGGCGTTCTACACACGCGACCTGTTCCCGCCGCACTGGGCCGTGCACTTCGGCCATCTGCGCCTGCCCGTCTACCTGATCGTCGCGTACATCTTCCTGATCGGGGTCGGTGCGTTGTCCGGCTACTTCGTCGTTCCGATGAACGCGTTGCTGCAACATCGCGGCCACGTGCTGCTGTCGGCCGGCCACTCGATCGCGGTGCAGAACTTCAACGAGAACCTGTCCGTGCTCGTGATGCTGTGCCTGTATGCGGTGCTCGTGTGGCTCGACGTGCCGGTCGGCGTCGTGATCGTGCTGTTCGGCACGTTCGTGTGCCTGACGATGTGGCTCGTGATGCGCCGCCATCAGGCAAACCAGCGCCAGTTCGACTCGGTCGCGCTGATCGGCGAATCGCGGCACTGACGCTACACTTCCCGTTTCCGTCCGCCGGCGCCGGTCTTCGAACCGGCGCGTTGCCCCGATGACGCACCCGATACCCAACATCCTGACGATCGCCGGCTCCGATTCGGGCGGCGGCGCAGGCATCCAGGCCGACCTGAAGACCTTTTCCGCACTCGGCGCGTATGGCGCGAGCGTGATCACGGCGCTGACCGCCCAGAACACGCGCGGCGTGACCGGCGTGCACACGCCGGACGCAGCGTTCGTGACCGCGCAGCTCGACGCGGTGTTCGGCGATATCCGCATCGATGCGGTCAAGATCGGGATGCTCGCGAACGCGGCGATCGTGCACGCAGTCGCCGACGCGCTGCGCCGTTACGCACCGCGCTTCGTCGTGCTCGACACGGTGATGATTTCGAAGAGCTCGCACGCGCTGCTCGCGCCCGATGCCGTCGACGCGTTGCGCGATGTGCTGCTGCCGCTCGCGACGGTCGTGACGCCGAACCTGCCCGAGGCGGCCGCGCTGCTGAACGATGTGCCCGCAACCACCGAAAACGATATGGTCCGGCAAGGCCGGGCCTTGCTGCAGACGGGCGCGCGCGCCGTGCTGATGAAAGGCGGCCACCTGCCTGACGCGGCCGCGAGCCCTGACTGGCTCGTCGAAGCGACACGCACCGTGCGGCTCGAGGGCGCACGCGTGCCGGTCAGCAACACGCACGGCACCGGCTGCACGCTGTCGTCGGCGATCGCCGCGCTGCTGCCGCAGCAGCCCGATCTCGAGAGCGCGGTGCGCGAAGCGAAGGTCTATCTGACCGGCGCAATTGCCGCGAGCGGCCAGCTCGACGTCGGCCACGGCGTCGGCCCCGTCCATCACTTCCATCGTTGGTGGTAAGCGCCGGCTGACGCAGCGTCAGTGGTCCTGCGCGGCGAACGCCCGCGCACGCGCCGGCCAGTCGTCCGGGACGATGAAGCCGCGCGCCGTCTCCCGCCATGCGCCGTCGCCGTCCTGTCGATGCACACCGATCAGCGCAGGCGCCTGGCGCGCCGTCAATACGGACGGCAGCTCGAGCGAGTGCGCCAGCGGTTCGGGCGCGGCGTCGGGCGGCAACCGCCGCGGCGCGAGCCACGCCAGCCGCGGCAGCACGTTCCACGCCGCGCCGTCGGGTTGCGCGGCGGCCCAGGCCGGCCACTGCGCATGCGTGAGCCAGAACCCACGCGGATGATCGGCCGCGATTTCCGCGGCCACCGGCGGCAGCGGCACGCCGTGCGGATAGAACAGCCAGCCCTTGATGAACATCTGCGCATCGGACGGCGCGCCGTAGCCGAGCAGTGCGAACCCGTGGCGATCGCTCAGCCGCAACTGATGCTCGAGCAACCGGCTGCGCTTGCGGTCGAGGCGATCGACGAGATTCGGCCCGACGAAATCCGCGAGCGATGCGTCGCCGTCCACCGGCGCGCATAGATAGCACTTCACCGCGAGTTCCCAGTGCAGGCGCTGCCCGCCCGGCGCATCGACGAGAAAATCGACTTCGCCGAGCGTCTTGCCGTTGCTGCGCAGCGGCAGATTGGCGGCGACGAGCCGCAGCGACGGCCCGTGCGTGAGGAAATACTCGAGAAGGCATTCGGCATAGCGGCCGAGTCGCACGGGTCGTAGCCCGTCGAGCACGCGGTGCAGCGGCTCAGGCGCGGCATCGAGCGCGACGAGCCACGCTTCGACGGCCACCCGCTCGACCGCGTCCGACCACGGATGCGCGAGCGGCGCACCGGGCGCCGCGGTAAGCAGGCTCGGGCTCGCGAGGAGCCAGCCCAGATCGCGGACCGCGGCATCGTGCAGCGTATCGACGAACGCGAACGCCGCACCGCGCGTCATTGTCCGGCCGGCCCGTTCGCGTCGACACCCTCCGCCTGCCGGAACGTATCGCGCGCCAGGCACAGGTCGGCCCACGCCTTCGACTTGTCCTGCAGGCTGCGCAGGAGGTACGCAGGGTGATAGGTAACGATCACCGGCACGCCTTCATACGTGTGCACGCGGCCGCGCAGCGAGGCAATGCTGGCGTCCGTCTTCAGCAGCGTCTGCGCGGCGAAACGGCCGAGCGCGACGATCAGCTTCGGCTTCACGAGCGCGACCTGGCGCTGCAGGTACGGCTCGCAGCGCGCGACCTCGTCCGGTTCCGGATTACGGTTGCCCGGCGGGCGGCACTTGATCACGTTCGCGATGTAGACGTTATCGCCGCGCTTGAGCGCGAGCGACTGCAGCATGTTGTCGAGCAGCTTGCCTGCCTGGCCGACGAACGGCTCGCCCTGCTTGTCCTCGTTCTCGCCGGGCGCCTCGCCGATCAGCATCCAGTCCGCTTCTCGATCGCCCACACCGAATACGGTATTGGTGCGCTTCTCGCACAGGCGGCAGCTCGTGCAGCCGGCGACGCGTGCGGCCAGTGCATCCCAGTCGAGCATCGCCACCGGGGGTGCGGCGGGACGTGCTTCGTCCGGCGGCAGCGGATCGCCGGGGGGCGCCGCGTCGAACCAGGCGAAATCGTCTTCGGTGACGGGCGGCATGTCGTCCGCGGCAGCGGCCGGTGCGGGCTTGGTGGACGCGCGGTCGTCATCGCTCGCGACACGTGCCGCCGAACCGGCTTCGTCCGCCGGTGCCGCATCGCGTGCGGTTGCGCCGACCGGCGGCGTATCGTCACGTGCGAGTGCACGCGTCGCAGGCGGCTGCGTGTCGCGAGACTGCTCCGCGACCGGCCGGGGCGTTGCCGCGACGGTTGCGGTCGCAACGGCGGAGACGTCGTCCGCCGCGCCGGACGCGGCCGTCGGCGTTGCGCCCGCTTCATCGCTTTGCGCACGCTGCCCGCGCCGCACCCACATTTGCGCGAGCCCCATTTCCTCGAGCGCTGCTTCAGCCCACGCCATGCGCGTCCCCTTCGTCCTTGTTCAGCGTCAAACGCATCACGATCGCGTCCTCCCGGCTGCGATGCCGCGCCGGATAGTAGTTCTTGCGCCGGCCGATCGTCACGAAGCCGAAACGCTCGTACAGATGGATCGCGCGCAGATTGGACGGCCGCACCTCGAGCAGCACGCCGTCGAGCCGTTCGGCGCGCGAGATACGCACGGCTTCGTGCAGCAGCGCGAGGCCTGCGCCCGACTGCTGGGCCGCCGGGGCGACGCACAGGTTCAGCAGGTGCATCTCGTCGATGACCGGCATCAGCACGCAATAGCCGACGAGCGCGCCCGTCACGTGCCGCAGGCACACGCCGAAATAGCCGTTGCGCAGCGAATCCTCGAAATTGCCGCGGCTCCACGGGAATTCGTACGCGACCTGCTCGATCGCGACGACTTCGTCGAGATCGGTATCCGTCATCGGCGACAGATAGCGGTCGCTCAACAATACGCCCGTCATCCTTTCTCTCCGCCCGTCTGCGCGGCGCGGGCCGCGATGCGCTCGGCGGTGGTCTGCGCGACCTTGTCGCGCACGTACTCCGGTGCAGCCTGGTCGGCCGGCACCGTACGGCCGGCGCGGAACGCCCGCAGCGCGGCATGCGCGACCGCCAGCGCATGCGGCAACGCTTCGCCGTCGATCACGGCCGCGGCGGCCGCGGCCGGCAACTGCGTGCCGAATGCGGCCGCCGCATTGCCAGCGAGCGTGAACGGCGCGTCGGGCACGCCGACGGCGCCCGGCGCATCGAGCGACGCAGGATGCACCGTGCGCCAGTCGCCCGCCTGGTCGTCCCACGCGAAGTCGGCCCAGTATGCTTCGTCCATTCGCGCATCGAGCGCGGCCAGCACGCGCGTCGTGCCGGGCGCGCGTAGCCGCGCATGCTCGGCGCACGCGAGCAGCGTGCTGACCGGCACGACCGGCAGCCCGCACCCGAACGCGAGACCCTGGGTAATGCCGGTCGCGGTACGCAGCCCGGTGAACGAGCCGGGGCCCGCGCCGAATGCGATCGCGTCGCAATCGGCGAGCGTGAGGCCCGATTCGGCGAAGAGCGCCTGGATGGCCGGCAGCACGCGCGTGCTCGACACGGCGCCCGTCAGCTCGTGGCGGACCCAAGTTTGCGGGGTGGAAACGGCGTCATCGGCCGGAGCCGAGCGCAGCAGCGCGACCGAGCAGTATTCGGTCGACGTATCGATGGCGAGGAGCACTGTTTGCGTCATGGCCGACATTGTAATGCGGCGCCCCGTTCCCACGGGCGATCGGGCCCGATCTGTGCACGCGTTCGGCGCCGGCGGCGGTTTGGAAGGATCGCTCGACCCCGCGCGGCGGTCCGCTTGTTAAGATCGCCCGACCTGAAACCCTTACGGAGACACCCGATGAGCGAACTCACCGCCCAATTCGACCAGGCCCAGATCGATGTCAAGCAACTGACGGAACGGCCGGGCAACCTGACCCTGCTGCGCCTGTATGCGCTCTTCAAGCAGGCAACTGACGGGGACGCGCACGGCGACAAGCCGGGCTTCACCGACATCGTCGGCAAGTACAAGTACGACGCGTGGGAAGCGCTGAAAGGCACGACCCAGGATGCGGCGAAGCAGCAGTACATCGAACTCGTCGAATCGCTGAAGAACGGCACGGCTTCCTGACCGAACCACGCCCGTCGCAATAAGCAATCAAATCAGTGGCGCAGCGCAGCAAAAGTCTTTATAATGCGGCCTGCGTCATCCCCGCGCTCGGCTCGCATGCCGTTCCGGCCCGACGCCTCGTAGCGTTAAGCTCCAATCCGGTTTAGAACCTGTCCCCTCCTGCTTCGACCCTCGCGGTCGTCACTTATCAGGCTGGCGGCCCCGCTCCAGAAGCGCGCCGCACCCAAAACAGCTTCTAATGCCTCATCCGCCGACTGTTCGGCGGATTGCACCCGTTTCCCGATTTGCTCGCTGAATCCGACGACTTGGGTATGCGCGATTGGCGCCGACGTTTCACCCACTGTGTTTCAAGGATTGTTATGACTTCGAGCATCAACTCCAGCCCGCTCAACGCGATCGCCGACCAGGCGCTCGGTCTCGACGACGCCGCCGTACCGGCCGCGGTCGAACCGGCGTCGGACGAGCCGAGCTTCGCGTCGCTCGGGTTGTCGCCGGAGATCGTCTCCGCGCTGCAGGCCGCCGGCTATGTGAAGCCGACGCCGGTCCAGCAGCGCGCGATTCCGGCCGGCATCGCCGGCCGCGACCTGCTGGTGTCGAGCCCGACCGGTTCGGGCAAGACGGCCGCATTCATGCTGCCCGCGATCGAACGCTTCGCGCAGCTCCAGAAGACGCTGGCGCAGCAACCGCGCGCGCCGCGCGAACCGAACCAGGGCGACCGCCGTGCGCGCCGCCCGCAACCCGTCGCGCGGCCGGGCCTGCTCGTGCTGACGCCGACCCGTGAACTCGCGATGCAGGTCACCACGGCCGCATCGACCTACGGCAAGCACCTGAAGCGCCTGCGCACGGTCAGCATCCTCGGCGGCGTCGCCTACGGCCAGCAGCTGATGCTGCTCGCGAAGAACCCCGAAATCCTGGTCGCCACGCCGGGCCGCCTGCTCGACCACCTCGAGCGCGGCCGTATCGACCTGTCCGAGCTGAAGATGCTCGTGCTCGACGAAGCCGATCGCATGCTCGACATGGGCTTCATCGACGATATCGAGACGATCGTCGCCGCGACGCCCGCGTCGCGCCAGACGATGCTGTTCTCGGCCACGCTCGACGGCAAGATCGGTTCGCTGACGAGCCGCCTGCTGAAGGATCCGGAGCGCATCGAGATCCAGCAGCGCCTCGAGTCGCGCGCGAACATCGCGCAGACCGTGCACTACGTCGACGACCGCGACCACAAGGATCGCCTGCTCGATCACCTGCTGCGCGACGACGCGCTCGACCAGGCGATCATCTTCACGGCAACCAAGATCGACGCCGACCAGCTCGCCGGCCGTCTCGCCGACGCTGGCTTCGAATCGGCCGCGCTGCACGGCGACCTGCCGCAGGGCGCGCGTAACCGCACGATCCGTGCGCTGCGCGAGCGCCGCGTGCGCGTGCTGGTCGCGACCGACGTCGCGGCCCGCGGCATCGACATCCCGGGCATCACGCACGTGTTCAACTACGACCTGCCGAAGTTCGCGGAAGACTACGTGCACCGTATCGGCCGTACGGGCCGTGCCGGCCGTTCGGGCACCGCGGTGAGCCTCGTGCACCACGCCGAACAGGGCGCGCTCAAGCGCATCGAGCGCTTCGTGCGCTCGCCGCTGCCTGTCAACGTGATCGAAGGATTCGAGCCGCGCAAGGCACCCCTGCGCAACGATCGCGGCACTGGCGGCCGCGGCCGTCCGGGCGGCGGTAACGGCGGTCGTCGTTTCGGCGGCAAGCCGGGCGGCGGTCATGGCGGCAACGGCCGCAGCTACGGCGGCGGCAATGGCGGCGGCTGGAGCGGCAAGCCCGGCGGCAGCCGTGACGGCGGCCCGCGTCGCGACGGCCAGCGCAGCAGCGGCCCGCGTCGCAGCAATTCGGCGTCGTAAGCACGCCCGGGCGGCCCTGCGCCGCCCCGCCCATCCGGCAGACCGGCGCACCCGCGCCGGTTTTTTTTCGTCCGACGCCAAATTTCACGATACAAAAAATTTTTTTGCGTCGTAAAAAATCATGCTGCGCAGCACAACCTTACAATTGCGAGATGGGAAAAATCGTTTCTCATTGCAAAATTGAACTCGCAAATAATTGATTAATAACAATTAAAAAGTTTAGCGCTTCTTGAGCCACCCTCTGTTTCGCTCCGATCGGTTTGCCTACACTCTTATACAAGACTTCCCGGAACGGCACGCACCCTGCCCCCGTTTCGAGAACAGCATCAGTACCTTCCGATTCGACGATCTGGCAACACACCGCATCAAGGAGCTCATCATGTCGCGACAGCAACAGACACAGGAACTGCAAACGCAATGGGAAACCGATCCGCGCTGGAAGGGCATCAAGCGCAGCTACACGGCTGAGGACGTGGTTCGCCTGCGCGGCTCGATCGCCGTCGAGCACACGCTGGCCAAGCGCGGCGCGGAAAAGCTGTGGAGCCTCATCAACGAAGAGCCGTTCGTCAACGCGCTCGGCGCGCTGACCGGCAATCAGGCGATGCAGCAGGTGAAGGCCGGCCTGAAGGCAATCTACCTGTCCGGCTGGCAGGTGGCCGGCGACGCGAACGTCGCGGGCGAAATGTACCCGGACCAGTCGCTGTACCCGGCGAACTCGGTGCCGCTCGTCGTCAAGCGCATCAACAACACGCTGACGCGTGCCGACCAGATCCAGTGGTCCGAAGGCAAGAACCCGGGCGACGAAGGCTACGTGGACTTCTTCGCGCCGATCGTTGCCGATGCGGAAGCCGGCTTCGGCGGCGTGCTGAACGCGTTCGAACTGATGAAGGCGATGATCGAGGCAGGCGCATCGGGCGTCCACTTCGAGGACCAGCTCGCGTCGGTGAAGAAGTGCGGTCACATGGGCGGCAAGGTGCTCGTGCCGACGCGCGAAGCGGTCGCGAAGCTCACGGCGGCGCGTCTCGCGGCGGACGTGATGGGCACGCCGACCGTGCTGGTCGCGCGGACCGACGCGGAAGCGGCGGACCTGATCACGTCCGACATCGACGACAACGACAAGCCGTTCCTGACGGGCGAGCGCACGGTCGAAGGCTTCTTCCGCACGAAGCCGGGCATCGGGCAGGCGATCTCGCGCGGCCTCGCGTATGCGCCGTACGCCGACCTCGTGTGGTGCGAAACGGGCAAGCCGGATCTCGAGTACGCGAAGAAATTCGCGGAAGCGATCCACAAGCAGTTCCCGGGCAAGATGCTGTCGTACAACTGTTCGCCGTCGTTCAACTGGAAGAAGAACCTCGACGACGCGACGATCGCGAAGTTCCAGAAGGAGCTCGGCGCGATGGGCTACAAGTTCCAGTTCATCACGCTGGCCGGCTTCCATGCGCTGAACTACTCGATGTTCAACCTCGCGCACGGCTATGCCCGCACGCAGATGAGCGCGTTCGTCGAACTGCAGCAGGCCGAGTTCGCGGCGGCGGACAAGGGCTTCACGGCCGTCAAGCACCAGCGCGAAGTCGGCACCGGCTACTTCGACGCGGTCACGCAGACGGTCGAGCGCGAAGCCTCGACGACCGCGCTGCACGGCTCGACCGAGGACGAACAGTTCTTCGACGGCAAGAAGGTCGCATAACGCGCGAAAGAAAGCGTCACGCCGTTGCCCGCCCGTCACGCGACGGCGCGGCATCGGCTGCACGGGACAACAATCAGGGAGGAGACGGCAGGCGCGCGGTGACCCGTGCGACCCGCCGCGCGGCCTGCGGCCGCCAGCAACGACGCGCGCCGGCTTCGTCCGGCGCGCCTTTTTTCAGCGGCGCTGCCGTGCCCCCGCCCGCGCGGCCATACACGGCGCCGCGTCTACCGATAGACGATCACTGGAATTTTCGTATGGGTCAGCACGCGCTGCGTTTCGCTGCCGATCAGCAGACTGCCGAGCCCGCGGCGTCCGTGCGACGCCATGAAGATCAAGTCGCAGCCGCCGCGTTCGGCCGCCTCGATGATGCCGAGGTACGGCGAGGGGTGCACGCTGGTCCAGCTGTCGCAGACGACGCCAGCTGCCTTCGCGGCCGCCTGCACGTCGTCCAGGTGTGTGCGCGCCTCGCGCTCGCTGCGCGCCCGGAAATCGGCGGGCGGCTCGATGATCACTTCGGAAAACGGCGAGTACGGATACTGCGGCAGGCACGCATAGGCCGTGACCTGCGCGCCGACCGCACGCGCCAGATCGATCGCGCCGTCGATCGCCTTCTGCGACAGCTCGGAACCGTCGGTTGGAACGAGGATGTGCCGGAACATCGCGCCCTCCTGCGTCAGACGCACCGCGCGCGCCGCGAACCCATGCGGGCCGGCCCGGGCGCGTCGCGCATGCCAGTTTCGATTGTAGTGCGCGAAACCGGGCGACCGGCGCCGGCAGCGGGTTCGCCCTCATATCGGAAACGCGCGGACGGGCGCGCCCTACTCGCCCCAATACCCGGGCCGTTCGTAAGTATGTTTCAGGTAATCGAGAAACAGGCGCACGCGCAGCGGCAGGTGGCGGCGCTGCGGAAACACCGCGTGGATGCCGATCGGCGGCGCCGCGAACGCGTCGAGCACGCTGACGAGGCGGCCGGCCGCGATGTCGTCGCCAACCTCCCACCACGATCTCCATGCCAGGCCGTGGCCGGCAAGACACCATTCGTGCAGCACCGCGCCGTCCGAGCATTCCATCGTGCCGTTCACGCGGATCGACACGACCTTGTCGTCCTCCTGGAACACCCAGCCGCGTTGCTGGTTGGCGTTCGCGGCCAGCGCGAGGCAGTTGTGGCGCGCGAGTTCCGCGAGCGTGGCCGGCGTGCCGCGTCGCGCGAGATACGCGGGGGACGCGACGCACACGCGCCGGTTCTCGCCGAGCTTCAGCGACACCAGCGACGAATCGGGCAACTCGCCGAGCCGCACCGCGCAATCGAACCCTTCGTTGACGAGATCAACCATCCGGTCGGAGAGGTCGAGCGTGACCGACACGTCCGGATGCGCGCCACTGAATTCGGGCACGAGCGGCGCGACGTGGCGCCGGCCGAAACCGGCCGGCGCGGAAATGCGCAGGTGGCCGCTCGCCTTCACGCCGCCAGCGGACACGCTCGCCTCCGCGTTCTGCATGTCGTTGATGATCCGCTGGCAATCCTCGAGGAAGGCCGACCCCTCGAAGGTCAGTGTGAGCTTGCGGGTCGTGCGCACCAGCAGCTTGACGCCGAGCCGCTCCTCGAGCGCGTCGAGGCGGCGGCCGATGATCGCCGGTGCGACGCCTTCCGCATGCGCCGCCGCCGACAGGCTGCCCTTCGCCGCGACCGCGGCGAACGTTTCGATCTGTTTGAACCGGTCCATGACTCACCAGGGTGGTGCTCCCGCCCTTCAAATAGCTTGAGCGGTCAAGATTATGTATATGAAAGTAAAAGATCAAGTGATGATTAGCGTCTTTTTTAGCATCTGCCATCACGAATAGAATCGACCCGACCTCTGAAACTGGAGCGCAAGGCTATGTCGGCCACAACGACACTCTCCTCTCCCGACGCAATCCTCTTCGACGCATTCGGTACGTTGTTCGACGTGCATGCGGTCGTGGCCGCGGCAGAGCAGATGTTTCCCGGTCACGGGGAGCGGTTGTCGCAGCTGTGGCGACGCAAGCAAATCGAATATTCGCAGTTGCGCACGCTCGCCGATCCGTCCGGCGCCCGCTATCGCCCGTTCCGCGACATCACGCTCGACGCGCTGCGGTTCGCCGCGCGCGTGCTCGGCCTCGCGCTGAACAGCGCGGCCGAGAAGCGGCTGATGGACGAATACGCGTGCCTGTCCACCTATCCCGACACGGTGCCCGCGCTGCGCAAGCTGCGCGCGCTCGAACCGCGCCCGCCGCTCGCGATCCTGTCGAACGGCAATCCGGAGATGCTCGACATCGCGATCAAGAGCGCCGGCATGACCGGCCTGTTCGATCGCGTGCTGTCGGCCGACGCGGTGCGCGCGTACAAGCCGAGCCCGGTCGCGTATGCGCTTGGCACCGCCGCGTTTGGCGCGAATCCGCGCGACATCGTGTTCGTGTCGTCGAACGCCTGGGACGTCGCGGGGGCCGGCTGGTTCGGCTACACGACGTTCTGGCTCAACCGCACGGGCGCGCCCGCCGAGGAACTCGGCGTACCGCCCGACGGCACCGGCAGCGGCATGGCCGACCTGCTCGCATTCCTCGCCACCCCGGCTCCGTCCGGCAGACCCGCGAACCGCGCGCGCCCCGGCCCGGGCGCATGACGTTCGCGGCGCTGCCGCCTTCCCCCTTCACCGAAACCGCAACTGACCGACCAAGGAGATGAGACTCATGAGCACCCCGATCACGCTGCCGCAAGGCATGGCGATCACCGGCGAAATCAAGCCGGGTTACGAAGCGATCCTGACGCCTGAAGCGCTCGCACTCGTCGCGGCGCTGCACCGCGCGTTCGAGCCGCGCCGCCAGGCACTGCTGCAGGCCCGCGTCGAGCGCACCAAGCGCCTCGACGCCGGCGAACGCCCCGATTTCCTGGCCGATACGAAGGCGATCCGCGACGGCGACTGGAAGGTCGCGCCGCTGCCGGCCGACCTGCAATGCCGCCGTGTCGAGATCACCGGCCCCGTCGAGCGCAAGATGATCATCAACGCGCTGAACTCCGGCGCCGATTCGTACATGACGGACTTCGAGGATTCGAACGCGCCGAGCTGGACGAACCAGATCGACGGCCAGATCAACCTGAAGGACGCCGTGCGCCGCACGATTTCGCTCGAGCAGAACGGCAAGTCGTACCGGCTGAACGACAAGGTCGCGACGCTGATCGTGCGTCCGCGCGGCTGGCACCTCGACGAGAAGCACGTGACGGTCGACGGCCAGCGCGTGTCCGGCGGCATCTTCGATTTCGCGCTGTTCCTGTTCCACAACGCGAAAGAACTGATCGCACGCGGCTCGGGCCCGTACTTCTACCTGCCGAAGATGGAAAGCCATCTCGAGGCGCGCCTGTGGAACGACATCTTCGTCGCCGCACAGGAGGCAGTCGGCGTGCCGCGCGGCACGATCCGCGCGACGGTGCTGATCGAAACGATCCTCGCGGCATTCGAGATGGACGAGATCCTGTACGAACTGCGCGAACACAGCTCGGGCCTGAACGCCGGCCGCTGGGACTACATCTTCTCGGCGATCAAGAAGTTCAAGAACGACCGCGACTTCTGCCTGGCCGACCGCTCGAAGATCACGATGACGGTGCCGTTCATGCGGGCGTACGCGCTGCTGCTGCTGAAGACCTGTCACAAGCGCAACGCGCCGGCGATCGGCGGGATGAGCGCGCTGATTCCGATCAAGAACGATCCGGAAGCGAACGACAAGGCGATGGGCGGCGTGCGCTCGGACAAGCAGCGCGACGCGACCGACGGCTACGACGGCGGCTGGGTCGCGCACCCGGGCCTCGTGCCGATCGCGATGGAAGAATTCGTCAAGGTGCTCGGCGACCGGCCGAACCAGATCGCGAAGCAGCGTGACGACGTCCAGATCGAAGGCAGGAACCTGCTCGACTTCCAGCCTGAAGCACCGATCACCGAAGCCGGGCTGCGCAACAACATCAACGTCGGCATCCATTATCTCGGTGCCTGGCTCGACGGCAACGGCTGCGTGCCGATCCACAATCTGATGGAAGACGCGGCGACCGCCGAGATCTCCCGCTCGCAGGTATGGCAGTGGATCCGCTCGCCGAAGGGCGTGCTCGACGACGGCCGCAAGGTCACGGCCGAGCTCGTACGCGAATTCGCGAAGGCCGAGCTTGAGAACGTGAAGCGTTCGGTCGGCGGCAACACGCAGCCGTACGAGCGTGCCGCGGCGATCTTCGAGCAGATGTCGACGTCGGAAGGCTTCACCGAATTCCTGACGCTGCCGCTGTACGAGGAAATCTGACGACGCGGACCGGGTCGACCTGATCGCCCCGACCTGCCCGCCGCCGGTCACGCGCGACACGGCGGCATGAAAAAAGCGCCCTGCGGGGCTAATGCCGTTCAGTTAAGCGACTGAACGGCATTTTTGTTTTGGGGAAGGAATGGTTGTAAACGCTGCGCTGAGATGTTAACTTTTGGCGCGATGCTGACCGACCACCTGACCTTCATGCTGGATGCCGGACCAACCGACCTGAGCCGGTTGGCGGAGCATCTACCGCATGCATGGATCGAGCAAGCCGTCGAAGCGACCGGCACGGCGAGCATCCGTCGCCGTCGGTTGCCCGCCGAACAGGTGGTCTGGCTGGTGATTGCGCTGGCGATCTATCGTCATTGGTCGATCAGTGAAGTGGTGGACAGCCTTGAGCTAGTGTTGCCCAACGAGGCCACCTTCGTCAGCAAGAGCGCCGTTACCCAAGCCCGGCAACGCTTGGGCCAAGCCCCGATAGCTTGGCTGTTCGAGCAAACCGCGCAGGCATGGTGCAAGCAGGACGCTGTTCGTCATGGCTTCAAAGGCCTCAGCCTATGGGCCATGGATGGCACCACGCTACGCACGCCGGATAGTGCCGCGAATCGGGAACATTTTGGGGCCCAACGCTACGCGAGCGGCAAGGTGGCGAGCTACCCACAAGTGCGGGCTGTCACGCTGACCTCGATCCCGACGCATCTCGTGGCGAACATCGCGTTTGGCCGCTACGACACCAACGAGATGATCTACGCCAAGGATCTGCTGGCGCAGATTCCCGACCATTCGCTCACGGTCTTCGACAAAGGCTTCCTGGCAGCCGAGATCCTGTGCGGCCTGAGCTCGGGCGAACGCAATCGCCACTTCCTCATTCCGGCAAAGTCCAATACGCGTTGGGAGGTGCTGTCCGGCAAACCGGACGATGCACTAGTGCGCATGCGCGTCTCGCCTCAGGCTCGGCAGAAATGCCCCGATCTGCCGGAGTGGTGGACGGCACGTGCGGTGCGCATTCAGGATGCACAGGGGCGGCAGCGAGTACTGCTGACGTCCTTGACCGATCGGCGCCGCTTCAAGTTGGCCGATCTGGTGGCTTGCTACGAGCGGCGCTGGCAGATCGAAACCAGCTACCGTGAACTGAAGCAGTCCATGCTGGGTAGCGAACTGGCGCTACGCAGCCGAACCGTCGAGGGCATCTATCAAGAGATCTGGGGCGCATTGATCGCCTACAACCTGATTCGTCGAGAAATGGCCTGCGCCGCCTTCGAAGCCAAGTGCGAGCCGACCGAACTGAGCTTCGTTCGCTCGTTCCATCTGATCCAGCACGAGATGATGTGGGCTGCGCGAACGCCTGCCTTCGCCAAGTTGCCCGCCGTCCTCAAGCGACTTCGCGAGCACCTCAAGTTGCTCATCAACGTAAAACGCCCCGATCGCAAATGCGATCGGGCCGTCAAGTCCCGTCCTGCTCGTTACGCTGTCCGGTTCCTCAGAAAGAACCTCAACTGAACGGCATTAGCCCTGCGGGGCGCTTTTTATTTTTGCCGTGCCGCCGTTCGCCGCGCGGACGCTCAGGCGGCTTCCCGCTCGCGCCGGTGCTGAACCCAGTCGCCCGACGCAATGCGCGGTCGGTCGGCTGCCGCATGCGCGGCGACCGGATAGTGGACGCACGCATACGCACGGCCGCCGAGCTCGACGATCACCGGCTCCTGCCGGAACAGCGTGTCGACGCCCGGATAGACGCGCTCGATCTCGTCGAGCACGGGCACCAGTTGTTCGTCGATCTCGTAGACGTCGCCCCATACGAGCGACTGGCCGGCCGGCCCGGCGACCATGCCCGGATACGTGCCGAAATCGTACAGTTCGCCCGGCAGCGCGGCCGCACCGAGCAGCGTCGGCGCGGCAATCCCGTGCCGCGCGGCCGCATGGCCGATGTCATTGGCCTCTCCCGCTCTCAACGTGCCGTAGACGAATACATAGCGCATTGTGGTTCTCCTCTTCGATTCAGGTGTTGCCGTGCCGGGCCGTCGCGGCCGCGCCGCGGGCGCCGGCGTCGCCGGGGCGCCGCTCGCGCGAGGACGCGCCCGCATCGATAGACCGCGCCGGCGGCCCGATGGTTCTTTTCGGCACGATGGGGCGCGCTGGCCCGGCACCCGGATCGCGTCGGCCGGAACGCGTGCGGCCCCATACAAAGTTCATTTGAACGGTGCATTATCGGCCGAAAAACCGCCGCATGCGCCTGCGCGGCGCCTTCTAAAATAACGGCATCGCCGCCGAGCCGACCGAATCGTCCATGAATCCGCCTGCACAAGCCGACGCATCGAATCCCTACGACGTCATCGACATCCCGCCCGAGTTCGCGCCGACCCGCGTCCACCCGATGCGCGTACGGGCGCGGCAGGTGGATGCCGGCCGCCGGATCCCGCTGCACACGCACGCGTGGGCCCAACTTGCGTATGCGTCGCGCGGCGTGCTGCGCGTCGCGACGACCGGGACGACCTGGATGGTGCCGCCTTCCCGAGCGATCTGGGTGCCGCCGCACGTCACGCACGAGGTCGTGATCGTCGAGGAAGCGTACTTGCGCACGCTGTATATCGACGAGTCGGTCGTGCCGGACGGGCTCGACGCATGCCGGGTCGTCGAGGTGACCGGCCTGCTGCGCGAACTGATCGTCGCACTCGACGCGCGCGACCTGAGCAGCGAACGCGAACGGCTGCTGTGCGGGCTCGTGCTCGACGAACTGAGTCGCGCCGAACCGCTGCCGCTCGCGGTGCCGATGCCCGACGAGAAGCGGCTGCGCCTGCTGTGCGAGTCGGTGCTCGCGCAACCCGCGCACGCGGAATCGCTCGAACACTGGGCGGGTGAGGTCGGCGCAAGCACGCGCACGATTTCGCGGCTGTTCAAGCAGGAACTGGGCGTGAGTTTTTCGCAGTGGCGGCAGCAGGCGCTGCTCGCGCGCGCGATTCCACTGTTGAACCAGGGGCGTCCTCTGTCACATATCGCGCGTGAGCTCGGCTACCAGAGCCAGAGCGCGTTTTCGGCGATGTTCCGGCGCGCGTTCGGCGAAAGCCCGCGCGCATTCATGCTGCGCGGCTATGAGCATCGCGGCTCGGAAGACGGCATCGCCACCGACGACATCCCCGACGACAACGCGATCGGCACTGCACGCTGACCGTCGCCAGGTTGCCTCCGGCCTTGTGCCGTTGCGCATTCAGACTGCGCGCACCATATGGCGGATCGATCCGATCTGCGCCAGCCTGGGCCCGGTGACGCGGTACCCCATGCGCTGGTAGAGCTTCGCGGCCGGATTGTCGACGAACACGCGCAACTGCAGTTCGTGCAGCCCGCGGGCGCGCGCCCAACGATGCGACATGTCGAGCATGTAGGTGCCTGCACCCTGCCCGCGATGGCCGGCTACGATCTGCACGTCGCGGATGTGCAGCGAATCGCCCTCCTCGGTCACGCGCAGCACGCCGATGCGTTGACCGTCGGCTTCCAGGATGAAGTTTTCGGATTCGCGCCAGCTCGCATAGAACAGATCGCTGCGCCAGACGAGGCCATGGCGCTTGTAATAGCCGCCCATGTTGCCGTGCGTGAGCGCCTCGGCAAAGGGAAAATCGCCAGGCTCCGCTGGCCGGAGCTGATACAGCAATCGCAGGTCGGTCGGATCGAGCATCGCGCGGGGGTCAAGTACGCATCCCGCCACGATAGCGCAGTCGCGGGCGGATGCAATCGCGAATTTCTCGTAGCGACGCGCGGATCGGCGATGCAAATGAAAAAGCCCGCGCGAGGCGGGCTTTTTCATTTTCTGGCGGAGCGGACGGGACTCGCCTACATCCCGCAGGCCGCGGCTGCGCGTGCACGCGCAGCCCTTCGAGTCCCGCCGGAAGCCGCGCAGGCGGCTTCCTCCACTCCGCAATCACGCGCCCGCAAGCGGGCACGAACGGAAACGCAAATGAAAAAGCCCGCGCGAGGCGGGCTTTTTCATTTTCTGGCGGAGCGGACGGGACTCGAACCCGCGACCCCCGGCGTGACAGGCCGGTATTCTAACCGACTGAACTACCGCTCCAGTCTTGCTTCTTGCCTGGCAGGCGTCGGTTACTTCCTGCCGGCGCATCGTTTGTTCGAACGACGCCGAAATCTGGCGTCCCCTAGGGGATTCGAACCCCTGTACTCACCGTGAAAGGGTGATGTCCTAGGCCTCTAGACGAAGGGGACAACGTACTGCTTACATCTTTAATGCAAAAGCCCGTTCAAAACGTTCATTTGAACGGGCCTTGTTCTGGCGGAGCGGACGGGGCTCGAACCCGCGACCCCCGGCGTGACAGGCCGGTATTCTAACCAACTGAACTACCGCTCCAGCTTTCTTTACTCTCACCCGCAGGACCTCGTTCACGCCCTGCGAGCGTTGCGACACTTCTACTACGAAACGCCGCTGAATCTGGCGTCCCCTAGGGGATTCGAACCCCTGTACTCACCGTGAAAGGGTGATGTCCTAGGCCTCTAGACGAAGGGGACAAGGCACTGCTTACACCTTTAATACAAAAGCCCGCTCAAAAACGTCTTGAACGGGCTTCGTTCTGGCGGAGCGGACGGGACTCGAACCCGCGACCCCCGGCGTGACAGGCCGGTATTCTAACCGACTGAACTACCGCTCCAACTTTCTGCACCGTTACCTGCAGGACGTCGGTTACGTTCTGCAAGCCTCGCGACACTTCTACTACGAAACGCCGCTGAATCTGGCGTCCCCTAGGGGATTCGAACCCCTGTACTCACCGTGAAAGGGTGATGTCCTAGGCCTCTAGACGAAGGGGACATAATCTTTTCAGATCTGTCTGACTTTCGCTATTCACTCATCATCAACAGCGAAGGCCGAAATTCTAACTGCTTTAAATCATTTTGTGAAGCATTTATTACTACCACCACTGCTTCGCAAATCAATCCATTCTGCTCTGATGGTGGAGGTAAGCGGGATCGAACCGCTGACCTCTTGCATGCCATGCAAGCGCTCTCCCAGCTGAGCTATACCCCCTTGCAGAACAGAAATGAGATTATATGGACCGAATTTGAACTTGTAAATACCCTTTTTGCGATTCGAGCGAATTTTTTTGCGAAGCCGCCGTGATGTCATGCACGGGCGGCTTCGCCCCGCCCCAACCTCAGGCCAGCGCACCCTCGATGCGCGACACCACGATGTCGCGACCGAACAGTACGAGCACCGCGTCGATCGACGGCGTATGCGTCGTGCCCGCCACCAGCAGGCGCACCGGCATCGCGAGCTGCGGCATCTTCAGCTTGTGCGCGCCGAGCGTCGCCTTCAACGCGGCGGACACTGCTTCCTTCGTCCAGTCGGCTGCCTTCAGCGCGGCGACGAGATCGGCCAGCGCCGGGCGCACCGCGTCGGTCACGTGCTGCGCGAGCGCGTCGGCGTCCGGCGCCGGCACGCGGTAGAACATCGCGGCGCCTTCGGCGATCTCCTTGACCGTCGTCGCGCGATCCTTCATCAGGCCGACCACCGCGTCGAGCGCCGGGCCCGTCGCAATCGCCGCGTCGTCGATGCCGAGCGCCGCGAGGAACGGTTTCGCCAGCGCGGCGAGGCGCGCGTTGTCCGCTTCCTTGATGTAATGGGCGTTCAGCCAGCTCAGCTTGCTGTGATCGTATTGCGCGGGCGACTTGCCGAGATGCTCGAGGTCGAACCATTCGACGAACTGCTCGCGCGAGAAGATTTCGGCGTCGCCGTGCGACCAGCCGAGACGCGCGAGGTAGTTGACGACCGCCTCCGGCAGGAAGCCCGCGTCGCGATACGCCATCACGCTCATCGCGCCATGCCGCTTGCTCATCTTCTCGCCCTGCTCGTTCAGCACGGTCGGCAGGTGCGCATAGACGGGCGGCTCGCCGCCGAGCGCGCGCAGGATGTTGATCTGGCGGGGCGTGTTGTTCACATGGTCGTCGCCGCGGATCACGTGCGTGATGTTCATGTCCATGTCGTCCACGACCACGCAGAAGTTGTAGATCGGCGTGCCGTCCGGACGCGCGATCACGAGGTCGTCGAGCTCCTCGTTCGAGATCTCGACACGCCCCTTCACCGCGTCGTCCCACACGACCGTGCCGGTCAGCGGGTTGCGGAACCGCAGCACGGGCTTCACACCGGCCGGCGGCTCGGGCAGGACCTTGCCCGGCTCCGGACGCCACGTGCCGTCGTAGCGCGGCTTGAGGCCAGCCTCGCGCTGGCGTTCGCGCAGCGCGTCGAGTTCCTCGGCCGACATGTAGCACGGGTACGCGAGCCCCTGCTCGAGCATCTGCGCGAGCACCGCGCGATAGCGGTCCATCCGCTGCATCTGGTAGATCGGGCCTTCGTCGAAATCCAGGCCGAGCCACTGCATCCCCTCGAGGATCGCGTCGACGGCTTCCTGCGACGAGCGCTCGACGTCGGTATCCTCGATACGCAGCACGAACGTGCCTTTCATCTTGCGCGCGAACGCCCACGGATAGAGCGCGGAGCGGATGTTGCCGAGGTGGATGAAGCCGGTGGGACTCGGCGCGAAGCGGGTACGGACAGGACGGGTCATAAACGGTAACTCGAACGCCTGGGGCGCATGAATGATTCGACGCGGGATCGACGGCGACAGCCCGGACAGCAATGGGGCCGGCCGCGCCCGGAACGGGAAAGAAGCCGGAATTATACTCGCGCCGGTCTTCGCGCCAAGCGCGCCGCTTGCTTTATGATGTGCGCGCCGCGGCCGCCAGCTGGCGCCGCGCCGGCCGCCCGGTTTCTGCCGCACGGCCGCTCGGAACCTATCGCCGCCGCGGGCCGCCCGGCCCGCCGCCAAGCCGCCGGAGAACCACACGATGTCGTCCCCTCGCCTGTCGCGCCGTCACTTCACGATCGCATGCGCATCCGCCAGCCTCGCCGCTTGCACGTCGTTCGGCGACAAGTCCCGCCCCGACAACGCCGCGAATCCCGCGCAGTCGCGCGAGAAGCCCGTGAAGATCGGCATCGCGCTCGGCGGCGGCGCCGCCCGCGGCTTCTCGCACATCGGCGTGCTGAAAGCGCTGGAGGCGCGCGGCATCCCGGTCGAGATCGTCGCCGGCACGAGCGCGGGCTCGGTGGTCGGGGCACTGTACGCGTCGGGGATGAGCGGACTGCAGATCAACAAGATCGCGCTCGACATGGATCAGGCGGCGATCAGCGACTGGGCGCTGCCGTTCCGCTCGCGCGGGCTGCTGCAGGGCATCGCGCTGCAGAACTTCCTGAACAAGACGCTCAACAACCGGCCGATCGAGAAGATGGCGAAGCCGCTCGGCGTCGTCGCGACCGACCTGCAGAACGGCCAGCCGATTCTGTTCCAGCAGGGCAATACGGGGCTTGCGGTGCGCGCGTCGTGCAGCGTGCCGTCGGTGTTCGAGCCCGTGAAGATCGGCAACCGCGAATACGTCGACGGCGGTCTCGTGAGCCCGGTGCCCGCGTCGTTCGCGCGCAAGATGGGCGCGAACTTCGTGATCGCGGTCGACATCTCGTCGCGACCGGACGGCGCGGCGACCAGCAACCCGATCGAGATGCTGCTGCAGACCTTCACGATCATGGGTCAGACGATCAAGACCTACGAGCTCGACAAATACGCGGACGTCGTGATTCGCCCGAACCTCGCGGCGATGGGCGGCAGCGACTTCAGCCAGCGCAACGCGGCCATCCTCGCGGGCGAAGAAGCGGTCGCGCGCATCATGCCCGAGTTGCAGCGCAAGCTTGCGGCAGCCCGCGGGGCAGCAGCGGCATAAGCGGACGCATCGCGGGGCACGACGTGTAACGGGCCGCCACCGGCGCCGGCGCCCCCAACCCGCCGCTTCCGCGCGCCCCAAAGCAAAAAACCCTGCCGCCTTTCGGTGACAGGGTTTTTTCATCCGGCCGATCGCCGGCGTGCTTCAGTTGCTGCCGTTCGCCGCGTCGTCGCCGATCGTCGCGCGCACGCGCTGGCGCAGGTCGTCGGCCTTCATCGGGAACGCCGATTCGATCCGGCGCGCACCGGTGAAACGCTTTTCCCAGTAGCCGCTGTCGAGATCGTCGACGCGAACCGTGCTGCCCGTCGACGGCGAATGCACGAACTTGTTGTCGCCGATGTAGATGCCGACGTGCGAGAACGTACGGCGCATTGTGTTGAAGAACACGAGGTCGCCCGGCTTCAGGTTGCTCATGCTGACCTTCTCGCCGACGCGGCTCATCTCTTCCGCGCGACGCGGCAGCGACATGCCGAGCGTGTCCTGGAACACGTAGCGCACGAAGCCACTGCAATCGAGGCCGGAATCCGGCGAGTTGCCGCCCCAGCGGTAGCGCACGCCGATCATGTTCAGCGCGCCGACGACCACGTCGCCTGCCTTGCCGGCCATGCCGGCGAGGAACGACTTCGCGCCGCCGCTCGACGGCTGCGCGCTGGTCTGCTGGATGGATGAATTCGACCCGATTTGAGTCGAATTCGTGACATTCTGGTTAAAACTGCTGACTTCGTCGGCGAACGCGACGGGAGCTGCTGCGAACAGGGCGCCGATGAACAGCCCGGCGAGGGTGCGCGCGCATGCCTGGGTCAGGGATCGATGCTGCATTGGTCGATGGAATGTGCTTAAAAATCAGCTGATTGGCGGAAAATTTCGGTCGATACTAGCCAGCGCGTAATCGTTTGTCAAAACAAATTAAAAAATACAATCGAGATAGTCAGACCATTGGACGCCTATCACGCTTTCCAGACCGCTTTCAACAGCTTTTGTGTGTAAGGATGTGACGGTTTCGTGAAGATATCGGCCACGTCCCCGGACTCGACGATCGCCCCGCCCTGCATTACCGCGACCCGATGTGCCATCGCGCCGATCACCTCCAGATCGTGGCTGATGAATACATAGCCGAGGTTGTATTTCTGTTGCAAATTCGCGAGCAGTTTCAGCACCTGCTGCTGGATCGACACGTCGAGCGCGGAAGTCGGTTCGTCGAGGATCAGGATGCGCGGCTCCAGCACGAGCGCGCGCGCGATTGCGATCCGCTGGCGCTGCCCGCCCGAGAATTCGTGCGGATAGCGATGCAGCACCGTGCGGTCGAGGCCGACTTCGCGCAGCACGGCCAGCGACTTCGCGCGGCGCGCGTCCGGCGTCAGCTCCGGGCGATGCAGTTCGAGCCCCTCGCCTACGATCCGCTCGATCGTGTGACGCGGCGACAGCGAGCTGAATGGATCCTGAAAGACGACCTGCATGTTCGAGCGCAGCGCGGTCTGTTCGCGGCCACGGTAGGTCGACAGCGCGCGCCCCTGGAATTCGATCTCGCCGTGCACCGTCCGTTGCAGCCCGAGCAGCGCCATCGCGAGCGTCGACTTCCCTGAACCGGATTCGCCGACGATCCCGAGCGTCTCGCCCTGCCGCACCGACACGGACACGTCCGCGACCGCCGTCACGGGCATCGTGCCGAACCAGCCCGCGAAGCCCGGCCGCTTGCGCGCGAACTGCACGCTGACGTGGCGCGCTTCGAGCACGACGGGCGCGATCGGCAGCACCGGCGCGACCGTGCGCTGCGGCCGGCTATTCAGCAGCCGCCGGGTATACGGATGCTCCGGCTCCGCGAAGATCCGCTCGACCGACCCGCTTTCGACCAGCTTGCCGCGCTCCATCACCGCGACCCGCTCGGCGAAGTGCCGCACGAGGTTAAGGTCGTGCGTGATCAGCAGGATCGCCATCCCGCGTTTTTCCGCCTCCTCGCGCTGCAACTCGAGCAGCAGATCGACGATCTGCGCGCGGATCGTCACGTCGAGCGCCGTGGTTGGCTCGTCCGCGAGCAAGAGCCGCGGCCGGCACGCGAGCGCCATCGCGATCATCGCGCGCTGCCGCTGGCCACCCGACAGCTGATGCGGGTAACTGTCGACGCGCTTCTCCGGCTCCGCGATGCCGGTGCGCGCGAGCAGCGCGATCGCGCGCTTGCGCGCCTCCCCCGCCGTCACGCCGTCGTGCAGCACGATCGTCTCGCCGATTTGCGCACCGATCGTGTACAGCGGGTTGAGCGCGGTCATCGGCTCCTGGAAGATCATCGCGATGGCCGAGCCGCGCAGCCCGCGCATCTCGCGCTCGCTCTTGCCGGCGAGGTCGTGCCCGGCGAAGCGGATCGTGCCGCTCACGTCGGCGTCGCGCAGCAGCCGCAGGATCGACAGCGCGGTCACGCTCTTGCCCGACCCCGACTCGCCGACGAGCGCGACGCGCTCGCCGCGGCCGATCGCGAGCGTCACGTCGTCGACGGCCACCGTGTCGCCGAAGCGCACGTGCAGGTGCTCGAGCGACAGCAGCGGTTCGCCCGCGTTCGATACGACCGTGTCGCTCATCGCTGGCCTCCTGCCGCGCGCACCGAGTCGGCGATCCGCGTGTCGAGCGCGTTGCGCAGCGCATCGCCCATGAAGGTCAGCAACAGCAGCGTCGCGACCAGCACGCCGAACGTCGACAGCGAGATCCACCACGCGTCGAGATTGCCCTTGCCCTGCGCGAGCAGCTCGCCGAGGCTCGGCGTCGGTGGCGGCACGCCAAGCCCGAGGAAGTCGAGGCTCGTGAGCGCGAGGATTGCACCGCTCATCCGGAACGGCAGGAACGTGATCACGGGCGTCATGCTGTTCGGCAGCACGTGGCGCCAGATGATCTGCCAGTTCGTGAGCCCCATCGCGCGGGCCGCCCGCACGTAGTCCTGCGTGCGGTTGCGCAGGAACTCGGCACGCACGTAGTCGGCCAGGCCGATCCAGCCGAACAGCGACAGCAGCACGATCAGCAGCAGGAAGCTCGGCTCGAAGATCGATGCGAAGATGATCAGCAGGTACAACTCGGGCAGCGAACTCCAGATCTCGATCAGCCGTTGCCCGACGATGTCGATGCGTCCTCCGAAGAAGCCCTGCACTGCGCCCGCGGCGATCCCGAGCAACGTGCCGATCGCGGTCAGGATCAGCCCGAACTCGACCGACACGCGGAACCCGTACACGAGCCGCGCGAGCAGGTCGCGCCCCTGCGCGTCGGTGCCGAGCCAGTTCGCGCGCGACGGCGGCGCCGGGTTCGGCACGGTCGAAAAGTAATTCAGCGTGTCGTAGTAATAGCGGTTCGGCGGATAGACGACGAAGTTGCCCGGCGCCTCGAGCCGCTTGCGGACGTACGGATCGAGATAGTCGGCCGGCGTCGGGAAGTCGCCGCCGAAGGTCGTCTCCGGATACGCATGGAACATCGGGAAATAGGTCTGGCCGTCGTAGCGCACGACGAGCGGCTTGTCGTTCGACCATAGCGGTGCCGCGAGGCTCGCGGCGAACGCGACCGCAAAGATGACGAAGCTCCAGTAGCCGAGGCGCTGCTGGCGAAAGCGCTGCCAGACGCGGCGCGCGGGCGAAGGTGACACGCGCGCGCGCGCCGCGTCGATGCGGGACGACACGACGGCCCGGTTCATCGCGCACCTCGCCCGGCGAGCGCGGGCAGGCGGACAGGCGCGCCGGCTGGCGGCGTGCTGGCGGACGGTTTCATGTCAGCGCTCCAGATTGTCGAATTGAATGCGCGGGTCGACCCACACGTAGCAGAGGTCGGAGATCAGCTTGGTCGCGAGCCCGATCAGCGTGAACAGGTACAGCGTGCCGAGCACGACCGGATAGTCGCGCCGCACGACCGACTCGTACGACAGCAGCCCGAGGCCGTCGAGCGAGAACAGCGTCTCGATCAGCAGGCTGCCCGTGAAGAATGCGCCGATGAACGCGGCTGGAAACCCGACGATCAGCGGCAGCATCGCGTTGCGGAACACGTGCTTCCACAGCACGGTGCGCTCGGCGAGCCCTTTCGCGCGCGCGGTCAGCACGTACTGCTTGCGGATTTCATCGAGGAACGCGTTCTTCGTGAGCATCGTGATGACCGCGAAACTGCCGACGACCGATGCGGTGATCGGCAGCGCGATGTGCCACAGATAGTCGAGCACCTTGCCGGCGAGCGACAGCTGGGAAAAGTTGTCCGATGTCAGCCCGCGCAGCGGGAACAACTGCCAGAACGTCCCGCCACCGAACAACACGAGCAGCAGCACGCCGAGCACGAAGCCCGGAATCGCATAGCCGACCAGCACGATGAGGCTCGTCGCGACATCGAACGGCGAACCGTTGCGCACGGCCTTCGCGATGCCGAGCGGCACGGAGATCAGATAGGTGACGAAGAACGTCCACAACCCGATGCTGATCGACACCGGCAGCTTCTGCACGATCAGCGACCACACGCTCTGGTGGCGGAAGTAGCTATCGCCGAGATCGAAGCGCGCGAAGCGCTTCAGCATCAGCCAGTAACGCTCGAGCGGCGGCTTGTCGAAGCCGTACAGCGCCTTGAGCTGTGCGAGCTGCTGCGCGTCGACGCCGGTATGCGCACGCATCCCGAACGGCGCCGCGCCCTGTTCCGTCGCGCCCTTGCGCAGTTCCTGCACGGCCTGTTCGACCGGGCCGCCCGGCACGAACTGGATCACCGCGAACGTGAGCGTGAGCACGCCGACGAGCGTCGGGATCATCAGCAGCAGGCGTTTGAGGATGTAGCTCCACATAGGGCGTCGACTCGCGATCGATAGGCTGGGTTGAACGAAAGACCGGCAGGCTTCAGTGATCGGGCTTGGCCCACCAGGTCGACACGACCCAGCCCTCGGCCGAATAGTACAGCGGCAGCGTCTGTGGATAGCCGAGCGTGCGCTTGTAGGCGATTCGGTGCGTGGTGCTGTACCACTGCGGGACCGCGTAATAGCCATGCATCAGCACGCGATCGAGCGCATGCGTCGCGTCGAGCAGGTCGTCGCGCGTCTGCGCGGCGCCGAGCGCATGCAGCAGCGTGTCGACGGCCGGCGACTTCAGGCCGATGATATTGTCGGAGCCCGGCTCGTCGGCGAACTTGCTGGCGTAGCGCGAGAACTGCTCCGCGCCCGGCACCTGCACGCCCGGCAGGCGGACCGTCGTCATGTCGTAGTCGAACGCGTCGAGCCGCTTCTGCAGCAGCGCGTAATCGGCCGTGCGAAAGCGCGCGTCGATGCCGAGCTTCGCGAGATTGCGCTGGTAGGCGGTCACGACGCCTTCCATCGCCGCGCCCGAATCGTCGAGAATCTCGAACGTGAACGGCTCGCCCTGCGCGTTGCGCAACGCGCCGTCGCGGTAGGTCCAGCCGGCCTGCGCGAGCAGCGCGCGCGCCTTCAGCAGATTCGCGCGCAGCGAGCCCGGCGGGTTTGTGTTCGGTTGCGTGACCATCGGCCCGAACACGGCCGGGTCGAGCTGCGCGCGCAACGGCTCCAGCAGTTTCAGCTCGCCCGGGCCCGGCGTACCGGTCGCCTGCAGGTCGGTATCGGCGAAATAGCTGTCGAGGCGCGTGTACGCGCTATAGAACAGCTGGCGGTTCAGCCATTCGAAGTCGAACGCGAGATCGAGCGCCTGGCGCACGCGCACGTCGCGAAACTGCGGGCGGCGCAGGTTCATGAAGAAGCCCTGCATGCCCGCGCCGTTGTGCTGGCGGAATTCGCGCTTGACGAGCTCGCCGCTGTCGAAGCGCTTGCCGACGTCGCGTCGCGTCCAGTTGCGCGCGATGTATTCGACCAGCACGTTGTATTCGCCGGCCTTGAACGCCTCGAGCCGCGCGACGCCGTCGCCGTACAGCTTGTAGACGATCCGCTCGAAGTTGTCGGTGCCGATCCGCACCGGCAGATCGGCGCCCCAGTACGCGGGATTGCGCCGGTACGTAATGGTGCGGCCGTTGTCGTAGCGCTCGATCAGGTACGGGCCGCTGCCGATCGGCTGTTCGAACGCGAGCTGGTCGAACGGAATCCGCGAACCGTCCGCGCGCAGCCCCCACTTGCGCGAGAACACCGGCACGCCGCCGGCGATCAGCGGCAGCTCGCGGTTCGCGCTGCGGAATTCGAAGCGCACGGTCGCGGGGTCGACCACCACGGCCTTCGCGATTTCGGCGAAATATGCGCCGAACTGCGGTGCGGCCAGCTTGCTCTTGAGCGTGTCGAACGAGAACCGGACGTCCTCGGCCGTGACCGGATCGCCGTTCGAGAAGCGCGCGCGCGGATTCAGGTGGAACGTGACCGAGCGGCGGTCCGGCGCGATCGCGATGTCGTCGGCGAGCAGCCCGTAGGCGGATGACGGTTCGTCCATGCTGCCGGTCGCCAGGCTCTCGAACAACATGTCGATGCCCGGCGCAGGGTTGCCGCGCATCGTGAACGGATTGAACTTGTCGAACGACGTCAGCCGGTTCGGGTTCGCGAGCACGAGCGTGCCGCCCTTCGGCGCGTCCGGGTTCACATAGTCGAAATGCTTGAAACCCGGCGGATATTTCGGCTCGCCGTACTGCGCGATCGCATGGGCCGCGTGCGCGGCCGTCGCGGCGAGTACCGCCTGTATTGCCCATGCTGCCGCCGTGCGGCCGGCGGCACGTACTGCACGCGCGGCGCCGGAGCGGGTGCGCGCGGCGGCGGCCCGGGGCGAACCCTTCGTCATAGAGGCCCTGTCGGTCGATTGAGGGATGGAACGTGGGTCGATTCTACCCATTCAATTCGACGTCGAGCCAGCGTGCGGCTTTTCGCGCGTGGCGCCAACGCATCGCGACTGCCGCGCGCGGCCCGCGCAGGCAAAAGAAAACCGCCTCGCGGGCGGTCTTCATCTCATGCGCGCATGTCGATCAACGCCAGCCGTTGTGGCGGCCGTTATCCCAATGACCGTGACCGCGATCGCCGCCCCAGCCGCGGCCATGATGGCGATACCACTCGTCGCGGCCCCAGTAGCGGCGGCCGTCCCAGTAACGATCGCCGTGCCAGCCGATCACGATCGCCGGTGCCGGCGCGTAGACGGGCGCCGGTGCATACACGGGCGCCGGCTGGTAGACGACCGGCGGAGGCGGCGGCGCATACACGGGCGCGGGCGCGACGTAGACCGGAGCCGGCACGCCGACGTTGATCCCGACATTGACTCCCGCCATTGCTGCGCCCGACACGAGCAAGGCCGTCATACCGGTCAAGAGCGAGGCAATACGCAAAGTCTTCATGGATTCCTCTTCGAGTTGTTTCATGTGTGATTCGACTATAGCGACAAGCGCCGTCCCGGCATATTTCAAGTTTGTAAGAACTGATGCGCAGCGTCGCAACGGGAAGCGCCCGCTAACGTCTTGTAACAATTGGCGCCCGGCCGTCGCGTCCGCCTGCCCTGCCCGGCCCGCCTTGCCGTGCCGGCCGAGGGCCCGTTCCGCCCTTCCTGGAACATCTTTCATCCTGGCCCGCGCCCGGCGTCAAGCGGCGCAGCTTTGACGCTCGGCGGACCCGCGCTCGCGGTCGGCATTCTCGTCGACGATGCGACCGTCACTATCGAGAACGTAAACTGGCACCTCGAACAGGCCAAGGGCGTCCGCGGCGCGGTCCTCGACAGCGCGAAGCATCGGCTCGACGCGGAGTACCGCGCGGACTGCTCGCCTGCGCTGACGGCTGACGCGGGCACGAGCACGCACTGACGACCGGTGCGTATTGCGCGGCCGAAATGAGAAAAAGGCGGCACTCGCGTGCCGCCTTTTTTGCATGAAGCGCATGGAGATCGTCCGCTGCGCCGCGATGCCGTTCAGCGTGACATCATGTTCATGCTGACGTTGTGCATCACCCACAGCGTGCCGACGATCAGGATCGCCGCCGTCAGCACGGTGTAGCTGAACGCCATCACGTTCCAGCGCTGGCCGGACGAACCGTTCATGTGCAGGAAGTACACGAGGTGCACGACAATCTGCACGAATGCGAGCGCGGCCAGCGCGATCAGCGACGCGTGCGGCGACAACACGCCGCCCATCACGAGGCCGAACGACGCGGCGGTGAGCAGAACCGACAGGATGAAGCCGGCGACATAGCCGCCGACACTGCCGTGCCCTTCTTCGAGTTGAGACGAATGCGAATGAGCCATTTAGATCACGCTCGCGAGATAGACAAAGGAAAACACGCAGATCCACACGATGTCGAGGAAGTGCCAGAAGAGGCTCAGGCACGTCAGGCGCCGCAGGTCGCGATCGGTCAGGTCGCCGCCGCGCAATACGATCTGCCCGGCGAGCACGATCATCCACAGCAGGCCGGCCGTCACGTGCAGCCCGTGCGTGCCGACCAGCGTGAAGAACGCCGACAGGAACGCGCTGCGCTGCGGGCCCGCGCCGTCCGCGATCAGGTGCGAGAACTCACGTAGTTCCATCGCGAGGAACGCCGCGCCGAGCACGAACGTCACCGCGAGCCACGCGAGCAGCGCGCCGCGCCGCTGCTTGTACGCGGCCAGCATCGCGAAACCGTAGGTGATGCTCGACAGCAGCAGCGCGGCGGTTTCGACCGCGACGCCCGGAATGTCGAACAGGTCCTTCGCGGTCGGACCGCCCGCATACTGGTTGCCGAGCACCGCGAACGTCGCGAACAGCGCCGCGAAGATCACGCAGTCGGTCATCAGGTACAGCCAGAAGCCGAACACCGAGTGCGACGGCGGATGGTCGTCGTGCTCGAGCAGGGTTGCGCTCAAGGTTTTTTGCAACATCAGTTGGCCTCCAGTTCCACGTCGTCGACATGCGTGGCCACGCGTGCCGCAGGTTGCTTCTCTTCGATCCTGCGCACCTTCGATGCCGGGATGTAGTAGCCATCGTTGTCACGCGAGCTGTAGATCACCAGCGTCGCGACGATGCCGACCAGGCCGCCGATGGCCATCCACCAGATGTGCCACACGAGCGCGAAGCCCAGCACCAGGCTGAAAATCGCGACCACGAGGCCCGCACACGTATTCGACGGCATGTGGATGTCGCGGATCGTCGCCGGGTTCGGCCGGCCGTCGCCGCGTGCCTTCATGTCGGCATACGCGTCGAGCGTGCGCACTTGCGGGATCACCGCGAAGTTGTATTCGGCTGGCGGCGACGAGGTCGCCCATTCCAGCGTGCGGCCGCCCCACGGATCGCCCGTGGTGTCGCGGTAAGCCGGCAGGTTGCGGTTGCGGATGCTGACGACCAGTTGCAGCAGCTGGCATGCGATGCCGATCGCGATCAGCACGGCGCCGAACGCGGCGACCAGCAGCCACGGACGCCACGCCGGGTTGTCGTAGTGGTTCAGACGGCGCGTCATGCCCATGAAGCCGAGCACGTAGAGCGGAACGAACGCGACGTAGAAGCCGACCTGCCAGAACCAGAACGCGGCCTTGCCGAGCTTCTCGTTCAGCTTGAAGCCGAACGCCTTCGGGAACCAGTAGTTGAAGCCAGCGAGGTACCCGAACAGCACGCCGCCGATGATCACGTTGTGGAAGTGCGCGATCAGGAACAGGCTGTTGTGCAGCACGAAGTCCGCGCCCGGAATCGCCATCATCACACCGGTCATGCCGCCGAGCGTGAACGTGACCATGAAGCCGATCGTCCACAGCACGGGCGTCGTGAATTCGATCCGGCCGCGGTACATCGTAAACAGCCAGTTGAACACCTTCACGCCGGTCGGGATCGCGATGATCATCGTCATGATGCCGAAGAACGCATTCACGTTCGCACCCGAGCCCATCGTGAAGAAGTGATGCAGCCACACGAGGAACGACAGCACCATGATCGCGCAGGTCGCGTACACCATCGTCTTGTAGCCGAACAGCGGCTTCTTCGAGAACGTCGCGATGACTTCCGAGAAGATGCCGAAAGCCGGCAGGATCAGGATGTACACCTCCGGATGGCCCCACGCCCAGATCAGGTTCAGGTACAGCATCGCGTTGCCGCCGGCTTCGTTCGTGAAGAAGTGCATGCCGAGGTAACGGTCGAGACCGAGCAACGCGAGCGTCGCGGTCAGGATCGGGAACGACGCCATGATCAGCACGTTCGTGCAGAGGACCGTCCACGTGAACACCGGCATCTTCATCAGCGTCATGCCGGGCGCGCGCATCTTGATGATCGTCACGAAGAAGTTCACGCCGGTCAGCAGCGTGCCGACACCCGAGATCTGCAGCGCCCACAGGTAGTAGTCGACCCCTACCCCCGGACTGAACTGCAGCTCCGACAGCGGCGGATACGCGAGCCAGCCCGTCTGCGCGAACTCGCCGATCACGAGCGACACGTTGATCAGGATCGCGCTGACCGCGGTCATCCAGAAGGACAGCGAGTTGATGAACGGAAACGCGACGTCGCGCGCGCCGATCTGCAGCGGCACGATCAGGTTCATCAGGCCGACCATGAACACCATCGCCATGAAGAAGATCATGATCACGCCGTGTGCCGTGAAGATCTGGTCATAGTGATGCGGCGGCAGGTAGCCGGGCGCGTTGTAAGCGAGCGCCAGCTGCATGCGCATCATGATCGCGTCGGCGAAGCCGCGCAGCAGCATGATCAGCGCGACGATGATGTACATCACGCCGAGTTTCTTGTGGTCGACGGTCGTCAGCCACTCCGTCCACAGCCACTTCCAGCGGCCGGTGATCGTCAGCGCGGCGAGAATGCCCAGCACGGCCAGCCCCATGAAGGCGCCGGCCACCATGATGATGGGCTGATCGAACGGGATCGCCGATAGTGTGAGTTTGCCGAACATGCGTTACCCCTTCGTGCCGCAGGCGGCGTCCTTCAGGTCGAGGACGTGGCCATCGTTGTATTTCGCGATGATGTTGTGGAAGAGCCGCGGATCGACCGACGAGAAGTAGCGCACGGGCGCCTTCTCACTTGGCTGCGCGACGGTGCCGTACACGGTCGCGTCGAGCCGGTCGGGCGAAGCCTTCACCTTCTGCACCCAGGCGTCGAACTGCTCGCGCGGCTCGGCGAGCGTGCGGAACTTCATGTCGGAGAAGCCGCGGCCGCTGAAGTTGGCGGACGTGCCCGCGTAGTCGCCGGCTTCGTCGGCGATCAGATGCAGACGCGTCTGCATGCCGGCCATCGCGTACACCTGGCCACCGAGCTGTGGAATGAAGAACGAGTTCATCACCGAATCCGACGTGATGCGGAAATTCACCGGTGTGCCGACCGGAATCGCGAGCTGGTTCACCGATGCGATGCCGAGTTCCGGATAGATGAACAGCCACTTCCAGTCGAGCGCGACGACCTCGACGTCGATCGGCTTCACCGACGACTCGAGCGGCTTGTACGGATCGAGTTCATGCGTGGTTTTCCACGTGAGCACGCCGAGAAACAGGATGATCAGCGTCGGCACCGTCCAGATCACGACCTCGATCGCGGTCGAGTGCGACCAGTTCGGCGCGTAGGCGGCGTTTCGGTTCGATGCGCGGTAACGCCACGCGAACCACAACGTGAGCAGGATCACCGGCACGACGACGATCAGCATCGCCCATGTCGACGTCGCGATCAGCGCCTTTTCCGCGGCGCCGACGCTTCCTTTCGGATTTAGTACATCTAAATTACAGCCTGACAGGCTCAGCGCCGCGCCGATCGATATCAGCGCCGTCCAGCCTCTTGAAGCTTTTCTTTTCATCACACAGCCCGAGGGTCATTGAATCCGTTGCGTATGCCCGATGCGCATTCGATCCACGAAAGTGGCCGAATCATACGTCGCGCGGGTGCGACGAAAAACCGGTGGATGCGACAAATCATCATTGCAAAATCTGCCGTGAGACAGATTGTCGCGGGGCAATTTCACGCAGCCGGACGGCGAGCGCGAGCCGGCCGGACGCCGCCCGCGCCAGCCGCAATGGATGTGCGCACAACGACCGCGCCGTCAGGCCATCAGCCGTGCGTCGCTGCCATGTACGCCTGCGCGGGTGCGCCACCGTCCCCGGCCGGCAGCTTCGAATGGCTGGCGTCGTCGATCAGCCGCGCAACGGTCGGATCGATCGCGTCGGTGAACGGCTTCGGATCGACGCCGACCATCAGCACGATCAGCGCGAGCGACGCGAACATCACGATCTCGCGGCGGCTGAGGTCGGCGAGCTTCGCGATGCGCGCGCTCGCGATCTTGCCGAACACGACGCGCTTGACCATCCACAGCGTGTACGACGCGCTGAGGATCAGCGTGAGCGCCGCGATCGCGCCCACCCAGAAATTGACGCGAATCGCGCCCATGATGACCATGAACTCGCCGACGAAGCCCGACGTGCCCGGCAGGCCGACGTTGGCCATCGCGAACAGCAGCGCGAACGTCGCGAAGCGCGGCATGACACCCGCCACGCCGCCATACGCGGCGATCTCGCGCTGGTTCGTGCGATCGACCAGCACGCTCACGCACAGCAGCATCGCGCCCGCGACGAAGCCGTACGACACGAGCTGCACGATCGCACCCTCGACGCCGATCTGGTTGAACAGAAACAGCCCGAGCGTGACGATCCCCATGTGCGCGACAGTCGAATATGCGAGAAGCTTGCCGAGATCAGTCTGCGCGAGCGCGATCAGGCTCGCGTAGACGATCGCGAACAGCGACAGCGCGATCACGGCCGGCGCGAAGAAGTGGCTCGCGTCCGGCGTGATCGGCAGCGCGAAGCGCAGGAAGCCGTAGCCGCCGAGCTTGAGCATCGCGAGCATCAGCGCCGCGCCCGTCGGGCCGTCCGTGTAGACGTCGCGCAGCCACGTATGCACCGGCCACATCGGCACCTTGACCGCGAACGCGGCGAAGAAACCGAGGAACACCAGCAACTGCGGTGCGAAGCCGAGCTGCAGCGTGCGCCATGCGTTCATGTCGAACGTATGCGACTTCGCGTACAGGTACAGCATCGCCATCAACAGCAGCAGCGAACCCGCGAACGAGATGAAGAAGAACTTCACGGCCGCGTAGACGCGGTGCTCCCTGCCCCACGTACCGATCAGCAGGTACAGCGGAATCAGCGTCGCCTCGAAGAAGATGAAGAACAGCAGCCCGTCCTGCGCGACGAACACGCCGACCATCAGCCCCGACAGGATCAGGAACGACGCGTAGTACTGCGCGACGCGCACCGTCACCGACTCCCACGACGCGATCACGACGACGAGCGTCGTGAAGGCGGTCAGCACGACGAGCCACAGCGATGCGCCATCGATCCCGACGCGCCAGCCGGCGTTGAAGGCTGCCAGCCAGTTGCGGGTTTCGGCGAACTGCATCGCGGCCGACTGCGAATCGAAACCGGCGACAAGCGGCACGACGGCGGCCAGCCCCGCCAACGCGCCGACGAGCGCGATCAGTCTCGTGCGCTGCAGATGACGGTCGGAACCCGCACGCAGCAGGCACGCGCCGAACAGGATCGGAACCCAGATCGCCAGGCTCAGAAAGGGGAAATCAAGCATGTCAACAGGCCTTGAGAAGGTCGCGCACTGCATTGGGAACAGGCGCGACGAAGGAAACGAAATCAAATCGACAGATAGATTTCGTGGATCGCCATTGTTGGCAAAATGTAAAGCGGAATCAGCGCAAAGGTTGACGCCGCTCAAGCGCAATCGGGTTAACCAGCATAAGGCGATTGATTATTTTTTGCATCGCAGCAAAGCTTCGTTTCACGATGCCCAGATACGCCGCTGATTTTTATGAGTAATTTTTTGTAATGCGACGCAGCGAAGATCGTGTGAATCGGTGCGATGCCGCATTTTTGACTGAAGACCGATTCTTCGGGGTGCAGGCGGTGAATCCGGGGAAGGATGAATGAGACCGATTCAATCCTTACATCGATACTTTCATTTTCACTTCAATGACGGCCGATCGGCGCGATCCGGAACACCGGAAGTCGCGGCGCATTCCGTTAGCGCTGATGGCTCAGCCTGTCCCACACGCGCATCGTCACCGCTCGATAGTGGTTGTGTTGCGCGGGGAAATGGACGAAACGGCTGTCGCGCGTCGCATAGACCGGCGACGACGCGAGCGACGTCGCATCGACGATGTAGCGCGCGTCGATCATGCCCGCCTCCAACAGTTCGACATAGATCGCCTGCTGATCGCCGCCGCTCGCATAGACCGACGACCGATCACCGATATTCTCGATGCGCGCGCATATGCGCTCGACCAGTTCGCGCATCGGCGAGACGTTGCGCACGCCGATCATGCACGAGTTGATCGCCCAGGCCGTGTGATCGGTGCCGATCACGAAATCGCGGCCGTCGATCACGCTGTCGACCGTCTGCCGCTGGTCGATCGCGAGGATGTCGGCGTCGACCCAGAACACGAACGCGTGATCCGGCAGATGTTCGCGAATCAGGTGCAGCTTCGCCCAGTTCGCATCGACCCCGGCCGGCAGGAACGCGGGCGGTTCGCGATACGCGTGGTACGCATAGCCGTGTCGCGCGCAATAGCGAACGAAGTTCTCTTCGTGGAGATCGCCGTAACCCGCGATGTGCGACGTGTGCAGACTCACGAACGCGATGTCTGCATGCGGGTTCAGGTGCCGCGCCGGCTCGCGCGTTCGTTGCTGCGCGGCGCGCCAGTCATCCATTGCACGCGGCTGCTCGCCCCGCTGAACGCGCGCCGCATCGTCGACGAGCGCGAGCACGTAGCGAAAGTCGTAGTCGGGCGTCGGCGCCCATACGCCATCGATCTGCTGCCATTCCGGCGCGTGGTGCGCCACGAGCGGATGCGCGCCGACGACGCCGTCGATCGCAAGCCCGTCGCCCCACACTGTCTGGGCCGACGCGAAATAGCCGGTCGCGAGCGGCTGATCAAACGGCAGCGGCGGGAATTGCTCGGCAAGCAGCGTTGCCTCGCACGCATGTTGCCGCTCGGGCAGGCGCATCGCCCACTTGCCGAGCTCGACCACCAGCTTGCGCAAGCGCTCGCGCACGTCGGGCACGTTGCGAAAGATCATGCCGCTTGCGGCGGGCAACGGCGACTTCGACGTCTGCGTCGTGACGATCGCGTCATAACCGTCCGCGACATCCGGCAACGCATGCTGGCCGAACACGACCGAGAACGGATCGAGCACGAGCAGCAACGCACCCTGCTCCATCGCGACGAGCTGCGCGACGATCACGTGGTACTTGTGGAGCACCTGCTGACGCTCGCCGTATACGTGCGTGCCGTCGACGATCGCGTGCCGGTAGCCGCGGCCTCGCGCGTAACGTCCGTGATTGTCGACAAGCCCGTCGACGGGTCGATGCGAAAGGATGGTGAGTACGGAATGCATGCGTGCCGGAACTCCGGATTGAGCCGCGCGAGGCGATACGCCTATTTAGCGCATGAGCACCGCTCAAGTCGAGCATTGATTGGCTATCCGGACGACAGCGAGGCGACGAGCGGCGAGCCCGTCAGCGCAGCGGAAAAGAAAAAGCCCCGCAAGTCCGAGAACTTGCGGGGCTTTGTCACCGCTTTTGGCGGAGACGGAGACCGCCAAATCAATCTCCAATGACATCCATCAAAATTCAATCACTGTCAAACTTCGATGACAATTTGCCGCTCTAGTGGGTCAGTTCTGCGCGGACATCAACAACGGTGCGTTCCTAGATACTGCCCATCCATCCATTCACCGCCATTGGCCGTCGGTTTAGCCTGGCGCATCGCCAGTCCGTCCGAACGTCTCAGAATGTTACCGACAGGCGCGTTTGCGCACCGCCAACACCAGCTCCCCCGCAATACACCTGCCGTCTGCCATCCATGACCTTCGGCGCAGTCAAAGGTGTATTGCGCGCGTACTTCGTTATAGCGATCGGCTAGGCATCGCCCGCCGTGCGTCTGCGCAGCGGCGTCTTGGAATCGCGTCAGGCCATTCAGGAGCTGTACCCCTGTCAACTGGCCATTCAGTGCAGCACAGACCGTACACCCTGCCCCGCGCAACAAAGACTGGCCGCCGCATGACCACCAGTGTCCGCCATTACAGCAGAAACGGTATCGCGCAGCCGTGCCTCGCCACTTTGCGTTCAGGCAGATCGAATCGGCCGGCTGCGCGAGACGGTGCATGCAAGCCGTAGCCGCAATCTGAGCACATTCCCGGCAACCGAGTTCCCGCTGACGGATCAGGTTGCGCGGGCTGATACGGGTTACGTGACCATATTCGCATGCGAATTGGTTCTTTTCCTTCAATCCTCGACAGGTCAAATCCAGGCAAATCCGCTCATGCTTTCCGGCTGCGCTGCGCAAGGCGCGACTACGGCCCAGCACCCGGATGCGACTCACCTTGTTGAACGGACATGTGCGACAAAGATACGTTGTGGGCGGTACAAAACGTTCCGATCCCGCTGATCGCGGCGTCCAGCGAGCCACCGAGTCGATCGACGTGCAGGCCTTCCCCGTTAAGCGGTTATCATAGCAACGTCAAACGTTAGCGTGCCCGACACCATTCAGCGCAACTGCGCCGGACGAAGACTTTGCGTTTTACTGTCCGGTCGGTTCATTATTTCACGCGATGGATCATCTGCTTCCGCACTACGAACGAGAGCTTTCACTACTGCGCCGGTCAGTTGCGATCTTTGCGACACGCTATCCCAAAATTGCCGTTCGTCTCGGGATTTCCGGCGACCACTCCGAAGATCCGCACGTCGAACGAATGCTGCAGTCGTTCGCTCTCCTCGCTGCGGATATAGGAAGCCGGCTCGACGACAACTATCCGGAATTCGCCGAAGCCCTCCTCGGCATGCTGTATCCCCAGTATCTTCGAACGGTTCCTGCGTGCGCAATCGCCCAGTTCGATGTCTCAGACATGTTCGAAAAGCTCAATGAGCCATCGCTCATTGCCCGCGGCACTGAACTGGCGAGCAAAACGGAAGACTGCCTTTTCCGAACCGTATATGACGTAACGTTAGCTCCCGTGCGAATTGCGGCTGCGCGCTACGCCCCGGCAACTGCAGTTCCCTCCGACGTCGTCCTGCCCGCCGGCACAACCGGTCTGCTCTCCATCACCTTTGCAGTTGCCCGCCCCGACTTTCGCATCGAAACCGTTCCCGGCCCGTTGCGCATCCATGTCAACGGCCATCGCGAAGTCGTCGGCGCGGCAATGGATACGATGACGATGCGCACGGCAGCCGCCTTCGTCGAAAGCGCCGAACGTCGCTGGTCAACGCTGACAATGCCACCGCTCGCCGCCGCCGGCTACGATGAAGCCGAGAAACTGCTCGACGAAGACGACGGGCCGCCGGCCCTGCGGCTATTAAGCGAATATTTTGCGTTTCCGAAGAAATTCGATTTCGTTGACGTCGACCTCGCCGCACTCGCATATAAGGCGGGCTCCAGCCAGCAACTTACCTTGCATCTCGCCATTTGCGACGTTCATCCAGATTCGTGGGCGGCACAGCGATTAAAAAATCTGTCGGCGGACAACCTGAAGCTCTTTTGCACGCCGATCGTCAACCTATTCAGGCTTACGTCGCTGCCACTCAAGCGGAGTCCGACCACGAACACATACCCCGTGCAATCCCAGAATACGGACGTTGCGGGTGTCGAAGTTTGGTCTGTCGAGTCGGTCCGTGCCACGACAGGCAGTTCCAGAGCGAACATCATCCATCCGTTCGTGTCGCTCATGCACGGCAGTTCCGGAAAACCGGCCGGCCCCTATTGGGTTCTCATGCACCATAACGCGGCCTCGCCATCGGGAAAAAAGGAAACCGCGCTCAGCCTGGTCGACCTCGACGGCCGACCGGCAACCGACACCGGAATCGAACAGATAACGGCAGACGTCACCTGCTCGAATGGCAATTTCCCTCGCTCGATGCGGGCCGGCGCCGAGGATGGTGATCTGGTAAACGAGCAGGGAACGATGGTTTCACGCATCGTGATGCTGGACGCACCAACAGAAATCGTGCGATTGTCGAGCGAAAGCGACGCGGCTTGGCGGCTCCTCACGCAGTTCGCCCCGCACTCGATCGAATTAACCCGTACCGGGCTTGCGGAATTGAAACGCCTGTTCCGCCAATTCACCGTTCATTCCACGGGACACGCGAAACTGCTCGACGGACTGACGGACCTGAGCCATCGGGCCAAACAGCTCTGGCTTCCAGGAAAACCAATGCCGAGTTTCGTGCGGGGTCTGGAAGTGACGTTGACGGTCGACGAACAAGCGTTTGCCGCCGTCAGTTTGAACGCGTTCATCAGCGTAGTGGATCACTTCTTCACGGTGCACGCGCCTGTGACAAGCTTTGTCCAACTTGTCGTGATGTCGGCTAACTCCGGCGCGGAAATTCGACGTTGCACGCCGCGGCCAGGCACAATCATACTCGCCTGATTTTCCTGCCTCCAAACCGCGAAGATAAAGTTACTCTGTAGCTCGTGCCGATCAAGTGAGGCTCGATATCAGGTGACAACCGCAGGTCGCCCTGTGACCGTGCCTAGCGATCGGAACACCGTTATCTGCCATCGATTCATCGCCCTCTTCGATCAAATTCGGTTTGACGTCCGGGTGTTGGGGGCAGGTTACCTCGTCCCCCTTGCGAGCAACGAAACGGCCATCGAAGCGCATCGTCGATGAACCAGTAATCACCTTGCCGCCGTGGTCAGTGTCATCACCGACGCGAATAAGATTCATCATCGTCAAATACCTTACGGACGGTAGCGAAAGTAGTGAATTCCATAGTCAATATCTCGATTCTCCGGTTTCATCTGCATCGACGACCGCACGAGATTAATCCTACGCACATCGCTCCAGCCATAGCACGAGAAAATTACTTCCGCCAATTTAGCAAAGTGCCTCATTTTCAGATAAGCGCGGTGAAATAGCATCCAGAATATCATTAGAGCAGCGGCGCCGGTTATGCCGAGAAAGATTATGAGCGTCGTTCTTTCAACGCCATCGGCATCGCGAAATAGCAGAATGCACAACAACCCAAAAATCGGCACGAAGAGACTCAGCATAATCTTCGTAAGCCATCGATAAAGTGCTGATCTCCCTCTCGTTGCGTGCGGATACACCGCAACCACATCATCATTGACCCTTCGGACGGAATAGGCGAAGTATCGATCCCGTGGCCTCAACTCAGCAACGATCTCGACGACATCACCGTCTTTCATCGGCATCTTCCAGAGCCAGCCCTCAATCTGCTTGCCGTCGAGTTCAAATTCCACCCAGTCCGCTTCCTCCTCGGAATTTGCAGACGATTGGATCAGTCCGATCGCGGACGCACCCATGCCCGCCAACGCTGCGCCTGCAGCCGTCGCTTCTATGTAGGCATGTTGCGCTTCACTTAAGACGAAGTCCTGCTGGCGACGCCGGCACTTCAGCTTGCTGATCGTGCCTCGCAGCACCTGAACCGCATACTCTCGCTCAGAACTCATGCCATCTCCGTCATTCCCCTTCAAGGCCGATAACGAAAGTAGTGAATTCCGTAGTCAAGATCTCGATTCTCCGGCTTCATCTGTTTCGACGAATGTATCAGGCTGATTTTACGTACATCCCTCCAGCCATAACACGAAAAAATAACTTCAGCCAATTTTGCAAAGCGCTTCATCTTCAGATAAGCGCGATAAAACAAGATCCAGAATATCAATAGAGAAAAGGCACCTGCTCCGCCGAGGACTATCACGAGAGTCGTCCTATCGATACCATCTGCATCACGTGACAGCATGAAGCACATTAGGGCATAGATCGGTACAAAAAACCACAGCATGACCTTCATCAGCCATCGATAAAGGGCCGTCCTGCCCCTCGTCGCATGCGGATACACCGCCACCGTATCGTCCCCGACTCTCCGGATTGAATACGCAAAGTACCGATCACGCGGCCTCGGTTCGGCAACAATTTCAACCTCGTCACCATCTGTCATCGGCATCTTCCAGAGCCATCCCTCGATCTGCTTGCCATCGAGTTCAAATTCCACCCAGTCCGCTTCCTCCTCGGAATTTGCAGACGATTGGATCAATCCAATCGCGGATGCACCCATGCCCGCCAACGCTGCGCCAGCAGCCGTCGCTTGTATGTAAGCATGCTGCGCTTCACTTAAGACGAAGTCCTGCTGGCGACGCCGGCACTTCAGCTTGCTGATCGTGCCTCGCAGCACCTGAACCGCATACTCTCGCTCAGAACTCATGCCATCTCCGTCATTGCCTTATCGACGGCTTTTTTCTGCTGCTCCATATCCGTGTACTTTTCAACCCTTTGATCTTTGATGTGGAGAATAGCCTCTTGCCGCGTGCCAATAGCTCGCAAAAACAGATTGGCGAATACCCCATCAACATGGGACGCAACTCTTCTTCAGACTGTCGAACATCCTGATCCACTGCTCGCCTTAACGTGGTTCGCTCTGCACGGACATAGCACCAGATCGCCATCCAGAACGCACGATCTGCCGTCCTCTTGCATATCGGTACCGCTACCTTGGATTGGATACTCGCCAGGACATTCACGGCACGTTGCCATATCGTGATCCAGAGCGATACGTCTGTCGCCGTCGTACATACTTGAAGCGACCGCGATGACACGCCCGCCGGTCGTAGTCGGATCGCCATCACATACCAATGCTTTGCTCATAGTGCCCTCCAGCTAGTAAGCGGGTCAAGGTGTCTTCGCAATCTGTTCGACGAGGATTCAAGACTCGTTGTAGCGAAAAATAAGCTTCCCCATCTGCCACGTATCTTCGGGTTTCCGCAACTTCCTTGATGTTTTCGGCAGACTTACATTGGGCGGATCCTTCCAACCAAATGTGGCAAATATTTTGTTGGCCATTGGCAGTTGCTTTCTAAACCTGCGACTGATTCTATAAGCAATAAAGACGGCCGTAGCCTCCCACACGGTCCACGCAAATGCGAATACCCCTAAACTCCCCCCCCAACCATTAGGCATACCATTAGACATAGCCAACACCACGACGAGTAGCGTCGCGATCAATCCGCAACCGGTCCAAAATAATACGGACCATTTCAGAAAAAACTTAAAAACCGCTTTACTACCCCGTTCACAATGAGGATGAATTGACAGCACCCCGTCACGGCATCGCCTGATTGCATACCCTATCCACTCTGATCCAGCTCGCTCCGCTACGACCTCGACTTCATCACCATTTTCGAACACAGACAACCATATCCACGCACGAATCTGCTCACCATTCAGGCTGAAGGTCACGAGATCCCCAACCGTGTCGGTGAACTGAGTGGAAGTACTGAGGTTAAGTGCTATATCGTTCAGGCCTGCCAGCGCCGCAACAACTGCGGTACGCTCCATTGCCTCCTTGTCCGCCTCCGTGAAGACGGTGTCGTAAGAGGCACGTCGCTTCGTCAGTCCCGTAATGATCCCGCGCAAGAGCACTGGAACAGCAATCTGCTTACTTTCCATCTTTGTATCCCGTTGCAGCGAGCGCAGCCTCAAACGCCGTCTGCTGCTTTTCCAATGTTCGCCCTGTGTCCGGTGCTGTTCCAAACGGCGAGGCTGATAGCCAGTTCTCAAGGTCGTCGGGCGAGAAATAATTGTAAATGAGCGTGATCACTGTCAAGATCACCGCAACCTCCCAGCCGGTTGCTATCAAGATGAGGCGCCCGCTCAGCAATAGCCATCCGCCAGCAGATACTTCGGTCGCAATTCCGGCTGCGACTGTCTCACCGGCAAAAGCGCCGACTGACTTAAAGACGGTTCTTCCTACAAACGCTTCCAGTTTCCCACCTGCAAGGCCAGCCGCCTTACCCTCAATCCGAGCTTGAGCACCGACCATACTCGCCGACAACCTTCCAAGGAATCGCACCTTTCCCGGCGATAGATTAGCTGAACGCATCAACAACGGCGCCGAAGAGCTAATTGCCGTCAAAACGGCGACTGCACCGGACACTATGTCGAAACCTGATTTCATTAGATAGAATGCTGCCTGCTTATAATTTCCCGTCGACAATCCAGAGGCCGCTTTCTTTGCATCAGTATAAGTGGATACAAACGATGAAATTCCGCCTAAACAGCTGGACGCAACCTTCATATTTGCAAGTGCAACACTAGCTGCCGATTTGGCAAAGCTTCCAAGCCACTTACTATACGCATTGAGACCCGCCCCGACTAACGATAATGTCCCGCTTGCAATAGCCAATTCATCATCCGGCGTTTTATTCGGTTTCGTCCAAAGGAGAACATAGTTCATCATTTCGATAATGAACAATGCGCCGGAGAGCTTCACCGATGCAGTAGCCTTGTCCCGGGTAGCCGCGGACGTTTGCTTCGCGTCCGCATATAGCCTGCGCACAAGCACACCTCGATCATCGTTCGCCAGAGCTTCGTATGCTTTTGCTCGAATCTGCATCGGACTCAGCCCCGGATTCTGCGCCTTGATCTCTTCCACCTTCTGCTTCAACACAGAAGTCATCTGACCTTCCCATGCGGCCAGCTTTACCGTAATACGCTTCGCATCCTCTAGGGCGATACCGCCGCGGACGATCAATGCTCCTTTGATAAGGATGCCGCCAATGGTACGAGATATCGGACCAAAAACATTGACCAATGCTCGTCCAGACCACATCATCAATCGATCGATCTGCAAAGCCTTGATCGGTCGTTCGGTCGCAGAACCCGCTCGCTCATGCTTAAATACCTCGTCCATCTTTTCATAGAACTTCACAAATGACTTCAGATAGCCAAGATCGACTGCAATTGACGCTTGCTTCGCGTCATACCACGCCGAAGCTTGATCTATGATCGATTCGCTTTTTGTAGCCTGCACCCTGGCCAGGAACGTTTTCATCTCCTGACGAATATCTGTCTGGTTATAAGAAAAAGCTCTCCAGAAATAGCTGCGCTCATCAGTCGGATCCATGTTATTGATGAGCCTTTCGACAATACGAAGCCCCACATCAGTCGCCGGCAATCCAGCATATGCTTCATCAATCAAGCCGTGAAACGCCATGCCGTCACCCGGATCGTCGGGATGATAGTCGTTGAGGGCATGTCGAAACGTATCGGAGGAAAGCCAAGCGTCGCGATCTGGCACACGCTGCTTCTGCAATTGTTCGCACTTGCTGGTGACCTGATCGAACCAAATGCTAAAGCTGTTCGGCCATTTCCCGCCCCTGATACTCGCTTGGTATTTCCGCCAAGCCTTGTCGCCTGCGCTCTGTTTTTCTTCAGGCGTAAGTTGCCCCGCCTTTTCAATCTGCTCCTGCGCACCGGGCATCATTAACCCCATGCCTTCATAGCCACCGAGCCCCGCAGCCATCATCCCCTGACGCAGGGTACTCTCACTTAACGCCGCACCACTGCGAACCGACCTTTCGGCCGCTTCTATAGACTGCATTGCATCCACACGAAGCTGTTGTGCACTGGTGTAGCGCATCAGCATGCCGACAGGATCGTTATGGAATCCGGCGAGCTCGTGCACAATGCCAATCCCGTCCCACAACGCCAGCAGCATCGGTTTATGAGGCGCACCACCAGCATTCTCCCCAATCTCGTTCATTAGCCTGACCAGGTCCTTGCTAGCGGAACCAGACGGCGAGGTCTGGCGAATGTGCAAGGGATAACGTGTGGCTTCCTGCTCCCAAATGGTGTCGTCAGTCGCACGCCCATACTCATCAATGGCGATCGGCTTGGCGGGCGGAGCGAGCAAGTCGGCTTTCAATCCCGGCTGATACTCGACGATCTGATCTATCCCGGCCTGAGTTGCAACGGTCGCATGTCCGGCCTCGCCTTTTTTCATGCCGAACATGCCGCTTCCCGACTGGATCCATGCGGCCGGCATGATCACCTGCATACGTTCACCACGCAGCTTCGCATCCGTCGCATACTTCTGGAATACTTCTTTGATCCACGGATACTCGGAGAAAGCGATGAAAACCCGCGTCGCCTTCTCGGGCTTCTCGATCGAGATGACGTCCATAGGCACCGCACCGCCACCCTGTGCGCACGCCGGGTCTGTCTTCGGTACCGACGGCAACGGAATCGTCTGCTTCCAGAGCCGTCCGTCTTCGGTTACCCGATAGGCTTCCCAGTAGTTGCTGCCACGTGCTCCCTTCTCGTAAAAAAGATAAAGCCAACCCTCTCGGAGCGTTCTTAGACTGTAGTGATGCGCGGTCAGTGCGATGTCCATGACACCGGGACCGACAATGCCGGGAGGCATCGCATTCGACATGGTTTTCGGCACAACGGCATATCGAACTGGCAGAATCGCAAGACCCGATTTCATACAGTTCGGACACGTCGCGGTACAAGTCAGCGGAGTGTTTGCCATGATCTGAGAGGTGGCCTCGCTCGTTCGGACAGTTTTCTGAGAGTTTTAAGTGGACCGTCCAGGGCGATCATGCTGCCGATTTGATCGCAGGCAGCGTCGCGAAGTATGCCTCATCGGGCGTCTGATCCGCCAGGCTCGAATGAGGCCGTTTGCGGTTGTACAGCTCAATGTATTGGCCAATGGAGCGCCGGGCATGGCTTACCGACTCGTAGGCTCGCAAATAAATTTCTTCGTACTTGATGCTGCGCCACACGCGCTCGACGAACACGTTGTCGCGCCAAGCACCTTTGCCGTCCATCGACAGTCGAATGCCTCGGCCCAGCACCGCCTCGGTGAATGTTCCCGCCGTGAACTGGCTGCCCTGATCGGTGTTCACGATGTCGGGGTGCCCATGGCGGGCGAACGCTTCTTCCAGCGCTTCAACGGCATGCACGGCCTCCAGCGTGATCGCCACGCGGTGCGCGAGGATCTTGCGACTGGCCCAGTCCACCACCGCCGTCAGATACACGAAGCCTCGCGCCATGGGAACGTAGGTCGTGTCGAGTGCCCAAACCTGGTTGGCCCGCTCGATCTTCATGCCGCTCAGCAGATACGGCCAGACCTTGTGCTGCGCGTTGCGCCGACTCGTGTTCGGCTTGCAGTACAGCGCCTCCACGCCCATGCGCTTCATTTGCGTGCGTACGCGGCGCCGGCCGACCTCGTAGCCTTCCCGGCGCAGCAAGCGCGCCAGCATCCGGGCACCGGCAAACGGGAACTCCAGATGCAGTTCGTCGATCCGGCGCATCAGCCGTTGATCGACTTCGCCCACAGGCCGCGCCCGGTAATACGCGCTCGATCTCGCGATACCAACCAGCCGGACTTGCTGCGAAACCGGCAACGCATGGCCACGGTCAATCATCGCTTTGCGCTCAGCAATCCCGCCTTGGTGAGCGCGCCGCTTAAAAAATCATTTTCCAGGCTGAGTTGGCCGATCTTGGCGTGCAGGGTCTTCACGTCTACCGGTGGCTCGCTAGACACCGGGCCAGCCGCACCGAACACGTCGGCCGCGCGCTCCTGCAACTGCCGTTTCCATTCTGTGATCTGGTTCGGATGCACATCGAACTGCTGCGCCAGTTCGGCCAGCGTGCGCTCGCCCTTGACAGCCGCCAGGGCCACTTTCGCTTTGAACGCCGCTGAGTGCGTGCGTCGGGTTCGTTTCGTCATTTCCTCGGTTCCTTTGCCTGCATTATCGCTGGCTCAGGCCCCGGCCGTTCCACTTATCCCGCTGTCCGATTTTGCGCGGCCACCTCTATGTACGATCCACCGGCCCCGATCCAGATCTCCTTGTCCGCCGAAATCACGACTCGACCGTCAACACTGGTGATATTCAGATCCTGCTGCGAGCTCAACGCCATGGCATCGCTTTTCGCCTGGATCTCTACCTTACCCTTCGCCGCAAACAACTTGATTCCGGCGTTCTGCGCGAACAGGCTAATCTTCTCCATCACGCTTACGATCAGCGATTTGCCGGCCGCCACGTGCGTGCTTTTACCGCTGACGATATTGACTTGCTGATTGGCCGTCAGTTGCGCTGAATCCTGAGTCGACAGCCCCAAGCCCGCAGGACTCGCCATCAGCATGATCGGTGTCGAAAAGCCATTCGCGTTGCCCGTGCCACCGCCTGCCGTGCGACCGCCGCTACCAGCGCCGCCGCTCACGCTATAGTGCGTCGCATCGGTGAACTTCTTGAGTGCGTCCTGCCCCTCCCGCAAGCTTTCGGCCTGATTCGCCGAGCTCGCCTGCGACGTCAAATCCACAACGGTTTCCGCACTGGCTAACTGCTCGGACTCAGCCGTTACATTCAACGGTTGGTTCGCCGTTGTCGGGTGGGTAGATACGAACAAGCCCTGCCCCGCCCGGATGGCGCCGTAGGCGTCTGACTTGAGGTCAAAGCCGCTTCCAAGGAAAGCACCACGCGTATTGTCGGTCTGCTGGATCAGGTACCCCAGGTGCAAGTGGGACTGATAGCTGCTCGAGTAAAGGTGAACCCGGTTCTGTTGCGTCGAGTCGTCCATTACGAGCTGGTTGTAGCCAGTGCCGCCGTACTCACGCGAGCGTTGACCGGACAGCAAGCCGTTCGTGTGCCACACCGGCTGCGTCGCGCCCCCGTACATTCTCGCGATGATGACAGGCCGGTCACAGTCACCTTCCATGAAACCGACGACCACTTCGTCACCCTTGCGCAGCGGCTGAATCCCACCTCGATTCGAGCCGGCATCAAGGAACGTCGGGCGCACCCAGCACGACGCGCGCTCATCCTGACCATTGCGGCGATTCCAGTGGAACCACACCTTCACCCGGTTCAGTGAATCGGTATACACCTCTTCCCCGCTCGGCCCCGCGACGATTGCATTCTGCAACTGCATCACCGGCTTCTTATGTTCGAACGGGCTACGGAACGGAACGTTGCGCGGTTGCGCCTCGACCACCACATGAAAGAAACCTTCGCTGCCGTCTGCGTGGCGAACCGTCGCGCCAGCTTTCGCTTGCGCAACTTCCGCAGCCAGCCCGTCGGGAAATTGATCCGCCTCGTCCAGACCAGGCAGGTTATTGCAAATCAGCCAGTCAACCCCAAGCAGAACAAATTCGCGATCGGGTTGACTACCCGCGTCATGCACCGGATGACCACGAAGTTCAAAGCGCCGCCCCGGCATCGCGCAGCGCAAGCCGCCAATTCCATGAAAACGTTTCATCCGCGATTTGCGCTCTTCAAGGCGAATCTGAGCAAGACGCTCACCTTGCTCACGGTCCGACCACATGTACGCGCCAGGGTAGTCATAGATTTCCCCATCGGTCGGCAACTCGCCGTTCACGTCCGTCACACCCTGTACCTGCCGAGGGAGATCGGGGCGCTTGTAGTCGAACGAGCGCGACGTCAGTTGTGCACTGTCAATCTGACGCTGCTCCTGCCACTGCGCGAACCCGTCCAGTTCCCCGCTGATTTCCGTGGGACCGAACTCGACAACGGGCTGTTTCAGTTGCGGGACGAAATAAACGTCGTCCGTCAAAACCATCGTGTGCGAGCGGCCATTTTCGGCTTGCTCGAAGTACGGAAATACGCCTACCTCCTCCATGCTCCGATAGACGAAATTCAGGTCGTATTCCCACTGCACGCGATTCGAGTAGGAAGGCAACGGCTTGTGCAGATCGATGCGGAACGCGCCCCGTGCTTGCGGGTGCTCATTGAAGACGTCCACTAAAATCTGCTCGCCGTTCTGCTCCTGCCAGTCGCGCATATCGCGGCGCAGGCGCAAGAAATAGAGCCAGGACGAGAACGCCAGCTTGTAAAAAGTCAACGGCCCATCCGCGCCCAGCCTGCTGAATCGGTGAACGTAGCCATGGATCGGCATGTATGAGCCGTCCGTCTGCTGAATCCAGAGTGTGACCGGCTTGGCGAGTAGCGCACTCAGTTCAATCTGGCTACCGCGTGGCGAAACGGCATCAATCACGAATTCGTAATCGCGACCGAGCCGAGCCGTTCCTTTCACATAGAGCGGCAATAACCAGTCGACGCCAAGCGGCGTGTCGAGTTTGACAAGACGATTGTATTGCGCGTCGCCCAGACGCAACGTCTTATAAAGTGCGGTGTGGCCCATGCAGCTTTCCCTTGGTTGGTATTCAGGTGGGGTTTCTGCCGAGGGCTGATTATAAATGCCTTTCGGAACAAGACGATAGTGCGCCTCGCAGACCGACCTATCTCGAATACATTGGCAGCCTGAAGTTCGTGCGTAAAATTGCCGGAATCTCACAATCTTTCTGAAAAAAATTTCCGACTGCTTCGTGAGCCAGATTTTTTAAATCACATATCACCTTCCTGAGCCCGGCCAGCTATGGCCGCTCCGTCGATGCATTTCCGCATCGGCGCAATTCGCTCAGGAGTTTCCGTGATTATTGATTTCCACCGAGTCTTAACCCACCGTTTTCATCTAAATCTGACCCACCCCGAGACAGCCTAGTACATCCATTCCGGTGGGGATAACTCTTCGTTTTCAGCCGGTTTCGCTGCTCTCTTCCTCGTTGCCTTTGCTTTGGCAGATCGTGTGCTCTTACAGCTTTGAGAGCAGATGGACCAGCAGTGCGCCACCGGTCTGGCTGAACGGCAGATAGCCCAGTTCATCGAGAATCACCAGATCGACGTGCATCAGCTTGTGGGCGATCTGGCCTTGTTTTCCGGTCGACTTCTGGAGCTCCAGTGCGTTGGTCAGCTCGATGGTCGAGAAGTAGCGCACACGCTTGCCGCGGCGTTGGACGGCCTCGATTCCGATCGCTGAAGCGAGATGGGTTTTCCCGGTGCCGGGCCCGATGAACACGACGTTGTGCGCACTCGCGCAGAACGACAGTTCGCTGAGTTCGCGCATCACCGCTTCATCAACGTGTGCCTAGGCGAAGTCGAAGCCGTTCAGGTCACGGTGAGCCGGGAAGCGCGCAGCGGTCATTTGATAGGCGATCGAGCGCACCTGCCGTTCGGCGGATTCGGCCATCAACAGCTGCTTCATGAAATGCTCCGGCTCGAAGTCCGTGTGGCGCGACTGCGCGAGCAGCTCCGGCCGCGTGCTCGCCGTGCCGTGCAGTTTAAGGCCCTTGAGCTGGGCCGCGATATTGTTAGGCATGACGATCATCCGGTGGGTTGGCGCGCAGCGTCTCAACGGCTCACGTCGTCGGCCGCGGGCTCTTCCTTGAGCTGGAGTTTCGTCGTGGCGAGGCTGCCATTCGTGACGGGCGCCCTCAGCCTGCTCAGCACGTTCAGGACGCGCGCTGCGCTGGGGTGTCCTGAATCCAGCGCAGCCAGTACGGTGTGCAGCACCGCATTGAGCCCGTGTTCGCGCTCGAACAGGTAGTGGCTGCACATCGCTTCGAACCGCGCGTTGACCGCGCGCTCCTTGCCGCGGCCAACCTTGTCCACGGCGGTCTTCATATTGTCATAGATGCCGCGCCGGGGCACGCCGTCGAACGCGGCGAATGCGCGGGAGTGTGCGTCGAACAGCATCTCGTGGCTCTGGGTGAGATCGGCGACAAGCTAGAACGCGCGGCTGGCGTTCAGCTTGATGTGGGCGACGTCCAGGCGTCGCCGCAACCCGCCGATTACGGCATATTCGCAGTTCCAGTCGAACTGGAAGGCTTCGCCGGGTTCGAAGGCGAGCGGCACGTACGCCTTCCTGCGAGGTGCTTCGGCCTGCTCCTCGTGCCAGCGCCTCACGAATGCGCTAACGCGGCCGTAGCTGCCAGCCTAACCCTCGCCGCGGATCGCCTCGAACATGAACCGCGCGGTGCGCCGGTCACGCTTCGGGCGATGACTGTCCGCACGCAGCCAAACCGTCAGCAGCGCGACCCACTCGTCGATGACGCTCGGGCTGACGCGCTTTGGATACTGTGGCTCGACGGCATCGAACTGCCGCAACCAGTTGCGCACCGTGTTTCGGGACAGCCCCGCACGCCTCGCAATCTCGCGTAGCGGAACCTTCTCGCGGAAATACATCCGCCTGATCTTGGCCAATATGCCCACCGTGATCACCTTTGCATCCCCTGCTCAAGGACTGAGCAGGGGATGCAATCACGTGGGGCGAAATTCGATGAAAACTACTGGCTCAGGTGGGTCAGTTCTGCACGGACATGAACACACAAGCAATGATGGTCTTTACCAGAGCCGTCTTGATCGCCACGGCAGCCCCCATCTCGTTTTGTTCTCGAGTATAGGTTGAACGCGAGCCACAATAGAAAAAGCCCCGCAAGTCCGAGAACTTGCGGGGCTTTGTCACCGCTTTTGGCGGAGACGGAGGGATTCGAACCCTCGATCCAGGTTTTGGCCCAGATGCTCCCTTAGCAGGGGAGTGCCTTCGACCTCTCGGCCACGTCTCCCAAACCTTCGCTCGCACCAGGGAGGCAGTGCGACGAGAACAAGATCATATAGGGTTTGGAGCCGTTGGTCAATTTCTATGATGCATTTTCTTCAATGCATCACAAAAAATTCACGCGGCCTGATCAAGTTCGAATGCCTTGTGCAGCGCGCGAACAGCCAGCTCCATGTATTTCTCGTCGATCAGCACCGAAATCTTGATTTCGGACGTCGAGATCATCTGGATGTTGATGCCCTCTTCCGACAGCGTGCGGAACATCTTGCTCGCGACGCCCACGTGCGAACGCATGCCGACGCCGACGACCGACACTTTCGACACCTTCGGGTCGCCCTGCACGCGCTCTGCGCTCACATGGCCCTGCACCTGGTTGGTGAGGATGTCCATTGCCTTCTGGTAGTCGCCGCGGCCGACCGTGAACGTGAAGTCCGTCTTGCCTTCCACGCTCTGGTTCTGGATGATCATGTCGACGTCGACGTTCGCGTCGGCAACCGGGCCGAGGATCTGATACGCGATGCCCGGCTTGTCGGGCACGCCCATCACCGCAATGCGTGCTTCGTCGCGCTGGAACGCGATGCCGGAAATGACTGCCTTTTCCATGGTCTCGTCTTCTTCAAAAGTAATCAGGGTGCCCGAGCGCATTTCTTCGTCGAGCGCAATCAGCGGATCGGTCAGGCTCGACAGCACGCGCGTCTTCACCTGGTATTTGCCGGCGAATTCGACCGAGCGGATCTGCAAGACCTTCGAGCCGAGGCTGGCCATTTCCAGCATTTCCTCGAACGTCACGCGATCAAGGCGTCGCGCCTCTTCGACCACGCGCGGGTCGGTCGTGTAGACGCCGTCGACGTCCGTATAGATCAGGCACTCTTCGGCATCCAGCGCGGCCGCGACCGCCACCGCCGACGTGTCCGAGCCGCCGCGGCCCAGCGTCGTGATGTGGCCATCAGGATCGACGCCCTGGAAGCCCGTGATGATCACGACCTTGCCGGCGTTCAGATCGGCCTTCACGCGCTCGTCGTCGATCGAGTGGATACGCGCCTTCGTGAACGCGCTGTCGGTCTTGATCGGCACTTGCCAGCCGGCATAGCTCACGGCCTCGACGCCGATTTCCTGCAGGGCGATCGACAGCAGGCCGACGCTGACCTGCTCGCCGGTCGACGCGATCATGTCGAGCTCACGCGGGCTCGGCTGGCTCGAAATCTCTTTCGCGAGCCCGAGCAGACGGTTGGTTTCGCCGGACATCGCGGACGGCACGACCACCATCTGGTGCCCGGCCTGATGCCATTTTGCGACGCGTTTCGCGACGTTCTTGATGCGCTCGACCGAGCCCATCGAAGTGCCGCCGTATTTGTGTACGATGAGTGCCATTGTCGTTCTGAACAGAAGGAGAAGCCGCACGGGCGCGCTGGGCAGGCCGCGTTGCCGTTCGGTCACGCGGCTTGTGGCTGTGGACGGACGACGAGGGGGACGGCTGGGACGCAACACGCAAGCGTGACGGATTTTGCCCGGAAGGCCGATCAGGCCGCGCAAACCGGGTACGTCACGCGGAAAACCTGCACAAATCGCTCAAAAATCGAGCCGAGCAAACGACCGAGCGTACCCGATAGAGGCCCGCTTGACAAGCCGCCCGCCGGTTTGGCAAGCGTTCCGGCGCTGTTTACCAAATGGTGAAAACCGGCGCGCGATCGCGCGGCCGGAAGCGTGCCGGCGCTACGCGATCAGCAGGTCGGGACGCCACTCGATCCGGCGCCACCCACCGTCGCCGGACAGCCCGTCGCCATGATTCACGCCGAGCCGCGGCACGTAGACGAGCCGGTCGCCCGCGAACAGCAGCGGCACGTCACGCTGCCAGGCCGGCACGCCGCGCTCCTGGAACAGGTTCTTCAGCGTGCGGCCCGGGCCGCCGGGCGACGTACGCAGCCGCTCGCCGCCCGCGCGGGCGCGCGCGGTGAGCACGGCGCTTCGCAGCAGCGCCTCAGGCACCGCGCCGTCGCTGCCGGCTTCGGCCGGCGCGAATACGAACGTGCCGCGCCATGCCGGTACGTGCCAGACTTCCTGGCCGTCCCACGCAAGCGAGGATTCGGGGTGCGGCGTTCCGGCACCGTCGTCGGCCGGCTCGGCGCTGTCGCCCGCCTCCCAGTACACGGTGTCGCGATAGAGTCGCAAACACTGCCCGGCGTGATCGATCCGCAACGCATGCGAGTCGTGCGCGGCGCGCAGTTGCCGCATCATGTTCGCGAGCCGCCCTGCCGATGCGCCGGGCAAGCCGAGCCGGCGCATCCAGAAACGCAGCAGGTTCGCGCCGCGCGCGTCGTCGAACGCGACCAGCGCATCGCGCGACAGCGCGTGGCCCTCGTCGCGCGCGGCGCCGGCGAAATCCAGTTCGGCGAGATCGTCGAGCAGCCGTTGCGCGGCGGCCGCATGCTGGGCCGCGCGGCCCAGCGCATCGCGAAAGCCCGGGAAATGCACGGCGAGCGACGGCAGCACGTCAAGGCGCAGCGCATTGCGCGCATAACGCGTATCGCTGTTCGATTCGTCGTCGATCCACGTCAGCTCGCGCTGCGCCGCGTAGCGCTCCAGTTGCGCGCGCAACAATCGCAGCAGCGGCCGCACGCGCTCGACGCTCGTACCGTCAGGGCGATAACGCGGTGCCATCGCGGCCAGGCCCGCAATCCCCGCGCCGCGCAGCAACTGCAGCAGCACGGTCTCCGCCTGGTCGTCCGCATGCTGCGCGACCCAGAGCGCGGCCACGCCATGACGTTCGCACATCGCGTCGAGCGCCGCATAGCGGCGCTCACGCGCGGTCGCCTCGACACCGAGGCCGCTGTCGCGCGGCACGTCGACACGCTCCGATTCGAACGCGACGCCGAGTCGCTCGGCCGCCTCCTGCGCATGCGCGACCCATGCGTCGGCGTTCGCACTCAGGCCGTGATGCACGTGCAGCGCGACGCAGCGCGATGCGCCCGCCACGCGCACGGCCGCGTCGAGCAGCACGGTCGAGTCGAGGCCGCCGCTGTACGCAATCGCGATGCGCGCATTGGCCGGCAGATCGGCAAGCGCAACGCCGACCGCGTCGAGAACGACGCGGTCGGCGGAGAATTCGGTCGAGGGGATCACGAGACGGACGCGCGCCGGACGGCGCGCGATGCGAACACGCCGGTCATGCGCCGGGCGTGGTTTCCTTGAACTTGCCGTAGGCCATCAGGCGCTCGAAGCGGCGCTCGCGCAGCGCATCGATGCTCATGCCCTGGAACTGGCGCAGCGAATCGGCGAGCGCACGGCGCAGCAGCGCGGCCATGCCCTTCGGATCGCGATGCGCGCCGCCGAGCGGCTCGTTGATGATCTTGTCGATCAGGCCGAGCGCCTTCAGGCGATGCGCGGTCAGGCCCAGCGCTTCCGCAGCCTCGGGTGCCTTCGCGGCGCTCTTCCACAGGATCGATGCGCAGCCTTCCGGCGAGATCACCGAGTAGGTCGAGAACTGCAGCATCATCACGGTGTCGGCCACGGCGATCGCGAGCGCGCCGCCAGAACCGCCCTCGCCGATCACGGTCGTGATGATCGGCGTCTTCAGTTCGGCCATCACGTACAGGTTGCGACCGATCGCCTCCGACTGGCCGCGCTCTTCCGCGCCGATGCCCGGATACGCGCCCGGCGTGTCGACGAACGTGAAGATCGGCAGCCCGAACTTCTCGGCAAGACGCATCAGGCGTTCGGCCTTGCGATAGCCTTCCGGACGGGGCATCCCGAAGTTGCGCGCGGCGCGTTCCTTCGTGTCGCGGCCCTTCTGATGGCCGATCACCATGCACGGATGGCCGCCGAAGCGCGCGAGACCGCCGACGATCGAAATATCGTCCGCGAATGCGCGGTCGCCATGCAGTTCGTGAAAATCGGTAAACAGTTCCGCAACGTAATCGAGCGTGTACGGACGCTGCGGATGCCGCGCGATCTGCGAGACCTGCCACGGGGACAGATTCGCGTAGAGGTCCTTCGTCAGTTGCTGGCTCTTCTTCGACAGCCGCTCGATTTCTTCCGAAATATCGACAGCCGAGTCGTCCTGCACGAATCGCAGCTCTTCGATCTTGGCCTCGAGTTCGGCGATCGGCTGTTCGAAATCCAGAAACGTGGTCTTCATGTGTTCGAATCCTTGGGTCTTGCAGCAGCGCGTATTCTACCCGCGCGGGCGACGTGCAAGACCGGTTCTCAACTATTGATGTTTAAAACCCGATAGCCGTCAATCGGCGCCGGCGTCCGGCGTGTCGAGACTGCGCCACATGTACCAGGTCGCGACGGTACGCCACGGCTCCCAGTTGGCGGCCACTTCACGCGCCTCGCTGCGCGTGACGGGCTCCCCGCTGAAATAATTGACGCTGATCGCGCGGATCAGGCCCGGATCGTCGAGCGGCAGCACGTCCGGCCGCGACAGGTTGAAGATCAGGAACATCTCGGCCGTCCAGCGACTGATGCCGCGGATCTGCGTGAGTTCGGCGATCACGTCCTCGTCGTCCATCGACGTCCATTTGTCGACGTGCAGCGCGCCGGACACGAAGTGTTGCGCGAGATCGAGAATATATTCCGTCTTGCGCTTCGACAATCCGCACGCGATCAGCTTGTCCGCGCCGAGCCGGATGACCGGCTGCGGTGCGAGTTTCGGACACGCATCCTCGATGCGCGCCCACAGTGCCTGTGCGGACGGCACCGAGATCTGTTGGCCGACGACCGAACGCGCGAGCGTGACGAACGGGTCGCCGCGCTTCACGAGGTGTGCGGGGCCGAACTTCGGGATCAGCTTCTTCAGGATGCGGTCGCGCTTGACGAGATCGGCGCACGCCTTGTCCCAGTATGCGGGACGCACGGCACCGTCAGCGCCGTCGACTGCCGCATCGGCTGCACGCACCTTGCGGGCCGCGTCGGCGGCCGCCATCGCGACCTCCGGCTGCGCCGCATCCGCGCCCTTCCCGCGCGCTGGCCTCGCATGACCGTTGAGCGCGCCGTTCGGCACGGCGCGCGTCGCGTCCGCCTTGGCCGCTGGCGCGCGCTTGGCCGCCGGACGCGCGGCGAGCGGAGTCGCGCGCCTGACCGGCGCTTTTCTGGCCGTTGCCATCTTGCCTCCTACCTGACGGATCGGTCAGTGGAACGCACCGCGCTCATACGCGACGCCATTCGGTCGATCCGCCCGGTTTGTCTTCAAGTGCGATGCCGGCGTCGAGCAGTTCCGCCCGAATCCGGTCCGCTTCGGCATAGTCCTTCGCTTGCTTCGCCGCGACACGCGCGGCGATCTTCGCTTCGATTTCGTCGGCTGCGACCCCGCCTGCCTGTGCGGCACCAGTGCCCTGCTGCAGGAACGCGCGCGGTTCGCGGCCAAGCAGGCCCAGCAGGCCCGCCAGCTGTTTCAGTTGCCGCGCGAGCGAGGCATCGCGCGTGCGGTTGACTTCGCCCGCCAGCTCGAACAGCGTCGCCACCGCGACCGGTGTGTTGATGTCATCGTTCATCGCGGCCGCGAAACGCTGCGCATGCGGCTCGTTCCAGTCGAGCGCGAGCGCGTCCGGCTCGACATCCTTCAGCGCCGTATACAGGCGCGTGAGCGACGCGCGCGCATCGTCGAGATGCACGTCGCTGTAGTTGAGCGGCGACCGGTAGTGCGTGCGCACGATGAAGAAGCGCATGACCTCGGCGTCGTAGCGCTCGAGCACTTCGCGGATCGTGAAGAAGTTGCCGAGCGACTTCGACATCTTCTCGTTGTCGACCTGCACGAAGCCGTTGTGCATCCAGTAGTTGACGAACGTCTCACCGGTCGCACCTTCGCTCTGCGCGATCTCGTTCTCGTGGTGCGGGAATTGCAGATCCTGCCCGCCGCCGTGGATGTCGAAATGGTTGCCGAGCAGCGAGCAACCCATCGCCGAGCACTCGATGTGCCAGCCCGGGCGGCCCGTCCCGTACTTCGACGCCCACGACGCGCCCTCCGGCTCGCCGTCCTTCGCGCGCTTCCACAGCACGAAATCGAGCGGATCCTGCTTCGCGTCGTTCGCGGCGACGCGTTCGCCCGCGCGGAGGTCGTCGAGCGACTTGCCCGACAGCTTCCCGTAGTTAGCGAACTTGCGCACCGAGTAATTGACGTCGCCGTCGGTCGCCTGGTACGCGTAGCCGTTCGCCTCGAGCGCCTCGATCATGCCGAGCATCTGCGGGATGAACTGCGTCGCGCGCGGCTCGACGTCGGGCCGCTGGATGCCGAGCGCGGCTTCATCCTCGTGCATCGCGTTGATGAACCGGTCGGTCAGCGACTTGATCGTCTCGCCGTTCTCGACCGCGCGACGGATGATCTTGTCCTCGATGTCGGTGATGTTGCGCACGTACGTGACCCGATAGCCGATCGCACGCAGCCAGCGCTGGACGAGGTCGAACACGACCAGCATGCGCGCGTGGCCCACGTGACAATAGTCGTAGACGGTGATTCCGCATACGTACATCCGCACTTCGCCGGGCTGGCGCGGCACGAAAACTTGCTTGTCACGCGCGAGCGTGTTGTAGATGCGCAGTGATTCCATAGAGATGAACCGTGAGCCGAAGGAAACCGCCCTGGCGAAGCTCGCCCAGCATGCGAAACGGACGGACCATCTGCCGCGGCACCAGGCCGCGCGTCCTCGATATCACATGGGGCGGTCAGGCTGCAAGCACAGCGGTGACGGCCACGAGAGGCTAAGAAAGACTGTCTGCCGCTCGCCGGAACGCGCAGACGTTTTGTTAGAATGGCTCGGAGTATAACATTCCGATTTACGCCTATGAAACCTCATCGCGGCCGCGCGCCGAGCGCTGCGACCCTCGTCGCGACCACCGTCATGAGCGTCGCGCTGACGCTTTTCGCGGCTCCCGCGGCGCATGCGCAGAAGGCCCCTGCGGTCGCCGACGGCACCCCCGAAATCGACGCGTCGATCGCCGGCAAGCAGTGGAAACAGGCGCTCGCGCAGCTCGACGCGCGCATCGCGTCGAACCCGCACGACGTGCAGGCGCAGTTCAAGCGCGGCACCGTGCTCGCCCGCCTGAACCGCGACGACGACGCGATCCAGCAGTTCGTCGCGATCACGCAGGCCTACCCCGAACTGCCCGAACCGTACAACAACCTCGCCGCGCTCTACGCGAAGCACGGCCGCTACGACGAAGCGCGCAGCGCACTCGTCACCGCGACGCAATCGAACCCGAGCTACTCGCTCGCATACGAGAACCTCGGCGACCTTTATCTGCGCCTCGCGGCCGAATCGTACAAGCGCGCGCAATCGCTCGGCCGCACGAGCGGCGCGATTGCGCAACGCCTCGCCGACCTGCAGAAGATCGTGTCGCCGCCGAAGGCGGCAGCGAACGCGCGCGCCGTCACGCCCGCCACGCGCGCGTACACCGATCGCGCCGCCGCGAACGTGAGCACCACTACGCTGCCGATGTCGCCGACGTTCCAGTTCAATGGTCCGTCCGGTGCGCTGACAGCGCCGTACGTCGCGCCGTCGCAGTAAGCGGCGCAACCTTCCTTCCCTCCCAATCTGAGGATCGCAATGAAACGTCTGTTGCTGGCGCTTGGCGGCGCCGCCCTTCTCGCGACCGCGCCCGCGTTCGCGCAATCGGCCACCGCGCACCCCGTCGTGCAGCTGAAGACCTCGCAGGGCGACATCCGCGTCGAGCTCTATCCGGAGAAGGCGCCGAAGACGGTCGCCAATTTCCTCGATTACGTGAAGGCCGGCCAGTACAACGGCACGATCTTCCATCGCGTGATCAAGGGCTTCATGATCCAGGGCGGCGGCTACAAGACCAACTTCGAGGAGAAGCCGACCCGCGCGCCGATCCCGCTGGAAAGCCGCAATGGTCTGAAGAACCTGACGGGCACGATCGCGATGGCGCGTACCAGCGATCCGAATTCGGCCACCGCGCAGTTCTTCATCAACACGGTCGACAACAGCGGCCTCGACTACCCGAACCCGGACGGCAACGGCTATGCGGTATTCGGCAAGGTCGTGTCGGGCCTCGACGTCGTGAAGAAGATCGAAGGCGTGGCGACGACCTCGCGCGGCCCGATGCAGGACGTGCCGGCCCAGCCGGTCCTGATCGAGTCGGCCAGCATCGTCTCGAAATAAGCACCTGCCGGCACGTCCGGCGCCACACGCGGCCGCGTCGCACGACCGGCCGCGTGCCATTTAAACCGCCTTACCGAAGGGAATTCATCATGGTTGAACTGCACACGAACCACGGCGTGATCAAGCTCGAGCTGGACGCCGCCAAGGCACCGAAGACGGTCGAGAACTTCCTCAACTACGTGAAGAAGGGTCACTATGACGGCACGGTGTTCCACCGCGTGATCAACGGCTTCATGATTCAAGGCGGCGGCTTCGAGCCCGGCCTGAAGCAGAAGCCGACCGACGCGCCGATCGACAACGAAGCGAACAACGGCCTGAAGAACGACAACTACACGATCGCGATGGCGCGCACGAACGATCCGCACTCGGCGACCGCCCAGTTCTTCATCAACGTGAACGACAACGACTTCCTGAACCACTCGTCGCCGACGCCGCAGGGCTGGGGTTACGCGGTGTTCGGCAAGGTCGTCGAAGGCCAGGACGTGGTCGACAAGATCAAGGGCGTCAAGACGGGCAACGCGGGCTTCCACCAGGACGTCCCGACCGACGACGTCGTGATCGAAAAGGCCGTGGTGGTCTGACGCATAGTCCGTTACGGAGGCACTTCGATGTTGCAGGAGAGTCCGCCGCGAAGCGTCTCCGCGGGCGTGCCGGGCGAGCGCGAATACGCGCAAGCCGCACGCCCGTTCCTGTTTCTCTCCGATCTGCACTTGAGCGAGGCGATTCCGAAGACGGTCGCCGCGTTCGAGCATTTCGTGAAATACACGGCCGACAGCGCCGACTCGGTATTCATCCTCGGCGACCTGTTCGAATACTGGATCGGCGACGACGTGCTCGACCACGATCCGTTCGCGGCGCGCATGGCCGCGCTGATGCATACGTTCTCGGAACGCGGAATCGCGCTCTACGTGATGCACGGCAATCGCGATTTCCTGCTCGGCCGGCGCTTCATGAAGGCGGCCGGCGCGATGCTGCTGCCGGACCCGGCGCTGATCACGTCGTTCGGCCAGCGCATCGTGCTCGCGCACGGCGACGCGCAATGCACGGCCGATCGCGGCTACCAGATATTTCGGCGGTTTGCCCGCAATGGCATCGCGCAAGCACTGTTTCTCGCGTGGCCGTTCCGCTGGCGTTGCGCGCTCGCGCAACGGATGCGCTCGAACAGCGAAGCGGGCCGGATGCGCCCCGCTTCGCCGCGCTACGACGTCACGCGTGAAGGCATCGCCGCGTTGTTCCGGAAGAGCCGCGCAAGCGTAATCATTCACGGCCACACGCATCGCCCCGCAAGCCACGCCGAACCGGGCGGGATTCGCTGGGTACTGCCGGACTGGGATCTCGACCACGGCAAGCCGCGCGGCGGCTATCTGCGCGTCGACGCCGAAGGCATCCACGCGATGCCGCTCGACTGACTCGATCGGCACGGCCGGCCGCCGCCGGCATGCACTGCGTTACGACTGGCGCTCGAGCGCCTTGCCTTCCAGCACCGCCGACAGCCTGCGCAGATCGAGACGCGCTGCGTCCGCGCCCTGCAGCGTTTCCAGATGCGCGCCGAGTTGCTCGAGCGCCGCGACGATCTCGTCCACGCGCCGGCTTTCCTTTGCCGCGTGGTCGATCAGGCCGTGAATCGCGAGTGACATCGGGTCGTCCGCGTTCGGCGTGATCCCATACGCGCAGAATGCGGCGCGCTCGGGCTGCGGCTTCGATTGCGCCGGCATCACGATGCGCGCCGGATTGCCGACCGCGGTGCCCCCTGCCGGCACCGGCTTCACGACGACCGCGTTCGAACCGATCTTCGCGCCCGCGCCGACCGTGAAACCGCCGAGCACCTTCGCGCCCGCGCCGACGATCACGCCGGCCTCGAGCGTCGGGTGGCGCTTCGCGCCGCGCGTGAGCGACGTGCCGCCGAGCGTCACGCCCTGATAGATCGTGCAGTCGTCACCGACGATCGCGGTTTCGCCGATCACGACACCCATCCCGTGATCGATGAACACGCGCCGGCCGATCGTCGCGCCCGGGTGAATCTCGATACCCGTCAGGAAGCGCCCGGCCTGCGACGCGAAGCGTGCGAGCCAGTAGCGTTTCGCGCGCCAGCATGCATGCGCGAAGCGATGCAGCACGAGCGCGTGCAGCCCCGGGTAACAGGTCAGCACTTCCCAGGCACTGCGAGCGGCGGGATCCCGCTCGCGAATCGTCGCAACGTCTTCGCGCAGTCTAGTGAACATGATCTGGTCTGGGCTGGGAAAAGGCCGGCGTGCCCCGCCGGCAATGGCCGGCCGTTATCGCACCGGGTAATTTGCTTATGACGTCCGCCGATTGTAGGGCCACTCGCGCGCCGCCGCACGGCGTCGCGCGTTCACCCCGCCGGCGGCACGGGTATTCGTGCGGAACGCCCGTCGCAGCCTGCCGACAAGGCCATCCGGTCGATCGGCGAGAACCAGGTCACCGACGTCGAGCGGCCGATGCAATGCGGCATTCGCGGCGGGAACGCCGCCGCCCGGCGCGCGAGCGCCCGGCAGCCGGCGTGCCGGACCGCTTACGCGTCGCCGTCGGGCGTGCCGGATTTCAGCAGGATGTACTTCGCGATGCCGCGCAGGATGTTGACTTCCTCGCGCTCGAGACCGGTGCGTGCGAACAGGCGCCGCAGCCGCGGCATCAGCTTCTTCGGGTTGCGCGGATCGAGAAAATCGAGCGCGATCAGCGCGTTCTCGAGGTGCGCGTACATCCGCTCGATCTCATCGCTCTGCGCGAGCGTGCCGGCTTCCGCCGGCGCCTGGTGCGACGGCTCGCCCCCCTGCTCCAGGAGCGCGACGCGCAGTTCATACGCGAGCACCTGCACGGCCTGCGCGAGGTTCAGCGAGCTGTAAGCCGGATTCGCCGGGATGTGCGCGAGCGCGCTGCACTGTTCGACGTGCTCGTTCGCGAGACCCGTGCGCTCGTTGCCGAACACGAACGCGACGTCGCCGGTGCCGACCTGCGTGCACGCCTGTTCGGCGGCCGCGCGCGGCGCAAGGCGCGGCGGCCCGTATTCGCGCGTGCGGGCAGTCAGCGCGATCGACCAGTGGACGCCGGACAGTGCGTCGCCGAGCGTGGGCACGACATGCGCGGACGCGAGGACGTCATCCGCGCCGCTCGCCATCGCGATCGCTTCGGGGTCGCTCTGCACTTGCGGCACGCGTGGCGCAACCAGTACGAGCCTGGAGAAACCCATCGTCTTCAGCGCGCGGGCGGCCGCCCCGACATTGCCGGGATGGCTCGGCTCGACGAGCACGAAACGGGTGGACGTGAAGCCGCCGGACGGCGGCAGGGGCGAGGCCGTGCCCGATTCGGACGGCGCGGCGGGGTTCTGCGGGGTTTCCACTACATACGACTCGGTTCGTCAGAATGGCAGTATGGTATCGCCATCGCCCCGGCAAACCCACTCGTCCGGACGGCCAGTGGGGTTTCCCCGCATTCCGGCCACCTGAAACTCTCGAAAATCGGGTAAAATCATGCGTTTACGTGTCGCATCCCGTGCGACACGGGTCGTACCCTGCTCTTTGTCAATTCGCGTCTCATCTTGCCCGGCACGTTTGCGCCGTTCCGGGCGGTGTGTTCCACTTCGTGGCGGCCCGTGCCGCCGGCTACAGGATCCAGGCTCATGCATCCCATGCTCAACATCGCTGTCAAGGCTGCGCGCCGCGCCGGACAGATCATCAACCGTGCCTCCCTCGACCTCGACCTGATCGAGATCCGCAAGAAGCAACAGAATGACTTCGTCACCGAAGTGGACAAAGCCGCCGAAGAGGCGATCATCGAGACGCTGAAGACCGCCTACCCCGACCACGCGATCCTCGCGGAGGAATCGGGCGAATCCGAGAACGAATCCGAATTCAAGTGGATCATCGATCCGCTCGACGGCACGACCAACTTCATCCACGGCTTCCCGTACTACTGCGTGTCGATCGCGCTCGAGCACAAGGGCGTCGTCACGCAGGCCGTCATCTACGATCCGAACAAGAACGATCTGTTCACGGCCACCCGCGGCCGCGGCGCGTACCTGAACGACCGCCGCATCCGCGTCGGCCGTCGCGACCGCCTGGCGGACGCGCTGGTGGGGACCGGCTTCCCGTTCCGCGAAAAGGACGGCCTCGACGCATATGCGCGCCTGTTCACCGAAATGACGCAGGCGTGCACGGGGCTGCGCCGTCCGGGCGCGGCCGCGCTCGACCTCGCGAACGTCGCGGCCGGCCGTCTCGATGCGTTCTTCGAGCAGGGCATCAACGTGTGGGACATGGCGGCGGGCAGCCTGCTGATCACCGAAGCCGGCGGCCTCGTCGGCAACTACACGGGCGACGCCGACTTCCTGCATCGTCATGAGATCGTCGCGGCGAACCCGAAGATCTACGCACAGATGATCCCGATCCTGAACCGCTACAGCCGCGTGCATCCGGCAGCGGAGTAAATCCGGGCCGCGCCCGCGCGGCGCGGCTGACGCAGCACCGCTGCCGCCAGCACGCCGCCCCGCCCGTCTCAACACCGCCACGACTTCGTGGCGACCGTATCCGAATACTCATGTTACGGCTAAGCGAACTTAAACTCCCGCTCGACCACCCCGAGAGCGCCCTCGAGGCCGCGATCCGTGCGCGCCTCGCGGAGCTTGGCGTGCCGGCAGACGGGCTCCTCCGTTACACGGTGTTCCGCCGTGCGCACGATGCGCGCAAGCGCGCCGACATCAAGCTCACGTATATCGTCGACGTCGAAGTCAAGGACGAAGCGGCCGTGCTTCCGCGACTCGCCGGCACGCCGCATTGCGGCGTGACGCCCGACATGGCGTACCACTTCGTCACGAAGGCGCCCGAGCACGCCAACTTCCTGCGCCCCGTCGTCATCGGCATGGGGCCGTGCGGCCTGTTTGCCGGCCTGATCCTCGCGCAGATGGGTTTCCGCCCCATCATCCTCGAGCGCGGCAAGGCCGTGCGCGAGCGCACCAAGGACACCTTCGGCCTGTGGCGCAAGAGCATCCTCAATCCCGAGTCCAACGTGCAGTTTGGCGAAGGCGGGGCCGGGACGTTTTCCGACGGCAAGCTTTACAGCCAGATCAAGGATCCCCACCACTACGGCCGCAAGGTGCTCGACGAATTCGTCAAGGCCGGTGCGCCGGAAGACATCCTGTACCTGAGCCGGCCGCACATCGGCACGTTCCGCCTTGTCAGCATGGTGGAAAAGATGCGCGCGACCATCCACGAACTGGGTGGTGAAGTGCGCTTCGAAACCCGGGTCGAGGACATCGAAATCGACCAGGGCAAGGTGCGCTCGCTGACGCTGTCGAACGGCGAAACGCTCCGGTGCGATCACGTGGTGCTGGCCGTGGGCCACAGCGCGCGAGACACGTTCCAGATGCTGCACGAGCGCGGCGTGTACGTCGAAGCGAAGCCGTTCTCGCTGGGTTTCCGGATCGAACATCCGCAGGGGCTGATCGATCGCAGCCGCTTCGGCAAGTTCGCGGGTCACAAGCAACTCGGCGCGGCCGACTACAAGGTCGTCCATCACTGCAGCAACGGACGCGCGGTCTACAGCTTCTGCATGTGCCCCGGCGGCACGGTGGTCGCGGCGACCTCCGAGCCGGGCCGCGTGGTCACCAACGGCATGAGCCAGTATTCCCGCGCCGAGCGCAACGCGAATGCGGGCATCGTCGTCGGCATCACGCCGGATGACTATCCGGGCGGACCGCTTGCGGGCATCGCGTTCCAGCGCAAATGGGAAGAACGCGCGTTCGAGCTCGGTGGCGGCGATTACAGCGCCCCGGGCCAGCTGGTCGGCGATTTCATCGCGGGCCGGCCGTCGACGTCGCTCGGCTCCGTGGTGCCGTCGTACAAACCGGGCGTGCGCCCGACCGATCTCAGCACCGCGCTGCCCGACTACGTGATCGAAGCCATTCGTGAAGCGCTGCCGCAGATCGACAAGAAGATCGCCGGCTTCGCGATGCACGACGCGGTGCTCACCGGCGTGGAGACGCGCACGTCGTCCCCGATCCGGATCCGGCGCAAGGACGATTACCAGAGCGTGAACATCGAAGGGCTGTATCCGGCCGGCGAAGGCGCCGGGTATGCAGGCGGCATCTATTCGGCAGCGATCGACGGTATCGAAGTCGCGCAGGCGGTGGCGCTCGATCTGATGTCGTCGCACACGTCCTGATATTGCAGGCCGGGCTCGGCGCACGTATGCCCATGCGCCGAGTCAAGCCTGCATTTTCAATGCTTGCCCGGGGCGAGCTCCAATCGCCACATCGGGCCGACGGTCTCCGACCGTGATCTCCGGCCTTTGCGATGCGCCGCGGCCATTCAGAGGCCGATATGCCGAACACGACTGACGCCAGGCCTGATTTCGCTTTGGTACACTTGGCGCTCAAATTCTCTACGTTTCCACGCATCCATGGCCGCCGCACAGTCGGACAACGCGTCATCTGATTTCATGCCGGCTGACCTCAGGCAAAGCGTGATTACGCAGACGTTGCCGCATTCCCAGGTCGGCATCAGCCGACTGAAGACATCTCGTAGAAACATTGGCCGAACTGCGCCATATGAACTTGAAGACGCCGATCTCGTCGTGTTGCAATTGCGTGCGTTCGGCGAACAGGAATTGTGGCTTGACGGACGCGTTGCCCGCTTTGTCCCCTATGACGCAGGGACCGTCACGATTCATGACCTCGATCGCAGTTGGGTTTCCGACCTGAAGGGGGCGTTCGACTGCATCCATTTTCACCTCCCTCGCCGAACGCTGGAGGAGACAGTCGATGAAATCGGAGGCAGGCAGCGACCACAGCTTTACTTGCCGCCGCATTTGAGTGCGACGGATCCGATCATCCATCGGCTGGGCCACGCTCTGCTCCCCGCTTTAGCGCAGCCCGAGCATGCATCTCAGCTTTTTGTCGACCATGTCGCGCTCGCCTTCCAGGCGCATGTCGCGCGCCTGTATGGCGGCGTCAGCGAGCGCCGGGAGAAGTCGACCTGCAAACTCACTGCGTGGCAGGAGCGAATGGCGAAAGGACTTCTTCTCGAACACCTTACCGGGAACATATCGATTGCCGATGTGGCGAAAGCATGCGGCCTGTCTCGCGGCCATTTCGTCAAAGCCTTTCATCAGACCACCGGGTTACCGCCCCATCGCTGGCTGATCAATCAGCGCATCGAGCAAGCAATGATGTACATGCGCACGTCGTCCATGCCCCTGCAAATGATCTCGGATGCATGCGGCTTCGCCGACCAAAGCCACTTCACGAGAACATTTACGCGCGTCACCGGCGTTACACCGCGTCGTTGGCGCACGGACAACCTTTGAGGGTCGCATGAGCGACGCCTCGCTTTCGCAAGCGGGCATCTCTTTCTTGTCCGGCATGATCCGACAAGTCTTGGCGCACAAAGCTACGCCAAGACCTGCGCCACGCCGATCGATCGTCACTGCGCAGGTCGATCGCTGCGCGTGACCAGATTTCCCTTTAGTGCCGCGCTCATCGGCATGTCAAGATTCGCGCCATGTGGCGGAATAGGTGATTCAAACCATTTCGCGTACAGGCGAGTGAATTCGCCACTCTTCATGAGCCGAGTGAGCGTGCCATCGACGAGTCGCTTGAACGCCGGATCGTCTTTGCGCACCATGCATGCGTATGGCTCCACCTGCAACGCGTCTCCCGCCACGGCCCACGTACCCGGGTCGTCCGCGTTGGCCCTGAGCCCATAAAGCAGAACGTCATCGAGGGCGAGCGCTGTCGCTTTGTCGTCCGCGACGATCTTTAGTGCGTCGGCGTAGTCCTTTGTCAGCACGACTTCGGCATCGATGTGCTGCGCTTCGAGTTGGCGTCGCAGCGTTTTTTCGTTCGTACTCCCGCTGACTGTCACGACGGCCTTATGAGCGAGGTCGGCATAGTCGCCAATGCGTGACGCCCGTTTTGCCATCAGCCGCGTACCGGCATAAAAGTAATTGATCGAAAACGCGACGTCCTTGCCGCGCGCCGACGTGTTTGTCAGAGGTGGCCTCGCTCGTTCGGACAGTTTTCTGAGAGTTTTAAGTGGACCGTCCAGGGCGATCATGCTGCCGATTTGATCGCAGGCAGCGTCGCGAAGTATGCCTCATCGGGCGTCTGATCCGCCAGGCTCGAATGAGGCCGTTTGCGGTTGTACAGCTCAATGTATTGGCCAATGGAGCGCCGGGCATGGCTTACCGACTCGTAGGCTCGCAAATAAATTTCTTCGTACTTGATGCTGCGCCACACGCGCTCGACGAACACGTTGTCGCGCCAAGCACCTTTGCCGTCCATCGACAGTCGAATGCCTCGGCCCAGCACCGCCTCGGTGAATGTTCCCGCCGTGAACTGGCTGCCCTGATCGGTGTTCACGATGTCGGGGTGCCCATGGCGGGCGAACGCTTCTTCCAGCGCTTCAACGGCATGCACGGCCTCCAGCGTGATCGCCACGCGGTGCGCGAGGATCTTGCGACTGGCCCAGTCCACCACCGCCGTCAGATACACGAAGCCTCGCGCCATGGGAACGTAGGTCGTGTCGAGTGCCCAAACCTGGTTGGCCCGCTCGATCTTCATGCCGCTCAGCAGATACGGCCAGACCTTGTGCTGCGCGTTGCGCCGACTCGTGTTCGGCTTGCAGTACAGCGCCTCCACGCCCATGCGCTTCATTTGCGTGCGTACGCGGCGCCGGCCGACCTCGTAGCCTTCCCGGCGCAGCAAGCGCGCCAGCATCCGGGCACCGGCAAACGGGAACTCCAGATGCAGTTCGTCGATCCGGCGCATCAGCCGTTGATCGACTTCGCCCACAGGCCGCGCCCGGTAATACGCGCTCGATCTCGCGATACCAACCAGCCGGACTTGCTGCGAAACCGGCAACGCATGGCCACGGTCAATCATCGCTTTGCGCTCAGCAATCCCGCCTTGGTGAGCGCGCCGCTTAAAAAATCATTTTCCAGGCTGAGTTGGCCGATCTTGGCGTGCAGGGTCTTCACGTCTACCGGTGGCTCGCTAGACACCGGGCCAGCCGCACCGAACACGTCGGCCGCGCGCTCCTGCAACTGCCGTTTCCATTCTGTGATCTGGTTCGGATGCACATCGAACTGCTGCGCCAGTTCGGCCAGCGTGCGCTCGCCCTTGACAGCCGCCAGGGCCACTTTCGCTTTGAACGCCGCTGAGTGCGTGCGTCGGGTTCGTTTCGTCATTTCCTCGGTTCCTTTGCCTGCATTATCGCTGGCTCAGGCCCCGGCCGTTCCACTTATCCCGCTGTCCGATTTTGCGCGGCCACCTCTGTCGTCGACCCGCACTCCAGATCGTAGGTGCCATTGACGAGCAGCGGAATTCGATTTTGACCGGTGACCGGCACGTAAGCGACCTTCAGATCCGGTCTGCGAAGTACCTTGCGAACGTCGTCGACGATTGCTTCCGTTACGTCCATCGAAAAGCCGACGGCTTTATGCGGTGTCAGCAGATAGCTGAACGGCACGGCGGCTTCCCTGTACGAAACAACGATTTGATTGGACCGGGAGATTTTGTCCAACGTCTGCGCATTGGCGGTCATCGACGCGGCACACCCCGCGAATAATGCGGCAAGCATGGCAAAGGACGGGGATCTCATGATGCCTCTTTCACGACGTCTTCCCTGCAGAAGCTCGATTTGCCGAGCCGGCCCCGTCAGTAGCGGACCGCACGTCGTATCCCTTGCCGCGCGTCAATCAATTCCGACGTGAATTCACTTTAAGCGGAGTCGATCGCCCCCGATTGACTCAGGTCAACGGCGCAGCGGCCTCGGAACACGTGCCGGGACGGAGTTTCAGCACGACGCCACAACCCGTATCGAGATCCGGTTGGTCGACAGGCCGCCTGCCCGCCTTGGCTGATCGATAAGCGTCATGCCGGCAAGACAAGCGCCGGCGCTATCCCTTGGGACCATCCGACCGGCCAAGCCGCACGAGCCAGAATTGTTGCCGGACACGGAGTCGTATCGCGCGATCAGCTGGCCTATCGGCCAACTTCGACCGTATTCGTCAAAGCCGCTGGCAAACCTGGGCAACTCAAGCAACAACTTCATGCCGGATCTATGACCACGCTGTCGCCCGAGGCCTTTGAAGGCCACACGCCAATCATGCAGCAGTATCTGCGCCTTACCTGATAAGGCTCGGCGCACGAACCTACGCGACGACCTACGCTGGCTCTTTCGAGGATCGACCGTTACCCACCGATCACAGACATCCAGCAGGCGCTTAGATCTGCTGCTGCCCGCCATCGACGAACAGCTCGATGCCGTTCACGAAGCTCGCGTCGTCCGACGCAAGGAACAACGCAGCGCTTGCGATCTCTCCGGGCTCGCCGAGGCGCCCCATCGGGATCTGGGCAGCCAGGTAATCGGCAAGACCCTGGCGTTGGACTGCATCGTCACCGGCGAGGTCGAGCAAGCCGGGCGTGCGCGTCGCGCCCGGGCTGATTGTATTAACCCGGACGCGGCGATCCTTCAGATCGAGAATCCAGCTGCGTACGAAGGCGCGCACCGCGGCTTTCGAAGCCGAATACACGCTGAATGCGGCCGTGCCCGCGCTGCCTGCCGTTGAACCGGTAAGAATCACCGACGCCCCCTCGGCGAGCAGCGGCAACGCTTTTTGCACCGTGAAGAGCACGCCCTTCACATTGCGATCGAAGGTGTCGTCGTAGTGTTCTTCGGTGATGCTGCCAAGCGGCAGCATCGAACCGCCGCCGGCGTTGGCGAACAGCACGTCGAGACGCCCCTGTTCTTCCTTGATCTGCGCATACAGCGCGTCGAGCTCACCCAGCTTTGTGGAATCGACACGTACCCCCGTCGCGTTGCCGCCCGCTTCGCGGATGCCCTTCACTGCGGCATCTAGTTCAGCCTGACGGCGGCCGGTGAGGTAGACGTGCGCGCCTTCTGCCGCGAAACGCTGTGCGGTGGCGAGGCCGATGCCGCTGGTTGCGCCGGTAACGAGTGCAATCTTGTTGTCGAGCTTGCGTGCCATGGTGCTTCTCCTTTCGTTCGGTAAGTGGATGACTGCGTTCGGTGTTTCGTGCTGCGATGTGAGGAGAATATCGACGCCCAAGGCTTATCGAAATAGAATTGATTGCAATCAAACGTTGCAAAAATGAAAAGATGAGGGGAAATGGCGAAGCTGCCTGATTTCGAAGGACTTGCTATGTTCGCGAAGGTCGCGGAGGAAGGATCGTTCGCGGCCGCGGCGCGCGCGATGGGCGTGTCGGTGGCGACGGTCTCGCGGGGCGTCGCCCGTCTCGAAGACCGGTTGGGTGCGCGGCTCTTCAACCGCACGTCGCGCCAACTCTCGCTCACCGAGTTCGGCCGGACGATCTGCGATAAGGCCGGGGAGATCTACCGTCAGGCCGAAGAAGCAGAAAGCGCCGCGCGCGAGATGTCGGTGCAGCCGCGCGGACTGGTGCGCCTGGCTGTACCGATGTCGTTCGGGCTGCGCTGGGTCGCGCCGCTGCTGCCCGCGTTCTTTCGCGCGTATCCGGAGGTGTCGATCGACCTGCATCTTTCGGATGCGTCAGTCGATCTGGTTGCCGATGGGTTTGACGCCGCACTGCGCATTGCCGCGCTGCCTGATTCGTCGCTGGTGGCACGACGCCTGTGCCCGGTCACACAATTCGTGGTGGCGTCGCCCGCGTACCTGAAGCGCGAAGGGCGGCCCGCGCATCCGCGCGAGCTGGCGGACCGGCCATGCCTTTCATACGCATATCGCGCGCGCAGCGATTTGTGGCGCTTCACGAACGCTGCAGGCGAGGAGGAGCCGGTCAAGCCGACCGGCCCGTTGCGCGTGACGAATTCCGATGCGCTGCTGCCCACGCTGCTCGACGGCCTCGCAATTGCCGAGTTGCCCGAATTCATCGCCGCCGAATATCTGGCCGATGGCCGCCTTGAGGCGATCCTCACCGACTGGTCGCTGACGAAGGGCGGCCTTTACTTCGTCACGCCATCGGCGCGTGCACGTCCGGCGAAGGTGGCGGTGCTGTCCGATTATTTTGCGGAGCATCTCTCGGAGCCGTCATGGCGATGGCCGAAGTAACGCAGTGGCGAGGATGAGCCCACACTCTGGATGGCCGAGCATCATTGCATTGCCGCAATGATGGATCTCAAGCAATTCCATTTCGCAAATATCGCGCGCCCCGTATCGTCCTTCCCACTCACTGGACGACATCATGTCAAAGGTTATCGGCGACAACTGGCCGAATGGCGAACTTCGAGGTGTCCGGTTCGGGCCGCTGGTAAACTTGGGCAACCAAAGCAACTTTTCCCGATCACATGAGCACGCCCCCCACGGCCGCACCTGCAACCGTCACGCCAATGATGCAGCAGTACCTGCGCATCAAGGCCGATCACCCCGACACGCTCGTCTTCTACCGGATGGGCGACTTCTACGAACTGTTCTTCGAGGATGCGGAGAAAGCGGCGCGTCTGCTCGATCTAACCCTCACGCAGCGCGGCGCATCGGCCGGCACGCCGATCAAGATGGCCGGCGTCCCGCATCACGCGGTCGAACAGTATCTGGCGAAGCTCGTGAAGATGGGCGAATCGGTCGCGATCTGCGAGCAGATCGGCGACCCTGCGACGTCGAAGGGGCCGGTCGAGCGCAAGGTCGTGCGCGTCGTCACGCCCGGCACGCTGACCGACGCGGCGCTGCTGTCCGACAAGAACGACGTCTACTTGCTCGCGATGTGCGCGGGCCACAACAAGCGTGGCGTGGCGGTCAACATCGGCCTCGCGTGGCTGAACCTCGCAAGCGGCGCGCTACGGCTCGCCGAAATCGAACCCGAGCAGCTCGGCGCCGCGCTCGAACGCATCCGGCCGGCAGAGATCCTCACGGCGGACGGCGCGACCGACGCCGTGCCCGCCGGCGCCGGTGCGATCAAGCGCGTGCCGGCATGGCATTTCGATATCGCGTCGGGCACGCAGCGCCTGTGCGACCAGCTCGACGTCGCGGGCCTCGACGGCTTCGGCGCGCATTCGCTGACGAGCGCATGCGGAGCTGCCGGCGCACTGCTGCTGTACGCGGCCGCCACGCAGGGTCAGCAGCTGCGTCACGTGCGCAGCCTGAAGGTCGAGAACGAAACCGAATACATCGGGCTCGATCCGGCAACGCGCCGCAACCTCGAACTGACCGAAACGCTGCGCGGCACCGAATCGCCAACGCTGTACTCACTGCTCGACACATGCTGCACGACGATGGGCAGCCGCCTGCTGCGTCACTGGCTGCATCACCCGCCGCGCGCGTCCGTCGCCGCACAGTCACGCCAGCAAGCGATCGGCGCACTGCTCGAAGCGCCCGTGAACGCGAGCCTCGACGCCCTGCGAACCGCACTGCGCCAGATTGCGGACGTCGAACGGATCACCGGGCGTCTCGCGCTGCTGTCCGCGCGCCCGCGCGATCTGTCGAGCCTGCGCGACACGTTCGCCGCGCTGCCCGCGCTGCGCGAACGCATCGGCGCGATCGTCGCGAATGCGGATGCGCTCACGCGCATCGACGCGGCGCTCGAGCCGCCCGCCGAATGTCTCGACCTGCTGACGAGCGCGATCGCCCCAGAGCCTGCCGCAATGGTGCGCGACGGCGGCGTGATCGCGCGCGGCTACGATGCGGAGCTCGACGAGCTGCGCGACATCTCCGAGAACTGCGGGCAGTTCCTGATCGATCTCGAGGCGCGTGAGCGTACCCGCACGGGGATCGCGAACCTGCGCGTCGAATACAACAAGGTGCACGGCTTCTACATCGAGGTCACGCGCGGCCAGACCGACAAGGTGCCCGACGACTATCGCCGCCGCCAGACGCTGAAGAATGCCGAGCGCTACATCACGCCCGAACTAAAGACTTTCGAGGACAAGGCGCTGTCCGCGCAGGAACGCGCACTGGCCCGCGAGCGCGCGCTGTACGACGGCGTGCTGCAGGCACTGCTGCCGTTCATTGCCGAGTGTCAGCGCGTCGCGTCGGCGCTCGCGGAGCTCGACGTGCTCGCCGCGTTCGCCGAGCGCGCCCGCACGCTCGACTGGGTCGCACCCGCCTTCACCGACGAAATCGGCATCGAAATCGAACAGGGGCGTCACCCCGTCGTCGAAGCGCAGGTCGAGCAGTTCATCGCAAACGACTGCCGGTTCGGCGCCGAGCGCAAACTGCTGCTGATCACCGGCCCGAACATGGGCGGTAAGTCGACCTTCATGCGGCAGACGGCGCTGATCGCGCTGATGGCATACGTCGGCAGCTACGTGCCGGCGAAGTCGGCCTGCTTCGGCCCGATCGACCGGATATTCACGCGAATCGGCGCGGCGGACGACCTCGCCGGCGGCCGCTCGACCTTCATGGTCGAGATGACCGAAGCGGCTGCGATCCTGAACGACGCGACACCGCAGAGCCTCGTGCTGATGGACGAAATCGGCCGCGGCACGTCGACGTTCGACGGCCTCGCGCTCGCATGGGCCATCGCACGTCATCTGCTGGCGCAAAACGGCTGCTACACGCTGTTCGCGACGCATTACTTCGAGTTGACGCAACTGCCCGCCGAATTCCCCCAAGCCGCCAACGTCCACCTGTCGGCCGTAGAGCACGGTCACGGCATCGTGTTCCTGCACGCGGTCAACGAAGGCCCGGCGAACCAGAGCTACGGGCTGCAGGTTGCACAACTCGCGGGCGTGCCGGCACCGGTGATCCGCGCCGCGCGCAAGCATCTCGCGTATCTCGAACAACAGTCGGCCACGCAGCATACGCCGCAGCTCGACCTGTTCAGCGCGCCGCCCGCCGTGACCGACGAACTCGAATGCGCGGATGCGCCTCCACCGTCCAACATCCCGCATCCGGCACTCGAACGGCTGCGCGACATCGATCCCGACGACCTCAAGCCGCGCGACGCGCTCGACCTGCTGTACGAACTACGCACGCTCGTCCGCTCGCACGATGCCGACGGGCACGCATAAGCGCACCCCGTCGGGTTGGCCGGCCCGCGCCACCGCTGGGCTGGCCGCGGCGGTGCTCGCGCTGGCGCAGGCCGGCGCGCTGGCCGCGCCGCCCAAACGTGCCGCCGCCCCCTACTCGTTCGCGGTCGTGTCGGGCGTCATCGATACGCCGGCCGACGAGCCAGCCGCGCAACGGCTGTTCGAATCGATCGCGCGCGAGCGCAATCTGGCCTTCGTCGTCTATGCGGGCAACATCAAGGGCGCAAAGGAAGCGTGCCGCGACTCGCTGTATACGCAGCGCGGCGCGATCCTCGACGCATCTCGCGTGCCGCTCGTGTTCATTCCCGGCCACGACGACTGGGTAACCTGCAACACGGCGGCCGGCGGCAACTACGACCCGGTCGAACGTCTGGACTTCCTGCGTCAGACGCTGCTGGCCGACGCGGCACTGCCCGACCCCGGCGCGCTGCAGATCACGCGCGAAAGTGAAGTCGCCCGATTCCGGCCCTATCGCGAAAACGCGCGCTGGCTGCATGACGATGTCGTCTACGTCGCGCTGAACGCACCGGCACCGAACAACCACTATCTGACGGCCGGCGGGCGGAACGGCGAATTCGAGGACCGCATCATCGCGAACGGCTTCTGGATCGACCACGCGGCCGAATATGCGAAGCGGCACGAAGCGCGCGCGATCGTGGTGATTTTCGAAGGCGATCCGCAGTTCGATCGCTATGAGCGTGCCGAACGCTTTGCGTGGTTGCGTTTCAACCGGCCGCGCGTCCGCGACGGTTTTCGTGAACTGAAACGAACACTGGTGAAGGCGGCGGCGGTATTCCGCGGCCCGATCCTGGTGGTGCACGCGAGCAGCGAGCCGCTTGCGAACGGCTTCCTGATCGATCGCCCGCTGCATGCGGACAACGGCGTGCTGGTGGGAAATGTGACGCGTGTCGCGATCGGACCGCGTCATCCGGCGAGTCAGTGGGTGAAGGTCAACGTGTCACCGGCACGGCAGACGATCTTCAACGTGAGCGTGCAGGACGTCCCGAAGAATCTGCCGACCCCGCCCGCGCTGCCGGTCGTGCCGCGCGATAACGTCCCGCTGCCGCAGATGCCGGAGATCCCGGCCTTGCCGGCATTGCCCGACTCGTCGTCGGTCGCGCCGCCGCTTCAAGGCGACGGCACGACACCGGACGGCGCTTCGTGGCCCGCGCCGCGCCCTGCTTCAGGGCCGGCGCCCGGCCTGCCTGCCAGCTCAGTGCAGGGTACGCCCTGACGGTGCGTCGCCTTCCTCGTCCTCGTCTTCGTCCTCGTCGACGATTTCGAGGCCTTCCGCGCCATGCGCGTGCTCATGCTCGATCTCGTCTTCGGTCGCTTCGCGAACGTCCTTGACCGTCAGTGCGAAACGCAGCGCCATGCCCGCAAGCGGGTGGTTGCCGTCGAGCACGACCTTGTCCTCGGCGATGTCCGTGACCGTGTAGATCAGCGAATCCACTTCCTCGTCGCCGTCTTCCGGCGTGCCTTCGAACTGCATGCCCACTTCGATCGGCTCGGGAAAACGATCGCGCGGCTCGATCTTCACGAGTTCGGGATCGTAGTCGCCGAACGCGTCCTGCGGCTCGAGCTGAATCTGCGCCTGGTAACCGGGCTCCTGGCCGTCGAGCTGTTCCTCGATCTTGGGGAACGTGCCATCATAGCCGCCGTGCAGATAAACCATCGGCTCGTCGCTTTCCTCGATCAGATTGCCTTGCGCATCCGACAGCTTGTAAGCGACCGACACGACGGTGTTTTTTGCGATTTTCATCCAATTCTCCCAAATACAAGTCTCATTATACGATGCGCAACCGGTCTCAAGCCGAACCGCGGGATGCCGCTGCCGCCCCGCTCGGCGCGCCGCCTTCCGATCTTCCCACACCACTGCTCGGCGGCCTCTCGCCGGCGCAATTCATGCGCCGCTACTGGCAGAAGAAGCCGCTGCTGATCCGCCAGGCGATCCCCGGCGTGAAGCCGCCGGTGACGCGCGACGCACTGCTCGAGCTGGCAGCCGACTATGACGCCGAATCGCGACTGATCACCCATTTTCGTAACAAGTGGCAACTGGCCCACGGTCCCTTCGAGCCGGGCGCGCTGCCTGCCGTTTCGCGAAAGTCCTGGTCCTTGCTCGTGCAGGGGCTCGACCTGCACGTGGACGCGGCACGCGCGCTGCTCGACCGCTTCCGCTTCATCCCGGACGCACGCCTCGACGACCTGATGATTTCGTACGCGACCGACGGAGGCGGCGTCGGCCCGCACTTCGACTCGTACGACGTATTCCTGCTACAAGTCGAGGGCCGGCGCCGTTGGCGCATCGGTGCGCAGAAGGACCTGTCGCTGCAGCCGGACGTCCCGTTGAAGATCCTCGAGCATTTTGAGCCGAGCGACGAGTGGGTGCTGGAGCCGGGCGACATGCTGTACCTGCCGCCGCACATCGCGCACGACGGCGTGGCCGAAGGCGAATGCATGACCTGCTCGATCGGCTTTCGGGCGCCGTCCGCCGGGGAGCTGGGCGCGCAATTCCTGTATTACCTCGCGGAACGCGGCGGCCTGCGCGACGAGCGTGGCGACGCGCTTTACCGCGACCCGAAGCAGCCCGCGGTCGACACCCCGGCGCAACTGCCGCCGGCGATGGTCGAGCGCGTCGCCGAGATCGTCGATGCGATCCGCTGGCGCAAGCGTGACGTCGCCGAATTCCTCGGTTGCTACCTGAGCGAACCCAAATCGAACGTCGTATTCGAGCCGCCGGCGCGCCCGCTGTCCGAGGCCGCGTTCGTCACGCAGGCGTCGCGCCGGGGCGTGTATCTCGACAGACGGGCCGCATTGATGTATAACGCGCGCTCGTACTTCATTAATGGCGAGGAAGAATCGCTCGAGCAGGCCGGCGAATGGCTGCCCGAACTGGCCAATCTGCGCCACATGGAGGCGAAACGGTTTGTAACACTATCCCGGGTTCCCTCAATGACAGCCTTGCTGCACGAGTGGTATTGTGCGGGCTGGATACGGGTCGGAAACCGGATTTAGTGAGCCGCCCCGTATGCCCGTGCAGGTCAAATTCTGTATGGGAAAGACAACGTATTGACCCCGCATTTGTCGACGGTCGATAGGAAAGTGCATATAATTTCCGCCCAAGCCGTAGGGAAGATTCACGCTCTAGAAGTGCGTCTCCACCAGCGGCCCAGGTCGGTGTTGGAGCACATTACCGGTATTGTTTCGCGCTGTTGCTTACCTTTAACCATAAAAGGACGTGATCATGAAGAAATCCCTCCTCGTAGCTTCCCTGTTGGCTGCTGTTGCACTGGCTGCTTGCAACAAGAGCGCTGATCAAGCTGCTTCGTCGGCTGCTAGCGACGCATCGGCTGCTGCTTCGTCGGCTGCTTCGGCAGTTGCTGGTGCTGCGAGCGACGCAGCTGCTGCTGCTTCGTCGGCTACGGCTGCTGCGAGCGACGCAGCTGCTGCTGTGGCGTCGGCTGCTTCGGCAGCGACGGCTGCTCCGGCTTCGGGCGCAAGCCAGTAAGCCTCAGCATCAGCTGAAAAAAAACCGGCCCTTCGGGCCGGTTTTTTTACGTCTGTCGGTTGCGCGCATCGTATCCGGCGGCAGGACCGGCCAAGAGCCGTCCCGGGCGTCCGATCCTGCGCCTGCTCAGCCGAGCGTCAGCCAGTCGAAGCCCGCGTCCTGCGTGGCCACGACCACTTCCTCCCCGTCCGTTCCCAGCACGCCGGCCAATGCCTGGCGGGCCAGCTCGGGCCGGTTGTTCTGCTGGCTCAGGTGCGCCGCGACGAGGTGCTGGAGGCGACTGCGTTCGAGCGATGCGAGGATGCCCGCGGCGGCGGCGTTGCTCAGGTGGCCGTGATTGCCACCGATCCGCGCCTTCAGCGACTGCGGATAGCGGCTCCCGGCGAGCATCTCGGTATCGTGGTTGGATTCGAGCACCAGCGCGTCACAACCGCTCAGAACGGCCGTGATATGCGGCGTGGCCATCCCGACGTCGGTCAGCACGCCGAGCCGGCGGCAACCGTCCATGAAGACGAACTGGAGCGGTTCCCGCGCGTCATGGGGCACCGTGTATGGCATCACGGCCAGATCGCGAATCGCAGCTGTCTCGTCGCCCCACAACACGTGGAGATCGACATCGGCTTCGTCCGCGCCCACCGCGCGTGCCGTGCCCCAGCTCATGTAGAGCGGCAGCGACCCGCGCCGCGCGAGCGTCAGCGCGCTGCCGACGTGGTCACTGTGTTCGTGGGTGATGAGGATCGCATCGAGATCGTCGATGCCGAGATTCAGGCGGCCGAGGCGGCGCTCGACCTCCTTCGCTGAAAAACCGCAGTCGAGCAGCACGCGGGTGGTCGTCGTGCCGCTTGCGACCTCGACGACCAGCGCGTTGCCTTCGCTGCCGCTACCGAGGCTGGCGAAGCGCACGCGATCAGTTCAACTGGGCGTGCAGCAGCGAAATGATCCGCTGCGCGTCCGACGAGTTGTCGACCTTGCCGGTCGCGTCGACCACCGCGACCTGCGTGCCGCCACTGCCCTGCGCGCGCACGTTGACCAGGTATTCCTTGCCCGGCTTCGCCGCCGACGGGCCGCCGTAAAACAGCTTGCCGAACAGCCCGTCACGCTTGAGCTCTTCCATCGTGTTCGCGTAACGGACCGTGTACAGGCCCTTCTCGCGGTCGCGATTGTCGACCGCGAAGTTGGTGCGGTCGAGCGCGAGACCGACGCGCAGCCACGCACGGTCGAACGATTCCGCCAGTTGCAGCGTTGCGGCACCGCTGCTCGTATCGCTCACTTGCGCCGGCGCCGTCGCGGGACGCGCATCGGTCAGCAGCCGCTTCGCCTGCGCGTCGCTCAGGCCGAACTTCTGCATCAGCTTCGTCAGGAACACAGCCTCGAGCACCGGATTGCGCGGACGCTCTTCCCAGCGCGACGACGTGCCGCCCTGCGGGCCGACCATCATTTCCTCCATCGCGCTGTGCGTGATCGAGATGTCGGTGTTGCCGTCCGGCGTGCGGTTCACGAGCGTGCGGAAACGGTCGCGCGTGCCCGACGAGTACGCGAAGTCGATGACCTTGCCGATCGTGCGGCGGAACCAGTCATCGGGAATGTTCGCGCGGTTCTCGGCCCAGTCGGTGGCCATGATGCCGGTCGACGGTGCGTCGGTCTTCAGCGAAAACCCATTCTCCTGCCAGAATTCCTTCAGGATCGGCCACAGCTGCTCGGGCGTGCGCCCGTCCACGACGAGCCAGCGGCGGTCGCCGTCGCGCTCGATATGCATGCCGAGCGGATCCTGCGCGCTCGGGACACCGTCGGTCGCGTTGCCGGCGGCCGTCGTCGCCCGCGGCGGCAGCGTGCCGAGACCAGCGTTGCTCGGCGGCGCGACGAATTGCTGGGTCGTCGGCACCGGCTTCAGGTCGCTCGGCACCGCGAGCGGCGGCGCCGAACCCGTGTTCTTGTAGTTGACCCGGTCAGGAGCCAGATAATCGTTCAGCGTATCGCAGCCGGCGAGCGCGCCCAGCGCCAGCGCCACCACCGAAACCTGGATGGCGCGAGAGGAAAAGGCGAAACGTTTCATGAAATCCTTCGTCTTGCTAGAACGCTCGTCAGGAGCGGCGCCGGACGGAGCCGGCCGGTGCGGGTTGATGAGGGGTCGAGCCGGCGGCCGCAGGACGCGGCCGCCTGAGCATCAGAGGACGCCGGCCTCGACGAGGGCCGAACGCACGACGTCGTGACAGCGCTCGTCGAGCGGCGTGAGCGGCAGGCGGATGCCGCCCTGCATCTTGCCCATCGCCTGCAGCGCCCACTTCACCGGAATCGGGTTCGCCTCGACAAACAGGTTCTTGTGCAGCGACAGCAGCTTCATGTGCAGCTCGCGCGCCGTTGCGACGTCGCCGGCCAGCGCCGCACGGCACAGGTCGCTCATCGCGCGCGGCGCGACGTTCGCCGTCACCGAGATGTTGCCGTGGCCGCCGAGCAGCATCAGCGCGATCGCGGTCGGGTCGTCGCCGCTGTAGATCGCGAAATGCTTCGGCGCGGCCTTGATCAGGTGCGCGGCGCGATCGATGTTGCCGGTCGCGTCCTTCACACCGATGATGCCCGGCACCTGAGCGAGGCGCAGCGTCGTCTCGTGCGCCATGTCCGCGACCGTACGGCCGGGCACGTTGTACAGAATCACCGGCAGGTCGACCGCCTCGGCGATCATCTTGAAGTGCCGGTACATCCCTTCCTGCGTCGGCTTGTTGTAGTACGGCACGACCTGCAGCGTCGCGTCGGCGCCGACGGCCTTCGCATGCTTCGTCAGTTCGATCGCTTCGGCAGTCGAATTGCCGCCCGCGCCCGCGATGATCGGGATGCGCTTCGCCGCATGCTCGACCGCCGTGCGGATCATCAGGATGTGCTCTTCGACGTTGAGCGTTGCCGACTCGCCGCTCGTGCCGACCACGACGAGTGCGTCGGTGCCTTCCGCGATGTGCCAGTCGATCAGTTTGCGAAACGCCGGCAGGTCAAGACTGCCGTCTTCGAGCATCGGGGTGACGATCGCGGGGATGCTGCCGCGGATTTGAATGCCGTCTTGGGTGCCGTTAGCCATGAAACGCGATTGATTGTTGTACCGGTAAACGTTGAGATTGTAGCGGATTAGCCGGGCAGTTCGTAACGTGGAATTCCCGCCCCCGCTGTCGGGGTCGCGCCCTCGCGTACCGCGCAGATGCGCTGCACGAACGCCTCGCGCGGCGCGGCGACAAATCCGTCCTCGTACGCAACCACCCGCAGGCGGCCGCGCACCGCGTCCAGCAACTCGCCCGGGGCGAGCAGGAACGCAGGATTGGACGGCTTGCCGACCGTTTCGTTTCCTTGCGCGAAGGTTTCGTAGATCAGCACGCCGCCCGGCGCCACCGCATCGAGCAGTCGGGGCCAGAGCGGGCGATGCAGATAATGGGTGACGATCACCGCCGCGAACGACGCACCGGCCGGCAGCGGCCAGGGCGCGCCCTCGAGATCGGCGTCGCGCACATCGACACCGGGAATCGCGCGCAATGCGGCCAGCGCGGCCGCATCGCGGTCGAGCGCGACGACTGGATGCCCGTGCGACGCAAACCAGCGTGCATGGCGACCACCGCCCGCGGCGACGTCGAGCACCGTGCCGCTCGCCGGGACGAGCCGCGACCAGCGGGCGACCCAGCGCGACGGTTCGGTCTGGGCCACGTGGCCGCCCGCGGCGGCAATGACAGGTTCGCGCATGCCGTCAGGTCAGGTGTACGACAGGCCCATCGCCTCGCGCACGTCGCGCATCGTCTCGACCGCGTGCTTGCGCGCCTTGTCGCAGCCGTCCGCGACGATCGCGCGCAGCAGCGACGGATCGTCCATGTACTTCTGTGCGCGCTCGAGCATCGGCTGCTGTTCGCGCAGGATCCCTTCGACCACCGGCTGCTTGCAGTCGAGGCAGCCGATGCCCGCCGAGCGGCAGCCGCTCTGCACCCACTGGTGCGTCGCTTCGTCCGTATAGACCTGATGCAGCTGCCACACCGGGCACTTGTCCGGATCGCCCGGATCGGTGCGGCGCACGCGTGCCGGATCGGTCGGCATCGTGCGGACCTTCTTCGTGATCGTCTCCGCGTCCTCGCGCAGGCCGATCGTATTGCCGTACGACTTCGACATCTTCTGGCCGTCGAGACCCGGCATCCGGGACGCTTCGGTCAAAAGCGCCTGCGGCTCGACCAGGATGATCTTGCGCGCGCCTTCGAGATAGCCGAACAGGCGCTCGCGGTCGCTCATCGACAGGCTCTGCGATTCCTGCAGCATCGCGCGCGCCTGTTCGAGCGCCTCGTCGTCGCCTTCCTGCTGGTACGCGTTGCGCAGCTCGTGATAAAGCTTCGCGCGCTTGCCGCCGAGCTTCTTCGCGGCTTCGAGCGCCTTCTCCTCGAAACCCGGCTCGCGGCCGTACAAGTAGTTGAAGCGGCGCGCGATCTCGCGCGTCATCTCGACGTGCGGCACCTGATCCTCGCCGACCGGCACGAGCGAGCCGCGATACAGCAGGATGTCGGCCGCCATCAGCACCGGGTAGCCGAGGAAGCCGTAGGTCGACAGGTCCTTGTCCTTCAGCTTCTCCATCTGCTCCTTGTAGGTCGGCACGCGTTCGAGCCAGCCGAGCGGCGTGCTCATGCCGAGCAGCAACGCGAGTTCCGCATGTTCGGGCACCTTGCTCTGGATGAACAGCGTCGCCTGTGCCGGATCGATACCGGACGCGAGCCAGTCGATCAGCACGTCCCACACGTTCTTCTCGATGACCTCGGGTGTTTCGTAGTGCGTCGTCAGCGCATGCCAGTCAACCACGCAGAAGAAGCACGGGTACTCGGACTGCAGCTTCACCCAGTTTTTCAGCACGCCGTGGTAGTGGCCGAGGTGCAGCGACCCGGTGGGTCGCATGCCGGAGAAAATACGATCTGGGAACATGATTGTCGTTAGAAAAGCGAGGCGAAGGGAGACAGGATGGCGCTCAGCACGCCGGCCGCGGCATTCACGAGCGGCCGCAGCCAGAAGTTCGTCAGCACGCCCGTCGAGACCAGCACGAGGACGATGATGAAACCGTAAGGCTCGATTCGCGACAGCGCGATCGATTGCTTCGGCGGCAGCAGCGCCGCCAGGATGCGGCCGCCGTCGAGCGGCGGCAGCGGAAACAGGTTCAGCACGCCGAGCACCAGGTTCGCGCTGACGCCTGCGTAGGCCATCCGCGTGAAGAACGGCTCGTCGATGCCGGCAGCGGGCAGCACGATGGTCAGCACGCCCCAGATCAGTGCCTGCACGAAGTTGCAGGCCGGGCCCGCCAGCGACACCCACAGGCTGCCCCAGCGCGGATCGCGCAGGTTGCCGAACGATACCGGCACCGGCTTCGCATAGCCAAACAGGAACGCGCCGCCCGTCAGGAAATACATCGCGAGCGGGATCGCGATCGTGCCGAGCGGATCGATGTGGCGCATCGGGTTGAACGACACGCGCCCCATCATGTAGGCGGTGTTGTCGCCGAGCAGGCGCGCGGCATAGCCGTGCGCGGCCTCGTGCAACGTGATCGCGAAGATCACGGGCAGCGCGTAGACGGCGATGGTCTGTATCAGGGAAGCGTCCATATTGCGTTATTGTAACAAGCGCACTCGCGCAAAAATGAATGGCGCTTACGCGGCCGAAAGCCCGAACGGTTCGAGCGCACCGCGCCCGGCACGCACGAGCTGCGGCTCGTCGCCCGTCAGGTCGATCACCGTCGACGGTTCGCGCGGACACGCACCACCGTCGATCACGAGATCGACCTGCTTCTCGAGCCGCGCGCGGATGTCGTCGGGATCGTTGAGCGGCTCGGCGTCCGGCGGCAGGATCAGCGTCGTGCCAAGCAGCGGCTGTCCGAGCGATTCGAGCAGCGCGAGCGTGATCGCGTGATCGGGCACGCGCAGCCCGATCGTCTTGCGCGACGGGTGCGACAGACGACGCGGCACTTCCTTCGTCGCCTGCAGGATGAACACGTACGGGCCCGGCGTCACCGACTTGATCTGCCGGTACTGACGATTGTCCACCATCGCGAAGTTGGCCAGTTCCGACAGGTCGCGCACGAGCAGCGACAGGTGCTGCTTCTCGTCGAGGCCGCGGATGCGGCGCACGCGCTCGACTGCATCCTTGTCATCGAGGTGGCACGCGAGCGCGTAGCTCGAATCGGTCGGCATCGCGATCACGCCGCCCTTGCTGACGATGTCCGCGGCCTGCTTGATCAGGCGCGGCTGCGGATTATCCGGATGAATCCTGAAGAACTGGGACATGGGGACACGTAAAGAGGGAGAAGTCGGATGCGCGCCTCGGCGGCAGCGCCAGCGGCAAGCGGCCGCGGTACGTCAGAGCCAGCGCTCCCAGAGCGGTTTCAGGTCGGGCGGCAAAGGCGGCAGGCTGCCGAGCTCGATGCGACCCTCGCCCGGCGCATGGAAATCCGAGCCGCGCGACACCTCGAAGCCGAAGCGGCGCGCGACGTCTGCGTATTCGCGGTACTGGTCGGGGGTGTGGCTGCCCGTAATGACCTCGATCGCGCGGCCGCCGAGATCGATGAATTCACCGAAAAACGCATCGAATTCGACCGGCGTATAGCGGTAGCGGCCCGGGTGCGCGACCACGGCCTCGCCGCCCGCCGCGCGAATCCATGCAACGGCGTCGGACAACGTCGCCCAGCGGTGCGGGACGAACCCGGGCTTGCCGTCGCCGAGCAGGCGGTCGAACACATCGGAGGTCGATTCGGCATGGCCGTTCTCGACCAGGAAGCGCGCGAAGTGGGTGCGCGAGATCAGGTCGGGATTCGATACGTACTTCAGCGCGCCTTCGTACGCGCCGGGAATGCCAAGCGTCTCGAGTTGCGCGGCAATCGCCCGCGCACGGGCGGCGCGGCCGTGGCGCGTGCGGTAGAGGCCGTCGACGAGCGTCGGGTTCGACGGATCGATGTTCAGCCCGACGATGTGCACGGTGCGCGACGCCCACGTGACCGAAATCTCGACGCCGCTCAGGTAGCGCATCCCCAGCGCCTCCGCCTCGCTGCGCGCCGCCGCCTGGCCGCCGATCTCGTCGTGGTCGGTCAGCGCCCACAGGGTCACGCCGCCGGCATGGGCGCGGCGCGCGACGTCGGCAGGCGACAGCAACCCGTCGGAAACATTCGAATGGCAGTGGAGATCAGCGTTCATTGTCGATATGGCAGGTGAAGCTTCATTCTACTGCAATGCGGCAATTGCGCCGCCCGCCTGCCTCCCCCGCTGCCGCCACACGCCTACGCGCAGAACGCCTCGATCAGCGCCGCGATCTGCTCCGGCTGGTCGTGATGAACCATGTGGCCGGCATCCTCGACGAGCTTTTCGCGCCAGTCGGGGAACGCGCCGAAGCGCGCCTTGAACTCCGGCAGCGGGATGTCGCCGGCGAGATACGCGAGCGTCGGCGAATTGACGGCCTCGACGTGCAGCACCTTCGCGCGCACCTGCTTCCAGACGGCCATCACCTCGTCGAGCCGGTACAGCTGCGGGCCCGCCATCTTGTGCGCGGGGTCCGCCAGCAGGTGGTAGAGGCCGTCATCGCCACGCTTCGACCAGTGCGCGGCGAGGAACGCGGCGCGGTGCGGATCGAGCCGCGGATTGGTCTTGATCAGCCGGGCCGCCACGTCGTCGAGCGACGCATACGGCCGCAACACCGGCGGCTCGCGCAGCTCGTCGAGCCAGCCGCGCAGCCGGCGCGGCGCCTGCTCGGCCTGCGCGGGGGCGAGCCCGAACCCTTCGAGGTCGACCACGCGCCGCACGCGCTCCGGGCGCGCGCCCGCGTACAGGCACACGACGTTGGCCCCCATGCTGTGCCCGACCAGATTGACTTCGCCGGTGGGTGCATAGTGATCGACGAGCGCATCGAGGTCGCCCAGGTACTCGTGGAACCAGTAATGACCTCCGCCCTGCCTCGCGACCGGCCAGTCGGACAGGCCGAAGCCGCGTGCATCCGGCGCGATCACCTGCCAGTCGCCCGCGAGCGCGTCGACGACGAACTGGAACGATGCCGCGACGTCCATCCAGCCATGCAGCATGAACAGCGTCGGCGCATCGGGCCGGCCCCAGCGCCGCACATGCAGCTTGACGCCGCGCACCGTGACGAAATCGGAAACAGAACTCGATGCACTCATTGCAGCCGCCAAAAAAAGAATGATCGTTCGATTATAGCGATGACGCCTCCATTCCGGCGCCTGGCAGTCGAGGCAGCTCTCTAGCGACGGCGCGCGGAATCGGCCTGTCGGACGCCGCGGACATACCGCCGGACGCTGAGCGAGGCCGACGCAGCGACAGCCTTCGCCCGCCCGCCGGGAGCCGGCGGCGCCCGGACGTGCTAACCGGCCGCGTTGCCGTCCGCCGCGTCTTGCGCGGCGAGCTCGTCCAGCTCCGCCTGCTCGAATCCCGCGGTGCGGCGCGCGTCGAAATTGAACGGGCCGCGCAGCCGCGGCGCATGGTACTGCTCGGCGAGCTCGCGATAGGCCGGCACCGGATCGCGGCCGGCCTCGTCGCACAGGTACCGGAACCAGCGATTGCCGATCGCGACGTGGCCGATCTCGTCGCGCAGGATCACGTCGAGGATCGCCGCGGACGCATCGTCGCCCGCCTGCACGAGCCGCGCCCGGATCGGCGGCGACGCGTCGAGTCCGCGCGCCTCGAGCGTGCGCGGCACGAGCGCCATCCGCGCGAGCGGATCGGCCTTGGTCCGCTCGCACATCTCCCACAGCCCGTTGTGCGCGGGAAAATCCCCGTACGCATGCGCGAACTCGGCGAGCCGCCCGGACAACAGCGTGAAGTGATGAGCCTCCTCGGCCGCGACCTTCAGCCAGTCCGCATAGAATGCGTCGGGCATCCCGGCGAAGCGCCACACGGCGTCGAGCGCGAGGTTGATCGCGTTGAATTCGATATGCGCGAGGGCGTGCAGCAGCACCGCGCGCCCCGCGGGCGAGCGCATGCTGCGGCGCTCGAGCTCGCGCGGCTCGACGAGTGGCGGGCGCGCCGGACGGCCGGGCAGGTCGGTCGGTTCGTCCAGATCGAGCGTCGGTGCGGTCGTGGCCTGCCCGGCCAGCAGCGCGTCATGCAGCGCGCGGACCCGAGCGGCCTTCGCGGCCGGCTCGGACATCCGCAGGGCGTCCAGCGCGGCGCGACGCACGCAGTGTGGCGCAGCCATGAAAGAAGAAGGCTCCATGTTCATCAAACCGGGCACCGCCAGTGCGCATGCACGCGACGGTTTACAATGTACGTTTGTGCCGTCACGCAATGCACCCGGCACGCCAGACGCGCCATTCTACCGGCGCCCATCATCGAAGAGACCAGGAGACTCCGTGACGATCTACAAACTGGGCGAGACGGCCCCGACGATCCACGAAAGCGTATTCGTCGCCGATACGGCGGCCATCATCGGCAAGGTCGTGCTCGAGGAAAACGCGAGCGTATGGTTCGGTGCGACGATTCGCGGCGACAACGAGACGATCTCGGTCGGTGCCGGCAGCAACGTCCAGGAAGGCGCGGTCCTGCATACGGACCCCGGATTTCCTCTGACGATTGCCGAAAACGTGACGATCGGGCACCAGGCGATGCTGCACGGATGCACGATCGGGGAAGGTTCGCTGATCGGGATTCAGGCGGTGGTCTTGAATGGAGCGGTCATCGGCCGCAACTGTCTGGTTGGTGCCGGCGCGGTCGTGACAGAAGGCAAGACGTTCCCGGACAACTCGCTGATTCTCGGCGCCCCGGCGAAAGTCGTGCGCGAGCTGTCGGCAGACGACATCGCGCGGCTGCGCGCAAATGCGAAGACGTACGTCGAACGACGCGCGCATTTCAAGGAGCAACTCGTGCGGATCGGCTGATTCGCGCGGATTTCAAGGAAGAAGAGTGAGCGACCAGTTACAGAAATTCATGTTCAATTCGGCACCCGTGCGCGGCGAGATCGTGTCGCTGCGCAACACGTGGCAAGAGGTGCTTTCCCGCCGTGACTACCCTGCCCCGGTGCGCACGGTGCTCGGCGAGATGATGGCTGCGTGTGCGCTGCTGTCCGCGAACCTGAAATTTCACGGCACCCTGATCATGCAGATCTTCGGCGACGGGCCGGTCCAGATGCTGGTCGTCCAGTGCGGCTCGGACCTGTCGATGCGCGCCACGGCCAAGTTCGCCGGCGACGTCGCGCAGACGATCGGCGACGACACGCACTTCGCGTCGCTCGTCAACGCGAGCGGCCACGGCCGATGCGTGATCACGCTCGACCCGGCCGAGAAGCTGCCGGGCCAGCAGCCGTACCAGGGCATCGTGCCGCTGAACGGCGTCGACGGTCCGCTCGAATCGGTGTCGCAAGTGCTCGAGCATTACATGCATCACTCGGAGCAGCTCGACACGCGGCTGTGGCTCGCGGCCGATCGCGAGCGCGCGGTCGGCATGCTGCTGCAGAAGCTGCCGGGCGACGGCGGCATCGTGCCGCGCAACGCCGAGACCGACGCCGACACGTGGGAGCGCGTCTGCACGCTCGGCGGCACGCTGTCCGCGAAGGAATTGCTCGAGGTCGAACCAGAAGTCGTGTTCCGTCGGCTCTTCTGGCAGGAAAACGTGCAGCACTTCGACCCGGCCGGTACGCGCTTCCAGTGCTCGTGCTCGCGCGAGAAGGTCGGCGCGATGCTGCGCATGCTCGGACGCGACGAAGTCGACAGCGTGATCGTCGAGCGCGGTCACGTCGAGATCCACTGCGAGTTCTGCAACCAGCGCTACGAGTTCGATCCCGTCGACGTCGCGCAGTTGTTCGCCGCGCCGGAACTCGCGACCGGCATCACGCCCGCGACCGATCAGCGTCACTGAGTGAGCGGCGCGCCCGTGCCGGCCATGCGCGGCGCGGGTGCATAATGACGCACGAGCGTCGCACGCACGGCCCAGGCGCCGGAGGTCCGCCTTCGGCACAAACCGCTTTCCGCTGTCGGCGCGCTGCTGGAGAAACACATGAATCGCCCGTTCCGCACCCTCGTCCTGACCAGTGTCGCAGCCGGCACACTGGCCCTCGCCGGCTGCGCGGTGCAGCCGCCTTCGTCGACGATCCTGAGCCGCCTGCCCGAACCGGGCGCATCGGGCGGCCAGCCGCCCGCACTGTCGAGTGCGGAGCGCAAACGCTACGACGAGATCGACCGGCAAGTGCTGCGCGAGCAGAACAACGCGATGGCGGCGGAGGCCGCCGCGCGCGCGTGGGCGTATTACTCGCCGTCCCCCGTGACCGTCTACGGCGGCTATTACGGCGGCGGTTGGGGAAACCGGTGGGGCACCGGCATCGGATATGGCTACGGTTACCCGGGCTGGTGGTGGTGATGCGTGACGCGCGTCGACCGATTCGATTGACGACTGACAGGAAATAAAAAAGCGCGGCATTTCCCGCGCTTTTTCAATGGTTCGGACTCCCGCGCTCAGTGATGCGCGGCCTTGCCCTTCTCGCCGCCATGATGCCGCGACGGCTTCGCGATCGACTGCGGGTTCGGCACAACACGCACGGGCGCCGCGGAAACGGTACCGCGCGTCGACATGCTCGAAGGCGTGTTGTTCAGCGGCGCGGCCGGCGCATTCGGCGACACGAACTGCACGAATACTTCGCCGTCCTTCACCATGCCCATCTCGTAGCGCGCGCGCTCCTCGATGGCCGCGGTACCGCCCTGCAGATCCTGCACTTCGCCCGCGATCCGTTCATTGCGCAGCTTCTCGTCCGCGTTCTTCTGCAGTTGATCGCCGAGTTGCTGGCGCAATTCATGCACCCGCAACCAGCCGCCGTGTCCCCACCATAGGGGGTACTGAATGAGCGCCAGCAAGGCAATCAGGACGACAGTGACAAGCCGCATGTAGAAGACGCAGATATAAGAAGCGCCGCTCCGCGCGACATGCACAGAGCGGCGTCGAGATGACGAACCCGATAGTAGCGCGTTAGCGCAGGTTATAGAAAGCCGATTTGCCCGGGTAGCTCGCGATATCGCCGAGGTCTTCCTCGATGCGCAGCAGTTGGTTGTACTTCGAGATGCGGTCGCTGCGCGACAGCGAACCCGTCTTGATCTGACCGGCGTTCAAGCCGACCGCGATGTCCGCGATCGTCGAATCTTCCGTTTCGCCCGAGCGGTGCGAGATCACGGCCGTGTAGCCCGCGCGCTTCGCCATTTCGATTGCCGCGAACGTTTCGGTCAGCGTACCGATCTGGTTGATCTTGATGAGGATCGAGTTCGCGATACCCTTCTCGATGCCTTCCTTCAGGATGCGCGTGTTCGTGACGAACAGGTCGTCACCGACGAGCTGCACCTTCTTGCCGAGGCGCTCGGTCAACAGCTTCCAGCCGTCCCAGTCGCCTTCGTGCATGCCGTCCTCGATCGACACGATCGGGAACTTGTCGGCGAGCGTCGCGAGGTAGTCGGTGAATTCGGCCGACGACAGTTGCAGGCCTTCGCCCGCGAGCTGGTACTTGCCGTCGTGGTAGAACTCGGATGCCGCGCAGTCGAGCGCGAGCAGCACATCTTCGCCCGCACGGTAGCCGGCCTTCTCGATCGCCTGCAGGATCGTCGACAGGCACTCGTCGTTGCTGCCGAAGTTCGGCGCGAAGCCGCCTTCGTCGCCGACTGCCGTGCTCATGCCGCGGTCGCTCAGGATCTTCTTCAGTGCGTGGAACACTTCCGCGCCGCAACGCAGAGCTTCACGGAACGTCGGCTGGCTCACCGGGACGATCATGAATTCCTGGATGTCGAGGCTGTTGTTCGCGTGCGCGCCGCCGTTGACGATGTTCATCATCGGGACGGGCAGTTGCATCGCGCCCGAGCCGCCGAAGTAGCGGTACAGCGGCAGGCCGGCTTCTTCAGCGGCTGCCTTCGCGACGGCCATCGACACGGCCAGCATCGCGTTCGCGCCGAGGCGCGACTTGTTGTCGGTGCCGTCCAGCTCGAGCAGCGTCTTGTCGAGGAACGCCTGTTCCGACGCGTCGAGGCCCATGATGGCTTCGGAGATTTCGGTGTTGATATGCTCGACTGCCTTCAGCACGCCCTTGCCGTTGTAGCGGCCGGCTTCGCCGTCGCGCAGTTCGATCGCTTCACGCGAGCCGGTGGACGCGCCCGACGGCACCGCCGCGCGGCCCATCGTGCCCGATTCGAGCAGCACGTCGCATTCGACGGTGGGGTTGCCGCGCGAATCCAGAATCTCGCGGCCGATGATATCTACGATTGCACTCATGGGTTTCCTCTGAGAATGACGATGGATTCTTCAAACTGCGACGGCGCGCGCGCCTGAACCGCTTTCGCTACTGACGCGCGAAGCCGTCGCAAGGTTCATTCGATCTTTAATTGAAATCGTTTTCCAGGAACGGATTGCGCTTCACCGCCTGATCGAGCGTGACGAGCGTCTCCAGCAACGCACCCATCCGGTTCAGCGGCACCGCGTTCGGGCCGTCCGACTTCGCCTCGGCCGGATTCGGGTGCGTCTCCATGAAGAGACCCGCGACGCCCGTCGCGACCGCCGCACGCGCGAGCACCGGCACGAATTCGCGCTGACCGCCCGAGCTCGTGCCCTGCCCGCCCGGCAGCTGCACCGAGTGGGTCGCGTCGAACACGACCGGCGCGTTCGTCTCGCGCATGATCGCGAGCGAACGCATGTCGGACACAAGGTTGTTGTAGCCGAACGAGACGCCACGCTCGCACGCCATGAAGCGGTCTTCCGACAGACCGGCTTCACGCGCCGCGTCGCGCGCCTTGTCGATCACGTTCTTCATGTCGTGCGGCGCGAGGAACTGACCCTTCTTGATGTTGACGGGCTTGCCCGAGCGCGCGCACGCGTGGATGAAGTCGGTCTGACGGCACAGGAATGCGGGCGTTTGCAGCACGTCGACGACCGACGCGACCTGCTCGATCTCTTCGATCGAATGCACGTCCGTCAGCACCGGCAGGCCGAGCTGACGCTTCACCTCGCCGAGGATCCGCAGCCCCTCGTCCATTCCGAGGCCGCGAAACGACTTGCCCGAGCTGCGATTCGCCTTGTCGTAGGACGACTTGTAGATGAACGGAACGTTCAGCTTCTCGCAGATCTCCTTCAGGCGGCCCGCCGTGTCGATCGTCATTTGCTCCGATTCGACGACGCAGGTACCCGCGATCAGGAAGAAAGGCTGGTCGAGACCGACCTCGAAATCGCACAGCTTCATGCTTGCACTCCACGCGCTTGCTTGTTGGCGAGCGCGGCTTCGACGAACGACTTGAACAGGGGATGACCGTCACGCGGCGTGGACGTGAATTCCGGGTGGAACTGAACGCCGACGAACCACGGGTGCATCGAACGCGGCAGCTCCATCATTTCCGGCAGATCCTCGCTCGGGGTACGGGCGCTGATGATAAGGCCGCCGGCTTCGAGCTGGGGCACGAAGCGGTTATTGACTTCATAACGGTGGCGGTGACGCTCGTTCACGTCCTTGCCATAGATCTCTTCGGCCATCGTGCCGGGCTTGATCGGGCAACGTTGCGAGCCGAGGCGCATCGTGCCGCCGAGATCGGATTCCTCGGTGCGCGTCTCGACCTTGCCTTCGCGGTCGTACCACTCGGTAATCAGCGCGACCACGCGTTCCGGCGTATCCGGATCGAATTCCGTGCTGTTCGCCTGCTTCAGGCCGACGACGTCGCGTGCGAATTCGATCACCGCAAGCTGCATGCCGAGGCAGATGCCGAGGTACGGCACCTTCGACTCGCGCGCGTAGCGGATCGCCGCGATCTTGCCTTCCGTGCCACGACGGCCGAAACCGCCCGGCACCAGCACGGCGTCGAGATGCTTCAGGCTATCGACACCGTTCGTCTCGATCTCTTCCGAGTCGATGTACTCGATGTTGACCTTGGTCGACGTGTGCAGCGATGCGTGGCGCAGCGCCTCGATCAGCGACTTGTACGACTCGGTCAGGTCGACATACTTGCCGACCATGCCGATCGTGACTTCGTGCTTCGGGTTTTCCAGCTTCTCGACGAGCGCCGACCACATGCTCAGGTCGGCGTCCTTCGGCGACAGCTTCAGCTCTTCGCAGATGATCCGGTCGAGGCCCTGGTCGTGCAGCATCTGCGGAATCTTGTAGATGCTGTCGGCGTCCCACACCGAGATCACGGCGTCTTCCGGCACGTTCGAGAACATCGAGATCTTCTTCGATTCGTCGTCGGGGATGCGGCGATCCGCACGGCACAGCAGCACGTGCGGCAGGATGCCGATCTCGCGCAGCTTCTGCACGCTGTGCTGGGTCGGCTTCGTCTTCAGCTCGCCGGCCGTCGCGACGTACGGCACGAGCGTCAGGTGCACGAAGCACGCGCTGTTGCGGCCGAGGCGCAGGCTCATCTGGCGCGCGGCCTCGAGGAACGGCAGCGACTCGATGTCGCCGACCGTGCCGCCGATCTCGACGATCGCGACGTCCGGCTCGCCGCAGGTGGCAGATGCCGCCCCGCGCTCGATGAACGCCTGGATTTCGTTCGTGATGTGCGGAATCACCTGCACGGTCTTGCCGAGATAGTCGCCGCGGCGCTCCTTGCGGATCACCGATTCGTAGATCTGGCCGGTCGTGAAGTTGTTGGCCTTGCGCATCTTCGTGCTGATGAAGCGCTCATAGTGGCCGAGGTCGAGGTCGGTCTCCGCTCCGTCTTCCGTCACGAACACTTCGCCGTGCTGGAACGGGCTCATCGTGCCGGGGTCGACGTTGATGTAGGGATCGAGTTTGAGGAGGGTGACTTTCAGACCGCGCGATTCGAGGATCGCGGCGAGGGAGGCGGCGGCAATACCCTTGCCGAGGGAAGAAACTACGCCGCCGGTGACGAAAACATATTTGGTCATCGCTGAATGCTCGCGGGAAAAACGGATTATACCGTAAAGCCCGCCCTTCTCTCAGCAATTGACGCGATGATCCTGCCCTTTCGCGCTGTGCCGCGCCAACCGTGCGCGCCGGGGCGAACCGGCCGGCCGGTCGGTGCAACCGCGCACGCCGGCGCGGTGCACCGGACCGATGCGTCAGGCGCTTTTCGCGAGCGCCGCACTGTCGCGCGGCACGCCACCCTCCGCCATCTTCAGCGAACTCAGCATCCGTTGCAATGCGCGGGCCGTCTCGATCGGCCGCTCCATCGGGAACAGGTGGCTGCCCTCGAGCCATTCGATGCGCCCGCGCGCCGCGCGACGCGTCGCATCGAGCCCGACCTGCCGCACTTCGCGCGAGCGCGTGCCGGCGAGAAAGCCGAGCGGCACCGGCGCGCCGTGCGCGAGCCGCGGGCCGAGCGTATGCGGCAGCGTCCGGTAGATCAGGTATTCGACCTGCCGGTCGAACGCGAGCACGCGTTCGCCGTCGGCGCCCGCCTGCGGAATGCCGTAGTCGATGTAGTCGGACAGCATCCGCTCGTCCCAGAGCGCGAACGCGGGTTTCTCATGAAAGTGCCGCCAGGCTTCGTCGCGGCTCACCCAGCGCGTACGCCGGTTGCGCGTCGCGGCCGCAGGCGACAGCCGCTCGTCGAGCCCCGCCCACTGGCTCGCGCGCAATGCGCCGGCGCGCCATCCCGCGATGATCGGCGAATCGATCATCACCACGCCGCGCACCCAGTGCGGCTTCTTCAGCGCAGCCATCAGCGACAGGTAGCCGCCGAGCGAATGGCCGACGAGCCAGACCGGGCGCTCGTAGCGGCTGCCAATGTCGTCGAGCAGTTGCTCGACGAGATGCGGCCAGTCGCGCGTCACCGGGTAGCGGCGGTCGTGACCGATGCGCTCGATGTAGCGCAGCTCGTAGTCGTCTGCCAGCTCGGCGAAGATCGTCCGGTACGTCGATGCCGGAAAACCGTTCGCATGCGAGAAATGGAGGATGTCCTTCAAACGCCGATGTCTCCTTTGCCGGCGGGAGTCAATGCTTCAACACTTCCTCCGGCCGCCTCATTCTTGACCCGCGCCATCGCGCCGCTCACCGGTCCATCCAGTACCGCCGCTGCACATCGCGATGACGCTCAAACGCGAAACCGCCGCCCGTCGGGGCGACGTCGAACCTCACGGCCCCGTCGCGATCGGTGCGCGGCAGCGGAATCCCGCGCATTTCGTAGCGCGCAAGGACCGTCCGGTGCGGATGTCCGAATCGATTGCGATAGCCTACAGGAAATACCGCGACGCGCGGCCCGACCGAATCGAGGAAAGGCTCGACCGACGACGTCCGGCTGCCGTGGTGCGGCACAACGAGGATCTGCGCGGCCAGCGCGTCGCGCGCATCGCCCACCAGCCGGCGCTCGGAGCGTGCCTCGATGTCGCCCGTCAGCAGCGCCGACGTGTCGCCCGCGTCGATGCGCAGCACGCATGATTGTGCGTTCGAGGAACCAGCGCCGGCACCACCCGGCGGCCACAACATCGTGAATACGACACCGTCCCAGGTCCACCGCTGCCCGGCCGCGCACGGCAGCCGATCGGCCACGCCGGCCGCCCGCGCGTCACGCCACAGCCGGTGCTGCGGCGCAATGCCGGCGAGCAGCTGGCGGACCTCGGCGGCCGCATAGACGGCCGCCGCGCCGCCCGCGTGATCGGCGTCCGCATGACTCAGGACGAGCGAATCGACGGTACGGATTCCGCGGGCACGCAATGCCGGCGCGACGATCCGCGCACCGGCATGGGTCGACTCCGCCCCCGACCCCGCATCGAACAGCAAGGTCCTGCGCGCGGTCTCCACCAGCACCGACGCGCCCTGCCCGACATCGAGCACGGTCAGCCGGAAGCCGCCAGGCGGCGGCGCATCGGGTGCCGGCGCGACCAGCGGCAGCCATGTCATCGGCGCCGCCCAGCGCAGCGGCCAGCCGCGCGGCATCAAGACCCACGCGACACCCATGCACGCAAGCGCCAGAACCGGCCAGTCGGGCATGCGCAGCCAGAACACGCCGGCCGGCCAGTCGGCGAGGTGCCGGAGCAGCGTCATCATCGGTTCGAGCGCCGCATGCGCGAGCCGGAACGCATACGCGTCCAGCGGCGCGGGCAACCCGATCCCGGCGAGCACGATCGGCGTCACGACGGCGCTGACCCACGGGATCGCAAACGCATTGCCGAACGGGCCCGATACCGAGATCTGAGCGAACCACGCGGCCGTCAGCGGCGCAAGACCGATCGTCACCGCGTACTGCACGCGCGTCGCCTGTGCGACACGGTGCCCGGCACGCTTGCACCAAGCGCGCAGCCTGCGGCGGCGGTCGACCGGGGCAGTACCGTCCGTCCCACGGTCGTCACCGCCGTCGAATTCGCGCACCGCGCCCCAGCCCGCCACGGACATCAGGATTACGGCGACCGCGCCAAAAGACAGCCAGAACCCTGCCGACACCACCGCCCACGGATCGACAAGCAGCACGCCGCCGAGCGCCGCGCACAACACGGCGGACGTCGGCACGCTGCGTCCGGCAAGACAGGCAGCCGCCCCGGCCGCGATCATCCACCACGCGCGCTGCGCCGGCACGTTGAAGCCGGCAAGCGCCGCGTAGCCGGCGGCGGCCGTCAGCGCCGCCATCGAAGCCGCATAGGGCGCCGGCATCGCGAGCGCCGCGGCATGTCCGCGCCAGCGCAGACGTCGCCAGACCCACGATACGATCCCGCCCGCGATCGCGCCGACGAGTCCGACGTGCAGGCCCGAAATCGCGACCAGATGACTCGTGCCCGTATTGCGCAGCACGCGCCACGCGTCGTCGCCGATGCCGGATTGATCGCCGACCGCGAGCGCGGTCACGATGCCGCGATGGCGCGCGTCGCTGCCGAGCGCGTCACCGATACCGTTGCGCAGCGCGTCGCGCAGCCGATCGATCGACGCGCGCCACCCCGATGCACGTGCGTCGAGCAGTTCCGCCCGCTCGGGCGCGACCACATAGCCGATCGCACGAATGCCCGTGGCGAGCCACGCCGCCTCGCTGTCGCGCACGCCGGGATTCGCCTCGGCATGCGGGCGTTTCAGGCGCACGACGAGGCGCCAGCGCTGCGCGGCGCGCAAATCGGGCATCGCGTTGCGTGCGGCGGGCGCGCCGTAGGTGCGCCACGACAACCGGATCAGCGGAGGGAAACGGGCCAGCCCCGCATCGTTCGATTCGACGGCCAACAGCAGTCGCGCGCCGGTGTCGTCGATCACCGGCAACCCGCTGATCACGCCAGTGACGACGATGTCGCGCCCTTCCCGCTCGACAGGCAGGCCGTCACGCAGCCGCCATTCCGCGCGTGCGGCCGCATAGCCGAATCCGATCGCGCAGGCGGCGCAGGCGCACAGCATCCACCGGAGCGCGACGATCGAGCGGGTTCGACGGCGCCGTGCACACCATGCGAGCAGCGCACCGCAACCGGCCAGCACGACCGCGCCGCCTACCCAGCCGCCCATACCCGGCAACGCCGCCTGCCGCTGCAGCACGACGACACCGAGCGCAAACGCGATCCACCACACGCGCATCGCACCTCCTCGTCGACCTGGCGCCGCCGTCGATGCGGCACCCTCCAGCAACGATTATGCGGACGAAAGTGCGAGGCGCGGCAGCGCGGCGAGCGCGTTAGCCGTTGTGGATAGGGACAGCGCGTGCGCGTCGATCCCGCGCAGTTCGGCGAGCACGCCACCGATGCGCGGCACCTGGTCGGGCGCGTTGCGGGACTTGTACGCCCACTCGGGCGCGATGTCGGGCGCATCCGTCTCGACGACGATCGCGTCGAGCGGCAACTGCGCGGCGAGCCGCCGGATCTGCAACGCCCGTCCGAACGTCACGTTGCCGCCGAAACCGAGATGCAGCCCCTGTGCGAGATACGCGTCGGCCTGCTGGAAACTGCCGTTGAACGCATGTGCGATGCCGCGCCGCACGCCGAAGCGGCGCAGCCCGGCGAGCACGCGGTCCTGCGACTTGCGCACGTGGCACAGCACCGGCAGGTCGAATTCGCGCGCGAGCTTGAGCTGCCCCTGATAGAAGAATTGCTGGCGGTCCTCGTCGAGCCCCGGCACGAAGTAGTCGAGACCGATCTCGCCGATCGCGACGAAGCGCGGATCATCGAGGCTCGCCTCGATCTCCATGCGCAGGCGGTCGAGATCCTCGTCGCGCGCGTGCGGCGTATACATCGGATGGATGCCGAGCGCATAGACCGCACCCGGCGTGCGCTGGGCCAGTTCGCGCACGGTCGTGAAATTGTCGCGCCCGACGCTTGGGATCACGATGCGCGACACGCCGGCCGCGCGCGCCGCATGCACGACGACGTCGCGGTCGGTGTCGAACTCGGCAGCATCGAGATGGCAATGCGTATCGATCCACATGGCGGCTTTCCTGCGCCCTCGCCGCCGTGCCGGGACTCGCCCGGCGGCACGGCGGGGCGTTCGTTCACACCGGCAGCGCCGGCTCCTCGTGCAGCACGCCGTCGCGCAGGCGCATGATGCGGTCGCAGCGCGCCGCGAGCTCGGGATCGTGCGTGACGATCACGAAGCTCGTTTCGAGCGTCTCGGACAGTTCGAGCATCAGGTTGAACACCGTGTCGGCGGTCGTGCCGTCGAGGTTGCCGGTCGGCTCGTCGGCGAGTACGCACGCGGGCTTCGTCACCAGCGCGCGCGCGATCGCCACGCGTTGCCGCTCGCCGCCCGACAGCTCGCCCGGCCGGTGCTTCGCACGCGGGCCGAGACCGACGCGTTCGAGCATCGCCTGTGCCTGCGCGCGCGCGTCCTCGGTCGTCATCCGGCGGATGCGCAGCGGCATCGCGACGTTGTCGAGCGCGGTGAATTCCGGCAGCAGGTGATGGAACTGGTAGACGAAGCCGAGCGCGCGATTGCGCAGCTCGTTGCGTTCGCGCTCGGCGAGTTGCGTAAACGGCTTGCCGAGCAGCGACACTTCGCCCGCGCTCGGTTCGTCGAGGCCGCCCAGCACGTGCAGCAGCGTGCTCTTGCCGGAGCCCGACGCGCCGACGATCGCGAGCTTCTCGCCGCGCCGCACCGTCAATTCGGCGTTGTTGAGCACCTGCACGTTGAAGCCGCCCTGCACGAACGCCTTTGTGATCCCGCGCGCCTGAAGCACGTATTCCTGCATACCTGCCGAATCCTGTCTGATGGGTTGTCGTGAATCCGCCAATGCGGTCGCGCGATCATTCATAGCGCAGCGCCTCCGCCGGCTTCACCTTTGCGCCGCGCCAGCTCGGATAGAGCGTGGCGACGGCCGACAGCACGAACGCGATCAGGCCGATCTTGATGACGTCGCCCGCGACGAGCTCCGACGGCAGCTCGCTGATGAAGTACACCGACGGCGGCAGGAACTGCACGCCGAACAGATGCTCGATCATCGGGATCAGCCACGGAATGCTCCACGCGATCAGGCAGCCGAGCGCGACGCCCGACGCGGTGCCGACGAAGCCGATCGTCACGCCCTGCACGACGAAGATCTTCATGATCGACCCGGGCTGCGCGCCGAGCGTGCGCAGGATCGCGATGTCGGCCTGCTTGTTGGTCACCGTCATCACCAGCGACGAAACGAGGTTGAATGCGGCCACCGCGATGATCAGCGTGAGGATGATGAACATCATCCGCTTCTCGATCTGGACGGCCGAGAACCATGTCTTGTTCTGCTGGGTCCAGTCGCGAATGTACAGGCTGCCCGACAGCGTATGCGACAGCTCGACCGCGACCTGCGGCGCCTTCTGCATGTCGGTGAGCCGCAGCCGCACGCCGGTCGGCGCGGACATCCGGAACAGTGCCTCCGCGTCGCGGATGTTGATCATCGCGAGCGTGCTGTCGTATTCGTAGTGGCCCGACTCGAACACGCCGACCACCGTGAACTGCTTGAGTCGCGGCATCATCCCGGCCGGCGTGATCGTCCCTTCGGGCGCGACGAGCGTGACCTTGTCGCCGACCGTCACGCCGAGGTTGCCGGCGAGCGCGTCGCCGAGCACGATGCCGAACTGGCCGGGCACGAGCGCGGCGAGCTGGCCTGCCTTCATGTCCTTGCCGATGTCCGACACCTGCGGTTCGAGCGACGGCTCGACGCCGCGCAGCATCACGCCGCTCACCGCGTCCTGGCGCGTGAGCAGCGCCTGCGCGTCGACGTACGGCGCCGCGCCGACCACCGAAGTATTGCGCCGCGCTTCCTGCGCGGTCAGTTGCCAGTCGGGCATCGAGCCGGTCGGCGAGAACACCTCGACGTGCGCGAGCACCGACAGCATGCGGTCGCGCACTTCCTTCTGGAAGCCGTTCATCACGGACAGCACGACGATCAGCGCCGCGACGCCAAGCGCGATCCCGAGCATCGACACCAGTGCGATGAAGGAAATGAAGCCGTTGCCGGTCGTGCGTTTGCCGGCGCGCGTGTAGCGCCAGCCGATCTGCCATTCGTACGGAAGTTTCAAGCGAATCCTTTCTGCTGGTTACGGCGGGGATGGCGGCCCGTGGCCGGAGCGCCGTCCGGCGGCGGCCGGCCGCCCGGGCACGGCCGAAAAAACGGTCGCCGGACGCAATCGGGCCGTCCGCCGGCCCGATCACGCGCGCAGTTTGCCATACAATGCGCACCATCATGCACGACCGACGCCTCCATTTTCTCGTTCCGTTCGCGCTGCCGTCGGCGGCCGATGCGGCCTCGTCCCTGCACACGCTGGACAGCCCCGCGCTCGAAAAGTTGCTCGCCCGCGCCAACCTCGTCGAGCGCGTGGCAGGCGAGGACTTCCAGCGCACGCTGCCGCACGAGCGCTGGCTGGCCCGCCAGTTCGGCGCGACCCAGGGCAACGCCGCCGACGAGGCGCCGCTCGCACCCTACATGCTGCTGGCGGACGGCGGCGACCCGGGTACCCAGGCCTGGGCGTGCGTCGAGCCCGTCCATGTCGAAATCGCGCACGATCACCTTGTGCTCGTCGACCCGGCGAGCCTCGCGCTCGACGACGGCGACGCAGCCGCCTTGCTGGCAGTCGCGCGCCCGCTGATCGAGGAGCTCGGCGTGCGACTGGAGGCGCCGCAGCCAGCGCGCTGGTACCTGTCCAGCGAGCAGTTCGCCCGCCTCGCCGGCGCAGCGCCGCTGCGCGCGAGCGGCCGCAACATCGAGATCTGGCTGCCGCACGAGGCGCACACCGGCGAACGCTCGCGGATGTGGATGAAGCTGCAGAACGAAGTGCAGATGGCATGGTTCCAGCATCCGGTGAACGAAGCGCGCGAAGCGCGCGGGTTGCCCGCCGTCAATTCGATCTGGTTCCATGCGCAAGGCACGCTGAAGCCGGTCGGCAAGCCGTTCGCACGCGTGCTGTCCGCGTCGCCCGCGGCGCTCGGCCTCGCACGCGCGGCGCAAACCGAAGCCGGCGCCGTGCCGGCCGCATTCGATGCACTGCCCGCCGCCGCCGGCGCGTCGCTCGTCGAGCTGCCCACGCTGTCCGCCCCGTACATCGAGCAGGACTGGTCACGCTGGCACGATGCGCTCGCCGCGCTCGAGCGCGACTGGTTCGCGCCGTCCCTCGCCGCGCTGCAGAACGGCGAGCTGGCCGGCGTCGATTTCACGCTGTGCGGCGACACCAGCTCCGTGACGCTGCACGCGACGCGCGGCGACCTGCGCAAGTTCTGGCGCCGCCGCGCGCTGGCATCCCTGTTCGAATAACCCGACCTGTATGACCCGGATCGTTACCCGCCCCGTCGCGCCCGCCGACGCCGAAGCGCTCGCGCGCCACGGCCTGCATCCCGTCCTCGCGCGCCTGTATGCGTCGCGCGGCGTGCAGTCCCCGACCGACATCGAGACGGCCCTCGCGCGCCTCGTCCCGCCCACCGAACTGAAAGGCTGCGCGGACGCCGCGGCGCTGCTCGCCGACGCGATTGCCGACAAGCGGCGCCTGCTGGTCGTCGCCGACTACGACTGCGACGGCGCAACCGCCTGCGCAGTCGCGGTGCGTGGCCTGCGGATGTTCGGCGCGCAGATCGACTACCTGGTGCCGAACCGCTTCGAATACGGCTACGGGCTCACGCCCGAAATCGTCGAACTCGCGGCCGCGCGCAAGCCCGACCTGCTGATCACCGTCGACAACGGGATCGCGAGCGTCGCGGGTGTCGAAGCCGCGAACGCGCGCGGCATCGATGTGCTCGTCACCGACCACCATCTGCCCGGCGACGCGCTGCCCGCCGCGCGCGCGATCGTCAACCCGAACCAGCCTGGCTGCGCGTTCCCGAGCAAGCACATCGCCGGCGTCGGCGTGATGTTCTACGTGCTGCTCGCGCTGCGCGCCGAGCTGCGCCGCCGCGGCGCGTTCGCGAGCAAGGAGGCCGAACCCCGCCTCGACGGACTGCTCGACCTCGTCGCGCTCGGCACCGTCGCCGACGTGGTGCGGCTCGACGGCAACAACCGCGTGCTCGTCGCGCAGGGGCTGCAGCGCATCCGCAACGGCCGCATGCAGCCGGGCATCGCCGCGCTGTTCCGCGCGGCCGGCCGCGAGGCGCGCACCGCGTCGGGGTTCGACCTCGGCTTTGGCCTCGGCCCGCGCCTGAACGCCGCCGGGCGGCTGTCGGACATGTCGCTCGGCATCGAGTGCCTGATCACCGACGACATCGGCCGCGCATGGGACCTCGCGCAACAGCTCGACACGATGAACCGCGAGCGCCGCGAGATCGAGGCCGGCATGCAGCAGCAGGCGCTCGCCGATCTCGCCGACGTCGATCCGGCCGACGCATGCACGATCACGCTGTTCAACCCCGAATGGCACCAGGGCGTGATCGGCATCGTCGCCGGGCGGCTCAAGGAGAAGTTCCATCGCCCGTCGTTCACGTTCGCGCATGCGGACGAAGCCGGCACGCGGGTCAAAGGTTCGGGCCGCTCGATTCCCGGCTTCCACCTGCGCGATGCACTCGACCTGGTGTCGAAGCGCGAACCCGACCTGATCGTCGCGTTCGGCGGCCACGCGATGGCGGCCGGCCTCACGCTCGACACCGGCAACGTGCCGCGCTTCGCGGCCGCGTTCGAGGCCGTCGCGCGAGAGTGGTTGTCCGACGACGCGCTGGCGCGCGTGATCGAGACCGACGGCGAACTCGAGGAAGCGTATTTCACGCCGCAGTTCGTCGGGCTGCTCGACGAAGCCGTCTGGGGCCAGGGTTTTCCGGCCCCGCTTTTCTCCGGCGAATTCGACGTCGTGTCGCAGTCGCTCGTGAAGGAAAAGCACCTGAAGCTGCAGTTGGCGCGCGGCCGCCAGCGCTTCAACGCGATCTGGTTCAATCACACCGAGCCGCTGCCGGCGAGCGCGCTGATCGCGTACCGCCTCGTGGCCGACACGTGGAACGGCGTGACGCGCGTCCAGCTGATCGTCGAACACGCGGCCGGCTGAACGCCGCCGGCCCGGCCAACCGGCCAACCGGCCCGCGGCACTCGCGGGCCGCATGCGCGCCGCGCCGAACGCTCGGCCGCGGCGCGCATGCAAGCACGTTCCGCGTCACCGGGAAACCCCGCCGATCGGCTATAATTCCGCTTTTTTACGAAGCAAGAATAGCGAACGATCATGGAAGCGGAACGTCTCAACGCGATCGAAAGCTCCCTGCTCGACCTGCGCACGCGCGCGGGCGAGCTTCGGGGGTATCTTTGACTACGACGCCAAATCTGCGCGTCTGACCGAAGTCAACAAGGAACTCGAAGACCCGAACGTCTGGAACGATTCGAAGAACGCCCAGGCACTCGGCCGCGAGAAGAAGCTGCTCGAAGGCGTCGTCACGACGCTGACGGCACTCGATAGCGACCTGCGCGATGCGCTCGACCTGTTCGAGCTGGCACGCGAGGAAGGCGACGAAGACACCCTCATCGCATCCGAAGACGACGCGAAGAAGCTCGAAGCGCGCGTCGGCGACATCGAATTCCGCCGGATGTTCTCGAACCCGGCCGACCCGAACAACTGCTTCATCGACATCCAGGCCGGCGCCGGCGGCACCGAGGCGTGCGACTGGGCTTCGATGCTGCTGCGCCAGTACCTGCGCTACTGCGAGCGCAAGGGCTTCAAGGCCGAAGTGCTCGAAGAATCCGACGGCGACGTCGCCGGCATCAAGAACGCGACGGTCAAGGTCACGGGCGAATACGCATACGGCTTCCTGCGCACCGAAACGGGCATTCACCGCCTCGTGCGCAAGTCGCCGTTCGACTCGTCGGGCGGCCGCCACACGTCGTTCTCGTCGGTGTTCGTGTATCCGGAAATCGACGACTCGATCGAAGTCGAAGTCAACCCGGCCGACCTGCGCATCGACACGTACCGCGCCTCGGGCGCCGGCGGCCAGCACATCAACAAGACCGACTCGGCCGTGCGGATCACGCACATGCCGACCGGCATTGTCGTGCAGTGCCAGAACGACCGCTCGCAGCACCGCAACCGTGCCGAAGCGATGGCCATGCTGAAGTCGCGCCTGTACGAAGCCGAAATGCGCAAGCGCCAGGCCGAGCAGGACAAGCTCGAATCGAGCAAGACCGATGTGGGCTGGGGCCACCAGATCCGCTCGTACGTGCTCGACCAGAGCCGCGTGAAGGACCTCCGTACGAACGTCGAAATGAGCAACACGCGAGCCGTGCTCGACGGCGATCTCGACGACTTCATCAGCGCGAGCCTCAAACAGGGCGTGTAAGCGCCGCGGCGCGGCCTCTCCGGTCGCGCCGCCCTTCCCGTTGCGTTGCCGCACCCACTCCGAATTCCGACCATCATGACCGAACCGACCCAAACGCAGCCCGCCGTCGCGGCGGACGAAAACCAGATCATCGCCGAGCGCCGCGAGAAGCTGCGCGCATTGCGCGAGCAAGGCGTCGCCTATCCGAACGATTTTCGGCCGACGCATCACGCCGCCGATCTCCAGGCGAAATTCGCCGACTCGGACAAGGCCGCGCTCGAGGCGAACCCGGTCGAGGTTTCGGTCGCCGGCCGCATGATGCTCAAGCGCGTGATGGGCAAGGCGAGCTTCGCGACGGTGCAGGACGGGTCGGGCCAGATCCAGTTCTTCGTGACGCCGAACGACGTCGGCGCGGAAACCTACGACGCATTCAAGAAGTGGGACCTCGGCGACATCGTCGCCGCACGCGGCGTGCTGTTCCGCACCAACAAGGGCGAGCTGTCGGTCCAGTGCAAGGAGCTGCGCCTGCTGTCGAAGGCACTGCGTCCGCTGCCGGACAAGTTCCACGGCCTCGCCGACCAGGAAATGCGCTACCGCCAGCGCTACGTCGACCTGATCGTCACGCCGGAAACGCGCGACACGTTCCGCGCGCGCACCAAGACCATTGCGTCGATCCGCAAGTTCATGGACAACGCCGACTTCATGGAAGTCGAAACGCCGATGCTGCACCCGATCCCGGGCGGTGCCGCGGCGAAGCCGTTCGTCACGCACCACAACGCGCTCGACATGCAGATGTTCCTGCGTATCGCGCCGGAGCTGTACCTGAAGCGCCTGATCGTCGGCGGCTTCGAGCGCGTGTTCGAGATCAACCGCAACTTCCGGAATGAAGGCGTGTCGCCGCGCCACAACCCGGAATTCACGATGATGGAGTTCTACGCCGCGTACACCGACTACCGCTGGCTGATGGACTTCACCGAGCAGCTGATCCGCCAGGCGGCGATCGATGCGCTCGGCACCGCGACGATCCAGTACCAGGGCCGCGAGCTCGACCTCGCGAAGCCGTTCCACCGCCTGACGATCACGCAGGCGATCCAGAAGTACGCGCCGCAGTACACCGACGGCCAGCTGTCGGACGACGCGTTCCTGCGCTCCGAACTGAAGCGCCTCGGCGTGGACGTGTCGCAGCCGGCCTTCCTGAACGCCGGCATCGGCGCGCTGCAGCTCGCGCTGTTCGAGGAAACCGCCGAATCGCAGCTGTGGGAGCCGACCTACATCATCGACTACCCGGTCGAGGTGTCGCCGCTCGCACGCGCATCGGATACGGTGCCGGGCATTACCGAGCGTTTCGAACTGTTCATGACCGGCCGCGAGATCGCGAACGGCTTCTCGGAGCTGAACGATCCGGAAGACCAGGCCGCGCGCTTCAAGAAGCAGGTCGAGCAGAAGGATGCAGGCGACGAGGAAGCGATGTTCTTCGACGCCGACTACATCCGCGCGCTCGAACACGGAATGCCGCCGACGGGTGGTTGCGGGATTGGCATCGACCGTCTCGTGATGCTGCTGACCGACAGCCCGACGATTCGCGACGTGCTGCTGTTCCCGCACCTGCGCCGCGAAGACTGACGGCCCCCCCGCGTGCGCCGCGCCCCGCAGCGCACGCGTCAGCTTTGTAACCACGCGTAAATCCCGCTCGCCGGCGTTCGCCGGCTTTCGATCCTCCCCCGTTTTATCCCCTCGTCGCGACGGCCCTCTCCGGGTTTTCCCGATAACGCCCGCCTGCTTCCCGCTGCAATTCGTTACACCTTGATACGGTGCGACCCTCGCCCGTGGACGACACTCCTGTTGCGTCACCACGCATGACCACGGGACCAGAACGCGGCGCCGGAACGCCAAGTCTGCTCGCTCCCGAGCGTGGGATCCGGCCAGCGCCAACGTGCGAAGCCGGGTCGACATCGGAGAACAAAATGGACAACCAGAATCAAACCACCCCGCAAAAGCAACGCCTCCACCCGCTTATCGCGACTGCGGCAGGCGCCGTGATCGTCGCGAGCCTCGCGGCCACCGCAGCGATCACGGGCATCTTCCCGAAGGCCAACAGCAATAACGCGCAGAACGGCCAGACCCAGGCCGCGCTGATCGCGTCGCAGCCGGCCGTCGATACGGCCGCTGCAGCCAGCGCCGCGCTCGCCGCGCAGGCGCAGCAGCAGGCAGCCGAACAGGCCGCGCAGCAGAAGGCCGCTGCCGAGAAGGCTGCGGCAGCCCACGTCGAACCGAAGCCCGCGCCGCGCCCGGCAGCCACGCACCGCCGCCATACGCCGGCGCCGCAACCGCCGCAATACGCGCAGCAGCCGTCCGCGCCCGCGCAGCCGGCCTATTGCCAGACCTGCGGCACGGTCGTCGCGATCACGCAGACGCGTACGCCGGGTCAGAGTTCGGGGATCGGAGCGGTCGGCGGCGCAGCGGCCGGCGGCCTGCTCGGCAACCAGTTCGGTCACGGCAACGGCCGCACCGCGATGACGATCATCGGCGCGCTCGGCGGCGGTCTCGCCGGCAACCAGGTCGAGAAGCAGGTGCGCGCGGAAACCGACTACCAGGTACAGGTCCAGATGGAAAGCGGCGCGACGCGCACGTTCACGTACCACAACCCGCCGCCGTTCGGCCAGGGCCAGCGCGTGCGGATCGAGAACGGGACGCTGGTCGGCGCCTGACGCCTGACGCATCGCCGGACAGCCCTTGCGCCGCGCCGGAAACGAAAAAGGCTCGTGAAGCATCACGAGCCTTTTCTTTTTGCGGGAGCCTTGCCGGAGCCACATGGTGCGGGGCGCCAGCGCGAACCTCAGTCTTCGTCGTCGAAGTCGGATTCATCGATCCAGTGGGCCTGGATCGCTTCGAGGATCTTCTCGCCCGAGTGCGCCGGGTCGTCGGTGAAGCCATCCAGATCGATGACCCATTGGCGCAGGTCGACGAAATTGATCTTCTGCGGATCGACGTCCGGATGCTTGTCTGCCAGCGCGATGGCAATTTCGCGCGAATCGGTCCATTTCATGACTTGCTCTCCCGTGTACGCGGCGAGTCCGCCCCGCCGGTCCGTCAGTGATTTTCCTTCGCGTGGTTGATCGAGTACTTCGGGATCTCGACCACCAGGTCCGAATCTTCCTTCACGATTGCCTGGCACGACAGGCGCGACGTCGGCTCGAGGCCCCATGCCTTGTCGAGCAGGTCGTCTTCGTCCTCGTCGGACGGATCGAGATCGTTGAAGCCCTCGCGAATCACCACGTGGCAGGTCGTGCATGCGCACGACTTCTCGCATGCATGCTCGATCTCGATCCCGTTGTCGAGCAGGTTGTCGCAAATACTCTTGCCGGGCGTCGCGTCGATCACTGCGCCGTCCGGGCACAGTTCGACGTGAGGCAGCACCACCAGTTGAGGCATGTCCGTTCCGTCAGTCAGGGTGCGGCGGCTGGCGCCGCACGGTTCACTATCGCGCGGGCCGTCGCCGGCCCGCGTGCATTTCGTTCAGATCTCGTCGAGCCGTCGGCCCGACAGTGCGCGCTTGATGCTCTTGTCCATCCGACGCGCCGCGAATTCGTCGGTGCCGTCGGCCAGCGTCTTGGTTGCGGTTTCGATCGCGTCCGTGTCGTCGCTCTGCGCGATCGTGCGCAGCGCCGCGACGAGCGCGTCGACCTGCGCGCGTTCGGCGTCATCGAGCAATTCGCCGTCGGTCGCCAACGCCGCCTGCGTCGCCTCGATCATCCGCTCGGCCTCGACCTGCGCTTCGCGCAGCGCGCGTGCCCGCATGTCGATCTCGGCGGTCTTGAAGCTGTCCTCGAGCATCTTCGCGATGTCGTCGTCAGCGAGGCCGTACGACGGCTTCACGACGACCGACGCCTCGACGCCCGAATGTTGCTCGCGCGCGAACACCGACAGCAACCCGTCCGCATCGACCTGGTAAGTCACGCGGATGCGCGCCGCACCGGCCGTCATCGGCGGGATGCCGCGCAGCTCGAAGCGCGCGAGCGACCGGCAGTCGGCGACGAGCTCGCGCTCGCCTTGCACGACGTGGATCGCCATCGCGGTCTGGCCATCCTTGAAGGTCGTGAATTCCTGCGCACGCGCGATCGGAATCGTCGAATTGCGCGGAATGATCTTCTCGACGAGACCGCCCATCGTCTCGACACCGAGCGACAGCGGGATCACGTCGAGCAGCAGCCAGTCGTCGCCGCTGCCGCGATTGCCGGCGAGCAGGTCGGCCTGGATCGCCGCGCCAAGCGCGACGACCTGGTCGGGATCGAGATTGACGAGCGGCGGCTGGCCGAAATGCTTCGCGACCGCCTCGCGGATCACCGGCATGCGCGTCGCGCCGCCGACCAGCACGACACCCTTGATGTCGGCCGGCGTTACCTGCGCGTCGCGCAATGCCTTGCGGGTCGGCGTCAGCGTACGCTGCACGAGCGGCTCGACGAGCGCGGCGAACGTGTCGTGCGAGATCGTCTGCTCGAGCCGGGCACCATTCGACAGCGTCACGTCGAGCGACGCCTGCGGCGCGGACGACAGCGCTTCCTTCAGCACGCGCACGCGATCGAGCAGCAGGCGCACGTCCTCGGGCGCAAGCACCTTCGCATCGATGCCGGCATGCGCGAGCACGTGGCCGAACAGCGCGTGGTCGAAATCGTCGCCGCCGAGCGCGGAATCACCGCCCGCGGCCAGCACTTCGAACACGCCCTTGGTCAGCTTCAGGATCGACAGGTCGAACGTGCCGCCGCCGAGGTCGTACACCGCGTAGAGGCCTTCGGCCGCGTTGTCGAGACCATAGGCGATCGCGGCCGCGGTCGGTTCGTTCAGCAGGCGCAGCACGTTGATGCCCGCGAGACGCGCGGCGTCCTTCGTCGCCTGGCGCTGCGCGTCATCGAAGTATGCGGGCACCGTGATCACCGCGCCGACCAGTTCGTCGCCGAGCGTGTCTTCCGCGCGGTAACGCAGCGTCGCGAGAATCTCGGCCGACACTTCGACCGGGCTCTTCACGCCGTCGATCGTGCGGATCTGCACCATGCCCGGTGCATCGACGAATTCGTAAGGCGCGTTCGCCGCGCCTTCGACCTCGGCCTTGCCGCGGCCCATGAAGCGCTTGACCGACACGATCGTGTTGCGCGGATCGGTCGCGGCCTGCTCCTTCGCTTCGTGACCGATGCGGCGGCCGCCCTTCTCCAGATAACGGACCACCGACGGCAGCAGTACGCGGCCCGCCTCGTCCGGCAGCACTTCGGGCACGCTGTTGCGCACGGCCGCAACGAGCGAGTTCGTCGTGCCGAGATCGATCCCGACAGCGAGTCGCCGCTGGTGCGGCGCCGGCGCCATGCCCGGTTCGGAAATTTGCAGTAAAGCCATCTTGGTTCGTTCGGGCGCTCGGCCCGTTTGCTGCGCGTGCCGCGAGGCACGCGGTTAAGTTTCCAGGCGCTCGATCTGCGCGCCCACTTCCGACGCGACCCGTTCGATGAACATCAGCTGGCGCACGGCTTCGGCGGCGGCCTGGTCGGCTGCGCTGTCGAGCAGCGTGCCGAGGCGCTCGAGGCGCACGCGCTTTTCGTCGCGCAATTCGGCGAGCAGCGCATCGAGCGCATCGACGTTGCGGGCGGCAGCGGCATCCTCGATGCCTTCGCGCCACTCCATCTGCTGCATCAGGAACGCGGGCTCCATCGCGGTGTTGTTTTCGGCACCGATGTCGACGCCGCGCAGCGACAGCAGATAGGTCGCGCGTTTCAGCGGATCGCGCAACGTGCGGTAGGCTTCGTTCGCACGGGTCGCCCATTGCATCGCGATGCGCTTTTGCGCGTCGCCGGCCGCCGCGAAGCGGTCCGGGTGGACCTGCGTCTGCACGGTGCGATACGCGCTGTCGAGCGCAGCCTCGTCGAGCGCGAATTGCGCCGGCAGGTGAAACAGATCGAAGTGGCTGTCTTTCAGCGAAACCATCGTCGCGTTCAATTCCGGTTCGTCGCACGGCAAACGCCGCACATTAAAAAGGCGGCTCGTGCCGCCTCTTGCCCGCATCGCGCGGATACCCGCGTCACACGCGGAACGATTCGCCGCAACCGCACTCGTCCTTCACGTTCGGGTTGTTGAACTTGAACCCTTCGTTCAGGCCTTCGCGTGCAAAGTCGAGCTCGGTGCCGTCGATGTACGCGAGGCTTTTCGGGTCGACGACGACCTTCACGCCATGGCTCTCGAACACCTGATCCTCGGGGGCCAGCTCGTCGACATACTCGAGCTTGTACGCGAGCCCCGAGCACCCGGTCGTGCGAACGCCAAGCCGCAGGCCCACACCCTTGCCGCGACGGACGAGGTACTTCTGGACGTGCTGTGCTGCTTTTTCGGTCAGTGTAATTGCCATGATGTCCTTGCCGCGGCGCGCCGCCCGGGCCCGCCGCGTTCCTTCACAAGCCGCTCGATGGCGCTCAGGCCGCTGCCTGATCGCCTTCCTTCGTGTCGTGGCGCTTCTTGTAGTCGGCCACGGCTGCCTTGATCGCGTCTTCCGCGAGAATCGAGCAGTGAATCTTCACCGGCGGCAGGGCCAGCTCTTCGGCGATCTGCGTGTTCTTGATCGACAGCGCCTCGTCGAGGGTCTTGCCCTTCACCCATTCGGTCACGAGCGAGCTCGACGCGATCGCCGAACCGCAGCCGTACGTCTTGAACTTCGCGTCTTCGATCACGCCGTCCGCGCCGACGCGGATCTGCAGCTTCATCACGTCGCCGCAGGCCGGCGCGCCGACCATGCCCGTGCCGACCGCGTCGTCGTCTTTCGCGAACGAACCGACGTTACGCGGGTTTTCGTAGTGATCCAGAACCTTGTTGCTGTATGACATGACTCAGACTCCTTGACTCGTTACGTCTGCGTGCGCAAATCCGCCCGCGAATGTATTCAATGCGGTGTTCAGTGTGCAGCCCATTCGATCGTCGACAGATCGATGCCTTCCTGGTGCATTTCCCAGAGCGGCGACAGTTCGCGTAGCTTCGCGATCTTGCTGTTCAGGAGTGCGATCACGAAGTCGACTTCCTGCTCCGTCGTGAAGCGGCCGACCGTGAAACGGATCGAGCTGTGCGCGAGTTCGTCGTTGCGGCCGAGCGCACGCAGCACGTACGACGGCTCCAGCGAGGCCGACGTGCACGCCGAGCCCGACGACACCGCGACGTCCTTGATCGCCATGATCAGTGACTCGCCTTCGACGAAGTTGAAACTGATGTTCAGGTTGTGCGGGACACGGTGCTCCATGTCGCCGTTCACGTACGTTTCCTCGATCTGCGACAGGCCGCGCAGCAGCTTGTCGCGCAGCATGCGGATGCGCTCGTTCTCGGTCGCCATTTCTTCACGCGCGATGCGGAACGCTTCACCCATGCCGACGATCTGATGCGTCGCCAGCGTGCCCGAACGCATCCCGCGCTCGTGGCCGCCGCCGTGCATCTGCGCTTCGATACGCACCCGCGGCTTGCGGCGCACGTACAGCGCGCCGATGCCCTTCGGGCCGTAGGTCTTGTGTGCCGAGAACGACATCAGGTCGACCTTCAGCTTCGCGAGGTCGATCTCGACCTTGCCGGTCGACTGTGCGGCGTCGACGTGGAACACGATGCCCTTCTCGCGGCAGATTTCACCGATCGTCTCGATGTCCTGGATCACGCCGATCTCGTTGTTCACGTGCATCACCGACACGAGGATCGTGCCCGGGCGCAGCGCGGCCTTGAACACGTCGAGGTCGATCAGGCCGTCTTCCTTCACGTCGAGATAGGTGACTTCGAAGCCGTCGCGCTCGAGCTCGCGGCAGGTGTCGAGCACAGCCTTGTGCTCGGTCTTCACCGTGATGATGTGCTTGCCCTTGCCCTTGTAGAAGTTCGCGGCACCCTTGATGGCGAGGTTGTCCGATTCCGTCGCGCCGGACGTCCAGATGATCTCGCGCGGATCCGCGTTCACGAGCGCAGCCACCTGCTCGCGCGCTTCCTCGACCGCGCGTTCCGCGTCCCAGCCGTATGCGTGGCTGCGCGACGCCGGGTTGCCGAACTGCTCGCGCAGATACGGCACCATCTTGTCGACCACGCGCGGGTCGACCGGCGTCGTCGCGCTGTAATCCATGTAGATGGGCAGGTGGAGAGTCTCTTGGGTCATCTGTCGCTCCGGGAATTCTGTGCAGGGACTATGTGCGTTATGGGGTGTGCGGCGCGTTCGCGCTCACGAACTCGCGATGTTGAACACCGAATTGGGACCGAGCGGCATCGTGCGCACCGGTTCGGCCGGTGCCGCGACGGGCTCCGGCGTGCGCCGGTCGCGCAGCACCGCGGGTGCGCCCTCGCGTGCGCGCTGCTGATCGACGAGATCCTGCAGCGATACCGAATCGAGGTATTCGACCATTTTCTGGTTCAGGGTCGACCACAGCTCGTGCGTCATGCAATGGCCGTCGGGCTGCTTCGAGCCGTCGCACGTGCCTTTGCCGCCGCACTGCGTGGCGTCGAGCGGTTCATCGACCGCGATGATGATGTCGGCGACGGTGACGTCCTGCGCGCGGCGCGCGAGGTTGTAGCCGCCGCCCGGGCCGCGCACGGATTCGACGATTTCATGCCTGCGCAGCTTGCCGAACAGCTGTTCGAGATACGAGAGCGAAATCCGCTGGCGCTGGCTGATGCCTGCAAGCGTCACCGGGCCCTGCTCCTGGCGCAGTGCCAAGTCAATCATCGCCGTGACGGCGAAACGGCCTTTGGTGGTGAGTCTCATGGTGTCTAGGGGACTGCAATCTTGACGATTTTGGTCAAGTATAAATATTTGACGATTTTAGTCAAGTATCCATGTCTTCGACAGGGTATTCGCAGATCGCTGAATACCTCGCCGCGATCAGTGTGCGGCACCGCTGCGGAGGGTATCGAGCAGGCCCGCGCACGCGCGCTCGACCTGGTCGAGCACCTGTTCGAAGCCCCGCGCGCCGCCGAAATAAGGATCCGCCACTTCGATCTCGGTCGCGCCCGGCGCGAATTCCATCAGGAGGCGCACCTTGTCGCGATGCTCGGGCGGGCAGCGCCGCCGCAATTCCGCGAAATTGGCCTCGTCCATCGCCAGCAGCAGATCGAACCGCTCGAAATCCACCGCGCTCACTTGCCGCGCCCGCAGCGCCGACAGGTCGTAGCCGCGCGTACGCGCCGCCGCCTGCGCGCGCGTGTCGGGCGGCTCGCCGACGTGCCAGTCGCCCGTCCCGGCCGAATCGATCGCGATCCAGTCGGCCAGCCCGGCCGCGTCGACCTGGTGGCGCATCACGCCTTCCGCCGTGGGCGAACGGCAGATGTTGCCGAGACAGACGAAACAGATCGCAACGCGGGACATCGCACTCTCGAAAAGCCGCGGTGAACCGCGTGGAAGAACATCGCGCCATTATACAAAGGCGCCCGGAATCGCGCCGCCGCGCAAAGCGACGGCGGCGTGACTTACAGCGCCTTGGGTGCGGCGAGCGCGACGTCGCCGGATACGGCCGGCAACGGCTTCGCCGCGTCGCCAACCAGCCCGAACGACACCGCGCGCGCGAGTTCGGCCGATGCCTGATGAACGGCAATCGGGCCACGCGACGGCGCGTCGGCCATCGCGTGCAAATAAGCGACCGCGGCGAGCGGGACGACGATTGCCAGCGGCCAGTACATCGATATTGTCTTTCTCATGATGCGGCTCCTTGACCTCATGCCCCGAAACCCGATTCCGGGGACTACAGGCAGGATTCTATAGACCGCACCTATCGAGATAAATACATGAATAGCGAACGCACTGTTGTCGCTCGATGAACAGTGGTCAGCCGAGGTGGCTTTGGGATGCCGCGTACAGCTCGCGGAACGTGCGCCCGGTCGGCGTCGGCATGTCGCGCGTGTCCATCCAGCCGCCCATCATTGGCAGGCGCCGCAGCGTGCCGCCATTGCCGCCCAGCCGCTCGAGGATGCGCACCGCGAGCTTGGTCGTCAGCGCATACAGCATCGGCCGGCGCGCGACGAAGCCCCACGCGGCGAGCGCGGCGCGCTCGCGCCACGGCCGCAGATGCCGCTCGACCTGTTTCTCGCGCAGCGTACGCAGCAAGTGCGACAACGGGATCCCGGCCGGGCACACGCTGTCGCATTCGCCGCACAGCGTCGCGGCCTGCGGCAAGTCGAGCGCTTGGTCGATCCCCACGTAGCTCGGTGTCAGCACCGAGCCCATCGGGCCCGGATAGACCCATCCGTACGCGTGCCCGCCGACCTTCTGATATACCGGGCAGTGGTTCATGCATGCGCCGCAGCGAATGCAACGCAGCATCTCCTGGAATTCGCCGCCGATCAGTCCCGTCCGACCGCCGTCGACGAGCACCACGTAGTTGTGCTCCGGGCCGTCCTCGTCGCCGAGGCCGCGCGGCCCGGTGAGCAGCGAGAAATAGTTCGAGGTCTTCTGCCCGGTCGCCGAGCGCGGCAGCAGACGCATCGCGGTCGCGAGATCCTCGAGCGTCGGCAGCACCTTCTCGATGCCCGTCACCGCGACATGCACGCGCGGCATCACCGTGCACATCCCTTCGTTGCCTTCGTTCGTGACGACCGCGACCGACCCCGTCTCGGCGATCACGAAGTTGCCGCCCGTCACCCCCATGTCGGCCGACAGGAAATGCGGGCGCAGCACCTCACGCGCCTCGCGCGTCATGTCGGGGATCTCGGTCAGCCGCTCGCGGTGGTGCGTGCGCGCGAACAGGTCCGCGATCTCGTCCTTGTCCTTGTGCACGACGGGCGCGATGATGTGGCTCGGCGGCTCGTTGTCGTTGATCTGCAGGATGTATTCGCCCAGGTCCGTCTCGATCGACTGCACTCCCATCTCGGCGAGCACCGCGTTCAGGCGCATTTCCTCGGACACCATCGACTTCGTCTTGATGACCTTCTTCACGTCGTGGCGTCGCGCGATGTCGGCGACGAGCCGCGCGGCGTCGGCGGTCGTTTCCGCGAACAGCACCGTCGTGCCGCGCCGCGTCGCCTCGCGTTCGAACGCCTCGAGCCACACGTCGAGATTCTCCAGTGCACGGTTGCGGCGCGCCTTCAGCGCGGCGCGCGTCGCCTGGAAGTCGATCTCGGTCATCGCGTCGGCGCGTGCGGACACGAACTTCGTCGACAGCTTCTTCAGGTTCTGCTGCAGGCGCTGGTCGGCCAGCTTCTGGCCGGCACGGGCCTTGAAATGCATCGATTGGACTTGCATCGCGGTATCGGGGAAAAGTGAGCGGAACCGGGTGTCAGACGTCGCCCGCCAGCACCTGCGCGACGTGCAGCACGCGCGTGTCGCGGTCGCCCGTGCGGCGCAACCGCCCTTCGATGTTCAGCATGCAGCCGAGATCGCCGAGCACGACGGCGCCCGCGCCGGATGCGCGGACATTCGCGCATTTCTCGTCCGCGATGGCCGCCGAAATGTCGCCGTACTTGACCGCGAACGTGCCGCCGAAGCCGCAGCAGTGCTCGCAATCCTTCATCTCGGTGACGGCCACGCCGCGCTGCGCGAGCAGCGCGCGCGGCTGCGCCTTCACGCCGAGCTCGCGCAGGCCCGAGCACGAGTCGTGATAGGTGACCGGCCCCGTGAATTCGCCGGGCGCAAGCGTCACCTTCGCGACGTTCGCAAGGAAATCGGTCAGTTCATAGACTTTCTGCTGAAATCGCGCATAGCGCCCCATCAGTTCGGGGTCGTCGCGGAACAGGTCGCCGTAGTGCGTGCGGATCATGCCGCCGCACGAGCCCGACGGCGCGACGACGTAGTCGAACTGCTCGAACTCGCGCAGCGTCTTTTCGGCGAGATCGCGTGCGAGCGCGCGATCGCCCGAGTTGTAGGCCGGCTGGCCACAGCAGGTTTGCGCGGGCGGCACGAATACCTCGTATCCGGCTTCGCGAATCAGTTTCAGCGCGGAAAAACCGATTTCCGGACGCATCAGGTCGACCAGGCAGGTCACGAACAAACCGACTCGCATATGCGCTCCTTCGAGAAAACGGCTCTCATTATCCGCCGTTTGGCCGGCGAGACCAACGCCGGCGCGTAAGCAAGCGCGCACGGCCGGAAACGAGGACTTCCTCGAACGGCGTTCGCTTTTTTCACGATACGAGATACAATCGACGCAACACCGCTTGATGCGTCAACCGATTCCCCCCCCCGACATGAGCCAACCCACCCCGGATTCCAAAACGTCGATCCAGGTGATCGAACGCATGATGCGGCTGCTGGACGCGCTCGCCGCGCACAGCGACCCCGTCAGCCTGAAGGAGCTTGCGCAGCGCACCGAACTTCATCCGTCGACCGCGCACCGTATCCTCAACGACATGGTGACCTGCCGCCTGGTCGACCGCTCCGACCCCGGCACCTACCGGCTCGGCATGAGGCTACTCGAGCTCGGCAACCTCGTGAAGGCGCGCCTGTCGGTACGCGACGCCGCGCTGATGCCGATGCGCGAACTGCACCGCCTGACCGGCCAGACCGTGAACCTGTCGGTACGCCAGGGCGACGAAATCGTCTATATCGAGCGCGCGTATTCGGAGCGCTCGGGGATGCAGGTCGTCCGCGCGATCGGCGGCCGCGCGCCGCTGCACCTGACATCGGTCGGCAAGCTGTTTCTCGCGGTCGACGAAACGTCGCGCGTGCGCGCCTACGCGACGCGCACCGGGCTGTCCGGCCATACGCAGAACAGCATTACCGACATCGCGAAGCTCGAGCGCGAACTGACGCTCGTGCGCCAGCAATCGTGCGCGCGCGACAACGAGGAACTGGAGCTGGGCGTGCGCTGTATCGCGGCCGGCATCTACGACGACTCGGGCAAGCTCGTCGCGGGCCTGTCGCTGTCGGCACCGGCCGATCGCCTGCAGGACGCGTGGCTCGGCCAGTTGAGCCGCACCGCCCTCACCATTTCGGAATCGCTCGGCTACCGGCCGGAGCCCACGAAGGACGCCGAAGGGCTGCAACGGCACGCATGACCCGCACCGCCCGCCGTTCGACGGCCGGACGAAAAAAAGCCCCGCGATTGCGGGGCTTTTCGTTTGCGGCGACGGCACGGCGGCGAACCGCCGTGGCGCGATCAGGTACCGCCGTTCGCCGTATTGGCCGCCGTCAGGCGCTCGCCGCCGCCGGCGTCGAGCCAGTTGCGCAGGCGCGCCGCGTCGGCGAAGCGCGAGTACTTGCCGAACGAATCCAGCAACACCATCACCATCGGCCGGCCGTGGATAGTCGCCTGCATCACGAGACATTCGCCGGCCTCGTTGATGAAGCCCGTTTTCTGCAGGCCGATGTCCCACGAGCCGTTGCCGCGGATCAGCGCGTTCGTGCTGTTGTAGATCAGGTTGCGCTTGCCCGTATTGACTTCGTACGTGCGATCGGTCGAGAACTGGCGAATCATCGGGTACTGGTACGCCGCATTGACCATCTTCACGAGGTCGCGCGCGCTCGACACGTTCGAGCTCGACAGGCCCGTCGAATTCTCGAAGTGCGTGTCGTTCATGCCGAGCGACTTCGCCTTCGCGTTCATCGCGGCGATGAACGCCGGACGGCCGCCCGGGTAGTAGCGCGACAGCGCGGCAGCGGCACGGTTTTCCGACGCCATCAGCGCGATGTGCAGCATGTCCTCGCGCGACAGGACCGAGCCGACCGACAGGCGCGAGCCCGTGCCTTTCTCGTAGTCGCGGTCTTCGTCGGTGACTTCGATCTGGTCGGTCATCGGCGACTTCGAGTCGAGCACGACCATCGCCGTCATCAGCTTCGAGATCGACGCGATCGGCACGACAGCGTGCGAATTCTTGTCGAACAACGGCTCGCCGGTGTTCTGGTCGACGACGTACGCGACGCTCGAGCGCAGCGCGAGCGCGTCCGGCGTGTCGTGCAGGCCGAATGCCTGGCCGACCGTCGGGCGACGCGGCTGGAACGCGACCTTGCGCACCGCACCACGGTGGCCGTGTACGTTCGACGCGAGCGTCGCGCGCTTGCGCGTGGCCTTCGGCGCATCGGCCGCGACGTTGGCGGATTTCGCGGAGGCGGCCTTCACCGTCTTCTTCTTCGCCGAGGAAGTGGAAGCGGCTTTCTTGGCGGCCTGGTGGGTCTTCGCAGTGGCGGCAAAGGCGTCAGCGGGTGCGACGGACGCAGCGGTCGCCAGCAAGGCGACGGCGACCGACACAGCCGTGCCGAGCGTCATGCTCTGCAACAATCTGCGCGGTGAAAACGATTCGGCTTTCATTGGGGTCTGGACAAAGCGGGCGGGAGTTTCCGCAAGTGTAGTTAAAGCTGAAAAAAAGAGCAATATTAGGCACTTACCGATCGTCGTTAAACCGGAATGTAAGAGTTGACCAACGACGAGTCGATCAACCCTCCCGCTCCCATCGAAAAAATTGATGAGATGCGCTGCCCGACAGCACCCGTCTCCCGATTACCACGCGGTTAATTGAGATAACGTCACTTTGGCGACGAAATAAAGCGGGGAAAGTACGTATCCGGCGCTCGGTGTGCCAGCGGCACCGGTGTCGACCGCGGCGGCGGCACGTCGCCACGGCACGCGCATTGAAACGGCGCGCTTTTCGACAGGAGCAGAAGCATAACGTTCCACATGCCTGTCAGGTTTACCTGTGCATGATCATTGTGCGCCGCGCCTTCCCCAGCCAGGTGCGCACCATGTGGGAACACGCCTGAAACCGATTCCGAATCGTCATGATAACTCGTTGTTTTATCGATAATTTGTCGCGATTGTGCAACGCACAAAAAATACTTGACAAGCGTTTTCTCTGCCCTAAAATACGACTCATTGCTGCGTTGCACAAAGCACGCGGCTCCGAGGTTCCCCAGCGTAGTGCCCCTTACCCCTGCGATCGACGCGATCGCTTTTCAGGAGCTTGACATGTCCTTGCTGACCCCCGAGCAAATCGCCGCCGCACAGAAAGCCAACCTCGAAAGCCTGTTCGGTCTGACGACCAAGGCGTTCGAAGGCGTCGAAAAGCTGATCGAACTCAACCTGCAGGTCGTGAAGTCGTCGCTGGCGGAAAGCCAGGAAAACGCGCAGCGCCTGCTGTCGGTGAAGGACGCACAGGAACTGATCGCGCTGCAAGCGAGCCTGTCGCAGCCGGTCGCGGAAAAGGTGCTCTCGTACAGCCGTCACCTGTATGAAATCGCCTCGTCGACGCAAGCCGAGTTCGCGAAGGTTGCCGAAGCGCAATTCGACGAGCAGAACAAGAAGGTCCAGGCACTCGTCGACAACGTCGCGAAGAACGCCCCGGCCGGTTCGGAAACGGCTGTCGCCGCACTGAAGTCGGCACTGAACGCAGCGAACACGACGTACGAAACGGTCCAGAAGGCTGCCAAGCAAGCCGTCGAGATCGCCGAAACGAACTTCAACGCGGCTGCCGCTGTCGCGACGAAGGCTGCGAGCGCTGCTGCATCGCGCCGTTCGAGCAAGCCGGCCGCGTAAGCGTCCCCTGCTCCTGAAAAAGCCGCGCACTGCGCGGCTTTTTTCGTTTCCGGCGTCGGAACATCGGGGCATCCGGTCGTCGCCGTTGCGGTGGTGCATTTGCCGTCTGCTGCGGGCAAAAGAAAACGCCGCCGTCCGGATATCCCGGGCGGCGGCGTTTTTCGTGGCCGGCACGAGGCCGACACAAGGCCGGCCATGCCGGTCGCGTTACTTCTTGCGTTGCGGCGGCAGGTCCGTGCAGACGCCTTCGTACAGCTCGGCGGCCATGCCGACCGATTCGCCGAGCGTCGGGTGCGGATGGATCGTCTTGCCGATGTCTTCCGCGTCCGCGCCCATCTCGACGGCGAGGCACACTTCGCTGATCAGGTCGCCCGCGTTCAGGCCGACGATGCCGCCGCCGATCACGCGATGGGTTTCCTCGTCGAAGATCAGCTTCGTGAAGCCTTCGTCGCGGCCGTTCGCGATCGCGCGACCCGATGCGGCCCACGGGAACACGGCCTTGCCGTACTTGATGCCTTCGGCCTTGCACTGGTCTTCCGTCTTGCCGGCCCAGGCCACTTCCGGATCCGTGTACGCCACCGACGGGATTTGCAGCGCATCGAAGTACGCCTTCTCGCCGTGCGCGGCTTCCGCTGCGACGTGGCCTTCATGCACGGCCTTGTGCGCGAGCATCGGCTGACCGACGACGTCGCCGATCGCGAAGATGTGCGGGACGTTCGTGCGCATCTGCTTGTCGACTTCGATGAAGCCGCGATCCGTGACGGCGACACCGGCCTTGTCGGCGCCGATCTTCTTGCCGTTCGGGCTGCGGCCCACCGCGACGAGCACGAGGTCGTAGCGCTGCGCTTCCGCCGGCGCCTTCTCGCCCTCGAACTTGACGTAGATGCCGTCTTCCTTCGCTTCCGCGCCGACCGTCTTGGTCTTCAGCATCACGTTGCCGAAGCGCTTCGCGTTGTACTTTTCCCAGACCTTCACGAGATCGCGGTCCGCGCCCATCATCAGGCCGTCCATCATTTCGACCACATCGATCTCGGCGCCGAGCGTCGCGTACACCGTTGCCATTTCGAGGCCGATGATGCCGCCGCCGATCACGAGCATGCGCTTGGGCAGCTGGCGCAGTTCGAGCGCGCCCGTCGAATCGACGACGCGCGGGTCTTCCGGCATGAACGGCAGCTTCACTGCCTGCGAGCCGGCGGCGATGATCGCCTGCTTGAACTTGACGACCTTCTTGCCGTTTTCGCCCTGTACTTCCATGTGATACGGATCGACGAATGCGCCGACGCCCGTGACCACTTCGACCTTGCGCGCCTTCGCCATGCCGGCGAGGCCCGTCGTCAGCTTCTTGACGACGCCGCCCTTGAAGTCGCGCAGCTTGTCGAGATCCACTTCCGGCTTGCCGAACGTGATGCCGTGCGACGCCAGCGCCGCGGCTTCGTCGATGACGAGTGCCGTGTGCAGCAGCGCCTTCGACGGGATGCAACCGACGTTCAGGCACACGCCGCCGAGGGTCGAGTAGCGTTCGACCAGCACCGTCTTCATGCCGAGGTCGGCTGAGCGGAACGCGGCCGAGTAGCCGCCGGGGCCGGCGCCGAGCACGAGCATGTCGCACTCGATGTCGGCGGCACCTGCGTAGCTGCCGGCTTGCGGCGCGGGTGCAGGAGCGGCTGCGGGTGCAGCGGCCGGGGCCGGTGCTGCGGCCTTCGCGGGTTCGGCTGCTTTCGCGGGGGCGGCGGCGCCGGCCGTTGCTTCGACGATGGCGATGACCGTGCCTTGCGAGACTTTCTCGCCGGCCTTGACCTTGACTTCCTTGACCGTGCCGGCGACGTCGCTGGGCACTTCCATGGAGGCTTTGTCCGATTCGAGCGTGATGAGCGTTTGCTCTTTTTCGATCACGTCGCCCGGCTTCACGTTGACTTCGATGACATCGACGCCGCTGAAATCGCCGATATCCGGAACCTTGACTTCGATGAGACTCATTACTGTCCCCTTCTTGATTAGCTGCAGACAGAGAGGGAGCTGCTCGCGGAAGAACTACGGCCTGGCGAGAGAACGCGCACATGGGCAGGACCACCTTTGCCGTCCGCCCAAGGACGCGCCTTTCTTTTGGTTACTTTTCTTTGGAAGACAAAGAAAAGTGACCGCCGCCCCGCGCAGGGGCGACGCTAGCAGACCGTCAAGAAAGCCAGTTCAACGACGAGGCATGGATAACCGACAAAAAACCCACGCCCCGCGAGCAAACTCCCCGCTCATCAAAGAATGATGCGACGGAAATCGGCAAGCAACGCACCGAGATACGCATTGAACCGCGCGGCTTCCGCGCCATCGATGACACGATGGTCATACGACAGCGACAGCGGCAGCGTCAGACGCGGCACGAACTGCTTGCCGTCCCACACCGGCTTCATCTGGCCGCGCGACAACCCGAGGATCGCGACTTCCGGCGCGTTGATGATCGGCGTGAAGTTGGTGCCGCCGATCCCGCCGAGCGACGAGATCGAGAAGCAGCCGCCCTGCATCTGGTCCGGCTTGAGCTTGCCGTCGCGCGCGGCCTTCGACAGATCGGCCATTTCCTTCGCGATGTCGACGAGGCCCTTTTTGTCCGCGTCGCGGATCACCGGCACGACGAGACCGTTCGGCGTGTCCGCGGCGAAACCGATGTGGTAGTACTGCTTGAACACCAGGTTGTCGCCGTCGAGGCTTGCGTTGAAGGTCGGGAACTTCTTCAGCGCGGCGACGACCGCCTTGATCACGAATGCGAGCATCGTGAATTTCACACCGGCCTTCTCGTGCTCCTTGTTCAGTTGCACGCGCAGCGCTTCGAGCTCGGTGATGTCCGCTTCGTCGTTGTTCGTGACGTGCGGGATCATCACCCAGTTGCGATGCAGGTTCGCGCCCGAGATCTTCTTGATGCGCGACAGCGGCTTCGCCTCGAACGGGCCGAACTTCGAGAAGTCGACCTTCGGCCACGGCAGCAGGTTCAGCTCGCCGCCGCCTGCCGGCGCGGCTGCTGCGCCCGGCGCTGCGCGCTGGCCCGTCATCACGCCCTTCACGAAGCCCGTGATGTCGTCCTTCGTGATACGGCCCTTCGGACCGCTACCCTGCACGCGTGCGACTTCGACGCCGAGTTCGCGCGCGAACTTGCGCACGGACGGCGATGCGTGGCTCGCGCGATACTCGCCCGACGGTGCGGCGGCCGGCGCGGCAGCAGCCGGAGCCGGCGCAGCCTTCGCGGGTGCCGGTGCGGCGGCGGGCGCCGGCGCGGCAGCGGCCGGTGCCGGTGCCGGTGCCGGTGCGCTCGCTTGCGGCGCTGCGCCGGCGGCGTCGAGCAGCACGATCAGCGTGCCTTCCGACACCGAATCGCCCACCTTGACCTTGATTTCCTTCACGACGCCGGCGGCCGGGCTCGGCACGTCCATCGTCGCCTTGTCCGATTCGAGCGTGACGAGCGATTGCTCCTTCTCGACCGTGTCGCCGACCTTCACGCCGATCTCGATCACCGGGACGTCCTTGTAGTCGCCGATGTCGGGTACCTTCACCTCGAGCGTGCCACCCGCAGCAGCGGGTGCGGCAGCCGGCGCTGCTGCAGCCGGTGCCGGCGCTGCCGCCTGTGCGGGAGCTGCTGCCGGTGCGGCCGCGCCGTTCACCTGCGCCGCGGCACCGCCTTCGAGCAGGATGATCAACGAGCCTTCCGACACGGAATCGCCCACCTTGATCTTCACTTCCTTGACCGTGCCGGCTGCCGGGCTCGGGACGTCCATCGTCGCCTTGTCCGATTCGAGCGTGACGAGCGACTGCTCGGGCTCGACCGTGTCGCCCACCTTCACGAGCACCTCGATGACGGGCACGTCCTTGTAATCGCCGATATCCGGCACCTTCACTTCGATCGCTTGACTCATCTTTTTGTGTCTCCATGGCCGCGCGCGCCCCTCCCGGAAGCGGCGCGCGGCATCACACGGCGCGTGTGCGTTAAACGGTCATCGGGTTGGGCTTCGACGGATCGAGGTTGTACTTGGCAATCGCATCCGCGACCACCTTGCGCTCGATCGTGCCTTCGTCGGCCAGCGCGTTCAGCGCGGCGACGGTGACCCAGTGACGGTCGACTTCGAAGAAGTGACGCAGCTTCTCGCGGGTGTCCGAACGACCGAAACCGTCCGTGCCCAGCACGACGAAGCGGCGATCGACCTGACCGCGGATCTGGTCGACCAGCGCGCGCACGTAGTCGGTCGATGCGATGACCGGACCCTGCGTGTCCTTCAGGCACTTCTGCACGTGCGACAGGCGACGCTCCTCGGTCGGATGGAGCAGATTCCAGCGCTCGACTTCGTGGCCTTCACGCGCGAGTTCGGTGAAGCTCGGCACGCTCCACAGGTCGGCCGCGACGCCCCAGTCGTTCTTCAGCAGGTCGGCAGCAGCGATCACTTCGTTGAAGATCGTGCCTGCGCCGAGCAGCTGCACGCGCGGCGCCTTCTGGTCGGCGTCGGCCTTCTTGAACGCGTACATACCCTTGATGATGTCGGCCGCCACGTACTCGCCCTGCGGAATCGCCGGGTGCTCGTAGTTCTCGTTCATCACCGTGATGTAGTAGTACACGTCTTCCTGTTCCTGCACCATGCGGCGCAGACCGTCCTGGATGATCACCGCGAGTTCGTAGCCGAACGTCGGGTCGTAGCTCACGCAGTTCGGCACCGATGCCGCCCACAGGAGCGAGTGACCGTCTTCGTGCTGCAGGCCTTCGCCGTTCAGCGTCGTGCGGCCCGCGGTGCCGCCGAGCAGGAAGCCGCGCGAGCGCATGTCGCCCGCCGCCCATGCCAGGTCGCCGATCCGCTGGAAGCCGAACATCGAATAGAAGATGTAGAACGGCACCATGATCTCGCCGTGCGTCGAATACGACGTCGCCGCCGCGATCCAGTCGCACATGCCGCCCGCTTCGTTGATGCCTTCCTGCAGGATCTGGCCGGTTTCCGATTCCTTGTAGAACATCAGCTGGTCGGAATCTTCCGGCACGTACTTCTGGCCTTCCTGGTTCCAGATACCGATCTGGCGGAACAGGCCTTCCATGCCGAACGTACGCGATTCGTCCGGGACGATCGGCACGACGCGCTTGCCCAGCGCCTTGTCCTTCAGCAGGATGTTCAGGATCCGCACGAACGCCATCGTCGTCGAGATCTCGCGGCCTTCGCCCGTGCCCTTCAGCAGCGGCTCGAATGCGTCGAGCGCCGGTACCGGCAGCGACGTCGCCTTCTCGCGGCGGTGCGGCAGGTAGCCGCCGAGGTCCATGCGCTTCTGGCGCATGTATTCGAGTTCCTTCGAGCCTTCCTCGAACTTCAGGTACGGCACGTCGGCGATCTGCTCGTCGGTAATCGGCAGGCGGAACTGGTCACGGAACTTCTTCAGTTGCTCGACCGGCAGCTTCTTCTGCTGGTGCGTGATGTTCATCGCCTGGCCCGACTCGCCCATCCCGTAGCCCTTGATGGTCTTCGCGAGGATGACGGTCGGCGCGCCCTTCGTGTTGCTGGCTTCGTGGAACGCCGCGTAGATCTTGTGCGGATCGTGGCCGCCGCGGTTCAGCGCCCAGATGTCGTCGTCCGACCAGTCGGCGACCAGCGCCTTCAGCTCGGGCGAGTTGAAGAAGTGCTCGCGAACGTACGCGCCCGACTCCGACTTGTACGTCTGGTATTCACCGTCGACGCATTCCATCATGCGGCGCATCAGCGCGCCCGTCTTGTCGCGTGCGAACAGCGCATCCCAGCGGCTGCCCCAGATGACCTTGATCACGTTCCAGCCGGCACCGCGGAATTCCGATTCCAGTTCCTGGATGATCTTGCCGTTGCCGCGCACCGGGCCATCGAGACGCTGCAGGTTGCAGTTGATCACGAACACGAGGTTGTCGAGCTTCTCGCGGCTCGCCATGCCGATCGCGCCGAGCGATTCCGGCTCGTCCGTCTCGCCGTCGCCGAGGAACGCCCAGACCTTGCGGCCGGCGGTCTTCGCGATGCCGCGTGATTCCAGGTACTTCATGAAGCGCGCCTGGTAGATCGCCATGATCGGGCCGAGACCCATCGACACGGTCGGGAACTGCCAGAAGTCCGGCATCAGCCACGGGTGCGGGTACGACGAAATGCCGTTGCCGTCGACTTCCTGGCGGAAGTTGTCGAGCTGCTCTTCCTTCAGGCGGCCGAGCAGGAACGCGCGCGAATACACGCCCGGCGACGAGTGACCCTGAACGAACACGAGATCGCCGCCGTGCTGGTCGGACGCCGCGTGCCAGAAGTGGTTGTAGCCGACGTCATAGAGCGTCGCGGCCGACGCGAACGATGCGATGTGACCGCCGACGTTCGTATCCTTGCCTGCGCGCAGCACCATCGCCAGCGCATTCCAGCGCGTGTACGAACGGATGCGGTGCTCGATATCCTGGTCGCCAGGAATCTTCGCCTGGGCTTCGACCGGGATCGTGTTGATGTACGGGGTGTTGGCAGAGAACGGGAGGTGTTCGCCGTGCATGCGGGCGAATTCGATCTGCTTTTCGATCAGGTAGTGCGCGCGGCCAGTGCCCACGGAGGAGATCACGCCGTCGAGCGACTCGAGCCATTCAACGGTTTCTTGCGGGTCGTCGTCACGATCGGCGGCGACATATTTCATCACTTCGTTCGGTACAGCGGACATTCTCGTCTCCTGGGTCCTGGAATGTGAGGATCGCTCTTGTGCAGACGCCGCGACGCGGCCGGCTGCGGGCAAGCTCCGACGGATTGTAATGAGCGTGTACGACCACGCGCAACAAAATTTTCGAATTATGAGATCTTTTCTCGCAATGCGGAATATTGCTGCGCTGCACCCTCGCTTCGGGCCTCTCCGGCACGCGCCGCAAGGACAAATCCGTTTCCGTTCAACATATCCGGTATGGGTTTTCCATGTATTGCGCTGCGCTACAATCCTGCCATGTTGACCGATCGGCTTTTCGCACGCTCGGCGCGACCGTCGGGCCCGCCGGCGGAGTCGCAGCCGTCCCGCTGGCACCACGGACCGTGGTGGTCCAACTCCTATTTGCTGACGCCGCTGCTGTCGATCCTCGTGTTCCTCGTGGTGATGAGCCTGATTCTATGGAGCCTCAATCGCCGCGAACAGCAGCAGCAGGAAGACACCCTGTTCCGTAACGTCGCGTGGGCGCAGCAGCAGATCCGCCTGTCGATGACGGGCGCGCAGGAGCAGTTGCAGGCGCTGTCGCGCGATCTCGCGTCCGGCCGCCTCGACCAGAATGCATTCCAGATGGCCGTCGCGGACGTGATGCAGACGCATCCGGAAATCCTCTACCTGAACTGGTACACCGCGCCCGGCGTGCAGCGCTGGCCGACCGTGCACCCGCCGCTGCTCGGCCAGCGGCTCGCGAAGCCCGGCGACGCGCAGATGGAGGACGCCGTGCGCGGCGCGTACGACGAAGCGCGCAGCACGCGCCGCCAGGCCTATTCGCCGCTGATCTACGACGACTTCGGCAACGGCTTCATCACGCTGCAGACGCCCGTGATGCGCGGCGACCGCGAATATCTCGGCTCGATCGCCGCGGTGTTCTCGGTCGAAGGGATCCTGAAGCACGACATCCCGCAGGAGCTGTCGTCGAAGTACAAGATCTCGATCACCGACTCGAACAACCGCGAGCTGTCGTCCACGTCGACGCGCCCGCGCCTGCCGCGCGACTCCCACTACGACCTGCCGCTCGATCCGCCCGGCCAGGGGCTCACCGTGCGCGTGTACGCATTCCCGCAGCTCACGAACCTGACCAACAATACGCTCGTGTGGCTCGTCGCCGGACTGTCGTGCTTCGTGCTGTGGAGCCTCTGGAGCCTGTGGAAGCACACGCGCCAGCGTTTCGAGGCGCAGCAGGCGCTGTACGCGGAAGCGTTCTTCCGCCGCGCGATGGAAAACTCGGTGCTGATCGGCATGCGCGTGCTCGACATGCACGGCCGCATCACGCACGTGAACCCCGCGTTCTGCCGGATGACGGGCTGGGACGAAACCGACCTCGTCGGCAAGGTCGCGCCGTTCCCGTACTGGCCGCGCGACGCCTACCCGGAAATGCAGCGCCAGCTCGACATGACCCTGCGTGGCAAGGCGCCGAGCTCGGGCTTCGAGTTGCGCGTGCGGCGCAAGAACGGCACGCTGTTCCATGCGCGCCTCTACGTGTCGCCGCTGATCGACAGCTCGGGCCGCCAGACCGGCTGGATGTCGTCGATGACCGACATCACCGAGCCGAAGCGCGCTCGCGAGGAACTCGCGGCCGCGCACGAGCGCTTCACGACGGTGCTCGAAAGCCTCGACGCCGCCGTGTCGGTGCTCGCCGCCGACGAAGCCGAGCTGCTGTTCGCGAACCGCTACTACCGCCACCTGTTCGGCATCCGTCCGGACGGCCACCTCGAGCTGTCCGGCGGCGGCTTCGACCGCGCGCAGGCGTCATCCGACTCGATCGACATGGTCGACGCGTTCGCGGGCCTGCCGGCCGCCGCGCTGACGAGCAGCACGGCCGATGCGCAGGAGGTGTACGTCGAGAGCATCCAGAAGTGGTTCGAGGTGCGCCGCCAGTACATCCAGTGGGTGGACGGCCACCTCGCGCAGATGCAGATCGCGACCGACATCACGACCCGCAAGAAGGCGCAGGAACTCGCGCACCAGCAGGAAGAGAAGCTGCAGTTCACGAGCCGATTGATGACGATGGGTGAAATGGCGTCGTCGATTGCACACGAATTGAATCAGCCGCTCGCCGCGATCAACAACTACTGCTCGGGCACGCTCGCGCTCGTCAAGAGCGGCCGCGGCACGCCCGAGACGCTGCAGCCCGCGCTGGAAAAGACCGCACAGCAGGCGCTGCGCGCGGGGATGATCGTCAAGCGGATCCGCGAATTCGTGAAGCGCAGCGAGCCGAAGCGCCAGCCGGCGCGCGTCGCGGACATCGTCGCCGACGCCGTCGGGCTCGCCGAAATCGAGGCCAGGAAGCGCAGAATCCGGATCGTCACGGAAATCCTCGCAAGAATGCCTATTATTTATGTCGACCCCGTGCTGATCGAGCAGGTGCTGATGAACCTGCTGAAGAACGCGGCCGAGGCGATGGCCGACGTGAAGCCGGCGTCGGCGGACGGCGTGATCCGCGTGGTCGCCGACATCGACGCGGGTTTCGTCGACATCCGCGTGATCGACCAGGGCCCGGGCGTCGACGAAGCGACCGCCGAGCGCCTGTTCGAACCGTTTTACAGCACCAAGTCCGATGGCATGGGCATGGGGCTGAACATCTGCCGTTCGATCATCGAATCGCATCGGGGGCGTCTGTGGGTGGTCAACAACGTCGAGCCGGATGGCCGCATTTCCGGCGCGACGTTCCACTGCAGCCTGCCCATTGGGGAACCCGCTGATCTCGGCCAAGGGGGGCGCGAGGTATCGGCATCACATACCGTTACGGGAGAACTATGAATAGCCCTGTCACCACCACTCAGGAAACTGTCTTCGTCGTCGACGACGACGAAGCCGTACGGGACTCGCTGCGCTGGCTGCTGGAGGCGAACGGCTATCGCGTGCAATGCTTCTCGAGCGCGGAGCAGTTCCTCGATGCCTATCAGCCGGCGCAGCAGGCCGGCCAGATCGCCTGCCTGATCCTCGACGTGCGGATGTCGGGCATGAGCGGTCTCGAGTTGCAGGAGCGCCTGATCGCGGACAACGCCGCGCTGCCGATCATCTTCGTCACGGGCCACGGCGACGTGCCGATGGCGGTGTCGACGATGAAAAAGGGTGCGATGGACTTTATCGAGAAACCGTTCGACGAGGCCGAGCTGCGCAAGCTCGTCGAGCGGATGCTCGACAAGGCCCGAAGCGAAAGCAAGAGCGTCCAGGAACAGCGCGCTGCGAGCGAGCGTCTGTCGAAGCTGACCGCGCGCGAGCAGCAGGTGCTCGAGCGGATCATCGCCGGCCGGCTGAACAAGCAGATCGCCGACGATCTCGGGATCAGCATCAAGACGGTCGAAGCTCACCGCGCGAACATCATGGAAAAGCTCAACGTCAATACGGTCGCCGACCTGCTGCGCCTCGCCCTGTCGAAGAAGCAGGCCTGAACGTTGCGCGGTCGCGGGGCACCTGCCCCGCCGGCCGCACCACCGCACGACTGCGCCGCGCGATGCGGCCCGCTCGCACGGCACGTGCCCGGCGCCGCCTCCCGGGGCGTCGGCACTGCCGCCGTGACGCTTTCCTTGTATTCGCTGTCGGACGACGGCAGGCGACCGGTATAATTGCGTGCTTTGCTGCGGCGTTTCGTGCGCCGCACGCCCGCATTCCAACTTCCCGGCAAAACCACCACCATGACAGCCCTCCTCATCGACGGCAACGCCCTTTCGAAGACCTTGCGCGCACAGGCCGCCGAACGCGCCGCCGCCCTGACCGCACGCGGCCACCAGCCTGGTCTCGCGGTGATCCTCGTCGGCGCGAACCCCGCGAGCGAAGTCTACGTGCGCAACAAGATCAAGGCGTGCGAGGACAACGGTTTCTTCTCGCAGAAGGATGCGTACCCGGACACCCTGTCGGAAGCCGACCTGCTCGCGCGCATCGACGAACTGAACCGCGACCCGAAGATCCACGGCATCCTGGTCCAGCTGCCGCTACCGAAACACATCGACAGCCACAAGGTGATCGAGGCGATCGCGCCGGAGAAGGACGTCGACGGCTTCCACGTCGCGAACGCCGGCGCGCTGATGACGGGCAAGCCGCTGTTCCGCCCGTGCACGCCGTACGGCGTGATGAAGATGTTCGAGGCGCATGACATCCCGCTGCAGGGCGCGAACGCGGTCGTGATCGGCCGCTCGAACATCGTCGGCAAGCCGATGGCGATGCTGCTGCTCGAAGCCGGCGCGACCGTGACGATCTGCCACAGCAAGACGCGCGACCTCGCCGCGCACACGCGCCAGGCCGACGTCGTGGTCGCCGCGGTCGGCAAGCGCAACATCCTGACCGCCGACATGGTCAAGCCCGGCGCGACCGTGATCGACGTCGGCATGAACCGCGACGATGCGGGCAAGCTGTGTGGCGACGTCGACTTCGCCGGTGTGAGGGAAGTTGCCGGTCACATCACGCCGGTGCCGGGCGGTGTCGGCCCGATGACCATCACGATGCTGCTGATCAACACGATCGAAGCCGCCGAGCGCGCTGCCGCGGCCGCCTGAGCGCCGCCCGATTGCTCTGCCCGCCCAGCCGGCGCGCATTCGCGCGCCGGCGTCTCGCCGGTCGCCCGCCGTGGCCGCGCCGTCGCACTGAATTCCCCCGTATCCGACCCCGTACCGAGCGCATCCAATCGCGTCGTTAGAAACTAACGATTGGAAAGCGCGCGATGCGCCCCAATAATGTCGGTATCGGGCGCCGCCGCATCGCGCCTCACCCTTTTCACCCCGGTTCATCCGGCAACAGACAGGGAGTCTTAATGTCCGCCAGCGCCAACACCAATCCGCTCCTCGATTTTTCCGGCCTGCCCCGCTTCGGCGAGATTCGTCCGGAACACGTGACGCCCGCGCTCGACACGCTGCTCGATGCCGCCAACCGCGCGGTCGACACCGCGAGCGCGCCAGCGACGCCGGCGACATGGGCCGCGATCGTCGAGACGGTCGAGCAGGCGACGGAGCCGCTCGGGCGTGCATGGGGCGTCGTCGGCCACCTGAACGCGGTCGCCGATACGCCGGAGCTGCGCGCCGCCTACGGCGAAAACCTGCCGCGCGTAACCGAGTTCTGGTCGAGCGTCGGCCAGAATCTCGCGCTGTACGAGAAGTACAAGGCGATCGCCGCGAGCGCCGAATACGCGACGCTGTCCGCCGAGCGCAAGAAGATCCTCGACAACGCGCTGCGCGATTTCCGCCTGTCGGGCGCCGAGTTGCCCGAGGACCAGAAGCCGCGCTTCGCGGAACTGCAGGAGCAGCAGGCCGCGCTGTCGAAGGCGTTCTCCGACCACGTGCTCGACGCAACCAACGCGTATGCGTATTTCGCGCACGACGAAGCCGAGCTGGCCGGCCTGCCGGGCGACGCGATCGAAGCGGCCCGCGAAGCCGCGCAGAAGGAAGGCAAGGAAGGCTGGAAGTTCACGCTGCACTTCCCGTCCTACTTCCCGGTACTGCAGTACGCCGAGAACCGCGCGATGCGCGAGACGCTGTACCGCGCGTATGCAACCCGCGCATCGGAACTCGGCCCGCAGTACGGCGGCGGCAAGGCCGAGTGGGACAACACGGCGATCGTCGCCGACGAACTGAAGCTGCGCCGCGAAGAAGCGCAGATGCTCGGCTACCGCAACTTCGCCGAAGTGTCGCTCGCGCCGAAGATGGCCGAATCGCCACAGCAGGTGATCGCGTTCCTCGAGGATCTCGCGACGCGCGCGCGACCGCACGCTGACAAGGACTGGGACGAACTGCGCGCGTTCGCCGCGAAGGAACTCGGTCTGGCCGAGCTCGCGCCGTGGGACGTCGCGTTCTCGGCCGAGCGGCTGCGCCAGCAGCGCTACGCGTTCTCGGAAAACGAGGTCAAGCAGTACTTCCCGGAACCGGCCGTGCTGAAGGGCCTGTTCACGGTCACCGAAACGCTGTTCGGCGTGCGGATCAAGCCGGACGACGCACCGGTGTGGCACAAGGACGTGCGCTTCTTCCGCGTGGAGAACCGCGACGGCTCGCTCGTCGCGCAGTTCTATCTCGACCTGTATGCACGCGAAGGCAAGCGCGGCGGCGCGTGGATGGACGATGCGCGTGCGCGCGCGAAGCGCGGCAACGCCGTGCAGACGCCGGTCGCGTACCTGACCTGCAATTTCTCGGCGCCGGTCGGCGGCAAGCCTGCATGCTTCACGCACGACGAAGTCATCACGCTGTTCCATGAATTCGGCCACGGGCTGCATCACATGCTCACGCGCGTCGACGAACTCGGCGTGTCGGGCATCAACGGCGTCGAATGGGATGCGGTCGAATTGCCGTCGCAGTTCATGGAAAACTTCTGCTGGGAATGGGACGTGCTGTCGTCGATGTCGTCGCACGTCGATACGGGCGCCGCGCTGCCGCGCGAGCTGTTCGACAAGATGATCGCCGCGAAGAACTTCCAGAGCGGTCTCGGCACGCTCCGCCAGATCGTGTTCTCGATGTTTGACATGCTGCTGCACGTCGACTTCGACCCGGCCGGCACGACCGGCGTGAACGCGTTCGCGCGCGAGATCAACGAGCGTTACCACGTGATTCCGCAGGCGGCGTTCTCGCGCTGGCCGAACACGTTCAGCCACATCTTCGCGGGCGGCTATGCGGCCGGCTATTACAGCTACAAGTGGGCCGAGGTGCTGTCGGCCGACGCGTACGCGGCGTTCGAGGAAGCGGCTGCCGCGAGCGGCAGCGTGCTCGACGCGGCGACCGGCACGCGCTATCGCCGCGAGATCCTCGAAGTCGGCGGCAGCCGGCCGGCGATGGATTCGTTCAAGGCGTTCCGCGGCCGCGAGCCGGAAATCGACGCGCTGCTGCGCCACAACGGGATGGCTTCCCCCGCGCACTGAGCATGCCCTGCCCGGCTCGTCCGCCTGCATCGAAAGGCACCGCTTCGGCGGTGCCTTTTTTCATCATGGTGCCGGCGTTTCGCCGCCTGCTTCGTCCGTGTTGTCGGTGTTGAGGTCGGCCTCGTCGTCGAACAGCGAAAACTGCCCGTGACGCTCGGCCGTGTCCTCGTCGATGCGCACGCCGACGCCGAGCAGCCGCACGGCCTGCGCGCGCCGCTGCAGCCCCTTCGCGAGCAGCGTGACGGCCGTCTGCGCATTCGTCGCGTCGGCCACGCACTCGACCGTCGTGCGCTGGAAATCCGCGAATCGGATCTTCACGTACAGCTTGCGGATCGTGCGGGCCGCGCCCGCGCGCGCGATCCGCGCGTCGAGCTGCACGACCAGGCGACGAATCTCGTCCGCGCATTGCTCGAGCGTCGTCAGGTCGGTCACGTAGGTCGTCTCGACGCTGACCGACTTGCGCTCCTGGTCGGCCTGCACGGGCCGCTCGTCGATTCCGCGCGCGAGCTGATACAGCCGCCGGCCGAATGCGCCAAACTCGCGATGCAGATCGATCAGCGACCAGTCGCGCAGCTGAGCGCAGGTCTGGATGCCGAGCCGGTCGAGCCGCGTGGCCGTCACCTGCCCGACGCCGTGCAGCTTGCGCACCGGCAACGCCGCGACGAATGCGTCGACCTCATGCGGACGCACGACGAACAGGCCGTCGGGCTTGTTCCAGTCGGACGCGATCTTCGCGATGAACTTGTTCGGCGCGACGCCCGCCGACACCGTCACGCCGACCGTGTCGTACACGCGCCGGCGAATCTCCCGTGCAATCAGCGTCGCGCTGCCCTGGCACAGTTCGGAACCGCTGACGTCGAGGTACGCCTCGTCGAGCGACAGCGGCTCGACGTCACGCGTGTAGTCGCGATAGATCGCCATGATCTGCCGCGACGCCGCGCGGTACTTGTCCATCGCGGACGGCAGGATCAGCAGGTCCGGGCACTTGCGCATCGCCAGCGCCGACGACATCGCCGAATGCACGCCATAGCGCCGCGCCTCGTAGTTGCAGGTCGCGATCACGCCGCGCTGGTCGGGCCGGCCGCCGACCGCGAGCGGCCGGTTGCGCAGCGACGGGTCGTCGCGCATCTCGACCGACGCGTAAAAGCAGTCGCAGTCGCAATGGATGATCTTGCGCACGCGTGACGGTGCGCCGCCGGGTGGCGGTACGCGCGGATCGGCAGGCGGGATGATGGTCGGATTCACGGTGCCAATACTGTACAAAAACACAGTGCCCGTTTCAACTGTCGCGTGATGTCGCGTTCGGTCGCCTCCGCGCAGTTCCGGCACGTTCCGGCGGCACCGTACCGGTCCGCTTCGCGCGGATCGTACCGCCGCGCGCAAGGACCGCCCCCTATACTCGTCTGCCACAGTTCAAGAAACGCACGGGTGACGGATGAAGACGATCGGACTGATCGGCGGGATGAGCTGGGAATCGTCGGCGGAGTACTACCGGATGATCAATCGCCATTCGAAGGCGCTGCACGGCGGCCATCACAATGCGAAGAGCGTGCTGGTCACGGTGGATTTCGCGGAGATCGAAGCATTGCAGCGCGCGCAGGACTGGGCCGCGCTCGGTGAACGGATGGCCGATGCCGCGCGCCGGCTCGAAGCGGCCGGCGCCGATCTCGTCGTGCTGACGACCAACACGATGCACCGCGTGCACGACGCGATCGAGGCTGCGGTGGCGCTGCCATTCCTGCACATCGCCGATCCGACCGGCACCGCACTGCGAGCAGCGGGCGTCGAGCGCGTCGCGCTGCTCGGCACGCGCTACACGATGGAACTGCCGTTCTATACGGAGCGTCTGCGCGACAAATTCGGCCTCGACGTGCTGGTGCCGGACGAATCCGCGCGTAGCGACGTGCACCGGATCATCTACGACGAGCTGTGTCATGGCGTCATCGATGCCGAGTCGCGCGCGACCTACGTAGCGATCATCGACGAACTGGCGAAACGCGGCGCGCAGGCGGTGATACTCGGCTGTACGGAAATCACGCTGCTGATCGGCGCAGACGATTCGCCGCTGCCGGTGTTTGATACGACCGCGCTGCATGCGAAGGCGGCGGTCGAGTGGGCGGCGGGCTGAAAACAAAAAACCCGGCACGAGGCCGGGTTCCTGTCGACGAAGCGCGCATCGGTCACTTGCGCTGCACATCGTCTGGTGTGCTTGGTTGCGGGGGTAGGATTTGAACCTACGACCTTCGGGTTATGAGCCCGACGAGCTGCCAGACTGCTCCACCCCGCGTCAGAGAAATAAATTATAGGGTGATGAAGTACTCACGTCAACACTTTTGTCACAATTTCTTTGCAGGTCGTCGATCACGCGATGCATCGCCCCTGCTTCGCGTCGCGTGTCGCGCGCGTTCGCGCCCCTTGCTCGCGGTAAGATGGCGGCCTTCGCATTCACCCCGCACGCATTCCCGTTCATGAAAATCGCCACCTGGAACGTCAACTCGCTCAACGTCCGCAAGCAGCACGTGCTCGACTGGCTCGCGCAAAGCGGAACCGACGTGCTGTGCCTGCAGGAACTGAAGCTGCCCGACGAGAAGTATCCGCGCGCCGATCTCGAGGCTGCCGGCTACCGCAGCTGGTTCGCGGGCCAGAAGACCTACAACGGCGTCGCGATCCTCGTGCGCGACACGCTCGCCGTCGACGAATCGGACGTCGTGCGCAACATCCCCGGCTTCGACGATCCGCAGCAGCGCGTGATCGCCGTGACGGTCGACGGTGTGCGCATCGTGTCCGCCTATTTCCCGAACGGCCAGGCACCCGACTCCGACAAGTTCGTCTACAAGATGCAGTGGCTCGACGCGCTGCATGCGTGGCTGGCCACCGAGATGCAGCGCTACCCGAAGCTCGCGCTGCTCGGCGACTACAACATCGCGCCCGAAGACCGCGACGTGCACGACCCGGCGAAATGGGAAGGCCAGAACCTCGTGTCGCCGCAGGAGCGCGCGCACTTCGCGAAGCTGATCGAGCTCGGCTTCGTCGATGCGTTCCGCCGCTTCGAACAGCCGGAGAAGACCTTCACGTGGTGGGACTACCGGATGTTCGCGTTCCGCCGCAACGCGGGGCTGCGCATCGACCACGTCCTGCTGTCGCCGGCGCTCGCCGCCACCTGCACGTCGTGCGAAGTCGACCGCGTGCCGCGCACGTGGGACCAGCCGTCCGACCACACACCCGTCGTCGCGATCGTCGGCTGAGCCCCTGCCCACTCTCACGCGCGCGCTCAATCGCGCGCGGGCGCGGGCCCGAGATGGGCCCATAGGAAACCGAACTCCGCCGCATCCGATTCGGCGCGCTCCAGATCGTCGGCGCTGCCGTGGCCGCCGTCGGTGTTCTCCCAGTACCACACCCGTTCGTGGCCGAGCGCATGCATGCGCGCGGCCATCTTGCGCGCATGCGCCGGATGCACGCGGTCGTCGCGCGTCGACGTCGTCAGCAGCAGCGGCGGATACACGACACCTTCGCGCACGCGGTGATACGGCGAGTACGCGGCGAGCGCCGCACCCTCGCGCGAATCGTCCGGATCGCCATACTCGTCGAGCCACGCGGCGCCCGCGTGCAGTTTCGGATAGCGCCGCATGTCGAGCAGCGGCACGCGGCACAGCACCGCGCCGAACAGTTCCGGACGCTGCACCATGCAGGCGCCCACCAGCAGCCCGCCGTTGCTGCCGCCCTCGATGCCGAGTTGCGCGGCCGTCGTCACGCCCGTGCGGATCAGGTCCTCGGCCACCGCGATGAAGTCGTCGAACGAGCGCTGCCGATGTTCGCGCTGCGCGTCGACGTGCCAGCCCGGCCCGAATTCGCCGCCACCACGGATGTGCGCGAACGCCGCGACACCGCCGCGTTCGAGCCACGCAATGCCGAGTGCATCGCTGTAGCCGGGCAGGTTCGGAATCGCGAAGCCGCCATAGCCTGACAGCAGGCACGGGCGCGCGACGCGGGCGCTGCCGTCGGCGCGATCCGGCGCATCGCGCGCATCGAGCGCGTCACGCGGCCCGATCAGCGTGTACGGCACCACCGTGCCGTCGCGCGAACGGGCATTCGCGCGACGCACGACGAGCCCGGCCGCATCGAACCGCACCGGCGGCCGATCGAGCAGCACGCGGCGCGACGGCGCATCGGCCGCGCGATCGGCCAGGTCGGCGAGCCAGCATTCGGGCGGATCGAGATAGGTATCGACGTCCACGTACACGTCGTCGTTCAGCGTCGACTCGACCGACTCGACGTCGATCTGCGCATCGCCCGGCCAGTCGAACGGCCGCGCGTCCCACGTCCATGCGCCGTCCTCGCCCTGGCGCGGCTGCCACAGCATCGTGCGGTTGTGCACGTCGTCGAGCCAGCTCGCGATCAGCATCGTGCGCGTGTGCGTCCACGTGCAGGCGGACGTCGACGGCCGCGGCGCGAACAGCGTCGTGAGCTCGCGCGACCCTGCCAGGAACGCCTGCTCGCGGATCGCGAGCAGCGAGCCGCCCGCGTGATGCACGCCGCCGCAGTCCCAGTCGAGCCGCGGCTCCAGCACGAGCCAGCCTTCCCAGAAGCCGACCTCGACATGCGTCGGCACGTCGTAGCGCGCCCACTCGCCCGCGTCGGTCAGCCAGTACGCGTGTGCGTCGAAGAAATCCACGCTGCGCCACGCGACGTGACGGCCATCGATCGGGTCGAACCACGCGCCGGCGCTGATGTCGTCGGGCTCGCCGCGAAACACGACCGGCGCATCGGCGAGCGGCGTGCCGCGTACCCAGCGGCGCGCTTCGTACGGATAGCCGGCCGCGGTCGCATGGGCTTCGCCGCGATCCCAGCTCACGTAGACGGTATCGCGGTCGATCCAGCCGACCGTGTGATGCCCCGGCTCGTCGATCGTGAAACCGCCGTCGACGAAACGACGCTGCACGAGATCGAACTCGCGCACGACGACGGCGTCGGCACCGCCCGGCGACAGCGACAGCAGCGCGCGGTCACCGTCGGGATACAGGATTGCGTCCTGCTCGAACACCCACGACTCGCCCTCTTGCGCGCCGAGCGCGTCGACGTCGAGGAGCGTTTCCCACTCGGGCCGGCCGGCGCGCCAGTCGTCCCAGCGCGCGCGGCGCCACAGTCCCTTCGGATGGAGATCGTCCTGCCACAGGTCGTACGCCCAGTCGCGCCAGCGGGTCGGAATCACCGGGCGTTCGCGCGGCAGATACGCTTGCGCGAGCCGCGCGGTGAGCGCGCGATACGCATCGTCGTCGCGCAGCGCGAGACGCGTGCGCGCGTTCTGCTCGTCGACCCACGCGCGGGCGCGCTTGCTGTCGAGCGCTTCGAGAAAACGGAAGGGATCGGCCCCGGCGGGCCAGCGGAAGGAATCGGACATGACGGAACGCACCTGACGGCAAACCGCGATTATGTCCGATCGCGGCATGCGCGACACCCGCGCATGCCGCGACAGAAGCTTACGGCTCCAGATGCAGTTCCTGGATCTTGCGCGTGATGGTGTTGCGGCCGATGCCGAGCCGCTCCGCCGCCTCGACCTTGCGGCCGCGCGTGAAGTCGAGCGCCTCGCGAATCACGGCCGCCTCGAAACGGCGCGCGAGCTCGTCCATCACGTCGGCCGAATTCTCGCGCAGCAGCCGCGCGACTTCGGTGCGCAGCCCGCTTTCCCACATCGGATAGCCGGCCGGCGCACCGTTCGGTGCGGCCGCGACGGGCGCCGCCGTCAACGGCACGCCACCCGCCGCCAGCTGCGCGCGCGCCGCGTCGCCCGCAACGCCGCCGCTCACGCCGCCGGGCGCATCCGCGCCATCGGCCATCGCGGTCACCGTTGCGCCTGCCGGCACGAGGTCGGGCGGCAAGTCCTTGATCTCGACCGTCTGCGCCGGCGCCATCACGGTCAGCCAGTTCGCGAGGTTCTCGAGCTGCCGCACATTGCCGGGAAACGGCAACGACGTCAGATACGCGAGCGCTTCGTCCGACACGCGCTTCGGCTCGACGCCGAGATCGCGTGCGCTCTTCTGCAGGAAGTGGCGCGTGAGGAGCGCGATGTCCTCGCTGCGCTCGCGTAGCGGCGGCAGCCGCAGCCGAATCACGTTGAGCCGGTGGTAAAGGTCCTCGCGGAACAGCCCCTGCCGCACGCGCGCCTCCAGATTCTGATGCGTCGCGGCGATCACGCGCACGTTCGCGCGCAGCGGGTTGTGGCCGCCGACCCGATAGAACTGGCCGTCCGACAGCACGCGCAACAGGCGAGTCTGCAGATCGAACGGCATGTCGCCGATTTCGTCGAGGAACAGCGTGCCGTTCTCGGCCTGCTCGAAGCGGCCCTGGCGCGTCGTCTGCGCGCCGGTGAACGCGCCGCGCTCATGGCCGAACAGTTCGGACTCCAGCAGGTCCTTCGGAATCGCCGCGGTGTTCAGCGCGATGAACGGGCCGTTCGCCCGCGGGCTGTGACGGTGCAGCGCCCGCGCGACGAGTTCCTTGCCGGTGCCCGATTCGCCGGTGATCAGCACGGTTGCGGCCGAATGCGACAGGCGGCCGATCGCGCGAAACATGTCCTGCATCGCGGGTGCCTGGCCGAGCATCTCGGGCGCCTCGGCGATGCGCTCGTCCTGCGGCGCACCGCCGCGCAGGCTCTCCTCGACCGCGCGGCGAATCAGCTCGACGGCCTTGTCGACGTCGAACGGCTTCGCGAGATATTCGAACGCGCCGCCCTGGAACGCCGCGACGGCGCTGTCGAGATCGGAGAACGCCGTCATGATGATGACGGGCAGGCCCGGCAAGCGCTCGTGCATCGCCTGCAACAACTCGAGGCCGGAGCCGCCCGGCATCCGGATGTCGGACACGAGCACCTGCGGCGTCTCGTGGTCGAGCGCGGCCAGCGCGTCGCGCACGTTCGCGAAGCTCTTCGTCGCGAAGCTGTCGCGGGCGAGTGCCTTTTCGAGCACCCAGCGGATCGATTGGTCGTCGTCTACTATCCAGATCGGCTTCATAGGTCGGTCAGGTATGGGTGAATCCGGTGAATCGCCATGCCGTCGCTCAGTGATCGAGCGGCAGCAGGATCTGAAATTCGGTACGGCCGGGCCGGCTCTCGACCTCGATCATCCCGTCGTGCTGCTGCACGAAGGTCTGCGCGAGCGTGAGACCGAGGCCGCTGCCGTCGTCGCGCCCGGACACGAGCGGGTAGAAGATCCGGTCGCGGATCTCCTCCGGAATGCCGGGCCCGTTGTCGACCACGTGCAAGTCCAGTGCCAGCTTGTACAGGCGCTTCGCGATCGTCACCTTGCGCGCGACGCGCGTGCGCAGCTCGATCTTCGCGTCGCCCTGCGCGATCCGTTCGCGCAGCGCCTGCGCGGCGTTGCGCACGATGTTCAGCAGCGCCTGGATCAACTGCTCCTTGTCGCCGCGCAGGTCCGGCACGCTCACGTCGTAATCGCGCTCGATGGAGAGCCCGCGCGGAAATTCCGCGAGCATCACCGCGCGCACGCGTTCGCACACTTCATGAATGTTGACGTCGCCGACGATGTGCGGATGCCGATGCGGCTCCAGCAACCGGTCGACGAGCGTCTGCAGGCGGTCGGACTCCTTGATGATCACCTGCGTGTATTCGCGCAACTCGCCGCGCTCGCGCTCGCTCAGTTCGAATTCGAGCAGCTGGGCTGCGCCGCGAATGCCGCCGAGCGGGTTCTTGATTTCATGCGCGAGGTTGCGGATCAGTTGCTTGTTGACCGCGGTCAGGTCGTGGATGCGTTCCTCGCGATCCGTGCGCGACTGCCGTTCGTTCTCGAACAGCTCGACGAGTACGAAATCGGGCGCGGTCTCGAGGAAGCCGACGATCGCATGCACGTGCAGCGGTTCTCGGCCGGGCCGATCCAGCACGGTATCGAGATGCGTCGCGTGAAAGCGCTCCTCGCCGATCGCGGTGATCGTCGACGCGAGCTCGTTCGCGTTCGGGAAAATCTCGCCCCACGGCCGCTGCGCGAGCTGCCGGCGCGAGATGTCGAGCATCGCCTCCGCGGATGGGTTCGCGTACGCGACCCGCAGCGTCTTGCGGTCGAGCACGATCACGACCGTCGGCAGCGCTTCCAGCCCCGCAAGCAGGCCCGAGCGCGTGAGCCGCTCGTCTTCCGTCAGTCGCTCGGGCTGCCCCGTCTTCGCCTTGATCAGATTCTTCAGAGCCATCGTGCGTGTCGTCGCGTCTCACCGGGTCGAAAAATGGAAATGCTCGGAACAAAAAAGGGACGGCTGGACGCCGTCCCCTTTCAGACTCCGCGGTTCCCGCCGCAAGCCGCGCGACGGGAACGAACCGGCATGACGGCGCTGAATCGAAGCGCCATCGCCGATTACAGCGAGTAGTACATCTCGAACTCGATCGGATGCGTCGTCATGCGGAACTTCGCCAGTTCCTGCTCCTTCAGCGCGAGGTATGCATCGATCATGCCGTCGGTGAATACGCCACCGCGCGTCAGGAACTCGCGATCCTTGTCGAGTGCTTCCAGTGCCTGGTCGAGGCCTGCGCAGACGGTCGGGATCTTTGCATCCTCTTCCGGCGGCAGGTCGTACAGGTTCTTGTCCGCGGCTTCGCCCGGGTGGATCTTGTTCTGGATCCCGTCGAGACCGGCCATCATCAGTGCCGTGAAGCACAGGTACGGGTTCGCCATCGGATCCGGGAAGCGCGTTTCGATACGGCGGCCCTTCGGGTTCGACACGTGCGGAATGCGGATCGATGCCGAACGGTTACGCGCCGAGTAAGCGAGCTTGACCGGTGCTTCGAAGTGCGGGACCAGACGCTTGTACGAGTTCGTCGTCGGGTTCGTGATCGCGTTCAGTGCACGGGCGTGCTTGATGATGCCGCCGATGTAGAACAGCGCCAGTTCCGACAGGCCGGCATAGCCGTTGCCCGCGAACAGGTTCTGGCCGTCTTTCCAGATCGACTGGTGAACGTGCATGCCCGAACCGTTGTCACCGACGACCGGCTTCGGCATGAACGTCGCCGTCTTGCCGTACGAGTGCGCGACGTTATGGATGATGTACTTCGACCATTGCGTCCAGTCGGCGCGCTGCACCAGCGTCGAGAACTTCGTGCCGATTTCGTTCTGGCCCTGGCCCGCCACTTCGTGGTGGTGCACTTCGACCGGGATGCCGAGCTGTTCGAGCAGCAGGCACATTTCCGAACGCATGTCCTGGAACGTGTCGACCGGCGCGACCGGGAAGTAGCCGCCCTTCGTGCCCGGACGGTGGCCCGTGTTGCCGCCTTCGAATTCCTTGCCTGCCGACCACGGTGCTTCTTCCGAGTTGATCTTCACGAAGCAGCCCGACATGTCCGTGTTCCACTGGACCGAGTCGAAAATGAAGAATTCCGGTTCCGGACCGAAGTAGGCCGTGTCGCCGATGCCCGTGCTCTTCAGGTACGCTTCGCCGCGCTTCGCGAGCGAACGCGGATCGCGCTCGTAGCCCTTGCCGTCGGCCGGCTCGACCACGTCGCAGGTCAGCACGAGGGTCGACTCTTCGTAGAACGGGTCGATGAACGCAGCGCTCGGGTCCGGCATGAGCAGCATGTCCGACGCCTCGATGCCCTTCCAGCCGGCGATCGACGAGCCGTCGAATGCATGACCGCTTTCGAACTTGTCTTCGTCAAACGCCGAAACCGGCACCGACACGTGCTGTTCCTTGCCGCGCGTATCCGTGAAGCGGAAATCGATGAACTTGACGTCCTCGTCCTTCACGAGCTGCATGACGTCGGCGACGGTTTTACTCATAACCTCTTCTCCTGATTGAACAATTCCGGCGGACTGGGAACCGCCTCGTTTATCGAGCTGCCCGGAGTCTGGCTTTGGCGCAGCGCGCCCCGGGTCGACCGAATTCTATATAGCAGCAACCGTGCCAGCCATGCACAGAAGCGACATGAATCGCGCCAGCCCGCGCCACGGCAGGGCCCGGCTGCGCGATTCCGGGGCCGGGCGCCGCATCGGCGATCGCCTCGCCGCACTTCAATGGTGCAAACGGCGAAGCGCGCCGATGCCGTTGAATCATTCTGGTGCATTCGTGCCATTCTGCACTTTTTTGGTGAACACGTGGGCGGTGCATACCCTGCCGGGCAAGCGGACATCCGCGCGGCGGCACCGCGCTAGAATGATCGTTTGACCGATACGGAGACCTCCTGCCATGAGTACGCTCGACCAGCTTTACGCGAAGGCCGAAGAACGCCGCGCCCAGGGCGCGCTCCCCTATGCCGGCGCACTGCTGCCGGTCGAGGCTTTCGAACTGTTGCAGCTCGACCCGTCGGCACGCCTCGTCGACGTGCGCACCCGCGCCGAGCTCGACTGGATCGGCCGCCCGCTCGTCGGCGACAGCCAGTACCTGCACCTCGAATGGACGCGCTACCCTGGCAGCGTGCCGAACGCCGAATTCGTCGATCAGCTGAAAGCGGCCCTCCCGGCCGATACGCCCATCCTGTTCCTCTGCCGCAGCGCCGCGCGCTCGAAGCTCGCCGCGGTCGCGTCGACGCAGGCCGGCTTCACGAAGGCCTTCGACCTGCTCGAAGGCTTCGAGGGCGGCAAGGATGCGGAAGGCCACCGCAAGACGGTCGACGGCTGGTGCTTCCGGAAACTGCCGTGGATCGGCGCCTGACGGCGCATCCGCCGAAGCACGCCCGATTGCGACATCGTCGGGGCGGGCGATGACATCCCGATGACGGGCCGCGTTGCGCGGCCCGTGGTTTTTGCGCGGCCTCTCCGCGGCCCGCATCGGTAACCGGTGCGCGGCCCTCAGGCGCGCGGCACGTCCGGCTCGACTACGTCGCCACCGAGCAGGTGGACGCCTTCGCGCAGCTTCACGAACGCGGCCGCGACCGCCTCCGGCTCGCCCTTCACGCCGAGGTCGATATGCCGGCGCGCGTAGATCCCGCCGCGCTCGGCGTCGCCCACGCTTGGCAGGCTGAACACGCGCACGCCCGGAAAATCGCGCTCGATCTTCTCCATCAGCGGCGTGAGCGTCGATTCCGGCAGTTCGAACACGTACAGCGAGCGCTCCGCGTGCGGCGTCGCGTGATGGAGATGCCCGTACTTCGTGTCGAGCACCCATTCGATCATCGGCCACGCCATCACCGGGAAGCCGGGCACGAAATGGAGATCGCCGACCGAGAACCCGGGAATCCGGTTGTAGCCGTTCGGGATGATCGTCGCGCCCGCCGGGAACACGCCCATGTTGAAGCGATGCTGGTTTTCCGGCGATTCGAAATCGACCGGCCTGGCCGGATCGGTGTGCGTCTCGCGGATGCGCTCCGAGATCAGCGCCTTTGCTTCCGGGTGCAGCTCGAGCGGCACGCCGAGCGCGGCGGCCGCGCACTGGCGCGTGTGGTCGTCCGGCGTCGCGCCGATCCCGCCGGTGGAGAACACGATGTCGCCGGACGCGATCGCGCGAGCGAGCGTGGCGGTGATCCGCACCGGATCGTCGCCGACGTATTCGGCCCAGTCGAGCGCGAGGCCGCGCGCGCCGAGGAGCTCGATGACCTTGCTCAGGTGCTTGTCCTGCCGGCGGCCCGAAAGGATTTCGTCGCCGATGATGATGATGCCGATGCTCATGCCTGCCCCATGTCGATTGCAGTGGCGCGCGAACTCGCGCGCAGGTCGTCCAGCGCGCGCAGGCAATAGTGCCCGAACCACAGCGCCGAGAAGACGAGGATGAAAGCGTAAACCCAGATCATGGCCGCCGCCACGAACGGAAACAGCACCATCATCCAGACCGACGACACCCACACGAAGGTGGGCACGGTACCGAGCAGCCCCGTCGCGACGCCGATGCCGATCAGCGGCCAACGATGCTGCCGCACCAGCGCACGGCGCTCGTCGCGGCTCGCGTGCTGCGCGAGCGCGTCGTAGGTCATCACGCGGTAGGTCAGCCAGCCCCAGATCACCGGCGGCAGCAGCGCGAAGAACGGCGGAATCAGCCACAGCGGGATCGTGACGACCAGCAGCACGACGCCGACGACGGCCGCGCCGAGCGAATTGAACACGCTGCCGAAGAACGTGCCGCCCCGCTTCGCCTCGAGCGTCGCGAACTGCCGGTTCGACAGGTGCTTGATCACGACCGGCATCGAGATCGTCGCGATCAGCAGCAGCACGGTCAGCACGATCAGCGGAATCGCGAGCGAGACGACGACGAACGGCGCGACGACCGCATGCAGCTGCGACATCCCGATCGCGTCGAACATGCGGTACAGCACGGCCGTGAGCACGAAGCCGTCGAGCGCGCCGCGCGCGGCATCGATCAGCGTCTGCCACGAGAACCACAGCACGACGCCCCACAGCAGCGCCGAGACGACGAACGGCATCAGGGTGAGCCACAGCATGCGCGGGTGCAGCGCGCTGACGAAGGCCCGGACGAAGGAGCGCAGCAAGTCGTTCATGCGAACCTGTATCGACGATGAAAAACGGGGAAAGGATAAACCACACGGCCCGCATGCGCCAAAGCGCATGCGGGCCGTGCAGGAGAGCCGTTCAACGGGAAAGCGACGGGGTCAGGCCGACGCCGCGCCGCGCTTCGCGGGAACGAGGCGCCGGAAGATGCGCACGAACGCGAGGCCGTGCTGCGCCCAGAAGCCGTCGCCGTAGGACACGCCTTCGACCTGCTCACGGATGCCGGTCGGCTCGACCGTACGGTTCCACGACGCGGTGCCGAACATCATGTCCCACCACGGGAACAGCACGCCGAAGTTGCACCCGTACTTGGTGCCTTCGTGGCCGTAGCCGACCGCGTGGTGGCGCCGGTGGAAGGTCGGGCTCACGAGCAGGCGCTCGCCGAGCCAGCCGAACGACAGCCGCGCATTCGTATGCTGGATGCTCTGCATGAAGTTCGTGACGGCGGTCAACACGACGAACTGCGACGGCGTCACGCCGATCACGAGCGCGATCGCCGCGAAGAAGCACGACTGGATCACGTTGTCGAGCAGGTGGTTGCGGTCGTCGCACCACAGCGACATCTGCCGCTGGCTGTGATGTACCGCGTGCAGTTCCCACCAGATGCCGAACTTGTGCTGCCAGCGGTGATACCAGTAGCCGGCGAAGTCGAGCACGACGAGGTAGATCGCGAACGCGACGATCGGCCGCGACGTCACGCCCGGCCACAGATAGTCGAGGTTGACGTTCGCGACGCCGTGCAGGCGCAGCCATGCCTGGAAGTGGTCGAACACCGGCTGCAGCGCGAAGAAGAAGAACAGCGTATAGATGCCGAGCTTCGAGATCGCCGTATAGATCACGTCGACCCGCACCGCGCGGCGGTTCTGCCAGCGCTCGACCGGCAGCAGCGCCTCGAGCGGGCGCAGCAGCGCGAACATCAGCACCATCTGCAGCGCGCCGATGATCACCCAGTACAGCGCGTCGTAGGTGTCCTCGTCATAGCCCATCAGGTTGAACTTGAAGAGGAGCGGCTGCACGACATCGACATACAGCCAGGTCTGGATGTCCGACACGAACGCATCGATCAGGTGCAGCATCGTTCGCCTCCGCCCGTCACGCGCCGTTCGCAGCCTTCCACGGCGCGCGGTCGTAGAAGTAGATCCCGTGCGGCGAACGGCCGACGGCGATCGTCTGCACCAGCTTGCGCGATGCGAGATCGATGATACCGACCTTCTTCGCGAAACGGAACGTCACCCACAGCGTCTTCTTGTCGGCGGACAATTCCATGTCGTCCGGCCCCGGCAGCAGGCCGGTGATGTCGCCGACGTTGGTGAGCGTGTTCTCGTCGATGATGCTGATCGTGTTCGCAACCCGGTTCGTGACGGCGACGTGCGTGCCGTCGGCAAGCGAGCGGAAGTTGTGCGCGCCGTTGCCCGTATGGATCTGCTTGACGACCTTCTGGTTGCGCCAGTCGACCACCGCGACGTAATCCGCGCCGGTCATCCCGACCAGCAGGAACTTGTCGTCCGGCGTGAGCCACAGGCCCGCCGGCACCTTGCCGACCTTCATCTTCCACTTGACCGTCTGCGTCGGCAGATCGATCGCCGCGATCTCGCCGGACACCTGCAGCGACACGAGCAGCGTCTTGCTGTCCTTCGTGAATGCGAGGTGGCTCGGCATCACCGCGAGCGGCACGCGCTTCGCGAGATGCACGTCGTGGCCGTCGTAGCTGTAGATGTCGACGCGGTCGAGCCGCAACCCCGCCGCCGCGAACCACTTGCGGTCGGGCGAGAAGCCGAGCTGGTACGGATCGTCGATCCCCTCGACGGTGCGCTGCAGCTTGCCCGTCTTCGGATCGAGGAACATCAGGCTGTTCGAGACCGAATTCGCGACGATCAGCGACGAATTGTCCGGCGTCGCCATCAGATGGTGCGGTTCCTTGCCGGTCGGCAGCGTGGAAACGACTTCGCGGGTCTGCTGGTCGATCAGGGAAAGCGTCGCCTCGGCCGAATTGAGGATGATCACGTTATTCGCGTGTGCGGCGGGCGCCAGCACGGCGGCGGCCAGCGCAAGCGTGCGGCCGAAGGAAAGGAAAGTGCGCATGAAGACTCACGTCGTGGAACAGCATTCATTGTAGAACGCTCGGCAAGCCCCACCGGTTGACCTGAGGCGGCATTGCGCCACTTCGACGCAGGTCGCGGCTGCCATGCGACCGGCGCCTTGGAGCGGCCGGGACCTGCAACCGGTGCGGGCCCGGCCGATCGCCGGTACGCTAGCGCTGCATCGACTCCCACACCTTGTGCAGACGCTTGACAGAGACAGGCATCGGCGTGCGCAGTTCCTGCGCGAACAGCGAAATTCGCAGCTCCTCCAGCAGCCAGCGGAATTCCGCGAGGCGCGGATCGGCGACACCGCCGCGCTGCGACACCGCGCGCTGATACTGCTGGACGAGCGGCAGCAGCTCGCCGGACTGCTTCGCGTCGCGCGCCGGGTCGGCCTTCAGCTTGTCGATCCGCAGCGCGATGCCCTTCAGGTAGCGCGGGAAGTGTGCAAGCTGCACGTAAGGCGTGTCGATCACGAAGCGCTTGCCGACCAGCGCAGCGAGCTGCTGCTGCAGATCGGCGTGAGCCTGCGCGAACGGCTTCGCCTGCGCGAGCTTCTTCGCAAGCCCCGCATACTCGGCGAGGATCTGCCCGACGAGCCGCGCGATCTCCTGCGCGAGCAGGTTCAGGCGGCTCCGGCCCTCGTCGCGGCGCGCGTGGAAGCTCGCGTCGTCGTCGGGCAGCGGATCCTGCAGGCACGCGCGGTCGAGCGCCGTGTCGATCAGCTGGTCGCGCAACTCGTCCTGCGTGCCGAGCGACATGTACTGCATCGCCATCTCGCGCAGCCCCGGCAGGTTCTTCTCGAGGAACTTGATCGGCTCCTTCAGCTGCAGCGCGAACAGTCGCCGCAAACCCGCCCGGTGGATCCGCGCGGCCTCCTCCGGCGAGTCGAACACCTCGACGTCGCAATGCGTGCCGCGATCGACGAGCGCGGGATAGCCGTACAGTGTCTGGCCACGGCGGCGGATCTCCAGCAGCTCGGGGAGCTTGCCGAAGTTCCACGTCGTCAGGCTCTCGTACAGCGCGGTCGCGCCGGCTTCCGCCGGGGCGGCCGTGTGCGGCGCCGCGCCCTTGCCCGGCTTGCCGCCCTTCGCCGCCGAACCCGGCACCGCGGCGAGCGCGGGCGCGTCACCCGCATCGCCCTCGCACGCTTCGCCGCCAGGCGCGATCGTCGATGCCGCCGCGATCTTCTGGAACTGCTGCTGCGCCTGCGCGCCGAGCTCCTGGCGCAGTTGCGCGAGATTGCGCCCCATCGCGAGCTGGCGGCCGTGCTCGTCGATCACCTTGAAGTTCATGAACAGATGCGCGGGCAACGTCTCGAGCTTGAAGTCGGCCGTCTTCATCGCGACCTGGGTCTCGCCGCGCACGTCGGCGATCAGCGCCTCGACGAGGCCGCCCGCGCCGAAGCGCTCGCGGCCCGTCCGCTCGACGAAGCCGGCCGCGTATTCGGGCAGCGGCACGCAGTGCCGGCGCAGCTTCTGCGGCAGCGACTTCAGGAGCAACTGCACCTTTTCCTTCAGCATCCCCGGCACAAGCCATTCGCAGCGGCGCGCGTCGACCTGATTCAGTGCGTACAGCGGCACCGCGAGCGTCACGCCGTCGCGCGGCGTGCCGGGCTCGAAATGGTACGTGAGCGCCATCTCGACACCGGCCATCGTCGCGCGCTTCGGGAACAGCTCGGTCGTCACGCCGGCCGCCTCGTGGCGCATCAGGTCGTCGCGCGACAGGTACAGCAGGCGCTGCTTCTCCTCTGCCTGACCGCCCTTCTTCGCCTCGTCGCGATACCAGCGCTCGAACGCGGCGCCCGTGTGGATTCCCTCCGGAATCGCCTGGTCGTAGTACGCGTAGATCAGCTCGTCGTCGACCAGCACGTCCTGGCGGCGCGACTTGTGCTCGAGCTGCTCGATGTCGGCGAGCAGCTTGCGGTTGTGCGCGAAGAACGGCAGCTTCGTGTCGAACTCGCCCTCGACCAGCGCGCCGCGGATGAACAGCTCTCGCGCCCGCGCCGGATCCTGCTTGCCGAACGCGACGCGGCGGCGGTGGTAGATCGGCAGCCCGTACAGCGTCGCGCGCTCGAACGCGCTGACCTGCGCGGGACGCTTTTCCCAGTGCGGCTCCGACAGCGATTTCTTTAACAGGTGCGCGCCGATCTTCTCGACCCACTCCGGCTCGATCTTCGCGAGACAGCGCGCATACAGCCGGCTCGTCTCGACGAGTTCGGCCGCCATCACCCAGCGGCCGGCCTTCTTCGCGAGTGCCGAACCCGGCCACAGGTAGAACTTGATCCCGCGCGCACCGAGGTAGTGCGGATCGTCGTCGGCCTTCATGCCGAGGTTGCCGAGCAGGCCCGTCAACAGGGCCAGATGGACCTGTTCGTAGGTCGCCTCGACCTCGTTGAGCCGCCAGCCGTGCTCACGCACGACCGTCAGCAGCTGCGAATGGACGTCGCGCCATTCGCGCAGCCGCAGGTGCGACAGGAAGTTCTGCCGGCACGCGTCGACCAGCTGGCGGTTCGACTTCTTGTGCGCGACGGCTTCTTCGAACCACGCCCAGATCTTCAGCCACTGGAGGAATTCGGAGCGCTCGTCGGCGAACCGGCGGTGCGCCTGGTCGGCCTGCTCCTGCGCCTCGATCGGACGGTCGCGCGGGTCCTGCACGGACAGCGCGCTCGCGATGATCAGCACCTCGCGCAGCGACTGCTGGTCGCGCGCGGCGAGAATCATCCGGCCGACGCGCGGATCGAGCGGCAGCCGCGCGAGTTCGCGGCCGAGCGGCGTCAGCGCGTTGTCGTCGTCGACCGCGCCGAGTTCGTTGAGCAGCTGGTAGCCGTCCGCGATCGCGCGGCCGGGCGGCGGCTCGAGGAACGGGAACGATTCGATCGCCGTCAGGTGCAGCGACTTCATCCGCAGGATCACCGACGCGAGCGACGAGCGCAGGATTTCCGGATCGGTGAAACGCGCGCGCGCCTGGTAGTCGCTTTCCTCGTACAAGCGGATGCAGACGCCGTCGGCCACCCGGCCGCAGCGGCCCGCGCGCTGGTTCGCGGCGGCCTGCGAGATCGACTCCACCTGCAACTGCTCGACCTTGTTCCGGTACGAATAGCGCTTCACCCGCGCGAGACCGGTGTCGACGACGTAGCGGATGCCCGGCACCGTCAGCGACGTTTCGGCCACGTTGGTCGCGAGCACGATGCGGCGTGCGTTCGACGCCTTGAACACCTTGTCCTGGTCGGCCGCCGACAGCCGCGCGAACAGCGGCAGGATCTCGGTATGCGGCGGATGATGCTTGCGCAGCGCCTCGGCCGCCTCGCGGATCTCGCGCTCGCCGGGCAGGAACACCAGCACGTCGCCGGGGCCTTCGCGGCACAGCTCGTCGACCGCGTCGACGATCGCGTCCATCAGGTCGCGTTCGGCCTCGCGCGCGGTCTTCACGCGATCGCGGCCGCCCGTGCCTTCGGCGTTCTTCACGGCCGGGCGATCCTCGGCCACCGGCCGGTAGCGCATCTCGACCGGATACAGCCGCCCGCTCACCTCGATCACGGGCGCCGGACGCTCGTCGGTGCCGAAATGACGCGCGAAGCGGTCGGCGTCGATCGTCGCGGACGTGACGATCAGCTTCAGGTCCGGCCGCCTCGGCAGGATTTCCTTCAGGTAGCCGAGCAGGAAGTCGATGTTCAGGCTGCGCTCGTGCGCCTCGTCGATGATCAGCGTGTCGTACGCCTTCAGCAGCGGATCGGTCTGCGTCTCGGCGAGCAGGATGCCGTCCGTCATCAGCTTGACGGACGCGCCCGGCGCGAGATTGTCGGTGAAGCGCACCTTGTAGCCGACCACCTCGCCGAACGGCGTGCCGAGCTCCTCGGCGATCCGCCGGCCGGTCGACGACGCGGCCAGGCGCCGCGGCTGCGTATGGCCGATCAGGCCGGTGCCGCCGGCGCCGAGGCCGCGGCCGAGATCGAGACAGATCTTCGGCAGCTGGGTGGTCTTGCCCGAACCCGTTTCACCGCAGACGATGACGACCTGATGACCGGCGATCGCGCGCGCGATTTCGTCGCGCTTGCCCGACACGGGCAGGCTTTCGGGGTAGGTGATCAGCGGAACGGGATTGGGCGCGATGGCGGCGCGCGGCGGACGTTCACGGCGCGGCGCGCGCTCGCCGGCGGCCTGTGGTGCGCCCTGCGCGGCCGGCTGGCCCGGTTCGCGGCGCCGCTCGTCGCCACGCGGCGGCTGACCCGCCCGCTGTTGCTGCTGGCGCGCCGGCTGGCCCTGCTGCTGACGCGCATCGGCCGCACCCTCCGGGTGCCGGGCCGACGGCGCTTTGGCCCGCGTCGGCGCGGGACTTTTAGGTACATTCGACATGGGGGCGCATTATAATCCCGCCCATGAATTCCCAAACCGACCTCCCACCCGCCCAGACCGGCGCCGCGACGCCGCCGGCCGCCGACGATTCGGCCGCCAGCCACGCGCAGTTCGTCGACTGGATGCGCTCCGTCGCGCCCTATATCCACAAGTTCCGCAACAGCACGTTCGTCGTGGGGTTCGGCGGCGAGGTGGTGCAGCAGGGGCTGCTGAACGCGCTCGTGTCCGACATCGCGCTCTTGCAGGCGATGGGCATCCAGATCGTGCTCGTGCACGGCTCGCGGCCGCAGGTCGAGGAGCAACTGAGCCTGCACGGTGTCGAATCCGAGTTTTCGCACGGGCTGCGCATCACCGATGCGCGCGCGCTCGAATCCGCGAAGGAAGCGGCAGGCGAAGTGCGTCTCGACATCGAGGCCGCGATCAGCCAGGGTCTGCCGAACTCGCCGATGGCGCACGCGCACATCAGCGTCGTGTCCGGCAACTTCGTGACCGCACGGCCAGTGGGGATTCTCGACGGGGTCGATTTCGCGCACACGGGCATCGTGCGCAAGATCGACGCCGAATCGATCCGTCATTCGCTCGCGAGCCGCAAGCTCGTGCTGCTGTCGCCGCTCGGCTTCTCGCCGACCGGCGAGGCGTTCAACCTGTCGATGGAAGACGTCGCGTCGGCCGCCGCGATCGCGCTGCGCGCCGACAAGATCATCTTCCTGACCGAAGCGCCCGGCATCGTCGACGACGAAGGCGGGCTGATCCGCGAAATGTCGCTCGACGCGGCCGCCGAGCTGCTCGATTCCGGCAACATCCAGGGCGACGATGCGTTCTTCCTGAAGCACTCGATCCGCGCATGCCGCGGCGGCGTGACCCGCGCCCACCTGATTCCGCAGTCGCTCGACGGCAGCATGCTGCTCGAACTGTTCCTGCACGACGGCGTCGGCACGATGATCTCGTACGAGAACCTCGAGAGCCTGCGCGAAGCGACGCCGGACGACGTCGGCGGCATCCTGTCGCTGATCGAGCCGCTCGAGTCGGACGGCACGCTGGTGCGGCGCGGCCGCCACCAGATCGAACGCGACATCGACCACTTCTCGGTGATCGAGCACGATGGCGTGCTGTTCGGCTGCGCGGCGCTGTACCCGTACCAGCAGGAGAAGATCGGCGAGATGGCGTGCCTGACGGTCGCGCCGGAAGCACAGGGCTCGGGCGACGGCGAACGCCTGCTCAAGCGCATCGAGCAGCGCGCCCGCGCGCGCGGCCTCACGCACATCTTCGTGCTCACGACGCGCACCGAGCACTGGTTCCTCAAGCGCGGCTTCGTCAAGGTCAGCGTCGACGACCTGCCGGAAGACCGTCGCAAGCTCTATAACTGGCAGCGCAAGTCGCTCGTGCTGATGAAGCAGCTCTGAGCGCAGGCACGACTGCCCTTCCCCCCAGACACCGATTACAGGAGAAGTACACGATGGCTCGAATGATCCAATGCGCGAAGCTCGGCAAGGAAGCCGAAGGCCTCGATTTCCCGCCGCTGCCGGGCGAACTCGGCAAGCGCATTTACGAGAGCGTCTCGAAGGAAGCGTGGCAAGGCTGGCTGAAGCAGCAGACGATGCTGATCAACGAAAACCGCCTGAACATGGCCGACCCGCGTGCGCGCCAGTACCTGATGAAGCAGACCGAGAAGTACTTCTTCGGCGACGGCGCGGACCAGGCGTCCGGCTACGTGCCGCCGACGGAAGGCTGAAGCACCGCGAATCGCGCAGGCCGGTCGCACCGGCAGCGACGATAAGCCAAGCAAACGGCACCGTGTATCGCACGGTGCCGTTTGCTTTTGGGAGGGCGGAATCGGGTCGCTGCGATCCGGCCGGCGCGTTCGCTGCCGCCGAATCGGCACGTCACGCCGGCCCGGCGGATTCAACCCGCCGGTTTCAACGCACCGCGGTCGCCCGCCTGCGCGGTCTCGCCGGACGGACTTTCAGCGCTCGCGCCTTCGGTGCCCCATTCCGCCGCATCGCTGCGTTCGGCGCTCGACAGCTCGTCCGCGCGATACCCGGTGCGATTCAGCAGCGCCAGCATGCACGCGAGCGACACGAGCGCGTACAGCCCCGATGCGATCGCGACGCCGACGATGCTGCCCGTCGCATTGAGGATCGCCTGCGCGAGCACCGGCGTGCCGCCGCCGACGACGAGCGCGCTCAACTGATACGCGAGAGACAGGCCCGTATAGCGGATGTTGGCCGGAAACACGCGCGCGAGCACGCCGCCGACCGCGCCGTAGAACATCGCCGACGGAATCGTCGAGATGCACATGCCCGCGACGGCGACCCAGTACGAACGCGTCGCGAGCGCATGGAACATCACGGGCATCAGCACGATTTCGGGAATCAGGATCCAGCACATCGCGCGCCGCATGTCGACCTTCGACACGAACCACGCGCCGACCGGCTGCATCAGGAACTGCACGACGAGCGAGATCGACAGGATGCCGAGGAACGTGCCCTGCGCGTAGCCGAGCTCCTTCGTCGCCCACGACAGCGCGAACGTGCTGCGGAAATACGTGACGTTGATCACCGGCAGCGTGCCGGCCGCGAGCAGCACGACGGGCCAGTGGTCGCGCACGACGTCGCGCAGCGGCAGCTTCACCGTGCGCTTGCGTGCGAGCACGCGCTGCATCTCGATCGACTCCTCGAGCCGCAGCCGGATCACCATGCCGATGATCACGAGCACGGCCGACAGCAGGAACGGAATGCGCCAGCCCCACATCAGGAACGACGGCGTCGGCAGCGCGCTCAGCGCGAAGAACGCGGTGGTGGCGAGCAGGTTGCCGGTGGGCGAGCCCTGCTGCGCGAACGCCGCATAGAGGATGCTGCGATGCTTCGGCGCATTCTCGCTCGCGATCAGCACCGCGCCGCCCCACTCGCCGCCGACCGCGATGCCCTGCAGCACGCGCAGCACGACGAGGCCCGCGGGCGCCCACACGCCGATCGACGCATAGCCGGGCAACAGGCCGATGCCCGTCGTCGCGAGCCCCATCATCACCAGCGTGATCACGAGCGCCGTCTTGCGGCCGACGCGGTCGCCGAGATGCCCGAACACGATGCCGCCGAGCGGCCGCGCCGCGAAGCCGGCCCAGAACGTGACGAACGCGAGCAGCGTCGCGACGCCCGGATCCATCGTGCGGGAAAAGAACACCTTGCCGAACACGAGCGCCGCGGCCGTGCCGTAGATGTAGAAGTCGTACCACTCGATCGTGGTGCCGACGAACGCCGCGAGGGCGGCACGGCCGGGCCGCGGCTGCGCGGCGGATGGGGATTGCGGACGGCTCATCGATGTCTCCATGTTCGTGATCGGCGGCGCGACTGTCGCGCGCCTTGCCGGATGGCCGGCCTTGCGCCGCCGGCTGGCGGTGGTGCTTTACTGCGCTTTGAGTTGCCTTGCGTTGCGCTGCTTTTCCCTGCGATGCGTCGGCCGAGGATGCTCGCGTGCGAGCGCCACCCGGCCGGTCACGCCGGGTCCGGCGCGACCTTCAGCACGCCGGCGTCGAGCAGTTGCTGCTGGAGCGCGGGATCGACGCCGAGGCGGTCGAGCACCGCGCGCGTGTCGCGGCCGAGCGCGGGTGGCGGCAAACGATAGGTCGCCGGCGTGCGCGACAGCTTCACCGGCGATGCGGTGCCGCGATATGCGCCGATCTCGACGAACAACGCGCGGTGCAGCGCATGCGGGTCGCGCGCGACATCGGCAACCGTGCGCACCGGCCCGCACGGTACGCCCGCCGCCATCAGGTCGCGCGCCAGCGGCTCGCACGGATGGGCGGCGAGCCGTGCCTCGAGCTCGACCTTCAGGTCGAGCCGGTGCGCGCAGCGGCTGCGGTTGTCGGCGAAGCGCGGATCGCCCGCGAGCGCCGGCGCGCCGAGATATGCGACGAGGCGCGCGAACTGCCGGTCGTTGCCGACCGCGAGAAAGATCGGCACCGTCGCCGTGCGGTAGCTGTCGTACGGCGCGATGTTCGGATGCGCGTTGCCGCTGCGCTCGGGCACGCGCCCCGATCCGAAGAAGTTCGGCAGGTGCGGATGCAGCAGCGACACGCCGCAGTCGTACAGCGCGATGTCGATCGACTGCCCCAGCCCGCTCTTCTCGCGCTCCGCGAGCGCCAGCAGGATGCCGGCAAGCGCGTTGAGCCCCGTGACCATGTCGACGATCGGCAACCCGATGCGCATCGCGTCGCCGTCGCGCTCGCCATTGACGCTCATCAGCCCGGCCATCGCCTGGATCACCGCGTCGTAGCCGGGCAACCCGCCGAGCGGGCCGTCCTCGCCGAAGCCCGTCACCGCGCAGTGGATCAGGCGCGGGAAACGCGGCTGCAGGTCGCGCGCATAGTCCATCCCCCAGCGCGCGAGCGTGCCTGGCTTGAAGTTCTCGACGAGCACGTCGGCGTCCTCCAGCAGGCGCCACAGGATCGCGCGCCCTTCGTCGCGGGACAGGTCGAGCGCGAGCCCTTCCTTGTTGCGGTTCACGCCCATGAAGTACCACGCGGTGTCGCCGAGGAACGGCGGCCCCCAGCCGCGCGTCTCGTCGCCGCCCGGCGGCTCGATCTTGATCACCGTCGCGCCGTGATCGGCGAGCGCCTGCGTGCAGTACGGACCGCCGAGCACGCGGCTCAAGTCGACTATCTTCAGGCCGTCAAGTGCGCCGCGCGGCGCGTTCATCGCTTCCGTCGCGCTCATCGTTCGACCTCCGGCAGCAGGTCGAGCGCCATGTCGAGCGGCACCGTCGTGCCGCGCAGCAGCGCGTCGAACGCCGCCGCTTCGTCGTCGCGCGACGCCGGCGCGAGCGGGTCGACCGGCAGCAGCTTGTGACGCACGATCAAGTGCGCGAGCGCGAGGCGCCGGTAATCGGGTGCGAGCTCTGCACCCTCGCACGCCATCAGCACGGCCGCGCTCGCGTAGTAAAGCGCCGACGCAGCCTGCCGCACGCGCGCGTCGTCGCCTTCAGCCGCAACCCGTGCGAGCGCATCGCACGCGCGCACGAGAATGCGCCGCAGCGCCGCGCGGCTCGCGTCGGGCAGCGGCGCCGCGCCGAGCCGGTCGCCGAGGAACGTGCGCAGCGCGTCGAGCGCCTGCTCGCGCTGCGCGGCGCGCGCGACGTCGAGCGCGACGATGTTGCTGGTGCCTTCCCAGATCGAGCCGAGATGCGCGTCGCGCACGAGACGCGCATCGCTCCATTCCTCGATGTAGCCGGTGCCGCCGCGCACCTCCATCGCATCGCCCGTCACGCGACGCGCATCGCGGCACGCGCGGAACTTGATCAGCGGCGTCAGGATGCGCACGCAGCGTGCAGCCTGCTCGTTGCCCGCGTCGGCCCGCGGCAGCAGCATCGCGATCTGCATGAACATCGCGCGCGCGGCCTCGGCGGGCAGCAGCATCTTCATCAGCTGACGCTGCATCAGCGGCATCTCGATCAGCTTGCGGCCGAACGCCTCGCGATGCGCAGCGACGTGCAGCGCCTCGTTCAGCGCGCGCCGCATCAGTCCGGCCGCGCGCACGCCGTTCGACAGCCGCGACATGTTGATCATGTCGGCCATCTGGTGGAAACCGCGGCCGATCTCGCCGATCAGGTAAGCCTGCGCGCCTTCGAGCGCGATCTCGCCGCTCGCCATCGAGCGGCTGCCGAGCTTGTCCTTCAGTCGTACGATCCGGTAGCCGTTGCGCGTGCCGTCCGGCAGCGTCTTCGGCAACAGGAACAGCGCGAGGCCCTTGATGCCGTCCGGCGCGCCGTCGGGCCGCGCGAGCACCATCGCCAGGTCGGCGTCCGCGTTCGAGCAGAACCACTTGTCGCCGTACAGGCGCCACACCGCCCCGCCCTGCGCGTCGGTTTCGCGCACGGCGCGCGTCGCGATGCGGCCGACGTCGGAACCGGCCGCCTGCTCGGTCATGAACATCGCGCCCTGGAACAGCGTGTCGAAATCGCGCGACGCGAGCATCGGCAGATACTGCTCGACGAGCGCCCGATCCCCGAAACGGCGCAGCGTGCGCGTCAGCGAATCGGTCATGCTGACCGGGCAGCACAGCCCGAATTCCGCCTGGACGAACAGGAACGTCAGCGCGTACTTGACGAGCGGCGCCGCCGCCTCGGGCTGGTGACTCAGCGCCGCGAGCCCGAGTTCCGAATAGGCGACCCGTTCGAGCGCGACATACGCGGGATCCTTGTCGATCCGCTGCACGGCTTCGCCGCGCCGGTTGCGATGCTCGAGCACGGGCGGATGCTTGTCCGCGCGCGACGCCCACGCGTCGAGTTCGCCCGACACGCGCGCGCCGAGCGCGTGCAGTTGCGGTTCGAGTTCCGCGTATCGGGTCGCGCCGAGATGCAGCCTCAGCAACGCGCCGAGGTCGGGATCGGCCGTGAAGAAATTGATGCCCCGGCTATCGGGGATGTTGTTGGCCGCGCCGGTGTCCGGCGTGCGAGCGGTGTCGTTCATGCATGCGTCTCCATGGTGGCCCGGCTGCCGGCCGGTGCCCGCGCCGTGGCGGCGCGGCCGGCGGGTGCCAGGCGTTCAGCAGAGCGTAGGCGCGCGATCGATAAGCGTCCAATACAGGATTTATCCGGTACGATAGACGACACTTATCGATGCCGATGCGGGGAGGAGACACCATGGAACTGAGGCAGTTGCGCTACTTCGTGGCGGTCGCCGAGGAACTGCATTTCGGGCGCGCGGCGAAGCGCCTGTTCATCTCGCAGCCGGCGCTGAGCTTCGACATCCGCAAGTTCGAGGATGCGCTCGGCGTGCAGCTTTTTTCCCGTACCAACAAGACGGTCGCACTGACCAACGCGGGCGCCGTGCTGCTCGGCGAAGCGCGCCGGCTGCTGCTGCAGGCGGCCGAGGCCGAGCGTCTCACGGTGCGCTCGGCGTCCGGTCTCGCCGGCCGGCTGCGGATCGGCTTCGTCCATTCGATGCTGTATCGCGGGCTGCCCGATGCCGTGCGGCGCTTCGAGGCCGACTATCCGAGCGTCGAGATCGTGCTGAGCGAGATGAACACGCAGGCGCAGGTGCAGGCGATCCAGCGCGGCCAGATCGATCTCGGCTACGCGCACTGGGGCCACTGCCCGCCCGAGGTCGAATCGGCGCCCGTCTACGCCGAACCGTTCGTGTGCTGCCTGCCGGCCGCGCATCCGCTCGCGCGGCGCCGGCAGGTCACACTCGCCGCGCTGGCGGCGGAACCGTTCATCCTGTTTCCGCGCGACGCGGCGCCGCATTATCACGACCTGATCATCGCGCAATGCGTGAACGCGGGATTCAGCCCGCTGATCCGTCATGAGGCGCGGCTGTGGCAGACGATCCTGTCGATGATCGAATTCGGGATGGGCATCGCGCTCGTGCCGCGCGTGCTGCAGCAGGTGAAGAGCGACCGGCTCGTGTTCCGGCCGCTGAAGGATGCGTCGCTCGAATCGCGCACGCTGGAGTTGAAGCGCAGCGGCACCGCCGAACCGGTCGCGCTGCGCTTCGCCGACTACGTGCGCGCGTCGATCGACGCGCTGCCCGCGCTCGCGGGCTGAGCAGGCGCCGGCACTCCTGCGCTACTTCGCTTCCGGCTGCAGCACCGGCTGCGCGCGCCGATACCACACCGCGTACACGACGGACAGCGCGAAAAGGAACGGAATGCCGAAGATCAGCGTCATGTGGAATTCGGCCGTGAAGTAGGTCGTCACCATCACCGCGAGCATCAGCGCGGCGCCGAGCAGCGTCAGCAGCGGAAAGCCGCGCATCCGGAACGCGGGCGCCGGCAGGCCGAGCGCCGCGCGACGCCGCCGGAAGCAGTAATGCGTGACGAAGATCATCATCCACGTGAACAGCGCGCCGAACATCGACACCGACATCATGATCGTGAACGACGCGTCCGGATACAGCACGCTCAGGACCGTCGCGAGCGCGATGCCAAGCGTCGAGAGCATCAGCGCGCCGAACGGCACGCCGCGCGCGTTCACCTCGCCGAGCGCCTTCGGCGCGTGACCCGCGCGCGACAGGCTGAACATCATCCGCGTCGTGATGTAGAGCTGGCTGTTCATCGCGGATAGCGCGGCGATCAGTACGACGAAGTTGATCAGCCCGGCCGCTCCCGGCAGGTGGATCGCCTCCATCACCTTCACGAACGGGCTCTCGTCGCGACCCGCCGCCGTCCACGGCACGATCGCGAGCATCAGCGCGAGCGTGACCAGGTAGAACAGCACGAGCCGCACGATCGTCGAGCGGAACGCGCGAGTCACCGCACGCTCGGGATCTTCCGCCTCGCCCGCCGCGACCGCGATCATCTCGATGCTCAGGTAGCTGAAGATCGACACGATCACCGCGACCCACATCCCCCACATCCCCTTCGGGAAGAAGCCGCCATGCTCGGTGTAATGGTGGAAGCCCGCGCCGGCCGCGCCGTCGCCGACCAGCGCCGGATTACCGAACACGACGTATGCGCCCAGCACGATGAAGCCGACGATCGCCGCGATCTTCACGACCGAGAAGCCGTATTCGACCGCGCCGAACACGTCGACGCTGCGCGCGTTGACGAACACGAGCAGCGCCGAGAAGCCGACGATCCACAGCCAGCCCGGCACGCCCGGGAACCAGTACTTCATGTACAGCGCGATCGCGGTGACTTCGGTGCCGACCGCGAGCACGATGCACGCCCAGTACGCATAGCGCACGAGGAACCCGGCCCACGGGCTCACGTAATGTTCGGCGTACGCGCCGAACGACCCGGAGGTCGGGTGCGCGACCGTCATCTCCGCGAGACAGCCCATCAGCAACAGCGAGATGAACGCGCCGATCGCGTAGCTGACGAGCACGCTCGGGCCGGCAAAGCCGATCGCGAACCCGCTGCCGAGAAAGAGACCCGTGCCGATCGCACCGCCGATCGCGATCATCGCCATCTGCCGTGCGGAAAGCGTGCGGCGCAGACCCTGCTCGCGCGCCGCGATGTGCTGGAATTGCCCTTCTGGTTGCATCGAATGACCTCGTTCGAAAGCGTGTGTCCGGTCGAAACGTCGACGGCGCACGGACCGGTGCCGGACCGCACCGGCCACCGCGCGCCGCGTGCTCAGAACATGTGGCGCAAGCCGGCCGCGATACCCGTCTGGTTGCCGCGTCCGGGCATTTCGGTGAACGCGCCGCCGGTCACGCGGTTGTAGTCGACCGTCGCGTAGACCTGCGTGGCCTTCGACAGAGCGTACTCGGCCTCGAGCACGCCCGTATAGCGCTTGCCGCCGTTACCTGCGATGCCGTTGACGTTGCGGATGTCGTCGTAGTACGCGACGCCGGTCACCGACACCGCTGGCGTGACCTTCACGCTCGCACCGGTATAGAAGATCGCGTCGCGGCGCGGATTGTCTGCGAACGAACCGTAGGTCACGTCGCGGCCCGGCGCGTTCAGCAGTTGCCGGTCGAGCATGCCCGTGCGATCGATGCCGCCGAGATAGCCCGCGTACAGCGTCGCCGCGCCGAACGCGTAGCGCGCGCCCGCGCCCCATGCCTGCTGCGCACGGCTGTTCAGGTCGCGCACCTGCTGGTAGGTCGCGCCGACCATGAGCCCGCCGAGCGTGTACGACACGTGCGTACCCCAGTACGCATTCGCGCCGAGGCTGCCCGCGACGCCGCCGAAGCCGTAACTCGCGCCGACGTTCAGCCCGCCGAACGTGCCGTCGTAGCTGACCACGTTGCTCGCACGGCCCTGCGTGAGGAAGTACGGCCACATGTTGGCCGTGTAGTTGCCGACCGTCAGCGGATCGAGATCGCCGAACAGGTTGAACGCCTCGGTCGCCTGCCGGCCGAGCCTCACGGTGCCCCAGTCGCTCGCCAGGCCGACATACGCGTAGCGGCCGAACAACGCGCCGTCGAGCTGCCCGTTCTGCGGCTCGAAGCCGCTCTCGAGCTGGAAGATCGCTTTCAGCCCGCCGCCGAGCGCTTCGCTGCCCTTCAGGCCCCAGCGGCTGTTGGTGATCGCGCCGTTGGTCATCTGCACGCTCGCGTCGTTCGACGCGTTCGCATGCGTCGTGTAGCGAATGCTCTGATCGACGATGCCGTACAGCGTCACGCTGCTCTGCGCCATCGCGCCGCTTGCGGCGAGCAGTCCCGCTATCGTCGGTAGTGCGAATCGAGTGATACGCCTCATCTTCGTCTCCATCCTTGTCTGAATATTTGATGTTTGTCGGGGGGGTGTTGGTGCTTGTCGGTAATCGTGGGTGCTGCAATCGTCGCGAAGTCGCGTGCCGGCTAGCCGCGTGCCGCCGGCAACGCGACGTACGCGACGAGTTCGACGCGCATGTCAGGGTGCGCGAAGCCCTGCACGCCCACGCACGTGCGGTTCGGATACGGCTCGCGGAAATGACGCCGGTATTCGGCATCGAATTCGGGCATCGCCTTCACGTCGGACAGGTAGACGAGCACCTGCGCGACGTCGTCCATCGTCGCGCCCGCCGCCGCGACGGCCTTCGCGAGATTGCCGAGCGTGATGCGCGCCTGCTCGGCCATCGTGTCGCCGGCGATCGCGCCGGACGCATCGACTGGCCCATGGCCGGTAAACATCAGCCCGCCTGCGCGGGTCGCCCACGAGAACGGCTGCGCGAGCTGGGGCAAGTCGACGGGGATGGTGTCTGCCATCGTGTCCTCCTTCGGTTCGGGATCGGCCGCTCAAGCGGCCTGACGCGACGTGCCGCCGAGCACCTCGGCGATCGCGTTCGCGACGTGGTCGACGTTCGCGTCGCTCAGGCCCGCGATGCACATGCGGCCCGAGCGCAGCAAGTAGACGCCGTGTGACGCGCGCAGCCGGTCCACGTCGCTCGCGGCGATGCCCGTGTAGCTGAACATGCCGCGCTGCGTGACGAGCGCATCGAACGCAGGCGCAGGCAGGCGCGCGTCGAGCCGCGCCTTCAGCGCGCCGCGCATCCGCTTGATGCGCGTGCGCACCTGGGCCACCTCGTCTTCCCAGCGCGCACGCAGGACGTCGTCGTTCAGCACGGCCGACACGAGCTGCGCGCCGAACAGCGGCGGGCTCGAATAGGTGCGGCGCACGCCGGCCTGCAACTGGCTCAGCACCGTCGCCGCCTCGCCCGCGCTCGCGCAGACGATCGACAGACCCCCGACGCGCTCGCCGTACAGCGAGAAGTTCTTCGAGAACGAGTTGCTGACGATCGCCGGCAGTCCCGCCTCGACGATCGCGCGCACGGCCCATGCGTCGTCGTCGAGCCCGTCGCCGAAGCCCTGGTACGCCATGTCGAGGAACGGAATCAGTCCGCGGCGCGCGAGCACGTCGATCACCGCGTTCCACGCATCGCGGCCGAGATCGAGGCCCGTCGGGTTGTGGCAGCACGGCTGCAGCAGCACGATGCTGCGCGCGGGCAGCGCGTCGAGCGCCGCGAGCATCGCGTCGACGCGCAGGTTGTTGCGCGCTGCGTCGTAATACGGATACGTGTGCACGTCGAGGCCGGCCGCCGCGAAGATCACGCGATGGTTGTCCCACGTCGGATCGCTGACCCAGATCGCGCTGTCGGGGAAATAGCGCTTCACGAATTCCGCGCCGAGCCGCAGCGCGCCCGAGCCGCCGAGCGTCTGCAGCGTCGCGACGCGCCCTTGCGCGAGCGCCGCGCAGTCGGCCCCGAACACGAGGCGCTGCACGCCCTGCCGATACGCGGCAAGCCCTTCCATCGGCAGGTAGGTATGCGGCGCACCGGCTTCGCGCACGCGCTCGGCCGCGAGACGCGTGCTCTCCAGCACGGGGATGCGGCCCGCGTCGTCGTAGTAGAGACCGATGCTGAGGTTGACCTTGTGCGGATGGGCATCCTGCTGGAACGCCTGGAACAGCGACAGGATCGGGTCGCCCGGATAGGCGGGAATGTGTTCGTACATGACGCAATGACGGTAAGAGTTGAAGGCGGCGATACGGCCGGCGGCGTGACAGCGCGTCAGGCCGTGCGATCGAGGCATGGGGCGCATGTTATCGAGGACGAAATAGAATGAGCTTCACTTTTCGATGACGAATCGCCGCCATTGCAGTAGAGTCTGCGCTTGTCATCTCAAAAATTACGGGATTCTGCGAAATGAATCTGGATCGAACCGACATGCGGATCCTCCGGCATCTCGAGCGGGACGGCCGCATCAGCAATCAGGACCTCGCGAACGCGGTCGCGCTGTCGCCGTCGGCGTGCCTGCGGCGCGTGAAGTTGCTCGAGGAACGCGGCGTCATTTCGGGCTACCGCTGCACGATCGAGCCGAAGAAGGTCGGCGTCGCATTCGAGGCGCTCGTGCATGTGTCGATGCGGCCGGACGTACCCGAATGGCACGACCGGTTCGTGGAGGCGATCCAGGAGTGGCCGGAAGTCATCGCCGCGCAGATCGTGACGGGCGGCTCGAACTACGTGCTGACGGTTCGGGCGCGCGACCTCGACCACTACTCCGACTTCGTGATCAATCGCCTGCACCGCGCGACAGGTGTGATGTCGATCAATTCGAGCATCGTGCTCGCGACGCTCAAGCGCGACGGCTCGATCCTCGATCTCGTCGAGCCGTCGACGGCCGGCTGACGAACTGTTTGCACCGGCCTGAAAAATATTTGAAGAAAGTGCTTTACGAACCCGAAAAGCTCTGACATAATTTCAGCTTCTTTGGGCGGTTAGCTCAGCGGTAGAGCACTGCCTTCACACGGCAGGGGTCACTGGTTCGATCCCAGTACCGCCCACCAAAGAATTCAAGGGCCTGCGTCTCACGACGCAGGCCCTTTTCGTTTTGCGGCCGCCTTTCTGCTGCGGCGCGCCTCCCCTGCACGCTTCCTTGCGCTCGCGAACAAGTTCGACGGGCAGCGACGCTTCGACCACATGCAATCGAAGCGTCGCGACGACTGACTACCCTGCCCGCCTCACCTGCTGCGCCGTCGCATCGAACGCGCGCTTCGCCTTGTCGACGATCTCGTCGACCTCCGCCTCCCGGATCACGAGCGGCGGCGACAGCAGCATCCGGTCGCCGGTCGCACGCATGATCAGATTGCCGTTGAAGCAGAAGTCCCGGCAGATCGTCCCGACGTCGACGCCGGCGTCGAACCGCTCGCGCCGCGCGCGATCGCGCGCGAGCTGGACCCCCGCGACCAGCCCCGCCCCCGCGATCTCGCCGACGATCGGATGATCGCCGAGCGCTTCCCGCAGCCGACGCTGGAAATACGGCCCGATGTCACGCTTGACGCGCTCGACGATCCCTTCGTCGCGCAGCAGCTTCAGGTTCGCGACCGCCACCGCCGCCGCGACCGGATGGCCCGAGTACGTGAGGCCGTGATTGAATTCGCCGTTGTCGATGATCGGGCGCGCGATGCGTTCATGGATGCCCACCGCGCCCATCGGCACGTAACCCGACGTCAGGCCCTTGGCCATCGTGATCAGGTCCGGCTCGAAGCCGAAGTGCTGATGCGCGAACCATTCGCCGGTGCGGCCGAAGCCGCCGATCACTTCGTCGGCGACGAGCAGGATGTCGTACTTGCGACAGATCCGCTGGATTTCCGGCCAGTACGTCGACGGCGGGAAGATCACGCCGCCCGCGCCCTGGAACGGCTCGCCGATGAACGCCGCGACGTTCTCCGCGCCGAGTTCGAGGATCTTCGCCTCGAGCTGCTGCGCGCGTGCGAGGCCGAATGCCTCGGGCGTCTCGCCGGCCTGCGCTTCGCCGAAGAAATACGGCTGATCGATGTGCACGATGTGCTCGACCTTCGACGGCATCTGCTCGTGCATGTAGCCCATCCCGCCGAGCGTGCCGCCCGCGATCGTCGAGCCGTGGTAGCCGTTCTTGCGCGAGATCACGTATTTCTTCTGCGGCTTGCCCTGCACGCGCCAGTACTGGTGCACGAGGCGCAGCACGGTGTCGTTGCCTTCCGAGCCGCTGTTGCAATAGAAGAAGTGGTTGAAGCCGGCGGGCGTCACTTCCGCGAGCATCGCGGAAAGCTCGATCACCGGCGGGTGCGTCGTCTTGAAGAACGTGTTGTAGAACGGCAGTTCCTGGAGCTGGCGATACGCGGCGTCGGCGAGTTCCTTGCGGCCGTAGCCGACGTTGACGCACCAGAGGCCGGCCATCCCGTCGATGACCTTGTTGCCGTCCGAGTCCCACAGATAGACGCCGTCGGCCTTCACGATCACGCGGCTGCCCGCGCGGTTGAGCGCACCCATGTCCGAGAACGGGTGGATGTGGTGCGCGGCGTCGAGCGCGCGGTATTCGGCGGTCGAGCGTGCGGCGACGGCTTCGCTTCGTTCTGTCATGTTGCCTCCGCTGGTCGATGCCGCACGCTCACACGTGCAGCAGGAGATGACGGCGTTCCCACGAACTGATCACGCGGAAGAACGCTTCGTATTCGGTTTCCTTCAGCGCCAGGTACGCCTTCACGAACTTGTTGCCGAGAATGTCGGCAAGCGGCGTGCACGCGGCCATCAGCGAGATGCCCTCCTCGAGATTGCGGGGCAGCTGGTACGGCAGGTCGTAGCCGTCGGACGCGATCGGTTCGGTCGGCGCGAGCTGCTGCGTGAGACCGAGATACCCGGCCGCGAGCGTCGCCGCGAATGCGAGGTACGGGTTGCAGTCGACGCCCGGAATCCGGTTTTCGATGCGCCGCGCGACCGGCGTCGACTGCGGGATGCGGAAGCCGACCGTGCGATTGTCGTAGCCCCACTGCACGTTGATCGGCGCGGCCATGAAGCGCGACAGTCGGCGGTACGAGTTGATGTACGGCGCGAAGATCGGCATCAGCGCGGGCGTGTATTTCTGCAGCCCCGCGAGATAGCTGTGGAACATCGGCGATACGACGCCGCCCTCGTCGGCGAACAGGTTGTGGCCGGTGCGCGCATCGGCAAGGCTCTGGTGGATATGCATCGCGGAGCCCGGCTCACCCTCCATCGGCTTGGCCATGAACGTCGCGTACATGTTGTGGCGCAACGCCGCCTCGCGCACCGTGCGCTTGAACAGGAACACCTGATCGGCGAGCGACAGCGCGTCGCCGTGCACGAAGTTGATCTCCATCTGCGCGGCGCCGACCTCGTGGATCAGCGTCTCGATGTCGAGGCCCTGCATCTCGCAGTATTCGTAGATGTCCTCGAACAGCGGATCGAACTCGTTGACCGCCTCGATCGAATACGACTGACGGCCCGTCTCCGCGCGGCCCGTGCGCCCGACCGGCGGCCGCAACGGCAGGTCCGGGTCGGCGTTCATGTCGACCAGATAGAACTCCAGTTCAGGCGCGACGACGGGCTTCCAGCCCTTCGCCTTGTACAGGTCGAGCACGCGGCGCAGCACGTAGCGCGGCGAGATCTCGACGGGCGAGCCGTCGAAATGCACGCAGTCGTGAATCACCTGCGCGGTCGGATCGACGGCCCACGGAATCAGGCAGATGGTCGACGGATCGGGTACGCACACCATGTCGGGATCGGTCACGCCGGTCAGCGACCCGTCTTCCGGATAGTCGCCTGTGACGGTCTGCACCATCACCGCCTGCGGCAGGCGCATCGATTCGCCGGACTCGAACTTGTTGCGCGGAATGATCTTGCCGCGCGCGATGCCGGCCATGTCGGGAATGATCGCCTCGACTTCGGTGATGCGGTGCTGACGCAGGAATTCGCTCAGTTCGGGTTGCATGATCGGCCTCGTTCAGTCGATGTCGGATGCGGCCGGCGACGGCATGGTGCCGCCGGCCGCGTGCATGCGGTGTGTCATGCGCGCGCGGCACGCCGCGCCGAATGCCGCGAAGATGTCGCGCGACAGCGGCTGTTCCGCGAAGCGCCATTCGGGATGCCACTGCACGCCGAGCGCGAACGCGCGTGCGCCGCGCACGCTGACGGCCTCGATCAGCCCGTCGGGCGCGCTCGCTTCAACCGCGAGCCCCGCACCGAGCCGCGCGATGCCCTGGTCGTGCAGCGAATTGACCATCGCGTCGTGCGCGCCGCGCGCGACCCGTTGCAACAGGCCGCCCGGCGCGAGCTGCACGCGGTGCGCGGGGCCGTACTGCCGTTCGAGCGGATCGCCGTCGCGCTCGCGATGATCGTGGAAGCACGCGCTCGCATGCAGCCGCTGATGCAGCGTGCCGCCATACGCGACGTTCAGCTCCTGCATGCCGCGGCAGATCGCGAGCACGGGCACGCCCGCGTCGATCGCCGCGCGGATCAGCGGCAGCGCGGTCGCATCGCGCGAGGGATCGTGCAGCGTGTCCGGCGGGCTCGCCGGGCCACCGTAGTGATGCGGCTCGACGTTCGAATAGCTGCCGGTCAGCAGCAGCCCGTCGATGGACGCGACGATCGCGTCGACCGGCTGGCGCGTGCCGAGCGCGGGCAGCACGAAGGCGAGCGCGCCGGCACCGTCGACCAGCGCGACGAGATACTTCTCGCCGGCCGTATGGTTCGGATGGGCGCCGCGCATCACGCGGTCGGCGGTGACGGCTACGAGCGGGCGCGGTCGCATGATCGTCTCCACGATGAAGGTGCGACGCGTGCATGGGCGCGAGACGATGGCAACGCGCGGTCGCGCCGCACGCGCCCAACCGCGATCCTGCCGCGCGAACGGCGCGGCAACGGACGGTGCGACCCGATGCGAAGGCAGAAACGGACGCTAGGGCAACAATGAAGCGCTGCCGTCGCACTGCACCGCGCTGAATACGTGCGCGGTCACGAGATTGAAGCGGCGCAGGCTGCAATGGGACACAGCGAAGGGACGAGGCTCGCGTATGAGGACGGCGCGCGTGCCGCGATCAGCATGCCGGATCGGCCCGGCCTGAGGCGACGCGCCCGCCGACGGACTTCGGGTCCGGCATATCGAAGGGCTGGCGGCTTTCACGATCGTACTCGACTGACTGATGAAGACAGGACACGTGTCGCAATGAAGCGGAGGCGGCAATGCCGCGCGGCGACACGTCGGCAAGTGTTTCGCAGCGGATTCCGGCGCGGTGCGGCGCTGATCAACGCCGTCGCGGCCGGCGCGCGTGACGACTTCCTGACATTCAGCTTATATCACCTAAAAATTGCGTCAAATTTTCAGGTATCGATCCCGACATCGATCAGACGAAAAAAAACGGCATCGACCCGGCCGGTCGATGCCGTTTTGTGCGCTGCGTCGGCGCGTGCGGTGTTCGCTGACAGGCCGCGGCGCGAGGTGGCGCCGCGCCGCCGCACGCAACGCGGGCCGGCGGCTCAGCGATGCGCGAGCGCGGTTTCGACGAGCGTCTGCAGCAGCGGCACGATCCGCGCGGCGCGCGCTTCGTCGTACGCATACGGACGCGTCTCCTCCATGTAGGTGATCTGCGACAGCTCGAGCTGCACGGCTTCGACGCCGGTGGCGGGCACGCCGTAGTGACGCGTGATGTAGCCGCCCTTGAAACGCCCGTTCGCGACGGCCGTATAGCCGCCGTGTGCGCTCACGCATGCCGCCAGCGCCTCGGCGAGGCCGGGCGCGGCGCTCGCGCCGCTCGACGTGCCGAAGTTGAAGTCCGGCAGGCGGCCTTCGAAGAAGCGCGGCACATGCGAGCGGATCGAATGCGCTTCCCACACGAGCACGCGGCCGTGCTCGCGCTTCAGACGCGCGATCTCGCCTTGCAGTGCGTCGTGATACGGGCGCCAGTAGCGGTCGCGACGGCGCATGATCTCGTCGTTGCCGGGCAGCGCGTTCGCCGGATACAGCGGCGCCTTGTCGAACGTGTCGACCGGCACGAGCCCGGTCGTGTCCTGCCCCGGGTACAGGTTCTCGTTGTCGGGCGGACGGTTCAGGTCGACGACGTAACGCGCGTGCGACGGCACGAGGATCGACGCGCCGAGCGTCGCGGCGAACCCGTACAGCCGCTCGAGGTGCCAGTCGCAATCGTCGACGAAGCGCGCGTCGGGCGTCATCGTCGCGGCGATGTCGTCGGGAATGTGGGTGCCTGCGTGCGGAATCGAGATCAGCAGCGGCAGCGTGCCCTGCTTCAGCGTGAAAACAGCCGGTTGTTCAGTCATGTCGCATCACCGTAAGAGTCTGCCGGCGCACGCTCGCGGCGCGCGCCGGGTGCCGCGCGTTCAGCGCAGCAGTTGCGCCAGCGCGGCGCGGTAGTCGGCATACGCGACGGCTTCGTCGCGATGGCGGCGGCCGCTCACGACGCGTTCGCCGCCGGTGTAGACGTCGAGCACCGGCGTCTCGCCGTGCTCGGCGAACACCGCGCCCGACAGCCACGACGCGCTGCCGTGTTCGGCGATCGCCGGATGATCGGGATCGAGCACGAGCCAGTCGGCGCGGCAGCCTTCACGCAGCGCGCCGATGCGCCGCCCGCTGGCCTGCGCGCCGCCTGCGAGCGACGCGTCGAACAGCCGGTCGGCGACATGCGCCTGCGTGTCGCTCGCGAGTACGTTGCGCGCGCGATGCACGAGCCGCTGCCCGTATTCGAGCAGGCGCAGTTCCGAGCGCCAGTCGACCGACGCATGGCTGTCCGAGCCGACGCCGATCACGCCGCCCTGCGCGAGATAGTCGACGGCCGGGAACACGCCGTCGCCAAGGTTCGCCTCGGTGGTCAGGCACAGGCCGGCCACCGCACGACGCTTCGCGAGCGCGGCCGTTTCGGCCGCATCGACGTGCGTCGCGTGCACGAGGCACCAGCGCACATCGACATCGAAGCGATCGAGCAGCCATTGCACGGGACGCGCGCCGTAAGCGCGCACGCAATCGTCGACTTCGGCCGTCTGTTCGGCGATATGGATATGCACGGGCGCATCGTCGGGCAGGCCGTCGAGCAGCACGCGCAATCCGCTCTCGGACACCGCGCGCAGCGAGTGCGGCGCGACGCCGTAGCGCAGTCCGCCGTGCTCGGGCGCGACGCGGCGCATCGCATCGAGCAGTTCGAGCAGCCCGTCCGGCGTGTTGATGAAGCGGCGCTGGTCGTCGCGCGCCGGCTTGTTGCCGAACCCGGCGAACTGGTACGACACGGGCAGCATCGTGATGCCGATGCCGGCCGAGCGGGCCGCGTCGATCACGCGCGTGCCGAGTTCCGCGATCTGCGGGTAGCGCGAGCCGTCCTGCGCGTGATGCACGTAGTGGAATTCGCACACCGACGTATAGCCGCACTTCAGCATCTCGACGTACAGCCAGCGCGCGATCGCCGCGAGCGCGTCGGGCGTGATCTTCAGCGCGAAGCGGTACATCAGGTCGCGCCAGCTCCAGAAGCTGTCGGCGGGATTCGCGCGGTATTCGGTGAGACCCGCCATCGCACGCTGGAACGCATGCGAATGCAGGTTCGGCATGCCGGGCAGCACGGGCCCTGCCGCGCGGGCGACGCCGGCCGGCGCGTCGGCATCGGGCGTCACGTCGGTCAGCGTGCCGGCCGCGTCCCAGCGCAGCAGCACGTTGCGGCGCCAGCCATCGGGCAGCCAGGCATGGTCCGCGAACAGCGTCATTTCGGTCATCGTGAGTCTCGTCTGTTGCAAGGCTAGCCGTTCATCCGGCGAAACACGGTCGTACCGCCGCGCACGACCTGCTCGCACAGCGGCCGGCCGATCCAGTACGCGAGCTCCGACAGCGAGCCGACCGACCAGGCCGCGAAATCGGCCTGGCGGCCGATCTCGAGCGCGCCGTGACGATCCGCGCGGCCGAGTGCCGCGGCCGCATGGCGCGTGACGCCCTGCAGCACCTCGGGCACCGTCATGCGGAACAGCGTGCAGCCCATGTTCATCGTCAGCAGCAACGATTCGAGCGGCGACGTGCCGGGGTTGTGATCGGTCGCGAGCGCGATCGGCACGCCGTGCTTGCGCAGCAGCGCGATCGGCGGCAATTGCGTTTCGCGAATGAAGTAATACGCGCCGGGCAACAGCACGGCGACCGTGCCGGCCGCCTTCATCGCCTCGATGCCGGCTTCGTCGAGAAATTCGAGGTGATCGGCGGACAGCGCGCGATAACGCGCAGCGAGCGCGGTACCACCCGCGTTCGACAACTGCTCCGCGTGCAGCTTCACCGGCAGGCCGCGCCGCGTCGCGGCCTCGAACACGCGCTCGGTCTGCGCGAGCGAGAAGCCGATGCGCTCGCAGAACACGTCGACGGCGTCGACGAGGCCTTCGTCGGCGAGTGCCGGCAGCATCCGTCCACACACTTCGTCGATGTATTCATCCGGGCGGCCCGCGTATTCCGGCGGCAGCGCGTGCGCGCCGAGGAACGTGGTGTAGACCGTGACCGGAAAGCGCTCGCCGAGCTGGCGCGCGACGCGCAGCATCTTGCGCTCGCTCGCGAGGTCGAGCCCGTAGCCCGACTTGATCTCGATCGCGGTCACGCCTTCGGCGAGCAGCGGCTGCAGGCGTGCGGCCGCCTGCACGAACAGCGTCGTCTCGTCGGCCGCGCGCGTCGCGCGCACCGTCGACACGATCCCGCCACCCTGCCGCGCGATCTCCTCGTAGCTGACGCCGGCGAGGCGCTGCGCGAACTCGTCGGCGCGCGTGCCGCCGTACACGAGGTGCGTATGGCAGTCGACGAGGCCGGGCGTCACCCACGCGCCGTGCAGGTCTTCCCGCTGCCAGTGCGCATAACCGTGGGGCAGCGCGGAAAACGCGCCGAGCCACACGATCGTGCCGGTTTCGTCGACGGCGATCGCCGCGTCGTCGATCGTTTCGTCGGGATGGCCGTGCGGACACAGCCTCAGGTGATGCCAGACAATCGGTTTCATGCGTTCAGTCTCGTTCGCCGACGGCGAGCGACACGGCGAGCAGCGCGCCGCCTCCGCTCACGACGACGTCAAACGCACGTTGCGGCCCGTCGAGCCGCAGCGTGTCCATTTCCTGCAGTGCGTAGTGCGCGCCGTCGATCTCGATGCCGACCGCGCCTGTCGCGCAGAACAGCAGCACGGTATCGGCGCGCTCGACGCGGTGCGTGCCTTCGGGCCACACGTCGACCGTCCCGCGCGCGGCCGAACGGCGCGTCATCAGGTTGAAGTCGCGCGTCGCGCCGTCGTGCAGCGTCGCATCGATCGCCGTTTCGCCGGCGAAATCCGCGCGGGCGAGCGGCGCGTCGAGCACGTGGCGTGCGCCGCCCGCTTCCGCGAGCGTCATGCCCGCCCCGGACAGCAACACGAGCGTGCGGTCGATGCCGTCGAAACGCGAGAACGGCCCGGCCGCGCCGACGTCCGCGACGCTCACGCGCCAGGCGAACGCGTCGAGCGCCGCGCCCGGCGGGAACGCGCCGATTTCGCGCGTCACGCCGCCGCCGTTCTTCCACGGCGACGCAACGAGATCCGCCGCGCGGATCATCGTTGCGTGCACCGGCGCCTGGTCGAGCGCCGTCATGCTCAGCGGCCGAGCATCGGCAGCTTCAGGCCGGCTTCGCGGGCCGTCTGCTGCGCGAGTTCGTAGCCGGCATCCGCATGACGCATCACGCCCGTCGCCGGATCGTTCAGCAGCACGCGACCGAGACGCTCGTGCGCGTCAGCCGTACCGTCGGCGACGATCACGACGCCCGAGTGCTGCGAGAAGCCCATCCCGACGCCACCGCCGTGATGCAGCGACACCCACGATGCGCCGCCCGCGGTGTTCAGCAGTGCGTTCAGCAGCGGCCAGTCGCTCACGGCGTCCGAGCCGTCCTTCATCGATTCCGTCTCGCGGTTCGGGCTCGCGACCGAACCGGTGTCGAGGTGGTCGCGGCCGATCACGATCGGGGCCTTCAGTTCGCCGTTCTTCACCATCTCGTTGAACGCCTGGCCGAGGCGATAGCGATCCTTCACGCCAACCCAGCAGATCCGTGCGGGCAGGCCCTGGAACGCGATGCGCTCACGTGCCATGTCGAGCCAGTTGTGCAGGTGCGGATCGTCGGGGATCAGCTCCTTCACCTTCTGGTCGGTCTTGTAGATGTCTTCCGGATCGCCCGACAGCGCGACCCAGCGGAACGGGCCCTTGCCTTCGCAGAACAGCGGGCGGATATAGGCCGGCACGAAGCCCGGGAAGTCGAACGCGTTCTCGACACCCATTTCCAGCGCCATCTGGCGGATGTTGTTGCCGTAGTCGAGCGTGGCCGCGCCGCGCTCCTGCAGCGTCAGCATCGCGCGCACCTGCACTGCCATCGACTGCTTCGCCGGATGCACGATGCCTTCCGGATCGACCTTCTGCGTCTCGCGCCATTGCGCGACGCTCCAGCCTTGCGGCAGGTAGCCGTTGATCGGGTCGTGCGCGCTCGTCTGGTCGGTCACGCAGTCCGGCGTGATGCCGCGCTCGACGCACTCCGTGAACACGTCGGCCGCGTTGCCGAGCAGGCCGATCGACACCGGCTTGCCGGTGCGCTTCGCTTCCTCGATCATGCCGAGCGCCTCGTCGAGCGTCGTCGCCTTCTTGTCGACGTAGCGCGTCTTCAGGCGGAAGTCGATGCGCGTCTCGTCGCACTCGACCGCGATCATCGAGAAGCCGGCCATCGTCGCCGCCAGCGGCTGCGCGCCGCCCATGCCGCCGAGACCGCCCGTCAGGATCCAGCGGCCCGACGGGTCGCCGTTGAAATGCTGGTTCGCGACCGAGAAGAACGTTTCATAGGTGCCCTGCACGATGCCCTGGCTGCCGATATAGATCCAGCTGCCGGCCGTCATCTGGCCGTACATCATCAGGCCCTTGCGGTCGAGCTCGTTGAAGTGCTCCCAGGTCGCCCAGTGCGGCACCAGGTTCGAGTTCGCGAGCAGCACGCGCGGCGCATCCTTGTGCGTGCGGAACACGCCGACCGGCTTGCCCGATTGCACGAGCAGCGTCTCGTCTTCGCCGAGATCCTTCAGCGACGCGAGGATCTGGTCGAAGCATTCCCAGTTGCGCGCCGCGCGGCCGATGCCGCCGTACACGACGAGCGCGTGCGGATGCTCGGCGACTTCCGGATCCAGGTTGTTCTGGATCATCCGGTAGGCCGCTTCGGCCAGCCAGGTCTTGCAGACCTTCTCGCTGCCGCGCGGCGCGCGGATCGTACGCGTCGGATCGAGACGGGGATCGATGTGTTTCGGATGGTTCATGACGACTGCTCCCGAGGGAAAGTGAATATCAAATAGGAATCAGAAATGCCCGGTGAAGCGATAACGGCTGCCGGGGTGCCACAGATTCGCCACCGAGGCGACGACGCCCTGCGACCAGGTGCGCCTATGTAAAACGAGACACGGCTCGACGTCGTCCATTCGCAGCTGCTCGCGCCGCTCGGGCGCCGGGGCCGCCGCTTCGATCCGGTACTCGACGCGCTGCAGCGGGGCCGCGCGCATCAGGTACAGGTTCGGCGTCGTGTTCGTGAAATCCTGCTCGGCATAATCCGGCGCGACCGCCGGATTCACCCACCGTTCTTCGAGCTGGACGGGTTCGTCATTCTCGAAGTGCAACACCTGCGAATAAAACAGCTTCGCGCGCACGGTCATCTGCATCTCGTCGGCGAGCGCCTCGTCGGCGCGGATCGTCTCGAGGCCGAGCACGCTGGCGCGGTACGCATGCCCGCGCGCGTCGACCTCCTCCGAGATGCTGCGAATCGCGACGAGCGTCGACTCGTACTTCGGCCGCGCGACGTAGGTGCCGGCGCCCTTCATGCGCGTGAGCACCTGCTCGGCCGTCAACTCGCGCAACGCGCGGTTGACGGTCATGCGCGCGACCTTGAACTCGCGGGCCAGTTCGTTCTCGGAGGGCACCTGATCGCCCTCCGCCCACTCGCCGGCGTGAATGCGGCCCAGGATGAAATCCTTGATCTCCTGGTAGACCGGCGCGCTCATGGGCTTACTGTTCCGATGCGAACGAGAACGGCGCGATCTTCGCGAATGCGCGCTCGTCGACGAGCTTCGCGACCGCTGCGATGTCCGGTGCGAAGTAGTGGTCGAGCTCGTAGTGCGCAACCTTGCCGCGGATCGTTTCCATCACGGGCGCGAGCTTCGGGCTCGTGTGGTACGGCGCGCGCAGGTCGACGCCTTGAGCGGCGGCCAGCAGTTCGATCGCGAGGATGTGCTTGGTGTTTTCCGCGATGTCGGCGAGCTTGCGTGCGGCGAACGTCGCCATCGACACGTGGTCTTCCTGGTTCGCCGAGGTCGGCAGCGAGTCGACCGACGCCGGGTGCGCGAGCGTCTTGTTTTCCGATGCCAGGGCGGCTGCCGTCACGTGGGCGATCATGAAGCCCGAATTCACGCCGCCGTCCTTCACGAGGAACGGGGGCAGGCCCGACAGCGTCGCGTCGATCAGCAGTGCGATGCGGCGCTCGGCCAGCGCGCCGATTTCCGATGCGGCGAGCGCCAGGTTGTCGGCCGCGAATGCGACGGGTTCGGCGTGGAAGTTGCCGCCCGACAGCACTTCGCCGGTATCCGGGAAGATCAGCGGGTTGTCCGACACGGCGTTCGCTTCGACCAGCAGCACGTCGGCCGCGTGGCGCATCTGGTCCAGGCACGCGCCCATCACCTGCGGCTGGCAGCGCAGGCTGTACGGATCCTGCACCTTGTCGCAGTCGCGGTGCGACTGGTTGATCGGCGAACCTTCGAGCAGGTCGCGGTACGACGCGGCCGCGTCGATCTGGCCTTGATGGCCGCGCAGTTCGTGGATGCGGGCATCGAACGGCTTCACCGAGCCGGCCGCCGCGTCGACCGACAGCGCACCCGCGACGAGCGCGGTGCGGTACAGGTCTTCGATCGCGAACATGTTGTCGAGCGCCAGCGCCGTCGAGGCTTGCGTGCCGTTCAGCAGCGCGAGGCCTTCCTTCGCCTGCAGCGTGAGCGGCGCGAGGCCCGCGACGCGCAGACCGTCGAGCGCGCTGGCGCGCTCGCCGCGGATGAACACTTCACCGACGCCGAGCAGCACGGCCGACATGTGCGCGAGCGGCGCGAGGTCGCCCGATGCGCCGACCGAGCCCTTCACCGGGATCAGCGGCAGCACGTCGGCGTTGAACAGCGTGATCAGCGCGTCCATCACCTCGCGGCGGATGCCCGAGTGGCCGCGGCCGAGGCTCGACAGCTTCAGCGCCATCAGCAGACGCACCGACGAGCGTGCCATCGGCTCGCCCACGCCGACCGCGTGCGACAGCACCAGGTTCTTCTGCAGCAGCTCGAGCTGGTCGTGCGGGATGTGCGTGCTGGCCAGGCGGCCGAAGCCCGTGTTGATGCCGTATGCCGGCTCGCCCTTTGCCGCGATGTCGGCGACGGCCTTCGCGCCTGCATCGATCTTCGCGAAGCTCGCCGGGTCGAGCGTGAGCTGCACGGATTCGCGAGCGATCTTGCGCAGTTGCGGGAGGGTCAGGTGGCCGGGGGTCAACGTAATCATGTGATCAATCCTGTCTAGACAAGTTCGTGATGGATTGCAGTGTAGCCATCGCAACTTGTCTAGACAACCCCGTTTTTCACGATTTCGACTCGGGAGTTTCCCTGATATTCGGGGCGACCCGCCGGAGTGGCCCGACAGCCCCGGCAATTAACATCCGTTGCAGTTTATTTTTCGTTGGCAACGTACGAATTGACGCTTCCTCGCGATCCGTCCACGCAGACTTGCCATGACCATCCCGCCCCGGTTGACCGCCCTCCTCGGCCGCAGCCTGCTCACGCGCACAAGCCCGGGCACCGGCGGCTTCCCCGATCTCGCCGGCAAGACGGTCGTGACGAACCAGGGCACGACGTCCGAACGCCTGCTGCGAACGATGAACGAGGAGAAGAAGATGACACGTGGTTCACGAAGCCGGTGTCGCCGAAAGCGCGCGCGTTCGACTGCCCGATGAGCGACGTGATCAGGGCGCGCTACGCGACGCCGAACGACGTGCCGCTCGAGTGAGCGTCGCGTGCCGAAACGGGTTCAACGCGTCCACGCGACGCACGCCGCGTAGCCGGGCGCCGCGTCGAGCCAGCCCGCATCGAACGCGGCCACGCCGGCCGCGGGCGCGGCCGGCTCGACGATCGTCGTCGCGGGTGTCGCCGCATCGCGCGGCGGCACGACCGCGAACGCGCGCAGCCCGCCGACGATGCCGGTGCCGAGCGCCTTCAGTAACGCCTCCTTCGCGGACCACACGCGCATGAACGCGTCGGCACGCGCGGCCAGCGGCAGGCCGTCGAGATACGCGGCCTCGGCGGTCGCGCACACTTCGCACGTCAGCGCACGCCAGTCGGTCGAACGGTTGCAGCTTTCGATATCGACGCCGACACGTCCCGTCCCTGTCCATGCGATCAGCGCGTGATCGCCCGCATGCGACACGTTGAAATCGAGCGATGCGCGATGCGCGGGGTCGAGCGACGGCCGTCCCGATGCGTCGACGACGATCACGATGTCCTTTGCCGCCACGTCGAGCGCCGCGCCGAGCACGTCGCGCAGCGCGGCGCGCGTCGCGGCACTGCGCACCGCATCCTCGTGCCGCAGGTAGCGCCCGGCACGCGCGCGCTCGGCGTCGCTCAGTGCCGCATAGGCCGGCGACGCGAGCGGCACATGCCAGTCGAAATCGATGCGCGCAACCTGCACGCCGGCCCGCGACGCGGCTGGCGGCACGTCGAGCAGGTGCATGCGCCACGCGCGGGACGCGTCGGCGGGAATCCCGGAATCGGGTGGAATGTACGTCGGCACGGGGCAGCCAGTCGAATGAAACGTCCGATGTTAATCGATCGCGCGGCGCGGCCGCGATCGTCGGCAGTGGCGGCAGGCGCGGCCGCCGCATCGACGCGACGGCCTGGCCGCCCTCGCCTGCGCGGTCACCCGTGCGCGACGGCGCCCGGCACGCCGCTTCCCGCCAGCCGCGCACGCTGCGCCGGATGGCGCGCGTGGACGCGGCCCGGTGCGTCGGCCGGCAGCGCGCCGTGTTGCAGCCAGTACAGCGCCACGGGCCACAACGTGTCGGTGAAGCGGCTGTGGAAGAACGCGAAGTGGCCGATCGCGTCGATGCCGATGTCGCGCGGCGCGATCCGCAGATGCGTGACGTCGCTGCCCGTGTAGTAGCCGACCAGTCGCTCGATCGCGTCGACCGTGCCGAACCCGTCGTCGTCGAGGCCGATCGCGAGCATCGGCGCCAACAGCCGCGCGAAGCGGGCCGGCAGCGCGGCGCGGCTCGCCGCGGGTTCGGCGAGCGGGCCGTGTGTGTAGGCATCCTCGAAACGCGGCTGCGAACGCACCCACGACAGCGCGACGCCGCGCGGCGTATCCTCCATCCAGCCAAGCCGTTTCGCGGGCACGTAGCCGAACACGGCCGCGAGCGCCGGCATCGCGACGTGCCACTTCCACCACATGCGCCGCCGCTCTGCCGGCCGATAGTCACGCCAGTACGCATACTGCGCGCCGACGGTCACCGCATGACGCACGTGTGCGTTCGACGCCGCGAGCCCGAGCACGCAGCCGCCGATGCTGTGCGCGACGACGTCGAGCGGCTGGCCGGGAAACGCGTCGCGCGCGTACTGCAGCGCGGCCTCGCAATCGAGCCGCCCCCAGTCGAGCCAGTTCGCGCGCAGCTTCGCGAGCCGCGCGGGGCGCGATCCGCCGATCCCGCGATAGTCGTAGACGAGTACGTCACGCCCCTGCGCGAACAGCCAGGCCGCGAAGCGGAAGTAATAGTCGCAGCGCACCGACGTCGCGCAATTGACGACCGTCACGGGCCGCGCGGCGCCGCCGCCGCGATGCCGCCACACGTAGCCGCGCAGCACGTAACCGTCGGCCGCGGTCAGTGTCACGGCCTGCGGCGGCAACGCGCCCGCCGCGCGCCCGGCCGCCTGATCCGCCCCGGCTGCTTCGTTCGAAATCGTCATCCTGTCTCCTGTGCGGCACCGCATCACGCCGCGCTCGCCCGATCGGCCAGCCTCCATTGAACTTGACGCGCCCGGCGTTCTCAACCAATCTTGCTGCTCCGTTCGCATGAGCCCTACGCATGTCAGCGCCGCTCGTCCGTCTCCCGTCGCTCGACCTCGTGCGCGGCTTCGTCGCCGTCGGCCGCCGCATGAGCATCACGCTCGCCGCGCAGGACCTGTGCGTCACGCAGTCGGCGGTCAGCCGCCAGGTGCACGCGCTCGAGGCGCACCTCGGCGTCGCGCTGCTGCAGCGCGGCTATCGCAAGATCGCGTTCACGCCGGAAGGCGAGCGGCTGTTTCGCGCCGCCGACGCGGCGCTGCTCAGCCTGCAGGACACCGTCGCGTCGCTCGCCGCCACGCGCGAGCGCCAGCCCGTCACGATCACCGCGAGCATCGGCGTCACCGCGCTGTGGCTGCTGCCGCGGCTCGGGCGCCTGCAGGCACGCCTGCCCGACGTCGACTTGCGCGTGGCCGCGAACGACAAGGTACTCGATTTGCGCGCGGAAGGCATCGACCTCGGCATCCGCTACTGCCCGCGCGAGCGCGCGCCGGCCGGCGCGCTGCACCTGTTCGACGAGGTCGTCGTGCCGGTCGCGCACCCGGCGCTGGCCACGCGGCCCGTCACCGACGCGGCCGCGATCGCCGACCATGTGCTGCTCGAATTCGACGGGCCGCCGCAAACGCAGCTGCAGTGGCGTGCGCACCTGCACGCGGCCGGGCTCGGCGACGCGCGCCCGAAGGGCGTGCTGCGCTTCAACCAGTACGACCAGGTGATCCACGCCGCGATCGCCGGCCAGGGCGTCGCGCTCGGGCGGCTCGCGCTCGTCGCGCCGATGCTCGCGGACGGCCGGCTCGCGGTGCTCGGCCCGCACTCGCAGGCGTTGTCGGATACGTACGGCTACTGGCTGTTCCGGCACGATCCCGCACCGCGCCGCGAAGTCGCCGACGTGCGCGACTGGATTCTCGCGGAAGCGGCCGAATGCGACGCGGCGATGCGCGCGTACGACGTGGCGCAACGGTAAGCCGCGAGCGAGTTGCCTCATCGAGCCGATGCCGGCGCGGCGTTGCGCACGGAATGCGCGCAGCCGCGGGCGATGCACTGACGCCCCGGCTACGCTGCATCGGCCACGCATCACGCTGGCTGCATGCGTCGCCGCGGCGCCACGCATCCGCCCCCGGCATCGCGTCCGAACCCCGCATCACATTCCCCACGCGCATGCGAACGCGACCGAATGATCGCTTGAGCGCGCGGCGCCCGGATCGTCTAATCGAATCGAACGCGGCGCCGCGCCGCACGCATTCATCCGGAGACCCGCATGACCCCGATCGAACAAGACACCCGGCGCCGCTGGCTGCCGGTGCTCGCGGGCGGCCTGATCATGGGCGCCGCGCTCGGCATCCGCCACGTGCAGGGGCTGTTCCTCGCCCCCGTCACGCTCGACCACGGCTGGTCGCGCGAAGCGTTCGGCCTCGCGCTCGCGCTGCAGAACCTGATCTGGGGCATCGCGCAGCCGTTCACCGGCATGATCGCCGACCGCTTCGGGTCGGTGCGCGTGATCGTCGCCGGCATGCTGCTGTATGCGGCCGGGCTCGTCACGATGGCGTTTGCCGCGTCGGCCGGCGTGTTCACGGTCGGCACCGGGCTCGTGGTCGGCATCGCGCTGTCGGGGTCGGCCTTCGCGTCGATCTACGGCGCGCTGAGCCGGCTGTTTCCGCCGGACCGGCGCGGCTGGGCGCTCGGTGTCGCCGGCGCGATCGGCGGGTTCGGCCAGTTCTGCATGGTGCCGGTCGCGCAGGTGCTGATCGGCGACATCGGCTGGCAACATGCATTCGTCGCGCTCGCGCTCGTCGCCGGGCTGCTCGCACCGCTCGCCGTGCTGGTGCGCGACCGGCACGCGCAAGCCGCGAGTCGCGCGGACGGCCCCGACCAGTCCATCGGCGCGGCGGTGCGCGAAGCGTTCGCGCATCGCGGCTTCTGGCTGCTGAACGCGGGGTTCTTCGCGTGCGGGTTCCAGCTCGCGTTCATCGCGACCCACCTGCCCGCCTACCTCCTCGATCACGGCCTGCCGGCGCGCCATGCCAGCGTCGCGCTCGCGCTGATCGCGTTGACCAACGTGGCCGGCACCTACGCATGCGGCCATCTCGGCGGCCTGCTGCGGCGCAAGTACGTGCTGTCCGTGCTGTATCTCGTCCGCGCGCTGGCGATGGCCGCGTTCGTCGCGGCGCCGTTGTCGCCCGCGAGCGTCTACGTGTTCGCGGCCGTGATGGGCTTCACGTGGCTCGGCACCGTGCCGCTGACCAACGGCGTGATCTCGCAGGTGTTCGGCGTGCGCTACATCGCGACGCTGTTCGGCTTCGTCTTCTTCGGGCACCAGCTCGGCAGCTTCTTCGGTGTATGGCTCGGCGCGCTCGTGTACGACGCGACGCATTCGTATCTGCCGCTGTGGATCGGCTCGATCGCGCTCGGCGTGCTGGCCGCGCTGCTGCACCTGCCGATCGACGACGCGCGCATCGCGCGCCCGGTGCCGGGCAAGGCCGCGTGGGCATGATGCGCGCGGCGCTGGCCGTCGGCGTGCTCGCGTTCGTCGCGTGGTGCGGCGCGGCCTACTTCAATTCGGACATCGCGCTTGCGCTGCTCGAGCACGCAGCATTCTGCAACTGACATGGCAAGCCGCACCGCGCGCACGGAGGGACGGCTGCGCCCCGCGACGCCTAGTGACGCTTCGGCAACGTGGCCAGCGCATCGAGCGCACGCCGCCGCGCGCCGTCGTGATCGACGATCGGCGCCGGATAGTCGTTGCCGAGCCGCACGCCGGCCGCCGCGAGTTCCACCGGCGACGCCTCCCACGGCGCATGGATCGTCGCGGCGTCGAGGCCCGCGAGTTCCGGCACCCAGCGGCGCACGTATGCGCCCTGCGGATCGAACTTCCGGCCCTGCGTCACCGGATTGAAGATACGGAAATACGGCGCGGCATCGGCGCCGCAGCCAGCGACCCATTGCCAGTTCGCCGGGTTGTTCGCGACGTCCGCGTCGACGAGCGTGTCGTAAAACCAGCGCTCGCCGGCCCGCCAGTCGATCAGCAGATGCTTGACGAGAAACGACGCGACGACCATCCGCACACGGTTGTGCATCCAGCCGGTCGCCCACAGCTCGCGCATCCCCGCATCGACGAGCGGATAGCCGGTCAGCCCGCGCTGCCAGGCACGCAGCGCGGCGGGATCGTCGCGCCACGGCATCGCGTCGAACTGCGCGCGGAAGTTGTCGGTCGCGAGCGCCGGGAAGTGATACAGCAGCACGTGGCTGAATTCGCGCCAGCCGAGCTCGCTCAGGAATTTCTCGGCGCCGGCCGCGCAGGCCGGGCCGCCCGCCAGTGCGGCACCCTGCACCGCATGCCACACCTGGCGCGGCGACACGTTGCCGAAGCGCAGGAGCGGCGACAGCCGGCTCGTCGCCGACCGGTCGGGCCGGTCGCGCGTATCGGCATAGCCGGCCAGCGACTCGACTGAAAACGCGTCGAGCCGCGCATGCGCGCCGGCCTCGTCGGGTGTCGGCCACGCGTCGCGCAGGCCGCCCGCCCAGTCCGGCGCACTCGGACGCAACGCGAGCGAGTCGAGCGCCAGCGCACGTTCGCGCACGCCGGCCGGCCACGGGTGAAACGCGATCCGTTCGGGTTCCGGCAGCGGCGCCGCCACCGTGCGATCTCGCCGCACCGCGCGCCAGTATGCGGTGAACACCTGGAATGGCGTGCCGGCGCCTGTCAGCACCTCCCACGGTTCGTTCAGCAGGCTGCCGTTGCTGCTCTCGACCTCGATGCCGCGCGCCTTCAGCGACGCCTTCAACGCCGCATCGGCATCGCGCTGCGGCAGCGCATAGCGGCGGTTCCAGTACACGGCCGCCGCACCCGTTTCGTGCACGACGCGTTCGATCTCGCGCGGCGCATCGCCGCGCAGCAGCAGCAGGCGGCCGCCATGACGCACGAGCGCCGCGTCGAGTCCGGCGAGCGCCCCGTGCAGCCACCAGCGCGCCGCGCCGCCGAGCGCGCGCCCTGCGCCTTCGCCCGTGTCGTCGACGTACACGCACACGAGCGGCCGGCCCGACGCGACCGCGCGCGTCAGCGCGGGCTGGTCGGTCACGCGCAGATCGTCGCGGAACCACACGACGGCAGGAGCAACGGACGACTTCGCTGGCACGGGCACCTCGATCGGGAAACGGAAAAGTGACCGGTATTGTCGCGGCACGGACGCGCGATGTCGATGTCCGGCACACGTGCGGCGCCCGCCAACGCGTCGCGGCCCGACGACGACGCCCGGCCGGGTCGCGAGCCCGGTGAAACGCCTTAGTCCATTCCGACGATTCTTCACCGGACGCACCGGCCTACGCTCGATGTCGGGTTCAACGCGATGCGCGGCACGCACCGGCCGCCGGTCGGCCACGCGCATCGCGCGACGCATCCGTCAGGTCCGCCGCCGCGCGCGCGGACCGTTCCGGCCGTCGCGGCGCGCACCCGCCCGGGCGCGCCTGCGGTCTCGCCCTCATCGTCAATCTCACCCGATACCCGCCATGACCAAACCAGCCAATCTCGTCACCTCGATCACGGTCGCGATCGACGCCCCCGCTTCCGTCGTCTGGGAAGTGCTGACCGACTTCCCGCGCTATGGCGAATGGAACACGTTCTGCGTCGGCCTCGAAACGACCGGCCGGATCGGCGACTTCGCGTACATGCAGGTGCGCATTCCGGGCACGGAGACGGTCATTCCCGTCAACGAAATCCTCGTCGCGTGCGAGCCCGAGCGTCTGCTGTCGTGGGAGCAGCGCCCGATCGACGACAACAAGGACGCCGCGCGCCGCGACCAGTACGTCGAAGCCGACGGCGCCGAACGATGCCGTTACTTCACGACCGACCAGTTTCTCGGCATCAACGCGGAAACGATCATGCGCGAGCACGGCGGCTGGGTGAAACAGGGATTCGACCAGTGCGCGCGCGACGTGAAGCGGCGCGCGGAAGCGCTGCACGCGTCCCGCCGGCGTGAAAGCGTGTGACGGAGAACGGCCGATGCCCGATCTGCAGGCCCTCTCCGATCATCACGACATCCGCGAGCTGATCGTCGTGTACTCGAGCGCGATCGATGCGCGCGACTTCGACGCGCTCGACGCGGTGTTCACGCGCGAGGCGACGATCGACTATCGCGCGATGGGCGGCGTCGCCGGCATCTATCCGGACGTCAAGGCGTGGCTGCGCACCGTGCTGCCGCGGTTCCCGCAATACCAGCACATGGTCGGCAACCTGTCGATCACGCTCGACGGCGACACCGCGCGCGGCCGCACGATCTGCTTCAATCCGATGGAAGTCGCGCTGCCGGACGGCGGCACGCAGGTGATGTTCCTCGGGCTGTGGTACGTCGACCGGTTCGTGCGCACCGCGCAGGGTTGGCGCATCGCGGAGCGCGTCGAGGAGCGCTGCTACGGCCACAACGTGCCGGCCGTGCTCGCGCACGCGACCGGCTGATGCGGCACGGCGCGCGCCGTGACATCGTTGCACGGCGCGCGCGTCGCGGGCCCCCGGTTTCAGTCGAGACGGAAGGCCGCCTCGAAACGTTCGGCGAACGCGTCGAACTCGGTTTCCGGCAGATGGTTGATGCCGCCCGCGCGCTTGCGCCCGCCGCCGGTCGGGAAACCGCGGCAGAATTCGTCGGCGCCGAGCGGCCGGCCGTCGGGCACGCGCACGCTGACGACGAGCCCGCCCTGCGCACGCGGCGACAGCACCGCGAGCGCCGCATGCGGCGCATTGCGCATCCGCTCGTTCGCGAGCATCCCCGTCGCGCGCCGCGCCCACGGATGATCCGGCATCCTGATCAGCGTCGCGCCCGGCACGTCGCGCAGCGGCGCAAGCGCACATGCCCGTGCCATGTCGTCGCGATAGCCGTCACGCAGCGCGGCGAACACCGGCGTGTCGCGCACGAAGTCGAGTGGATCCGCGCACGGCAGCATCGCATCGGCGAGCACCGCCGGATCGAAATGCAGATCGTCGACGCAGTCGCCGTAGGCGTTGTAGTTCAGGTAGAGCCCGAGTTCGGCGAGCGTGCCGCGTTCAGCCTCGTCGAGCCCGTATTCGCGCGCGAGCGCGTCGCCGAGCGCCGGCAGTTCGTCGCCGAACGCCGCGACGATTGCCCAGCGCACGTGGCGGCCGCCGAGATGGCGGTTCACGAGCGCGCTCGTGCAGACGTCGGCGGCCGTGTCGATATACGCGTCGAAACGCGGATCGCCCGGCAGCTCGCCCGCGAAGTGGTGGTCGAAGTAGCGGATCGCCGCGCCTGCGCGCAACAGCCGCGCGCAGGCGTCGCGGTTCTGGTCGTGCGACACGTCGAGCACGGTCACGCGGTCGCCGGCCCGCGCGTCGATTCGCTCGAGCAGCCTGATGTCGCGCTTCACGCCGGTCACGAGCGTGCCGCGTTCGCCCTCCGCGAGCCGCAGTTGCTGCAGCGCGCACAGGCCATCCGCGTCGCCGTTGAACGCGAAGAAATGTCGTCCCCGGTGGGGTTGCCGTTCCTGCATCATCCGTCGCTCCGTCCTCAGGGCATGAAGTCGCCGCCGTTCGCGTCCAGCGTCGCGCCGGTCACAGCGTTCGCATAATCCGACGCGAGGAACAGCGCCGCGCGCGCGCAGTCGTCGTCGGTCGGCAGCTTCGCGAGCGCGATGTTCGACGCGATCGGCGCGATGATCTCCTCCTCCGTCATTCCGTACGCGGCCGCCGCCTGCCGGAAATACGTCTGCGTCGGCACGCCCCACATCCAGCCCATGTGGATGCTGTTCGCGCGGATCCCGTGCACGCCGAGCTCGCGTGCGAGGTATTTTGCCGCAACCGCGAGCGCGCCCTTCGATACAGCGTAGCCCGATTCCCCTGCAAACGGCTTGCGGGTGGCCTGCGTGTTGATCATCACGATCGCGCCGCGCTTCTGCCGCTTCATGTGCGGGACGATTTCCTGCGTGAGCGTCATCGTGCCGAACACGTTGGTGTCGAACACCGCGCGCCAGCCGTCGAGATCGGCTTCCTCGACCGCCTCCGGAAACGTGCCGTGCACGAACGCGCTGTTCACGAGCGCGTCGATCCGGCCGAAGCGCTCGACCGCCTGAATCGCGAGCTGCCGGCACTGCGCGCGTTCGGCGATGTCGGTTTGCACCTTCAGCACGTCGCACGCGACGCCGAGTGCGCCGATCCGCGCCTGCGCGTCGTCGAGTTTTTCCATCGTGCGTGCCGCGACGACCACGCCGCGCGCGCCCTCGCGTGCCGCCTCGACGGCGAGCTTCACACCGAGCCCCGGCCCGATTCCGGAAATCACGACGATCTTGTCCTTCAGCAACATGGGTTGTCTCCTGGTTTTCGTTGGTTTCGCGGGCGCGCCGTCAGCCGGCCGGCCGCAGGTGCCGCGCGCGATACGCGGCGAAGTCGTGCGCCAGTTGCGCATCGGTGAAGCCGAAGCGCGCGATCGAGTAATCGTGCGCGGCGCGCTTGTCGCGGCCGTTGCGCGTCATCCAGTCCGTCATCGCCGCGCGCTGCCGTGCATCGAGCGGCATGCCGGCGAAGCGGTACACGGCTTCTGCAACGCCGAGCGGATTCGACACGGTGTCCTCGAAACGCACGTCGAGAAACCGCTCGGCCGGCAACGCGTCGCGCGCCGCCATCGCCGCGCGGATCGCGCGGGCCATTCCCGCGTGCCACTGCGCGCCGACCGTGCGCGGATCCGGGTCGTCCGCGTACATCTGCCACAGCGTGTGCGCCATGCTCGCCATCGACGGAATCGTCTGCGCCGGGTCGCGGTGCGTGAGCACCACCTGCGCGTGCGGAAACACGCGGCACAGCACGTCGAGCGCATGCAGGTGCTGCGGCGTCTTCAGCAGCCAGCGCTCGGCCGGCGCGACGCCCCGCTGCATCTTCTGCCACTGCAGGAACTGCAGCATGCGCTTCAGGTACGTATAAACGGGCGTCAGGTCCTGCTGCTCGAGCCACGCCGTATAGCCCGGCACGTTTGCGTACGAATCCATCGCGCACACGAACGAGTGCTCCATCAGCATGAACTCCTCGTCGACGAGCATCGCGTCGAGCGGATGAATCGCCAGGATCTGCGGAATGCAGTCGATCATGGCCGCGACCTCGGCCTGCGCGCGCGCGATGCGCACGGTCGGCGCGTCGAGCGTCTCGCCGGAAAGCGGCGCCGGATAGCGCGTTTCCCACCACGCGGCCGAATGAAAGCGCGGGTCGACCGCGAGCAGCCGCTGCAGCAGTGTCGTGCCGGTGCGCGGCAGCCCGACGATCACGAGCGGATCGTCGATCTCGATATCGACGATCTCCGGATGACGCCGGCAGTAATCCTCCACGACGAGCCGATTCACGAGCTGGCCGACGAGCTTCTCGCGCATCATCTCCGCGCCGCGCGCGGACAGCTTCGCTTCATCGATCAGCGATGCGCACATCACGTCGAGCGCCTCGCGATACGGGCCGTCGCCGAACGCGGCAAGGCCGCCCGTGCGCGACACGGCTTCGGCGATCAGCCCGTCGGCATCGAGCAGCGTGCGGATCCGGTCGAGCGGTGCGTTCATGCGGCCTCCTTCAGCGCGGCGAGCTTGACGACGCGCGTGCGCGGATGCACCGGTCGCGCGGCGCCGACCCAGCGCCAGCAGATCGTGCCGCTGCGATGCCCGGCCGTATCGAGCCAGTTCGCATCGCCCGGCCGCGACGCGGCGACCACCACCGTCACGCCGCCGTCGGCATTCAGGCGCGCGCTGTGCTTGTTCACGCAGATGTCGAAGTGCCGGTAGTCGAGCGACTCCATCCAGTGGTTGTTGAGCTGCACGTTCCAGAAATCGCAGTCGGGCACCGTGTCGACGTCGATCACGAGCGCCTCGTCATCGGCCAGCGACCAGCACGAGTGGTAGTAGTAGATGTTCGGATCGCCGCCGACCGACTGGCACAGCGCCTGGTCCGCGGGCGGCAGCGCGTTGACGTGCGCCCCGTAGCTCCCGGCCCAGTCGGCGAACAGCTTCGACGTCCGCTCGACGAACTGCGCGGCGCGCATGAGGCCGCCCTGCAGCACGAGCGGGTCGAGCGGCGCCGGGCGGTCGTGCGCGCCGATGCGCTCGATCTTCAGTTGCGCGGGCGTCTCCGCGCGCCGGTCGAGGAAGGTCTGGCGCACCAGCAGCGCGTTCGTGCCCTGCTCCATGCGTACCCAGTTGCCCGCGCGCGGCGTCGCGCTCAGCACGATCTCGAAGCTGCCGTCCGGCGCGATCTCGAGTTGCTTCGCATCGAGAAACCCCGTCTGCAGCATCTTGCCGTCCGTTTCGTAGCCGCCCTTCTGCGTGCCGAAGCTCAGGTACGCGACCGTGCCGCGCCGCCCCGTCACGCGATATTCGCAGCGGCCGTCGAGGCGCGCGTACTGGTACAGGTTGTCGGGATTGTCGGCGCCGATCTTCGCGGTCTCGTGCGACGGCGAGAAGAAGCCGGGCCACGCGCCGTCCGCGAACTCGACGTGCATTTCGAGCGCGATGCGCATCAGCCGGCTCAGGTAGCGGAACCCTTCCGCGCGCGTGAGCGGATCGTCCGGCGCGTCGGCGCGCAGGATCTGCTGTCCGCTGCGCTTCAGGGTGTCGCAGAAATCGGCCCAGGTCTGGCCCGAAAGCAATTGCGTGGCACGTGTTTCGTCCGTCATGTGTCGTCTCCGCCGATGGTCGAGCGCTCACCTTAAGCGAGCGCTCCACGCGCCACTTCGTCCGGGTGGACTAAGGAAAGATCCGCTGCGCCGCCGTGTCGGTTCCGTCCTGTTCCGGCCGATAACGCACGCTTCCCCGAACAAGAAAATTCGTGGGGCTGGCGCAAGCCCGTTGTTGGCCGGAACAGGCCCTAGTCCACCCGGACGAAGAACGGCACCGCCCTCGCTCGATACCGTTGGCGTCATGCACGAAACGCCGCACATGTCGCGCGGCGCCGGCATGCAACCAGGAGACGAACGATGTTGACCCACTTGGAGCGACTGGAGGCCGAGAGCATCCACATCATGCGCGAGGTGGTCGCGGAAAGCGAAAACCCGGTGATGCTCTATTCGATCGGCAAGGACAGCTCGGTCATGCTGCATCTCGCCATGAAGGCGTTCTACCCGGCGAAGCCGCCCTTTCCGCTGCTGCACGTCGATACGACGTGGAAGTTCCGCGAGATGATCGCGTTTCGCGACGAGACGGCCGAGCGCCTCGGCCTCGACCTGCGCGTTCACGTGAACCCCGACGGCGTCGCGAACGACATCAATCCGTTCACGCACGGCTCGGCCGTTCACACCGACGTGTGGAAGACGCAAGGGCTCAAGCAGGCGCTCGACCATTACGGCTTCGACGCCGCGTTCGGCGGCGCGCGCCGCGACGAGGAGAAATCGCGCGCGAAGGAGCGCATCGTGTCGCTGCGTTCGACGCAGCACCGCTGGGACCCGAAGCGCCAGCGGCCCGAACTCTGGTCGCTGTACAACGCGCGCAAGCGCAAGGGCGAAAGCCTGCGCGTGTTTCCGATCTCCAACTGGACCGAGCTCGACATCTGGCAATACATCCGGCTGCACGACATTCCGATCGTTCCGCTCTACTACGCGAAGGAGCGGCCGGTGGTCGAGCGCGACGGCGCGCTGATCATGGTCGACGACGAACGGCTGCCGCTGCGCGACGGCGAAGTGCCGCAGATGCGCAAGGTGCGCTTTCGCACGCTCGGCTGCTATCCGCTGACGGGCGCGATCGACAGCGACGCGAGCTCGCTCGACGACATCCTGCAGGAGATGCGCGACACGCGCACGTCCGAGCGCCAGGGACGGCTGATCGACAGCGATTCGGCCGGCTCGATGGAAAAGAAGAAACAGGAGGGATATTTCTGATGGCACACGTTCTCACCGCACCCGAGGCACCCGGTATGCGCGCCGACGATGGGCAGACGAAGGACCTACTGCGCTTCATCACGTGCGGCAGCGTCGACGACGGCAAAAGCACGCTGATCGGCCGCATGCTCTACGAATCGAACATGCTGTTCGACGATCAGCTGACCCAGCTCGAAGCCGATTCGAAGAAGGTCGGCACGCAAGGCGGCGACCTCGATTTCGCGCTGCTCGTGGACGGCCTGTCGGCCGAGCGCGAACAGGGGATCACGATCGACGTCGCGTACCGCTTCTTCGCGACCGCGCGGCGCAAGTTCATCGTCGCCGATACGCCCGGCCACGAGCAATTCACCCGCAACATGATCACCGGCGCGTCGACTGCCGATCTCGCGGTGATCCTGATCGACGCGCGCAAGGGCGTGCTCACGCAGACACGCCGCCACAGCCATCTCGTCGCGCTGATCGGCATCAGGCGCGTCGTGCTCGCGATCAACAAGATGGATCTGGTCGACTACGACCGAGCGGTGTTCGAGCGCATCGACGCCGACTATCGCGCGTTCGCGGCCGAGCTCGGCCTCCAGGAGATCGTCAGCATTCCGATGTCCGCACTGCGCGGCGACAACGTGATCGCGTCGAGCCCGCGCATGCCGTGGTACGCGGGCCCGCCGCTGATGCAGCATCTCGACACGCTGCCGCTCGTCGAGCGCGTGACGCGCGACGAACCGTTCCGCCTGCCCGTGCAATGGGTCAACCGCCCGCATCTGAACTTCCGCGGCTATGCCGGCAGCATCGCGTCCGGCGAAGTGCGCGTCGGCGAACGCGTGCGCGTGCTGCCGTCCGGCAAGGAAAGCCGCATCGCGTCAGTGATCACGCCGGCAGGCGAAGCCCACGTCGCGCGCGCTGGCGAAGCGGTGACGCTCACGCTCGCCGACGAAATCGACATCAGCCGCGGCGACATGATCGCGCGCGCCGACGCGCCGCCGGAGGTGGCCGATCAGTTCGAGGCGACGCTCGTGTGGATGCACGACGAACCGCTGCTGCCGGGCCGGCCGTATCTCGTGAAGCTGGGCACGCAGACGGTCGGCGCGACCTGCGCGACGCCGAAGTACAAGATCGACGTGAACACGCGCGAGCATCTCGCCGCGCGCACGCTCGCGCTGAACGAGATCGGCGTGTGCAACCTGAGCTTCGACCGGCCCGTCGCGTTCGATCCGTACGACCAGAATCGTCATACCGGCGGCTTCATCGTGATCGACCGCTTCACCAACGACACGGTCGGCGCCGGGATGCTGCACTTCGCGTTGCGCCGCGCGCACAACGTGCATTGGCAGGCGGTCGACGTCGACCGCGACGCGCGCGCGGCGCAAAAGGCGCAGACGCCGCGCATCGTGTGGCTGACCGGGTTGTCCGGCGCGGGCAAGTCGACGATCGCGAACCTCGTCGAGCAGCGGCTGCATGCGCTCGGCAAGCATACGTACCTGCTCGACGGCGACAACGTGCGGCACGGGCTCAACCGCGATCTCGGCTTCACCGAGGCCGATCGCGTGGAGAACATCCGGCGCGTGGCCGAAGTCGCGCGACTGATGCTCGATGCCGGGCTCATCACGCTCGTATCGTTCATCTCGCCGTTCCGCGCGGAACGCGACATGGCGCGTGCGCTGGCCGGCCCCGAGGAGTTCGTCGAAGTGTTCGTCGACACGCCGCTCGCGGTGGCCGAGGAACGCGATCCGAAGGGGTTGTACAAGAAGGCGCGCAAGGGCGAACTGAAGCACTTCACGGGCATCGACTCGCCGTACGAGCCGCCCGCGCAGCCGGAACTGCGCATCGACACGGTGGCCGAGTCGCCGGAAGCGGCGGCCGATCGCATCGTCGCGTACCTGCTGCGCGAGCGCGTCGCCTGACCCTCGCCGGCCGCGTCGCGCGGGCACTGCCCGCGTCGTCTACTCCGTTCGGATGACGCGGGCCGCCGGCCGGCCGGTATGCTCGTTCGGAAGCATTCACCCCGCCCCAGGAGAACACGAGCATGCGGATCGCGCTGGCGCCCGACGACACGGCCGCGCACGACGGTTTCGACGACGCCGCGTGGACGGCTCGCGAACTCAGCGCGTGGCTCGGGCTCGTCTATCAGGGCCTGTCGGAAACGACGCCATGGGCGCGCTTTCTCGAAGCGATCCGCGTGCGGCTCGACGCGCGCTTCACGACGCTCGTGCTGCGCAACCCCGGTGGCTCGCGGCGCGGGCTCATCATCAACGCGTCGGCCGACGGCCCGCTGCTGCCCGGCGAGCCGTCGTACAGCGAGCAGTTCTATGCGCTGTGCCCGTTTCTCGACCAGCCGCCCGGCCAGGTGTTCACGGCAGACGGACTGTTCGGCGCCGCCCGCTGGTGCGCGCACGATTTCTACCGGCAGTACCTGCAGCCGCTCGACCTGCGCTTCATCCTCGGCGCGAACCTGCGCGGCGAGCGCGGCGTCGAGTGCGCGTTCTTCGTGAGCCGCGCGCATCATGCCCGCGACTTCGACGCGGCCGAACGCGCGCAGGTCGCGACGCTGTTGCCCCACCTGCAGCGCGCGGTCGAGCTGCATGCGGCGCTCGACGTGCTCGACGCCGAGCGCGCGCTGTACGCGGGCACCGTCGACCGGCTCGACGTCGGCACCGCGATCCTCGACGAGGATGGCCGCGTGATCAAGCACAACCGCATCGCCGAACGGCTGCTCGCGCAGCAGGACGGCCTGTGCCTGCGCCAGGAGCGGCTCCATGCGTCGTGCCCGCTCGACGAGCGCCGGCTGCAGAAGGCGTTGCAGGCCACGCTCGAGCATTTCCGCGCGGGCGCGCTGGGGCGCATCGAGGCCACCACGCTATCGCGCCCCGGCGGCGCGATGCCGTTGAACGTGCTGCTGCGCCCGCTCGCGCCCTATCACGGCGCGGAGGACCGCCAGCACCGGCCGGCCGTCGCGGTGTTCGTCCGCGATCCGGCGTCGTCGCCGCAGACCTCGCGCGACATGCTGCACCGGCTGTTTCGCCTCACGCCGATGGAAACCGAGATCGCACTGCTGCTCGTCGACGGCCTGACGCTCGACGAAGCGGCCGCCGCCACCGGCATCACGAAGAACACCGCCCGCGCACACCTGCGCGGCATCTTCGCGAAGACGGGCGCAACGCGCCAGGCCGTGCTCGTGAAGATGCTGCTGAACAGCGTCGTGTCGATGGCGTAGCGGGCGGCGCCCACCCGGGGGCGACGCCCATCGCAGCGTAGAGCGGGCCGCCAAGGGTACAGCTGCCGTCGAGCTGCCGAATCACGTCATACGTCATCAGACGTGATGGCGCCCAATTATCTCCCGCTGCGATGTCTCATTATTTGGCCGAATTTCGGGTAAACCCGCGACGTCACGCCGGAATCTGAAGCGTACCATGTCGTACGACAACATACTACTTAGCTCACCACCCGACGCCGACGCGGGCCGCCGCCCCGTCCGCCGCCCGACCGGAGACTCCATTGACCACGCCTGCCCTGCCCGGCCGCGACCCGCTCGCGTCCGCCGTCTCGAAAGTGAAATGGCACGTGCTGCCGCTCGTGCTGATCATGTTCATCGCGAACTACATCGACCGCGTCAACGTCGGCTTCGTCGATCGCCACCTCGAAGCGTCGATCGGTATCGGCGCGGCGGCGTACGGACTCGGTGCCGGCCTGTTCTTCGTCGGCTACGCGCTGTTCGAAGTGCCGTCCAACCTGCTGATGCAGCGCTACGGTGCACGCATCTGGCTCGCGCGGATCATGGCGACGTGGGGCATCGTCGCCGCCGCGATGGCGTTCGTGTGGAACGACACGTCGTTCTACGTGCTGCGCTTCCTGCTCGGCGCAGCCGAGGCCGGCTTCTTCCCCGGCGTCGTGCTGTACCTGTCGCAATGGCTGCCGCCGCAGGAGCGCGGCAAGGCGATGGCGATCTTCCTCGGCGGCTCCGCGTTCGCGTCGGTGCTGTCCGGGCCCGTGACCGGCGCGCTGCTGTCGATCCACGGCTTCGGCCTGCAAGGCTGGCAGTGGATGTTCCTGATCGAAGGGATGTTCTCGGTCGCGCTGTGCGGCGCGAGCTGGCTGCTTCTGAAATCGCACATCCGCGACGCGACGTGGCTCACCGCCGACGAACGCGCGGCGCTCCAGAACGCGCTCGATGAAGAACGCGCGACCCGCGACGTGCGCTCGAAGGTGCACGTATCGGCCGCCACGCTGCTGCGCGACCCGCAGATCATGCTGTTCTGCTTCCTGTATTTCGCGATCCAGCTCACGATCTACGCGGCCACCTTCTGGCTGCCGACCATCATCCGCAAGATGGGCGGCCTCACCGACTTCCAGGTCGGCCTCTACAACACGATTCCGTGGATGATCGCGATCGGCGCGATGTACGCCTTCGCGGTGCTGTCCGCGAAGTGGAAACATCCGCAGCGCTGGCTGTCGTTCGCGCTCGTGCTCGCCGCGTGCGGGCTGTTCGCGTCGACGTCGCACGATCCCGTCTGGTCGTTCGCGTCGATCTGCTTCGCCGCACTCGGCTTCAAGGCCGCGTCGTCGCTGTTCTGGCCGATCCCGCAGGGCTATCTCGACACGCGCGTGGCCGCGGCCGTGATCGCGCTGATCAACTCGATCGGCAACCTCGGCGGCTTCGTCGCGCCGACGGCCTTCGGCTATCTGAAGCAACATACGGGTTCGATCACGGGCGGCCTGTATGCGCTCGCGATCGCATCCCTCGTCGCCGCGGTCGCCGCGCTGTTCGCCCGCACGCACCGGCGCAGCGATCCGCCGCGCGGCCTGCCGGCCGACGAGTCCTTCACGAACACCGCACTGCTCCGCCATGCCGAACACTGACCGCCTGACCGTCGTCGTCTCGAATGCCGTCGACGGCGACCTCGCCACGTTCTCGCTCACCTCCGACGGCGCGCTCGCCCCGCTCGCCCGCTACCCGGCCGGCGACGTCGCGATGCCGGTCGCCGTGCAGCCCGATCGCGGGCGGCTGTACGTCGCGACGCGCGGCGCAGAGCCGACGATCGTCGCATTCCGCATCGCTGCCGGCACCGGCGCGCTCGCCCGCATCGGCGCAACCGCGATCGACGCGAGCCACGCGTACCTGTCGCTCGATCGGAGCGGCCGCTGGCTGCTCGGCGCGTCGTACGGCGGCAACTCGCTGAGCCTCTACGACGCCGCGCGCGTGCGCGACGGCGACGGCGCGCCGCTGCAGGTCGCGCACGGCATCGCGAACGCGCATGCCGTCGTCGTGTCGCCGGACAATCGATTCGCGTACGTGAGCTCGCTTGGCTCGGACCGGATCTTCACGTTCGCGCTGGTCGAGGATGCAGGCGGCCTGCGCGCGGTCGAGCACGGCGAAACGCGCGTGCCGGGCGGCTTCGGGCCGCGTCACCTGCGCTTCGCGCGCGACGGCCACACGCTCGTCGCGGTCAGCGAATTCCAGGCCACGCTCGCGACCTTCTCGCGCGACGTCGACAGCGGCCGCCTCGGCAACGCACAAGTCAGCGCGCGTCACCCGGCCGTCATCGACCTCGCGCGAGGCCATGCGCGCCCACCCGCGCCGACCGAACCCGCCGTGTGGGCCGCCGATCTCCACCTGACGCCCGACGAGCGCTTCGCGTATGTCAGCGAACGCACGTCGAGCCAGTTGCTTTGCTATCGCCAGCATGCGGACGGCACCTTCGAACCCGCTCATGCGACGGCCACCGAAACGCAGCCGCGCGGCTTCGCGATCGATCCGTCGGGACGCTGGCTCGTCGCATGCGGCGAGCAGTCGGAATACGTGTCGGTCTATGCGGTCGAGCCAAGCGACGGCACGCTGTCGTTGCACGCACGCGTGCCGGGCGGTCGCGGGGCGAACTGGGTTGCGATCGTCTGACGGGCCGATTGATCGATGCAGGGCGCGCCACCGACACCGGCCGCGCCGCCCGCCGCGCCGTCAGCGCCGCTCGCTCGGCGCGACGCCGGTCCAGCGCTTGAATGCACGCGTGAAATTGGCGCGGTCGGTATAGCCAACCCGCGCCGCGATCTCGTCGACCGGCAGGCGTGTGCCCTCGAGCAACCTGAGCGCATCGCGCAGCCGGATCTCGTCGAGTAGCGCGGAGTAGGTCGCGCCGAATTCCGCGAGCTTGCGTTTCAGCGTGCGCGCCGACACGTGCAGCTCGCGCGCGACTTCGTCCACCGACGGATAGCCGGCGTCGCCGCAGATCAGCAGGTTGCGCACGCGCTCGACGATGCTTTCCGCATAGCCGAGCCGCGCGAGCTCGGCCTCGCATTGCTGGACGATCATCTGCGCGGTCTGCGCGTTCGCGGTGCCGATCGGCTCGTCGAGCAGCGCCGCGTCGCAGCGGATGCGGTTCGCGCTCGCGTCGAAATGACAGCGCGGCAGCCGCTCGCGATAGCGCTCGAACCACGGCGGTTCGGGCCATTCGAAATGCAGCTCCGCGCGCGACCGCAGCGTGCGACCGGGCGCGGGATCGAGCAGCGAGTTGAACAGGATCGCCGTCTCGACCAGGAAGTTCTCCACCGCGAACTGGCGCAGCCGGCCAAGCGGAAATGCCTCGAGCACGTCGATGTCGACAATCCCGTCGAGCTGCGCGAGCCGCACCGAAAAGAACGGCACGCGCGTCGGCAGGTAGCGGATACCGAGCGCGATCGCCTCGCCGAGCGTCGCGCAGCTCATCAGCCCGAAGCCGATCAGGCCGGATTTCGTGAGACTGCTGCGCAGGCCGATCTCGATCGCGATCGACGGATCGTCCGTCGCCTCGAGCAGGTTGAACACGATCGCCGCCTGCTGCAGCGGCGTGATGCGCGCGTCGGGCTGGGCGAGCCGGTCGCGCTCGACACCCGACCCGGCGAGAATTCGGCCGCCATCGATGCCGCGCTCCTCGGCGAGCATCAGCATGAACAGCGCATACGCGGACGATACCGTCGCCTTGTTCAGCTGGCGCGCGGCATCCGGGACGGACAGGGCCATACGGCGGACTCCGGAGCGGTTTTCGGCGGATTGTAGCGTCGCTGGCCCGCAATGACACCACGTCGGCACTCTAGCCGCATGACGCTGCATCGCAGGCCGGCGCGCGGGTCAACGTGGCCCGAAATGACACCATCATTGGCACCGGCGGCCCTCGCGTGCGCCACGAGGCCCATCTATGCTTGTCACATCGGCATTGCGCCCCACTCTCTCTGCTCGGATTCCGGTCGATGAGCCAATCTGCACGAACCGTCTTTCGTCACGACGCCGACAAGGTCGCGTACGTCCGCCGCGAGGTCAACGCCGCGAGCGACGCGATCCGCGCGCGCTTTCCGCTGCTCGACAACCAGAACCTCGTCGGCGCGACCGTGATGGCCGTGTCGGTGAGCGCGATGCTCGCGATCGCCTGGCTGTATGCGCGCGGCGCGATCGCGTGGTACGTCGCGCTGCCGCTCGCCGCGTTCGTCACGTCGCTGATCCACGAACTCGAGCACGACCTGATCCACCTGATGTACTTCAAGAAGACACCGTGGGCCTATCACCTGATGATGGCGCTGTGCTGGCTCACGCGGCCGGGCACGATCAACCCGTGGACGCGCCGGCGCATGCACCTGCATCACCACAAGGTGTCGGGCGGCGAATCGGATCTCGAGGAATTCGGCATCACCAACGGCGAACGCTGGGGCGTGAAGCGGCTGCTGATGATCGCGGACGGGATGCTCGCCGTCGTGCTGCGGCCGGAGGCGATGCGCCGCAAGGTCAGGCAGTACGTGGCCGCGCAACCGGTGCAGGATGCGGCCGAACGCGCGCAATTGCGCATCGAGCAGGTGTCGTCCTACATGCCGATCGGTCATGCGTACTACGCGCTGTGGCACGCGTTCATCGTCTATCACGCCGGCCTGTTCGCGCTGCATGCGTTCGGCTATGCAGTGACCGTGCCGACCGTCGTCGAGCGCGTGATGCACGTCGTCGATTTCCTCGCGGTCGTGTGGCTCGGGCCGAACTTCGTGCGCAGCTTCTGCATCAACTTCGTCAGCTCGAACATGCATTACTTCGGCGACATCGATTCGCGCAACGTGATCCAGCAGACTCAGGTGCTCAACCCGTGGTGGATGCTGCCGTTCCAGCTGTTCTGCTTCAACTTCGGCAGCACGCATGCGATCCATCATTTCGTGGTGCGCGATCCGTTCTACATCCGGCAGCTGACCGCGCGCACCGCGCATAAGGCACTGCGTGAAGTCGGTGTGCGGTTCAACGACGTCGGCACGTTCAAGCGCTCGAATCGCTGGGGTGCGTATCGTCCGGTTCGCGGTGTGCGCGGCACGCGGCGGGCCGACGCTTGACGGCAGCGGGCGGGGTTGCTCGCCGCGCCGGTGTCGCGTTAGTCCGTCAGTCGCCGATCGGCGGCATCGGCCCCCGCCCGCGGATCCACGCCCAGTTCGCGAGTTCGGCCATTTCCTTGTCGCCGCGGCTGTCGCCGTAGGCGAACAGTTTCGCGGGCAGCCGATTGCCCCACCAACCGCGCAAGCGCACGACCTTCTGCGGGCCCCAGCAGTTCTCTCCGTTCAACCGCCCGGTGAACGTGCCGCGCTCGAACGCGAGGCGCGTCGCGAGCACCGTGTCGATGCCGGCCGTCTTCGCCCACTTCTCCAGATACAGCGACGGCGATGCGCTCACCAGCACGACTTCATGCCCGCGCGCCTGATGCTCGCGCACCCGCTCCAGCATGTCCGGACGCACGAGGTTCGGCAGGTAGCCGTCGACGAAGGTGCGCGCCAATACGTCGAGCGCGTCCTCGCGGATCGGCCCGAGCGCAAACCACGCGAACTTCGCCTTCGCATCGCCGCGCGACAACAGTCCCGCCTTCATCGCGATGATCCACGGCAGCGCGCGCAGCCCGGCCCATGCGAATCGCGGCGTGCCGACCGCGTAGCGGACGAAATGACGGAAGCTGTCGGTGGTCGTGATGGTGCCGTCGAAATCGAATGCGGCGACGATGCGGTCGGTCATGGAGAGGCAGGAAAGCGATGAGATGCCCGGGAAGATAACAGACTCGCGCGGCCATGCGGCCGGGCCCGGGCGTAACTGGGAGCATGGCCCTTCTGCGCGGCCGGATTCGATACGAAGCAGGCCGCCGCGCGACCCGCGGAAGGCGGCTTTCCGGTCGATTTCGGCGGATCGCCCAAGGGGGTGGCGACCATCCGCCAGAGTTTGCTATACTCTCGGTCTTCCGGAGAGATGGATGAGTGGTTTAAGTCGCACGCCTGGAAAGCGTGTATAGGTTAATCGCCTATCGGGGGTTCGAATCCCCCTCTCTCCGCCAAATGATTTAAAAAGCCCCGCAAAATCAATGATTTGCGGGGCTTTTTGTTTTGTGGCTATCAAACCAACTATCAAACGCCGCCACCGGACTTCACCTCGGCACCGCGGCCGACAGACGCGGGAAACAACGAAGCGCAAAACACCAGGGACGGGCACGCCTGACGCATGTCCACCGAATAGCTATCCGCGCTCGGGCGTCCTGGTCGAATGCTTATCTGGCGCTGGGCATTTGTGCAACGGTCGCAAGGAAGTGCTGAGTCTGTGGATCGAGCAAACCGAGGGCGCAAAGTTCTGGATGAAGGTCTTCAACGAACTGAAGAACCGAGGCTTGCACGACATCCCGATCGCGGTGGCCGACAGTTTGCGCGGCTTCCCCGAAGCGATCGAGGCGGCTATCCGGCCGCCCAAATCCAGACCTGCATCGCGCATCTGATCCGCAATTCGCTGAATCTGGCGAGCTGAAAGGACCGCAAGCCGCTGACTGCCGCGATCAAGCCGGTCTCCAGGCCGAGGCGCCAGCAGCGTCGCTCGACACCGAGCGACGAAGCGGCTGGCAAACTGCTGTATCTGGCCTTGCGCAACATCGAAGACTTCTTCCCCCCGCGATGTCCCGCGTCCAGCGCCTCAGCGTCACGGATGCCGAATGTAATCCACCAGCGCCCTCGTGTATTCATCCGGCTGCCGATCGAGCAGACTCACCACGATCGCCACCGCGAACCCCGCCGGCACGCCGAACACACCCGAACTGATCGGCTCGATCCCGAACCACGTCCGCCCGGCGAACCCCGTCAGCTGCGTGAAGTATGGATACGTCGACACGATGTAGTACACGCATACCGCGAGCCCCGTCAGCATCCCGGCGATCGCACCGCGCGTCGTCGTGCGTTTCCAGAACACTCCGAGCACGAGCACCGGAAAGAAACTGGACGCCGCGAGCGAAAACGCCGCCCCGACCAGAAACAGAATCTTCCCCGTACTGAGCGACGCGACATACGACGCGAACAGCGCGACGCCAAGCAGCAAGACCTTCGAGATCGTCACACGCCGCTGCCTCGACGCGTCCGGCGCGACCATGCAGTAATAGACGTCGTGCGACAGCGCATTCGCGATCGTCAGCAGCAACCCGTCCGCGGTCGACAGCGCCGCGGCCAGCGCACCGGCCGCGATCAGCCCCGACACGACATACGGCAATCCCGCGATCTCCGGCGCGGCCAGCACGACCATGTCTGGCTGCATCTGGATCTCCGACCAGTGCACGATGCCGTCGCGAATCACCTCGACGACGCTGATCAGGTCCGGTTCGAAGTGATGCCACTGCGTGACCCATGCGGGCAGCTCGGCGATCGGCCGCCCGACGAGGCTGGTGAGAATCTCGTACTTGATCATCACCGCGAGCACCGGCACGCTCAGGTAGAACAGCGCGATGAAGAACAACGTCCAGCCGACCGAACGCCGGGCCGATGCGACCGACGTCGTCGTGTTGTAGCGCGTGAGGATGTGCGGCAGGCTCGCGGTGCCGAGCGACAGGCACAACAGCAACGCGAGGAAATTCCGCTTGCGCGGCTTGCGGTCGTCGTCGTTCGCCGCGGGAAACGGCTCGTGCATCGGCACGGGTGGCTCGGCGCGTGCCAGCAGATCGTCGCGCGTCTGGGTCCAGGTCACGCGCGCCGCCGTCGGGTCGCGCGGAAAGTCCGCCAGCTCGCGCTCGCGCTGGTTGATCTCGCGCAGCGGCCCGTTGTGGCGCCGCAGCTCCGCAAGCTGGTCGACGAGTTGCTGGCGAGCGTCCGCATACGATGCAGGCAAGCGGTCGAGCTGCGCCTGCACGACCGCGGCCTGCCGGCGATACGCGTCGCGCACCTGCTGCTCCGGTGCGGCATCGCGCACCTGCGCCTCGCGCGCCGCCACGCGTTCCATCAGCTTGCCGTAATTGAACTGCGGCACCGGCCCGAGCCCGTTCTTCATCGCGATCAGCGACACGGGAATCAGGATCGCGCTGATCAGGATGATGTACTGCGCGACCTGCGTCCACGTGACCGCGCGCATCCCGCCGAGAAACGAGCACACGAGAATGCCCGCGAGCCCGCAGAAGATCCCGATCGCGAAGTCGACGCCGATGAAGCGCGTCGCGATCAGCCCGATCCCCTGGATCTGCGCGACCAGATAGACGAACGAGCACAGGATCGCGGCGCCGGCCGCGAGCGCGCGCACGGCGGTGCTGGAAAAGCGCGTGCCGAGAAAATCGGGAATCGTGTAGCGCGCCAGCTTGCGCACGTATGGCGCGAGCAGGAACGCGACGAGGCAGAACCCGCCGGTCCACCCCATCACGTACGCGAGCGCATCGTAGCCGGTTGCGTAGAGCGAGCCGGCCAGACCGATGAACGACGCCGCCGACAGCCAGTCGGCCGCCGTCGCCATCCCGTTGAACGCGGACGGCACGCGCCGCCCGGCCACGTAGTATTCGACGAGATCGGACGTGCGCGACAGCAGCCCGATCACCGCATACACGGCAATCGGCACGAACAGGAACACGTAGCCGATCCACACGCCGGAACCGGTCGCGCGCTCGATCCGCCACAGCAGCAGCACGAACCCGAGAAAGCCGAGGGTGTAAAGCGCGTACGCGCGAATCAGTCGATGCGTCAGCATGGATCAGCGGGCATGGTGCGCATTGCCCGCGTGCGCCGCATGTTCGTCGTACGCGCGCCGCAGCAGGCGGTCCGCGCGCTGCATCAGGCCGATGTAGACGACGATCAGCACGAGATACACGAGAATCGCGCCCTGCGCGCCGACATAGAACGGCAGGCTGAAACCGGCAAAGCGGATGCCTGCGAGCGCGGGCGCGAAGAACGGCACGACGAACGACACCGTGAAGCCGATCGCCATCAGTACCACGATCAACACGACGTTGAAACGCCAATAGCGCGCATGGGCACGCGCGAGCGGCTCGGGAACGGGTGGCGGCGCGGCAGGCGCCGGACGGTACGAATCGGTCATGCCGTTATTTAGCAAAAAGCCCCTGCGCGGGCAATCGGGATTGCCGCGCAGGGGCTCGTGTGCGCAACGTGCACAACAGGCGCGATCAGCGCACTTCGGCGAGCTGCTCGAGGATCGCGGGGTTCTCGAGCGTGGACGTGTCCTGCGTGATCGCCTCGCCCTTGGCGAGCGAGCGCAGCAGGCGCCGCATGATCTTGCCCGAGCGCGTCTTCGGCAGGTTGTCGCCGAAGCGGATGTCCTTCGGCTTCGCGATCGGCCCGATCTGCTTGCCGACCCAGTCGCGCAGCGTCTTCGCGAGCGCCGCCGCTTCCTCGCCTTCCGGACGCGAACGCTTCAGCACCACGAACGCGACCACCGCCTCGCCCGTCGTGTCGTCCGGGCGGCCGACCACCGCCGCTTCCGCAACCAGCTCGTGCGAAACCAGCGCCGACTCGATCTCCATCGTGCCGAGCCGGTGGCCCGACACGTTCAGCACGTCGTCGATGCGGCCCATGATCGTGAAGTAGCCGGTGTCCTTGTCGCGCACCGTGCCGTCGCCGGCCAGATAGAGCGTGCCGCCGAGCTCCTCGGGGTAATAGCTCTTCTTGAAGCGCTCCGGGTCGCCCCAGATCGTGCGGATCATCGAGGGCCACGGACGCTTGACGACGAGAATGCCGCCTTGCCCGTTCGGCACGTCCTGGCCGGTCTCGTCGACCACCGCGGCCATGATGCCCGGCAGCGGCAGCGTGCATGACCCCGGCACCGTCGGCGTTGCGCCCGGCAGCGGCGTGATCATGTGGCCGCCGGTTTCGGTCTGCCACCACGTGTCGACGATCGGGCAGTGCTCCTGGCCGACGTGCTTGTGGTACCACATCCACGCTTCCGGATTGATCGGTTCGCCGACCGTGCCGATGATGCGCAGGCTCGACAGGTCGTAACTCTTCGGATGAACCTTGTCGTCGGCCTCGGCGGCCTTGATCAGCGAGCGGATCGCGGTCGGCGCGGTGTAGAACACCGTGACCTTGTGATCGTTGATCATCTTCCAGAAGCGGCCGGCGTCCGGCCAGGTCGGCACGCCTTCGAACACGACCTGCGTTCCGCCGCACGCGAGCGGCCCGTAGGTGATGTACGTGTGGCCCGTGACCCAGCCGATGTCGGCCGTGCACCAGAACACGTCGGTCGGTTTCCAGTCGAAGGTCCACTTCATCGTCTGCGCGGCCCACAGCAGGTAGCCGCCGGTGCTGTGCTGCACGCCCTTCGGCTTGCCGGTCGAGCCCGACGTATAGAGGATGAACAGCGGATGCTCGGCGCCGACCCATTCCGGTGCGCACGTGTCGGGCTCGCCGTCGGCGATCTCGTGCATCCACAGGTCGCGCCCGGCGTGCCAGTCGATCTTGCCGCCGGTGCGGCGATAGACGATCACGCTCTTGACTGCTTCGCAGCCGCCCATCGCGAGCGCCTCGTCGGCGATGCTCTTGAGCGGCAGCGTCTTGCCGCCGCGCGCCTGCTCGTCGGCGGTGATGAGGGCGACCGCGCCGACGTCGACGAGCCGCTCGTTCAGCGATTTCGCGGAGAAGCCGCCGAACACGACCGAGTGCGTGGCCCCGATGCGCGCGCAGGCCTGCATCGCGACGATGCCCTCGATCGACATCGGAATATAGATGACGACGCGATCGCCCTTGCCGATTCCGCGTTTCTTCAGCGCATTCGCGAAGCGCGATACACGTGCCAGCAGATCGGCGTAGGTGACGCGCGTGCCGGTGCCGTCGTCGGCCTCGAAGATCACCGCGACGCGCTCGCCGTTGCCGGCTTCGACGTGACGGTCGAGGCAGTTGTACGACGCGTTCAGCTCACCGTCATCGAACCACTTGTAGAACGGCGCATTGCTCTCGTCGAGCACCTTGGTGAACGGCTTGTGCCAGCTGAGGCCCTCGCGCGCGAGACGCGCCCAGAAGCCCTCGTAATCCTGCTCGGCCTCGGCGGCAAGCGCCTGGTAGGCCGGCATGCCGGAAATGGTCGCCGCCTTCTCGAGCGCCTCGGGCGGCGCAAACTGGCGGGTTTCGTGAAGAACCGATTCAATCGCAGACATCGACTACCCCTTGGTGAACATGAATCCTCTGCATGGCGGCGCGATCGTGCGCGCCGCGTCTTGGCCGGCGCTTGCGCGCCGCTGTCTCCCACTCACCCGCGCGCGCCCGAAGGCTGCGCGCGATGCTGCGCCGCACCACGTCACAAGACGATGGACGTACGGCCCGGCCCTATCCACGATAAGCGCTCGAACTTACCCGTCACTTACGCGACATCGCCGTTTCGCACGCCGCGCGGCGGCGCCTTGCAGTCTGCTTTACGCTGTTACGACCGCGACCCTACAATCCTAACTGAACTCGCCTCCCGGATTCCAGCTTGAATCGCTACGCCCTCTTCCTCATCCTGTCGATGCTGTTTGTCGGCAGCAACGTCGGTATCGGCAAATCCATCGTCGTCTTCGTCCCGGTCGCCATCCTCGCCACGCTGCGCTTCGTGATCGCGATCGCCGTGCTGTGGCCGCTGTTCAGCCCGGTGAAGATGCGTGCGGTCCGGCGCGCGGAATGGCTGAACCTGTTCCTGCAGGCATTCTTCGGCACCTTCATGTTTACGCTGCTGATGCTCAACGGCGTGCAACGCACGAGTGCGGTCGCGGCCGGCGTGATCACGAGCACCATCCCGGCCATCGTCGCGCTGTTCGCGTGGCTGATCCTGCGTGAAAAACCGAACGGCCGTGCGCTCGTGTCGATCGCGCTCGCGATCGCCGGCGTCGTGACGATCAACCTCGCCAACGGCAGCGCAGGCAGCGCGTCCGCTCACGGCGCCGGGGGCGCGTCGGCCGGCTCGCTGACCGGCAACCTGCTCATCCTTGGCGCTGTGTGCTGCGAATCGATCTACGTGATCCTGTCGCGCCGGCTCACGCAGACGCTCGCGCCAATCGACATCTGCGCGTACACGCACCTGTTCGGCCTGTGCCTGATGCTGCCGCTCGGCGCAACGGCGTTGTGGCATTTCGATTACGCGAGCGTGCCGGCCGGTACGTGGGCGCTCGTGGTCTGGTACGGGCTGTCGGCAAGCATCTTCTCGTTCTGGCTGTGGATGAAAGGGATCCGGCACGTGCCGGGCAGCCTCGCCGGCGTGTTCAGCGCGGTGCTGCCGGTCGCGGCCGCCGCATACGGCATCGCGTTCCTCGGCGAACGTCCGACGCTCGCGCACGGCATCGCGCTCGCGTGCGTCGTCAGCGGGATCGTGCTCGCGAGCCTGCGCGTGAAGCGCGTGCCGGCCGCCGCGTCCTGATCCGTCCCCTGCAGCCCCGGCGCGACGCTGCAGTCGCACCGGCCGACGCGTTACAATAGCGCGCCTTTTCAAGATTACCCCCGATACCTGCGCCCAGCGCCCGACCCTCCACCATGTCTGCCCCGCATTCGCCCGGCTCCATCCGTCGTCCCCTGCGCCCGCTGCCCGCGCTGATCTTCATGAGCCGCTGGCTCCAGGTTCCGCTTTATCTGGGCCTGATCGTCGCGCAGGCCGTCTATGTGTTCCTGTTCCTGAAGGAAGTCTGGCACCTGCTGTCGCATGCGACGAGCCTTGACGAGATCAGCGTGATGCTCGCGGTGCTCGGCCTGATCGACGTCGTGATGATCTCGAATCTGCTGATCATGGTGATCGTCGGCGGCTACGAGACGTTCGTGTCGCGCCTCGGCATCGAGGGCCACCCCGACGAGCCCGAGTGGCTCGACCATGTGAACGCGGGCGTGCTGAAGGTCAAGCTGTCGATGGCGCTGATCAGCATTTCGTCGATCCACCTGCTGAAGACCTTCATCAACCCCGACCAGCACACGACGCACGCGATCATGTGGCAGGTGATCATCCACGTGTCGTTCCTCGTGTCGGCGCTCGTGATGGCGTGGGTCGACCGCCTGACGACCCATACGCACCCGGCCCATTTCCACGAGCCGCACGCCCGCGACGTGCACGCGCCTGCAGCGAACGAGCCCCGCAAATCGGTCGAAGCCGCCGCCAACGCATAAACGTATTCCCCACAGTCCTCACAGAGTCTCAGCCATGACCGTCATCAAACAGGAAGACCTGATCCAGAGCATCGCGGATTCGCTGCAGTACATCAGCTACTACCATCCGCTCGACTACATCCAGGCCCTCGGCCGCGCGTACGAGCTGGAAGAGAGCCCGGCCGCGAAGGATGCGATCGCGCAGATCCTCACGAACAGCCGCATGTGCGCGGAAGGCCGTCGCCCGATCTGCCAGGACACCGGCATCGTCACGATCTTCGTGAAGGTCGGCATGGACGTGCGCTGGGACGGCGCGACGATGGGTCTCACCGACATGATCAACGAAGGCGTGCGCCGCGGTTACACGCACCCGGACAACGTGCTGCGCGCATCGATCGTCAATCCGCCGGAAGGCGCCCGCAAGAACACGAAGGACAACACGCCGGCTGTGATCCACTACGAGATCGTGCCGGGCGACAAGGTCGACGTGCAGGTCGCGGCAAAGGGCGGCGGCTCGGAGAACAAGTCGAAGTTCGTGATGCTGAACCCGTCCGACTCGATCGTCGACTGGGTACTGAAGACGGTCCCGACGATGGGCGCGGGCTGGTGCCCGCCGGGCATGCTCGGGATCGGCATCGGCGGCACTGCCGAAAAGGCGATGCTGATGGCGAAGGAATCGTTGATGGAGCCGATCGACATCCAGGAAATCATCGCGCGCGGCCCGAAGGACTGGGTCGAGGAACTGCGCGTCGAACTGCACGAGAAGGTCAACGCGCTCGGCATCGGCGCGCAGGGCCTCGGCGGCCTCGCGACCGTGCTCGACGTGAAGATCATGGCCGCGCCGACGCACGCGGCGTCGAAGCCGGTCGCATTGATCCCGAACTGCGCGGCCACGCGCCACGCGCACTTCGTGCTCGACGGCTCGGGCCCCGCGAAGCTCGAGGCGCCGTCGCTCGACGCCTGGCCGAAGGTCCAGTGGGAACCCAACACGGAAACCAGCAAGCGCGTCGACCTGAACACGCTGACCCCGGAAGAAGTCGCGAGCTGGACGCCGGGCCAGACGCTGCTGCTGTCGGGCAAGATGCTCACGGGCCGCGACGCCGCGCACAAGCGCATCGCCGACATGCTCGCGAAGGGCGAGAAGCTGCCGGTCGACTTCACGAACCGCGTGATCTACTACGTCGGCCCGGTCGATCCGGTGCGTGACGAAGTGGTCGGCCCGGCAGGCCCGACGACGGCCACGCGGATGGACAAGTTCACCGAGACGATGCTGGCCCAGACGGGTCTGATCTCGATGATCGGCAAGGCCGAGCGCGGCCCGGTCGCGATCGACGCGATCAAGAAGCACAAGGCGGCGTACCTGATGGCGGTCGGCGGTGCGGCTTACCTCGTGTCGAAGGCGATCCGCGGCGCGAAGGTGCTCGCATTCGAAGACCTCGGCATGGAAGCGATCTACGAGTTCGACGTGCAGGACATGCCGGTGACGGTCGCCGTCGATTCATCGGGCACGTCGGTGCACCAGACCGGCCCGAAGGAGTGGCAGGCGAAGATCGGCAAGATCCCGGTCGCAACCGCTTAAGCGCGCTCGCACGAAAGGCCGGACGGATGTCCGGCCTTTTTACTTCTCATTCTCGTTATTGCGCGCGGCCCGTTATCCCGGGCCGATTCTCATTCCCCGCAAAAGGCAGGCCCGACAAGGCTTCGAGGCTTGGCTTTTCTCGTTCGAGCGATTATCGTTCGGTTTCTGAAGCCCCACTGAACAAGGAACAGCCATGCAAGGCGACAAGAAAGTCATTGAATACCTGAACGCCCAACTGAAGAACGAACTCACGGCGATCAACCAGTACTTCCTGCATGCGCGCATGTACAAGCACTGGGGCCTCGACAAGCTCGGCAAGCACGAATACGACGAATCGATCGGCGAAATGAAGCATGCCGACTGGCTGATCGAGCGTGTGTTCATGCTTGACGGCCTGCCGAACCTGCAGGACCTGCACAAGCTGCTGGTCGGCGAGGAAACCGAAGAGATCCTGAAGTGCGACCTGAAGCTCGAGCAGGTCTCGCAGTCCACGTGCAAGGAAGCGATCGCTTACTGTGAATCGGTGCGTGACTACGTGTCGCGCGAGATCTTCGAAAAGATCCTCGACGACACCGAAGAGCACATCGACTGGCTGGAAACGCAGATCGACCTGATCGGCAAGGTCGGCCTGCAGAACTACCAGCAGACGATGATGGGTTCGCCCGAGTAATCGCCACACCCGCCACGATCGCCACCTCGCCTTCCGCATGACGACGACGAACCAACCCGCCGCTTCCGGGGTCCGCCCCGCCGCCCCCGTCGGCATCTTCGATTCGGGGCTCGGCGGCCTGTCGGTGCTGCGCGCCGCGCGCGCGCACCTGCCCGGCGAGTCGTTCGTCTATGTCGCCGATTCGCACCACGCACCGTATGGTCCGCGCGACGAGGCATTCATTACGGAGCGCACGCTTGCCATCGGCGAGTGGCTAGCCCGCGAAGGCGCGAAAGCGCTCGTGATCGCGTGCAACACCGCGACGGCGCGAGCGATCGCAGCCATCCGCGAGCGCCTGTCGATACCGCTCGTGGGTGTCGAGCCGGGCATCAAGCCGGCCGCCGCGCTGTCCGCGACCGGTGTCGCGGGCGTGCTCGCCACGCAATCGACGCTGAACAGCCCGCGCTTCCAGGCGCTGCTCGACCGCTACGGCGCCGGCCGTCGCTTCATCTGCCAGCCCGGCCACGGGCTCGTCGAAGCGATCGAACGCGGCGACACGAACTCGCCCGCGTTGCGCGCGTTGCTCGAGCGTTACCTGCAGCCGATGCTCGACGACGGCGCCGATACGCTGGTGCTCGGCTGCACGCACTACCCGTTCTTCACGGACACGATCCGTGATCTTGTCGGCGACCGGCTGACGATCGTCGATACGAGCGATGCCATCGCCCGGCAGCTCACGCGGGTGCTCGACGAACGCGGCCTGCGCGCGCCGGCCGGCACGCGCGCCGCGCCGCCACGCTTCTGCTCGACGAGCGACGGCCTGCAACTGCGCGCACTCGCATCGTCGCTGCTCGGCCTCGACGTGCCGGTCGAATCCGTCACCATTTCCTCGCCGAACGCGCGCGCCTGCGCGACCGTCTGACGCGGGCCGGCACGCCGCCGGTTCGCCCTCTCCCGCTCCGCCTCCCGTTTCAAGGGTCCGATGGCCTTAAAAAAAGCCGAACCCAGGCTTGTCAACGTCCGCAAATTTAATGATAATAATTCGCATTACCGTTAGCTATCGCAACTCATCATGATCGTCTGCGTGTGCAAGTCTGTTTCCGATCGCAAGATTCGCGCGTCCCTCGCCGAGGGCGTGAACTCTTTCGATGAACTCCAGTTCGAGCTCGGCGTGGCCACGTGCTGCGGCAAGTGCGAGGAGTCCGTACGCGACCTCATGGCCGAGCAAGGCGTTTGCGCGAGCCGGTGCGGTGTCGAGCATCATGCTCATCCGATCCCGGTCACGTTCTACGACCGCAAGGCCGCCTGAGCGGCGCCAAGCATACCCGTGCGGCTGAAGCCGCATTTGATGTCCTTCCGTCAGCAAGCCATCTTTCGCGCGAGCCAGCGGCTTACCTGCCAAGGAGCCTCTCATGGAATTGCTGATCGGATTCGTGACCACCGTGTGCATCTCGCTGCTGATCTTCCGCAAGTAATACCGATTCACCCGCCGCGCCCCGGGTGCGACGTCGTTCTTTCAAGCTAACATGCAGGCTTCGCAATCCGCTCCTGCCGGCGTCTTGCCGGCTGCCTCACGTATGAATCCCCGGGTCATCACCGTCGCGGTCGGTGTGCTTGCCGCACATGCGATCATGCTGACGGCCGCGTGGCTCCATCGCAACGCGCCGCCGCCGAAGACGGTCGAAGTCCAGTCGATCACGGCGCAACTCATCCCGCCTGCGCCGGCCGCTCAGCCGGTCGCGGTCGAATCGGTTGCGCAACCCGCGCCACCGAAGCCCACGCCGCGCGTCAAGCCGAAGGTCGAACCGAAGCCGGTGCAGAAAGCCGTCAAGCCGACGCCCCAGCCGGTCGCACAATCACCGTCTCCGACACCCGCCCCGGCAGCCGATCCGACACCCGCGCCCACCGCACCCGCCGCCGCCCCCGCTGCGCCGGCGGTCACGCCCGGTCCGGCCCGTGAGACGATGCAAGTCAGCGCGCCGAAGAACGTATCGGCGCTCAAGTGCAGTTTCGTGAAGCCCACCTATCCGTCGATGTCGCGTCGCCGCGGCGAAACGGGCACGGCCTATGTGCACTTCGTCATCGGCTTGACGGGCAAGATCGAAAGTGTCGAGTTGCAAAAGAGCAGCGGCTACCCGCGCCTCGACGAGGCTGCGCTGGATGCGACACGCGCCAGCACCTGCCCTCCGTACCTCGAGAACGGGCAAGCGATCCGCGCCGCCCATACGCTGCCCTTCAACTTCACGCTCGACGATTAACCCGCCTCATTCGAAAGATTCAAAGGAAACAAAAATGCAAAGCTACGGTATCGCGCACGTCTGGGCGCAAGGTGATTTCGTCACGCGCGCCATCGCGATCACGCTGCTCGTGATGTCGGTCCTGTCGTGGATCGTGATCATCGTCAAGGGCTGGAACGTGGTTCGCCTGAACCGTCTCACGAAGAATGCCGAGCAGGCATTCTGGCATTCGGACGATTTCAACGACGGCATCAAGAAGCTCGGCCTCGCCGCATCGACGCCGAGCGACAACCCGTTCCTCGCGCTCGCGCTGTCGGGCAAGGAAGCCGCCGATCACCACCATCAGACGCAACCGCATCTGCACGACCGCATGGACGTGTCGGACTGGGTCACGCGCTGCCTGAAGGACACGATGGACGAGGGCATTTCGCGCATGCAGGCCGGTCTCGCGATTCTCGCGTCGATCGGCAGCACGGCGCCGTTCGTCGGCCTGTTCGGCACGGTCTGGGGCATCTACCACGCACTGCTCGCAATCGGTGCAACCGGCCAGACGTCGATCGACCAGGTCGCGGGCCCGGTGGGCGAGTCGCTGATCATGACGGCCTTCGGCCTGTTCGTCGCGATTCCGGCAGTGCTCGGCTACAACGCACTGACCCGTGCGAACAAGGGCGTCGTCAGCAAGCTGCGCCGCTTCGCGCACGGCCTGCACGCATACTTCGTGACGGGTGCGCGCCTCGCGTCGTCGTCGCCCCGCGACGGCCTGCGCCTTGCTTCGCGCGCCAGCTGAGACGAGGTGAACCATGGCAATGAACACCGGCTTCAGCGATGACGACGACGATGGCGTGATGAGCGAGATCAACATGACGCCGCTCGTCGACGTCATGCTCGTACTCCTGATCATTTTCCTCGTGACGATTCCGGCGATGCAGCACGCGGTGAAGATCGACCTGCCGCACGCGAGCAGCCAGCCCGTCGACGAAAAGCCGCAGACCGTCGACGTCGCGATCCAGGGCAATGGCACGATCCTGTGGAACGACCAGACGGTCACGCGCGAGCAGTTGCAGGCGCACATCGCGGAAGCGGCACAGCATCAGCCGCAACCGGAGTTGCACCTGCGCGCCGACCGCAAGGTTGCGTATGAGCGTGTGGCCGAAGTGATGTCCGATGCGCAGGCCGGCGGCCTGACGAAGCTCGGCTTCGTGACGGAGCCGACTGCGAAGGCGAAGTAACGTACACGCATTCGCTACGCGACGGTGGCCTGGGTGGCCGCACCTCACCGGCCACATCTGGCCGGCCGCACCTCGCCGGCCGCGCCTCGCCGGCCGCGCATGTCAAGTCCTGGAATAGGTTGACAGTATCCAGGCGCTAGAACGCCCGATGCACCGCATCGGGCGTTTTGTATTTCAGCGCGGCATGTGGCCGTTCATGGTTGTAGATGTGTACCGACTGTTCGACCATCTTGGCGGCCTGTTCAAGGTCAGCAGGACGTTGCAACAGGAACTCCCCCTTGAGAATGCCGTTGACCCGCTCAGCCAGCGCATTCTGATAGCAGTCGTAGCCGTCCGTCATTGAACAGCGCAGGCCGTGATGCCGATGGATGTCCTGATAGTAGGTCGAACAGTACTGGACCCCGCGATCGGAGTGATGGATCAACGGCTGCCGGCTCCGGCGCTTGCGCAACGCCTTCTTGAGCGCCTGACTGACCTGCTCGGTTTGCAGGCTGTCGTGAACGTGATGACCGACGATCTTGCGCGAGAACGCATCCGTGACGAGACTCAAATACACAAACGGGCCAGCCGTCGGCAGATACGTGATGTCGGCCACCCACACTTGTTCGGGGCCGGTCGGCACGATTTGATCCGGCCCGGGTTTCAGTAGATTCGGATGACGCCGGAAGCGGTGATGGCTATGGGTGGTCTTGTGATACGCCCGGTGCGGTACGACCAGTAGGCGCGCGGCACGCAGCACGTCGAACAGCCGATCTCGCCCCAGCTTGATGCCGCGCTCGACCAACGCTGGCCCGAGCAGATGATGGAGCTTGCGTGTGCCCAGCCTCGGCTGGCGAAGCCGCACGTCTCGCACCAGCGCAGTGACGGTCTCGCTCTGCGAGCAACGGTGTTCCTCGCTGCGGCATCGCTTGTAATACGCTTGGCGGCTGATACCCATGTATCGGCAGGCCCGCTCGACGCTCAGCTTTTCGATCCGCTTTTGCGCGACGACCTGCCTGAAGGCTTTTTTACGGTGATCCCGTAATCCTTGCGCATCACGTCGACCACGGCTTCGAATAGCGCGGCTTTCTCCTGCGCCTGTCGCAACTGCGTCTCCAACTCCTTGATGCGCTGCTCCGGTGTGAGCGGCTTTGAGTCTTGCTTTGACATGGTGGAACCCGATCGCGCACGGCCGGATGGATCGGCCCAATCCTGCAAGCCGTGCTTACGTAACCATACCAGCACGGTCGAGCGCCCCTGGATGCCGTAGCGTCGCTGTGCCTCTTTGTACGTCAGTTCGCCTTTTTCGACCTGCGCCACCACCGACAGTTTAAAAGCCAGGCTGTAGTCCCGCTGCGTCCGCTTGATCCCTTGCTCCATTTGGCACCTCTTCGTTTCGGCGAAAAAGTGTCAACCTATTTCAGGACGGGTCAGCACAAAGTAAAAGGCCTTCATCGCCAGATGAAGGCCTTTTTTCATGCGCACGCGGGCGCCTTCGGGCGGCGGGCTCTTCGGCGGTATCGGTTGCGCCTCGAGCAACGCAAATGCGACTACCGTGGTCTGCACGGACTGCGCGTTCTGCCCTATCTGGCTCGCAATATATGCGGCCACCTGATTCCGCTCAGAACTTCCTTCGCGAAATGGGCTTTCAATATAGGCCTGCCCGCGTATGCATTCAAGGTACCGGCGATTGAAACTTGCGATTGCCGGCGGCGCTTCAATGACAAAACAAATTTGCCACGACGCGCATCTTGCATTCAGGTGGCCGAAGCATCGGCCGCCGCCGCGTCCTGTTTCGCGCGCTCGGGGCACCCCGGCTGCTTGTATTCGCCATGGTCGAGCTTCTCGACCAGATAGTCGACGAACGCGCGCACGGCGGGCGGCATGCCCTGCCGCGACACGAACACAGCATAGAGTTGCGGCACCGGCAGCGTCCAGCCCGGCATCACCGGCGACAACTGCCCCGCACGCAACGCATTGCCGTACATCATCTCGGGCAGCGCCGCGATGCCGAGGCCGTCGAGCACGGCCTCGCGGATCGTCATCAGGTCGGCCGTCACGAGCCGCGGGTCGTGCTCGTGCAAGTGACGCGTACCGTCCGGCGCGATCAGGCTGAACACGTGCCGCCCGTCGACGCTCGGCGTATCGAGCGTCTCGAAGCGCGCCAGATCGTCCGGCACGAGCGGCGGCGCATTCTGGTTCAGCAGGCTCGGCGCGCCGACCAGCATCTGCTCGGTCCGCCACAGCGGTCGCACGACGATGTTCGCGTTCTGCGGCGGCTCCGAGCGCACGCGCAACGCAACGTCGATCGAATCCTCGAACAGGTCGATCACACGATTCGTCACACGGATGTGCACCTTCACCTCGGGATAGCGGTGCAGAAATTCGGGGAGGATGCGCGACAGCATCGTCTGCGACAACGTCACGGGGACGCTCACGCGCACCGAGCCGCGCGGCGACGCGCGCAACTGCTGCACGGCGTTCATCGCGGCCTGGGCTTCGGCGAGCATCGCCTGGCAATGCTGGTAGAACAGTTCCCCCGCCTCGGTCAACGCGAGCTTGCGTGTCGAGCGCTGCAGCAGGCGCACGCCGAGCGCCGCCTCGAGTTCGGTCAGGCGCCGCGACAGGCGCGATTTCGAGATACCCAGCACGCGTTCCGCAGCCGAGAAACCGCCGTGTTCGACGACCTGCGAAAAGTACATGAGGTCGTTCAGGTTGTGTGCATCGATGTTCATGTCATCGTTCCAATTTCAGAACAATCCATTGCGACCCGCCGCAAATCGGACCGTAAAACGCCCAATATAATAGCGCTATGTTTCAAAAATGACGCTATTCCGATGATATCGAGGGCTTCTGCATGACGACCGCTCGCTCGCTTGACCGCACGTACCCCGCGCTTCGCACGACCGAAGGCGGCGGCTTCACGGTTCACCGCCCGTTCCCGACCCGGCTGCTGATGGATTTCGATCCGTTCCTGCTGCTCGACGAAATGGGCCCCGTCGACTATGCCCCTGGCGAAGCCAAGGGCGCGCCCGACCATCCGCATCGCGGCTTCGAGACGGTCACCTACGTGCTCGACGGGCGTTTTCGTCATCGCGACTCGGCCGGCCATGCGGGCACGCTCGGGCCTGGTGACGTGCAGTGGATGACGGCCGGCGCGGGCGTCGTGCACAGCGAAATGCCGGATCCCGAGTTCGCGCAGGCCGGCGGACGCTCGCACGGCTTTCAGCTGTGGGTCAACCTGCCGCGGCGCGACAAGCTGATCGCACCGCGCTACCAGGAGATCCCGGCCGGCCGCATCCCGACCGCGACGTCGCCCGACGGCCGCACGCAGGTCCGCGTGATCGCCGGCGAAGCCTTCGGTGTGCGCGCGGCGATCGAGACGCGCACGCCGATCCTCTACCAGCATTTCACGCTGCAACCGGGTGCAACGGTCACGCAGCCGGTGCCGGCAGGTTATCGCGTGTTCGCCTACCCGCTCGATGGAGCCGGCCGCTACGGGCCCGACAGGCAGCAAATCGACGCGCGACAGATGATCGTCTACGGTGACGATGGCGACGCGGTGACGTTCGAGGCCGGCGATATGCCGCTCGACCTCCTGCTGATCGGCGGCGTGCCGCTCAACGAGCCGATCGTCCGCTATGGCCCGTTCGTCATGAATACCGAGGAAGAGATCCGGCAGGCCGTCATCGACTACCAGACCGGCCGCATGGGTTCCATCGAGGCATGACGTCCGATCGGGGCCACAGGTGCCGCGAAGCTGCGCGTTTTGCGTCACAATGTTTTTTTGATCCATGTGGCCGCCCGCCACCAGAAGGAACCCGTCCCCTTGAACTTCGAACATCTGATCCAGATCAACTCCGACGATCCGGCCGTGCCGTCCCTTACCCGCGACCAGCTCTGGGAAGGCCTCGTGCTGCGCGCCGAACAGCCGCAGCTGTTCGTGATCGGCCTCGACAGCTGTGTCGTCCTTGAACGGACGGATACCACGCTCGAACGCGAGCTGCACTACGGCCATGCGACCGTGCGCGACCGCGTGACGTTCACCCCGAACCAGCAAGTGCGCTACGACATCCATGCGGCCGGCGGCGAAATCGGCGGCTCGCTGACGATGACGATCGAGGAACGCGACGACCACGAGTTGTTCCTGCGCTTCGAATACCACACGACGCTGACCGTCACGGACGACAGCGAGGAAGCGCGCCAGACGCACGGCATCGTCAAGGAAGCGTATCGCACGTCGGACATCGACACGGTGCGCCTGATCCGCGAATACGCACAGGGACGCAAGGACCCTGACCCGCTCCACTGACGTCGGCGGCGGCCTGCGAGCCGCCCTTTGATTCAAGCTATCGGATTCGTCATATCGATCGATAAAGATTTTTGTAAATGGGAATAGTTATCATTTAGAATTCATTCCATCGTATCGACAGTCACCGATCAACCGAATGACCGACACCACGCGCCCGACCACGCTGACGTTGCGCCGCACGACCGGCACCGCAAGCGCCAACCGTCAAAAGACGGCAGCGGTCACGACGCCGGCGAAACCTGCCGGTAGTCACGATGCCGGCACCCGGACCCTCAGCAGCGATGCGCTGCTGCAAGGCCGCAGCCACATCAGCATCGCGCACAACGGAGAGACGTATCAGTTGCGTGCCACGCGGCTCGGCAAGCTGATCCTGACGAAGTAACGACAGAGTATTGTGGGGACCACCTCCTTGAGAGGTGTTGGGCAGTAGCCAGCGTAACGGCTTGCACGCGAGATCTAGACCCCTTCGTGCAAACACACTCAAGCAGCCGTTGCAGCAAGCCAAGCCACTTTTTTGGTTCTCGCACAAGGAAGAAAAAAAGCGACACGTCCTTCGACGTGTCGCTTTTTTTGTCGGTGCGTCCGGATGCAAACAGAAAGGTATCGCGGCTGTCGGCACTTCAGCTTCAGCGCGTTCCGGAGCCCGACGGCGAAATACGCTCGCCTGCTGCTCCGGAGCCCGGCCACACGGCCGTCAAGACCGCGTCAGAAACCCCAGAACATCAACCACCATGCGCTGTCGACCACGGCCAGGCCTGCCACGAACCACGCGAATGCCGCCAGTCGACGCGACCAGGCAGCATAGCGCCCCGTCACCTTCCATGCGAGCCAGGCGCTCCATGCGTTGGCGCCGACCAGAATCGCGATGCGAACGTCGGTCGCCCAGCCGAGCGGCACGTGCTCGGCCCGCAACAGCGACAGCGTCGTCGCCGACAGCCCGAGGAACACGCCGGCTCCCGCGATCGGGATCAGCGCCTGCGCGAGATGATGAAGACGCACGCGGTCGAAACGGCCGAGCATCAGCGTCGCACCGGCCAGCAGCACGAGCAGCGCGGTGCCATACACGAGCCCCGTGCCGACGATGTAGCTGACGACCAGCCCGCCGTCGAGCCACGAGAACACATCGTTTCGATCCGGATAGTGCGTGAGCAGGAACCACGGCGCATTCGTCTCGAGTGGCCACGTGATGTCGCGATCAATGAGCCAGCCCGCGAGCCATTGCTTGATCTGCACGAACCACGGGCTGACGGTCCAGTGAAACGCACCGATCGCGACGCCGAGCAGGCCGTACAGGATCAGCGCCGTGTCCCACGGATTCGCCTGCTGCGCGCCAAGGTTCACGACCTCGTCGGACGGCGAGCGCCACGACAGCGCGATTGCATCGCGGTGCCCGCTGCATCGGCCGCACATATGGCACGAGGCCGCGCCCTTCATGTTGCGCAACGGCACGAGCGGCGCGCAATTGATCGGAATCACGCGATGCCCGTGCTCGCCGTTCTTGTACGAGCGACGCCAGGCATCCTCATCGACCTTGTAGCGCATCGGCGCGAGCCGCGCGAGCAGCCCGAACACACCGTTGACCGGGCACAGGTACTTGCACCACACGCGCTTCTCGCGACCGTACAGCACGCCAATCACGATCGCGCCGACGGTCGAGCCGCCGAGCACGAACAGCACCGCGAGCGGATACTGGTACACGCTCACCATCTGCCCGTAGATCGTCGTGAGCCCGAATGCGACGAACGGCCAACCGCCCCACCGCATCCAGCGCGGAATCGCGCCGCCGCGGCCGAACTTGCTCGCATATTCGGTCAGCGCGCCTTCCGGGCACAGCACGCCGCACCAGACGCGGCCGAGCATCACCATCGACAGCAGCACGAACGGCCACCAGATGCCCCAGAACACGAACTGCGCGATCAGCGTGAGATTGCTCCACAGATGCGCGGAATCGTCGGGCAGCGGCAATACTGCGGGCACGATGATCAGGAATGCGTAGACGGCGACGACGACCCACTGGATGCCGCGGATCACCGCGCCGTGGCGCTGCATCCACTGACCGGCCTGCGCGAGCCAGCCCGGCTTGACTGCGGCAACAACACTCATGCCGCGCGACCCGCAGGGACGACCGGACGACGGCTCGCGCGCTTCATCAGCAGCCAGACCACCGCCCAGTACACCGCATAGGCGATCAGGTTGGTCAGCGCCGGGTGCGCCCGGTAGCCCGTCAGCGTCGCGACGAGCGAACCGAACGTGCCGGAGTCGTCGAGAATCGACGACGTATCCCACACCTGCGAAATGCCGAGCGGCAGGATTTCCTTGTCGATCAGCTTGTCGACGCCGGTCTGGAACAGGCCCGCACCGAGGAACAGCAGCATCACTTCGGTGACGCGGAAGAAATGGCGCCACGAGAAGTACTTGCCGCCAAGCTGCAGCAGATAGAACGTGAGGAACGCGAGGCCCAGGCCGATCACGACCGCGAGCATCTGGCTGCCGTCCACGTGCCCCGACTGACCGAAACCGAGGCCGTACAGGAAGATCACCGTCTCGCTGCCTTCGCGAGCGATCGCGAGCGCGACCAGCACGGCGACGCCCCACCAGTTCGAATCGCGCGTGCTCTGCTGCAGCGACTGCTCCATGTCACGCTTCAGCGTGCGGCCGTGCCGGCGCATCCACAGCACCATCTGCACGATCAGCACGCACGCGATGAGCACCATCGCGGTCTGGAAATAGTCCTGCGCGTCGCCGGACAGCACTTCGGTAAAGCCGACGAGCGCGGCGCCGAGACCGACCGCCATCAGCAGGCCGACTGCCACGCCCGTCCACAGAAACGGCAGGCCACGGCGCGCGTCGTCGTCGCCGTTCTTCAGCCATGCATAGAGGATGCCGACGACGAGCAGCGCTTCGACGCTCTCCCGCCAGACGATGAACAAGATCTGACCCATTGAATCCTCCTGACGCGCGGCGCAAGACACTCGTACGCCCGCACTCAGATAAAACGCATTACTTCGCGACGATCACGCCCTGTGCCTGCTGGTGGAAATCGTCGAAAAACTTGTATTCGCCCGGCGACAGCGGGGCGACGACCACGAACGAATCCGCACCGGGCGCAAGCACCTTCTCCTTGCGCAACTGCACGCTCTCGAATTCGGCGGCGCCCTTGCCGGTATTCCTGATCTCGATCTTGAAGCGCTGGCCGGCCGGCACTTCGATACGGGCGGGATTCAGCTTGCCGTCCGTCATCTCGAGCTTGAACGTCGGCAGATCGGCGGCATGCGCCGCGCCGGCGAGCCACAGCGCGGCGGCTGCGGCAACGATTTTCTGGGGAAATTTCATTCTGGGTTCTCTGCGCCGACGGCGCGCCGAAGCACGCCGTCCGTGATGCCACCGATCAGTACCCGCCCTTCTTGCCGATGCCGGCGAACGGGAAGTCATATTCGAGGGTGATGGGCTTGAACCATGCGCCCACGCCCGTTTCCTTGTCGACGTGACGGCCGAACGCCATGTGACCCGACTGCATCGGCGGCTTGACGGTCATCGTCAGGTGATACTTGCCCGGGCCGGCGAGCTTCACGTTGTCGCCATAGTGCGGTCCGTCGCTCGCGACCATGCCCATCAGGTCGCCTTCGGCCTTCCACTTCGTGTCGCCCTGCTTCGTCAGCTTGTACGTGACCTGCAGGTACGGCATCCAGTCGCCTTCCGCGAAACCCGTCGGGTTGTTCTTGACCGCGTGGATGTCCGCCTCGAGGTGGATGTCGGAATCCGACGCCTTGCGCATCATCCCTTCCGGATCCATCGTGATCGGCTGCAGGTACACCGCGCCGATCTCCATGCCGCCCTGGATCTGCTGCTTGCCGATCGGATATTCGGCCGCCGAGGCCGACATCGCGGCAAGCGCCGCCGCTACCGCAACCGACGTGCGGATGAACGAAGAACCCAACATGGACACTCCTTGTTATTTGTCTGACTATCTTGATGACATGCGCGCCGCCTCCGGGGCGGCACGCTGAAAACACTAACGCAATGAAGAACGTTAATGCGAACTATTCTCAATACTTGCGAAGTTTAGCACCGAACCAGCTTCGGAACAAACGGGACACCGTGTAAACCCCTGATCCGACAAGGCTTACAGACCCGTTACTGACAGATTTTGGTGACGCTTGGAAAGATTTACCGGCCGCCGTTGATGTGGTCGCCGACGTTCGCGCCGAACACGCGCTCGCGCAACAGCGCAAGCTGGTCGCGCGTCGCGGCGGCCTTCTCGAACTCGAGGTTCTTCGCGTAGTCGGCCATCTGCTTCTCGAGACGCTTGATTTCCTTCGCGAGCTGCTTCTCCGACATGTCCTCGAATTTCGCGCGCTGCTGCGCTTCCTTCAGCTCCGCGCGCGCCTCGTCGGCGTTGTACACGCCGTCGATGATGTCCTTGATGCGCTTCACGACACCGCGCGGCGTAATGCCCATTTTCTCGTTGTGCGCGATCTGCTTCGCGCGGCGCCGCTCGGTCTCGCCGATCGCGCGCTTCATCGATTCGGTCATCCTGTCGGCGTAGAGGATCGCCTTGCCGTTCACGTTGCGCGCCGCGCGGCCGATCGTCTGGATCAGCGAGCGCTCGGCACGCAGGAAGCCTTCCTTGTCCGCATCGAGAATCGCGACGAGCGACACTTCCGGAATGTCGAGGCCCTCGCGCAGCAGGTTGATCCCGACCAGCACGTCGAACGTGCCGAGCCGCAGGTCGCGGATGATCTCGACCCGCTCCACCGTGTCGATGTCGCTGTGCAAGTAGCGAACCTTGACGCCATGGTCGGCCAGAAACTCGGTGAGCTGTTCGGCCATGCGCTTCGTCAGCACGGTGATCAACACGCGCTCGCCAGCCTTCACGCGCGCATTGATCTCCGTCAGCACGTCGTCGACCTGCGAACTCGCCGGGCGCACTTCGATTTCCGGGTCGACGAGTCCGGTCGGCCGCACCACCTGCTCGGCGACCTGCCCCGTCACGCGCTGCTCGTAGTCGGCCGGCGTCGCCGACACGAACACCACCTGGCGCATCTTGCGTTCGAACTCCGGGAACTTGAGCGGCCGGTTGTCCAGCGCCGACGGCAGCCGGAAGCCATAGTTGACGAGGTTTTCCTTGCGCGCGCGGTCGCCGTTGTACATGCCGTTCAGCTGGCCGATCAGCACGTGCGATTCGTCGAGCAGCATCAGCGCGTCGGGCGGCAGGTAGTCGACGAGCGTCGGCGGCGGCTCGCCGGGCGCAGCGCCCGAGAAGTGCCGCGAGTAGTTCTCGATGCCCTTGCAGAAGCCGAGCTCCTGCAGCATCTCGAGGTCGAAGCGCGTGCGCTGCTCGAGGCGCTGCGCCTCGACGAGCTTGCCGTTGCTGTGGAAGAACTCGAGGCGCTCGCGCAATTCGTCCTTGATCGTCTCGACCGCCCGCATCACGGTGTCGCGCGGCGTCACGTAGTGCGACGACGGATAAACGGTGAAGCGCGGGATCTTCTGTCGCACGCGCCCGGTCAGCGGGTCGAACAGCTGCAGCGTCTCGACCTCGTCGTCGAACAGCTCGACGCGCACGGCCAATTCCGCGTGCTCGGCCGGGAAGATGTCGATCGTGTCGCCGCGCACGCGGAACGTACCACGCTGGAAGTCCTGTTCGTTGCGCGAGTACTGCATCGCGATCAGCCGCGCGATCACGTCGCGCTGGCCGAGCTTGTCGCCGGTGCGCAGCGTCAGGATCATCTGGTGGTATTCGGACGGGTTGCCGATACCGTAGATCGCCGACACCGTCGCAACGATCACCACGTCGCGGCGCTCCATCAGGCTCTTCGTCGCCGACAGCCGCATCTGCTCGATGTGCTCGTTGATCGACGAATCCTTCTCGATGAACAGGTCGCGCTGCGGCACGTACGCTTCCGGCTGGTAATAGTCGTAGTACGACACGAAGTACTCGACCGCGTTGCGCGGGAAGAATTCGCGAAATTCCGCGTAGAGCTGCGCCGCGAGCGTCTTGTTCGGCGCGAACACGATTGCCGGGCGGCCGAGCCGCGCGATCGTGTTGGCCATCGTGAAGGTCTTGCCCGAACCGGTCACGCCGAGCAGCGTCTGGAATGCGAGGCCGTCGCCGACACCTTCGACGAGCGTTTCGATCGCGGTCGGCTGGTCGCCTGCGGGCGGATACGGTTGGTACAACTGGAACGGCGACCCTTCGAAGGTCACGAATTTCGATTCGTCGAGCGCGTCGCCGACTTCGGCGTGATGTTCGGACATGGAGTGCGGCCGGAGCGAGGGCAAAAAAACTATTCTAGCGCTTCGCGGCGTTGCGAACCGCTGACGGCTCCTGACGCACGGCAACCGCCCGAAATCGCAATTCACCGCGCGATCGCCGCCTCCGGCAGCGTGAATTCGCTACAATATCAGGCTGCTGCGCTTTCCGGCGCCGTGCCTGTTGGCGCGCGGTCCGCTGCGCCTGCCCCGCCGGCTGAAAGCCTGACCCTCTTTTCACTACTGCCGAATCATCATGTCGCTCTTCTCCGCTGTCCAGCTTGCTCCCCGCGACCCGATCCTGGGCCTGAACGAAGCCTTCAACGCCGATGCGCGCCCGACCAAGGTCAACCTCGGCGTCGGTGTGTACACGAACGAAGAAGGCAAGATTCCGCTGCTGCGCGCCGTTCGCGAAGCGGAAAAGGCGCGTGTCGACGCCGGCCTGCCGCGCGGCTACCTGCCGATCGACGGGATTGCCGCGTACGACGCAGCGGTGCAGAAGCTGCTGCTCGGCAACGATTCGCCGCTGATCGCTGCGGGCCGTGTGGTCACGGCGCAGGCACTGGGCGGCACGGGCGCACTGAAGATCGGTGCCGATTTCCTTCGCACCGTGAACCCGAACGCGAAGGTCGCGATCAGCGATCCGAGCTGGGAAAACCACCGCGCACTGTTCGAAGCCGCCGGCTTCGAAGTCGTCGCATACCCGTACTACGACGCCGCCACCAACGGCGTAAACTTCGAAGGCATGCTGTCGGCGCTGAACGGCTATGCGGCGGGCACGATCGTCGTGCTGCACGCGTGCTGCCACAACCCGACCGGCGTCGACCTGACCGAAGCACAGTGGCAGCAGGTCGTCGACGTCGTCAAGGCGCGCAACCTCGTGCCGTTCCTCGACATGGCCTACCAGGGCTTCGGCGAGAACATCGAGGCCGATGCCGCCGCGGTGCGTCTCTTTGCCGCTGCCGACCTGAATGCGTTCGTGTCGTCGTCGTTCTCGAAGTCCTTCTCGCTGTACGGCGAGCGCGTCGGCGCGCTGTCGATCATCACGTCGAGCAAGGAAGAAGCGACGCGCGTGCTGTCGCAACTGAAGCGCGTGATCCGCACGAACTACTCGAACCCGCCGACCCATGGCGGCGCCGTCGTCGCGGCCGTGCTCGCGTCGCCTGAACTGCACGCTTCGTGGGTGCAGGAACTCGGCGAAATGCGCGATCGCATCCGCGCGATGCGCAACGGCCTCGTCGAACGCCTGAAGGCGAGCGGTGTCGATCGCGACTTCAGCTTCATCAACGCGCAGCGCGGGATGTTCTCGTATTCGGGCCTGACCTCGGTGCAAGTCGATCGCCTGCGCGAAGAGTTCGGCATCTACGCAGTCGGCACCGGCCGGATCTGCGTTGCGGCGCTGAACACGCGCAACCTCGATGCGGTCGCCAATGCGGTCGCAGCGGTCCTGAAGTAAGCCGGTGTCAGCGGGCAGCAGCCCGCCCTGCCGAAACAACAAACGCGCTCCCCGGAGCGCGTTTTTTCTTGCCGTTCCACTACCGGCGAATGCTGCCTGCAGCACAAGCGGCGCGCAGCGCGGCCGCCCGTGCCGGAGCCCGTTACTGCATGAACCAGCCGTGGCTGACGACGAACGACTGGCCCGTGAGCGCGGCGCTCGGGAACGCCGACAGGAACAGCACCGTCTGCGCGACGTCCTGCACCGTCGTGAACACGCCGTCGACCGTGTTGCCGAGCATCACCTTCTTCACCACTTCCTCTTCGCTGATCCCGAGCTCCTTCGCCTGCTCCGGAATCTGCTTGTCGACCAGCGGTGTGCGCACGAAGCCCGGACACACGACGTGCGAGCGCACGTTGTGCTTCGCGCCTTCCTTCGCCAGCACGCGCGCGAGACCGAGCAGCCCGTGCTTGGCCGTCACGTACGCCGACTTCAGCGGCGACGCTTCGTGCGAGTGCACCGAGCCCATGTAGATCACCACGCCGCCGCGATCGTCCTTGTACATGTGCTTGAGCGCGGCCTTGGTCGTCAGGAACGCGCCGTCGACGTGGATCGCCTGCATCTTCTTCCAGTCGGCGAACGAATAGTTTTCGATCGGGTTGACGATCTGGATGCCCGCGTTCGACACGAGGATGTCGACCGAGCCGAACGTTTCGGCCACCTTGTCGATACCGCTGTTGACCGCTTCCTCGCTGGTTACGTCCATCGCGACGCCGATCGCCTTGCCGCCTGCCTTGTTGATCTCGTCGGCGACCGCATTTGCGCCGTCCTGGTTCAGGTCGGCGATCGCGACCGCTGCGCCCGCCTTCGCGAGCTCGAGTGCGATTTCCTTGCCGATGCCGCTTGCGGCGCCCGTGACGACTGCGGTCTTGCCGGTCAGATCTGCTGCCATGTCCGTCTCCTTCCGTTATCGGATCGAAAAAGCGCGCCCCGCTGCAGCCGCTTTCGTCGCGCGGCCGTGCAGATGGGCCAGCCGCTATTGTGCACGATCGGCCCCGCCGTTCGCGCGCAAAACGTCTAAGCTTAAGGTCGGTTTCGAGTCGCGGGAGACTCCCATGCACTATCGACGGCTAGGCCGCTCCGGCCTTCAGATCAGCGCGCTTTCGCTCGGCTCGTGGGTCACCTACGGCAACCAGGTCGATCAGCGGGTTGCCCGCGAATGCCTTGCGGCGGCCCGCGATGCGGGCGTCAATTTCTTCGACAACGCCGAGGTCTATGCGGGTGGCAAATCCGAGGAAATCATGGGCCAGGCGATCAAGTCGCTCGGCTGGCCGCGCATCAGCTACCTCGTGTCCACCAAGTTCTTCTGGGGACTCGCGGAAGCGCCGAACCAGTATCACACGCTGAACCGGAAATATCTGCTGAACGCGATCGACCACTCGCTGCGCCGGCTGCAGCTCGACTATGTCGACCTCGTGTACTGCCATCGCCCCGATCCGAACACGCCGATCGAGGAGACCGTCTGGGCAATGAGCGACATGATCGTGCGTGGCAAGGCGCTCTACTGGGGCACGTCCGAATGGAGCGCCGACGAGATCCGCGCCGCGTACGAAATTGCCGAGCGGCACCATCTGCACAAGCCCGTCGTCGAGCAGCCGCAGTACAACCTGTTCCACCGTACCCGGGTCGAGCAGGAATACGCGCGGCTTTATGACGACTACGGCCTCGGCCTGACGACCTGGAGCCCGCTGGCATCGGGGCTGCTCACCGGCAAGTACCGGAACGGCGTACCGCCGGGTAGCCGCGCGCAATTGCCGGGCTACGACTGGCTCCGTGCGCGGCTGACGGATCCGGCCAGCAACGACGTGGTCGAACGGCTCGGCGCGATCGCGGCCGAGCTCGACTGCAGCACCGCCCAACTCGCGATCGCATGGATACTTGCGAATCCGCGCGTGAGTTCTGTCATTACGGGCGCCTCGCGAGTCGAGCAGATCGGCGACAACATGCGCGCGCTCGACGTTGTCGGGAAGCTGACGCCGGAGGTCAAGCAACGTATCGAAGAGGCGGCCGGCGACGCATTCGAGTAAGGCGGCTCACGCCCACTCGCGTACAATACGCGGCCGCATTGGTGCGAGGCCCAGCGGCCACACGCGATCGTCCGTTTTCATCGATTCATCCTTCGTTTCAGGCAGCCAGCCATGCTCAGTTATCGTCACGGTTTTCATGCAGGCAACCACGCGGACGTGCTCAAGCACGCCGTCGTCGTCCAGCTGCTGCGCCACCTGAACAAGAAAGACAAATCGTACTGGTACATCGACACGCACGCCGGCGCCGGCGTGTATTCGCTGCGCGACGGTTATGCCGCCAAGACGGGGGAATTCGACACCGGGATTGGGGCGCTATGGAACGAAAAGAACCTGCCCGAGGTGCTCGGTGATTACGTCGACGAGGTGCGCGCGCTGAACGACGACGGCGAGCTGCGCTACTATCCGGGCTCCCCGTATCTCGCATGGCGATCGATGCGCGAGCAGGACCGGATGCGTCTGTTCGAAATGCACACGACGGAAATCGACGTGCTGCGTCACAACTTCCGCGATGCGGGGCGCCGCGCGATGATTTACGCCGGTGACGGCTTCGAGGGCATCAAGGCGCTGCTGCCGCCGCCGCCGCGACGCGCGCTCGTGCTGATCGATCCGTCCTATGAGGACAAGAAGGACTACGCGCGCACGCTGACTTGCGTAACGGAATGCCTGAAGCGTTTCGCGACCGGCTGTTACGCGATCTGGTATCCGCAGGTTGCGCGGGTGGAATCGCAGCGTTTTCCGGAACAACTCAAGCGCCTGCAGCCGAACAACTGGCTGCACCTGACGCTGACGGTATCGAATCCGCCGACAGGCGGCCTGGGCCTTTACGGCAGCGGAATGTTCATCCTGAATCCGCCGTACACACTCGCGCAGAGCATGAACGAAGCGCTGCCCTATCTCGTCGAACGCCTGGGACAGGACAGCGGCGCCCGATGCCAGATCGAGCACCGCGGGAACTGAGCGGACGTCGTGCCGTTATGGCTGCGGTCTTGGCGTGGGTCTCGGCTGATTGGCCGGCGACACGCCCCAGCCCGGCACATTGATATACGGCGCGACAAACAGCGGGATCGATGAAGTCGATCCTTGCCCGGCCGGCGCTCGCATGCCTGCGGGCTCGACGATTGGCTCTGACGATAGCGGAGCCGTTTGCAACACCAGGCCGCCCTTGCCATCCTGGATCCCATGTTGCGTATCGAGAATCAGCGGCTTGGACGACGTCGCCGCACCGGCCGCCAAGCCGTGAGCGAGCACAACAGCCCCCAGAACGAGACGCGCGCGGGAAACGTGACGCACATCGAGACGCAAGCGCATGGTTGTACTCTTCCGGTTAAAAACAGGCCCATACCATAGCGCCGCGCCGACGATTTCGCCAGATCCAGTGCACAAAAAACAAAGCCCCGTCAACACGGGGCTTGCTTTTCGTTCGGTGCCACACGGCACCTGGCGGTAACTCGATTACAGCGAGTAGCCGTTGGTTTCGAGCGAGCGGATGCGGCTCTCGAGCTGGACGATGTCCGACGACGTGGCGAGGTATGCCTCACGGCGCTCACGTTCTGCGGATTCGAACCAGTTGCTCAGCTTTTCAACGATGTAGGCGATCATGATCTTCTCCAAGGAAGGGGGACCCCTGGCGAATCGAGATTCAGGGATTTCCCGTATAGGGTTATCCCGAATTATAGCGATGCCGCACCAAGATGCCAGTGAAATGCTTGCATGGAAGCCATTCAATTTTGGAATGGATTGTGAAGCATCCGCTTTAACTCACTGATTTTTATGAATATTGAATCGAGGTCTCTTTTCGACCTCGAGGGCATGCACTAATCTGGTTCACCAGCCGGTTCGGCCAGGCGCGCCAAGATCGGGCATTCAGGTCGTTCGTCACCATGGCAGTGCGCGGCCAGATCGGCTAGCGTATTGCGCATGTCGCTCAATTCCGCGATGCGTTTGTCGAGTTCGGCCACGTGTTCGAGGGCAATCGACTTCACTTCGACGCTGGCGCGGGCGCGGTCCTGCCAGAGCATCAGCAACTTGCGGATATCCTCGACGAGAAAACCGAGCCGCCGTGCCTGACGGATGAAGCGCAGGATGTGGACTTCGTCCGAACCGTAGATCCGGTATCCGGCGTCGCTCCGCTTGCTCGGTGCAAGAAGACCGACCTGTTCGTAGTACCGGATCATTTTTGCGCTGACGCCGGATTCGCGCGACGCGTCGCCGATATTCATTCCCTGCCCTCTCTCCATCAAGCACTGGTTCGAACATGAACGTCGAGGCAAGCAGCCGTCGACGACACTTCGATCGTATCAAATCGCGAAATTTCGTTCCGGCGCGGGCGTGACAACGGAATCGACTGCAATCCGGCTAAGTTTATTGGGGTGGGTTGCCGCGGGATCTGCCGGTCCGAGACAGCATGCAGCTTGCAAGACGGAGACGGCTATCTGCCATCTCGCGTATTTTCGCTGCTCAAATGCAAAAACCCCCGCCTTTTGGGCGGGGGTTCTTGGCTTAGGGAGCCTGACGATTACCTACTTTCACACGGGAATCCGCACTATCATCGGCGTAGAGTCGTTTCACGGTCCTGTTCGGGATGGGAAGGGGTGGGACCGACTCGCTATGGTCATCAGGCAAAGAGGGTTGTTCTGCTGGCGTGGCCAACAGAACCAATCTTGGAAGAAGCAGTAATTTCGTTGGGTTGTGAGGTTGTATCTCACACATACGCGGTAGTTCAACCGCTGTACGTCGAGTGCCTTGCACTCGACGTTCGACATTCGTAAAGCGCTGAAGCGCTAACGACTGTCGAAACAGACTTGTTATAGGATCAAGCCTTACGGGCAATTAGTATCAGTTAGCTGAACGCATTACTGCGCTTACACACCTGACCTATCAACGTCCTGGTCTCGAACGACCCTTCAAGGGGATCTAGTCCCCAGGGATATCTCATCTTAAGGCGAGTTTCCCGCTTAGATGCTTTCAGCGGTTATCTCTTCCGAACATAGCTACCCGGCGATGCCACTGGCGTGACAACCGGTACACCAGAGGTTCGTCCACTCCGGTCCTCTCGTACTAGGAGCAGCCCCCTTCAAATATCCAACGCCCACGGCAGATAGGGACCAAACTGTCTCACGACGTTTTAAACCCAGCTCACGTACCTCTTTAAATGGCGAACAGCCATACCCTTGGGACCGGCTACAGCCCCAGGATGAGATGAGCCGACATCGAGGTGCCAAACACCGCCGTCGATATGAACTCTTGGGCGGTATCAGCCTGTTATCCCCAGAGTACCTTTTATCCGTTGAGCGATGGCCCTTCCATACAGAACCACCGGATCACTATGACCTGCTTTCGCACCTGCTCGACTTGTCGGTCTCGCAGTTAAGCACGCTTATGCCATTGCACTATCAGCACGATTTCCGACCGTACCTAGCGTACCTTCGTACTCCTCCGTTACGCTTTGGGAGGAGACCGCCCCAGTCAAACTGCCTACCATGCACTGTCCCCGACCCGGATCACGGGCCAAGGTTAGAACCTCAAACAAACCAGGGTGGTATTTCAAGGACGGCTCCACCGAAACTAGCGTTCCGGTTTCATAGCCTCCCACCTATCCTACACAGATCGGTTCAAAGTCCAATGCAAAGCTACAGTAAAGGTTCATGGGGTCTTTCCGTCTAGCCGCGGGTAGATTGCATCATCACAAACACTTCAACTTCGCTGAGTCTCGGGAGGAGACAGTGTGGCCATCGTTACGCCATTCGTGCAGGTCGGAACTTACCCGACAAGGAATTTCGCTACCTTAGGACCGTTATAGTTACGGCCGCCGTTTACCGGGACTTCAATCAAGAGCTTGCACCCCATCATTTAATCTTCCGGCACCGGGCAGGCGTCACACCCTATACGTCCACTTTCGTGTTTGCAGAGTGCTGTGTTTTTATTAAACAGTCGCAGCCACCAGTTTATTGCAACCCCTTCACCCTCCTGGCGCAGGCCAGTCAAGCTACAAGGGCGTACCTTATCCCGAAGTTACGGTACCAATTTGCCGAGTTCCTTCTCCCGAGTTCTCTCAAGCGCCTTAGAATACTCATCTCGCCCACCTGTGTCGGTTTGCGGTACGGTCATCGTTAGACTGAAGCTTAGAGGCTTTTCTTGGAACCACTTCCAATTGCTTCGCTCCCGAAGAAGCTCGCGCCACACCCTTGAATTACGCACCCGGATTTGCCTAAGTGCCTTCTCCAATGCAGCGACCGGGACTTCCAACACCCGGACAACCTTCCGCGATCCGTCCCCCCATCGCATCTAACAATGGTGCAGGAATATTGACCTGCTTCCCATCAGCTACGCATTTCTGCCTCGCCTTAGGGGCCGACTCACCCTACGCCGATGAACGTTGCGTAGGAAACCTTGGGCTTACGGCGAGGGGGCCTTTCACCCCCTTTATCGCTACTCATGTCAGCATTCGCACTTCCGATACCTCCAGCACCCTTTACAAGGCACCTTCGCAGGCTTACGGAACGCTCTCCTACCATGCGTGCAAAGCACGCATCCGCAGCTTCGGTATATAGCTTAGCCCCGTTACATCTTCCGCGCAGGACGACTCGATCAGTGAGCTATTACGCTTTCTTTAAAGGGTGGCTGCTTCTAAGCCAACCTCCTGACTGTTTTAGCCTTCCCACTTCGTTTCCCACTTAGCTATATTTGGGGACCTTAGCTGGCGGTCTGGGTTGTTTCCCTCTTGACACCGGACGTTAGCACCCGATGTCTGTCTCCCGTGATTGCACTCTTCGGTATTCGGAGTTTGCTATGGCGGGGTAATCTGCAATAGACCCCCCAACCATGACAGTGCTCTACCCCCGAAGGTGAGACACGAGGCACTACCTAAATAGTTTTCGGAGAGAACCAGCTATTTCCAAGTTTGTTTAGCCTTTCACCCCTATCCACAGCTCATCCCCTAACTTTTCAACGTTAGTGGGTTCGGACCTCCAGTACGTGTTACCGCACCTTCATCCTGGCCATGGATAGATCACTTGGTTTCGGGTCTACGCCCAGCAACTGAACGCCCTATTCGGACTCGCTTTCGCTACGCCTGCCCTATACGGTTAAGCTTGCTACTGAACGTAAGTCGCTGACCCATTATACAAAAGGTACGCCGTCACCCCTTACGAGGCTCCGACTGTTTGTATGCATGCGGTTTCAGGATCTATTTCACTCCCCTCCCGGGGTTCTTTTCGCCTTTCCCTCACGGTACTGGTTCACTATCGGTCGATCACGAGTATTTAGCCTTGGAGGATGGTCCCCCCATCTTCAGACAGGATTTCACGTGTCCCGCCCTACTTGTCGCACACCTAGTTCTTTCATACTGTTTTCGCCTACAGGGCTATCACCTGCTATGGCCGCACTTTCCAGAGCGTTCGGCTAACAATACAAATAAAGAGTGCAAGGCTCATCCCATTTCGCTCGCCACTACTTTGGGAATCTCGGTTGATTTCTTTTCCTGCGGTTACTTAGATGTTTCAGTTCACCGCGTTCGCTTCACATGACCTATGTATTCAGTCATGGATACTCCAAAAGGAGTGGGTTTCCCCATTCGGACATCTACGGATCAAAGCTCGTTTGCCAGCTCCCCGTAGCTTTTCGCAGGCTACCGCGTCCTTCATCGCCTGTGATCGCCAAGGCATCCACCACATGCACTTGTTCGCTTGACCCTATAACGAGTCTGTCTCGTTACAGGTTGAGTTCTCGCGTTGTGCCGTATTCCAAAATCGAGCCGAACATAGAGTTCGAATCATCTTGAGATACATCGATACAATCACAACCCGGATAGTTTCCACGTCCATCTCAAGACGCTTCCGCTATCCAAATTACTTACTTCTTCCAGATTGTTAAAGAACGACAGCCGATACATACTACGTATCCTCTGACTGGCTCAATCGCCAATGCAAAATTCTCGGTTCAGTGTCTGAACCAAGCCCTTAGCGTTGGTGATTGGTGGAGGCAGACGGGATCGAACCGACGACCCCCTGCTTGCAAAGCAGGTGCTCTCCCAGCTGAGCTATGCCCCCATGAGTACAGATTGCCTCAGGTGTTACCGCCAGACAATGGTGGGTCTGGTTGGATTCGAACCAACGACCCCCGCCTTATCAAGACGGTGCTCTAACCGACTGAGCTACAGACCCCTGAGTCTGTCTTTAAATTTACAGCCGATAAGCGTGAGCGCTCAATTTTGCGAGAAGCTCTGGAAAGGAGGTGATCCAGCCGCACCTTCCGATACGGCTACCTTGTTACGACTTCACCCCAGTCATGAATCCTACCGTGGTGACCGTCCTCCTTGCGGTTAGACTAGCCACTTCTGGTAAAACCCACTCCCATGGTGTGACGGGCGGTGTGTACAAGACCCGGGAACGTATTCACCGCGGCATGCTGATCCGCGATTACTAGCGATTCCAGCTTCATGCACTCGAGTTGCAGAGTGCAATCCGGACTACGATCGGTTTTCTGGGATTAGCTCCCCCTCGCGGGTTGGCAACCCTCTGTTCCGACCATTGTATGACGTGTGAAGCCCTACCCATAAGGGCCATGAGGACTTGACGTCATCCCCACCTTCCTCCGGTTTGTCACCGGCAGTCTCCTTAGAGTGCTCTTGCGTAGCAACTAAGGACAAGGGTTGCGCTCGTTGCGGGACTTAACCCAACATCTCACGACACGAGCTGACGACAGCCATGCAGCACCTGTGCGCCGGTTCTCTTTCGAGCACTCCCACCTCTCAGCAGGATTCCGACCATGTCAAGGGTAGGTAAGGTTTTTCGCGTTGCATCGAATTAATCCACATCATCCACCGCTTGTGCGGGTCCCCGTCAATTCCTTTGAGTTTTAATCTTGCGACCGTACTCCCCAGGCGGTCAACTTCACGCGTTAGCTACGTTACTAAGGAAATGAATCCCCAACAACTAGTTGACATCGTTTAGGGCGTGGACTACCAGGGTATCTAATCCTGTTTGCTCCCCACGCTTTCGTGCATGAGCGTCAGTATTGGCCCAGGGGGCTGCCTTCGCCATCGGTATTCCTCCACATCTCTACGCATTTCACTGCTACACGTGGAATTCTACCCCCCTCTGCCATACTCTAGCCTGCCAGTCACCAATGCAGTTCCCAGGTTGAGCCCGGGGATTTCACATCGGTCTTAGCAAACCGCCTGCGCACGCTTTACGCCCAGTAATTCCGATTAACGCTTGCACCCTACGTATTACCGCGGCTGCTGGCACGTAGTTAGCCGGTGCTTATTCTTCCGGTACCGTCATCCCCCGGCTATATTAGAACCAAGGATTTCTTTCCGGACAAAAGTGCTTTACAACCCGAAGGCCTTCTTCACACACGCGGCATTGCTGGATCAGGCTTTCGCCCATTGTCCAAAATTCCCCACTGCTGCCTCCCGTAGGAGTCTGGGCCGTGTCTCAGTCCCAGTGTGGCTGGTCGTCCTCTCAGACCAGCTACTGATCGTCGCCTTGGTAGGCCTTTACCCCACCAACTAGCTAATCAGCCATCGGCCAACCCTATAGCGCGAGGCCCGAAGGTCCCCCGCTTTCATCCGTAGATCGTATGCGGTATTAATCCGGCTTTCGCCGGGCTATCCCCCACTACAGGACATGTTCCGATGTATTACTCACCCGTTCGCCACTCGCCACCAGGTGCAAGCACCCGTGCTGCCGTTCGACTTGCATGTGTAAGGCATGCCGCCAGCGTTCAATCTGAGCCAGGATCAAACTCTTCAGTTTAAACCTGTTACTGTTTTCGGTTCGGTTAAGAACCGGTCGCTCACTCAAAGCTGACAGGAATATGAATCACTTCATAAACCTGACTTACTTTAGTGTGAGACTCTTGATACTTTCGCTATCTGATCCGAAGATCAGCTCGCTTCCATCAAGCGCCCACACTTATCGGCTGTTAATTTTTAAAGAGCATTTCTGCGAGAAACCTGAAGTTTCTCAGCAGCGCTGCGTTTTCAGCAGCAGAGAAGCGAGATTATGAACCGTGTTTCTCAGTCAGTCAACAACTTTTTGAACTGCTTCGTTGCGACGACTGGGTTCAACTTCGTGTGCGCCGGGGCTCGACAACCGACCCTCCATCGCACCGCTTCCCTTCTTCCTCCGCGCTGCGTTTCCGTTAGCGCGAAAGAGGCGTGATTCTAAGCAGCTCCCGGCAATCGCGCAAGGGTTTGATGGATTTTTCTTCATCCCCGCCGATTCGGCCTTCCGGCCATGCCGGAGCACGAGACCGCTTATGGTGCAAAGAACGGACTAGAATGTGAGGTTCTTCGCCCCTTTCTATACGTATTTAATATGCGCCAGCGAATCGCCAAACGCCTCCCCCCCGACGCCGACAAACTGGTCGGCCTGTCGCTTGCGCTCTTCGCCTCGGGCAGCCGCATCGAGGATCGCTTCTGGGAAGCGAAGCTCGATGCGCTACTCGCCAAGATCGTTCGCAACGGCAACCAGACCACGCTCGACGCGGCACTCGACCATCTGCAGCAGAACCACCCTGATGCCTATGGCGCGCTCGCCGACATGGCCGAGACGCATAGTGAATCGATGGTGATCGAGCACGACGGCCAGCCGTACGATGCGCTGCTGGTCGCCGTTCCCGTTCTTGCCTGGACGCGCTATATGATTCCATCGGGCCCGCTGAAAGGCGACGTCGCCGATGCATTGCGCACGCACCTTCAGGCGCACGTGCTCGCTACCGGCACGCTGGTCGGGCTGGCCCCGTTCCTCTACAGCATCGACCAATTGCCGCGCCACCACGTCGAGACCTACCGGCTTGCCCAGCAACTCGCGCACGCGGCGCTCGGCCAGCATGCAGCCAAGCTCAGCTTCGGCGACCTGCCCGAAACCTCGCCGATCCTGGCTGACCCGCGCTTCCTCCTCGCCGTCGTCGCCGCTCCAGCCGGCGCACCGCTGTTCCGCTGGCAGGAAGAAGAGCACGGCAATCGGATCGAACGCGGTCAGTGTCTCGAGCAATGGACCGCGCAGGGTGGTCCGAACCTGTCGATTGCCCTCCCCGGCTGCGAGTTCGAATGCCTGCTCCCGGACGCATACTATTCGGCCTGCCGTGATGCGGACGAGCGCATCCGTCCGCACACGGTCCGAACGGCTATACGTTATCTTTTCGACACACTTGGTACGGCACCGCAAGAGCTGCGCGCCGTGGTCGCGGGCTTCGGCGAGCGCCGGATCGACGAGTATCGCGTCGGCTTCACGCGACGCGCCAGCAACGACGTGATCTATGGCGTCGTGTGGCCGCTCTACGGCCGCGAAAACGGCGACGTGTCGATCGACAGCGCGACGCTCGAAGGTGAAGCACCGATCGAAGGGCCGCTTGAGGAGATCGTAAGTCTGCTGAAGGAATGCGGCGTGACCGACGTCCGCCGGCACGCGGGCCGCTTCGAGCCTGAATACTGCGACGACTGCGGCGTGCCGCTCTATGCGGATCCGCTCGGCGAGATCGTCCACGCGGAAATGCCAGAAGACGCGTCGCCCGCCCAACCGCACTTTCACTGATCGTGCATTGCAGGCCCGCAGCGCCTGCCCGACGAAGCCGCTCCCGGTTCCAGCCGGAGCGGCTTTTTTCTCGTCCGCATTTCCCTCACTCGAAATTTCAGACTTCTCCTAAGCCTTTCAGCCAAGCAGACTTCGTGTAAGGTTTTTGTCATTATCGGATCCAACGCATGCCAACGGCAGCTCAATGACTCACCTTACGGAGGTTGAATATGCGGTTCCTGGTGCTGAACTCAGACGCCGAACGGCGTGACGGACTGAAGGCCCTGCTGCGGCAGATCGACCGTCACGCCAGTATCAACGATGCGCCCGATGGCTTCCAGGCGCGCCGGCTGCTGCGCACCCAGCGCTTCGACCTCGTTGCCATCGACTGGCTGGACGTCGGCCGCCTCTGCGAACTCCAGGCGCTCTGCAGCGCCTGTTCGCCGACACCCGCCGCAGTACTGATCGACGAATCCACGCCGGAAGCCATCCAGCGCTTCTACAACTATGGCGTCGCGGGTGTGATCCCGCACTCCACGCGGCCGCACCTGATCGTGCGGGCACTCGAAATGGTTCTGCTGGGCGGCCATTACATCCCGCCCATCGCACTCAGCCTGCTGCCCTCCACTGCCGCAGTACGCCACGACGCCCATTTCCAGACGCTCGCAGGATCGCTGCCGCGTCGCCCGCCAAGCGGCCTCCTCTCGCCGAGACAGGCGCAGATCATGCGCTTCGTCCATATGGGCAGCACCAACAAGATGATCGCTCGCACGCTCGGCATCAGCGAAGGTACCGTGAAGATCCACCTCGCAAGCATCTTCCAGCAGCTGGGCGCGGCAAACCGCGCCGCCGCAGTCGCGATCTACAACGGGTGGCTGTCGCCGCATCTCGAGGTATTGCTGGCGAACCGTGATCGTGCAAGCAAGCCCGTCATCGGCGAACGCGGCCCGGTTCCGCTGCGCAAGCAACGGAACGACCGTCCATACCCGCTGCCCGCCGCGAACACCGACACCCGGGACCTGCCGCTCGCGGCCGAACCGCCAGCGCGGTTTCGGCGCGAGCGCTGATCGGACAGTATCGATATTGCGACGGTCGACATGTGCGGATTCCCACCTTTGATGCTCAACGAGTAATATGGACGCATGGGTTTTCTTTTCACACCGCTTCCGCTCTGGGTTGGCATCGGTGGCTGGATCGCCGCCGTGGCGCTGCTCGCGCTCGCGCTCTGGAATCGTCCCTTCGTCCGTCTCCAGGACGCAACGCTCCAGCACGTGTGGCTCGCGCTCGTCACCGCGATCACGGTGCTCTGGGCCTCGAACGCGTGGCTCGAAGACGGCATCGTCATGCACCTGCTCGGCGCGACGCTGCTCGTCACGCTGTTCGACTGGACGCTTGCGCTAATCGCGATGGGCGCCGTCACTGCCGTCGCCGCTATCGTCTTCGATGCGCCGTGGCAAGGCGTCGGCGTCACCTATCTGATCTACGGCGCGCTACCGGTCGCCGTGTCCGCATTGCTGCAACGCGCCGCGATCGCGCGGCTCCCGCACAATCTCGCGTCGTTCATCACCTGCCAGGGATTCCTGTCACCGGCCATCGCGATCGTCACCGTCGCCGCGGCTGCGGCCGGTGTCCGGCTCGTTCTCGCGGACGGCGTGCCCGTCGTCATTCCCGCAGGCTATCTGCTGAACACCGCGCTGCTCGCGCTCGGCGAAGCGTGGTTCACCGGCATGGCCACCGCACTCATCGCCGTCTATCGTCCGGCGTGGGTCACGACGTTCGACGTTCGGCGCTATCGCCTCGGCGGCCCGCGCGCCTGAACACGCCGGTCCCGGTGCGATCGGTGCGCGTGACGATCCGCTTCCGCAGCGCGGGAGAGCGCGACATCTACTGCCGCACGACTTTTTTACGCTAAGATTGAACTCCTGTTCTTCATCGGGCATCTATACGTGCCCGATGTCTCATTCGCTCCTCACCAATAACCAGATGGACAGCTCACCTGCCTCGCTCCGGATCTTCCGGGCGTTCGGCAAGCTGGCAGCCTGTGTCGCGGGCCTGTCGCTTGCGCTTCCGGCACCGGTATTCGCCGACCTCCTCGATCAGCGCTCCGAACTGATCAACAAATTCGTCAATGAGATGCATGCGGATCCGATCGTCGCCGATTGTGCGGCGCACGGCAGCTTCATCGCCAGCACATCGACGGCCTTCGACCGCGTCGACTTCGCGCCGAACGCGTTCGAAAATGGCAACGCGACGATCACGCCGTGGAACGATTCGTTCGATCAGGGCAAGCAGCGCGTGAAGGTCGACAACATCGTCACCGTGGACGGCCTCGGCGTCCACAGCGACGGCAGCGATCCGACACCGCTGAAATTCCGCTGCGGCTATGTCGGACAACAAATGCTGGCGTTCAGCTGGAACGATCCGGTGCCACCACTGAAGCCACGTGTCGAGCGCCCGTCGTCGTCGACGAAGAAGTTCAAGGGCAAGTCGCACCGCGGCAAAGCCAAGACATCCGGCCGCGCCGGCAAGAAGGCCGTTGCAACGCAAAAATCAAGCGGCCAGAAGAAGGCCGTGAAGAAGAAAACCGCGAAGAAGAAGTCCTGATCCGACGGAGCGGCAACGACAGAAGCAAAAAAGCCGGCGCATCGTGCGATGCGCCGGCTTTTTCATATCGACGAAGGTACGCTTACGCGAACGTCTCGACGTGCACCAGAATTGCCGCCAGCATCGCCGCGCCGAGCGCGGCGCTCCGCTCGCCGTTCCAGCCGACCCGCTCGTCCGGAAGGTTCGCATTGTCCTTGAACGGCATCTCGAGCGTCAAAGACAGGCAGCCGAACTGATGGCCGATGTACTTCGACGCGAGCTTGAGCGCGTCTTCCTTGTACTTGCTCGCCGCATAACCGTGCTCCGTCTGGAAATCCGGGCTCGCGACCTTGAACGCATCGATGAATGCGGTCTGCTCCTTGCCCTGCTGCTCCGTGAAGCTCGGCAGCATTTCCGAACCCGCGACGAACACGTACGGCAGATCCTCGTCACCGTGAATGTCGAAGAACATGTCGCAGCCGATCGAATGGATCGCATCGCGCACAGCCAGCACTTCGGGGCTGCGCTCGGTATCGGGCGCCATCCACTCGCGGTTCAGGTTCGCACCCGCCGCGTTGGTGCGCAGGTTGCCGTGCACGCTGCCGTCCGGATTCATGTTCGGGACGATATAAAACGTCGCGCGGTCGTATAGCTTGCGCGCCACCGGATCGCCCGCCCAGTCGCCCCACCCGGCCAGTCGCTTGACGAGCCCTTCGACGAACCACTCGGCCATCGTCTCGCCCGGGTGCTGGCGCGCGATGATCCATACCTTCTTCTTCGGTGCGCCGTCGACCTCTGGCGTACCGAGCGTCAGCAGCGACATCGGACGGCCTTCGACCGTTCGGCCGAGCTCGACGACGCTCGCCTGCGGCAATTGCTGGACCGCGCCAAGGAACGCTGCATGACGCTCCTCCGAGTACGGCTCGAAATACGCGTAGTAGATGCTGTCGAACTCGGGCGTATGGTCGATGGTCATCGTCTTGCCGTCGAACGTCGTCGGCACGCGGAACCAGTCGACCCGGTCGTAGCTCGCGACCGCACTGTAGTTACGCCATCCCGACGGATACGCGCATTCGGCCGCATTCTCGAACGACATCACGCACCGCGTACCGCGTGCGCCCGTCAAGCGGAAGTAGAACCATTGGGCGAATTCCGAGCGGTTGTCGCCGCGTACGCGCAGCCGGATCGCGCCGGGGCTGTCGCACGACACGACGTCGATGGCGCCCGCGTCGAAATTGCTGGTGATCGAAAGGGTCATCTATCTCTCCAGTGTCGACCGGAACCGGCAGTTTGCCGCGGGTCCGGCCTCATGCATGCGCCGGCCGTCTCGTGAACGGCCGGCTTGGTCATTCGCCGATTCGCCGGCGATATACGTAAGTCGAATCATTCGACGCAGCGGCATCGAACGCGTAGTCTTCCACCGCGAAATCCTTCAGCGCCGCCGGTTCGGCGATGCGGTTCTCGACGATGTAGCGCGCCATCAAGCCACGGGCGCGCTTCGCATGGAAGCTGATGATCTTGTAGCGGCCGCCCTTCCAGTCCTCGAACACCGGCGTGACGATCGGCGCGGCCAGCAGTTTCGGCTTGACCGACTTGAAGTACTCGGTCGACGCGCAGTTGATCAGCACGCGCGCCGCACCGCTGCGCGTCTCGAGCTGCTCGTTCAGCGCCCGCGTGATCCGGTCGCCCCAGAATGCATACAGATCCTTGCCGCGCGCGTTCGCGAATCGGGTACCCATCTCGAGCCGGTAAGGCTGCAGCAGGTCGAGCGGACGCAGCAGCCCGTACAGGCCCGACAGCACGCGCACGTGCTGCTGTGCGTAGTCGAGATCGGTGGCCGTCAGCGATTTGGCATCGAACCCTTCGTACACGTCGCCGTTGAACGCGAGCACAGCCTGCTTCGCGTTGGCCGTCGTGAAGGTCGGCGACCAGTCCGCATAGCGCTGGAAGTTCAGCCGCGCGAGCGGGTCGGAGATGTCCATCAGCGTCGAAATGTCCTGCGGCGACAACTTGCGCAGGCCGTCGATCAGTTCCGACGCATCGTCGACGAATGCAGGCTTCGTGTAAGACGGGACGTGGGCGGGCGTATCGTAGTCGAGGGATTTGGCTGGGGAGAGAACGATTATCATAGAGGCTCGCTGGCACGCCGTGCCTTGCGGTCAGACGAAAACCACCGATTGTAACGAATGACCCGCTCCCTCGCCCCGCATGCCGCACATCGCGTCGTGCTCGACTCGAACGTCTGGATCGACATACTCGTATTCGACGACCCTGCCACACGCCCGATCCGGGCTGCGCTCGAACGCGGCACGCTGGCCGCCGTAATCGACGGCCGCTGCCTGAACGAACTCGTGCTCGTGCTCGATTATCCGCAGTTTCAGGCGCGCGCGATCGACAAGGCCGAAGCGCTCGCGACCGTCGCGCGCCTGACGAGCCTCGTCGAGCCACCGCCCGTCGACGCCGGTGCGCCCCCCCTGCCAAAGTGCAAGGACCGCGACGACCAGAAATTCCTCGAGCTTGCGCGCGCCGCGCAGGCGGACTGGCTCGTATCGAAGGACCGTGCGCTGCTCAAGCTCGCGAAGCGCACCGCGCGCGACTTCGGCTTCCGGATCGCACAGCCCGCGCCGTTTACCGAAGCCTGCGCGCTCGATGCCGCGTTGGCCACCACTACCACGCCGGCCTGAAGGGCCCGGCACCATCCGCTTGCGACCGTATCGATGAACGCTCCTTCCGACATGCCCACGACTCCCGTTTTCCCCTCGCGCCTGCCGAACGTCGGCACGACGATCTTCACGGTCATGAGCGCGCTCGCCGCCGAGAAAGGCGCCGTGAACCTCGGCCAGGGCTTCCCGGATTTCGACTGCGACCCGCGCATCGTCGACGCGGTCGCGGCCGCGATGCGCAACGGTCACAACCAGTATCCGCCGATGGCCGGCGTCGCGCCGTTGCGCGACGCGATCGCCGGCAAGATCGCGCAGGTCTACGGCCGGCTCTACGACCCGGCCACCGAGATCACGGTCACGGCCGGCGCGACGCAGGCCCTGCTGACGGCGATCCTGTGCGCGGTCCATCCGGGTGACGAGGTGATCGTCGTCGAACCGACCTACGACAGCTATCTGCCGTCGATCGAGCTCGCCGGCGGCAAGCCCGTGTTCGTCACGCTGGAAGCGCCCGACTATGCAATTCCGTTCGATCGCCTGGCCGCCGCGATCACGCCGAAAACTCGAATGATCATGATCAACACGCCGCACAATCCGACCGGCACCGTGTGGCGCGAGGCCGACATGCGCAAGCTCGAGGAGATCGTGCGCGGCACCAACGTGCTGATCCTGTCGGATGAAGTGTACGAACACATGGTCTACGACGGCGCGCGCCATGAAAGCGTCGCGCGCTACCCGGAACTGGCCGCGCGCAGCTTCATCGTGTCGAGCTTCGGGAAGACCTACCATGTGACGGGTTGGAAGGTTGGCTACGTCGCGGCGCCTGCCGCGCTGACCGCGGAGTTCCGCAAGGTCCATCAGTTCAACGTGTTCACGGTGAATACACCGATGCAGGTCGGGCTCGCCGACTACCTGCGCGATCCGGCACCGTACCTGACACTGCCCGACTTCTACCAGAAGAAGCGCGACTTCTTCCGCGCCGGCCTCGAGCGCACGCGCTTCAAGCTGCTGCCCTGCCCCGGCACGTACTTCCAGTGCGTCGACTATTCGGCGATCAGCGACCTGCCCGAAGCGGAATTCTCGAAGTGGCTCACGTCGGAGATCGGCGTGGCGGCGATTCCGGTGTCGGCGTTCTATCACGAACCGCGCGAATCGGGCGTCGTGCGCTTCTGCTTCGCGAAACAGGAAAGCACGCTGGCATCCGCACTCGAACGGCTCGCACGCCTGTAAGTCCTGCATGGGCGGCCGGGCGCGGTACGACACCGCGCCCACGCCGCGCTTACGAACGCGCAGCGCTCGTCGCCTCGACATAGGCCTTGCGATCAGCCGCCACGCGCTGCGCGGCCGGCCGCTCACCGACCAGCTTCGCGTGCGCCTTCCAGTCAATGCCGGCATCAAGCAGGAAATCGCGACCGAAGATGGCCTTCGTCGCCATGCCGATCACCGGCAGATGAATCGTCGCGGCAATGTCCGCAAGACTGAACGTGTCGCCGAGCACGTAGGGCGAGAACTGCGTCATCCGCTTGAACGCATCGATCGAGCGCGGCAGGCGCTTCTCGACGTGCGCCTTCGTCCCGTCGCTGACCTTGCCGCCGAAAAACGCTTCCGTATAGACCTCGCGCGTGGTCCATTCGAGATACAGCTCGAGCGTCTCGACGAGTTCACGCACCTTCGCAGCCGCGAACGGTCCGGCCGGGAAAATGGCCTTGTCGGGATAACGCGCCGCCAGATATTCGATGATCACCTGCGATTCGAACAGCGCGCCCTCTTCCGTCTTCAAGAACGGAATCTTGCCGAGCGGCGAATCGGCGAGCAGTGCCGGATCGCTGATCGGCAGGCTGCATGCCATTTCCTCGAACGGGATGTCATGTTCGAGCAGGACGAACTTCACCTTGTTGTAATAGTTGGACAACGGAATACCGCACAGCTGTAGCATCGGAGTCTCCTTCGTTGCTGAAGCGCGGCCGCGGCGATGCCGGCGGCATCGGGATGCGTCGCGCTGAAAAGCACGTTCGTGCTAGTCTAAAGCAGTTTCGCGTCTGTCACGACAACAACGCATCCGCTGCGGCAGCACCCTCACGGGTATGCGCATGCGCCCGCGTAGCATGCGGTGCCGCAGCCTCGCCATCCGATGGAGACACACTCGCATGAGTGCTGAACTGCTGGCCTCGCGTCCGCCCGAGAGCGAATCGACGCTCGTCCTCACGCTGTCCAATCCCGGCGCACGCAACGCGCTGCATCCCGACATGTATGCGGCCGGCGTCGAGGCGCTCGCCACCGCCGAGCGCGACCCCGCCATTCGCGCGGTCGTGCTCACGGGTGCCGATCGCTTCTTTTGCGCGGGCGGCAACCTGAACCGACTGCTCGACAACCGCTCGAAGGATCCGTCCTATCAGGCCGACAGCATCGATCAACTCGCCGCGTGGATCACGGCGATCCGCGCAGCGACCAAGCCCGTGATCGCGGCAGTCGAAGGTGCGGCGGCCGGCGCGGGCTTTTCGCTCGCGCTCGCGTGCGACCTGGTCGTTGCCGCGCACGACGCGAAGTTCGTGATGTCGTACGCGCGTGTCGGCCTCACGCCCGACGGCGGCGGCTCGTGGTTCCTCTCGCGCGCACTGCCGCGTGCGCTCGCCGCCGAAATCCTGTTCGAGGGCAAGCCCGTCGCGGCCGACCGCCTGCATGCGCTCGGCGTCGTCAATCGGCTCGCCGTGCCCGGGGCCGCGCTGTCCGACGCGCTCGCGTGGGCCGACTCGCTTGCCGGCATCTCGCCGAACGCGCTCACGCGCATCAAGTCGCTGCTCGACGATGCGGCCGCACAGCCGCTCGATGCGCATCTGGACACCGAGCGCGATCACTTCGTCGCATCGTTGCATCATGCGGACGCATTCGAAGGGATTACCGCATTCCTCGAGAAACGCCAACCGCACTACAAGCGCTGATACGCAAGCCGTCGCCGTTACAGCGGCGTTTCGGTCGCCGCAACGCCATGCACGCGACCGCACGTTCGTCGCCTGCAGCCCGCACCGATCCATGCTCTAATGACCGCCTGTCGCGGCGCCCCGCCGGCGCCGTTTTCGCGCATGCAATAAAGGAGTTGACGATGATCGACGTCTACAGCTGGGCGACCCCGAACGGCCACAAGGTACACATCATGCTCGAGGAAACGGGCCTCGCGTATCGTGCGCATCCGGTCGATATCGGTGCGGGCGACCAGTTCAAGCCCGAATTCCTGAAGATCAGCCCGAACAACAAGATCCCCGCGATCGTCGACTCGGACGGCCCCGGCGGCAAGCCGATCTCGCTGTTCGAATCGGGCGCGATCCTCGTGTACCTGGCGGAAAAGACCGGCAAGTTCCTGCCGACCGAGCCGGCCGAGCGCTACGCGACGCTCGAATGGCTGATGTTTCAGATGGGCGGCGTCGGCCCGATGCTCGGGCAGGCGCATCACTTCCGGCTGTATGCGCCGGAGAAGATCGAGTACGCGGTCAATCGCTACACGAACGAAGCGAAGCGCCTGTACAACGTGATGGAAAAGCGTCTCGGCGAATCCGAATTTCTCGCCGGCGACACGTACACGATCGCGGACATTGCGACGTTCCCGTGGACGCGCTCGTGGCAGAATCAGGGCATCGCGCTCGACGAACTGCCAAACGTGAAGCGCTGGCACGAAACGATTGCCGCGCGTCCGGCCGTGCAGCGCGGCGTCGAAGTACTCGCGTCGCTGCGCAAGCCGCTGCAGGACGACAAGGCGCGCGAAATGCTGTTCGGTGCGACGCAATACGCAAAGCACTGACGAACCACGCAACAAGAGACGCGGCGGCATCCGTCGACGCCGCCGCGCGCATCAGAAATAGTGCAGCGTAATGAATTCCGCCGCGCAAACGAGCAACGGCACGTCCGGACGCTCGACCTGCATCGACACAGACCACGTCACCTGCACGCCGCCCTGAGCGGCCTCTGCGGCTTCCTTCACCGCGAACAGCGCGCGCACGCGTGCGCCGACCGGCACCGGCTTCAGGAATCGCACGCGGTTCAGTCCGTAGTTCACGCCCATCTTCTGCTCGAAGCGCATCGCATCGGTCATCAGCGCGGGAATCAGCGACAGCGTTAGGAATCCGTGCGCGATCGGGCCGCCGAACGGCGACTCGCGCCGCGCCCGCTCGGGATCGACGTGAATCCACTGATGATCGCCGGTGGCGTCGGCAAAACCATCGACGCGACGCTGGTCGATCTCGACCCAGCCGCTCGCGAGCGGCTCCGCGCCGACCCGCTCGTGCAGCGCTTGCGCCGACGCGATAAGCGGCACTGTCACGTCCGTCATGCGCCTACTCCTTGCGGATGACGCAGTCCGAAGATCACCTTGGTATGCACGGTGATCACCGTGTCGCCGGCACCGTTGACGCCGATCCACTCCGTCGACACGATGCCGCGATCGGGCTTGCTCGCCGACACGCGCTTGTCGTGGACCTTCTGGTACATCGTGATCGTGTCGCCGGCACGCACGGGCTTGAGCCAGCGGATCGAGTCGATGCCGGGCGAGCCCATGCTGGTCGAATCCGGCCCCAGCTTCTTGATGAGCAGGCTCATGAACACCGAACACGTATGCCAGCCGCTCGCAACCAGTCCACCGAACGGCGATGCCTTGCCGGCCGCTTCGTCGAGGTGGAACGGTTGCGGATCGTAGCGTAGCGCGAACGCCTTGATGTCGTCCGATTCGAACGTATAGCGACCGATTTCGGTCGTACCGCCGACTTCCAGATCTTCGTAACTGATACCCACTGTCTATCTCCTCTGGCGCGCGCACGCGCCGCCGTCATGCCGCGTCGGATTGCGCGAAATCCGGCAGGGCCGCAATGCGCGCAAGATGATGATCGGTGTCGCCGAGTGTCGTCTCGATGATCGACAGCCGCTTGAACAGGTGTGCGGCGGCTACCTCATTGGTCACGCCCATGCCGCCGTGCAGTTGCACCGCCTGCTGCCCGACGAAGCGTGCGGCCGCGCCGACCCGCGCCTTCGCGGCCGACACCGCCTTGCGACGGGCATCGGCATCGCCGCCCGCGTAACGCACCGCAGCCAGGTAAGTCAGCGAGCGCGCCTGCTCCGCATGAATCAGCATGTCGACCATCCGGTGCTGCAGTGCCTGGAAACGTGCAATCGGTACGCCGAACTGTTCGCGCGTCTTCGTGTATTCGACCGTCACGCGGTTCAGCTCGTCGAGTGCGCCGACCGCTTCCGCGCAAAGCAGGAAGGTCGCGTAATCGGCAATCTGCTCGAGTGCGGCCGCGTCGCGTGCGCCGCCCGTCAGCTGTCGCGCGGGCGTGTCACGCAGTTCGATCGTCGCAGCGCGCTGGCCGTCGATCGTCCGATAGTCGACGACTTTCGCCCCCGCGGCATCGCGCTCGACGACGAACAGGCCGATGCCGCCTCCGTCGACGCGCGCGGGTACGATCCACGCATGCGCCTGAGCGCCGTGCTGAACGACCGACTTGGTTCCGGTCAGTCGGTACGTGCCGCCCTGCTCGCGCGCGTGCGTATCGAGTGCGTACAGGTCGTAGCGCGCCCGCGGTTCGTGGAATGCAACGGCCAGGCGCTTCTGCCCTTGTGCGACCGCTTCCAGCAGCGCGGCATCGTCACCCGTGCCGGACCCGGCGACACGCAGCGCCTCGATGCCGACCGCCGTCGCCCAGTACGGCTCGACCACGAGTGCACGGCCGAGCTCCTGCATCGCGACCAGCATGTCGACCGGGCCGCCGCCGAAACCGCCCTGTGCATCGGGCACGGGCAGCGCGGTCAGGCCCAGCTCCGCGAATGCGCTCCATTGCGCGTCCGACACGCCGGCATCGCTTCGCACGATGGCCTGGCGTGCGTCGAAACCGTATTGCTGGCCGAGATAACGACGCAGCGCGTCGGCAAACTGTTGCTGCTCATCGGTAAAGCTGAAATCCATGGTTGTCTCCGTTCCCTGATCACAGCCCCAGGATCATCTGCGCGATGATGTTCTTCTGAATCTCGTTCGAACCACCGTAGATCGACGTCTTCCGGTAATTGAAGTAGTAGGCGGCGAGCGGCGCGGCATCATCGTCGCCCGCGCTGCTGTGTTCGCGTTCGCCCTCGAGGAACGGGACGTCGAACGGCGCGGCGAGCGGCCCGATCGCCTCGAACATCAGCTCGGTAAGCGCCTGCTGCACCTCCGTGCCCTTGATCTTCAACATCGATGCCTCGGGGCCCGGCCCCTTGCCGCTCGTCTCGCGGCTCACGACACGCAGCACCGTCACCTCCAGCGCCATCAGCTCAACTTCGAGCGCGGCGACCTTCGCGGCAAACACGGGATCGGCGAGCAGCGGCTTACCGTTCTTGAACTGGTTCGACGCCACGCGTTTCAGGAATGCGAGCTCGCGCTTCGACGCGCCGACGCGTGCGATGCCGGTGCGCTCGTGGCCCAACAGGTATTTCGCGTAAGTCCAGCCGCGGTTTTCATCGCCGACGAGATTCTCGACGGGCACCTTCACGTCCTCGAAGAACACCTCGTTGACTTCGTGATCCTCGTCGAGCGTGATGATCGGGCGCACCGTGATGCCAGGCGTCTTCATGTCGATCAGCAGGAACGAGATGCCCTCCTGTTTCTTCGCCGCCGGATCGGTGCGCACGAGACAGAACATCATGTCCGCGTACTGACCCAGCGTCGTCCAGGTCTTCTGGCCGTTGACGACGTAGTGGTCGCCATGACGTTCGGCACGCGTGCGCAGCGATGCAAGATCCGACCCGGAGCCCGGCTCCGAATACCCCTGGCACCACCAGTCGGTACCGTCGAGAATGCGCGGCAGATAGTGGCGCTTCTGCGCTTCGCTGCCGTATTTCATCAGCACCGGCGCGACCATCGATACGCCGAACGGCAGCACGGTCGGCGCGCCGATGCGTGCGCACTCCTCATCCCAGATGTGGCGCTGCGTCGCGTTCCATTCCGGACCGCCATATTCGGCCGGCCACGCGGGCGCGGACCAGCCGCGCTGGCCGAGAATCCGGTGCCAACTCGCGAAATCCTCGCGGTCCAGTCGTTTGTGATCGAGTACCTTGGCGCGCAGTGCATGAGGCAGGTTGGCCTCGAGCCAGACGCGAACGTCGACGCGGAACGCGTCGTCGGCGGGGGAGTAATCCAGATCCATGCGCAGTGTCTCCTGGCCGCGGCCGTCCGGCCCGGCAAGGACACACTGCGTACGTCATTGCAGCGGTTCTTTCAGCGCGGCAGGAATCGGTAGCGGCATCACGTCGATGCCTTCTTCGACCAAAGATTGCGCATCCTCCGGCGTCGTGACGCCACGAATGCTGCGCGCCGGCGCCTCGTTGTAATGAATGCGCCGCGCTTCCTCGGCGAAGCGCTCGCCCACGTTCTCGGTCTTCTCCAGCACCTCGCGCAGTGCGCGCATCACCTGCGCCTGCAACGCACGCGGATCGGTCGGCTGCGCCTGCGTCGCACCCGACAGGTTCAGGCGCGGCGCCGACGGCATCCGGTTGATCTCGGTCGTCCCGCACACCGGACATTCGACCAGCTTGCGGGACAACTGCGCTTCGAACTCATCGGCGGAAGCGAACCAGCCTTCGAACCGATGACCGTGCGGGCACTGTAAATCGAGGACCTTCATGCTGAATCAGGGCGTGTGGCGAGTGTAGCGCAAAACGCGCTTTTGTGAACGATCGTGCTAAACGAGGATCGCGCGGCCGGACAGCGGCCGCATCACAGAATTGTAACGCGGCGCCCCACTCGCCGCTGACGCGCCGTCAGGGCTTCTCGACCGGGCCGAGCGGCCAGGTGCCGGACAGCACCTTGTCGAGCCACATTGCGCCGATGATCGTCTTCACGTCAGTGATCTGGCCTGTGCGCACCCACTCCTGCAGGTCGGGCAGCGTCGCCGTGAAGGTTTCGAGGAATTCGCCTTCGTCGAGCTTACGCTCGCCGGCCGTCAGGCCGCGCGCGAGATACAGGTCGATGAATTCGGTCGAATAGGAAATGATCGGGTGAATCCGGGCAAGGAACACGTATTCGCGCGCCGTGTAGCCGGTTTCCTCGCGCAGTTCGCGCACCGCGCAGGCGAGCGCGCCCTCGTTCGGATCAAGTTTGCCGGCAGGGAATTCGGCCATGACCTTGCCGATCGGATAGCGATACTGGCTTTCCATCAGCACGCGGCCGTCGTCGAACAGCGGGATCACCATCACCGCGCCGGGGTGCTGGACGTATTCGCGCGTGGCCTGCTTGCCGTCGGGCAAACGAACGGTATCGCGCTTCAGCTTGAGGAACGAGCCGTCGAAAATCGCCTCGCTCTCGAGGCAGGTTTCGGTCAGTGCGGCGTCGTGATTGGGTAGTTCGGCCATCGGCGGGCTCCGGAGGAATGAGCACGCGACGGCCGAAGCCGTCAGCGTCGTTTGACGAGATACTGGAACGTGAAGCCGGGAAACGCGAATACAACGAAGAGACTGAACGTGATCGCGTAGAACTGCCAGCCCTGTTCGAAGCGGTTGCCGGCGCGCGACTCGAGCCAGAAGCCGAGCGCACCGACGACGAAATACAGCACGATCAGTTCGCCGATCCGAACCCACGCGTTCTTCTTCGTCGCACCGATCGGCACGACGGCGAAAAGGCGTTGGTTCAGGAACGGTACGTTGGCGCATACGAGCGCCAACAGCACGATGAACCAGCCGGCTGCCGACATTACAGCGGCAGCGTGTGACGGATCGCCTGCAGGCAGGCCGTCAGCAGCGGGCTCGGGATCAGGCCGAGCACCACGACTGCAATACCGTTCAGCACGAGGATCGTGCGCTTGCAGAAATCGCCGGTGACCGGGGTCGCGTCCTGCGGTGCATCGAAGTACATCAGCTTGACGATGCGCAGGTAGTAGAACGCGCCGAACAGCGACGTGATCACGGCCAGCACGGCCAGCCACGTGAGACCCGCGTTGACGGTCGCCTCGAGCACCGCGAGCTTCGCGTAGAAGCCAACGGTCGGCGGGATACCGGCCAGCGAGAACATCATGACCATCATCACGAACGCGAACACCGGGCTGCGCTTGTTCAGGCCCTTGAAGTCGTCGATCGTTTCCGCTTCGAAATCGCGGCGTGCGAGCAGCATCACCACGCCGAACGAGCCGAGCGTCGTGATCAGGTAGACGATCGCGTAGAACATCGCCGAGCTGTACGCATTCGCCGGTGCGGCCGCGTCGCCCTTCACGATGCCGGCGAGCAGGCCGAGCAGCACGAAGCCCATGTTCGAGATCGCCGAGTACGCGAGCATCCGCTTGATGTTGCGCTGGACGATACCGGTGATGTTACCCACGATCAGCGACAGCGCGGCGAGGATCACGAGCGCGGTCTGCCAGTTCTGAGCGAGCGGCAGCAGGCCCATCACCAGGAAGCGCAGGCCCCACGCGAACGCGGCAACCTTCGGGCCGCCGCCGACGAACAGCGTCATCGCGGTCGGTGCGCCCTGGTAGACATCCGGCACCCACATGTGGAACGGCACGGCGCCGAGCTTGAACGCGATACCGGCGACGATGAAGACCACGCCAAACATCAGCACGGCCGCGTCGGTGTTGCCGCCGACCGCCTTGTACACCTCGCCCAGCTCGAGCGAGCCGGTCGCGCCGTAGAGCATCGAAATGCCGTACAGCACGAAGCCCGACGCGAGCGCGCCCAGCACGTAGTACTTCATCGCGGCTTCGCTCGACTGAGCGACATCGCGGCGCAGCGCGATGACGGCGTACAGCGACAGCGACATCAGTTCGAGGCCGAGGTACAGCGTCAGGAAGTTGTTGCCCGACACCATCACCAGTTGACCGAGCAGCGAGAACATGCCCAGCAGGAACACGTCGCCGCGGAACATGTCGCGGTCTTCGAGGTACTTGCGCGAATAGACGAGCGAGACCGCGAAGCCGAGCGACACGACGGCCTTCATCATGCTCGCGAACGAGTCGACGACGACCATCCGCGAGAAGAAGTAATACTGCTGCGGGTCCAGTGCCTGCACCGCGAACCACACGCCGGCAACGACCGACGAAACCACCGCGATCAGATAGGTCAGGCGGCGGCCAGCAGCACCGGTAAAGGTGTCATTCAGCCATGCGACGACGACGGCGATCATCACCAGCGCGTCAGGCAACAGGACATTCATAGGAGCGTTCATGATCTTGATTTCCTCCGCTCGCGATTACTGGGCCAGCGGCAGCTTGGACTGCGCGACGTGGGAGAGGAGGTTTTCCACGGAAACGTGCATCACGTCGGTGAAAGGCTTCGGATACAGACCCATCAGCAGCGTGAACGCGGCGAGCACGGCCAGCATCACGAATTCGCGACGGCCGATGTCCTTCAGCTTTGCAACGTGATCGTTCGCGACCGCGCCGAAGTACACGCGCTTGTACATCCACAGCGTGTAGGCGGCGCCGAGGATCAGCGTGAATGCCGCGCCGAATGCGATCCAGAAGTTGTACTGGACAGCCGCGAGAATCACCATGAACTCACCGACGAAACCCGAGGTACCCGGCAGGCCGCAGTTGGCCATCGAGAACAGCATCGCAAATGCCGCGAACTTCGGCATCACGTTCACGACGCCGCCGTAATCAGCGATCTGGCGCGAGTGCACGCGGTCGTACAGCACGCCGATGCACAGGAACATCGCGCCCGACACGAAGCCGTGCGAGATCATCTGGACGATCGCGCCTTCGACGCCGAGCTGGTTGAAGATGAAGAAGCCGAGCGTGACGAAGCCCATGTGCGCGATCGACGAATACGCGACCAGCTTCTTCATGTCGGCCTGCACCATCGCGACGAGGCCGATATAGATCACCGCGATCAGCGACAACGTGATCACGACCGGTGCCAGGAAGTGGCTCGCGTCAGGCGTGATCGGCAGCGAGAAGCGCAGGAAACCGTACGCGCCGAGCTTCAGCATGATTGCCGCCAGCACGACCGAGCCGCCCGTCGGCGCTTCCACGTGCGCGTCCGGCAGCCAGGTGTGCACCGGCCACATCGGCACCTTCACCGCGAACGCGAGGAAGAACGCAATGAACAACAGGATCTGCGGCGTCATCGCGATCTTGGCGTTCTGCCACGTCGCGAGGTCGAACGAATGCGTCTGCGTGTACAGGTAGATCAGCGCGACCAGCATCAGCAGCGAGCCGGCCAGCGTGTACAGGAAGAACTTGAACGCCGCGTACACGCGGTTCGGGCCGCCCCACACGCCGATGATGATGTACATCGGGATCAGGGTCGCCTCGAAGAACACGTAGAACAGCAGGCCGTCGGCCGCCGAGAACACGCCGATCATGATCCCGGACAGGATCAGGAACGCCGCGAGGTACTGCGCGACGTTCTCGGTGATCACTTCCCACGCGGCGATCACGACGATCACCGTGATCAGCGCGGTCAGCACGACGAACCACATCGAGATGCCGTCGACGCCGAGGTGATACGCGATGTTGAAGCGCTCGATCCAGGTCGACTGTTCGACGAACTGCAGCGCAGCCGTGCTCGAGTCGAAGCCCGTGATCAGCGGAATCGTGACCGCGAGACCGAGCAGCGAACCGATCAGCGCGACCCAGCGGGCCGTCCCCGGATTTTTGTCGTTACCTACCGCGAGCACGAGGAGGCCGAAAACGATCGGCAACCAGATCGCGGTACTGAGAATCGGAAAAGCGTGCATTAGTGTTGTCCCCCCGCCTTATTTGCCGCCGAGCGTTACAAACAGGGTCAGGAGCCCCAGCATGCCGATGATCATGGCGAACGCGTAGTGATAGATGTAACCGGATTGGAGGAAGCGGATCACGCCGGCGAACCAGCCGATGAACCGCGCGCTGCCGTTGACGAGACCGTCGATCACGACGACGTCGCCTTCCTTCCACAGGCCGCGGCCGATCGCCACCGAACCACGGGCGAACACCACTTCGTTGATCTTGTCCATGTAGTACTTGTTGTCCAGCAGCGTGTAGATCGGACCGAACGCGCGGCGGATCGACGCCGGCAGCTCCGGACGCTTCAGGTACAGGAACCACGCAACGACGACACCGGCGAGCGCCAGCCATACCGGCAGGCCCGACACCGAGTGCAGGCCCATGCCCACCCAGCCGTGGAACTCTTCGGCCATCTCGGCCAGTGCCGGATGGTTTTCACCGATGAAGATCACCTTGTCGAACGCGACGCCGTGCTGGAAGAAGTCGCCGAACAGCATCGGGCCGATCGCGATCGCACCGATGATCACCGACGGAATTGCCAGCAGGACCAGCGGCACCCACACGACCCACGGGGTCTCGTGCGGCTCGTGCGCGTGGTCGTCATGACCGTGGCCATGGCCGTGATCGTCGTGGCCGTGCGCGGCCGCCATGCCCATCGGCGATTCCGGATGCTTCGGCTTGCGGAAGCGCTCTTCGCCGTGGAACACCAGGAAGTACATGCGGAACGAGTAGAGCGCCGTGACGAACACGCTCGCGACAACCGCGAAGTATGCGAAGCCCGAACCCGGCAGGTGCGACAGCTTCACCGCGTCGATGATCGAGTCTTTCGAGTAGAAGCCGGAGAAGAACGGCGTACCGATCAGCGCCAGCGAACCGACGAGCGACGTGATCCACGTGATCGGCATGTACTTGCGCAGGCCACCCATGTTGCGCATGTCCTGGTCGTGGTGCATGCCCATGATCACCGAACCGGCGCCAAGGAACAGCAGCGCCTTGAAGAACGCGTGCGTCATCAGGTGGAACACGGCGACCGGGTACGCGGACACGCCGAGCGCGACGGTCATGTAGCCGAGCTGCGACAGCGTCGAATACGCAACCACGCGCTTGATGTCGTTCTGGACGATACCGAGGAAGCCCATGAAGAGCGCCGTGATCGCACCGATCACCGTGATGAACGACAGCGCGGTATCCGACAGTTCGAACAGCGGCGACATGCGCGACACCATGAAGATGCCGGCCGTCACCATCGTCGCCGCGTGAATCAGCGCGGAGATCGGGGTCGGGCCTTCCATCGAGTCGGGCAGCCAGACGTGCAGCGGGAACTGCGCCGATTTACCCATCGCGCCGATGAACAGGCAGATGCAGGCGACGGTCAGCAAGCCCCAGTCGGTGCCCGGGAAGTGCAGGCTTGCGAGCTCGGCACGCTTCGCGAACACTTCGCCGTAGTTCATCGAACCCGCGAACGCCAGCAGCAGGCCGATGCCCAGCAGGAAGCCGAAGTCGCCCACGCGGTTCACGAGGAACGCCTTCATGTTCGCGTAGATCGCGCTCTCACGCGTGAAGTAGAAGCCGATCAGCAGGTACGACACCAGACCCACCGCTTCCCAGCCGAAGAACAGCTGCAGGAAGTTGTTGCTCATCACGAGCATCAGCATCGAGAACGTGAACAGCGAGATGTACGAGAAGAAGCGCTGGTAGCCGTCTTCTTCCGACATGTAGCCGATCGTGTACACGTGCACCATCAGCGAGACGAAGGTCACGACGACCATCATCATCGCGGTCAGCGAATCGACGAGGAAGCCGACTTCGAGTTTCAGCGAACCGACGTTCATCCATTCGTAGACGGTCGCGTTGAAGCTCGCGCCGCCCATCACGTCGAGGAAGACTTTCGCCGACAGTAGGAACGCGATCAATACGCCGAGGATCGTGATTCGGTGTGCGCCCTTGCGCCCGACTGCGTTCCCGAACAGCCCCGCAATCAGCGAGCCGGCCAGCGGAGCGAGCGGAATCGCCAGCAGCAGGTTTTCATTGAGTGTCGTTGACATAACAGCGTTGCCTGAAATTAACCTTTGAGCTGATCGAGATCCTCGACATTGATCGTGTCGAGCTTACGGAACAGGGTCACCAGAATCGCGAGGCCGATCGCGGCTTCCGCTGCGGCGACGGTCAGCACGAAGAACACGAATATCTGGCCGTGCACATCGCCGAGGTAGTGCGAAAACGCGACGAAGTTGGTGTTCACCGCCAGCAGCATCAGTTCGATCGCCATCAGGATGATGATGATGTTGCGGCGGTTCAGGAAGATCCCGACGATCGCGATCGCAAAGAGGATCGCGCCGAGCACGAGGTAATGAGCAAGAGTCAGCATGGTTTTCTTTTCCTCCGCTTAGCCGTTGGTGCTCGTACCGGCTTCGCTCTGCGCCGTTTCCGGCTGCGGCTTTTCCGCTTCCATCTTCACGAGGCGCACACGGTCGTCGCGGCGCACCTTGACCTGATCCGACACGCGCTGCCGCTTGCTGTCCTTGCCCTTGCGCTCGGTCAGCCCGATCGCGGCGATAATCGCGACCAGCAGCACCAGGCCTGCGATTTCAAACGCGAAGATGTAGTCGGTGTAAATCACCTTGCCGATCAGGCGCGTGTTCGACCAGTCGGCCATCGCACCCGTCGCCATCGCGTGCACCGTGTGGGTGTCGCCGTAGCCGCGCCACAGGATCAGCGCGGTCTCGACCACGATGATCGCGCCGACGACGGTCGCCATCGGTACGAAGCGCTTGAAGTCGCGGCGCAGGTAATCGATGTTGATGTCCAGCATCATCACGACGAACAGGAACAGCACCATCACGGCGCCCACGTACACCAGCACCAGCAGGATCGCGAGGAACTCCGCTTCCAGCAGCATCCAGATCGCGGCGGCGTTGAAGAATGCCAGCACAAGGAAAAGCGCAGACGCCACCGGGTTGCGCGAAGTGATCACCTTCAGCCCTGATACCACCAGGAGCAGCGCGAAGATGTAGAACAGTACGGTCGTGAATTCCATGATTACCGGTTCATCGTTAGGCCATAGTCAGGCGCGGCTTGCGGGACGCTCTCGCGTGCCGCACCCGTCGCGGCGGCTCGGCCCGTTCCTGCCGGGCCGGCACTGCAAACACAATCAACGATACGGCGCGTCGGCGGCCTTCGCCGCAGCGATGTCCTTCTCGTAGCGATCGCCCACCGCGAGCAGCATTTCCTTCGTGAAATACAGGTCGCCGCGCTTTTCGCCGTGGTACTCGAGAATCTGCGTCTCGACGATCGAATCGACCGGGCAGCTTTCCTCGCAGAAACCACAGAAGATGCACTTCGTCAGGTCGATGTCGTAGCGCGTCGTGCGGCGCGTGTTGTCCGCGCGCGTTTCCGATTCGATCGTGATCGCCATCGCGGGGCACACTGCCTCGCAGAGTTTGCACGCGATGCAGCGCTCTTCGCCGTTTTCATAGCGGCGCAGCGCATGCAGCCCGCGGAAACGCGGCGAAATCGGGGTCTTTTCTTCCGGGAACTGCACGGTGAACTTGCGCTTGAACGTGTAACGACCGGTCAGCGCGAGCCCCTTCAGCAGCTCCGTCAGGAAGAAGGTCTTAAAGAAGTGTTGGATTGCCGTCATGATTTCGTCCGATTACTTCACCCAGATGTTGAGCGGCGACATCATCCAGAAGCCGACCACGACCACCCAGATCACGGTGACGGGCAGGAACACTTTCCAGCCCAGACGCATGATCTGGTCGTAACGATAGCGCGGGAACGTCGCGCGCACCCAGATGAACACCGACAGCAGCGCGAATACCTTCAGCACCAGCCAGAAGATGCCCGGAATGAACGACAGGAATTCGAACGGTGCGTCCCAGCCGCCGAGGAACAGCGTTGCGGCCAGCGCCGAGATCACGATCATGTTGATGTACTCGGCGAGGAAGAACAGCGCGAACGCCATGCCCGAGTAATCGATCATGTGACCTGCGACGATCTCCGACTCCCCTTCCACCACGTCGAACGGGTGACGGTTCGTTTCGGCGATGCCGGACACGAAGTAGACCACGAAGGCCGGCAGCAGCGGCAGCCAGTTCCACGACAGGAAGTTCACGCCGTGGCCGGCGAAGAAGCCGTGCTGTTGCGAGCCGACGATTTCCGACAGGTTCAGGCTGCCGGCCGTCATCAGCACGAGCACCAGCGCGAAGCCCATCGAGATTTCGTACGACACCATCTGCGCCGCAGCGCGCATCGCGCCGAGAAACGCGTACTTCGAGTTCGACGCCCAGCCGGCGAGAATCACCGCGTACACGCCGATCGACGAGATCGCCATCGCATACAGCAGGCCTGCGTTCACGTTCGCGAGCACGGCTTCGGCCTGGAACGGGATCACCGCCCACACGGCGAACGCCGGCACGACGGTCATGACCGGTGCGATCAGGTACAGCCAACGGCTGGCGGCGCTCGGCTGAATCACTTCCTTCAGCAGCAGCTTCAGCACGTCGGCGATCGGTTGCAGCAGGCCGCCGGGGCCGACGCGGTTCGGGCCGAGACGCACGTGCATCCAGCCGATCAGCTTGCGTTCCCACAGAATCAGGTACGCGACGCACAGCAGGATCACGACGGCGACGACGAGGATGCGCACGACGGCCCACACCGTCGGCCACGCGACGCCGAGAAGCTGGGCTCCGCCCGCGTTGATCGTATCGAACAAGCTCATTTACGCCTTCTCCACCACCAGTTCACCGGACAGGCTGCCGAGCGCTGCGCCGGCAGGCGTCGCCGCCGACACGCGAACGACCGTCTCCGCAAGATTCGCGTCGCGCACGGCCGGCAACTGCACCGCACGCTCGCCCTGGCGCACGCGCACTGCGTCGCCTTCCTTCAAGCCCAGCTTGTCGAACAGCGCGGCCGGCAGGGCTGCGGCATTCGCTGCCTTCGCGGCAGCCGTCAGGTGCAGCGCACCTGCGCGGCGCACCAGCACGTCGGCGTGATAGATCGGCACATCGGCCAGGCGCTCGAAGCCGCCATTCGCGGCATTCGCCGCGACGCGCGCCGGAGCGACCGACGTCTGGTTCGACAGGCGGCCCGCGACGCCTGCGTCGCCGAGCGCAGCGAGACGCACTTCTTCCGCCGTCTCGTATTCGAAGTTCGGCAGGCCGAGCAGGCTGCCGAGCACGCGCAGCACCTTCCATGCCGGACGCGTGTCGCCGAGCGGGCGCACGACGCCGTTGAAGCTCTGCACGGTGCCTTCCGCGTTGACGAACGTGCCGGACGTTTCCGTGAACGGCGCGATCGGCAGCAGCACGTCGGCGTAATCGAGGCCGTGCTTGAACGGCGACATCACGACGACCATCTCCGCCTGGTTCAGCGCGGCAAGCGCCTGCGCCGGATCGGCGGTGTCGAATTCCGGTTCGACGTTCAGCAGCACGTAGCCCTTGCGCGGCTGTGCGAACGCTTCGCGTGCATTCAGGCCGCCTTCGCCCGGCAGCGCGCCGACGACGTGCGCACCGACCGTGTTCGCCGCTTCCGTCAGGAAGCCGAATGTCGCGCCGGTGTTGTCGGCGATCCACTGGGCGACCGCGTGCAGCTTCGCGAATTCCGGATGGCGGACCGCGACGTTGCCGAGCAGCACCGCGCGGCGTTCGCCGTTCGCGAGCGACTGGGCGACCGCTTGCGCAGCCGGCGATGCCGTGACGCCCGCGAGCGTGTCGGGCAGCGCGACGCCGCGCAGTTGCGCGACGGCCGCGGCGATGCCGGCCAGCTCGTCGAGCCATGCCGACGGCGCGGCGACGATGCGCTGCGCCGTCGGGATCAGCGAGTCGTCGGCGGTCGCGTGCAGGAAGTGCAGCTTCGCGCCGTTCTTCGCAGCCTGGCGCAGGCGTGCGGCGAACAGCGGGTGGTCGCGGCGCAGGAACGAACCGACGACGAACGCGGCATCCACGCTCGACAGGTCGGTGATCGGCATGCCGAGCCACGGTGCGCCCTGGACCGGCGCCGAGAAATCCTGCTGCCGCAGACGGAAGTCGACGTTCGGCGTTTTCAGTTCGCTGGCGAGCTGCTTAACGAGGAACAGCTCTTCAGCGGTGCTGTGCGCGCTCGCGAGCATCGCCAGCGCGTTCGCGCCGTGATCCGCGGCGATGCCCTTCAGGCCCTTCGCGACATATTCGAGCGCGGTCTGCCAGTCGGTCTCGATCCACTGGCCGCCCTGCTTCAGCATCGGCTTCGTCAGGCGCTCTTCACTGTTCAGGCCTTCGTACGAGAATCGATCCTTGTCCGAGATCCAGCATTCGTTGATCGCTTCGTTCTCGAACGGCAACACGCGCATCACGCGGTTGTTCTTCACCTGCACGACGAGGTTCGCGCCGACTGAATCGTGCGGGCTCACCGACTTGCGGCGCGACAGTTCCCACGTACGTGCGCTGTAGCGGAACGGCTTGCTGGTCAGCGCGCCGACCGGGCACAGGTCGATCATGTTGCCCGACAGTTCGGAGTCGACCGTCTTGCCGACGAACGTCGTGATTTCCGAGTGCTCGCCGCGACCCAGCATGCCGAGCTCCATCACGCCGGCGATTTCCTGGCCGAAGCGGACGCAGCGCGTGCAGTGGATGCAGCGCGACATTTCTTCCATCGAGATCAGCGGGCCCACGTTCTTGTGGAACACCACGCGCTTTTCTTCCGAGTAGCGCGACGACGACTTGCCGTAACCGACCGCCAGATCCTGCAGCTGGCATTCGCCGCCCTGATCGCAGATCGGGCAGTCGAGCGGATGGTTGATGAGGAGAAATTCCATCACCGACTGCTGCGCCTTCACGGCCTTGTCGGACTGCGTGCGCACGATCATGCCTGCCGACACGGGCGTCGCGCAGGCAGGCACGGCCTTCGGCATCTTCTCGACTTCGACGAGACACATCCGGCAGTTGGCCGCGACCGACAGTTTCTTGTGATAGCAGAAGTGAGGAATGTACGTATCCGCCTTGTGCGCAGCCTGGATCACCATGCTGCCTTCGGGCACCTCGACCTTCTTGCCGTCTATTTCAAGTTCAACCATGATGGTGAATGGTCCTTAACCTATTTCCGCCCGTTCGCGCCTTCGCCCGACCGTGCGCTCAAATTCCGCAACCGGTGCTTCGCTTCAGGCCGCCGCCGCGTGCGCGTGGCCGCCGACCATGCAGTGCTTATGCTCGACGTGGTACGCGAATTCGTCCCAGTAATGCTTCAGCATCCCGCGTACCGGCATCGCCGCCGCATCGCCGAGCGCGCAGATCGTGCGGCCCATGATGTTCTCGGCAACCGAGTTCAGCAGGTCCAGATCTTCCTGGCGGCCTTCGCCGTGCTCGATACGATTCACGACGCGATACAGCCAGCCGGTGCCTTCACGGCACGGCGTGCACTGGCCGCACGATTCCTCGTAGTAGAAGTACGACAGGCGCAACAGCGAACGCACCATGCAACGCGTCTCGTCCATCACGATCACCGCGCCGGAGCCGAGCATCGAGCCCGCCTTCGCGATCGAGTCGTAATCGAGATCGGTCTGCATCATGATGTCGCCCGGGATCACCGGTGCCGACGAACCGCCCGGAATCACGGCCTTGATCTTGCGACCGCCGCGCATCCCGCCGGCGAGCTCCATCAGCGTCGCGAACGGCGTGCCGAGCGGCACTTCATAGTTGCCCGGACGCTCGACGTCACCCGACACCGAGAAGATCTTCGTGCCGCCATTGTTCGGCTTGCCGATCTCGAGGTAATTCTGCGGCCCGATGGACAGCAGGAACGGCACCGCCGCGAACGTCTCGGTGTTGTTGATCGTGGTCGGCTTGCCGTACACGCCGAAGCTCGCCGGGAACGGCGGCTTGAAGCGCGGCTGGCCCTTCTTGCCTTCGAGCGACTCGAGCAGCGCCGTTTCCTCGCCGCAGATGTACGCGCCGTAACCGTGGTGCGCGTGCAGCTGGAACGAGAATTCCGAGCCCATGATGTTGTCACCGAGGAAACCCGCGGCACGCGCTTCATCGAGCGCAGCCTCGAAGCGTCGATACACTTCGAAGATTTCCCCGTGGATGTAGTTGTAGCCGACGGTGATGCCCATCGCGTACGCGCCGATGGCCATGCCTTCGATCAGTGCATGCGGGTTCCAGCGCAGGATGTCGCGATCCTTGAACGTGCCCGGCTCGCCTTCGTCCGAGTTGCAGACGAGGTACTTCTGCCCCGGGAACTGGCGCGGCATGAAGCTCCACTTCAGGCCGGTCGGGAAGCCCGCACCGCCACGGCCACGCAGGCCCGACGCCTTCACGTCGGCGATCACCTGCTCCGGCGGAATCTTTTCTTCGAGAATGCGGCGCAGCTGCTTGTAGCCGCCGCGCGCGACGTAGTCTTCGAGATGCCAGTTCTCGCCGTTCAGACCAGCGAGGATCAGCGGTTTGATGTGACGGTCGTGGAGGGACGTCATTTCGAGAGCTCCTCAAGCAGCTGGTCGATCTTCTCGCGGCTCATGAAGCTGCACATTCTGTGATTGTTCACCAGCAGCACCGGCGCATCACCGCAAGAGCCCATGCATTCGCCTTCCTTCAGCGTGAACTTGCCGTCGGGCGTGGTCTCGCCGAAGCCGATGCCCAGCTTCTGTTTAAGGTAGTCGGCAGTCGCTTCCGCGCCGCCGTGCGGGCCAAGCTGGCACGGCAGGTTCGTGCAGAGCGTGATCTTGTGCTTGCCGACCGGTTTGAGCTCGTACATCGTGTAGAACGTCGCGACTTCCTGCACGGCAACGGCCGGCATGCCGAGATAGTCCGCGACGAACTGCATCAGTTCGGGCGACAGCCAGCCGTGCTCTTCCTGAGCAACGGCCAACGCCGACATCACGGCGGACTGTTTCTGATCGGCGGGATACTTCGTCAACGCTCGATCGATTTCCTTCAGGCCTTCAGCTGAGATCATTTTCAGACACGACTCTTTCAATTCCTACCGAACGAACAACCTGCCGCACTGCTGTGCAAGGACGGCAGACCTGGCGCTCACTGTTGACAGCTTGCGAAGCCACGCCGGTTCAGCGCGCATCGCGTGTGACTTACTGCTCGCCGCCCGCTCGCGCAGGCGGCGCAACCATTAGCGATCGATCTCGCCGAACACGATGTCCTGCGTACCGATGATCGTGACGGCGTCGGCAATCATGTGGCCGCGCGCCATTTCGTCGAGCGACGCGAGGTGCGCGAAGCCCGGTGCGCGGATCTTGAGGCGATACGGCTTGTTGGCACCGTCCGACACGAGGTAGATGCCGAATTCACCCTTCGGATGCTCGACCGCCGCGTACGCTTCGCCTTCCGGCACGTGAAAACCTTCGGTGAAGAGCTTGAAGTGGTGAATCAAGTCTTCCATGTTGGTCTTCATGCCGACGCGCGACGGCGGTGCAACCTTGTGATTGTCCGTCATCACCGGGCCCGGATTCTTGCGGAGCCACTCAATACACTGTTTCGCGATGCGGATCGACTGGCGCATTTCCTCGACGCGCACCAGATAGCGGTCGTAGCAATCGCCGTTCACGCCGACCGGCACGTCGAAATCCATGCGGTCGTACACTTCGTACGGCTGCTTCTTGCGCAGGTCCCACGCGATACCCGAGCCGCGCAGCATCGGACCCGTCAGGCCCATCTGAAGCGCACGCTCCGGGCTGACGACGCCGATCCCGACCAGACGCTGTTTCCAGATCCGGTTGTCGGTCAGCAGCGTTTCGTATTCGTCGACGCACTTCGGGAAGCGCGTGAAGAAGTCGTCGATGAAGTCGAGCACCGAGCCGCTGCGCGCTTCGTTCATCTTCGCGAGCGCCTTCTCGTTGCGAATCTTCGACGCCTTGTATTGCGGCATTGCGTCAGGCAGGTCGCGGTAGACGCCGCCCGGACGGTAGTACGCCGCGTGCATCCGGGCACCGGACACCGCTTCGTACACGTCCATCAGGTCTTCGCGCTCGCGGAATGCGTACAGGAACACCGCCATCGCGCCGACGTCGAGTGCGTGCGCGCCGATCCACATCAGATGGTTCAGCACGCGCGTGATCTCGTCGAACAGCACGCGGATGTACTGCGCGCGCTCAGGCACGTCGATGCCGAGCAGACGCTCGATTGCGAGCACATAGCCGTGCTCGTTGACCATCATCGACACGTAGTCGAGACGGTCCATGTACGGCACGGACTGGATGAAGGTCTTGCTTTCCGCGAGCTTTTCAGTCGCGCGATGCAGCAAGCCGATGTGCGGATCGGCGCGCTGGATGACTTCGCCGTCGAGCTCGAGCACGAGACGCAGCACGCCGTGCGCTGCCGGGTGCTGCGGGCCGAAGTTGAGGGTGTAGTTCTTGATTTCTGCCATGACGCCCCCTTAATGTTTCAGACCGCCATAGCGATCCTCGCGGATCACGCGCGGCGTGATTTCGCGCGGCTCGATCGTCACCGGCTGGTAGACGACCCGCTTCTCTTCCGGGTCGTAACGCATTTCGACATAACCCGACACCGGGAAGTCCTTTCGGAACGGATGGCCGATGAAGCCGTAGTCGGTGAGGATGCGACGCAGATCGGGGTGACCCTCGAACACGAGGCCGTACAGGTCGAACGCCTCGCGCTCGTACCAGTTTGCGGAGGCCCAGATGTCGACGAGCGATGCCACGATCGGCAGATCGTCGTCCGGAGCAAACACACGCAGACGCAGGCGCCAGTTGTTCGTGACCGACAGCAGCTGCGACACGGCCGCGAAACGCGGGCCGTCGTAGGCGCCGTCGCCGTAGGTCTGGTAATCGACGCCGCAGAGGTCGATCAGTTGCTCGAAACGGAGCTTCGGATCGTCGCGCAGCATCTTTGCGACTTCGAGGTAATCGCTCGCCTTCACGACGAGCGTCAGTTCACCGATCGCTTCGGTGAGGCTCACCACGCGCGCGCCGAGCGCTGCTTCGAGGTTTGCCTTGAGGGTCTCGATTTTGCTTGCCATATTGAGGGGACGCTCGGGACTTTATTGACGGGCGATGGTGTTGGTGCGGCGGATCTTCGCCTGAAGCTGGATCACGCCGTAGACCAGCGCCTCGGCCGTGGGCGGACAGCCCGGTACGTAGACGTCGACCGGCACGATCCGGTCGCAACCGCGAACCACCGAGTACGAGTAGTGGTAGTAACCGCCACCGTTCGCGCACGACCCCATCGAGATCACCCAGCGCGGCTCGGCCATCTGGTCGTACACGCGGCGCAGTGCGGGCGCCATCTTGTTGCACAGTGTGCCGGCGACGATCATCACGTCCGACTGACGCGGGCTCGGACGGAACACGACCCCGAACCGGTCCAGGTCATAACGGGCCGCGCCCGCATGCATCATCTCGACGGCGCAACACGCGAGCCCGAACGTCATCGGCCACAGCGAGCCGGTACGCGTCCAGTTGATCAGCTTGTCAGCCGTCGTGGTGACAAACCCTTCCTTCAAGACCCCTTCGATACTCATTTGCTTTCCACTCCAGACGAGCGGCCCAGCGTGGCCGCCCATGCAAACCGGCGATTAACCCATCACTCCCAGTCGAGGCCGCCTTTCTTCCAGATATAGGCAAAGCCCAGCAGGAATTCGAGCAGAAAAATCATCATTGCGATGAAACCCGGCCAGCCGATGTCCCGGAGCGCGACGCCCCACGGAAACAGGAATGCGGTTTCGAGATCGAAGATGATGAACAGGATGGCGACGAGGTAGTACCGGACGTCGAATTTCATCCGGGCGTCTTCAAAGGCTTCGAAGCCGCACTCGTACGGTGCATTCTTCTCGACGTCCGGCTTGTTGGGACCAAGGAGCTTGCCGATGCTGACCAGCGCTATACCTAAACCAGTGCCCACGAGGAGGAACAACAAGACGGGGTAATAGGCTGCGAGGTTCAAGGCAATCCTCTATCGGTTGGTTCTGAGCGTCCGGAGAATACCACTTCCGGCGGAAGGAATCATTTCGGAGTGCTCGCGATCACAAGACAATCGCAAGGCACACCCCAGAAATGAAAAATGCCAGCCACTAGAAGCGGCTGGCATTGAGTAACTTTGGTGCCGACGGCGAGACTCGAACTCGCACAGCTTTCGCCACTACCCCCTCAAGATAGCGTGTCTACCAATTTCACCACGTCGGCACTGCATGCAACTCGGGTTGTGCTGCTTGTTTCCCGCGAATCGCTTCAAGAATTAAATTCTAACCCGAGTTCCAGATTTGTTCAACGCACAAACGCAAAAATTTTGACCTTTTATTTCGGGACATCCTGGCCGGGCGCGCTTGCTGCCGAACCTGCGGCAGCGGACGCCGCGATGGCCGGCGCCGACGCTGCGGGCGCCGATGCCGGCGCGGTCGCGGCAGCACCGAGCACGCCCGCCGACGGCGTCGACTTGTACGAACCGAGGTACGTCAGCGCGAGCGTCGCGACGAAGAAGATCGTCGCGAGAATGCCCGTCGTGCGCGACAGGAAGTTGGCGGAGCCCGTTGCACCGAACAGGCTGCCCGACGCGCCGCTGCCGAATGCAGCGCCCATGTCCGCACCCTTGCCGTGCTGCAGCAGCACGAGTCCGATCACACCGAGTGCAGACAGCACCTGCACGACAATAATCAGCGTCTTGAATAACAGCATCACACCCACCCGATTGGATCAGGCAACCGGACCAACCGGCCGCCATCATGGTTCAATTCGATCCCGGACCGCTCAACGTGCGGCCCGGCAGATCGCCAGGAAATCTTCCGCCTTCAGCGACGCGCCGCCGATCAGGCCGCCGTCGATGTCGGGCTGCGCGAACAGCTCTTCCGCGTTGTCCGGCTTCACGCTGCCGCCGTACAGCACCGATACGTCCGCCGCCCCCTTCGCCGCGAGACGCGCCCGCAGGAATGCGTGCACGTCCTGCGCCTGCGCCGACGTCGCGCTCTTGCCCGTGCCGATCGCCCAGACCGGCTCGTATGCGACGACGATGCGGGCGGCTTCGTCAGCCGTCAGCACGGCCAGCACGGCGTCGAGCTGCGCACCGACTACCTGCTCGGTCGCGCCCGCTTCGCGCTCGTCGAGCGTTTCACCGACGCACACGACGGGCGTGAGGCCCGCCGCAAGCGCGCGTTGCGTCTTCGCGGCGACGGTTTCGTTGCGCTCGCCGTGATACGCGCGACGCTCCGAGTGACCGACGATCGCATACTGCGCGCCGAACTCCGCCACCATCGCGGCCGCCACTTCACCGGTGAACGCGCCCTGCTCGTGCGCGGACACGTCCTGCGCGCCGAACGCGACACGGCCGCCGCCGAGCTGCGCCTGAACCTGCGCGAGGTACGGGAACGGCACGCACACGCCGACCGACGTTTCGGCCGGCACCGCACCCGCGCCCTGCATCACTTCGTTCAGCAATGCCTGGTTGCCGGCCAGCCGGCCGTGCATCTTCCAGTTGCCGATCACTCGCTTCGTTCGTTGTTTCGACATCGTGTCTGTCTCGTCACTATCTTGTCATTAACGCACCGGAAACCGGCCCGTCAGGTTGGATCTGGCGAAGCAAACCCGCGATTTTACTGCGCTCGGCTTGAACCGGTCAAACCACACATGTCAAGCCCGTCGCACGGGCCGTCACGCGTTCGCACCCCAATCGAGCACGATCTTGCCGATGTGCTCGCCGCTTTCCATCAGCGCATGCGCCTGGGCGGCCTCCCCTGCCGGCAGCACGCGGTAGATGACGGGTTTGATGCGACCGTCCGCGAGCAGCGGCCAGACACGCGCCTTCAACTGCGCGGCGATGCGCGCCTTGAACTCGACCGGCCGCGGACGCAACGTCGAGCCCGTCACCGTCAACCGGCGGCGCAGGATTTCATTCAGGTTGACCTCGGCCTTCGCGCCGCCGAGCAGCGCGATCAGCACGAGGCGGCCGCCATCCGCGAGCGCGGACAGTTCGCGCGGCACGTACGAGCCCGCGACCATGTCGAGGATCACGTCGACGCCGCGATCGTGCGTCAGCGACTTGACGACCTCGACGAAGTCTTCGGTCTTGTAGTTGATCGCACGCTCGGCGCCGAGCGCCTCGCATGCACGGCATTTATCGGCACTCCCCGCCGTCGCGAAGACACGAAAGCCGAGCGCGTGCGCGATCTGGATCGCCGTCACGCCGATCCCGCTCGAGCCGCCCTGCACGAGCAGCGTTTCCTGCTCGCCGCCCTCGCCCGCGCCGAGCAGCGCGCGGTCGAACACGTTGCTCCACACCGTGAAGAAGGTTTCGGGCAGCGATGCGGCCTCGATGTCAGTCAGCCCGTCGGGCACCGGCAGGCATTGCGGCAGCGGCGCGACCGCATATTCGGCGTAACCTCCGCCCGCGAGCAGCGCGCAGACGCGATCGCCCACCTTCAGGTCGAACGGGTTCAGCGCCGCATCCGACAGGTCACCGCCGACAATCTCGCCCGCGACCTCGAGGCCCGGCAGATCCGACGCCCCCGGCGGCGGCGCATACGCGCCCTTGCGCTGGAATACGTCCGGCCGGTTCACGCCGGAAGCCGCCACCTTGATCAGCACTTCGCCGCGCTTCGGTTCCGGGCGCGGACGCTCCGCGAGCTTCAGCACGTCGGGGGCGCCGAATTCGGTGATTTCGATGGCTTTCATGGTGGTCGCTCCAGGATCAGTCGGGGGCGCACCCGTGCGCGGCACGGGCGCCTCGCCGGCGCTGCTGCGCCGCACAACGATGCTACAGAAAAAACGGCCGGCACGCTTTCGCACTGCCGGCCGCTCTTACGCCCGTCCGCTTACTGCTGCGGCGGCGTATCCGACTGCGACGCTGCCGCTGCTTCGTTCAGCAGCGCCTTCGCCGACAGACGCACGCGGCCCTTCTCGTCCGTCTGGATCACCTTGACCTTCACCTGCTGACCTTCCTTCAGGTAGTCGTTGATGTCCTTCACGCGCTCGTTGACGATTTCCGAGATGTGCAGCAGGCCGTCCTTGCCCGGCAGCAGGTTCACGATCGCGCCGAAATCGAGCAGCTTGAGCACCGTGCCTTCGTACACCTGGCCGACTTCGATCTCGGCCGTGATGTTCTCGATGCGCTTCTTCGCTTCGGCCATGCCTTCGCTGCTCGTGCTCGCGATCGTCACGACGCCGTCATCCGAGATGTCGATGGTTGTGCCCGTTTCTTCCGTCAGCGCGCGGATCACCGAACCACCCTTGCCGATCACGTCGCGGATCTTTTCCGGGTTGATCTTGATCGTGATCATGCGCGGCGCGAATTCCGACAGTTGCGTGTTCGCACCCGAGACCGCCGACGTCATCTTGCCGAGGATGTGCATGCGGCCTTCCTTCGCCTGCGCGAGCGCGACCTGCATGATTTCCTTCGTGATGCCCTGGATCTTGATGTCCATCTGCAGCGCCGTCACGCCTTGCTCCGTGCCGGCCACCTTGAAGTCCATGTCGCCGAGGTGATCCTCGTCGCCGAGGATGTCGGTCAGCACCGCGAACTTGTTGCCTTCGAGGATCAGGCCCATCGCGATACCCGCGACGTGCGCCTTCATCGGCACGCCGGCGTCCATCAGCGCGAGGCAGCCGCCGCACACCGACGCCATCGACGACGAGCCGTTCGATTCGGTGATTTCCGACACGACGCGGATCGAGTAGCCGAATTCGTCGGCGCTCGGCAGGCACTTGACCAGCGCGCGCTTCGCAAGACGGCCGTGGCCGATTTCACGACGCTTCGGCGAGCCGACGCGCCCCGTTTCGCCGGTCGCGAACGGAGGCATGTTGTAGTGGAGCATGAAGCGCTCGCGGTATTCGCCTTCGAGCGCGTCGATGATCTGCTCGTCACCCTTCGTGCCGAGCGTCGCGACGACGAGCGCCTGCGTTTCGCCACGCGTGAACAACGCCGAACCGTGGGTGCGCGGCAGCACGCCGGTGCGGATCTCGATCGGACGCACGGTGCGCGTGTCGCGACCGTCGATGCGCGGCTCGCCATTCAGGATCTGCGAACGGACGATCTTCGCTTCGATGTCGAACAGGATGTTGCCGACGGTAGCCTTGTCGGCCGCGACCGTGCCGGCCGCCAGCGCGTCTTCCTCGAGCTTCGCCGAGGTCGCCGCGTAGACTTCCTTCAGCTTCGTCGAACGCGCCTGCTTGTCGCGCAGCTGGTAAGCGGCGAGCAGGTCGCCGTGCGCCAGTTCCGTCACGCGCGCGATCAGCGCCTCGTTCTTCGGTGCCGGCTGCCAGTCCCACTCGGGCTTGCCACCTTCGCGCACGAGTTCGTGGATCGCGTCGATCGCCGTCTGCATCTGCTCGTGACCGAACACGACCGCGCCCAGCATCACGTCTTCCGGCAGCTGGTCGGCTTCCGATTCGACCATCAGCACCGCGCGCTCCGTGCCGGCGACGACGAGATCGAGGCTCGACGCCTTGATCTGGTCACGCGTCGGGTTCAGCACGTATGCGTTGTCGATGTACGCGACGCGCGCGGCACCGACCGGGCCGTTGAACGGCAGGCCCGACACGGCGAGCGCAGCCGATGCACCGATCAGCGCGGGGATGTCCGCCGGGATTTCCGGGTTCACGGACAGCACGTGGATCACGACCTGCACTTCGTTGTAGAAGCCTTCCGGGAACAGCGGGCGCAGCGGACGGTCGATCAGGCGCGACGTCAGCGTCTCGTGTTCCGACGGACGGCCTTCGCGACGGAAGAAGCCGCCCGGGATCTTGCCGGCCGAGTAGGTCTTTTCGAGGTAGTCGACGGTCAGCGGGAAGAAATCCTGGCCCGGCTTTGCCGACTTCGCGCCGACGACGGTTGCCAGCACGACGGTGTCTTCCACGTCGACGATCACGGCACCGCTCGCCTGGCGAGCGACTTCACCGGTTTCGAGGCGCACCTTGTGCTGGCCCCACTGGAATTCCTTCACGACCTTGTTGAACATGGACATGGTTGCTCCTTTGAATTCATTCATTTCATTCGCCGCCCGGGTCATCCCGTGCGGCGGCGTCCCGACCGAATCACCCGGAGCAAGGTGTGTTTTTTATGCCATTCCAGCGCGGCGCTCGTCGAGCGACGCGCTGGAATGACACAAATCCCGACCCCGGTATCAGCCGTTCCGGCAGCCGGCACTCACGTGCCGGACAACCTGCGGTGCGCGTGACGCTACGCACCGCGCAAAAACAAAATGCCTGCATCAGCGGACTGACACAGGCATCTTGCTGGCGGCAATCGCCTCGATTACTTACGCAGACCCAGCTTCTCGATCAGCGCGCGGTAACGGTCGGCATCCTTGCCCTTGAGGTAGTCGAGCAGCTTGCGGCGGCGGCTCACCATGCGCAGCAGGCCGCGGCGGCTGTGGTGGTCCTTCGCGTGGGTCTTGAAGTGACCCGTCAGTTCGACGATACGTGCGGTCAGCAGTGCGACCTGGACTTCGGGCGAACCCGTGTCGTTGGTACCGCGGGCGAACTGAGCAACGACTTCCGACTTCTTGATATCTGCAACAGACATGTGATTTCCTTTCTAACTGAACAGGCGGACACGGAAGAATGGCCGTGCCGTGACTTACAACCGGCGGGCATTGTAGCACAACTCCCCGCCGTTCTTACCGCCTCCTGTCACGGACGCGTCATCGAGCACGCCGACGGCATCTCCGTGCGCTGCGCCGGCACAGCCAGCACCGTCCGGAAGCCATAGCCCGACCCCTCGTTGTCGAAGCGCACGCCCGGCGTGCCGGCCTTGTCCATCTCCATTACATAAAGGGGCTGGATCAGCTGGTGATCCTGCGCGCGCATCCGCGACGCATGGAAGCCGTCGTCGAACGACAGGCCCTCGAGCGACCGCGCGACCGCCACGGGGTCGGCCGACCCCGCCCGGTTCATCGCCGCGGCCAGCATCTCGATCATCAGGCTCATCCGCCGCACCGGATAGTCGTCCTGCGCGGCCGGGAATCGGGTCCGGAACGTGCGGTAGAACGCGTCGGATTTCGAGCCACCTGCGTTCGGGTGCCAGTCGGCCACGGCCACGACGCGCCCGACCCCGGCATCGCCCAGGGCGGCCGGCGCGCCGAGACTGTTGCCGTAGAACGTATAGAACTTCGCGTTCAGCCCCTGCTCGCGCGCCGCCTTCACGAGCAGCGTGAGGTCGTTGCCCCAGTTGCCGGTCACGACGGCATCCGCGCCGCTCGCGCGGATTTTCGCGATGTACGGCGAGAAATCCTTGATCCGGCCGATCGGATGGAATTCGTCGCCGGCGATCGTCACGTCCGGGCGCCGCGCGGCCAGCGCCTGCCGCGCGAGCGTGCTGACGTCGTGACCGAAGCTGTAGTCCTGGTTCAGCAGATAGACCTTGCGCAGCGCGCGGTCGCGCGCCATCACGTCCGCGAGCGCGGCCATCCGCATGCCCGCGTGCGCATCGAAGCGGAAATGCCAGAAGCTGCAGCGCGCGCCGGTGAGCGCGGGATCGTCGGCCGAATAGTTCAGCAACAGCATCCGGTTGTCCGGGTCGCGCGCGTTCAGCTTGTCGAGCGCCGCGACGAGCGCGGCCGCGACGGCCGAACTGTTGCCTTGCGCAACGAAGCCGATATGGCGGTCCGCGGCCGCGCGCAGTTGCACGAGCGCCTCCTCCGGGCTGCCCTTGCTGTCGAGCACGACAAGTTCGAGCGGGTGCGCGCCGTCGCGCAGCTTCACGCCGCCCGCCGCGTTGACCTGCTCGACGCCGAAGCGCAGGTTGCGCTCGACCGCCGCGCCCGCGTTCGCGAACGGGCCCGACATCCCCTCGATCAGCGCGATCCGCACCGGCTCGCCGCCGGCAAACGCGGACGACACCAGCATCCATCCTGCGCTCAACGCGAGCGCGCACCATTTCCACCCCTGCATCGGCCACCTGCCCTTCGATCTGCCCGAGAAGCGCGGATCATAGGCCGGCGCGCCCGCCGCCCGCAAGCTTCGCCACGCCGCCGATCCGCACCGATTTTTTCCGCGCGATGCACCGGCGCGCGCCGTCCGTGATACAACGGGGCCTGTTTCCGTGTTCTGGAGAATCCCATGCGCATTCGTATTCCCGCGCGCCTGCCGGTGCTGGTCGCCGGTGCCGCCGCACTGCTGGCCGGTTGCGCGCAACCGTGGCAGCAATATCAGGCCGGCCAGGACGAGTCGGCGATCGTCGCGCGCATGGGCCCGCCGCGCGAGATCTACGACCTGCCCGGCGGCGGCAAGCGGCTGATGTGGCCGACCCAGCCGATGGGCGAAATCACGATCGCGGCCGACGTCGACGCAGCCCACAGGATCGTCAACGTGCGCCAGGTGCTGCAGCCGAGCGAGTTGTATCGCGCGGAGGTCGGCAAGTGGACGAAGACCGACGTGCTCGTCAATTTCGGCCGCCCGGTCGAGACGTCCTACTTCCCGCTGATGAAGCGCGAGGTGTGGACGTACCGGTATCTCGAGGACAACGTCTGGTACATGATGTACAGCTTCTATTTCGATCCGCAGGGCATCCTGCGCACCACGCAGAAAACACCGGACCCGCTGCACGATCCCGATCGCCGCAATCTGTTCTGACCGATTGCGCATTTACGCGCAATTTTCACAATGGCCATTCACGAATTATTGCGTGAATGGCCATTTCGTTTTTTCCGCCACATTATTCAATGCACGGAATATGGCGGAAAACTTTTCCGGTCAATGACATCCCGATGGCAATCCGCTGAACGCCCCGTCATGCGGCCCTATGCGCAGAAACCGGCATACGCGATGCATGTCATGCGTCGGGTTGGTGCACGCAATGCACTGCGCCAAATCAATTTGAAACAGTTTGTTTCAATGCCCCCGGAGCGCTAGGGCATACCCCTAATATCAGTCCAAATCCAACCTTTCAATTTAGAAAGAATGGAGTTGCGTCATTTCGTCGATATTTATTTGCCGTTATCAAAAAGGAGTCCTCATGAATCGCCCCAAGAGCATGCTGGTTGCCAACATTGCCTGGGCCCGCGAGACGCGTGAACACACGCCCGGTTTCTTCGACGCGCTCGCGCGTGGCCAGAACCCGCGCGTGCTGTGGATCGGCTGCGCAGACAGCCGTGTGCCGGCCGAAACCATCACGCACTGCGCGCCCGGCGAACTGTTTGTCCATCGCAACATCGCGAACCTGTTCCATCCCGACGACGACAATTCCGCCAGCGTGCTCGAGTACGCGGTGCGCGTGCTGAAGGTCGACCACGTGATCGTGTGCGGCCACTACGGCTGCGGCGGCGTGCGCGCGTCGCTGCTGCCGCCGCCGGCCGACCTGCCGCACGTCGCGCGCCGCATCGCGCCGCTCTGCGCGCTCGCGCGGCGCCATCGCGACACGCTCGACGGGCTCGACGACACGGCCGCCGCCGACCGCCTCGCCGAGCTGAACGTGCTCGAGCAGGTGCGACTGCTGCGCGCATCGCCGATCGTGCGCGACCGCGAACGGCCGCCGCTCGTGCACGGCTGGATATTCTCGCTCGCCGACGGTCGCCTGCTGGAGCTCGATTCCGGCTACGCGGCACCCCCCGTCGACGTCGAACCCGCGCTGGCCACGACCGCCGCCGCGCTCGGCTGATTCATCCCCCCGCCCCAACGCCCACGAAACCGCCCCAACCATGAAACTGAACGAGCGCCTGTCCACCCTGCCGCGCGACATCGTCGCCGGCATCGTCGTTTTCCTCGTCGCGCTGCCGCTCTGTCTCGGCATCGCCAACGCCTCCGGCGTCGAACCGTTCGCCGGGCTCGTGTCCGGCATCGTCGGCGGCATCGTCGTCGCGCTGCTGAGCGGCTCGTCCCTGTCCGTCAGCGGGCCGGCCGCCGGCCTCGTCGTGATCGTCGTCGAAGGGATCGCGCAACTCGGCAGCTTCTCCGCGTTCCTGCTCGCGGTGCTGCTGTCCGGCGTGCTGCAGTTCGGGTTCGGCATGCTGCGCGCCGGCCGCTTCGCCGCCTACGTGCCGTCGCCCGTCATCAAGGGCATGCTCGCCGCGATCGGCCTGCTGCTGATCGTGAAGCAGATTCCGTTCGCGTTCGGCATCGGCGGCTCGGCTGCGCAATCGTTTGCGAACTGGCCGGGCCTGCCGGTCGCATGGGCTGCCACGGCCATCGCGCTCGCGTCGCTCGCGCTGCTGATCGCATGGGACACGCCCGCGCTGCGCCGCTTAGCGCTGGTGCGCTCGGTGCCCGCGCCGCTCGCGGTCGTCGTGCTCGGCATCGGCGCGACGCTCGTGCTGGGCTTCGTCGCGCCGGCCGTTGCGCCGGGCGCGGCCCATCGCGTGACGCTGCCCGAGCTCGGATCGTTCGCGGCGTTCGCGGCCTCGCTCAAGCATGCGGAGCTCGGCCCGAACTTCGCGCAGCTCGTCAATCCGGACGTGTGGCGCGTCGCGATCACGCTCGCGGTCGTCGCGAGCCTCGAGACGCTGCTGAGCCTGGAGGCGGTCGAGCAGATCGACCCGAAGCGCCGGCCGACGCAGCCCGATCGCGAACTGAAGGCCCAGGGCGTCGGCAATCTCGTCGCGGGTGCGTTCGGCGGGCTGCCGATCACGTCGGTGATCGTGCGCAGCTCGGTGAACGTGAACGCGGGTGCGCAAAGCCGGATGTCGGCGATCGTGCACGGGATCCTGCTGCTTGCCAGCGTGTTCGCGCTCACCGGGCTCATCAACCTGATCCCGCTCGCAAGCCTGGCCGCGATCCTGATCCATACGGGCTTCAAGCTCGCGAAACCGGCGCTGTTCCGCTCGGTGCTGAAGCAGGGCCCGGCCGCGTTCGTGCCGTTCGCCGCGACGATCGCGGGCGTGCTCGCGGTCGACCTGCTGTTCGGCATTGCCGTCGGCCTCGCGTGCAGCGTGCTGGCGGTCGCCGTCGCGAACCTGAAGAGCCCCGTCACGCTCGCGCAGCACGACGACCACTTCCTGCTGTCGTTCCGCAAGGACGTCTCGTTCCTCGGCAAGGTGCAGGTCAAGCATCACCTGCGGCACATTCCCGACCGCGCGGCCGTGATCATCGACGCAACGCGCGCCGACTACATCGATCACGACGTGCTCGAACTGCTCGACGCGTTCGTCGCCGATGCGCCGCGGCGCGGGATCACGGTCGAATTCCGCCGCCGCAGCCCGACGCCTCGCCCCGCCGCGCGCCGCTGGCTGTTCCGCGCGCCGGCGGCCGAATGAATGGCGCATGAAAAAACACCCCGGGCGGCGCAAGGCCGCACGGGGTGTTTCGTGTGCTTCGAGCGCTCGACGCGCAGCGCTTACGAGCGCTGCGGGTTGACCTTGTCGTCCTTCGAATGCAGTTTGTTCAGCGCCGAAATGTACGCCTTCGCGGACGCCGCGACGATGTCCGGATCGGTGCCAACGCCGTTGACGATCCGCCCGCTCTTCGACAGCCGGACGGTCACTTCGCCCTGCGCCTGCGTGCCGGTCGTGATCGCGTTCACCGAATACAGGAGCAGTTCGGAACCGCTGCCGACTTCGCCCTCGATCGCGTTGAACGTCGCATCGACCGGCCCGTTGCCGCGCGCCTCGCCGGTCACTTCCTTGCCCTCGACCGCGAACACGATCTTCGCCTGCGGCTGCTCGCCCGTCTCAGAATGCTGTGACAGCGACACGAACTTGAAGTGCTCCTGCTCCTGCGCGAGCGCCGATTCTTCGGAGACGATCGCGATGATGTCTTCGTCGAAGATCTCAGCCTTGCGATCGGCGAGGTCCTTGAAGCGCATGAACGCGGCGTTCAGCTCGGCTTCGCTGTCGAGCGACACGCCGAGCTCCTGCAGGCGCTGCTTGAACGCGTTGCGGCCCGACAGCTTGCCGAGCACGATCTTGTTCGCGGTCCAGCCCACGTCTTCCGCGCGCATGATCTCGTAGGTGTCGCGCGCCTTCAGCACGCCGTCCTGGTGGATGCCCGACGCGTGCGCGAACGCGTTCGCGCCGACCACGGCCTTGTTCGGCTGCACGACGAAACCGGTGATCTGCGACACGAGCTTCGACGTCGGCACGATCTGCGTGGTGTCGATGCCGACGTCGAGGCCGAAGTAGTCCTTGCGGGTCTTCACGGCCATCACGATTTCCTCGAGCGACGTATTGCCCGCGCGCTCGCCGAGACCGTTGATCGTGCACTCGACCTGCCGCGCACCGCCGATCTTCACGCCGGCGAGCGAGTTCGCCACCGCCATCCCGAGGTCGTTGTGGCAGTGCACGGAGAAGATCGCCTTGTCCGAGTTCGGAATGCGTTCGCGCAGCGTCTTCACGAGGTTGCCGTAGAGTTCCGGCACGCCGTAGCCGACCGTGTCGGCGATGTTGATCGTCGTCGCCCCTTCGGCGATCACGGCTTCCAGCACGCGGCACAGGAAGTCGAGATCCGAACGGCTGCCGTCTTCCGGCGAGAATTCGACGTTGTCGGTGAACTTGCGCGCGAAGCGCACCGCGAGGCGAGCCTGCTCGAACACCTGGTCCGGCGTCATCCGCAGCTTCTTCTCCATGTGCAGCGGCGACGTCGCGATGAACGTGTGGATCCGCGAGCTATTGGCCGGCTTCAGGGCGTCGGCCGCACGCTGGATGTCCTTGTCGTTGGCGCGCGCCAGCGAGCAGATCGTGCTCTCCTTCACCAGGCCGGCGATCGTGTGGATCGCGTCGAAGTCGCCGTTCGAGCTGGCCGCGAAGCCGGCCTCGATCACGTCGACCTTCATCCGCTCGAGATGCTTCGCGATGCGGACTTTCTCTTCCTTCGTCATCGACGCACCGGGCGATTGTTCACCGTCACGCAACGTCGTATCGAAAATGATCAGCTTGTCTGTCATGGGGGGCTCCAGGGCTCTTTATACGGGAATCAAACGTAATGAGATCGCGCCACCGCTGGCGACGCTCAACAACAGACGAGGCTTGACGGAGGGCGAGAACGGTCAGCGCGGCAGGCGCGCCAAAGCTAGCGCGCGTAGCGGCGCACCGGCTAGAAGGAGGGAGAGGCGGGAAAATGCAGTCATGCCGAAGACTATAGCGGCATTCCGCTGGGTGCGCAATCGGACGGCACCCGGGATGCCGGACCGCGCCGCGCGGAAAAGGGGCAAATGAAAACGGCGGCCTCGTGGCCGCCGTTGTCGGGCAGGTTGCGCGTCAGTGATCGCGCTGCGACGAGCGCGCGGGGTTCGCCCGTCCGCGCACGGCCATGTAGGCCCAAAACACGTAGCCGGACAGCCCGTACAGCACGAACAGGCAGAACAGCATCAACGGCGGATCGGACGACACGAGCACGAACGCGACGACGACCAGCAGGATCGCCGCGAACGGCACGCGGTGCCGTACGTCGAGCGCCTTGCCGCTGTAGAACGGCGCGTTCGACACCATCGTCACGCCTGCATAGATCGTCAGTGCGAACGCGACCCAGGGCAGCCAGCCGAGCTTCATCGGCACGCGGTTGTCGGTCGCGAGCCAGACGAAGCCGGCGATCAGCGCGGCAGCGGCCGGGCTCGGCAGCCCCTGGAAGAAGCGCTTGTCGACGACGCCGATGTTCGTGTTGAAGCGCGCGAGACGCAGCGCGGCGCCCGAACAGTAGACGAATGCAGCGAGCCAGCCCCAGCGGCCAAGATCCTTCAGCACCCACTCGTACATCACGAGCGCCGGCGCGACGCCGAACGACACCATGTCCGACAGGCTGTCGAACTGTTCGCCGAACGCGCTTTGGGTATGCGTCATCCGCGCGACTCGCCCGTCCATCCCGTCGAGCACCATCGCGACGAAGATCGCGATCGCGGCGATCTCGAAGCGCACGTTCATCGCCTGCACGACCGCGAAGAAGCCGCAGAACAGCGCGGCGGTCGTGAACGCGTTCGGCAGCAGGTAGATGCCGCGCGTCTTCAGGAACCGTTGCCGCGCGGCGCGGCGGCTCTCGATGGGCGCCTGATCCGGCGCCATCACCTTGTTGCGGCGGAACGGGCGTGGCGTCTGGCCGGAGCCGTTGCGCGGACGACGCGGTTTGAATGCGGCCATCGTGCGTCCCGCCGCTTACTGTTCGAGCTCGGCGAGGATCGTCGACGACGCGTAGACCTTCTCGCCGATCGACACCTTCGCGCGGCTGCCGAGCGGCAGGTACACGTCGACGCGCGAACCGAAGCGGATGAAACCGTAGCGCTGACCGCGCGACAGCGGCTCGCCGGCACGCACGTAGCACAGGATCCGGCGGGCGACGAGGCCTGCGATCTGCACGGCGGTGACGGTCTTGCCGCTCGCCGTCTGGATCACGACCGCATTGCGCTCGTTCTCGGTCGACGCCTTGTCGATCGCCGCGTTCAGGAACGCGCCCGGGAAGTATTCGACCTTGGTGACCGCGCCGTCGACCGGCGAACGCTGCGAATGGACGTTGAAGACATTCATGAACACGCTGATCTTCAGCGCTTCGCGATTCGCGTACGGATCCTGGGTGGTCTCGACCGCGACGATGCGGCCGTCCGCCGGGCACAGCACCGCGTTCGGCTGCGCCGGGATCGGGCGCTGCGGATCGCGGAAGAACTGGACGACGAAGACGAGCAGCAGCCAGAACGGCCACGCGAAGCCGAAGCCCCCGACGGCGTGGATCAACAACGCGATGACGGCTGCAATCGCGATGAACGGCCAGCCTTCGCGCGCGATGATCGGATGAGGATAGTTCATGGGTTCGTTCGGTGTTCGGTGAATTGCAAAGCCCGTAGGATAGCAAAAGCCGCCCGGGGCACTGCTGCCTTCGGACGGCTTTTTGATACCGACCCTCCACTCGAAGGGCCGGAACAGCACGTGGTGCTTAGTTCTTCGTCTGGTCGACGAGCTTGTTCTTCGCGATCCACGGCATCATCGCGCGCAGCTTCGAGCCGACCTGCTCGATCTGGTGCTCGGCCGTCAGGCGACGGCGCGACTGCAGCGTCGGCGCACCTGCCTTGTTCTCGAGAATGAAGCTCTTCGCGTATTCGCCCGTCTGGATGTCGGTCAGGCACTGCTTCATCGCCTTCTTCGTCTCTTCCGTGACGACGCGCGGGCCCGTCACATACTCGCCGTACTCGGCGTTGTTCGAGATCGAGTAGTTCATGTTCGCGATGCCGCCTTCGTAGATCAGGTCGACGATCAGCTTCAGTTCGTGCAGGCACTCGAAGTACGCCATTTCCGGCGCGTAGCCCGCTTCGACCAGCGTCTCGAAACCTGCCTTGATCAGCTCGACGGTACCGCCGCACAGCACGGCCTGCTCGCCGAACAGGTCGGTTTCGGTCTCTTCACGGAAGTTCGTCTCGATGATGCCGGCACGGCCGCCACCGTTCGCTGCCGCATACGACAGCGCGATGTCGCGTGCCGCGCCCGACTTGTTCTGCGCAACCGCGATCAGGTGCGGCACGCCGCCGCCTTGCGAGTACGTGCCGCGCACGGTGTGGCCCGGTGCCTTCGGCGCGATCATGATCACGTCGAGGTCGGCGCGCGGGATCACCTGGCCGTAGTGGACGTTGAAGCCGTGTGCGAATGCCAGTGCGGCGCCCTGCTTGATGTTTGCGTGCACTTCCTTCGCGTACACGTCGGCGATCTGCTCGTCCGGCAGCAGCATCATGACGACATCCGCGCCCTTCACCGCTTCCGCGACTTCCTTGACCGACAGGCCTGCGTTTTCGGCCTTGCTCCACGACGCGCCGCCCTTGCGAAGGCCGACCGTCACGTTCACGCCGCTGTCCTTCAGGTTCAGTGCGTGTGCATGGCCTTGCGAGCCGTAGCCGATGATCGTGACTTGCTTGCCCTTGATGAGGGAGAGGTCAGCGTCTTTATCGTAGAAAACGTTCATGATGGTTCCTTCGCCAATTCAAAAATTCAACAATTCGTTCAGATGGAGTACTGCGGGCCGGGACATGACGGCGCACCCGGCGTGCCTGTCTGGCATCACACCTTCAGGATGCGCTCGCCGCGTCCGATGCCGGAGCTGCCGGTGCGCACGGTCTCTAGGATCGCGGTCGCGTCCAGCCCCTGGATGAATGCGTCGAGCTTGTCGCTCGCGCCCGTCAATTCGATCGTGTAGGTCTTTTCGGTCACGTCGATGATGCGGCCGCGGAAAATATCCGACATCCGCTTCATTTCTTCGCGCTCCTTGCCCACTGCTCGTACCTTGATCAGCATCAGCTCACGTTCGATGTGTGCACCGTCGGTCAGGTCCACCACTTTCACCACCTCGATCAGGCGGTTCAGATGCTTCGTGATCTGTTCGATCACGTCGTCAGAGCCAATGGAAACGATGGTCAGCCGCGACAGCGATTGGTCTTCGGTCGGCGCCACCGTCAAGGTTTCGATGTTGTAGCCGCGTGCGGAAAACAGACCGACCACGCGCGACAGCGCGCCCGGTTCGTTTTCCAGCAGGACGGAAATGATGTGTCTCATGTTCGCTTCTTCCAGAATGTGTCCGTGTCGATTCACTCGCGCCGCGCGCCGCCCGGTGCCGCACCGCCCTTCGTGAAGGCGGCCGCCTCGGCCCTGGCGCGCGTCGCGCCGTTACAGATCTTCCGATCCGAGCAGCATCTCGGTGATGCCCTTGCCGGCCTGTACCATCGGCCAGACGTTTTCGGTCGGATCGGTCTGGAAGTCGAGAAACACGGTGCGGTCCTTCAGGCGCAGCGCTTCCTTCAGCGCCGGCTCCACATCCGAGGTCTTTTCGATCCGCATGCCGACATGGCCGTACGCTTCGGCGAGCTTCACGAAATCGGGCAGCGCATCCATGTACGAATGCGAATAGCGCTTGCTGTATTCGATCTGCTGCCACTGGCGGACCATGCCGAGATAGCGGTTGTTCAGCGAAATGATCTTCACGGGCGTGTCGTACTGCAGGCAGGTCGACAGTTCCTGGATGCACATCTGGATCGAGCCTTCGCCCGTGATGCACAGCACGTCGTCGTCCGGGTGCGCCATCTTGACGCCCATCGCCGCCGGCAGGCCGAAGCCCATCGTGCCGAGGCCGCCGGAATTGATCCAGCGACGCGGCTTGTTGAAACGGTAGAACTGCGCCGCCCACATCTGGTGCTGACCGACGTCCGAGCACACGAACGCGTTGCCGTCCGTCAGCTCCCACGCCTTCTCCACCACGTACTGCGGCTTGATGATCTCGCTTTCGCGGTCGAACTTCAGGCAGTCCTTCGAGCGCCAGTCCTCGATGTCCTTCCACCATTGCGCGAGCGCCTCGGTGTCGGGGCCATGCTCGGCCGTCTGCAGTTGCTCGATCAGCTCCTTCAGCACTTCCTTCACGTCGCCAACGATCGGAATGTCGACCTTCACACGCTTCGAGATCGACGACGGGTCGATGTCGATGTGGATGATCTTGCGCGGACGCGACGCGAAGTGCGCCGGGTCGCCGATCACGCGGTCGTCGAAGCGGGCGCCGATCGCGATCAGCACGTCGCAGTGCTGCATCGCCATGTTCGCTTCGTACGTGCCGTGCATGCCGAGCATGCCGAGGAATTTCTTGTCCGATGCGCGATAGCCGCCGAGGCCCATCAGCGTGTTCGTGACCGGGTAGCCGAGCAGGTCGGCGAACTGGTTCAGTTCGCGCGCAGCGTCGGCGAGGATGATGCCGCCGCCCGTGTAGATATAGGGACGCTTTGCCGACAGCAGCAGCGACACGGCCTTGCGGATCTGGCCCGAATGGCCCTTCGTGACGGGGTTGTACGAGCGCAGCGACACGCTCTTGATCGGCTCGTACTGGCACGGCGTCTTCGAGATGTCCTTCGGGATGTCGATCAGCACCGGGCCCGGACGGCCGGTGCGGGCGATGTAGAACGCCTTCTTGACGGTTTCCGCGAGGTCGCGCACGTCCTTCACGAGGAAGTTGTGCTTCACGCACGGACGCGTGATGCCGACCGTATCGCATTCCTGGAACGCGTCCTGGCCGATCGCGGCAGTCGGCACCTGGCCGCTGATCACGACCATCGGGATCGAATCCATGTAGGCCGTTGCAATGCCGGTCACCGCATTGGTGACACCGGGGCCGGACGTCACGAGACAGACGCCGACGTTGCCGGTGGAACGCGCATACGCATCGGCTGCGTGCACGGCCGCCTGTTCGTGGCGAACCAGCACGTGCTGAATCTTGTCCTGCTTGTAAAGCTCGTCGTAGATGTAGAGTACCGAGCCGCCGGGATAGCCCCAGATGAATTCGACGTTCTCGTCGGCCAGTGCTTTCATGAGCACGGTGGCGCCGATGGAGTCGCTATCGGGAGGGGAAAGGGGTTCCGACGTGGAGAATTCCGCGCTGGGCATGTTCATTTTGACCTTTCGAATTTTCGGCAAAAAATTGATCGGGTGCTCTCTGCCGGGCTTGTGGCTCGGGTTCAAGCGGCGCGTCCAGTTTGAAGGGCGGGCTTCTTGGGCCAGCCTCAAATGAGACCATCACTTCATGTTGCGAATCGCTGACGATAGCGGGTCATGATTGGGTCGTCAAGCAAAATATCCCGCAGCGCATCATGCGCCCCGCCCGGCGGCCCGCGGACGCTGCTCGCGCGCAACGTACCGAGCCGTCACCGGTGCCAAGTCGCGCGAAAATTTGTTAGCATCCGCGGGTTTTACGAAATTTTTCGACCTTTCACACGCCGCAGTCCGCAGCGCATACCTTTACGGAATGGCATCAGACAAGGAACTCGCCGACTTTCTGGCGGGCGTCGAAAGGCGCGCGTTCAAGCAGGCTGCGTACGCCGTGCGCGACGACGATGCGTCGCTCGACATCGTGCAGGACGCGATGATCAAGCTGGCGGAGAAGTACGGCGACCGGCCGGTGGCCGAGCTGCCGCTGCTGTTCCAGCGGATCCTGCAGAACGCGATCCATGACTGGTTCCGCCGGCAAAAGGTCCGCAATACCTGGGTCACGCTCTTTTCGTCGCTCAACAACACGGACGACGAGGACTTCGATCCACTGGAAACGCTCGAGTCCGCGGACGACAACGCGGGCGTCGAGAGCACCGAGCACCGCCTCGAGCGGGAGCAGGTGCTGTCCCTGATCGACGCAGAAATCCGGAAACTTCCGACGCGTCAACGGGAAGCGTTCCTGATGCGTTATTGGGAAGATATGGATGTCGCCGAGACTGCCGCCGCAATGGGGTGCTCCGAAGGCAGCGTCAAGACGCACTGCTCGCGAGCCACCCACACCCTGGCGCAAGCGCTCAAGGCCAAAGGAATCACGCTATGAGCTCCGCTCCCGTAAATCGAGAATACGAATTCGCGCTGAAGGTCCGCCGCGCGCTGGACGAACGTGCCGCGGCGCTGCCTGCCGCAACCACCGACCGTCTGGCTGCCGCGCGCCGGGCCGCGCTCGCGCGCAAGAAGCCGGAACCCGCGACCGCGCCGGTGTTCGTGCCCGCCTTCGCCGGTGCCGCCGCCGCATACGGCACGCCGCTCGCGAGTCGCCCGCAGACGTCGTTCGCGCGCCGCCTGCTGCGCGCCTGGCCGCTCGCGCTGCTGCTCGCGGGGCTCGTCGGCATCGCGTACTGGGAAGACATGCAGCGCACCGCCGAACTCGCCGACATCGACGCGGCGATGCTCAGCGACGACCTGCCGCTCAACGCGTATCTCGATCACGGGTTCAACGCGTATCTTTCGCACGCACGCTAACAGAGAATAACGAGGGGATCGCACGGGTGAGTCAGAAACGCGGCCTGGCCGTACTTTTCGGATGCGTGATCGCGATCGCCGTTTCCTACGTCGCCACCTATTCCCGATTCAACCCGCCCGCCGCGACGGTCTCCGCGGCGGCCAGCAGCGCGCCCGCGCCGACCTCGGCCGCCGCCGGGCTGACCACCGAACTCGCCCCGCTGCCCCTGCCGCTGCCTGCCGCCAACGGCCCGCTGTCGTGGGCGCGCCTGACGCCTGCGCAACGCTCGGCACTCGCACCGTTCGCCGACCAGTGGGATGGCTTCAGCGACGCTCGCAAGCGCAAATGGCTGAGGATCGCATCACGTTTCGCGAAATTGACGCCCGATGAGCAGAAGCACCTACAGGACAGGATGTCCGAGTGGGCGCGGATGACGCCCGAGCAGCGCCGCGTCGCGCGTGAGAATTACCAGAGCGCGAAGGAGCTGTCCGCGCAGGCGCGCGAGCGTGCGTGGAAGGCCTACCAGCAACTTCCCGAAGAACAGAAACAGCGCCTGGCCGCGACCGCGCGCCGTCGCCGACCGAGCGTCGTCAGCGCGCCGCCGTCGGTCGCCGACCGCGATGTGCGCCGCCTCGTCAATTCGCACGAGCACCCGGCGAGCAACCCCGCGGCGGCATCGGCGCCCGCTACGGCCGGCGCCGGCGCACCGCCCGTGGCGGCATCATCCACGTCAGGCACCGCACCCGCGCCTGCGACCGTCACGCCCGTCTCGCCGGCCGACGCGCCGTCGATGTTCAAGGGTTCCTGACCCGACGTGGCGAGCGCCCCCGCACCCCAGGCCTCGGCCGTCTTCGCCGCGCCGTCCGTGCGGCGGCGCCTCGCCGCGATGCTGTACGAAGCCGTGCTGCTGTTCGGCATCGTGTTCTTCGCCGGCCTCGCATTCAGCCTCGCGACGCAGCAGCGCAACGGCCTCGTTCACCACAACCTCCTCGCCGCGTGGATCGCGCTCGTCGTCGGCGCGTACTTCGTCTGGTTCTGGACCCACGGCGGCCAGACGCTGCCGATGAAGACCTGGCGGCTGCGGCTCGAATCGTCGAGCGGCCAGCCGCTGAACGCCGGCCATGCGCTCGTTCGCTACGCGCTCGGGTGGCTGTGGTTCCTGCCGCCGCTCGCGCTGCATCCGCTCCTCGGCCTGTCGGTGCCCGTCACGCTCGCGCTGGCTGCCGCGTGGATCGTCGCATGGGCCGGCGCCGCCCGCCTGCACACCGATCGTCAATTCCCGCACGACCGCATCGCCCGCACGCGCGTCGTCGCGATTCCGCGCTGACGCGATTGCGCGGTCCGCGCGAGCGCGACCGGTTCCGCGCGTCGGTGCATCCGTCAGACGAAATCCCTTGAAGGCACCGTCACGGCCACCCCGCTCGGCATGCCCGATCATCGCAAAGGCGGTTGGTTCGGCAGATTGCGCAACGCCGCCGCATTCACTGCTAAACATGGCGGAACGACAGTAATAAGAACGTCTCGTGACTGTCACGGCATGGTCACGCCCGCATGGCGCAATGCCGGTAATGTCAACCGGCGCGAGTCATGCATGGGCCAGAAAACGTCCGCGACCTCCCTGTTCCGTCAACCCCTCGGCGCCCGCGCCGTCACCGCCTTCCTGTCCGGCTCGGCCGCAACCGATGCCCTTTCGTCGAACGAGCCGACGGCCGCGCACGCCAGGCAGCACGACGACCCCGAGCCGTCCGCCCAGCGCTACCGCACGATCTGGCTGTCCGACATTCACCTCGGCTCGAGCGGATGCCAGGCGCCGTACCTGCTCGACTTCCTGCGCCACAACGATTCGGAATACCTGTACCTCGTCGGCGACATCATCGACGGCTGGCAGCTGAAGAAGGGCTGGTACTGGCCGCAGGCGCACAACGACGTCGTGCAGAAGGTCTTGCGCAAGGCGCGCAAGGGCACGCAGGTGGTCTACATTCCGGGCAACCACGACGAAGGCGCGCGGCAGTTCTGCGACCTCGCGTTCGGTGACATCCAGGTGCGGGGCGAGGCATTTCACACGACGCTCGCGGGCAAGCGCCTGTGGATTGTCCACGGCGACCTGTTCGACGGCGTGATCCAGCACGCGAAATGGCTCGCGTATCTCGGCGACACGCTCTACACGCTGATCCTCGTGCTGAACCGCTGGTTCAACCGGATCCGCAGCCGGCTGGGCTTCCAGTACTGGTCGCTGTCGCAGTACCTGAAGCATCAGGTGAAGAACGCGGTGAACTTCATCTCGCAGTTCGAGACCGTGATGACCGACGAAGCGCGCCGCCGCGGCTGCGACGGCGTCGTGTGCGGGCACATCCACAAGGCGGAGATCCGCGACATCGACGGCGTGCTGTACTGCAACGACGGCGACTGGGTCGAAAGCCTGTCCGCGCTCGTCGAAACGATGGAAGGCGAACTGAAGATCGTCTACTGGACGGCGATGCGCACCGCGCCGTCCGCTGCCCCGTCGCGCAAGGCCAAGGCCACCGCCTGACACAACTCCACTTACAGGACACATGCCGCGATGAAGATCATGATCGTCACCGACGCGTGGGAACCGCAGGTCAACGGCGTCGTGCGCACGCTGAAGAGCACCTCCCGCGAACTCACCGCGCTCGGCCACCGGGTCGAAATGCTGACGCCGCTGGAATTCCGCACGGTGCCCTGCCCGACCTACCCCGAGATCCGCCTGTCGATTCTGCCGTACCGCAAGCTGCGCGCCCGGATCGATGCGTTCGCGCCCGACGCGCTGCACATCGCGACCGAAGGCCCGCTCGGCCTGGCCGCGCGACGCTATGCGCGCGCACGCAAGCTGCCGTACACGACCGCGTACCACACGCGCTTTCCTGAATACGTGCAGGCGCGCTTCGGCATTCCGCTGTCGGCGACCTACAAGTTCCTGCACTGGTTCCACGCGCCGTCGCTCGCGGTGATGGCGCCGACCCCGGTCGTGAAGCAGGACCTCGAGAAGTTCGGCTTCACGAACGTCGTGCTGTGGACGCGCGGCGTCGACCTCGACATCTTCCGGCCGATGGAGTCGAAGGTGCTCAATACCGCGCGGCCGATCTTCCTGTACGTGGGCCGCGTCGCGATCGAGAAGAACGTCGAGGCATTCCTGCGCCTCGACCTGCCCGGTTCGAAGTGGGTCGCGGGCGAAGGCCCGGCGCTCGCCGAGCTGAAATCGCGCTATCCGGAAGCGAACTATCTCGGCGTCCTGTCGCAAGCCGAGCTCGCCAAGGTGTATGCTGCGGCCGACGTGTTCGTGTTCCCGAGTCGCACCGACACGTTCGGCCTCGTGCTGCTGGAGGCGCTCGCGTGTGGCACGCCGGTCGCCGCGTACCCGGTCACGGGCCCGATCGACGTACTCGGCGGGGGCGATGCCGGCGCGATGCACGAAGACCTGCAGGAAGCCTGCCTCGAGGCGCTGAAGATCGAACGCGAGACTGCCCGCGCGTGGGCCGAGCGCTTTTCGTGGCGCGCGGCGTCCGAGCAGTTCGCGTCGCATCTGAAACCGCTGCCGAAGACTGCGTACTCGCCCGCCGAAGGTGCCGCCGTTTGAAACGAGACCTGAACGACAAGACCCCGCCCCCTGCCACGACGGCGCAACCACATCGTCCGTTCGACGAAGAAGAGCCGCACGCCGACGCGGACGTGCACCCGCACGAACCGCTCGGCCCCGACGATCGGCTCGCGCCGCTGCCGCCGAACCCGTACAAGCGCCACCGCGGCATCACGCGTGCGTGGTACGCGCTCAAGCATTCGCTGAACGGGTTTCGCGTCGCGATCCGCGAGGAGAGCGCGTTTCGCCAGGAGCTCACGCTCGCCGCGCTGATGCTGCCGATCGGTGCGTTCTCGCCGGTCCCCGCCGCATCGCGCGCGCTGCTGATCGCGTCGGTGCTGCTCGTGCTGATCGTCGAGCTGCTGAATTCGAGCGTCGAGGCCGCGATCGATCGCATCTCGCTCGAGCGCCACGAATTGTCGAAGCGCGCGAAGGATCTCGGCAGCGCGGCGGTCACGGTCGCGCTGTTCGCGTGCGTGACGACGTGGGGCTTCGTGCTCGGCCCGGTGATCGCACGCTGGCTCGGCTTCTAGCGGCATCCGCGGCATCGCCGCCGTGCGGCGGTGCACCATGCACGGGGAACGCGCCGCGATCACGAAATGCGCCCGTTGTCAGGAAACAGCGGTTTATAATCGTCCGCTAGACTTAGAACAGCAACCCGCGCCGGACGAATCTCGCAGCATCGATTGCAGCGCCCGCCAGTCCGGCACACACAGGGCCGGACGACATGGAAGCGAAACCTCCCCGCCGCACCCGCGAACGGATTCTCGAGTTGTCGTTGAAACTCTTCAACGAGATCGGCGAGCCGAACGTCACGACCACGACGATCGCCGAGGAAATGGAAATCAGTCCAGGCAACCTGTACTACCATTTCCGCAACAAGGACGACATCATCAACAGCATCTTCGCGCAGTTCGAGCAGCAGATCGAACGGCGGCTGCGCTTTCCCGAAGATCACCGTCCGACGATCGACGAAACCTGGTCGTACCTGCAGTACATGGCCGACTTCATGTGGACCTACCGGTTCCTGTATCGCGACCTCAACGACCTGCTCGCGCGCAACCGCACGCTCGAGACGCACTTCAAGCAGATCATCAGCCACAAGGTGCGCTTCGCGCACGACATGTGCGAGCTGCTCGTGTCCGACGCCGAAATGGTCGCGACGCCCGCCGAGATCGAGGTCATCGCCACCAACATGGCCGTGATCTCGACGTACTGGCTGTCGTATCAGTACGTGATGCACCCGCGCAAATACAACGACCAGGACGCGATCCGCGAAGAGCTGCACCAGGTGAGCATGCATGTGATCTCGGTCATGGCCCCGTACCTGCGCGGCCGTTCGCGCCAGCTGTTCGACGATCTCGTCTCCGGCAAGCTGCCCAAGCGCCAGTTCACCGACTATCTGCCGCCGCGCGACGGTTCGCCGCGCCCGGCGGGCAGCCCGGTCGCCGCCAAGCCCGCCGCGAAGGATACGAAACAATGAAGGCAGTCTGTGTTTACTGCGGCTCGTCGTCCGGCGTGCGGCCCGTCTATGCGGACGCCGCACGCGCGTTCGGCCGCGCGCTCGTCGATGCGGGCCTCACGCTCGTCTACGGCGGCGGCCGCGTCGGCCTGATGGGCGTGATCGCCGATGAAGTGATGGCGGCCGGCGGCCATGTGGTCGGTGTGATCCCCGAGTTGCTGGTCGACAAGGAAGTCGGCCACACCGGGCTGTCCGAGCTGCACGTCGTGCCCGACATGCACCACCGCAAGAAGATGATGGCCGACCTCGCGGATGCGTTCGTCGCGATGCCCGGCGGCGCCGGCACGCTCGAGGAATTCTTCGAGGTCTATACCTGGGCGCAGCTCGGCTATCACCGCAAGCCCGTCGCGCTGTACAACATCGATTCGTTCTACGATCCGCTGATCGCGCTGCTGCGCCATACGGTCGACGAAGGCTTCATGCGCCCGACCTACTTCGACGCGTTGTGCATCGACGCCGAACCGGTCGCGCTGATCGAACAGTTGCGCCGCTACCAGCCGCCCGTCCGCGACAAGTGGGCGCCGGACGCAGCCAAGTAACGTTTATCGGGAGCCGCACGCGATGCCCGCACCGTCGTCCGAGCGCAAGGCCGTCCTCATCACCGGCGCGAGCCGCGGCATCGGCCGCGCGACCGCCGTGCTCGCGGCCGAGCGCGGCTGGGACGTCGGCATCAACTACGCACGCGACGCGGCGGCAGCCGAACTGACCGCGCAAGCCGTTCGCGACGCCGGCGCTCGCGCGTGCGTCGTGGCCGGCGACGTCGCGAACGAAGCGGACGTCATCGCGATGTTCGACACCGTGGTGGCGGCGTTCGGTCGCCTCGACGCGCTCGTCAACAATGCAGGGATCGTCGCGCCGTCGATGCCGCTCGCCGACATGCCGGTCGACCGGCTGCGGCGGATGTTCGATACCAACGTGCTGGGCGCCTACCTGTGTGCGCGCGAAGCCGCGCGCCGGCTGTCCACCGATCGCGGCGGGCACGGCGGCGCGATCGTCAACGTGTCGTCGATCGCGTCGCGGCTCGGTTCGCCGAACGAGTACGTCGACTACGCGGGCTCGAAGGGCGCGGTCGATTCGCTGACGATCGGCCTCGCGAAGGAACTCGGGCCGCACGGCGTGCGCGTCAACGCGGTGCGGCCCGGCCTGATCGAGACGGATATCCATGCGAGCGGCGGCCAGCCCGGCCGCGCGGCACGCCTCGGCGCGCAGACCCCGCTCGGCCGTGCGGGCGAGGCCCAAGAGATCGCGGAGGCGATCGTCTGGCTGCTCGGCGACACGGCGTCATACACGACGGGCGCCCTGCTCGAAGTCGGCGGCGGCCGGTAATCGCGCCCCAGAAGGCGGAAAAACGGACCGGCTGAAGCGGTCCGTGGTCACGACACCACAAATCTCCACAATACCGTGACCATTTCAGTAAACATCCGTAACAGTTCCGTGCTTTACTAGCGCCAAGCCAAAAACAGCCGGGCATCCGGCTGTCATCTCGCCTTGATGCGACCCTTACTGGGTCCGGCCCATGTCGCCGGACCAGCTTGACCCGACCGAGATCTTTTCCATGCCAGGAACCGCAGCGCCCGGCCGCCGGCGACGCACGTCCGTGCCCGCTTCGGCCACGCACGCCCGATCAGCCGCCGACCCCGACCCCAGCGCGACGCTCCATGCCGCCGGCACGCCTGCCGTGGCCGGCACCGCCGCGACGGACGCCGCCGGCGATCGCGTCGTCCGGCTCGGCTGGCGCGTCTGGCTGCTGGTTGCCGCGCTGGTCTGCGCGTACACGCTGCCGGGCGTGCTCGGCCACGATCCGTGGAAGCAGGACGAAACCTATACGTTCGGCATCATCCAGCACATGCTCGAGACGGGCGACTTCGTCGTGCCGACCAACGCCGGCCAGCCGTTCATGGAAAAGCCGCCGCTTTACGCGTGGGTCGCGACGAGCCTCGCGTGGCTGCTGCAGCGGGTGATGCCACTGCACGACGCGGCACGGCTCGCGAGCGCGCTGTTCGCAGCGCTCGCGTTCGGCTTCATCGCACGCGCGGCACGCAGTGCCAGCCGGGCCGACAGCTGGCTCGACCTGCGCGTGATCGGCCCCGTCGTGCTGAGCGCGAGCACGCTCGTCGTCGTCAAGCACGTGCACGACATGATGACGGACGTCGCGCTGTTCGCGGGCACCGCGATGGGCTTCTGCGGCCTGCTCGAGCTCGTGATGCAGCATGTCGCGCGCGCGCGCCGGATGCGGCATGGGCTGCCGGTGCGGCCGTCCGGCCGCTGGGCCGCGCCGATCTTCGGCGCGGGCGTCGGCATCGCGCTGATGGCAAAGGGTCTGTTCGTGCCGCTCGTGTTCGCGGCCACGCTCACGGGCGCGCTGGTGCTCTACCCTGCCTGCCGTACACGTGCGTTCGCGCGCTCGCTCGGCGTCGCCGCGCTCGTGTTCGCACCGTTCGCGCTCATCTGGCCGACCGCGCTGTTCCTGCGTTCCGAGACGCTGTTCATGACCTGGTTCTGGGACAACAACGTCGGCCGCTTCTTCGGTTTCTCGGTGCCGGAACTCGGCGCGGAAAACGACAAGCCGTTCTTCATCCTGCGTGCGTTCCTGCTGCTCGGCTTCCCGGCCGCGCCGCTCGCGATCGTCGCGCTGGCACGCGGCGCATGGCGCGAGTGGCGCACGCCGCGCATCGCGCTGCCCGTCCTGTTCGCCGGGATTGGCCTCGCGGTACTGCAAGTGTCCGCGACCTCGCGCCAGCTCTACATCCTGCCGTTCTTCGCGCCGCTCGCGCTGGTTGCCGCACAGGCGATCGAGCGCCTGCCGCGCGGGCTGCATCTTGCATGGGATTACCTGAGCCGCCTGCTGTTCGGCACCGTCGTCGCGCTCGCGTGGGGGATCTGGGCAGTGATGGCCGATCCGGGTGTATCGCGTGCAGGCCTCGCGCCGCTCGGCCGATGGCTGCCGCTCGACTGGACGATGCCGATCGTGCCCGGACTTGTGATCGGCGCGCTCGTGTTGACGGCCGGCTGGCTGTGGCTGCTGCCGAAGCTGCGCACGACCGGCCTCTGGCGCGGCGCGCTGTCGTGGGGCGCGGGTGCTGTGGTTGCGTGGGGCCTCGTGTATACGCTATTGCTGCCGTGGCTCGACGTGGCGAAGAGTTACCGGTCGGTATTCGACGACCTGAACGCGCATCTCGCCCTCGAATGGAGCGACGGCGACTGCATGGCGAGCCTGCACGGGCTCGGGGAATCGGAAGCGCCGATGCTGTACTACTTCTCCGGTATCCAGCACACGCCGATCGACGACGCGAAGACGACACGCTGCACGTGGATGATCGTCCAGGGCGTGCGGGCAGTCGATCCGGCGCCGGGCAGCGACTGGAAACTGTTCTGGACCGGCGCTCGCCCGGGCGACGACGAGGAACTGCTGCGCGTCTACGTGCGCACCCCCGAAGAGCACGAAACGCAGTAATGCAGGGCGGCGCCGCGAAACGGCGCCGTCGTCATTTCCGGGAGGCCAGGCAAGCGGCGCTCAAGCGCGCTTTCACGCCCGCCGCCCCACCGCCCCGCACGTCAGAACGACGAGCCCGGCTCGCGCAGGAATGCCGTCTCCGCATCGGTCGACACACGGCCGAGAATCGCGTTCCGGTGCGGAAAACGACCGAAGCGCTCGACCACGGCCGCATGACGCAACGCGAAGTGGTGATAGCTCTCGCACCCGGCCTCGCCGCGAATGCCCGCGCAAAGGCGCACTGCCTCGCGCTGGCTCTCGTCCGACTCGTCATGTTCGAACGGCAGGTACGCAAAGGCGCGGTGATGGCCGCTCGGCAATTGCGCGTCCCACCCTGCCGCCACGACGCGTCGCGCGAGCGCCAGCGCCTTCGAATCGGCGGCGAACGCACGCGGCGTGCCGCGATGAATGTTGCGCGAGAACTGGTCGAGCACCACGATCAGCGCGAGCGCGCCGAGCGGAGTGTCGGCCCAGTGATCGTGGGCGCCGTCGCACGCGGCGTCGAGCAAGGCGCCGTAGCGCGTCCGCAGTACCTCGTCGAACGCCGCACCGCCGTTGAACCACACCTTGCGCGCGTGGCCGAACTCGACCGACCCCGGCTCGCCGAACCAGAAATCGAGAATCTCGCGCGCTTGCGGATCGAGCGCCGCGGCACTGTCCGTCAGGTTTTCGACCGTCATGCAAACTCCAGTACGAGGCGCCGTGTCCGCGCGCTCTTCTTTTCAAGTTTGGCGACCCGCAGGTCGCCGATTTCCGACGTATTGCGCACATGCGTGCCGCCGCACGGCTGCAGATCGACGCCTTCGATGCGCAGCAGCCGCACGCGGCCCAGCCCCATCGGCGGCTTCACGCTCATCGTGCGCACGAGGTCGGGCCGCTCGGCCATCTCGGCGTCGGTGATCCATTCGGTGGTGACCGCATGCGCGCCGTGGACCAGCGCCGCGAGACGGCGCTCGACGTCGACGCGGTCGATCGCATCCGACGTCGCGAAATCGAGCCGCACGTAGTCGGCTGTCACGCTGCAGCCGTCGACCGGGTACGGCAGCACCGCGCACATCAGGTGCGCGGCCGTATGCAGCCGCATGTGCCGGTAGCGGCGCAGCCAGTCGATGTCCGCGACCACGCGCGCGCCGGTGGCGAGCGCCGCGACGCGCGCTTCCTGGCCCTTCGCAGGCACGTGCACGGCATCGTCGGGCGTTGCACCGTCGAACTTCGCCTTGCGCGTGTCGGCGATCGTGATCGTGCTGCCGTCGGGCAGCGTCAGCGTGCCGCTGTCGCCGGCCTGCCCGCCGCCAAGCGGATAGAACACGGTGCGGTCGAGGCGGATGCCGTCATCGTCGACGGCCGCGACGACGGCCTCGCATTGCGTCAGATAGGCATCTTCACGAAACATTGCGTGGGTCGTCATCGGGCGAGCCTCGTATCGATGGGGAAGCGGTCAGTGTCGCGCCGCACGGGCCAGGCGCCCAGACGCAGATCGTCCGGCGTCCGGACAGCGGCGTACCGGTCGATCAACCGGGCCGGTTGCGCATCCAGTCGGCCGTGTCGTAGAACGAATGCATGAGCCGTTCGCGCAGCGGCTCGGCCAACCCGATGTCCTCCATCGCCCACGCCATACAGCGCAGCCACTGATCGCGCTCGACCGACGCAATCGGGAACGGCAGGTGCCGCGCGCGCAGCCGCGGATGGCCGAACCGGCTGATGTAGTGATCGGAGCCGCCAAGCCAGCCGCACAGGAACCAGAACAGCTTGTCGCGCGAGCCGTCGAGCGACGCCGGATGCAGCGCGCGAATCTCCGCGAACTCGGGCTCGAGGTCCATCAGGTCGTAAAAGCGGTCCACCATTTCGCGCACGCGGGCTTCGCCGCCCACGAGCTCGAACGCCGTCGGTTGCAACGGCGCCTCATCATTCACATCGGTCATACGGATAATCGGAAACGGGATAGTCGGGGCCGCCGGCGACGCTCAGGCGTCGCGCAGCGACTGCAGCGCCGGGCGCCGCAACACATTATGCAGGCTCAGCCAGCCGGCCGCACCGGCGCACGCGACGCCGGCCGCGATGCCGGCCGGCACGAGCCACGGATCGACGGCGAGCCGGAAGTCGAACACGCGCGACGCGAGCACCCAGCCAACCGCGATCGCACCGGCCGACGCCAGCGCGCCGGCCAGCGCGCCGACGACGATGAATTCCGCGCGCTGCACGGCATTGATTTGCGCGCGCGACGCGCCGAGCGCGCGCAGCAGCGCAGCCTCGCGCACGCGCTCGTCGCGCGAGCCGGCGAGCGCCGTGTACAGCACGAGCACACCCGCCGCGAGCGTGAACGCAAACAGGAACTGCACCGCGCCGACCACCTGCAGCATCATCCGCTGCAACTGAGCGAGGATCGGTGCAACGTCGATCGCGGTCAGGTTCGGGTAGCGCGCGATCAGCGGATCGAGCAGCGCAGCCTGCTCGGCCGGCAGGTGGAAGCTCGTCAGGTAGACGGCCGGGAAATCCTTCAGCACGGGCGGCGGCATCAGCACGAAAAAGTTGACGCGGAACGAGCCCCAGTCGAGCTTGCGCACGCTGGTGATCGGCGCATCGACCGTCAGCCCCGTCACGTCGAAGCGCAGCGTGTCGCCCGGCTTCACGTTCAGCGTCTTCGCGAGCCCGGCCTCGATCGATATCTGCGGGCTGGCCGAGCGGCCGAACCAGTCGCCGGCGACGATCCGGTTGTCCGACGGCAGCTCGGTCGTATACGACAGGTTGAACTCGCGGTCGACGAGCCGGCGCGCCTCGTCCGACGGATATGCGTCCGGGTTCACCGGCTTGCCGTTGATCGCGACGAGCCGGCCGCGCACCATCGGCGCGGGCACCGCGTCGCGTACGCCGTGCGCGGCGAGCCATGCCGCGACGTCGTCGCGCTGGTCGGGCTGGATGTCGATCAGGAACTGGTTCGGCGCATCGGGCGGCGTCGACTGCCGCCAGCCCGCGACGAGGTCGTTGCGCGTGATCGCGATCAGCAGCAGGCACATCAGGCCCAGCGCGAGCGCGGTGATCTGCAGCGCGCTGGCCGTGCCGCGCCGGTGCAGCGACGCGAGCGCATAGCGCCAGCCGACGCCCGCTGCCACGCGCGCATCGCGCACCGCGCGCGCCGCCGCGTACAGCGCGAGCCGCGCGATCAGCGAGAAGCCGACCAAGGCGCCCGCGAACCCGCCCGCGACGATCAGCCCGAGCTTCAGGTTGCCTGCCGCGACGATCAGCAGCCCCGCGAACAGCACGACGCCGAGCGCGTACAGAGCCCAGGCCGTGCGCGACGCGTCGCCCCAGTCGCGCCGCAGCACGCGTACCGGCGGCACGCGGGTGAGCGGTGCAAGCGGCGGCAGCGCGAAGCCGAGCAGCAGCACGAGCGCGGCGCCGATCCCGACGAGCGCGGGCCAAGGCGTGGGCGGCGGCAGCGCAACGTCGATCAGGCTGCCGAGCGCCGCGAGGAGCGCCCAGTGGCCGGCGTAGCCGAGCACCGCGCCGGCGACGCCCGAGACGATGCCGATGCCGGCGAATTCGAGCGCGAACAGCGCGCCGAGCGTGCGGCGGCTCACGCCGAGGCAGCGCATCGTCGCGCAGCCGTCCAGATGGCGCCGCATGTAGCGCTGCGCGGCCATCGCGATCGCGACCGCCGCGAGCAGCGCGGTGAGGAGCGCGACGAGGGTCAGGAAATGGCGCGCGCGATCGAGCGTCTGGCGCACCTGCGGCTGGCCTTCCTGCAACGATTCGAGACCGACGCCGCGCAGCTTGCCGCCGTCGACGCGCACGTGCGCGTAGGCCTCGAAGCGCGCGACGGCCGGTGTGTCGCCGGCCACGAGCAGCCGGTACGTGACACGGCTGCCGTAACCGGTGAGCCCCGTCGCGGCGAGTTCGTCCGCGCGCATCATCAGCCGCGGCGAGAAATTGACGAACGAGAAACCGCGATCGAGTTCGCGGGAGATCGACGCGGCCACCGTGAACGTGCGCAGCCCGACACGCACGGTGTCCCCCGCCTTCAGATGCAATGCGTCGAGCAGCGCGGGATCGGCCCACACGGTACCGGGCGCGGGAATTGCGGTCGCCTTGTGCGCGGCGGTCGTGCCGGCCGGCACGATCTCGACGGCGCCGCGCAGCGGATACCCGGGCGAGACGGCCTTCACGGCCGCGAGGCGCGCCGGCGCCGCGTCGCTCGCCTGCCCGCCGGCGGCCGATGCGATCATGCTCGGGAAGATCGCGGTCGTCGCGGTACGCAGCCCGAGCGCACTCGCCTCGCGGTCGAACGACGGATCGACGGGATGATCGGCGCGCACGACGAAATCGGCGCCGAGCATCTGGCGCGCGTCGCGCTCGAGCCCCTGGCGCAGCCGATCGGCGAGGAAGCCGACGCTCGTCAGCGCGGCGACCGCGAGCACCAGCGCGAGCACGAGCAGTGTCAGTTCGCCGGCGCGCCAGTCGCGCGCGGTCATCCGCGCGGCCTGGCGAATCAGGTCGTGCAGGCCGAAGCGGCCGGCATGGCCGGGCCGCCCGGCCGGCGACGGGTCAGCGTGCTGCCGCTCGACGGGTGACGGCGCCTTCAATCGCGCTTGCCCCCGATCGAATTGAGCCGCGACACCATGTGGTTCGCCATCCCGCGAAAGCCGCCCGACACGCCGCGCCACAAACGCGGCAGCGCCCAGGCCGACGCCGCGATGAACGCCGCGAGCAGGACGAGGAACGCGAGCGGAACGAAGAACGCGAGTGCGAGGCCGCCGAACACGAGGCCGTCCTCGGTGGACGACGCGACCCAGTTCGAGATCGGCTCGGGAGACAGGTTGATCAGCGCGCGCGTGCCGGCCTTCGCGACGTGGGCGGCACCGGCGAGCGAACCGCCTGCCAGCCCGGCGACCGCGAGCACGGTCGGGTCGGCATGGCCGAGCGCACCGGCGGCCAGCACCGCGCCGGCCGGAATGCGGATGAAGGTGTGCACCGCGTCCCACAGCGAATCGAACGCGGGAATCTTGTCGGCAAGGAATTCGGTGACGGCGAGCACGGCGGCGGCGCCGATGACCCACGGCGACATCAGGACCGCGAGCGTGTCCGGCAGATGGAGCCAGCCGACCCGCGCAAGCACGCCGGCGATCAGCACCGTCAGGTAAAGGCGCAGCCCGCTCGCCCACGCGAGCCCCGCGCCGAGCGAAATGGCCTCGATCATGGCCCTCTCCTTGCACTTTTCCGTGCGCTTTGCCGATTGATCGGATCGAGTCGGTACGACCGGCCGCGCGGCGCATGGCGACCGGCGCCGCGTGCCGAGAACGGCACGGCGACATTCAGGCCCGAATCCGTTCCATTATAGACAGGCTGGCAGGAGGGCCGCCGCAATTCCGCAGTGCGTCACGGCCGGGCGCGGACGCCGGCCGGCGCCCGGCGCGTTGGCGTCAGGCAGCCGACGACAGCTTCAGGCCGATCAGCCCGAGCACGATCAGCGACGCGCTCGCGACGCGGGCGGCGGTGAGCGCCTCGCCCATCATCACGATCCCGAACACGAACGCGCCGACCGCGCCGATCCCCGTCCACACCGCATACGCGGTGCCGAGCGGCAACTGGCGCATCGCGACCGCGAGCAGCCCGAAGCTGGCGAGCGCCGTCACGATCGTAAACACCGACGGTCCGAGCTTCGTGAAACCCTCGGACGATTTCATGCCGGCCGCCCAGGCCACTTCCAGCAAACCGGCAATCAACAACAATACCCACGCCATCTCGACGTACTCCGGATCGGATGGGGCCGTCCCCGTTGAAGCGAATGACCCGGGGTCGTCCCCGGGCGGCGCCGAGTATAACAAGACGCTTACAGGCATGCCGGATGCACCGGCCTCGGGGGCGAACGGGGGTCGGGCCGGCGCATGGCGCGGCCACGCCCGCCCTGCCGCGCCCGGTCTCAGTTCGACACGCGCCTGGCGCCGCCACCGCCGACGCAGCGGTCGTCGCGGTACAACGCCCATTCGTCGCACACGCGGCCGTCCTTGAACACGCACATGCCGACCTGCCCGCTCGGCAGGTTGCGGATCACGTGGCGGCCGCCGAGCTTTTCGCAATTGACTGACGCGGGATTGGCCAGCGCCTGCTGCGGGGCCGAAGGCTGCTGCCCGGGCGGCAGCGGCTGCGCGAACGCGCCGGGCGCGGCAAGCGCCAGCGCACTGATGACGACGAGACGGACGGACATGGCACGCTCCTCGGTTTCGTTCGCAGAACGATCAGCATAGCGGGGAATCCGTGGCCGGTGTGCGCGGCCGGCGCATGCGGCCGCAATGTCGCGCCGATGCAACTTCACCGGCTTGCGGCCTTGCATTCGGGCCGCATCACGCGGCATGCCGCGGACGTCACGCAGCGCCGACGAGCCGGTAGCCGACGCCCGTTTCGGTAATGATGTGCTCGGGCTGCGCAGGATCGCGCTCGAGCTTCTGGCGCAGATGCGCCATGTAGATCCGCAGATAGTGATGGCTCTCGACGTGCGACGGCCCCCATACGTCGCGCAACAGTTGACGGTGCGTGAGCACGCGCCCCGCATGCCGCACGAGCGTCGCGAGCAGCCGGTATTCGAGCGGCGTCAGGTGCACGATCTCGCCGTCGCGCCACACCTGGCGCAGCGCGAGATCGACGGTCACGCCGCCGAAGCCCACCTTCGGCGATTCGTTCGCACCGCCCTGGTTGCGCCGGCGCAGTTGCGCACGGATCCGCGCGCGCAGCTCGGACACGCCGAACGGCTTGGTCAGGTAGTCGTCTGCGCCCGCGTCGAGCGCGGCGACCTTCTCCTCTTCCTGCGCGCGCGCGGACAGCACGATCACCGGCACCTCGGACCAGCCGCGCAGCTCGCGGATCACGTCGAGGCCGTCGGTGTCGGGCAGGCCGAGATCGACGATCACGAGATCGGGCTTGCGGGTCGCCGCGTCGATCAGCCCCTGCTTGCCCGTCTCCGCCTCGAACACGGCGATGTCCTCCTCTTCGAGCGCGGCGCGCACGAAGCGGCGGATCTGTTTCTCGTCCTCGATCAGGACGACGGTCAGGCTCGGTTCACTCATGGTCTGGCAATGGCTCGGAGGGGGACGATGCGCCGGGCACGTCGATTTCGTCGTCGGGTACGGCAGGCACGGCCGGCGGCGTGTCGACCGGCAGCGTGAACCAGAAGCGCGCGCCCGTCACGCGGCCGTCGGGCGCGGTACGGTTGAGCGCGCCGATTTTACCGCCATGCGCCTCGACGATCGCGCGGCAGATCGCGAGGCCGAGCCCGATGCCCGGCGTCGCCGATTCCTTCTCGCCGCGCGTGAACTTGTCGAAGATCCGCGTTTCCATGCCGGCCGGCAGGCCCGGGCCGTGATCGTCGACGTGCACGCGCACGAACGGCTGGCCGTCGTCGGTCACGCGCTCGGCGCCGATGTCGATCGACGTATCGGGCGGCGTGTATTTCGCGGCGTTCTCGAACAGGTTGGTGAACAGCCGCTCCATCAGCACCGCGTCCATCTGCAGGAGCGGCAGGTCGGCCGGCAGCGACACGCGCGCGGGATGCCGCGCGAGCACGCGCTTGCACGCGGCGAGCGCGGCGCCGACGGTTTCCTCGAGCAGCGACCACTGGCGCTTGAGCTGCAGGCTGCCGGCCTGCAGCCGCGCCATGTCGAGCAGGTTCGTGACGATGCCCGTCATCCGCAGCGCCTCGTCGTGGATCGCGTCGACGAGTTCGCCCTCGCGCTGCGCGAAACGTTCGGCTGCCGCCGCGTCGCCGCCCTGCGCGGCCGCGCGCCCGTTCGCGAGCATCGACGAGAAGCCGACGATCGTCGTGAGCGGCGTGCGCAGATCGTGCGAGATCGCCGACAGCAGCGAGTTGCGCAACCGCTCGGATTCCATGTTGACGAGCGCGTCGCGCGCGATCTCGACGTAGTGCACGCGCTCGAGCGCGAGCGCGATCTGCGCGGCGAACGCATCGAGCATCCGCAACTGCTCGGGCACCTCGAGCTCACGCGGGTCGCGCGACGCGACCGCGAGCACGCCGCGCGTGCGCATCGGCGCCTTCAGCGGCAGGTACAGCGCGGCGGTCGCGGGCAGCGTGTCGGTGCCGCGGCCGGCCGGCTTCTGCTGGTCGTACACCCACTGGCCGACGTCGCTGTCGAGATCGGCGCCCGTCAGCGTGACGGCCGCATCGGGCTCCTCGATCTTCTGCCGCACCTTGTCCGCGCTGTCGGGGAGCAGGAACGCCACGCGCGCGCGGAACACCTCGCCCACGTGGCGGCTGCCGATCTCGACGATCTGCTCGGTCGTCAACGCCGCGCCGAGCTCGCGCGCCATCGCGTAGATCGCGCCGGTGCGGCGCTCGCGGCGCTGCGCGATGCTCGCCTGGCGCGTCAGCGTCGACGTCAGGTGGCTGATCACGAGCGACGTCAGCAGCATCCCGAAGAAGGTCAGCAGGTACTGCGTGTCGCTGACCGAGAACGACATGCGCGGCGGCACGAAGAAGAAATCGAACGCGGCGACCGACAGGAACGACTGCAGCACGCCCGGGCCGCGCCCGAGCCGCACGGCCGAGAACACGACGCCGAGCAGGTACAGCATCACGAGGTTCGTCAGGTCGAGCCGCTCGGACACGATGCTCGCGACGCCGGTGATCGCCGCGCAGATCGCGGCCGCGTACAGGTAGTGACGCGGCGGCGATCGCCGCATGCCGAATTGCGCGAACGCGTCGCGCCAGTCGCGTGCGCGCGCGTCGAGCGGCGCCGCGCGCACTTCGTCGCTCGCCGACGCACGGATCAGCATCAGGTCGACGTCGCCCGCACGCTCGGCGAGCTTTTCGCCGAATGGCCGCGCGAAGCGGCGCGCGAGCCCGACCTTCGGCGAGCCGCCCGCAACGAGCTTCGACACGTTGCGCACCTTCGCATAGCCGATCAGCGCGGTGACCGCGTCGTCGCCGGCGAGCGTGGCCGTCTCCGCGCCGAGCTCGACCGCGAGCTTCAGCGCGTCGAGCGTGCGCTGCCGCCGCGCGTCGGGCAGCCGCTGCAGGCGCGGCGTCTCCACATAGACGGCGATCCAGTCGGCCTTCAGGCTCGCGGCGAGCCGCGCGGCCGCGCGCACGAGCGTCGGCGCCTCGGGGCCGGGCCCGACGCACACGAGCAGCCGCTCGCGCGCCTGCCAGATGCGCTGAATCGAACGGTCGGCGCGGTATTCGCGCATCTGCGCGTCGACGCGGTCTGCCGTGCGCCGCAGCGCCAGTTCGCGCAGCGCGATCAGGTTGCCCTTGCGGAAGAAATTGCGCACCGCGCGCTCGGCCTGCTGCGCGAGATACACCTTGCCGTCGCGCATCCGCGCGAGCAGTTCCTCGGCCGGCAGGTCGACCAGCGTGACCTCGTCGGCCGCGTCGAACACGCGGTCGGGCACGGTCTCCCACACGCGGATGCCGGTGATCGCGCCGACCACGTCGTTCAGGCTTTCGAGATGCTGGACGTTGACGGTGGTGTACACGTCGATGCCCGCGTCGAGCAGTTCGTAGACGTCCTGCCAGCGCTTCAGGTGACGCGCGCCCTGCACGTTCGAATGCGCGAGTTCGTCGACGAGGATCAGTTGCGGCGCACGCGCAAGCGCGCCGTCGAGATCGAATTCGGCGAGCGTGCGGCCGCGATAGTCGATGCGCGCGAGCGGCAGCACGTCGAGGCCGTCGAGCAGCGCGGCGGTTTCGCCGCGGCCGTGGGTCTCGACGATGCCGACGACGACGTCGACACCATCCTGCAGCCGCTGGCGCGCGGCCTGCAGCATCGCGTAGGTCTTGCCGACGCCGGCGGACGCACCGAAGAAGATCTTGAGCTGGCCGCGCCGCTGCTTTTCTTCGTCTCGCTGCAGCTTGTCGAGGAGTTGGTCGGGATCGGGGCGGTTCATGCGTCAGGAAGGCGAAGCGCGGGATTGCGAACGAGTACCGTCATTGTTGTTCCAAATCGCCGCAAAAGGCAAAGACGGCGCATGCGCCGTCGGAAAAACCGTCCGACGCGAATCGGGCCGCGCCGGACGTGGGTTGTCGCCTACGCTCAGTGCGCGGCCTGGGCCGCGTCGAGCGCGAGATTCAGCTTCAGCACGTTCACGCGCGGCTCGCCGAGCACGCCGAACTGGCGGCCCGTCGTGTTCGCGGCGACGAGTTGCGCAACCGCATCGGCCGTCAGGTTGCGTGCCTTCGCGACGCGCTCGACCTGGTACGCGGCGGCGGCCGGCGTGATCTCCGGATCGAGGCCGCTCGCCGACGCCGTCACGAGGTCGACGGGCACGGGTTTCGACATGTCGGTGCCCGCGTCGCGCAACGCGGCGATGCGCGCCTTCACCTGGTCGGCGAGCGACGGGTTCAGCGGGCCGAGGTTCGAGCCGCCGGAGCCGGTCGCGTTGTACGGCATCGGCGACGTGGCCGACAGCCGGCCCCAGAAATACTTCGGCGCATCGAACGGCTGGCCGATCAGCGCGGAGCCGACCGCCTTGCCGTCCTTCTCGATCAGGCTGCCGTTCGCCTGCGACGGGAACACGGCCTGGCCGAACACGGTCATCACGGCCGGATAGGCGAGACCCGTCACGACGGTCAGTACGACGAAGATCACGACGAGCGGGCGAATCAACGATTTCATGATGGTTCTTCCTTCAGGTACGGCGCATCAGGCCCAGCCGAGCGCGGCGAGCGTCATGTCGATCAGCTTGATGAACGGGAACGGCAGCAGCACGCCGCCGAGGCCGTACACCAGCAGGTTGCGGCGCAGCAGCGACGCGGCGCCGAGCGGCCGGTAGGTGACGCCCTTCAGCGCGAGCGGAATCAGCGCGACGATGATCAGCGCGTTGAAGATCACCGCCGACAGGATCGCCGACGCCGGAGACGTCAGATGCATGATGTCGAGCACGCGCAGTTGCGGGTACGTCGTCACGAACGCGGCCGGGATGATCGCGAAATACTTCGCGATGTCGTTCGCGATCGAGAACGTGGTCAGCGAGCCGCGCGTCATCAGCATCTGCTTGCCGATCTCGACGATCTCGATCAGCTTCGTCGGGTTCGAGTCCAGGTCGACCATGTTGCCGGCTTCCTTCGCCGCCTGCGTGCCGGTGTTCATCGCGACCGCCACGTCGGCCTGCGCGAGCGCCGGTGCGTCGTTGGTGCCGTCGCCCGTCATCGCGACGAGGCGCCCCGCCGCCTGGTGCTCGCGGATCGTCGCGAGCTTGGTTTCCGGCGTCGCTTCCGCGAGGAAGTCGTCGACGCCCGCTTCCGCCGCGATCGCCGCGGCGGTGAGCCGGTTGTCGCCCGTCACCATCACGGTCTTGATGCCCATCTTGCGCAGTTCCGCGAAGCGCTCCTTGATGCCGCCCTTCACGATGTCCTTCAGCTCGATCACGCCGAGCACACGCGCCACGCCGTCATGCAGGTCGGCCACGACGAGCGGCGTGCTGCCGCGGCGCGCGACGTCGTCGACCGCGCGGCGCACTTCTTCCGGAAAGCGGCTGCCGTGCGTCTCGACGTAGCGGCGGATCGCATCGGCCGCGCCCTTGCGGATTTCACGACCGGGCAGATCGACACCGCTCATCCGCGTCTGCGCGGAGAAGCCGATGAACGTCGCATGCAGTTGCGCCATGTCGCGCTGGCGGATGTTGAAGCGTTCCTTCGCGAGCACGACGATGCTGCGGCCCTCCGGCGTTTCGTCGGCGAGCGACGACAGCTGCGCAGCGTCGGCCAGCGCTTCCTCGGTCACGCCCGGCGCGGGCACGAACATCGACGCCTGGCGGTTGCCGAGCGTGATCGTGCCGGTCTTGTCGAGCAGCAGCACGTCGACGTCGCCGGCCGCTTCGACCGCGCGGCCCGACGTCGCGATCACGTTCGCCTGCATCATCCGGCTCATCCCGGCCACGCCGATCGCCGACAGCAGCCCGCCGATCGTCGTCGGGATCAGACACACGAGCAGCGCAACGAGCACGGTGATCGTCACCACGTGGCCGGCCTTCATCGCCTCGACCGAGAACATCGAGAACGGCAGCAGCGTCGCGGTCGCGAGCAGCATCACGATCGTCAGCGCGACGAGCAGGATCGTCAGCGCGACCTCGTTCGGCGTCTTCTTGCGCTTCGCGCCTTCGACCATCGCGATCATCCGGTCGAGGAATGCCTCGCCGGGGTTCGCGGTGACCTTCACGACGATCCAGTCGGACAGCACGCGCGTGCCGCCCGTCACCGACGAGAAGTCGCCGCCCGATTCGCGGATCACCGGCGCGGATTCGCCGGTGATCGCCGATTCGTCGACCGATGCGACGCCCTCGACGACTTCGCCGTCGGCCGGGATCACGTCGCCGGCCTCGACCAGCACGACGTCGCCACGACGCAGGTCGGACGCGGTCATGATGCGGATCGGCGACTTCGGATGCGGCTCGTTGAGCTTCTTCGCCATCACGTCCTTCTTCGCGCTGCGCAGCGATGCGGCCTGCGCCTTCGAGCGCCCTTCGGCGAGCGCTTCGGCGAAGTTCGCGAACAGCACCGTGAACCACAGCCACAGCGCGATCGCGAGGATGAAGCCCGCCGGCGCCTCGGCCTGGCCGGCGAGCGCCGCGATCCACAGGATCGTGGTCAGGATGCTGCCGACGTACACGCAGAACATCACCGGGTTGCGGAACTGCGTGCGCGGCGTGAGTTTCTTGAACGAATCCACGATCGCCGGGCGCAGCAGCGCCGGATCGAACATGGACCGTGTTGCGGAATGTTGAGTCATTGCGATCTCTTCAATCTCTTCAGTCTTTGCAAGGTGTCGCCATGCGGGCGCGCATCACGCGCCCAGCCACATCATCAGATGCTCGACGCCCGGGCCGAGCGCGAGCGCCGGCACGTAGGTCAGCGCGCCCACCAGCATCACGGTGCCGAGCAGCAACACGACGAACAGCGGGCCGTGCGTCGGCAGCGTGCCGCTCGTCACCGCGATGCGCTTCTTCGCGGCGAGCGAGCCGGCGATCGCCAGCACCGGCACGATCGTGCCGAAGCGGCCGAACCACATCGCGATCGCGGTCATCCAGTTGTAGAAGGGCGTGCCGACCGTCAGGCCCGCGAACGCGCTTCCGTTGTTGTTCGCGGCCGAGCTGAACGCGTACAGGATTTCCGAGAAGCCGTGCGGGCCCGGGTTCGCGATGCCGGCACGGCCCGCATCGGCGAGCACGGCGATCGACGTGCCGACCAGCACGAGCAGCGGCGTGAGCAGCACGACGATCGACACCATCTTCATCTCGTACGACTCGATCTTCTTGCCGACGTATTCCGGCGTGCGGCCGATCATCAGGCCGGCGACGAACACCGCGAGCAGCGCGAACACGAGCATCCCGTAGAGGCCGGAACCGACACCGCCGTAGATCACCTCGCCGAGTTGCATCAGCAGCATCGGCACGAGACCGCCGAGCGGCGTCAGCGAATCGTGCATCGTGTCGACCGCGCCGCACGACGCGGCCGTCGTCGCGACCGTGAAGATGCCGGTCTGCGCGATGCCGAAGCGCGTTTCCTTGCCTTCCATGTTGCCGCCCGGCTGGAGCGCGCTCGTCGACTGGTCGACGTGCAGCGCGGCGAGCGTCGGGTTGCCGGCCTGCTCGGCGCTCACCTCGACGCCGATCGCGATCGCGAACGCGACCGTCATCGCCGCGAGCACCGCGATGCCCTGCCGGCGGTCGCCGATCATCCGGCCGAACACGAGGGCCAGCGCGGCCGGGATGATCAGGATCGAGAAGATCTGCAGGAAGTTCGAGAACGGCGTCGGGTTCTCGTACGGGTGCGCCGAGTTCGCGTTGAAGAAGCCGCCACCGTTGGTGCCAAGCATCTTGATCGCTTCCTGCGACGCGACCGGGCCCATCGCGAGCGTCTGCTTCGTGAGCGGCGTGGGCACCATCACCGGGTTGCCCTTGTCGTCCTTGACCGGGTTGCCCTGCGCGTCGAGCTTCGGCGCCGCGTAGGTGCTCGCCTGCAGCACCGGCACGTCCTGGTAAGCCTTCATGTTCTGGATCACGCCCTGGCTCATCAGCAGCGCGGCGATGATCATCGACATCGGCACGAGCACGTACATCGTCACGCGCGTGAGGTCGACCCAGAAGTTGCCGATCGTCTGCGCGGTATGACGCGCGAAGCCGCGGATCAGTGCGATCACCACGACGATGCCCGTTGCCGCCGACAGGAAGTTCTGCACGGTCAGGCCGAGCATCTGCGTCAGGTAGCTGACGGTCTGCTCGGGCGTGTAGTCTTGCCAGTTGGTGTTGGTGACGAAGCTGACGGCCGTGTCGAAGGCACCGTCGGCCGTCATCGCGCCGAATTGCTGCGGATTGCCGGGCAGGAAGCCCTGCAGGCGCAGCAGACCGTACAGGAACAGCGCGCCGAGCGCGTTGAACGCGATCGTGGCGATCGCATACTGCCTCCAGTTCATTTCGGTGCCGGCGTCGACGCCGGCGATGCGGTACAGCGCGCGCTCGAGTGGCCCGAACACGCGCACGACGCGCGAACTGCCGTCCATCACGCCCGTCAGGTAGCGCGCGACCGGCACGGCCGCCGCGAGCAGCACGACGATGAACAGCAGTATCTGCAACAGGTTGTTCGCGTTCATTCGATGTCCTCCGCGCGCAGCAGCGCAAAGACGAGATACGCGAACAGCAGGGCCGTCGAGGCACCCGCGAGCCAAAGCATCCAGGTCATGCGCGCCCCCCGCGACCGTATTGCACGAGCTTCTCGCAACCGGCAAGCAAACCGAGGATCAGCGCAGTGAAAAGCACCAGGGCGCCGATAAATACCCCATCCATTTTTGTGTTCTCCGTCGTCGAAGTCAGACGACTAGAACCTTATGGGAACGCGCGTAAAGGGCGGGTCAAAGGTCATCGGGCCGGTATAAAAAACGCGTAAACGCGTGCGGTGGGAAACGGCGGCCGGGATGAAGACGGGGCGGGCGGCGGCCAGCGCCGCCCGTCAGGATGCGTGCCGGCGTGGCGCCGGCACGAAGGGATGCGTCAGGGAAGGAGGATCGTCGAGCCGGTCGTCTTGCGCGCTTCGAGATCTTCATGCGCGCGGCCGACTTCCGCGAGCGGATAGCGCTGGTTGATGCTCGTCTTCACCTTGCCCGACAGGATCACGTCGAACAGCTCGGCGGCCGCGGATTCGAGATCCGCACGCTTCGCGACGTACGAGAACAGCGTCGGCCGCGTGAAGAACAGCGAGCCGCGCGACGAGAACTCCTTCGAGTCGATCGGCGGCAGCGGGCCCGACGCATTGCCGAAGCTGACGAACAGACCGAGCGGCGCGAGGCAGTCGAGCGAGCCGATGTAGGTGTCCTTGCCGATCGAGTCGTAGACGACCGGCACGCCCGCGCCGTTCGTGATCTCCTTCACGCGCTGCGTGAAGTTCTCGCGCGTATAGACGATCGGATGATCGCAGCCGTGCGCCTTTGCGAGCGCGGCCTTCTCGTCGGAGCCGACCGTCCCGATCACGGTCGCGCCGAGCGCCTTCGCCCACTGGCACACGAGCAGGCCGACACCGCCGGCCGCCGCGTGGATCAGGATCGTGTCACCGGCCTTCACCGGGTACGTGCGGCGCAGCAGGTAGTGCGCGGTCAGTCCCTGCAGCATCACCGATGCCGCGTCGTCGTAGCTGATCCCGTCAGGCAGCTTCACGAGCCGCTCGGCCGGCATCACGCGCTCCTGCGCGTACGCGCCCGGCGGCTGCCCGACGTAGGCGACGCGGTCGCCCGCCTTGAGCGCGGTCACGCCGTCGCCGACGGCCGTCACCTCGCCCGCCGCCTCCATCCCGAGGCCGCCGGGCAGCGGCTGCGGATAGAGGCCCGTGCGGAAATACACGTCGATGTAGTTGAGCCCGACCGCATGCTGCCGGATGCGGACTTCGCCCGCCTTCGGTTCGCCGACCTCGACATCGACCCACTTCATCACGTCCGGGCCGCCCGGCTGGTCGTATCGGATTGCTTTCGGCATCGTTTCGCTCCTCGTTTCTGAATCGGTCAGGGGAAATTCGGGTCGCCGACGCCAGCCGGTGCCGATCGGTACAGGACCGGCGGCGGTGCGCGTCGCGACGCCCGATTCTCGCGCGTCACCGCCGGGCGTGCATGGCCCTGCCGCCAGCAAGGGCAATCAGGCCGGCGGGCGACTAGCAGACGTCCTGCATGTTCCGCGCCAGGTCGTCGAGCAGCATCCGCGCGGTCGCCACGTTCGTCGCGACCGGCACGTCGTGCACGTCGCACGCGCGCACCAGCGCGGTGATGTCCGGATCGTGCGGCTGCGCGGTCATCGGGTCACGCAGGAACACGACGATGTCGACGCGGCCTTCGGCCAGTTCCGCACCGATCTGCAGGTCGCCGCCGAGCGGCCCCGACAGCTTGCGCTCGACCTCGAGCCCGTGCGCGGCGGCGATGCGGCCGCCCGTCGTGCCCGTTCCGACCAGCCTGCATTGCGCGAGCGTCTCGCGGTACTGGCCCGCGAGCGCGACGATCTCGTCCTTCTTCGCGTCGTGCGCGATCAATGCGATGCGGGGTTTGCTCATCTCCGTTTCCTTCGTGGGTCGATTGTTGTCGTATGCGTGAATGGCGGTGCGTGCGTCAGAACGTACCCGGATACGCGCCGCCGTCGAGCAGCCAGTTCTGCCCGGTGATGTAGCCGGCATGGACGCTGCAGAGGAACGCGCACGCCGCGCCGAATTCGGCACGCGTGCCGAGGCGCCCAGCCGGGATTTCCTTCGCGCGCCGCGCGCGCATCTCGTCGACCGTCACGCCCTGCGCCTTCGCCGACGCGGCGAGCGTCGTCGCGATCCGGTCGGTGTCGAACAGCCCGGGCAGCAGATTGTTTATCGTCACGCCCTGCCCCGCGACCTTGCGCGACAGCCCCGCGACGAAGCCGGTCAGTCCCGAGCGTGCACCGTTCGACAGCGCGAGCACGTCGATCGGCGCCTTCACGGCCGAACTCGTGATGTTGACGATCCGGCCGAAACCGCGCCCGATCATCCCGTCCACGGTCGCGCGGATCAGTTCGATCGGCGTCAGCATGTTCGACTCCAGCGCGCGGATCCAGTCGTCGTGCGAGAAATCACGGAAGTCGCCGGGCGGCGGCCCGCCGGCATTCGTCACGAGAATGTCCGGCTGCGGGCAGGCGGCGAGCGCGGCCGCGCGGCCGTCGGGCGTCGTGATGTCGCAGGCGACGGCGGTGACCGACACGTTCGACCCGGCGCGGATCTCCTCCGCGGTTTCCTCCAGCGTGTCGCGCGTGCGCGCGACGATCACGAGATTCACGCCCTCGGCGGCCAGCGCTTCCGCGCAGCCGCGCCCGAGCCCCTTGCTCGCCGCGCACACGAGCGCGGTCTTTCCTGCGATGCCGAGATCCATCGTCGATTCCCTTATGGCGACGCGCGCCGGCGCAGCCGCCCGCATCGCCGGACGGGCGAGCGGTCGGAAACGGGCGAACACGGCGCGCGGATTGTCGTGAGACGTCGATAATATCCGGATCAGGTGGCGCGCCTTGGTAAAATTGCGGCCATAAGCGGCGGCCGGCCTCGCGCCATCGCCGCCCCCGATCCCCTTTTGCCGCCAAGGCACCCCGTCATGAAACAGGACAGCCGTTTCCCGAATCTCTTCATCACTGATCACCCGCTGATCCAGCACAAGCTGACCCACATGCGCGACAAGGACACGTCGACGCGCACGTTCCGCGAACTGCTGCGCGAGATCACGCTGCTGATGGGCTACGAGATCACCCGTAACCTCCCGATCACGACCAAGCGGGTCGAAACCCCGCTCGTGGCGGTCGACGCGCCGGTGATCGCGGGCAAGAAGCTCGCGATCGTGCCCGTGCTGCGGGCCGGCATCGGGATGTCGGACGGCCTGCTCGACCTGGTGCCGTCCGCGCGCGTCGGCCACATCGGCGTGTACCGCGCCGAGGATCACCGCCCGGTCGAATACCTGGTGCGCCTGCCCGATCTCGAGGATCGCATCTTCATTCTGTGCGACCCGATGGTCGCGACCGGCTATTCGGCCGTGCACGCGGTCGACGTGCTCAAGCGCCGCAACGTGCCGGCCGCGAACATCATGTTCGTCGCACTGGTCGCCGCGCCCGAGGGCGTGCAGGTGTTCCAGGACGCGCACCCGGACGTGAAGCTGTTCGTCGCATCGCTCGACTCGCACCTGAACGAGCATGCGTACATCGTGCCGGGCCTGGGCGACGCGGGCGACCGCCTGTTCGGCACCAAGAACTGACGCACGGCGGCGCCGGGGGGCGCGGCACGGCGCTCCGAGCGGCCCTCCCGGCCGTTCGGCCATGCACGGCGGCCCCGAAGCGACGGTCGCCGCGTGATAAAATCACGTTCCACTCGACACGCGCGGCCCCGCGGCATCATGCCCGCCCAGACGGCCGCCGATTCAACGACACATTGGCACAATCGCCCGCGCAGCGCGCCCGGGCACGGAGAAAGGTATGGCTGGTCATTCGAAATGGGCCAACATCAAGCATAAGAAGGCAGCGGCCGACGCGAAGCGCGGCAAGATCTGGACCCGCCTGATCAAGGAAATCCAGGTCGCGGCCCGCCTCGGCGGCGGCGACGCCAGCTCGAACCCGCGTCTGCGTCTCGCAGTCGACAAGGCAGCCGACGCGAACATGCCGAAAGACAACGTCAAGCGCGCGATCGACCGCGGCGTCGGCGGCGCGGACGGCGCGAACTACGAAGAAATCCGTTACGAAGGCTACGGCATCAGCGGCGCGGCGATCATCGTCGACACGCTGACCGACAACCGCACCCGCACGGTCGCGGAAGTCCGTCACGCATTCTCGAAGTTCGGCGGCAACATGGGCACCGACGGTTCGGTCGCGTTCATGTTCGATCACGTCGGCCAGTTCCTGTTCGCGCCCGGCACGTCGGAAGACGCGCTGATGGAAGCGGCGCTCGAAGCCGGCGCGGACGACGTCAGCACGAACGACGACGGCTCGATCGAAGTGCTGTGCGACTGGCAGGCCTTCTCGGCGGTGAAGGACGCGCTCGAAGCCGCGGGCTTCAAGGCCGAACTCGCCGAAGTGACGATGAAGCCGCAGAACGAAGTCGAATTCACCGGCGACGATGCGGCGAAGATGCAGAAGCTCCTGGACGCGCTCGAGAACCTCGACGACGTGCAGGAGGTGTATACGAACGCCGTCATCGTCGAGGAATGAGATGCCGGCCGCCGTGCGCATCGTCGCGTCGGCGGCCCGACCGATTTCGCGGCCGGCGCGCCTGAGCGTGCCGGCCGCCCTGTTTTCTAGTCTGCGGGGAATCCCATGAAACTACTCGTCGTCGGTTCCGGCGGCCGCGAACATGCGCTGGCGTGGAAGCTCGCGCAGTCGCCGCGTGTCCAGATGGTCTACGTCGCGCCCGGCAATGGCGGCACGGCGCAGGACGAGCGTCTGAAGAACGTCGACATCACGGCGCTCGACGAACTCGCCGATTTCGCGGAACGCGAAGGCGTCGCGTTCACGCTCGTCGGGCCGGAAGCGCCTCTCGCGGCGGGCATCGTCAACCTGTTCCGCGCACGCGGCCTGAAGGTCTTCGGCCCGACCCGCGAAGCCGCACAGCTCGAAAGCTCGAAGGATTTCGCGAAGGCGTTCATGAAGCGCCACGGCATCCCGACCGCCGAGTACGAAACGTTCTCCGACGTGGCTGCCGCACACGCGTACATCGACGCGAAGGGTGCGCCGATCGTCGTGAAGGCCGACGGCCTCGCGGCCGGCAAGGGCGTCGTCGTCGCGATGACGCTGGAAGAAGCGCACGAAGCTGTCGACATGATGCTGTCGGGCAACAAGCTCGGCGACGCCGGCGCGCGCGTCGTGATCGAGGAATTCCTCGACGGCGAGGAAGCGAGCTTCATCGTGATGGTCGACGGCAAGCACGCGCTGGCGCTGGCCTCGAGCCAGGACCACAAGCGCCTGCTCGACGAGGATCGCGGCCCGAACACGGGCGGCATGGGCGCCTACTCGCCCGCGCCGATCGTCACGCCTCAGATGCACGCACGCGTGATGCGCGAAATCATCATGCCGACGGTGCGCGGGATGGAGAAGGACGGCATCCGCTTCACGGGCTTCCTGTATGCGGGCCTGATGATCGACAAGGAAGGTAATCCGCGCACGCTCGAGTTCAACTGCCGGATGGGCGACCCCGAGACGCAGCCGATCATGGCGCGCCTGAAGAGCGATTTCTCGAAGGTCGTCGAACAGGCGATCGCGGGCACGCTCGACACGGTCGAGCTCGACTGGGACCGCCGCACCGCGCTCGGCGTCGTGCTGGCCGCGCACGGTTATCCGGACGCGCCGCGCAAGGGCGACCGCATCAACGGGATCCCGGCCGAGACCGAACAGGCCGTGACGTTCCATGCGGGCACGACGCTCGCCGAAGGCGACAAGCTCGTCACGTCGGGCGGCCGCGTGCTGTGCGTGGTCGGTCTCGCCGATTCGGTGCGCGAAGCCCAGCAGCACGCGTACGACACGATCAATCAGATCAATTTCGAAGGCATGCAGTACCGCCGCGACATCGGCTTCCGCGCGCTGAACCGCAAGAGCGCGTGACGCCCTGACCGCCGCCTGCCGTCACAAGCGGCGGCCTCCTCTGCCGGGGTTCGATAGAATGCCCGGCAGATGCCTTTTTTACGGCCCCCGCTTCGCGCGGAGGCACCCAGTTCAGACATGACCGATTCGACCTACGACGTGGCGCGCGTGCGCACGTACCTCCAGGGCCTGCAGACACGCATCGCCGACGCGCTCGGCGCGCTCGACGGCACGCCGCTCGCGACCGATGCGTGGCAGCGCGGGCCGGAAGAGCGCCTGCGCGGCGGCGGCTGCACGCGGATTCTCGAAGGCGGCCGCGTGTTCGAGCGCGCGGGGATCGGTTTTTCCGACGTCGCAGGCGACGCGCTGCCGCCGTCGGCGAGCGCCGCGCGCCCGCAGCTGGCCGGCCGCGGCTTCGAGGCGCTCGGCGTGTCGCTCGTGCTGCACCCGCGCAACCCGTACTGCCCGACGGTGCACATGAACGTGCGGATGCTGATCGCGACGAAGCCCGGCGAGGCGCCGATCTTCTGGTTCGGCGGCGGGATGGATCTGACACCGGTTTATCCGTTCGAGGACGACGCGCGGCATTTCCACCAGACCTGCAAGGACGCGCTCGACCCGTTCGGTGCCGAGCTCTATCCGCGTTTCAAGACGTGGTGCGACGAGTATTTCTTCCTGAAGCACCGCGACGAGACGCGCGGCATCGGCGGGATCTTCTTCGACGACTTCTCCGAACCCGGATTCGAACGCTCGTTCGAGATGATGCAGCGCGTCGGCGACGCGTTCCTGAACGCGTACCTGCCGATCGTCGAACGCCGGGTCGCACTGCCGTACGGCGAGCGTGAACGCGACTTCCAGGCTTACCGGCGCGGCCGCTACGTGGAATTCAACCTCGTGTTCGACCGCGGCACGCTGTTCGGCCTGCAAAGCGGTGGCCGGACCGAATCGATCCTGATGTCGATGCCGCCGGTCGCGAACTGGCGCTACAACTGGCAGCCCGAGCCGGGCTCGCCCGAAGCGCGCCTGAGCGAGTTCCTCGTGCCGCGCGACTGGGTCTGAGCCCGCCGCGCCCCGCCGCCCCAAGAACAGGACACGTTTTTCTGGACACCACCGCCCGCCCCGCCCCGCAGCCGCGCCCGCCGTTACGTCGCATCGGCCTGCTGGGCGGCACGTTCGATCCGATCCACGACGGCCACCTCGCGCTCGCGCGCCGGTTCGCCGACGTGCTCGGCCTGACCGACCTCGTGCTGCTGCCCGCCGGGCAGCCTTACCAGAAGCGCGACGTGTCGGCCGCCGAGCATCGGCTCGCGATGACGCGCGCCGCTGCCGGCTCGCTGTCCCTGCCCGGTGTGACGATCACCGTCGCGACCGACGAGATCGAGCACGCGGGGCCGACCTATACGGTCGAGACGCTCGCGCGCTGGCGCGATCGGATCGGCCCCGACGCCTCGCTGTCACTGCTGATCGGCGCCGACCAGCTGGTGCGGCTCGACACGTGGCGCGACTGGCGCAAGCTGTTCGACTACGCGCACGTGTGCGCGTCGACGCGCCCGGGCTTCGACCTCGGCACAGCGCCACCGGCCGTCGCACGGGAAATCGCGCGGCGGCAGGCCGGCGCCGATGTGCTGAAAGCGACACCGGCCGGCCACCTGCTGATCGACACGACACTGGCGTTCGATATCGCCGCAACCGACATCCGTGCGCACCTGCGCGAATGCATCGCGCGTCATGCGCAGATGCCCGACGCGTCGGCCGAGCATGTACCGGCCGCCGTCTGGGCCTATATTCTTCAACATCGTCTCTACCATTCCTGATTCCATGGATATCCGCAAACTGCAGCGCGTGATCGTCGACGCTCTCGAAGACATCAAGGCGCAAGACATCAAGGTGTTCAACACCAGCCACCTGACCGAACTGTTCGACCGCGTGATCGTCGCGTCGGGCACGTCGAACCGCCAGACCAAGGCGCTCGCGTCGAGCGTGCGCGACAAGGTCAAGGAAGCCGGCGGCGACATCGTCAGCTCCGAGGGCGAAGACACGGGCGAATGGGTGCTGGTCGACTGCGGCGACGCCGTCGTGCACATCCTGCAACCGGCGCTGCGCCAGTACTACAACCTCGAGGAAATCTGGGGCGACAAGCCCGTGCGGATGAAGCTCGGCGGCGGCAAGGACGGTTTCGCGACGGCCAGCGAAGGCGAGGACGACGAGGAAGAGGCGCCCGCACGCCCGGCGCGCAAGACGGCGGCCCGCCGCCGCTGAGCCGCAGCGAGTCGTCCCGATGAAGCTTTTCATCCTCGCGGTCGGCCACAAGATGCCCGGCTGGATCGCGTCCGGCTTCGACGAATACACGAAGCGCATGCCGCCCGAGCTGCGCATCGAGCTGCGCGAGATCAAGCCCGAACTGCGTTCGGGCGGCCGCAGCGCGGAAAGCGTGATGGCGGCCGAGCGGCAGAAGATCGAGGCCGCGCTGCCGAAGGGCGCGCGCATCGTCGCGCTCGACGAGCGCGGCCGCGACTGGACCACCATGCAGCTCGCGCAGGCGCTGCCCGGCTGGCAGCAGGACGGCCGTGACGTCGCATTCGTGATCGGCGGCGCCGACGGGCTCGATCCGGAACTCAAGGCGCGCGCCGACCTGCTGCTGCGCATTTCGAGCATGACGCTGCCGCACGGTATGGTGCGCGTGCTGCTTGCCGAACAGCTTTACCGGGCGTGGAGCATCACGCAGAATCACCCCTATCACCGCGCATGACGCGTCGTCTTCTGGACGCGCGACGCGCGCGCACAACGAGATAACGACACCATGCCGTCCAGCACGCCCCCCGCCCTTTTCCCGATTCTCTACCTCGCTTCGCAAAGCCCGCGCCGCCAGGAGCTGCTGCTGCAGATCGGCGTGCGCTTCGAATTGCTGCTGCCGCGCCCCGACGAGGACGCCGAGGCGCTCGAAGCCGAATTGCCCGGCGAAGCCGCCGATGTGTACGTCCGGCGCGTGACCGTCGCGAAGGCCGAGGCTGCACGTGCGCGCCTCGTCGCGAGCGGCAAGCCGGCCGCGCCGGTGCTGGTTGCGGACACCACCGTGACGATCGACGGCGCGATCCTCGGCAAGCCGGCCGATGCCGCCGACGCGCTCGCGATGCTGACCCGCCTGGCGGGCCGCGAACACGAGGTGCTCACCGCGGTCGCGGTGATCGGCGCCGACGGCGAACTGCTGCCGCCCGCGCTGTCGCGCTCGTCGGTGCGCTTCGCGGCCACGCCGCGCGACGCGTTCGAACGTTACGTCGACAGCCGTGAACCGTTCGGCAAGGCCGGCGCCTACGCAATCCAGGGGCGTGCGGCCGAATTCATCGAGCGAATCGAGGGCTCCCATTCGGGTATCATGGGTCTGCCCCTCTTTGAGACTGCGGCACTGCTGCGCGCCGCGCGCGTCGACTTCTGAATCCCACCATGAACGAAGAAATCCTGATCAACCTCACGCCGCAGGAAACGCGGGTCGCACTCGTGCAGCAAGGCGCGGTGCAGGAGCTTCACGTCGAGCGCACGCTGTCGCGCGGGCGGGTCGGCAACATCTACCTCGGCAAGGTCGTGCGCGTGCTGCCCGGCATGCAGTCGGCGTTCATCGACATCGGCCTGGAGCGCGCGGCGTTCCTGCACGTCGCCGACATCTGGCATCCGCGCCTCGCGGGCGAGCCTCAGTCGGGCGCGCCGCACCAGCCGATCGAGAAGACCGTCTTCGAGGGCCAGACGCTGATGGTCCAGGTGATCAAGGATCCGATCGGCACGAAGGGCGCGCGACTGTCGACGCAGGTCAGCATCGCGGGCCGCACGCTCGTGTACCTGCCGCAGGAGCCGCACATCGGCATCTCGCAGAAGATCGAGAGCGAGGCCGAGCGCGAGGCCGTGCGCGCACGGCTGACCGCCGTGATCCCGCCGGACGAGAAAGGCGGCTACATCGTGCGCACGATCGCCGAGGATGCGACTTCCGACGAACTGGCGGGCGACGTCACGTATCTGCGCAAGACCTGGGCGACGATCGTCGCGCAAGCGCAGCGGCTGCCGGCGACGAGCCTGCTGTACCAGGATCTCGATCTCGCGCAGCGCGTGTTGCGCGATTTCGCGAACGACGACACGACGCGCATCCAGGTCGATTCGCGCGAGACCTACCAGCGCCTCGCGGAATTCGCGGGCGAGTTCACGCCGGCGGTGAGCCCGAAGCTGCATCACTACACCGGCGAGCGGCCGCTGTTCGACCTGTACAACATCGAGACGGAGATCCAGCGCGCACTGTCGCGCCGCGTCGACCTCAAGTCGGGCGGCTACCTGATGATCGACCAGACCGAGGCGATGACGACGATCGACGTGAACACCGGCGGCTACGTCGGTGCGCGCAACTTCGACGACACGATCTTCAAGACCAACCTCGAGGCCGCGCATACGATCGCGCGGCAGCTGCGTCTGCGCAACCTCGGCGGGATCATCATCATCGACTTCATCGACATGGAGAACGCCGAGCATCGCGACGCGGTGCTGTCCGAGCTGAAGAAGGCGCTGTCGCGCGATCGCACGCGCGTGACGGTCAACAGCTTCTCGCAGCTCGGGCTCGTCGAGATGACGCGCAAGCGCACGCGCGAATCGCTCGCGCACGTGCTGTGCGAGCCGTGCCCGACCTGCCAGGGCAAGGGCCAGGTGAAGACGTCGCGCACCGTGTGCTACGACATCCTGCGCGAGATCCTGCGCGAGTCGCGCCAGTTCAACCCGCGCGAATTCCGCGTGATCGCCGCGCAGCAGGTGATCGATTTGTTCCTCGACGAGGAGTCGCAGCATCTCGCGATGCTGATCGACTTCATCGGCAAGCCGGTATCGCTTCAGGTCGAGTCGAACCTGAGCCAGGAGCAATACGATATCGTGCTGATGTGACGTTCCGTCTGCCCGCCGCCGGCTACGCCGCGCGGCGATCCAACGCGGCGCCGGCCGCTCGCGCATGTCATATCCGCGCCCGCCGCCGCTGCCTTTTTCCTCTTCCCGTTCATCACACACCATGAGCCAACGCCACAACCGCCGCCAGCGCAAGAAACTCCACATCGCCGAGTTCCAGGAACTCGCGTTCAACGCGACCGCGCAATACAGCAAAGAATTGTCCGACCTCGAACGCGGCCAGCTGATCGATTCGTTCATCGATTTCGTCGAAGCGAACGGGCTGCTGACCGTCGCGTCCGCCGACGAAGGGATCGGCGCATACGTGATCTCCGGCGCACCGCGCGGCACGACGACCGATGCCGACCGCGAAAACGTCCGTGCATGGCTGGCCGCACGGCCCGAGCTGACCGACGTCAAGGTCAGCGAATTCACCGATGCGTGGTATCCGGACGCCTGACTTTCCGGTTTCTGCCTGCATCGGGCAGCGCCCGCGCCGGCCCGCCATGACGGCGGGCCAGGCCGGCGCCTGGATGTCCCGCCTTCTCTTCCGCCTCCGTTAGCCGCCTCCCGACACCCGCGCAACCGGCACGGCTCGCACGATTCACGCCGTGTCGACCGTGACTACCCCTGATCAGGCGCCGCGACTGCATCCTCGACCATCATTCGGCATCCCTCGGCCCGCCACCGATCCCTTCCTTTTCCCGACGGTCCGCCTCCAATTGGCCATCGAAATCGGTCCTGAAAGCAAGACACGTTAAACTCTCACCTCGCGTGGTGCGCCGCCCGCACCCGCCATCCATCGCCAGCCGCGAGCCTCCGGGCCCGCCCCCGACCCATGGAGTGAGTGTCAATGAGCGGCGGACTCCCGTTTCCCGCATCCCGCATGTCGTTACCGTCCTCGACGGTCTTCCTCGTTCTCGCGGCCGCCGCGCTGCTGTCCGGCTGCGGGCTGCTGCCGACCCAGAATCCGCCCGCGCCGATCAGCGAGGCGCTCGTCGAGCCCATCGGGGAAACAGCCGGCGAACCGCTGACGATGCCGCCCGTGCCGCCGCTCGTCCAGCCGGAGGAACCGGAAGCGCCGAAGAAGCCGCACCGTGAAGTGACGAGGCCGAAGCCGGTGCAGCGCCCCGAATCGCCGACGCCGCCTCCGCCGCCCCCGCCGCCGCTCGTCGCGACACGCCCGCTCGACCGCACCCAGATCCATGCGCTGCTCGACAGCGAGGTCGCGCGCCGCAACGGCAAGGTGATCGGCCGCGCGGTCGACATGGTGACCGACGCAAGCGGCAAACCGCGCGAGATGATCGTCAACCTGCAGGGGTTCATGGGCGTCGGCGACCGCAAGGTCGTCTTCCCGTGGAACGTGTTCCGCTTCACGCCGGGCGGCAAACAGGAGCCGATCGTGCTCGACGTGCCGTCGGGCGACCTGCCGCCGGCCGCCCGACCCAAGGCCGTGCCACTGTCGGGCTCGGCCGCGGCGTCGCCCGCGACGCGTCTGCCGCTGCTCGACAGCGACGTCGAACGCCCGAACGGCACGAAGATCGGCCGGGTCGTCGACGTGCTGATCGACCGCGGCGCGCAACCGCAGGCCGTCGTGCTCGACCTCGGCGGGCTCGTCAATACCGACCGCCGCTCGATCGCCGCGAGCTGGGGCGCATTGCGCTTCGTCATGCGCGACAAGGCGCTGCGTCCGCAACTCGACCTGAACGACGCGCAGATCAAGGCGTCGCCGCCCTACGCGGCCGACAAGCCGATCGTCGTGGTCTCGCCGCCGGTTACTGCCGCCGCGCCGGCTTCGCCTGCGAGTGCCACCCGATGACGATCAAGCATTCCGTCAGCGTTCGCAGTCTCCGGGCCCTCGACTGGCTCAACTTTTTCGTTGCAAACGTTCAAACCGGGTTCGGTCCGTTCATTGCGTCCTACCTCGCGTCGCACAAGTGGACGCAGGGCGAGATCGGCATGGTGCTGTCGATCGGCACGATCAGCGCGATGGTCAGCCAGGTGCCGGGCGGCGCCGCCGTCGACGCGCTGAAGAACAAGAAAGGCGCGGCCGCATGGGCGATCGCGGCCATCATCCTGTCCGCGGTGCTGCTCGCGTCGAGCCCGACGATCGTGCCGGTGATCGCGGCCGAAGTGTTCCACGGCTTCGCGAGCTGCATGCTCGTGCCCGCGATGGCCGCGATCTCGTTCTCGTTGGTCGGCCGCGCCGACCTCGGCGACCGGCTCGGCCGCAACGCGCGCTGGGCATCGATCGGCAGCGCGGTCGCCGCGGGCCTGATGGGGCTCACCGGCGAGTATTTCTCCGCGCGCGCTGTGTTCTGGCTGACCGCCGTGCTGGCACTGCCCGCGCTGTTCGCGCTCGCGATGATCCAGCCGACACACGAAGTGATTCCGCATGCGCCGAAACCCGACGACCACGACGAAGGCGAGGCACGCGAGACGCTGACCGAGCTGCTGCGCGATCGCCGGATGCTGACCTTCGCGGCATGCGTCGTGCTGTTCCACCTGTCGAACGCGGCGATGCTCAACCTCGCGGCCGGCGAGGTGACGGCCGGCATGGGCGAGAACGTGCAGCTCGTGATCGCCGCGTGCATCATCGTGCCGCAGGCGATCGTCGCGATGCTGTCTCCGTGGGTCGGTCGCTCCGCGCAACGCTGGGGACGCCGGCCGATCCTGCTGCTCGGCTTCTCGGCGCTGCCGGTGCGCGCGCTGCTGTTCGCCGGCGTGAGCAGCCCCTACCTGCTGGTGCCGGTGCAGATGCTCGATGGCATCAGCGCGGCCGTGTTCGGTGTGATGCTGCCGCTGATCGCGGCCGATGTCGCAGGCGGCAAGGGCCGCTACAACCTGTGCATCGGGCTGTTCGGGCTTGCGGTCGGAATCGGCGCGACGCTCAGCACGGCCGTGGCCGGCTTTGTCGCCGATCACTTCGGCAATGCGGTCAGCTTCTTCGGGCTCGCCGCCGCAGGCGCGCTCGCCGTGCTGCTGGTCTGGCTCGCGATGCCGGAAACGCGCGTCGAAAACGGCGATGCGGCCACCGGAGAGCCGGCCGCCGCATCGTCGGAACAGGCACACTGACGCACTCGCACCCGCTTCCCGGCCCGACACGATGGATACGATCAGGACATTCAACGAAGCCCGCCAGCAGATCCAGCAGTCGATCTTCGATCTGTTCAAGGGGCTGACTTTCGGCGAGCGGCTCACGCAAGGCGCGCTGATGGCGTTGCAAACGGTCTGCGGCGCGTGCCTCGCGTACACGATCGGTCGCGCGCTGCACACCGAGCAGGCCGTATGGGCGGCGGTCACCGCGATCGCCGTCACGCAGCACAACTATTCGGACACGATGTCGCTGTCGCGCGACCAGTTCATCGGCGCGATGATCGGCGGCCTGGTCGGCTTCGCGGGTGCCGCGCTCGGTGGCGACCGCCTCGTCGCCTATGCGATCGCGGTCGCGGTCACGATCATCAGCTGCTGGTGCCTGAATGTCGGCAGCGCGGCTCGGCTCGGCGGCGTGACCACGACGATCGTGCTGCTGTTTCCGGGCAACGGCCCGCTATGGGACATTCCGCTGATGCGGCTCGTGGAAGTGGCGCTCGGCACCGTCTGCGCGCTGGCCGTGTGCTGGGCGATGTCGCACATCGAGCGGCGCGGGTTCCGCCGGGCGGCGGACAAGGATAAGGACAAGTGACGCGGCTGCCGGAGCGCACGCTCCGGCAGCCTGATGAATCGATGATCGGCGACAGGTGTTACGGACCGACCCGCAGCACGATGCCCGAGCCGATCTGCACGAGCAGGTAGTCGCCGCCGATGCCCACCCAGTGATAGCCGCGCGGCGGCGGGCTCAGGCGGTAGCCGCGCCAGTCGTCGACCACGTACTGGCGATCGCGGAATTCGTCCGGGAGACGATCGCCCCTGTGCCACTCACGGCGCGGCTGATCGGCCCAGCGCGGCGGCACGTTGTCTTCGCGATGCATCGCCTGCCCCGGCGGCATGTGCCTCGGGCCGTGGCCATGCCGCATACCCGGGCCGCCGTGGTCTCCGTGGTTGTCGTAGTTGCCGTGATCCTGCGCCATCGCGACCGGCGCTGCGAAACCCGCCGCGACCAGCGCGGCCAGCATCATCCCGTGCATCTTCTTCATCGCCCTTCCCTCCGTGTTGTCACGTCGAACCGGAAACAACGAAACCGGACCTGCCGGATCAAGACTAGCACACGGGTGCGATCCGACGTCACGCCGCCTGCTGCTGGTACTGGATCCGGTGAAGGTGCGCGTACAGCCCGCCATGGCGCAGCAGTTCGTCGTGGCTGCCCGTTTCGACGATCTTGCCGGCTTCGAGCACGAGGATCCGGTCCGCACGCTCGATCGTGGACAGCCGGTGCGCGATCACGAGCGTCGTGCGCCCTTCCATCAGCCGCTCGAGCGCGGCCTGCACGTGGCGCTCGGATTCCGAATCGAGCGCCGAGGTCGCCTCGTCGAGGATCAGGATCGGCGCGTCCTTGTAGATCGCGCGCGCGATCGCGAGCCGCTGCCGTTGGCCACCCGACAAACGCATCCCGTTGCCGCCGACCAGCGTGTCGAGCCCGTCCGGCATCGCGGCGACCGCGTCGGCGAGGTTCGCGGCCTCGAGCGCCGCCTGCACGCGTGCGCGGTCGGGCGTCTGCCCGTACGCAACGTTCGCGGCGATCGTGTCGTTGAACAGCACGACATCCTGGCTGACCATCGCCATCTGGCTGCGCAGCGCGTGGATGTCGTAGTCGGCCACCGCCACGCCGTCAACCAGGATCGCGCCGCCCGTCGGATCGAAGAAGCGAGGCAAAAGGTTGACGAGGGTCGTCTTGCCGCTGCCCGACGGCCCCGCGAGCGCGATCATCTCGCCCGGCGCGACCTTGAACGAAATGCGGTCGAGCGTCGGCCGCTCGGAGGCGCCGTAGTCGAACGACACGTCGCGGAATTCGATCTCGCCACGAGCGTTCGGCAGCGCACGGTCGCCGCCCTGCGGCTCGGCCGGCTCGTCGATCAGCCCGAAGATCAGCTCGGCGGCCGTCATCCCGCGCTGCAGCGGCTGGTTGACGTCGATCAGGTGCTTGAGCGGCGAAATCACCAGCAGCATCGACGTGACGAACGCGACGAAGCCGCCGACCGTCGTCTGGTCGTTGGTCGACTGCACGACCGCGATCGTGATCACGACCGCGAGCGCGATCGACGCGAGGAACTGCGTCAGCGGCTGCGCGAGCCCGCCCGAGATCGTCATGCGCATCGCGTAGCCGCGCAGGCGCTTGCTCATCGTCGTGAAGCGGTCCATCTCGTACGCTTCGCCGTTGTGCACCTTCACGACCTTGTAGCCGCCGACCGTCTCCTCGACGATGTAGGACAGCTCGTTGGTCAGCGTCTGGTGCTCGCGGTTCAGGCGGCGCAGGCGACGGTTGATCTTGCTGACGAGCCAGCCGATGCCCGGCAGGATCACCGCGACGATCAGCGTGAGCCGCCAGTTCAGGTAGAACAGGTAGCCGAGCAGGAACACCACGGTCAGCGAGTCGCGCACGAGCGTGACCATCACGCCGGTCAGCACCGACAGGATCTGGTTGACCTCGAACACGATCGCGTTGATCACGGTGCTCGCGGTCTCGCGCTGGAAGAACGATGCGCCCGTGTGGATCATCCGCTGGAACATCTCGAGCCGCAGTTGCAGCAGGATGCGGTTCGACACGTAGTTGAGCAGGTAGTTGGACGCATACTGCGACACGCCGCGCACGAGCGCGAGGCCGATCACCGCGATCGGCACGTACCATTTCGCGCGGTCGCTGCCGTGCGAGCCGAAGCCGTGATCGAGCAGCGGCTTGAGCAGTGCCGGGATCCCGGCTTCCGTGGCCGCGACGACGCCCATCGTCATCACGGCGAGCACCACGATGCCGATGAGCGGCCGGATGTACGGCCACAGGCGCTTGAGGACCGTGACCGGCGACGTACCGGTGCCGTCCATCGGTTTGCGAAGAGTGTTCTGGGTTTCCAAGGCAATCCTTCTTGAGCCGCGACGCGGCGCCCGGGGCGTGACTGCCCGGAATTCACCCCGTCCGGCGGGTGCCGAAAAAGGCCCAACATTATAGCTGCACCGCCCTCGCCGGCATGGCCGCCGCCGAAGCGGCCGCCGGCCGGCGCGCAGGTATACTGCCGCTCACCGTTTTTCTCCGCCTTTTCGACGACTTCATGGCAGAACCCACCCTCGGCGTCGCCCTCATCGCCCTCAACGCGGCCGCGCGGCTCGCGCAGTGCCTCGACGCGCTGACCTTCGCCGACGACGTCGTCGTGATCGACGGCGGCAGCACCGACGATACCGTGTCGATCGCCCGCGCGCACGGCGCCCGCGTGATCGTCGAGCGCGACTGGCCGGGTTTCGGCCCGCAGAAGAACCGCGCGCTCGACGCCCTCGAGACCGACTGGATCCTGTCGCTCGACACCGACGAGGTGGTCAGCCCGGAACTCGCGCAGTCGATCCGTGCGGCCATTCGCGCACCGGCCGCGCAGGTCTATGCGCTCGACCGGCTGTCGAGCTTCTGCGGCCAATGGATCCGCCACAGCGGCTGGTATCCGGACTGGGTGCCGCGCCTGTTCCGGCGCGGCACCGCCCGCTTCTCCGACGACCTGGTGCACGAACGGCTCGTGTTCGACACGCCCGCGCAGCGGCTGCCGGGCAAGCTGATGCACTATTCGTACGAGGATTTCGAAACCGTCGTGCGCAAGCTCGATGCGTATTCGACGGCCGGCGCGCGCCAGCGCCGCGCGGCCGGCCAGCGCGGCGGCTTCGGCAAGGCGCTCGCGCGCGGCGCATGGGCGTTCGTGCGGACCTACGTGCTGCGGCGCGGGTTTCTCGACGGCCGCGCGGGCTTCATGATCGCCGTGTTCAACGCGGAAACGGTGTACTACCGGTTCCTGAAGCTCGGCCACGAGCCGACCCGCTGAGCGCGCGCCGCCCTGCCCCGATCCTGACGCCGCCGGCATGCGGCCGGCCCGGCGTTACAATGCCGGGCTGCCCGCGCGCCATGCGCGCCCGAGCGCGGCGCCGCGCCACGCGCCGCCGACACGACGACCACCGAATCCGACCGCCATGTTCTCCATCATCATCCCGACCTGGAACAACCTGCCGTACCTCAAGCTCGTCGTCGACAGCCTGCGCCGCCATTCGGCGCATGACCACCAGATCATCGTGCACGTGAACGACGGCTCGGACGGCACGCTCGACTGGGTGCGCAGCGAAGGCATCGAGCACACCGCGTCGCCGGCCAACATCGGCATCTGCCACGCGGTGAACCTGGCCGCCGCGCGCGCGACGCGCGACTACGTCGTCTACATGAACGACGACATGTACTGCTGCCCCGGCTGGGACGCGGCGCTCGTGCGGCGTATCGAGCAGATGCCGACCGACCTGTTCATGCTGTCCGGCACGATGGTCGAGCCGGTCGACACGCGCAACCCGTGCGTTGTCGTCAGCAATTTCGGCCGCGACGCCGAACAGTTCGACGCGGCCGGCCTCGTCGCGGCCACGCCGCGGCTCGCGCGCGCGGACTGGCTCGGCTCGACCTGGCCGCCGACGCTCGTGCACCGCGACTGGTGGAACCGCATCGGCGGCTACAGCAGCGAGCTGTCGCCGGGGATGAGCAGCGACAACGACTTCTCGATGAAATTCTGGGACGCCGGCTGCAGGATCTTCCTCGGCGTCGGCGACAGCCTCGTCTATCACTTCCAGCAGAAGAGCACGGGCAAGATCGTCAAGAACGATGGCCGCCGCCAGTTCCTCAACAAATGGGGCATGACCCAGGCCACGTTCGACCGCTACTACCTGCATCGCGGCGAGCCGGCCGGCTCGCGACTCGCGCTCGATACGCCGGCCGTCGAGGGGCGCCTGAAGCGCGCACTGCTGCGCTCGCGGATCAAGCGCGCATTCAGCTGATCGGACCCCGGAAACGGTAAAGAAACGCCCGCCGCTTCGCGTATACTGCGCGCTTCGTCCCGCGCGGTGCCGCCGGGACGCGCGGCGCGCAGCACGGTGCCCGCATGCCGCATTCGCCCATTCGACAGGTTCCGATGCTTTCGTTTTCCGCTCCCGCCACGCGGCGCCTGACCGCCGCCCGCGCCTTCGCCGTCATCGCGCTGTGCATGGTGCCCGTCTCGACCGCGCTGACCAACGTGTTCTGCGGGCTGTTCGCGGCCGCGCTCGTCATCTCCCCCGAATTCTGGCGCGACCTGCGCACGTTCATCACCGAACCGGCGTCGCTCGCGGCGCTCCTGATCCTCGCGGCGCTGACCGCGAGCGTCACCTATACGGTCGCGCCGCACCCGAAGGCGTGGAACTGGGTCGCCAAGTACGACAAGCTGCTGCTGCTGCCGTTTGCCGTGCTCGCCTTCCGCCACTCGAACTGGGCGCCGATCGTGCGGCGAGCATGGTTCGGGACGCTGTGCGTGATCCTGCTGCTGTCGACCACCAACTATCTCGGGCTGACCGCGATCGGGCCCGCGCATGCGACCGAACTGCCGCTCTCGCGTGCCTGGGTGTTCAAGAACCACATTGCGGCCGGCATGTTCGGCGCGCTGCTGTTCTACCAGGCCGCCGACCTCGCGCTTTCGGCCCGCACCGCGCTGTCGCGAGCCGCGTATGCCGCCGTCGCCGCATGGTCGCTGATCAACGTGTTCGTGATGCTGCAGGGGCGCACCGGGCAGGTCATCGCGCTGCTGCTGATCCTCGTCGTCGCGGTGCGTTTCGTGCTGTTGATGCGCCGCCAGTCGGCGCTGCGCGCGGGCCTCGCCGCCGGTGCACTGGTCCTGGCGGGCGTCGCACTCGTCGTCGCTGCATGCACGGTGCACAACGGCCGGCTTGTGAAGGTGGTGTCGGAAGTGCAGCAGTATCGGCAGACCGATGCGGTCACATCGACCGGGCTGCGTCTCGAGTGGTACAAGAAGGGGCTCGAGCTGTATCGCATGCGTCCCGTGATCGGCTACGGTGCGGGTGGCCTCGAGTTCGAGTTCGAGAAGCTCACGGCCGGCAAGACGGCCGCCGAAGGGCAGCTCACGTCGAATCCGCATAACGAATACCTGCTGATGGCCGTGCAGCTCGGCGCGCTCGGCGTATTGCTGTTCGTGAACCTGATCGTGCAGATCGCGCGCGGCAGCCGCGCGCTCGATCCGGGTTCGCGGCAGCTGCTGCTCGCGTGGCTCGCGATCTTCGCGATCGGCAGCCTCGCGAATTCGCTGCTGCTCGATTTCGCCGAAGGCCACCTGTTGGTGCTGCTCGCCGGGATCCTGCTAGGCTGCGGCGCGCGCACCGAAGCACTGCCCCGCGAGACGTCGGCGATCCGGCGCAGCGCGTAACGCATCATGCGGCGGGCGGCGCGCGATCCGCGTTGCCACCTGCCACGGGTTCGGCCTCTCGGGCTTCAATGGCGGCGCACGCGCGCCGCTGCCTGAAGCACGGCCGCACGCCGTCGACGCGTCGCCACTCCCCCGCTCTTCAAATCAGGAAACGCACGGCCTTCACGCGTCAGTCGGAACGCGCGCGATGCAATCGCGACGTGTCGATGACCGCGTCGGCGGCGCCCGGCGGATTCAGCCCGAGCATCTCGGCTGCCGCCGCCTTCACGCGCTGCGTGCCGAGATTGACGAGGCAGTCGCTACGGCTGTCGACATGGCGCTCGCAGCCTTCGTGCCGGCACGGCACGCAATCGCCCTCGCCCTGCAACAGCCAAACGTTGCCGTGCCGTGCGGAACCGCGCAGCGCCCACGGGTTCTCGGTCGCGGGCCAGTACTGCGGCCACGGCCCCCAGCGCACCGGATCGGACGGACCGAACAGCGCGATCGTGTCGGTGCCCGTCGCGGCCGCAACGTGCGTCGCGCCCGTATCGGGCCCGATGAAGAGCCGCGCACGCCGCACCAGTTCCGCGCTTTCGCCGAACGTCAGGCGACCGACCAGATTCAGCACGTCACCGCCCGCCTCGGCAGCGACCTGCTCCGCGTACTCGCGCTCGCGATCGGCCGGACCGCCCGACAGCGCGATCGCGAACCCCTGCGCGCGCAGCCAGTCGATCATCTCGACCCAGCCTTCGAGCCGCCATTGCTTGTAGCGGAACATCGGATACGGATGCAGCACCACGAGCGGCCTGCCCTCGCGGATCGCCGGCGATTCCGCGAGCCACGCGTCGAATCGCGCCCGACGCTCGGGATCGTCGCCGATGCCCGGCGCGACGACTTCGGATACCGGCTCGATGCCGATCACCGGTGCGAGCGCGAGTGTGCTGACGACCGTATGCGCGGATTCGTGATGATTGATCGCGATACCGTTCAGCATCATTCGCGTCAGCCAGGTGACGCGGTTCGGATCGACGAGGCCGACGCGCTTGCGGCCGGCGAACCAGCTGTAGAAACGCGGCCGGTCGGAGCTCAGCGCCGCGCACGCGAGATCGTAGCGGCGCCACATCGACAGCGCGTCGCGCAGACGCTCCCGGAACCCCGCACGCTGCGCGACGACGATCACGCGCCGCACGTCGGGGTTGTGCTCCAGCACACCCTCGGTGCCACGAAACACCAGCATGTCGATCTGCGCGTCGGGCCAGCGCGCCTTCAGCGAACGCACGAGCGGCGTCGTCAGCAGCACGTCGCCGATACGGCGTGGGGCTGCGACGAGGATGGTTCTGGGCGGGCGGGCGGAAGAAAACAGGGCCACGGCGATCGTTCCGTCTAGCTGGCTGGACAAGGCTCGCAATGTACAGGATTTTGCCGCCGGTGGCGTGGCGGCGGGCGCAGGCGCCGATAACGCGCCGCGGTCGGTAGCTGGGGCACCCGCCCGGCATCGCGGCGGGCAACGACGCGTCGTGCACGGCGGGGCCTGCGGCCATCGCAACGCCTGGTGCCCATTTGCCCGTTCGACGGCAGCGCCGGCAATGCCGTCGCCGCCTGGCTTCCCGGGGCTACGAAACGAATGCGTCGACCCCGGGTGCCGCGAACGTGGCGGCCGGGAGCGGCGCCGCTGCCTCCATCGCGTCGTCGGGCTGTCCGGCCGGCATCAACAGATGAAGCACCGCGCGCTCGAGCGCGTCGACGCCGATCGCGTCGACCGTCGCACCGGCCCGCAGGATCACATGCGGCACGCCGAGCGGATGCCAGCGCCGGTATTTCTCGGGACGGTCCTCGAACAGCGCGGCGACCGGCACGCCGAGCGCCGACGCGAGATGAACGGGCGCGCTGTCGGCCGACACGATCGCGTCGAGCAGGCTCGCGGCGGCCACCAGTTCGGCGACCGACGACGGCGCGACATGCCGGGCGCTCACGTCCCGCCACGTGTCGTGATCGGCCGCGGCCGACACGGCGGGATCGCGGAACACGATCACGTCGGCGAGCGGTGCGAGCCGCCGGCCGAGGTCGCGCCATCGATCGGCCGGCCAGCGCCGCTCGGCCGCCTTGTTCGACACGAAGAGCCCGACGCGCGGCTTCGTGCGCGGCCCGAGCAGCCGAGACCACGTTTCCTGCAGCGCGCGGTCCGGGTGGACGGACAGCTTGAGACCCTCGAGCTCGGTGCGGCCGAGCTCGGGCACGAGCCGGAATCCCGACAGCGCCTCATGGCACATCGGCCGCGACGCGACGTGTTCGGGCTTGCGATCGTCGAATTCTGAATCGGCATCGTGCCAGCGGCAATCCTTCACGCCGAGCTGCCGTGCGAACTGGATGCTGCTGCGATGCATGCCGCCGTTCGGCACGACCACGAGGTCGAACCGCAAGCGGCGCAGCCTGCGCACGAGCCGCAACCTGTCGAAGAACGCGCGCATCCGTCCCGGGCGGTCGTTGCGCTCGCACTGACGGCTGTACACGTAGGTATGGACCGTGTGCACGTCCGGATTGCCGGCCAGCGCGGCCGCGTTGTAGCGGTTCGCGACCACGTGCAGTTCCGCATCGGGCCAGCGCTGTTTCAGCGCGCCGAGAAAAGCGGTCGTGCACAGCATGTCGCCCAGAAAATCAATCCGGATCACGAGGATCCGCCCCGTCGGTTTCCCGTTGGCCATTGTTGTGGTCGTGCTGTCGGTTTTTTTATCGTCGCGTACCGACCGGCATCCTGGCGTACTTCCCCGTGCCGGCCTCGTCGCGCGGTCGCTCGCGGCATCGCGCCGCATCGCGTGCCGCGCTGAACCGCCCCCGTGTTCACACGCGCGATATCGCCTCCGGCCGGCGGACGTGCCGCAGCCGGCGCCGCATCCTCGTCGCGCGCGAGGGATTGTATAGCGTCCGGATGACGGCCCCAAGCCCCCGCCGAAATGAAAACGGCCCGCCGCACCGCACGATGGCGATGCGACGGGCCATGCAGGCGACGGCCGTCCGGCGGGGGGCGCTCAGTACGTGATTTCGACGATGCTGCCGTCGAACGTCGCACGCAACTCCGAGAGCAGCGTGTCGCTGGGTTTGACGCGCCACGCGTCGCCGAGACGCATTTCACCCTGTGCGCGCGCGTTGCTGTAGTGAATCTGGACCGCGAGCCCGTTCGGCAGCGGCGCCTGCGGGCGACGGCCGCCATCGCGTCCACCGCCACGCGGCGCGGGCGCCTCGACCGCCTGCGCGGCCGCCGGATCGTCCTTCGACACGTGCGGCTCGAGCACGCGGCGCAGCGCCGCCGCATCCGCATTGCCGTTCATCGTGAGACGCACCGCCTGCGCGTAGCGGCTGCGCGCGCGCTCGAGATCCATCACCGTGTCGGCCGTGAAACGGATGCCGCCGGTGAACGCATCGTTGCGCGCCTGCCCCTGCACGATCAGCAGTTCGTCCTCCTTGAACAGCGCCTTGTTCGCCTCGAATTGCTCGTTGAAGATCGTGATCTCGCACTGGCCCGAACCGTCGTCGAGCAACGCGATCAGCATCTTGCCGCGCTGGGTCATCTGCGTGCGCAGCGATGCGATGATGCCCGCGACGAGCTTGTCGCGCCCTTCCTTCAGGTCGCCGACCTTCTGCCGCACGAACCGGCGCACTTCGTCGCGATACGCATCGAACAGGTGCCCGGACAGATAGAAGCCGAGCGCGCCCTTCTCTTCCTGCAGGCGGCGCTTGTCGTCCCACGCGGGTTCGTCGACGAGCGCATGCGCGTGCGGCGACTCGGCCCCCATGTCGAACAGGCCGGCCTGCATCGCATTCGCCGCGGCCTGGTCGGCCGCTTCCATCGCGAGCGGCACCGACGCGAGCATCTGCGCGCGATTGGCGTTCAGCGAATCGAACGCGCCGGCACGGATCAGCGCCTCGACCGTGCGGCGGTTGACGACCCGCCGGTCGATCCGCTCGCAGAAATCGAACAGGTCGGTGAACGGCTTTTCCTCGCGCGCGCGCAGGATCTCCTCGATCGCGTTCTGGCCGCTGCCCTTCACCGCGCCGAGACCGTAGCGGATCGTGCGCGAGCGCTTGCCGTCGGCTTCCGCGACGGGCTCGAACCGGTAATGCGACTGGTTGATGTCCGGCGGCAGCACGGTGAGGTTGTTCACGACGCAGTCGTCGAACAGGATCTTCACCTTGTCGGTGTCGTCCATCGCGAGCGTCATGTTGGCCGCCATGAATTCGGCCGGATGGTGCGCCTTCAGCCACGCGGTGTAATACGCGAGCAGCGCGTAGGCCGCCGCGTGCGACTTGTTGAAGCCGTAGCCCGCGAACTTCTCCATCAGGTCGAAGATCTCGTCGGACTTCTCGCGCGTGAGGCCGTTCTTCGCCGCACCCTCGGCGAAGATCTCGCGGTGCTTGGCCATCTCCTCGGGCTTCTTCTTGCCCATCGCGCGACGCAGCAGGTCGGCGCCACCGAGCGAGTAGCCGCCGATGATCTGCGCCATCTGCATCACCTGCTCCTGATAGACCATGATGCCGTAGGTCTCTTTCAGGACGGGTTCGACGCGCGGATCCGGATAGTCGACCTTCTCGCGGCCGTGCTTCCGTGCGCAGAAGCTCGGGATCAGGTCCATCGGGCCCGGACGGTACAACGACACGAGCGCGATGATGTCCTCGAAACGGTCGGGCTGCGCGTCCTTCAGCATGCCCTGCATCCCGCGGCTTTCCAGCTGGAACACGGCGACCGTGTTGGCCTTCTTCAGGATCTGGAATGATGCCGGATCGTCGAGCGGCACCTGCGCGAGCGACCAGTCGGCCTTCGACGCATCGAGACGGCGGATATAGCGCTCGGCCCAGTCGAGGATCGTCAGCGTCGTGAGGCCCAGAAAGTCGAACTTCACCAGGCCGACGGCTTCGACGTCGTCCTTGTCGTACTGGCTGACGACGCCGCCGTCGTCGCCCTGCGTGTACAGCGGGCAGAAGTCGGTCAGCTTGCCCGGCGCGATCAGCACGCCGCCCGCGTGCATCCCGACGTTACGCGTCAGGCCCTCGACGCGCTGCGCGAGGTCGAGCAGCTGGTGCACTTCGTCCTCGTGGTCGTAGCGCTCCTGCAGTTGCGGCTCTTCCTTCATCGCGTCGGCGATGGTCACGTGCTTGCCGGGCTTGAACGGGATCAGCTTCGCGACGCCGTCGGTGAACATGTAGCCGAGGTCGAGCACGCGGCCGATGTCGCGCACGGCAGCCTTTGCGGCCATCGTGCCGAAGGTGGCGATCTGCGACACGGCGTCCGCGCCGTATTTTTCCTTCACGTACTGGATCACGCGATCGCGGCCGTGCTGGCAGAAGTCGATGTCGAAGTCGGGCATCGACACGCGCTCCGGATTCAGGAATCGCTCGAACAGCAGGTTGTAACGCAGCGGGTCCAGATCGGTGATGCCGAGCGCGTACGCGACCAGCGAACCGGCGCCCGAGCCGCGGCCCGGGCCGACCGGCACACCGTTGTTCTTCGCCCAGTTGATGAAGTCCGCAACGATCAGGAAGTAGCCCGGGAAGCCCATCTTCGTGATGGTCCCGCACTCGAACTCGAGCCGCTTGTAGTACGTCTCGCGCTGCGCTTCGCGCTCCGCCGCATCCGGATACAGCTGTTCGAGGCGCTTCTCGAGCCCTTCCTTCGACAGCTGGACCAGGTAGTCGTCGAGCGACATGCCGTCCGGCGTCGGAAACAGCGGCAGCTTCGGCTTGCCGAGCTCGAGCTTCAGGTTGCAGCGCTTCGCGATCTCGACGGTGTTCGCGACCGCCGACGGCAAGTCAGCGAACAACGCGACCATGTCGTCCTGCGTGCGGAAATACTGATCGGTCGTGAAGCGCTTCTGGCGTCGCGGATTCGCGAGCATGTCGCCTTCCGAGATGCACACGCGCGCTTCGTGCGCGGTGAAGTCGTCATCGGTCATGAACTGCGTCGGATGCGTCGCGACGACCGGCAGCTTCAGCGACGCGGCGAGCGTCGCAGCCTGCTGGATGTACGTCTCGGCGCCCGGCTGGCCGTAACGCTGCAGTTCGATGTAGAAGCCGCCCGGGAACACCTTCGCCCAGCGCTCGGCATGCCGGCGCGCGGCTTCCTCGTTACCGGCCGCGAACGCGAGCCCGATATCGCCCTGCTGCGCACCCGACAGCGCGAGCAGCCCGTGCGAGAGCTCGCCGTCGAGCCAGCTCGCATCAAGCTCCGCGCGGCCGCGATACTGGTTCGTGAGCCACGCCTTCGAGAGCAGTTCGCACAGGTTCAGGTAGCCGACCTTGTCCTTCACCAGCAGCAACAGGCGCGACGGTTTGTCGCGATCGTCCGGATTGGTGATCCAGACGTCGCAGCCGGCGATCGGCTTGATGCCCTTGCCGCGGGCTTCCTGGTAGAAACGGACGAGGCCGAATGCGTTGCCGAGATCGGTGAGGGCGAGCGCGCCCTGACCGTCCGCGGCTGCCGCCTTGACGATGTCGTCGAGACGCACGATGCCGTCGGCAATCGAGAATTCGGAGTGAACGCGAAGATGGACGAAGCGGGGATCTGACATGGGCGATATTGTAGCCGCGTCGTCGCGCCGGCTGCCCAAAAAATCCCCACGCCCGGCCGTTCGGCCGATGCGCGCGACGTCGGCCGAATGGTCAGGTGCCGGTGCATGCGCAGTTTGCGGGATAATACGGGTTTTCGAATCATCGCCCCGGCTTCGCACCCTTTTTTGCGGGGCCGCCGTGCGCCCGCCGCACGGCCGCGGCCGTTTTCCCGTCGGACCATCATGACCATCGTCAACCTTGCCGCCTACCACTTCGTGTCACTCGACGCGACCGAGCAATGGCGCCCGCTCGTCACCGCCCGCTGCAACGAACTCGGCCTGCGCGGTACGATCCTCCTCGCGCCGGAAGGCATCAACCTGTTCATCGCCGGCCCGCGCGAAGCGACCGACGCGTTCATCGACTACATCCGCCACGATCCGCTGTTCGAAGGCAAGTTTGCGACGCTGCAGTTCAAGGAGAGCCTGTCCGACTCGCAGCCGTTCCGCCGGATGCTCGTACGCCTGAAGCGCGAGATCATCACGATGAAGAAGCCCGCGATCAAGCCGGAGCTCGGCCGCGCGCCGTCGGTCGACGCGCGCACGCTTAAGGCGTGGCTCGACCGCGGCCACGACGATGCCGGCCGCCCGGTCGTGATGCTCGACACGCGCAACGCGTTCGAAGTCGACGTCGGCACGTTCGACGCCGCGCTCGACTACCGGATCGACAAGTTCAGCGAGTTCCCGGAAGTGATCGACGCGAACCGCGCCGATCTCGAGGGCAAGACGGTCGTGTCGTTCTGCACGGGCGGCATCCGCTGCGAGAAGGCAGCGATCCACATGAAGGAAATCGGCATCGAGAACGTGTACCAGCTCGAGGGCGGGATCCTGAAGTATTTCGAGGAAGTCGGTGGCGCGCACTATCACGGCGACTGCTTCGTGTTCGACTACCGCACTGCGCTGAACCCGCAACTGCAGCCGACCGAAAACGTCACGTGCTTCGCGTGCCGCGCGGTCGTTACGCCGGAAGCCCAGCAATCGCCGAGCTACGTGGCTGGCCAGTCGTGCCCGGCCTGCGCGCAGGCAGCCAGCGCCGCGTAAGCGCGCGTCGCTCCGCGCCCCGATGAACGGCTACCGTGGCCGCTTCGCGCCGTCGCCCACCGGCCCGCTGCATTTCGGCTCGCTGGTCGGTGCGCTCGCGAGCTGGCTCGACGCGCGCGCGCACGGCGGCGCGTGGCTCGTGCGCATCGAGGACATCGACGGCCCGCGCACGGTGCCCGGCGCTGCTGACGACATCCTTGCAACGCTCGCGCATTTCGGCATGACCCCCGACGAGCCGCCCGTGTGGCAAAGCACGCGCGATGCCGATTATGCGGCCGCGCTCGAACGGCTCGTCGCCGCGGGTCTCGTCTATCCGTGCGGCTGCACACGCAAGGAAATCGCCGATTCGCTGCGTGCCGCGCACGAGCGCCACACGACCCTCGCGTATCCAGGCACCTGCCGCACCGGCCTGCACGGCAAGCCCGCGCGTGCATGGCGGCTGCGCGTGCCGGACGGCGACGATGCGATCGTCACGTTCGACGACCGCTGGCAGCACACGCAAGCGCAGAACCTCGCGACCGAAGTCGGCGATTTCGTGCTGAAGCGCGCGGACGGCCAATGGGCGTATCAGCTCGCGGTCGTGGTCGACGATGCCGACGCGGGCATCACCCACGTCGTGCGCGGCGCCGACCTGCTCGATTCGACCGCGCGCCAGATCTACCTGCAGCGCTGTCTCTGCGTGCCGACGCCCGCCTACCTGCACGTCCCCGTCGTCGTCGATGCGAACGGCGAAAAGCTCAGCAAGCAGACCGGCGCGATCGCGCTCGAGCGCGACGATCCGCTGCCGGCGCTGCGGGCCGCCGCCGCGCATCTCGGCCTTGCCGCCGATGGCGCCCCGTCGGGCGATACGATGGATGCGTTCTACGCGGCCGCGACCGATGTGTGGGCGCGTCGCTTCGGGCCACGCGCCGGCTGAGTCGCTCGCAGGATCCCGGTTCGTATCGACCAGGTTCCGGAATTCGTCGGCGCTGAATCGACCGGAGACCAGACGCGCGCCGACGACCCTGCACCGAAGCCCCGCTGCCCGCGCGACAAGTCACCCCTCCTCTCGACGGCCTCGTCACGAATCGTCTCGCCCAATGAAAAACGGGCACATGCTCATCGCATGCACCCGTTTCCGCGGCAGCGCTCGCGCGCCGCACCGACCGCCTGAACCGCCCGCTTACGCAGACGGCTTGCGCGGCATTCCGAAGCCGCCGAGCAGCGCGGCGACCTGACGCTTCGGCCCCTTCTTCTCGGGCTGCTGCCCGGACTTCGTCTCTTCCGGCTGTGTCGCCGGCGCCGACGGTTCGTACGGCTTCAGGAAGAAATCGTCGATCGGCGCCTCGTGACGACGATGATGGCCGCCACGCTCGGACCCGCCCGAACGACGCCCCGACGCACCGCGATGCTCGTCGCGCTCGCGGCGGCCGCCGCGTTCGCCGCCGCGTTCGCCACTGCGCTCCCCCCCGCGATCGCCGCCACGCTCGTCGTGACGATGGCGCGCCGGCTTGTCGATCGCGAGCGTCTGCACGTCGAGCGGACGCTTGATCAGCTTCTCGATATCGGCGAGCTGCTTGCGCTCGTTCGGGCTGCACAGCGACAGCGCATCGCCCGTCGCGCCCGCGCGGCCCGTGCGGCCGATCCGGTGCACGTAGTCTTCCGCGTTGAACGGCAGGTCGAAGTTGATCACGGCCGGCAGTTCGGCGATGTCGAGACCGCGCGCGGCCACGTCGGTCGCGACCAGCGCCTCGATTTCGCCGCGCTTGAACGCGTCGAGGGCCTGCATCCGCTCGATCTGTGTCTTGTCGCCGTGGATCGCCGACGCAACCACGCCGTCGCGCTCGAGGTTGCGGGCCAGCCGGCTTGCGCCAATCTTGCTGTTGCAGAACACGATCACCTGCTTGAGCCCGCGATCGCGCAGCAGCTGCACGACGGCGGCCTGCTTGTCGCCTTCGGCGACGTCATAGACGATCTGCGTGACGTTCGCGTTGGTCGAGTTGCTGCGCGCGACCTCGATCGTCTGCGGGTTGCGCAGGTAGGTCGACGCGAGCTTCTTGATTTCCGGCGAGAAAGTGGCCGAGAACAGCAGCGTCTGACGCTCCTTCGGCAGCAGGTTCAGGATGCGCTGCAGATCCGGCAGGAAGCCCATGTCGAGCATCCGGTCGGCCTCGTCGAGCACGAGCATCTGCACCTGCCCGAGGTTTGCCGTCTTCTGCTGCACGTGGTCGAGCAGGCGGCCGGGCGTCGCGATCAGGATCTCGACGCCGCGGCGCAGCTCGGCCATCTGCGGGTTCATGTCGACGCCGCCGAACACGACCGCGCTGCGCAGCGGCGTGTGCTTCCCGTACGCATGCACGTTCGCGGCGACCTGGTCGGCGAGCTCGCGGGTCGGCGTGAGAATCAGCGCGCGCACCGGGTGGCGCGCGGGCGATGCGCTCGTGTTGGCCTGCGGCAGCAGCCGCTGGAGGATCGGCAGCGAGAAACTCGCGGTCTTGCCGGTACCCGTTTGCGCGGCGCCCATGACGTCGCGGCCGGCGAGCACGACCGGAATGGCCTGCGCCTGGATCGGCGTCGGCGTCGTATAACCCTGCTCCGCAATGGCTTTCAGGATATCGGCGGCAAGGCCGAATTGATCGAAGGTTGCGTCGGCTGGCTTAGCGACAGAATCGGACATGGTGGCGTTTCGCTCAAAAGGCGCGGCGGGGACATCGTGCGTCAGGCCGGCCGGGCCTGCGCTCATCACATTTCGGAAGTAGACGGAGCCGCGGCGCGCCGCGCGGCGCCGCTCTGGCGCTTGGGACCGGTTCATTTCGAACATCGGGCGCCACAGGCCGTGCGGACTCCGTTCGGCGCGAATGCCGGCGGAAAGGGCCGTATTGTAGCACTGCGCGGCAATCTGTCCGTGACAACGCCGCGAACGTCCACGGTGGCGGTTCGCGGCGAGTTCCGGCAGGCCGGGCGCGGGCGGATGCGTCAAGCGACCGGGCTATCCCGATCGGCCGATGGGGAAAAAATAGGGGTCGAATTGCGGGCGTGTGGTTCGGGAAGTCGGCAAGCGGTCGACGAACCCGAGCGCCGCCTGCCCCGCGGTCCGGCTCGAGGCCGAACCCGGCTGCCCGCATCGATCGCGGCAATCGGCACGCCCGCACGGCGTATTCGATCGCGTGCGGCGCTCAGCCCTTCTTCTTTTTCTTCTTCTCGACCTGCACGCAGTCGCCCAGCAGCGGTGCCGCATTCTGGTCTGCGATCTCGTCGCGCAGCGTCCCTTCCTTGCCCTTCGTCCACCACGTATAGCGTCCGGCCTGGTAGCGCACGCCAGACGCCGAAACGGTATCGACGAACAGCAGCTGCTGCCCGTTGACCGGCACCAGCGCGAAGCTCTGGCCGTTGCCCGCGCGCCAGTACGACACCCGCACCGGCTGCTTCTGGTTCGCGCATTGATAGAACGCCTGCTGGCGCGAATCGGCGTCGATCTCCTCGACGGTCAGTTGCGCGGCATGCGCGACGGAAACGGCGGTGCAGGCGAGCGCGAGCGCGGCGAAGGCTTGGCGAATCATGCAGGTCCTCTCACGAGACGGGTGTAAGCACGCCCTCACGGGGCGCGCGGTTATCGTTGGTTATGGGTTGCGCGTTCGTCGGTCAGGGATCGATGACGTCGGCGCACGCGTCGGTCGGCGCGGCCGCGACATGGCCGACGACTGGCACGATCTTCAGCCCGGCCGACACGACCCGGCACGGCGCGGCCGCGAGGCCGCACCCCGCGAGGCTCGCGACCAGCGCCAGCGCGACGCCCACCTTGCCGATACGTCCGATCCCCCGCCATGTCGACGCCATCGCGCGCTCCTCGTCTGGTCAGCGCGCCGACACGGGCCGCACGGCCGCCGCGGCGCGCTTCGCGCGTTCACGGGCTTCGTCGACGGTCGCGCCGGTCGCGAGGGCGACACCCATGCGCCGCTTCGCGAAGCTCTCCGGTTTGCCGAACAGGCGCAGGTCGGCGCCCGGCACGGCCAGCGCGTCGCGCACGCCCTCGAACGCGATGCCGCGTTCGTCGAGCCCGCCGTAAATCACCGCCGACGCGGCCGGCGAGCCGAGCGTCGGATCGACCGGCAGCCCGAGAATCGCGCGCGCGTGCAGTTCGAATTCCGACTGGCGCTGCGACGCGAGCGTCACGAGGCCGGTGTCATGCGGCCGCGGGCTCACCTCGGAGAACCAGACTTGGTCGCCGCGCACGAACAGCTCGACGCCGAACAGCCCTCGCCCGCCGAGCGCCTCGGTCACCTTGTGCGCGATCTCACGCGACTTTTCCAGTGCGACGGCGCTCATCGGCTGCGGCTGCCACGATTCGACGTAATCGCCCGCCACCTGCACGTGCCCGACCGGCTCGCAAAAGTAGGTGCGCGTCTCGAGCGTCGCCGGATCGATCGCGCGCACGGTCAGCTGCGTGATCTCGTATTCGAAATCGATGAAGCCCTCGACGATCACGCGGCCGTGGTTCACGCGGCCGCCCGCCATCGCGTAATCCCAGGCCGGTTTCACGTCGGCCTCGGTCCGCACGACCGACTGCCCCTTGCCCGACGACGACATCACCGGCTTCACGACGCACGGCATGCCGATCTTCGCGACGGCCGCGCTGAACGCGTCGAACGACTCGGCGAACGCATACGGCGAAGTCGCCAGCCCAAGCTCCTCGGCCGCGAGGCGGCGGATGCCTTCGCGGTTCATCGTGAGCTGCGTCGCGCGCGCGGTCGGGATCACCTCGGCCAGGCCGGCCGCCTCGATCGCCGCGAGCGCATCGGTCGCGATCGCCTCGATCTCCGGCACGATCAGGTGCGGGCGCTCGGCCTCGACGACCGCGCGCAGCGCGGCGGCGTCGGTCATGTCGATCACGTGCGCGCGATGCGCGACCTGGTGGCCAGGCGCATCGGGATAACGGTCGACCGCGACGACTTCGACGCCGAGACGCTGCAACGCGATGATGACTTCCTTGCCGAGTTCGCCCGCGCCGAGCAGCATGACGCGCGTGGCCGAGGGTGAAAGCGGCGTACCGAGCCGCTGACCGATCTGCATGTGATTTCCCGCTGGTTCTGTTGGAGGACGAAAACGGCTTCGATGTTAACACGCGCACCCGCGCCGGTCCGGCCGGTTTCGTCGTTTCGCCGCCCCGCCGCGCGAGGCCCGCGGGTGGGGTGCGAACGTTTTCGCGCGCGAAGTGTCGGCTCGCCTCGCGCGGGGCGGGTGCGTTACTCTTACGGCTTGATCAGAATCCGATGAGGAACGAGGCTCATGTCCCACCTGTCCGCCGCCGCACGCGCACGCACCGGCCTGCTTCGCCCGTTGCGCGCGCCGCTCTGCGCGTTGACGCTTGCCACGCTTCTCGCCGCCTGCGCGATGCCGACCCACCCCGATTCCGCCGCCCCCGCACCCGACCCGTACAACCCCGCCGCCGTCCAGCTGCTCGACGACACGAGCTGGGAGCTCACGAGCTGGGTGAACGCCGACGGCACGCCGCGCACGATTCCGCACGGCGACAACGGCGAGCCGATCAAGCTCGCGCTGTCCACCGAATCGGGCGTCCGGCGTGCCAGCGGCTTTTCCGGCTGCAACCGCTACATGGGCACCTATGCGCTGAAGAACGGTCTGCTCAGCTTCGGGCCGCTGGCCGGCACGCGCATGGCATGCACGAACACACTCGGCGGCCAGCTCGAACACGCGTACCTCGATGCGCTCGCGCACATCGAGAAGACCGGCGTGCAGATGCGCGAGCCGCAGCAGCTGCAGATCGTGACCGAAGCCGGCGCAACGCTGACCTTCACGCGCCGGAGCCCCTGATGCCGCGCGCGGGCGAAGGCCGACCGGCCGCCTTCGCCACGCGCGAATCCCGGACGCACGCGTCCCGCGGCCTGGAAGCGCTTCGACGCCTTCATGCTGCCTTAGAGTCCTGTTCGCCGGCCGGTTAAACTCGGCGGGTCGCGCACCGCGCTCCCCACCCTCTTCCTGTTTCATCAAAGCATGCACACGGTTGTCTTCGGCTGGTTCGGCATCTCCGCCGTCTGGTTCCTCCTTCTCACCTGGCGTCTCGTTCAGGCGATGCTGCCCGGCGGCGGCGGACTCGCCGGCCGCGGCTCGATTCGCCTGTGGCTCGGCTTCGCGGCCGTGTTCATCGCGAGCTGCGCGCTGACGAGCCCGCTGTCGGGCCCCGACACGAACGCGCTCGGCCACGCGTTCTCGAACGGCTTCGCGCATGTGCTCGGCCCGATCGGCACGCCGGTCGCGATGGTCGTGCTGTTCTTCGCGGGCCTGCCGTGGCTGACCGGCATCGGCTGGCGGCAGTTCGCCGCGTGGGTCGACACGTCGTTCGGCGTCAAGCTCGCGCGCGACGTCGACGACGACGTGCGCGGCGTCGCCGACCTGCCGCGCAGCGCGCTGCATCGCGACGACGACATCGTGCAGCCGACCACCGCACACACCGTCAACTCGATGGCGCCGCGCCAGAATGGCCGCTATTCGCGCCCAACGTTGTGGAAACCCGATCCGCAAGCCCGGCCGAAGCCGCGCGGCAACGCAGCGCCGCGTCCGCTCACCGAGCCGGTCGCGCCGTCGGGCTGGCTGAAGCCGACATCGGCCCATCGCATGCCCCCGCCGCCCGCACCGGGCACGACGAACGCCATGCCGCCGCCGCCGACCGGCAGCACCGCCAGCCTCGCGCGGGCCGCCGCGAACGCACAGGTGCCGCGCCCGAATCCGGCCCCGCTTCCGGCCGGGTTCGAGCCCGTTCGGCCGCAACCGACCACCGCGCGACCAGCCGCGGCCGCATCGAAGCAGCCGGCCGCGCCGCGCACCGTGGTCACGCCGCGCCCGGCCGCCGCGACGCCGCCGCGCACGCCCGCACGCCCAGTGGCGGGCGCCGGCGCCGCCGGCCCGTCGCCCGACGCGACACGGCGCCGCCCCGCGGCACCGGTCCCCGCGCGCGCACCGCTCTACGCATGGGTGCAGCAGCCCGCGGAGCCGATCACGCCGGCGCCGAGCGTTCACGACACGCTGCGCTCGATCGAGGCCAGCACTGCGCAATGGGCGACGCTGGACGATGTGCGTACACCCGATGCGGCACCGGCGACGGCCGCCGCGACGACCTTGGCCGGCGCAGTTGCGGCGGCAGGGAACGTCACGGCGTCGGCATCGACGGTCGTACCCGCCGGGATCGTTGCGGGCGCGCATCAGGCCGCGCCCCGCGACGCAGGCCTTTCACGCGAAGCCGCGCCGGCATACGACGACGCACCGATCGTGCTCGATGCATTCATGCCGGCCGAGCCGAGCGTGCGCATGCCCGTTGTCGATGTTGGTACGAGCATTCCGGCCTTCGGTGAAACTGCGCGGCATGCCGCACCGGATACCGGCGTCGAGACCGATGCACCGACGCGTCAGGCGGACGCCGATGCGCCCGCCGCGCCGGCACTCGATTTCCCGATCGACTTTGCACCGTGGGAAGACATCGTCAGCGCGCCGGTTTCCAGACTCGGCGCATCGCATGAAAACCTGATTGCCGCGCCGCTGTCCGGCGCGGACGAGTCGGCGGCGACGAGCGAATCTGTCAATACGCATCCGGCCGCCGCTACGTCCGCGGCAAGCGACATAGGCCGCACCGCCGATGCGAAGGAAGCGGCAACGGCCGCAGGGACGGTCGGTCAGATCCAGTCGCAATCCACGCCGCCGGCCGATACCGCCGTATCGGTCGATACGAAACAGGACACGCAAGCAGCTCGGGACGTCGTGAAATCTGCCCAGCAGGTCGCGCCGACCGCTCCCCTCCCCGCTTCGTCGATCGCGGCAACGCCCACGTGGCCGCTTGCCGATGCAATGCCCGTCGCGGCAGCGACGCCGGCAGCCTCGGACACGTCGAACGCCGCATCCGCAGGCGGCGTGACGGGAACGGCCTGGCATGCAGCAGCAAGGCACGCTGGAGAAACCGCACCATCGCCTGCCGGCACGCAACGCGCCATGCCACCCGCACCGGCGGCGTCGACATCCGCGATCGCGGAACCTGCGTCCGCATCGTGGTCGAAGCCGTTGTCCGCTGAATCCCCCTCTCCTGCGCAGACGATTTCGTCAACTGCCGCGTCGTCGCGCGCCGGCACCGCGCCGGCACTCGCGAACACGTCGAACAGCACACCTGCCGCCGCTACGCCTTCGTTGTCCGGCATGACGAGCACGGCCTCCTGGTCGCCGTCGCAATCGCCCGCATTGGCAGCGCCCGTTGCATCGGCCGAGCCGTCCGCGCCGGCGGGCGCCACGGGGATCGCATACGGTTCCATCGGTCACGTGCCGGCAGCGGCAGCATCGGCGCTCGGTACCACGGGCGCGGCATCGGCCACGGTCACGCCGGCACCCGCACCGACGACACCCGCCCACACGCCTTCGACCGGTGCCGCCGCCCTTCCCACCGCGCAGCCGCCCGCACCCGCGGCGACGTCTGCTCCGACGGCTGCGACCGGAGCCCACGGTGTGACCGTGACACAACCTTCTGCGGCCGTTCCAGGCATGGCGGCGGCGTCTGCCCTGACGCCCGCGATGAATGCTTCCGGTCCGGCCATGTCGCAGCCGTCCGCGACCGCGCCGATCGTGGCAGCCGCGACGGCACCCGCATCGACCGGCATGTCCTTCACCGCAACCGGATTGCAGCCGGCGCAAAGCACGCAGGTGTCGCCTGCGATCGCGTCTACCGCCCCGTCCGGCAGCGCATCGACCGCATCGGCGACGCCTTCGACAGCACCGACGAGCCGCACGCCTGACGCTTGGTCGACCGGCACGCAGGCCGTGCCGGCCGGAGCAGCGCACTCAGCACCCGGCATCGCGCCTTCCCCGTCGGTCGTCCCGGCGCCGTCTTCCGGCGCGCTCGCCCAAACGAGCACGATCGGTGCCGCTGCGCCCGCCGCGTTCGGCGGCGTGCCTGCGGCGTCGGGTAGCGCGCCGGCCTCCTTCGCCACGACCACCGCCGCGACGGCATCGGCCGCGTCCCCGACTTCCGCGACGGCGCCTGTGTCGGCAATGCCAACCTTCTCCGCACCGGGCGAATCCATCGACACGGCGACACCGGCGCACGCCATCGCGTCCGCACCGGCGCCGCAGGCCCCGTCGTTCACCACTCCGCTGGCTCCCGCGGCTGCATCGGCGAGCTGGTCCATGCCCGGCACCGGCGCGACGCCTGCGGCAACCGGCACCGCCATCCCGGCCGTCACGACCGCACCGCCTCCGGACGCAACGCTTTCCGGGACCACCATGCCGCCGGCTCCGGCGGAATCGAGCGTCCCGGCCCCGGACGCATCGGCCGCACCCGCGCGCCAGCCGCGCCCGAACGCGTTCGAATTCCACGCACCCGCATCGTTCAACGTCGAACTGCCGACGCTCGACCTGCTTGAGCCTGCCTCCGACGACGTCGAAACGATCACCGAGGAACACCTCGCGCAGACCGCCCAGGTCATCGAGCAACGCCTGCAGGAGTTCAAGGTGCCGGTGACCGTGGTCGGCGCATCGGCGGGCCCGGTGATCACGCGCTTCGAGATCGAACCCGCACTCGGCGTGCGCGGCAGCCAGATCGTCGGCCTGATGAAGGACCTGTCGCGCGGCCTCGGCCTCACGTCGATCCGCGTCGTCGAGACGATTCCCGGCAAGACCTGCATGGGCCTTGAGCTGCCGAACGCGAAACGCCAGATGATCCGCCTGTCGGAAATCCTCGAATCGCGCCAGTACCAGCATTCGGCATCGCAGTTGACGATCGCGATGGGCAAGGACATCACCGGTCACCCGGTCGTCACCGATCTCGCGAAGGCGCCGCACATGCTGGTCGCCGGCACGACGGGTTCGGGCAAGTCGGTCGCGATCAACGCGATGATCCTGTCGCTGCTGTACAAGGCGACGCCCGAGGACGTGCGGCTCATCATGATCGACCCGAAGATGCTCGAGCTGTCGGTCTACGAAGGCATCCCGCACCTGCTGGCGCCGGTCGTCACCGACATGAAGCTCGCGGCGAACGCGCTGAACTGGTGCGTCGGTGAAATGGAGAAGCGCTACCGCCTGATGTCGGCCGTCGGCGTGCGCAACCTCGCAGGCTTCAACCAGAAGATCCGCGACGCGGAGGCGAAGGAAAAGAAGATCGGCAACCCGTTCTCGCTGACGCCCGAGGATCCCGAGCCGCTGTCGAAGCTGCCGCTGATCGTCGTCGTGATCGACGAGCTGGCCGACCTGATGATGGTCGCCGGCAAGAAGATCGAGGAGTTGATCGCCCGCCTCGCGCAGAAGGCGCGCGCGGCCGGCATCCACCTGATCCTCGCGACGCAGCGCCCGTCCGTCGACGTGATCACCGGCCTCATCAAGGCGAACATCCCGACGCGCGTCGCGTTCCAGGTGTCGTCGAAGATCGACTCGCGCACGATCCTCGACCAGATGGGCGCCGAATCGCTGCTCGGCCAGGGCGACATGCTGTTCCTGCCGCCGGGCACGGGCTACCCGCAGCGCGTGCACGGCGCGTTCGTCGCAGACGAGGAAGTGCACCGGGTCGTCGAATACCTGAAGCAGTTCGGCGAGCCGCAGTACGAGGAAGGGATTCTCGACGGCCCGGCGGCCGACGGCGCGACGCAGGACCTGTTCGGCGACGCGCCGGATGCGGAAGCCGATCCGCTGTACGACGAAGCGGTCGCGTTCGTCGTGCGCACGCGGCGCGCGTCGATCTCGTCGGTGCAGCGCCAGTTGCGCATCGGCTACAACCGCGCCGCGCGACTCGTCGAGCAGATGGAAGCGGCCGGACTCGTGTCACCGATGGGCATCAACGGCAGCCGCGAGGTGCTCGTGCCAGCCGCGGCCGACTGAGCACGGCGGCCGCGCGGCCGACGACGACCGATACGGGCACCCCGCGCAAGCGGCCGCCCGAACGAAAAAGGGCGCTGCCGAGGCAGCGCCCTTTCAGCATTTATTGCGCCACCGGCACCAGCTTGAAGTCGACCGGGCTGCCGACCGCCACCTTCTGCGGATTCGGGCCGAGCTGCCCCGTTTCGACGTCGCGACTGAATACGTAGAACGTGTCGCTGTCCTGGTTGCCGACGATCAGCCACTTGCCGGTCGGATCGATCAGGAATTCGCGCGGCGTCTTGCCGAGGCTCGACTGGCGGCCGACGGTCTTCAGCCGGCCGTCGGCCTTGTTCACCGCGTAGATCACGATGTCGTTCACGTCGCCCCGGTTGCTCGCGTACAGGAAGCGGCCGTCCGGCGACAGATGGATCGCACCGCCGCCGACCTTGCCCTTGAAGCCCGGCACCGTCATCGGCAGCGTCTCGACCGGCGTGAGCTTGCCGTCGTGGTAGCCGAACACCTCGACCGCTGCGTTGAGCTCGCTCGTCACGTACGCGAACCGGCCGTCGTCACTGAACACCATGTGACGCGGGCCGGAGCCGGCCTTCACCGGCGTGTAGCGCGTGTCGGTCGGGCTGATCAGCCCGCGGCTGCCGTCCACCGTGTAGCGGTAGCCGTAGATCTTGTCCGCGCCGAGATCCTGCACGAACAGGTAACGGCCGTCGGGCGAGAACACCGTCGAGTGCACGTGCGCGCCGTCCTGGCGCCCCTTCACGGGCCCCGTGCCTTCATGATGCACCGTCAGCACGGCCGGGCCGACCGCACCGCCGTCGCGGACCGGGAATACGGCGAAGCTGCCGCCCGGATCGGCCGCGACCGAGTAGTTGGCCGTGACGAGGTACTTGCCGTCCGGCGACAGCGCGAGATAGCAGGGATCGTTCCCTTCCGACGACACGCGGTCGACGAACGTGAGGGCGCCTGTCTTCGGATCGAAGCTGAACGCGCTGATGCCGCCGCGCTGCGTGGCCGGCCCGTTGTCGCCGGGCAGTTCATTGACCGCGTAGACGGTGCGACCGTCGCGGCTAGGCAACAGGTACGACGGGTTCACGGTCTTCGCCGACGACACGGGCGCGACGCTGCCGGTTTTCGTATCGAAGCGGTATACGTAGATCCCGTCGCTGCCGTGCCCCGTATAGGTGCCCACCAGCAGGTTGTAGACGCCGTCGGCCGGCGCCGGCGATTGTTGAGCGAAGGCCTGGGTTGCGGACAAGGACAGCACGATCGCGAAACCTTTCATCCAGTGAGCGAGCCTAAGCGGGAACCCTCGTGTCGAAGCGCGTGCGTCACGCTCGCGTAAACGGCTGGGCATTGAATCCTCCTTGCATCGAGTCGCTTCAAGTGTTGAGATAGGACGAAACGCCGGCCGTTCATGCGCTCCGCCGCCCAGCCGAGTATACGGGGCGCGACGCCGTCAGGTGAAGCCCGGGCGCCGCAGCCTGCATAGTGAACTCGAATACCCAAGGACCGCTTGCCCATGCCCGCCCTGATCGAAGACTACGCCCTCGTCGGCGACGGCCACACCGCCGCGCTGATCTCGAAAGACGGCTCCGTCGACTGGCTGTGCTGGCCCCGCTTCGATTCGGGCGCCTGTTTCGCGGCGCTGGTCGGCACGCCCGAGCACGGCCGCTGGCTGCTCGCGCCGGCCGCCGACGCCGCGATCACGCACACGACGCGCCGCTATCGCGGCGATACGCTGATCCTCGAAACCGACTACGAAAGCGCCGACGGCGCCGTCACCGTGATCGACTTCATGCCGCCCGGCAACGGCTGGTCCGAACTGGTGCGGATCGTCGTCGGCCGCCACGGCACGATGAAGATGCGCATGGAACTGGTGTTGCGCTTCGACTACGGTTTCTCCGTCCCGTGGGTCACGCAGCTGACGCGCGAGGACGGCATGAAGGCGATCGCCGGCCCCGATACCGTCGTGCTGCGCACGCCCGTGCCGCTCACGGGCAAGAACCTCCATACGCTCGCGGAATTCACGGTGAGCGCCGACGAACGCGTGCCGTTTTCGCTCAGCTACGCGGCGTCGCACCTGCGGTTGCCGCCCGCGCGCGATCCGCTGTCGATGCTCGCCCGCACCGAGAACTACTGGCTCGAATGGTCGGGCCGCTGCCAGGTGCAGGGGCGCTACGCGGCCGCCGTGCGCCGCTCGCTGATCACGCTGAAGGCGCTCGCGTACGAGCCGACCGGCGGGATCGTCGCGGCGCCCACCACGTCGCTGCCGGAGAAGATCGGCGGCAACCGCAACTGGGACTACCGTTACTGCTGGCTGCGCGACGCGACGATCACGCTGCTCGCGCTGATGCGCGGCGGCTACTACGACGAGGCGCGCGCCTGGCGCACGTGGCTCGGCCGCGTGATGGCCGGCTCGCCCGAACAAATCCAGATCATGTACGGGATCGCGGGTGAGCGCCGCCTGCCGGAAATCGAACTCGACTGGCTGCCCGGCTACCAGGACTCGAAACCGGTGCGCGTCGGCAACGGCGCGGCGAACCAGCTCCAGCTCGACGTGTTCGGCGAAGTGATGGCCGCGCTGCACCTCGCGCGCGTGGGCGGCCTGCAGGCCGACGACACGGTGTGGTCCGTCCAGTGTTCGCTGCTCGATCATCTCGAGAAGATCTGGCAGGAGCCCGACGAGGGCATCTGGGAAACGCGCGGCGGCCGCCGCCATTTCACGTTCTCGAAGGTAATGGCGTGGGTCGCGTTCGACCGCGCGATCAAGTCGGCGGAGATGTTCCGGCTGCCCGCGTCGCTCGACCGCTGGCGCGCGCTGCGCGACCGGATCCACGCCGACGTCTGCGACAACGCATGGCACGAAGGCAAACGGGCGTTTACGCAGAGCTATGGCAGCGACGAGCTCGACGCGAGCGTGCTGCTGATGCCGCTGCTCGGCTTCCTGCCGCCGGAGGACCCGCGCATCGTCGGCACGGTCGACGCGATCGAGCGAGAATTGCTGCACGACGGCCTCGTGATGCGCTACCGAACGACGGAGTACGACGACGGCCTGCCGCCCGGCGAAGGCACGTTTCTCGCGTGCAGTTTCTGGCTGGTCGACAACTACGCGCTGCTCGGCCGGATCGACGACGCGCACCGGCTCTTCAGCCGGCTGCTCGCGCTGTCCAACGACCTCGGGCTGCTCGCCGAGGAATACGACCCGGTCGAGGGCCGGCTCGTCGGCAACTTCCCGCAGGCGTTCTCGCACGTTGCGCTGGTGCACACCGCGATGAACCTGATGCACCACGAGGACGCCATGGCGCGCGCGGCCGGCCAGCCCGCGCCGGCCGTGGCGACCGGGCGCTGACCGGGGGCGGAACGGGGGCGGAACGGGGGCGGAACGGGGGCTGACCGGGGGCGGAACGGCTTCTTCAGAGATCGTCAATTCGCAACAGTTTGATGAAAAATCGGGGAAATGTTGCATTGCACCACCCATCGTTGTCCGATATGATCGATTCGATTGTCCGGCCGCACTGCAACATGGCCGGTCGCCGACCCACACGGCACGCCGCGACGCCCCACGCCGCCCTTGCGCACCGTCCCCCACGCGGGAGTAGTCTGCATGCTTTACCAACTGCACGAATTCCAGCGGGCGATGTTGAGCCCGCTCACGGCCTGGGCCCAGGCCGCATCCAAGTCGTTCGCCAATCCGTCCAGCCCGTTCTCGCTGATGCCCGGCGCGACGCGGATGGCCGCCGCGTACGAGCTCATGTACCGGCTCGGCAAGGATTACGAGAAGCCCGAATTCAACATTCATCAGATCGTCAAGGACGGCCACAACATCCCGATCGTTGAGCAGACGATCGTCGAGAAGCCGTTCTGCCGGCTGCTGCGCTTCAAACGCTATTCGGACGACGCCGATGCCGTCACGCAGTTGAAGGACGAGCCGGTCGTGCTGGTCTGCGCGCCGCTGTCGGGCCACCACTCGACGCTGCTGCGCGACACCGTGCGCACGCTGCTGCAGGATCACAAGGTGTACATCACCGACTGGATTGACGCGCGGATGGTGCCGGTCGAGGTCGGCCCGTTCCACCTGCACGACTACATCGCGTACATCCAGGAATTCATCCGCCACATCGGCGCGCGCAACCTGCACGTGATTTCCGTGTGCCAGCCGACCGTGCCGGTGCTCGCGGCAATCTCGCTGATGGCGAGCCGCGGCGAGGACACGCCGCTCACGATGACGATGATGGGCGGCCCGATCGACGCGCGCCGCAGCCCGACGTCGGTCAATTCGCTCGCGACGCAGCACTCGACCGCGTGGTTCGAGAACAACGTGATCCACACGGTGCCCGCGAACTATCCGGGCGAAGGCCGCCAGGTGTACCCGGGCTTCCTGCAGCACACGGGCTTCGTCGCGATGAATCCGGAACGTCACGCGCAGTCGCACTGGGACTTCTACCAGAGCCTGCTGCGCGGCGACGAGGATGACGCCGAGGCACACCGCCGCTTCTACGACGAGTACAACGCGGTGCTCGACATGGCGGCCGAGTATTACCTCGAGACGATCCGCGTCGTGTTCCAGGAATTCCGGCTCGCGGAAGGCACGTGGGATGTCGAAGGCGAGCGCGTGCGTCCGCAGGACATCAAGCACACCGCACTGATGACGATCGAGGGCGAACTCGACGACATCTCGGGCAGCGGCCAGACGCACGTCGCGCACGAGCTGTGCACGGGCATCCCGCAGGACGATCGCCGCAGCCTGACCGCCGAGAAGTGCGGTCACTACGGGATCTTCTCGGGCCGCCGCTGGCGCACGATCATTTACCCGCAGCTGCGTGATTTCATCCGCGAGCATGCGCCGGAACCGAAGAACGGCGCGACCAAGGTGCCCGCCGAAGCACCGGCAGCGACGACGCTCACCGCCGTGCCGGCCGGCAAGCCGCAACCCGAGGTGACGGTGCGCGCGACCGCCCCGAAGCGCGCGCGCGCGAAGGCGCCGGCCGTGACGGTTGCGCCCGCCAAGACGGCAACCGCGAAGGCCGCACCGGCCGCGAAACGCGCGGGCGGCACACGCGCCAAAACCGTTCGGGCGCGCAAGGCCGCCTGACGCGCCGCGTTCCGACGCAAAAACGCCGCCGTTGCTTGCGCACGGCGGCGTTTTTTTATCCGGCGGCCAACGGTGAGCCGCTCATCGGCGCGCGGGCTCAGCGTCGCAACAGGTACGCGAGCAGCACCTCGGTGTTCATCCTGACCATCTCCGCGCGCTCGTCGGCTTCGCTGAAGTCGCGGCCGAGTGTCGCGGCCAGCGTGAAACGGTTCGACACGATGTAGTAGCCGAGCCCCGACAGCGTCACGTAGAAGCGCAGCGGATCGACGTCGCTGCGGAACAGCCCGGCCTTCTGGCCGCGCATCAGCACGTTGCCGAGCTTCGCGACGATCGGCGACATCATCTCGCGGATTCGCGTCGACTTGTGCAGGTAGCGCGCTTCGTGCAGGTTCTCATTGTTGATGAGCCGCAGCAGCTCCGGATGATCGCGGTAGTAATCCCACACGAAATGCGCGAGCCTCGTCACGGCCTCGACGGGCGCGACGCCGTCGAGATCGAGCACGCGCTCGGCCTCGGTCAGCGCGGAGAACGCGTGTTCGAGCACGGCCGTAAACAACTGCTCCTTGCTGCCGAAATAGTAATAGAGCATGCGCTCGTTGGTTTCGGCCCGGCGCGCGATCTGGTCGACGCGCGCGCCGAACAGCCCTCCACTAGCGAACTCTTCGGCTGCCGCCATCAGGATGCGGCGGCGGGTACCTTCAGGATCTCTTTTGATTTTTGGCTGATTCATGGTGGCGTTTTGCTATGTGAGCCGCGTGATCCGGACCGGCACCCCCACCGCCTCGGCGCCGGCTGCCCTGGAACGAGCGCACCGCGTGCGGCCGCCCTCCTGCTGAGCCCCTGCAAAAAAGCGGTTCGATTATGCGCACAGACAGCGTCCAGCGCAATGCGGGAAATCGGCGATAATCAAGGTTTGGCAAACCTTTCCGGCCGCGCCAGACGCGGCCGAGAGCCATTCGGCGCTGCTGCGCCCGTTGTCACCGTGACCGATTCCAAGACCCTCGCAGATCGCATCGAAGATCTGCTTCCCCAGACGCAATGCACGAAGTGCGGCTATGACGGCTGCCGTCCGTATGCCGACGCGATCGCCGCCGGCAACGCGAATTACAACCAGTGCCCGCCCGGCGGCGCCGAAGGCATCGCACGCCTCGCGAACCTGCTCGGCAAGCCCGTGATCCCGCTGAACCCCGTCAACGGCACCGAGCATCCGCGCGCCGTCGCGTTCATCGACGAAAGCCTGTGCATCGGCTGCACGCTGTGCATGCAGGCATGCCCGGTCGACGCGATCGTCGGCGCACCGAAACAGATGCACACGATCGTCGAATCGCTGTGCACGGGCTGCGACCTGTGCGTGCCACCCTGCCCGGTCGACTGCATCGCGATGGTCCCCGTGACCGACGAGCGCACCGGCTGGGACGCGTGGTCGCAGGAACAGGCGGACGCCGCGCGCGAACGCCACGACCGCCGGCTCGCCCGCCAGCGCCGCGAACGGGAGGCCGCCGAAGCGCGTGCCGCCGCCCGCCGCGCGGCCAGTGCCGGTGCGGCCAAGGCTGCGCCGGCCGCGGCACCGCCTGGCGCACCGGGCGCCGCCCCGGCCGACGATGCCGACGCCAGGAAACGCGCGATCATCGCCGCCGCGCTCGAACGCGCACGCAAGAAGAAGGAAGAACTGTCCGAACGAGGTGCCGGACCGAAGAACACCGAAGGCGTGAGCGCGGCCGTGCAGGCGCAGATCGACGCGGCCGAAGCCCGCCGCAAGCGGCTCGCCGAACAGCAGGCGCAGCGCGACACCGAGGCTGCGGACACCCGTGACGACCACGACGATCCGAACAACGACGACCGGAACGGCCCGACCGCGCCGCCCGACAAGAACCGTCCATGAACGCCTCCAAACGACGCGCGATCTACGAAACGCTGCAGAGCATCAATCCGCATCCGACGACCGAGCTCGAATACACGACGCCGTTCGAGTTGCTGATCGCGGTGATGCTGTCCGCGCAGGCGACCGACGTGTCGGTCAACAAGGCGATGCGCAAGATGTTCCCCGTCGCGAACACCCCGCGACAAATCGTCGCGCTCGGTGAAGAAGGCGTCGCCGACTACATCAAGACGATCGGCCTCTACCGCACCAAGGCGAAGAACGTGATCGCGACGTGCAACATCCTGCTCGAGCGCTACGACGGCGAAGTGCCGGCCGATCGCGAAGCGCTCGAGAGCCTGCCGGGCGTCGGCCGCAAGACCGCGAACGTCGTGCTGAACACCGCGTTCGGCCAGCCGACGATCGCGGTCGACACGCATATCTTCCGCGTCGCGAACCGCACGGGGCTCGCACCGGGCAAGGACGTGCGGGCCGTCGAGGCCGCGCTCGAGAAGTTCACGCCGAAGGAATTCCTGCAGGACGCGCATCACTGGCTGATTCTGCACGGTCGCTACGTGTGCAAGGCCCGCAAGCCCGAATGCTGGCACTGCGCGATCGAGCCGCTGTGCGAATTCCGGCCGAAGACACCACCGCCGAACGAGTGACCGCCGGCCGCGGCTGACGCGCAGCACGCGGCCGCCCGAGCCGTGCGCGGCGCGCGGCACGACCCGCAAACGCCGTTGCGGCCCCCACGACTTTCCCCGTTTCCCTGCTTATGCGTTGGACGTCGCCGTCGCGTCGTCGGCCGCTGCGCCGCCCGCACGCACGAGCGCCAGCACGGCCGCGAGGATCGCGACGCCGCCAGCCCACTGCAACGGCGACAGCGCCTCGCCGAACAGCAGCGCCGCGAGCGCGACCGTCACGACCGGTTCGAGCGTCGACAGCATCGACGTGCGCGCGGCCCCCAGCCGCTCGAGCCCGGCGAAGAATGCGAGCATCGCCGCGACCGTCGACACCAGCGCGATCGCGAGCATCGACGCCCAGCCGGCGGCCGTCTCCGGCCAGCGCGGCGGCGCGCCGAACGCCGTGGTCCGCACGATCGCGATCACGACGAGCGTCGCGGTCGCCGACAGGCAGATGATCGCGGTGGTCGCGAGCGGATCGACGCCGCGCGTCGCCTTCGTGCCGCCAACGATGTACAGCGAATAGATCACCGCGGCGGCCAGTGCGAGCGCGATGCCGAGCGGCTCGCCGTGGCCGCCGCCGACCATCAGCGCGGAGCCCGCGACACAGAGCACGAGCGCGACCGCCTTCGCGCGCGTGAGGCGCTCACCGAGCCACCACGCGGCCAACAGCGTGACGAAGGCCGGATACAGGTACAGCAGCAGCGCGACGAGGCTCGCCTGCGCATGCTGGAGCGCGCTGAAATAGCAAAACGACTGCCCGACGTAGCCGAACGCGCCCATCGCCACGAGCGGTATGAGCGCGCGGCCGCGCGGCCATGCGACGCGGCGGTGCCGGGCGATCGCGGCAAGGACCGCGCCGCCGATCGCGAAGCGTACGATGAGCAGCCCGAGCACGTCGACGCCGGCCGCATACGCATAACGACCGAAGATCGCCATCGCGCCGAATGCGGCAGCGGACAGCGCGACATAGAGCGCGCCCTGCAGCGCGGCGGACGATGAGCGGACGGTGGCGGACATGATGGAACGGTGTGAGCGCGACGACGGGAATCGTCGGAGTTTAACGGCCCGGTGGCCGGCAGCCTAGCCCGCGCTTACCCGTTGCGCCGCGCCGCGGCCCGCGCCGGCCGACTCCAGTTGACGCCGCCCGCGCTATGCCACGGCGGGCGCCCCGCCCGCGCGCCGCCCGCCGCCAGCGCCGTGCGCCGACCCGGCGTACAATGCGCGACGCGGCATGACGCCGCCCGAATCACGACGCATCCCCACCATGTTCAATCCGAGTCGCGACGAAGTCCGTCGCTTTTTCACCGAGACCTGGCGCAAGCAGCGCGCCGGCGAGATCCTGACGCCGCTGGAAGCGATGGCAGCCGACTGGATCGTCGAGCATCCCGAATACCACGACGACCTCGCGGACGCCGACGGCGCCGCCGCGCGCGACTACACGCCCGAGGAAGGCCGCACGAACCCGTTCCTGCACCTGTCGATGCACCTCGCGATCAGCGAGCAGTTGTCGATCGACCAGCCGCCCGGCATCCGCGCCGCGCACGACAAGCTGGCCGCGAAGCTCGATTCGACCCACGAGGCGCAGCACATGATCATGGAATGCCTCGGCGAGACGATCTGGGAAGCGCAACGCACCGGCACGCCGCCCGATACGGACGCGTACCTGCAGCGCATCCTGCGCCGCGCATCGCGCGACTGAGCGCCGCGGACAAAAAAATACCCCGCCGCGGCGGGGTACTCTGGCTGCACGGACCGGGAAGGTCCGATGCGCTTACTTCTTGAAGACGAGATCGGTCTCTTTCAGCGACTCGATGTAGGCTGCGATGTCCTTCATGTCGCTGACCGACAGGTTCTGCACCTGCGCCTGCATGATCGCGTTATTGCGACCGAGCAGCGGGTTCGTCAGCCCCATCTGGTACTGGCGCATCGCCCACACGAGGTAGTCGGCGTGCTGGCCGGCGAGGCGCGGATACTCTGCGTTGATCGGCTTGTTCAGCTGCGCGCCGTGGCAGGCCGCGCAATTGTGCGACTCGACCAGCTCCTTGCCCTTCGTGGTGTCCGCCGCATGCGCGGTACCGATCGCGAGGCCGGCCGCCAGTGCAACCGCCGCCGTCTTGAATGCGTTATTCATGAATGCTCCTGTCCCGCCGGTCAGATCGGCGGCGCGCGCTTTACTTGTAGGGATTGTCCTTCGTGTCGGCCTTCTGGGCGGCATAGTAGGCCGCCAGATCCGCGATGTCCTGGTCCGTCAGCGAACCGGCGATCGCATTCATCGACGGGAAGTGGCGATCCTTCTTGCGGTAGGCCTTCAGCGCGTTCTCGAGGTATTGCTGGTTCTGGCCGCCGAGGACCGGCACCCGGTAGACCTCCGGGTACGCCGCGCGGTAATCCTGGATGCCGTGGCAACCGATGCACATGGCGGCCTTGCTCGCCCCGTCCTTCGGGTTGCCGACCACACCGGCCGCCTGCGCGCTGCCCGCGAGCGCCACGAGCGCTGCGACAACGACGTGTTTGCCGACGAATTTGTTCATAGCTCTTGTAACCTAGCTTGAGGGGAAACTGGCGCCGAAGCGGCAACGGCCCGCGCCGTTTTGCTTATCGGATCGCCACGCAGGCCAAAAAAAACGGCCAGATTGTACCGCGTCGGCGGGGAACGCGTCCATATGGCGCCCCAGTCCGGCCCCGCCGCAGCCCCGCAACGATACGCGGCCCCGGGCCAACCGGACAGCCCTTCTGACTTATACTGGGTTTTTTTGCGACCAGGAAAGAGCGCCGCCATGCGTTTCGAAGGATCCTCGCACTACGTCGCCACCGACGACCTGAAGCTCGCGGTCAACGCCGCGTTGGCGCTGCAACGCCCGCTGCTGATCAAGGGCGAGCCCGGCACCGGCAAGACCATGCTCGCCGAGGAAGTGGCGGCCGCGCTCGACATGCCGCTGTTGCAGTGGCACATCAAGTCGACGACGAAGGCGCAGCAGGGCCTGTACGAATACGACGCGGTATCGCGGCTGCGCGACTCGCAGCTCGGCGACGAACGCGTGAAGGACATCTCGAACTACATCGTCAAGGGCGTGCTGTGGCAGGCGTTCGACGCCGAGCACCCGAGCGTGCTGCTGATCGACGAGATCGACAAGGCCGACATCGAATTCCCGAACGACCTGCTGCGCGAGCTCGACCGGATGGAATTCCACGTGTACGAGACGCGCGAGACGGTACGCGCGAAGCACCGCCCGCTCGTGATCATCACGTCGAACAACGAGAAGGAACTGCCCGACGCGTTCCTGCGCCGCTGCTTCTTCCACTACATCCAGTTTCCCGATGCGTCGACGATGCAGCAGATCGTCGCGGTCCACTTTCCGAACATCCGCGAAGAATTGCTGCAGGCGGCGCTGCAAAGTTTCTTCGAATTGCGCGGCGTGTCGGGGCTGAAGAAGAAGCCGTCGACGTCGGAGCTGCTCGACTGGCTGAAGCTGCTGCTCGCCGAGAACATCCCGGCCGACGCGCTGCGCGGCGCCGACGCGAAGCAGATCGTGCCGCCGCTCGCGGGCGCGCTGCTGAAGAACGAGCAGGATCTGAGCCTGCTCGAGCGGCTCGTCTACATGAACCGGCACAACCGGTAACCCACCCGCGAAGGCCCGGCCATGCTGCTCAATTTCTTCTACGCGCTGCGCGCAGCCAAGCTGCCCGTCTCGGTGAAGGAATACCTGACGCTGCTCGAATCGCTGAAGGCTGGCCTGATCTCGCCGTCGATCGACGCGTTCTACTTCCTCGCACGGATGACGCTCGTCAAGGACGAGCAGTACTTCGACAAGTTCGACCAGGCGTTCGGCGCGTATTTCCATGGCGTGTCCGTGCTGCCGTCCGACGCGTTCGACATTCCGCTCGACTGGCTCGAGAAGCGTCTCGAGCGCGAGCTGTCGCCGGAGGAAAAGGCGCAGATCGAAGCGATGGGCGGGCTCGACAAGCTGATGGAGCGCCTGAAGGAACTGCTCGACGAGCAGAAGGAACGCCACGAAGGCGGCAACAAGTGGATCGGCACCGGCGGCACGGCGCCGTTCGGGCACGGCGGCTACAACCCGGAAGGCGTGCGCATCGGCGGCCCGTCGAACGGCAACCGCACCGCCGTCAAGGTGTGGGAGGCGCGCGCGTACCGCGACTACGACGATTCGGTCGAAATCGGCACGCGCAACATCAAGGTCGCGTTGCGGCGCCTGCGCCGCTTCGCACGCGAAGGCGCGGCCGAGGAGCTCGACCTGCCCGGCACGATCCGCAGCACGGCCGCGAACGCCGGCTGGCTCGACTTGCGGATGGTGCCCGAGCGTCACAACAACGTGAAGGTGCTGATGCTGCTCGACGTCGGCGGCTCGATGGACGACCATATCAAGCGCACCGAAGAGCTGTTCTCGGCCGCGAAGGCCGAATTCAAGCACCTGGAGTTCTACTACTTCCACAACTGCGTGTACGACCACCTGTGGAAGAACAACCGCCGCCGTCACTCGGAGCGCACCGCGACGTGGGACGTGCTGCACAAGTTCACGCCCGACTACAAGCTGATCTTCGTCGGCGACGCGACGATGAGCCCGTACGAGGTGCTGCAGCCCGGCGGCTCGGTCGAATACAACAACCCGGAAGCCGGCGCCGTCTGGCTGCGCCGCCTCGCGGACCAGTTTCCCCACCATGCCTGGCTGAACCCCGAGCCCGAGCGGCTATGGGAGTACCGGCAATCGGTCGCGGTGATCCGCGACCTGCTCGGTCAGCGCATGTATCCGCTCACGCTCGCGGGCCTCGAAACCGCGATGCGCGCACTCAGCAAATAACGAACCCGCCCTGCAGACACGAAGGCCGCGTCGGAGCGGCCTCCCCCGGAGATAGCATGAACCCTTCGCCCACCGCGAGCGCTGGCCGCGCCGGCGGCCGCCGCTTTTTCACCGACACGTCCGTTTCCGCGCTCGTCGCCGGCTTCGTCGCGATGATGACGGGCTACACGAGCTCGCTCGTGCTGATGTTTCAGGCCGGCCGCGCCGCGCACCTGACAGACGCGCAAATCTCGTCGTGGATCTGGGCGCTGTCGATCGGCATGGCGCTGACGACGATCGGCCTGTCGCTGCGCTTTCGCGCGCCTGTCGTGGTCGCATGGTCGACGCCCGGCGCCGCGCTGCTGATCGCGTCGCTGCCCGGTGTGCCGTACCCCGAGGCCATCGGCGCGTTCGTCGTGTGCGCGCTGCTGCTGACCGCGGTCGGCGTGAGCGGGCTGTTCGACACGCTGATGCGGCGCATTCCGGCCGGCATCGCGGCCGCCTTGCTCGCGGGCATCCTGTTCGAGATCGGCATCGAGATCTTCCGCGCCGCGCAGTTCCAGACCGCGCTCGTGCTCGCGATGTTCTTCACCTACCTGATCGTCAAGCGACTCGCGCCGCGCTACGCGATCGTCACGACGCTGATCGTCGGCACTGCGGTGGCCGGCGGTCTCGGCTTGCTCGACTTCAGCCGCTTCCACATCGCGCTCGCTCAGCCCGTGTTCACGATGCCCGCGTTCTCGATCGCATCGATCGTCAGCATCGGCATTCCGCTGTTCGTCGTCGCGATGGCATCGCAGAACGTGCCTGGCATCGCCGTGCTGCGCGCGGACGGTTATTCGACGCCGTCGTCGCCGCTCATCGCGACCACGGGTCTCGCATCGCTGCTGCTCGCGCCGTTCGGCTCGCACGGCGTGAACCTCGCGGCGATCACCGCCGCGATCTGCACCGGCCCCGAGGCGCACGAGGATCACGCGAAGCGCTACACGGCCGCCGTGTGGTGCGGCACGTTCTACCTGGTCGCCGGGATCTTCGGTGCGACGATCGCGGCGCTGTTCGCGGCGCTGCCGAAGGCGCTCGTCGTGTCGGTCGCCGCGCTCGCGCTGTTCGGCTCGATCATGAGCGGGCTCGCAAATGCGATGCAGGACGTGAAGCAGCGCGAAGCCGCGCTCGTCACGTTCATGGTCACCGCGTCGGGCCTCACGCTGCTGTCGATCGGCTCGGCGTTCTGGGGGCTCGTCGCGGGGATCGTCACGCAGGTGATCCTGAACGCGCGGCGCCCCGCGTAGCGCCGCATGGCGCGGCCCCGCACCGCAAACGGCACGCCGAAACGTGCACGACGCGATTCGGGCCTAAAATAGCGGATCGGAGGTGGCGCCCGGGCGCCGCCTCGCTTCGCTGCCGCGCTCGCGCGGCCCGTGAGAACCCCGGCGCCTTGCGCCCTCCTCCCGAATCGCCATGACTACCGCACTCGACCAGCTGAAGCAATATACGACCGTCGTCGCCGACACGGGCGATTTCCAGCAGCTTGCGCAATACAAGCCGCAGGACGCGACCACGAACCCGTCGCTGATCCTGAAGGCCGTCCAGAAGGACGCGTACAAGCCGATCCTCGAGAAAACCGTCCGCGATCATCGCAACGAAAGCACCGATTTCATCATCGACCGCCTGCTGATCGCATTCGGCACCGAGATCCTGAAGCTGATCCCGGGCCGCGTGTCGACCGAGGTCGATGCGCGCCTGTCGTTCGACACGCAGCGCTCGATCGACAAGGGTCGCGAGCTCATCAAGCTTTACGAAGCCGCCGGCATCGGCCGCGAGCGCATCCTGATCAAGCTCGCGTCGACGTGGGAAGGCATTCGCGCGGCCGAGGTGCTGCAGAAGGAAGGGATCAAGTGCAACATGACCCTGCTTTTCTCGCTCGTCCAGGCCGCCGCATGCGCGGAAGCTGGCGCGCAACTGATCTCGCCGTTCGTCGGCCGCATCTACGACTGGTACAAGAAGCAGGCCGGGGCCGACTGGGATGAAGCGAAGAACGGCGGTGCGAACGATCCGGGCGTGCAGTCGGTGCGAGGCATCTACACGTACTACAAGACGTTCGGCTACAACACCGAAGTGATGGGCGCGAGCTTCCGCACGACGAGCCAGATCACCGAGCTCGCGGGCTGCGACCTGCTGACGATCAGCCCCGATTTGCTGCAGAAGCTGCAGGAAAGCAACGATACGGTGGCACGCAAGCTGTCGCCGGACGCGCTGCAGGACAAGCCGACCGAGCGCGTCGCCATCGACGAGGCATCGTTCCGCTTCCAGTTGAACGACGACGCGATGGCAACGGAAAAACTGGCCGAGGGCATCCGCGTGTTCGCCGCCGACGCGGTGAAGCTCGAGAAGCTGATCGATGCACTGCGCTGAACCGTGCTGCACGTGACGGCTGTCAGTTGAACTGTCAGCAAGACTGACAACAGCCGTCAGCAAGCGTGACGAACGGCCGCGAACTCCGTGTTCGCGGCCGTTTTTATTTTTCATTCCATCGTCAAGCGCGCGCACTACAATCCACGTCACGAGTGCGCCGACCGCATCCCGGCGTGCTCTTCCCGGTCAATCTTGGAAGTACCCGGGCCGGCACCGACACGCCGGCCCGGCCAACAGGAGACAACGATGCAGGTCCAACCGTATCTGACGTTCTACGGCCGCGCGGAAGAGGCCCTTCAGTTCTACGAAAAGGCGCTCGGCGCGAAGACGATGTTCAAGATGCACTTCAAGGACGCGCCGCCGAATCCCGACTACCCGATGTCGCCGGAGATGAGCGACAAGGTGATGCATGCGAGCTTCACGATCGGCGACTCGATGATCATGTGCTCGGACGGCGACTGCAGCCAGCCGGGCGGCACGCATTCGGGTTATTCGCTGTCGCTGAACCCGGCGACGGTCGAGGAAGGCCAGAAGCTGTTCAATGCGCTCGCCGACGGCGGCGAAGTGACGATGCCGTTCGGCAAGACGTTCTGGGCGCTCGGCTTCGGCATGGCGAAGGATCGTTTCGGCGTGCACTGGATGGTCAACGTCGAAGATCTCTCGCAACGCGAGGATCTCGCGAAACGCGCGGGGCAGTAACGCACGCGCGCCGCCCGGACCGCCGCGCAAGCGCTGTGGTCCGGGCGGCCTCGCTACTTGCGCAGCGCCTCCGCCAGCGCCCGCTCCAGCGTGCCGTTCGAGCGGCACGCGACGCGCGCGCTCTTCTGCTTGCCGGCCGCGACCACGCTGGCCGTGCCCGCGACGTCGATCGACACGGTCACGCCTTGCGTGGCGTCGTCGATGCGCGTCACGACCTTCAGCGTGTGTGTCACGTTGGACGTCTGCTTCAGCTCGGAGCAATCCAGGAAATTCCCTGCGTTCGGATAATCGGCATAGGCGGCGGCCAGGAGCCCCGCGTCGCGATCGCTGACGCGCACGGCAAGCTTGTGGTCCGCGTAGAACTGCGCGACGGCCGTCCATACTTCGTCATACTTGCGATTGCCGATTGCGATGCCCGACGCATCGTCGGCGCCGTGCGCGCCGTCGGACGTATCCTGCCGCTGCGGCGGCGCATCGCGCGCCGCGTACCGCTGTCCTGGACCGTAGACTGAAATGCAGCCGGCGAGCATCGCGCACGGCAGCGCGGCCGGCAAGATCGTTTTCATCGGGCCCACCATCACCGGTAATACATGTTCGCGCAGCCGGCGAGCAGGATCGGGGCGACGAGCACCCACATCAACAGGACTCTCATCGTTCGCCTCACCGGTAGTACGCGTTCACGCAACCGGCAAGCGCGGCGCACCACAGGCCAAGCACCAGCAACCCAATCTTCATCATTGCATCCCTCATGTAGTCGAATCGTGTCGAGATCGAATCACCCGGCGTGGCCGGGCGGGACGCAATACTGGCAAACGGGAAGCGCAGCTTCCAATCGGTCTTCCACCGATTTTCGCCGCGGCGCGACTATCCTAGAATCGCTTGGAGATCAACGGAAACGGAAGCACGGCCGCACGGGGCGTTCACGGCGGACCATGCAAAACGCCCGCGATTTGCGTCGCGGGCGCCGTGTCGAAATTGCAACAGCCGGGAGGCGTTCAGCCCTCGGCGACGTCGAGGTAATCCTCCGGCCGCGTGCGGTCCTCCGCGTGCGCCATGCCCATCATGCGCACCAGCACGCTCACCGCCACCGATACCACCAGGTTCACGACCAGCGACCACACGGCCGCGTAGCCGGGAATCGCGAGACCGAACAGGTGGATCGTGAAGATCGAGCTGGCCAGCTTCAGCGAAATCGCCATCCACGTGCCGCACACGATGCCTGCCGCCCAGCCGGCCAGCAGGCCGCGATGGTCGAGCACGCGCGTGTACAGGCCGAGCACGATCGCCGGCAGCGTCTGGATGATCCAGATCCCACCGAGCAGCTGCAACTGGATCGCGTACGTCAGCGGCAGCCCGAGGATGAACGCGACCGCGCCGACCTTCACGATCAGCGACACGAGTTTCGCGACGTGCGTCTCCTGGTCGTGCGTCATGTTGCGGTTCACGAACTCGCGGTGGATGTTGCGCGTGTACAGGTTCGCGGCCGCGATCGACATGATCGCCGCCGGCACCAGCGCGCCGATGCCGATCGCCGCGAACGCGACGCCGACGAACCACGACGGGAAATATTCGAGGAACAGCGCGGGTACCGCGAAGTTCGGGCCGAACGCCTTGAAGTACGGCGCGTACTGCGGCATGTCCTTCACGCCCGCCGCGAGCGCCATGTAGCCGAGCAGCGCGAGCAGGCCGAGCACGAACGAATACGCGGGCAGCATCGCCATGTTGCGGCGGATCGAGTTGCCCGACGCCGACGACAGGATCGCCGTGACCGAGTGCGGATACAGAAACAGCGCGAGCGCGGAGCCGATCGCGAGCGTCGCATACGCGCTGTAGCCGTTCAGGCTCGTCGCATCGGGCGCTTTCAGCAGCAGCTTCGCCGGCGGCACCGACGCGAAGATGTGGCTGAAGCCGCCGAGCTTCGCGGGGATCACGATGACCGCCGCCGCGATCGTGATGTAGATCAGGATGTCCTTCACGATCGCGATCATCGCGGGCGCGCGCAGCCCCGACGTGTAGGTGTATGCGGCGAGAATCGCGAACGCGATGATGAGCGGCAGGTCGCCGACGAAGCCGGTAGTGTCGAAACCCAGCGCGCCGATCACCACTTCGATGCCGACGAGCTGCAGCGCGATGTACGGCATCGTCGCGAGGATGCCCGTCACCGCGATCGCGAGCGCGAGCATCCGGCTGCCGTAACGCGCGTTGACGAAGTCGGCGGCCGTCACGTAGCCGTGCCGCTTCGCGATGCTCCACAGCTTCGGAAACACGACGAACGCGAACGGGTAGATCAGGATCGTGTACGGCAACGCGAAGAAGCCCATCGCGCCGGCGCCGAACACGAGCGCGGGCACCGCGACGAACGTATAGGCCGTGTAGAGGTCTCCGCCGAGCAGGAACCACGTGACGATCGTGCCGAAGCGGCGGCCGCCGAGCCCCCATTCGTCGAGGTGGGCGAGATCGCCGCGCCGCCAGTTCGCGGCGAGAAAACCGAGTATGGTGACACCGATGAACAGGAGTACGAAGACGAAGGTCGCGCCGAGATTCATCGCGCACCTCCCTGCGTGCCGCCTGCCTTCCATGCGTGCTTGGTCTTGAAATACACGAACGCGGTGATCACCGCGCTAATGAACACCCACAGCAACTGGTACCAGTAGAAAAACGGAAAACCCAACCATTGCGGTTCGATCTTGCTGTACGAAGGCACCCAGACCATCGCGATCAGCGGCAGCACCAGCAGCCAGAGCCAGCGCTTGGCGGCCCGATTGGCGTCGGCATCGTGAGCCATGACGTCTCCTCATCTTTCCCGGTTATCGATCTTGTCAAGCGGGTACGGCGGCGAGAGGAGGGGCAAAACGGGTATGCTGCGGCTCCCCTGGCTTCGCGCCAGTATAGGAGCCGCGAGCGAGCGGTCAAGCAGGGGCGAACCCGAGGTGATCCGCCCCCCAGTCAAGTGGTTGCACCGGCATGCGACCGGTGCATGAGCGTCAGATCGCGAACGAGGATTCGCGTGCGCCGGTCGTTTCTTTCAAAGCTTTCACCCACTTGCGCGCGGGGAGCTTCAGCGTGTCCTCGATCAGCTTCGCGCGGGCTTCCAGCTGCGCGAACGACACGTCGAGCGCGGGGCCCGAGAACGCGATCGCGATCCGGTTGCCGTCGTGCACTTCCGGCAGCGCGATCACGCGATGGTCGAACGCCGCGTTCAGATGCTTCATGTTGCGCACGAAGCTCGGATGGTCGCCGAACAGGTTGATCGTCGCGACGCCCGCGTCGGCGAGGCAGCCGCGCACCGCGCGGTAGAACGCAACGCTGTCGAGCACCGGGCCGCGGGCGGTCGCGTCGTACAGGTCGATCTGCAATGCGCCCGTCGTGCCGCGGTTGGCCGGATCGTTGACGAAATCCCATGCATCGGCTTCATGCACGACGAGGCGTGCGTCATCGGGCGGCAGCGCGAACATCGTGCGCGCCGCGACGATCACGGCCGGGTTCAGTTCGACGGCCTCGACCTTCGCGTGCGGCAGGAAGCGGTGCGAGAACTTGGTGAGCGCGCCGGTGCCGAGCCCGAGCTGGACGATCCGCTCGGGCGTTTCGAGGAACAGCAGCCACGCCATCATCTGCTGCGCGTATTCGAGCTCGATGTGCAGCGGCTTCGAGATCCGCATCGCACCCTGCACCCATTCGGTACCGAAGTGCAGGAAGCGCACGCCGCGCTCTTCGGAGAACGTGACGGGTGCGAAGCGCGGCTTGCGCGGCGCCTCGAGGACGGGCACGTCGTCGTGTTCGTCGATCTCCGGACGGCGCTTCACGCGCGGCGGCTGGAGCTTTTCGGAGCCGTTGTAGGCGGCCGGCTTGCGTTGCTTGAACGCGCGCGCCTCGGCGGACGCGCGCTTGATCAGTCGGGTCATGTGTGAATCTCGCTGGGTGAAGCTGGTTTTAGCGGACGAGAGGATAGCATTGGCGGGGGATCGTGGCCGTGCCGCATGCCCTGCATGACTTCGAATCCGGTTGGCGCTACGCTGCATTCGGTGATCCAGGGAGGACGCGTGAACTCGAACGGCAAAAGGATCTGGTTTCCGGCAAAGCGCTACGGATGGGGCTGGGGGTTGCCGGTCGCATGGCAGGGATGGGTCGTGTTGCTGCTGTTAGCGATCGGGATCCTCGCCACCGCCTGGCTCGTGCCGCCGCAACGCTCGCCGCTTGCATACGGCACCTGCGTCGTGGTGTGGGTCGCGCTGCTGATTGCAGTGTGCCTGCTCAAGGGCGAGAAGCCCCGGTGGCGATGGGGCGACGACGAGTGATCGGCGCGACGATATCCGCCGAATCGTCCGATCAACAGGCGTTCGACGGCACGGCATCAGCAAGCCGCTGACCATCGTCATGGCGAACATGGCCCGCCATTGGCTGAGCCATGACGAAGCCGCGGCGATGCTGGTCGGCAAGCGCGTGACGTTCGTGCGCCTTCGCGACGGCACCGAAGTGACCTGGCAGCTGGAGGACAACGGCATGCTCCATGCGAACAACAGCAAAGGACAGAGCGACAACGCGCGATGGCAACTCGGCCCGCAGGGCGAGCTGTGCCTGACCTGGAAAGGCCACTCCGGTGACGGCTGCCTGTATGTCTTTCGCGATGGAGACGACGGCCCCGTGAGGTTTGCGACGCAGAGGACTCCGATGTCGCAACCCTGGTCGAAAATCGTGTCACCGTAAATGAGATGACGTGCGGGCGTGAAGCAGCGCCGCCGCGCAAAGCGGATGGCGCGGCGGCGCCCGGCCAGGGCGCTCGGCGCAATCGATCTCAGGAAAGAATCTGTCGCCAGATGGCGAGCTTCTGCTCGAACGACAGCATCGCGTTCGCCGGGCTCGACGAAGGCAGCACGAGCGTGTCGTATCCGGCCGCGCCGATCACCTCCGCAAACCGCCCTGCCGTCTTGCCGTTGAAGCACACGCGCTTGAGCAACGGCGCATGCTCGCGCAACGACGCAAAGTCGTTCGGCTTCGCATTCCGGATAGCAGAATCGAGGCTGCCTTGTCGATGGCACGCATCGAGGACGTCCCAGATGCCGATGCCGTGCGAAAGCACGCGATCGAGCCGCGCGTCGTACACAAGCTCGTGCAGCCCCGGCTCGCCGAGCACGGCACCGAGCAACCGCCAGAACTGGTTACGCGGATGCGCGTAGTACTGCGCGGCATCGAGCGACGCCTCGCCCGGAAAGCTGCCGAGGATCATCGTGTGCGTATTCGGCCCGACGACCGGCCCAAAACCCTGCAGCATCATGCCGCTCCGCCCGGCCCGTCGCCGTGCGCATCGAGATGGCACCACAGCGCAGGCAGCATGCACTCGGTGACCATCAACGGCTTGCCGTGCCGCTGGAACACCGAGCGCCGCGCGGCGAACGCATGCGGCGCCCGCGCACCCTGCAACGCATGGCTCGCGAGCGCATACAGTGGATGACCGGCGATCACGCGCCGGCTGACGAGCGTGGAGCGCTCGACTTGCGGATCGCTGTATAGCAGCTCCGCGAGCGGCCGCGTGCGCAACCGCCGCATCGCCTGCCACACGCCCTTGCTGGCCGCGAGCGGCGCGATGCTGTGCGCGGCGACGTACGGCATGCCGTCGACCGACAGGATCACCTCGCGCACCCACATCGGCGCACGCGGCGCACTGTCGAGCGCGTCCGGTTCGTCGAACCACGCGCAGTCGACGGCCTCGCGCGTCACGCGCACGCTCACAGCGCCGAGCCGCGCCAGATGCGCGGTCAACGAACCACCGCGCGTCAGCCAGTCGCGCTGGTCGAGCGTGCAGCCGGGCCGGGGCGTTTCGCGCCAGCCCGCCCGTGCGCCGTCGAATCGCATCCGCGCGTTCACGCGGAGCGCGACAGCAGCAGCGCGTTGGTCCGCTTCACGAAGCTCGCCGGATCGTCGAGCATCCCGCCTTCGGCCAGCAACGCCTGGTCGAACAGCAGGTGGCACCAGTCGCCGAAATCGGCGCTGTCGGCGTTCAGCTGCTTCACGAGCGCGTGCTCAGGATTGATCTCGAGAATCGGCTGCATCGCCGGCGCGTTCTGGCCGGCCGCCTTCAGCATCCGCTGCAGGTAACCGCTCATGTCGTTATCGTCCGCGACGAGGCACGACGGCGAATCGGTCAGGCGGAACGTGACGCGCACTTCCTTCACCTTGTCACCGAGCGCTTCCTTCATCTTCTCGACGACCGGCTTGATCGCCTCGCCCGCCTGCTCCTGCGCCTTCTTTTCCTCGTCGTTCAGCTCGCCGAGGTCGAGATCGCCGCGGGCCACGCTCGCGAGCGGCTTGCCGTCGAATTCATGCAGGAACGACAGCATCCATTCGTCGACGCGATCGGTCAGCAGCAGCACCTCGACACCCTTCTTGCGGAACACTTCCAGGTGCGGGCTGTTCTTCGCGGCCTGCCACGTATCGGCAGTCACGTAGTAGATCTTGCTCTGCTCGGGCTTCATGCGCGACACGTAGTCGGCGAGCGACACGTCCTGCGCGTCGGTGTCGCCGTGCGTCGAGGCGAAGCGCAGCAGCTTCGCGATCCGCTCGCGGTTCGCGTGATCCTCGCCCAGACCTTCCTTCAGCACCTGGCCGAACGCGCTCCAGAACGTCTTGTACTTCTCCTTGCCGGCGTCCTCTTCCGCGTTCGCGAGTTCCTCGAGCATCGACAGCGCGCGCTTGGTCACGCCTTCGCGGATCGCCTTCACGTCGCGGCTTTCCTGCAGGATTTCACGCGACACGTTCAGCGGCAGGTCGGCCGAATCGACGACGCCCTTCACGAAGCGCAGGTATTGCGGCAGCAGTTGCTCGGCGTCGTCCATGATGAACACGCGCTTCACATACAGCTTCAGGCCGCCGCGGTAATCGCGGTTCCACAGGTCGAACGGCGCATGCGCCGGCACGAACAGCAGCTGCGTGTATTCGCTGCGGCCCTCGACGCGGTTGTGCGTCCACGTGAGCGGATCCTGGTGGTCGTGCGCGATATGCTGGTAGAACTGCGTGTACTGCTCGTCGGTGACGTCGCTCTTCGAACGCGTCCAGAGCGCGCTCGCCTGGTTGACGGTCTCGTCCTCGTCCTTCAGGACCATCTCGCCCTTTTCCTGATCCCACTCTTCCTTCTGCATCAGGATCGGCAGCGCGATGTGATCGGAATACTTCTGGATGATCGACTTCAAGCGGTGCGACGACAGCAGTTCGTCCTCGCCTTCGCGCAGGTGCAGCGTGATCGTCGTGCCGCGTTGCGCGCGCTCGATCGCGTCGATCGTGAAATCGCCCTCGCCCGCGCTTTCCCAGCGCACGGCTTCGTTCGCCGGCAGGCCCGCGCGGCGCGTCTCGACGGTGATCTTGTCCGCGACGATGAAGCCCGAGTAGAAGCCGACGCCGAACTGGCCGATCAGCGCCGCGTCCTTCTGCTGGTCACCGGACAGCTTCGTGAAGAATTCCTTGGTGCCCGAACGCGCGATCGTGCCGAGGTTCGCGATCGCCTCGTCGCGGCTCATGCCGATGCCGTTGTCGTCGATCGTGATCGTGCGCGCGGCCTTGTCGTAGCCGATGCGGATGCGCAGGTTCGGATCGTTCTCGTACAGCGCGTTGTCCGCGAGCCCTTCGAAACGCAGCTTGTCGGCCGCGTCGGACGCGTTCGACACCAGTTCGCGCAGGAAGATTTCCTTGTTGCTGTAGAGCGAATGAATCATCAGGTGGAGGAGTTGCTTGACCTCTGCCTGAAAGCTCATCGTTTCGTGTGCCATGGATGCTGTTTCCTCTTACATGAACTTGAATGGTGTGGCGCGGGCGGCCGGCGCGCGATGCCGGCGGGCCCGTCAAGGACGACCGCCTGGCGCAAGCGGTTCGCGCGGGTATCTGGGGACGGGCGAGCGGGATTTCAAGGGGCGGCCTGCCGCCCCCCGTCACGACGCGCGCCGCGCCGCCGCTTCGATATAGCGCGCGAGAAACCCCGGCAGCGCCGGATCGCCGCAGTTCGCGACGTTGAAGCGCGTCCAGGTCGACGACGACTGCTGCGGCGAGAACAGGCTCCCCGGCGTCAGCAGGAAACCTTCCTCGTGCGCGGCGGCCGCGAGCGCGTCCGAATCGACGCCCGTGTCGGCCCACAGGAACATCCCCGCCGCCGGCATCGTGAAGAGCCGCAACCCGGTACGCTCGAGCATCCGCGCGGTCTTGTCGCGCACGCCGTCGAGCCGCGCGCGCAGCCGCTCGACGTGGCGCCGGTAATGCCCTTCGGTCAGGATCTTGTACAAGACGCGCTCGTTGAGCTCCGGCGTCGTCATGCCGACCAGCATCTTCTGGTCGGTGACCGCCTTCGCGATTTCCGGTGCGCAGGCGACATAGCCGACCCGCAAATTCGCTGCGAGCGTCTTCGAATAGCTGCCCAGGTAGATCACGCGCTTCAGCTGGTCGAGACTCGCGAGCCGCGTGGCCGGATAGCTCGGCGGGCACAGGTCGCCGTACACGTCGTCCTCGACGACGAGGAAGTCGTACGCCTCCGCGAGCTTCAGGATCCGGAACGCCTGCGCGGCCGACAGCGACGTGCCGGTCGGGTTCTGCAGCACCGAATTGATCACGAGCATCTTCGGCCGCCACATCTGCACGAGCGTTTCCAGCGCGTCGAGATCGGGGCCGTCGGGCGTATAGGGCATGCCGACCAGTTGCGCGCCCTGCGACGCGAAGCGGCCGAACATCTGGAACCACGCGGGATCACCGACGATCACCGCATCGCCGGGCCGCACGTAGATCCGCGAGATCAGGTCGATCGCCTGCGTGATGCCCGACACCAGCACGAGCTGCTCGGGCTTCGCGCCGATCTCGACTTCCGCGAGCCGCGTCTGCAATTGCTGGCGCAGCGGCAGGAAGCCTTGCGCGGTACCGAAACCGAGCATCTGCGCGCCGGACTGGCGCCCGAGCGCGCGCAGCGCGCCGGTGATCAGCTCGCCGTCGAGCCAGCGGCCCGGCAAGTAGCCGAGACCCGGCCCTTTTTCCGGACTGACGGTGTGCAGCATGTTGCGCAGCAGCCAGACGACGTCGATCGTGTTGTGCACGGGCGCGGCCTCGGCCACGCGCACCACGTTGTCGGCCGGCTGCGGGCCGGTGGCCGTGCGCTCGCGCACGTAGAAACCCGAACCGCGCCGCGAGTCGAGGTAGCCCTGCGCGACGAGCCGTTCGTACGCTTCCACCACGGTAAAGCGCGACACGCTCTTGTCGAGCGCGAGCTTGCGGATCGACGGCATCCGCATGCCGGGCCGGAACACGCGTTCGTCGATTCGGCGCCGCGCCCATTGGACGAGCTGGTCGACGAGCGTGAGCGTGGCCGTATCGTGCGGCGCGGGAATCTGGGCGAGTGGGACGGTGGACATGGGTGGTGGCGGCTCCAACTGTACCGAAGGCTATCGCGCCGATTGTACCGTTACTGTGCCGGTGCCGACGATTACAGTTGGCACGAATGGTGATCGTGCGGCTGCCGTCGCGGTCTTGCCGCACGCGGTGTCGCACCACCGGGCCTGCATCGCGGCCCGGGCACCGGCCGGTTCCGCAACCGTCCGGCGCATCGCCCGCCCACCATGACACTTTCGCTTCCCGACCGACGTTCATGCCAGCCCGCTCCCTGACCCTCGACCATCTCGTGATCGCCGCGCGCACGCTCGACGAAGGCGTGCGCCATGTCGCCGCTTCGCTCGGCATCGAGCCGGCCGGCGGCGGCCGCCACCCGCTGATGCGGACCCACAATGCGCTGTTCGGCGCCTGGGGCGGGCTCTATCTCGAAGTGATCGCGATCGACCCCGACGCACCCACCCCGGACGACGGCGCCACGCCGCCGCGCGCGCGGCTGTTCGCGCTCGACGATCCGGCGATGCACGCACGGCTCGCGCAGGGCCCGTTTCTCGCGCACTGGGTCGCGCGCGTCGACCGCCCGCGCCAGCTCGCGATGTGGCAAAGCCAGTACCCGGCGCGCATCGCGCCGGTCGTCGCGATGCGGCGCGGCGACCTGAGCTGGGGTCTCACGGTGCCCGACGACGGCGCGTTTCCCGCGTGGCAAGGCGTCGGCGACGGCCTCGTGCCATCGCTGATCCAGTGGGACAGCCCGCGCCATCCGGCCGAATCGCTGCCGAACGACGGCGTCGCACTGAAAGCGCTCAAGGGCATCCACCCGCATGCGGACGTCATCCGCGAGCAGCTCGACTGGCTCGACGCCGGCCATCTGCTCGACCTCGACACCGGCGACGGCCCGCCGGCGCTCGTCGCCGAATTCGACACGCCGCAGGGCACACGCACGCTGCGCTGAACGCCCCTGCCGCCCCTCGATTACACGAACCCCGCATTACGGAGACACCCATTTCATGAATTCGCGCGAAACCCGGGGCATGCTGCTCGGCCTCATCGGCGTGATGATCTTCAGCCTGACGCTGCCGATGACGCGTATCGTCGTCTCCGAACTCAATCCGCTGCTGAACGGGCTCGGCCGCGCGCTCGCCGCGTCGGTGCCGGCCGGCCTGCTGCTGTGGTGGCGCCGCGAACGGCTGCCGACCCGCGCGCAGCTGAAAAGCCTCTCGGTCGTGTCGGCCGGCGTGATCATCGCGTATCCGGTGTTCTCCGCCTGGGCGATGAAAACCGTGCCGGCCTCGCACGGCGCGGTCGTCAACGGGCTGCAGCCGCTGTTCGTCGCGCTGTACGCGGCGTGGCTGTCGCACGAGCGGCCGTCGAAGGCGTTCTGGGCCAGCGCGCTGGCGGGCAGCGCGCTCGTGATCGCGTTCGCGCTGCGTGACGGCGGCGGCACGGTGCAGGCCGGCGACGCACTGATGCTCGTCGCCGTCGGCATCGGCGCGCTCGGCTACGCGGAAGGCGCGCGCCTCGCGCGCCAGATCGGCGGCTGGCAGGTGATCTGCTGGGCGCTCGTCGTGTCCGCGCCGTTCCTGGTGCTGCCGGTCGGCTGGCTCGCATGGACGCAGCACGTCGCGCACCCTGCCCCGCTCGCGTTGCGCACGTGGCTTGCATTCGGCTACGTGACCCTTTTTTCGCAATTCATCGGCTTTTTCGCGTGGTACGCGGGGCTCGCCATGGGCGGCATCGCGCGCGTCGGCCAGGTGCAGCTGCTGCAGATCTTCTTCACGATCGCCTTTTCCGCGCTGCTGTTCGGCGAGACGGTGACGCCGTCGACCTGGCTGTTCGCGGCCGCCGTGATCGCGACCGTGATGCTGGGCCGGCGCTCGGCGGTGGCCACGGCCCCGCGCGCCGCTCGCGCCGGTTGATGAGGTGCGCCATAATGTTCGCTTTGCCTGAACGGTTTTGCCCACCCGGCCGCGACGGCCCGATCGCGCTCCCGCGCGCCCACCCGGCCGCGTCGACGCGATCAGCCCGATCGACCTTTCTTGACTGACCACGATATCCGAACGAGGAGACTATGAATCCGAGCGACCTGCATCCGCCGCACTGGCAGCTTTCCGAACGCGCCCGCAAGCTGACGAGCTCTGCGATCCGCGAGATCCTGAAGGTCACGGAACGCCCCGAGGTCATCTCGTTCGCAGGCGGCCTGCCCGCTCCCGCGACGTTCCCGGCCGAACGCATGCGCGCCGCGGCCGACCGCGTGCTGCGCGATGCGCCCGCCGCCGCACTCCAGTACAGCGCGACCGAAGGCTACCTGCCGCTGCGCGAATGGATCGCCGAGCGCTACAGCGTGCGCGTGTCGCAGGTGCTGATCACGACCGGCTCGCAGCAGGCGCTCGACCTGCTCGGCAAGGCGCTGATCGATCCGGACAGCCCGATCCTCGTCGAAACCCCGACCTACCTCGGCGCGCTGCAGTCGTTCTCACTGTACGAGCCGCGCTACGTTCAGGTGCCGACCGACGAGCTGGGCCTGCTGCCCGAAGGCCTCACGCCCGACCTGACGCAAGGTGCGCGCCTGCTGTACGCGCAGCCGAACTTCCAGAACCCGACCGGCCGCCGCCTGCCCGTCGAGCGCCGTCGCGCGCTCGCCGCGTTCGCGCAGTCGAGCCCGTTCCCGGTGCTGGAAGACGACCCGTACGGCGCACTGAACTACCAGGGCGAACCGCTGCCGACGATGCTGTCGATGGCGCCCGACCATATCGTGCACCTCGGCACGTTCTCGAAGGTGCTCGCGCCGGGCCTGCGGATCGGCTACATCATTGCCCCCGAGGAGCTCCACTTCAAGCTCGTGCAGGCCAAGCAGGCCACCGACCTGCACACGCCGACGCTCACGCAGCGCATCGCGCACGAAGTGATCAAGGACGGCTTCCTCGACGAGCACATCCCGACGATCCGCCAGCTGTACGGCGCGCAATGCGAGGCGATGCTCGCGTCGCTCGCGCGCCACATGCCGGAAGGCGTCACGTGGAACCGCCCGGACGGCGGCATGTTCATTTGGGTCAATCTGCCCGCGCAGATCGACAGCATGAAGCTGCTCGAGGCCGCGGTCGCCAACCACGTCGCCTTCGTGCCGGGCGCGCCGTTCTTCGCGAACGACCCGCAGCAGAACACGCTGCGCCTGTCGTTCGTGACGGTGCCGCCGGAGAAGATCGAGGAAGGCGTCGCGCGCCTCGGCAAGCTGCTGCGCGAGCGTCTCTGATCCCCTTTTTCCTGTCACGACTCTCAACGAGGAATCGAACACATGGCTAACGTCTACGACAAACTGAAGTCGCTCGGCATCGAACTCCCGACCGCCGGCGCACCCGCCGCCGCCTACGTGATGAGCGCGCAAAGCGGCAACACGGTCTACCTGTCGGGCCACATCGCGAAGAAGGACGGCAAGGTCTGGGCCGGCAAGCTCGGCGCGGATCTGCAGACGGAAGACGGCAAGGCGGCCGCACGCTCGATCGCGATCGACCTGCTCGCGACGCTGCACGCGCACACGGGCGACCTGAACAAGGTCACGCGCATCGTGAAGCTGATGAGCCTCGTCAACTCGACGCTCGACTTCACCGAACAGCACATCGTGACGAACGGTGCGTCGGAACTGATCGCCGAAGTGTTCGGCGACGCAGGCAAGCACGCGCGTTCGGCGTTCGGCGTCGCGCAGATTCCGCTCGGCGCATGCGTCGAGATCGAACTGATCGCCGAAGTCGCGTAACGGGCGCATCGAGATGACCGGTCGTCTCGTCCGCTTCAAGCAGGTCGACGTCTTCACGTCGGTGCCGTTCAAGGGCAACCCGCTCGCCGTCGTGTTCGACGCCGATTCGCTCGGCGACGACGCCATGCTCGAGATCGCCCGCTGGACGAACCTGTCGGAAACGACGTTCGTCTGCACGCCGACCGATCCGGACGCCGACTACCGCGTGCGGATCTTCACGACGGCCGGTGAACTGCCGTTCGCCGGCCATCCGACGCTCGGCACCGCGCATGCGTTCCTGGAAAGCGGCGCGCGGCCACGCACGCCGGGCCGGCTGATCCAGCAGTGCGGGGTCGGCCGGGTCGCGCTGCGCGAGCAGGCCGGCGGCTGGGCGTTCGCCGCGCCGCCTGCCCGCGTCACGCCGCTCGACCGTTCGGACTACGCGGTGCTGGCTGCCGCGTTGCGCAGTGACGCGATCGACCTGGAAGCCGAGCCGTGTGCAGTGGACAACGGCGCGCCGTGGCTGGTCGTGCGACTGAAGTCGGCCGACGCGTGCGTCGGCCTGTCGCCCGATCCGGCCGCGCTGGAGGCACTCACGCGCCGCTATGGCGTGGACGGCCTCGCGGTCTACGCGCCGCATGCCGAAGGCGGCCCAGCGACATTCGAAATCCGCTGCCTGATGACGGGCGGCAACTTCGGCTTCGGCGAGGACCCGGTCACCGGCAGCGCCAACGCCGCGCTGGCCGGGCTGCTGACGCGGCAGGAGCGCCGCCCCGGCCAGTCGTACACGGCCCGCCAGGGTACGGCCATCGGCCGCGACGGCCGCATCTCCGTCAGTTATGACGAAGACGGCACCACGTGGATCGGCGGCCACGTCGTCACGGTCGTCGACGGCACCTTCCGGTCTCCTGTTTAACATTTCGCGATGTGCGATGGCGCCGGCCCGTCCGGCGCCCCTACGATTCGCCCAACTATCGCAAAAGCGTTCCAGCCAGTAATATCGGGCCTAATCCGTTGTTTCGGAGGTCTGTCCATGGTTGCGTGTCCCGCGAACGAACAGACGTCGGGACAACCCGAACCATAGCCAGCCATCCAGACGGATGACGCATGCGAGCAGGACGCCGCCCTCTCAGATGAGCTCCGCCCGGTCAAACCACAAGCCGCCGAACCGACCGCTGCGCGCGCCGCGCAAGTCGCGCCGGCGCGCGCTGTTCGCGATCCCGCTGCTCGGGATGCTGGCGCTTGCGCTGCTGTGGGCGGTGATCGTCGCGCGGCTGTCGGTCGAAAAGGACAGCGCGTACAAGGAAGCGGCGGCCTCGGCGGCGATCCTGTCGTCGGCGCTCGAACAGCACACGGTCAAGGCGATCCACCAGGTCGACCAGATCACCCGCTTCGTCAAGTTCGAATTCGAGAAATCGCCCGCGCGCTTCAACCTCGCGAGCGCGGTCGAAAAAGGCGTCGTGCCGAGCGACACGCTGATCCAGGTTTCGCTCGTCAACGCGAAGGGCATCCTGTTCGCGAACACGGCCGAACTCCATCCGAAGCCGATCAACCTGGCCGACCGCGAGCACTTCAAGGTCCACCTCGCGCACAACGACGATCGCCTGTACATCAGCAAGCCCGTGCTCGGCCGCGTGTCGAGCCACTGGACGCTGCAGATGACGCGGCGCCTGAACAATCCGGACGGCAGCTTCGCGGGCATCGTCGTGGTGTCGGAAGACCCGAGCTACTTCACGAACGATTTCTACAACAACGCGGCGATCGGCAAGGAAGGCGTGATCGCCGTGGTGTCCGACACGGGCGCCGTGCTCGCGCGGCGCACCGGCTCGCTCAACAACGCACCCGGCGCGTTCTCCGCATCGGGCGTCTACCCGATCTCCGAGCGCGTGACAGGCACGATCATCGACCCGATCGACGGCGTGACGCGCATCGTGTCGTACCGCCACCTCGACGGCTACCCGCTCGCGGTGATGGTCGGGCTGTCGCAGTCCGAAGAATTCGCGGACTACTACCACACGCGTAACGTCTATCTGCTGATGACGAGCTTCATCACGCTCGCGATGCTCGCGTTCTTCGGCGTCGCGACGGGGCTGATCGGCAAGCTGCTCGGCCGCGAGCGCGAGATGACCCAGCTCGCCGAGTACGATCTCCTCACCGGCCTCGCGAACCGCTACGCGACGCTGCGCGGGCTGCGCAACGACGTGTCGATGCCGGCCAGCCTGTCGCGGCTGGGCCTGCTGTTCATCGACCTCGACAACTTCAAGACCGTCAATGACACCCTCGGCCACAACGCCGGCGACATCGTGCTGCAGATGACCGCGTCGCGCCTGTCGGATGCCGTCGGCGACGAAGGGTCGCTTGCACGGATCGGCGGCGACGAGTTCGTCGTCGTGATGAAGGGCGACGACGTCGAACGGCGCGCGGTGCGGCTCGCGGAAGCGATCATCCGGATGTTCGCCGAGTCGTTCGACGTGCGCGGCAGTTCGTTCGTGCTGCACGCGAGCATCGGCATCGCGCTGCACACCGTCGCGAACGAAAGCGAGATCGACCTGCTGAAGAAGGCCGATCTCGCGATGTACAGCGCGAAGGACGCGGGCAAGAACTGCTACCAGTTCTACGCGCCGCACCTGTCGCATCGCGCGGACCACCTGATGCGCTGGGAACAGCAATTGCGCGTCGCGCTCGCCGAGGGGCAACTGTTCCTCGCTTACCAGCCGAAGATCGACCTGACGCACCGCACGATCACCGGCTTCGAAGCGCTCGCGCGCTGGGATCACCCCGAGCACGGGATCATCTCCGCGAACGAATTCATTTCGATTGCCGAATCGACGGGCCTGATCGTGCCCATCGGCGACTTCGTGATCCGCACCGCGTGCGAACAGATCGCGCGCTGGCGCGACGATGGCCACGACACGCTGACGCTCGCGGTCAACATCTCGCCGGTGCAGTTCTGGCGCGGCGACCTGATCGAGACGATTTCGCAGGCGCTGCAGGACACCGGCATCGAGGCGAACCGGCTCGAGATCGAGATCACCGAGACCGCGATGATGGAATATCCGGAGCTCGTCTCCGAGAAGATCGTCGCGTTGAAGAAGCTCGGCATCCGGGTCGCGCTCGACGATTTCGGTACCGGCTATTCGTCGCTGTCGTACCTGCACCGCTTCTCCGTCGATACGCTGAAGGTCGACCGCTCGTTCGTGCAGGCGATCCCGAACGATCGCAGCGTGTGCGTGATGGTGTCGTCGATCGTGCATCTCGCGCGCTCGCTCGGCCTGACAGTCGTCGTCGAGGGCACCGAAACCGAGGAGCAGATCGCATGGCTGTCCGCGCTCGGCGAGATCGAGGCGCAGGGCTTCCTGTTCTCGCGCCCCGTGCCGGCCGACGCGATCCCCGCGCTGATCGCACGCTTCGGCGTGCGCGGCGACCTGCCGAACGTCCTCACGCACCGCGCGACCGGCAGCACGGGCGCCTGAGTCCGCAGCCCGCGCGGCAATGTTGCGCAGCACACCGATTATTTCGGTTTCCGATCCGGTTGTTTAGTTCATGAACTAGCGTTTTCGCGCATGGCAGCGTCACGATGCGCGGCGGACAATCGGGAGGGTCATCGTGTCGGCGGGTCGCCGGCACGTTTCCACGCGCGAGACCAGGCCCAGCGCCAAAAGCACAGTCATGACAACCGTCGAAGTCGAAGCGGCCGAACGTGTCGAACAGGCACGGGCATCCCTATGGGCCTTGTTCAAGGTCGTGGCCGGCATTTCCGCCGTGTCCTGGGGCGGGCTTTCGATGATGGCGCAGCTCGAACGCCACTACGTCGACCGGTTGCAGCGCATCGAGCCGCACGTGTTCGCCGATCTCGTCGCCCTTGCATGGCTCGTGCCAGGCCCCGTCGGCTGCAATGTCGCGGTGCAGGTCGGCCAGACGCTGCACGGCCGCACCGGCGCATGGATCGCCGGCATCGCGAGCGTGCTGCCGTTCTCCGTGCTGATGACGCTGTTCGCGATCTTCTACCGCACGCCGATCGTGCGCTCGCTCGCCGCGCCGATGCTGATCGATCACTTCGGGATGGTGCTCGCCGCACTGATCGGCGTCACGTGGGTCAAGCAGTTGCGCACGCTCGCGAGCACACGGCTGGAACAGGCAATCGCCGCGCTATCGACGATTCTGCTCGCTTTCGCGCATAGTCCAGCCGCCTTCGTCGGGATTCTCTTCGCTGCGTTTGCAGCCGGCTGGCTGACCGGGCCGCCGCAACACGCATCTGTCGACTTCACGCTGTCGAAACGCGACCGCAACCTGCTCGTGCTGCTCGCCGCGCTCGTCGCGCTGTTCGCGCTGCCGCTGCCCGGCGACTACCAGGAGACGCTGCTGTGGCCGCGGCTCGCCGGCGCCGGCATGACGCTGTTCGGTGGCGGCTTCTCCGCGCTGCCCGTGCTCAAGACGCTGTTCGTGTCGCCGGCCACCGGCATCTCCGATCACGACTTCACGCTCGCGTTCGCGCTGTCGCCGGTGTCGCCCGGCCCGCTGCTGAACGTCGTGCCGTTTCTCGGCTACCTGACCGACGGCTGGACCGGCGCGCTGCTCGCGACCGCCGCGCTGTTCATTCCGTCGGGGTGTCTCGTCGCGTTCGCGCAGAACCATCTGCTCCGGCTCAAGCGCCATTCGCGCTTCGAGCACGGGATGCGCCTGCTGCGCGCGGCAACGACGGGTTTTCTCGTCGTCGCCGTCGTGAGGATCCTCCACCGCGAACCGGCCGATCCCGTCTACTGGCTCACGGGCGCGTTTGCGACGCTGTGCTTCACGCGCTTCAAGGTGCCCGTGTACGCCGTCTATGGTGCGGTCGCGATCGTGTGCGGCGCGTGGCTGTTATGGGCCGACATCGCGCACTGACGGCACGCCCTCCACCACCGCCGGCCGCTGGCCGTTCAACTCGCCTGCACGGCGACGCGGCGTGCGACCCAGCGTGCACGCAACGCGTCGTACGCGAGGTTGAAGCAGAACGTGTACGGCAGGAAGAACAGCACGATGCCGAGGTCGAGCAGCAGCGCCTCGACCCGACTCACGTTCAGCCACCACGCGGCAACCGGCACCACCATTGCGACCAGGCCGAGTTCGAACACGACCGCGTGCGCGATCCGCATCCCGAGCGTGCGCGTGAGGCCGGCGCGGCGCTCGAAGCGGTCGAACAGCGTGTTGAACGTCATGTTCCAGGCCATCGCGATCAACGACACCATCACCGTCAGCACGCCAACGTGCGACACCGGCATGTCGAGCAACCACGCGCCGATCGGCGCGCACAGCGCGATCGCCACCAGTTCGAACGTCAGCGCGTGAACGAGGCGCTCCGTCACCGTCTTGTTCATCTGTTTCATGGGTCCCTCCAGTTCGTTTGTGAAGCGTATGCCGGCCATTTTGATCGGCGTAACTGCATGAATCCAGTTTGATATCATCGGTTTTACCGATACAACGCCGTGAGACCCGCGCATGCGCCACGCCCCCGAAGCCCTGCTCGCCTTCGCCGAAGCCGCGCTGCTCGGCTCGTTCACGGCCGCCGCGCGCAAGCTCGGCAAGCGCCAGTCGACGGTGTCCGAAGCGATCGCGAACCTCGAGATCGATCTCGGCGTGCAGTTGTTCGACCGCTCCACGCGCGCACCGACGCTGACCGACGCCGGGCGCGCGCTGCTGCCGCAGGTGCAACGCGCACTGGAGGCCGGCGCGGCGATCGACCGCACCGCCGCGCGGCTCGCGCAGGGCGAGGAAGCACGGCTGACGCTCGTCGTGTCCGATACGTATCAATCGAAGCGTTACGAGGAAACCTTGATGGCGCTCGAGCGGCGCTTTCCGACGCTGGAACTCGAATGCCAGATTGCCGAACACGAGGACGTGCTCGACCTGATCCAGCAGGGCCGCGCACAGCTCGGGCTGATGGCCGCGCGCGCCGCCTACCCGCCCGATATCGGCGCGGCGACGGTGGCGGAGGAATCGGAGATCGGCCTGTTCGTCGGGCTCGCGCACGCGCTGGCCGCCTACGGCGACGCTGACGTGCCGCATGCTGCGCTGCGCGACGCGCGCGAGCTGCGCCTCAACACGTACGTGAAACCGGAGGATCGCGGCGCCGACGACCGGATCGTCATCGGCACGCAGCGCTGGCTCGCGCCGAGCTACCTGATGCTGCTGGAGATGGCGGTGCTGGGGTTCGGCTGGGCCGAGCTGCCGCGCTGGATGGTCGAGCACTTCGCGGGCGAGCGCCTCTGCGAGCTGCGCTCGCGTGGCTGGCCGCGCCGCGTGCGGGTCGATGCGGTGTGGTCGCGCAACCGCCCGCTCGGCCCGGCCGGCGCGTGGCTGCTCGACGCGATGCTGGCCGCATAGCGGCGCGCGACATCGCGCCGGCGGCGGGCGCCGAACGGCGCCGCAAGGTCAGGCGTTCGCGCTCAGAGGCCGCGCGACAGCACGGCTGCGCCAATCGTCACGACGCCGAGCACGAGGTTGACGACGACAAGCAGGCGCACCGTGTTCACCGCGCGCGCGCCGTCCGGCCAGTTCTGCGCCTGCACCGCGCGGCGGATGCGCGGGAACAGCGCGAAGCGGATGTGGCCGAAGATCAGCATCATCACGACACCGAGCCCCGCCATCGCATGCAGCGTCCACGTCGCGTGCGCGCCGCCGAATGCCGTGAGCAGGAAACCGCCGGACAGCAGGATCACGATCACCGACCCCGACACCCAGTTGAAGAATCGGCCGAACACGCCCTCGATCAGCGGCAGTCGCAACTGCGGCGTCAGGTCGGACAGCGCCGGGCGCAGGCAAAAGTGCGCGAAGACCATCCCGCCCACCCACACGGCGACGGCCAGCAGGTGAAGAAACAGCGCGACGGCAACAGCGTGGGACATGGCGGCAATCCTGGTATGAGTTAAGTGCAACGAACAGCCGCGTCACGCGCGGTCTCGAGCGACGTTCGACCCGCGCGCAGCCGCTCGGTTCAGACCCCTGGCGGAATTTCACAATATTTTGCAAGTTCCGCGTGACGGCGCCACTCGCGCTTGCCTGGATGCGTCGCGCAAAAAAGAATCGGCCGCACGCCCGCCGAAGCGGAGGTGCGGCCTTCGATACCGGTCGAGCCGGCCAACGGATGCGGCGTCAGCCGAGCAGCGGACGCAGCTCGCTGACGACCTTGAGCTTCGTTTCCGGCGCGCGGCCCTTGCGCGCACGCTTGCCGACGTGCGGCGCGAGCCCCGCGTACGACAGTGTTTCGTCCTGCGCCTTGCCGCCGCGGCCGGTGCCGATCAGCACGACGCCGGCCGGGTCGATCGCGAGCGCCTGCACGAGCGTTTCCTTGTCGTCGAGCGCCATCAGGATCACGCCGCGGCCGCCACCCGACAGCGTCTTCATCTCGTCCATCCCGAACACCAGCAGACGACCGCCGCTCGACAGGCACGCGACCTGCGTTGCGTTCGGCAGCACGGGCATCGGCGCGAGCGGCACCGCGCCCGCATCGATGGTCATGAACGACTTGCCGGCCTTCACGCGGCTCACCATGTCGCCGACCTTCGCGAGGAAGCCGAAGCCGTTGCTCGACGCGAGCAGCAGTTGCTGGTCGGCCGGTGCTGCGTAGTAGTGCATCAGGTGCGAGCCCGATTCGAGCTCGATCAGCGACGTCACCGGCACGCCGTCGCCGCGCCCGCCCGGCAGCACCGACACGTCGACCGAGTACACGCGGCCGCTGCTGCCCCACGCGATCAGTCGATCGGGCGTGCGGCACTGGAACGCCGCATACAGGTGATCGCCTGCCTTGAACGAGAAGCCGGCCGGGTCGAGCCCGTGACCCTTCAGCGCACGCACCCAGCCCTTCTGCGACACGACGACCGTCACCGGCTCGTCGACGACCTTCGCCTCGAACGTCGCGCGCTTTTCCTGCTGGATCAGTGTGCGGCGATCGTCGCCGTACTGCTTCGCGTCGGCCTCGATCTCCTTGATCATCAGCCGCTTCATCGCGCTTTCGTTCGCGAGCAGTTCCTCGAGCTTCGCCTTCTCGTCACGCAGCGCCTCGAGTTCCTTCTCGATCTTGATCTTCTCGAGCCGCGCGAGCTGACGCAGGCGGATTTCGAGGATGTCTTCGGCCTGGCGGTCGCTCAGGCCGAACGCGCTCATCAGCGCAGCCTTCGGCTCATCCGACTCGCGGATGATGCGGATCACCTCGTCGATGTTCAGGAAGACGATCATCCGCCCTTCGAGGATGTGGATGCGGTCGTCGACCTTCGCGAGACGATGGCGGCAGCGGCGCGTCATCGTGAGCTGGCGGAACTTCACCCATTCGTCGAGGATCGTCAGCAGCCCCTTCTGGCCTGGCCGGCCGTCGGCGCCGATCATCACGAGGTTCAGTGTCGCGTTCGACTCGAGGCTCGTATACGCGAGCAGCGTGTTCACGAATTCGGTCTGGTCGATCGTGCGCGACTTCGGCTCGAACACGAGCCGCACCGCCGCTTCCTTGCCCGACTCGTCGCGCACCGCGTCGAGCAGGTCGAGCATCGCCTTCTTGGTGTTGAGCTGCTCGGGCGTGAGCGTCTTCTTGCCGAGCTTGAGCTTCGGATTGGTGAGCTCCTCGATTTCCTCGAGCACCTTCTGGCCCGACGTGTTCGGCGGCAGCTCGGTGACGACGAGCTGCCACTGGCCGCGCGCGAGATCCTCGATCTTCCATTTCGCGCGCACCTTCAGGCTGCCACGGCCGGTTTCATAGGCCGCCGCGATCTCGGTGTCGCTCGAGATGATCTGGCCGCCGCCCGGGAAGTCCGGGCCGGGGATCAGGTTCATCAGCTCCGCGTGCGTGAGCTTCGGATTGCGGATCAACGCGACCGCCGCCGCCGCGACCTCGCGCAGGTTGTGGGACGGAATCTCGGTCGCGAGACCCACCGCGATGCCCGACGCGCCGTTCAGCAGCACGAACGGCATGCGGCTCGGCAGCGTCTTCGGTTCCTCGAACGAGCCGTCGTAGTTCGGCATGAAGTCGACCGTGCCCTGGTCGATCTCGTCGAGCAGCAGCTTCGAGATCGGCGTGAGCCTCGCCTCGGTGTATCGCATCGCTGCCGCGCCGTCGCCGTCGCGCGAGCCGAAGTTGCCCTGCCCGTCGATCAGCGGATAGCGCAGCGAGAAATCCTGCGCGAGACGCACGAGCGCATCGTATGCCGACTGGTCGCCGTGCGGGTGGTATTTACCGAGCACGTCGCCCACCACGCGCGCCGACTTCACCGGCTTCGCGTCCGGGCCGAGGCCCATTTCGTTCATCGCGAACAGGATCCGGCGCTGCACCGGCTTCTGGCCGTCGCACACGTCGGGCAGCGCGCGGCTCTTCACGACGCTGACCGCGTAGCTGAGATACGCCTGCTCCGCGTAGTTGCCGAGCGTCAGCGCTTCGGCGTCCGGTGCGTCGGATCCGGCGAAGAGATCGGAAGTATTGTCGTCCATCTGAATTCCGTATTCGTAAGTGGCGTGAGGCCGGGCCGGGCGTCATGCCCGGCCGCGCGGGTTTAGATGTCCGCTTCGACGTCGTTGCCCTTTTCCTCGAGCCAGCCGCGTCGCGCGGCTGCCTCGCCCTTGCCCATCAGCATGGTCATGCGCGCGACGGTCGCCTCGTAGTCGAGTTCGCCGAGCTTCACCGGCATCAGGCGGCGCGTGTCGGGATTCATCGTCGTGTCCCACAACTGCTCCGCGCTCATTTCGCCGAGACCCTTGAAGCGGCTGATGCTCCACTGCGTTTCGCGCACGCCGTCCTTGCGCAGCTTGTCGAGGGTCGCCTCGAGTTCGCCTTCGTCGAGCGCATAGAGCTTCTGCGCGGGCTTCTTGCCGCGTGCGGGCGCATCGACGCGGAACAGCGGCGGCCGCGCGACATGCACGTGACCGCGCTCGATCAGTTGCGGGAAATGCTTGAAGAACAGCGTGAGCAGCAGCACCTGGATGTGCGAGCCGTCGACGTCCGCGTCCGACAGGATGCAGATCTTGCCGTAGCGCAGATTCGACAGGTCGACGGTGTCGTCGGGGCTGTGCGGATCGACGCCGATCGCGACCGAGATGTCGTGAACCTCGTTGTTCGCGAACAGGCGATCACGCTCGGTTTCCCACGTGTTCAGCACTTTGCCGCGCAGCGGCAGGATCGCCTGGTATTCCTTGTCGCGGCCCATCTTTGCGGAACCGCCCGCCGAGTCGCCCTCGACGAGAAACAACTCGTTGCGCGCGATATCTTCCGTCTCGCAATCCGTCAGCTTGCCCGGCAGCACCGCGACGCCCGAACTCTTGCGCTTCTCGACCTTCTGGCCCGCACGTGTGCGCGCCTGCGCCTGCTTGATCACCAGTTCGGCGAGCTTCTTGCCGTGCTCGACGTGCTGGTTCAGCCACAGTTCGAGCGCCGGACGCGAGAACGACGACACGAGCTTCACCGCGTCGCGGCTGTTCAGGCGTTCCTTGATCTGCCCCTGGAACTGCGGATCGAGCACCTTCGCGGACAGCACGAACGACACGCGCGCGAACACGTCTTCCGCGAGCAACTTCACGCCCTTCGGCTGCAGGTTGTGCAGTTCGACGAAGCTCTTGACCGCCTGGTAGAGACCGTCACGCAAGCCCGACTCGTGCGTGCCGCCGGCCGGCGTCGGGATCAGGTTCACGTACGACTCGCGCACGAGCGATCCTTCCTCGCTCCATGCGACGACCCACGACGCGCCTTCCCCTTCGGCGAAGGTCTCGTCGGTCGAACGCGCATCGGCGAAGCGCTCGCCCTCGAACAGCGGGATCAGCAGCTCGCTGCCGTTCATCTCGTCGAGCAGGTAGCCGCGCAGGCCGTCCTCGTACTTCCACGCCTGGCGTTCGCCGGTCTTCTCGTTGACGAGCACCACCTCGACGCCCGGCAGCAGCACGGCCTTCGAGCGCAGCAGACGCTGCAGCTCGCCAAGCGGCAGGTTCGGCGAATCGAAGTACTTCGGATTCGGCCAGACCCGCACGCGCGTGCCGGACTTCTTCTCGCCGCGGCCCGCGCCTTGCGTCGCGAGCGGCTTCACGACGTCGCCTTCCGCGAAGCCGAGCTCGGCGATCTTGCCGTCGCGCCAGACCGTCACGTCGAGACGCGTCGCGAGTGCGTTCGTCACCGACACGCCGACGCCGTGCAGGCCACCCGAGAACGTGTACGCGCCGCCTGCAGCCTTGTCGAACTTGCCGCCCGCGTGCAGGCGCGTAAATACGATCTCGACGACCGGCACACCCTCTTCGGGGTGCATCCCGAACGGGATGCCGCGGCCGTCGTCCTCGACCGACACCGACTGGTCGGCATGCAGCGTGACCGTAATCTGCTTGCCGTAGCCGCCGAGCGCCTCGTCGGACGCATTGTCGATGACTTCCTGAATGATGTGCAGCGGATTTTCGGTACGGGTGTACATGCCGGGCCGCTGCTTGACCGGCTCAAGGCCCTTGAGCACCTTGATCGATGCTTCGCTATAGGCCGCGCTGGGCTTCTTCGTTGACATAGGCGCTGAATTTCGTCATTCATCGGGACGTTGTCCACACTTCGTGTGGACAACGTCGTGGACAAAACGTTGAGTTCCGTAAAAAAGCGAATCGAAACAACGGTGTGCTTGGACTGCTCCGAAAGCGGGCGCGCGGCATTCGCTGCGCTGCCCGGGACGCGCGGTATTTTACTGGTTCCGCGTGGCGCGCCGTAGCAAGATCACTCACACGGCGCACGGGGCGTCAGACCGGCTTGCGCTTTGCCTCGAGCGTCTCCCACCGCTCGAGCGCGGCGAGGAGCTCGTCGTCGATCGCCGCGAAGCGTTCGGTCAGGCGCGTGCCTTCCTGCGGATCCTTCGCGAAGATCGAACCATCCTCGAGCTGCGCATTGATCGTCTTCTGTTCTTCCTCGAGCGCCGCAATCTTCTCCGGCAGCCCATCGAGTTCGCGCTGCTCGTTGAACGACAGCTTCACCGTGCGCTGTGCGTTGCGGCCGGCCGCGCTTTTCGCCGCGTCTTCCTTGACCGGCGCCGCTTCCTTCACCGCGCGCTTCGCCGCCTCCTGCTGCGCGAGCTGCTGCGAACGCTCGCTCTGGATCTGCCAGTCGGTGAAGCCGCCGACGTATTCGCGCCACTTGCCGTCGCCCTCGGCCGCGATCACCGACGTCACGACGTTGTCGAGGAATGCGCGATCGTGGCTGACGAGCAGCACCGTGCCGTCGTAGTCGGCCAGCAGCTCTTCGAGCAGTTCGAGCGTCGGGATGTCGAGGTCGTTGGTCGGTTCGTCGAGCACCAGCACGTTGGCCGGACGCGCGAACAGGCGCGCGAGCAGCAGCCGGTTGCGCTCGCCGCCCGACAGCGACTTCACCGGCGAGCGTGCGCGCTCAGGCGCGAACAGGAAGTCGCCGAGATAGCTCATCACGTGCTTGCGCACGCCGCCGATCTCGACCCATTCGCTTCCGGGGCTGATCGTGTCGGCCAGGCTCTTTTCCTGGTCGAGCTGCGCGCGCATCTGGTCGAAGTACGCGACCTGCAGGTTCGTGCCGGTGCGCACCGTGCCTTCGTCGGGCTTCAGCTCGCCGAGGATCAGCTTGAGCAGCGTGGTCTTGCCCGCGCCGTTCGGGCCGACGAAGCCGATCTTGTCGCCGCGCATGACCGTCGTCGAGAAGCGCTCGACGACCGCGCGGCCGCCGTAGCGCTTCGTCACGTCCGTCAGCTCCGCGACGATCTTGCCCGACTTCTCGCCCTGCGCGACGTCGAGCTTCACGTTGCCCTGCGAATTGCGGCGCTCCGCGCGCTCGTTGCGCATCTGCTCGAGCCGCGCGATGCGGCCGACGCTGCGCGTGCGGCGCGCCTCGACGCCCTTGCGGATCCAAACTTCTTCCTGCGCGAGCAGCTTGTCGAACTTCTCGTTTTCCACGCGCTCGACTTCGAGCTGCTGCGCCTTGCGCGTCTGGTACGCGGAGAAATTGCCCGGATACGACAGCAGCCGGCCGCGATCGAGCTCGACGATGCGCGTCGCGACGCGGTCGAGGAACGCGCGATCGTGGGTGATGAACAGCAGGCCCGCGCGCTGCGCGACGAGCAGTTCTTCCAGCCAGCGGATGCCGTCGAAGTCGAGGTGGTTGGTCGGTTCGTCGAGCAGCAGCACGTCGGGCTGCACCACGAGCGCGCGCGCCAGCGCGACACGCTTCTGCATCCCGCCCGACAGCGCGTCGACCTGCGCATCGCCGTCCGTCAGGCCGATCTGCGCGAGCGTCATCGATACGCGCGTACGCCAATTCCACGCATCGTGCGCATCGAGTGACGACTGCAGCGCGTTCATCCGCGCGAGCAACGCGTCGTGCTCGGCGCCTTCGGGCGTCTCCGCAAGGCGGTGCGCGATCGAATCGTATTCTTCGAGCACTTCGCGCGTGTGCGTGAGCCCCGAGGCGACGGCCTCGAACACGGTCGCGCCCGGTTCGAATTCGGGCTCCTGCGGCACGTAGACGGTCACAAGCTCCTGCTGGCGCGTAATCAGCCCGTCGTCGGGCTTCGCCAGCCCGGCGACGATCTTCAGCAGCGACGACTTGCCCGCGCCGTTGCGACCGATCAGGCCGACGCGCTCGCCGGCCTCCAGCGAGAAATCCGCGTGATCGAGCAACGCGACGTGACCGAACGCGAGTTGCGCGCCGGTAATGGAATAAAGCGACATGGGGAGGCGGCGAAGAGAGAAATCGGAAGCGCCCATTGTACCGGTGGCGGGCGCCTGCGCCGGGATGGCCGGACGGACTAGGCCGGTGCGCGGTTCATTTCGTGCCGTGGCGGGCATCCGGCCGCACCTTCCCGGCCGGGTGCCCGCATGCGGAAGATGCGATTACTTTACGTTGACCGAGATCGTCGAGCTCAGCTCGGGACCGTACGAGCGGTGCGCGCCGTCGCCGAGCTGCAGCGTCAGCGTGTGCTGGCCGGGCGGCAGCTTCACATCGGTTTCGGTCTGGCCCTTGCCGAAGTGCAGCGAATGGTCTGTCGCGGGGATCACGTCGCCCTTCGGCACCGGCTGGCCGTCGATCAGCAGGTGATGGTGGCCCGTGTCCGGCGTCATGTCGCCGGCCGGCTTGAGCCCCATGCCTTCGAGGCCGAACTTCACGTGCACGGGGCTCGACACCGTCGCGCCATCCTTCGGCTCGACGAAGAACACGCGCGCCTCGGCACGCGCGAGCGTCGACACGGCCAGTGCCGCGACACATACCGCACCCGCGATCCACTTCTTGTTGAGCATCGTTTTCTCCTTCAGATTGAAAGGCTCACGAAGCATACACTGCGTGCCCGGCCCGCGCGATGATGGAAATTGTTCGCGATGCGCAGTTTAAAACGACGTTGCGGAGGCGTTCGGCGAAATTCCGGTACCATTGCGCCTTTCGTCCGCCGGACAGACGGCGAGCGGCATCACAGATCTTCATCATTCCGAGCACCACATGAGCGAAGTAACCGAATACCAGAGCTGGGTCTGCCTGATTTGCGGGTGGGTCTACAACGAAGCGGAAGGCCTGCCCGACGAGGGCATCCCCGCCGGCACCCGTTTCGCCGACATTCCCGCCGACTGGCGCTGCCCGCTGTGCGACGTGGGCAAGGAAGATTTCGTCGTCGTCGATTTCTGATTCGGGCTTCCGGACACGATCGAGCGCGCGCGGCGCGCATCGGCACGCATTCCGTCCGCCGATGCACCGCGCGTTTGCTATACTCTGCGCGCTGTCCACATCGCCGTCCCGTTCGCGTCTTCCGTACGCGAAACCGCGGACATGGCTCTCCCCGTAGTTCAATGGATAGAACAAGCGCCTCCTAAGCGCTAGATACAGGTTCGATTCCTGTCGGGGGGACCAATCTTCCATCTCATGCGATCCTCAGAATTCCGACAACCCGTGATAGCATAAGGCTTCACGGGTTTTTTCATTCCGCAGACGTCCGACGATGCGCTGCGACAGCCGGGGGTATTTGGGGGTATCTCTTGGGGTACCCGGGATACCCCTCCGAGGGATACCCCCATGCCTCTGACCGACAAAGCCATCAAGAACGCGAAACCGGGCGACAAGCCGATAAAGTTGTTCGACGGCGGCGGAATGTTCCTGCTCGTCACCCCAGCCGGTCAGCGCTATTGGCGACTCAAATATCGCGTCCACGGAAAGGAAAAGTTGCTGGCACTTGGTGTGTATCCGGACGTTTCGCTAGCGGTCGCACGCAGAAAACGCGACGAGGCGCGTGAAAATCTGGCTGCCGGCATCGATCCGAATGAAGCAAGGAAGGAAACCAAGCGAGCGGCGCGCATCGCGGCAGCCAGTTCGTTTGAGGCCGTTGCACGCGAGTGGTTCGACAACCAGCGGGCGGGATGGACGGACACCTACGCTGAAAAAGTCATCCACTCGCTTGAGATTGATGCATTTCCGAAGATAGGCTCACGCCCGATCGCCAGCATTGAAGCACCAGAAATGCTGGAAATTGTTCGTGCAATCGAAGCGCGGGGAGTCCGCGAGACCGCCAAGCGCCTGTTGCAGCGCTCACGGGCGGTGTTCCAGTACGGAATCATGACTGGCCGATGCCCCCGTAATCCTGCTGCTGACATTGACGCCGAAACCATTCTCAAGAAGGGGACTGGCGTGCGACATATGGCTCGGGTCAAACCGGTCGAAATTCCGCAACTCATGCGGGACATTGCAGGCTACCAGGGAGATCTCGTCACCCGATTGGCGCTCCGCTTTATGGCTCTGACATTCACTCGAACAACCGAGATGATTAATGCAGAATGGGACGAGTTTGATGAGCGCGCAGCCGAATGGCGAATTCCAGCCGAGCGAATGAAGATGCGCGACCCGCACATTGTCCCACTGTCACGTCAAGCACTCGACACGCTGGCCGCGTTGCGCGAGCTTAACGGCAGCCACCGGTATGTGTTCTACAGCATCCAAGGTCGCAGCCACATTTCGAACAACACGATGCTCTATGCGCTCTACCGCATGGGCTACAAGTCGCGAATGACCGGCCACGGGTTCCGTGGCCTGGCCGCGACCGTGCTTCGCGAACTGGGTTATGGTCGCGATGTCGTCGATCGTCAACTCGCCCACGCCGAACGCAATCAGGTCACTGCAGCGTATGTACATGCTGAGTTCCTGCCAGAGCGGCGGAAGATGATGCAGCACTGGGCTGATCACCTCGATGCACTGGAAGCTGGAGCGGCCGTCGTCCCGATCAACGTCACACGATAAGCAATGCTGCTCCACGACCACATTCAATCACAAGCCCTTGCGCCATTGGAAGGTTACTTGCACGGATATAGTTGCACGTGATGGGCCTGTCAGTAATTTCGTGTTCAAGGCATATGATCCTCCCCAGGAGAACCTATGCCTCGCAAACCGAAAACCCCACCGGTAGAGCTACCGGCGATTCCCGCTGAACTGCTTGAACAATTCGGCAACGGCCCGATGACGGCCGAAGCGATCAATGCCGCGACGCTAGCCCTCAAGAAGGCGCTGATCGAGCGAGCGCTGGGCGGTGAGATGAATCACCACCTCGGCTACGCGCCGGGCGCGGCAAAACCGGCCAGCGTGACGAACCAGCGCAACGGCCGTGGCGCCAAGACGGTTCTGACCGAAGACGGACCGATCCGCATCGAAGTACCGCGCGACCGCGACGGCAGTTTCGAACCACTGCTGATCCCCAAACACGAACGACGCTTCACGGGCTTCGACGACAAGATCGTTGCGATGTACGCACGGGGCATGACCGTGCGCGAGATTCAGGGCTTTGTGCTGGAGCAGTACGGCACGGAAGTTTCGCCCGAATTCATCAGTTCGGTGACCGATGAGGTCATGGCCGAAGTGACGGCCTGGCAGGCCCGGCCACTCGAACCGATGTATCCGGTCGTATTCTTCGACGCGCTGCGCGTGAAGATTCGCGAAGACGCCGTCGTGCGCAACAAGGCCGTCTATCTGGCACTGGGCATTCTGCCCGACGGCACGCGTGACATCCTGGGCCTGTGGATCGAGAACACCGAGGGCGCCAAGTTCTGGATGAAGGTATTCAATGATCTGAAAACACGCGGCGTGGGCGACATCCTGATTGCCGTGACCGACGGCCTCAAGGGCATGCCCGAAGCACTTGCGGTGGTGTTTCCGGCCACGACGCTGCAAACCTGCATCGTCCACCTGATCCGCAACAGTCTCGATTACGCGAGCTGGAAAGACCGCAAGTCCCTCGCTGCTGCGATCCGCCCGATCTATACCGCCCCGAGCGCTGAAGCCGCGCAGGCCGAGCTGGATGCGTTTGCTGACGGTCCGTGGGGGCAGAAATTCCCGCCGGTCAGCACGGCGTGGCGCAACGCCTGGGATCGCGTGATTCCGTTCTTTGCGTTCCCGCCGGGCGTGCGCAAGGTGATCTACACGACGAACGCCATCGAGAACATCAATTCGCAGCTACGCAAGATCATCAAGACCCGAGGTCACTTCCCGACCGATGATGCCGCGACGAAACTGATCTGGCTGGCGCTGCGCAACATCACTGCCGATTGGGGACGTGCCGCTCACGACTGGAAGACAGCGATGAACCAATTCGCTATCCTCTACGAGGACCGGTTCGTTCGACCATCCGTGTGAATCTCAACCCCGCCTTGAACACGGAAATTCTGACACCCCCCACGTGATTCACGGCCATCGGCTTCGCGCGTCGCGGGCGATTGCGCGACGCCACACATCCTATCAACTCATTAGCCGCCAAAGGCGTCACTTGGTTGAAGTGCGCCGGCGCGTTGCCTAAGCAAGTTACGGAGACTCACTTCCGGACCGCTTCATGCCGCCGCTTGCGACGAGTTTTTTCGGTCGTGGTGATGCTGATGAAGTAACAGCGAGCACACCAGTGGCCACGTCGAATCGTATTCGGTGTAGCAAGCCACCGATGGCCCTGGGCACATTCCCACTCGAGTCTGGTTGCGCTGTTCACATAGGTCGGCGAGATACACTTCCCACCGCGCTCGACCGCAATGCTGTTCATCAGATCAAGCCCGAGCTTGATCGCGTCGCGGCTGCACACAGGGCACCAATGCCCCCGAACAATTGCTCCTGGAGCAGCCTCCCAGCGATGGCCGTGTTCGCACTCCCATTTCAGTCGTGTCGCCGCGTTTCGGTAAGTATCGGATAAGCACCGACCGCCAAGCTCAGTCGCCAACTGGCACATGCGTGAGATCCCAAACCGCATCGCCTCACGCTGACACTCCGGGCACCAAGCTCCACGAAAAATTCTCGCGCCGAGCGTTTCCCACTCGCGGCCCGCGCCACACCGGAACCGATAGTAGGCCTTGCTTCCCTCGTAAACCTTCGAAAGACAAACGCCACCATGGCTCATTGCTCGTTGACGCAACCGCGACAACCCGTCCTTGTAACGATATGCGCGGACCTTCTCTTCATCCGAGCAAATGCGACACCAGGCGCCACGCACGACCTCGGTACCGGCGGTTTCCCATTCGTGCCCTGCCGCGCATCGGAAACGATAGCGCTCCGTCAATTTCGTGTAGCTCGTCGACAAGCACTTACCGCCTCTCATTCTCGCAGCGGCTCGCATTCGCGTCATTCCATCCGGATCCGCCATGCGTTTCGAATGTTGCGCCCTCGCGCAAAGCACGCACCATGAGCCCTTTCGCAAATTCGAGGCAGTCTTCTCGAAAACGTGCCCTGCCCTACATACGAACTGGAGGGGTGCGCCGCGGCCAGCATACTGTTCCGAGAGACAGCGCCCGCCGGCTTGGCGCGCGAGTTGACGAATTTGACGAAGAACCTCGTTATCGCGACACGCTGGGCACTCGACCATCGTATAGAACAGATAGGAGCCGCATCGGCTCGATTCGTGTCCCTGACGACATCGAAATCGATACTGCGCGTGCCAACCTTTCCATTCCGGCTCCAGCAACTTCAGTCCATATGGGCGAAGTGCCTGGCGCATTCGTTTCAGCTGATCGACCGACAACGTTGCAGCTCCGCGTGATTGCCCTCGTATACCCAACTGCAAAATGGCACTGCCAAATCAATCAGTGAAAAATCGAATCGACCGTATGACACGGCACAATCAACACTTGGCTCAAAACCGTAGCCGCGCTTGACTCCCGCCGAACCGGGCGCCGCCCTACGCGGCGCTCTCGTAGCCACGATCTCCAGGAAGCCGCGACATTCGTTTTTTAGCCGGGCCAGTCATCGAGAGGGATGAACTGCATCTGCTTTGTTCCATCGACGATCGTATCCAGAAATTCTGAGAATCCATCTGCTACATAGTAGAGATTGCCACATTCGGCCACCTCTGCGATATCCGGCTTGGCAGTGTCGTCCGCATGCAGATGCGTTCTATCCCAATAAAGAACTTTGTGAGCGTCACCGAACTTCGCAAGTGCGTAGTAATTGCCTCCCGGATCATCTCCGATCACAAAGAACTCATTCAGGAATCCAACCTCATCTCTGACTCGTTCATTTTGCTCCACTAAGTCAAAATTTCCATTACTTGCATCGAGTCCAAATAGCGATGCAAAAGAAATCATCCCATTATCGACACCTGAAAAGTCGAGATCCAGATAATCAGCGCCATCGATAAATAAACCATTCCACTTTCTCAAAAAATTCGCATATTCCACCGGAATACCGAATCCAATCTGCGATTCCAATTTAGCGAAAAGCGGCTCCGCAGGCTTTACTCCATACAGAACTGGCACATTACCTCCTCAACACGACGGTTGGCTCTTCAGATTAGAGACGCCACCTCGATGGGTGAACTCACCGTGAATATCTTTCGGGACTTCCTGCATAGTTACCATGTTCTCGTGGTGGTGCCAAGTATTGTTTTTGTAATCCGCCACACTTCCAGCCTTCGCATCGGCCTTTCCAAAATCCCCTGTTGGCGCCTTACTATGATTCCCTTGCAACCCCTCGACATCCACAGATCTAACCGCGTACGGGCTGAAATCAGGATAGCCATTTGGATATCGGACAACAGTACCCTTTGCGTTGGTATATACCCACGTCCCCGACTCTACCTCGACGTGGACGGTCCCACCTTTATCGAGCCATTTCGTCACATCTGGCGAGTTCAGAGGCTTCTCCCCGAACCAGCCCCACGGATCGACCCATCCGGTCGGATTGGGCGCATATGCATACAGATTATCACCACCCATCAAGCCGATCGGATCGTGGTTGATGAATCGACCTACATCCGGATCATAGAACCGGAAAGTATTGTAGTGAAGGCCCGTATTTTCATCGGCATACTGTCCCGCATAGCGGAGCGGCTGATCCGTGCGTGCCGCAGTCAGTTGTCGACTGCTCGGCTCGACCTTGCCCCACGCCGTATATTGCCCTGCCCACGCCAGATCTCCAGCCTCGTCGGTCACTTCCAGCGGTGCGCCAACCAGATCCGTATGGAAGTGGTATATCCGCGACGCTCGCTTCGCCGTGTCGATCGCTGCCGCCGCCAGTGCCTCTGCGATAACCGCATCGACGCGTGCCGCTGGAGAGTAGGACGCATCTGGGCTGTACACATAGCTGCTCACCCCAGTCTCGCGCACTTCCTGCGCGAGCCGTAACCCCTCCCACACAAACCGCTTCGTTTCGCTGCGCAGTTTCACGCCACGCACGTCGAAACTGGTATCCGTCTTCGCAATACGCCGCCCAATCGGGTCGTATTCGAAACGGGTTTCGACTGCACCGCGCACGTCCTGCGTTCGGACTGCTATCAGCCGATTCTGCCCGTCGTAAGTGAAGCGCTGCGTCTGGTTCGCTCCGCGCAGCTTCGTTACCAGATTGCCGAACGGATCGTACTCGAAGCGCAGGTCTTGCCACATGAGCAAGCGGTTGCCTTCGACGTACCCGCGGCTCCTGCGCTGCGCATCATCGAGCAGGTTGCCGGCGGCGTCCCACGCGAATTCTTCAACTTGCCGGTCCATCGTGTTCACCCGACGGGTCAGCTGTCCTGCGGGATCGTAGTTGTACTGTGTACTGCCGCGCATGCCGTCACTCATCTCGATCAGCTCGCCGGCAGCGTCATACCCGTAGTTGCGCCACAATTGACCGCGCCCACGGCCCAGCACTTCGGGTTGGAATCCAGCCGACTGCCAAACCTTCCGACCGAGTGGATCGTACGCGGAACGCTGAGTCAACCGCCCCTGTGTGCGCATCACCTCACGATGCAGATCGTCGCGCTCGAAGTCGCTCACCACCTGATCGCCACAACGAATCTGGTGCACATGACCGGAGCCGTAACGCAGCATCTGCAAGGTCTGATCGTGAGGCAGCGCGAGCGTTGTCACGTTGTCGAGCGCATCGAGCGCATATTCGACTGTGCCGTTCACACCGTGCTCGGCAACAAGACGACCCGCTTTGTCGTATTCGAAGCTCACGACGTCCGGCGTGATGCCAAGTGCAATACCTGCTGGAGTTGGCGTACGCTCAACCTTCACCGTCCGGTCACCCTTGTCGCGCTCAAAGCGGGTCACCTCGGTCGGTGTATGCTGGACCTTCAGATTGCCCATCCGGTCGCGCTCAAAGCGAATAGTGCGAATCGGGCGATTCGTCGTTGCGTCGCTGATCGGCGCCCCTACTATGTCAAGAGCGAGCAATTCGCCAGCGTCCCCATACTCGAACCGCCGCTGCACACCGTCAGGTCGCGTTTCGGTCAAGAGTCGGCCGCCGGCACTGTACGTGAACGTATAGCGCGCGTGGTCCTGCTGAAGCTCGCGAAGCCGGCCCTCGGCATCGTACCGATAACGGGTTCGTCGCCCTGCGGGATTGATCGCCTCGACGAGTTGCCCACGAGCATTGCGCAGCGACTGTTGGACTCGTCCACCAAGGCCAACGTGCCGAACCATAAACCCAGCCGCATCATATTCGAAGGTCTCCGAACTTCCATCGGGATAGGTAATGCGGCGTGGCTCGCCGGTCGGACGCACATCGTACGTGATGCGTTGACCAAGCGCGTTCTCTCGCAGAAGAGGCAGGCCAAACGGATCAAAACGGGTTCGCGTGGTTTTACCAGAGCAGTCAGTGCGTGCAACGAGCTCGCCGAGCCGATTCCACTCCAGAGTCTTACGTCCCCCGAGTGCATCAATGTGCGCGATCGGCAGCGAGGTCAGTCCCTTCGGATACTCGTAGCGGTTTTCGCGACCAAGCGGATCCTGACTCAACAGCAGTCGACCTTGTGGATCGTATTCGGCACGCCAGGCGCCACCGTCAGCCCCGACAATCTCCACGGGCCGCATGCTGTTACCGTCATAGCGGGTTCGAGTCGTGCGCCCAATTGGATCCGTCTCGGCGACGATCCGACCCGCGTCGTCGTACTCGAATGCTGCGGTGCGTTCACCCGGCAGCATCAGCATCACAGGCATGCCGGCGTCGTTGTACTTGATCCTGTAAAAGCCGCCGTCGAGGTCGGTATACTCGACAATCTGGAATTGCGCGTCGAAGCGCCAGTGTGCGGTGCGGCCATCGGCGTGCCGAACACGGGTCTGCCGACCTTCGACGTCGTATTCGAACACCCAGTCCTCGCCCTCGCTGGTGCGCGTCGAGACGACGCGCGGCTGGCCTTCGATCGTCGACCATGCGTAGCTCGACGTGAAGCCCAGCGCGTTCGTGTGGCTCGCCATCAGGCCGTTGACATACGCAAATTGCCGCACAACCGCCCCGTTCGCGTCCGTCACCAACGCTAGCTGGCCGTTCTCGTCGTATCCGTAAGCGACGGCCAGCCTGCGCTCATCGCCATGAACGAGCGTAACCATGCTAAGGCGCCCGTGTTCCTGCTCATAATCGAGCACAGCTTGCAGCCCGCCGCACGTCAGAATCTCACTGACGCGCCCACGGCTGTCGCGCTCGAACTGGTACCACTGCCCCGCCTGATCCTCAATACGGCGTACCCACGCGATGCGACCCGAGTCCAGATCATATCGACCGAAATCGTAATACCGTTCGCCGAGGTCGTGCAGAATGTAGCGCCCGTCAGGCGTACAGGTCAGGTACCGTTGCTCGGCCTCGCTGAACGCCGCTTGTCCGGCACGCAGCAAAGGAAATCCACTCTCGCGCCCTTGCGCGTCGGTGTACCAGAGGCGCCCGTCGCGGGCGTGCAAACGAAGCTCCCACGGCAGCACCCAACCGCGGCCGAGCGTTCCCGCGTACTCAATACCGCTCGAATAGAACCGCTTGATCGCGACCGGCATTGGACTCTGGATCACGTAGTCGGTTTCCGAGTCGGCCAGCAGCACTTTTCGGCCGGACGTGACGTCGACCGGGTTACCGAACAGCCCGCCGATCGCCTTATTGATCGCGGGCCCAGCGACGTAGCGACCCACAGCTTCGCCGAGCACGTAGCCGCCGATAAACTTCGCTGCACACGGCAATACGGCGCGCGACAAGCCACCGGCCTGCTTCAACAGCCCGCCCAACCCGCCGACAAGACCCGCCAGCACGAACGCCCATTCCGTCGCGGTACGTAGCCAAGGTGGCACTTCGTCATCAACCGGCAGGTACGTCTGCGTGCCGCCGTGAAAAAACGTGTCGTGCGAACCGTCGGCGATCGTGGCGCCGCAGGTAATCTTGTCGTCCTTGCGCGCCGCGGGCCGCCCGTTGATGAAGATGTTCGTCGAGCCTTGCGCAACGAGCGGGACGGGATTGTGCTTGCTGCACGCCACGCCGCTCAGCGTCGCATAGGCCACCGACATGGAGTTGACGTAGACGTCCGGCGAACCTGTCATGATGTTGCCGGACTGCGAGCTGAACATCTTGCCGATCGACTCTCCTAACGATAGGAGCACCTGGGCGCCGAGGCCGGCAGCCATGCCCGCCAGCAATGCCACGCCGAATCCGCACGTGAACGTGGCGAATGCCACTGCAGCGATCAAGGCGATGCCCAACACGGCCCCGACCAGAAAACCTGCGAGCGCACTGGTGTGGTCGATCGGATCAGTAACTCGTGCGGCTTCATACACGATGAGTGTCCTTTGCGGTTGTTGTTATGCCGACTCTTGTTCTGCCGGACGGTAGCCGTCGAGCCAGTTGCGCCACAATGCGTCGAGCGTTTCGCCGAAGCTCTTCGCGCTCGATGCGGTAAAGATCAGCACGCGTCCCGGGGCAACAATGAATGCACCTTGCCGTTGAAAAACGGTCTTGGGACCGTTTCGATAGGCGGCGTCGATGCGTTCCCCAGGCATGCCATCCGTTTCAGGCCCAAGCCGTTCAGCCTGGCGCGAAAGCACCCGGTGTCCCTGCAACCTCGATTTGAGCAGCGCGATCTGACGATCGATATACGGCGCAAGTGTCTCTCCGTCCTTGAGCCAATCGCGTGCGACACTGAGGTTCGGCTGCGCAGCCGTATCGGCCGGCACGAAGAGGTTGGTCGTGCGGTCCTCGAAACCGTTCGGCAAAACGATGCTGCCTTCGTGAATCCGGATACGGTTTTCGGAATCCGTCATGCTGGTTCTCTCGTGATGTGTAGAAGTTGGAATGGGTCGAAATCAGCGTCCACACGCGCCGACACTCATTTTCCCCGCAACGCGACGGTACTTTCCCGGCGCAAGCGCAAGCTGCCCGCGAGCAATACGACATGCGCGACGAGCCACGCGTAAAACGCAACGCCGTAGCCGGATATCGGCGTCGCGTCTGCTTCATTGAAGTACCACCTTGTCGTGAGCAGTGAACAGAGCGCGCACGCGAGCGCAGCGGCCGAAAACTGGCTCGCGCGGGTATATCGGTTCCGGGCGAGTTGGGCGACCGCAACCGCGTAGAGAGGATTGGCAAGCCATGCTGGATTGAGCATGAACAGTCCCCACCAGCCCTGGGCGAGAACCGACAGCCCGCTGAGCGACGCTTCTTTTTCGAAATACATCGCCGGCATCGTCAGCGAGAGGATGTACAGCACCCCGGATACGCCGAGGACCGTCTCTCGCCTGACACGCGGCGTCGAACCAAAAACGTTCATCATTTCCCGAATCCATTGCACGACGCTTCAACAGTCGCGAGTGCGTTCAATCCGTCTGGCCGGCCGGCGTCACGACTTTCTCGCCGCGCGCGCGCATCGCTGCGCGTTGTGCCTTAGGATCCAGCGGCGGCCAGGGCGCGCCGGCCGTGACAATCTTGCGACGGATCTCTTCGATGCGCGTCCGCGCGGGAGAATCCGCAGTTGTGTGGTTCTTCAACTCGTTCTGCAGCACCCACCCGTACGAAACGCCAAGCTGGCTGGCGACCTTGGGATCCGCGCCGTGCGCAAGCAGATAGTCAACGACGTCCCACTGTTGAATCATCGTCGCCTCGAAGATCGCCGTCTTACCAAGCGAATCTCGGGCATTCACGTTCGCCTTGTGCTCGATCAGCAGCTTCAGTTGGGGCAACAGCCTGTTCTCGGCCACCGCGAAAATCATTGGCGTGTCGCCGTTGTATAGCCAGTTGGGATCGAGCCCGCCGTTCAGCAGCACGCGAAGGAGATTCGGCGTATCGGCCCGCAACGCGACATCGGCCACCGAGCCGCCGCTGGCGCCCACCGGCGCCTTGGGATCCGCCCCGTTCTTCAGGAGCACCGAAATGATCTGGTAGCGCGGATTCGACGCATCGTTCTTGACCGGGACGATTTCCTGCACTGCATACGACAGCAGCGTCGTATTCTTCGCGCCCGGTGCATTCAGATCGGTCTTCGGCGCGAGCTGCTGAACGCGGCTGAGATCGCCGTCATGAATGGCCTGAGCCAACGTGAGTTGCTGCCCCGAAAAGAAATCTTCCGGTGCGTAACGTTTGAAGCCAGTCATGTTCGTCCCTTGGGCTTGAGTGGGCCACCAGAGCGGCGAGGTCACTCCAACGAGTGCGGCAATCGCGCCGGCGGCTATTGCTTTCTTGTATCGCATCAGTGAGATGAATTCAGTTGGGAGACGAGGTCGAGTTGATCCTTCGCGACCTGCTGGTTGATCCCGTTCGTTACGTCACCCATCAGGTGACGTCCGACCGTGGTCACGCTCTCACCGTCGAGCGTGACGGGGCTGCCGACCGCTTTGGGCATCAGCGCCGCCGTACCGTCGCTGATCGGACCGAGTCGACCTTCCTGCAGCCCCGTCAGGATGTCGCCATCGACCCGGTAGGCCGTGATGTTGGCCGCCTGAGCAGTCCCGCCGTATTGCGCAACCGTCTCCGGATTGAGACCCGCTGCATTGAAGGTCACGGCTGAACCGCCGCTGGCCTGGGCTGCTGCGGACGCCAGCCCCCCACCCAGCGAGTGCCCGGTGAAATCGACGCCGGACGACGCACCGGCGGATTCGAGGTCCTTGCCGATCGTGACAGCATTGCGGTAGTACGGCGCATCCGCGCCGAGCCCTTGCGCCATGTTGTTGGACATGTCTTCGCCGAAGAGCTGCTGCGTCCCCTTGAACGCGACCGTCGGCTTCATGCTGTCGCCGAAGACTTTCGGATCGGGGATATACATTTGCGAACCGAAATTGCTGCCGGTTTTCTCGAAATCGCTCGGCTTCAGTCCGAATGCCTTGAGCGCTTCCGGATCGTTGCTGGCCATCTTCCATCCGGTCGGCGGCGGATCGTTCGGGTGATAGACGTGATCGGCAAGTTTCGCCAATTGCTGTGCTTTCAGCGAACTCGCCAGCTTGGCTGCGGCCGCGCGAGTCGCGGGGTCGGGACTCGCCAGCCCCTTTGCGATTGTTGCTTGCTCGACCGCCCACTCAAGCGCGAGCGCTTGTTCAGCTGACTGCGCGCTGCCCCGATTCAGATGGATGACCGGTCCGTCGAGATAGATGCCGTTCGCATTGATGACGATCGTCGAGGGGCCGAAGGTCAGCTTGATGCTGTCCGGCGTCATCGTGACGACGCCTTCTCCGACGCGATGCTCGATACCGTCGCTTGCCTGATGGCTCTGCATGCCGGGCCCGGCTTTGCTCGCGATGGCCTTCGTGTTGATGACGTTCGCCGTGGTGTCGCGAGTCAGTGCGATGGTTTCCTTCAACCCACCTTGCGCGATCTGCTTCGTCTCGCTGCCCTTGAGCAGAGAAACGGTACGTGCGCCGGCTTCAACCGTGTGCGTTTCCGCATCCTTGATGACCGTGTTCATATCCTTCTGCGCGTGCAGAAAGACTTCTTGCGCACCGTTCACGTCGGAAAACCGCAGCTCGTTAGAGCCCGCGCCTTTGTGCGTCTGGCTCTTGATCCCCATCGTTTGCCCTGCGGCGCCGTGGTATGGATTGCCCTGCTCGCCGTTGTACACGCGCCCCACGATGACCGGATTGTCGGGATCCCCCTGATTAAACGCAACCAAGACCTCTTGGTTGATCCGTGGGATCGCGGCCGCGCCCCACCCGTCGCCCGCCCACGGCTGTGACACACGGATCCACATCGAATCCGAGCCATCCATCTTGCCGCGGCGATCCCACAGGAAGTGCACCTTCACGGCACTCCCGTTGGTGTGGATTTCTTCGCCCTTCGGGCCGACCACAATCGCCGACTGCGTGCCGTGAATGACGGGCTTCGGGGTATTTTTGGGCGAACGATATGGAAACTTCTTAGGGAGCAACGAAAATGTATTGCGGTACGGCAGTTTTGCGTTGTGTTCCGTGTAATCGTTCACCGCCTCGTGACGAACGTGCAGGATGGCGTATTCCTGATTGTTGGCCATGACTGGATGGTTCGTCACCGTCACGCTGCCTGCAGACGTCATCCGCCACGCATAGCCGCTGCCCGTATAGCGATGCGCGCTCGCTTCTTCCGCTTGCATCGCAATGCGCGCGTAACGGTCGCCGTCATCGCCGTGGTCGAACAACGACTGGTGTTCGAAACGCTCCGTTGTCTCGAGCCCCGCATGCCGGAGATTCTCCGGCTCGGCCTGCGCCAGCATCAGCGGCGACGACGGGTTCTGGTGATTGAAGTCGCGAAAGGCGATCTTGCCGACGCCGAAACGTCGACCTTCATGCAACTGGTCGATACCGTTGTCTTCACTCGCCGCGGTGGCGGCATACGGCAAATTGGCCAACCCGTCGATCGGGCGGAAAACGAAATTCGTATCGCCGATGACAAGGAAGTGCTTTTCCTTCTCGTAGCGGTGCGTCCAGATCAGCCCTTCCTGCTCCATCAGCCGTGCGCAAAAATTGAAGTACGACTCCTGGTACATCACCACGTACTCAAGCGGCTTCTGCGCGGTCCGAACGTCGAACTCGAAATCGGTGAACCCGTGATCCTGGAAAATCTCGGTGAGGATGTCCTGAGCAGTCTTGTTCTGGAAAATCCGGCAGTCGGTCGAGCGCGTAAGAAACCAGAACCACGGCGCCACCGTCATTTGATATTGCGTCACCTTGCCCGGGTTGCCGGCCCGGTCGAACGATGTGACGTAGCCGTCGAAGTAGCGAATGCTATCGGCAGCACCTGACGAAACGATGCGTTCCAGCGTCGACTGCCGCGCGCTCTGGTCGAGTCGGATCTTGATCGGTTGACCGATCAGGTGGTCGGGTGTCAGGTCATGCTGGTGCGACAGCAAATCGAGGTGGATCTCCGGCAACCGGTTCACGTGTTCATCGATAACCGCGGTGCTGACCAGCAGCACGTCCGGACCAAGCGGCGAGTCGATCGTCACGTATCGGTTCAACTGCGTCAGGCGAGCAATGCCGCCTGTAGCATTGTTAAGCGCGTCCGCGATCGCGGCGGGCGTCTTGTTCATCAATGAGAAGCCGGTCTGCGCAAGCTGGACAGCACGTTGCACGGTGTCGAGATGACCGGCGAGGCCGGCGAGCGGGCCAATCTGGCCGGCCACCGTGGACGCAACCGGCCCGGCAAGGCCGCCAAGCGCACTCAGCGAGCCCAACAAATTCCCGCCGGAACCGGCCGGAACACCGCCATTCGGGGCGAAACTCATTTGAATACCCTTTATTTTCGTCTCAGGTTCTGTCCCCAACTGGCTTGCCAGCGCGAGGCCCCGCTACTGTAGGACAAAACGTTTGCGAACGAAAGATGCCTGAAATACTCCTTTGCAATTTCCTTTCACCCGCATTCGCGCAGGTTGTCCATCAGGCAAGTGGCTGGCTTCCCGGGCAGGGTTCGCCGCGTCGCAACACCGCACTCGTATCGGCCGAAAACAGCGCAACTTGCACGAAGCTGGTAACCGGCACATAGGGCGTAAAAAGTCGCTCCATCACGCGACCCAGCCCATCAAGACTGAACTGCAGAAAGCGCTGCTCGTCGATCACGAGTCGAATCTCCAGCCCTTGTACAAAAGCAGAAGCGGGCTTGCCGGGCATCCAACGACGCACGCGAGCGGTTGACAGAGACACGAGGGCATCGAAGCGTCGCCCGGCGTCGGGCGCAAACATCGCGAAACGGGTACACAGCCGCTTGAATTGAGCGAGGCCATCGGGGTTCAGCCGTATCGCCTGTGGAACCAGCCAAGACAGCAGCTCCCAAAGCTCCCCGCGACGAAAGACTGGCGCGGGGCTTGCACTCGGCGGAGCCAGCAGCACAATCTCGTCAGCGGAGTCCCCATCCCGTAGCGCCAGCTTCCGCTCGCGCAAGCCAGCCACATTGCCATTCGTGCAAGACAAGATAATGTCGAGTTGACGCCGCCCGGCGGGATCGATGGGTTGCCCGTTGGCGCTCACAAGCGCGAGCTCCAAGCCGCGGAGCACATCTCGGTTCACCGCGACTGCCTGTTCGTGCGGCGCTTCCTGACCAGGCTTGGGCGGTTCGGCGGCCGCCTTCGGCGCACGTCGGGACTCGTCGCGCAAAATCATCCAGTACAGTCCAGGTGCGGCCCCAAGCGCGTGCTGGAGCGACTCGAACGGCGGCAGAATCGCGGTGCCTTCGGCGGTCGTTACGCGCACCTGGTCAACCGACCAAACTTCCGTCGTAACCGCTGTTTTGAGCGAAAACGGCTTAAGCGCGTAGTACGCCAGCCCTGCTTTCGTTTCTATCGGTTCGGCGTTGCTCGAGAACAGGTTAACCACCGGCGTGCAGAATAGCCGGAGATTGTCGGCCGAGGCTGCGACCAAGCGCTGGGCGCGATGCGAATCGGGATGGATGCCGGTAAGCGCCAGATGCAATGTGATCCGCCGGGCGCCTGCCGCCATCCGCTTCAACCGCGCCAGGTTCAGGTCGAGGCAGTCAAAGCGAGCCGGAAATGCGCCGTACTCCATCAGCAGATGAAACGGTGCAATCGAGCCGTCGTGAGGTATCGGGAGCAACGCGTCGGCGTCGCTGTAACCTGCGGCCGCGAGGGGCATGTCCACACGGCTCCAGCGCCCGCTGCCATCAAGCTCGACGAACGCGCGCGCCGCATGCAGTAGCACACCATCGGCAAGCGCGGCGACGACCTCCCTCTCGCCGGTCAAATGCAGGCGCAGCCTGTCCGGTGCGATCGCGAACTGGGCCGACGGCGACGTGAGTTCGAGGGTGAAGGATAAGAGGCCAGTAGTGTCGGGCGGCAGGGTCGCCTGCATCGGCGCGACGGCCGAAGTCGTGTAACGCGCGTCCGAGACAGCTAGCGGCACAAGCGTGACGTCGGTCGCGGTACAAAACACCTGTCGGGAATTCGGCGCTACCAGTTGCGTGCCGCGCGGAATCACACGGGGTTCCGTTTGCTTGCCTTCGCGGTTCCCGTGGAAGTGCGCAACTGCACAGGACGGAAACGGTCGCAAAAACACTCCATGAGCCGTATTGATCAGCGCGTGAGTGAATTCCGGTACTTCGTCCTCGAGGCGGATGTCGTGCTGGGCGGACATCAACGCGAACGATTGCAGCAGCCGTTCGACGTGGGGGTCATCCGAATGCTCACCTGCCATCGCAAGGCGAGCCGCGATTTTCGGGTAATGCTGGGTGAACGCGCGCATCGAACGGCGCAGCAGCCCCAACTCACGCTCGAAATACGGTAGAAGATCCTCGGGTTCGATGGCCATACACTTTCCGGACGGCGCCGATCAGGCAATCGGTGCCGTGTCCAAGAGGTAGAGGGGACGATTTTAACCGGACGTCTGCTCCCACTATCTCGAAATCATCGAGTTTGGGGCACACAAAAAAAACGGCCGCTCCATTGGGTCGGCCGAAATAGCTCCGGCGAATGAGAGGCTCGCCAGAACCTGAGAGGCCTTCATTATGCTCTATGAGAGAGGGGGAATGATCCGGAAATGAGCCCTCGCGCACCTCGCGCATGCCTGAGTCATGCTCCGCTTTTCCGATGTGCTCCGGCACGTGGGTCTAGGTCGTGTTCACACTAGCGCAGGGCTTCGACGATCAGGGCAAAGTTGATAAAAGCAATGAACATCAAATCGAGTTTGTCGAAGCGGGAGAAGATGCGACGAAAGCCCTTCAACCGGCGAAACAACCGCTCGACTTCGTTGCGACGTTTGTACATTTCCCGGTCGTACTCCCAAGGCTCGACGCGCGTGCTCAACGGAGGAACGACAGGGATAAAGCCGAGATCGAGCGCGAGTTGCCGGGTTTCGTTTCCTTCGTACGCCTTGTCCATCAATAGATGCAGCGGTCGATTCGGCGGTCCCAGGCGTTCGAGCAGTGCACGGCCGTGCGGCGCATCGCCGGCCTGACCGGGAGACAGTGCGAACGTTATGGCTGTTCGAGCATCCGCGGCAACCATATGAATCTTGGTTGTCCATCCTCCGCGAGATTTGCCGATGGCTTGGGGTCCATTTTTTTTAACGCACCGGTACCGTCAGGATGAACCTTCACGATCGTGCTATCCAGCGACACCGTGAACCGCGCCGGGAATCGTGGAGGCCGGTTGGTTTAAGTTAATGCAGGCAAGTCAGCGGCATTTCTGAGTTGCCTGTAGTAGTTTGCCTCAGCCTCAGCGGGCGGGATATAGCCGAGCGGTTCCATCAACCGATGATGGTTGTACCAGGCCACCCATTGCAGCGTTGCCAGTTCGACGGATTCCCTCGTTTTCCAAGGGGCGCGCCGATGAATCAGTTCCGTCTTGTACAGGCCATTGATCGTTTCGGCCAGCGCATTGTCGTAGCTGTCGCCCCGGCTGCCGACCGACGGCTCGATGCCGGCCTCAGCCAGCCGTTCGCTGTACCGAATGCTGACATATTGCGCCCCTCTATCGGAGTGATGTATCAATGTCCCGTCGTCACCCGGTTGGCGAGCGTACAGCGCCTGTTCAAGTGCATCCAGAACAAAGTCCGTGGTCATCGACGAACTGACGCGCCAGCCAACGATACGACGGGCGAACACGTCGATGACGAACGCCACGTAAAGCCAGCCCCGCCATGTCGAGACGTAGGTGAAATCCGACACCCAAAGCTGATTCGGTCGCTCAGCCTTGAACTGCCGGTTCACCCGATCCAGCGGGCACGGCGCGCTCGAATCGGGAGTCGTCGTGCGAACTCGCTTGCCGCGAACTGCGCCTCGCAAGCCCTGCAGCTTCATCAACCGCCCGACCGTGCAGCGTGCGACCAAGATGCCCTCACGGTTCATCTGCTTCCAGACCTTCGGCACGCCATAGACCTGCATGTTGGCCTGCCAGACACGCTTGATCTCCGGCTGCAGAAGCTCATCGCGTTTGGCGCGGGCGCAGCGTTTGGACGGATCGCGAAGCTGCGCAGCATGGCGTCGGTAGCCCGACGGGGCAATCCGCAAGACCTTGCAGATCGGCTCGACCCCGAAGGTGTCGCGATGCTGATCAATGAAGGCCTTCAGGACTTGAAACGGCGGTCGAGCTCCGCCTGGGCGAAAAACGCGCTCGCCAGCTTGAGAATCTCGTTGGTCCGGCGCAGTTCCTTGACCTCGCGTTCCAGGGCCTTGATGCGTTCACGCTCGGCCGTGCTCACGCCATCGCGCTCCCCGCGGTCGACCTCGTCGCGTTTGACCCAATCCAGCAGCGTCTGCGGCGTACAGCCGATCATCGGCGCAATCGATTCGACCGCTGCCCACATCGACGGGTGTTCGCTACGCTGTTCGCGTACCAGACGCACTGCGCGCTCCCGCACTTCCGGGGAAAATTTGCTTGCCTTCTTGTTCATGACTCGATTCTCTCAAGAATACGAGCCTCCACAAAATCCGGTGCGGTTCACCGCTTCAATTCGAACGCGGATGATCTGTGCGCGCTGCAACTCCGTGAACACTCGGTCCAGGACGCCGTTGCGAGACCAGCGGTTCATGCGCGTGTAGATCGTGTGCCAGCGGCCAAAACGTGGCGGCAGGCCGCGCCATTTACACCCGTGCTCGGCAACATAGAGGATCGCGTTGAGCACTTGCAGGTTCGACAGGCTCACATTACCCCGCTGTCGCGGCAAGCAATGTTCGATCTGTTTGAATTGGGCTTCGGAGATTTCCATCTCCGAAGCATATCCTTAAATCTATGTAGTGTGAACAGGCCCTAGCGTGGAAGCAGTCGCAAGGTTATCGCGATATCGAACGTGCCACGCCTTGGTCACCCTGCATGCAGAAGATATCGCAACGTGCGATGCCCGTGACTCGCCCCAAATACTGGTAGGCAACGCGCGATGGTGCCCGAGAACTTGAAGCATCAGCGCGAATTACCGATCGGCTGCTTCGGACCTCGCTATGATCATTCCATCACGCGTCACCGCATGCCTTCGCTTCGGGTCAACGTGGGCAGTCTCGAGCGCCATACCCCCCGCACCAAATAACATCAACGACAACAAGTCGCCTTTGGGGGTATTTTTGGGGGTATTTCTTCGCAGTTTTCCATCAGATACCGATATCTGTCGATCAGTATGAATTCTGCCGGGACCAGCCAAGCCCCAAACCTTCCCCAAGATTCACAAGAAATCGCCCGCTCAGGCCCGTCCGGCGGACCTCTAGCTCACATCGGCACCCAAGGTTGCTCAGTGACAGCCGGAGAAAGTGTTGGTATTTTTGTTGGTATCAGCGGATACCAACAATGCCTCTCACCGACGTGCAGGTACGGAACGCGAAGGCCAACGCGACCCCGTACAAACTCACGGACGGCAACGGGATGTTCTTGCTCGTCCAACCGAACGGCGCGAAGTACTGGCGCTTCTCGTACCGCTTCCTTGGCAAGCAGAAGACGCTCGCCCTCGGCGTCTATCCGGCCGTCACGCTCGCGACGGCACGGAAGAGGCGCGACGAGGCCCGCGAGCAGATCGCGGCCGGCATTGATTCGGGCGAGGCGAAGAAGGACGCGAAACGGGCCGCCGAAATCGCGGCGGCAAACTCGTTCGAAGCGGTAGCTCGCGAGTGGTACGACTCCCAGCGTCCGGGCTGGAGCGACGGCTACGCGGAGAAGGTGCTGAATTCGCTTGAGGTCGACGTGTTCCCGAAGACCGGCCCTCGCCCGATCGCGGAGATCGATTCGCCACAGATGCTCAGCATCGTTCGCGAGGTTGAAGCGCGCGGGGTACGCGAGACGGCGAAGCGAATCCTCCAGCGCTCCCGCGCGATCTTCCAGTACGGGATCATGACCGGTAGATGCTCCAGGAATCCGGCGGCTGACATCGATGCGCAGACGGTGTTGAAGAAAGGCCCCGGCGTGCAGCACATGGCTCGCGTCAAGGCGACGGAGATACCGTAGCTCATGCGAGACATCGACGATTACCAAGGCGACCTAGTGTCCCGTTCCGTTGTTAACTGGTCTATGTTCGCGTAGCATGTTGACGTCAACGGAACGGGAGACGTCAGCATGGTGATGGGACGACCGAAGGCGGAACTGGTGCTGAGCGAAGACGAGCGTTCGCAACTGATGTCGATAGCGCGCTCTCGCTCGATTTCGGCTGCGCTGGTCTCGCGGGCGCGCATCGTGCTGGCGGCGGCTGACGGCGAGCCCAATAGCGCGATCGCGCAACGCCTGCAACTCACGCGTGCCACGGTGGGCAAGTGGCGTCTGCGGTTTCTGGATCAGCGAATCAACGGACTCTACGACGAAGTACGTCCCGGCAAGCCACGCACCATCGACGACGAACGGCTGGCCCAACTGATTCACAAGACCCTGCACACGAAGCCGGCAGATGGATCCACTCACTGGAGCGTGCGCACGATTGCCGCCGAAACCGCCATCTCGCCGACGAGCGTGCACCGTTACTTCAAACTGCTGGGTCTGCAGCCGCACCGAAGTGAAAGCTTCAAGCTCTCGACCGATCAGTTCTTCATCGAGAAACTGCGCGATGTGGTCGGCTTGTACCTCAGTCCGCCGGAGAACGCTCTGGTGCTGTGCGTGGACGAGAAGAGCCAATGTCAGGCGCTCGAGCGCACGCAACCCATGCTGCCGATGGGTTTCGGCTACGTTGAAGGCGTCACTCACGATTACGTCCGTCATGGCACCACGACGCTGTTTGCCGCCCTGAATGTGCTCAATGGCGCCGTGCTCGCTACCTGCAAGCCGCGTCATCGACATCAGGAATTCCTGTCGTTTCTGCGCGAAATCGACAAGGCCGTGCCAGCCGAACTCGACGTGCACTGCATCGTCGACAACTACGGCAGTCACAAGCATCCGAAGGTCAAGGCGTGGCTGGCGGCACGCCCCCGCTGGCATATGCATTTCATTCCCACCTACAGTTCGTGGCTCAACCAGGTCGAACGCTTCTTTGCGCTGATCACCGACAAAGCGATCCGTAGAGGCTCGTTCGGCTCGGTCAAACAACTGGTCAAGCGAATCGATCAATTCGTTTCCCACTACAACGAAAACTGCAAACCGTTCGTCTGGACCGCCTCAGCCGATTCCATCCTCGAAAAGCTGCATCGACTTTGCTCGCGAATCAGCGGAACAGGACACTAGTTACCCGGCTCGCGCTCCGCCTGATGGCACTGACCTTCGTGCGGACAACGGAAATGATCCGCGCAGAGTGGTCGGAGTTTGACGAGGCCGCCGCAGAATGGCGCGTACCGCCGGAACGCATGAAGATGCGCGACCCGCACATCGTGCCGCTATCGCGGCAGGCGCTCGACGTGCTCGCCCAGCTCCGCGCGCTCAACGGTCAGCATCGATTCGTGTTCTACAGCGTGCAAGGCCGCAGCCACATTTCGAACAACACCATGCTCTACGCGCTCTATCGCATGGGGTACAAGTCGCGGATGACGGGGCACGGGTTTCGCGGACTGGCGGCTACTGCGCTGCGTGAACTCGGCTTCGGCCGGGACGTTGTAGAGCGCCAGATGGCACACGCCGAACGCAATCAAGTGACTGCTGCCTACGTCCACGCTGAATACCTGCCGGAACGCAGACGAATGATGCAGGTATGGGGCGATCATCTCGACAAACTCAAAGCCGGGGCAGAAATCATCCCGATCGCGGCAACCAGATAGACCCGTGCCGCCACGCGTATGAGTCAGCGTCAGATCAGGTTCGATCGCTTAGCCGTCACGTCATCAAGGACCGTGATCGACCCGATGCAGCCAGTCGGCCACCGTGCCTTCGAGCGCCGGCTTCCAAGGTATACGGACCCTTGTGCCTGGCCCCTCCACGCTTCCTATCCACCAGCAGGACCGGCTGCATAATCACAAATGCTCTATTCGGCGCACGACGAAGCCGGCTTGATTGGAGGCACACGCTAAACGACGCCCCGCCGGGGAGTGGGCAATTCCGCGGAGCGAAGTACCAATGTTTGATCATCGATACGCCTCGTGCCGGTCCAATACACCCACATATGATGCGGCCAACAGAGCAATTACGGAGGAAAACAACATCAGGAAAAGCGGCGCGTAAGCTGCGTTGCTCTCTGTCAATACGGCTCCCGTCATTGAGGAAAGCGCGGCGCCCCCAGCTATCGTCAACGCGCCAGCCAACCCAGAAGCGCTGCCCGCTAGTTCCGGACGCACTGACACCGCACCGGCATGAGCGCATGGATTCGACAGGCCGTTACCGAAACCAACAAGCATGCAAGGTCCGAACAGCGCCATTGCATGTTTGGCTCCGACGAGGAAGAGCATCAAGCCGACGATGGGGCCGGCGCACGCAACGATACGTCCTGCCATGATCGTTGTCGTGAGGGAATAGCGTCTCGCGTAGCGACCAGACAGAAAGCTGCCAAGCACGAACCCGGCAGTGATGGTGCCCATCCAAAAACCTAGCGTTGCCGGTGGCACATCGAACGACGTTTTGGCGGCCAATGGAGCACCAGCCAGAAAGGTATAAAACGTGCCGGTTGAAAACGCCATGCACAGTGCATAGGCCCAGAAGCGACGTTCTTGCAAAAGCGCAGGATAGGCCCGAAGCTGCCGCCTGATCGTGCCCGATGGATTCTTGTTAGTCTCACCGAGACCGAACCAGCACACCGCAAAAAGTGATATGCCGGCAAGGGCAAGGCCCCAGAAAATTGCTCGCCAGCCGCTGGTTTCATCAATCACGCCACCGACCGTTGGACCAAGCATCGGGGCAAAAGCCGCTGCCATCGCGGCATATCCGATTCGGCTCGCTGCCCCTTCCTTTCCGGTCGTATCCCTGATGGCCGCCATCGACACCGGGTAGCAGGAGGTTATTGGAGCCTGAAGCAAGCGGAAAACCAGAAAAGCCCAGATATTGCCCGAAAGTGCGCAGCCAAGCGACCCAATCACGAATACTGTCAGGCTGGTCAGTACAATTGCCCTTCGCCCGAAGCGATCGGACAGTGGCCCCATGATCAATTCCAGTGTGGCCGCGACACTTGCATATCCTGCCAGCGATAAGCTCACGAGCGCATAGTCAGCGTGAAAAGCTATCGCAATGTTCGGCAACGAAGGCAGGCATATGCTCAATGGCAGCACTGAAAGTGCGCACAGCAGAATCAGTGTGGAGAGCCTGGGAGGCGATGGTATGGAAGTCACCGGCGTTTCCGATGGGAAGAATTTCGCGTAGGCAAAAAAAAGCCCCCGAAGGTATCGGGGGCGCATGGGGGCAGCAAGGTGCCGCGGAGGTATCCGGAATCTTGTGTGTGAGGCGGGTTAAGACTCAGATTCCGATGTTGAATCGCTCCGGGTAAAGCAGCGCAAACTGGGTCATCGCGCTCTTCCAATCGTGCCGGGAGCCGGTCCACTTGGCAACGACGTTGCGCAGCGCCAGCCAGATCAGCTTGAGCGCGGCCTCGTCCGATGGGAAGTGGCCGCGCGCTTTGATGATCTTCCGAAGCTGCATGTGCAGCGACTCGATGGCGTTGGTCGTATATACAATTTTCCGGATGTCCGGCGCGAAGGCATAGAACGGAATCACCTGATCCCAAGCCCGGCGCCAGAGGGCGGCAATCGGTGGGTATTTCGTACCCCACGGGCTCGCGTCGAATGCATCCAGCGCCACGGCGGCCGCTTCGGCCGACGGTGCCCGATAGACCTCCTTGAGCGCCGCTGCGACGGATTTCCGGTCTTTCCAGCTGGCGAAGTCCAGCGAGTTCCGGATCAGATGCACGATGCAGGTCTGGACCGTCGTTTCCGGGAACACCGTATTGATCGCTTCCGGGAAGCCCTTCAGGCCGTCGACCACGGCAATCAGGATGTCCTGCACGCCACGCAGCTTCAGGTCGTTCACCACCCGCAGCCAGAACTTGGCCCCCTCGGTCTGCTCGATCCAGAGGCCCAGAACGTCCCGCGTGCCGTCGCGGCGCACGCCCAGCGCCAGATAGATCGCCTTGTTGCGCACCACGCCTTCGTCGCGGATCTTGACGCGCAAGGCGTCGAAGAACACGACCGGGTACATCGGCTCGAGCGGCCGCTGCTGCCACTCACGCACTTCGTCGATCACCGCGTCAGTGACCGTGCTGATGAAGTCCGGCGACACTTCGATGCTGTACATCTCCTGCAGGAAGCCCTGAATCTCCCGCACGCTCATGCCGCGTGCGTACATCGCGATGATCTTGTCGTCGAAGCCGGTGAAGCGTCGCTCGCCCTTGGCGATCAGCACCGGATCGAAGGTGCCTGCGCGGTCGCGCGGAATCTCGACGTCGAGCAGGTCGTCGTCGGTCGCGATGCGCTTGCGGCTGGTGCCGTTGCGATGGTTCGTGCTGCCGGCCGGCTTGGCTTCGCCCTTCTCGTAGCCGAGGTGGTGGGCCAACTCGCCGCCCAGTGCGCGCTCGAAGATCGCCTTCTTGAGCGCAGCAAGCTGCTCGTTGATCGTCGCCCGGTCCAGCGTCCCGGGCACCAGTTGCTTGATCAGTTCCGGGTCCAGGTTCAAGCCCTTGCCCGGCTCAATCGTTACTTCTTCCTTGCGTTTGCGTGGCATAAAAGTGGCTCCTTGGCCGTCAGTTTATGCCTCACACACAAAGGTTCGGATAGGCTCGGTGCCGCTAACGGACCATGCGCCGACTTCCTACTACGATGAAAAATGTCGCATTCATACTGGAATTCTCCTAGTCATCCCGAACGATGTTAGGCGGCATGGTTTGGCAATGTCAACTGCCAACATTGCTCGTCAAAGCTTACGACCCATCCATGAATGTCCGTAAGGACGGACTCGGACGACATCCGGACGTTCCCGTCAAAAAGTGGACTGGACCGGCCAGCCTTCCGTAGACATCTTCGAACCATAATTTACGGCAACCGAAGAGGTCCGTATGAGCAGAAGCGAGAAGCGAAACGCACCCGAGCGATCGAGCCCGCATCGACGTGTGAGGCTGTCGCGCGCGAGTGGTTTACGATCCAGAAGAATGGCTGGACCGAAGTGAATGCGGCCACAGTCCATGTATCCATACCAAGAACGCATTCGGGCGGTCGAGTTGTACCTGAAACCCGCATCGCCCGCATTTGCTGCATCCGGCCGCTGATTCGCGCACGTTCCCGCCTGGTCCCCTGTTCGGCCGCGACCACCCACGCCAGGCTTTGCCACACAACACCCACCGGCCTTGCAGCCTCACCGCCCCGTCACTGCATCAATCCGGTCCTGACCTGCGGCATCAGACTCGCATTCGCGCCCGTCACGGCAAACGTCCCCGTCGGCGACGCCCCGGCCGGCAGCGCCAGCAGACTGCCGTCCCCGAGCCGATTCGCATCGACGACGATCTGATTCGCCGCGCAACCATTCGTCAACAGCCAGACCGGCAAGCCGGCAATCGACGAGAACGTGTTGCCCGTCACACTGAACGAACACACGTTCCCGTACGCCCGGAAACCCGCATAGCCGGAGCCCGACACGCGGTTGTCCGCCACTGTGACATCCGACACGGTTCCCGACCATGTATCCAGCTCGATCGCGCCCTGCTGCGTCGGCTGTAGCCCGTTGTTCACGTTCGCGTTCTGGATGTTGGTCACGGTATTGCCCGTGATGATGACGTTCGAAGACCCGTAGGTTTTCCAGCTGTCCTCCTGTGCGACCAGAATTCCCGCCGCCTTCTCGACGCTGTCGACCATATTGTTCGAGATCGTTACCGCCTGCCCGCCGACGACGGTAATGCCGCGCCCCCACGCGTTGCCCGACACCGCGTTATGGTCGATCAGCACGTTGTTGCTCAGACGGCCGTCGCCGAGATAGCTGACCACGGCGATCAGGTCGTCACCGGTGCCGGCCACCGTATTGTTCTGCACCAGCACGTTGGTCGAACCGTAAGTCGTATGGATGCCGTCGGCCAGCGTCGCCTGCACGGTATTGCCGACGATCGCGATACCGTTGCCGCCAAACACGAAGATCCCGGCGCTCGCGCCGCCCCGGATCGTCACGCCGAGCACCTGAACGTCCGAGCCCGTCACCTCGACTTTCGTCGACTCGGGCGTCGTGAGGCGCGTCGTGCCGGTGCCGGCCAGCGTCACGCCGACGAGCGTCGAACCGGCGCCACTCATCACGATCGTCTGGTCGGCCGGATTCGTGGCGGCCAGCGTCGCGCCGTATCCGGAAATCACCGCCTGGGGCACCGTCACGGCAAGCGAATGCCCGACGACGTAGCGTCCCGGCGCGATAACGAGGCGTTGGCCGGCACGCAGGCTGTCGAATGCTTTCTGCAACGCGTCGGCCTGGTCGCTGCCGTCGGCGGCCGGGAAAACCGTCACATCGGCGACGAGAACGGGTTTGGTGCCATTGGAAGGCAGAGGCGTCGCACCGGACGCCGTACCGGTCGCCCCGGCGGTCGACGCCGGGCTGCCGGAACTCGTCGATGAAGCCGCTGCGCCGGATGCAGCACCGGCAGGTGCGCCGGACGATGTCGATGTGCCCGCAACGGTCTGCGCGCCTGCGGCAGCGTTGTCGTCACCGCCGCCACATGCGGCAAGACAAAGGCAGAGCGCGGCAAACGTCGCCCGATCGACTGTACGCATACGAAGTTCCGCTAGCCCAAATTGGCGTCATCGTAAGTACGCTTGATCACTTTGTAAATGAATTCCGCATTTCACCTGTAAAATAGTTCGTTATCCTCTTCCATTCATCGCCGCGTCATCACGACGACATACGACATGCGATCGCACCCGGACCTGGCGCAATCGACACGTACCGTAGATTACGTAGAATCCCGAACCTTCATCCGCACCCGAACCTCGACCATGACTCAAACACTCGCGGCCCTGGCCATGTCGTCGGCGCTGATCTGCACGGCGAATGCCGCCGATGTCGCAAGCACGACCGGCACGGCGACGCCGAAGCAGCGATACGTCAGCCCGGGCGTCGCCAACGTCGCGGATGCGGCAACACGCCGGCCGGAACGCGCGTCGCCCGTTGCTCGCTGCAGCGAACTGGCCGCCGGCATCGATGCCGTCAAACATGCGCCGGACCGCGGCCACAAGGTCGTGCGCGGCGTCGGCCCGGACGGCAAGCCGCGCAACGAGCTGCGTGCTTACGACAAACGAGCCGATCTGGAGGTCGAGCATCGGCAGCTCGGCTGCCCTTAGTCAACGTCACTCCGTCCGATCGGGTCGCACCGGCCATCGCCCCTTGCACATTCACGCCGCCGTCGGTCTCCAACCCCGTCCCGTTGATCGACCTGCCCTTCCAGCCCGACGACGAGCGCGACGAGCGCCGCCACATCCTCGGCCTTGCCGTACTGCGGAACCGCCATCCGCGAACGTAGTGCGGCGGCGTGCTCACCATCGGCCGGATTCATGTCGGTATCGGTCGCCCCCTAATGCACGAGATTGACCGTGATGCCGCACACGCCGAGATCGTGCGCAAGGCCCTGCGTTTAGCGGTGCGGTACGGCAAACGCTGATCGCGATGCGCAAGCAGACGGTCGCCGCATTACGCGCGCGGCTTGGCGAAGGCGTGGTAACCGGCGAGCTCTCCGCGCACGCGAACTTCGATGCGATCGCGCGCTACTCCGTGACGGTCCAACAGGGGATGGCGATTCAGACGCGCCACGGCGCGAGCCGTCGCGATGTGGAGGCGGTCGCGCAAACCGCGCTGGCCGCATGGCCGGCGCTCGCGGATGCGAGCGGCGGATAGTGACGGGCTCCGGAGAGAAGCCCGCAAGACCGGGCGGCCGCGCAGCGGCAAGCGCCCCGCATGACCGCGCCGGTCGGTGCGTTACTGCGTGACGGCGTGCTGCACGTCCTTCGACGCATACCACACACGGTAGCGCACGTCGAAACCGTCCGGCACGTACACGACGAGCGGCAGGCGGCTGTTGTATCGCAGCAGCTGGCCGTCACCGCGCACTTGCACGAAGCGCTGCTGCGGCGCCTGGCCCGGGCAGGCCATCAGCGTCGATGCCGGCCCCTTCACGTCGGTCAGCCGGTAGTACGTATAGCCCCAGCCCTTCACGTCCTCTGCGGTCAACTCGCCGCCGAACCATTGCTGGTTGCAGTCGGTCTGCAGCATCTTGCCGATCATCAGCTCGACGCGCGCATCGCCTTCGTTCTCGAGCGCGGGCAGCGCGATCACCGCGCGCTGCTGGCCAGCCGCCGGCTGCGGGAACATCTTGATCGATTCGGCCGGCACGGCGGGCGCCGATGCGGGCCCCGCCGCGCAGGCGGCGGCGGTCGTCACGCAAAGGGCGGCCAGGGCGGCCCGGATCGCGAATTTCATCGATGTGCTCCTGATAAACAAAAATAGGCCCCGATGCTAACACTTTCGTCGCACGACCTTACGAGGCTGTAATTTGGCGACACAATTGCAAACAGCCGGCAATCCCCGCGCGCGGTACTTATAGGGGAACCAACGGAGAACATCATGCTGAAGCTCATTGCCGCCGCCGGCGTCGCCACGCTGCTGGCCGGGTGCGTCGTCGGTCCGGACGCCGGATACGGATACGGCTACGGACAGACCTACTATTCCGATCCCGGCTACGCGTACGGGCCGGCCTACGGGGCATCCCCCGTCTATGGCACGGTCAATATCTGGGGTGGCGGCGGCGGACGCGACTGGGATCGCGGACACCGCGACTACCGCCGCTGGGATCGCGATCGTGGCGATCGTGGGGACCATGGCGGCTGGGGACGCGGCGGCGGACGTCGCGGCGACTGGAACGATGGCGGCGGCGGACGCGGCGACGGCGGCCATCGTCACTGATCCCGCGGATCCAATTGCAACCGTTTGTATCCGCACACGGCCTCGCGCGGCTGCCGTCTGGCGCCCAAAACCCGACGCCCGAGAAACGACGAAGGCCCTCGCATCACGCGAGGGCCTTTCCTTTTGTCTTCCTGCATACCCGCGATTCACTCAATCGGCACCGGCCACGCGGCGACGAGCCCGATCACCGGCCCGCTTACCAGCCGGCCGGCCGCGCATAGCCGCCCGACACCGGCGCGCCGCACACATACGGGCGCTGATAGCGGTCGTAGCAATAGTCCTGGCCGTCGTCCTGGTACTGCGCCTGCTGATAGGTCGGATAAGCCGGCTGCTGGTAAGCCGGGGCCTGATAGTACGTCGGCGGCTGATAGGCCGGTGCCTGATACACGGGCGCCTGGTACGCGACGGGCGGATTCATCGCCGATGTCACGATCGCGCCGAGCACCGCGCCGCCGATCAGCGCGCCGATGACGGCGCCCCCGTCGCGACCATGCGCGGACGCCGGGCCCGCCACGGCGAGCGAACCGGCGAGGACACATACTGCGGCAATTCTTTTCATGATGGACTCCCACGCAAAGTGGTACTGGACGCGATGCATTGTGGCTGCGCGCGGCCGTAATAGATGCAGCAAGTGGTAACGCGCCATTACGCGTATCACGCACACCGAAACGCGGCGCGGCCGTGCTACGATTTTCGGCACACAGGAGACGCCTTCATGCAGCCCGAAACCGCCCGCCGTTTCGATACCGAATTTGCGCCGCGCATTGCGCAGGCGATCGCCGCCTACTTCGCCGATCACGTGCTGACCGACGTCGTCCCGTACGGCGGGCACGGGCAACCGACGCGCGTGCAGATCCGCAGCGCGCCGCACGAGCACGTGAGCGGCTTCGTGCATCCGCTGAACCTCGAACTGACCTGGGACACCGACGAGATCGAACGACTGATGGCACCCGACGGGCCCGCGCGATTCGAGCACTACCTGAGCGCGCTGCCGAGGAAGCTGAGCGCATGGCAGGGCGCGCGCGACATCGATCTCGCGTCGCGCACGCAGGCCGCCCCGCTCGTGCGGCTCGGCGGCCTCGACTTCGAAGGCTGAGTGCACGCACCGGCCGCCGGCCGGCGGCGACGTCGCTCGACGCGGCCCGGTGATACACTCGACCGGTCCCGCTCCGGCGCCGCAAGGCCGACCGGGCCGTTCACCACCGCCTCCACCCGCGAGCATGGTTGCGCACGCAACCGGCGTCCGGGCACGCGGCCAATCACGCCTTCGCTCCCGTCATGAACGCCGATACCGGCCTGCCGCTTCCGCAACGCTACTGGGCAATCGTCTGCGTCGCATTGGGCATCACGCTCGCCGTGCTCGACGGCGCCATCGCGAACGTGGCGCTGCCGACGATTGCGCGCGACCTGCACGCGTCCGATGCCGCATCGATCTGGATCGTCAACGCGTACCAGCTCGCGGTCACGATCACGCTGCTGCCGCTCGCATCGCTCGGCGAACGCGTCGGCTATCGCCGCATCTACATCGCCGGGCTCGGGCTGTTCACCGCGGCGTCGCTCGGCTGCGCGCTCGCCGGCTCGCTGCCCATGCTCGCCGTGATGCGCGTGATACAGGGGTTCGGTGCGGCAGGCATCATGAGCGTGAACGCGGCGCTCGTGCGGATGATCTACCCGTCGTCGATGCTCGGGCGCGGGCTGTCGATCAATGCGATGGTGGTCGCGCTGTCGTCGGCGATCGGCCCGACGGTCGCATCCGCGATCCTGTCGTTCGCGTCGTGGCCCTGGCTGTTCGCGGTCAACGTGCCGATCGGCATCGCCGCCGTGTTCGGCAGTCTCCGTGCACTGCCGGCCAACCCGCTGCACGACGCGCCGTACGACTTCCCGAGTGCGCTGATGAACGCGTGCGTGTTCGGCCTGCTGATCATGGCCGTCGACGGGCTCGGCCACGGCGAAAGCCACGCGTACGTCGCGGCCGAACTGGCGATCGCGTTCACCGTCGGCTACTTCTTCGTGAAGCGACAGCTGTCGCAGCCGGCGCCGCTGCTGCCGGTCGACCTGATGCGCATCCCGATGTTCGCGCTGTCGATCTGCACGTCCGTTGCATCGTTCACGTCGCAGATGCTCGCGTTCGTCGCGCTGCCGTTCTGGCTGCAGCATTCGCTCGGTTTCTCGCAAGTCGAAACCGGCCTCTACATGACGCCGTGGCCGCTCGTGATCGTATTCGCCGCGCCGCTCGCCGGCGTGCTGTCGGATCGCTACTCGGCCGGCATCCTCGGCGGAATCGGACTTGCGCTGTTCGCGGCCGGGCTACTGTCGCTCGCGACGATCGGCGCGCATCCGGGCACCGTCGACATCGTGTGGCGGATGGCGCTGTGCGGTGCGGGTTTCGGGCTGTTCCAGTCGCCGAACAATCGAGCGATGCTGTCGTCGGCGCCGCGCGAGCGCAGCGGCGGCGCGGGCGGGATGCTGAGCACGGCACGCCTGACGGGCCAGACGCTCGGTGCCGCGCTCGTCGCACTGATTTTCGGGCTGGCGCCCGACCGCGGGCCGACGATCGCGCTCTATGTCGCCACGGTGTTCGCGGCGCTCGCCGCGGTGGTCAGCATGCTGCGCATCGCGTCGCCGCGCCCCGACGCGGCAACCTGACGCCGCCGCGCATGGCGAGCGCCGGTCACGCGGCGTCGAGCGCGTCCATCACGAAGCGCACGCGCGCCTTCACGCTCACGCACGGCAGCTCGATCAGCCGATACCCATACGCCGTATAGCAGTCGACCATTGCGTCGTAGGTGCGCACCGCCTCGGCGAAATCCTGCCGGCGCTCGGTATCCTGTATGTAGATGTCGCGCCACGGCGGCGCAATGAACACGCGCCGGTGATAACGGAAGCGCCGCGCCGCGGCCTCCGCATGCGCGGGTACCGCGAGGCCCGTCAGGCGCAGGTAACCGATCACGTCCGGCACGCCGCGGTCGAAGAACACAGGCCCGCGCGCGCCTCGTGCGAGATGGTACGAACGCATCTCCCAGTTCAGCATCAGCTCGGCGAACGCGACCCGGTCGCGCCAGGGCAGCGCCGGACCGTCGATCGCCATCTGGTCGCGGATCACACCACGCCCGGCCTCGTGCGAGCGCGCGAAACCGCTGCGCTCGAGCGCATCGAGCAACGTGCTCTTGCCGGAGCCGGGGCCGCCCGTGACGACGAAGAAGCGGGCGGACACCTCCTGCGCGCCACCCTCCTCCATGCGCTCAGACATGCGCGACTCGCCGGCCCGCGCGCTGCGTGACCGACGCCGCCGCCGCGACGCTGCGCAGGTCGGCGACGAACGTATCGCGCCAGACCGACAGGTTGTTCTCGCGCAGCCGCGCGAGGTTCTCCTCGTGACGCGCCTGCCGCTCCGCGAGCGGCATCGACAGCGCGCGCTCGAGCGCGTCGGCCATCTGCGACAGGTCGTAAGGATTGACGAGCAGCGCACCGGTCAGCTCGGCCGCCGCGCCCGCGAACTCCGACAGCACGAGCACGCCCGGATCGGCCGGATCCTGCGATGCGACGTACTCCTTAGCGACGAGATTCATCCCGTCGCGCAACGGCGTCACGTAGCCGACCTGCGACATCCGGAAGAACGCCATGAGCAGATTGCGCTCGTACTTGCGGTTCAGGTACTGGATCGGCGTCCAGTCGAGCTGCGAGAAGCGGCCGTTGATGCGGCCGGCCTCGCCCTCGAGCATTTCGCGAATGCGCTGGTAGGTCTGCACGTCGGAGCGCGTCGGCGGCGCGATCTGCACGAGCGACACGCGCCCCTGCCAGCCCGGCGCGTTGGCGAGCATCCGCTCGAACGACTGGAAGCGTTCGACGAGCCCCTTCGAATAGTCGAGCCGGTCGACGCTCATCACGAGCTTGCGGCCGGCGAGCGCATTGCTCAGCATCTTTACCGGCTTGCGCGAGCCGTACTGGACGGCTGCCTCGGCGATCGCGTCCGGATGCACGCCGATCGGATAGGCGGCGACCTTCACGATGCGGCCGTGCGCATGCAGCATCCCGTCGTCGCTCGCCGCGCCGACGCCGCGCCGCTCGATGTAGTCGGTAAACGCCTGCTTGTCGGCATCGGTCTGGAAACCAGCGATGTCGTACGCGCACATGAACTTCACGAGTTCCTCGTGCGGCGGCACGAGGCGCAGCATGTCGGGCGACGGAAACGGAATGTGCAGGAAGAAGCCGATCGGGTTCTTCACGCCGAGCTCGCGCAGGCAATGCGCGAACGGCAGCAGGTGATAGTCGTGCACCCAGATCAGGTCGTCGGGCCGCAGCAGCGCGGCAAGCTGCTTCGCGAGCATCGCGTTCACGCGCAGATAGCCCGCGTACTCCTGCCGGTCGAAGCGCGCGAGATCACCGCGGTAGTGAAACACCGGCCACAGCGTCGCGTTCGAGAAGCCGCGGTAGTACTGATCGTAGTCGCGCCGGGTCAGCCCGAGCGTCGCATACGTGACGTTGCCGTCCCGCTGGATTGCGGGTGCGGCGTCAGGCGTACCGACGATCTCGCCGTTCCAGCCGAACCAGACGCCGCCGGTTTCCTTCAGCGCGTCCATCACGCCGACCGCGAGGCCGCCTGCGCTCGGGCGCGTGTCCTCGCCGGCGGCGACACGATTCGATACCACGATCAATCTGCTCATGCGACTTCCCCTCCTCGATTCGATTGGCTGGCGCGCGACGCGCGCCAAAGCGGGCGCGGCGGCCCGAAGGCGGCCGCGCGGCGATTCAGTTCCGAGAATTGCAATGAAATACGGCGGTGGAATGCGGCTACGACGAAATCAGGCGTCCTGCTCCTGACCGAGGTCGCGTTGATAGTCGAGCCCTTCCGGGCGAGCGCCGCCCTGGTTGTGATCGCCGTCCGACGGCGTGTCGTCGGGCGCGCCCGCAGGCGGCGCCGATGGCGCGTCGGACCGCGGACGCGGGCGGTCTTCCGGACGGCCGGCCGCCGCGTCGGGTGGCCGAGGTGATAACCGTTTCGAACGGCGCATGGCTGGGTGTCTCATATGCGGCGCGGCGCGAGGCCGTCGTAGAAACATTCCATAGCAAAACAGTCTAGGTCGCTTCGTTGTGCACGAAGGTAACAATTACCTTCAATTTGTAACGTTTCGACCCTTCGTCGAGCATCTATCCGACAATTACGCCGCCCGCGCGCACGCGGCCTGCCGCGCGGCGATTTGTCAAAGCTTTGCAGTTTTCCTATGACAATTGCGAAACAATGACGCGGCATCAGGCGTGCATGCGTCGCCGCTCACCCAGACAGGACTTGCACTCAGGGATGAACATTCGTTTCGAATCGCCGCGCCGGGCCACGCCGGCGCGCGTCATGCTGGCCGCGATCGCCACGGCCGCACTGCTGTCCGGCTGCAATTCGTTGTACAGCGAAGGCGCGACAGCCGGCGCCGGTATCGCGGGCGCCGCGATCGCCTCCAAGGTCACCAACAACGCCGCCGTCGCGACGGGCATCGGCCTGGGCGCCGTCGCCGGCGCACGGGCTGGTGTCCAGTACAGCCAGCGCGTTGCGCACCGCTACACGCAGGAACAGATCGCGAAGGCCGCCGGCCCGCTCGACGTCGGCGGCGTCGCGCCCTGGTCGACGCACCATTCGTTCCCGATCGAGGACGACGAGCAGGGCCGCGTGACGGTCAGCCGGATGATCAGCATCGGCCCGCTCGACTGCAAGGAAATCGTGTTCGCGGTCGACACGCCGGCGAAAGCCGACAAGGCCGCCGAATCGGCGTTCTACGTCGCCACGATCTGCCGCGACGGCCCCGTGTGGAAATGGGCGTCGGCCGAACCGGCCACGGAACGCTGGGGCGCGCTGCAATGAGCGTCGCGATCCGTATCGCGGCGATCGGCGTCCTGTGCGCGGCGACGGTCGCGCTGTCGGGCTGCGGATCGGTCGGCGCGGCGAGCGGCGCACTGGCCGGCGCGGCGACGGGCCTCGTCACCGCGAATCCGGCGATCGGCGTCGGCGTCGGGATCGCCGTGCAGGCGGCGACCGACGAAGCCGTCAACCGCACGATGAAGCAGCTCCATCAGAATCAGCAGGACGCGATCGCGAAGGCGGCAGGCAGCCTGGCCGTCGGCGAAGTGAAGCCGTGGAAGGTGAAGAACACGCTGCCGCTGGAAAACGGCGAAGGCGAAGTGCGCGTCACGCGTGCGTACTCGACAGCGCTCGCGCTGTGCAAGGAATTCGCATTCTCGATGAAGGACGGCGACAAGGCCGACTGGTATTTCGCGAATGCGTGCCAGCAAGGCACGCACTGGAAGTGGGCGTCGGCCGAACCGGCCGTTGATCGATGGGGGAATCTGCAGTAACGGGGCGATGCGCCGCGCATCGTGCGTGGCGTCCGTGTCGTTCTGCATACTTTCGTGGTTACAGACGCGTGCGAAGCTGCGCCACGCGTTCCTCGATCTTCGCGGACAGCGCATCGTCCGGGTTGTAATCCAGGGCGGCACAAAATTGGCCGGGCTCGTGCCTAGCGGCTCCAGACATCGATCAAGGATCGCTGCAATTCCTTGTTTTTGGCCAGGCTCGCGATATAGGCGAAGTGATCCTCGTCTTCATCGAGCTCGGGCAGATTCGGATCGAACGTGTCATCGCCAACCCACCAGGCGGGATACTGAATCGCATCGCCATCAATGGAAAAAGTCGTCATCCCGCGGTGGAAGTCGTGTTCGTACTTGACGTTGTGTCCGAGATCCGCGAAGTTCCAGCGTTTTTTGTTCCATTGAAGATAAAGCTGCCGGTCCGCCGCGAAGACAGCAACGTCCTGGCCCTCGACAGAGATGTAATTCCCCCGCGCCACGTAACCGTCTCCGACCAGCGCGGAAAACACGCCTGTCTCCACATTCAGCTCAACGAAGCTCGACGGGCGATTGATCACGCCGAGTTGCACGTTCTTCATCATTTTCCAACCTTCGCGATGCCAGTAAGAATGTCCATTGAAGGGTTGCTGCGTGTCCCCGCGGCGATCACCCCCTCCGGGCTACCATATTTCTGAAGCAATGCTTCATACGTCGGGCCATACTTGTTTCCGTATTTCGCCATATTGCGCTCATACAACGTCGGCAGCTTGTCCTCGGCGTATTTCGACATCCGGGTTTGATTGCGCATGTCGACGATCTGCCGCCCAATCGTTTCTTCGCTGGCGCCGCTGGCGCGCATGTCGGATACCCATGCACTCTCGTCGGCCAGGCCCTGATGGTATTCGAGCCGCACGTTCCGGGCATTGGCAACTTGCTCCGCATTCGTCCAGTCGACCGGCCACTTGGGCGCCGCAAACTCGGATCCTTCCACCGGCGTGTACCCGTAGACACCCTTTGGATTGCTGACGAGGTCCGCCGGCATCGAATCGACCACGTAATCGAAAGGACTCGTCGCGCCGGCCTTGGGCACCGTGCCGGCAAGCGCGTCGGCGGCGGCTTCCCCGGCAGAGATTTCGCCCGCAACGGACCCGGCGCCCTTCGCACCGCCAACGAGCCCGGCCCCCTTTGCCGCGCCAGCCCCTCCCAGGAGGCTGCCGCCAAGCATCGACCACTTCTGCCCGTCCGACCCTTCTCCAAACACCTTGCCGCCGACCCATGAACCGACTTCCCCGCCGACGAACCCGCCGGCCGCGCCCAGAATCGCGATCGCCGGGCCGGCGAGCACGGCGGTCGCCGCCACGCCGACCGCCAGCATCGTCCAGTTCACCCACGCCGGGATTTCAGGATTGAACTCCCCGACCGCCGGGCCGCCGATGAATACGTTCGGCGATCCGTCGTTGATCAACGCGCCGCACATCATCCGGTCTTCCTTGCGGCTCGCCGGCTGGCTGTTGATGAAGACCGTCGACGAACCCTGCGCGACCACCTGCGGCGGACCCGCGTGATCGCTGCACAGGCCCAGGCTCAGGATGGCCCGCATCGCCGCGCGACTGTTGATGAAGACGTTGGGCGAACCTTTTATGAGACTTCCGGTGACATGCCGCGGCGCCCATGACATCGTGCCCAGCACTTCGCCGAGACCGCCGCCCGCAGCAGCGCCCGCCGCGATTGCAGCGACGACCGTCAACGCAGCACCGCCCGTCGCGACCACCGCGACGGCGCCGATTACTGCACCCGCGATCAGCCCGGCGATCATCCATCCCTTGGATGCCGTATGCGCGATCGGATCGCCCAATCGCGCAGCCGCGAGTAATGTATCCACGCCCGCTCCCCGTCAGCCCGCGTTCGCGACCGCGGTCAGATACGCACGCACGGCCTCGACGCTCTGCATGCCGGTCATGCCCTTCACCGCCGTCACACCGCCAAGTCGATCGCTCAGCGATGCGTGCTCGCGCAAATCCACCGTCCACAGCGCGAATTGACGGCCGTCCTTCGCGCGCCACGCCGATTGCCCGTCCGGGGCCGGCTGCAGCACCAGCGGTTCGCCACCCGAGCCGAAGAATGCAGTGTCGTCGAACATTTCCGTGACGTCGTGCCGGTACAGTTCGGCCAGGCCCGTGAGCGCGTACAGCGTCGCGCTCGGCTCGTGCAGCACGAACACGATGCCCGCCTCGTCCTGGCCGAGCGCGATCGGTACGAAGGCCGCCCGATCGGGCCGGGCCAGCACGACACTCGCGAGCAGGCTCTTGTATTCCTTGCTCTTGTCCTCGGTAAACGACTTCGGACAAGTGCCGATGAAACTGATCGCCACGCGTTCGCGCCCCGCCTTCGGCGACATCACGACCGTCTGGCGCTGATGCAGCGGTGCACCTTCCGACACCCAGCGATAATCGATTTCACGGGCGGTTTCGCCGTCGATTTCCCGGTTTTCCAGATGCTTCAATTCGAAACGCGGCAGCGACTTGCGCATCTCCGAGACCAGCCGCGTCACGAACGTATCGACCGTGTCGTCCGGCTCCATCGGCGCGCGCGAAACCACGAAAGTGAATCCGCTACTACCGCTACCCGTTTCATCGACCGTAAACAGGTGAATCGTCTTGTCTTTGAAGTGCGCCGGCAACTGAATGACGGCATCGTTCATCTGATATTCGGACATGCTCTTTTCGGTTCGGCCGGCCCGTCGGGGCAGGTGCCGGATTGACACTGTTCGCCGGCTGCACGGCCGCAGCCGGCGCAACCGTCACGGGGCAACGTTACTGCACGCCAGCCGCGACCAGACGCTTGTGAATGGCTTCGATGCGGCCCTGCTGCGGCGAACCTTTCGGCGTCTGTTGCAGTTCGTCGCCGAGGACCTTCGCGTACGCGAGACCGTTGTCGTTCTTCACCGACGGATCGGCGCCGTGCGCGAGCAGATAATCGACGACGTCCCATTGCCGCAGGCGCGTCGCTTCAAAAAGCGCGGTTTCTTTCATCGAATCCCGCACATTGACGTTCGCCTTGTGCTCGACCAGTACGCGCATTTGCGGCAACAGCGTGTCCTTGCAGGTCGCGAAGAGCAGCGGCGTATCGCCGTCGTACTTGAGATCCGGATTCATGCCGCCGGCGAGCAACGCTTTGAGCAGGTTCGGCGTGTCGGCCCGCGCGGCCAGATATGCAACGTTCGCGCCATTCTCGCCGAACGGTTGTTCGGGCTTCGCGCCGTCCCGCACCAGTTCGCTGACGATCTGAAGGCGCACGTTGGCGGCGTCCGTCTTCACCGGCACGGCTTCCTGCACTGCGAACGACAACAGGCTCGCCTTCCTGTTGCCCAGGGCAGCGAGATCGGTATGCGGCGCGAGCGCCTTGACCTGCTCCAGATTCCCGTCGCGAATGGCACGCGCCAGCTCGAGCGGCTGTCCCGTGAAAAAATCTTCGGGCGGGTAACGTTTGAAGTCTGCCATTTTTGTTTCCTGTGCTTGAGTCGGCCACCAGAACGGCGACGACAAACCGATTACCGCGACAACCGCGCCCGTGGCGATGACCTTGCTGTATTTCATCAATGTCCCTGAAGTTGACCGAGCAGCGACGATTGCTGCTCCGCGACGGTCGTATTCAATCCGCTCGTCACCTGCCCCATCATGTGCCGCTGGACCGTCGTCACGCTGGTGCCCGGAATGGTGATCTGCTCGCCGACGGCCTTGGGCATCAGGTGGGACGTCACATCGCTGATCGGGCCGAGCCCGCCTTCCTGCGAGCCCGTCAGGATGTCGCCGTCGACGCGATAGTTCGTGATCGACGACGCCCGCGGCGTGGCGCCGTACAGCGGCAACGTTTCAGGATTGAGGCCTGCCGCGTTGAAGGTGGTCGCGCCGGCGCCGCTCGCCTGCGATGCGGCCGACGCCAACCCGCCGCCGAGCGAATGGCCGGTGAGGTCGAGGCCGCCCGCATTCCCGGAGCCGTAGATCTTCTTGCCGAGGGTCACGGCGCGATCGTAGTACGGCGAATTGTCGCCCAGCCCCTGGCTGAGGTTGTTCGACCAGTCCTCCTTGACCGTCGGCTGCGTGCCCTTGAATGCCAGCGTCGGCTTCATGCTGTCGCCGAACACAGCAGGATCGGGTGCGTAGACCTGCGCGCCGAAATTGCTGCCGGGGATCTTCAGATCTTGCGGCCGCATGCCGAACTTCTTCAGCGCTTCCGGATCGTTCGACACGTTCTTCCATCCCGGCGGCGCCGTACCCGGCGTGTACACCGCTTCCGCCAGCTTGGCCAGTTGCTGCGCCTTCACCGTCGCCTGAAGCTTGCGTGCCGCTGCCTGCACCTTCGGATCGGCTGACGCGAGACCCGCGGCGATGACGGCCTGCTGATTCGCCCACTCGATCGCCATCGCCTGCTCGGGCGTGACGAAAAGCCCCTGGTTCAGATGGATTACCGGACCATCGAGGAAAATGCCGCTCTGATTGATCAGGATGCTCGATGCGCCGTGGGACAACTTGATGCTGTCCGGCTTCAGCGTCACGATGCTCGCGCCGACCCGATGCTCGATCTCGTCCGTCGCCTGATAGCTCTGTTTGCCGGGGCCGGCGTCGCCAGCCAGCGCTTGCACGCCAACGGTGTTGGCCGTCGTGAAGCGCGCTTTCGCGATCTTTTCCGACAGGCTGCCTTCTGCGACATGCTTGCTCTCGTCGCCTCTGAGCACCGACACGTTCCGCGCACCGGATTCGACCGTGTGAGACTCGCTGTCCTTGACGATCGTCTTCATGTCCTTCTGCGCATGCAGAAAAACCTCCTGGGCGCCATTCACGTCCGAGAATCGCAGTTCGTTGAAGCCCTCGCCCTTGTGCGTCTGACTGCGCATCCCCATCGTTTGGCCGCCGCTGCCGTGATACGGGTTGCCCGAATCGCCGTTGAACACACGGCCGACGACGATGGGGTTGTCCGGATCGCCCTGATTGAACGAGACGAGCACCTCCTGGCCGATCCGCGGAATCGCCGAGCCGCCCCATCCTTTGCCTGCCCATGGTTGCGATACGCGCACCCACATCGAATCGGAACCGTCGAGCTTGCCGCGCCGGTCCCACAGGAAATGGAGCTTGACCCGGCTGCCGTCGGTGTGAATTTCCTCGCCCTTCGGCCCGACCACGATCGCGGATTGCGTGCCCTGCATGTGTGGCTTGGGCGTACGCCGCTCCGGCCTGAACGGAATGTCGATCGGCAGGCACGTAAACGTGTTGTGGTACGGCAGTTTGGAGGTTTGCTGGGTATAGTCGTTCGCGACCTGGTGACGAACGCGAAGAATCACGAAATCCTTGTTGTTATAGGCGGACGTGCCGTGGTTGACCAGCGTGAAGCGCCCGCTCGTCGTCATCCCGTGCGCGTGACCGGCGCCGTTGAAACGATGCGCGAGCGCTTCTTCCGCTTCCATCGCGTAGCACGCGTAACGCTGCCCGTCGTCGCCGTGGTCATACAGCGAATGGAACTGGTAACGCTCCGTCGTCTGGATGTTCGGGTGCTTCAGATTGACGGTCGGCACCTCGACATGCATCAATTGCGACGACGGCTGGTTGTAGTTGAAATCCCGGTACGTGATCTTGCCGACCCGGAAACTGAATGCCTCGTCCCATCGATCGATGCCGTTCTGCTCGCTGGCCGCGCTGTTGGCTTCGTACGGAATGGTCTTCAGGTTCGGAATCGGCTGGAACACCGCGTTGGTGTCGCCGATCACGAGGATGTGCTTGTCCTTTTCGTAACGGATCGTCCAGATCAGCCCCTCCTGCTCCATTAGGCGCGAGCAGAAACTGTAGTACGACTCGTCGTACATGACGATGTATTCGAGCTTCGGACGTTCGCCCTGCATCGCGAACTCGAAATCCGCAAAACCCATCTCGCGGAAAATGTCGCTCAGGATGTCCTGTGGCGTCTGGTTCTGGAGGATCCGGCAATCGGTCGAGCGGGTGAGAAACCAGAACCACGGCACGACCGACATTTCGTAGCGGGTCACCGAACCCGATTTCCCGACGCGGCCGAACGACGCAACGTAACCGTCGAAATATCGCTTCGTCTCGGTATGCGCCGCCGACGTCACGACCCGCGTCAGACTGAAATCGCGGCTCTGGGGCTCGAGCGTGATCTTGACCCGCTGCCCGACGATTTCCTGCGGTTCGATATTGTTGCGATGGGAAAGCAGGTCGAGATGTGTTTCGGTTAACTGATTGACGTGTTCGTCGATGATCGCCGCGCTGACCAGCAGCACGTCCGGGCCGAGTGGCGTTTCGATCGTGATGAAGCGATTGTCCTGGGTCAGGCGCGGAAGCGCACCCGTCAGGCTGTTGATGGCCTCGGCGATCGACTCCGGGGCCTTGCCCATCAGCGACAAGCCGGTTTGCGCCAGTTGCACCGCGCTCGCGGCACCGCCCAGCAGCCCCGCGCCCGGCATGCCGGTCAGCGCCCCCAGTTGGCCCGCCATGCCGGCAAGCGAACCCAGGTTGCTCAAACCGCCGACCAAAGCCGCACCGCCCCCTCCCATCCCGTCGGGGTTTCCGTTTGCTGCGAAACTCATCGTTAACCTCGTTCTTTTTTGTCGGGCGAACCCGCCGCAATCCGGTCGCCATCGCACCACCAAGGCGCTCTCAGCCGCCTTGGTGGCGCCAAATATATCAAACTGTAGGGAAATTCATAACCACTTGTCAGCATTCGATATTCGGCGCCGAAAGCAGTCCGATCGATCAGCAGATCGATCCCCGATACTTATTGCTGGTGGACGGGTCCGATCGCGCGCCGGTCGAAGCGCGCCGCACCGATGCGGTAGGCATTCAACGCGTGGTGAAGGGAAGGACGGCGTCGGAAGTGAACGAAGCGTTGCCGTCGAAGAATGGAACCGGGCGCGACATCCTCGGCGAATGTCATCCGCAGCGCCCCCGCAGGGCCACGATCCGACAATCAGGTGATCCATGACCCGGCGCCCGTTGCGGACGCCAGGATCGAGCCGCAGGCTCTTGGCCCGCTGCGGCCGAATCCCGCCGCAGCCAGCATCCGGACGATTCCGGTGGATGCACCGGAATCGCCCCGCCCGCATCAGGACTCGACGTCCTCGAGACTGAAGATTTCGGTCTGGTCGTTGTACGAGAAGATCTCGCCGTAACGGCCCCAGTCGATCACCGCGTCGAGCGTTTCCTCGGCCGCGCCGTCCGACAGGAAATCCTCCAGCTCCTGCTCGAAACGCACGCGCGGCGCGCGATGGCCGGGGCGCTCGTTCAACACCTTCTTGATCCGCGCGGCGAGCGGCACGTGCTTCAGCAGATGATCGGCGAACATCAGCTTGCGCTCCTGCGTGCCGAATTCCGCGAACACGCGCCCCGGCGGCGTCAGGAACACGTCCCCTTCCCGCACGTCGGCGAAGCCGAGGTACTGCAGCACTTCAGCGATCGGGAACAGGTCGTCGACCTCCAGATGCAGCGTACGTGCGATTTCCGGCATGTCGGCGCGACCGTGGTACGGCGCCATCGCGAGCGTCTCGATCAGGCCGGCCATCAGGTTGGTCGACACCTGCGGCAGCCAGCTGCCGAGCTCGAGCCCCTTCTTCGTCGCCTCGCCGGTCTGGCGCGCGGTCATCTTCGCGTAGATGTCGTCGACGAGCTTGCGGAAGGCCGGGTCGAGGCGGTTGCGCGGATGCTTGAACGGCACCTTGATCTCGGCGATCACACGACCCGGGTTCGACGACAGCACGAGGATCCGGTCGCACATGAACACCGCTTCCTCGATGTTGTGCGTGACGATCAGCACCGACTTGATCGGCATCCGGCCTTGCGTCCACAGGTCGAGCAGGTCGGTACGCAGCGTTTCGGCCGTCAGCACGTCGAGTGCCGAGAACGGCTCGTCCATCAGCAGGATCGTCGGGTCGACCACGAGCGCGCGCGCGAAGCCCACGCGCTGACGCATGCCGCCCGACAGCTCACGCGGGTAGGCGTTCTCGAAGCCGTCGAGACCGATCAGGTCGATCGCGGCGAGCGCGCGTTCGCGCCGCTCGCGTGCGCCGACGCCGAGCGCTTCCAGCCCGGCTTCCACGTTCTGCAGCACGGTGAGCCACGGAAACAGCGCGAAGGTCTGGAACACCATCGCGACGCCTTCGGCCGGGCCGGTCAGCGGCTTGCCGAGATAGGTTACTTCACCGCCGGTCGGCTCGATCAGCCCCGCGATGATCCGCAGCAGCGTGGACTTGCCCGAGCCCGAACGGCCGAGCAGCCCGACGATCTCGCCTTCGCGCAGCGACAGGTTCGCGTCGTCGAGCACGAGCAGTTCGCCCTGCGTCTTGTTGAAGCCACGGCAGACGTGATCCACACGCAGGATTTCCTCACCGAGGCGCGGCGGCTGGGACGTCTGGACGGGGGCGTTTATGGCATTCGGATTGTGCATCGCGTTTCGCTCTCAATCGGTCTCAGTCGAGCCGCAGCTTCGCTTCGGCGAAGGCATACAGCGGGCGCCACAGCAGGCGGTTGAACAGGGTAACGAACAGTGACATCACGGCGATGCCCAGAATGATCTTCGGAAAGTCGCCGGCGGCGGTGGTCTGCGCGATATATGCGCCCAGGCCGTGCGCCTCGATCCTGGTCGTGCCCCACTGCACCGCTTCCGACACGATGCTCGCGTTCCACGCGCCGCCCGATGCGGTGATCGCGCCGGTCACGTAATACGGAAAGATGCCGGGCAGGATCGCCTGGCGCCACCACTGCCAGCCGCGGATCCGGAAGTTCGTCGCGGCTTCGCGATAGTCGTTCGGATAGGACGTCGCGCCCGCGATGACGTTGAACAGGATATACCACTGCGTGCCGAGCACGATCAGCGGCGACAGCCAGATATCGGCGTTCAGATGGAAGCGCGCGATCACGATCACGAACACCGGGAACAGCAGGTTCGCCGGGAACGCGGCGAGGAACTGCGCGAGCGGCTGCAGCTTCTCGGCGAGTTTCGGGCGCAGCCCGACCCACACGCCGACAGGTACCCAGATCACGGACGCGATCGAAATCAGCACGACCACGCGCAGCAGTGTGATGAGCCCGAGCATGATCACGTGGCCGACTTCGGCCATCGTCACGCCGGTCGACACGAAGCTGACGACACGCCACACGATATAGGCCGTGCCGAGCAGCAAGAACACCGCCCACGCGATGTCGACCGTGCGCGACGCCTTCTTCTCGACTTTGGGCAGCGTGAAGCGCATCGCGCCCGACAGCGGCAGACGCAGCGGAATCCGCGCGGCCTTCGCGAAGAACCAGCCGGCCGGCACGAGCAGCTGATGGATCAGGCGCGTACGGCGTACAAGGTCGAGCAGCCAGGATTGCGGTGCGTCGCCCGACGCGGTGTTCTCCATCCGGAACTTGTCGGCCCACGCGATCAGCGGGCGGAACAGGAACTGGTCATAGGCCAGGATCACCACCGTCATCGTCAGGATCACCCAGCCGATCGCACCGAGGTTCTTGTCCGAGATCGCCTGGGCGAGATATGCGCCGATCCCGGGCAGCGTGATGGTCTGGTTGCCGACGGTGATGGCCTCCGATGCGACGACGAAGAACCAGCCGCCCGACATCGACATCATCATGTTCCAGATCAGTCCCGGCATCGAGAACGGCACCTCGAGCTTCCAGAAGCGCTGCCACGACGTCAGGTGGAAGCCGCGCGACACTTCGTCCAGATCGCGCGGCACCGTGCGCAGCGACTGGTAGAAGCTGAACGTCATGTTCCACGCCTGGCTCGTGAAGATCGCGAAGATCGCGGCCAGTTCGGCGCCGAGCACGCGGCTCGGGAACAGCGCGAGGAAGAACGTCACCGTAAACGAGATGAAGCCGAGCACCGGCACCGACTGCAGGATGTCGAGGATCGGGATCAGCACCATGCCGGCGCGGCGGCTTTTCGCGGCGAGCGTGCCGTAGATCAGCGTGAACGCGAGCGACGCGACCATCGCGGCGAGCATCCGCAGCGTGGTGCGCAACGCGTATTCGGGCAGGTTCGACGGATCGAGCGAGATCTTCTGGGTCTGAAGGGTCCCGATCGGCGCCATCGTTTCATGAAAGCCGACGACCGCCATCGCGATCAGGCAGATGATCAGCGGGAACGCGATGAAGTCCCACCGGTTCGGCAGAACGCGCCACGCGGACGCGTTGGCGGTCCGGTTCGGATTGAAGAATCCGACGTCCATCAGGCGCCCTCCCCGGTAAGGCCGAACGAAGCCGGCAGACGATGTTGATTCATGGCAAAGCGCACGGGCGCGGTAATTCGACGCGGTAATTCGATTGATTCACGATCTGACGCCGGCGCGAGGCGCCGTGCGTGCAGGCTGCGCTCCCGGCGCGGCGAGTCGGGCCGCGACGGCACGACACTACACCAACCTGTATTTCAGGTTCAACCGTCCGGGGCCGGCGCGGGGCCGGCGCGGGGCCGCGCGACGCGCGAACGGCGCACGGATCGTGCCCGGCACGCGGGCGAACAACAGGCGTGGGATACGGAGCAGCCCGACCGCGGTCCTCCGGCCGGCATGCAGGCCCCGAATTATGCCGTGATCTGGGCCGGCCGGGAACCCGCCAACCGCACGCGGACGCAAACCATGCCGGACGTCAGCGGACGATTGCGACGAAGCAGGTATGATCGGGGCTAGCCCCTGGCGTCGGTGTTGACCACAGCCGCCAGGGATCGACCGACCAGCGGGAGGAAGGGAATGGCAGGAAACTTGGTGATCGTCTGCCGCGATCAGGATGCCGATGCGTTCTACGAGCTGATGCAGGAGTATGGGTCGTTCCAGACGCGGCTGTCGTCGACGGCATGGTACCTGAACATGAACATCGTGCCGGAATCGCTGCAGGACGAGATTCTGGAGCGCCTTGGCCGCTACACGACCGTCTATATCTTCGAGGCCACGAGCGTGACCTACAACACCATCGACAGCAACGCCGCCGAGACGCTCGGCACGCTGTTCGGCGAATGATGCCACGCGGCGCCTGCCCGGCAGGCGCCGCATCCGCCGCTTATGCGGCCTGGGCGTGCAGTTCGTCCTTCGGCACCGCGTCGAACGGGAACGTCATCGCCACGCGCAGGCCGCCCTCGGGACGATTGCCGATCTCGCACGCCCCGCCCAGCCTCAGCACCAGCCGCTCGACGATCGCGAGCCCGAGCCCGCTGTGGCCATTGCCGCCGCGCGCCGGGTCGAGCCGCACGAACGGCCGCGTCGCGGCCGCGAGGTCGCGCGGCGCGATCCCGCCGCCGCTATCGCTGACCGACAGCACGTAACCCGTCGGCGTACGCGCCGTCTCGACGAGCACGGGTGGCGCGCCGTACGCATGCGCATTGTCCAGCAGGTTCGAGAGGATCCGGTCGAGCGTCGCGGTCGGCAGGCGGAAACCTTCGTCGGCGGCCAGATGCGTCTGGACCGCCGGCGCATTCGGTGCGACCGCGCGATAGCTGCGCGCGATCCGCTCGCAAGTCTGGTCGACCGGCACGGGCTCGCTGCGGTCCGCCCCGCCGTGCGCGAACACGAGGAACTGGTCGACGATGTGCGACATCGAGTCGACATCGCGCACCACACCGTCGCGCAGCCGCGCGTCGTCCATCATTTCCGCGCGCAGGCGCATCCGCGCGAGCGGCGTGCGCAGGTCGTGCGCGACGCCGGCCAGCATCACCGCGCGATCGCTCTCGGCCTGCGACACCTGTTCCACCATCTGGTTGAAGCCGTGTGTGAGCTGGCGCAGCTCGCGCGGGCCGCGCTCGCGCAGCGGCGGCACCGGCTGGCCGCGGCCGAAGCGCGCGACCGCGCGCGCCAGCGAGCGCAGCGGCTGCTGCAGTTGCCAGGCCGCGAACAGCGCGGCGATCACGCCTGCCGAGAAGATCGTGCCGAGCCACAGCAGCATCCGGTCGAGCGAGCGCGGCGGGCGCAGCGGCTGCACCGGCACCACGATCCAGTTGCGATCGGTCGGTTCCTTGACCCACAGCACCGGCGGATGGCCCGGCGCACCGATCTCGACCCGGGTGCCGGCCGGCATGCGCTCGCTCACGTCGTCGCGGAAACGCTTGAGCGGCGCCGGCAGGTTCGAGCCTGCGTTCGTCGGCACGTCGGGACTGTCCGGCGACACCAGCCGCACCCGTGACGGCAGCGGCTGGTCGGGCGTGCGCTCGACGTGCTGGCGCACGGCGTCGACGAGGAAGGCGGCCTCCTCGACCGCGTAACGCGTCTGCATCTGGCTGCGCTCGAGGCGCATCGCGAAGAACCACGCGAAGTGCGACAGGAGCAGCACGCCGACGACCAGCAGCGCCAGCCGTCCGAACAGTGAATCAATGGGTTTGCGCATGGGCCTCGCCGTCGGGCACGAACACGTAGCCGCGCCCGCGGACCGTCTGGATGAAGCGCGGCGTCGACGGATCCGTTTCCAGGATGCGGCGCAGGCGCCACACCTGGACGTCGATGCCGCGGTCGGTGCCGTCGTACTCGGGCCCGTGCAGCAGCTCGAGCAACCGCTCGCGCGTGAGCGTGCGCAGCGAGTGGTTCACGAAGATCTTCAGCAGCGCGAATTCGCTGCTCGACAGCGTCGCCGGCTTGCCGTCGACCGACAGCGTGCGCCCCTGGAAGTCGAGCACGAAGCGGCCGAACGCGAACGGCTCGCGCTGCTCGGGCGCCGCCGCCGACGGCGTCGCCCGGCGGCGGCGCAGCACGGCCTGGACGCGCGCGAGCAACTCGCGCGGGTTAAACGGCTTGCCGAGGTAGTCGTCCGCGCCGAGTTCGAGCCCGACGATGCGGTCGACGTCGTCCGCGCGCGCCGTCAGCATGATCACGGGGATGTCGTCGCCGGCCGCGCGCAGCTGGCGCAGCGCGGTCAGGCCGTCCACGCCGGGCATCATCAGGTCCAGCACGATCAGGTCGGGCCGCTCGCGCTCGAGACGCTTCTCGAGCGTCGCCGCGTCGTGCAGCACGGACACTTCCATCCCCTGGCGCACGAGATAGTCGCGCAGCAGGTCACGGAGTTCTTGGTCGTCGTCGACGATGAGGATCTGGGTAGTCATGGCTCGAAGTTTACCGCGCGAGCGCGGAGTCGAAGAACGGTTCAAAGGAACGAAAGGGTTACTGCGGGTTACGACGCAAGGGAACTGTAATGCACCGTAACCCGGCGGCCACCCCACGTAACACCCGCCGGGGCACGCGCCGCTAACCTGCGTCTTACCGGATGCGGCACACGCGTCACCCGCGCACCGCATCGCCGGACCCTTTGGATACAGGAGTTTCTGAAATGTATAAGAACACTTCCCGCGTGGCCATTGCGGCCGCCACCGTGCTCGCTCTCGCATTCGGCACCGCCCATGCCGCGCAGCCCACCGACATGCCGCCGCCGGGCGGCCCCGGCATGCACCAGATGCACGGCGGCCATGACGGCGGCCCGTTCGGCATGATCATGAAGCTGCACGATCAGCTGAAGCTCAACGCATCGCAGGAGCAGCAATGGCAGACGGCCGTCAACACGATGAAGCAGAACCATGAGGCGATGCGCAAGAGCCACGAGCAGATGCGCGAGCAATTCAAGGCGCAGCAGAATCAGCCGATCCTCGACCTGAACGCGATGCACGCCGCCCGCCAGCAGGCCGAGCAGCAGAATGCGCAGCTGCGCGAGCAGAGTTCGGCCGCCTGGCTCGCGTTCTACAACGGACTGAACGACCAGCAGAAAATGACGGTCAGCACCGCGCTGAAGCAGCAGTTCGCGCGGATGGAGCAGCGTCACGAGACGATGAAGGAACGCTGGCAGCAGCACCGCGCGGCCAAGGCCGCGTCGGCGCCGGCGCAGTAAGCCGGCGGGCCGCCTCCCCGGGCGGCATCGCGGGGGACGCGGGTACTCGGCCCGCGTCCCCTGTTTCGTTTCAGGCGACGTCGAACAGCAGCACCTCGGCCGCCCGGCCGCGTGCGAACGCGACCGCGTCCACCCCGGCGATCCGCGCGCCGTCGCCCGCGGCCAGCGCGTGGCCGTTGACTTCCACGTCGCCGCGCGCCACGTGCACATAAGTACCGCGTCCGGCCGGCACGCCGAATGCCGCCTCCTCGTCGCCGTCAAGCAGCCCCACGAAGATCCGCGCATCCGCACCGATCGACAGCGCGCCGTCGTCGCCGTCCGCAGACGCGACGAGCCGCAGGCGGCCGCGCTTCTCGTCGTCGGCGAAACGCCGCTGAGCGTAACCGGGCCGCCCGCCGCGCTCGGCCGGCTGCAGCCAGATCTGCAGCAGATGCAGCACCCGGTCGCGCGACGCATTGGTTTCACTGTGCATGAGCCCCATGCCGGCGCTCATCCGCTGGATGCCGCCGGCCCGCACGATGGCGCCGTTGCCAAGGCTGTCGCGATGCGCGAGCGCGCCGTCCAGCACGTAGGTGACGATTTCGAGGTCACGGCGCGGCTGCATCCCGAAGCCGCGCGTCGGCGCGATCCGGTCCTCGCTCAGCACGCGCAGCGCGCCGAACGGCGGATGCGCGGCCTCGGCGTGACCGACAAGCGGAAAGCTGTGACTCGACTCGAGCCAGCCTTGGCGCGTGTGGCAGCGGTCGGCGGCGCGGCGGATCTGGAACATGGGGCGGGCACTCCGGCAGGGCAGACATTCTTTCTTCGGGTTTACCTGCACTGTAGGGGCGCACCAAGCGCGCCACAATCCGCCGTCCGCGCACCGCATCGTTGCACTCACGGAACCAATCGGCGCAATGCTCGTTGCGAATACCACGATTGCCGCAACGAGCGGATCGAAGAATCCATCGGTCACGCCGGATTGCCGTTTTCCGGGTATCGCGTTCGGGTAAAATACCGCCCTTTTGGCGTTCGCCCGTCCGGCGAGCGCCGTTGCCAGCGCGCCGAAACACGAATTTTGGCCGTCTAGAATACGCCGCGGCGCCCGGCCCGACCGGCCGCGAGCGCCCTCCCGGAAGTGAGCGACAAAAGGATGGAAATGAAGAAGGCCGCCCTGTGCGCCGCCCTCGCCCTCGTGGCGGGCAGCGCCTTCGCGAAAGAGTGGAAGACCGTGCGGATCGGTGTCGACGCCAGCTACCCGCCGTTCGAGTCGACCGCGCCGAGCGGCGAGATCGTCGGTTTCGACGTCGATCTCACCAAGGAAATCTGCAAGCGCATCAACGTGAAGTGCGTGTGGGTCGCGCAGGATCTCGACGGGATCATTCCCGCGCTGAAGGCGAAGAAGTACGACGTCATCGTGTCGTCGCTGACCGTCACGGACAAGCGTCGCGAGCAGATTGACTTCTCCGACAAGGTGTACGACGCACCCGCGCGGATGATCGCGAAGGCCGGCTCGCCGCTGCTGCCGACGGTCGCGTCGCTCAAGGGCAAGCACGTCGGCGTCGAGCAAGGTTCGACGCAGGAATCCTACGCGAAGGCGTACTGGGAACCGCAAGGCGTGACGATCATTCCTTACCAGAACCAGGACCAGGTCTATGCCGATCTCGGCTCGGGCCGCCTCGACGCGACGCTGCAGGATGAACTGCAGGCCGACTACGGCTTCCTGCGCACGCCGCGCGGCAAGGGCTTCGCGTTCGCCGGTCCGGAAGTGAAGGATCCGAAGACGATCGGCGACGGCACCGCGATCGGCCTGCGCAAGGAAGACACGGACCTGAAGCTCAAGATCAACAAGGCGCTGGCCGACATGCACAAGGATGGCACGTACGACCGGCTGTCGCGCAAGTATTTCTCGTTCAGCGTCTACTCGGCTCGCTGAGCGCCGACAATGACGGGAAGCGGATGCGGGGGCGCCCCGCGTCCGGCAGTACAGGCAGTCAACCACGCGCCGCCCGCGCCTCGCCCGCCGCTCCCCGCGACGGGCTGGCCCGGCACCGTTGCCGGGGGCGGACGGACATGATACGCACGGGGCGTTCCGCGCAGCTTGGCGGGCGCGTCTTTCGCGGCGCACCGCGTGCGCCGTCCGGGACCACACCAGGGACCACATATGTTTCTACAAGGCTACGGCCCGCTGATCCTCGCAGGCACCTGGCAAACCGTCAAACTGGCGGTGCTTTCGCTCGCGCTCTCGTTCCTGCTGGGCCTGCTCGGCGCGGGCGCGAAGCTGTCGCGCAACCGCTTCACGCACGGCGCCGGCACCGTCTACACCACGCTGATCCGCGGCGTGCCCGACCTCGTGCTGATGCTGCTGCTGTTCTACAGCCTGCAGATCTGGCTGAACATGGCGACCGATGCACTCGGCTGGGACCAGATCGACATCGACCCGTTCCTCGCCGGCGTGCTCGTGCTCGGCTTCATCTACGGCGCGTACTTCACCGAGACCTTCCGCGGCGCGTTCCTGTCGGTGCCGCGCGGCCAGCTCGAGGCCGGCAGCGCGTACGGGATGACCAACTGGCAGGTGTTCACGCGGATCATGTTCCCGCAGATGATGCGCTTCGCGCTGCCGGGCATCGGCAACAACTGGCAGGTGCTCGTGAAGTCGACCGCACTGGTGTCGATCATCGGCCTCGCGGACGTCGTGAAGGCGTCGCAGGACGCCGGCAAGGGCACGCTGCGGTTCTTCTTCTTCACGCTGATCGCGGGAGCGGTCTACCTCGCCATCACGACGATCTCGAACTTCGTGCTGATGTGGCTCGAAAAGCGCTACTCGACCGGTGTCCGCAAGGCTGACCTATGATCGAACTCATCCAAGAATACTGGCGCAACTACCTCTACACCGACGGCTTCCGGATCACCGGCGTCGCAATCACGCTGTGGTTGCTGGTCGTGTCGATCGGACTCGGCTTCTGCCTGTCGGTGCCGCTCGCGGTAGCCCGCGTGTCGAAAAGGAAGTGGCTGTCGAGCGCCGTGTGGCTCTACACGTACGTGTTCCGCGGCACACCGCTGTACGTGCAATTGCTGCTCTGCTACACCGGCCTCTACAGCCTGCAGGTCGTGCGCGGCACGCCGCTACTCGATGCGTTCTTCCGCGACGGGATGCACTGCACGCTGCTCGCGTTCACGCTGAACACCTGCGCGTACACCACCGAGATTTTCGCGGGCGCGATCAAGGCGACGTCATACGGCGAGATCGAAGCCGCGCGCGCATACGGGATGACGCCGTTCACGATGTATCGCCGCGTGATCCTGCCGTCGGCGCTGCGCCGCGCGCTGCCGCTGTACAGCAACGAAGTGATCCTGATGCTGCACGCGACCACCGTCGCGTTCACCGCGACCGTGCCGGACATCCTGAAGATCGCGCGCGACGTGAACTCGGCGACCTACATGTCGTTCCACGCATTCGGGATCGCCGCCCTGCTCTATCTCATGATCTCGTTCACGCTCGTGTGGCTGTTCCGCCAGGCCGAGCGTCGCTGGCTCGCGTATCTGCGCCCGCAAGGCAAGTAAGTTTTCGCAGGACTATTGATGAATTCCCAGACTCAGAAGCTTTTCGTCGACGATCTGCACAAGCGGTACGGCGACAACGAGGTGCTCAAGGGCGTGTCGCTGAAAGCGAACTCGGGCGACGTGATCAGCGTGATCGGCTCGTCCGGTTCCGGCAAGAGCACGATGCTGCGCTGTATCAACTTCCTCGAGCAGCCGAACGCGGGCCGCATCATCGTCGACGGCGAGGAAGTGCGCACCACGCCGGACAAGACGGGCGCGCTGCGCGCGGCCGATTCGAAGCAGCTGCAGCGCGTGCGCACCAAGCTGTCGATGGTGTTCCAGCATTTCAATCTCTGGTCGCACATGAACGTGATCGAGAACGTGATGGAAGCGCCCGTCAACGTGCTCGGCATCCCGAAGAAGGAAGCCGAAGACCGTGCGCGCGAGTATCTCGAAAAGGTCGGCCTCGCGCCGCGCGTCGAGAAGCAGTATCCGTCGCACCTGTCGGGCGGGCAGCAGCAGCGTGTCGCGATCGCGCGCGCGCTGGCGATGCATCCGGACGTCATGCTGTTCGACGAGCCCACGTCGGCGCTCGACCCGGAACTGGTCGGTGAAGTGCTGAAGGTGATGCAGAAGCTGGCCGAGGAAGGCCGCACGATGATCGTCGTCACGCACGAGATGGGTTTCGCGCGCAACGTGTCGAATCACGTGATGTTCCTGCACCAGGGGCGCGTCGAGGAAGAAGGCGTGCCGTCCGAGGTGTTCGCCAACCCGAAGAGCGAACGCCTGCGCGGGTTCCTGTCGGGTAGTCTCAAGTAACGCGCGCGACACGCGAACGGGCGCCCGCGGTTCGCCGCGCGGCGCCCGTTTTGCGTTTACGCGGCGCTCACCGGTTCGCTGTCGGCGAATGCGCGCAGTTCATCGCCCGCGAGCCGGTAACGCACCCATTCGCTCTGCGGCGCGGCGCCGACGCTCTCGTAGAAACGGATCGCCGGCTCGTTCCAGTCGAGCACGCTCCATTCGAAGCGCCCGCATCCGGTGTCCACGGCGATGCGCGCGAGCGCCTTCAGCAGCCGCAGCCCGGCACCCGCGCCGCGAAAGCGCGGCGACACGTACAGATCCTCGAGATAGAGCCCCTGCCGGGCGAGCCACGTCGAATACGAGAAGAAATACACGGCGAAGCCGGCCGGCTCGCCGTCGACCTCGCAGATCAGCGCGCGCGCGGGCGACCCTTCGCCGAACAGGCTGCGCTCGAGCGACGCGGGCGTCGCGACCACTTCATGCTCCGCCTTCTCGTAGATGGCCAGCTCGGTGATGAAACGCAGGATTTGCGGCACGTCGGCGACGGTGGCGGAACGAATGTCGATTTGCACGGTGGGGAGCCCTCCTTCGGCCCGGACTGAAAACGGAATGCGGCACCCGCGCAAGCGCGCCTGGCGTCGGACAGATCGACATGCTACGTTCACGGCTCAACTGCAGGAAGTGCAGTTTCTTCATCCTGACATGAACATGATGCATCCCGACCTGCGCCGTCTCGACCTGAACCTGCTGCTCGCGTTCGACGCGCTGTACCGCCACCGGTCGGTCGCCGCGGCCGCGCACGAGCTGGCGATGAGCCCGTCCGCGCTGAGCCACGCGCTCGCCCGGCTGCGCGACGCGATCGGCGATGCGCTGTTTGTGCGGCTCGGCAACGAGATGCAGCCGACCGTGCGCGCCGACGACATCGCCACCTGGGCCGGCGATGCGCTCGACACGATGTCGAGGGGGCTCGCCCGCGCACGCCGCTTCGATCCCGCGCAAAGTGACCGCACGTTCGTGTTCGCCGCGAGCGACTACACGGCATTCGCCGTGCTGCCGGCGTTGCTCGCGCGCATCGAGCAGGTCGCGCCGCGGCTGCGGATCCGCGTCGTCCACTCCGACCGCAAGATTTCGATCGACGAACTCGCGGCCGGCCGGATCGACTTCGCGCTCGGCTATCACGAGGAGTCGGCCGCCGACGCGCCGGGTATCGAGGATTTCGACTGGTTCTCGGACGACTACGTCGTGATCGCGAGCGCCACGCATCCCGACATCCACCGGCGCCTGACGCTCGACCAGTACCTCGCGGCACGCCACGTGGTCGTCACGCCGTGGAACGAGTCGCGCGGCGTCATCGACTACGTGCTCGACCGCCTCGGCCTCGCACGGCAGGTCGCCGTGCAGTTGCCGAGCGTGCTGGCCGCACCGTTCGTGATCGCGGAATCGGCACTCCTGATGACGGTGCCGAACCGTGCCGCGCAGGCGCTGCGCCACGCGGCGCCGATCCGCATCTTCCCCGCGCCGTTCGAGATCCCGCGCTACACGGTGAAGGTCTACTCGCACGCGAAGCACGCGCGCAGCGACGCGCACCGATGGCTTCGCGCGCAATTGCTCGCCGCACGGCCCGAGCAAGGTTGAGTCGGAAACGCTTGTACGACGGGCGCTGCCACCCTGCCGCCCGACCGTTTCCGGCATCACGCCGGCCGCAGCAGGCCGCCGCCTACTTATTACGAAATACTTACCAATTTTGTCGCTTCCGTGCTTACGCTCGCGCTCCGGCAACGTCAATAGTGGCAATCCTTGACCCATCGCCGCGGAATCCATGTCTGCCTTGCCGGACAAGGGTTTTCCGGTAATCGACCGGCTCCGCGATGCCCGCCGCGCACCGTGTTGCATGGCAAATTGGCGACACGTGTTAGTCAAACAACGATTTCCGTCGCCACAAAATTGTATTTTTGCTAAATTAGTAACCAAAGTAGCAAAACGAAGTTCGTGAAATGTAGTTTAGCTTCACGACACAACAAGGAGACCCCGCAAGCCGACCCGGCCGCGCGGGACCGCTCAACGGTTTTCCGTCCGCTTGCCCGCGTGCCGCGCTTACCGGCCCTGCACGAGGTCTCCCTGGTTATCCCGCTTTTCGCTTTTGCCCGGCGCTCGCTGCTCCGGGCATCTCGTGCAGTCTGGGTTGACTTTTTGACAGGGTATGGAGGAGATGATGAAGAAAGCTTTGGTCGCGGCCGCGCTGATGGCTGCTGGGGTGGTTACGGCGCACGCGCAGAGCAGCGTCACGCTGTATGGCCGTCTGGATGCCGGCATCGAGTACTTGAACGGCCTGCAAAACGGCCACCAAGTGCGCGCGGAAAGCGGCGACTGGGGCACGAGCCTGTGGGGCTTGAAGGGCAGCGAGGACATCGGCGGCGGCAACAAGGTCCTGTTCCACCTCGAAGGCGCGTTCAACACGATGACGGGCGGCTTCAGCGGCTCGATCTGGGATCGTTTCGCGACCGTCGGTATTTCGAACGACCGCTACGGTACGCTGCTGCTGGGTCGCGAACTCGCGATCGCCAACGGCGTGTGGGACTTCGATCCGCTGGGCCAGTCGAGCTGGTCGTCGGCATCGCTCGTGCGCGGCCGCAACTGGAACAAGACCAGCAACAACGTGTCGTACCAGTCGCCGCAGTTCTACGGCTTCGACTTCTACGGCCAGTTCGCGTTCTCGAACTCGACCAGCTTCAACGGCAACACGACGGCCGGCCAGCCGGGTCGTGCAGCCGGCGCGCAGGTTACCTACACGAACTCGCTGTTCCAGTTGCGCGGCATCTACGACGAAACGCGCGACAGCAACGGCCGCTTCTCGGACGTGTTCAACTACTCGCGTGAATACTTCGCGGGCGTGAACGTGTTCCTCGGCCAGTTCAAGGTGCAGGCGGCCTACCAGTCGTCGCACGCGGACGGCAGCGGCGGCCCGGCCGTCAACAACGGCATCACCGGCACCCAGCAGGTCTGGGGTGGCGTGACGTGGCAGGCAACGCCGGCGGCAGCGCTGATCGCGGCCGTGTACCACGTGAACGCCAACCACGGCGGCGGCAACGCGAACATCTACACGGTCGGCGGCTCGTACAACATTTCGAAGCGCACGCTGTTCGACGTGCAGGTCGCGACGGTGCGCAACAGCTCGACGGCCAACTTCGGCCTGAACGCGAACGGCGCCGGCACGGCCGTCTCGACGGGCAACCCGCATCCGGGCGGCAGCCAGACCGGCGTCTACGCCGGCATCCAGCACCTGTTCTGATCAGGCGCCGTCCAGAGAACGATTCGACAACACTTTCCACGCTGCTGCGAGAGGCGCGTATCGGTGCGGTACCCAACCGGGTATCCGCACCGTTTTTTATTGGCGAGCCGGGATCGGGCGATCCACGGCCCGAAGCGGCGCTCAGACCGCCGCTTCGTTCTCTTCGCCGGTGCGGATGCGGATCACGCGCTCGACGTCCGACACGAAGATCTTGCCGTCGCCGATCTTGCCCGTGCGCGCCGCGCCGATCACCGCATCGATCACCTGGTCAACCTGCGCTTCCGCGACGACCACCTCGATCTTCATCTTCGGCAGGAAGTCGACCACGTATTCGGCGCCGCGATACAGCTCGGTGTGCCCTTTCTGGCGGCCAAAGCCCTTCACTTCCGTCACGGTCAGGCCGGTGAGGCCCACTTCGGCGAGCGCTTCGCGGACTTCGTCCAGCTTGAACGGCTTGATGATGGCGGTGATGCGTTTCATGATGGTTGTCCCTCAATGCTCGTTTGGATGCAAAATCGCGATCCCGATTGTAAGCCGGCCGGCCGCGTACGGCCCAGCACGGCTCAGTCGAGACGTTCGGTAAAGCGTGACGTGATCGGATAGCGCCAGTCGCGCCCGAATGCGCGATGCGTGACGCGAATACCGATCGGCGCCTGGCGGCGCTTGTATTCGTTGATCTTGATGAGCCGCGTCACGCGCGCGACGTCGGCCTCCGCATAGCCGGCCGCGACGATCTCCGCGAGCGGCCGGTCCTCCTCCATGTACATCCGCATGATCGCGTCGAGCACGTCGTACGGCGGCAGGCTGTCCTGGTCCGTCTGGTTCTCGCGCAGCTCGGCCGACGGCGCGCGCGTCAGGATCCGCTCGGGAATCACGTCGCGCAGTTCGTAGTCTGTCGTTGCGTTGCGATAGCGGCACAGCCGGTAGACCAGCGTTTTCGCGATGTCCTTGATCACCGCGAAGCCGCCGGCCATGTCGCCGTACAGCGTGCAGTAGCCGACCGCCATCTCGCTCTTGTTGCCGGTCGTCAACACGATCGAGCCGAACTTGTTCGACAGCGCCATCAGCAGCGTGCCGCGGATGCGCGCCTGGATGTTCTCTTCCGTCGCGTCCTCCGCGCGGCCCGCGAATTCGCCCGCGAGCGCCGCACGGAACGCGTCGAACATCGGAGCGATCGCGATCTCGTCGTAACGCACGCCGACGCGCCGCGCCATCTCCGCCGCGTCGGTGGTCGAGATGTCGGCCGTGTAGCGCGACGGCATCATCACCGCGCGCACGCGCTCGGGCCCCAGCGCGTCGCAGGCGACCGCGAGCACCAGCGCCGAATCGACGCCGCCCGACAGCCCGATCAGCACACCGGGAAAACCATTCTTGCCGATGTAGTCGCGCACGCCGGTCACGAGCGCGCGATAGACCTGCGCGTCGACCGGCAGCTCGGGCGCGATCGCGCCGGGCAGCGGGCGCGGCCCGTCGAATTCGACGATCGCGTGCCCTTCGTCGAATTGCGGCATCTTCGCGACGAGCGTGCCCTGCGCGTCGAGCACGAACGAGCCGCCGTCGAACACGAGCTCGTCCTGGCCGCCGACGAGGTTCACGTACACCATCGGCAGCCCGGTTTCGCGGATCCGCGCGCGCAGGATGTCGATGCGCAGCGCTTCCTTGTTCATGTGGTACGGGGAACCGTTCGGGATCAGCAGCACCTGCGCGCCCGCAGCCTTCGCGATCTGTGCGGCCGACGCATGCCAGGCGTCCTCGCAGATGATCACGCCGTATCTGACGCCGTTGAGCTCGAACACGAGCGGCTCGGTGTCCGTCGCGAAGTAGCGCTTCTCGTCGAACACGTCTGCGTTCGGCAGATCCTGCTTGCGGTACGTACCGACGATCTCGCCGCCGACGATCAGCGACACCGCGTTGTAGGTGTCGGTCGGCGGCACGCCGCGCTCGATCGGGCGGTTTGCATTACCATCGACGGCTGGCGCGTGCGGATCGCCGCCCGACGCATCGCCGCCTGCGCTCCGCAACGGATGGCCGACCAGCACCGCGAGCCCGTCGAACGCGCGCAGCGCATCGGCGAGCGTGTCGAGCGCGGCGGCGGCCGCCGTGTAGAACGCTGGCCGCAGCAGCAGGTCTTCCGGCGGGTAGCCGGACAGCGCGAGTTCGGGCGCGATCATCAGGTGCGCACCATCGTTGTGCGCGGCGCGGGCGGCAGCGACGATCCGCGCGACGTTGCCGGCGAAATCGCCGACGGTGACGTTGATCTGGGCGAGAGCGAGTCGGGTCTTCATGACGGGATTGGCGCAGCCCGATGGCGCGCCCTGAACGGCTGACGAAATCGTCCCGGAGGCGGGCCACGGTGGCACGCATCCGGCGGCATCCAACAGTACGGATTCACGCTTGAAACACGAACGCATCGATTATCGCACGGGCATCCTGTCGTCCCCCGCGGAGGTGTCGGCCGACGAATGGAACGCGCTGCTCGAGCGCGACGCGCAGCCGACGCCGTTCCTGCGCCACGAATTCCTCGACGCGCTGCACGTCGCGCGCTGCGCGGTCGACGACACCGGCTGGTCGCCGCACTTCGTCACGTTGACCGACGCGCGCACGGGCCGGCTCGCGGCCGCCGCCCCCGTCTACGCGAAACAGCATTCGTACGGAGAATACGTGTTCGACTGGGCGTGGGCCGACGCGTACCAGCGCAACGACCTGCCCTATTACCCGAAGCTGCTGTGCGCGGTGCCGTTCACGCCCGTGCAGGGCACGCGCCTGCTCGCCGCCGACGACGACGCACGCCGCCGGCTCGCGGCCACGCTGCTGGCGTTCGCTGAGCAGAGCGACGTGTCGTCGCTGCACGTGCTGTTCCCGACCGGCGACGAAGCGCGGCTGCTCGAGTCGATGGGAATGATGCTGCGCGAAGGCGTGCAGTTCCACTGGCTCAACGACGGCTATCGCGACTTCGACGACTTCCTCGGCACGCTCGAGCAGAAGAAGCGCAAGAACATCCGCGCGGAACGGCGCAAGGTGCGCGATGCCGGTGTCACGTTCCGGCGGCTCACCGGCGAGCAGATCACCGACGCCGACTGGCGCTTCTTCACGCGCTGCTATCGGCAGACCTACCGCGAGCACTATTCGAGCCCGTACCTGAACCTCGACTTCTTCCGCGCGATCGGCGCGACGATGCCGGAGAACCTGCTTCTCGTGATCGCCGAGGCCGACGGAAAGCCGATCGCGAGCTCGCTCGCCGTGTACCGGCGCGGCGCGAACGGCATCGGCGGCACGCTGTACGGCCGCTACTGGGGCGCGCTCGAACACGTGCCCTGCCTGCATTTCGAAACTGCCTACTACCAGTTGCTCGAGTTCTGCATCGAGGCCGGGCTCGACACGTTCGAGGGCGGTGCGCAGGGCGAGCACAAGCTCGCGCGCGGCTTCCTGCCGACCGTCACGCATTCCGCGCACTGGCTCGCGCATCCGGCGTTCTCCGATGCGGTCGCGCGCTTTCTCGAACGCGAGACCGAGCATATCCACGCGTACGTCGACGAGCTGCGCGAACACGATCCGTTTCGGCGGGGCGCCGGGTAGCATCGGCACACCTGGACAGCGACCATCTGCCCGTCCTCTTCAGTGCGCGGCGTGCGTCACCGTCTGCGACACCGCCCGCGGGTCGCGCGACGACGCGGCCGCCGACAGCCCGTAACGGCCTGCACCGATCCGCCACGCGTGCGCAGTCGCATCCCGGGCCGCGAAGCGCTGCGCCGGCACCGCGATGCTGACGGTGCGCGCCTCGCCCGGCTGCGGCGCAATCTTCGTCCAGCCGACGAGCCGCTTGCGCGACGGTCACGGCGATCGGTGGCGTTGACGCACGCCATTTCTGAGACACTGACGGCTTCGCATCCCGCCGCCTTTCCATGTCCTGGTTTCTGTATCTGATCGAGTGCGCCGATGACAGCGTCTACACGGGCATCACGACCGACGTCGCCGCGCGCTTCGACGAGCATGCGTCCGGCAAGGGCGCGCGCTATACGCGCTCGCGCAAGCCGCGCGCCGTGCTCGCATCGTTCCCGCTACCCGACCGTTCGATCGCATCGCGCGCCGAGTACTGGGTGAAGCGGCTCACGGCCGCGCAGAAACGCGAGCTGGCGGCCGGGATCAGGACGCTCGAATCGGTGTTGCCGGCCGGGATGTCGATCGACGGAAACGTCGACGCCGCAGAGCCGCAGGACGGCACACGCGGAAGGAAGAAGGTGAAGGCGAAGCGCGCCGACATTGCGAACGAGCCGGCCGAGACCAGAGAGGCTCGCGATAAAGCCGCGAAGAGCGGAACTGCCGGAAAAAAGCCCGGGGCCGCGAAAACCCCGAAGCACGCACGAGCCGCAACGGCACCAACGTCGGCAAAAGCCTCGCCGGTCGCCTTGAAACGTGCCAGGACCGCCGACGATACGGAAGGGAAAAAAACCGCCTCGCGCGGCACGCCGGCAAAACGGGGCAAGCCGGTCACGAACGCATCGCCGAAACGGAAAGCGGCGGCAACCGGCGGCAGGCCCGCCGCGGACGGACGCGCCGCCCCTGCTTCCGCCCCGGCGCGCGGGCGTTCGTCGGCAAGGAGGGGCGCCGCCGAAATCATCGAGGCCGTCGCGCCCCCCGTTGCCCCCGCACGCCGCGCAACGGAAGCGAAACGTGCGAAGACTGCGGCAAGTGCGGGCGCCCAGCCCGCTGCGGCCCGCAAGAAAACCCTCGCACGCGCCATCCCGCGCGCAAAACAAAACCGCGCGGCCTCCTGAGGAGACACGCGCGGCTTGCGTTCCGAACGAACCGGCCGCGAGGCCGGCCTGCCGGCTTACTTCTTGTAGTTCGCGGCGCCGTCGGCGATTTCCTTGTGCGCGGCGTCGATGCCGGCCCAGCCTTCGACCTTCACCCACTTGCCCTTCTCGAGCGCCTTGTATTGCTCGAAGAAGTGCTTGATCTGGTCCTTCAGGTACTCGGGCACGTCGTCGATCGACTTCAGGTTCGCCGTCATCGGGCAGACCTTGTCGTGCGGCACGGCGACGAGCTTCGCGTCGACGCCCGACTCGTCGGTCATCTGCAGCATGCCGAGCACGCGCGAACGCACGATCGAGCCGGCCAGCAGCGGGAACGGCGTGATCACCAGCACGTCGACCGGATCGCCGTCGCCCGACAGCGTCTGCGGGATGTAGCCGTAGTTCACCGGGTAGCGCATGCCCGTGCCGATGAAGCGGTCGACGACGAGGAGACCCAGCTCCTTGTCCGCCTCGTACTTCACCGGATCGCTTTGCGCGGGGATCTCGATGATCACGTTGAAATCGTGCGGCAGGTCCTTGCCGGCCGGAACATGATTGAAGCTCATAGCGCTCTCTGTTGGTCGATGGGAATTCAGGACAGGGCGCCGCGGCCGATGCACCGCCGCGGGCGTCCCCGCAGGGAATGCGCCATTATAGCCAATCGACCGGTGGCGTCCGGATGACGATCGGCGCGATAATCGTTCCGGATGTCCGGCCGCCGAACCACAGGCGACGTTGCATGGGATCCGAGTAGCCGCTGAAGCACCGACAGATTTGCATGGGACCGGACCAAGCGCTGAAACGCCAAGTCCGATCGACCGCGAAGCATGGGACCCGAGTAAGCGCTGAAGGGCTAACTTGGGTCGACCGCGAAGCATGAGACCCGAGTAAGTACTGAAGCGCTAACTCGGATCGACCGCGAAGCATGGGACCCGAGTAAGCGCTAAAGCGCTAACTCGGATCGACAGGAGCAGGCATGGAAGAGGCGAAGCACTTCATCGCGGGCGAATGGACGTTGCCCGCGCAACTGGAGACGATTCCGGTCGTCGACCCGTCCGACGGCCAGCCATTCGCAACGATCGCGCGCGGCACCGCGCCCGACATCGAGCGCGCGGTCGCCGCGGCCCGCGACGCGTTCTCGGGCCCGTGGGGCGCGGCGAGCGCCGCCGAGCGCGGCCGCGTGCTGATGCGGCTGTCCGCGCGCGTCGCCGACCACCTCGAGGAACTCGCCGCGATCGAGGCGCGCGACACCGGCAAGCCGTTGAAGCAGGCGCGTGCCGACGCCGCCGCGCTCGCACGCTACTTCGAGTTCTACGCGGGCGCCGCCGACAAGCTGCACGGCGAGACCCTCCCCTATCAGGCCGGATACACGGTGCTGACGGTGCGCGAGCCGCACGGCGTCACCGGCCACATCGTGCCGTGGAACTACCCGATGCAGATCTTCGGGCGCAGCGTCGGCGCGGCGCTCGCGGCCGGCAACGCATGCGTCGTGAAGCCGGCCGAGGATGCGTGCCTGTCCGTGCTGCGCGTGGCCGAGCTGGCCGCCGAAGCCGGGCTGCCCTCCGGTGCGCTGAACGTCGTCACCGGCTACGGCCATGAAGCGGGCGCCGCGCTTGCGCGCCATCCCGGCATCGACCACATCTCGTTCACCGGCTCGCCCGCGACCGGCAAGCTGGTCACGCAGATGGCCGCGGAGAACCATGTCCCCGTCACGCTCGAGCTCGGCGGCAAGTCGCCGCAGATCGTGTTCGCCGACGCCGATCTCGACGCGGCGCTGCCCGTGCTCGTGTCGGCGATCGTGCAGAACGGCGGGCAGACCTGCTCGGCCGGCAGCCGCGTGCTGATCGAGCGCGCGGTCTACGAGCCGCTCGTCGAACGGCTCGCCACCGCCTTCAACGGGCTGCGGGTCGGCCCGAGCCGCGCGGATCTCGACTGCGGCCCGCTGATCAACGCGAAGCAGCAACAGCGCGTATGGGATTTCCTCTCCGACGCGCAGCACGACGGCATTCCGATGGCCGCGCACGGCCAGGTCGTTGCCGAGGCGCCCGAAAGCGGCTTCTACCAGGCCCCCGCGCTGCTGCGCGACGTGCCGCCGTCGCACCGCCTCGCGCAGGAGGAAGTGTTCGGCCCGGTGCTCGCCGCAATGCGTTTCGTCGACGAAGACGAAGCGATTGCGCTCGCGAACGGCACGCCGTACGGCCTCGTCGCGGGCATCTGGACCCGCGACGGCGCACGCCAGCTGCGTCTCGCGCGCCGCCTGCGCGCGGGGCAGGTATTCGTCAACAACTACGGAGCGGGCGGCGGCGTCGAGCTGCCGTTCGGCGGCGTCGGCCACTCGGGGCATGGTCGCGAGAAAGGCTTCGAGGCGCTATACGGCTTCACCGCGCTGAAGACGATCGCGATCCGGCACGGCTGAACCAGACAAACGCGGCCGGCCACGACCGGCCGCGCACCGAAATACCACGCACGATTCCAACACAGGAGACACATCATGCGGCTGAGCGGCAAGACGGCCATCGTCACGGGCGGCGGTTCAGGCTTCGGCGAGGGAATCGCGAAGACCTACGCACGAGAAGGCGCGAACGTCGTCGTCAACGACCTGAACGGCGCGGCGGCCGAGCGCGTCGCGAGCGAGATCGCGCTGGCGGGCGGCAAGGCGATCGCGGTCGCGGGCGACGTGTCGAAGGACACCGACTGGCGCGCACTGCTCCAGGCCGCGCTCGACGATTTCCATTCGGTGCAGATCGTCGTGAACAACGCTGGCACCACGCACCGCAACAAGCCGGTCCTCGACGTGACGGAAGCCGAGTTCGACCGCGTGTATGCCGTCAACATGAAGAGCCTGTTCTGGAGCGTGCAGACGTTCGTGCCGTATTTCCGCATCCAGGGCGGCGGCGTGTTCGTGAACGTCGCCTCGACCGCCGGCGTGCGGCCGCGCCCGGGCCTCGTCTGGTACAACAGCACGAAGGGCGCGATGATCACCGCGAGCAAGTCGCTCGCGGCCGAGCTCGGCGCCGACCGGATCCGCGTGAACTGCATCAACCCGGTGCTCGGCGAGACGGGCCTGATGACCGAGTTCATGGGCTGCGAGGACACACCGGAGAATCGCCGCCGGTTCCTGGCGACGATTCCGCTCGGCCGCTTCTCGACGCCGCAGGACATCGCGAACGCGGCGCTGTACCTCGCGTCCGACGAAGCCGAGTTCATCACCGGCGTCTGCCTCGAAGTCGACGGCGGGCGCTGCATCTAGCCGCACCGTCGTAATTGCGCGCACCGGCATCGCCGGCCGGCGCCGCATCCAAGCATCATCATTGCTTCGCACGACCGGATCGGGCGCCGACGCGCCGGCTCCGGACAACGACAAGAACTGGAGACAACATGGCAACATCGACGCAGTCGCTGCCGGGCTCGTCCGGCGCATTCGAGGAAGCAACCTACCGCAAGGTGTCCTGGCGGCTCACGCCGCTCCTGCTGCTGTGCTACGTGGTCGCGTATCTCGACCGCGTGAACGTCGGCTTCGCGAAGCTGCAGATGGCGAGCGACCTGAATCTCAGCGACACGGTCTACGGGCTCGGCGCCGGGATCTTCTTCTTCGGCTACTTCCTGTTCGAAGTGCCGAGCAACATCATCCTGCACAAGGTCGGCGCGCGCGTCTGGATCGCGCGCATCATGGCGACGTGGGGCGTGATCTCGATCCTGACGATGTTCGTCACGACGCCCGCGATGTTCTACGTGATGCGCTTCCTGCTCGGCGTCGCAGAAGCCGGCTTCTTCCCCGGCGTGATCCTGTACCTCACCTACTGGTATCCCGCGCACCGGCGCGGCCGGATGACGACGTTCTTCATGACGGCAGTCGCCTTGTCCGGCGTGATCGGCGGGCCGCTCTCCGGCTTCATCCTGAAGGCGTTCAACGGCGTGAGCGGCTGGCACGGCTGGCAATGGCTGTTCCTGCTTGAAGGGATCCCGTCGGTGCTGGCCGGCGTGCTCGTATTCTTCGCGCTCGACGACCGGATCGCGAAGGCCAAATGGCTCACCGACGACGAAAAGGCGCTGCTCGCGCGCAACGTCGACGCGGAGGAAGCGACCAAGGAAGACCTGCCGCTCGGCGCGGTAATGGCGAGCCCGCGCGTATGGCTGATGGCGCTCATCTACTTCTCGTTCGTGATGGGACTGTACGGCGTCGGCTTCTGGCTGCCGACGATCATCAAGGCGACCGGCGTGACCGACACCTTCATGATCGGCCTGCTGTCGGCGGTTCCGTATGCGGCGGCGGTGGTCGCGATGATTCTGATCGCGCGCAGCGCGGACAAGCGGCGCGAACGACGCTGGCACCTTGCGATTCCGGCCGCGTTCGGCGCGCTCGGGCTCGTGCTGTCGGTGATATGGGCGCACCAGACGGCGCTCGCGATGCTCGGCCTCACGCTCGCGACGATGGGCATCCTGACGACGCTGCCGCTGTTCTGGAGCCTGCCGACCGCGTTCCTCGGCGGTGCGGCCGCCGCAGCGGGCATCGCGATGATCAACTCGATCGGCAACCTCGCGGGCTTCCTGAGCCCGTACTTGATGGGCTGGCTCAAGCAGGCGACGGGCGCCAACGACGCGGGCATGTACATGCTCGCCGGGTTCCTCGTGCTCGGCGGGCTGCTCGCGCTGTCGGTGCCGAAGCGGCTCGTCGACAAGTGACGCGGCACGTGACGACGTGCCTGCCGCAGGGCAATGCATGAAAAAGCCCCGAAGGCCGGTTGCCGTTCGGGGCTTTTTTACGCGCGGCGGGCAAGCGCCGCCGCGTCAGACCACGGTGATCGCGAGCGCGCTTTCGCGGTAGTGCTTCGCCGCCTTGTCGGTTTCGCCAAGATGCTCGAACAGGCGTGCGAGCGCGCGGTGCGCACGCACCTTCAGCGCCTCGTTGTCGGCCTGCTTCAACGCGGCTTCGAGGAACGACTGCGCCTTGCCCCACAGCTGCTGCTGCTGGCAGAGACGGCCGAGCGCGAACAGCAGGTCGGCATCGTCCGGGTGATCCTTCTTCCACCCTTCGGCCTTCTGGATCAGCGGCAACGCATCGCCGCCGGCCGTATCCGGATAGCGGCGCAGCAGGCGCGCATCCCAGTTGTGCGCGAGCGCGTCCTCGACGATGCGGCGCGCTTCGGTGCGGCGCTCGAGCGTCACCAGCAGGTCGGCCGCGAGATCGGCCAGGCGCGGCGACTGGCGCTCGAGCGGCGACAGCGACTGCCACACCTCGAGCAGCGCGTCCGGGTCATGCCGGCGTTCGCGCAGCAGATTCTCCGCCGCCTGCTGGCGCAGCCGCACGGCGGCAGCCGGATGCAGCGCCTCGCGCTTCTCGAGCGCCTTCGCGAGCTTCAGCACCTCGGCCCAGTTCTTCAACTGCTGCTGCGCGCGCAGGGCGACCTGCTGCGCATGGATGCGCTTGCCGCCCGCCTGCAGGTCGGCCAGCGCGGCGAGCGCACCATTGGCATCGCGTGCATCCGCGCGCATGTCGGCGGCGGCGAGCAGCCGCGCATCCTGCCATTCCGGCGCGTCGACCTTCGACAGCCAGTCGTCGCGGCGCGTGTACTCGTGCATCCGGTGCGCGGCGGTCGCCGCGACGAGACTTGCGGCGCCCTGGTTCGCATCGACCGCGAGCGCGTCGCGCGCGGCCTTCTCGGCGCGCGAGAAGCGGCCTGCGTACAGGTTCGCGATCGCATCGCGCAGCGACGCCTGTGCCTTCTCGTTGCGCGAACGCGCACGATATGCGGCGACCCGCTGCGGCATGCGCCAGATGTTGCGCACGATGCGCAGCAGCGCGTACACGACGATGAACAACACGACGATGGAGATCACGAACAGGTTCAGCGACACGTCGACCCGGTACGGCGGATAGACGAGCAGCACCTGCCCCGCGTCGAAACGGCCGACGGTGGCGAGTGCCGCGGCGATCGCGAACAGGATCGCGAGCCAGACGATTCCTCGAAGCGTCATCGTTACCCCCGACTCTTGAACTGCTGAACGGCGTTCAGGCTCGTGTTCAGGTTCGGCACGGCAACCGTCAGCGATGCGCCGTCGACCTGCTTGAGCAGATCCTCGACGGTTTGCGTGTCCCTCGATGCCTGGTCGAAATACTTGCCGAGCGCGGCCTGCGCCGCATGCAGGTCGGCCTTCATCGCGCCGTCATTGCGCGCGAGCAGCGACAGCCGCGCGGTGAGCAGGCGCAGCTTCACGTTCTCGCGCACGAAGTAGCCCTGGTCGGGCGATGCGAGCATCGCGTCGGCGTTGTCGATCCGGCGCACCTGCACGAGGCCCTTCAGCTGCTGGCCGAGCCCCGCCGAGAAGTCATGCCACCACACCTTCCAGCGCGGCTCGCCGGCCACGGCCGCAGCCGACGACGCGGCGTCGGCCGGCACGGCCTTCGGCGCCGCGTGCGGGACGATCGCCTCGCCCGACAGCGGCAGCGCGTCGATCTTCGCGATCGCGTCGTCGAGCTTGATCGCGAGGCCCGTGAGGTCGGCCGACGGTGCGGCTTTCAGCTTCTCGATGTCCTGCGCGAGCGCCTTGCGCACCGTGACGGCCTGCGCGCTCTGCGACGTCGCGAGGCGCGCATCGGCATTCTGCAGCGCGATCAGCGCGAGTTGCGTGTTCCCCGTCAGTTGCAGTTGCTGGCTCGCGCTCGACAGCATCTGATCGACTTCCTCGAGCATCCAGGCGTCGCGGTTGCGCGACAGGTCCTGATATTGCTGCTGCAGCGCCTGCTGCGCGCTCTGCGCGTCGGCGAGCTTGCCGTCGAGCTGCGCGAGCTGCGTGTCGACCTGATGCGTGCTCGCGAGCGCCTGCTCTGTCTTCGTGCGGGTCTCGGCCGTCTGCGCATCGAGCGCCTTCTGGCGCGCGACGAACGAATCGTCGAGCCGGTCGACCTTGCGGTTCAGCGCATAGCCGCCCACACCCGCCGCGCAGCCGAGCACGACGACGACGAACCACAGCGCCGCGCTGCCACCGCGGCGCGCATGCGGTTCGGACGCGAGATAAGGAGGACTGGACGGCGGTGCGGATGCAGCGGCCGGCTGGGAAGCGACGCCTTTGGAATCGTTGGTATCTGTCATGCGTTTAGTCACCGGTGCGGCTGTCGCCGGTTGGACGGCCTCGTCGGCCATCGTTCGAAACGCGCGGACGATGCGCTCATCGCCCGCGCCGGTCAGCGTAATCCTATCAAAACCCAGTGCGCGCGCGGTCTGCTCGATGCGCGGGTGCGGCGTCACGAGCGGCGCATGCTTCAGCGCCTCGATCTCGGCGTCATTCAGATGCGTGCGCGCGAGTTCGTGCAGGTTGCGCACGCCCTCCGAGCTCGTGACGAGCCACGCGTGCGGCGCGCCGGCGAGCAGCGCATGCACGCGCTCCCACGCGCCGATGCGCGGCTCGGGCACCACGCGCCGGTACGCGGCGACCAGCGTGACCTCCGCGCCGGCTTCGCGCAGCCGCTCGGCGAGCCATTCGCGACCGCCGTCGCCGCGCACGATCAGCACGCGCTGGCCGGCGAGCGCATGCGCGCCGCCGAACGCGGTCTCGATGCTCGCGAACAGGTGTTCCGAATCGTAATGCGGGACGCCGTCATCGGCGAGCGCCTGCGGCGCGATCACGCGATGCGCGGGCGCCGCGATGCCGTGGCGCGCGAGCGCCGCGACGCTGCCGGGGCCGACGACGCCGACCGGCAGCGCATTCGGCCAGATCGCGCCGTACTGCGCGAGCGCGCGGTCGATCGCGTTCGGCGACACGAAGATCACGAGCGCGTAACGCCCAAGCGCCGCGAACGCGGCGTCGAGCGGCGCCGGATCGTCGACCGGCGCGATGTCGATCAGCGGGAATTCGAGCACGTCGCAACCGGCCTCGGCCAGTTGGGCCGCAAGCGCGGCCGACTGGCCGTCCGGGCGCGTCAGGACGGCGGTGAACCCGCGCGCGCCGCCCGCCATCAGGCGTCGCCCTTGCCGGCCTGCGAGCCGGCGAGCAGTGCGTTGACGATGTCGCGCGCGCCTTGCGCCTCGAGCTCGTCGGACACCGCGCGGCCGAGCGCGACCGCATCGGCGACGGTCACGACGGCACCGCACTCCTCGGCGGTCAGCACGCGCTGTCCGTCGGTCGTCGACACGCGGCCCGTCAGGTACAACTCGCCCGCGCGCCACACCGCGTGGGCGGCGAGCGGCACCTCGCAGCTGCCGCCGAGCGCGCGCGACACCATCCGCTCAGCCTCGACCGCGAGCGCGGTTCGCGGGTCGTGCAGCGGCGCGAGCCATCCGGCCACGTCCGTGCGACGCGCGGCAATTTCGATGCCGAGCGCGCCCTGGCCGGCGGCCGGCGGGCTGTCCTCGACGCCGATAAGCGCGCGGATTCGCGCTTCGAGGCCAAGGCGCTTCAGGCCCGCGGCCGCGAGAATGATCGCCGCATAGTCGCCGCGATCGAGCTTCGACAGGCGCGTGTCGAGGTTGCCGCGTAGCGGCAGCACGTTCAGGTGCGGATAACGCGCACGCAGCATCGCCTCTCGGCGCAGGCTCGACGTGCCGACGACCGCGCCGGCAGGCAGCGCGTCGAGCGACGCGTAGTCGTTCGACACGAACGCGTCGCGCGGATCCTCGCGCTCCATGATCGCGGCGAGCGCGAAGCCGTCGGGAAGCGCCATCGGCACATCCTTCAGCGAATGCACGGCCAGATCGGCGCGACCGTCGGCGAGCGCATTCTCCAGCTCTTTCACGAACAGGCCCTTGCCGCCGACCTTCGACAGCGTACGATCGAGAATCTGATCGCCACGGGTCGTCATCCCGAGGATTTTCACGTCACAAGCTGGATATAATTTGCGCAGCGCATCACGCACATGTTCGGCTTGCCACATCGCCAGGCGGCTCTCGCGCGAGGCAATCGTCAGCGTCACGGGGGATTGTGCCGAAGAGATCTCGGAATTCATTGCAGGAACAATCGAAGGACGGGATTGAAGATCGAACAATGGTAGCACGCACGCCCCGGCCCGCCCGGGCCCGGCGCCTGCGCCCGCCGCGCTTCGGCGCCGGCGGCGACACCGATGCGCGGATGTGCCGCACGTAGCTGGTTGCTTGACCGCAGTTCCCGTAGTTTCCGTAGTCCCCGCAGTCCCTTTTTGACTCGAGCTTTCCCAAGGAAACCCATCGTGAAGTCTTCCGGATCGGCGCGTACGGCGCGCCGCAATGCTGCCTTGCCCTCCTCCGACGCCCAGACGGGCTCCATCGCCACCGCCGCGAACGGCCGTGCGAAACCGGCAACGAAACCGAAAGACCCGATACGTCAGACAAAACACGCGACCAAGGCCGCCGGCCCGGCTGCCCGCAAGGCCGGCACGGCGAAGCCCGGCGCCCGCACGCGCGAGGACAAGGACGGTCCGCTGTTCGAGGACATCCGCTACCTCGGCCGCCTGCTCGGCGACGTCGTGCGCGAACAGGAAGGCGACACCGTGTTCGACGTCGTCGAGACCATTCGCCAGACGGCGGTGAAGTTTCGCCGCGAGGACGACAGCGAGGCCGCACAAACGCTGGAGAAGAAGCTGCGCAAGCTGACGCCGGAGCAGACGGTGAGCGTCGTGCGCGCGTTCAGCTATTTCTCGCATCTGGCGAACATCGCGGAAGACCGCCATCACAACCGCCGCCGCCGCATCCACGCGCTGGCCGGATCCGCGGCACAGCCCGGCACCGTCGCGTACGCGCTCGAGCAGCTGAAGACGACCGGCAACGCGTCGAAGCGCCTGCTGCAGCGCTTCTTCGACGACGCGCTGATCGTGCCCGTGCTGACCGCGCACCCGACCGAAGTGCAGCGCAAGAGCATCCTCGACGCGCAGCACGACATCGCACGCCTGCTCGCCGAGCGCGACCAGGAACTGACCGCGCGCGAGCGCCAGTACAACGAATCGATGCTGCGCGCACGCGTGACCGCGCTGTGGCAGACCCGCATGCTGCGCGACGCGCGCCTGACGGTCGGCGACGAGATCGAGAACGCGCTGTCGTACTACCGCGCGACGTTCCTTGACGAACTGCCCGCGCTGTATGGCGACATCGAGGCCGCGCTCGCCGAGCACGGCCTGTCCGCGCGCGTGCCCGCATTCTTCCAGATGGGCAGCTGGATCGGCGGCGACCGCGACGGCAACCCGAACGTGACCGCCCCGACGCTCGAAGAAGCGATCAACCGCCAGTCCGCGGTGATTCTCGAACACTATCTGGAACAGGTGCACAAGCTCGGCGCCGAGCTGTCGGTGTCGAACCTGCTGGTCGGCGCGAACGACGCCGTGAAAGCGCTCGCGGCGGCGTCGCCCGACCAGTCGCCGCACCGTGTCGACGAACCGTATCGCCGTGCGCTGATCGGCATCTACACACGGCTCGCCGCAAGCGCGCGCGTCCGACTGGGCGAAGGCACGGTGCCGGTGCGCAGCGCCGGCCGCGGCGCGCCGCCGGTGCGCGCGGTGCCCTACGCCGATTCCGAAGCCTTCGTCGCCGACCTCAAGGTGCTGACCGCCTCGCTCGACGAACACCACGGCACGTCGCTCGCCGCGCCGCGCCTCGCACCGCTCGTGCGCGCGGCCGAAGTGTTCGGATTCCATCTCGCGAGCATCGACCTGCGCCAGAGCTCCGACATCCACGAAGCCGTGGTCGCCGAGCTGTTCGCGCGTGCCGGCGTACATGCGGACTACGCGTCGCTCTCCGAGGACGACAAGCTGATCGCGCTGCTTGCCGCGCTGGCCGATCCGCGCCCGCTGCGCTCGCCGTACATCGAATACTCGGCGCTCGCGCAAAGCGAGCTGGGCGTGTTCGAGAAGGCACGCGAGGTGCGTGCGCAGTTCGGCCCGCGTGCGGTACGCAACTACATCATTTCGCACACCGAGACGGTCAGCGACCTCGTCGAAGTCCTGCTGCTGCAGAAGGAAACCGGGCTGCTCGAAGGCGCATTCGGCGCCGCTCACGACAGCGCGCGCAATGGCCTGATGGTGATTCCGCTGTTCGAGACGATCCCGGACCTGCGCGACGCTGCGCGCATCATGCGCGAATACTTCGCACTGCCGGGCATCGATGCGCTGATCGCGCACCAGGGTGCCGAGCAGGAAGTGATGCTCGGCTACTCGGACAGCAACAAGGACGGCGGCTTCCTGACATCGAACTGGGAGCTGTATCGCGCGGAGCTCGCGCTCGTCGACCTGTTCCGCGAACGCAAGATCACGCTGCGGCTGTTCCATGGCCGCGGCGGCACGGTCGGCCGCGGAGGCGGCCCGACCTACCAGGCGATCCTGTCGCAGCCGCCGGGCACCGTGAACGGCCAGATCCGCCTGACGGAACAGGGCGAGGTGATCGCGAGCAAGTTCGCGAACCCCGAGATCGGCCGGCGCAATCTGGAGACCGTGGTCGCCGCGACGCTCGAGGCGTCGCTGCTGCCGCAATCGAACGCGCCCGCGCAGTTGCCCGCGTTCGAAGCCGCGATGCAGACGCTGTCCGACGCCGCGATGGCGTCGTATCGCGCGCTCGTCTATGAAACGCCCGGCTTCACCGACTACTTCTTCTCGTCGACGCCGATCACCGAGATCGCCGAGCTGAACATCGGCAGCCGCCCGGCCTCGCGCAAGCTGCAGGATCCGAAGAACCGCAGGATCGAAGACCTGCGTGCGATTCCGTGGGGCTTCTCGTGGGGCCAGTGCCGACTGCTGCTGACGGGCTGGTACGGCTTCGGCAGCGCGGTGAGCGCGTATCTCGACGGCGCGCCGGACGCGGCCGAACGCACCAAGCGCCTGACGCTGCTCAAGAAGATGAACAAGACCTGGCCGTTCTTCGCGAACCTGCTGTCGAACATGGACATGGTGCTTGCGAAGACCGATCTCGCGGTCGCGTCGCGCTATGCGCAGCTGGTCGCCGACCGCAAGCTGCGCAAGCACGTGTTCGAGCGGATCGTCGCGGAATGGGAGCGCACGTCGCAGGCGCTCGCGGAAATCACCGGGCACGCTGGCCGCCTCGCGACCAACCCGCTGCTCGCGCGCTCGATCAAGAACCGCTTCCCGTATCTCGATCCACTGAACCACCTGCAGGTCGAGCTGATCAAGCGTCACCGCGCGGGCGACACGAACGCGCGGCTGCGCCGCGGGATTCACCTGACCATCAACGGGATCGCGGCCGGCCTGCGCAATACGGGCTGATCCGTGCGCGGCGCGGGCCTGCTCCGCGCCGCGCCGGCGTTGCGAAACGCGCGCCGCAAAACGAAAGCCGCGATACGCAACACGCGTATCGCGGCTTTTTCGCATGGAACGGCGCGACGGCGCCGGCCGCCGTGTCGCCCCATACGCTCATTGCGCGTCGATCAGCAGCGCATCGTGCTCGAACGACCCGTCCGGCTGCACTGCGTAGTAGCCGCGCACCTCGTCTGGCGCATGCGCCCACAGCGCGCGGATGCCCGCGACGCTGTCGGCCGGCGTGCGGATGCGCTCGACCCATGTGTCGAAATCGATCGGCAGGCGCCAGCGGCTCTGCACGTGTGCGTCGAACCCGGCGCCGCGAAACATCGCGAGCCATTCGTCGGCACGGTAGTCGCGCACGTGCGACGCGTCGCGCAGCACTTCGGCGGCCTGCAGATACGTGTCGAGCAGCGGATGATCGTTGCCCGCGATGTCGATCATCAGCACGCGGCCGCCCGGCTTCAGCACGCGACGCACCTCCGCAAGCGCAGCGCTCACGTCGTGCCAGTGGTGCGCGCTCATCCGGCTGATTACCCAGTCGAAAGTGCCGGCTTCGAACGGCAGCCGTTCGGCCGGCCCCTGCTGCGTGCGGACGTTCGCGAGCCCGCGCTCGCGCGCGGCGGCGGCGACGGTCGCGAGCATCGGCGCCGCGAGATCGTAGGCGACCACGTCGCGCACGTGCGGCGCGACCGCAAAGCTCGCATGGCCCGCACCGCAACCGAGATCGAGCACCGCGGCGTCGGGCGTCGCGCGCACGGCGTCTGCCAGTGCCTGCAGATCGGCGCCCGTCGCGTGGACCGTGCTCGTCAGGTAGGCGGCGGCCGTCGTGCCGAATGCGTCGGCGACCTGGTCGTGGTGTTTCATCGTTCGCTCCTTCGTTGGGTGGGACGCCCGCTGCCTGCCAGCGCGCGAATCGCTACAATAGGGCCGCGCTTGTACCAGTACAAGTTAAGCGGTTATTCTGGTATTTGTTACACCTGCCTGATTTCCGGCCCGATCTACGCCGCGCGTCGCGCGCCCCTTTTTGTCGTTTCAGCCGTTTCCGCATGAACCAGCCGTCCTCCGCCCCCACCCCGCCGCTCGACGCCACGCCCGCCCGCGCCCTCGGCGAATTCATCCGCGCGCACCGCGAACGGCTGTCGCCTCAGGCCGTCGGCCTGCCGCCCGGCCCGCGCCGCCGCACGCCGGGGCTGCGGCGCGAGGAAGTCGCGCAGCTGTGCGGCGTCAGCCCGACCTGGTACACGTGGATCGAGCAGGGCCGCCCGGTGTCGGCGTCGGCCGATGCGCTCGCGCGGATCGCCGTCGCGCTGCAACTGTCGAAGGCCGAACGCGCGTACCTGTTCGAACTGGCCGCGCAGCGCGATCCGGCCGAGCCCGACGTCGCGGCTGGCGACCTGCCGCCCACGCTCGCGGCGACCGTCGCCGCGATCGCCACGCCTGCATACGTGCTCGACCGGCAATGGAACGCGCTCGCATGGAACGCGCCGGCCGCCGCGCTGTTCACGGGCTGGCTCGACGGCGAGCACGACCGCAACCTGCTGCGCTTCACGTTCATGGCGCCGGCCGCGCGCACGTTGATCGTCGACTGGGAAACCCGCGCGCGCCGGCTCGCGGCCGAATTCCGCGCCGACTCGATCCGCCACCTCGCCGATGCGCCGACCCGCGCGCTGATCGACGCGCTGATGGCCGGCAGCGATGCGTTCGCGCAGTATTGGGCATCGCAGGACGTGTTCGAGCGCGAAGGCGGCCTGCGCGAATTCGACCATCCGGCCGACGGCCGGCTCGTGTACCAGCAGATCACGCTGAAGCCCGCGCACCGCGAAGACCTGAAGCTGGTCGTGCTCGTGCGCGATTGAGGCGGCTCAGAAGCTGATCGTCGCGGTGATCGATGCGCAGACGCTGCGCGCGCCGGACGGCACGCCGCTGCCGCCCGGCCTCGACGTTCGCCACGTCGAAAGCGGCCAGCGCACGATCGTCGGCTACGACGGCCTGACCTTCGTCGACGGCCTCGTCCAGAACAATCACCTCGAAATCTCGGGCGGCGGCCGCGACTGCGCCGTCGAATTCGCGTACCGGCGCCCGGACGACGGCACGCTGCCGCGGATCGGACCGCTGACCTGCGGCCCCCGGTAATCCGCGCCCGTTCGCGGCCGACGCGCGCGCCGGCCGCCAGCCCCGCGAATGCTAGAATTGCGGGATTCCCTCGGCGGCGCACGCCGCCCAACTCCCCTTCGAAGAATCGCCATGACGTCCCAACTGCACAAAAAGGGCGAGGCCTGGTCGGCCCGCTTCTCGGAACCGATGTCGGAGCTGGTCAAGCGCTACACGTCGTCGGTGTTTTTCGACAAGCGCCTCGCGCTCGTCGACATCGCCGGCTCGCTCGCGCACGCGAGCATGCTCGCGGCGCAGAAGATCATCAGCGCCGACGACCTCGCCGCGATCGAACGCGGGATGACGCAGATCAAGGGCGAGATCGAGCGCGGCGAATTCGAATGGCAGCTGGATCTCGAGGACGTCCACCTGAACATCGAGGCGCGCCTGACCGCGCTGATCGGTGACGCCGGCAAGCGCCTGCACACGGGCCGCTCGCGCAACGATCAGGTCGCGACCGACATCCGTCTGTGGCTGCGCGGCGAGATCGACCGCATCGGCGGCCTCCTGAACGACCTGCGCGGCGCGCTGATCGACCTCGCTGAAAAGAATGCGGCCACGATCATGCCGGGCTTCACCCACCTGCAGGTCGCGCAGCCGGTCACGTTCGGCCATCACCTGCTCGCGTACGTCGAAATGTTCACGCGTGACGCCGAGCGCATGCGCGACTGCCGCACCCGCGTGAACCGCCTGCCGCTCGGCGCGGCCGCGCTCGCCGGCACCAGCTACCCGATCGACCGTCACGCCGTGGCGAAGACGCTCGGCTTCGACGGCATCTGCGCGAACTCGCTCGACGCGGTGTCGGATCGCGACTTCGCGATCGAATTCACGGCGGCATCCGCGCTCGTGATGACGCACGTGTCGCGCTTCTCCGAAGAACTCGTGCTGTGGATGAGCCCGCGCGTCGGCTTCATCGACATCGCCGACCGCTTCTGCACCGGCAGCTCGATCATGCCGCAGAAGAAGAACCCGGACGTGCCCGAGCTCGCACGCGGCAAGACGGGCCGCGTGAACGGCCACCTGATGGCGCTCCTCACGCTGATGAAGGGCCAGCCGCTCGCGTACAACAAGGACAACCAGGAAGACAAGGAACCGCTGTTCGACACGGTCGACACGGTCGCCGACACGCTGCGGATCTTCGCCGAGATGGTCGCCGGCATCACGGTGAAGCCGGACGCGATGCGCGCGGCTGCGCTGCAGGGCTTCTCGACCGCCACCGACCTCGCCGACTATCTCGTGAAGCGCGGGCTGCCGTTCCGCGATGCGCACGAAGCCGTCGCGCACGCGGTGAAGATCTGCGACGATCGCGGAATCGACCTCGCCGACCTCTCGCTCGACGAAATGAAGCAGGAACTGCCGAACGTCGCGCACCTGATCGGCGACGACGTGTTCGGCTACCTGACGCTCGAAGGTTCGGTCGCGAGCCGCAACCATCCGGGCGGCACCGCGCCCGATCAAGTGCGTGCGGCGGTCAAGGCCGCTCGCGCCGCGCTCGACAAGTAAGCCTGCCGGCCCGGACGGGCGCCTTCGGCGTCCGTCTTTCACTCGGGCGGCCGTCGTGCCGCCCGACGCCCTTCCCGCTTCCCGGATACCGCCGATGACCTTCTCCGCCGCGCTCTTCGACATGGACGGCCTGCTCGTCGATTCCGAGCGGACCATCATGAACACGTGGATCGACGTGTCGACCGCGCACGGCGTCGTGCTGACCGAGATCGACTACCTGCAGATCGTCGGCCGCTCGTTCGCCGAGGGCCAGGTCATTCTCGCGCGGCTGATCGGCGACACCGACACGTTCGACGCCGTGCGCACCCTCGTGCGCGAACGGCTCGCCGCGCCCGAACCTCATCCGAAATTTCCGCTGAAGTCCGGCGCACTGGCGCTGCTCGAGACGCTCGCGCAGGCCGGCATTCCGTGCGCGGTCGCATCGTCGTCCGCGCGCGACGTGATCCGTGCGCGGCTCGACGCGGTCGGCGTGCTGCCGTTCTTCCACGCGATCGCGGGCGGCGACGAAGTCGCGCGCGGCAAACCCGACCCGGCCGTGTACCGGCTCGCGGCCGAACGCCTCGGCGTGCCGGCGCACGCGTGCGTCGCGTTCGAGGACAGCGACTTCGGCGCGCAATCGGCCGCCGGCGCGGGCGCATCGGTCGTCACCGTGCCCGACCTGAAGGCACCGACGCCCGAGATCGTCGCGCTGAGCCTGCACGTGCTCGAGTCGCTCGACGATGCGGTCGCGTTCGTGCCGTCGTGGTTCGGCCGTCTGGACACGCAGCAGCCCGGGTAGGCGCCGCTCGCGGCACGCCATATGCAAACGGGCACCCTCGGGTGCCCGTTTTCCGTTGCCGCGCCGAATGACCGGCGTCGCGGCGATCGTCAGTTGTTGCCGGCCGTCTCCGACAGCCGCTTCATCGTCGCGATGCGCGCGCCGATCAGGTCGACGCGTCCGTCCTCGCCGACGAGCGGCGCCGTCGCATCGCTGAACGCGACCCACGCGCGCTGCGCGCGCACGAGTGTCGCGGCCGAATGCGCGGGCATCTTGCGACGCAGCTTCTGGTAATAGCGGTTCAAATCGAACAGCGCGTGCTCGCACGCGGCATCCTGCACACACGGCCGCACGCGGCTTATCGCCGAATCGCGCGGCGCGTTCGCCGGCTTGCCGCCGGCTGGCGCGGCTGTGCCCGGCGCCGTGCCCGCACCGCCCTGGGTGTCGCCTTGCGCACCGCTCGTGGCCGCCACCGGCACGGCGGCAGGCGGTAGCGCGTAGCGGTCGGCCGCCGCGCGCAGCGCCAATGCGCGATCGCGCACGGGCTGCAACTGCATGTCGGCGCTCGACATCGCGTACGCGGTGCCGCGCGTCGTGTCGTACACGGCTTTCAGCAGATGAACTTCATCCTTGCGCCACGTGACCCAGCGGCGCTGGCTGTCCTGCCAGCCGCGCTTCACGTTGGCCGGCGCATTCTTCGACAGGCGCTGGTACGCGCCGTCCATCACCGCCTGCCACTGCTGCTGCGCTTCGCCCATGCACTGGATCTGGCCGGCCGTCGACGACCGGTCGCGCCGCGCGAGACACTGCCGCATCGCGACGTCGATCGGGTCGGCCGCCGCGACTTCCGCGTGTGCGACACCCACGCCCGCCAGCCCGGCCGCCCCTGCCGCCCAGACGACGAGCGCGGCCAACGCCGCACGCATCGTCCGGATTCGTCCCTGCGTCGCCATCAGTCGCGCACGCAATCGACGAAGTACTCGACGCGGCCGTTCACCTCTTCCGCGACGAGGCCGTGGATGTCGGTGTGGAAGCCCGGGAAGCGCTCGTTGAAGTCGCGCGCGAACCGCAGGTAGTTCACGATCGTCTTGTTGAAGCGCTCGCCCGGAATCAGCAGCGGGATGCCCGGCGGGTACGGCGTGAGCAGGATGCTCGTCACGCGGCCTTCGAGCTCGTCGAGCGGCACGCGGTCGATCTTGCGGTGCGCGAGCTTCGCGAACGCGTCCGACGGCTTCATCGCCGGCTCCATGTCCGACAGGTACATTTCCGTCGTCAGGCGCGCGATGTCGTTCGCGCGGTACACGTCGTGGATCTGCGTGCACAGGTCACGCAGGCCGACGCGCTCGTAGCGCGGATGCTGCGCGACGAATTCCGGCAGCACGCGCCACAGCGGCTGGTTGTTGTCGTAGTCGTCCTTGAACTGCTGCAGCTCGGTCACCATCGAGTTCCAGCGGCCCTTCGTGATGCCGATCGTGAACATGATGAAGAACGAGTACAGGCCGGTCTTCTCGACGATGATCCCGTGCTCGGCCAGATACTTCGTGACGATCGCGGCCGGAATGCCCGTTTCGCCGAACTCGCCGTCGACATCGAGCCCCGGCGTGATGATCGTCGCCTTGATCGGGTCGAGCATGTTGAAGCCTTCCGCCAGCGGGCCGAAGCCGTGCCAGTGGTCGTTCGGCTTCAGCATCCAGTCCTCGCGCGAGCCGATGCCTTCTGCCGACAGGTTGTCCGGCCCCCATACGCTGAAGAACCAGTCGTCGCCGTATTCGGCGTCGACCTTGCGCATCGCGCGGCGGAAGTCGATCGCCTCGGCGATCGATTCCTCGACGAGCGCGGTGCCGCCCGGCGGTTCCATCATCGCGGCCGCGACGTCGCACGACGCGATGATCGCGTACTGCGGGCTCGTCGACGTGTGCATCAGGTACGCCTCGTTGAAGCGGTGCTTGTCGAACGTGCGGTTCTCCGAATCCTGCACGACGATCTGCGACGCCTGCGAGATGCCCGCGAGCAGCTTGTGCGTCGAGTGCGTCGCGAACACGAGCGCGCCCGTGCGCGGACGGCCGTCGCCGATCGCGTGCATGTCGCGGTAGAAATCGTGGAACGTCGCGTGCGGCAGCCACGCTTCGTCGAAGTGCAGCGTGTCGAGCAGGTCGCCGAGCAGGTCCTTGATCATCTCGACGTTGTAGACGACGCCGTCGTACGTGCTCTGCGTGATCGTCAGGATCCGCGGCTTCATGTCCGGGTTCTCGCGCAGCGCCTCGCGCGCGAACGGGTTCGCCTCGATCTTCTTGCGGATGTTCTCCGGCTTGAATTCGTCGCGCGGGATCGGCCCGATGATGCCGAAGTGATTGCGCGTCGGCGTGAGGAACACCGGAATCGCGCCCGTCATCGTGATCGCGTGCAGGATCGACTTGTGGCAGTTGCGGTCGACCAGCACGATGTCGCCGGGCGCGACCGTCGCATGCCAGACGATCTTGTTCGACGTCGACGTGCCGTTGGTCACGAAGAACAGGTGGTCCGCGCTGAAGATGCGCGCCGCGTTGCGCTCGGACGCCGCGACCGGGCCCGTGTGATCGAGCAGCTGGCCGAGTTCGTCGACCGCGTTGCAGACGTCGGCGCGCAGCATGTTCTCGCCGAAGAACTGGTGGAACATCTGGCCGAGCGGGTTCTTCAGGAACGCGACGCCACCCGAGTGGCCCGGGCAGTGCCACGAGTACGAGCCTTCGTCCGCGTACTTCACCAGCTCCTTGAAGAACGGCGGCGCGAGCGAGTCGAGATAGACCTTCGCCTCGCGGATGATGTGGCGCGCGACGAACTCCGGCGTGTCCTCGAACATGTGGATGAAGCCGTGCAGTTCGCGCAGGATGTCGTTCGGCAAGTGGCGCGACGTGCGCGTTTCGCCGTACAGGAAGATCGGGATGTCCGCGTTGCGGCGGCGCACTTCGGTGACGAAGGCGCGCAGCTCGATGATCGCGGTCGCGAGCTCGGGCAGTTCGCCGTCCGGGCCCGTTTCGCCGAGCATGAGTTCGTCGTCGTCGATCGACAGGATGAAGCACGACGCGCGGCTCGATTGCTGCGCGAACGACGTCAGATCGCCGTAGCTCGTGAGGCCGAGGACTTCGACGCCCTCCTTCTCGATCGCTTCGGCCAACGCCCGGATGCCGGAGCCCGAGATGTTCTCGGAGCGGAAATCTTCGTCGATGATGACGACGGGGAAACGAAACTTCATGGGCGATTCTCCAAAAAGAACGACCGCGGCGCGTCACGCGCAGCGGTCACCCGGAAACTGGTGAGACGTTATGCAACCAGATCAGGTTTTCGGCAGCGTGACACCGCGCTGACCCTGATACTTGCCGCCGCGATCGGCGTACGACACGTCGCACACTTCGTCGCTTTCGAAGAACAGCACCTGCGCGACACCTTCGTTCGCGTAGATCTTCGCGGGCAGCGGCGTGGTATTCGAGAATTCCAGCGTGACGTAGCCTTCCCACTCGGGTTCGAACGGCGTCACGTTGACGATGATCCCGCAGCGCGCGTACGTCGACTTGCCGAGGCAGACGGTGAGCACGGTGCGCGGGATGCGGAAATATTCGACGGTGCGGGCCAGCGCGAACGAGTTCGGCGGGATGATGCACACGTCGCCCTTGAAATCGACAAACGAACCCTCGTCGAAGTTCTTCGGATCGACTATCGTCGAATTGATGTTCGTGAAGATCTTGAATTCGTCCGCGCAGCGAATGTCGTAGCCGTAGCTCGACGTGCCGTAGCTGACGATCCTGCGACCGTCCTCGGACGCGCGAACCTGATCGGGCACGAACGGCTCGATCATCTTGTGTTCTTCGGCCATGCGCCGAATCCACTTGTCGGACTTGATGCTCATAACAGGGCGCCTGGAAACGCTGCGTGACAGTCGGTGAGGGCCGGACCCGCGAGGCCGCGGCCGGGAAAGGCGCACATTTTACGCGATCATCGGCCCGCGCATGCGGCGTCCGTCATCGGATCACGCCACACGCGAGCGCCGGCCCCGCGCCGTGCCGCGGAAACGCCGGGTCGCTCGGGTCGCGGTGCACCAGCGCCGCGCGATTCAGCGCGGAGCGCACACCGTCGAGGGCCAGATCGGGCGCGATGATGAAACCCGCCGCCACGCCGTTCGCATCCGCATGGATGTTGCCGAGATCGCCGGCGACGCGCGCGCCCGCGCGCAGCCGGTCGGCTGCCGGCGCGAACACCTGGCCGGCGCTCGAGCCGTCGCCCGCGTTGCAGTCGCCGCGCTCGTGCACCTGCAGCGCGTGATCGCTGTTCGGCGGCAGGCCGGCCAGGTTGTACGTGACCTGGACGCCGTCCGGGCGTTCGACGAACGTCACCGCACCGCGTGCCTGCGAGCCGACGGTCGGCTGCAGTTGCGCGTCGGCGCGCTTTTCGTGCGACGAGGAAAAAGAGGTACAGCCGGCCAGCAGGCCCAGCGCGGCGGCGGCCAGCAGCGCGCGCCGCGCGCGGCCGGCGTGCACGCCGTGATGTCGTTGGTTCATTCGATCCTCATGCCGGCTGGCGGCCGTTCGACACGGCGGCCATGCCGGGCGGGTAAAGGGACCCGGGAAAAGTCGCCATGATACCGCGCCTCGCGGCGCCGTAAACAGCGTGAGGCCCCGCCCCGCAAGGGTTTTACGTATTTTGAACAACGATCGACGGGAACTTCGACGTCATATCGCGCGCGCGCTCGGCGATCGCCAGCGCGACCCCGCGCGCGATATCGCGGTAGCGCCGCGCCAGCGCGCCGTCCGGTTCGGCCACGACCGTCGGCGTGCCGCTGTCGGCGCGCTCGCGGATCGCGACGTCGAGCGGCAGGCTGCCGAGCACGTTCACACCATAATCCCGGGCCATCCGCTCGGCGCCGCCCGCGCCGAAGATGTGCTCTTCGTGGCCGCAGTTCGAGCAGACGTGGATGCTCATGTTCTCGACGATACCGAGGATCGGAATCCCGACCTTCTCGAACATCTTCAGGCCCTTCTTCGCGTCGAGCAGCGCGATGTCCTGCGGCGTCGTCACGATCACGGCGCCCGTCACCGGCACGCGCTGCGCGAGCGTGAGCTGGATGTCGCCCGTGCCCGGCGGCATGTCGACGATCAGGTAGTCGAGCTCGCGCCAGTTGGTCTGCCGCAGCAGCTGCTCGAGCGCCGACGTCGCCATCGGGCCACGCCACACCATCGGGTTGTCTTCCTCGATCAGGAAGCCGATCGAGTTCGCCTGCAGCCCATGGCCGACCAGCGGATTCATCGACTGGTTGTCCGGCGACTCGGGGCGCTGGCCGTGAATGCCGAGCATGGTCGGCAGCGACGGACCGTAGATGTCGGCGTCGAGAATGCCGACCGACGCGCCTTCCGCGGCGAGCGCGAGCGCGAGGTTCACGGCCGTCGTGCTCTTGCCGACGCCGCCCTTGCCCGATGCGACCGCGACGATGTTCTTCACGTTCGGCAGCAGCTTCACGCCACGCTGCACCGTATGCGCGACGATCTCCTGCGACACGGCGACGCGCGCGTCGCGCACGCCCGGCACGGCCTTCAGCGCATCGGCAATGCGTGCGCGCACGTCGTCATGCTGGCTGCGCGCGGGATAGCCGAGCACCACGTCCACCGCCACGACGTCGCCGTCGATCGCGACGTTGCGCACGCCCTTGTTCGCCGCGTACGGACGGCCGGTATTGGGGTCGACGACAGCCGCCAGTGCGGCGTCGACTTGTGCCCGGTCAATGCTCATTGAAACTCCGTGAAAACGTTTTTCTCTCGCGCAAACGTCAAGAAATATCAAATAACGCTGCGAAAATCGGGAAAAGTGAAAGAATCTGTTGCACGCCATTGCGCGAACGCGCGCGTCGGAGCAATCTTCGCGTGCGGCATGCTATAGGGCCAAATCGGCCACCAACCGCCTATATTGTAGAGGCTGATGCGTCGCCCTGTCCGGAACAGCCCCGCTGGCGAACAGGGCATGCGGCCGCCTCGGCGGCTGCCGCGGCACGGGCCTGCCCTTCCTTTTTCGGGTGTCCGTGCAGGGAGCCGTAACTGTTGTTTGTCGTCGTTGTCGACTCGTTCAACCAAGAGAGGAATCCAAGATGAACATGAAAATCGCGACTCGCCTGTCCGTCTTCGCACTCGCCGGCGCGCTGCTGGCAGGCTGCGCCACGCAGCAAGGCAGCAATACGGCCGTCGGCACCGGCACGGGTGCGGCGCTGGGCGCGGGCATCGGCGCGCTGGCCGGTGGCGGCAAGGGCGCGGCGATCGGCGCGGGCGTCGGCGCGCTGGTCGGCGGCGTGACGGGTTACAACTGGCAAGCGATCAAGAACAAGCTCGCGCCGTCGGCAGCCAAGACGGGCACGCAGGTGACCGAGCAGCCGGACGGCTCGCTGAAGCTGAACGTGCCGAGCTCGGTGACGTTCGCGACGAACCAGTACGCGATCACGCCGGCCTTCACGCCGCTGCTGAACGACCTGGCCACGACGCTGAACCAGAACCCGCAAGTGACGGCATCGATCGTCGGCTACACGGACAGCACGGGCTCGGCACAGCTGAACCAGACGCTGTCGCAGAATCGCGCACAGAGCGTCGTGAACGCACTGGTGCAGCGCGGCGTCGCCGGCGGCCGCCTGTCGGCACAAGGCATGGGCCCGTCGAACCCGATCGCGGACAACGCGACCGAAGCCGGCCGTGCGCAAAACCGCCGCGTCGAGATCTACCTGCGCGCAGCACAGCAGTAAGCATCGCCGCGAGAGGAGGAAACGGGGGCGCGCGCCCCCGCCGCTCAAGGCTTCCAGCGGGATCCGTAACGAATCGAAAAAAATTTCGAACTTCTGTCGCGGCCTGCGGTCTGTCTTTACGGTACGCGGCTGGCGCAGCCGGCGCGTCACCATTCTCCTCTTGTCGTTGTTGCTCCGGGGCCGAATCCGCCCCGGTTTTTTTTGCCCGGAATTCGTATGCTGCGCCGCAGCATTGCGCCACCGGGCAAGCCGCCACGGCGGCCCCGCCCCTTCCTGCGTCCGCGCCATGGCGCCCGCGCCGGCTGACCTGCCCGCGCCCCTGCTAGAATCGCAGTTTCCGTCGTTTCCGCCGTTCTTCTACAGACCCTATGTCCGCATCCGACCTCACTTCCGTGCAGGCTGCGGCGCCGCAAGGCAGCCGCCAGATCCTCGTTACGTCCGCACTGCCCTATGCCAATGGCCAGATCCACATCGGCCACCTGGTCGAGTACATCCAGACCGACATCTGGGTGCGGACGCTGCGAATGCACGGCCACGAGGTCTACTACATCGGCGCCGACGACACGCACGGCACGCCGGTCATGCTGCGCGCGGAGAAGGAAGGCCTGACGCCGAAGCAGTTGATCGACCGCGTGTGGACCGAGCACAAGCGTGATTTCGACAGCTTCGGCGTGTCGTTCGACAACTTCTACTCGACGGACTCGGACGAGAACCGCGTGCTGAGCGAGAAGATCTACCTCGCGCTGAAGGAAAACGACCTGATCGCCGAGCGCGAGATCGAGCAGGCGTACGACCCGGTCAAGGAAATGTTCCTGCCGGACCGCTTCATCAAGGGCGAATGCCCGAAGTGCCACGCGAAGGATCAGTACGGCGACAACTGCGAAGTGTGCGGTTCGACCTATCTGCCGACGGAACTGCTGAATCCGTATTCGGTCGTGTCCGGTGCGACGCCGGTGCGCAAGACGTCGACGCACTATTTCTTCCGCCTGTCGGACCCGCGCTGCGAGTCGTTCCTGCGCGAATGGGTCAGCGGCCTCGCTCAGCCCGAAGCCACCAACAAGATGCGCGAATGGCTCGGCGACGCCGGCGAAGCCCGCCTCGCCGACTGGGACATCTCGCGCGACGCGCCGTACTTCGGCTTCGAGATCCCGGGCGCACCCGGCAAGTACTTCTACGTGTGGCTGGACGCGCCGGTCGGTTATTACGCGAGCTTCAAGAACCTGTGCGACCGCAAGGGCATCGACTTCGACGCGTGGATCCGGTCGGGCTCGACCGCCGAGCAGTACCACTTCATCGGCAAGGACATCCTGTATTTCCACACGCTGTTCTGGCCGGCGATGCTCGAGTTCTCGGGCCATCGCACGCCGACCAACGTGTTCGCGCACGGCTTCCTGACGGTCGACGGCGCGAAGATGTCGAAGTCGCGCGGCACGTTCATCACCGCGCAGAGCTACATCGACACCGGCCTGAACCCGGAATGGCTGCGCTACTACTTCGCCGCGAAGCTGAACGCGACGATGGAAGACATCGACCTGAACCTCGATGATTTCCAGGCGCGTGTGAACAGCGATCTCGTCGGCAAGTACGTGAACATCGCGAGCCGCGCGGCCGGCTTCCTGCTCAAGCGCTTCGACGGCCGCGTGCAGGACAGCGCGATGAACCATCCGCTCGTCGCGAAGCTGCGCGATGCGATTCCCGCGATCGCCGCGCACTACGAAGCGCGCGAATACAGCCGCGCGCTGCGCCAGACGATGGAACTCGCTGACGAAGTGAACGCGTACGTCGACGGCGCGAAGCCGTGGGAACTCGCGAAGGATCCGGCCAACGCGGTCGCGCTGCACGAAACCTGCAGCGTGAGCCTCGAGGCATTCCGCCTGCTGTCGCTCGCGCTGAAGCCGGTGATGCCGCGCGTGGCCGAAGCCGTCGAGACCTTCTTCGGAATCGCGCCGCTCACGTGGGCCGACGCCGCGAAACCGCTGTCGTCCGCGCAGCCGGTCAAGGCGTACCAGCACCTGATGACGCGCGTCGATCCGAAGCAGATCGACGCGCTGCTCGCCGCGAACCGCGATTCGCTGCAGGCCGAGGCCACCGGCGCCGCTGCCGCGAGCGCGGCCAACGCCGCGAAGGAAGGCAAGAACGCCAGGGCGAACGCGAAGGCCGCCGCCGCGAACGGTGCCGACGACGGTCCGATCTCGATCGACGATTTCGCGAAGGTCGACCTGCGCATTGCGAAGATCGTCGCGTGCCAGGCCGTTGAAGGCTCGGACAAGCTGCTGCAGCTCACGCTCGACGTCGGCGAGGAAAAGACCCGAAACGTGTTCTCGGGCATCAAGTCCGCGTACCAGCCCGAGCAGCTCGTCGGCAAGCTGACGGTGATGGTCGCGAACCTCGCGCCGCGCAAGATGAAGTTCGGGCTGTCCGAAGGGATGGTGCTCGCCGCGTCGGCCGCCGACGAGAAAGCAGAGCCGGGCCTCTACATCCTCGAGCCGCACAGCGGCGCGAAGCCCGGCATGCGCGTGAAGTAAGCAGCACGCACCGCCGCTTGCGCACGAAAGCCCCGCACGATGCGTGCGGGGCTTTTTTCATGCGCGACGACGATTCCGACGCGCGTCGCAGCGCGTGCCGTCACCGCCGGCTGAACCAGCGATCGAAGCGCCGCGTGTAGTTCAGGTCGACGCCCTGGAACGTGCCGCCGTATGCAGACACGGACCAGAAGCGCGTCAGGTTGATCGTCGCCTTGAACGCGTTGCTCGCCGACTGCAGGCCCTGCTCGAAGCCGAGCACGAAACGCTCGTTGATCGCCTTCGAGACCTGGATGACCTGCGGATCGGTCAGACCGACGTCGCTGCGGCCGATCGAGAATTCGTCGAGGCCGAAGGTCTGCGCGACGCGCTTGCCGGTCACGCTGCCGAGCAGCGCGAGCGCCGCCGTCATCGTGCCCTGCTGGCCGACGTTGTTGCCCTGGTCGGTGCCGTGCCCGAACAGCAGCCACGACAGCTTTTCGTTGTCGGTGACGTTGGGTTCCGACACCAGCTTGACCGTCAAAGCCTTGATCGTGCCGGTGACCTGCACCCCGGCCTCGACCTCCTGGTTGCGCCGCATGGCGAGGATGTTCACGCCCGGATTCGACACGGGGCCGTTGAACGTGAAGAAGCCGTTCTCGACCGCGAGCTTGCGGCCGAACGACGTATACGTCGACCCTTCGGTCACGCGCACGTTGCCGATCGCGCGCAGTGGCACGCCAGGCGCGCTCATCACGGTGATCGTGCCGCGCAGCCCGAGATCCGCGCCGTGTCCCTTGAAGCGGAAGTTGTTGCCGAGGCCGATGTCGATGTTCGCGCGCGGCGCGAGCGACGGCGCCGGCTTGTCCTCGACCTTCTGCGGCTTCGCGACCGCCGTGCCGGTCGGCGTCTCGCCGCGCACGGTCCCGTCCGGTCGCACCACGACGACGTCGTCGGACAAGTGCGGCGCCGCGTCTTCCGGCAGGTCGAACAGCGCACGGTCGACGACGAACTTGCCGTCGATCGACAGCGCGCCGCGCGGCCCGTCGTTCGCGACGATCGCCTTGCCCGACAGCGACAGCTTGCGGTCCGGCGCCGCGAACAGTTCGAGTTTGTCGGCGACGATGCTTGCGGTCAGGTCCGGTGCCTCGCCGTCGAGACGCACACGGCCGATCGCGCGCAGCGTGCCGTCGCCGCCATGGAACTCGACCTGCTGGAATTCGACGAGGTTTTCCGCGAGCTTCACGCGCACGATGCCGTCCTTCAGCTGCACGCCCTGGTCGACGAGCGTCGCGGACAGATCGTCGCCCGTCAGCATGCCCGACACGTTCGGCTTCACCGGCGTGCCAGCGACCGTCAGCTTCAGCGCCGCGCGCCCGCCGAGCAGATAGCTCGGCCCGAACAGGTTGCCGGTCGCCTTCAGCGACGGGATGTCGGCGTCGATGCGGCCCGCCAGCGGGCCGTCGTCGACGACGCCGAACACGCCGTCGCGCAGCGCGAACGGCACGGTGACGTTCGCGTCGAGCGTGCCGACCCGGTTCGCCTTCGCCAGCGCCACCACGTTGAACCGGTTGCCCGGCGCAAAGCTCGCGCGCGCCGACAGGTCGGTCAGCCCGAGCGACGCGATGCCGCGCCCGGTCTCGATCGTCACGTCGCCGCCGCGCCGCTTCACCTGCACGTAGCCCGTCGCGTTCGCGCCGAGCGAGAAATCCCAGTCGGCATCGAGCACGACGTCGGTGCGCAGCGGCGGCCGCTGGCCCGTCAGCTCCTGGCGAATCTCGAGGAAGCGCGCGACCGACGCGCCGCGCACGGTGCCTGCCGAGCGCATCTGGCCGTGATCGAACACGAACGACTTCAGGTCGATCGCGGCGCCTTCGAGCGTGAGTCGCGTCGCGCCGAGCGTCACGCGGCCGGCCCCGGCCGACACGGCGAGCGGCGAGAGCAGCGCCACTGCCGGCGTGCCGCGGTTTGCGAGGCGCGTGACGGTGCCGTCCCAGCGCATCCCGTCGCGATTCTCGACCACGCCGCCGTTCGCCGCGAACGTCAGGTCGATCGCGCGGCCGCCGGCCGTCCCGACCGCCGACGCGTCGAGCGTATGCTTCGCGCGCGTGCCGTCGAGATTCGCGCGTAGCGATTTCAATTGCAGCGAGCCGAGCGCGATGTCGGTCGCGTCGGCCGTGAATACGAGCGCACCGTGCGCGCCGTCGCGGATGTCGGCGCGCCCCTGCGCGGCACCGATCCGGTTCGAACCGACCACGACGTGCTGGGCCTTGTAGGTGGCCGTCACGTTCGGATGCGCGAAGCTGCCGGTCAGCTCGCCCTGCGCCTGCACGAGCCCCTGCACGCCGAAGCCGAGCCGGTCGAGCTCTGGCGCGTCGACGACGAAGCGCAGCCGGTCGCCCGGCGCGCCGAAACTGCCGCGCAGGTCGACGTGGTTGCCCGCGATCGTCAGGTTCGCGTTGCTCGGCAGGATCCGCGCGCCGACGAGCTGCACGACGCCGGCGCCGGTCAGCGGCACGCCGTCGTAGAGGCTGTCGCCGAGCTTGAAGGTCGCCTTCGTCGACACCTGTGGCTCGAACGCGCCGGAGGCCGTCAGCGTGCCCGATACGCGCGTCTCGCCGCGCCTGGCCGGCGCCTTCGCTGCTGTCTTCGCCGTTCTGGCGGCCGGCTTGCCGCGGCCCGCGCCCGGCGCACGCATGGCGGCGAGCAGCAGCGGATCGAACGCGGTCAGCGTCGCCTTCGCGTCGTAGCTCGAATGCGCGTCGTGACGGAACACGCCGGTCAGGTCGATACGGCCCTTGCCCGCCGTCACGCGCGCATCGGTCAGCACCGTCTGCTGCGACGTCAGCGCGACTTTCGCACGCGCGCCGAGCGCAAGCTTCGGATCGTTCAGGTTGAAGTCGACGGTCGTCACGTCGCCGGCGAGCGTCACGCCGAGCGGCCCGCCGAGGCGCATCGGCCGCAATTCGGCGACGAATGCATTGAGGTCGAGGTTCGCGACCTTCAGGTCGAAGCGGCCCTTGCCGCCCGTCAGGGTGCCGTTGCCGGTCACGCTGCCGTCGCGGATCAGTTTCAGCGCGAGGCCGTCGATCCGCTGCGCGTGCGCGTCGAGATTGACGGTCGCATGGGCGTCGACGACGGGCAGCAGGTGCTCGCCGAGCGTGCCGGGCTTCGCGTTGACGATCGACACCGGGCCGGTCACCGCGAAACCCTTCGCCGGTGCGGCGCCGGCCGGCGCGGTCACGGGCGCCAGCTCCGCGCGCACCGCAAGATCGGCGGCCGGCGCGCCCGGCGCGATCGCCTGCGGGTTCACGTGATCGAACGCGAGCGACGCACGCGTGAGCGGCACCGCGCCGAACGGCGCGGCCTCGACGTGCGCGCGCCCGTTCAGCTTCATACCGCTCGCGGCGACGTCGGCGACGAGCGCTTCGAGCGAACCCGATACGTTCGCGCTCGCGTTGACCGGTTCGTTCGCGAGCTTGCCCACGTAGGTCGCGTTGCCCGTCAGCGCGAACGGCTTCACGCCGTCGAGCTTCGCGCGGGCGGTCAGCGCGCCGTACGGTGTGTCGACGCCGTCGAGCGCGAGTTCATGGTGACGGCCGTCGCTGCGGCCGTTCAACGCGAGATGGCCGAGCTGCGTCGTCGACCCACCTTCGTGAATCGCCAGGTGATCGACGCGCAGGTCGTCGATCCGCAACTGCAGCGGCAGGCTCAGGTCCTGCGGCGTCGCGGCCGGCGTCGACGGACCCGGCGCGATCCGCACGTCGATCGTGCCCGCGCGAAGGTAGTCAACGGACAGCCGCCACGGCGCGCGGGTGAGCGCCCAGCGGCCGTCGAGCCGGTCGATCCGCACTTCGGTGCCGGCGCCGCCGGGGCGCGTCCACGCGAAGCCGCGCACGCGCACGCCGGTTGCGAGCGAACCGCCTTCGAGCGTGCCCGCCAGCCGGCCGCCCAGCACGCGCACGGCCGCCTGCCACGCGAGCCGCGTGCCGCGCTCGGTCGTCGCCGCGGCCAGCACGAGCCCGGCCGCCAGCACGACGAGCAGCACGACCGTCACGAGCGCCCACGCGGCGATCCGGCCCCCACGCACGCGGCGCGGCGGCGCGTCCGGCGCGCGCTCGGGCGAGTCCGGATCGTTGGGCGGCGGCGTGTCGTTCGGATCCTTCGTCATGCGGTTCGTCGTGGCTCGTGCAACAAGGTCAGAAAGCGATGCCGAGCGTCAGGTACGGGCGCACGCTGTGGTTGCGCAGTCCGTACGCGACGTCGACGTTGATCGGGCCGACCGGGCTGCGCCAGCGCGCGCCGATGCCGACGCCCGGGTAGAACACGCGCTCGCCCCACGCATCGGTCGCGGTGCCGATGTCGAAGAAGGTCGCGGCGCCCCAGTCGCGGTTGAACCAGTGCTGGTATTCGGCGGTGCCCGTCATCAGGTACTTGGTCGGCAGGACGGAGCCGTCGACGCTGTTGCCGATGCTCTGGTAGCCATAGCCGCGCACCGAATTCGAGCCGCCCGCGCGAAACAGCAGCGACGCCGGCACGCCGCTCGAGCTGCCGCTCGTGAACACGCCGCCGAGCTCCGCGCGGAACACGAACAAGTCGCGCTTGCCGACCGGCACGTACTGCTGGCCGCGCGCGTAACCGCGGATGAAGGTCTGATCGGTCAGCACGCCCTTGATCGCGAAGCCGGCCTCCGCGTGAATCAGGTTGCCCGAGCGCGGGAACAGCGGATCGTCGACGTTGCGGCGCGTCCATGCCCATTGCGGCACCAGCGCGCGGCTCGTGGTCGGGCCGGCGCCGTTCTGGTCGAGCCGGTCCTGGTAGAACATCAGCGAGTACGCGTAGTCGATGAACTGACCAGTGCGTGTCCGCTGCACGCCGACCCGCGCGCTGTAGATGCGCGTGTCCGACACGTTGGTGTTCGTGTACGACGCGAGCACGCTGTTGGTCCATCCTTTCTCGCCCGGCGGCATCGACAGCTGGACCTGGCCGTACTGCTGGATCTGGTCGAGCCGGCCCGACACGGTGAGCGGCCAGGCGGCGCCGAATGTGTCGAGATACGTGTAGGAGCCCTGCACGTGCGGGCCCGTATCGGTCGCATAGCCGACACCGCCGCGGATGTTGTTGTACGGAAACTCGCTGACCTTCACGTGCACGGGCGTGCGCTCGGGCTTCGCCGTATCGTCGCCGACGTCGATCGCGACGCTCGCGTAGTACGGCGTGTTCTGCAACTGCCGCTGCAGCTCGGCGATCCGCTGCACGTCGTAGATCTCGCCTTCCGACAGCGGATTGACGTTCGTGACGATCTTTTCCGGATAGCGGCGCACGCCGTCGACGTCGACCTTGCCGATCGTAAACGTCGGGCCGCTGTCGAACGTGACGGCCAGCGTCGCGCGCTGCGTGCGTGGATCGACGCGCGCCTCCGACGACGCGATCTTCGCGCCCAGGTAGCGGCGCGACTGCAACTGCCTGAGCGCCGCCCCCTTCGCACCGTCCCAGTCGGACTGCGTGAACGGGTCGCCCGGCTTCAGCGAGAACGCGAAGCGGGTCGCGGCCTCCTGCTTCGGATCCTCGGTGCCGACCGGGCCCTTGAATGCCAGATCGACCGTCGACACGACGGTCTGCGGCCCCGGATCGACGGCGACGCGCACGTCGTGCTTGCCGTCGCGCGTGCGCACGTCGGTGCGCACGACCGGCGAGAAATAGCCGGCCGTCGCGGTCAGGTCGCGCACCTGCTGCGGCGTGGCGGTCACGAGGAAGTCGAACTGGTCGTCGCTGATGTCGTCGCGCTTGGCGAAGCGCGCGATGTCGAGATGGGCCTCGAGGAGCTTGCGGATCGCGCGCGGCGCGTCGATGTCGACGTCGTACTTCGCGTAAGCCGGCAGCACCACGAACGCGGCGAGACAGCCCACGAGGGCTGCCCGGGCCGCCGCACCGGCGCCGCGCCGCGCGCGACGACCGCGGTGACGCGCCGCGCGCGGGCTCGCCTCATGCGCCGTATGTGCCTGCTGGTTCACCTGACCCGCCAAATATGACCTCGTCCTCGGTTGTCGTGATTGTGTGGAAAACCCCGTATTTGACCACAGGGCGGCGGCTCTGCCCGCACGGGTACCGCTTTGACGCCAGGACGCAACGAAGCGCGCGCGGGCCCGGCTGGTCGGGCCGCGGGTGTCGGCCAGCGGATTCGACGCGCGATTGCCGCCGGCTGTTCCCCGCGATGCGGTAAAATCCCGCCATCGCGAACCCGGCGCGTCGTGCGCCGCCCGAAACGGAAAGCCAAGCCATGCCGTACCAGTCCGACGTCACGCAATTCCTGAACCAGCTCAAGCAACAGAAGCCGACGCTCGAAGAAGAGCAGCGCAAGGGCCGTTCGCTGTTGTGGGACAAGCAGCCGATCGACCTCGACGAGCGCGCCGAGCAGCAGGAATCGCGCGTGAAGCAAACGTCCTACGTCTACTACCAGAACTTCTGACGACGTGAGCGCCGCCGACGAGGCCAGCGCCGCCCGGCAGGACGACGCGATTGCCGCGCCCGCGGGCGCCGATTCGACGCCCGACACGGTTGACGGTGTCGCGGCGTTCGCACGTCTGTACGGCGAGCCGCTCTTCAAGCTGCCGCAGGATCTCTACATCCCGCCCGATGCGCTCGAGGTGTTCCTCGAGACGTTCGAAGGCCCGCTCGACCTGCTGCTGTACCTGATCCGCAAGCAGAACTTCAACGTGCTCGACATCCCGATGGCGCAGGTCACCGCGCAATATCTGGGCTACGTCGACCAGATCCGCACGTCGAACCTCGAGCTGGCGGCCGAATACCTGCTGATGGCCGCGATGCTGATCGAGATCAAGTCGCGAATGCTGCTGCCGGTCAAGAAGGCCGATACCGGCGAGGAAGCCGAGGATCCGCGCGCGGAACTCGTACGCCGCCTGCTCGAGTACGAGCAGATGAAGCTCGCCGCGCAACGCCTCGACCAGCTGCCGCAGCTCGGCCGCGACTTCCTGCGCGCCGAGGTCTACATCGAGCAGAGCATCACGCCGCGCTTTCCGGACGTCGATTCGGACGACCTGCGCGCCGCATGGGCCGACGTGCTCAAGCGCGCGAAGCTCGTCCAGCACCACAAGATCTCCCGCGAGGAGTTGTCGGTGCGCGAACACATGAGCCTGATCCTGCGCCGGCTGCAAAACGCACGCTTCATGGAGTTCGCCGACCTGTTCGACACGTCGCGCGGCGTGCCGGTCGTCGTCGTGAACTTCATCGCGATGCTCGAACTCGCGCGCGAATCGCTCGTCGAGATCACGCAGGCCGAACCGTTCGCGCCGATCTACGTGCGCCTCGCGTACCTGCCCGCGTAAGGCGCGCCGCTGCGCCCGCGCCACCCCGCACACCGAAATGCACCGCATCCTGCCGCCGGGCCCGCCGGCGCGGCTCGCTCGCGGTGCGCCCAATCAAAAAGTGAACGATCGTACTTTTTTCGATGCGCCCGGCGGCCAAATCCTCTACAATCCGCCGACGCCCGATGCGCCGCCCGCGCGCCGGCGTTCTCCGCTTCGACCCCGACGCCGCTGTTGCGGCGCCAACGCGCGCCTGCGCGAGGAACCCGCTACCCGATCATGAAAGTCATCAGCTCGATCCAGGAACTGCGCGACCAGTTGCGCGGACAGAACCGCACGGCGTTCGTGCCGACGATGGGCAACCTGCACGACGGTCACCTGTCGCTGATGCGCCTCGCGCGCCAGCACGGCGACCCGGTCGTGGCGAGCATCTTCGTCAACCGGCTGCAGTTCGGCCCGAACGAGGATTTCGACAAATATCCGCGCACGCTCCAGGACGACATCGAGAAGCTGCAGAAGGAAAACGTCTACGTGCTGTTCGCGCCGACCGAGCGCGACATGTATCCGGAGCCGCAGGAGTACCGCGTGCTGCCGCCCGACGATCTCGGCGGGATTCTCGAGGGCGAGTTTCGCCCGGGCTTCTTTGCCGGCGTGTGCACGGTCGTCACGAAGCTGATGTCGTGCGTGCAGCCGCGCGTCGCCGTGTTCGGCAAGAAGGACTACCAGCAGCTGATGATCGTGCGCCGGATGTGCCAGCAGCTTGCGCTGCCGGTCGACATCGTCGCGGCCGAGACCGTGCGTGACGAGGACGGCCTCGCGCTGTCGTCGCGCAACCGCTACCTGACGACCGACGAGCGCAAGGAAGCGCCCGAACTCGCGAAGACGCTGCAGCGCGTGCGCGACAGCGTGCTCGGCGGCGAACGCGACCTCGGCAGGCTCGAGCAGACCGCGCGCGCGCACCTGGCCGAGCGCGGCTGGGCGCCCGACTACATCTCGATCCGCCGCCGCGCGAACCTGATCGCGCCGAGCGCCGCCGAACTCGAAGCCGGCGAGCCGCTCGTCGTGCTCGCGGCCGCGAAACTCGGCGCGACGCGCCTGATCGACAACCTGGAAATCTGACGGGCCGCCCGCCCTCGCCTCTCACGCATCACGGAGATACCATGCAGCGCCATATGCTCAAATCGAAGATCCACCGCGCGGCCGTCACGCACTGCGAGCTGCATTACGAAGGCTCGTGCGCGATCGACGAAGACCTGCTCGAAGCGGCGGGCCTCATCGAAAACGAACGGATCGACATCTGGAACATCAACAACGGCGAGCGCTTCTCGACGTACGCGATCAAGGGCGAGCGCGGCAGCGGGATGATTTCGCTGAACGGCTCGGCCGCTCGCCGCGCGCAACTCGGCGACCTCGTGATCATCGCGGCGTTCGCGATGGTCGATGAAGCCGAGCTGCAGGCCGGCTGGAAGCCGAAGCTCGTGTTCATCGACGAAGGCAACAAGATCAAGGGCCACCGCGATCACGTGCCGACGCAGAACTGGACCTGATCCACGCCGCGGCCGGCGTGTCGCGACGCGCCGGATCGCTGCCGCGCAGTCGCATATGCAGGAAGAGGAAGGGCCTGATCCGTCACGATGCCGGATCAGGCCCTTCTTCATTCATCCTGCCGCATCTGGCCTCGCCGGTATTCGGCCATCGGCGATCAAGACGCCTTGGCGACCTTCTCCGCTTTCGGCGCGCGACGCTCGGCCCATTCGACGATCGGCCGCCACTGTTCGAGATCCTTCTCGACGCGGCTTTTCGCGACGTCCCACAGCGTCAGGCCGTGCGCGGCGATCTGCACGTAGTTCTGCGTGTCGCGCACGTAGCCGAGCACCGGCAGCCCGAGCCCTTCGACGAAACGGTGCAATTGGTCGGACGAGCGCGTGCGCGCGTCCACCCGCATCCCGACGATCCCGACCTCGACGCTGCCCTTGCGCACGGCCTTTTCGCCGGCGAGGCGCTCCAGAAACTGCTGGGTCGCGAGAATATCGAACATCGACGGCTGCAACGGCACGATCACCTTGTCGGCGAGCTGCAGCGCGACGTTGAGCCGGTTGCCGTGCAGGCCGGCCGGCGTGTCGATCACCGCATATTCGAGGCCGCGCGGCGGCTTCGACGGCGCGTCCGGATCGAGACTCCACGCCTCGATCGCCGGCAGGCCGGCCGGCCGCAGGTCGAGCCACGCATGCGCGGACTGCTGCCGATCCAGATCGGCGAGCGCGACCCATGCGCCCTGCGCCGCGAAATAGCCGGCAAGATTGGTGGACAGCGTGCTTTTCCCCACGCCGCCCTTCGGATTTGCCACCACGATGACCGTCATGAATTCCCCCGAAAAAGCCGCGCGGCACCTGCCGCCTGGCAGGCGCCGCTCGATTGCGGATACAGGGAGCGATGATATCGGCAAACGGGGTGTCACCGGAACGGGTTGCGCCGATGCGCGCCCCCTTTCAAGCGGTTCGCGCCGCGGCGCGCGGTGCGCCGAGCGCGAATGCGCCGCCGCCCAGCAGCGCCTGCACGGCCAGCGTGACGGCCCAGAACGCCGGATATTCCCAGCCGCCGTTCGGCGACGCGAAGCTCCAGCCGTTGGGCAGATGCGCGGACACCGCGCCGAGCATGAACGGCAGCAGCACCAGCGCGGCGATACGCACGCGGAAGCCCGCGAGCAGCGCAAGGCCGCCGGCCAGTTCGACGAACGTCGTCACATACGCGAGCCAGCCCGGCAGGCCGATCGACGCGAAGAACTGCGCGGTGCCGGGCAGCGTGAAGACGAACACCTTCTGCGCGACGTGCGCGAGGTACAGCACACCGAGTGCGACGCGCAGCAGCGTCGCGCCGAGATCGTTCAGGCGATGCGGGGTCATGGCGAATTCCTTCATGAGTGGATGAGAATGGATCGCACTCTATTCGAATCAATTCGGCCAATAAACACGCGATACGGCTTTAACTGATTCCCCGCAGGAACGAATGGCGGCGTAAAAAGGGGCATGACCGATCATGCCCCGCCGCCCGTACTGGCTATGAACGTCAGCCGCCGCTTTTGCCTTGCGCGGCGTCACCCGAACCGGCCGGGCCGCCGCCCGGCGCGTACGAGTCGCACGCATGCGCCACCGCCGACGCGCCCAGCAGCGCCGCGAGCAGCATGCCCAACCACCATCGAGCCTTCATCGTCGCGCTCCTTCGGCGGACCTCCGCCCATCTGAGTTGTACACGCTCCGCCGCAAAATGCCAGGCCAGGCACGCCCTGCGTCAGCGAAACTCCGCGTACAGCGCGCGCAGGTCGAGATGCTCGGCGAACGAATCGGCCAGCCGCTCCAGCGACGCCTCGCGCAGCGCCGGGTAGTCGATGCGCGCCGCCCCGTCGAGCCCCGCCCACGCGAGGAGTGCCGCACACGCGTCGGGCGCGTCGAACAGCCCGTGCACGTAGGTCGCGAGGATCTGCCCGTCGGCCGACCGTGCGCCGTCCGTGCGCACGCCGCCCGGTGCGTCGCCCGCCGCCAGTTCCAGCGCGGGCGACGCGAGCGCAGGGCCGCGCGTGTCGCCCATATGGATCTCATAGCCGTGCACGGCGGCCGCGCCGGGCAGCGCGAGATGCCCGGTCACGTTCTTCAGCGTCTTGTCCGGCTGCAGCGTCGTGTCGAAGTCGAGCAGCCCGAGCCCCGGCATGCTGCCGGGCGCGCCTTCGAGGCCGAGCGGATCGTCCAGTGTGCGGCCGAGCATCTGCATGCCGCCGCAGATGCCGATCACCTTGCCGCCATAGCGCAGGTGCCGGCGGATCAGCGCGTCCCAGCCCGCGTCGCGCAACCACGCGAGATCGCGCTGCACGCTTTTCGAGCCGGGCAGGATCAGCAGGTCGGCATCGGGCACCGGGCCGCTCTTCCAGTACGTGAACTCGACCTGCGGATGCGCGCGCAGCGGATCGAAATCGGTATGGTTGCTGATCCGCGGCAGCGCGGGCACCACCACGCGCAGCACGCCGGCGTCGCCGCGCAAGGCGGCGGCGCTGCGCGCCTGCGATGGCAGCATGTCTTCCGCGTCGAGCATCAACCCGTGCAGGTACGGGAGCACGCCGAACACCGGCTTGCCCGTCTGCGCGCGCAGCCAGTCGAGGCCCGGTTCGAGCAGCTTGATGTCGCCGCGAAAGCGGTTGATCACGAAGCCGCGCACGCGCGCGCGCTCGCTGTCCGACAGGCACGCGAGCGTGCCGACCAGGTGCGCGAACACGCCGCCGCGGTCGATGTCGGCCACCAGCACGACCGGGCAGTCCACGCGTTCGGCGAAGCCCATGTTCGCGATATCGCCTTCGCGCAGGTTGATTTCGGCCGGGCTGCCCGCGCCTTCGACGAGCACCGTGTCGTAGCCGGCACGCAGCCGCGCGTACGACTCGAGCACCGCATCGAACGCAACCGGCTTGTAGTCATGGTACGCACGCGCATCGAGGTTCATGCGCGCCTTGCCGTGGATGATCACCTGCGCGCCGCGATCGCTCGTCGGCTTCAGCAGCACCGGGTTGAAATCGGTATGTGGCAAGACACCCGCGGCAAGTGCCTGCAACGCCTGCGCGCGGCCGATCTCGCCGCCATCGGCCGTCACCGCGCTGTTCAGCGCCATGTTCTGCGGCTTGAACGGCGCGACGCGCGCGCCCGCGCGACGCGCGAGGCGGCACAGGCCCGCGACGAGCGTGCTCTTGCCCGCGTCGGACGTCGTGCCCTGGATCATCAACGTGCCGCGCGGCTGCGGTTCGGGTGCGTTCATCGTATGCAAGGTCGTGGCGAAGCGAAGGCCGCATTATCGCCCGCGCCGCCACGCGTGCGCCGTTACAATCACGCGATGATTCCGCACGACCTCACCTTCGTCCTCGGCGGCGCGCGCTCGGGCAAGAGCGCGCACGCCGAGCGGCTCGCCGCCGACAGCGGCCGCCCCGTCACCTATATCGCGACCGCGGCCGCGACGGCCGCCGATGCCGAATTCGAACGGCGCATCGCGCATCACCGCGCGCGCCGGCCGGCCGACTGGGGCTTCGCCGACGCGCCCGTCGACCTCGCCGGCACGCTCGCGCGGCTCGACGATCCGCGCGCGTGCCTGCTCGTCGACTGTCTGACGCTTTGGCTCACGAACCTGCTGTGCCCGCTCGACGGCGAACCGCTCGACGATGCGCAGTATGCGGCGCAGGTCGAGCGGCTCGAGCACGCGTTGTGCGGGGCGCGCGCGAAGGTGATTGTCGTCAGCAACGAAATCGGGCTCGGCGTCGTGCCGCTCGGGTCGGTTACGCGCCGCTACGTCGACGAACTCGGGCGCCTGAACCAGCGCATCGCCGCGCTCGCGACGCGCGTGACGCTGCTGGTCGCCGGGCTGCCGCTCGAACTCAAGGCCGGAGCGCCGTCATGCTGATGCTGTCGCTGCCGGTCGTCGCGATGCTCGCGGTCGCGGCCGCGATCGTCGATCGCATCGTCGGCGAACCGGCCGGCTGGCATCCGCTCGTCGCGTTCGGCCGGCTCGCCGCGCGTATCGAAGGCGCGCTGAACACGGGCCGGCGCGGCCGCATGGTCGGCGTCGCCGCATGGCTCGCGGCGGTGGTGCCGCCGGTGGCCGTCGCCGCGTGGCTCGCGGCCGTGCTGCCCTGGCCGCTCGCGGCCGCGCTGCACGTCGCGCTGCTGTGGTTCGCGCTCGGCGCGAAAAGCCTCGCCGACCATGTCGCACCGATCGCCGCCGCGCTGCTGCGGCACGACCTCGACGCCGCGCGCGCGCTGACCGCACGCATCGTCTCGCGCGACACGAGCGAAGCCGACGAAGGCGCACTATCGCGCGCGGCCGTCGAATCGGCGCTCGAGAACGGCAACGACGCGATCTTCGGCGCACTCTTCTGGTTCGTCGTCGCGGGCGGCCCCGGCGCGCTGCTGTTCCGGCTCGCGAACACGCTCGACGCGATGTGGGGCTACCGCACACCGCGCTTCCTGACGTTCGGCTGGGCCGCCGCGCGCCTCGACGACGCGCTCAACTGGGTTCCCGCACGCCTCACCGCCGCGAGCTACGCGCTGCTCGGCGACACGGCCGCCGCGTGGCGCTGCTGGCGCACGCAGGCGCGCCACTGGGACAGCCCGAACGCAGGCCCCGTGATGGCTGCCGGCGCCGGCAGCCTGAACGTGCAGCTCGGCGGCCCGGCCGTCTATCATGGCGAAATCGAAGACCGTCCCGCGCTCGGCACCGGCGCGCCGGCGACGGCCGTGCACGTCGTCGCCGCGCTGTCGCTCGTCACGCGCACGCTCGCGCTGTGGCTCGCGCTGCTCGTCGCGAGCGGCGCACTCATTCTCGCTACCCATCATGTCTGACGCACGCATCCCGCACGGCGGCAACCTGCACGAAGCCGTGCGCCGCCACGGCACTCCATACGACGCCTGGCTCGACCTGTCGACCGGCATCAATCCGGTCGGCTATCCGGTGCCGCCGGTCCCGGCCGACGCATGGCGCCGGCTGCCCGACGACGGCGATACGCTCGCCGCATGCGCGGCCGGCTACTACGGCGCACCCGATGCCGCGCACGTGCTGCCGGTCGCCGGCAGCCAGGCCGCGATCCGCGCGTTGCCCGCGCTGCTGCCGACTGGCGACGCCGGCGTCGCTGCGCTCGCGTACGGCGAATACGCACCTGCATTCGCGCGCCACGGCCATCGCGTCGTCCCGCTCGACATCGACGCGGACGTGCTGCCCGCAACGCTACGCCACGCCATCGTCGGGAATCCGAATAATCCGACCGCCGAATGCGTTCCGGCCGAACGGTTGCTCGGCTGGCATGCTCAGCTGTCGGCACGCGGCGGCACGTTGATCGTCGACGAGGCATTCGCGGATACGGGCGCCACGCCATCGCTCGCGCAGTTCACCGATCGTCCGGACCTCGTCGTGCTGCGCTCGGTCGGCAAGTTCTTCGGACTCGCCGGCATTCGAGCCGGCTTCGTGCTCGCCTGTCCCGAGCGGGTCGCCGCGCTGCGCGACATGCTCGGCGCATGGACCGTGAGCGGCCCCGCGCGTCACGCGGTCGCCGCCGCGTTCGCCGATCGCGCATGGCAGGCCGCCGCGCGCGCGCGGCTCGCGGCCGACGGCCAGCGCCTCGCCGCGCTGCTGCGCACGCACGGCTTCGCGGTGCACGCGACGCCGCTGTTCAGCTGGACCGACGATCCGCGCGCGGCCGCGCTGCACGCGGCGCTCGCCGCACACGGGATCTGGACGCGGTACTTTGCACGACCGTCGAGCGTGCGCGTCGGCTTGCCGGGCAGCGAAGCCGAATGGCGGCGCGTCGCCGACGCACTCTCGCAGTGCGTCCCGACGGTGTCCCAGGCATCCGCATGAACGCCTGCCTGTTCCGCCGGTTGCCGGCCCTCGCGTCGCTGGTCGCGCTCGCGCACGCGCCCTTCGCTCACGCGGACGTGACGACCCGCGACGATGCCGGTAATACGGTCGCGCTGCCCGCGCCGGCGCAACGCGTGATCAGCCTCGCGCCGCATGCGACCGAGCTGGTCTACGCGGCCGGCGGCGGTACGAAACTGGTCGGCACGGTCACGTACAGCGACTACCCGCCCGCCGCGCAGGCCGTGCCGCGTGTCGGCGACAACAAGGCGCTCGACCTCGAACGAATCGCCGCGCTGAAGCCCGACCTGATCGTCGTCTGGCGACACGGCAACGCCGAACGGCAAACCGACGCGCTGCGTGCACTGCACATTCCGCTGTTCTTCAGTGAACCGAAACATCTCGACGACGTGGCCACGTCGCTGCGCCGGCTCGGCACGCTGCTCGGCACGGAACCGGTCGCCGACGCGGCCGCGGCATCGTTCTCGCATGATATCGCCGCGCTGCGCGCGCGTTACGCGGCGCGCCCGCCCGTCACGATGTTCTTCCAGGTTTGGGATCGCCCGTTGACGACGCTCAACGGCGCGCATCTGTTCAACGAAGTCATCACGCTGTGCGGTGGTCGCAACGTGTTCGCGGCGCTGAAGCCGCTCGCGCCGACCGTCACCGACGAGGCCGTGCTTGCGGCGAATCCGGAAGCGATCGTGACGACGAGTGCCGGCGCGACACGTTCGGACGCACCGCTGCCGAGCCTCGCGCGCTGGCGTGCGTGGCCCGCGCTGACGGCCGTGGCGCGCAACAACCTGTTCGCGATCGACGGCGATTTGCTGACCCGGCCGTCGCCGCGCATCGCGCAAGGCGCGGCCGCGCTGTGCGAGGATCTCGACGCCGCACGGGCGCGGCGGCCGGCGCGCTGACGTCGGGCCTCGATGCCCTTGCGCGCGTCAGACGAGCAAGCGCTAGCCTATTCGTCCCAGTGGACGACTTCCCATGTGCGCGCAGCATCCTCCGTCCGCAACCAGACGACGCCGCCCGTCGGCACCGGTCGCGACAGCAGCGTATCGAGCGGCACGCGCAACGCATGCGACGCGAATGCGCGAATCACGCCCGCATGCGTGAGCGCCCATTGCGGCGCGTCGGTCCGCGCGACCGCGTCCGCGATCCGTGCGACGCGCGCGGCGAACCGTGCGACGCTTTCGCCGCCATGCGCGCAGGCATGCATCAGGTCGGCCGCCCATGCATCGAGCGCCGCGCGGTCGATATCGTCCCAGCGCCGCAGCTCCCACGCGCCGAAGTCCATTTCCTGCCAGCCGGCATCGCGCCGCAGCGGCACGTCGAACGTCTGTGCGAGCCGCTCGGCGACCGACGTGCACCGTGTCAGCGGGCTCGTCCATACCTGCTCGGGCAACGGCGCCCCGAGCGCCGCCAGACGCTCGCGCACGGCCCGCGCCCCCGCCTCGGCCGAGGCGGCGAGCGGCACGTCGCTGCGTCCGTAGCAAACGCCCGGTTCGACATCGACGGCCGGATGGCGAATCAGTACGAGATCCATCCGAGCACCACGAGATAAATCGCCAGCTCGCTCAACTGCTGCGCGAAGCCGAGGCAGTCGCCCGTATAACCGCCGATCCGCTTCACGAAATAGCGGGCCGCCCATGCGCGCACGAGCACGAGCGAGACGAGAGCCGCGAGACCCGCGCGCCAGTCCGGCCAGAACAGCCACGGCAGCCCGAATGCGGCCGCGATCCAGGCCGCGCGCGCGCCCATGCGTTGCGCGACCGGTTTCGCCTTGCCTTCCGGCCGGACATAGTCGAGCGACATCAGCAGGCTCACGGCCCCCGCGCGGCTCGCCGCATGCGCGGCGATCATCGTCCACGCGGCGCGCAGCGGCGGCATGGCCGCGAGCGCCTGCCATTTCAGGCCTAGCGCGATCACGAGCGCGACCGCGCCGAACGTGCCGATGCGCGAATCGTGCATGATGCGCAGCACGTCGTCTCGCGCGTAGCCGCCGCCGAACGCATCGCAGCTGTCGGCCAGGCCATCCTCGTGGAACGCGCCGGTCGCGAGCAGCGTCGCGGCCATCGACAGGCCGACCGCGATCGACGCGGGCAACACGCGCAGTGTCGCGAGATAAACGAGCGCGCCCCACGCGCCGACGCACGCGCCGACCAACGGAAAGTAACGTGCGGCCTGATCGAGATCGCCGGCTGCGTAGCCGATCGCGCGCGGCACCGGCACGCGCGTGAAATAGCCGAGCGCGACAAAGAAATAGCGCAGTTCGGCGCGTACACCGCTCGCGCGCTCAGGCGTCACGATTGTCTACGCCGGCGGATTCGAAGCTCGCCATCTCGGTGAGGAACGCGACCGCCGCGCGCACCAGCGGCAGCGCGAGCGCGGCGCCCGTGCCTTCGCCGAGGCGCAGGTCGAGCGCGAGCAGCGGCTTCGCGCCGAAATGCTCGAGCATGCGCCGGTGCCCGGCCTCGTGCGACGCGTGCGAGAACACGCAGTAGTCGCGCACGCCGGGCGCGATGCGCTCGGCGACCAGCAGCGCGGCCGTCGCGATGAAGCCGTCGACGAGGATCGTCATCCGCTCGCTCGCGGCCGCGAGATACGCGCCCGTCATCATCGCGATCTCGAAACCGCCGAACGTCGCGAGCACATCGAGCGGCGCGATCGCGTGCGAATGCCGGACGAGCGCGCGGCCGAGCACCGCGCGCTTGTGCGCGAGCCCCTGGTCGTCGAGGCCCGTGCCGCGCCCGACGCACGCGTCGATCGGCACATCGAGCAGACGGCTCATCAGGCACGCGGCCGACGACGTGTTCGCGATCCCCATTTCGCCGAAGCCGATCACGTTCGTGCCTAGCGAGGCGTGCAGGCGCACGCGCGCCGCACCGGCGGCGAGCGCCGTCTTCGCTTCGTCGGGCGTCATCGCCGGTTCAACCGCGAAGTTGCGCGTGCCGCGCGCGACGGGCAGCGACACGAGCCGGTCGGACACCGGCAGCGGCGACGCGACGCCCGCATCGACGATCTCGAGCACGCTCTGCGCGACGCCCGAGAACGCATTGATCGCCGCGCCGCCGCCCAGGAAGTTCGCGACCATCTGCGCGGTGACCGCCTGCGGATACGGGCTCACGCCCTCGGCCGCGATCCCGTGGTCGCCGGCGAACACGATCGTCACCGGACGCTGTACGTGCGGCTTCTCGGTGCGCTGGATCAGGCCGATCTGCAGCGCGAGAGCCTCGAGCTGGCCGAGGCTGCCGGGCGGCTTGGTCTTGTGATCGATCACATGCTGCAGGCGCTTTCGCAGCGTGTCGTCGAGCGGCGCGATTGCGGGCGGGAAGTCGGTCGGATTCGTCATCGGAAGGTTGCCTTGTTGGCGCGGCCGGTGCCGCGCATCGAAAGAATGAAGTTCATCGTCGCTCGGGCCACGCAGGCAGCAGCGCGTCGCGGCCGTTCTCGCGGATCAGCACGAGCGGGTAGCCGAACGCGTCGCTCGCGCGCGCCGGCGTCAGGACATCGTGCACGGGGCCCGCCCACGCATGGCCGCGACCGTCGAGCAACAGCGCGTGCGTCGCGAAACGCCGCGCGAGATTCAGGTCGTGGCATGAGAACAGTACCGTGCGCGGGCCCCCGTCGAGCCATGCGCTCAGCGCGGTCAGGCCGTCGATCTGGTGATGCAGGTCAAGATGGGCGAGCGGTTCGTCGAGCAGCATCAGCGGCGCGTCCTGGCACAGCGTCGCGGCCAGCGCGACGCGCTGCCGCTCGCCGCCCGACAGCGACAGCACGTCGCGCGACGCGAGTGCGGTCAGCCCGAACGTCGCGAGCGCGTCGCGCGCGGCCGCGCGGTCGCCGTCGCGCTCCCATCCCCAGCCGCCGAGATACGGGAAGCGGTTGAGCAGCACCGTGTCGAATACCGTCGCGCTGAACGCATCGTGCAATTGCTGCGGCATCAGCGCGCGGCGCCGTGCGAGCTGTTCGGGCGGCCATGCGGCGAGCGGCCGGCCGTCGATCTCGACGTGGCCGCCGGCCGGTCGCTGCAGGCCCGCGAGTGTCGCGAGCAGCGTCGTCTTGCCCGCGCCGTTCGGCCCCGCGACGCACCAGATCTCGCCGGAACGGAACGCCTGCGTGAAGCCGTCGAGCAGCGTCCGTTCGCCGGCCTTCAGCGTGAGATCGATCGCTGCGTAGGTCATGTCGCCGGCAGTGTGCGGTGCGGCGTGCGTCATCGCATCGGTCTCCTCAGCAACATCCACAGGAACACCGGCACGCCGATCAACGCGGTCATCACGCCGACCGGCAATTGCGCGGGTGCGATCGCCGTGCGCGCGAGCAGGTCGGCAGCCATCACGCCGCCGCCGCCCGCGAGCATCGCGGCGGGCAGCAGCATGCGCTGGTCGTTTCCGAATGCGAGCCGCAACGCATGCGGCACGACGAGGCCGACGAAGCCGATCGTGCCGGCCGTCGTCACCGCGGCCGCGGCGGCCAGCGACGCGACGAGGTAGATCCGCACGCGAACTCGCTCGACCGGCACACCGAGCGCGAGTGCGGTCGCGTCGCCGCGCAGCAGCACGTTGAGCTGCGGCGCGGCCGGCAGCGCGACGCATGCGGCCACCAGCAGCGCGCCCCATGCGAACCACGGCGCCGTCACGCCGTTCAGGTCGCCCGTCAGCCAGAAGATGATGCCGCGCAGTCGCGCATCGGGCGCGAGCGACAGCAGCAGCGTGACGAGCGCGCCCCACCCGGCCGCGATCACGACACCCGTGAGCAGCAGCCGCGGCGACGCATCGCGCGAGTCGCCGCGCCACAGCTCGCGGCGAGCAAGCCCGAGCACGAGCGCGACGGAAACGAGCGCGCCGGCGAACGCGGACGCATCGACGAGCCACCACGCGCCGCCCGCGATCATCGTGACGAGCGCGAAGCCGGCCGCGCCGCCGGACACGCCGAGCACATACGGCTCTGCGAGCGGATTGCGCAGCAGCACCTGCAGCAGCGCACCGGCCAGCGCAAGCAGCGCGCCGCACGCGAACCCCGCGAGCGCACGCGGCAGCCGGAGCGTGCGCACGATGTCGGCGAACAGTGCGTCGCCGCCGTGCGGCACGAGCGACGCGAGCGCCTGCCACGGTGACATCGGCACGCTGCCGATCGACAGCGATGCGACGAACAGCAACGCGACCACGGCCGCGAGCGCTAGCCAGATCGCGGTGGCACGCGCGGCGCTCATGCGCCGCACGGCATCGCGCACGACGCGCGATGCTTCCGCTGACCATCGTTGCCGGCCGGGCGCGGCAGCCGCGTCGCGCTATGGCGTGTTGCAGGCTTACGCAAGCTCGTCATCCTCGTCGAACAGGTTGTTGATGCGTGCACGGACGACCAGCGACCCGGTGATGTCATCGCGCGCGCGGCTCGGATGCCATGCCCATGTGCGGCAAAGCGAGTGACGTACGGCCGGGGGCGCACTAGAGCGCGCACCACGATCGGTACCCCGATTCCCGCGTTTGGCCGATCGCGTCCCGCAAGCGTTCGGCCAGCCGAACGTCGGTCGCACCGGCGTGACACGGCCACGATCCATCGAGCCGCACCTGCGTGCGGCCGACATTCTGCGCAATATAGTGGAAGCCGCCGCATCGGGTCGATCGGCATCGCGATTGCGTCGCCGTCAGGCATATTCGGCGCGGCGACCGCGACTTCCGGCGGCGACGGCGCGGCGGCGCGCGGCGCGACAGGTGCCGGCATCGCAACGGCCTGCGTCGCCGCCGATCCGGGCGAACCAGCCGCCGCCGCAGTGTGCGCGACGGCGAGATGCGGCGCGCCGCGGCGTGCGCCGGAGGCCGTGCGGACGATTGGGGTCAGCATCGAAGACAAGTCCCGTGAAGCACTGCGCGCCCCGCGTCCCCGCAGGCCGCGCGTCATGAAGCCGTACAGGCTCCCCGCCTCGGCCGGTATCCGGGCTGGCGGCGTACCGGCTCGCCTTCCCGCGCGTATCACGCGCAGTGGCCCGCGCCCGCGTGCGACCTGCACGCGAAACGCGCCCGAGCCGGCCTGCGTCGTCCGACGCGGCCGCTTACCGTTGCGGGGGCAGCGCAGGTTGGCGATCTCCATGCGGAGCACGCGCCCTGCTTCCCGTTTAACCGCGCGACACGCGCGCGAGCACCGAGGCGGCGCCAGTTTAGGAGCGGGTCGCGCAAGCGTCAAGAAAACGGCCGGACGTATGCCGGGAGCACGCCGGAGCCGCGTATTCGCGGCAAGAAGCCGGGGTGTTACGACTGGAAACGTTACAGATGTCGGAATGCGCGTTATTCCGCGCTAAAATGCTGGGTCTTTAGAGGACGCAGCAAATGCTCAACGAACTCGAAACCTTATCTCAAAATATTGGCCGTCTGATCTCGCTGAACAAGCGCTATCACGCGGAACGGCTCGCGCTCGAGGAGCAAGTCGCGCAAATGCGCGCGGAAGCGGACACGGTCCGCGCGGAACTCGCGCAACTGCGCGACGAACGCAATGCGCTCGCGGCCGAGCGCGACACGCTGTCGGCAAAGATCGACGACGCTCAGGTCAAACTGAACGCGATTCTCGAAAAGCTGCCGCGCACGAAGAACGCAGAGCAAGCCGACAACCAGCTCGACCTGCTGGATGCGCAGGCGCGCACGGATGGCGACGACGCGGCCAGCCACGGAGAACATGCATGAGCACCAAGCAGATCGAAGTCTCGATTCTCGGCCAGCCCTATCGGCTCGCCTGTTCGGCCGAGACCGAAGCGGCGCTGCTCGAGGCCGTCGCACGCGTCGACGCTGAAATGTCGAAGATCCGCGCGAACAGTTCGGTGCGCGGCACCGACCGTATCGCGGTGATGGCGGCACTGTCGCTCGCATCCGAATTGCTGCGACTGCAAACGAGCGTGCGTCACGGTGAAGCATTTCCGGCGGAAGAAATCCGTCGTACAATGCATCAGATGAACGAACAGCTCGGCGCGGTGCTCGCACAGCACGAGACGCAGTAACGTTTGATCGATGCGTCGATTCCCCTTGATCTCGGCGATCAACGGTGGTCAAATTGGCGCAACGAAACACAGTTCAGTCAGCTTCCCTGCCTGGTTCGCCAAGGTCATATATTCCTTGAACCAATGCCATGTGCACGGTTGCGGAAATTTGTAGCACGGGCGCGCGCGTCACTCTGTCTGATGTACCCGAAGTGCTGCTAACTGCGACCAATTCTGAACCCCAGGTTCAGGATGCCGGCCTAGCGGCCAAGGCGGGGGCCTATCCAACGGCATCGGGGATCCCCGATGCCGTTTCCTTTTGTAGCAGCCCTTTCTGCGTCGATTACGATCCATGCAATACTGGCTGATGAAGTCCGAACCGGACGAAGCAAGCATCGACGATCTCGCGCACGCACCGCAGCACTCGCTGCCATGGACCGGCGTGCGCAACTATCAGGCGCGCAATTTCATGCGCGACACGATGAAGATCGGCGACGGCGTGCTGTTCTATCACTCGAGCTGCCCTGAGCCGGGCATCGCGGGCCTCGCCGAAGTCTCGTCGACGCCCTACCCCGACCCCACCCAGTTCGATCCGAAAAGCCCGTATTACGATCCGAAGTCGACGCAGGAAGCACCGCGCTGGCTGCTCGTCGACGTGCGCTTCGTGAAGAAGTCGCCGCTCGTGCCGCTCGCCGCATTGCGCGAGCATGACGAACTCGCCGACATGCGCGTGCTCGCACGCGGCAATCGGCTGTCGATCACGCCCGTCACGCGCGCCGAGTGGCGCTTCATCACCGAAAGGCTGATGAAGTAGGCACACGCAGTCGCGGCACGCACAACAAACACACGGCAAAGGTCAAATCCCGTCAAGACGCGCCGCCGCCACGGAACTCGCGACGCGTTCGTGCGGCCTAAGCAACCGCTGTCGCCCGATCGGGACGACGGCCGTTTTTTCGTCGCGCGGTACGCCCGCGTCGCGCACGCGTGACCCGCATGCGCGCCCTCGCACAAGGAGTCCAACAATGACCAAGAAATCCGCACTCGCGCTGTCGCTCGCCCTCGCCGCCGCCGTGCCCGTCGCGCTGACGCTCGCGTCACCAGCCGCGCACGCGCAGACCGCGAACCCGCACTTTCCGGAACCGGCGGGCGTACTGTCGCTGTCGTCGCAGGCCAGCGCCGACGTGCCGCAGGACATCATCCACATCACGCTGTTCTACGAACAGCAGGCGAAGGACCCGGGCAGCCTGACGTCCGCGCTCAACCAGCGGGCCGACGCGGCGCTCGCGCAGGCGAAGGGCGTATCGGGCGTCACCGCGCACACCGGTGCGTTCTCCGTGTATCCGAGCACCGATCGCGACGGCAAGATCTCCGCATGGCGCGGCCGTACCGAAGTCGTGCTCGAATCGCGCGATTTCGCGGCGGCGTCCAAGCTCGCGGGCCAGCTGTCGAACCAGATGCAGGTCGCGAACGTCGAGTTCTCGCTGTCGCCCGAAGCACAGCGCACGGCCGAGCAGAAGCTCACGACCGAAGCGATCAAGTCGTTCCGCGCGCGCGCGGACGAAGCCGCGAAGGCCTTCGGCTACAACAGCTACTCGATCCGCGACGTGAACGTCGGCGGCAGCCGCAACGTGCAGCCGTACCCGCGCATGCTGGCGATGGCCGCGGCACCGACGGACAGCGCGAAGATGAGCGCGCCGATCTCGGTCGAAGGCGGCAAGGCGACCGTATCGGTCACGGTCAACGGCTCGGTGCAGATGAAGTAACGCAAGTCGCGCAACGCACGGCAGATGCGAAAACGCCGGCCTTCGGGCCGGCGTTTTTCGTTCGAGAGCCTGCGATCGATGCGCACGCCGATCGTGCGCATCCGCATCGCATCACGCATCACGCGTCATGCGTCACACAGCCCGCGCGTGACGCAACCGCATGACGCGGCAACATCACGCCGCCACGCTCGCCGCGCGGCGACGGTACGCCCACACCAGCAGCGCGATGCCCGCGAGAATCATCGGCAGCGACAGCCACTGCCCCATCGACAGGCCGAGGGCAAGCAGGCCGAGGAAGTCGTCCGGTTCACGCGCGAATTCAACCGTGAAGCGCGCGAGCCCGTAGCCGATCAGGAATAGCGCGGATATCGCGCCCATCGGCCGCGGCTTGCGCGAGAAGAAGAAGAGCACGAAGAACAGCGCAATGCCTTCGAGTGCGATTTCGTAGAGCTGCGAAGGATGGCGCGGCAACATCTGGTACTGCATGAACACGTCGGCGAGATGCCACTTCTCGACGAGCGCCGGATGCCTCGGCAGCCACGCCGCGTCGTCACGCATCGCACCCGGGAACAGCATCGCCCACGGCGCGCTCGGATCGGTCACGCGGCCCCACAGCTCGCCGTTGATGAAGTTGCCGAGCCGCCCGGCCGCGAGCCCCGTCGGCACCATCGGCGCGACGAAATCGGTGACCTGCAGCCAGTGACGCTTGCGCTGCCACGCGAACAGGGCCATCGCGAGCGTCACGCCGAGGAAGCCGCCGTGGAAGGACATTCCGCCTTCCCACACCTTGAACACGTCGAGTGGATGCGAGAAGTAGAAGTCGGCCTTGTAGAACAGCACGTAGCCGAGCCGGCCACCGAGCACGGTGCCGAGCACGCCGTAGAACATCATGTCGTCGATGTCCTTGGCGGTCCAGCCCTGCGCGGCGACGTACGGCAGCTTCAGGCGGATCCGGCCGACGACGATCGCCGCGATGAAGCCGACGAGATACATGAGGCCGTACCAGCGCACGGCCAGCGGCCCGAGATGGATCGCTACGGGGTCGAAATTCGGGTGAATGATCATGGGTTAGCGATGAAGTTTTCGAATGCGGTACGGCGCTCGCACAGGCGCCGCACCGCGCATTGGACGGCGCTGGCGCGCCATCGTTCGCATCATGCGGCAAGACCGTGCGCGCGCACGACGTCGATGAAGCCGGCGAGCACCGGGCTGACATCGCCCGTGCGCCACACGAGGCCAGTCTCGACGACCGGTGCGTCGCCGGCGAGCGGCCGATAGACCACGCCGGTGCGCCGCAGGTTACGCAACGACTGCGGCACCAGTGCGACGCCCATGCCGGCCGATACGAGGCTGACGATCGTCTGCATCTGGATTGCCTCCTGGCCGATGCGCGGGGTTTCCCCCGCCGCGCCGTAGCAGCCCGTAATGATGTCATAAAAGCCGGGCGCCAAACGACGCGGGAAGATGACGAGCGGCAGCGCGGACAGCTCGGCCAGATGCACGGGTTCGTCTTCGGGCACGCCGGGGGCCCCGGCCGCCGGCATCGCGACCACCAGCGGCTCGCGCACGACCGGCAGGTACGACAGCCCCGCCGCGTGGCGCGGCGGCACCGGCGGAATCACGAGCCCCGCGTCGATGCGGCCGGCGACGAGTTCGTCGATCTGCACGTCGCTCGTCGCTTCAGCGAGCTGCAGCCGCACGTGCGGATAGCGCGCGCCGAACGCGCGCAGCAGCGACGGCAGCAGCCCGTAATCGGCGGTCGACACGAACGCGAGCGACAACGAACCGGCTTCGCCGCGCGCGAGACGCCTCGCGAGCGGCGGCAGCGCGTCAGCCGACGCGAGCAGCCGGCGGACGTCGGGCAGCAGCGCCGCGCCGACCGCCGTCAGCGCGACCGAGCGCTTGGTACGCGCGAACAGCGCGACGCCGAGCGCCTCCTCCAGCGCCCGGATCGCCTGCGACAGCGGCGGCTGCGTCATCGACAGGCGCTCGGCCGCGCGGCCGAAATGGCGCTCGTCGGCAACGGTCACGAAATAGCGCCACTGGCGCAGATCGGGCGTCGGGTCGGCCATGTCTCACTCATTCGCAAAACGACTTAATAATCGACAAATAATATATTGGACATTCCAAACTGGAAACTCCATTCTTGATTGATCCGAACCGGCGCGCCGTTCGCGGGAGTCGCCAATACAACGATGGAGTCCCCCATGCCGTACAACCGTCGCTCGAAGCACATCACGCAAGGCGTGGCCCGTTCGCCGAATCGCTCGATGTATTACGCCCTCGGCTACCAGAAGGACGATTTCGACAAGCCGATGATCGGCATCGCGAACGGCCACTCGACGATCACGCCGTGCAACTCGGGCCTGCAGCGGCTGTCGGACGCGGCCGTCGCGGCCGTGAAGGCGGCCGATGCGAACCCGCAGATCTTCGGCACGCCGACGATCTCGGACGGCATGTCGATGGGCACCGAGGGCATGAAGTATTCGCTCGTGTCGCGCGAAGTGATCGCCGACTGCATCGAGACCTGCGTGCAGGGCCAGTGGATGGACGGCGTGGTGGTGGTCGGCGGCTGCGACAAGAACATGCCGGGCGGGATGATCGCGCTCGCGCGCCTGAACGTGCCGGGCATCTACGTGTACGGCGGCACGATCCGGCCCGGCCACTGGAAGGGCCGCGACCTGACGATCGTGTCGTCGTTCGAGGCGGTCGGCGAGTTCACCGCGGGCCGGATGTCGCAGGAAGATTTCGAGGGTGTCGAGCAGAACGCGTGTCCGACGTCGGGGTCGTGCGGCGGGATGTACACCGCGAACACGATGAGCTCGTCGTTCGAGGCGCTCGGCATGTCGCTGATGTATTCGTCGACGATGGCGAACCCCGATCAGGAGAAGGTCGACTCGGCCGCCGAATCGGCACGCGTGCTGGTCGAGGCCGTGAAGCGCGACCTGAAGCCGCGCGACATCATCACGAAGGCGTCGATCGAGAACGCGGTGTCGCTGATCATGGCGACCGGCGGCTCGACCAACGCGGTGCTGCACTATCTGGCGATCGCGCACGCGGCCGAGATCGACTGGACGATCGACGACTTCGAGCGCATCCGCAAGCGCGTGCCGGTGATCTGCGACCTGAAGCCGTCGGGCCAGTACGTGGCGACCGACCTGCACCAGGCCGGCGGCATCCCGCAGGTGCTGCGGATCCTGCTCGATGCGGGGTTGCTGCACGGCGACTGCATGACGATCACCGGCCGCACGATCGCCGAGGAGCTGAAGGACGTGCCGGGCGTACCGCGCGCGGACCAGAAGGTGATCTTCCCGATCGACCGCGCGCTATACAAGGAAGGGCATCTCGCGATCCTGAAGGGCAACCTCGCGCAAGACGGTGCGGTCGCGAAGATCACCGGCCTGAAGAACCCGGTGATCACGGGCCCGGCGCGCGTGTTCGACGACGAGCAAAGCGCGATGGACGCGATCCTCGGCGACCGGATCCGCGCAGGCGACGTGCTGGTGCTGCGCTATCTCGGTCCACAGGGCGGCCCCGGCATGCCGGAAATGCTCGCGCCGACGTCGGCGATCATCGGCAAGGGGCTCGGCGAATCGGTCGGCTTCATCACCGACGGCCGCTTCTCGGGCGGCACCTGGGGGATGGTGGTCGGGCACGTCGCGCCCGAGGCCTTCGTCGGCGGCACGATCGCGCTCGTGCAGGAAGGCGACTCGATCACGATCGATGCGCACCGGCTCGTGCTGCAGCTGAACGTCGACGACGCCGAGCTCGCGCGCCGGCGCGCCGCGTGGAAGCAGCCGGCGCCGCGCTATACGCGCGGCGTGCTCGCCAAGTACGCGGCCCTCGCCCGCCCGGCGAACAAGGGTGCCGTCACCGGCTGATGCGGCACGCAGGTCATGCGACCCCATTGCAGACGGACGCCGGGGAAACGCGCAAAACGCGCATTCCCTTTGCTTTTATAATGCGCGGACCGTGAAGCCGGCCGTTCCCGCCGGCGGAGAACCGCATGAAACAGACGATATCGCGCGCGCTGCTCGTGGCGCTGCTGACCGGCGGCGCGGCGGCGGCACACGCCGACCAGGCCAGCGACGGACTGGTGCTCGCGCAGCGCAAGAACTGCATGGCCTGCCATGCGGTCGGCAAGCCGTTGATGGGCCCGTCGTTCCACGACATCGCGGGCAAGTACGCGGCACGCGCCGACGCCGTCGATTACCTCGCGCAATCAATCGTGAAGGGCAGCGTCGGGGTGTGGGGCGGCGTGCCGATGCCCGCCAATACGCAGCTGACGAGCGTCGAGGCGCACACGCTCGCGCAGTGGGTGCTGTCGCTCCACTGAGTTGGATGACCGGGCGCGTGCACGCGCGCCGCGCCTGGCACCCGGCACGATTCCATGCCTCTCGTTGCAACCGGATCGGCGATCGTCAGCGACGACGATCGGAGCCGCGCCCGCGGCGCCAGCGCACGACACTCGCCGTGCGCTCAGCCTGAACGCCCCGTCCGGCGGCGAGCGATCTCTTCGTCGACCGCGTCGCGAACCCATTCCATCACTTCGGTTTCGAGCGCCAGCGCCACTTCGCGCGTGATCTGGCCGACCAGCCAGGCCGTATGGTCGTGCAGCGCGTCGCGGCAGCGTGCCTCGATGGCCTCGCGCCCTTCCCCGGTCAGATAATTCGTCAGCCGATTGCGCAGACGCTCGGCGATATGGTGCGCGTCCTCCGGTGTCAGCGCGGCGGCCGCACGCGACTCCGGGAGCGCTGCGCGAGCAGGATGATCGGTGGCCAGCCCGTCGGCAGCCGGTGCGCCCGCGTGGGACGGCATCGCTTCACCGGGCTCGCGCGGCGTCGCGGCAACGCCGGCCTGCTGCCCCTCGTCATCGGCCAGCGCGGAGCGCAACGGCGCCTGCGCCGCAGCCGATTCCTCGGCGACGACGTGTCCGGCGGCACCGGGTTGCGCCGGCGCATCGCTGTCGCCCGGCAGTTCGACGGTCGGGACGTCCGGCGTCGGCACCGGCTCGACCACGACGAATTCGGGGTCGGTTCCCGTGCGCTCCGGCGCGGCGGCATCGTCGCGCGGCGGCACATCGGTCGCGGGCGAACGCGCCGGCACCGGCTTGCCCGGCACCAGCACGTCGGTCAGCGTCGGGATCGAAGAGGATTCGGCTTGTGTCACGGGGACGCTCCGTCGACGGTTTCGGCTAGCTGCCTTGCTTGTAGTTGTTCAGCGCGTATCCGCGATCGCGGTAGAAGCGGTAGCGGTCGCGGCCCGCGGCCAGTTCGTCCGGCGCATTGCCGACCACCTCGAGCAGGCGTTCGAAGCGCGCGAACTGCGCGGGCACGGCCGCGCCGAGGTTCAGCAGCACGTGGTGATGCGGCGCCTGGTCGAGATCAGCGGTCAGCACGATCGGCGTGCCGGCCGCATGCGCGCTGTCGACGCCGCAGTGCGGAATGAAATCGAGCGGCGAGAACGTCCAGAGCTGCTCGTCGAGCGCGCGCAGGCGCGCGGGTTCCGCGAGCACGACGACCGGCTGCCCGGCCTGGTAGGCCTTGCGCAGCAGCCGGCACGCGTACGCGAGCGAATCGCCGACGTTCGAATGGAAATCGATTCGCGTCATTGCCCGCGCACCCGCATCGTCGTGAGACCTGCCATCACTGGCCGGCGCGGTCGATCAGGAACTGCGCGAGCAGCGGCACCGGACGGCCGGTCGCACCCTTCGCCGCGCCGCCCTTCCACGCCGTGCCGGCGATGTCCAGGTGCGCCCAAGGATAGCTGTCGGTGAAGCGCGACAGGAAGCACGCCGCAGTCACGGCGCCGGCCGGACGCCCGCCGATGTTCGCGATGTCCGCGAAATTCGACTTCAGCTGATCCTGGTATTCGTCGTCGAGCGGCATGCGCCACGCCGGGTCGTTCGCTTCGCGCGAGGCGTCGAGCAGCTCGCCCGCGAGTGCATCGTCCTTCGAGAACAGGCCGCTGTTGTGCCCGCCGAGCGCGATCACGCAAGCGCCCGTCAGCGTCGCCACGTCGATCACCGCCGCGGGCTTGAAGCGTTCCGCATAAGTGAGCGCGTCGCACAGGATCAGGCGGCCCTCGGCGTCGGTGTTGAGCACCTCGATCGTCAGCCCCTTCATGCTGGTGACGATGTCGCCCGGCTTCGTCGCGTTGCCGCCCGGCATGTTCTCGCAGGTCGGCACGATCGCGACGACGTTGATCTTCAGGCCCATTTCGGCGACTGCACGCATCGTGCCGAGCACCGAGCCCGCGCCGCACATGTCGTACTTCATCTCGTCCATGCCCTCGCCCGGCTTCAGCGAGATGCCGCCCGTGTCGAACGTGATGCCCTTGCCGACCAGCACGACCGGCGCGGCCTTCGCGGCGGCGCCCTGGTAATGCAGCACGATGAACTGCGGCGGCTCGACCGACGCGCGCGCGACCGACAGGAACGAGCCCATCTTGAGCGCCTGGATCTGCTTCAGGCCGAGCACCTCGACCTTCAGACCCCAATCCTTCGCGATCTTCTTCGCGGTATCGCCGAGATAGGTCGGCGTGCACACGTTGCCGGGCAGGTTGCCGAGGTCGCGCGTGAGGTCCATCCCGTTCGCCAGCGCGACGGCCTGCTTGGCTGCCAGCTTCGCGACCTTTTCATCGGCCGGATTGACGCTGAACACGACGCGCTTGAGCGCATGCGACGCCGGTTCCGGCTTGCTCTTCATCTGCGTGAAGCGGTAGGTCTCGTTGCGCAGCGCGAGAATCGCCGCACGCACGCCCCAGTCGGAGCCGCGCTCGTCGACCGGCAGTTGCGCGAGCGTGAACGTGACCTGCACGACCTTGGTCGCCAGCAGCGCGCGCCATGCGGCCGTCGCCGCGTCGTTGTAGGCTTTCTGATTGAAAGCATCCTGCTTGCCGAGGCCGACGAGCAGCACGCGCGACGCACCGATGCCCGATACCTCGTGCAGGAACAGCGTCTTGCCGCGCTTGCCGTCCATGTCGCCGGCCTTCACCACGCGCGAGATCAGCCCCTTGGTGGCCGTGTCGATGTCGAGCGCCGCGCCCGAGAGAGTCTGCGCCTCGAAGATGCCGAGCACGATGCAGTCGGACTTCCCGGTCAGGAACCCCTTGGCCTCGCCTTTGCTCCAATCACAGCCTTTTATGCTAAAGTCCATCGCGCTTGTCCTCGGATAAAATCTGGGCTAAGGATGAAAGCCGCAATTATCCGCTATTTTTCCCGTGGCGGCGCGAGCGCTCCACCACGCGTGCGCAGCCTCCCGCCCTCTTCTCATCAAGAATGATCTTCGAACGCTCCCTCCAGCGCGAGCTTGCGTATACGGCTGGCGCCGTGTTCATGGTGCTGCTCACGATCATGCTCACGACGATGATGATCCGCATCGTCGGCTATGCCGCGTCCGGCGAAATCGATCCGCGCGACGTGCTCGTGCTGATCGGCCTGACCGTGATCGGCTATCTCGCCGTGATGCTCGTCGTCACGCTGTTCGTGTCGATCCTGTTCGTGCTGACCCGGTGGTACCGGGACTCCGAAATGGTCGTCTGGCTCGCGTCGGGCGTGAGCCTCACGCGCCTGATCAAGCCGATCGGCGTGTTCGCCACGCCGATCGTCCTGCTGATCGCGTTCTTCGCGTTCGTCGGCTGGCCGTGGTCGAACCAGCAGAGCAAGATGATCAAGGCGCGCTTCCAGCAGCGCGACGAGATCTCGCTACTCGCGCCAGGCCAGTTCCGCGAATCGGCGTCGAACCATCGCGTGTTCTTCATCGAGAAGATGTCGCCGGACCAGAGCAAGGTGCAGAACGTGTTCGTCACGTCGACCGAGAACGGCAAGGTCAACGTCGTGGTATCGCACACGGGCCACACGGAAACGAAGGACGGCGATCGCTTCGTCGTACTGGAGGACGGCCGCCGCTACGACGGCACACCCGGCCAGCCGAACTTCAAGATCATGGAGTTCCAGCGCTACGGCGTGAAGATCACGAGCACGCCGGTCACCAACGTACCGACCACCAACAGCACGCCGACGCCCGACCTGCTGCGCAACCCGACGCGCGACAACCTCGCGGAATTCGCGTGGCGCGCGGGGCTGCCGCTGATCGCGATCAACCTGATGGTGCTCGGCATTCCGCTGTCGTACCAGAACCCGCGCCGCAGCCGCACGATCAACCTCGTGATGGCCGTGCTGATCTACCTCACGTACTCGAACCTGCTGAACGTCGTGCAGTCGCAGATCGAGCAGGGCAAGATGTCGTTCGGCGTCGGCCTCGTCGGGCTGCACCTGGTCGTCGCGGCGATCGTCGCGTTCATCTTCTGGTTGCGCGTGCGCAATCGTCCGCTGTTTACACGCGCGCTGTTCGGCCGCTCGGGAGCATGATCGATGCGGCTCTATGAAAAATACTTCGCGCGGCAGATCTACGTCACGTTCGTCTTCATCCTGTTCGCGTTCTCGGGCCTGTTCTTCTTCTTCGACCTGATCAGCGAACTGAACTCGGTCGGGCACGGCAACTACAAGTTCGGCTACGCGGTGCTGCGCGTCGCGCTGCAGACCCCGTCGCGCTTCTACGAGATCATTCCGGTCGCCGCGCTGATCAGCGCGATCTACGTGTTCGCGCAAATGGCGGCGAACTCGGAATTCACGATCTTTCGCGTGTCGGGCCTCGCGACCAACCAGGCGCTGCGCTCGCTGCTGAAGATCGGCATTCCGCTCGTGATCATCACCTACCTGATCGGCGAATTCGTCGGCCCGTACGCCGACCAGCTGTCCGAACGCGTGCGACTGCAGGCGCTCGGTGCGTCGGTGTCGTCGAACTTCCAGTCGGGCGTGTGGGTGAAGGACACGCTCGCGGCCCGCGAGAACGGCGAGCAGGTCACGCGCTTCGTCAACGTCGGCAGCCTGTCGCCCGATTCGACGATCAGCAACGTGCGCATCTACGAATTCGACTCGAAATTCCAGCTGCAGAACGTGCGGATCGCGCAGACCGGCCGCTACGAGCCGCCCGGCCACTGGCTGCTCAAGGGCGTGACGGAAACCGAACTGACGCCGATCAAGCCGATCAGCGGCGAACCGGCCGACGCGCTGAACCCCGTATACCGGTCGCAGCAGGTGATGCTGCCCGAATACCGGCTGCGCTCGGACCTGACGCCGCAGATCCTGTCGGTGCTGCTCGTGTCGCCGGAACGGATGTCGCTCATCAACCTGTTCCGCTACATCCAGCACTTGCGCGAAAACCAGCAGGACACGCAGCGCTACGACATCGCACTGTGGCGCAAGCTGCTCTACCCGTTCGCGGTGTTCGTGATGCTCGTGCTGTCGCTGCCGTTCGCGTACCTGCATACGCGAGCCGGCGTGGTCGGCGTGAAGGTGTTCGGCGGCATCATGCTCGGCATGAGCTTCCAGCTGCTCAACACACTGTTCTCGCACATCGGCACGCTGAACACGTGGCCCGCGCCGCTGACCGCGGCGACACCGGGCCTCATCTATCTCGCGCTCGGCCTGTTCGCGCTCAAGTGGGTCGACCGGCACTGAGCGCCGTCACGACGGAGGCTTCGACATGAGTTCGCACGGTATCGTCCTGTTCGGCCACGGCGCACGCGATCCGCGCTGGGCCGAGCCGTTCGAGCGGCTCGCCGCACGGCTGCGCGCGGCCGGCTCCCCTGCCCCGCACGTGTCGCTCGCGTTTCTCGAACTGATGACGCCGTCGCTCGATACGGCCGTTGCCGCGCAGGTCGCGGCCGGCTGCACGCGCATCACCGTGGTGCCCGTGTTCTTCGGCCAGGGCGGCCATGTGCGCCGCGACCTGCCGCAGCTCGTCGACGCGTGCCGTGCCGCGCATCCGGGCATCGAGATCCATTGCGCGACGGCCGTCGGGGAAGACGACGGCGTGCTCGATGCGATCGCACGCTACTGCATCGACCAGCTCGGCCGCGACGCATAAGCGAATCGTCGGCCCAAACAAAAAAGCGCTGGCTTCCGAAGCCAGCGCTTTTTTTGTGCCTGCAAACCACGCGTTCGACTCAAGCGGCGTCCTGCAGCGCATCGCCCTCTTTCACGCGCCGCACGCGTTCGGCGAACGCATCGCCGATCATCAGCAGGCTCGGTTCCGCAGGGTCGAGCCACGCCTGCGCGTCGCCCGCCGCCATCTGCGCAAGCGTGAGCGTCAGCGTGCGCTCGCGCACGGTGCTGCAGGCCTCGACGATCGCCACCGGCGTCGCGGGCGCACGGCCCGCGTCGATCAGTTCGCGGGCGATGCCCGGCGCGCTGTCGCGGCCCATGTAGTAGACGATCGAATCGGCGCGCGCGGCCTCGCGAATCTCGTCGCTGCCCGGTGCGCGGCTGTGCGTCGCGAACGCGACGCTGCGCGACACGCCGCGCAACGTCAGCGAGCGCTTCAGCGTCGCCGCGCCGGCCAGCGCCGCGGTGATGCCCGGCACGACCTCGTAATCGATGCCGGCCGCCTCGAGCGCGCGCATTTCTTCTTCGGCGCGACCGAACAGCATCGGATCGCCGCCCTTCAGGCGGACGACGCACGCATGCTCGCGCGCCGCGTCGACGATCTGCTTGTTGATGAAGTGCTGCGCCGTCGAACGCTGCCCGCAGCGCTTGCCGACCGCGATTTTCCGCGCGTTCGGCGCATGGTCGAGCATCGCCGGCTCGACGAGCGCGTCGTGCAGCACGACGTCGGCTTGCTCGAGCAGCCGCGCGCCGCGCACCGTGATGAGGTCCGCAGCGCCCGGCCCTGCTCCGATCAGATACACCTTGCCCATGTTTGTCGCTTCGCTTGTCCTGCTCGTGGACGGCAACCGGCGCGCGCCGCCCGCACGGGCGGCGCTCAACGCCGGTTATGCCGAGAACGCCCGGATCATGCCGGCGGCGACCGTATGATGCGTCGCCTCGTCGATCAGCACGAACGCGCCCGTGCCCGGGTGCGCGTCGTACGTGTCGCACACGATCGGCTTCTGCAGCGTCAGCGCCACGCGGCCGATGTCGTTCATCTTCAGTTCCTGGCGGTCGGTCGCGTGCGACAGCGTATGCACGTCGAGCACTTCCTTGACCGCGCCGATCTTCGCGAACACCGTGCTCGTGGTCTGCTTCAGCAGATACTTGCGGTGCGGCGACAGCGGCGTCTCGTCGAACCAGCACAGGTCCGCCTCGAGCTTCTTCGCCGGCGCGACCGTCTCGGCGGTCGTGACGAACATGTCGCCGCGCGACACGTCGACGTCCTGTTCAAGGCGAATCGTCACCGTCTGGCCCGCGAACGCGTGCGCAACCGACGCGGTGCCGCCCGGCACCGGCGCGACGATCTCCGCGATCGTCGCGGTGCGGTTCGACGGCAGCACGACGATTTCGTCGCCGACCTTCACCTCGCCCGACTCGATCCGGCCCATGTAGCCGCGGAAATCGTCGGCCGAGCTGCCGTCCTGGCGTGCGACCCACTGCACCGGGAAGCGCAGCGCGTCATGGGCCTGCGTCTCGACCGGCAGCGATTCGAGCACGTCGAGCAGCGGCTCGCCCGCATACCACGGCATGCGCTCGCTCGCGCCGACGATGTTGTCGCCCTTCAGCGCCGACACCGGCACGAAACGCACGTCTTTCAGGCCGAGCTGCTTCGCGAGCGCAACGTACGCATCGCGGATCTCGTTGAAGCGCGCTTCGCTGTAGTCGACGAGGTCCATCTTGTTGATCGCGACGATCACGTGCTGCAGCGCGAGCAGCTTCACGATCGCGCTGTGGCGCTTCGTTTGCGGCAGCAGCTCCGCAACGCCGTTCTCGACCGTCACGCGCGTCGCGTCGACCAGGATGATCGCCGCATGCGCGGTCGATGCGCCCGTCACCATGTTGCGCGTGTACTGCTCGTGGCCCGGCGTGTCGGCGATGATGAACTTGCGCTTCGCGGTCGCGAAGTAGCGGTATGCGACGTCGATCGTGATGCCCTGCTCGCGCTCGGCTTCGAGCCCGTCCGTCAGCAGCGCGAGGTCGATCTCGTCACCGACCGTGCGCTTGTTCTTCGCGCGCGACAGCGCGGACAGCTGGTCGGACAGCACGGCCTTGCTGTCGTACAGCAGGCGGCCGATCAGCGTGCTCTTGCCATCGTCGACGCTGCCCGCGGTGATGAAGCGCAACACGCCGAGGTCTTCGGTGTTCTCGATGATGCTCATGATGTGAATGTCCTCGTGTGCTTCAGAAATAACCTTGCTTCTTGCGCTGTTCCATCGCGGCTTCGGATGCCTGGTCGTCCATCCGGGTCGCGCCGCGTTCGGTGATCTCGGTCACCGCCGTCTCGGCGATGATCTTCTCGACGTCGTCCGCATCGCTCTCGACCGGGCACGTGCAGCTGATGTCGCCGACCGTGCGGAAGCGCACCTGCGCCAGTTCGCTCGTCTCGCCGTCACGCATCGGCGTGAGCGGCGTGACCGGCACGAGCAGACCGTTGCGGCGCACGATCTCGCGCTGGTGCGCGTAGTAGATCGACGGCAGTTCGAGGTTCTCGCGCGCGATGTATTGCCACACGTCGAGCTCGGTCCAGTTCGAGATCGGGAACACGCGCAGGTGCTCGCCCTTGTGCAGGCGTGCGTTGAACAGGCTCCACAGTTCCGGGCGCTGCGCCTTCGGATCCCACTGGCCGAATTCGTCGCGGAACGAGAAGATCCGCTCCTTCGCGCGCGCCTTCTCTTCGTCGCGGCGCGCACCGCCGATCAGCGCCGTATAGCCGTGCTGCTCGATCGTCTCGAGCAGCGTGACGGCCTGCGCGGCGTTGCGCGAATCGGTTTCGCGGCGCAGCACGACCGTGCCGCGCCGGATCGAATCCTCGACGTGACCGACCACCAGCTCGGCGCCCAGCTCTTGCGCACGGCGGTCGCGGAAGTCGATCACTTCCTCGTAGTTGTGGCCCGTGTCGATGTGCACGAGCGGGAACGGCAGCGTCGTCTTGCGGTTCGCGCCGAGGCCGAACGCCTTCAGCGCGAGGTGCAGCACGACGACCGAGTCCTTGCCGCCCGAGAACAACAGCGCCGGCTTGCTGCATTCGGCAACGAGTTCGCGCAGGATGTGGATCGACTCGGCTTCGAGCCAGTCGAGGTGGCCCATGCGGTCGTCGGCACCGGTGGGCGGGGCAAAGGCGGATTGCTCGAGCGTCGTGCTCATGATTTCAGTCCTTCTCTTCTGGGTTCGTGCCGCCCGCTGTCGCAGGCGGCGCAATATTCGGTTTCTTGTCGGCTTTCAGTGCGCGGCGCCGGCTTCGGCATTCGCGGGAATCGGCGTGATCGTGATGTGCAGCCCGCATTCCTTCGTGTCGCGCGACTCCCACCACCAGCGGCCCGCCCGGCTGTCCTCGCCGGGGCGGATCGCGCGCGTACACGGCTCGCAGCCGATGCTCGGGTAACCGCGCGCATGCAGCGGGTTGACCGGCACGTCGAACGCCTTCAGGTACGCCCATACGTCGGCTTCCGTCCAGTCGGCGAGCGGGTTGTACTTCGCGATCCCGCGCGCTTCGTCCTGCTCTTCCTCGTGCAGCTCGGCACGCGTGACCGACTGCTCGCGGCGCTGGCCCGTGACCCATGCGCCGACGTCGGCCAGCGCGCGGTTCAGCGGCTCGACCTTGCGGATGTGGCAGCACGACTTGCGCAGCTCGACGCTTTCGTACAACGCGTTCAGGCCGTGCTCGGCGACGTACTGGTCGACCGCGTCCTGGCGCGGGTGAAACTGCTCGATCTCGTAGCCGTAGCGCTCGCGCACGCGGTCGATCATGCCCACGGTTTCCGCGTGCAGGCGGCCGGTGTTCAGCGAGAAGATGCCGATCGACACCCCCTTCGACAGGATCGCGTGCGTGAGCAGCATGTCTTCCGCGGCGAGGCTGCTCGCGAACTTCACCTTCTCGTGGCGCGCGCCGATCTGCGCAAGCAGTGCGTCGAGGCGCTCGACCTTCGCGGCGAGTTCCGGCGTCAGTGCGGTCGCGGTGCTCATGCGCTCACCTTGGCGTCGGCCGCGGCGGCGCGGCGGCGGAACAGCGGTGCCGGCTCGTCGAACGCGCCCTGGTAACGCTGCGTGAATTCCGTGAACGCATTCAGCGCGTCGCGGATGTCCTTGTCGGCACGCACCGCGAATGCGTCGAAGCCGCAACGCGACATGTACAGCAACTGGTCACGCAGCACGTCACCGATCGCGCGCAGCTCGCCGGTCCAGCCGTGGCGCTCGCGCAGCAGGCGCGCGATGCTGTAGCCGCGGCCGTCCGCGAAGCGCGGGAAATCGACGGCGATCAGCGAGATCGCACCGAAGTCGGCCACGAGATCGGCCGGCTCGCTGTCCGGCGCGAGCCACACGCCGAGTTCGTCCTTCGTCTTCGCGGCGACGAGCGCCGCGCGCTCGGCCTGCCACAGGGCGAACGGCACCAGCACCTTGCCGGCCGGCAACGCGTCGACCGCGGGCAGCGCACCGTCTTCCGCCGCGCGCACGACCTGCCATGCGTCGTCGATCACTGCGCGGTTCTTGATAATCGAAGCCATCTGCAAATTCCTTCTAGCCGGTTGGTTACGCGTTCACTGCCTGGCGCGCTGCATACACGCGCTCCTTGAACGGTGCGATGCCGATGCGGTCGTACGTGTCGATGAAGCGCTCGCCGTCGATGCGTGCCTCGACGAACGTGTCGATCAGCTTCGCGATCACGTCCGGCACTTCCTCCGCGGAGAACGACGGCCCGATCACGCGGCCGAGGCGCGCGCCGTTGCGGCCCGTGCCCTGCTCGCCGCCAAGCGACACCTGGTACCACTCGGCACCGTCCTTGTCGACGCCGAGGATGCCGATGTTGCCGACGTGGTGGTGACCACACGAGTTCATGCAACCGGAAATGTTCAGCGACAGGTCGCCGAGGTCGTACACGTAGTCCAGATCGTCGAAACGTTGCTGGATCGCCAGCGCGATCGGGATCGACTTCGCGTTCGCGAGCGAGCAGAAATCGCCGCCCGGGCACGCGATGATGTCGGTCAGCAGGCCGACGTTCGGCGTCGCGAAACCGGCCGCCTTCGCCTTTTCCCACAGCGCGAACAGGTCGCGCTTCTTCACGTTGGCGAGGATCAGGTTCTGCTCGTGCGACACGCGCAGTTCGCCGAACGAGTACGCGTCGGCCCAGTCGGCCACCAGCTCCATCTGCGCGTCGGTCGCGTCGCCCGGGGCCACGCGGTGATCCTTCAGCGACAGCGTGACGGCGGCATAGCCCGGCACCTTGTGCGGCGCGACGTTGCGCTCGACCCAGCGCGCGAACGCCTTGTTCTCGAGCAGGTGCTGTTCGAACGACGCGTCGGTGTCGGCGAGTTTCTCGTAGACGGGAGGCTTGAAGTATTGCGACACGCGGTCGAGTTCGGCCTGCGTGAGCGTCGACGGGCCGTCCTTCAGGTGCTGCCACTCTTCCTCGACCTGCTGCGCGAACTTCGCGGGCGACAGCGCCTTCACGAGGATCTTGATACGCGCCTTGTACAGGTTGTCACGGCGACCGTAGCGGTTGTATACGCGCAGCACGGCTTCGCAGTAGGTCAGCAGGTGCTGCCACGGCAAGTCTTCCTTGATCACCGCGCCGACGATCGGCGTGCGGCCGAGACCGCCGCCCGCGAGGATGCTCGCGACCACTTCGCCCTGTGCGTTCTTCTTCAGGTACACGCCGAGGTCGTGGATCTGCACGGCCGCGCGATCGTCCTTCGAACCGGACACCGCGATCTTGAACTTGCGCGGCAGCCATGCGAATTCGGGATGGAACGTCGACCACTGGCGCAGGATTTCCGACCACGGACGCGGATCGATCTCCTCGTCCTGAGCGACGCCGGCGAACTGGTCGGCCGTGATGTTACGGATGCAGTTGCCCGACGTCTGGATCGCGTGCATCTGCACCGACGCGAGCTTCGCGAGGATCTCGGGCGTTTCCTCGAGCTGGACCCAGTTGAACTGGATGTTCGAGCGGGTCGAGAAGTGGCCGTAACCGCGGTCGTGTTCGCGGGCGATGCGCGCCAGCATGCGGAGTTGCTCGCTGCGCAGGTTGCCGTACGGAATCGCGATGCGGTGCATGTACGCGTGGCGCTGCATGTACAGGCCGTTCTGCAGGCGCAGCGGACGGAACTCGTCTTCGCTCAACTCGCCCGACAGGCGGCGGCGCACCTGATCGCGGTACTGCGCGACTCGCTCGTCGACGATCGTCTGGTCGTACTGGTCGTACTGATACATTCGGGGACCCCAGGGTTTTCGTGGTGACCGCGCGACGTCCTAGCCACGTCGCGCCCGAATCTCCGTTCCGCCGTCACCGCCACCACCCGCTGCCGGGTGGATTGCTAATGACGAAAACAGATATCCATATTTGAAAAACTCCGGTGAATCGTAATAAACTCGCCTTATATTTCAAACGACTAAAAAATTCTGTTGATATGCGGAAGGGTTATAAATGAACCTGCACCAATTTCGCTTCGTGCGCGAGGCCGTCCGGCAGAATTTCAACCTCACCGAGGCCGCCAAGGCGCTCTACACGTCGCAACCGGGGGTATCGAAGGCGATCATCGAGCTCGAGGACGAGCTGGGCGTGGAGATCTTCACGCGGCACGGCAAGCGCGTGCGCTCGCTCACCGAGCCGGGCAGGATCATCCTCGCGTCGGTCGAGCGGATTCTTCAGGAGGTTGAAAGCCTCAAAAGGGTCGGGAAGGATTATGCGGCACAGGATCAGGGCAACCTGACCATCGCGGCGACCCACACGCAGGCCCGCTACTCGCTGCCCGCCGCGATCGCCGAATTCAAGAAGCGCTTCCCGAAGGTGCACCTGTCGATCCTGCAGGGCAGCCCGACGCAGGTGGCCGAGATGGTGATCCACGACCAGGCCGATCTCGCGATCGCGACCGAGGCGATCGCCGACTACAAGGAACTCGTGTCGCTGCCCTGCTTCCAGTGGCACCACGCGGCCGTCGTGCCGGCCGACCATCCGCTGCTGGAGCGCAAGCCGGTCACGCTGGACGATCTGGCGCAGTATCCGCTGATTACGTACGACGACGCGTTCGCGGGCCGCAAGAAGATCAATCACGCTTTCGCGCTGCGCGGGCTGTCGCCGGACATCGTGCTCGAGGCGATCGACGCCGACGTGATCAAGACCTACGTCGAACTCGGCCTCGGCGTCGGGATCATGGCCGACATCGCGTTCAATCCCGAGCGCGACCGCAACCTGCGGCTGATCCCGGTCGGCCACCTGTTCGGCAGCAACGTGACGCGCGTCGCGCTCAAGCAGGGCGCCTACCTGCGCAGCTATGTGTATACGCTCGTCGAGCTGCTGTCGCCGACGCTGAACCGCAAGCTGATCGAACAGGCGCTCAAGGGCGAATCCGAATCGTACGAACTCTGAGCGGCGTGTATAACCACGGGGGCGCATATCGCGCCCCTTTTTGCTGTCCGACGGAGAATCCCGCATGACGCTTCCCGCCCTGTTGCGCCGCGCCGCCGGCGCCGCCCTCGTGCTCGCCTGCGCGGCCGCGCATGCCGACCTGAAGGTCGGCGTCGACCTGTCGTCGACCGGCCCGGCCGCCGCGATCGGCATCACCAGCAAGAACGCGATCCTGATGTGGCCCAAGACGATCGCCGGGCAGCCGCTGCAGGTGACGGTGCTCGACGACGCGTCCGACCCGGGCGCCGCCGTGCGCAACATCCGCAAGCTGGTCGACGAGGATCAAGTCGACGTCGTGGTCGGGCCGAACATCACGCCGGCTGCGCTCGCGGCGCTCGACGCGGTGGCGGCCGCGCAGACGCCGATGATCACGCTGGTCGGCTCCGGCGCGATCGTCGAGCCGCAGGAAGGCGCGCGGACCTGGGCATTCAAGATGGCGCAGAGCGATAGCGCGATGGCCGACGTGATGACGCGCTACATGGCCAACCACGGCGTGAAGACGGTCGGCTTCATTGGCTTCGCGGACAGCTACGGCGACAGCTGGCTGAATGAATTCACACGCTTCGCCGAAGTCCGCAAGATCCGCGTGATCGCGACGGAGCGCTTCAACCGCACCGACGCAAGCGTCACCGGCCAGGCGCTGAAGCTGATCGCGGCGAAGCCGGACGCGATCCTGATCGCGGGCTCGGGCACGCCGGCCGTGCTGCCGCAGCGCACGCTGATCGAGCGCGGCTACAAGGGCGCGATCTACCAGACGCACGGGATCGCGACGCCGGAATTCATCAAGCTCGGCGGCAAGGACGTCGACGGGACGCTGTTTCCGACCCAGCCGGTCGTCGTCGCGCGCACGCTGCCGGCAGACCATCCGGCCCGCAGGGCCGCGCTCGCGTTCGTCGATGCATATGAAGCGAAATACGGCGCCGGCACCGTCACGCAGTTCGCTGGCGACGCGGCGGGCGTGTACCCGCGCCTCGTCGACGCAGTCGGCCGCGCGCTCAAGGCCGCGCAGCCCGGCACACCGGCCTTCCGCGCGGCGCTGCGGCGCGAGCTCGAACGCGCGCACGAGCTCGTCGTGCCGAACGGCGTCGTCAACACCAGCAACAAGGATCATGTGGGGCTCGACCAACGCGCGAGCGTGATGGGGATCGTGAAGCACGGCCAGTTCGTCTATCTGAGCCAGTAACACGGCGGCGGCCGGAAAGCTTGCCCGGTGCCCCGTTTTCCGCCATAATTTGCGTTTCGCCGCGCACAATCGCATGCGCGGCCAGGATCAAAGCCCAGGTGGTGAAATTGGTAGACGCAGGGGACTCAAAATCCCCCGCCGCAAGGCGTGCCGGTTCGATTCCGGCCCTGGGCACCATGACATAGTTCCGGGAAGTTTCCGGAAGTCCCAAAACCCGCGACAGCACAAGGCTTCGCGGGTTTTTTCATTCCGGCAAAGTGCCGTGTCGTGCGTAGACAGCCGGGGGCAAGCGGGGGCAACATTGGGGGCAACACACCCGAAATTGCCTTACCCGTCAGGAGTTGCCCCCGTGCCATTAACCGATACAGCCATCCGGAACGCCAAGCCTGCCGACAAGCCCGTGCGCCTGTTCGACGGAGGCGGCCTCTATCTAGAAATCGCCCCGAGCGGGGGCAAGTGGTGGCGCCTCAAATACCGGTTTGGGGGCAAGGAAAAGCGCTACTCGCTCGGCGTCTACCCGGACGTTACATTGGCGACCGCACGGAAGAAGCGCGACGAAGCCCGTGAAAAGCTCGCTGCCGGCATCGATCCGGGTGAAGCGAAGAAGGCCGAAAAGAGAGCCAGCCTGCTCGCGGCCGCCCATTCGTTTGAGGTTGTCGCTCGCGGCTGGATGGACGAGCGCAAGACGACTGTAGAGCCAGCGCAGCATGACAAGACGCTCGCCCGCATGGAGAACGATGTTTTCCCATGGCTCGGCAAGCGCCCTATCGCTGAAATCGACGCTCCGGAGATACTGGTCGTGCTGAAGCGCGTAGACGGGCGTGGAGCCAGATTTACCGCCCATCGCATCCGCAGCGAGATTAGCCGGGTATTCCGCTACGGCATCAAAGAGGGGCACTGCAAGGCCGATCCGGCCCGCGATCTGGTAGATGCAATCCCGCCCGCGCAGACAACACACTTTGCCTCAATCACTGAGCCGGAGAAAGTGGGCGAGATGCTTCGCGCGTTCGACGGCTTCACAGGCACGTTCCCGGTTCTCTGCGCGCTCAAGCTAGCCCCCATGCTGTTCGTTAGGCCGGGCGAGTTGCGGAAGGCAGAATGGGCGCAATTCGACCTCGACAAAGGCGAATGGCGCTATTTCGTCAACAAAACGAAAACGGATCACCTTGTTCCGCTGGCCGCGCAGGCTGTCACGATTTTGCGCGAGCTTCACGCCCTGACTGGCGAAGGCGTCTACGTGTTCCCCGGTGCTCGCGACCGAAATCGGCCGATGAGCGAGGCCGCTATCAATGCAGCCCTTCGTCGGCTCGGCTACGACACTCGCACCGAGATTACCGGTCACGGCTTCCGGGCAATGGCACGGACGATCCTGCATGAAGAGTTGGAGGAAAAGCCCGAAGTGATCGAGCACCAACTAGCGCATACGGTCCCTGACAGCCTTGGGCGGGCGTACAACCGAACAAAGTTCATCAAGGCACGACGTTCGATGATGCAACAGTGGGCGGACTACCTCGACAAGCTCAAAGCCGGGGCGGAAATCATCCCGATCGCGGCGGCAAGATAGACCCATGCTGCGACGTGTATGACCCCCTTGCCGCGCACCTCCCACCGATTTTTCAGAGTTGGCACTGCACTACGGGCTCCCTGCATTTCCGTATGAATATGACCCCCCTTGGCGTGTCGGGGATAGAGAAAAGACACGGGTGTGAGCCCCCGCATATTGACTCCGCTACAGGGTCCCTTGCTCGCCCTCGACACTTGCGGCCAACGTAACAATGCCCGATTGGTGTGCATCGCGGACACCCCCCTCGAAAACACGGTTTCGACGCCCTTCGAATCCCGGAGAGCCGCGCCCCGTATAGCTTCGCGGTCGACGCAGACGGTCGACGCCTGTCCGCTCAGTGCAAAACGAGTTGGAGATTTGGAGATAAACGCCTGAATCGGTCGCAAAGCCTTATGGGGTAAGGCTCCGCGTGTCTCCAAACGATTTGGAGAACGCTGGAGATACTGGAGATAAACCGGGCTGGATTGTTACGGCTACGGCAAGATTCGCGGCAGCCGCCCGCCCGGTTCCATCTGGAGCGGATCGCTCAAAGTAACTTTGACGCACGGGCAAAAAATGCCGCGCAAAGGAATGCCCGCCACCGCCCTCCCGGACGGCGGCGGCGTCTTTCACAGTTCAAGCGTGAAGATGGACGGTAGCACGCGGTAGACCATGAATTTCCCGTGGCCGGGGATGTACTCCTGCCGGTACGGATAGCCGTCACTACGCGGCATCAGCACACCCCGCTTCATCAGTGCCTTGGCGACGATCTTGTGATCGAAGCCGGCGCACACGTCCTTGCGGAACACGGCCGCTTCGATCAGGTACTCCGTCTCGACGCTTTCGGCATCGTCGGCGCTCATCTTGCCGCCGAACTCGGCGTAATACTCGCGATCGGAGGCGATGGGCGTGCGGCGCTCGTCGCGCTTCACATGCTGCTTGAAGCCCGCTCGATGCGGCACGTTCGGCCGATGGTCGTCCTGCGCACGGTTCATCCACACGAAACGGTTGTCGCCGTGTGCGGCGAGGAAATGCTGTACCTGCCGCACAGCTTCGGCCTCGTCTGAATTGCCCGTGCCGCCGCGCAGTTCGAGCCAGCCCTCGAAGCAGCGACGCGCGGCCTCGACCGCTTCGCCTTGCGGCCAGCCGGTCAGCCCGTGCGCCGTCGCCAGCTCGCCGGCCACCGCAACGAGGCAGAACCGCTTAGCGACGCGCGCGACCTGCGAATGCGAACCGTCCGGCACCCATTGCCCGACCAGCTCATCGACGCGCATGCGCAGATGCTCGGCCAGCTCGCCGGCCTGAGACGACGCCCACTCGATGAACGCGGGGCCTGCCGTGCCGTAGTGCATGCCGGCGTGCCGTTCTAGGTGCTCGATCAGCGCGGCCGGCGTCGGGAAGCCGTGCAGCTTCTCGACGACGCCCATTTCGCCGACCTCGGCCGGGATCGCGGGCAAGCGCACCTCGATACCGCCTTTCATGGGCTTGTTGCCCTCGGCCATCAGCGCGGACACGCTCTTTTCGCCGTTCGACAGGAACAGCAGCCGCCACGTGAGAACCGGCTTTGCCGAGCCGCTACGCGACGCGCGGGCCTTGCCCGACTCGTTCGCAAGCATGTAGATCACATCGCCGACCAAGCGCGGCTCGACCTGTCCGATTTCATCGAGGATCAGCAGCGCGTCGCTATGCTGCGTGGCGACGGCTTCGAGTGCGTTGTCGGTCGCCTTCCAACTCCGCACGTAGTCCGGCGAGCCGAACACGGACGCGGCGATGACGCCGCCCGTCGACTTGCCCTTGGACGTCGTGCCGAGCAGGTGAAAGCCGCCCGACTGAAGCCCGGAGAAGTGCAGCAACGGACCAGCGAAGGCGGTAGCGACGCAGAACAGCAGCCGGCTATTGCCTACGCAGTAGGCCGCGACCTCGCGTCGCCAGTCCTCCAGCGTGCCGCGCTCCTTGAACTGGCTCTGGATCGGCGTATCGGCCTGATAGATCAGCGCCTCTTTACCGGTGCCAATCACGCGATCGGGCAGCACGAACGCGCCGTGATGCCAGCCGACGCGCGGCACGCAGCGCACGCGCTCGTCCGGCTGCGCCATCTGGACATAGTTGGCGATCTGCGTGCGGGCGATCTGCGTCACGCCGAGCTTCACGCCCATATCGAGCAGCATGCGCCGCAGCTCCGTACCGTCGCCGGCAAAGAGGCCGGCCGGCACCGCCCATCGTTTCAGGATGCCGTCGCGATCGGTGAATTCGAGCAGGTAGCCCCACTCGCTGTTCATCTCGTTTCGCGTCTCCGCAATCACGTCTATCCGCGTGCTGACCCAATGCGGCGGCAGCGGATCGCCCTGATTGTTGAAGCCGTGAAACCACACGCCCTTGTCGTCGACGACGAACCGCGACTTGCCGTCCTGCGCACGGGCCGTTTTCGGGCGCTTGGCGGGCTTCGCGGCGGGCAGTGCTGCCTTCGCCTTGCCGGCATCCGCCGAGCCGGCCGGCGCGAGCGCAGCACGCACGGCGGCGGCCACCGCATCCAGGCCGAGGTGCGCAGCCAGGTCGTTGAAGTCGGTCCCGGCCGCTGGGCGGTTCGGACCGAAGTCGGGCACGGCGACGATGCCGGCGACGGCCTCGGCCGCCGCGCGGGCCTTTGTCACGCCCGGATTGCCCTTCGTCGTGTGGTCGTCATCCGCACACACGACGATGCGGGCGTCCGGATACTGGCCGCGTAGCGCCGTCGCCACGGCGTGCAGGTTGCCGGCGTCGAACGCGACGGCGGCCGGATAGCCGGTCGCGGCCGCGAGCGTCGCGCACGTGGCGTAACCCTCGCCAATCAGTAGCGTGGACGGCGCGGAAGACAGCGGACCGCCGATCAACGAGAAGCAGCCCGCCTTGCGGCCGTTCGGCAGATAGCGTTTCTGGCCGTCCGTCAGGACGAACTCCAGCGTCCACAGCTTGCCGTCCGCGTCGCGCGCCGGGATGACGAGGGCGCCGTCGCATGCGGCCGTACCGATGCACAAGCCGCCGCGATAGACGCGCAGCGCGTCGACCGGGATGCGCTTGCGAACGAGATACGGGTGATCGGCCGGCGCAGGCTCGGCCGCCGACCAGATGGATTCAGCGAGCGCCGACGCGGTTTGCTGCTTCTCGGTCAGTTCGGCCAGCTCGGCCGCTTCACGGGCCGCGCGCTCGGCTTTCTGCCGCTCGCGCTCCGCTGGATCGACCGGCTTGGCTCGATGCGCACGCGGATCGAAGCCGCCAAGCTTGGCGAGGTGAAACAGCGTGTTGATGGTGATCTTGCCGCCCTTGAACGACTTCCACACATCGCGCGCGTCCTTGCCGTTGTAGTTCTGCGCGCCTTGGCTCCATTCGTTCCAGAGAGCGAAGCCCTCCTCGTCAAACTCGGCCTTGAGCGCCATCCCCACCTGACTCCACGTATCGCGGTCGTCGGGCGGAACATAGCCGAGCGCGACTCTCGCCCGCTCGAATTCGGACATGGGTGCGTTACTCATAGGTTCCCACTTGACGCGCGTCGGTCGGCTTCCGATTAGTAGTCCATATCGGGCAAGCAGCTACCCGACGCGCGAAGAATTGAATGATGCGACGATGCCTAGCGGCGGAGCGTTAGCCGGCCGCGCGAGGCACCGACAGAACCGCACCGCCGGCCGTGACGTCGTTGCTGTAGACGTAGCGGCCGAGCCGCGACTCGCCGAGTGCGTCGTTCGCCGCCTCCAGCGCCGCGCCGATCGACGGCAGGGATGCGCGGAACAGGCTCAGCACAAGCCAGTAGTCGTCATCCGACATGGCCTTGTCGGTCGCCCAATGCAGGCTGTCCAGCAGCTCCATCGCATCGCTGATCCGCGTGCCGATGCGGTTGCGGTCAGGCCGGTTCACCTCGGCCACGAAGTGCGACGCGAGCGGTTGCACGGCGTTCTTGTTCGTCTTTGCCATGGCCGCTCCGTCAGTGCGTCGTGCGCGGTTCGCGCGTGACGAGGCCGAGCGCCGCGAACAGGTGCTGTTGCACGCGCCCCATCAGGCCGGCCGCGAACGCTTGGCGGCTGATCGTCACGCGGTGCGCGTCGACGTCGCCCGCGTCCTGCATGGCGGCTTCGATACCGCGTGCGAACGCAGCGGCCTGATGTGCCGCGTAGTCGTGCAGACGCACGTCGCCCTTCAGATCGAGCCATGCGTCGGCGCAGATCGCGCCAAGGTCGACGGCGAATTGCAGCTCGATCGGAGCGCCGGTATCGAGCGGCGGCGCATTGTCGAATCCGTCGACAACCGCGGTTCGGATGCGTTGATCAATCATGGCACACCTCCGGCTGCGCAGCGCGGCGCATTTCGGCCGAATACCGGCTCGCGACGCTTTGCCCCATGTCGACAAGCGCTCGCTCGTAGGTGCCCTCCGCAAGATGCGAACGGACAGCATCGAACAGCGCTTCGAGGTGGGCGAACTGATGGGCCGCACACATGGCGATCATTGTGACTTCGTTCGGCAGGCGGAATTCAGACATGGCGCACCTCCAGAATCGACGCGAGGAGTTGCCCGACATCGATCGGGCAATCCAGCTTCGCTTCGCCGCGAATCGGCGTGAGGTTCCAGTCGTGGACGGCTGCATGCGTGAACTCGCCGAATCGGCGGTCGTAGACGCTGCGCCCCGTGACAGGGCCGCCCAAGATCCGCACGCGCCAATCGTGATCGGGCGTCGGACGAGCCGATGCCACCTCAACAAGCATGCCGATGCGTGAACGTGCATCGCATTGCGTGACGATCGCCAGATCGCCAATCTTGCAGCGCAGCTCAGCCATGACGCACCTCCGCACGGACAAGCGCTGCGATTGCGGCAAGTGCCGCGCCGGTCGCGTCGAGCGCGTCTTGATACGTGCTGGCGGTTGCTGCGTCGCGCAGTGCTGCGCGGACGATGGATTGAATGAGGTGGGATTGCTGCCCGGTACGGGCGTGCGTGGACTGGCGCATTGAATGCGACCTCCTTGGACGGGTTGACGAACCCGGCCCCATCGCCAAATGGGGTGGCCGGGCACAAGGCAGGGTTGGCGAACCGGCGTCCAAGGGAACCGGCGTGCGCGAACGCACCCCCACCAAGGCCCGACCATAGAAGGCGCAAGGTGTACGGACGTAAAAAAACCGCGCGAAGGCGGTTGTCCGCCTTGGAGCATCTCCGGTCGCCAAACCGGGTCACTGTTGTCTCAGCGACGCGCACAGAATACCGCGCGATGCTGGCCGGCGCAAATCGCGACGCCCCTCGCCGTGTATTGCCTAGTGCAAAGCGACTTTGGGGGAGCATCAGGCGGTCTCCCCCTTGAGCACGGCAGTCGCCAGCTTTAGCTGTTCGATATCCAGTCGCGAGCTGCCCTGCGCCAGTGATTGGCCGAGCGCGACGCCCCGCAGCAGGGCGCTAGCTTCCAAGCGGCGCGTCCCGTCCGTGCACTGCGCATCGATGTCGTTGTAAAGCGCACGATAGGCTTTCCGCAGCTGTCGGTACTGTCGACGACGATAGTTCGCCGAATCCTGTTCAGCAGCGGCGATCGCCTGGACGAACTTCTCGCAGGCGGTGCCAAGTTGCTTTGTCGTCAGACGCGGGGCTTCGAGCGCGAGCGTCGAGGCAAGCGTGACGGCGATCGCTACGAGCTTCCCGGCGTCGTCGCCACGGTTCCAGAAGCAGCCCTCGATGTCATCGAGGATTCCTGCGAGCTTGCGGAGTCGGGCGTCGCGGCAACGCACGAACGCGGCGTCGCGGGCCGTGACGGCCGCGCCCATCGCCCGACCATACGGGCCGCCGCGATCGATCATAAGGGAGGGCGCGCTCATGCCTGCCCCCGTGTGGACTGACGGGATTCGAGCCACTGCTGGACGTCGGTCGCGCGCCAGCCGACGCTCCTGGCCCCTAACTGGACCGGTGCTGGAAACTTGCCTTCGCGAATCCAGCGATACAGCGTTGTTTTCTTGACGCCGACGCAATCCAGCACACCAATAAGTCGAAGAATCTTAAGAGCCATTTTCTGTTCAGAAATGGCCTGTTCCGCAAGAAGGAGGAAAGCGGCGGCAATAAACCGCGCCGTACTATCAAAGTACGGGCGCAATGAAGCTTGCGAAAGACGCACAAAGTAACTTTGCAAAGTTACTTTGCACGGCGCGCCGCGCGCGGTATCATTCGTCCTAACAAGAGCTATGCGTTTCCTAGGCGCGGTGGCTCTTGTCGTTCCTCCAGTTATGGAACAGGCAGCCAAGCCAAAAAATCGCCGGTGGGATGTGTTGGTAGCACACCCCCGGCACCCTCTCGTCAGCGCGACGAAATATGCTCAACGATTGAGCATTCCCCGCCTTTTTCCTTGCATCGCCCACAGATTCCTAGAGCCGTGTTCGATTAGGTGCCAACAAGTACCGCAATTATATCGAAAGGTCTGCCCCCATAAAAGACTTGTCTCGGATTATCTAAGGCCGCAATACGTGGCGTCACTGTTCGGCTACTTCCAGCCGATTACCACCACGCTAGCGCAGACATTCAAACGTCGGCACCACATTGGAAGCTATCCGCGAAAGCGTGATCGAATTCATTCGCCTAGTGGCGCAAGGCCAGTCGCGCCGCTTCCATCTTAGCTCCGTATTTGTCGGATCGATGGGACTTGATAAGGCCTATCCTGCAACCTCCCGTTTTTGTGCTGCGCTGCGATAGGCGTGGGACAAGCGAAGCGTTGCCTGGTCCTGAATAATGAAACAGGCGTCTTCAATACCGACCAACCTGACAACGTTGATAGCTCGCCAGTTTTGCGATGGCGAGACGCTGTGCGGGAAGAATTCATAGAAACGACGGCGAACGTCCACTTCCAAGTTGCGCAGTTCTGCGTGCAACGCCCAATACCATCCATAGATCTCAATCGGCACGCCGGTCGCCGTGACACCGACCGTGGGTAGAACGGTGCGGCCATTAACCTGAATGGCGAAATTTGCATGATTTGATCGAAGGTTTTTGACTTGCTGCGGCGTGAATGCCTCGCCAGTGATTGACTGCGTCGAGAAGTGAAGTTCGGGCCAGTTCCGGTCCACCACCTCTAACAATCGTGGATTGTCAAAGAGGTCTGGTTCGTGATGGGAAACAATGTCTATTAAATAGGCCGTCTTTTCCTTGATGCGCAGTAACAATAGCTCGGACGAGCCTCGATTGCGGGCGACAAAGCCGCGCTTGTCGAGCGTATCAATGGTGTTGAGGTGCAAATGGTGAATACCCCAAGTCAACAGAAGCATGTCCTGAAATTCAGCACGAACCGCTGACGTTGAAAGATAAGGACGGACGCTTTGACCGTTCCGCAGTCGCGACACTATTTCGCCAAGAGCCTTGCTGTGCGTCCTGTACTTCGGATTCTGTCGAATCTCGTCCGAAAGACGCACTTCGTAAAGCACTGGTGGAATAATACGTTCCGCGCGCGTGTACAGAGCGGCGAATCGGTCCAACGCAGTTTCGCGCGGCTTCGGCTTATACCCTATGCCGGCTAGAAGCTGAATGGCTCGTGAGTCCGCGTCAGCGACGAAATCCATCGCTACAAGTAATGGCATGCGGGGTCCATTCCAGTGGGAGTCACAGGATTGTAACCGCCTAGCTAGCGCTTTCATTCCGACCCGCTACACCGATCACCCGGGTGGGTTGTTTTGTTGTTGTCATCGGAGCGCAGCAGCGGTTCGATCCGTTCTCCTCGTAGCATCCACCCTCGCAGCACCCACGCGCGCCGCTTTTGGCGCATTCAGGCGCGCACCGCCTACACCGTCACGGTTCGAATTTCATCGTCGCCTGCGCAGCCGCGCCGGCCACGTTGAGCAACTGCGCGCGATAGTCCGCAGCGTATGCTTTCATGTCCCCAGGGTATCGGGTGTTCGGATGATCGGTCGCCCACGTTGGGTACAGGAAGTTGCCGTAGTAGTAATACGAGGCCTCGAGCGCGGAATCGAAGGAGGGATAATGCGTCGGCTGGGCATCGAGGTCGTGATGTGCAGCCAGTTGATCCCGATAGTCCTTCATCGCCGAGTGATACTCCTCCCACTCCGTGGCACTCTTCCCTACCGCTGCAAGCAGGCCATCACGAAACTCGCCATGCCGATCGTCGGGCACGAGCTTGGTCCAATGTGTGTCATCTGATCGATTGCCGAAGATCTTGCACCACTCGATCAGGCCATAGTCGAGCGACGCGCCTTGCATTACTCGCCAAAGATCCACATGCGTATTGGGTAGCAACTCGTAGAGCACCCGTTGGAGTAGAACAAGCCGGACGGATGACCAGACGATCTGAATGTGCATTTCAACTGGATGCGGTTTCTGCATAATCGCCTCCCTCATCAGGTATCCAGCATGTCCCACTCGTCGCCGAGAATCCATCGGAGTGCGGACAACTTGCCGTTGATCATTCCCCACTCAAAGTCGGTCCACGGGCCGAGGTTTTCTATGCCAACCTCATCTTCGGTTCGCTTGGCTGCGGCGAGCGCGCCGGCCCACACGCTATCCAGTATCTGGTCTGGGCGGTAGGGGCTTCTGCTGTACTGTTCCTCGGGCACAACCTTGACCTTTCCTTCTTCAATTTCGACGCGGCTGTTCCAGCGCCGGTTGTACCAGACCTGACGGAACAGCAGACGCTCGGCGTCGAGGATTTCAGATAGCCGTCGAGCGTCCTGCGAATAGTTAAACTCGAAGTCGTGGTCGCCAAGCATATCCGGGCTGTAGTCCTTCAGGAACTCGGCCATCGACGTCCAGTAGGCAGATCGCGGTGCTTCGAACAGGTGCGCAAGGTCCAAGTGCGGTCGCCGGAAGTCGCCTTCCGGGTCGCTGAAATCCTTGGTGTTGTGAGTGACAAATGCAGACGGCGTTTCGGCAGTCGCCGTCGAAGCTACTTCGGTATAGATCTCCACAAGGATGGCGTCACCAACGCTATTTTTCGATCGATGGTAGGGAGCCTGCTTCGCGAGTGCGCGTTCGGTGACACGCTGTTTCACAGCGTCACTGGTAGCGAGAGCTGGTACCCCGTTAAGCAGCGTGTTGATGCGCTCGATCGATTCGCCAACCGCATCACCATCGACCCAAATCCGGTGATCGACCTCGTTTAGTCCAGCGAGCAGATCAGCTTTGCGAGCATCCTCACCGAAGCGATTGACTGCTTGCCTGACCATCCGGAAGTGGGATTGGAGCCCGCGCCTCGCATCCTCGATGATGCGGCCCTTGTTACGGTCGAACTCGTCTAGTACCTGCTGTGGGACGACTAGTTCGACCTCCCCGCTGTTGACTAGATCTTCAAGCGCGCCAATGACGGGCTGCTCACGAAAGTCTTTCGCGAGGTCCAGCCAAACGCAAGTGTCAACGAAAAGCCGGATTGCCATGCCGTTTCCCTGTAGTGAGAATTCGAGAATTCTAAGGGACGTCCAGCGTCATGTAGACGCGCCTGCGTCGAAATCTCCGTGCTGGTTGCCCGAGTTTACCAGCGGGCCGCACGGGACCGCTGAAGTTCACCGTTCGGCCAGTTGCCGGAGAACACGACCGGCAGCTGCCGGCCGAGGCTGTGTAAAAACGTGTACCGCGGCCGGCCAACCGAGAAGGCGACCCGCCAGAATGCTCGGCACCGGTTTCGTGGCGCTTCGGAAGGGATAAAGCGACACCCGAAAACCGAGGAATTTCGCGTTTTGACACACCCTCGGCCACAATCGGCCGCTCGACAACCACATGTGAATCAGCAACAATCGATTCCAGTTATCTACAATCGAATTTTGATATTCCCATATGCAAACACATGAACAATACAACGGTGTTTTCCTTTCAAGCGACGGTCAATTCACCGGGCTCCTGAATATTTCAGGGGCGGAGAGCATCCTTAAAATCGTAGGGAAAAAAAGCTTTTTTGGACACCCTGGAACCGAATGCGCCGACATTCACGGCCTTCTAAATGATGGGAAAAAAGTATCGCTTTTGGATTGTGTGCTTCATGGCAAAACACAGTACCGCTCCGATGAAAATACACAATTCGAAGACATTTTTTTCCCAAACTATGTCGTCGTCGGGGAACAGTTTATTCGTTCTGGTGAACCGGCCATCAAGGCGATTCGATATCATTTCGAGAATGTCAGTTGCCTCCTAAGCCAACATGAGACCTTTCAGTCATTAATGCCAGATGCGAATGAAGTGCATCGAATTCTGGAGGCGGACCACAATCGACAAGAAAAGATCGCTGAAGAGTATGGTTGGCCGAAGCGCCCCTTCAAACCTCAAATCGGCGAGCATCCACACCTGCTGTATTTTAGCGGCTTATGGGAAATCATGGCTTGTGAGTCGAAGATAGGGAAAGTCTCATTGACGAACCGTACTTCCCACAACATTGGAAGTGCGAGGGGGATCGGCATTAGCAACCAGGTCACCGCTAATATTGAATTCTCGGAACCCAAGACGCTGAGCGCCGCAATTCGTAGTCTTTACACTCTACACGGTTTGTTTGAACTGAGTCTTGGACAGCGCCAGCGCTATCATTGGATTGAATTGGAGCTGATTCATCGCTCAAAGGCGTCCGATCACGATATACCTCAGATCGCAAGGCTCTACTGGAGCCTGTGTAACGAACGCGTTGAGAGCGACTCAAAAATGAGGCTGGGCGATGTTCTATTGGCCGCGGATCGACGCCCCGAAGAATTCGCCAAGGTAGTGACAGGCTGGATGAATAGTTCTGAGGCCATGGGGGATCCAAGGGAACGGTTTGCGACCGCATTCTTCGGAAGCTATGACATCAACCGCATAGTCGGCGCTGCTAACATGTTTGATTTGCTACCCGAGAGTCATGCACCTAAAGTGAAGGAAGCTGATGCGGTACTGAAGGAGGCGACAATGCAATGCCGCAATATATTCAAAGACCTACCGGATAGTTTTTCCAAACAGTCAGTACTCTCTGCGTTGGGCCGCATTGGTAAGGCCAGTCTGCGCGACAAGGTATATCATCGTGCCGACAAAGTGATCGCGGCAGCTGCCGGCAAGTTCCCGGAATTACATCTGCCATGTAATCATGCTGTTTTGTCACGAAATCACTATGTGCACGGCAGTAAAGGTACATTTGACTACCAAGAGCATTTCACGGAATTCGCGTTTATAACCGACACACTGGAATTCATTTTCGCCGTCTCAGACTTACTTGATCTCGGTTGGGATTTTAAGGGATGGATGGATGAAGGCTTGTCCATGATGCATCCGTTTGGATCCTATGTTGTTAACTATCCGCAAAACATTAGCCGTTTGAAATCTCTCGTTGGCAAGTAAATCTTATAACGACTTTATTCGAATGGCGCACACAAGATAATCTGTGACGCAATAGTCACGCCATCTTAGAGCCGCCCTCCAGTTGGGGTCATGCCTGCATGGTCGAATAGACAATCAGTTAAGCTTTTGCAACGAATAGAAGGTGAGAGAAAAAGGAAGCGCTGCTTCGACTTTTATGTTCAAGAACGGCTGCTTTCGGGGAACCCGTAGGTCTGCTCCGGGTCGAGGCTGTGTGGAAACCCGTAACTCAGCGTCGGCGGGCGCAGATCCCGTGCCGCATTTTCGCAGCCTTCAGGTGAACGAGGAATGTCGCCATAGCTTCAGTGCCGAGTTGCTGTCGTCCCTCGGCATGTAAGCGCACCCTGGAGTGCTTCACGCACCCACCAGCCGCATCGCCTTCATGGTTTTCGAGAACCCGAGTATCGCTATGACGCGTTTGAGGTTGTATGCCAGCACATGCAAACTCATTTCGGTGCTCACGTTGGCAAACCGGCGAGTCAGAAAGTGCGTGTAGCCCATCCAGTGTTTGAACGTCCCGAACACATGCTCAACTGTCCGCCTTCGCACCGTCATCGCATTCGGCATTCGGTCCAGTCTTCGCTGCGCAGCTTCCAGCACTGATTCGTGCTCCCAGCGCGTGATCCGCCGGTAATTGCTTGGCGTGCATTGTGGTTTTATGGCGCAGCCGATACAGGCGCTACTCCAGTAACGACGAAGATACATGCCATGTTCCAGACCAGTAAAGCGGTAGATCGCACGTTGCCCGGCCGGGCATAGATATTCGTCATCCCGGGCAATATAAATAAAGTCGGCCCGATCGAAGCGACCATCAGCCTTCGCGCTGGATGTCGTGACCTTGGGCAGAATGGCGGCAATGCCTGCGTCCTCGCAAGCCTTTATCTGTGGGCCACTGTAATACCCTCGATCAGCGATAGCCTTCAATTTGGTTCTACCCATGGCATCCCGAGCAGCTTGCGCCATTTGACTTAGCTGCGCGCGGTCACTACCCGCGTTCGTAACTTCATGCGCAACGATAAGATGGTGCTTGGCATCTACGGCGATCTGCACGTTGTAGCCGACCATCCCAGAACCACGGCCACTGGTCGCCATGGAACGTGCATCAGGATCCGTCAGCGAGATCTGTCCGTCGGGCAGCGTCTTCAACTCCTCTTTGATCTGCTCAAGGTGACGCATTTGCCCCTGCAATTGCGCAATCTTCTCTTTGAGTCGAGTCGTTTTGGCTTCCACCTCGGGCGGCTGCGTTCGATCGGCCGTTTCTAATGCGCTCAGGTAACGGTGGATGCTTTCCTCGATCTGCTGCTGCCGCTTATCGATCTTGCCCGTCGTAAAGTTTCGGTCGCGTGTATTGGAGGCCTTGAACTTACTTCCATCGATGGCGACAATGGTCTGGGAGAACAGCTTGAGATCGCGGCACAACACGACAAACCGACTACAGACGTTGCGAATACCTGCGCCGTTGTTGCGTCGAAAGTCAGCTATCGTTTTGAAGTCTGGCACCAGGCGGCCAGTCAGCCACATCAACTCGATATTGCGCTGACATTCGCGCTCCAGGCGTCGGCTTGATTGAATCCGGTTTAGGTAGCCGTAGATGTATATTTTCAGCAGCACTGCCGGATGGTAGGAGGGGCGGCCTGTCGCCGAAGGCGTAACACTGGTGAATCCAAGTGTGTGCAGATCAAGCTCTTCGACAAAGGCCTCGACGATCCTGACCGGGTTATCCTCGGCAACGAAATCGTCCAGGCATTCGGGCAATAGCGCTACCTGCTTGCGGTCATCGCCTTCAACGAATCGCTTCATGGGCAACCTATCCTGAATGCGTTGATTCAGTCTAGGCGATCAACGCGTTTTCACACAGCCTCGGTCGGTTGTTGTCGTTCGAATTTTGGCACCTTCCTGTCTGTCCCAGCGACCGAGCAGAAGGCAATCGGCCTCCCATCAAATGCGCCTGTCCAAAACCGATCCCTTTCGGACAGGGAGTTTTAATCTGTCCGAAAATAAGGGTTGAAGTGTTTTGGACAGTAGCTTATATTCGAACATCCATTTCGTACGGATTGAGTGCCCGATATGTCCCGAACCTTTGCCTACGCCCGCGTCAGTACGTCGGACCAGACCACCACGAACCAGTTACGAGAGATCGTGGCGGCCGGCTTCTCGGTCGACAAGCGCCGCGTTGTGTCGGAAAGCATTTCGGGGAGCGTAAGCGCCAGTCAGCGGCCGGGGTTTGCGCAGTTGCTCGTCAAGATGGAAGAAGGCGACGTGTTGATCGTGACGAAGCTCGACCGGCTCGGCCGCAATGCGATGGACGTACGGGCCACGGTCGAGGGATTGGCCGAACGCGGTATCCGGGTTCATTGTCTCGCCCTGGGCGGCGTCGATCTTACGAGCGCGGCCGGCCGGATGACGATGCAGGTGTTGAACGCGGTGGCCGAGTTCGAGCGGGATCTGTTGATTGAGCGCACGCACGCTGGTATCGCTCGCGCGAAGGCGGAAGGCAAAGCGATGGGGCGGCCGTCCGCCCTGTCGGACGAGCAGCGGGCGGACGTGCTGCGCGAGTTGGACGCGGGGGCGAGCGTGGCCGCTCTTGCTCGGCGATTCGGTACGAGCCGCCAGACGATCATGCGGGTACGCGACGCAGTCTAAGCGGCGCACGCCGTTCAACTCACGTGTATAAGGCTGGACTAGACCAAACAGGCAGCGTCAGATCGTCTGGCCCAGTTCGGCCACAACCTGCCGTTCAGCAAGCATAGAGACGCGCCCTTGGAGCGGCTGCTTCGCTTCCCGAAGCGGACGACGGGCGGACTACGTCCACAATTCGGCTAAAGCGCTCATTCGCACAGCGACCTGAGATCGCGGGAACGGCTGCTTTGGGGAAGGCTGAACCGCGTGTTGCGAGTAGCCGAGCAACGGGGCACTAGGATGTTCCTCGACGTTGACCAAGAGGTCTGTGTTTCCGCACAAGTCGCCGCCGTGCCGCTGCCTGACGCGAGCCGAAACGCCCATCAATTTCGGCTAGAGTCTCCCGTGCGCCATATGCATCGATTTCGACCATCGCTTCGAAGAGCACGACTCCGGACTGACGCGAGGAACCACCAAGCCGATGAAGTGTAATTGCGAGGTCGGCAAGTTGCGGAGCGGCCGTGGCCGTTCCAGTTCGCATGTCGGCAAGTTCGCTTCTCCAAGCATCCACGAGCTTCTGAGCGATGATGGCGATAAGCCCCGCCTCATTCGGGAGTAATGCTTGGAGACGCTCCACCACGAAGTGAGAGGGTGCAGCCGACATATCCACGCTGGGGTCTGCTAAGGCACGTAGCAATTCGAGAGTTGACGGTTCGGCCGCAAGTTCGTCGATCACCCGAAAGATATCCATCACCGCAGCCACTACGCCTTTACTTGCCCCCCTTAGCAAGTTGACTAAGATTTGACACGCACGTGACCGTAACCGCTCTTCAGACCACATATTGACAGCGGCGTACGCCAGGCCGATCCTCGTTTCGTCAGAACCGGAGGCGATGATCTCATCCCGCGCTTGTGCCCAGCCATCCTTCGCGCTCACGGTGGCGACCAAGCCAACAAGTTCACCGTACGCCCGTTGCAAGAACGCTCGGTTCGAGGTTCTCCAACCGCTGATGAGGCCAAACACAAGCTGGTCGTCCCAACGTTGAGCATGGGCGAGAAAGACTACCGCTTCATGGGTTGTTAGGATCTCAGGGAAGCGATCAAAAAGCTTGCGAAGAAAATTCGACACGACCTGAGGCGTCGAACCACCGGCATTGGCAAACCTATAGAGGAGGGCCTTCCAAACGTCCGGATTGCGTTCACGCGAAACGTGATTGTCGAGGATCGCGAAATAACGATCTCGACCGGCCTCCTTCCTCTTTAGAAGGACCGACGCAAGCGCTGAGAGTACATTGAAGTTACCGCCTGGAAGGGCCGAGGCGCCGCCAAGTCCCCAAAGGATACTTCCTCCTTTAAGCTCATCCTCCTTCAATTTCGAGGGAACTTCTGTTTTCTCGTCCTCGGTCGCTTCATCTAGCGTGGCAGGAGTTCGGCCAAGCCATTCGACTAGGATATCGACTACCTCGTCGCTGACGTCGGACCTGCTCGCAATCTTTTCGATTGAACGCGCTGCCGAAGCCACAAATTCGTCAGCCTTAAATCCACGAGCATGCAGATCGAGGAGAGCCCCGATTACACAATCGTCGTTCAGCGCATCCTCAGCGATCGCATCAAGCGCATAACCGGCGGCACGCTCTTGCTGCCGCGGGGCGAATTGTTCCATGAGACGAATCGCTCGCTCGGGATCAGTTCGAGCAAATTCAGCGAACGCGCGGGACAATTGGATATTGCCGCCCCGCAGCCAATGCGAGGGATGACTCCAGTCCGAGCTGTCTGGAATCTCGCGAAAGATTTTGAGGATGTCGCGATCTTTGGCCTTGGACATCGAAGCGGCATCCATGGGCGATCCAATAAACCCGCCCTCAACATTGCCCACCGAGCGGTCAAAGCGATCTCCCAGCGCGCGCTGTTCGGTACGCACCAATTCTTGGTTCTCAGGCGCGAGGCGTTCGACGCCTACGGCTTGAAGAAGGTCCTTTTTGGTTGCTCGAACCACATCTCCGAATAGCTTGCGCTGCTCAGGTTCTTGTAGGTGATCTGGTACTTGGGGACGGTAGCCGAGCACTACCGCCTCAAAGCGCCTGACGTCCTCGTCCGACCAATGCGGTGCAGAGGTTCGCACGAGATCGATCGTGGTACGCCGAAGGCCGTGGCGATCGCCTAACTGAAAACGACGCTGATCGAAAAAAAGCCATTCGAGAGCCTTGGACGCCAACCGATCCGCGGCGACTTCGTATCCGCCAGCGATTAGCTGTTGGACAGCGAGCATCTCAAGACCCGAGTTCTCCTCTGCCCACTTCAAAAATTCTTCCGGCGACTTCTCTGCCAAATCCTCGATGGCGATTTGAAGGGCGCTCATCACCGGCTTTTCCCGAGACGTTGTTCGAGCCTCGGAAGGGGACGTTTCAAGCTCGAGCACATATCTTCCAGGGAACACATACCCGCCGTCATTGCCCCCGCTGTGGGCGAGAATTTCCGAAAAGACTGCGATGTACCAAGGCCAAAGATACTGGAGGAACGCACTCGGAGCAGCTTCTGCGAGCGATGGGAGATCGTTCCACTCCATAGCGTCGAGCAAGCCCTCAAAATCCTTCGTGCGACGATGGCCAACATACCACGCGAGCTGCTCGCCCTGCGTGCCATCCGAAGGAAACAGCGGTGGCTCTGGCTTGCCTTTTGCCTCTGCAAGAACAAAATCGAGCTTAGTTCGAACCAAGCGCAATGCGACGTCAGGCTGCTCCACTGCAAGAGTTACCGCAATATGGTTCACGTGCCATATCGCGATAGGGCTACGCTTGAGAACAGTCGTCGCAATCGCCTCCACTGCATCGGTCCAAAAAGCGCATCCGCTTACGGCCATCCACGAATAGCTGTCTCGGTCCGGATGAGGTAGCCAACCCTCCTGGATGAGCCGAGCGACGCGTTCGCCATCGGTCTTCCAATTTAGCGCGAGTATCCGACACGCTTGATCCGCTTCGATGTCCGGACCTGACATTGCGTTTCGAATGGCCGTCGACGCAAAATGAGCAAACCATCCTGAACTACTTCCAATCGCTTTGAGCCCAAACATCCGGAGCTCGCGCGAATTCAACACCTCGGCCAAACATGTTTTCTCGAATTCAAGCGGCTGCCCTACTTGACCAAGAAATTCGATCAGAAGGAGGCGGAGATGCCGCCGAAGGTCGTTCGTCTTCCAAATCTCAAGAAACTCGCGCTCATAGGAGCTGACCTCCGCCTCGCGGAGATAATTCAGGGCAGACCAGACCTTTGCTCGGACGAACAACGAGTCTTGGCGTTCCAAAACGTACTTCGAGAGCAGCCCCGCATCCCTGACGAAGGTCCTGGCAAGGACGTAATCGAAGACCGTCTGGTGGCTAAAAGCAACGCTGAGATTGTTTTCCGACCGAACAACGAACCCTAGTGCTTCTAAACGCCTGAGGGCATTCAAACGGTCGTCGAAACGCGAGGCCGCGAGCCAGAGAGCTTCCTCCTCTGCCATCTGTCCGGCGAGGTCTGACGCGAGAGCGACGAGGCTCTCACTATCGTCAGCTGACGAAATCCGGTCCTGCCAGAGCTGCTCGAGCATCGCCTGGTAAGTGCCGAATGGCTCAGTTCGCCCGGAACTCACAAGGGCGATGAAAGTCTTTAACGCCTGCGGAATACGGACGACGTCTCGCGCCTTCCCAGGCCAATCGTCAGGATCGATACCAAACTCAGCTAGCTGTTCCTTCACCTGGTGCCAAGGTGGAAGAGCCAGCATCACGGCTTCAGCTTCTATCGCACGTAACCGCACATCGTGGTTGAATTCAAAGGTACGTGCAGAAAGCAGAAGATGAACATTGGGTACGTCACCTATGCGTCGGACCAAGTTGAGTAGGACGTTCAATCGGCCACTTCGGAGGTCCAGTTGGTTTGCAAGTGCGTCCAGTTGGTCAATGACAACATAGACTGGCTGTAGCGCCGCAAGTTGGAGGACGAGATCGCTTGGCGGAGCCGGTAACTGCAGCTCGCGCTGAAGGTCACCTTCGGTTCGGACCTCTGTCGAAAGGAAGTCCGCCTTCATCGCGAACACGGTGCACCCTTGATCTAGTAGATCAGAAGCGATCTTCGAAAGAAGGGCGGACTTACCCGAGCCCGGTTCCCCGAGAAGTACCGTTGAACTTGTGTCAAGCTGAAAGCGAGCTTCGATATTTTCGCGCTCGGGCCTATCCATCCACCGGCCGTTCGGAAGCGTCTTTTCCCACATAAGCAGATCAACGGAAGCGGTAGCCAAGGCTTCCTTGGCTTTCTCCGCTTGGCCGACCAATTCCAACGACACTGCGCCAAGGAGCGTTACGCCGCTTTCCGACGCGGCTTCCCGAAGCTTCGTCAGATTCAGACTTGCGATATCACTCTCGCGGACACTCATCACGAGCCGAACGGACCCGACGTCGATACGGAGCAGTGTAAGCTTGTCGTCTCCAATTGCCTGTTTGAGACGCTCGACGACGCTCTCAACCTTCTCATCGGACCATTCGTCCTTCGAGCCTTCAAAATTGAACACGAACCCAACGCGACGCTCCCCTGCGGACGGAGCCTCAGCGGCCTGCGCGACCACCGAGTTCTTTGTTTCGTTATCCAGCACGGAACCGCCCGACGTCGGCACATTGCTTCGAAACGAAAGAATGCTGAACGCGAACGCCGCCGCATGCGCAGCCGCGATCGGTTGATGCAACTTGTCCTTCGCGTGATCCTTTCCGGCGCACATATCCGAAATGCCGCGGACGATGATAGCCGGCGCGTTCTCATGATGCGCCGCGTTCATTACGCCCCAACCTTCCATCTCGACAGCGCCAGCGTCGTTAAAGTGGGCGCGAAGCCAAGCGTAGCGGGCCGACTTTTCACCAGCAACAACTTCTTCGCCTGAAACGATGCCTTTAATGAAGGCTTCTGGTGGAAAAACACACGGATAATTTGCCTTGTGTGGAAGCTCCATCTTTGCCGGCGCACGGATTAGATCTATCCACTCCCCCCCGTAAATGAGTGCCTGAGCAGCTGTCAGAAGCTCTCGTGCAGGGGGCATTCCGTGGGGCCTGCCTAGCGTTTCCGTGTCGCTTACCTTCGCGGAGTGGCCGTTGTATACGTAGTCGCCAATAACAACACTGCCGATCAGAATATCTTCCTTTAGAGATCCGGCCACGCCTACAAACATGTGTGCGTGGAATCTTCCGAACTCCTGAGATGCTTTGCTCACGACAAGGCCTGCGTCGCTATTCCCTTGGGACGTGATGGCATGGACAACAAGCCAATCCCCGGCGGGATCGGAAAAGCGGCCATATTCGTAGAACGTCCCTTTCTCGCCGATCAATCGTTCCGGTTCAGTAAGGTGAGCTTGCACTGCACGGCTTTCGCAAACGACAGTCGTGAGAATAAGCGCACGCCGAGGATGGGCGCGGAATTCTTCCTTCACGTCGGCTGGAGTACGATAGGCCATATGCTTACGAATTTAATTTACTTGAACGCCGTGTCCCGACTGCCGCCTCTGAACCGGCGCAGGATTTCCCCCGCACGGATTTTCCAGGCAACCACGGTTGGTTCTCGCCAATGTGGCCTTCACGGGACTCTCAAAGTCGACTATGTTAGTCCTTTTTCGTGGCCGATTTGCGATTTCGGCGTTGCTCGACTAGTCCTCGATGGTAGCGGCGCGCAGTATGGGACTATACGCCTGCGCGGCGACGCCATCTTCCATTGATGGCGAAAAACGGCGGTTCAACACGCCTGCGAGTGAGCGATCGTTTAAGCTCGCGGAGCCGATTGCTCTGGGCCAAATTGCCGAAGTTCGCCTCGGCTGAATCGTTGCACCCTAGCAGCCGGCGCGGATGACTGACTCCCTCTGTTAGTTGCCTTTTGATGCTCAACCGCGCGACCGGCGGGTACGGGTCGATCACGGCCCTTGATGGAGTGACGGCGAAGCAATGTCTGACCTGATCTGACGCTGACTGAGAGATCAGGCCTTGACTTACGCAACTCACGACCTACTAGAGCCCTGCTCGCTGGGTGGTGGAGCGAGCAGCTTAAAGGCGCGAGGCGGCGCATGCACGGTTCCAGGTTGGATATCGGTCCGCATTGCCCAAATGGCAGCACTCAAAAGTGCGTCATGCCTCTCGTCGCTTCGCTCAGTGTTGCGGTAGGAGATCTCGCGCTGAAACGCTTGGACAGCATCCAAGACAGTCGGAGATGCGACCAATGTCAAAGCATTCACCGCGTCGGCGTAGCGCTCCTGCGCAGCGGGTGTTGATCGGCTTGAGACAATCGCAGACAGCGCCGCAATGTATTCCTAGTACCGATCTATCTTCACTTGCCGCCAATCGGATGCGTGTTCGCGCTTTTGAGCAAGTGTCGACGTAATTACCACGCCAACCAAGGCGAATAAGCCGGATGCGAACGCGGCAAGCATTGCCGATAGCACTGCGGCGTTTGTCATGGCCAGTCCCCGAAGCACCAATCTTGTCGCGATTATGCCGCTCTTGCTCGTGCCAATCGCCGACGCGACGCGGCGGTTGCAAAGTAACTTTCTAGCATGACGGCGGCCCGGGGGAGATGGGGGCGCGGGGCGTTCTTTGCGCGCAGCGTTCCAGAAGGCGGGGCAACTCTCAACGTCGTCATGCGAACGCCACAGCTCAGCAGCCTGTCTCCAACTTTATCTCCAAGAAATTGTGTACTTTGGAGATAGACTTGGAGATAACCACATCCTTACCAGACAAGGCTTACAGGTCGATACAACCGACTATCTCCAAATCTCCAAATATTTTTGCTTCCGGAGGCACAGCAACGTTCCGCACGGCCGTGCCCTTCGACTGATCGAGCGTACGCCGATACACCTGTTGGAACCGTCTGAACAACCTCGCCCGAACGGCACACGCAGCAGAACGATATGAATTCTGCGGCTGCCAGAAGCGCGGGGGGCAACTCTGGGGGCAACTCAGCAACGCTCCACAAGCAACACCCTTACACCACGTGCCTCACATAGAATTATTTCATTCCGGCCCTGGCACCAGTATTTCGCAGCGTCATGCGCTGCACCTGTCGAAACCCGCGCAAGCTCACCGCTTCGCGGGTTTTTTGTTTTTTCCCGCGCGCATCGCACACTGCAACGCGCGCCCTCCCTCGGCAGTCCAAGTATCAGGACACGCAAGCACGGAGGCCCCCATGTCCACGCGCGTCCTCTTTTCGAGCCGGATTGCCCGAGGCATGCTCGTCGCGCTGCTGTCGATCATGCTGGGCGGATGCGACCTGCTCCGCCAGCCACCCGTGCCCGAATGGCCCGGGCCGCATGCGCCCTACCCGTTCCCGGACAACATTCCCCACCGCACCGAGTGACCGGCTCGACCGACCTCGCCCCCACGCGCGCGCCGCGCGTTCAGCCCTGCTCGCAGAACCGCGGGTCGCGCATGCGGGTCGGCGCGAAGCCGCGCAACGCCGGGCGAGCACGCGGTAGCCGCGCGCGGCCAGCGTTTCGACCACGGCTTCCCAGCCGACCGGGCTGAAGGCGCGCGCCGGCCGCAATACCGCAATACCTGTCGAATGCCGCCGTCGATCGCAGTCGGCGCGGGCGGGCGCGGCGCCCTTTTCAGTCGCCGGTCGCGGTCGCGCCCTTGTCGTTCAACGCATCCGCCATCAACTCCGCGAACCATTCGATGAACGCGTTGAGCCGTCTCGACCGGTGCCGGCGATGCGGATAGACGGCCGACACGTCCATCGGCGCGGCCCGATGGCCGGGCATCACCTCGACCAATGCCCCGCTGTCGAGCAGATGCACGACGTCGAAGCGCGGAATCTGGATCAGCCCCATCCCGGCAATGCAGCTCGCGATATAGGTTTCGGCGTTGTTGACCGTCACGCGGCTCGGCAGCGCCAGTGTGTGGTGGCCGCCGTCCGCGCAGTATTCCCAGCGGAGCTCGCGGCCGGTCGTCGGTGACGCATAGCCGATCGCCCAGTGCCCGTGCGCGAGCGCATCGGGGTGCTCGGGCACGCCGCATTCGCGCAGGTAGTCGGGGCTCGCGCAGTTGATCAGCGCGAACTGCCCGAGCGGCCGCACGACGAGGCTGCTGTCCGCGAGCCGCCCGACCCGGATTGCGCAGTCGACGCCCTCCTGCACGAGATCGATCGAGCGGTCCGTCGAGCCGAGCGACAGTTGCAGCTTCGGGTAGCGGCGAAACAGCGACGGCAGCGCGGGCGCGATCACGCGGCGCGCGATCCGGCTCGGCACATCGACGTTCAGCCGCCCGATCACGTCGCGATCGCGGCGCCGGAACAGCCGGTCGAGCTCGTCGGCTTCCGCGAGCAGGCGTCGGCCGCGCTCCAGCAGCAGCGCGCCGTCGGCTGTCAGCTGCACCTGCCGCGTCGTACGGTGCAACAAGCGCGTGCCGAGCGCGGCCTCGAGCTGCTGGACAGCGGCCGACACCGTTGCGCGCGGCACGTCGAGCGCATGCGCAGCCTTGATGAAGCTGCCCATCTCGGCAACCTGAAGGAAGATTCTGACCTGGTCCAGCTTGTCCATCGGCGGGCGGAAAACGTGGGTTCGGACGACCGTCACCGGCAAGCGCCGCGCGTCGCGGCCGATCCCGGCGACACAGAAAGGACGGGCGCGCGGCCTTGTGCCCGCGCGCCCGCCCATTGTCCATGCAAACGGGCCATTGCGGATCGCCGCGCGCACGCGACGACCGCCGGCACGGCCCGTTACTTGGTCGTATAGCCGCCGTTGATCAGGATCGTCTGGCCGGTGATCCACCAGCCGTCGGTCACGAGATGGCGGATGAACGGCACGACGTCCTCGATATCGGTGAGGCCCGTCTTGCTGAACGGCGACAGCGCAGCCGCCGTCTTGTGATACGCGACCGCATCGGCGCCTTCGGCCGGGTAGAAGAACGGCGTGTCCATCGGGCCCGGCCCGACCGCCGTCACCGAGATGCCGCGCGCGCCGTATTCTTTCGACGCCGCGCGCGTGAAGTGCTCGACGGGTGCCTTCGATCCTTCGTAGGCCGCGTAGAACGGCGTGAAAGCGCCGAGCAGCGACGTCACGAGCGTGACGAGCTTGCCGTGATCCTCGAGATGCCGCCCCGCTTCCTTGATGAAGAAGAATGCGGACTTGCTGTTTACCGCGAACATCTCGTCGTATTCGGCCTCGGAGATTTCGGTGATCGGCTTCTTCAGCACCTTGCCGACGGTATTGATCGCGATGTCGATCTTGCCGAAGCGCTGCTTCGCGTCGCCGAACAGCTTCTCGACCGCGGCGGCCGTCGTCAGGTCGGCCTGGAACGTCGCGGCTTGCGCGCCGGCCGCGCGCACGGCGGCGGCCGTCTCTTCGGCCTGCGCCTGCGACGCCGCGCTGTTGTAGTGAATCGCCACCGCCTTCGCGCCGTGGCCGGCCAGATCCCGGGCGATCAAGCCGCCGAGATTCTTGGCGCCACCGGCGATCAGGACGACCTTGTCTGCGAGCGTGTGAGTAGCCACGGTTGACTCCTTTTTGCGTTGAATGAAGCTAGGAGTGTAGGCACGCGCGACGTGCCGGTCAGCCGGGCACGGCTGGATGGATTATCCAGAAAAACGATCCAATCAGGCATCCGGAATGGTGGGCTGCCCCACCGACAGGGGCGGCGAAATTCGTGCCGACGCCGGCGCGCCGCTTGATAGAATGCGCGCGCTATGGATCTCGAAAGCATTCTCTACACGCAGGGCTTCGGCTCGCGCCGCCAGTGCTGCGGACTGATCGAAACGGGCCGCGTCACCGTCGCGGGCGCGAGCGCGACCGACCCCGACGCGTCGTTCGACACCGACGGCCTCGTATTCACGGTCGACGATACCGCCTGGCCGTTCCACGCCCGCGCGTATATCGCGCTCAACAAGCCGGCCGGCTACGAGTGCTCGCGCGAGCCGCAACACCATGCGAGCGTGTTCAGCCTGCTGCCCGCGCCGCTCGTCGCACGCGGCGTGCAGTGCGTCGGCCGCCTCGACCAGGACACGACGGGCCTGCTGCTGCTGTCCGACGACGGCCAGTTCGTACACGCGTACACGTCGCCGAAGCGCAAGGTGCCGAAGACCTACGTCGCGACCGTGCGCCACCCGCTCGACGACGCCCAACTGGACGCGCTGCGCGCCGGCGTGCAGCTCCACGGCGAGCCGAAGCCGATCGCGGCGGTCGCCGCCGACGCGCGCGACACGCACGCGCTCGCGCTGACCGTCCTCGAAGGCAAATATCATCAAGTGAAACGCATGGTCGCCGCGGCCAGCAATCGCGTCGAGGCGCTGCACCGCGAAAGCATCGGCGGCTTCACGCTGCCGGACGACCTGGCGCCCGGCGCGTGGCGCTGGCTCGGGGAAGACGACCTTTCAGCACTGCGCCATTCCGTCAAAACCCTGTAAGGGAAAATCCGCACGACCGTTCGGTGTCCGGCCGCGTCGCGGCCGCACGATCCCCCGCTATACTGAAATCACAAGCTGTACGAGCAGCGATGCAGGGGAGACATCATGAACATCAACCATTCTTTCGAACTGTCGTACGTGACGATCGCGTTCGCGATCGTGGGTGCCATCGTGATCGGCGGGCTGCTGGCCACGATGCACATGAGGCACAAGTATCATCCGAACCTGATCGGCGCGCTGATCGGTGCGTTGCTGTGCTTCCTGCTGATCGAGGCGTTACCGGCGCTGACCTGACGCGCCGCGTGGCGCGACCGTTTGAAGGAATTCGTCTACGGTCGGATAGCGCAACGTCACGCACAATTCGGCTTTGAGCCGCGCATTGGACAGGCGCCGCGACTCGCGCATGAACGACAGGAGCGTCGGCTCGAGCCGATGCTCGGCGTCCGCGCGACTGATCCGCGGCGGCAGCGGCAGGCCGAACGCCTGCGCGACCCGGTCGAAATACTCTCCCATCCGCAGTTCGCTGTCGTCCGACGCGTGCACGGCGCGCGCCGGCTTGCCGCGCACGGCGGCGCGCCGCAGGATCGCCGCGAGATCGTCCGCGTGGATATGGTTCGTGTAGACGTCGTCGGCCGCGTCGAGCGCCGGTGTGCCGCGCTCGAGCCGCGCGAGCGGCAGCCGGTTCGCCGCATAGATGCCGGGAATGCGCACGATGCGCGCGGACAGCACGCCGCGCACCGTCGCCGCCCGCAACTGACGCTCGGCCGACACGCGCCGGAACGCGCGCGGATTCGCGGGGCGCAGCGGCTGCGTTTCGTCGATTCGCGCCCCGCCGCAATCGCCGTATACGCCCGTCGTGCTGGCGTAGACGAGCGTCGGCGCGCGAAGGGCGTCGGGTACAATACGCGCTGCCCGCACCGGCGTGCCGGCCTGTCGGGTCGCGGCACGCAGCGTGCGGAGCCGGCCGACGGACGACACCGGCGGTGCGGATGGCCGCCGTGCAGGGACGGACAATGCGGCGATCAGCGCGCGGGTGCGGCGATCGTCGCGGCCGTCGGATTGCGGCGGCGCGAGATGCAGGATCGTGCGGGCGAGCCCCGCGAGACGTCCGAGCGTCGCCCGGCGATCGAGGTCGCCGACGATCGGCGTCGCGCCTGCCGCGCGCAATTCGTCGCAGCGGCCCGGATGGCTCGTCAGCGCGACAATGCGCAGGTTGCGGCGCGCGTCGCGCCATTGCGCGACGCAGCGCAGGCCGACGTCGCCGCAGCCGACGATCAGTACGCGCGGCCGGCGCAGGATTCGAGTCGCGATCATGTTGGTTGCGAAATCAGTAGCCACCGTTGCGCGGCGCGCAACGGGTTTGCATTGTAGCTGCCGTGCCGACACGCACGGTCCCCACATTTTGTTCTATTTGGTTCTATGGCATTCAACGTTACTCTCAAGCAAAGCGGCCGGCAGTTCCAGGTCGAGTCGGACGAAACCGTGCTGGCGGCGGCGCTGCGCCAGAACGTCCATCTGCCGTACGGATGCAAGAACGGCGCGTGCGGCTCCTGCAAGGGCCAGATCGTGTCGGGCCAGATCGAACAGGGCCCGCACGCCGCGTCGGCACTGTCCAACGACGAACGCACGCGCGGCCTCGCACTGCTCTGCTGTTCGAAGGCGCAATGCGACCTCGAGATCGACGTGCGCGAAATCGCCGGCGTCGACGGCGTGCAGGTGAAGAAGCTGCCGTGCCGGATCGCGGCGCTCGAGCGCCGCGCCGACGACGTGATGATCGTGAAGCTGCAGTTGCCCGCCAACGAGCGCCTGCAATACCTCGCGGGCCAGTACGTCGAGTTCATCCTGAAGGACGGCTCGCGCCGCAGCTACTCGATGGCGAATGCGCCGCACGAGGAAGGCCCGATCGAGCTGCACATCCGCCACATGCCGGGCGGCAAGTTCACCGACCACGTGTTCGGCGCGATGAAGGAGCGCGACATCCTGCGCTTCGAAGGCCCGCTCGGCACGTTCTTCCTGCGCGAGGATTCCGACAAGCCGATCGTGCTGCTCGCGTCCGGCACCGGCTTCGCGCCGATCAAGGCGATCATCGAGCACGTCAGGCATTCGGGCATCACGCGCCCGATGACGCTCTATTGGGGCGCACGCCGCAAGAAGGACATCTACCTCGGCGAGCTCGCCGAGCAATGGGCGCGCGAGATCCCGAACTTCAAGTACGTGCCGGTGCTGTCCGAGCCGGACGACGCCGATCAGTGGACCGGCCGCACCGGCTTCGTCCACCGCGCGGTGATCGATGACCTGCCCGATCTGTCGGGCCACCAGGTGTACGCATGCGGCGCGCCGGTGATGGTCGAATCCGCGCAGCGCGACTTCACCCAGCACCACGCGCTGCCGGCCGACGAGTTCTACGCGGACTCGTTCACGAGCGCCGCCGATCTCGCGCATCCGGTCTGAGCACCGGGCGCGCCCGCGTCCCCTCCTGCGCGCCGCCGTGACACATTCGTGGCATCGCGGCGGTTTACAGTGGGGCGCGGGATGCCTTATGCTTGCGCACATGAACCGCTTCCTGTCCGCTCTCCGACGTCGCCGCTCGCCGCTCCGCCCGGATGCCGCCGGCTCGTCACGGACTCGCGCGTAACCCTCCTCCGCTTCACCGGTTACGCACAAGCTGTTCGACCTACCAGCCACGGCCTCCCGTGGCTTTTTTATTGCCCGTTTCCTTTTCAACGTCCGCTGGAGTCTGCTGTCATGCCCCTGAACGATTACCCGATCGACTCGCTGATGTACATCACGAACCGCCCCGACATCGTGTTTACGCACGGCAAGGGTTCGTGGCTCTACGATCACACGGGCAAGCGCTATCTGGACTTCATTCAGGGCTGGGCCGTCAACAGCCTCGGCCACTGCAACGACGGCATCGTCGAAGCGCTGAAGACGCAGGCGGAGAAGCTGCTGAACCCGTCGCCCGCGTTCTACAACGAGCCGATGGCGAAGCTCGCGGGGCTGCTGACGCAGCACAGCGTGTTCGACAAGGTGTTCTTCACGAACAGCGGCGCGGAAGCCAACGAAGGCGCGATCAAGCTCGCGCGCAAGTGGGGCCGCAAGTTCAAGAACGGCGCGTACGAGATCATCACGTTCGACCACAGCTTCCACGGCCGCACGCTCGCGACGATGTCGGCCAGCGGCAAGCCGGGCTGGGACACGATCTACGCACCGCAGGTGCCGGGATTCCCGAAGGCCGAGCTGAACGACATCAACTCGGTCGAGAAGCTGATCACCGACAAGACCGTCGCGGTGATGCTCGAGCCGATTCAGGGCGAAGGCGGCGTGATTCCGGCGACGCGTGAATTCATGCAGGCGCTGCGCGCGCTGACGAAGCAGCACGACCTGCTGCTGATCGTCGACGAAGTGCAGAGCGGCTGCGGCCGCGCGGGCACGCTGTTCGCGTACGAGCTGTCCGGCATCGAGCCGGACATCATGACGCTCGCGAAGGGCATCGGCGGCGGCGCACCGCTCGGCGCGCTGCTGTCGAAGGCCGACGTCGCGGTGTTCGAGGCCGGCGACCAGGGCGGCACCTACAACGGCAACCCGCTGATGACGGCGGTCGGCTATTCGGTGATCTCGCAGCTCGTCGCGCCCGGTTTCCTCGAAGGCGTGCGCGCGCGCAGCGAATACCTGAAGCGCAAGCTGCTCGAGCTGTCGGAGGAGCGCGGTTTCGAAGGCGAACGCGGCGAAGGCCTGCTGCGCGCGCTGCTGCTCGGCAAGGACATCGGCCCGCAGATCGTCGAGAAGGCGCGCGACATGCAGCCCGATGGCCTGCTGCTGAACGCGGCGCGCCCGAACCTGCTGCGCTTCATGCCCGCGCTGAACGTCACGACCGAGGAAATCGACCAGATGATGGCGATGCTGCGGTCGATCCTCGACACGCTCTGAGGAGACCGCCGCGATGGATGCCGCCGCCGAGGCTGTTGCTATCCGCCCGTTCGAACGCGCCGACACCGGTGCCGTGCTCGCGGTTTGGCGCGACGCGTTCCCGCACTACGACGAAGCCGACGCGCCGCCGCACCGCGATCCGCTGCGATCGATCGAGCTGAAGCTCGCGACGCAGCCGGAACTGTTCTTCGTCGCGACCAGCGGCGCGCGGATCGTCGGCACGCTGATGGCGGGTTTCGACGGTCATCGCGGCTGGCTGTACTCGTTCGGCGTGTCGAACGATGCTCGGCGACTCGGCATCGGCCGCGCGCTGATCGCGCATGCGGAACGCGCGCTCGCCGCGCGCGGCTGCCTCAAGATCAATCTGCAGGTACTGCCTGGCAACGACGATGCGTGCCGCTTCTATGCGGCGCTCGGCTATCGCGTCGAGGAACGCATCTCGTTCGGCAAGACGCTGCCGGCCGCCTGACGCCGCCAGCAGCCCCCATCAGCGCGTGATCGGCCCCGCGTCCGGCAGCGGATTGCCGAGCGCGTCGGTCGGCACGGCCTGCTGCTCGAACGCCGCGAAATACGCGGCCCATTGCGTCTCGCTCACGCGCACGATCAGTGCGCCGTCCTGCCACACGTCGTTGTGATCGTTGTGGTCGTCGCCCGCGCGGTGCAGGTAGTTCGAGCCCGTCGAACCCTGGTTCATGTGCGTGTCGTGGATGCCGTTGCCTTCCGAATACGTGCGGCCGAACACGACGACGTCGAGCCCCTGCGACTGCGCGGCGTTGACGAGCCGCAGCAGAGACGGGATCGGCTCCGCGTTCTCGGTGCCGTCCATCACGGCGCTGGCGCGCCATGCCCCGGTCTCGTTCAGGATGTCGCTGCGCAGATAGTCGAGCGCCGGCAGCGCGGTTTGCCCGGTGAGATCGTTGTAGCCTTCGGCCGCGGCCGCGAGCGTCGCCGTGACCGGATGATGGAAATCGTAGACGAGCTTGTAGTTCAGCAGGTCGTCCGAGTCGTTGGTGCCGACGTTGATCGCGACGTCCCAGTCGCCGGTCGGCAATGCGAGCGTCAGGTGGATGTGATACTGGATCTCGCCGCCGTGCGGCGAGCCCTTCAGCTGCGCCACCGACGTCACCTTCGCCTTCACGAAACCGTAGTCCAGACTCATGCGTGCTCTCCGTGTCCCGATGGATCGCCCATGCTACGCAGCCCGCGTGTCGGTTTGCGGACGGCCGGTTGCGGACGGCCGGTCGCGGACGGCCGGTCGCGGACGGCCTGCTACCGAGTCGCGCACCGCATGGGCGGCGTCACCGCCGAATAAATGGAGTCGCCTCCGCACGCACAGTTCGTCGCCGGGCGCGCCGCACGAAAAAAAAAGCTGTCACGGCATCCCGTGACAGCCTTTCGAAAGCCCTTGTGCGGCGCGCCGGCATCCGCCGCCGCGCCACACCGGGCCCGCTCATTCACCCAGATACGCGGCCCGCACCTTCGGATCGTCGAGCATCTGCTTCGCATCGCCTTCCATCGTGACCACACCCGAGTCCATCACATAACCGCGGTCGGCCGCCTGCAGCGCGAGGCGTGCGTTCTGCTCGACCAGCAGCACCGTGATGCCCTCCTTCGAGATCTCGCGAACCACTTCGAAGATCTTCTCGACCATGATCGGCGACAGCCCCATCGACGGCTCGTCGAGCAGCAGCAGCTTCGGCTTGCTCAGGATCGCGCGCGACATCGCCAGCATCTGCTGCTCGCCGCCCGACAGCGTGCCCGCGAGCTGCGTCGCACGCTCCTTGAGACGCGGGAAGAAGCCGAACATCCGGTCGACGTCCTTCTTGATCTGCTCCTTGTCGTTGCGCAGGTACGCGCCCATCTGCATGTTCTCGATGATCGACATCCGCGCGAAGATCCCGCGGCCTTCCGGCACCATCGCGAGCCCGCGTTTGAGCAGCTCGTGCGACGGCACGCCCTTGATCGACTTGCCGTCGTACTCGATGTCACCCGCCGAATACGGCTTGAGACCCGTGATCGCCTTCATCGTCGTGGTCTTGCCGGCACCGTTCGCGCCAATCAGCGTCACGAGTTCGCCCTGGCGGACTTCCATGTCAACGCCCTTGACGGCCTGGATGCCGCCGTAGTTGACCTGCAAGCCCTTGATTTTCAACATTGCCGCTGCCATCAGTGCACCCCTGCGCCGAGATATGCCTCAATCACCTTCGGATTCTTCTGCACGTCCTGCGGCAGACCCTCGGCGATCACCTTGCCGTAATCGAGCACCGTCATCCGGTTGCACAGCCCCATCACGAGCTTCACGTCGTGCTCGATCAGGAGAATCGTGCGGCCGTCCGAGCGGATCTTGTCGAGCAGGCGCGTGAGTTCGACCTTCTCGGTCGCGTTCATCCCGGCCGCCGGCTCGTCGAGCGCGAGCAGCTTCGGGTCGGTCGCCAGCGCGCGTGCGATTTCCAGCCGGCGCTGGTGGCCGTACGACAGGTTGCGCGACGTGTAGTCCGCGTACTGCAGCACGCCCACGTACTCGAGCAGCTCGATCGCGCGCTCCTTGATCTCACGCTCTTCCTGGCGTTCCGCCGGCGTCTGGAACACCGCGCCGAGCAGCCCGTGCTTGGTCCGCACGTGGCGGCCCACCATCACGTTCTCGAGCGCGGTCATCCCGCCGAACAGTCGAATGTTCTGGAACGTGCGCGCGATGCCCGTCTTCGCGACCTGGTGCACCGCGGTCGGTTTGTATTCCGTGCCGTCGAGCTTGAACTCGCCGGAGTCCGGCGTGTAAAGGCCCGTGATCACGTTGAAGAACGTCGTCTTGCCGGCGCCGTTAGGGCCGATCAGGCCGTAGATCTCGCCTTCCTTGATCTCGAGGCCGACGTCGGACAGTGCCTGCAAGCCGCCGAAGCGCTTGTTCACGCCTTTGACGGACAGTCGGATTTGCTTGTCGCTCATGTGTGATATCCCCTTGTCCGTTGGTTAAGCGCGCACCGGCTTCTTGCTGTTGCGCTTCGCCAGTTTCGCGATCTTGTCCTCATGCTTCGGTGCCGGCCACAGGCCTTCCGAGCGGTACAGCATGATGATGACCATCGCGAGGCCGTACAGCGCCTGACGGATCACTTCGGTATCGACGATGTCGTGACCGAAGATCGCATGCTGCAGCGGGCTCATCGTCGAGCGCAGGAATTCCGGGAAGATCGCGAGCAGCACCGCGCCCAGGATCACGCCCGGGATGTGGCCCATGCCGCCGAGCACCACGCAGGCGAGCACGACGATCGATTCCCAGAACGTGAACGACTCGGGCGACACGAAGCCCTGGAACGCGCCGAACATCGAGCCCGACAGGCCGCCGAACGACGCGCCCATCGCGAACGCGAGCAGCTTCACGTTACGGGTGTTGATGCCCATCGCCTTCGCCGCGATTTCGTCCTCGCGGATCGCGGCCCAAGCGCGGCCGATACGCGAGTGCTGCAGGCGCGTACACACCCAGATCACCAGCAGCGAGCACAGCACGAACAGGTAGTAGTACATGTACACGGACGGCAGCTGGAAGCCGAACAGCGAGTGCGTCTGCGACAGGTTGAAGCCGCCGATGTGCACCGGATCGATGCCCGTGATCCCCTTCGGGCCGTTGGTGATGTTCACCGGACGGTCGAGGTTGTTCATGAAGATCCGGACGATTTCACCGAAGCCGAGCGTGACGATCGCCAGGTAGTCGCCGCGCAGGCGCAGCGTCGGCGCGCCGAGCAGGATCCCGAAGGTCGCCGCCAGCGCCATCGCGATCGGCACGATGATCAGGAACGGGATGTGCAGGCCGTTCGGCGCGATCGCCGCGATCCACTCGAACTGCGAGGTCAGGTGCGGCGAGCTCAGCAGTGCCGCCGTATACGCGCCCACCGCGTAGAACGCGATGTAGCCGAGGTCGAGCAGGCCGGCGAAGCCGACCACCACGTTCAGCCCCAGCGCGAGCATCACGTACAGCATCGCGAAGTCGAGCACGCGGACCCAGTAATTGCCGCCTGCCGAGCCGATGATGATCGGCGCCGCGATCACGAAGGCCGCGGTCAGGATGCCGATGATGACGGTCTTGGCCGTGTTGCGTTCTTCGACGAGCGACGTCGAGGATTCGATCGGTTGAATGGATGTCATGTTGTTTGCTCCCCTTCCGTTACGCGCGGTCCGCGACACGTTCGCCCAGCAGGCCCGACGGACGGAACACCAGCACGATGATCAGCACGACGAATGCGAACACGTCCTGGTAGTTACTGCCGAATACGCCGCCCGTGAGGTCGCCGATGTAGCCCGCGCCGAGCTGCTCGATCAGGCCGAGCACCACGCCGCCGACCATCGCGCCGCCGAGGTTGCCGATCCCGCCGAGCACCGCCGCCGTGAACGCCTTCATGCCGGGGATGAAGCCCATGTAGAAGTGCACGTTGCCGTATTCGGACGCGATCATCACGCCGGCCAGCGCGGCGAGCGCGGAGCCGATCATGAACGTCGCCGAGATCACGAAGTTCGGGTTCACGCCCATCAGGCTCGCGGTGTTCGGGCTTTCGGCGATCGCACGCATCGCGCGGCCGAGCTTGGTCTTGTGCACGAGCAGCAGGAGACCTGCCATCACGATGAACGCCACCGCGATGATCACGATTTCAGTCACCGAGATCACGGCGCCGGGCGTCGTGTCGGTCGCCTTGATCACGTTGATCGGATCGGTCGGCAGCAATTGCGGGAACGGCAGCGGGTTGCGCGACCAGATGATCATCGCGGCCGTCTGCAGCAGGATCGACACGCCGATCGCGGTGATCAGCGGGGCGAGACGCGGCGCGCGGCGCAGCGGCCGGTACGCGACACGCTCGATCGTGTAGCCCACGCATGCGCAGACGACCGCGGCGATGCCAAGGCCGATCGTCAGCGTCGCGACGTTGCCGAGTCCAGGGAAGTGGTTCTGCAGCACGGTGATCGCCGACAGGGCGACCATCGCGCCGATCATCAGCACGTCGCCGTGCGCGAAGTTGATGATGCCGAGAATGCCGTACACCATCGTGTAGCCCAACGCGATGATGGCGTAGACACTGCCGAGCACCAGCCCGTTGAGGATCTGCTGGATGAAAATATCCATTTAAAGCTCCTTGGCCCATGCTGCCGGAGGACGTTGCGCCCCGCGGGTAAGCGAGGAATCGCGCCTTCTCGGCGACACTGCGGGTACTAGTCGATACCGGTAAGGGTGGATCGTCCCGGCGCGCGCCGCCCGGCCTGTACGGCCGGACCTGCCGCCGGAGCGGATACAGAACGGCACCGCACTGTTTCGGTGCCATCATGAGTCCCGTCGCTAAATCGTCACGACATCGAGGACGGTGTACTTGGCCTCCTTGAAGTCGTAAGGCACGTGCCGCAACGGCCGGTGTCCGGTTTCCCGAACGCCATGCCTTTTTCCGTCCGGGCCGGGACGAACCCTGCATCCGGACAGATCAGGTTGCGCGCCGCGTCGCCCGCGGGCTCGACCACCTTGGCGACGCACATGCCGTTGTCGCCAAGGGTTTGCGCTCCGATGCCGGACGCCGTCGCCTGCGCTGCAAGCGGGCCGTCCGCCGCCACCCCCGCGGCGCCCGAACCGGCATCGCGAAGGTGGCGCCCGACTCTCGTCAGGACTGCGTCGGAATCCGTGAAACGAAGCAGACCGCCCGCCGCGACGCGATGGGTCGCGGCGACACGCTGTTTCGTCGAATCGAAATGAAAGGGGGCCCGTGACATTTGCACGTCGCCTGCGTTGCCCCGAAACCCGGGCGTCCGTCGTTCGACGCGCCCTGCCGTTGCCGCATCGCGGTCCGCGGCTCGTTGTCGGACAATCTGCAGGCCCGTCGCCCGGTCGATGGCGGCGGCGCCGGCGCGTGCTGCCTGCCGTACCGAATGCATGCCGATCTTCGAGCCCTGCGCGTTGATTTCCTCGATCGCCAAACGTGCCCCGTAGTCCTTGTCACTGTCCGATTGCGCAATGCGGCACACCAACGGCACCGCACGACCGGTTCCGGCAGCGCGCACGTCGCTGGCTGCCAGTGCTGCGCGTGCCGCAGCGTCCCTGCCCGCCTCGTCGTCGCTCTTTTTGCTGCAGCCGGCAGTCATTGCAACCGGTGCGGCGACGGACATGGCGTAAGCCAACTTCACATGCATCGAGTAGGTCTCCCGCGCCTTGCCAAAACCCGATTTCAAAGCCATTCCGGCCTGAAAACGGGCGCATTGTAACTCCATTTATAGGACGCCAATAATCCTGATTCGATGGGGTTTTCCTGCATTGCAACCAATTTTGAGAGGCGGTTCGGCGCGGCGATAGCAACCGGGTTGCACCATTGATGTGAATAATGGTTGCGATCTCGTTTTCGCAACGCAAAAAAAAGCGCGCCAAACGGCGCGCTTCGGGGTATCGCGGGTGCGATGCGGCAATCAGGCGGCAGGCGGCAGGTTCAGCCCGCGCGGCAGCGGAAACGACACGTTTTCCTCGATGCCTTCGAGTGCGCGGACGTTGCGCACACCCAGCTCGCGCAGCCGCGCGATCACGGCCTGGGCGAGCACTTCCGGCGCCGATGCCCCGGCCGTCACGCCGATGCGGCGCTTGCCGGCGACCCATGCCGGATCGATCTGGTCCGGTGCGTCGACCATGTACGCGGCCACGCCACGCTTCTCGGCCACTTCACGCAGCCGGCTCGAATTCGAGCTGTTCGGGCTGCCGACGACGATCACGACGTCGCACTGCGGCGCCATGAACTTCACCGCATCCTGGCGGTTCTGCGTCGCGTAGCAGATGTCCTGTTTCTTCGGTTCGCGAATCTTCGGATACTTCGCCTTCAGCGCGCCGATGATCTCGGCGGCGTCGTCGACGGACAGTGTCGTCTGCGTGACGAGTGCGATGCGCTCGGGATCGGCGAGCTCGAGCTTCTGCACGTCCTCGACGCTTTCGACGAGATGCATGCCGCGCTCGACCTGCCCCATCGTGCCCTCGACTTCCGGGTGGCCCTTGTGGCCGATCATCACGATGTCGACACCGTCCTGGCGCATCTTCGCCACTTCGACGTGCACCTTCGTGACGAGCGGGCACGTTGCGTCGTAAATGCGCAACCCGCGCACGTCCGCCTCGTCGCGCACGGCCTTCGACACGCCGTGCGCGCTGAAGATCACGGTGTTGCCGGCCGGCACTTCCTCGAGTTCCTCGACGAAGATCGCGCCTTTCTTCTTCAGATCCTCGACCACGTACTTGTTGTGGACGATCTCGTGACGGACGTAGATCGGCGCACCGTGCATCGCGATCGCGCGCTCGACGATCTCGATCGCACGATCGACGCCCGCGCAGAAGCCCCGCGGCTGGGCCAGCAGGATTTCGGCATCGGCGGCGACGGTCTGCCCGGACAGCGTATCGGTGGTGCTCATGATTACAGGATTCCGATGATTTTCACTTCGAACGTGAGCGCTTGGCCCGCGAGCGGATGATTGAAGTCGAACAGCGCCGAGGTTTCGCTGACTTCCTTCAGCACCCCTGCATAGCGGCCGCCGTCCGGCGCGTTGAACTCGATCAGGTCGCCCGGCGTGAAATCGTCGCCGACCATCCCGTTCTCGCGCAGCGTCGACAGCGTCACGCGCTGGAGCATGTCGGGATTGCGGGGACCGAACCCCTGCTCGGGCGTTAGCTGATAAGTCGAATGGTCGCCCACCCTGAGCCCGATCAGAATCTGTTCCAGCGAGGGCGCCAGTTGCCCCGCGCCGAGCAGCAGCGTGGCGGGCTTGTCGGAGAAGGTGTTGACGATGTCGGCGCCGTCGGCCAACGCAAGCCGGTAATGCAGCGTGACATGGGAACCGGGCTTCACTTCGGATAGGTCGATGATGCTCATGAATGACTCGTGTTCGTCGGCGCCCGAACTGGCCGAAAGGCCCGGCGCAAAGCCAATATTGTAAGTCACCTGAGCGCGCAAGGCTGAAAGTGCGACGACATCGCGCCCGCGCACGCCGCCAATGGAGTCTGGATCATGCCGTCACCCTGTCTCGCCGCCCCGGCGACCGAATGTCGCGACATCGCCGATGCGCCCGTCGCTCCGGCCCGCCGCATCGACGCAGCCACGCCGCCGCGCACGCGCCGCCCGCGAAACTGGAAACCCCATCTGCCGCGCGAGCGTTTGCTGGAACGCGGGCCGGCCGCGCTGACCGACGCGGAGCTGATCGCGCTGCTGCTCGGCACGGGCGGCGGCGGCCACGACGTGTTCGCCAGCGCCCGCGCGCTGCTCGCACGTTTCGGCGACTCGCTGCGCAACATGCTCGACGCGGAGCCCGGCGCGTTCGCCATGCACCCCGGCATCGGCCCCGCTCGCTCGGCGGTACTGATCGCGGTGACCGAGATCGTTCAGCGCGCGCTGGCCGAGAAAGCCCGCGAGCGGATGCAGATCGGCTCGCCAGGCGCGGTCGAGGACTATCTGCGGCTCAGGATCGGCACGCGTCCGCACGAAGTATTCATCACGCTGTACCTGGACGCCCGTCATGGCCTCATCGACGTTGAAGAGAGCGCCCGCGGCTCGCTGACGCGGATGGTCGTCTATCCGCGCGAGATCGTGCGGCGCGCGCTCATGCTGAATGCCGCTGCGCTGATCATCGCGCACAATCACCCGTCCGGCGCGGTGCAGCCCAGCGCGGAAGATCGTCGCCTGACGCGCATGCTGCACGAAGCGCTCACGCTCGTCGACGCGAAGCTGCTCGATCACGTCGTCGTCGGCACCGACGATACATTTTCGTTCGCACGCGCCGGTTGGCTGTAGACTGTGGCCCGGCGACCCGCCCCGGGGTCTCCGCAACGACGAAGCGAAATTGGGTTTGATTTTTCTGAACTTTTTCTGCTAGAATCGTCGTCTGTCTTTTTTCCAACCAGTTCTAGCCATCGAAGGGCCTTGTCTGTAAAGGCTTCGGCGTTCTGAGTGCAGCCATGGATCACGTGGCGGTACGATGGAACCTTCATCGGCGATCGAACCCCGAATTTAGCGTATTAGGAGTGCTCTCATGGCACGCGTATGCCAAGTAACTGGGAAAGCGCCGATGAGCGGCAACAACGTTTCCCACGCCAACAACAAGACGAAGCGCCGCTTCCTCCCGAACCTGCAAAACCGCCGGTTCTGGGTGGAGAGCGAAAACCGCTGGGTGCGCCTGCGCGTTTCGAACGCCGGCCTGCGCCTGATCGACAAGAACGGCATCGATTCCGTGCTCGCTGACCTGCGCGCACGCGGCGAAGCCTAAGCCCAAGGAGCACAATCATGGCAAAAGGCGCACGCGACAAGATCAAGCTGGAGTCGACCGCTGGTACGGGTCACTTCTACACGACCACGAAGAACAAGCGCAACATGCCGGAAAAGATGGCGATCAAGAAGTTCGATCCCGTCGTCCGCAAGCATGTGGAATACAAAGAAACCAAGATCAAGTAATCTCCGGTTTCTGCCAGCCTGACGGCGACCAAAAAGCCCCGCACATGCGGGGCTTTTTGTTTTGCGCGCACGCGTGGGGTTTTGCGCGCACGCGCGAGCCCGACGCGGTATGCTCTCCTCTTTCCCCGGCCACGGCCGGCGGAACGCACAAGAGCTAAAGCGTAACGATGGAGATGCAGCATGAAATTCGACGTGGCGATCGTCGGCAGCGGCCTGGCAGGGCTGTCGGTCGCACTCAACCTGGCCAGCACGCGACGTGTCGCGCTGATCGCTAAACGTTCGATGATGGAGGGGGCAAGCGATCACGCGCAAGGCGGCATTGCGGCCGTCCTCGATTCGGCGGACAGCATCGAGAACCACGTCGACGACACGCTGGTCGCCGGCGGCGGGCTGTGCGACGAAGGCGCGACGCGCTACATCGTCGAGCACGGCCGCGAAGCGATCGAATGGCTGATTTCGCAGGGCGTGCCGTTCACGAAGGACGATGCGGCCGAACTCGGTTTCCATCTGACGCGCGAAGGCGGCCATAGCCACCGCCGAATCATCCACGCGGCCGACGCAACCGGCCATGCGGTGCTCGCGACGCTGTCCGACCGCGCGCGCCAGCATCCGAACATCACGTTCTTCGAAAACCACCATGCGATCGACCTGATCACGTCGGACCGGCTCGGGCTGCCCGGCCGCCGCTGTCACGGGCTGTATGCGCTCGACGTCGACAACGATCGCACGATCACGATCGAGGCGCCGCACACGGTACTCGCGACCGGCGGCGCCGGCAAGGTCTACCTGTACACGACGAACCCCGACACCGCGACCGGCGACGGCATCGCGATGGCGTGGCGCGCGGGCTGCCGCGTGTCGAACATGGAATTCATCCAGTTCCACCCGACCTGCCTGTTCCATCCGTACGCGAAATCGTTCCTGATTTCGGAAGCCGTGCGCGGCGAAGGCGGCCTGCTGAAACTGCCGGATGGCACGCGCTTCATGCCCGCGCACGATCCGCGCGCGGAACTCGCGCCGCGCGACATCGTCGCGCGCGCGATCGACTTCGAGATCAAGAAGCGCGGGATCGACTGCGTGTATCTCGACATCAGCCATCAGCCCGAAGCATTCCTGCGCGAACACTTCCCGACGATCCACGCGCGCTGCCTCGAATTCGGCATCGACATCGCGAAGCAGCCGATTCCGGTCGTGCCGGCCGCGCACTACACGTGCGGCGGCGTCGTCACCGACCTCGCGGGACGCACCGATCTCGCGGGCCTGTATGCGGTCGGCGAGACGTCGTACACAGGGCTGCACGGCGCGAACCGGCTCGCGAGCAATTCGCTGCTCGAATGCCTTGTGATCGGCCGCGCGGCGGCCGAGGCGATCGAGGCCGCCGGCTTCGACGCCGAAACGCCGGGCACGCTGCCCGCATGGGACGAAAGCCGCGTGTCGGATGCGGACGAGGAAGTCGTCGTCGCGCACAACTGGGACGAACTGCGCCGGCTGATGTGGAACTACGTCGGCATCGTACGCACCGACAAGCGTCTCGAGCGTGCGAAGCATCGTTTGTCGCTGCTGCGCGACGAGATCCACGAGTACTACGCAAACTTTCGCGTGACGCGCGACCTGCTCGAACTGCGCAATCTCGTCGACGTCGCGACACTGATCGTGAAGAGCGCGTACTCGCGCCGCGAAAGCCGCGGGCTGCACTACAGCCGCGACTGGCCGCACACGCTGCCGAAGGCGCTGCCGAGCGTGCTCACGCCCCGCTCGCGCCGCTGAGCGGCAGGCCCTTCCCGGCTTGAGGCCCACAAAAAAGCCGCTGGCGTTTGCGCGCCAGCGGCTTTTTTTCGTCAGACGGACTATCGCGCGGTCAGTCGACGATCCGCATCGAATAGTCGGTCGCGCGCACGTCCTTCGTCAGCGCGCCGATCGAGATGCGGTCGACGCCCGTCTCCGCGAACGTGCGCACCGTGTCGAAATTGACACCGCCCGACACTTCGAGCACGGCCTTGCCGGTCGCGACACGCACCGCTTCGCGCATCATGTCGAGCGTGAAGTTGTCGAGCAGCACCGATTGCGCGCCGTGCGCAAGCGCCGTGTCGAGCTGCGCGAGCGTCTCGACCTCGACCTGCACCGGCACGCCTGAATCAAGGGCGAACGCCGCATCGAGCGCTTCGCCGACGCCGCCGGCTGCCGCAATGTGGTTTTCCTTGATCAGGATGCCGTCGTACAGCGCGAGACGCTGGTTCTCGCCGCCACCGACCCGCACCGCGTACTTCTGCGCGAGCCGCAGGCCCGGCAGCGTCTTGCGCGTATCGAGAATCTTCGCGCGCGTGCCTTCGACGCGATCGACGTAACGACGCGTTGCGGTCGCGACGCCCGACAGCAGTTGCAGGAAGTTCAGCCCGTTGCGCTCGGCCGTCAACAGCGCGCGCGCCGGTCCTTCGAGTTCGCAGACCGTCGAATCCGGCGTCATCCGGTCGCCTTCGCGATACCGCCACTGCACGACGATCGACGGATCGATGCGCGAGATGACGGCCTCAAACCACGGCACGCCACACAACACCGCTTCCTCACGCACGATGATGCGCGCACGGCGCCGCTCCCCGGCCGGCACGAGTCGCCCGGTCTGGTCACCGGTGCCGACGTCTTCGGCGATCGCATCGGCGACGTTGCGTGCGATCGCTTCGTCGAATGCCGCGCCGTATTGTGCGCGCACGGCTTCGAACAGTGGAGAAACTGCGCCGATCATGCAGCCCCCACGTTCGCGAACAGTTGCTGATCGCGCTGCAGATCGCCGCTCGCCTGCACGCGCTTCTTGTGCGCCGCTGCGAAATCGAGCATCCGGTCGATCGGCAGTCGCGCGCGCGCGCCGATCGCGGGATCGACGAAGATCTCGTTGTGACCGCGCTCGAGCACGTCGGCGAGGTTCGCGAGGCCGTTCATCGCCATCCACGGGCAATGGGCGCAGCTCTTGCAGGTCGCGCTGTTGCCGGCCGTCGGCGCGGCGATGAAGGTCTTGCCGGGCGCCGCGAGCTGCATTTTGTGCAGGATGCCGAGGTCGGTCGCGACGATGAAGTGCGTCGCGTCGAACTTCACGGCTGCGTCGATCAGTTGCGTCGTCGAGCCGACGACGTCCGCCTGCGCGACGACGTTTTCCGGCGACTCGGGATGCACGAGCACCTTCGCGTCCGGATACTCGGCGCGCAGCAGGTCGAGCTCGATGCCCTTGAATTCGTCGTGGACGAGGCACGAACCTTGCCACAACAGCATGTCCGCGCCGGTTTTCTTCTGGATGTAGCTGCCGAGATGGCGATCGGGTGCCCAGATGATCTTCTCGCCCCGTGCGTGCAGATCAGCGACGATCTCGAGGCCGATCGACGACGTGACCATCCAGTCGGCGCGCGCCTTCACGGCGGCGCTGGTGTTTGCGTAGACGACGACGGTGCGATCGGGATGCGCATCGCAGAACGCGGAGAATTCGTCGACCGGGCAACCGAGATCGAGCGAGCAGGTCGCGTCGAGATCGGGCATCAGTACGCGTTTCCCGGGGCTCAGGATCTTGGCGGTTTCGCCCATGAAGCGCACGCCGGCGACGACGAGCGTCTGTGCGTCGTGGTCGCGGCCGAAGCGGGCCATTTCAAGCGAATCGGCGACGCAGCCGCCGGTTTCGTCGGCCAGTTCCTGCAGCTCGGCATCCACGTAGTAGTGAGCGACGAGCACGGCCTTTTCACGTGCGAGCAGCGCCTTGATGCGCGCCTTCAGGGCGGCGCGTTCTTCGGCCGACGGTGCATCGGGCACCTTGGCCCACGCTTGCCCGACGCCACAGACGGTTCCTGCCGAGACCGGCCGGTCGTACTCGACGGATTTGATCGTCGATTGCATCTCCATATCTCCTGTCGGCCCGAGTTAGTGCTTTAGCACTTACTCGGGCCCCATGCTTCGCGGTCGGCCCGAGTCAGCGTTTCAGCGCGCACTCCAGCCCCATCCTCTACGCTATCACCCGGGGCACCACGTCGCCGTGCCCCCAAGCCTCATACGAATTCCGGCGCTTCCGGTCGCCCTTCGAAAACCAGCCGCCCAAATGAAAAAACCCCGCCAACGCGGGGTTTGTGACGTCCTGAGATTCTAATCGATTTCGAATCAGGCGTAGCGACGCAGGCGCGTCGCGAATTCCTGCAGCGCCTTGATGCCGCTTTGTTCCGCGCGATGGCACCAATCCTGCAATTGCGCGAGCAGCTGTTCGCGCGAGGCGGTCGAACGATCCCAGATCGCGGCCAGATCCTGGCGCAGCTGGAAGTACGTATGCAGCTTCTGGCTGCTCGCGAAAATCTCCGGCAGCAGCTTCTTCTGCGGCTCGTCGAGGCCGTCGGCATCCTTGTGGAACCACTTGCGCGCGCCGCGCATCAGCTGGTACTTCTCGCTCGAACCGAGTTCCTTCAGGTGCGCGAGCTCCTGGCGGTACGCACGCTTCACGGCCTTGCCGTAGCGCGCCATCACTTCGTAGCGGTTCGACAGCACGGCCTGCAGCGTTTCCTGGTCGAGCACCGTCTTCGGCTTGTTCAGACGCGGGGTCGGGGCGACCTTCTTCACCTTCGCGAGACCGAATGCCGACATGATGCGGATATACATCCAGCCGATATCGAACTCGTACCACTTGTTCGACAGCTTCGCCGACGTCGCGAACGTGTGGTGGTTGTTGTGCAGTTCTTCGCCGCCGATCACGATGCCCCACGGGAACAGGTTCGTGCTCGCGTCGGCCGAGTTGAAGTTGCGGTAGCCCCAGAAGTGGCCGAACCCGTTCACGACACCCGCGGCCCAGAACGGAATCCAGACCATCTGCACGGCCCACACGGTCAGGCCGAGCACGCCGAACAGCGCGACGTCGATCACCATCATCAGGCTCACGCCAAGGATCGGGTATTTCGAGTACAGATTGCGCTCGATCCAGTCATTCGGCGTGCCGTGGCTGAACTTGCGCATCGTTTCTTCGTTCTTCGCCTCCGCGCGATACAGCTCGGCGCCTTCGAGGAACACCTTCCAGATGCCACGCGTCTGCGGGCTGTGCGGATCTTCCTCGGTTTCGCATTTCGCATGGTGCTTGCGATGGATCGCGGCCCACTGGCCCGTCAGCATGCCCGTCGTCATCCACAGCCAGACACGGAAGAAGTGGCTCGCGATCGGGTGCAGCTCCAGCGCGCGGTGCGCCTGGCAGCGGTGCAGGTAGACCGTCACGCCAATGATCGTGACGTGCGTGACGGCGAGCGCGAACAGCGCGACCTGCCACCACGAAAAGCGCAGGAGCCCGTGGGAAAGAAAATCGAGCAGGGAATTCAACAAGGCAGTTACCTGTGGTGAGAGCGACGCCGGCGCAGGCCGACGTCATAAAAATGAAAGCATACCGCGTGTAGACCGGAATTTTACTTCAACCGTTCCAAGTCTTTGTAAAAAATGAATATTTTCTTGTCTTGACGCAACGCGGACAGTCCATCGGCGGACCGGGAAAGCCCCGCGCTCCGGTTCTGACCGCCCGATTTGCCTGATTCGCGCCTAGGCAGCCGACGCCTGCCCGTCCCCCGCGCCGTTGACCGCCGCCGCGGACACGCCCTCGGCCACCATGCCGGTCGCGGCAAACCCGTCGGGCAGGCCGACCACGCGCACTTCGCGCTGCGGAAACGGAATCGAGATTCCGTGCTCGCCGAAAAGCCGCCAGATGTTGCGGTTCACGGACGAACGCACGCCCGACGTGCCTTTCGCCGAATCCTCGATCCAGAAACCGAGCTCCAGATCGATCCCGTCCGCGCCGAAGCTGACCAGGTACGCGGTCGGCGCCGGCTCCGCGAGCACGCGCGGCACGCCGTTTGCGGCTTCCGCGAGCACCGAGAGCGCCTGCTCGACGTCGCTGGTATAGGCGACCTGCACGGCGACCTTCGCATAGCCGCGCGTCAGGTACGACGACTGGTTCTGCACGACGTCGGTGATCAGTTTCTCGTTCGGGATCAGCGTCTCGTTGCCGTCGAGGCCGCGCACGACCGTATAACGCGTGCGAATCTGCGTGACGACGCCCTGCAGCCCGCCGACGCTGATCGCGTCGCCGAGCCGCAACGAGCGGTCGAGCAGGATGATGAAGCCCGACACGTAATTGCTGGCGATCTTCTGCAGCCCGAAGCCGAGGCCGACGCCCACCGCACCGCCGAACACGCCGAGCACCGTCACGTCGATGCCGACGAGCGACAGCCCGATCAGGATCGCCGCGAACACGAGCAGCGCGCGGCCGACCCGTGACAGCACGACCTTCAGGTTCGCGTCGAGCGTGGCGGCGCGCGCGAGACGCTCCTCGAACACGGAGCCGAGCCACATCGCGACCATCAGCGTCACGCACACCCACAGCGCGCCGGATATCACCGACAGCAGCGTCAGGTGCGCATTCGCGACGCGGAACTGCACACTGTCGAGCCACGCGATCACGTCGCGCTGGATCCCCAGCACCGTGAGCACCATCGCCGCCCACACGATCACCGACACGATCTTCTCGACGATCGACAGCCACGCATGCGTGTGGCCGTCACGGGCAAACACGCGCCGCGCGAAGAAGAACAGTACGTAGATCAACCCGATGCCGAACAGCGGCACGAGCGCGAGCGACAGCAGCGACGTCGACATGAACGGGTCGAACCCAAGCTGCGCGGCCAGCACGAACAGGCCGCCGAACAGCGGGAACAGCGCGCGCTTCAGGCTTTGCGCACCGGCACCCGGCGTCCGGCCGGCCGCGCGCCGGCGCGCGTCGATGCGGCCGTGCACGAAGCGCGCGGCGACCCACGCGAAACACAGCGCGCCGACGAGGATCGCTGCCTGCCAGATCATCACGGGCTGGTTGAAGTCGCGGATCACCGACGCGAGCCGGTGCGACAGCAGGCGGTTCTGCATCATCCGCGGGTCCTGCCGTTACTGCGCGCGCCGTTCGAGCACCGCGGCGAAGAAGCCGTCGGTCGCATGGCGGTGCGGCCACAGCGACAGGTAGTCGCCGGTCTCGAGCGCGATGCGCTGGTCGGCCAGCACCTTCTGCGCGGGCACCAGCACGAAGTCCGGATGATCGGCCAGGAACTGCTCGACGATCGCTTCGTTCTCCGCGTCGAGCACGCTGCAGGTCGCATATACGAGCCGGCCGCCCTTCTTCACGAGACGCGCGGCGCTCGCGAGGATCGACGCCTGCTTCGGCGTGAGTTCCTCGATCGACGTGCGCGTCTGGCGCCACTTGAGGTCGGGGTTGCGGCGCAGCGTGCCGAGACCGCTGCACGGCGCGTCGACCAGCACGCGGTCGATCTTGCCGGCGAGCCGCTTGATCTTCGCGTCGTGCTCGCTGTCGATCAGCACCGGATTCACGTTCGACAGCCCGCTGCGCGCGAGGCGCGGCTTCAGCTTCGTGAGGCGCTTTTCCGACACGTCGAACGCATACAGGCGCCCGGTCGAGCGCATCATCGCGCCGAGCGCGAGCGTCTTGCCGCCGGCGCCCGCGCAGAAATCGACGACCATCTCGCCGCGTCGCGGCGCGACCAGCGAGCACAGCAGCTGGCTGCCCTCGTCCTGCACCTCGATCTGACCTTCCTCGAACAGCTTCAGGCGCGTGAGCGCCGGCTTGCCGACGACGCGCACGCCGTGCGGCGCAAACGGCGTCTCGCCCGCGTCGATGCCGTTCGCGCGCAGCGCGTCGATCACCTGCTCGCGCGTCGCCTTCTGCGCGTTGGCGCGCAGGTCCAGCGGCGCCGGGTAGTTCAGCGCAGCGGCGAGCTGCGCGAGTTCCTCGGCATCGAAACGGGCCGACAGCGCCTGGTAGATCCAGTCCGGCAGGTTCGTGCGCACGCGCACCGGCAGGCTCGCCGGATCGATCTTCGACACGTGCTCGAGCCACGCGGCCTCGGTGTCGGACACGAACGGCTTCAGCGCATTGCGGCCGAGCGTCTGCATCAGGCCGAGCAGCGTCAGGCGCCGCGCGGGGCTGCCCGTGCCACTCTCGGCCAGGTGCGAAAACTCCATCTTCCGGCGCAGCACCGCGAACACCGCCTCGGCGATCACGCCGCGCTCGGCGTGGCCGAGCTTCGGGTGCGCGCGGAAGAACCGGCTCGTGGTCGCGTCGGCCGGGCCGGTGAACTTCAGCACCTCGGCCAGCAAGGTCTCGGTCTGGCCAATCAGGAATCCGTGCAGCTTCATACGCCCTCGCTCGTTTCGGTATGCGGTTGATCCGCGAAAATCCAGCGCGCCTCATCCGGCGGCACCACTGCCCGGCCGTTCTCGAGGCGCAGGCGCCCCTCGACGAACCAGCGCACGGCACGCGGATACAGCACGTGCTCGACCGTCAGCACGCGCTGCGCGAGCGCGGCCGCGTCGTCGCCCGCGCGCACGGGCACCGCGCCCTGCGCGACGATCGCGCCGCTGTCGAGCTCGGGAATCACGAAATGCACGCTCGCGCCATGCAGCGCGACGCCGGCATCCAGCGCCTGCTGGTGCGTGTGGATGCCCTTGAAGCTCGGCAGCAACGACGGATGGATGTTCAGCAGCCGGCCCTCGTATCGTCTGACGAAATCAGGCGTGAGGATGCGCATGAAGCCGGCGAGCACGACGAGATCGGGCGCGAAACGGTCGATCTCGGCGGCGAGCGCCGCGTCGAAGCTGTCGCGGCCGTCGAACGAGCGATGGTCGACCACCGCGGTCGCCACCCCGTGCGACGCGGCAAAAGCCAGGCCGGCCGCGTCGGGCCGGTTGGCGATCACGGCAGCGACCTCGGCCGGCCAGCGTTCCTGCGCGCACGCGCGGACGATGGCCTCCATGTTGCTGCCGCGACCGGAAATCAGGATCACGAGTTTTTTCATCCGCGAATTTTACCATTCGCCCCCGCGTTTCCCCCCTTCTCGGCCGCCGGGCCGCCCGAACGTTTATAATCTTCTGCTTTGCGGCATCCCACCGCCCATTCCCCGACCGCTGCATCCGCTATCGTGAAAGTCTTCCGCGGCCTGCCCAACGCCGAGAGCCGTGCCCCGTGCGCGCTGACGATCGGCAACTTCGACGGTGTCCATCGCGGCCACCAGGCCCTGCTCGCGCGCGTGCGCGCGGCAGCGGACGCGCGCGGCCTGCCCGTGTGCGTGATGACGTTCGAGCCGCACCCGCGCGAATTCTTCAATCCGGCCGGCGCGCCGCCGCGCATCGCGATGCTGCGCGACAAGCTCGAGGCGCTGCGCGATCACGGTGTCGACCGCGTCGTCGTCGAGCACTTCAACCACACCTTCGCGAGCCAGTCGCCGCAGGCGTTCGTCGAACGCACGCTGGTGAACGGGCTGCACACGCGCTGGATGATGGTCGGCGACGATTTCTGCTACGGCGCGAAGCGCGCGGGCACCTTCGACACGCTGAAGGCGGCCGGCGAACAGTACGGCTTCGAGGTCGAGCAGATGGGCACGGTCGCCGGCAGCGACGGCACGCGCATCTCGAGCTCGGGCGTGCGCGCCGCGCTCGCCGCGGGCGATCTCGGCGCGGCTGCGCAGGCGCTGGGCCACGGCTATGCGATCAGCGGCCACGTCGCGCACGGGCTGAAGCTCGGCCGCGACCTCGGTTTCCCGACGCTGAACCTGCCGATCGCGCACAAGCGGCCGGCGCTCGCGGGCATCTTCGTCGTGCAGGTGCACGGCCTCGGTCCCGACCCGCTGCCGGGCGTCGCGAGCCTCGGGCTGCGCCCGACCGTCGACGATTCCGGCCGCGTGCTGCTCGAAGTCCACCTGCTCGACTGGCACGGCGACGCGTACGGCAAGCTGATCCGCGTTGAATTCCTGAAGAAGCTGCGTGACGAGGCGAAGTACGACGATCTCGAGGCGCTGTCGCGCGCGATCGCACTGGACGTCGCGAACGCGCGCGCGTACTTCATCGAGCGCGACCGTGCGCCGGGCAGCCGCGCGACCGGCTTCTCGACGTCGGCAACCGACCGAATTAGCTGATCCGGACGGCGGCGCCTGGCGCCGCACCCTCGCGCCGCCCACTCGCGCGCATCCCCGATTCACGACGCCCGAGCGTCCCCCGATTTAGATAGCGATCCCATCATGAGCAACAAGAAAGCCGATTCGAAACCGCAGGCCAAGTATCCGGTCAACCTGCTCGACACGCCGTTCCCGATGCGCGGCGACCTGCCCAAGCGCGAGCCGCAGTGGGTCAAGGAATGGGAAGAGCGCGGCATCTACGAGAAAATCCGCGCGGCCAGCCAGGGCCGGCCGAAGTTCATCCTGCACGACGGCCCCCCGTATGCGAACGGCGACATCCACCTCGGTCACGCGGTCAACAAGATCCTGAAGGACATCGTCGTCAAGTCCCGCAACATGGCCGGCTTCGACGCACCGTACGTGCCGGGCTGGGATTGTCACGGGATGCCGATCGAAATCCAGATCGAAAAGCAGTTCGGCAAGTCGCTGCCGGCGGCCGAAGTGATGAGCAAGGCGCGCGCGTACGCGACCGAGCAGATCGAGAAGCAGAAGGTCGGCTTCAAGCGCCTCGGCGTGCTCGGCGACTGGGCGAATCCGTACAAGACGATGAACTTCGTCAACGAGGCGGAAGAGATCCGCGCGCTCGGCAAGATCATCGAGAAGGGCTATGTGTATCGCGGGCTGAAGCCGGTGAACTGGTGCTTCGACTGCGGCTCGGCACTCGCCGAGGCGGAGGTCGAGTACAAGGACCGCACCGACCCGACGATCGACGTGATGTTCGCATTCGCGGAACCGGAAAAGACCGCGCAGGCGTTCGGCCTGCCGGCGCTGCCGCGCGCCGAGGGCGGCATCGTGATCTGGACCACCACGCCGTGGACGATCCCCGCCAACCAGGCGCTGAACCTCCATCCGGAAATCGTCTATGCGCTGGTCGACACCGAGCGCGGGCTGCTGATCATCGCGCAAGAACGCGTCGAAGCCTGCATGACCGAGTTCAAGCTGACCGGCCGCGTCGTCGCGACCACCCCCGGCGTGAAGCTCGCGAACCTGCGCTTCCACCACCCGCTCGCATCGGCCCACCCCGGCTACAAGCGCACCGCGCCCGTCTACCTCGGCGACTACGTGACGACCGATACGGGTACCGGCGTCGTGCACTCGTCGCCCGCGTACGGCATCGAGGACTTCCAGTCGTGCAAGGCGCACGGGATGACCGACTCGGACATCATCAACCCGGTGATGGGCGACGGCCGCTACATCGAATCGCTGCCGCTGTTCGGCGGCCTGTCGATCTGGGACGCGAACCCGAAGATCGTCGATGCGCTGAACGCGGCCGGCTCGCTGCTGCGCAGCGAGAAGTACACGCACAGCTACATGCACTGCTGGCGCCACAAGACGCCGATCATCTACCGCGCGACATCGCAGTGGTTCGCCGGCATGGACGTCACCCCGCGCGACGACGGCAAGACGCTGCGCGAAACCGCGCTCGAGGGCATCGAGGCGACCGCGTTCTACCCGTCGTGGGGCAAGCAGCGCCTGTTCAGCATGATCGCGAACCGTCCCGACTGGACACTGTCGCGCCAGCGCCAGTGGGGCGTGCCGATGGCGTTCTTCGTGCACAAGGAAACCGGCGAGCTGCACCCGCGCACGCTGGAGCTGCTCGAGGAAGTCGCGAAACGTGTCGAGCAGTCGGGCATCGAGGCGTGGCAGACGCTCGACCCGCGCGAGCTGATCGGCGACGACGCGAACCTGTACGAAAAGAACCGCGACACGCTCGACGTGTGGTTCGATTCGGGCACGACGCACTGGCACGTGCTGCGCGGCTCGCACAAGGATCAGCTGCAGTTCCCGGCCGACCTGTACCTCGAAGGCTCCGACCAGCACCGCGGCTGGTTCCACTCGTCGCTGCTGACCGCGTCGATGATCGACGGCCGCGCGCCGTACAAGGGCCTGCTCACGCACGGCTTCACGGTCGACGGCGAAGGCCGCAAGATGAGCAAGTCGCTCGGCAACGGCATCGACCCGCATGAGGTCGCGAACCGTCTCGGCGCGGAAATCATCCGCCTGTGGATCGCGTCGACCGACTATTCGGGCGAGCTCGCGATCTCCGAGGAAATCCTGAAGCGCGTGACGGAAGGCTATCGCCGCATCCGCAACACGCTGCGCTTCCTGCTCGCGAACCTGTCGGACTTCGACTATGCGCAGCACGCGGTGCCGGTCGACGAATGGCTCGAGATCGACCGCTACGCGGTCGCGTTCTCCGCGCAACTGCAGACGGAACTGCTCGGCCACTACGAGAAGTACGAGTTCCACCCGGTCGTCGCGAAGCTGCAGACGTACTGCTCGGAAGACCTCGGCGGCTTCTACCTCGACGTGCTGAAGGACCGCCTGTACACGAGCGCGGCCGATTCGCGCGCACGCCGCTCCGCGCAGACCGCGCTGTACCACCTCACGCACGGCCTGCTGCGCGTGCTCGCGCCGTTCCTGTCGTTCACGGCGGAAGAAGCGTGGAAGGTGTTCCAGCCGGCCAGCGACACCGTATTCACGGAAACCTACTACGCGTATCCGGAAGTTGCCGGCGCGGCCGCGCTGATCGAGAAGTGGGCGCTGCTGCGCGACGTACGCGGCAACGTGACGAAGGCGCTCGAGGAGGCACGCACCGCGAACCGCATCGGTTCGTCGCTGCAGGCGGAAGTGGCCGTGCATGCGAGCGGCGCGCGCTACGACGCACTCGCGAGCCTCGGCGAAGACCTGAAGTTCGTGCTGATCACGTCGGCGGCAACGGTCGTGAAGGTCGACGACGAAGCGCAGGAAAGCGTCGACGTTGCGGCGTCGAAGTACCAGAAGTGCGAACGCTGCTGGCACTATCGCGAGGACGTCGGCGCGCACGCCGATCATCCGACGCTGTGCGGCCGCTGCTTCTCGAACCTGTTTGAAAACGGCGAAACCCGGAGCGCTGCTTGAATATGGCGAAGACTGTGTCGAAACCGGCCAGCGGCGCGCTCGCGCCCTGGCTCGGCATTTCGCTGATCGTGATCCTGTTCGATCAGCTGTCGAAGATCGCGATCCTGAAAACGTTCGCGTACGGCGCGCAGCATGCGCTAACGTCGTTCTTCAACCTCGTGCTGGTGTACAACCGCGGCGCCGCGTTCGGCTTCCTGTCGACCGCGAGCGGCTGGCAGCGCTGGGCGTTCACCGCGCTCGGCATCGGCGCCACGCTCGTGATCTGCTTCCTGCTGCGCCGTCACGGCCAGCAGCGGCTGTTCAGCCTGTCGCTCGCGCTGATCCTCGGCGGCGCGCTCGGCAACGTGATCGACCGGCTGATCTACGGCCACGTGATCGACTTTCTCGATTTCCACGTCGGCGCCTGGCACTTCCCGGCGTTCAACCTCGCCGATTCCGCAATCACGATCGGTGCGGTGCTGCTGATCTACGACGAACTGCGTCGCGTGCGCGGCTCGCGCTGAGCGCGCATACTCGGTGTCGACGGCCGGCTTCGCGCCGGCCGTTCCGTTTGACCCTTGGAGGCCTGAGTTGGCACACGCAGAACTCGCAGGAAAACACCTCGTTCTCGGCCTGACGGGCGGCATCGCCTGCTACAAGATCGCCGAGCTCACCCGGCTGCTGACGAAGGCAGGCGCGACCGTGCAGGTCGCGATGACCGAAGCCGCGACGCAGTTCATCACGCCCGTCACGATGCAGGCGCTGTCCGGCCGGCCCGTCTACACGAGCCAGTGGGACGCACGCATCGACAACAACATGGCGCACATCGACCTGTCGCGCGAAGCCGACGCGATCGTGATCGCGCCCGCGTCGACGGATTTCCTCGCGAAGCTCGCGCACGGGTTCGCGGACGACCTGCTGTCGACGCTGTGCGTCGCGCGCGACTGCCCGCTGCTCGTCGTGCCCGCGATGAACCGCCAGATGTGGCAGAACCCGGCCACGCAGCGCAACGTCGCGCAGCTGCGCGCCGACGGCGTGTCGGTGCTCGGCCCCGATTCGGGCGCCCAGGCCTGCGGCGAAGTCGGCGACGGCCGCATGCTCGAACCCGAGGCGATTTACGAAGCGATCGTCGCGCACTTCGCGCCGAAGGTGCTCGCGCACCGGCGCGTGCTGATCACGGCCGGCCCGACGTTCGAGCCGCTCGATCCGGTGCGCGGCCTCACGAACCGCTCGAGCGGCAAGATGGGCTTCGCGCTCGCGCGCGCCGCGCAGCAGGCCGGCGCCGATGTGCATCTCGTCGCGGGGCCGGTCGCGCTCGACACGCCGTGGGGGGTGACCCGCCAGGACGTGCAGACGGCACAGCAGATGTACGAAGCAGTGATGCAAACGGTGTCCGACGCCGACATCTTCATCGCGGTGGCCGCAGTCGCCGACTGGCGCGTCGATCATCCGGCAGAGCACAAGATGAAGAAGACGGCCGACCGCAAGATGCCGGCGCTCGCGTTCGTCGAGAACCCGGACATCCTCGCGTCGGTCGCGGCGCTGCCCGATCCGCCGTATTGCGTCGGGTTCGCGGCCGAAAGCGGCGACCTCGACGTGCACGGCGACGAGAAGCGCAAGCGCAAGAACGTGCCGCTCCTGGTCGGCAATCTCGGCCCGCTGACGTTCGGCCGCGACGACAACGAAGTCGTGCTGTTCGAGGCGGCCGGCCTTACGCGCCTGCCGCGCGCACCGAAGGACGAACTCGCGCACGTGCTCGTCGCGGAAATCGCGAAGCGCCTGCCGGACAACCGCCTGATCTGATCACCCGCGCGGCGGCCCGCACCGCCGCGCCCTTCCCGACCGATTCGACGACCGCATGAAACTCGATCTGAAGATTCTCGACGCGCGCATGCGCGATTACCTGCCCGCCTACGCCACCACCGGCAGCGCGGGCCTCGACCTGCGCGCGTGTCTCGACGCACCCGTCACGCTGCAGCCGGGCGAAACGACGCTCGTGCCGACCGGCCTCGCGATTCACCTCGCGGATCCCGGCTACGCGGCGCTGATCCTGCCGCGCTCGGGCCTCGGCCACAAGCACGGTATCGTGCTCGGCAACCTCGTCGGCCTGATCGATTCCGACTACCAGGGCCAGTTGATGGTCTCGACGTGGAATCGCGGCCAGACCGAATTCGTGCTGAACCCGTTCGAGCGGCTCGCGCAGCTCGTGATCGTGCCGGTCGTGCAGGCGCAGTTCAACATCGTCGACGACTTCGCGCAAAGCGATCGCGGCGAAGGCGGCTTCGGCAGCACCGGCCGACACTGAACGACACCACGCAAAAAAGGGGCCTCGCGGCCCCTTTCCTTTTTCCGTTACCGCTCACCGATCGGCCGTCTGCGCGACCCGTGCGGGCACAAGCTCGCGTCGCCGCGCCTGCGCGATGCTTGCATAGATCACCATCGCGACGAGCACGCCGAGCAGCACCGCCGACGATCCGACCGTACCGAGCGCGAGTCCGCCCTTGGCAACCGGTTTCGTCAACAGGTCGCCTACCGTGGCCCCAAACGGCCGCGTGAGTACGAATGCGGCCCAGAACAGCAGCACGCCTGAAATGCGCGTGAAATAGTGGGCCAGAACGATCAGCGTGAGCAGCCCGCCGATCAGCAGCGCGCCGCCGCCGAAGCCGAGGCCCGAACTGTCCGCGAGAAAATCGCCGAGCGCCGTGCCGAGCGTGTTCGAGAACAGGATCGCGATCCAGTACAGCAGTTCGACCTTGCGCGTGCGGATCAGATCGACCGACAGCGATTCGCCGCTCAGGCGCCACACCGCGAAGATTGCCAGCAGGATCGCGACGAGAATCGACGAGCCGGCCGCATAGCCGAGGCCGAGTGTCCGATCCATGAAATCGGACATCGTCGTGCCGGCGGTGCTCGTCGCGACGATCACGGCCCAGTAGATCGCCGGGCGATACTGCGTCGTTCTGAGCTGTGCGCCCAGCGTCGCGAGAAAGAAACCGAACAGCAGGATCGAGCTCACCGCATAGCCGACGTTCAGCGTCATCGACAGCAAGTCGCCGCCGGTCTCGCCAAGCGTCGTCGCGCAGATCTTCATGATCCAGAACGCGAGCGTGATTTCAGGAAGTTTGTTCATTCGAACCCCTTTTTGCAGGAAAGCGGCGAGCCGGCGCGTGCCGGCCCGCGTTGCAGACAGGATCGAATGCTAGTCTCCGCCGGCTTAACGAAACCTTAGCGAACGCGAAGAACGGTATGGCCGGCGAGCGCGGCCGTGGGCGGCCGCGCGGGCACCGTCAGCGTGCGTGTTCGTGCCGGTAGTGCAGCGCATACGCGAGCGTCAGCAGCACGACGAACACGACGCCGACCACCATCGTCATCCGGAATTCGCGCGTGAACGCGGTCGTCAGCAGGATCGCGCCGACGAGCCCGGCGCCGAGCAGGCTGCCGAACGGGTGCCCCCACATCCGGAACGGGAGCGTCGGGCCGCGATATTGCGCGCGAAAACGCAGGTGCGTGACGAAGATCATCAGCCACGTGAACAGCGCGCCGAACATCGCGATCGCCATCATCACGGTAAACGCGGTATCCGGCGACAGCGCGACCAGCACGGCCGCGACCACGACGCCGCTGGTCGAGATCCACAGCGCCGCACGCGGCACGCCGTTGTTGCCGAGCCGGCCGAACACGGCCGGCGCGAGCCGCGCGCGCGACAGGCTGAACATCATCCGCGTCGTCACGTAGAGCTGGCTGTTCATCGCCGACAGCGCCGCGATCAGCAGCACGAAGTTGATTACGCCGGCCGCATACGGCACGTGCGTCGCGGCCATCACCTTCACGAACGGGCTCTCGTCGGTGCCGGCCTGCGTCCATGGCACGATCGCGAGCATCAGCGCGAGCGTGAGCAGGTAGAACAGCACGAGGCGGAATACCGTCGAGCGGAACGCGCGCGTGACCGCGTGCTGCGGATCGCGCGCCTCGCCGGCCGCGATCGCGACCGCCTCGATGCTCATGTAGCTGAAGATCGCGACGATCACCGCGACCCAGGTGCCCCACGGCCCCTTCGGCATGAAGCCGCCGTGCGCGGTGTAGTTCGCGAAGCCGATGCCCGATGCGGTCGGCGCCGACCACACGAAATAAGCGCCGAGCACGATGAACACGACGATCGCCGCGATCTTCAGCAGCGAGAACGCATATTCGACCGAGCCGTACAGCGTGACGCTCGCGAGATTCACCGCGATCAGCAGCGCGGAGAAGCCGATCACCCAGTACCAGCCGGGCACGGCCGGGAACCAGTACTTCATGAAGACGGCGATCGCGCTGATTTCGGTGCCGATCGCGAACACGACCGCGAACCAGTACGCATAGCGCACGAGAAAGCCCGCGAGCGGGCCGACGTAGTGCTCGGCGTACGCGCCGAACGAGCCGGCCGTCGGATGCGCGACCGTCATTTCCGCGAGCGCGCCCATCAACAGCAGCGCGATCAGCGCGCCGATCGCGTACGAAACCAGCACGCTCGGGCCCGCGAGCCCGATCGCGAACCCGCTGCCGAGGAACAGCCCCGTGCCGATCGCGCCGCCGATCGCGATCATCGCCATCTGCCCCGACGTCAGCGCATGGCGCAACCCTTGTTCGCGCGCGACGATGTTGTCGAACGACCGTTGTTGTTGTGTCACCGCGTTACCACTCCCCTGCACCACCATCGCGCCGTCGGCGCCAGATAAAACGAAACGGCGCGGAAAACTTCCCGCGCCGTTCGCATGAACAACGAATTATCGCTTACTCGACTTCGACCGTCTCTTCGTTCGGCTTGTGCGGCGGATTCGCCAGCTTGTCGAACGACAGCTGCACCTTGTCGTTTTCGTCGACGTCGACCGTCACGTGACCGCCATTGACGAGCTTGCCGAACAGCAGTTCATCGGCCAGCGCACGACGGATCGTGTCCTGGATCAGCCGCTGCATCGGCCGCGCGCCCATCAGCGGGTCGAAGCCGTGCTTCGCGAGATGCTTGCGCAACGCATCGGTGAAGAGCGCGTCGACCTTCTTCTCGTGCAGCTGCTCCTCGAGCTGGATCAGGAACTTGTCGACCACGCGCATGATGATTTCCTCATCGAGCGAGCGGAAGCTGATGATCGCATCCAGCCGGTTGCGGAACTCCGGCGTGAACAGGCGCTTGATGTCGGTCATCTCGTCGCCCGTTTCACGGCGCGTCGTGAAGCCGATCGTCGCCTTCTGCATCGACTCGGCGCCCGCGTTCGTCGTCATGATGATGATGACGTTGCGGAAATCCGCCTTGCGGCCGTTGTTGTCCGTCAGCGTGCCGTGGTCCATCACCTGCAGCAGCACGTTGAAGATGTCCGGATGCGCCTTCTCGATCTCGTCGAGCAGCAGCACGCAGTGCGGCTTCTTCGTGACGGCTTCGGTCAACAGGCCACCCTGGTCGAACCCGACGTAGCCCGGCGGCGCGCCGATCAGGCGGCTCACCGCGTGACGCTCCATGTATTCCGACATGTCGAAGCGGATCAGCTCGATGCCGAGCGTGAACGCAAGCTGGCGCGCCACTTCGGTCTTGCCGACGCCCGTCGGGCCGGAGAACAGGAACGCGCCGATCGGCTTGTCCATCTTGCCGAGACCGGCTCGCGCCATCTTGATCGACGCCGCGAGCGCGTCGATCGCCGGATCCTGGCCGAACACGACGCTCTTCAGGTCGCGATCGAGCGTCTGCAGCTTGCTGCGATCGTCCTGCGACACGCTCTGCGCCGGCACGCGCGCGATCTTCGAGATGATTTCCTCGATCTCGCTCTTGCCAATCGTCTTCTTCTGCTTCGACTTCGGCAGGATGCGCTGCGCGGCGCCCGCTTCGTCGATCACGTCGATCGCCTTGTCCGGCAGGTGACGGTCGGTGATGAAGCGTGCCGACAGCTCGGCCGCGGCCGACAGTGCACCCGACGAATACTTGACGCCGTGATGCTCCTCGAAGCGCGACTTCAGCCCGCGCAGGATCGCGACCGTCTGCTCGACGGTCGGCTCCGTCACGTCGACCTTCTGGAAGCGCCGCGACAGCGCCGCATCCTTTTCGAAGATGCCGCGATATTCGGTGAACGTGGTCGCGCCGATGCACTTGAGCGTGCCCGACGACAGCGCAGGCTTCAGCAGGTTCGATGCGTCGAGCGTGCCGCCCGAAGCGGCGCCCGCGCCGATCAGCGTGTGAATTTCGTCGATGAACAGGATCGCGTGCGGCCGTTCCTTCAGCTCCTTCAGCACCGTCTTCAGACGCTGCTCGAAGTCGCCGCGATACTTGGTGCCCGCGAGCAGTGCGCCCATGTCGAGCGAATACACCTGCGCGTTCGCGAGGATGTCCGGCACTTCACCGCGCGTGATGCGGTAAGCGAGCCCTTCGGCGATCGCGGTCTTGCCGACGCCGGCTTCGCCGACGAGCAGCGGATTGTTCTTGCGGCGACGGCACAGCACCTGCACGACGCGCTCGACCTCCGGCTCGCGGCCGATCAGCGGATCGATGCGGCCGTCCTTCGCCATCTGGTTCAGGTTCTGCGTGAACTGCGCGAGCGGGGTTTCCTTCTGCGCGTTCGCGTCTTCGCTTTCCGCGTTCGCGTCGGCCGACTTCGCGGCTTCGCCGCCGTTCGTCTTCGCGATGCCGTGCGAAATGAAGTTCACGACGTCCAGGCGCGTGACGCCCTGCTGCTGCAGGTAATAGACGGCGTGCGAGTCCTTCTCGCCGAAGATCGCGACCAGCACGTTCGCGCCGGTGACTTCCTTCTTGCCATTCGACGTCGACTGGACGTGCATGATCGCGCGCTGGATCACGCGCTGGAAACCGAGCGTCGGCTGGGTATCGACATCGTCGGTGCCCGGGACGGTAGGTGTGTTGTCGTGGATGAAATTGCGCAGGTTCTGACGCAAGTCCTCGATGTTGGCCGCACACGCGCGCAACACCTCGGCTGCCGTCGGATTATCCAGCAGGGCCAGCAACAGATGCTCGACCGTAATGAACTCATGGCGCGCCTGGCGTGCTTCCATGAACGCCATGTGCAGGCTGACTTCCAATTCCTGGGCAATCATGCTTCCTCCATCACGCACTGCAGCGGATGCCCGGCCTGCCGCGCATGGGTAACGACTTGCTCAACCTTGGTCGACGCGATGTCCCGCGTATAGACCCCACATACCCCTCGCCCTTCACGATGGACCTTCAGCATGATCTGCGTGGCCGTCTCGCGATCCTTCTTGAAATACTCCTGTACGACCATCACGACGAACTCCATCGGCGTGAAGTCGTCGTTCAGCAGCACCACCTTGTACATCGAAGGCGGCTTGAGCTTCTGCTGCTTGCGTTCCAGGACGGTGCTGTCCTGCTTGTCCGGGATAATCGCCATACACCCATTCTAAACAACTCGGACAGGCCCGCAATCCTGCCATTACCCGACCGACCGGCCGGCGCCCTCCCTGGTTCCCGACGACTCGCGATCGTCTTCGCACCATACGAAAGCCGGCTGCGGTGCCGGCTTTCACGCGTGGCGCGGAACACGAACCGTCAGGGGGAAACCGCACCGGACGTCGCATCCGCATCCAGTATCCCACAAGCCGGGACGACTCGATCGCGTGTCACTCGAGCCTGGTATATGAGCCGATTATGCGACTTTTCAAGTCCGCGCGCTCGGCGGCATGCTGCAAAGCAAAGCCGGAAAAACCCTGAAAATGGGTTCTTTACAACGGCCCTCTAACCGTCTAAAAATTCCGCTTGACACTCAAATAAAGAGCGCCAACAATCAAGCTGGCACTTTTTTCAACTCGTCGGTTGGCGAAATGAAAGAGGCCGAAGGTGAGCTTGTGAGGGGGGAACGGCTGTATTTTCCGGTCGTTTAGCTTTTCGAGCGTGCTCGTGGTAAGTAGCAGCGACTGTGTGACAGGGGAAGTAGGAAAATGGCAACTGGTATCGTTAAGTGGTTCAACGACGCGAAGGGCTTCGGTTTCATCACTCCCGACGAGGGCGGTGAAGATCTGTTTGCGCACTTCTCGGCCATCAACATGCAGGGCTTCAAGACCCTGAAGGAAGGCCAGAAGGTGAGCTTCGAGGTCGTTCAAGGGCCGAAGGGCAAGCAAGCGTCGAACATCCAGGCCGCGTAAAGGCACCGGATATCAGACGAAGAAACCCGGCATTGCGCCGGGTTTCTTTTTTTTCAGACCAGCCACGCGTTAATTCGATTGGCAGGCCTTTTCGTTCAATCCCGATAATTGAACATGCATTGTCTTGTTTCACGCGCAAATCGAATGCCGACATACGCGTGAAACATATTCAATACTCGTTACACGACCTTCAGCGTGCCCATCATGCCGAGATCCTCGTGTTCGAGAATATGGCAGTGAAACATACGCTCGCCGGGCATGTCCTGCATGACGAGTATCGTCACGGTCTCGCCGCTGCGCACGTTCAGGGTGTCGCGCCACGCGCGGAACGGTTCGGTCGTGCGCGTGCCGCCCGATGCGCGCTCGATCACCTGGAATTGCGTGCCGTGCAAATGGAACGGGTGATCCATGTCGGTGGCGTTGCGAATCGCCCAGCGTTCGACGTCGCCTCGGCGGCTCGTCAGCGTCGCACGGTGCGGCGCGTAGGTCGCGCCGTTGATCGTGAAGCGCATCCCGGCCGGACGACCATGCGCCGTGCTGTTCATCATCGCGTCCATGTCCATCTCTTCGCCGAACGCGACTTCCTTGTGCGCGACCGGTTCGCCGAGGGCGGGCACCGCGCGCAGCGTGGCCGGCAGCGCACGGGCGGCGGCCGGTGCGAACGTGACGTCGGCGAGCGGCAGCGCCGGATCGGGCGGCAGGCTGCCATGGCCGCCGTCGTGCGACATCGCCATCTTGCGGCGGTCGTATTCGGCCGCCTGCAGCACCGCGCGTGACGCGCGATCGCCGGCGCGCACCAGCAGTTCCGCGCGCTCGCCCGGCGCGAGCAGCAGCGACGTCACGCGGCGCGGCGCATCGAACAGCCCGCCGTCGGTGCCGACCTGCTCGAACGCGCGACCGTCGTCGAACGCAATGCGCAGATAGCGCGCGCTGCACGCGTTCCACACGCGCCAGCGCTCGTCGCCCGAGACGTCGATCCGCGGCCGGCGCGCACCGTTGACCAGCACGAACTGGCCTTCGCGGCCGTTCATCCAGTCCATCCTGTCGTTCGGCGGGATCGTGCCGTCGCGCGCGAGTTTCAGGTCGGACACAAACAGGTTGCGCTCGGGCCAGCCGGCGAGCGGATCGTCGGCGGCACGCACGACGAACGGGCCGGCCAGCCCGCGGAACACCTGCTCGGCGGTCATCATGTGCGGATGCGGGTGATACCAGTATGTGCCGGCGCTCCCCTTCGGCAGCGTGAAGCGATACACGCGCGACGCGCCCGGCGCGACGGGATCGGACGGGTTGCCGTCCTGGTCGGGCGGCACCGGCAGGCCGTGCCAGTGGATCGTCGACGGCTGCGGCAGCTTGTTCACGAAGCGGATTTCGACCGTGTCGCCCTCGCGCACGTCGATCAGCGAGCCGACCACCGGCCCTTGCGTGCCCGCGCCGAACTGCCAGAACGTCGTCGGACGCGCACCGTGCAGCATCGGACGCGCGACCGGCTGGGCGACCAGCGTCGCGCGGAACGTGCCCGGCTCGCGGCTTTCGTTCGCAAGCGTGCGCAGCGACGCGAGCGGCGCGCCGGCCGGCAGCGCATCGGCCGCCGCGAGCGCAGCCGGCGCCGGTTTCGCATGCTGCGCGTGGTCTGCCGTCCCTGACATGCCCGGCATGTCGTCCATCTGATCCATGCCTGCCATGCCCGTATGACCGGCATGCTGCGCCCAGGCGGTGCGCGCAAACAGCGATGCCGCCGCGACGCCGATGGCGTGCGACAGGAAGGTTCTCCGTATCATCAATCGCTCCTCGTTATTCATGCTGCGTCGCGCCGCCGTCGCGACACTCGCGCCGGCGGGCACGGAGAAGCGCTCGTGCGCGACGCGAATCCTGATGCCCGCGTCATCATAACCGCAGCCCCCGGCTGAGGCACGGCAGCAGCGGACGAGCGTCGATACGACACAGGGCGGCCGGTCGGACGAACAGGCCGGCTTGCGATCATCGAGCGTTTTCGAGCGTCGCCGGGTGCTGCGGCACCTCGCCGCATTCATCGCAATTGGAGCCGACCGCCGGCCTTCGCCGACCGCTTTCGCCACGCCCGGTCGAGACAGTTCGCCCCTGCCGCTCATCCCGCGATCGGCATGCCGCGCGCCACCCACGCATGAACCCGCCAATTTTTCACGATGCGGAACAAGTCACTGCGTTATAAAAATTCGTGGTGCATGGCACAAATTCGCTGTTTCGCGATGCCAAAAACCGTTCCACAATCCAAAATGAACGCAATAAGCCACTGTTTTTGCGAGAGATTTTTTGTTTCGAGAAGGCGCTCTACGCGCACCATCGGGCGCCGCCCCGGACGTAGACTTTGTTCCATGCACTGACGCTTCGCCACGACGGTCGATATGGACCCCGGCGCAAGCAGCCAGTCGGGCCACAGCCGGACGAGCCGGCGGGCGGCACAACAGAATCGCTTGTGATCAGAAAGGGAGAACGGAAATGAAGGGATTTCGCTTTGGTTCAGCGCTCGGGTCGTTCTATATCCTGCCGGGTAACGGCGGCTGGGAAGCGACGTTCGGCAACGCCCTGCTCGGCGCGTTCTCGTGCCCGGAAGTGGCGGCCGACCACATCTCCCGCGGCGACTGCGAGCAACTGTCCGAACTGGATACGGCCACGCTCGAAGTGCCGCACGAAATCGCCGAGTGGGAAATCGTTCACGTCTGAATGGCACGCCGGCAACGAAAAACGCCCCGGGTGACCGGGGCGTTTTCGTGTTCGGCGGAACGGCGAGCCGCATCGGCCGCTGCCGTTGCCGTGGCGCGCGCGGGAGCGCGGCCTGCGTCAGGCGACTGCGTCGACGATGCCGTTCAGCGTTGCGCTCGGGCGCATCGCCCGGCTCGTCAGCTCGACGTTCGGACGGTAGTAGCCGCCGATCGCCTGCGCGGTGCCCTGCGCGGCCGACAGTTCTTCCAGGATGCGCGCTTCGCTGTCGGACAGCGACTTCGCGACGCCTTCGAACTGCGCCTTCAGCGCGGCATCCTCGGTCTGCTCGGCCAGCGCCTGCGCCCAGTAAAGGCACAGATAGAAGTGGCTGCCGCGGTTGTCGAGGCCGCCGACCTTGCGCGCCGGCGATTTGTTCTCGTCCAGGAACTTGCCGGTCGCCTGGTCGAGCGTCTTCGCGAGCACGAGCGCCTTCGGGTTCTGGTACGCGTTGCCGAGGTGTTCGAGCGACGCGGCCAGCGCGAGGAATTCGCCGAGCGAATCCCAGCGCAGGAAGCCTTCCTCGACGAACTGCTGCACGTGCTTCGGTGCCGAGCCGCCCGCGCCCGTTTCGAACATCCCGCCGCCGGCCATCAACGGCACGATGGACAGCATCTTCGCGCTGGTGCCGAGTTCCATGATCGGGAACAGGTCGGTCAGGTAGTCGCGCAGCACGTTGCCCGTGACCGAGATCGTGTCCTTGCCCGCGCGGATGCGCTCGAGCGAGAAACGCGTCGCGTCTTCCGGCGTCATGATGCGGATGTCGAGGCCGTTCGTGTCGTGATCCTTCAGGTAGCGTTCGACCTTCGCGATGATCTGCGCGTCGTGCGCACGTGCCGGATCGAGCCAGAATACGGCCGGCACGCCGGTCGCGCGGGCGCGGTTCACCGCGAGCTTGACCCAGTCCTGCACCGGAGCGTCCTTCGTCTGGCACATGCGCCAGATGTCGCCCGACTCGACCGCGTGCTCGAGCAGCACGTTGCCGGCTTCGTCCGTGACGCGCACGACGCCGTCGGCCGGGATCTGGAACGTCTTGTCATGCGAACCGTATTCCTCGGCCGCCTGCGCCATCAGGCCGACGTTCGGCACGCTGCCCATCGTGACCGGGTCGAATGCGCCGTGCTGCTTGCAGTCCTCGATCACGGCCTGATAGACACCCGCGTAGCAGCGGTCCGGAATCACGGCCTTCGCGTCGTACAGTTCGCCGTCCGGGCCCCACATGCAGCCCGACTCGCGGATCATCGCCGGCATCGATGCATCGACGATCACGTCGCTCGGCACGTGCAGGTTCGTGATGCCCTTGTCCGAGTTGACCATCGCGAGGCGCGGACGCACTGCGTATTCGGCCTTGACGTCGGCTTCGATCGCTTCGCGCGTGTCGGCCGGCAGGTCCTTCAGGCGCGCGTACAGGTCGCCGATGCCGTTGTTCGGGTTGAAGCCGACCTGCGCCAGCACCTCCGCGTGCTTCGCGAGCACGTCGCGGTAGAACACCGACACGAAGTGACCGAACAGGACCGGGTCCGAGACCTTCATCATGGTCGCCTTCAGGTGCACCGAAAACAGCACGTCCTGCGCCTTCGCGTCGGCGATCTGCGCTTCGATGAAGCTGCGCAGCGCCTTGCGGCTCATCACCGATGCATCGATGACTTCACCGGCCTTCACGACCGTCTTTTCCTTCAGCACCTTCTTCACGCCGTCGGCCGTCGTGAGTTCGATCTTCACGCTGCCGGCATCGGCGATCAGCGCCGACTTCTCGCTGCCGTAGAAGTCGCCTTCGCTCATGTGCGCGACGTGCGCCTTCGACGTGGCCTTCCATGCGCCCATCTTGTGCGGGTGCTTGCGTGCGTAGTTCTTGACCGACAGCGGCGCGCGACGGTCGGAGTTGCCTTCGCGCAGCACCGGGTTCACCGCGCTGCCCTTGATCTTGTCGTAGCGGGCCTTGACGGCCTTCTCTTCGTCGGTCGACGGCTCTTCCGGGTACGCCGGCAGCTTGTAGCCCTGCGCCTGCAGTTCGGCGATCGCGGCCTTGAGCTGCGGCACCGATGCGCTGATGTTCGGCAGCTTGATGATGTTCGCTTCCGGCTTCAGCGTGAGCTGGCCCAGTTCGGCCAGATCGTCGGAACCCTTCTGCTCCGGCGGCAGGACGTCGGCGAATGCCGCGATGATGCGACCGGCGAGCGAGATGTCGCGCGTTTCGACGGCGACGCCCGACGAGCGCGTGAAGGCCTTGACGATCGGCAGCAGCGAATAGGTCGCGAGCGCCGGCGCTTCGTCGGTGAGGGTGTAGATGATCTTGGGCGAAGTGGACATGGTCGATGCGTTGCTACGTGAAAATTTGGGACTGAGGGGCGCCGACGGTAATCGGCGGGGAGCGACCGGGTCGATCGCGAAAGGGGCGTGCCGGCTAGCCGGGCGGTGGTGTTGCGAGGGCCGTCATGTTCTACCTTGCAGGGCATGCGGGCCGCATCGCGGTGCCGCGGCCCGCATGCCGGACCGCCCTGCCAACAAACCTGCCGTTCATGAAACGCCCCGGCGCCGGCAGTAGGCGCCGGGGCTGCCGGCGGTCCGCCGGCCTGCCCCGGAAGGGGACTTACATGTTCTCGATCAGCACTTCGCCGAAGCCGGAGCACGACACCTGCGTCGCGCCTTCCATCAGGCGCGCGAAGTCGTACGTGACGCGCTTCTGCAGGATCGACTTCTCCATCGCGGCGATGATCGTGTCGGCCGCTTCCGTCCAGCCGAGGTGGCGCAGCATCATTTCCGCCGACAGGATCTCGGAACCGGGGTTCACGTAATCCTTGCCCGCGTACTTCGGCGCCGTGCCGTGGGTCGCCTCGAACATCGCGACCGAATCAGACAGGTTCGCGCCCGGCGCGATCCCGATGCCGCCGACCTGAGCGGCCAGCGCGTCGGAGATGTAGTCGCCGTTCAGGTTCAGCGTCGCGATCACGTCGTATTCGGCCGGACGCAGCAGGATCTGCTGCAGGAACGCGTCGGCGATCGAATCCTTGATGACGATCTCGTTGCCCGTCTTCGGATTCTTCACGCGCATCCACGGGCCGCCGTCGATCAGCTCGCCGCCGAACTCCTTCTGCGCGAGCGCATAGCCGGCGTCACGGAACAAGCCTTCCGTGAACTTCATGATGTTGCCCTTGTGCACCAGCGTGACCGACTTGCGATCGTTGTCGATCGCATACTGGATCGCCTTGCGCACGAGACGCTCGGTGCCTTCGGTCGACACGGGCTTGACGCCGATCCCCGAGGTTTCCGGGAAGCGGATCTTCTTCACGCCCATTTCTTCCTGCAGGAACTTGATGACCTTCTTCGCCTGCTCGGAGCCCGCGGCCCATTCGATGCCCGCGTAGATGTCTTCCGAGTTCTCGCGGAAGATCACCATGTCGATCTTTTGCGGCTCGCGCACCGGCGACGGCACGCCCTTGAAATACTGGACCGGGCGCAGGCACACGTAGAGGTCGAGTTCCTGGCGCAGCGCGACGTTCAGCGAACGGATGCCGCCGCCGACCGGGGTCGTCAGCGGCCCCTTGATCGACACCACGTATTCCTTCAGCACCTGCAGCGTTTCGTCCGGCAGCCACACGTCCGGACCGTACACCTTCGTCGCCTTCTCGCCCGCGAAGATCTCCATCCAGTGGATCTTGCGCTTGCTCTTGTAGGCATGCGCGATCGCCGCATTGACGACCTTGATCATCACCGGCGTGATATCGAAGCCCGTACCGTCGCCTTCGATATAGGGAATGATCGGCTGATCGGAAACATTGAGCGAGAAGTCCTTGTTGACGGTGATCTTGTCACCGCCCTCCGGAACCTTGATGTGCTGATACGGCATGATCGACTCCAGTGACGTGGCTGAGCAGGTGATGCTGGTCGAAACTGCGCGCGCGGCGAGGTGGCCCTGCCACCCTCGTGACGGCAACAGCGAGCGCTATTCTAGCGCCCCAACCGGGGCCGGCGGCACGAAGCGCGACGCTGCGTATCAAGTCTTCCCTTATGTCTTATATAAGACAGAGGACTTGCCGTTCCGTATTATGCATTAAGATTCCGCCATTTGCCATAGACCGCCCGTCCCGCTTCCGCCGCGGCACGCCGGGCGGACGCCCGCCATGACCCTGATCGCCCTCAACAAGCCGTTCGGCACGATTTGCCAGTTCTCCGCGCACGAGACGCGGCCGTCGCTCGGCGACTGGGTAAAAGCACCCGGCGTCTACCCGGCCGGCCGGCTCGACGCGGACAGCGAGGGCCTGCTGCTGCTCACCGACGACGGCGCGCTGCAGGCGCGCATCGCCGAACCACGCCACAAGCTCGTCAAGCGTTACTGGGCGCAGGTCGACGGTGCGCCGGGCCCGGCCGACCTGAAGGCGCTCGCGCGCGGCGTCGATCTCGGCGACTACGTGACGCGCCCGTGCCGCGCCGAATTCATCGAACCGCCGGACACGCTGTGGCCGCGCAATCCGCCGATCCGCTATCGCGCCGCGATCCCGACCACGTGGATCGAACTTGCGATCACCGAAGGCAAGAATCGGCAGGTGCGGCGGATGACTGCCGCTATCGGCTTCCCGACGTTGCGTCTCGTGCGCGTCGGCATCGGCGCGCTCGACATATTCGCGCTCGGCATTGCACCGGGCGAAACAATCGCGCTCCCACCGCGTGCCCCGTGGGACGGTTTCGCACGCGCCGAATGACACATTCCGGACGCGCGAATTTTTCGTCATCTTTTTCGTCAACCGCCTGCGAAGATCGCGCGTTAAACCACGCAGATGCCAACCTTAGCTATCCGGCATTGGCAGCCGAACCCGTGTTTGCGTCACGAAAGCGACGTTTTTATCGAATACGATTCGGCGCCCGCAGCGCAATGAGAAATTTCTCGAAGCGTCTGTCAACCGAAAGGTGGATGGCACCGTTAGACGACATGACTCCTATTGCCGGGTCATTTGGTTAATTAACTAAAGCTGAGGAACACAACATGAACAAACTGATCGCCGCTCTGGTCGCTGGCCTCTTCGCAACGGCTGCTTTCGCACAAGCTTCGGCTCCGGAAGCTGCTTCGGCTGCTGCCCCGGCAGCTGCTTCGGCACCGGCAAAGCACGCTGCCAAGAAGCACCACGCAAAGAAGAAGCACCACGCAGCTAAGAAGGCAGCTAGCGAAGCCGAAGCACCGGCAGCTGCTTCGAACTAAGCAAGCTGTAATAACGCAGTCAAGAACACGCAGTCTTGCCGTTCTTACGGCGTTGAAAGGCAGATCACCGCGAGGCGATCTGCCTTTTTCTTTTTTGTGCCCGCCGGCGCGCTTCGCGTACCATGCGGGTCTCGTTTTCCCGATAGGAGCCCTGCTGTGCGATTCTCCCTGCGCTCGTCGCTCGGCCGCCTTGCGCGCGCCGCCGTGTTTCCCGCCGCGCTCGCCGTCCTCGCGCTCGGCATGCAGACCGCCCACGCGCAGATGCCGCCCGGCGCCAAGCAGCCGAGCGAGTTCCCGCGCGCGAAGCTGCGCGCCGGCATGTACGTGATCGACGCGGCCGTCGCCGCGAACGACGCCGACCGCGAACAGGGGCTGATGTACCGGTCGCAGCTCGCACCGAACGAAGGCATGCTGTTCGTGTTCAACGAGAACGCCGTGCACTGCTTCTGGATGAAGAACACGCTGATCCCGCTGTCGATCGCGTTCATCCGCGCGGACGGCACGATCACCGACATCGACGAAATGAAGGCCGAGACGACCGACAACCACTGCCCGCGCAACAACGGCGTCTATGCGCTCGAAATGAGCAAGGGCTGGTTCGCGGCGAAGGGCATCAAGCCGGGCATGAAGCTCGAAGGCCTGCCCAAGGCCCAGTAACGGCCATTGCCGCGGCGCCGCCGCACGTCGACCGAAGCCGGCCGCCCATCATTCGTTGTTGGGCGCCGGTTTTTTTTCGCCGGCCGCTGGCGACGCGCGCCTTGATTCGGCCAATGCTGCCCGCATCTGCAAAAGCCTCGGACAAGCGCTATGCTTTAAATCTCGCTTGTTTCAGCCCGGGCCGGTGCAGCCGGCCCGCTTACGATCCGAACCACCAGGAGGTTCACGTGCCCCGCAAAACCCCCATCGAGCGCTATCGCAATATCGGGATCAGCGCTCACATCGATGCCGGCAAGACCACGACGACCGAGCGCATCCTGTTTTACACCGGCGTGAGCCACAAGATCGGCGAAGTGCACGACGGCGCGGCCACGATGGACTGGATGGAGCAGGAGCAGGAACGCGGCATCACGATCACGTCGGCCGCGACCACGGCCTTCTGGAAGGGCATGGCCGGCAACTATCCGGAGCACCGGATCAACATCATCGACACCCCCGGGCACGTCGACTTCACGATCGAGGTCGAGCGCTCGATGCGCGTGCTCGACGGTGCGTGCATGGTCTACGACTCGGTCGGCGGCGTGCAGCCGCAATCCGAAACCGTGTGGCGCCAGGCGAACAAGTACAAGGTGCCGCGCATCGCGTTCGTCAACAAGATGGACCGCGTCGGCGCGGACTTCTTCCGCGTGCAGCGCCAGATCGGCGAGCGCCTGAAGGGCGTCGCCGTGCCGATCCAGATTCCGATCGGCGCGGAAGATCATTTCCAGGGTGTCGTCGATCTCGTGAAGATGAAGGCGATCGTATGGGACGACGAAAGCCAGGGCGTGAAGTTCACGTACGAGGAGATCCCGGCGAATCTCGTCGAGCTCGCGCACGAATGGCGCGAGAAGATGGTCGAAGCCGCCGCGGAAGCCAGCGAGGAACTGCTCGAGAAGTACCTGCACGACCATAAATCGCTGACCGAGGATGAGATCAAGGCCGCGCTGCGCCAGCGCACGATCGCGAACGAGATCGTGCCGATGCTGTGCGGCAGCGCGTTCAAGAACAAGGGCGTGCAGGCGATGCTCGATGCGGTGATCGACTACCTGCCGTCGCCGGTCGACGTGCCCGCGATCCTCGGTCACGACTTCCACGATCCCGAGAAGCCGGCGGAACGTCACCCGAGCGACGACGAGCCGTTCTCGTCGCTCGCGTTCAAGATCATGACCGACCCGTTCGTCGGCCAGTTGATCTTCTTCCGTGTGTATTCGGGCGTCGTCGAATCGGGCGACACGGTGCTGAACGCGACGAAGGACAAGAAGGAGCGGCTCGGCCGGATCCTGCAGATGCACGCGAACGAGCGCAAGGAAATCAAGGAAGTGCGCGCGGGCGACATCGCGGCGGCGGTCGGCCTGAAGGAAGCGACGACGGGCGACACGCTGTGCGATCCGGCCAAGCCGATCATCCTCGAGAAGATGGAATTCCCGGAGCCGGTGATCTCGCAGGCCGTCGAGCCGAAGACGAAGGCCGACCAGGAAAAGATGGGCCTCGCGCTGAACCGTCTCGCGCAGGAAGATCCGTCGTTCCGCGTGCAGACCGACGAGGAATCCGGCCAGACGATCATCTCGGGGATGGGTGAGCTGCACCTCGAAATCCTGGTCGACCGGATGAAGCGCGAGTTCGGCGTCGAGGCGACGGTCGGCAAGCCGCAGGTCGCGTATCGCGAAACGGTGCGCACGACGGCTTCCGATGTCGAAGGCAAGTTCGTCAAGCAGTCGGGCGGGCGCGGCCAGTACGGGCATGCGGTGATCACGCTGGAGCCGAACCCCGGCAAGGGCTACGAGTTCCTCGACGAGATCAAGGGCGGCGTGATTCCGCGCGAATTCATCCCGGCCGTGGACAAGGGCATCATCGAAACGCTCAAGAGCGGCGTGCTCGCGGGCTACCCGGTCGTCGACGTGAAGGTGCACCTGACGTTCGGCTCGTACCACGACGTCGACTCGAACGAAAACGCGTTCCGGATGGCCGGTTCGATGGCGTTCAAGGAAGCGATGCGTCGCGCGAAGCCGGTGCTGCTCGAGCCGATGATGGCGGTCGAGGTCGAGACGCCGGAGGATTTCATGGGCAACGTGATGGGCGACCTGTCGAGCCGGCGCGGCATCGTGCAGGGGATGGAGGACATCGCGGGCGGCGGCGGCAAGCTGGTGCGCGCCGAAGTGCCGCTCGCCGAGATGTTCGGCTATTCGACGTCGCTGCGCTCGGCGACGCAAGGTCGTGCGACGTACACGATGGAGTTCAAGCATTACGCTGAAACGCCGGCGAACGTGTCGGAAGGCGTGATCAACGCGAAAGTGAAGTAAGCGCGGGGTGCGCGCCCAGCTGCGCGCAGACCTCAGGCCCGTCCGGTTCCGGACGGGCTTTTTTTCATCCGTCCAGCGCAGCACGGCGGATGGCCGACGCCCCGACGCCGCTTTTGATCGGCACGCCAGGCCATTTTTGCGCATGCCACAATACATCGCGATTCGTCCGATGGAACCACCCCGATGCCGCCCACCCCTGCCCTGCGCCGCCTGTTGATGCTGTATGCCGGCCTGATCGCCGCGAACGTCGCCGTCTGGCTGTGGGCGCTCGCGGTGCTGCACGACCGTCCGCTGCTGCTCGGCACCGCGGCGATCGCGTACGGGCTCGGGCTGCGTCATGCGGTCGACGCCGATCACATCGCCGCGATCGACGTCGCGACGCGCAAGCTGATGCAGGACGGCCAGCGTCCGGTGACGGTCGGCCTGTTCTTCTCGCTCGGCCACTCGACGATCGTGGTCGTCGCGACGCTCGGCATCGCGCTGAGCGCGTTCGCGCTGCGCGACCGCTTCGACGCATTCCGCGAAATCGGAGGCACGATCGGCACGGCGGTATCAGCAACCTTCCTGCTCGTGCTCGCGTGCATGAACCTCGTGATCCTGCGCGACGTGTGGCGGCGCTATCGCGGCGCGCCGGACGCGGCTCACGGTGCCGCGCACGCGCATCGCGCGGGCGGCCTCGTGTCGCGGCTGCTGCGCCCGCTGTTCCGGTTCGTGTCGAAAAGCTGGCACATGTATCCGGTCGGCGTGCTGTTCGGCCTGGGTTTCGATACTGCAACAGAAATCGCGTTGCTCGCGATCACTGCCGCGCAGGCAAGCCACGCGCTACCGATCCATTCGGTCATGCTGTTTCCCGCGCTGTTCGCGGCCGGCATGACGCTGATCGACTCTACCGATAACGTGCTGATGATTCATGCGTACGGCTGGGCGATGGACGACCCGCGGCGCAAGCTGCTCTATAACGCGAGCATCACGCTGCTCTCGGCGGCCGTCGCACTGGCGGTCGGCGGGATCGAGGCCGCAGGCCTGCTCGCCGACAAGCTGTCGCTGACGGGCCCGGTCCGCGAGGCGCTCGACGCACTTGGCGCGCGCTTCGGCGCGATCGGTTACGGCATCGTCGCGCTGTTTCTCGTCGCCTGGATCGCGTCGATCCTTTGCCATCGCTGGCCGCGTGCTGCCGACACGACGGCGCGATAGGCGTAGTCAGACGTTTCATTTCGGAAACAAAACGCTCACGACGGCGTATCACACGCTGTCGCGCGATACGTGCGCGCCTCGCGCCACGGGCACGGCCGGTCGGTGGCACGAATCTCGCAGTTAGGGATTCGCACGGCGGGCCCGCGTGCCGATTCGTGTTCCCGGCTGGCTTCTGACGCCGGTCCGACACGCATCGGCCGCCGATACGACAATGCATCGTTGCTGGTCCCCTGCATCACACGTTGATGGTCGCGCGTGACGAGGCATCGCGCGCATCGGGGAGATCAATAATGAGCAGAACGAATCAACTGTCCCGTACGGCGGGATGGTGCTATCGCACGACCCTGCTGGCCGCAGCCGCGTTTGCATGCTGCTGTTCTTACGCGATTGCCCAGGATTCGATGCCCGACGTCGCGTCCGACCCGACCGCCAGCGCAGACCCCGTCATGATGCTCGCCGACGACACGGCGTCCTGTGCCGCCAGTCCGGCTGCTTGCGCGGTCCACATATATGCCGGCCGAGGCGCTGTGGGCAGCGGCGCCGGAAGCACCTCTGGCGGTAGCAGCCCAGGTAGCAGCGGCAATGGTGGAAGCGGTGGAAGCGGCACCGTCGGGCCTGCTGGCGTCGGTGGATCGACCGGGGCGACATCCGGTGGTACGAGCGGAACAGGTCGTAGCGGCGGTGCATCAGGCAACGAGGGTACCGGTGGTGGTACTTCGGGTGGCGGCACCTCGGGTGGCGGTACCTCGGGTGGCGGTACCTCGGGTGGCGGTACCTCGGGTGGCGGTACCTCGGGTGGTCATGGTGGCCACGGCGGCGGTGGCAACGGCGGTGGCAACGGCGGCGGCAACGGCGGCGGTAACGGCGGCGGTAACGGCGGCGGTAACGGCGGCGGTAACGGCGGCGGTAACGGCGGCGGTAACGGCGGCGGCAACGGCGGTCACGGTAATGGTAACGGTGGCGGCAACGGCGGTGGCAATGGCGGTGGCAATGGCGGCGGCAACGGCGGCGGCAACGGCGGTCACGGTAACGGTGGCGGCAACGGCGGTGGCAATGGCGGTCACGGTAACGGTGGCGGCAACGGCGGTGGCAACGGCGGTGGCAATGGCGGTGGCAATGGCGGCGGCAATGGCGGCGGCAATGGCGGTGGCAATGGCGGCGGCAACGGCGGCGGCAACGGCGGCGGCAACGGCGGCGGCAACGGCGGCGGCAACGGCGGCGGCAACGGCGGCGGCAACGGCGGCGGCAACGGCGGCGGCAACGGCGGTCACGGTAACGGCGGTCACGGTAACGGCGGTGGCAATGGCGGTCACGGTAACGGCGGTGGCAATGGCGGTCACGGTAACGGCGGTGGCAATGGCGGCGGCGGCGGCGGCGGCGGCAACGGCGGTCACGGTAACGGCGGTCACGGTAACGGCGGTGGCAATGGCGGTGGCAATGGCGGTCACGGTAACGGCGGTGGCAATGGCGGCGGCAACGGCGGCGGCGGCGGCAACGGCAACGGCGGTCACGGTAACGGCGGTGGCAATGGCGGCGGCAATGGCGGCGGTAACGGCGGCGGTAACGGCGGCGGTGGCAACGGCGGCAGCGGTGGCAACGGTGGCCACGGCAATGGCGGCGGCAACGGCAATGGCAACGGGAGTGGTGGCGCCGGCAACGGCGGTGCCAACGGTGTCGGCAACGGTGTCGGCAACGGAAACGGCAATGGCGGCAACGGTGGATCGGCCGGTGGCCATGGCCACTGACCGATGCATCGCCTGACCCGGCAAGGTCAGAGCATTTCGAGCGCGCGCTTGCTGCGCGGCGGACGGAAGTAGCCGTCGAGTTGCGCGCGCTCGTCATCGCTCAACTCGAGATCGAGCGCCGCGCGATTGTCGCGGACGTGTTCGATCCGCGACGCCTTCGGGATCGCGAACACACCCGGCCGAGAGAGCACCCAGGCAAGCGCGACGCGCATCACCGATACACCGCGTTGCCGCGCGATCTCGTCGAGCGGCGAACGCTTCGGCAGCCGCCCGTGATCGACCGGGCTGTAGGCCATCGCCGGCATCCGGTGCTTGGCGAGCCATGGCAGCAGGTCGAATTCCGGGCCGCGCCGCGCGATGTTGTAGAGGATCTGGTTGGTCGCGCACGCGCTGCCGCCCGCCTCGTCGACGAGTTCCGCCATGTCGGCCGTGTCGAAGTTGCTGACACCCCAATGGCGGATCTTGCCCGCGCGCCGCAGCGCCTCGAATCCCTCGACCGTCTCCTCGAGCGGCACCGAACCACGCCAGTGCAGCAGGTACAGGTCGAGACGGTCGGTACGCAAACGCTTGAGGCTCGCGTCGCACGCGGCGACGACGCCACGCCTGCTCGCATGATGCGGATACACCTTGCTGACAAGGAACACGCCGTCGCGCAGTCCGGTCAGCGCCTCGCCGACGAGCGCCTCGGTCGCGCCGTCCCCGTACATCTCGGCGGTGTCGACCAGCGTCATCCCGAGCGCGATACCCTCACGCAATGCGGCGATCTCGTCCGCGCGACGCGCGGGCCGCTCGCCCATTTCCCAAGTGCCCAGGCCGAGCTTCGGAATCGTCTCGCCGTCCGGCAGGACGACCGTGGCGATCGTGTCTGTCATGCGCTCCTCGCTGCGGATTGGTGGCCGCGCACCCGCGGCCGTAGCATCGAATACGACGCATCAGTGTAGTCAATCGGCGCGGCGTCCACCTGCTGCACGGCAAAAACCGGATATAACGGCGCCGCATGATGACTTAGAATGGCCGGCAATCTGATCGATACCCATTCCATGAAGGCACCCACGGACGACCGCTGGCAAGACCTGCGCCCCGACCCCGAGAACGATACGCCGCTCTACCTGCAGCTCGCCCGCAAGCTCGGCGACGCGATCCACGACAATCGCTGGGCGGCCGGCGAGGCGCTGCCGTCCGAACGCGTGCTGTCCGAAGCGCTCGGCGTGTCGCGCATCACCGCGCGCAAGGCGATCGCGCTGCTCGTCGAGCAGGGCTTGATCCGCCGCACGCAAGGCGCCGGCAACTTCATCCAGCCGCGCTACGAGGATCCGCTGTCGCGGCTGTCGAGCTTCAGCGAGATGCTCGAGCGCCGTGGCTTCAAGCCGAGCTCGCAGTGGCTCGAACGCGAGATTCAGCCGGCGAACCGGGACGAAGTCATCCAGCTCGGCCTGTCGCCGGCCGCATCGGTTACACGGCTGAAACGCCTGCGCCTCGCCGACGGCATCGTGATGGCCGTCGAGAACTCGACGTTCCCCGCCACGCTGATTCCCGATCCGCAGGCGATCGGCGGTTCGCTGTACAGCTATCTCGAAGCACGCGGCACGCCCATCGTGCGCGCGCTGCAGCATTTCCGCGCGGTCAACGCGACCGACGAGATCGCGCAGCAGATGGGCATCGCGCCGCACGACGCGCTGCTGCTGATCACGCGAATCGGCTATACGGCCGACCAGCGCGCGATCGAGCTCACCGATACCTACTGCCGCAACGACTACTACGACTTCGTCGTCGAGCTGCGCAAGTAATGCGCACGGTGCCGCCGGCGCTCATTGCCAGCGCGCTTCGTCCGTGCCGAGCGGCACGGGCGGCCGCGTGAATCGCGGCGAGGTCGTCGACAGACGTTCGGCCGGACGCACGGCATCGATCATGCCGAACGGCGAAGCGGTCCGGTCGATCCGGTCGCGCACGTCGTCGAACGTGAAATCCGGCGCATGCAGGCCGTCCGGCACCGTGCCGAACGATTGCAGCCAGCGTCCCGTCTGCGCGAGCGACAGCCGCACGTGCCAGCTCCCCCCTTCCGTTGCACGGCGCGCGAGCGCGATCATCGCGCCGAACGCCGCGAGATAACCGGTCGCATGATCGAGCGCCTGGCACGGCAGATGACGCGGGCCGTCCGCGTGCGCGGCATGCTGCTCGCGCCAGGCGATACCGCTCGCCGACTGCACGAGGCTGTCAAAGCCGCGCCGCATCGACCACGGCCCCGCATGCCCGTATGCGGACACCGACACGCACACGATGCCGGGCCGCAATTCCGCCAGCGCCTGCGGCGAGAACCCGCGCGCCGCGAGCGCGCCGGGGCGATAGGCCTGCAGGAATACATCGGCGTCGCGTGCAAGCTCGCGCAGCGTGGCAACGCCGGCCGCCTCGCACAGGTCGATCCACGTCGAGCGCTTGCCGCGCCCGTTGTCGATCACGAGCGATGCGATGTTCGGCAGGTGCGGACCGTTGACGAGCAGCGTCTGTGCACCGTGCGATGCCAGCGTGCGGCCCGCGACCGGCCCCGCGATGATGCGCGTGAGATCGAGCACGCGCACGCCCGCGAGCGGCTGGTCGGGCTCGCCGCGGCCGATCGCCTCGACGGGCGCGTCGCCGATCCGCTCGATCTCGAACAACGGCAGCGACGCGAGTGCGCATGCCTGGTCGTGCGACGCCCATTCGTCAGGGGTTCTGATCAATGCCGCGCACAGGCCGGCCTCGGCCAGCGCGGTATCCAGCGCCGCGCCGTCCCACGTGCGGATCGCCGCCGCAACGTCGTCACGCTGCGGGCCGCAGCCGAGCACGTCGAGAATCCCGTGCAGGTGATGCGGAAAGTTCGCATGCAGCTGGATCCAGCGTCCGTCGCGCGTGTCGTAGAAACCCGTTACCGGATGGCGCGGCTCGGGCGGCAGACCGTCGTCCACGCGCAGGTAGCGTTCGCTGCGAAATGCGACGAGCGCGTCGCGCATCGACACGTCGACGCGCTGCGCCACGCCCGTGCGCAGCCGGTGGCATTCCGCCGCCGCGAGCCCGGCTGCCGCGATCGTCGCCGCGGCGAGCGTGCCGACGTGGAACGTCGACGGCAGCGTGGGGTCCTGCCCCGTCACGGCCGCGCGGGCCAGCGCGCCGGGTTCGCCGCGTGCAAGTTGCCACAAGCGGGACAATGCGAGTTCGGGTGTCATGGTGAAAGCGAGCCGTTGAGGAGACGGATTCGAGTCTAGAATTCGCGACGGGCGCGATCAATCTTGATTGCGCGAATCAATACATAACGAATAGTTGTAGCCGGGCCGCGCTACATGCGCCCCGACAGGAGCGATCGGCATGACGTCCCTCAGCGCGCCGGAAGCCGCCGGCATCCTTGGTGTCAGCGTGAGCACCCTTTACGCGTATGTGAGCCGCGGCCTGCTGCGCTCGCTGCCGGACGGCGCGAGCAAGCGCCGCCGCTACGACGCGGACGAGGTGCGCCTGCTCGCGCGCCGCCGCGCCGATGCAAAACGCGCGGGCGGCGTCGCCGAACGCTCGCTCGACTGGGGCGTGCCCGTGCTCGAATCACGGATCACGCAGATCGCCGGCGGCCGCCTGCACTATCGCGGCGCCGATGCGATCGCGCTCGCGAACGACGCGACACTCGAGGAAACGGCCGCACGACTGTGGGATTGTCCGCCCGCGCGGCTCGGCGCGGCATCGCTTGCGTCGACCGGTTTCGACGCCACGCAGTGGGACGACTGGGCTCGCCGCTGGGCACATCTCGCGCCGCTCGAGCGCACGCTGGTGCTGCTCCCCGCCGCAGCCGCCTCGCTGCCGCGCCTGTGGGCGCAAGGGCGCGACGCGCAGCTCGACTCGGCCACGCTGCTGCTGCGCGTGACGACGGCCGCGCTGGCCGGCATCGCGCCGAGCGACGCGCCCGTGCATCGGCAGCTCGCCGCAGCATGGCGGCTCCGGCGACGCGACGAAGCCGACCTGCTGCGCCGCGCCCTCGTGCTGTGCGCCGATCATGAACTGAACCCGTCGACCTTTGCGGTGCGCTGCATCGCGTCGACCGGCACCCACCTGTTCGGTGCGATCGCGGGCGGGCTCGCAGCGCTGTCGGGCCCGCGCCACGGCGGCGAGACGTTCCGCGCGGGCGCGCTGCTCGACGAAGCGGCGCGTGCCGCCGACCTCGACCGCTACCTCGCGCTGCGCGTCGCGCACGACGAACGGGCAGACGGTGCGCGCACCGCGCTGTCCGGTTTCGCGCACCCGCTCTATCCCGACGGCGATCCGCGCGCCCGCGCGTTGCTCGACGCGCTGCACGCGATGCTGCCCGACCGGACGCCGCTACGCATGGCCCGTGGGCTCGCCGCGCGCGTCGAGGCGGCGACCGGCCTGCGACCGGCGATCGATTTCGCGCTCGCGGTGCTGGAACGCTCGCTTGCGCTACCCGAGGGCGCCGCGTTCACGCTGTTCGCGGCCGGCCGCACCGCGGGCTGGATCGCACACGCGCTCGAACAATATGCGGACGGCAAGCTGATCCGGCCCCGCGCGCGCTACGTCGGCAGCGACGCGGCTGCCTGACCACGGCCGCCGCGCCATGCGGCGAACCGTCGCCACGCGATCGGCGCGGCCTGCAGGTCCGGCGCCGCCTTCGGGCCGAACGCGAACACCGCACCGCCCGCCGCCGCGCTGATCCATACGCGCATACCGGGCAGCAGCGCCAGCGTCTCGCCGGCGCGCAGCCAGTGATCGTCGGGCCGGCCCTCGATCGTCACCCACAGGTCGCCGTCCGCGACCTGCAGCGCGGTGCGATCGACGATGCGCCACCGCCCGGCCGGCTCGTCGCCGTCCATCTCGTAGAGTCGCAGTTCTCGCATGGCCGCCTCCGGGTCGCGTGGGTTCGAGGACACCAGTATTTCGGACAGCGTCGCCCCCCGGACAGATACGCCCGCAGACACTTTCGGCTGAACTGTACCGGTCGGCTGACGGACGGGCGTCCGGCGCACCCGCGCCGATCCTGCGCGCCACGGCGGCTTTGCCTACAATGGCGGCTGTCCCGCGCCACTGGTCCGCCCCCATGTTCCAACGCCCGCCCGCCGCCGCTCCCGGCGAAAAGAACCTCACCGTGATGCTCTGGCTCGTTGCGACGGGCTTCTTCATGCAGACGCTCGATGCGACGATCGTCAACACGGCGCTGCCGTCGATGGCCGCGAGCCTCGGCGAATCGCCGTTGCGGATGCAGTCGGTCGTGATCGCATACTCGCTGACGATGGCGGTGATGATCCCCGTCTCGGGCTGGCTCGCCGACACGTTCGGCACGCGGCGCGTGTTCTTCAGCGCAATCCTGGTGTTCTCGCTCGGTTCGTTGCTGTGCGCGAACGCGCATACGCTGTCGCAGCTCGTCGTGTTCCGCGTCGTGCAGGGGGTGGGCGGCGCGATGCTGTTGCCGGTCGGGCGGCTCGCCGTGCTGCGCACGTTCCCGGCCGAGCGCTACCTGGCCGCGCTGTCGTTCGTCGCGGTCCCCGGGCTGATCGGTCCGCTGATCGGGCCGACGCTTGGCGGCTGGCTCGTGAAGATCGCGTCGTGGCACTGGATCTTCCTGATCAACGTGCCGGTCGGCATCGCCGGCTGCGTCGCGACCTTCTACTCGATGCCCGACTCGCGCAACCCGGCCGTCGGCCGCTTCGACCTGAAGGGCTATCTGCTGCTGACGATCGGGATGGTCGCGATCTCGCTGTCGCTCGACGGGCTCGCCGATCTCGGCATGCAGCACGCGGCCGTGCTCGTGCTGCTGATCCTGAGCCTTGCGTGCTTCGTCGCGTACGGGCTGTACGCGGTGCGCGCGCCGCAGCCGATCTTCTCGCTCGAACTGTTCAAGATCCACACGTTCAGCGTGGGCCTGCTCGGCAACCTGTTCGCGCGGATCGGCAGCGGCGCGATGCCGTACCTGATTCCGCTGCTGCTGCAGGTGAGTCTCGGTTATTCGGCATTCGAGGCCGGGCTGATGATGTTGCCGGTCGCGGCGGCCGGGATGTTCTCGAAGCGGATCATCACGCGTCTGATCACGCAGCACGGCTACCGCAAGGTACTGCTCGCGAACACGATCATGGTCGGCGTGATGATGGCAAGCTTCGCGCTGATGCGCGACTCGGTGCCCGTCTGGGTGAAGGTCATCCATCTCGCGCTGTTCGGCGGGTTCAACTCGATGCAGTTCACCGCGATGAACACGCTGACGCTGAAGGACCTCGGCACCGGCGGCGCGAGCAGCGGCAACAGCCTGTTCTCGCTCGTGCAGATGCTGTCGATGAGCCTCGGCGTCACGGTCGCGGGCGCGCTGCTGGCCACCTTCACCGGGATGCTGCGCACGGTGACGCCGAGCAACACGCTGCCCGCGTTCCATGCGACCTTCGTCTGCGTCGGGATCATCACGGCCGCGTCCGCATGGATCTTCGCGCAGCTCGCGCCCGAGATCCGCGGCCGCGCGCAGCACAAGACCGATCCGTCCGAGCGCGCGTGACGCACCGCGCGCGCCGTGCCGGGAAACCCCACGACGGCGCGCCGCGCACCATATCGGTGCAACATGGCTGCGCCGTGCGGCACCCGGCGACCGCGACGGGGCGTGGCACGGGGCCCGATGCCGTGCATGCTTCTTGCTGGCCTATTCTCTAGGTAAACTGGCAGTCTTCCTTCGGCCGACATCATGAGCATGATCGACATCGATCCACCCGGCTTTCAGCCGCCCCGCCCCGTCGCCGGCGACGACGGGAAGCGGCGCACCGTGCTGTACGGTGCGTACACCGTGTTTAGCGTGTTCCAGCCCGTTTTCTCGGTGTCGCACCGCCGCGCGATCGGTTACCACGCGTCGCTGCGCGCGCACGACGAGGACAGCCGCCAGGTCGCGTCGCACGAGGTGTTCACACAGGCGGCGCGGCGCGGCGACCTGCTCGAGCTCGGCCGGCTCGCCGAATCGCTGCATCTCGGCAACTTCCACGCGTTCGACAGTCACGACGAATGGCTCTTCCTGAGCCTGCACCCGGCAGCGCTGATGGACACCGTCTACGGCGACGCGCTGCTCGCGAACCTGAAGGCGCTCGGCCTGCCGCCGCATCGCGTGGTGCTCGAAGTGCCCGAGCAGGCAGGCGGCGAGACGCCGCGCTATGCGGCGATCGTCGACGGCCTGCGCAAGGCCGGCTTCCTGATCGCGCTCGGCGGCTTCGGTGCGAAACATTCGAACATCGACCGCGTGTGGCACCTGCATCCCGACATTGTCACGCTCGACCGCGGGATCCTCGCGCAGGCGAGCGAACACTCGCATCTCGAGCGCGTGCTGCCGGGGCTCGTGTCGCTGCTGCACGAATCCGGCCAGCTCGTGCTGATGGGCGGGCTCTCGACCGAGCGCGACGCGCTGATCGCGCTCGAATGTGACGTCGATTTCGTGCAAGGGCAATACTTCGCGGGGCCGAGCGTCGACCCCGTGCAACCGCAGGCCGCCGCCGGCTGCATGGATACGCTGTCGGCCGCGTTGCGGCTGCGCGTCGCGCAACGCGAGCGCACGCAGGCCGAACGCCTCGCGCCTTATGTCGCCGCGCTGGAGGAAGCGAGCCAGAAGCTCGTCGCGGGCGAACCGCTGATCGACGCCGCCGGCGCCGTGCTCGGGTTGCCGGAAACCGCGCGCTGCTTCCTGCTCGATGCATCGGGCCGCCAGATCGGCGACAACGTGCTCGCGCGCGGCAGCGTGTCGCAGCGGGCCAAACGCTTCCGGCCGCTGCTGCATTCGGAAGGCGCGAGCTGGGAGCGTCGCCCCTACTTCATCCATGCGATGCGCGCGCCGGGCCGCGTGCATCTGACGCCGCCGTACCTGTCGATCAACGAAGCGCACCTGTGCGTGACCGCATCGATCGCCGCGCCGGCCGCGACCGGCATGCAGGTGCTGTGCGTCGACATCAACTGGGAAGCGGCGCTCAACCGCGACTGAGTTCGCGCGCCGCGCTCATGCGGCGCCATCGACGTCGTCGTCCCGGCGCGCGATCAGCCGATGCACGCGCTTGCCGGATGACGCGCTGACCACCTCGTGCTCGTCGATCACGTGCATGCCGGGGCCGAGCGCCGCATGCATGCGCGCCGAATCGAGCGGTGTGTACAAGCGGCCGCGCTCGTCGCGCAACGCGCCGTTGCCGGCCACCCGCCAGCTCAGGTACAACGTGCCGCCTGGCATCAGCAGTGCAGCCAGCCGCGCGGCCGCCGCAGCGGCATCCGCCTGCTCGAGATGCATGACGACCGTCTCGCACAACACGTTTCGAAACGCGCCGGACGGCACGCCCGCGAGCGCCGGCAGCGCAGCCAGTTCGAACGTCAGCGACGGATGACGCAAGCGAGCCTCGGCGAGCAGCGCCGCGCTCGCATCGTAGCCGCGCACGTCGAATCCTTGCGACGCGAGCCACGCAGTGTCGCGCCCCGCGCCGCATCCGACGTCGGCGGTCGGCCCCGGCGAGAAATACTGCTCGAGCAGCGCATACATGTCGTCGGGGGCGGCCTGGTCGAGCCAGTCCTGCGCGTATTGCGCGGCATGGGCTTCGTAGGCGTCGAGAGTCGGGCGATCCACCATGGCGATTGCTCCGCATACGCGTCCTGTCGTGCGACGCACTCCGCATCTTAGCCGTTGCGCATCGCGCGTGGTGTAGCGCGGGGTTATGCCGCCCTCATGTCGCCCGCGCGATGCGCGTGCGCGGTCAGCTCGGCCCACAGCGCATCGCCGCGCCAGGCGGGCCGCGATGCCGAGGTTTCGGCGTCGTGAACGAGCGCGCACAGCTGCGCGTTGACCGGCGCCTGCGCACCGAAGCGCGCGGCCAGCCGGACGATCTCGCCGTTGATCCACTCGACTTCGGTCGCACGGCGCATGGCGAGATCGTCGGACATCGACGAACGCGCGAGCGGATCGATCGCGAGCATCCGGCCGCCCAGCGCGCGAAACACGGGATCGGGCGAGTCGAGCACGGCGGGAATCCAGGCAGCCGGCAACGGCGTGAGCCGCGCGGGCCGGATCGCGGCGCGCGCCAGCACGTGCAGCGCTTCGCGTTGCGCCAGCGCGACGCAGCGTCGATACGCGCGTTGCGAGAGTTCGTCGCGCAACGGCAGGTTCGCGAGCGCATTGACCGCGTTGTTCAGGTTCAGCAGCAGCTTCGCCCACTGCACGGCACGCATGTCGCGGTGCAGCGCGAGCGGTAGCCCGGCACGGGCGAACGCGCCGGCGAATGGCTGCAGCGCGGGTGACGCGTCGGCCGCGAGCACGCCGGCCGAGCCCTGGTGAAACGCGCCGTGCCCGCGTTCGATCACGTTGAACGGCACCATGCCGGCCAGCACGGTCGCTTGCGGCAGCGCATCGCGCAACACGTCGGCGTTGTAGAGACCGTTCTGGAAACTGACGACGATCGTGCCGGGCCGCAGCACGTCGGCCAGTTGCGCCGCAGTGTCCTGCGTCGCGGCCGACTTCACCGCGACAAGCACGAGCCGCGCGGCGGCCGCGGCGGCCGGATCGGTCGAGAATGCGACCTCGGACGGCGCGAGCGTCGCGCGATGGCCGCGCCGGTCTGTCAGGGTCAGCCCGTTTGCGCGAATCGCGTCGCCGATCCGTGCGCGGCCGACGAGCGTGACGGGCGTCCCCGCCGCCGCGAGCCGGCCGCCGAGATAGCAGCCGACCGCGCCCGCGCCGAACACGCAGACCGGCGCGGCCGACGTGTCAGACATGCGAGTGCACGCCGCCGTGGACCGGGCCCGCGCGCCGCTCGACTTCACGGCGCACGTCGCCGCGCAGGCCCACGAAGAACGCGACTTCGGCGACGACGAACAGCGGTCCGACCATCAGGCCGACCAGGTCGTCGACGAACGCGGGCTTGCGCCCTTCGAACCAGTGTCCGACGAACTGCACGATCCAGCCGACCACGAACGCGCCGACGCCGATCCCGAGCCACTGCGCGGTCGGCAGCAACGCGAGCGTCTGCGCAGCCCACAGGCCGAGTGCAAACAGCGCGGTCATCGCCAACCCGAAGCGCAGGTCGAGACGCAGGTAGAACGCCGCGAACGCCACGGCGAGCAGCAGCGCCGGCGACAGCGCGACGCCCGCCAGCACGCCGATCGCCGGCCGCGACAGCAGCACCTCGACCGCGAACACGATCATCGGAATGCCGACCAGATGCGTCGCAATGTTGCGCACGTCGCGATGGTAGGCCGCATACTGGGAAAGGTGATCCTCGAGCGTCTTCATGGTGTCTCCTGAACGATCATCGAGCGCTATGATGCGCGTCACGCCCGACAACCTCTGTCAGCTATCCGACATCGCGTGCCCATGCCCTCGCCGCTCGCCCCGTACCTGCCGCAGATCGAAGCGCACCCGTGGTTCGCCGCGCTGCCGCCCGCGTTGCGCGAGGCGCTGCTCGCCCGCGCCGCGTTGCGGCACCTGCCTGCCGGCCAGGCGCTGTTCCGCCGCGGCGACCCGCCGTGCGGGTTGTATGCGGTGCTGGCCGGTTCCCTCACCATAGGCGCGGTCGATCCGCAGGGCAAGGAAGCGCTGCTGACGGTCGCCGACCCCGTCACGTGGTTCGGCGAGATCGCGCTGTTCGACGGCCAACCGCGCACGCACGATGCGATCGCGCTCGACGACACGCTGCTGCTGCACGTCCCGCAGGCCGCGCTCGTGGCGATGCTAGACGCGACACCGCAATACTGGCGGCAATTCGCGCTGTTGATGGCGCAAAAGCTCCGGCTGAGCTTCCTGACCGTCGAATCGATGAGCGTGATGCCGGCCGCGCAGCGGCTTGCCGCGCGACTGCTGATGATCGCCGACGGCTACGGCGGGATCAGCGCCGGCCGCACGCGCATCCGGATGTCGCAGGAAAAGCTCGCGGCAATGCTCTCGCTCACGCGGCAGACCACCAACCAGCTGCTGAAGGCGCTGCAGGCCGACGGCATCGTGCGGCTGCATGTCGGCGAAATCGAACTCGTCGACGTCGACGCGCTGCGCCGCGCGAGCGGCCTGCCCGGCGGTACGCCGTGACGGCGCCCTGACGCCGCCGCGAAATCGTCGCAACGCCGCATTCCCGCCGTCATAGCATTGCGCTATCGTGGCGGCTCGTTCGCCCTCCCCGCATCCGCTCTTGAACACGTCCACCGTCACTACCCCGTCCCGTCATGCGTGGCCCGTATTCGTCGCATTCCTGCGGCTCGGCCTCACGTCGTTCGGCGGCCCCGTCGCGCATCTCGGCTACTTCCGTGACGCGTTCGTCACGCGACGCGGCTGGCTGACCGAGCGCGCCTATGCGGATCTCGTCGGCCTGTGCCAGTTCCTGCCGGGGCCGGCGAGCAGCCAGGTCGGGATGGCGATCGGTCTGTCGCGCGCGGGCTATGCGGGGATGTTCGCCGCATGGCTCGGCTTCACGCTGCCGTCCGCGCTGCTGATGATGCTGTTCGCGCTCGGCGTCCACGCGACGGGCATGCCGGTCGCGGCAGGCGCCCTGCACGGGTTGCGCATCGTGTCGGTCGCGGTGATCGCGCAGGCGGTGTGGGGCATGGCGCGCACGCTTTGCCCGGATGCGCGCCGCGTCACGCTGATGGCGATCGCGACCTGCATCGCGCTGCTCGTCCCGGCCGCGTGGCTGCAGGTGGTCGTGATCGTCGCGGCAGGCGCCGCCGGTCTCATGCTGCTGCCGCAGCCCGAGCGCGGCGCCCACGAGCCGTTGCCGCTGCACGTGTCGCGCCGCGCGGGGCTGCTGTGGCTGGTACTGTTCGCCGCGCTGATCGTCGTGTTGCCGGTCGCGGCAAGCGCGCTCCACTCGAACACACTCGCCGTCGTCGATGCATTCTTCCGCACCGGCGCGCTGGTGTTCGGCGGCGGCCACGTGGTGCTGCCGCTGCTGCAAGCGGCCGTCGTCGCGCCGGGCTGGGTCGGCGACTCGGCATTCCTGGCCGGCTATGGTGTCGCGCAGGCCGTACCGGGGCCGCTCTTCACGTTCTCGGCCTTCCTCGGTGCGTTGCTGCGCGACGCGCCGAACGGCTGGCTCGGCGGGACGATCGCGCTGGTGTCGATCTTCGCGCCGTCGTTCCTGCTTGTCGCGGGCACTGCCCCGTTCTGGGAACGCCTGCGTCGCAGCACGCGTATGCAGGCCGCGCTCGCGGGCGTGAACGCGGCGGTCGTCGGGCTGCTGCTTGCCGCGCTCTATCATCCGGTGTGGAGCGACACGATCGTGTCGCCGCGCGACTTCGCTGCCGCGCTCGTCGCGTTCGTCGCGCTCGTGTTCTGGCGCGTGCCGCCGTGGGCCGTCGTGATCGTGAGCGCGGCGCTCGGCTGGTTGTCGGGGATGATCGTCTGATCGGGGGAATGCTGCGCGTCGATTCATGCCCGATCAAAACAAAAAAGCCCTCGTGACGAGGGCTTTTTTTGGGGGATGCCGCGCGCCGCAGAGGCGCGGGATGCCCGGACTTACGCGAAGTTCTTCGCTGCGAAGTCCCAGTTCACGATGTTCCAGAACGCTTCAACGAACTTCGGACGTGCGTTGCGGTAGTCGATGTAGTACGCGTGCTCCCACACGTCGATCGTCAGCAGCGGCTTGTCGGCCGTCGTCAGCGGCGTGGCGGCGTTGCTCGTCGAGACGATGTCGAGCGAACCGTCGGCCTTCTTCACGAGCCATGCCCAGCCCGAACCGAACGTGCCGACCGCGGCCTTCGTGAACGCTTCCTTGAATGCGTCGTACGAACCCCACTTCGCATTGATCGCGTCGCCGAGCGCGCCCGACGGTGCGCCGCCGCCGTTCGGCGACAGGCTGTTCCAGAAGAACGTGTGGTTCCAGATTTGCGCGGCGTTGTTGAAGATGCCGCCCGACGACTTCTTCACGATCTCTTCCAGCGACAGGTTTTCGAATTCCGTGCCCGGGATCAGATTGTTCAGGTTCGTCACATATGCCTGGTGATGCTTGCCGTAGTGGTACTCGATCGTCTCTTTCGAGATGGTCGGCGCGAGTGCGTCTTCAGCGTACGGGAGCGGCGGGAGCGTATGAGCCATGGCGATTCCTTCGTTGAGTATGTAGGGAGGCTGTGTTGAATGCTGCCGAGCGTCCGATTGTAGGCGAGTCCGAATATCCCCGCAAACTCACGGGCATTTATCCGCGGTATGCAGAAAATCGCCGCTGGCGCTTCATCCGGCAGGACGAGACGGCGATGCGCAGCATCCGTTCCCGCGCCCGGCGTTCGATACACCCGGAACGCCGGGCGCGCGACCTTCGTTTCGCTTACGCCGTCATCGTCAGATCGTGTCGGTCAGCCGCGGCTGCACGTCGGCGAGCGACACGTCAGCCGAGCCTTCCGCGAGATGCACGGTGAGTCGGCGCTGCGGCTTCAGCGCGCTCGGCGCCCGCACCGCGCGGCCGGTCTGCGCGTCGATCAGCGCCGCATAGCCGCGCTCGAGCGTGCGCTGCGGGCTCAGCACCTCGAGCCGCGCCGCGCAGGCCGACACGCGCGCGGTATCGCGCTCGTGTCGGCGCTGCATCGCCACCGCCAGACGTTGCGACAGTCCGGCGAGGGCCTGACGCGCCTGCGCCGGGTCGGGCCGCGCGCGCTGCCAGCGCAACTGCGCGAGCGCGAAACGCGCACGCGCGTCGCGCACCGGCCGCGACGCCGCCGATGCAAGCCGCACCGCCAGCTGTTCGACGTGGGTACGTTGCCGCTGCAGCCGTTCGGCCGGGCTGACGAGCCGGCGCGCGAGCCAGTCGAGCTGCTGCGCACGCTGCTCGAGCCCGCGCTCCAGGCTGCGCGCGAGCGCGCGCTGCCGGTCGGCAACCTCGCGCAACAGCAACGCGCGCTGCGGACTCGCGAGCTCGGCCGCGCCGGTCGGCGTCGGCGCGCGCAGGTCGGCCGCGAAGTCCGCGATCGTGAAATCGGTTTCGTGGCCGACGCCGCTGACGACCGGCAGTTCGCTCGCCGCGATCGCACGTGCAAGCGCTTCGTCGTTGAACGACCACAGATCCTCGATCGACCCGCCGCCGCGGCACACGAGCAGCACGTCGACCTCGCGCCGCGCGTTCGCGGTCTGCACGGCCGCGACGAGCTTTTCGGCGGAACCGGCCCCCTGCACGGGCGCCGGATAGACGATCACCGGAATGTGCGGCGCGCGGCGCGCGAGCGTGGTCAGCACGTCGCGCAGCGCGGCGGCCTGCAGCGACGTGACGATGCCGATCGCGCGCGGGTGCGCCGGCAGTGGCCGCTTGCGCTCGGCTGCGAACAGCCCTTCGGCCTCGAGCTGCGCCTTCAGCCGCAGGAATGCCTCGTAAAGACGCCCCTGGCCCGTGCGCCGCACGGCTTCGACGTTGAGCTGCACTTCGCCGCGCGGCTCGTACATCGTGACGACCGCGCGCACCTCGATCCGGTCGCCTTCGCGCGGCGTGAATTCCGCGTACTGCGCTCGACCGCGAAACATCACGCAGCGCATCTGCGCCTGCTGGTCCTTGATCGAGAAATACCAGTGGCCGCTGGCGGCGCGCGTGAAATTCGACACTTCGCCCGAGATCCACAGCAGCGGGAACGAGCGCTCGAGCATCGTCGAAATCGCGCGATTAAGCGCCGAAACGGGAATCACTTCGTCGCCGCCGCGAGTCGCGCCGGGAGCAGAAAAAGGAGAGTCGGAAAGCATGGGCGGTCGGATGAATGCTGGCGGCGACACGATAGTCCGACACGCGCGCGACGTCCAGCACCGCCCGCCCGCAATGCAACACGCCGAAGGTGTCCACACTCTGGTAATCGTCCGCCAAAAACACTTGAAAACCTCGGAAAAAACCAGACAATTCCGCATAACGCATTGATTTTTATATATTTTTAAACCTTGCAGTTTGATTCGACGCCGATTCGATGTCCATCCGACGGGCGTTTGACGCGAACGGGCGGGGAGTTTTTCACAGAGTTATCCACAACCCGCTCCGATCCGCACCCATCGGATGCGTCGCCCGGCCGCGCTTGCCGCGCCCGCGTGCGGCGCGCTAGAGTGCCGCCTTCCGAAGACCTTGCGGCATGCGCCGCCCAACGGAGAATCCGTCTTGATGAATCCGTCCCACGCCGCGGCGCACGACGCGCCGCGTCCGGCCCGATGAGCGCGCCCGGCGGCCCGCTCGCGCGGCTCGAAGCACGCCTCACGCGCGAATGGCAGCGACGCGGCGCCCTCGCCTGGGCGCTCACGCCGTTCGCCTGCGTGTTCGGCCTGTGCGCGGCGCTGCGCCGCACGGCCTACGCGCAGGGCTGGAAGCAACCGGTCGACGTCGGCGTGCCCGTCGTCGTGGTCGGCAACGTGACCGTCGGCGGCACCGGCAAGACGCCGACCGTGATCGCGCTCGTCGACGCGCTGCGCGCGGCCGGGTTCACGCCGGGCGTCGTGTCGCGCGGCTACGGCGCGAACGTGAAGGCACCCATCGCGGTCACGCCCGCATCGCGCGCGAGCGCGGCCGGCGACGAACCGCTCCTGATCGCGCGCCGCACCGGCGCGCCCGTGTGGGTATGCCCCGACCGCGTCGCGGCCGCGCAGGCGCTGCGCGCCGCGCACCCGAACGTCGACGTGATCGTCAGCGACGACGGCCTCCAGCACTACCGTCTCGCACGGACGGTCGAGCTCGTCGTGTTCGACCACCGCCTCGGCGGCAACGGCTTTCTGCTGCCGGCCGGGCCGCTGCGCGAGCCGCTGTCGCGCCACCGCGACGCGACGCTCGTCAACGATCCGTACAGCGGCGCGCTGCCGCCGTGGCCCGACACCTATGCGCTCGCGCTCACGCCGGGCGCCGCGTGGCACCTCGACCAGCCGGCGCTGCGCCGTCCGCTGTCGCAGTTCGCGAACGAGCGCGTGCTCGCCGCGGCCGGCATCGGCGCGCCGGAACGCTTCTTCGCGACGCTGCGCGCGGCCGGCCTCGCGCCGGCGACGCGTGCGCTGCCCGACCACTACGCGTTCCCCGACAATCCGTTCGTCGACGACGCGGTCGATGCGATCCTGATCACCGAGAAGGATGCAGTAAAATTGGGCGCTTCCTGGCGCGACGCTCGGCTGTGGGTCGTCCCCGTCGAAGCCGCGCTCGATCCTCGCCTCATTGCCCTCGTTGTGGAGAAACTCCGTGGACGCTCGCCTGCTTGAAATCCTTGTGTGCCCTATCTGCAAAGGCCCGCTCCACTATGACCGCGCCGCGCAGGAGCTGATCTGCAACGCGGACAAGCTCGCCTACCCGATCCGCGACGGCATCCCCGTGATGCTCGTCGACGAAGCACGCCAGACCGTCGAAGGCACGCCGGTCGACCCCGCCGGCCCGGCCGGCAGCTGACGCCGCACCGCTACGCCGGCGCCTGGCCGCGGTTCGCTGCGGCCGCGTGCCGGCCCCTGCCCCGGGCGGCCTGCCTTCGACGCGCCGCCCGCCCCGCCCTCCTCACCGCCCAGCCCCGATGACTCATCCGCAGCCCTTCATCGCCGTCATTCCTGCCCGGCTCGCGTCGACGCGCCTGCCGAACAAGCCGCTCGCCGATCTCGGCGGCAAGCCGATGGTCGTGCGCGTCGCCGAGCGCGCGCGCGAAGCGGGCGCGCAGCAGGTGCTCGTCGCGTCCGATGCACAGAGCGTGCTCGACGCGGCCCGCGAGCACGGTTTCGAAGCCGTGCTGACGCGTGCCGATCATCCGTCCGGCACCGACCGGCTCGCGGAAGTCGCCGCGACGTTCGGGTGGAGCGACGACACCGTCGTCGTCAACGTGCAGGGCGACGAACCGCTGATCGACCCGGCGCTCGTGCGCGACGTAGCGTCGCACCTCGCCGCGCATCCGGACTGCGCGATCGCGACCGCGGCGCACCCGATCCACGCCGCCGCCGATGTGTTCAACCCGAACATCGTGAAGGTCGCGCTCGACGCGCGCAACGTCGCGATGTACTTCTCGCGCGCGCCGATTCCGTGGAGCCGCGATGCGTACCAGCCGCACTGGCCCGACGTCGCGGCCATGCCGGCGCCGGCCTTTCCGGTCCATCGTCACATCGGCCTGTACGCGTATCGTGCGCGTTTTCTGCGCACCTATCCGTCGCTCGCGCAGGCGCCGATCGAGCAGGCCGAGCAGCTCGAACAGCTGCGCGCGATGTGGCACGGCGAGCGCATCGCAGTGCTGATCACCGAGCATGCGCCCGAAGCCGGCATCGACACGCCGGCCGATCTCGCACGCGTGCAGGCCCTTTTTCGGCCGGGTTCAAAATAACCCGTGGCATAATCAGGCGATTGTGCGAGCCGTCCGCGACCCGCGCGTCCTCGCTTGACCCCGCCACGGCCCGCCCCGGCAGCCGCGCGTCGCTTTTCGCCGACGCGCCGCATCAGACCGGTCCGCCGCGCGCAAGGCAAGCCCCGCGTACGTTGTCGCCGACGCTTTTGCGTCTCGCCACACGAATCTACATACTGGAGATATCACCATGCGTTTGATCCTGTTGGGCGCGCCCGGCGCGGGAAAGGGCACCCAGGCAAACTTCATCAAGGAAAAGTTCGGCATCCCGCAAATCTCGACGGGTGACATGCTGCGCGCGGCCGTCAAGGCCGGCACGCCGCTCGGCATCGAGGCGAAGCGCTTCATGGACGAAGGCAAGCTCGTGACGGACGACCTGATCATCGGTCTCGTGAAGGAGCGCCTGAAGGAAGCCGATTGCGCGAACGGCTATCTGTTCGATGGCTTCCCGCGCACGATCGCGCAGGCTGACGCAATGAAGGAAGCCGGCGTCGCGATCGATTACGTGCTCGAAATCGACGTCCCGTTCTCGGAGATCGTCGAGCGCATGAGCGGCCGCCGCACGCACCCGGCGTCGGGCCGCACGTACCACGTCAAGTTCAACCCGCCGAAGGTCGAGGGTGTGGACGACGTGACGGGCGAACCGCTGATCCAGCGCGACGACGACAAGGAAGAAACCGTCAAGAAGCGTCTCGAAGTGTACGAAGCGCAGACCAAGCCGCTGATCAAGTATTACGGCGACTGGGCGCAGCGCGGCGAGGAAAACGGCCTGAAAGCCCCGCAGTATCGCAAGATCTCGGGCCTCGGCAGCGTCGATGAAATCCGCGAGCGTGCGTTCGACGCACTGAAGTAAGCACCGCGTCGTGCACCGCAAGCCGCCCTTCCGGGCGGCTTTTTTTCGTCTGCCGCGACCGTTTCGTCTGACCTGGATTCGCACGACCGTGCCGCACTGGCCGGCGTGCGACGGCGCCCCGTACAATCGATCGAACGCGTGCGCCGCGTGGACCGGCGCACCGCCTTTCCTCCGATCGACCGGCATCGGACCCAACCAAGGAGACAGTGATGGAGATTCGCGGCAACGTCTTTCTGATCACGGGCGGCGCATCGGGCCTCGGCGCCGCGACGGCCCGCATGCTCGCGCAGGCCGGCGGCAAGGTCGTGCTCGCCGACCTGAACGAGGCGGCCGGCACGGCGCTCGCGAGCGAGCTGGGCGGCGTGTTCGTGCGCTGCGACGTGTCGAGCGAGGCCGATGCGCAGGCGGCCGTCGACACCGCGACGCGCGCGGGCACGCTGCGCGGCCTCGTGAACTGCGCGGGCATCGCGCCCGCCGCGAAGACCGTCGGCAAGGACGGCGCGCATCCGCTCGACGTATTCGCGAAAGCGATCAACGTGAACCTGGTCGGCACCTTCAACATGATCCGGCTCGCGGCCGCTGCGATGGCTGCGACCGCGCCGAACGACGGCGGCGAGCGCGGCGTGATCGTCAGCACCGCGTCGGTCGCCGCCTACGACGGCCAGATCGGCCAGGCCGCATACGCGGCGTCGAAGGCCGGCGTCGCGGGCATGACGCTGCCGATCGCACGCGATCTGTCGCGCCACGGCATCCGCGTGATGACGATCGCGCCCGGGCTGTTCGAGACGCCGATGCTGCTCGGCATGCCGAAGGACGTGCAGGACGCGCTCGGCGCGATGGTGCCGTTCCCGCCGCGGCTCGGCAAACCGGACGAGTACGCGATGCTGGTGCGCCAGATCGTCGAGAATCCGATGCTCAACGGCGAAGTGATCCGCCTCGACGGCGCGATCCGGATGCAGCCGAAGTAAGGGCCACGCAATTGCAAATGAAAAACGCCCGCGATGCGGGCGTTTTTACGTTCGGGGCTCCGGGGAGACGTGACGGCTCAGTCCTCGCCGTCGCGCTGCATCCGCTGCCGCAACTCGGTCACCTGCGATTCGACGACGGTCGCGTCGTCCGCATCGGGCCGCTCGCCGAGATACTGCTCGAGATCCTCGAGCGCTGGGCGCAGATAGTCGAGCCGCGCATAGGCGAAGCCGCGGTCGCGCACCTCGTCGAGTTGTTCCGGCAGCAGGATCACGAGCCGCTGCTGCACGGCAAGCAGCCGCTGCCAGCGTTCCGTCTGCAGGTAGATCGTCTTCAGGTTGCGCAGCATCCGCGCGATGATCTCGCGGCTCGTGGCCGGCTGCAGCAGCGCGCGCAACGCGCTGTCGACCGCGCCCGCAGCACGCGCGACGTACGGCTCGAGCATCTCGACCATTTCGGCTTCGGACAGCGAATGGCCGTTGGTCGGATCGATGATCAGGTCGCCATCCGGCAGCGTCACGCGCAGCAGGAAGTGGCCGGGGAACGACACGCCGCGCGCCGGCACGCCGATCTGCTCGGCGAGCTCCAGGTACAGCACCGACAGCGAGATCGGGATCCCGCGCCGCCGTTTGAGCACGGCGTTCAGGTGGCTGTTATCGGGGTCGTAGTAATCGTTGTGATTGCACGCGAAGCCGAGCTCGCGGAAGAAGAAGTCGTTCAGCGCGGCGACGCGGCCCTTCAGGTCCGCATCGTCGGCGAGCCGCCGGCGCAGCCGCGCCGCCAGCATGTCGAGTTCGGCCAGCGTGCCCTGCAGGTCGAGGTCGGGATACGCGTCCTGCGCCAGCGACAGCGCGGCTTCCGTGACGGGCAGACTGTCGTCGTCCGCCACGAGCGTGCTGAAGTAGTCGAGGACGCGGGTCATTGCGGTCGTCACTTGGCGCGCCTTCTGAAGTAAGCGTATTTGAAGCCCATCACCCACAACATACCGAAATATAGTGCAGCGAACAGCACGAGGCACGCCGCCATCAGCGCGATGCGATCGAGCGGCTGCGCGCGCATGCCGGTCCAGTCGAAGCTGATCGCGCACCAGTGCATCAGGCCCGCGAGCACGAGCGCCGCGCCGATCAGTTGCACGAAGAAGCGCAGCCAGCCCGGCGACGGCTGGTAGATGCCGCGCTTGCGCAGCCCGAGGAACAGCAGCAGCGAGTTCAGGCATGCGCCGACGCCGATGCTCAGCGTGAGGCCCGCAGCGCCGATCAGCGGCACGAACACGTAGTTCGAGATCTGCGTGACGATCAGCACGCCGATCGCGATCTTCACGGGCGTCTTGATGTCCTGCTTCGCGTAGAAGCCCGGCGCGAGGATCTTGATCAGGATGATGCCGACGAGGCCGATCCCGTAGGTCGCGAGCGCGCGTGCGACCATCGTGACCGTGTGCGCGTCGAACTTGCCGTAGTTGAACAGCGTCGCGGTGAGCGGCGTCGCGAAGAAGAACAGTGCGAGCGCGCTCGGCGCCGCGAGCAGGAACGTGACGCGCAGCCCCCAGTCGAGCAACGCCGAATATTCGGTCGAATCGGCGTCGACGTGCGCCTTCGACAGGCTCGGCAGCAGGATCGTGCCGAGCGCGACGCCGAGCAGCGCGGTCGGGAATTCCATCAGGCGGTCGGCGTAGTTGATCCACGACACGGCACCCTGCCCGAGCCGCGACGCGATGTTGGTGTTGATGATCAGCGACAGTTGCGCGACCGACACCGCGAACGTCGCGGGCACCATCTTCGCGAGCACGCGCTTCACGCCGGGATGACGCAGCGCGCGCACCGGATTGAGGCCGATCAGCGGCACCATGTCGATCTTCTTCAGCCCCGGCAGCTGCACGATGAACTGCAGCACGCCGCCCACGATGACGGCCCATGCGAGCGCATAGACCGGCACCTTCAGGTGCGGCGCGACGAACACGGCCGCGGCGATGAACGCGACGTTGAGCAGCACCGGCGCGAACGCCGGCAGCGAGAAGCTTTTGTAGGTATTCAGCACGCCGGATGCGAGCGTCGTCAGCGAGATGAACACGATGTACGGGAACATGATCCGCGTCATCGTGACCGCGAGCGGGAACGCCTGCCCGTCGGTACGCAGGCCGGACGCGACCGCGAACACGACCCACGACGCGCCGGCGATCCCGAGGACCGACAGCACGGCGAGCGCCCAGGCGAGCACGGTCGACATCGCGTCGACGAGCGCCTTGGTCGCATCGTGCCCCTGCTGGTTCTTGAATTCGGCCAGGATCGGCACGAACGCCTGCGAGAACGCGCCTTCGGCGGACAGGCGGCGCAGCAGGTTCGGGATGCGGAAAGCGACGTAGAATGCGTCGGTGTATTGACTGGCGCCGAACGCACGGGCGATCAGCGTCTCGCGGGCCAGTCCGGTCACGCGCGACAGCAGCGTGAAGCCGCTGACCGTCAGCAGGGCTCGGAATAGATTCATGGGGCGCTTATTATACGGACGTTGCGTGCCCCGGCACGGACGGATGCCGAAAAGGGCCCATGTCGCCGGCGCCCCCGTCCGTCCGACGTCACGTTGACCTTGCCACGCGCTTGATTTTGTTGCTATAATCGCCGGTTTCTGAGCCTGTTACATGCACGGCGCCTGTCGTTTTCATGTCTCGGCCTCGGTTAAAATCACCGTTTTTTATGCGCCCCTGGGCAATCGCTCTCAGGGGACGGATCGAAAAGCAGCGCTTGGCCGTCAGGCTCCAAGCTCTGGAAACAGGACAGGATAAGGAACCGTCATGGCTAACTCCGCACAAGCACGCAAGCGCGCCCGCCAAGCCGCGAAGGCAAATTCGCACAACTCGGCGCTGCGCTCGAAATTCCGTACCGCGATCAAGTCGGTTCGCAAGGCTGTTGAAGCCGGCGACCAGGCAAAGGCTGCCGAGCTGTTCAAGGCTGCCGTGAAGACGATCGACACGATCGCCGACAAGAAGATCGTTCACAAGAACAAGGCCGCTCGCAGCAAGAGCCGCCTCGCCGCAGCCGTCAAGGGCCTGCAGGCAGCAGCGTAAATCCGGCGCGCCCGCTCTCGCGGGCGTTCCTGTTTCCTGCGATCACGAAAAAGCCCGCCTAGGCGGGCTTTTTTGTTGCGCGTCGCCTGCGCATCGCGCCGGGCGACCGTCAGGCGCGGGCGCGGGATGCCCCCCCTCGCCCGCCGAATTCACTTCTTCTCGTTGTAGTCCGGCAACTCGCACGCCTCGGTGACGACGAGGTTGTTGTCCTTCGCGAAGTTCAGCACGAAATCGAACGCCATCGGCTCGATGTCGCGCAGCCGGGAATCGAGGATCACGCATTTCAGGTCGCCGAGCATCGTCGGGCGCACGTACAGCGAATATTTCAGGCGCGCGTTCGGCCCGCTCGCACCCGGCCCGAAACAGGCCATCACGCCGGCCAGACGCTCCGACCAGTCGCTCGGGCGAAACTTTTTCCCGTCTTTCGTGATGCCCTGGATGAAGAATTCGGTCGGAGGGGTTTCAGCCATGTGGTTACCCAAGTGACGGCCCGGCGATGTCCAGGCGACGGCGCCTGGATACGCGAACACAAAGCTGGAGTGGACGACGACAGACGCGCTCCGATATCCCGAAAACAGGCCGTCGCTGCGTGCCGCCGACGCGCCGCACCGGATTTGTGCAGCGCATGGCTTGTGTCCGGCAGAGCGCGAAGAGCCTTGCCTGCCGGGCTGGAGAAAACTTTTGAATTATACCGCAGCGCGACATCGCGCGTCGTCTCGCGCCCCCTCTTCCGGCATCCTCCAGTGTGCGCCGCGATCGCGCCCCGGTATTCGGCGCGGCTCGTCAAAGCACAGAAAATCCTTTATGCTGCTTTGAGTTATCCACACCCGACGGCGGCACCGTCCGGCTCCGCTGCCGGTTCAGACCCGCCGTATTTCGTTTCATGACCGCCAAAACCATTCGTCACTACCTGCAGTTCAAGGATTTCTCGCTGGAAGACTACGAGTACGTGCTCGAACGCACGGGTATCCTGAAGCGCAAGTTCAAGAACTACGAGACCTATCACCCGCTGCACGACCGCACGCTCGCGATGATCTTCGAGAAGAGCTCGACGCGCACGCGCCTGTCGTTCGAAGCCGGCATCTTCCAGCTCGGCGGCCACGCGGTGTTCATGAGCACGCGCGACACGCAGCTCGGCCGCGGCGAGCCGGTCGAGGATTCCGCGCAGGTCATCTCGCGGATGGTCGACATCATCATGATCCGCACGTTCGAGCAGGAGGTCATCAAGCGCTTCGCGGAGAACTCCCGCGTGCCGGTGATCAACGGCCTGACCAACGAATACCACCCGTGCCAGGTGCTCGCCGACATCTTCACGTACTACGAGCACCGCGGCCCGATCGCCGGCAAGACGGTCGCGTGGGTCGGCGACGCGAACAACATGCTCTATACGTGGATCGAAGCCGCGCAGATCCTCGGCTTCAAGCTGCGCCTGTCGACGCCGCCGGGCTATGCGCTCGACATGAAGCTCGTGTCGCCGGACAGCGCGCCGTTCTACGAGGTGTTCGACGATCCGAACGAAGCGTGCAAGGGTGCCGATCTCGTGACGACCGACGTGTGGACGAGCATGGGCTTCGAAGCCGAGAACGAAGCGCGCAAGCAGGCATTTGCCGACTGGTGCGTCGACGAGGAAATGATGGGCCATGCGAACGCGGACGCGCTCTTCATGCACTGCCTGCCCGCGCACCGCGGCGAGGAAGTGACGGCCGGCGTGATCGACGGCCCGCAGAGCGTCGTGTGGGACGAGGCGGAAAACCGCCTGCACGTGCAGAAGGCGCTGATGGAGTTCCTGCTGCTCGGTCGGCTCAAGCACTGATCGCAGCACCCCGCAGCGCCCGAGCGCCGCCGGCATCCGGCGGCATGCAAAAAAAGCGCCGATCGTCGATCGGCGCTTTTTTGTTTGTACGCGGCGGAAGCGAATGAAATGCGCGGTACGAAAGACCGCGTTACAGGCACACCGGCTCGGGTTCGAGCTCGACACCGAACCGCTCGCGCACGTCGTCCTGGATCGCGCGCGCCAGCGCGAGGACCTCGACACCCGTCGCGCCGCCGCGATTCACCAGCACGAGCGCCTGCCGGTCGTGCACGGCCGCCGCCCCCAGCGCGCGCCCTTTCCAGCCGCAGCGGTCGATCAGCCAGCCGGCCGCGAGCTTCACCTGCCCGTCCGGCTGCGGATACGACACCACGTCCGGCACGCGCGCGCGCAGCGCGTCGAACTGCGCGGCGTCGATCACCGGATTCTTGAAGAAACTGCCCGCGTTGCCGAGCACGAGCGGATCGGGCAGCTTCGCGCGGCGGATCGCGACGACTGCATCGAACACGTCGCGCGGCGTTGCCGCGTCCGGCGCGATGCCGCGCGCATCGAGCTCGCGCGTGACGTCCGCGTAGCCGAGCCGCGGCGTCCAGCGCTTGGGCAGCCGGAACGTCACCGATACGATCGCGAACCGGCCGCGCCCTTCCCGCTTGAAGAAGCTGTCGCGATAGCCGAACGCGCAGCGCGCGGCGTCGAAGCGCTCGCTGCGCCCCGTCGCGAGCTCGACGGCGACCAGCGAGTCGAAACAGGTCTTCATCTCGAGGCCGTACGCGCCGATGTTCTGGATCGGCGCGGCGCCGACGGTGCCCGGAATCAGCGCAAGGTTCTCCATGCCCGGCATCCCGTGCTCGAGCGTCCACGCGACGAACGCGTGCCAGGTCTCGCCGCCGCCGGCCTCGACGTACCACGCGTCGTCGTCCTCGCGCAGGACGCGGCGGCCGGCGATCTCGTCGAGCAGCACGACGCCGTCGAAATCGCGCGTGAACACGACGTTGCTGCCGCCGCCGAGCACGAGCTGCGGCAGCGACGCGACGCGCTGGTCTCGGTGCAGCGCCTCGAACTGCGCCGCCTGCGTGATGCGCGCGGCAAAGCGCGCCTTCGCGGCGATGCCGAACGTATTGTGCGCGGCAAGCGGATGGTCGGGAAGCAGCGACAGGGCGGAATCGTCAGGAGGCATCGGCATTCGCGGTCACGTCCGCCGGGCGGCCTTACGGCCGGCCTTGGGCAAACGGAAGGGCATCGGTAAAATGGCAAACAGTCCGCAATTATAGCGAGTGCCCGCGCGCGAGCCGGGCGCACGCATCTCAAGGGAGAATGCCATGCCATCGTTCGACGTCGTTTCCGAAGCGAACATGATCGAAGTGAAGAACGCCATCGAGCAGTCGAACAAGGAAATTTCGACGCGCTTCGACTTCAAGGGCTCCGACGCGCGCGTCGAGCAGAAGGAGCGCGAGCTGACGCTGTTCGCCGACGACGATTTCAAGCTCGGCCAGGTCAAGGACGTGCTGATCAACAAGCTCGCGAAGCGCAACGTCGATGTGCGCTTCCTCGACTATGGCAAGGTCGAGAAGATCGGTGGCGACAAGGTCAAGCAGATCGTCACCGTGAAGAAGGGCGTGACGGGCGACCTCGCGAAGAAGATCGTCAGGCTCGTGAAAGACAGCAAGATCAAGGTACAGGCGAGCATTCAGGGCGACGCGGTGCGCGTGGCCGGCACGAAGCGCGACGACCTGCAGAGCGTGATCGCGATGCTGCGCAAGGACGTGACCGACACCCCGCTCGACTTCAACAACTTCCGCGACTGATCGACGCCATCGACCGCAGCGTCGCCGGTCACGCCGCGCCGCCGGGCCCCGCATGCCGGGCGCCCCTGCGGGCGGCGGCAGTCACCCCCCTTCCTCAGGCCTTCCCGCCGTCCTGCGCGCCGCCGTCGGACGCGGCCTTCTTCTTGTCGCCGATCCGGCTTTCCTGCCCCGCCAGCAGCTTCGAGATGTTGCCGCGGTGACGCCACACGAGCAGCACGCTCATCGCGAGCACGGCCCACGCGACCGGGTTGTGGCCGGTGCCGAACAGGAACACGTCGAACACCGGTGCGAACACGGCCGCCACCAGCGCCGCGAGCGACGAATAGCGGAAGAAGAACGCGACGATCAGCCAGGTCAGCGCGGTCGCCAGGCCGAGCACCGGATGCACGGCGAGCAGCACGCCGGCCGCGGTCGCCACGCCCTTGCCGCCCTGGAAGCGGAAGAACACCGGATACAGGTGGCCGAGGAACACGGCGATCGCGACCCACGCAACGGCGACGTCAGGCAACCCGAAGTGCCGCGCGAGCCAGACGGCGAGCCAGCCCTTGAATGCGTCGCCGACGAGTGTCAGGATCGCGGCCTTCTTGTTGCCGCTGCGCAGCACGTTGGTCGCGCCGGGATTCTTCGACCCGTACGAACGGGGATCGGCCAGGCCCATCGCGGCGCTGACGACGACGGCGAACGACACCGAACCGATCAGGTAGGCAACAAGTGCGGCGAGCAGGATCTGCATGCGGAGAACTCTTCTTTCAACGTATCGGTGAATTGGCGGCCGGACGCGGCATGCCGGCCGGTTGCGGCGGGCGCCGTCGCGGCGAACCGCCGGGAGGCCGTTTCGGCCGGTCGTGCGGTCCGACCGGCCGAAACGGCGCCCATTCTACCGAACGAGCACGGCCTGCCACGAAGGTGAAACCCTCAGTCGACGCTTGCGCACTGCACGGGCGTCGCGCCGAGCAGCGTCGTGAGCACCGCCGGCGCGAGGCTGACGAGATAACCGCGACGGCCGCCGTTCAGGTAGATCGTCGGCAATTCGAGGATGGTCGACTCGACGTACACGGGCATCGTCTTGCGCGTGCCGAACGGCGACGTGCCGCCGACCAGATAGCCGGAATGGCGGTTCGCGACGTCGGGCTTGCACGGCTCGACGCGCTTCGCGCCGATCTGCCGCGCGAGGTTCTTGGTCGACACCGTGCGGTCGCCGTGCATCAGCACGATCAGCGGCTTCGCGTGCTCGTCCTCCATCACCAGCGTCTTCACGACGCAGTGCTCGTCGACGCCGAGCTGGCGCGCCGACTCGCCGGTGCCACCATGCTCGACGTAATCGTACGGATGCTCGCCGAAGGCGACGCCGTGGCGGCGCAGCAGCTGGGTCGCGGGTGTCTCGGACACGTGTCTGGATTTGCTCATGGCGGCATTTTAATGGCGAACGACCGGCGGGCGGGCGTCAACCCACGATCGCCCTGTCTCGTCTTCGCGGCTGCGTGCCGCGCACCGGCGGTATACTCGCGGCCCTTTTGCACCGGTATCCGTGGCGAGCACCCGTCGCCGCGGCGCACCTGTCCGTCAGTCAGTCCGCCCGTCATCATTGCGGACATCGCGAAGCGCTATTGCCCGATTGACCGATTGTGGCGCGCCCGCCGTCATGGCACGATCGTTCGCAAAACTGGCCGCGCCGCCGCCCGGCCCTTCTTCTGGAGACGCCATGTCCTCGCCTGTCCGTTCATCCGCGCCGCTCGACGTCCCGGCGTTGCTCGCCGCCTTGCCCGACCGCATCGCCGACGTGCCCGCCCGCTGGGCCGCGCAAGCGCCCGCGCATCCGGCGCTGATCGAGGACGCGCGCCGCCTGTCGTACGGCGAGCTGTCGCGAGCGGTCGATGCGGCCGCCGAGCGGCTCGCGCGCCTTGGCGTGCACGGCGGCGATCGCGTGATGATCGTCGCGGAAAACAGCGTCGCGCAGATCGTGCTGCTGTTCGCGGCCGCGCGCGTCGACGCATGGGCGCTCGTGTCGAACGCCCGGCTGTCGGCCGGCGAACTCGATGCGATCGCCGCGCACGCGCGGCCGAAGCTGATCGCATTCGCGACCGAGGCGTCGCCCGATGCGCGCGCACACGCGGCACGCCACGACGCGACGCCGGCCGACACGCTGCCGGTCGACATCGGCGCGTGGTCGTACCGCGTCGACACGCGCGCGCCCGACGAACCGGTGGTGGCCGATGGCGCCGCGCAATGCGCGGCGCTGATCTACACGACCGGCACGACGGGTGCGCCGAAAGGCGTGATGCTGTCGCACCGCAACCTGCTGTTCATCGCGGCGACGTCGAGCGCGCTGCGCCGCGTGTCGCCGGACGACGTCGTCTATACGGTGCTGCCGGTGTCGCACGTGTACGGGCTCGCGTCGGTCTGCCTCGGCAGCCTGTACGCGGGGGCGACGCTGCGGCTTGCACCGCGCTTCTCGCCGGAGGCCGTGCGCATCGCGCTCGCCGACGAAGGCGTGACGATCTTCCAGGGTGTACCCGCGATGCACGCGAAGCTCCTCGAGCACCTGCACACGCACGCGCACGCGTGGCACGCGCCGCGGCTGCGTTTCGCGTATTCGGGCGGCTCGCCGCTCGACGCCAACCTGAAGGCGCGCGTCGAGCGCATGTACGGCGTGCCGCTGCACAACGGCTACGGAATGACCGAGAGCAGCCCGACGATCACGCAGACGCCGCTCGACGCGCCGCGTGCCGACTGCTCGGTCGGCGTGCCGATCCCGGGCGTCGAGATGCGGATCGTCGCGCCGGACGGCACGGACGTGCCGCAGGGTGAAGTGGGTGAAATCCGCGTGCGCGGGCCGAACGTGATGCTCGGCTACTACCGCAACGCGGAGGCCACGCGCGCGGCCGTGTCTCCGGACGGCTGGCTGAGCACCGGCGATCTCGCGCGCCAGGAAGCCGACGGCTCGGTGACGATCGCGGGCCGCAGCAAGGAGCTGATCATCCGCTCGGGCTTCAACGTCTATCCGGTCGAAGTCGAACAGGTGCTGACCGCGCACCCGGACGTCGTGCAGGCAGCCGTCGTCGGCCGCGCGGTCGAGGGCAACGAGGAAGTGCTCGCGTTCGTCGAGCTGGTGCCGGGCGCGACCGCGACCGAGGACGCGCTGCAGGCATGGTGCGCACAACGGCTCGCGCCTTACAAGCGGCCCGCGCGCATCCGCGTGCTCGATGCGCTGCCCGCCGCATCGACGGGCAAGGTGCTGAAGCACAAGCTGCGCGAACTCGCGTGACGCGCGGGTGCGGGCCGCATCCCGCATGTGGCCGACGCGCGCCGCGCTAGCCGCGCGGGTGGTGCTGCGCGTGCAGCGTCTTCAGCCGCTCGCGCGCGACGTGCGTGTAGATCTGCGTGGTCGAGATGTCGCTGTGGCCGAGCAGCAGCTGCACGACGCGCAGGTCGGCGCCGTGGTTCAGCAGATGCGTCGCGAACGCGTGCCGCAGCGTATGCGGCGACAGGTGCGCGCGAACGTCGGCCTGCTGCGCGTGGCGCTTGATGATGTTCCAGAACTGCTGGCGCGTCATCCCGTCGCCGCGTCCGGTCACGAACAGCGCGTCGGCCGCGCGCGCGCCGAGCAGCACGGGCCGCGCGTCGCGCAGGTAACGCTCGATCCAGCCGTGCGCAACCTCGCCGAACGGCACGAGCCGTTCCTTCGAGCCCTTGCCCATCACGCACACGACACCCTCGTTGAGCCCGACCTCGACGGTCTTGAGCATGACGAGTTCGCTCACGCGCAGGCCGCTCGCGTACATCAGCTCCAGCATCGTGCGATCGCGCAGGCCGAGCGGCGTGCCGATATCGGGCGCGCCGAGCAGCGCTTCGACCTGCGCCTCGGACAGCGTCGATGGAAACCGTGCGGCCTGTTTCGCCGACGTGATGCGCAGCGTCGGGTCCGCGCTCGCGCGATGCTCGCGCACGGCCCAGCCGTAATAGCGACGGAACACCGACAACCGCCGGTTCGACGATGTCGCCTTGCCGTCGCTGCGCGCGGCGATGTAGCCGGTCACCATCGCTTCGTCGACCGAGTCGAGCGACGCGTCGTGCGTCGCGGCCAGCCATTGCGAAAACAGCGTCAGATCCCGCCGGTACGCATCGAGCGTGTTGCGCGCGAGCCCGTGCTCGAGCCACAGCGCGTCGCAGAACACGTCGATCGACGCGCGGCTCGCGAGCAGCGCGGGCGATGCCGCGGCCTCGTCGCTGTCGGCGCCGGGCGCGGGGTCGGGAGAAAGCAAGGGTTCACTCATCAGTACGGCACGCCTTCGTGCGCCAGCAGCCAGCGCTTCACTTTCTGGTAATAGCCATTGTCGTCGTGGTTCGCGAAGCCGCCGAGGCCGCCTGCCGCCACGACGCGATGACACGGAATCACGAGCGGGAAATAGTTCGCGCCGCACGCCTGGCCGACCGCGCGTGGCGCACTGCCGATCCGCTTCGCGACCTGCCCGTAGGTCAGCACCGCGCCCGGCGGAATGTCGCTGATCACGTTCCACACGCGATGCTGGAAGGCACTGCCGACGTCGGCGAGCGGCAGGTCGAAACGCGCCGACGCGCGCTCGAAATAACGTTCGATCTGCTCGACCGCACGTTTCGCGAGTGGCGAGTCCGGATCGACCGATCTGACCGACTCGGGCAGATAGACGATCTCGCGCACCACCGCGGCATCGGTGCGAATGCCGACCTTGCCGAACGGTGCGTCGATGACTGCGTTGAACATGAGCTTCTCCTCACCGGTGAAACGCGCGGCGCCGCCGCGCGCCGCCGACACTTTACGCCGCCTTCATGCGGCACGCAGCGCCCATTCGACATGCTCGCGCACGACCGGCGACGGATCGTCGGCCCGTGCACGCAACGCGGCGACGATCGCGTCGCGCGCATCGGGCGTGAGCCGGTCGGCCGGCGCGCGCAGCGCATTGCCGAGCCCGACCGCGAGATTGCGCAGCCAGCTTTCGTAACCGATGCGCCGGATCGCGCTCCCCTGCATCCGCGTGTCGAACGATTCCGCATCCCAGCCGAACAGCTCGACGAGCGTCGCGCGGTCGAGACCGTGCCGCACGTCGAAATCGGCGACGGGCGCGGCCTGCGCGAACTTGTTCCACGGGCACACGAGCTGGCAGTCGTCGCAGCCGTATACGCGGTTGCCGATCATCGGCCTCAGCGGCTCCGGAATGCTGCCTTTCAGTTCGATCGTCAGGTAGGAAATGCAACGGCGCGCGTCGACACGATACGGTTCGACGATCGCGCCGGTCGGGCACGCGCCGATGCAGCGCGTGCAACTGCCGCAGTGCGCGCCGGGTGTCTCGGGCGCGACGTCGGGCGCGGTTTGCGCGTCGGTCGGCAGCGGAACGTCGACATAGATCTCGCCGAGGAAGAACAGCGAACCCGCGTCGCGCTGCAGCAGCAGCGTGTGCTTGCCGCGCCAGCCGACGCCGGCCTTCTGCGCGAGCTCGACCTCGAGTACCGGCGCCGAATCGGTGAACACGCGGTAGCCGAACGCGCCGATCTCCTGCTCGATGCGCTCCGCGAGCGTCTGCAGCCGGTTGCGCAGCACCTTGTGATAGTCGCGGCCGCGTGCATAGATGGACACGACGGCCGCCTGCGGATCGTCGAGACGCGCACGCTCGCGTGCGCGCCAGTCGTGCGGCACGAGCGCGCCAGATGACGCATCGGGCGCGTCGGCGGCAAGCGTTTCGGCCGGCAGATAGGCGAGCCGCGCGGAGATCACGCGTCGCGTACCGGCCACAAGTTCGGCCGGCCGCGCGCGTTTCATCCCGTGTTTCGCCATATAATCCATTTCGCCGTGGTACCCGGCTTCCAGCCAGGCGGCGAGGCCTGCTTCGGCATCCGAGAGATCGGTATCGCTGATGCCGATCGCCCCGAAACCCAATTCGCGCCCCCACGCCCTGATGCGAGCGGCGAGCGCTGTCAACGTCGCATCATCGAGCGCGCACGGTGCCGCGCCTTCGGCATGTGTCGAAGGCCTGTCGGATGCGGCGAGTTCCGGTAATCGGTTCATCGCACTATTTTACGAGAATGCCAGCCACGTCCCATACGCCTCATGCCGACACGCTGCCCGTCCCGCTCGCGGAGCGCGTGATCGCACTCGCCGACGAAGCGGCGACCGAGGCCTTCGGCACCCGCTTCGCGCACGCGCTCGACGCGGCACGCAGCGAACTTGCCCATGCACACGCATTCGACGGGCTGCAAATCCAGCTGATCGGCGACCTCGGCGCGGGCAAAACGACCCTCGTGCGCGCGATCCTGCGCGGCCTCGGCCACCCGGGGCGCGTGCGCAGCCCGACCTACACGCTCGTCGAACCTTACGCATTCGCACGCGACGATGGGGAACTTGAGGTCTATCACTTCGATCTGTATCGATTCAACGATCCGGCCGAATGGTCCGACGCCGGCTTTCGCGAGTATTTCAATTCCAGCGCGATTTGCCTCGTCGAATGGCCACAACAGGCGGGCACCCTGCTCGGCGTGCCCGATCTGGTTTTCTCGCTCGACGTGGATGGCGACGGCCGCGCCCTCACCGTCCGGGCGTTCAGCGCTTCAGGAAAGGCATGTCTCGAAAGATGTTGATCAAACCGTTCCGCTCGATCGAATCGGCGGCCACCGCGACGCACAACTGGCGGCGCCGCCAGATCCTGCGCGCGGGTGCGTCGACGCTCGTGCTCGGTCTCGTCGCGCCGCGGCTCGCGCACGCATCGTCGGTGCTCGGCGTGCGCGTGTGGCCCGCGCGCGATTACACGCGCGTCACGATCGAATCCGACCAGCCGCTGCAGAATAGCCAACAACTGCTGCAGGGTCCCGACCGGCTCGTCGTCGACCTGAACGGGCTCGATCTCGACCAGGCGCTGCGCGACCTCGTGTCGAAGATCGCGCCGAACGATCCGCAGATCCAGTCGGTGCGCGTCGGCCAGTATCAGCCGCACGTCGTGCGGATGGTGTTCGACCTGAAAGGTTCGGTGAAGCCGCAGGTGTTCACGCTGCCGCCGGTCGGCACCTACAAGTACCGGCTCGTGTTCGACCTGTATCCGGCCGTCGCGCCCGATCCGCTGACCGACCTGATCGCGCAGACGGAGCGCAAGGAGCAAGCGCTCAACGATACGGCGCGCGCGCAGCAGATGCAGCCGCCGAGCGCGCTGAACGGGCCGGCGACGCCGCCCGTCGCGGGCAACGACAACAGCGACGCGTTCTTCCAGCGCTTCGCGCAGAACACGCCCGCCAAGCCGCGCACACCACCGGCCGCCGCGACACCTTCCTCGCCCGCGAAGCCGGCCATCAAGCCGCCGCCCGTCATCGCACGCCGCGACGACAGCGAAGACGACGGTGACACCTACAAGTTCACCGCGCCGAAATCGGGCAAGGGCGGCACCGTGCGCCTGCTGACGGTCGCGATCGATCCGGGCCACGGCGGCGAGGATCCGGGCGCGATCGGCGGCGGCGGCACGTACGAGAAACACATCGCGCTCGACATCGCGAAGAAGCTGCGCGCGAAGATCGACGGCGCGCCGAACATGCGCGCGATGATGACGCGCGACGCCGACTTCTTCGTGCCGCTGAACGTGCGCGTGCAGAAGGCGCGCCGCGTCGGCGCCGACCTGTTCGTGTCGATCCACGCGGATGCGTTCACGACGCCGTCCGCGCGCGGCTCGTCGGTGTTCGCGCTGTCCGACCACGGCGCGTCGAGCGCAGCGGCACGCTGGCTCGCGAACAAGGAGAACTCGTCCGACCTGATCGGCGGCATCAACATCAAGACACAGGACGCGGCCGTCAGCCGCGCGCTGTTCGACATGTCGACGACCGCGCAGATCCGCGATTCGCTGCGCTACGGCAATTACGTGCTGAAGGAAGTCGGCGGCATCAACAAGCTGCACAAGGGCTCGGTCGAGCAGGCCGGGTTCGCGGTGCTGAAGGCGCCCGACATTCCGTCGATCCTCGTCGAGACCGCGTTCATCAGCAACCCTGACGAAGAACGCAGGCTCAACGACGACAGCTATCGCGACGAGATGGCCGACGCGATCTTCCGCGGCATCAAACGCTACTTCGCCGCGAATCCGCCGCTCGCGAAGAACCGGATGGCCTGACCCGGCCGCCTTCCCCGCCGCCGGCACGCGCTGCGTGCCGGCGCGTCACGACGCCGCGAAGCGGCGCACCAGCTTTGCGCCGAACACGTTCACCGCGAGCCCGCCCATCACGAGCGCGGCGCCGATCAGTTGCGCGTGCGTCAGATGCTCGTCGAGCAGCAGCGCCGACGACGCCAGCCCGACGATCGGCACCAGCAGCGAGAACTGCGCGACCTGCGCGGCCGGATAGCGCGACATCAGGCGGCTCCACAAGCCGTAGCCGACGAGCGTCGCGACGAACGCGAGATAGACGACCGCGAAGATCGACGCGCCGTCGAGCCCGGCCAGCGCGGCCCCGATCCGCTGCGGCCCCTCGAACCAGAGCGACAGCAGGAAGAACGGCACGGGCGGCACGAGGCTCGCCCACACGACGAGCGACACCAGATTGGCCTTGCCGACTTTCTTCGTGACGATATTGCCGAACGCCCACATCGCGGCCGAGCAGATGGTCAGCAGGAAGCCCGCGAGCGTCATCGCGCGGCCGCCCTGCGCCGCGATCACGACGAGCCCGCCCGCGGCGATCGCGAGCCCGATCAGGTTCTGCACACGCAGCCGCTCGCCGAGGAACAGCATCGCGAACACGAGCGTGAAGAATGCCTGCGACTGCAGCACGAGCGACGCGAGGCCGGCCGGCATACCGACGTACATGCCGGTAAACAGGAACACGAACTGGCCGAGCTGGATCGTCGCGCCATACAGGATCAGCATCCGCCACGGAATCTGCGGCCGGCGCACGAAGAACACCGCGGGCACCGCCGCGAGCGTGAAGCGCAGCGCGCCGAGCAGCATCGGCGGCATGCCGTGCAGGCCGACCTTGATCACGACGAAGTTCACGCCCCATGCCACGATCACGACCAGCGCGAGCAGCAAGTCCTTCGTGGCCATCATCGGCGTCTCCTCAATTGTCGGATGGTTTCCTGAAGCCGACCAGTCTACCGAATTTCGCCGTGCGGCCCGATACCCGCGCGGCGCGCATGGAATCGGCGACGGGCACAACGACATGGCGCTCGCACGACTCGTGCCCGCACGTCCGCATCACGCGGGAATCATTTCGCACGCGCCCCCGACACGCGCGTCGCCGCCGCGCCGCCAGTACAATGACCGGCATTCCAGCCGTTGCCCACGAGGCCGCCATGACCGATTCGATCAAAGCCCTGCTCAAGCCGCACATCCGCGACATCGGCAACCTGCAGGTGCGCCGTACGCTGCCCGCGCTCGCCGCGCGCCTCGTCGGTCCGTTCATCTTCTTCGATCACATGGGGCCCGCGACGCTGCCGGCCGGCACCGGGCTCGACGTGCGCCCGCACCCGCACATCGGGCTCGCCACCGTCACCTACCTGTTCGACGGCGCGATCCTGCACCGCGACAGCCTCGGCTCGCTGCAGGAGATCGTGCCGGGCGACGTGAACTGGATGACGGCCGGTCGCGGCATCGTCCATTCGGAGCGCACGCCCGACGCTCAGCGCGCGAGCGGCCACACGGTGCACGGGATCCAGACCTGGGTCGCGCTGCCCGTCGCCCACGAGACCACCGAGCCGTCGTTCGAGCACCATGCGGCCGACACGCTGCCCAAGCGCGACGAGAACGGCGTGTCGCTGACGGTAATCGCCGGCGACGCGTTCGGCCTGCGCTCGCCCGTCAAAACGTTCTCGCGCACACTGTACGTGGCCGCCGAATTCGCGGCCGGCGGCCGCCTCGAACTCGACGCGTCGCACGAGGAGCGCGCGGTCTACGTGGTCGACGGCGACCTCTCGATTGACGGCACGCAGGTGCCGGCCGAACAGATGGCCGTGCTCGCGCCCGGCGCCACTGTCACGCTCGCGAGCGGCAGCGGCGCGCGCGCGATGCTGCTGGGCGGCGAGAAGATCGACGGCGAGCGCTTCATCGAATGGAACTTCGTCGCCAGCAGCCGCGACGCGATCGAGCGCGCGAAACGGGCGTGGACGAACCAGGAAATGGGCAAGGTGCCAGGCGAAACCGAGTGGATTCCGCTGCCCGAATCGAAACCGCGTTGAAAAAGGGGCACGCTGCCCCCATCCTGACGACATTCGAACGGAAGAGAACGACATGGACACCACGCTTGCCACTTTCGAGAAAGACGTCATCGAGGCGTCGCTGGACACGCCCGTGCTGGTCGACTTCTGGGCGCCGTGGTGCGGCCCCTGCAAGACGCTCGGTCCGTTGCTCGAAAAGCTCGAAGCCGACTACGAAGGCCGCTGGAAGCTCGTGAAGGTGAACGTCGACGAAAACCAGGAACTCGCCGCGCACTTCCAGACGCGCAGCATCCCGCACGTGATCGCGTTCGCCGACGGGCGTCCCGTCGACCAGTTCATCGGCGTGCTGCCGGAAGGCCAGTTGCGCGCGTTCCTCGACCGGCTGCTGCCGGCGCCCGACGAAGCCGAACGCCGCGCCGCGCAATATGCGATCGCCGAATCGCGCTACGACGATGCGCTCACCCACCTCGAAGCGGCGCTCGCGCTGAACCCCGGCTTCGACGACGCACGGCTCGACCTGATCGAACTGCTGCTCGCGAACAACCAGGTGGACACCGCGCGCGCCGAGGCCGAGCGCCTGTCGCCGCAGACGGTACAAAGCGCCGATCCGCGCTATCAGGCGATCAAGACCCGTTTCGATGCGCTCGACGCGACGGCCGACCTGCCGCCGACCGACGCGCTCGAAGCACGCATCGCGGCGAACCCCGCCGATCTCGAGGCACGCTTCGACCTCGCGCAGAGCCTGATCGCGCGACGCGCATACGAAGGTGCGCTCGAGCAGTTGCTGGAAATCGTGTTGCGCGACCGCGCGTATGGCGACGACCTCGGCCGCCGCACGATGATCTCGGTGTTCGAGCTGGCGGGCGATCGCCCCGAACTCGTCGCCGCATGGCGGCGAAAGCTGAGCATGGCGCTCAACTGACGAACGACCGGCCGGGCCGCGATGGCCTGGCCGAATCGCGTTGCCGCGCGCGGCAGGTCTGCCGCGCCGCGACATTGCCTTGCGCGTCGACCGGTTCCCCGATCAGCCCGCGGCCCGCGCCGCGATCGCGCGCAGCGCATGCGCGGCGGCCGCGAAGCCGAAGCTCGCGGTCACGCATACGCTCGAACCGAACCCCGCGCAGTTGAGCCCCGCGACATGCGCGGCGGCGGACGGCTCCGCGCCGTCCTCGATGTCGCACGCGGCCGCTTCCGGATAGATCAGCGGCTCGTCCGAATACACGGCGCTGACCTTGAAGCGCGCCTTCGGCCCGCGTGGAAAGCCGTGCTGCTTGCGCAGCTGCGCGCGCACCTTCGACAACAGCGGATCCTGGATCGTCAGCGCGAGATCGTCGATGCGGATGCGTGTCGGGTCGAGCTGCCCGCCCGCGCCGCCGACCGTGACGAGCGGCTGCCCTTTTGCGATGCACCACGCGATCAGCGCGACCTTCGTGCGCACGCTGTCGATCGCGTCGACCACGTAGTCGAAGCCGCCGCCGAGCACTGCGTCGAAGTTGTCGGGTTCCGCGAAATCCTCGATCCGGTTCACACGGCAAGCGGGATCGATCAGCGCGATCCGCTCGGCCATCGCGTCGACCTTCGGTTTGCCGTAATTGCCGTCGAGCGCGTGGATCTGCCTGTTCGTATTGCTTTCCGCGACGTTGTCGAGATCGATCAGCGTCAGCGTGCCGATCGCGCTGCGTGCGAGCGCCTCGGCCGTCCACGACCCGACGCCGCCGATGCCGATCACGGCGACGTGCGCGCGTTCGAACGCCGCGAGCGCGGGGGCGCCGTACAGGCGCGCGATGCCGCCGAAGCGGCGCTCGCGATCCACGTCAAGCTGGATTGTCGGGCTCGGGGTAAGATCAGAAGAACTGTGCGGGGCAGTGTCGGCAGCGGGCATGGCAGCAAGGAAAACGTAAGTCGTGCAGCCCTCTATTTTGCCTGAACTCCCCGCCGGCACGCGCCCCTGTGCACGCACGATTCTCGCGCGTTCGCTATACTGGCCCCAGATTGAAGCGTTTGCATAACATGACGACTCTCGCCGATCTCCGCATCAATTACTCGCGTGCTTCGCTCGACGAAGCCGACGCCGCCCCGAACCCCTTCGCCCAGTTCGATCGCTGGTTCAAGGAGGCGCTCGCCGCCAAGCTCCCCGAGCCCAACACGATGACGCTCGCCACCGTCGGCGACGACGGCCGGCCGTCGGCCCGAATCGTGCTGATCAAGGGTGTCGACGAACGCGGGTTCGTCTTCTTTACCAATTACGAAAGCCGCAAGGGCCGCGATCTCGCCGCCAATCCGCACGCGGCGCTGCTGTTCTACTGGATCGAGCTGGAGCGCCAGGTGCGCATCGAAGGCCGGATCGAGAAAACCAGCGCCGACGAAAGCGACCGCTATTTCGCGTCGCGCCCGCTCGGCTCGCGCATCGGCGCGTGGGCGTCCGATCAGAGCGCCGTGATCGACAGCCGCGCGACGCTCGAAGCGCGTGAAAAGGCCGTGACCGAACGCTACGGCGAGAACCCGCCGCGCCCGCCGCACTGGGGCGGTTACCGCGTCGTGCCCGACGCGATCGAGTTCTGGCAGGGCCGCCCGTCGCGGCTGCACGACCGCCTGCTCTATACGCGCGACGACGCGGCAGGGTCGGGCTGGACGATCTCGCGCCTGTCGCCGTAAGCGCGTCTGCCGTGGTGCCGGCGCGCGCCGGCCGTGTCTCGTGTTGCATCCGGGCGCCCGCCTCGCAAGGGGCGTGCGCCGGTCAAGATACTTGGCTGTATTCGATTCAACGAACAAACGGAGAATCCAAATGTTCTGGGAAAAGAAGCTGGCACAGTGGGCGGACGAAGTACGGGCGAAAGCGAACATACCGGCGCGACTCGTGCTGTGGAACGGCGATCAACTCGATTTCGGCACCTTCAGCGCGCCGCAGGTCACGCTCAAGGTCAACAGCGCGTCGGCATTGCCGCTTCTGCTCGAACCGAGCCTCGACAATCTCGGCGAGGCGTACGTGAAGGGCAAGATCGACATCGAGGGCAGGCTGTCGGACATCATCAACATCAGCTACTCGCTCGCGCGCAGCACGGTCACCAGTGCGAGCAAGCTCGCGCGCGTGAAGCGCTACTTCAATCACACGAAAAACACCGACAAGAAGGCGATCCAGTATCACTACGACGTCTCGAACGCGTTCTACCGGCTGTGGCTGGACGAAAACATGGTGTATTCGTGCGCGTACTTCGAGAACGGCGACGAGGATCTCGCGACCGCACAGATCAAGAAGATCGACCATATCCTGACCAAGATCCGGCTCGAGCCCGGCCAGCGCCTGCTCGACATCGGTTGCGGCTGGGGTGCGCTCGTGCTGCGCGCCGCGCAGAAGTTCGGCGCGACGTGCCTGGGCGTGACGCTGTCGCAGAACCAGTTCGATCTCGCGACCGCGCGCGTGAAAGCCGCCGGGCTCGAGGACAAGATCGAGATCCGCCTGCAGGACTACCGCGAGATCGAGGGACAGTTCGACCGCATCACGAGCGTCGGGATGTTCGAGCACGTCGGCCGCAAGAACCTGCCCCTCTATTTCTCGCGCGTGCGCGACCTGCTGACCGACGACGGCATCGCGATGAACCACGGGATCACGTCGACCGACGCGGAAAGCGGCGAAACGGCGCTCGGCGGCGGCGAATTCATCGACCGCTATGTGTTCCCGGACGGCGAGCTGCCGCACATCAGCCTCGCGCTCGAAGCGGCGCAGCGCGGCGGGCTCGAGGCGATTGACGTCGAAAGCCTGCGGCGGCACTATGCGCGCACGCTCGAAATCTGGACCGAGAACTTCGAGGCGAAGGCGGAAGAGGCGCGCACGCTCGTCGACGACGAAAAATTCCGCATCTGGCGCGTGTATCTCGCCGGTTGCGCGTATGCGTTCGAGCACGACGACGTGTCGATCTTTCAGATCGTGTGCCGCAAGGCCGGACGCAGCGCGAAAACGCTGCCGTGGTCGAGGCGCTACATGTACGAACACACGCTGCCGCGCTAGGCGGCACTTCACGCTGGGCATGCATGGGTGACGGCAGGACGCGGCGCAGCACGCCGCCGCAACGACAGCAGCGCGACGAAGCGGACGGGGCGCACGCCGAGGGGCAGTTCGACCTGTTCGGCGCGTCGCCCGACGACGCGCGCACGGCCGCGCCCCCGAACGACGACAACCCTGCGGGCGCCGGCCAACGCGCGACGCCGGACGAACACGACGCTGCGCGACCGGCAAAGTCACCCGCGCGCACCGGCCGCGCATCGCCCGGCGCTGGCGCCGACCAGGAACCGGAACCGTCCCCTGCTTCCGGCCTGCTTTGGGACGAACCGTCGCCGCCGACCGCGCCGCCGAAGAAGGCCCGGCGTCGGCGCGGCGTGCCGCCAGCACCGGTTTCCGCGGAAGTCGCCGACGCGGCGGCCGCGCTGCCGCCGAACGTGCGCCTCGGCACATCGTCGTGGTATTTCCCCGGCTGGGACGGCATCGTCTACGACGGCGATTTCGCGCAGACGAAGCTGTCTCGCGAGGGGCTCGAGGCGTACGGCGCGCATCCGCTGCTGAAGAGCGTGAGCCTTGACCGGTCGTTCTACGGGCCGCTGTCGGTGGCCGACTACCTGCGCTACGCACAACAGGTGCCGGACGATTTCCGCTTCGTCGTGAAGGCGCCGGCGTCCGTCACGGATGCGGTCGTGCGCGGCCGGCGCGGCGAGCCGTCGGGCCCGAACCCGACCTTTCTCGACGCGCAGCTCGCCACTCGCGAATTCGTGCAACCGTGCCTCGAAGGGCTCGGCAGGAAGGCCGGCGTGCTGGTGTTCCAGTTTTCTCCGATGCCCGATCAACTGCTCGCCGAACCGGCCGCACTGATCGACCGGCTGTCGGCATTCTTCGCGGCGCTGCCGACGCTGCCGCCGGACGCCGACGGCACGCGCTACGCGATCGAGATCCGCGACGCGAGCCTGCTCACGCCGCGCTTCATCCGCGCGCTCGCGACGCTCGGCGTGCGCTACTGCGTCGGCCTGCATGCGCGGATGCCCGACCCGCTGCGCCAGGCAGCCGCGCTCGCGCTGCTCGACGGCGATGCGCCGGGCCCGCTGATCGTGCGCTGGAGCCTGCATGGCGGCTTCAAGTACGAACAGGCAAAAGCGAAATACGAGCCGTTCGACAAGCTCGTCGACGAAGATCCGGCCACACGCTCGGCGCTCGCCGAACTGGCCGCGCGCTACGCGCTGGCCGGACAGCCCGTGATCATCACGATCAACAACAAGGCGGAAGGCTCCGCGCCGCTGTCGTGCCTCGCGCTCGCGCGCGAGATCGCCGCAGCGTGCACGCAGTGGCGCAGCGAGGCGGCGTAAGCATCGCTGCGCGGGCGCCGCTTGCGCATCGGCGAACCGGTTACGCGCCGCGCAGCGACTTCAGCCGGTGCGAGAACTTCTGGCGGAATTTCGCGAGCTTCGGCCCGATCACGACCGAGCAGTAGCCCTGCCCCGGATTGCGCGCGTAATAGTTCTGGTGATAGTCCTCGGCCGGCCAGTAGTTGCCGTCGAGCGGCACGACCTGCGTGACGATCGGCTGCCCGAACACCTGCTCGCGCTCCAGTTCGCGGATCACGTCGAGCGCGACGTCGCGCTGCGCGTCCGAATGCGTGAACACGACCGAACGGTATTGCGTGCCGACGTCGTTGCCCTGCCGGTTCAGCTGGGTCGGATCGTGCGTCGCGAAGAAGATCTCGAGGATCTCGCGATAACCGATGCGCGCCGGATCGAACGTCACGTTCACGACCTCCGCGTGACCGGTATCGCCGTCGCATACGTCGCGATAGCCGGGATTGCGCGTGTGGCCGCCTGCATAGCCCGACTGGACGGCCGTCACGCCGTCGACGTCGAGAAACACGGCCTCCGTGCACCAGAAGCACCCGCCGCCTAGAGTCGCGGTTTCAAGCATCTCGTTCACCATGAAATCATTACCTCGTTGATGACAACGGCCGGCACGCGGGCACGCGGCGGCGTCGCCGGTCCGTATCGCCGCGGCCCGGTTGCCCGGCGCGCAGCGGCAGCGTCCAAGTATCTCACTCGTGCGCAAATCCGGCAGAACCGCATGCGTGCCGCGCACCACCGGCCGCGCGTTTCTCGTCTACACTTAGGCACGCCTCGCCGCAACGGCACACCGTCCGGCTGCGCGCAGCGTCCGATGCATGCCCGTCCTGATGCCAACATCATCTGCCGGAACATCGATATGCACGCCTCAGCAGAAAGCGCCCGCATTGCGGGCCCGACCGCCGTCGCTTTCACCGCACCCTCGCGCCGCCGTGCGCCCGTTGCGCCGCATGCGCGGCGATCCGGCGCACCGCGTTTCCCTGCTTTCCCGACCTGATGCACCGCGCTGCGCGTCCTCCATCGCGCGGCCGCCGGAGCATTTCCGTCACGCAACCTGTTCGACCCGCACGTTCGCAGCGAACGTCCGTGCACCCGTGATCCGATACGACCGAGAGAGGCACCACGATGAGCATGCGGCCTGACCCGACATTTCACGCTTCGCCGGAACTTGCGATGCAGGCGCCGGCGGAGGAATTTGCCTATACGTTGTTGCTGAGCCCCGATTTTTCCAGACCCGACGCGCTCGCCGTGATCGACGTGAAACCCGGCTCGGCGACCTACGGCAAGATCGTGCACACGGTGACGATGCCGAACACCGGAGACGAATTCCACCACTTCGGCTGGAATGCGTGTTCGTCGTCGCTGTCGCCGCTGACCGGCCACGCATTTCTCGAACGCCGCTTCCTGATCATCCCGGGTCTGCGTTCGTCGCGGATCTACGTGATCGACACGAAGCCGCACCCGACTCAGGCGCGCATCCACAAGATCATCGAGCCCGACGAGGTGTTCGCCAAGACCGGCTATTCGCGACCGCATACGGTTCATTGCGGCCCCGAAGGCATCTACGTGAGCACGCTCGGCGGCGCGGGCAAGGACGGCACCGACGGCGCGCCCGGCATCTTCATCATGGACTGCGAGACCTTCGACGTGCTCGGCCGCTGGGAGATCGACCGCAGCTCGCAGGACAAGCATTACGACTTCTGGTGGAACCTGCCGCGCGACTACATGGTGTCGAGCGAATGGGCGCTGCCGCCGCAATTCGAGAACGGCATCGTGCCGGAGGACTTGCTCGCGAACAAGTACGGGCACCGGCTGCATTTCTGGGACCTGCGCGCGCGGCGCAACGTGCAGACGATCGATCTCGGCGCGCAGCACCAGATGGCGCTCGAGGTGCGGCCCGCGCACGATCCGGTGCGCGAATACGGGTTCGTCGGCGTCGTGGTCGACACGACCAATCTCGAAGGCTCGATCTGGACCTGGTGGCGCGAAGGCGGCCAGTTCCATGTGAAGAAGACCGCGACGATTCCGCCCGAGCCGGCCGCGGCCGACGAACTGCCGCCGCTGCTCCAGGGTTTCGGCGCGGTGCCCCCGCTCGTGACCGACATCGACCTGTCGCTCGACGACCGCTTTCTGTACGTGTCGTGCTGGGGCACCGGCGAGATGCGCCAGTACGACGTGTCGGATCCGCATCATCCGGTGCTCGCGGGGTCGGTGCGTATCGGCGGGATCGTGCGCCGCGCGCCGCACACGAACGGCCGCGCGTTCGCCGGCGGCCCGCAGATGGTGGAAATCAGCCGCGACGGCCGGCGCGTGTACTGGACCAACTCGCTTTACTCGACGTGGGACGACCAGTTCTATCCGGACGGCGTGCCGGCCGCGCAGGTGCTCGCGCATGCGGGGCCGGACGGCGGGCTGACGCTCGCCGACGACTACTGGGTCGACTTCCCCGACGGCTATCGCGCGCACCAGATCCGGCTCGAAGGCGGCGACTGCTCGACCGACTCGTTCTGCTATCCGTCGGTCAAGCGTTGAGCGCCGGCCTCTCCGCGCCGCTCGCGCTGTGGGCGGCCGTGCTCGCGAGCGGCGTCTATCACGGGCTCAATCCGGCAATGGGCTGGCCGCTCGCGGTGTCGAACGCGCTGATGACGCGCCGCGGCGGCGCGCTCGTCGCGGCGCTCGGCTATCTCGCGCTCGGCCATGCGCTCGCGGTATTCATGGTGATGCTGCCGTTCGGGCTGCTTGCCGCGCTGCTTGCGTGGCAGTCGGCGATCCGGATCGGCGCGAGCGCGCTCGTGATCGGCTTCGGCGTGGTGCTGCTGATCCGGCGGCGGCATCCGCGTGCGCTCGCGCGGATACCGCCCGCGCGGCTCGGACTATGGTCGTTCGCGGTTGCGCTCGCGCACGGCGCGGGGCTGATGCTGGTGCCGATCTACCTCGGGCTCTGCGGGTTCGACCGGGACGCCGGCCATCGCGCGGCGGCCACGCTCGTCGATGCGCATCTCGGGATGGCACTCGTCGTCGCGGCCGCGCACGCAGCCGCGATGTTCGGCGCGGGCGGCGCGCTCGCGTGGCTCGTGTACCGCTATCTCGGGCTGAAGTTCGTCGCGCGGAGCTGGTTCAATCTCGATGCGGTGTGGGCGTCCAGCCTGATCCTGACGGGCGCGCTGTCGCTCAGGCTGGCGGCGGCGCGATAGCGCCCGGCTCGCGGAGCGGCCTCGGACGGCGCGCAACGAAAGGCGCGAGAACGACCGTTCCAGCACGACGCCGGCGCCGCGCGACAGTGTTCGCTACCTCACGCTAGCCCCGCGATGCGCCGTCCGCACGGGTCCGGCGGTCGCGATTCCGCTAAAATCGGGCCATGCGCACCACTTCCCAATCGACCGCCCTGGCCTCATCGCCTTTCGTCCGCCGCGCCCGTTGCAGCCGCCGTGCGCCGCGCCCGTCCGTTTCGTTCCGGATGGCCGCCCGATGAACCACGCCACCCCGCCGGATTTCGACTCGGCCGCCTTTCGCCAGGCGCTCGGGCAGTTCGCGACCGGCGTCACGGTCATCACGACGCGTGCGCCGTCCGGGCAGCTGATCGGCATCACCGCGAGCTCGTTCAACTCGGTGTCGCTCGATCCGCCGCTCGTGCTGTGGAGCCTCGCGCACAAATCGGCGTCGACCCCGGTGTTCCGCAACAACAGCCATTACGTGGTGAACGTGCTCGCGGCGTCGCAGCTCGACCTGTGCAAGCGCTTCTCGACCTACAAGGGCGACCGCTTCGAAGGGATCGCGCACGCGGCCGGCAACTCGGGCATGCCGGTGCTCGACGGCGCGCTCGCGTGGTTCGAATGCCACAACCGCAGCCGCTACGACGAAGGCGACCATGTGATCTTCGTCGGCGAAGTGGAACGCTGCGGCGTGCGTGCCGCATCGGATGCCACGGCGCCGCTCGTGTTCCACGGCGGCGGCTTCCACGGCCTCACACCGCTTTGATCGACCCCATGCGCGCCAGCCCGACCGGCGCGCCCGCTTCGTCCTTCAGCGTCTGCAGCACGATGTTCGAACGGATGTCCATCACGCCCGGCGCCTTGTAGAGCCGGTTCAGCACGAAATCCGAATAGTGCTTGAGGTTGTGCGCGAGCACCCGGAGCAGATAGTGGCTCTCGCCCGTCACGACGAACGCGCCGACCACCTCCGGCCATTCGCGCAGCGCTTCCGCGAAGCGCTCGTGCCATTGATTCTCTTCGTTGCGCATCGACACCTGCACGAACGCCTCGAGCTCGAAGCCGAGCTTCTCGCGACTCAGGCACGCGCGATAGTGCTCGATCACGCCCTGCTCCTCGAGCAGGCGCATCCGGCGCAGACAGGCGGACGGCGAAAGCGAGATCCGTTCCGCCAGGTCGAGATTGCTGATTCTGCCCTCCTCCTGCAGTACCGCCAGAATCCGGCAGTCGGTGGCATCAAGCGTGATCGCGTGCATTTTTGGTCCCCGTTTTCCATCTGATTCGAATTATCTGCCAATCCGGCGGATTGTCCATGTTTATTTCGCAAGCACTTTCTGCGAGCGTCCGCCTATCATTCGAAGCATCGATTCACCGATTCGTCATGCCATGGACACACTCTGGGACATCTCGCCGCCCGTCGGCCCCTCCACCCCCGTATGGCCGGGCGACACGGCGGTTTCCGTCGAACGCGTCTGGCGGATGGAGGCCGGCTCGCCGGTCAACGTAGCGCGCCTGACGCTGTCGCCGCACACGGGCGCGCACTGCGACGCGCCGCTCCACTATGACGCCGACGGCGCGCCGATCGGCGCGGTGCCGCTCGACACCTATCTCGGTCCGTGCCGCGTGATCCACTGCATCGGCGCCTCGCCGGTCGTGCGCCCGGCCGACATCGAGGCCGCGCTGGACGGCGTGCCACCGCGCGTGCTGCTGCGCACCTATGCGCGTGCCAGCGTCGAACAATGGGATAGCGGCTTCTGCGCGGTCGCGCCCGAAACCGTCGACCTGCTCGCCGCGCGCGGCGTGAAGCTGATCGGCATCGACACGCCGTCGCTCGACCCGCAGGAATCGAAGACCATGGATGCGCATCACCGCGTGCGCGCGCACCGGATGGCGATCCTCGAAGGGATCGTGCTCGACGACGTGCCGCCCGGCGACTACGAACTGATCGCGCTGCCGCTGAAGTTCGCGACGCTCGACGCGAGCCCCGTGCGTGCGGTGCTGCGTGCGCTGCCCGGCCGATCCTCCTGATTCACCGAACCACTGACCCGAGAACCACTGACCCGACATCATGATCAAGACCCGTGAAGACGCGCTCGCCCTCGACCGCGACGACCCGCTCGCCCTGCTGCGCGACCAGTTCGCGCTGCCCGACGGCGTGATCTATCTCGACGGCAACTCGCTCGGCGCGCAGCCGCGCGCGTCGGCCGCCCGCGCGCAACAGGTGATCGGCGCCGAATGGGGCGAAGGTCTGATCCGCAGCTGGAACACCGCCGGCTGGTTCGCGCTGCCGCGCCGCCTCGGCGACAAGCTCGCGACGCTGATCGGCGGCGCCCCCGGCGAGACCGTCGTGACCGACACCATCTCGATCAACCTGTTCAAGCTGCTGTCGGCGATGCTGCGCCATCAGGCCGAGCGCGCGCCGGAACGCCGCGTGATCGTGTCGGAGCGCTCGAACTTCCCGACCGACCTGTACATCGCGCAAGGGCTGATCGAACAGCTCGGCGGCGGCTATGAGCTGCGCCTGATCGACGATCCGGCGGACCTGCCCGACGCGCTCGGCGCGGACACGGCCGTCGCGATGATCACGCACGTGAACTACCGCACCGGCTACATGCACGACATGCCGGCCGTCACGCAGCTCGCGCACGACGCGGGCGCGCTGATGCTGTGGGATCTCGCGCATTCGGCCGGCGCGGTGCCGGTCGACCTGAACGGCGCGCATGCGGACGGCGCGGTCGGCTGCACGTACAAGTACCTGAACGGCGGCCCCGGTTCGCCGGCGTTCGTGTGGGTGCCACACCGTCATCACGCGCACTTCTCGCAGCCGCTGTCGGGCTGGTGGGGCCACCGCGCGCCGTTCGCGATGCAGCCGGGCTTCGCGCCCGATCCGGGCATCGCGCGCTTCCTGTGCGGCACGCAGCCGATCGTGTCGATGTCGATGGTCGAATGCGGGCTCGACGTGTTCCTGCAGACCGACATGCACGCGATCCGCCGCAAGTCGCTCGCGCTGACCGATGCGTTCATCGCACTCGTCGAGGCACGCTGTGCGGGCCTGTCGCTGAAGCTCGTCACGCCGCGCGCGCATCACCAGCGCGGCTCGCAGGCGAGCTTCGAGCACCCGCACGGCTACGAGGTGATGCAGGCGCTGATCGCGCGCGGCGTGATCGGCGACTACCGCGAGCCGTACGTGCTGCGCTTCGGCTTCACGCCGCTCTATACGCGCTTCGTCGACGTGTGGGATGCCGTCGAGACGCTGCGCGACATCCTGGCCACCGATGCGTGGAAGGCACCCGAGTTCGCCGAGCGCGGCGCGGTGACCTGATCGGCTTTTTGCCCGGCGCGCACCGCGGTTCCATGCGGATTGCGCGCCGCGCCCCCGTCATTCAATTCTGGAGAGAGTCGTGAATTCTGGTCATATGCAGCCACCCGGCGACGATGCGCCGGCGGGCTGCCCGTTCTCGGGCGCGCGCACGGCCCAACCGGCACACGAAGCACCGCACGTGCCGGGCGATGCCTCGGGCGATGCCGGCTGGCACAACGCGCAGCTCGATTTCTCGAAGTCGATGAGCTACGGCGACTACCTGTCGCTGAATTCGATCCTCGACGCGCAGCATCCGCTGTCGCCCGATCACAACGAGATGCTGTTCATCATCCAGCATCAGACGAGCGAGCTGTGGATGAAGCTCGCGCTGTTCGAATTGCGCGGCGCGCTCGACGCGGTGCGTGGCGACGCGCTGCCGCCCGCATTCAAGATGCTCGCGCGCGTGTCGCGCATTCTCGAGCAACTCGTGCAGGCGTGGAACGTGCTGTCGACGATGACGCCGTCCGAGTATTCGGCGATGCGGCCGTACCTCGGCCAGTCGTCGGGCTTCCAGTCGTATCAGTACCGGCAGCTCGAATTCCTGCTCGGCAACAAGAACGTGCAGATGCTGCAGCCGCATGCGCACCGGCCCGACATCCTCGAACAGGTGCGCGCGACGCTTGAGGCGCCGTCGTTCTATGACGAGGTCGTGCGCCTGCTCGCGCGGCGCGGTTTCCCGATCGCACCCGAGCGGCTCGAGCGCGACTGGACGCAGCCGATGCGGCACGACGAGACCGTCGAGGCTGCGTGGCTCGAAGTCTACCGTCACCCGCAGCAGCACTGGGAGCTCTACGAGATGGCCGAGGAACTCGTCGATCTCGAGGACGCGTTCCGCCAGTGGCGCTTCCGTCACGTGACGACCGTCGAGCGCATCATCGGCTTCAAGCAGGGCACCGGCGGCACGAGCGGCGCGCCGTACCTGCGCAAGATGCTCGACGTCGTGCTGTTCCCCGAGCTCTGGCACGTACGCACCACGCTGTAACGTACGCGTGCGTCATGCGCCCGCGCGTCACGACGACGTGCGGGCCAGTTCCTCCCCTTCGCGCGGCAACGCGCGTTCGCGCGTGAGCCGCGGAATGTGCCGCCGCATCGCGAGCAGCGCGACGCACACCACACTCATCGCGGCGGCCAGCATCGTCAGGTACGCCGTCGCACCGCCCGCGGTGATGACTATCGCGCCCGCGAACGCGCTGAGGATCGCGCCAAGCCGGCCGAATGCGAGCGCGCTCGCGGTGCCGGTCGCGCGAACCGCCGTCGGGTAGATGTACGCGCACAGCGCATACATCGTCGACTGCACCGCGTTGACGAACAGCCCGTGCAGACCGAGCCCGACGATCAGCCAGCCCGTGTGGCGCCCCGCATCGACCCCCATCAGCCACACCGCGCTCGCCGCGCCGCCGATGCTGCAGAGCGCGAGCGGCCAGCGCGAACCCGCATGCGTGATCGCCCATGCGCACAGCAGCGCGCCGATCACGCCGCCAAGGTTGTACGCGGTGAGCCCGGAGCCCGCGACCGACACGCTCAGCCCGCTCGCGGCCAGCATCGTCGGCAGCCAGCTGAACGCCGCATACACGGCGAGCAGGCACATGAAGAACGCGCACCACAGCGCGATCGTGTCGCGCGCCTGGCCGGTGGCGAACAGCGCGCCGAACCCGCCTCGTGCGCCGGGCGCGCGTGCATCGCGCAGATCGGTGAACGTGGCGTCGGGCGCGACCGGCCGCTGCATGCGCGCGAGCAGCGCGCCGAGTTCCGGCCAGCGCGCGGGGCGGCGTGCCAGGAAGCGCGGCGATTCGGGCAACGCACGCACGAGCACGAAGCCGAGCACGAGCGGCAGCGCGCCGCCGGCGAAGAACAGCCCGCGCCAGCCATAGCGCGGCAGCACCTCGTGCGCGAACAGCCCGGCCAGCATGCCGCCGAGCGGCACGCAGACGATCGTCGCCGTCACCATCATCGTGCGGCGCCGCGCAGGCGTGTATTCGGCCGTCATCGTCGTGGCCGTCGGCAGCGCGCCGCCGATCCCGAGCCCCGCGCAGAAGCGCAACATCGCGATCGTCGCGACATCCGGCGCGAAGCCGATCGCGCAGGTCGCGATGCCGAACAGGAACACGCTGCCGATCACGGCCTGGCGGCGCCCGAAACGGTCCGCGACGAAGCCCGCGCACGCGCTGCCGATGCCCATCCCGATCAGCCCGGCGGCCACCGCCGGCGCGAACGCGCCGCGCGTGATCCCCCATTCGCGGATCAGTACCGGAATCGCGAAACCGATCAACTGCCCGTCGAAGCCGTCGAGCACGATCGCAAGCGCGGCGAGCAGCACCACGCAACGCTGCATCGTCGTGAACGGTCCGTCGTCAAGCGTCGCGCCGATGTCGACCGGGGGCGGTTCCAATCCGTCGCGCATGCTCATGCGACCTCCCGTGCGCCACGCGTCGGCGGCAAGGTGCGCGCACGGCGCGCGGCAAGGCAACGGCATTCGATGACTTTCATGGCGTCTCCAGTTGCCCGGGCTGGCGCTTGCGCGTGCCCGGATCTCGTGCTGCAGGGTCAGTCGGCGTCCGTGCATCGGCGCCGCCCCCGCGTCTTGTCCAATCCAACCCGATCCGGCGACATCGGCTGCATGCGGCGCGGCCGTATCGTCGTGCGGCGCAAGCCCGCCGCCGGCGTGATGCTCAGTCGCGCCGCGCGTCGATCAGCCTGACGAGTGCGAGCAGCGTATCGGTATGCGGCACCGCGATACCCGTCTCGCGCGCGGCCGCGACGATCTTGCCGCTGATCGCGTCGATCTCGGTGCGGCGGCCCGCGAGCACGTCCTGCAGCATCGACGGTCGATGGCCGCGATGCGCGTGGATCGCATGCTCGACGTTGCGCGCGATGCGTTCGCCGTCCACCGCGATGCCTTTCGCGCGCGCGACGGCGGCCGTCTCCGCCGCGATCGCGAGCGCGAGCCGTGGGCCGTCAGGTTCACGTCCGAGCTGGTCGACCGTGCAGCCCGTCGCCGCACACAGCGTGTTGAGCGCCGCGTTGAACGCGACCTTCTCCCAGATCGCGGCCCACACGTCGGCGTCGAGCGAACACGCGAGCCCGGCACGCGACAGCGCGTCGGCCACAGCCGCCGCGAACGGGCGCGCCGCACCGTCGGCCGTCATCATGCGGATCGCGCCGGCACCGTGCGAGCGGACGTGTCCGGCGCCGGCGAAGTCGGCCGGCCACGTCGTGACGCCGACCAGAATCCGTTCGAGCGGCACGAACGCGTTCAGCGTCTCGACATTGCCGAGGCCGTTCTGCAGCGTCAGCACGTACGTACGTGAGGTCAGCAATGCGCGCACGCCTTCGAGCGCCGCACGCGTGTGCAGCGATTTCGTGAAAACGATCAGCAGATCGAACGGTATGTCGGGCGATGCACTTGCCTGCGCATTCGCCGTTTCTGGCCGGACGGCCTGCAGCGCGCGGATGTGGCGTTCGCCGCGATCGTCGTCGATGCGCAGCCCGTCGCGACGGATCGCATCGAGATGCGCATCGTTCACGTCGATCAGCGTGACGGCCTCGCCGTGCTCCGCCAGCAGCGCCCCGAACAGCGAGCCCATCGCACCGGCACCGAGAATCGCAATCTTCATCGTCTGCGGCCTCTTAGAATGGATACTGGCGCGGCGCGGTCTGCACGGTCATCCAGCGCAGGTCCGTGAACGCGGCGATGCCGGCCTTGCCGCCGAAGTGGCCGAAGCCGCTGTCCTTCACGCCGCCGAACGGCATTTGCGCCTCGTCGTGCACGGTCGGGCCGTTCACGTGGCAGATGCCCGATTCGATGCGCGCCGCGACCCGCATCGCGCGGGCGACGTCGCGGCTGAACACGGCCGAAGCCAGCCCGAACGCGTTGTCGTTCGCGCAGCGGACCGCGGCCGCCTCGCCGTCGACCCGGACGATGCCCTTCACCGGCCCGAACGACTCCTCCGCGTAGATCCGCATCGCGGGCGTCACGTGATCGAGCAGCGTCGCCGGGAACAGCGTGCTGTCCGACTTGCCGCCGCACAGCAGCGTCGCGCCGTGCGCGAGCGCGTCGTCGATCAGCGCGTTGCAGCGCTCGACGGCCTTCATGTCGATCAGCGAACCGAGCACGACCGGCCCTTGGCGCGGATCGCCGAGCGGCAGCGACGCGGCCTTGGCGGCGAGCTTCGCGACGAATGCGTCGGCGATCGACGCATCGACGACGATCCGCTCGGTCGACATGCAGATCTGTCCGGAATTCGCGAATGCGCCGAATGCGGCCGCCGCGACCGCCGCATCGAGATCCGCATCGTCGAGCACGACGAACGGCGCCTTGCCGCCGAGTTCGAGCACCGACGGTTTCAGATGACGCGCGCACACTTCGGCGACGATTCGCCCGACGCGCGTCGAGCCGGTGAAATTCACGCGGCGCACGGCCGGATGTGCGATCAGCGCATCGACGACGGCACCCGCGTCTTCAGGCGCGTTCGTCACGAAGTTGACGACGCCCGGCGGCAGCCCGGCCTCCTGCAGCGCCTCGACGATCAGCCCGTGCGTGACGGGGCACAGCTCGGAGCCCTTCAGCACGACCGTGTTGCCGCAAGCGAGCGGCAGCGCGAGCGCACGCGCTGCGAGGATCACCGGCGCGTTCCACGGTGCGATGCCGAGCACCACGCCGGCCGGCTGTCGCACGCCCATCGCCAGCGAGCCGGGCACGTCGGACGGGATCAGCTCGCCGCCGGTCTGCGTGGTCAGCGACGCGGCCTCGACGAGCCCGCTCGCGGCGAGGTGCACGTTGAAGCCTGCCCACAGCGCCGACGCGCCGGTTTCGGCCGCCATCGCGGCGACGAACTGCTCGTGCTTCGCCTCGAGCGCGGCGGCAGCCTTCAGCAGCAGCGCGCGGCGCGCGCCGGGGCCGAGCGCGGCCCATTCAGGAAACGCGCGAGCGGCCGCGTCGGCCGCCGCGCGGGCATCGTCGACCGTGCCCGCGGGCGCGACCGACGCGACTTCGCCGTCGAGCGGGTTACGGCGCACGAAGGTCGCGCCGCTGGACGACTGGCGGCGTTCGCCGCCGATCAGCATCGATACGGTTTGCATGGATTCTCCGGAAGGACGCGCAACGCGCGTCAGGCAACTTCGACGTCGACGACGACCGGCGTATCGGCCCGCAGCGCGTCGGTCAGCGTTTCGTGCAGGCGAGCGGCATCGGCGACGCGGATGCCGCGGCACCCCATCCCTTGCGCGAGCGCGACGAAATCCAGGTCGGGCAGATCGGTGCCCTGCACCGGATCGTCAGGACCGAAGCCGAACACCGGCGCGAAATCCTGCAGCGCCGCATAGCGCCGATTATTCAGGATCACGAACGTGATCGGCAGCTTCAGCTGCGCGGCGCTCCACAATGCCTGGATCGAATAGAGGCTCGACCCGTCGCCGATCAGCCCGATCACGCGCCGTCCCGGCCGCGCGAGCGCGACGCCAACCGCGGCCGGCATCCCGTAACCGAGCCCGCCGCTATCCATCGTGTAGAACGTGCCGCTGCGCGTGAACGGCAGGTGCGCCTGCATCACCGGCCGCGCGCTCGGCGCTTCCTCGACGACGATGTCGTGCGCGTCGCGCACGTCGTCGAGCGTCTGCAGCGCGAATGCCACCGACATCCGTTCGCCGGCGGCCGGCGCTTCGGCGCGCGGGCGCATCGGCCGCGGCGCGGGCATCGGCCGCTCGCGCGGCGCCGGCCGGGCCAGCAGATCGCGTGCCGCGAGCCGCAGGTTGCCGACGACCGCGTCGCCCGACGGCGTCCATGCGGCGATGCCGGGATCGTCGACGAGCTGCACGAGCTTGGCGCCGGGCGGCACGTGCGGGCCGCAGCCCTCGATGTGATAGGTGAACGCGGGCGCGCCGAACGCGAACACGAGGTCGTGCCCGTCGAGCCGCGCGACGATCTTCTCGCGGATCGCGGGCAGGAAGCCGGCGAACAGCGGATGATCCTCGGGAAAGCTGCAGCGCCCCGACATCGGCGCGACGTACACGCTGACCCGGTGCCGCTCGGCGAGCCGCACGACGTCGTCCCACGCACCGGCCCGATCGACGGCCGCGCCGACCACCAGCGCGGGACGCCGCGCGGCATCGAGCGCGTCGCCGAGCCGCGCGAGCGCATCGGGATCGGGCCGCACGACGCTGCTCACGTCACGGCGCGGCAGCAGCTCGGCCGGTTGGTCCCAGTCGTCGACCGGGATCGACACGAACACCGGCCCGCGCGGCTCCTGCATCGCGATCCGGTACGCCCGCGCGATCGCGGCCGGCACGTCCTGCGCACGCGCGGGCTCGATGCTCCATTTCACGTACGGCTTCGGCAGCTCGGCGGCCTGCGTCGCGCCGAGAAACGGATCGAACGGCAGGATCGCGCGTGCCTGCTGGCCTGCCGTGACGATCAGCGGCGTGCGGTTCCTGAACGCGGTGAACAGGTTGCCCATCGCGTTGCCGACGCCGGCCGCCGAATGCAGGTTGACGACCGCCGCGTTGCCTGTGGCCTGCGCATGACCGTCCGCCATTCCGACCACGACGGCCTCCTGCAGGCCGAGCACGTAGCGGAAATCGGCGGGGAAATCGCGGAACATCGGCAGCTCGGTCGAGCCAGGATTGCCGAACACGCAATCGATGCCGAACTGGCGAAACAGGTCGATGACGGCATCGCGGACGGTGATCGGGGCGGACGGTGTGGCGGAATGGGACGGGGTGCCGGACATGCTCGGGCGTCTCCTCGGTGGCTTGGCGGTTTCCACAGTATCGAAGCGCGAGCCATTCACGGATACTGTATTTTTTGCGAAAAGCCATTACGGTTCGGCATGACTTTCGATCTCCGGCAATTGCGGGCATTCACGACCATCGTCGCGTGCGGCAGCCTCGGCCGCGCGGCCGACGCGCTGCACGTGACCCAGCCGGCGCTGAGCCGGATCCTGAAGCGGCTCGAGGACCAGGTCGGCGCGCCCCTGTTCGAGCGCCATTCGAAAGGCGTGCAGCTGACGGCGTTCGGCGAGGCGCTGCTGCCGCACGCGACGCTGCTGCAGCACGAGGCCGAGCATGCGCGCGAGGAGCTCGACGCGATGCGCGGCTTCGCGAAGGGCACGATCAAGGTCGGCGCGGTGGGCAGCATCGCGAGCCTCGTGCTGCCGGTCGCGGTCGGCCGCGTGCTCGACCGCTGGCCGAACCTGCGTGTCGAGATTCTCGAAGGCGTGTGGGATCGGCTCGCGGAAGGGCTGAACAAGCATGAGATCGATCTCGCGCTGTCCGCGCACGGGCCCGACACCGACGAGATCGTCGCGATTCCGGAGTGCCGCTGGGAAGATCGCAGCCATATCGTTGCGGCGCCGCACCATCCGCTGCGCGCGCTCGGTCGCGCGCCGACGCTCGCCGACACGCTGCACGCGCGCTGGGCGATTCCGCCGCGCGGCACCGCGCCGTTCGACCACATGCGCGCGACCTTCGACGCGCACGGGCTTGCCCTTCCCGACATCGCGGTCGAGACACGCTCGGTCACGACGCTGAAGAGCCTCGTCGCGCATGCGGGCTTCCTGAGCTGGATGGCCGAACCGATGTACGGCGCGGAACAGCGCGCCGGCACGATCGACACGCTGCCGGTGCGCGAGGTCGTCGCGGTGCGCACGCTCACCGCATTCCGGCGCCGCCACGGGATCCTGCCGGGGCCGGCCGGCAAGCTGCTCGACGAACTCGTCGCGCTCACACGCGAAGGCCGCTGATACCGCTCCCCCTTTCGCGCCGCGCGCGCCGCCGCAGCGCACCATCGAAATGCCGTGTCCCGCCTTGACTTTCGCTCGCCCGAATACGATCATTCGCTCACACAAAGAGCAAATGATCGTATTCAACAGGAAAGACTGGCACGAACAGGAGACACCGGATGAGCGAATCGTCCTCCGCCCGCGCGCCCGTGCTGCTGCACATTGGCGCGGGCTCTTTCCACCGCGCGCACCAGGCGTGGTATCTGCATCGCGTGAACGCGGCCGTGCCGGCCGACGAACGCTGGTCGCTGACCGTCGGCAACATCCGCGACGACATGCGCGCGACGATGGACGCGCTCGCCGCGCAGCACGGCGAATACACGCTCGAGACCGTCACGCCGCAGGGCGAGCGCGCATACGAGACGGTCCGCGCGATCTCGCGCGTGCTGCCGTGGTCGATCGACCTCGCCGCGCTGATCGACGCCGGCGCCGACCCGGCATGCCGGATCGTGTCGTTCACCGTGACCGAAGGCGGCTACTACCTCGACGAACACAACCGGCTCGACCTCGCGAACGCCGATCTGGCGGCCGACCTGCAGGGCGCGCGCACGACGCTGTACGGCGCGCTCGCGGCGCTGCTTGCCGAGCGCGTGAAGCGCGGCGCGGGCCCGCTCACGCTGCAGAGCTGCGACAACCTGCGCAACAACGGCGCGCGCTTTCGTGCGGGCATGCGCGAATTCCTCGAACGGCGCGGCGAGGACGGCCTGCTCGCGTGGTTCGATGCGCACGTCGCGACGCCGAGCGCGATGGTCGACCGCATCACGCCGCGCCCGACCGCCGACGTGCGCGAGCGCGTGCGCGCGGCCACCGGCGTCGACGACGCATGCCCGGTGATGGGCGAATCGTTCATCCAGTGGGTGATCGAGGACCGCTTCGCGGCCGGCCGGCCGCGCTGGGAGCTGGCCGGCGCGGAGCTGGTGGACGACGTGCACCCGTACGAGGAAGCGAAGATCCGCATCCTTAACGCGACGCACAGTTGCATCGCGTGGGCCGGCACGCTCGCGGGCTACACGTACATCCACGAGGGCACGCACGACGCGGCGATCCGCCGGTTCGCGCACGACTACGTGACGCAGGACGTGATCCCGTGTCTCAGCCCGAGCCCGCTCGATCTCGAACGCTACCGCGACGTCGTGCTCGAACGCTTCGGCAACCCGTACGTGCTCGACACGAACCAGCGCGTCGCGGCCGACGGCTTCTCGAAGATTCCCGGCTTCATCGCGCCGACGTTCGTCGAATCGCTCGCACGCGGCGCGGCGCCGGTCGCCACCGCCGTGTTGCCGGCGCTGTTCCTGCGCTTTCTCGAACGCTGGGCGCGAGGCTTGCTGCCGTATGCGTACCAGGACGGCGTGATGGACGACGGCGCCGCGCGCGCGATCGTCGAAGCCGACGACCCGGTCGTCGCGCTGTGCGCAAGCCGCGCGCTGTGGGGCTCGCTCGCCGGCAACGCGGCGCTGTTCGAAGCGCTGCGCGCCGGGCTCGCCCGCGTCGACGCATGGCTCGCGCAGCGCTGAAGCGGGACGGCCCGCGGCCGCGCATCCGGGCGAACCTGCGTTGGCAGGTGCGCATGCGTGCGGCTAAAGTAGCGGCTCCCCACTGACGGAACGTATCGCTCATGTATCTCGGCATCGACCTCGGCACTTCGGAAGTGAAGGTGCTGCTGCTTGCCCCGGACGGTACGGTGGTCGGCACCGCGGGCACGCCGTTCAGCGTGTCGCGGCCGCACCCGCGCTGGGCGGAACAGCATCCGGAGGACTGGTGGCGAGGCACGCTCGCCGCGCTCGCGGCGCTGCGCGAACGGCATCCGCAGGCATTCGCGCAGGTGCGCGGGATCGGCCTGTCGGGCCAGATGCACGGCGCGGTGCTGCTCGGCCGCGACGACCGCGTGCTGCGCCCTGCGATCCTGTGGAACGACATGCGCAGCGCCGACGAATGCGCGCTGCTCACCGAACGCGCCCCCGATCTGCATGCACTGGCCGGCAACCTGGCGATGCCCGGCTTCACCGCGCCGAAACTGCTGTGGGTCGCGAAGCACGAGCCCGACGTGTTCGCGGCGACCGCGTGCGTGCTGATGCCGAAGGACTACCTGCGTTTCCGTCTGACCGGCGCGAAGGTGTCCGACCCGTCCGACGCGGCCGGCACGCTGTGGCTCGACGTCGCGCGCCGCGACTGGTCCGACACGCTGCTCGCCGCGTGCGACATGACGCGCGGGCAGATGCCGCGCATCGTGGAAGGCAACGCGCCGTCCGGCACGCTGCGCGCGGATCTCGCGCGCGAGCTTGGGCTGTCGGAGGCCGTCGTGGTGGCAGGCGGCGGCGGCGACAACGCGACCAGCGCGCTCGGCATCGGCGCGATCCACGCGGGCGACGGCTTCGTGTCGCTCGGCACGTCGGGCGTGCTGAGCGTGGTCGGCGACCGCTTCATGCCGAACTCCGCATCGGCCGTGCATGCGTTCTGCCACGCGATTCCCGATCGCTGGCAGCTGATGAGCGTCGTGCTGTCGGCCGCGAGCTGCCTGCGCTGGGTCTGCAAGCTGACGGGCACGGACGAGCCGGCGCTGCTCGCCGAAATCGAGGCGCTCGACGCGGACGCGCTCGCGACGGCGCCGCTGTTCCTGCCCTACCTGTCCGGCGAACGCACGCCGCACAACGATCCTTATGCGCAGGGCGTATTCTTCGGGATGACGCATGCAACCGAACGCGCGCACCTCGGTTACGCGGTGCTCGAAGGCGTGACGCTCGGCCTCGCGGACGGCCTCGACGCGCTGCATGCGGCAGGCGTCGAAACCGACCGTCTGTCGCTGATCGGCGGCGGCGCGCGCAGCGCGTTCTGGGCGCAGCTGATCGCCGATGCACTGAACGTACGCACGTGCCAGCATGGTGGCGGTGAAACCGGTGCGGCGCTCGGCGCCGCACGCCTGGGCTGGCTCGCCGTCGGCGGCGATCCGCATGCCGTGCTGACCAAGCCGCCGGTGCGCGCCGAATACGCGCCCGATGCCGGCCGTCATACGCTGCTGCGCGAGCGCCTCGACTCGTTCCGCGCGCTGTATCGCCACGTGCGCCCGCTTTACGAACCGTCGCGCGCGCGGCTCGCGTAAGCGGCGACGCGCAGCGGCCGTCGGCCGCTCACCCGGCATGCGTTACAGTGGATGCCCGTTGCGCCGCCCGACGGCCGGCCCAGATCCGAACCGAACCGCTATCGTGTCCAAGTCCTCAGAAAAACTCGATCTCGCCACGCGTGCCGCGTGGCTCTACTACGTCGCGGGCGACACGCAGAACGAAATCGCCGAGAAGCTGCAGGTGTCGCGCCCGGTCGCGCAGCGCCTCGTCGCGTTCGCGGTCGAGAAGAATCTGATCCGCGTGCGCGTCGATCATCAGCTCGCCGACTGTCTCGACCTCGGCGCGCAGCTGTCGAAGCGCTACGGGCTCGCGATGTGCGAAGTCGTGCCCGTCGATGCCGACGCGCCGGAAGCGATCGACCGCAAGCTCGCGGTCGCCGGCGCGCAGGTGATGGAGCGCTACCTGAACGAGACGCGACCGATGGTGATCGCCGTCAGCAGCGGCCGGACGCTGAAGGCCGTGGTCGCGCAGATCGCGCAGATCGAGCGGCCGCAGCACCGGCTCGTGTCGATGGTCGGCGCGATCGCGGCCGACGGTTCGTCGAACCGCTACGACGTCGCGCAGTACATTTCCGAAAAAACCGGCGGCAAGCACTTCCTGCTGCCAGCACCGCTGTTCGCCGACAGCGACGCCGAGCGGGCGCAATGGTGCAATCACCGGCTGTACCGGATCGTCGACGCGCTGTCGGCGCAGGCCGACGTCGCGTTCGTCGGAATCGGCAACATCGGCCCGCACTGCCCGCTCTACGAGGACGGCTTCATCACCGAACAGGAACGCGACGAGATGACCGCGCGCGGCGCGGTGGCCGAACTGCTCGGCGTGCCGATCGATGCGCAGGGCAAGCTGGTCGACGTGTCGACCAGCGCGCGCGTCACGAGCGTCGCGCTCGACACGCCGCCGAAGCGCCCGACGATCGCGTTCGCCGGCGGCCCGAAGAAGCGCGACGCCGTGATCGCCGCGTTGCGTGGCGGCTGGCTGTCGGGGCTCGTCACCGACGAGACCTGCGCGCGCGCCGCGCTCGACGCGAAGGCGGACTGACGCCGCGGTCGAACGTTCAGGCCGCGCGCGGCGCCGGAAACGCATGCCGGCGCGCGCGCCACGCCCCGATCCACGCGGCCGCCAGCAGCGCAACGAGCACCCACGGAATCGCGCCGGCGCCCGCTGCGCCGAGCAGCATCCCGCCCGCGATGCCGCCACCCGCGATCGCGAGATTCCACACCGTCACGAGCATCGATTGCACGACGTCGGCCGACTCCCCGGCCGCATTCGCGGCAGCGGTCTGGAACAGCGTCGGCGCGCCGCCGAACGCGAGCCCCCACAGCGACACGCCCGCATAGACGATCGCCATCCCCGATCCGGCGCCGAGCATCGCCGCCGCGAGCGCGAACAGCGCGATGCTGGCGAGCGTAAGACGCCGTTGCGCGGCGCCGATCCATGCGCCCGTCAGCGCGATGCCGACCAGCGACGCGATGCCGAACACCAGCAGCACCACATCGACCTGCGCACCCATGCGCACACCCGCGAGAAACGGCGCGACGTACGTGTACAGCATGTTGTGCGCGAGGACGTACGCGAACATCACGGTCAGCACCGGCCGCACGCCTGGCAGCGTCATCACGCCGAGCACCGGTTCGCGCGCGCCGGCCCGCTGCCCCGGGTAATCGGGCACGCGCAAGCGGATCCAGCCGATCAGCGCGAGCGCCGCGAGCGTGATCGACGCGAACGCGACGCGCCAGCCGAGCGCCGCGCCCAGCGCGGTGCCGGCCGGAATGCCGATCGACATCGCCACCGGCGCGCCGAGCATTGCGACCGCGATCGCACGGCCGCGCAGCGACGCGTCGACCATCCGGCTCGCGTAACCGGCCAGCAACGCCCACAGCAGCCCGGCCGACATGCCCGCGACGAAGCGCGCGGCGAGCGTGAGCGCGTAGTACGGTGACGCGGCGGTCAGCGCATTCGACACGACGAAGCCGGCCAGCGCCGCGAGCAGCAGGCGGCGCCGGCGCATCGCGCGCGTCGCGGCGACGAGCGGAATCGCCGCGACGATCGAGCCGAGCGCATAGACGGTCACCAGTTGGCCGATCAGCGCGTCGGGCACGCGCAGGTCGACGCTCATCATCGGTAACAGGCCGGCCGGCAACGCCTCGGTGAGGATCGTGATGAAGGCGGCTGTCGCGAGTGCCAGCAGGTTCGCGACCGGCAGGCGCTCGCGCACCTGCGCCGGCCCGACGGAACCCTCACCGTCAATCTCGATCGACGTGCAGTCGCTCATGACGCGCTCCCGGTATCGACGCCGTAGACCGCATCGCGCACGTCGGTCACGGTCTGGCCGTGCATGCCCTCGTACAGCGTGTTGGTCAGCGCGACGACCGTCAGGCCGGCCGCGCGGTCGACGAACCATGCATGTCCGTATGCGCCGCCCCAGCGCCAGGTGCCGACCGATTCAGGCGACCGCGCGGCCGCCGGATCGCGCAGCACCGAAAAGCCGAGCCCGAAGCTGAAACCCGGCGCATCCTGCAATTCGCGCGCGCCCGGCTGGATACGCGTCATCTCGTCGATCCACTCGGGTTCGAGCCAGCCGTCGCAGCCGGTGCGCAGCGCGTCGAGCAGCGTCACGCAATCGCGCGCGGTGCCGACCATCCCCGCGCCGCCCGACGGCCACGCGTCACGATCGAACACGCGGGCCGGTTCGAAGCGGATGCCGATCGTGCCGTCGTACACCGGCACGAGATCGATATCGGCCATCCGGCGCGGGGTGCCCGGCATGCTCACGTAAGGTGTCGCGACGCGCGCGAAGTCGTGCGCGACGAACGCGGTGTCGGTCATCCCGAGCGGCACCGTGACGAGCGCGGCTACCGCATCGGCGAGCGGCCGGCTGTCGACCGCCTCGATCAGCGCGCCGACCACGTCGGTCGCGAGCGAATAGCCCCACGATGTGCCGGGGGCGAACTGCAGCGGCACGCTTGCGATGCGCCGCACGTTCTCGGCGAGCGAAATGCCCACGCGGTCCATCCCGTCTGACACGCCGGCACGTGCATATGGGCCGTCGCCGTCAGCTTCGAGGAAGCGGTAACCGAGGCCGGCCGTATGCGACAGCAGATGACGCAACGTGATCGCAGCGGGTGCACCGTCGGGCAGCGCCGGGCGGAATTCGGGCAACCAGCGCGCGACGGGTTCGTCGAGCGCGATGCGCCCCGCCGCGACCAGCCGCATCGCGGCAGCCGTCACGACCGGCTTCGTGACCGACGCGAGCCGGAACAGCGCGTCTTCCCGCATCGGCGTACCGGCTTCGCGATCGGCAAGCCCGGCGGCGCGCGCATAGCGCAGCTCGCCGTCGCGCGCGACCAGCACGACCGCGCCAACGATGCGCTCGTCGGCGAGCGCGCGATCGAGCGCGGCGTCGAGCCGGCGGCGCAGCGCGGCGTCCGGTTCGGCACGGGAAACGGTGACAGGCAGGGATGACATGGCTTGACCTCTCAACAATGAACGAACGTTCATCGTAGGGAGCCGACGCAATAAGAAAAACCGGGTTAGAGTTCCGGACAATCCGGACGCTGGCGTCCGCAATCGGAAACTTGCATGGAAAATCTCGGCGGGTTCGTCGTGTTCGTTCAGGTCGCCGAAACGCGCAGTTTCGTCGCGGCCGGCCGCGCGCTCGGGCTGTCGGCGTCGGCGGTGGGCAAGCGCATCGCGCGGCTCGAGGCGCGCCTGAACGTGCGGCTATTTCATCGCAGCACGCGCAGCGTCACGCTGACGGCCGAAGGCACGCGCTTTCTCGCGCGCTGCAGGCGCGTGATCGCCGAGATAGACGCAGCCGAACGGGAACTGATGCACAGCGCCGAAGCGCCGCGCGGGCGTTTGCGCGTGAGCCTGCCGACGATCGGCACGCTGCTGCTGCCGGTGCTCGCGGATTTCATCGCCGCGTATCCGGAAATCGAACTCGATATCGATTTCAGCGACCGGCTCGTCGACGTCGTCGAGGAAGGTTTCGACGCGGTGCTGCGCACCGGCCGGCCGTCGGATTCGCGGTTGTCGTCGCGGCTGCTCGGCCATTTCCGCCAGCACCTCGTCGCGTCGCCCGACTATCTCGACCGGCACGGCACGCCGCGCACGCCGGCCGATCTCGCGCGGCACCGTTGCCTGCATTACCGCTTCCCAAGCAGCGGCAAGCTCGAAACCTGGCCGCTGCGCATGCCGCGCTCGGGCACGCCGCCGGACGTGCCGGTATCGATGGTCAGCAACAACGCGGAAACGCGCCTGTGCTTCGCGCTGCGCGGGCTCGGCATCGCGTGCCTGCCCGAATTCTTCGTGCGCGGCGCACTCGACGACGGCGCGCTGCGCGCGGTGCTCGACGAACACGTCGCGAGCCGCACGCCGTTCTACGCGCTGTGGCCGTCAGGCCGCCATCCGACGCCGAAGCTGCGCGCATTCGTCGATTACATGGCCGCGCACCTGCACCTCTGACCGAAGTCGACCGTCACGCCGCCTTCGCGTGCGCGCTCAGCCGGCGCAACGCCTGCCCGTGCTCGTCGAACAGATGGCAGTGCTCGGCCTGCGCGTGCACGTGCAGCGCCTCGCCGGTGCGATACGTGTCGAGCGGCGGAATCCGCGCGATCAGGCCGTCGGGCGCGACCGCCGACTCCGCATACAGATACGCGGCATCGCCGAGCGACTCGACGGCCATCGTCCGCGCGGCAACGCCCGCGGCCGCCGTGTCCACCAGAAGGTGCTCGGGCCGCACGCCGACCGTCACTGCCGCACCGCGCTGCAACCCGGCCGCCTCGACCGCGACGCGCTGCGTCTCGCCGCTGTCGAAACGCACGAGCACGCCAGTCGCATCGACCGACTCGACGGTGCCCTTCAGGAAGTTCATCTTCGGCGAGCCGATGAAGCCTGCGACGAACAGGTTCGCCGGCGCGTGGTACAGCGCGTTCGGCGTGCCGACCTGCTGCACCGCGCCGCCCGACAGCACGACGATCTTGTCGGCGAGCGTCATCGCCTCGACCTGGTCGTGCGTCACGTAGATCATCGTCGTCTTCAGCTCGTCGTGCAGCCGCGCGAATTCCAGCCGCATCTTCACGCGCAGCGCCGCGTCGAGGTTCGACAACGGCTCGTCGAACAGGAACACCTTCGGCTTGCGCGTGATCGCGCGGCCGATCGCGACGCGCTGTCGCTGGCCGCCCGACAGCTGCTTCGGCTTGCGGTCGAGCAGGTGATCGATGTGCAGGATCTTCGCGGCCTGCTTCACCGCCTGGTCGATCTCGGGCTTCTTCGCGCCGGCGAGCTTCAGGCCGAACGCCATGTTGTCGTACAGCGTCATGTGCGGGTACAGCGCATACGACTGGAACACCATCGCGATGCCGCGCTTCGCGCTCGGCACGTCGTTGACCTTCGCGCCGTCGATCAGCAGATCGCCGCTCGAGATGTCCTCGAGGCCGGCGATCATCCGCATCAGCGTGGATTTGCCGCAGCCGCTCGGCCCGACGAACACGACGAATTCGCCATCGGCGATGTCGAGGTTCACGTTGCGCAGCACTTCGGTGTCGTCGTAGCGCTTCGCGATGTTGCGCAGGAGCACGCTTGCCATGATCTGTCTCCGTTCGTTCGTGATGCGCCGCGTTAGACGCGGCGCGCAATCTTGCCAGGTTAGTTCGGCAGCACGGCACCCGTCGCCTGCCAGCGCGCGACGTAGCCGGGCAGCTCGTGCATGTCGTCGAATACGTGACGCGCGCCGATCCCGCGCAGGGCGTCGATCTGCGCGGCCGACGCATGCCCGCCGCCGATGAAGCCGAGCACGGTCATGCCGGCCGCGGCGGCCGCGGTGATGCCGGTCACGCTGTCCTCGACGACGAGGCATTGCGCGGGCACCGCGCCGAGCGCGTGTGCGGCCGCGAGATACACGTCGGGCGCGGGCTTCGGCCTGGCGACGGCGTCCGCGCAGAACAGCCGGTCGCCGAAGAAGCGCGCGAGGCCGGTGCGGGTGAGCGCCGCCTCGACGTATGCGCGGTAGCTGTTGCTCGCGCATGCCGTCGTCAGACCGATCGCGGCGAGTGCCGCATCGATGCCGTCGACCATCGGCGCGTTGACGGCCGCCGCCTCGACCGCGCGGCGGATCGCGTCGACGTCGCCCGCCGTCAGCATGCGGCCGACCGCCTCGCTCGCGCCGGCCAGCACGCGCTCGATGCGCAGCCCGAGCAGCGGCATCACCGCCGGCCGCGCGTCGACGCCCGGCCAGCGCGCGTCCAGCTCGCGCACGATCACGTCGGCGGCGACGGCCTCGCTGTCGATCAGCACGCCGTCGCAATCGCAGATCAGCACGTTCATCCCGTGGCCGACCCCGCCTTTTCCGCCCATGCCTTCGCCGGCCGCGCTCATTTGACCGCCCCGAACGTGAGCCCGCGCACGAGCTGCTTCTGCGACAGCCAGCCGACGATCAGGATCGGCGCGACGGCCAGCAACGAAGCTGCGGACAGCTTCGCCCAGAACAGCCCCTCCGGACTCGAATACGACGCGATGAACACGGTCAGCGGCGCGGCGTTCGAGCTCGACAGGTTGATGCTCCAGAACGCCTCGTTCCACGACAGGATCACGAGCAGGAGCGAGGTGGACGCGAGACCCGGCAGCGCCATCGGCATCAGCAGGTAGACGATCTCCTGCCACGTCGACGCGCCGTCGATGCGCCCCGCTTCGAGGATGTCCTTGGGGATTTCGTTGAAGTACGTGAAGGTCATCCACACCGCGATCGGCAGGTTGATCAGCGTGTAGACGATCACCAGGCCCGACACGGTATCGAGCAGCCCCGCGTTCTTCCACAGCAGGTAGATCGGCACGAGCACGCCGACCGACGGCATCATCTTCGTCGACAGCATCCACATCAGCACCTTCTGCGTGCGGTGGTTCGGAAAGAACGCCATCGCGTAGGCCGCCGGCACCGCGAACAGCAGCGAGATCACCGTGACACCCGCCGAAATCAGCACCGAATTCCACGCGAACGCGAAGTAGTTGCTGCGCGCGAACACCTCGCGGAAGCTGTCGAGCGTCGGCACGAAGAACAACGTCGACGCGTACGCCTGCTGCTCGGTCTTGAATGCGGTGATCGCCATCCAGAAGATCGGGAAGAACAGCAGCAGCGCGAGCAGCCACGCGAGCGTGCCGGGCAGCGCGCGCCGAACGCGGTCGAACGGGGCCGGCGCGCGCCGGCCTTCGAAGGTCAGGTCGCTCATTTCTCGTACTCTCCCTTCAGGTTGCGCGCGAGCATCCGCACCAGGAAGAACGACACGACGTTCGCAACCACGACGGCGATGATCCCGCCCGCGGATGCGAGGCCGACGTCGAACTGCTGCAGGCCAAGCGCATAGATCAGGTACGACAGGTTGGTCGTCGCGTTGCCGGGGCCGCCGCCCGTCGTCGTGTAGATCTCCGCGAAGATCGACAGCAGGAAGATCGTCTCCATCATCACGACCACGGCGATCGCGCGCTTCAGGTGCGGCAGCGTGATGTAGAAGAACATCGCGATCGGGCCCGCGCCGTCGATGCGCGCGGCTTCCTTCTGCTCCTGGTCGAGCGACTGGATCGCGGTGAACAGGATCAGGAACGCGAACGGCAGCCACTGCCAGGCGACGATGATGATCACGGCGGTGAGCGGGTAGTCGGCGAACCAGTCGATCGGCGTCATCCCGAACGCACGCATCGCGTTCGCGACGAGCCCGTACACCGGATGAAGGATCATGTTCTTCCAGATCAGCGCGGCGACCGTTGGCATCACGAAGAACGGCGCGATCACGAGCAGGCGCGCCACGCCCTGCCCGTAGAACTTGCGGTCGAACAGCACGGCCATCAGCACGCCGCCGACCACGGTGATCGCGAGCACAGCGCCGATCAGCACGAGCGTGTGCCAGATCGCGGGCAGGAACGACGGATCGGTCGCGAGGAAGCGGTAGTTGTCGAACCCGGCGAAGCCCTTCACGTCCGGGTTCAGCAGGTTGTAGCGCGAGAACGAATACCAGATCGTCATCGCGAGCGGGATCGACATCCACAGCAGCAGCACCGCGACGGACGGTGACACCAGCCAGCTGGCGCCGCCGCGCGCGCGGCGCGGCGCGCCGGGCGGCGACGACGCATCGCCGACCGACGGCGCGTGGCTCAGGGGAAGACGCAAATGACGCATGATCGGAGTCCCTCCGGTTGAGGTGCGGGCGCGAATGGCCGCCCGCCCTGTCTGCTTCGGCGACGTGCACCGTGCGCGGCAGCGCGCACGGCGGGGGCCGCGTTACTTCTTGTAGCCGGCCTGGCGCACCGCGCGATCGGCGGCGGCCTGCCCGGCGGCGAGCGCCTGGTCGACCGTCATCTGGCCGGCCACCGCACCCGCGATCGCCTGCCCGACCACCGTGCCGAACGACTGGAATTCAGGAATCCCGACGTACTGCACGCCCGTGTATGGCACCTTCTTCAGCGACGGATCGTTCGGGTCGGCCGTCTCGATCGCCTTCAGCACGAAGTCCGAGAACGGTGCGGCGGCCTTGTACTCGGGGCGCTGGTAGGTCGACGCGCGCGTACCCGGCGGCACCGACGCCCAGCCTTCGTCCTTGCCGACCATCTCGATGTACTGCTTCGACGTCGCCCACGCGATGAACTTGCGCGCGGCACCTTGCTGCTTCGACGTCTTCGGCACGGCCAGTGCCCACGCCCACAGCCAGTGCGAGCCCTTCGGCGTGGCGGCGACCGGTGCAGCCGCGAAGCCGACCTTGTCGGCGACCTGCGACTGCTGTTTGTTATAGAGCATCCCGGCCGCGACCGTCGCGTCGATCCACATCGCGCACTTGCCCGATGCGGTCAGGGTCAGGTTCTCGTTGAAGCCGTTCGAGCTCGCTCCCGGCGGGCCGTCCTTCTTCAGCAGGTTCACGTAGAAATTGATCGCCCTCTTCCATTCCGGCGACGTCAGCTGCGCGTTCCAGTTCTCGTCGAACCAGCGCCCGCCGAACGTGTTCACGACCGTCGACACGTATGCCATGTTCTCGCCCCACCCGGCCTTGCCGCGCAGGCAGATGCCGTAGGTGCCCTTCGACTTGTCGGTGAGCTTGTCCGCGAATTCGGCGATCTGGTCGTAGGTCGGCTGGTCGGGCATCTTCAGCCCCTTCGCCGCGAACAGGTCCTTGCGGTAGAACGTCATCGAGCTTTCGACGTAGAACGGCAGCGCATACAGCTGGCCGTTGTACGACAGGCTGTCGCGCGCGGTCTTCACGATGTCGTTCAGGTCGTAGTCGGCGGGTAGCCCGGTCATCGGCGCGAGCCAGCCGCGCTTGCCCCACTGCGGCGTTTCATACGTGCCGATCGCCATCACGTCGAACTGGCCGCTGCCGGTCGTGATGTCGGTGGTCGCGCGCTGGCGCAGCACGTTTTCCTCGAGGATCACCCAGTTCAGCTTGATGTCCGGGTTCGCCTTCTCGAACGCCGGCGACAGCTTCTTCAACTCGATCATGTCCGGGTTGTTCAGCGTCGCGATCGTCAGCGTGCCGGCCGACGCCGCGCACGCAGCCGTCGCGAGCGCGGCTCCGGCGAAGCAGCGTGCGGCGGCATCGAGCATCTTTCGTTGCATGGCATGTCTCCTGTGATTGTTCGAACTGTCGTCGGTGTTGCGTATTGCGTGTTGCTTGTTTCGTGTTGCCGTGTTTCCTTCGCGACCCGTCACGACGGCCGCTGCATCCCGCACGCGCGCGCATAGTGCGCGATCACGTCGCGTATCCGGTGGCGCACCCATGCGCGCGGCTCTCTCGCGAGGCCGCCCGCGCGGCAAGCCGCGTACACGTCCGGCAGCCACTGCGCGACGAGCGTCTCGGGCACGGGCTGCCGCGCAAGGTTGTCGAACAACTGCTCGACCGCCGCCGCGACGGCCGGCTGCAGCCAGTAGTAGCGGATCCGGTCGCTGTAGCTGAACTGGCGCGCGAGCCGCTGCTCGGTTTCGTCGCCGCGGTAATACGGCGCCCAGTGCTCGGGTTGCGCGCGCATCGCGGCGTCGACCACGTCGCGCAACCGCGAGCGCTGCGCGACGTCGACGATCAGCGCGTCCTCGATGAAGGTGAGCGCGAACAGCGCCTCGCGCAACGCGAAGGTCAGCGCGGGCCCAACCTTCAGCACCGCGAAGTGGTCGCGCACGAGCGCGGCGAGTGCGCCTTCGGTTTGGTAGTCGGTCGAATGCGCTTCGAACACGAGGCGCGGCGTGCGCAGGATGCTCGCACCAAGCGACGCGGCCTTCGCGCTGTCGTAGTCGAGCACGTGGCGATCGTCGAAATCGACGCCCGGCTGCGCGACAATCGCGACCACGCGCGTCCATGCGTCGTCGAGCCCCGCCGCCGCGAATGCGGCGCGATGCGCGTCCAGCGTCGCGGCGATGCTGTCGCTGCGCGTGACCGCGATCCGCGCGATCCCATCGCCGCCCGTGTCGCCGGCCACTTCGCCGCCCGGCGTCGGCACCTCGGTGCCGATCACGTAGACGGGCGCAAGGCCGGCGCGCGCCGCCGCGTCTTCGGCCGCGCGGCACAGCTCGGCCGCGCGGGCGGCAATCGTCCGGTCGTCGAGCCGCTCCGGATCGTCCGCGCACGCCATGCTCGCGTCCAGGTGGATCTTCTCGAACCCGGCTTCGACATACGCGGCGACCATCGCGGCCGCTTCGCGCATCGCATCGGCCGCGCGACGGTGCCGCCACGGGTTCGGGCCCAGATGGTCGCCGCCGAGCACGAGCGCCGACGGCGCGAGCCCGCAGCGCTGCGCGATCGCATCGACGTCGCGCCGGAAATCGGCGGGCGTCATGCCCGTGTAGCCGCCGAGATGGTTCACCTGGTTGCAGGTCGCCTCGATCAGAAGCGGCGAGCCGTCCGCACGCGCGGCCTCGCACGCGGCCTCCAGCACGAGCCGGTGCGCGCTGCAGATCGAATAGATGCCGCGCTGCGCATCCGCGCGGTTCGCATCGAAGATCATCCGCAGCACGGCGTCGGCGTGCGCGTTGCGCGGGCGCTCGGCGACGGGGGTCAGGCCGGACATGCGATACCTCGTTCGGTCAGGAAGCGGTCGATTTCAGTCGCGCTGCTGTTGCCCTCCATCGGGCCGCGCCGCGTGACCGCGATCGCGCCGGCCGCGTTCGCGCGGCGCAGCGCGACGTCGATCGGCAGGCCGGCGACGAGGCTCGCGACCAACGTACCGCCGAAGCAGTCGCCGGCACCGGTCGGATCGAGTTCGTCGACCGGCCAGGCCGGCACGTCCACACGGCTCGCACGGTCGAACGCGGCGCTGCCGGCCGCGCCACGCTTGAGCACGACGCGCTCGAGCAGCGGATGCGTCGCGAGCAGCCCGGCGATCGCGCGCTCGGCCGGCTGCGGCCCGCAGAAGAACGGCAGGTCGGCCTCGCTCGGCAGAAACAGATGGCAAGCGGCGAGCATCGTGTCGAGCGCCGCGCGCATCGGACGGAAGCTCAGCATCTCGGGCCGCATGTTCGGGTCGAACGACACCTTCGCGCCGACGCGCGCCGCTTCGATCACGCCGCGCTGGACGGCCGCGATCGCCGATTCGCTCGTCAGCGACGAGCCCATCACATGGAAGTAGCGGCAACCGTCGAACATCGCGGTGTCGACGTCGGATGCGTCGACGCACGCGGCCGCGCTGGTCGACAGGCTGAACACGAAGCTGCGCGAACCGTCGTCGCGATACGCGACGAACGCGGTGCCGGTCGGACGCGCGACACGACGAATGCGCGCAACGTCGACGCCGTCGCGCTCGAGCCGCGCGACGATCGCGTCGCCGAATGCGTCGCGGCCGACGCAGCCCGCATACGCGACGCGCGCGCCGAGCCGCGCGGCCTGGTCGGCGAAGATCGCCGCCGCACCGCTCGGAAACGGGCCCGCAAACAGGCCCGGCGTGTCGAAACCCTGGCCACGCTCGGCGGCGACGAATTCGGCCAGCAGTTCGCCGGCGACGACGATCTCGGCCATCATGCGTGCCCTCGTGCGGCGGCGGCCGCACGCGGCGCGGACGCCCGGGTTGCGCGTGCGAGCGGCGTCATGTCAGCTCATCCAGTTGCCGCCGTCGACGTTCAGCGTCTGGGCGGTGATGTAGTCGGCGTCGGCCGACGCGAGGAACAGCGCGGCGCCCGTCAGGTCGCCCGGCACGCCCATCCGGCCGAGCGGCACGGCTTCGCCAACGAGCCGCTTCTTCTCGCCGAGCGGCCGGTTCTCATAGCGCGCGAACAGCGCATCGACCTGCTCCCACATCGGCGTGTCGACCACGCCCGGCGCGATGCCGTTCACGTTGATCCGGTGCGGCGCGAGCGCGAGCGCGGCCGACTGCGTGTAGCTGATCACCGCGGCCTTGGTCGCGCAGTAGTGCGAAACGAGCGCCTCGCCGCGACGCCCGGCCTGCGACGACATGTTGACGATCTTGCCGCCGCGCCCCTGCTCGACCATCCGCTGCGCGACGGCCTGCATCAGGAAGAACAGCCCTTTCACGTTGACCGCGAACAGCCGGTCGAACACGTCCCAGGATTCGTCGAGGATCGGGCGCATGTCGAACAGCGCCGCGTTGTTGAACAGGATGTCGACGCCGCCGAACCGCTCGACGGCGGTGGCGACGATCCGCGCGATATCGTCGCGTCGCGTGACGTCCGCGGTGACGGCCACCGCGCGGCCGGGGTTCGCCTCGATCAGCCGTGCGAGCGAACCGCCCGCGGGCTTCACGTCGACCAGCACGCAGCGCGCGCCCTCGTCCAGATAGCGTTGCGCGACCGCTTCGCCGATGCCGCTGGCCGCACCCGTCAGGATCGCGACCTTGTCTTCCAGTCTCACTGGTTGTCTCCGGTTCGTTCTGCTGTACGAAGGCCGCGAGGTGAGCGAACGCTCGCCGACCGATCAATTGCTCTCTTGTTGGTCGAATGATCGGATACGCGATTCACGCTGTCAAGGCGACACGGCGGCTTTCGATGATGCGCTGCGGCACGACCGCGCCGAGCGGCGCGCGGAGAACCGTGCCCGGCAAGGCGCGGCGCGCTGGGTGCGGCGCGGCTGAAACGGCGATGAAGGGGACACAGCCGGTGCGCGGGGCAGAATTCGGGCTGCACGATGAGAAGATACGTTATATCATCGCGATACTTCGTCTCATTGCCAGCTCCACGCCATGGCCACCTCATCGCACATCGACGCCCGGCTGTCCCGGGCCGACGCATTCGCCGCCGAGCACGGGCTCGCGTGGACGCCGCTGCGCCGCCAGGTCTACGAACGCGTGCTGGCCGCGCAGCGCCCGATCGGCGCGTACGACCTGCTCGCCGAGCTCGAGCCGCAGCGCGGCCGCGTGCCGCCGACGACCGTCTATCGCGCGCTGGATTTCCTCGTCGAGCACGGCTTCATCCACCGGATCGAATCGAAGAACGCGTTCTTCGCGTGCTGCGAGATCGGCGTGCCGCACGAAGGCCAGTTCCTGATCTGCGACTCGTGCGGCGAGACCGTCGAGATTCCGGGCAGCGACCTCGCGAAACAGCTGTCCGCGAGCGCGCCCGCGCACGGGTTCGAAGTCCACCACCAGGTCGTCGAGCTGAACGGCCTGTGCGGGCACTGCAAGGGCAAGCCCGCGCAACGCTGACACCGCACACGCGCGGCGCACGCGCCGCCCCTTCCAACGAGGAGTTTCATGTCCATTGCCCTGAAGCGCGCGCCGCGGCGTGCCCTGCCGCTTGCTCGTCTGTTCGCCGCCGCGGCCGCCGCGGCCGCTGCGCTGTCGATCGCCTCACCCGCCTTCGCGCAGGCCGCGACCGTCAATGTGGTCGCCGCCGAGAATTTCTATGGCGACGTCGCATCGCAGATCGGCGGCCGCCATGTCGCGGTGACCAGCATCCTCAGCAATCCCGACCAGGATCCGCACCTGTTCGAAGCGAGCCCGAAGACCGCACGCGCGCTGCAGCACGCGCAGGTCGTGATCTACAACGGCGCGGACTACGATCCGTGGATGGGCAAACTGCTCGGCGCATCGAAGCAGGCGAAGCGCGCGACGATCGTCGTGGCGGATCTCGTCGGCAAGAAGGCCGGCGACAACCCGCACCTGTGGTACGACCCGGCGACCATGCCGGCCGCCGCGCGCGCGATCGCGGCCGAGCTCGGCCGTGCCGATCCGGCGAACAAGGCCGACTACGACGCGAACCTGCAGAAGTTCGTCGCGTCGCTGAAGCCCGTCGACGACAAGGTCGCCGCGCTGCGCGCGCAATACAAGGGCGTGCCGGTGACGGCCACCGAGCCTGTGTTCGGCTACATGTCCGACGCGATCGGCCTCGACATGCGCAACCAGCGCTTCCAGCTTGCGACGATGAACGACACCGAAGCCAGCGCGCAGGACGTCGCCGCGTTCGAGAACGACCTGCGCAAGAAACAGGTGCGCGTGCTGATCTACAACAGCCAGGCCGAAGCGCCGATGACCAAGCGCCTGCTGAAGATCGCGCGCGACAGCGGTGTGCCGGGCGTGAGCGTCACCGAGACGCAGCCGGCCGGCAAGACCTTCCAGCAATGGATGGCCGGCCAGCTCGACGCGCTCGCGGCCGCGCTTTCCGCCAGCAAGAAGTGACCCAGTCAACACCATGACCGACACTCCCCACGCACTCGCACTCGATCGCGTCACGCTCGAACTGGGCGGACGCACGATCCTTCGCGACGTGAGTTTCTCGATCGAGCCCGGCGAATTCGTCGGCGTGCTCGGGCCGAACGGCGCGGGCAAGACGACGCTGATGCGCGCGGTGCTCGGTCTCGTGCCCGTCACGGGCGGCACGCTGTCGGTCGGCGGCGTGCCGGTCGCGCGCGGCAACGCGTCGATCGGCTACATGCCGCAGATCAGAAGCGGCCTCGCGAATCGCCGGATGCGCGGCTACGACTTCGTCGCGATGGCCGCCGACGGCCACCGCTGGGGGCTGCCGCACACGAACGCCGCGACGCGGCGCGACGTCGACCGCGTGCTCGACCTCGTCGGCGGCCAGACGCTCGCGCGCCGGCCGCTGTCGGAGCTGTCGGGCGGCGAGCGGCAGCGCCTGCTGCTCGCGCAATGCCTGCTCGGCAATCCGCAGCTGCTGCTGCTCGACGAACCGCTGATCAGCCTCGACCCGAACCACCAGCGCGGCGTCGTCGAACTCGTGCGCAACGTGCAGCGCGAGCTCGGCATCACCGTGCTGTTCTCCGCGCACGAACTGAATCCGCTGCTGAACGCGCTCGACCGCGTGCTGTATCTCGGCAACGGCGTCGCGGCGCTCGGCACCGTCGACGAGGTCATCACCAGGCCGGTGCTGTCGCGGCTCTACGGCTCGCCGATCGACGTGATGCGCGTGAACGGCAAGATCTTCGTGATGTCGGGCGACGTCGAGATCGAGAAGCACGACCACGAACACGAGGACGACGACGGCCACTCGCACGGCGGTGGCGGCGGACACGGCCACCACCACCACGGACACGCTCATCCCGGGCATTCGCACGATGTTTGAATACGACTTCATGATCAACGCGTTCGCCGCGTCGGGAATCGTCGCGGTGCTCGCGGGCATCGTCGGCTACTTCCTGGTGCTGCGCGGACAAACCTTCGCCGGCCATGCGCTGTCGCACGTCGGCTTTACCGGCGCGACGGGCGCGGTGCTGCTCGGCATCTCGCCGATCTGGGGGATGGTCGGCTTCACGCTCGCGGCCGGGATCGGCATGGGCGCGCTCGGCGAAAAACTCGCGGGCCGCGACGTCGCGATCGGCGTGATCCTGTCCGGCGCGCTCGGCTTCGGTTTGTTGTTCCTGCACTTCTATACGTCGTTCGCGACGCAGGTCACCGCATTGCTGTTCGGCAACGTGCTCGCGGTCAGCCGCGACACGCTCGCGGTGCTGGCCGGCATCGGCGCGGTGAGCCTCGTCGCGCTCGCGCTGATCGCGCGGCCGCTGCTGTTCGCGTCGCTGCAGCCTGAGCTGGCCGAAGCCAAAGGCGTGTCGCTGCGCACGGTGTCGGTGCTGTTCCTCGCGGTGTGCGCGCTCGCGGTGGCGGCGGCAACGCAGATCGTCGGCGTGCTGCTCGTGTTCACGCTGCTGGTCGGGCCGGCCGCGGCCGCGCAAAACGTGTCGACGCGGCTGTCGACCGGCGTGCTGCTCGCCGCGCTGTTCGCGCTGTTCGAAGCGTGGGCCGGGATCGCGCTCGCGTATCACACCGACTGGCCGACGAGCTTCTGGATCACCGCGCTGTCCGCGCTCGTGTATGGCGCGAGCCTGTTGCGGCGCCACTGATCGTCGAGCGACGAAAACCAAAACGCCGGCGTAGCCGAAAGGCCGCCGGCGTTTTTGCATGCGCGCGCGACGTGCGGCGCGCACCGCGGGTCACGCGTGCCGCGCCCCGCTCACAGTACGAGCACGCGTGCGTGATGCGCGATGTGATCGGCGATGAACGTCGAGATGAAGTAGTAACCGTGGTCGTAGCCTGCATGGCGGCGCAGCGTCAGCGGCTGGCCGGCCTTCGCGCACGCGGCTTCGAATACGTCCGGGCTCAGCTGGTTCGCGAGGAATTGATCGGCGAGGCCCTGGTCGACGAGGATGCCGTCCGCGAACTTCGGCGCATCCGCGCGCATGACGAGTTCGCTCGCGTCGTGCTGCTTCCACGCGTCGCGATCGTCGCCGAGGTAGCCCGAGAACGCCTTCTCGCCCCACGGGCAACGCGTCGGCGCGGCAATCGGCGCGAACGCCGACACCGATCGGTACAGGTCGGGGTGACGCAGCGCGAGCGTCAGCGCGCCGTGCCCGCCCATCGAGTGGCCGAAGATACCGAGCCGCGCGCCGTCGATCGGCAACTCGGCGGCGACAAGCTCGCGCAACTCGCCCGTCACGTACGATTCCATCCGGTAATGCGTCGACCACGGAGCTTGCGTCGCGTCGACATAGAAACCCGCGCCGACGCCGAAATCCCATGCATCGGTCTCGCCCGGCACGCCCGCGCCGCGCGGGCTCGTATCGGGCATCACGAGCGCGAGGCCGTGCTGCGCCGCGTACTGCTGCGCGCCGCCCTTGATCGCAAACGTCTCCTCGGTGCACGTGAGCCCCGCGAGATAGAACAGCGCCGGCACGCGACCGTGCGCGGCCTGCGGCGGCAGGTACACCGAGAACTTCATCGGCAGGCCGATCGCCTTCGAATCGTGGCGATAGAAGCGTTGCTCGCCACCGTGGCAAGCATGCGAAGTAACGAGTTCGAGCATGGAGTTCCCTTCCGTTCAATACAGCACGATCGGGCGAATCGATTCGCCCGTCTTCATCGGGTCGGCGCCGCCGGGGAGCGTCTCGAGCGGCAGCGCGTGTGTGATCAGGTCGAGCCGTGCCGCGCGACACGGCGATACCGGAGTGTGCCCGTCATGATCCCCGATCCCGCCGCCCGTCGCGTGCGGGAAACAGCCGCCGGCTTGCCGCGACGCGTCACCGCTGTCGCGACAGGACAAGTGCCCGAGTTTAGACGCCGGTCGTGAACCACGCATCCGTTCGCGCATACAGATCGACGAAACGCGCATGGCGTGCGGCCAGCGCGCGATCGTCGTGCGGTGCGGCGACTGGCGACGCGGTCGGCGCCAGCGTGTGCAGCGCATCTTCGCGCCAGTGTCCGATCGCGACGCCCGCGAGCAGCGCGGCGCCGCGCGTCGCGGCGTTCGGGCAATCGACCGCGTCGAGCGACGCGCCGAGCGCATCCGCGAGCAACTGACGCCAGCGCGGATCGACCGAGCCACCACCGGCGAGGCGCAGCGTCGTCACCGGATCGACCCGGTTCGCATCGCGAATCGCATCGAGCCCCGCGCGCAACGCGAATGCGACGCCCTCGAACGCGGCGCGCATCATTGCGCCGCGCGTGTCGCCGAGCCCGAGACCGAGCCAGCCGCCGCGCGCGTCGGGATTCATCCACGGCGAACGCTCGCCCGTCAGGTACGGCAGGAAGCAGAGCCGCTCCGATGCCGGCCCGGCGAACGCGTCGTCGTACGCATCCGGCCAGCCCGGATAGCCGAGCCAGCCGCGCACGGCTTCGAGCGCGAGCCCGACGTTCTGCATCGCGGCCATCGTGTAATAGCCGCCGCCCGCCGCCGTGCGATAACGATGCAGCCCGCGCCGTGCGGGCGGCAACCTGTCCGCGAGCACGACGATCTGGCCACCGCTGCCGGTGGTCAGCAGCGCGTCGCCGGCCGCGACGAGCCCGCTGCCGAGCGCCGCGCACGCGGTATCGGCCGCCCCCGTCGCGAGCGGCACGCCGGCCGGCAGCCCGAGTGCCGCCGCCGCCTTCGCATCGAGCACGCCGCAGCGCGCACCCGACGCCCGGTCGGGTGCGAACCGGTCGACGGGCAAGCCCAGCGCGTCGATCAGCGCCGTATCCCACGCGCCGTCCGGCGTCGCGAGCGCCGTCGCGCATGCATCGCTCGGATCGGCCGCGACCTCGCCGCCCAGCGCGACGCGCAGCCAGTCCTTCGGCTGCACGGCCCAGCGTGCATCCCGCAACGCGTGCGGTTCGTGTGCGGCCAGCCAGCGCAACAGGGGGCCCGCCATGCCGGGCGCGACGGGATTCGGCGCGTCCGGCCAGTCGGCCGCGTCCGCTTCGCGCACCGCGCGCGTGTCGGGCCACAACAGCGCGGGCCGCACCGGCTGCCCGGCCGCGTCGATCAGCACGACGCCATGCATCTGGCCGGAGAAGCCGATCGCCGCGACCTGCGCGCGCTCACCGGCCGGCAGCCGCGCAGCGGCGCGCACGAGCGCCTGCCACCACACGTCGGGGGCAATTTCGGTCCAGCCTGGCTGCGGCGACGACAACGCATAGGGTTGGCTCGCAACCGCGCGCTCGACGCCATCGGCATCGAGCGTGACGAGTTTGACGGAGCCGGTACCGAGGTCGATTCCGAGCAGGCGCATGACGGGTTGGCGTATTCGAGTGAACGGATATCGATGATAGCGGGATCGCGACATGCGGCCCGAATTGCTCGGCGCTTTTGACACCCTGGCGACGTGAAAAACGCAGCCGCGCACCATCGGTTTCACCCGGCCACGCGTTACGCGCCAGAACGGCCGCCAGCGGGTTAACCCGGCGCGATTTTCCACCGGTCGTTTTTTCCACTATGCCACGGTCGCGATACACACCATAAAGCCGCCGATATTTGACATGGCGGCATGCACTATTTTGAAGGGCTATAAAACCGGGGAACCTCACTCCAGCGGCAGTTTCCCGATGATCGACACCCTGTTTCATGCCGAAATGGCATATCGAACCAGCAAAGAACGGAATAGAACCCAGTGCTCTTGTTGCGACGTTCCATTCCGCATAACTTCGTATCACCCCGAAAACAAGATCATGGAGTGAGACAGATGCAATCGAACACGGTCCATCCGTGCGATGAGGTGCTGCCGACCGGCAAGCTTGTAACGCTTGGTCTGCAGCACGTCCTCGTCATGTACGCCGGCGCCGTAGCCGTGCCGCTTATCGTCGGCGGCGCGCTGAAGCTGCCGAAAGACCAGATCGCGTTCCTGATCAGCGCCGATCTATTTTCGTGCGGTATCGCCACGCTGATCCAGACGCTCGGCCTGTGGATCTTCGGGATCCGCCTGCCCGTCATCATGGGCTGCACGTTCGCGGCCGTCGGCCCGATGATCGCGATCGGCACCAACCCCGGCCTCGGCATTCTCGACATCTTCGGCTCGACCATTGCCGCCGGCATCATCGGCATCGTGCTCGCGCCGATGATCGGCAAGCTGTTGCGATTCTTTCCGCCGGTCGTCGTCGGCACCGTGATCGCGGTGATCGGGCTGTCGCTGATGGAAGTCGGGATCAACTGGGCAGCGGGCGGCGTCGGCAACCCCGAATACGGCAGCCCCGTCTACCTCGGCCTGTCGCTGCTCGTGCTCACGCTGATCCTGCTGATCAACAAGTTCGGCCGCGGCTTCATCGCGAACATCTCGGTGCTGCTCGGCATCGTCGCCGGCTTCGTGATCGCGTTCGCGATCGGTCGCGTGAATACCGACGGCGTCGCGCACGCACCGTGGGTTGGTTTCGTGATGCCGTTCCACTTCGGCCTGCCGCACTTCGACCCGCTGTCGATCGCGACGATGGTCACGGTGATGTTCGTCACGTTCATCGAATCGACCGGCATGTTCCTCGCGGTCGGCGACATGGTCGATCGCCCGGTCAACCAGGAGCGCCTCGTGCGCGGCCTGCGCGTCGACGGCCTCGGCACGCTGATCGGCGGCATCTTCAACTCGTTTCCGCATACGTCGTTCTCGCAGAACGTCGGCCTGATCGGCGTGACGGGCGTGAAGAGCCGGTTCGTCTGCGCGACGGGCGGCGTGATCCTGGTGCTGCTCGGCCTGTTCCCGAAGATGGCGCAGGTCGTCGCATCGGTGCCGCCGTTCGTGCTCGGCGGCGCGGGTATCGTGATGTTCGGGATGGTGGCCGCGAACGGCATCAAGGTTCTGTCGAAGGTCGACTTCGTAGACAACTCGCACAACCTGTTCATCGTCGCCGTCAGCGTCGGGATGGGCCTCGTGCCGGTCGTGTCGCCGCACTTCTTCTCGAAGCTGCCGCCCGCGCTCGCACCGATCCTGCACAGCGGCATCCTGCTCGCGTCCGCCACTGCCGTGATCCTGAACATCGTGTTCAACGGCGTGAAGGCAGAGAAGGACGCACGTTGCGAGATTCGCCGCGCAGGGCACGACTTCGACGGACGCCCGGCCGACGTGCATCACTGATCGATCCGCCCCGGATGCGCCGGAGCATGGCGCGATACGGTAGAGGAAAAGCGCCACGGCTTGCCGTGGCGTTTTGCTTTGTGGCGAGTGGTTGGGCGGCGATAGCGGTGGTGCCGGCGGTGCCGGTGATGACGATCCGCGGTCGCCGCAAACCAAACTGGCCGCAAAAAAACGCCACGGACTTTCGTCCGTGGCGTTGTCGTATCCCGGGAACCGCGACCTCGGCGAACCGGAGCGGTCGCCCGCCCCTGCCCGCCTTCGTGCTTACCCGTTCGTCGCCGCTGCCGACGCAGGCGCCGGTGCGGCCGCCTTGTCGTAGTCGACCGTTTCGTCCGGTGCGCGCGGCGTCTCGCCGGCGCGCTGGATCCAGCCGCCGCCCAATGCGCGGTAAAGCGTGACCAGGTTCGTCCAGCGTGCCAGACGCGCGCTGATCAGCGACTGCTGCGCCGAGTACAGGTCGGTCTGCGCAGTCAGCACCGACAGGTAGCTGTCGACACCATTCTTGTAGCGCAGGTCCGACAGGTCGAAGCGACGCTGCTGCGCGTGCTCGTTTCGCTCGAGCGCGGCGATCTGCTGATCGTACGTGCCGCGTGCAGCCAGCCCGTCCGACACTTCGCGGAACGCCGACTGGATCGCCTTCTCGTAGTTGGCGATCTCGATACGCTTCTGCACGTTCGCGAGGTTCAGGTTCGCGATGTTCTGCCCGCCCTCGAAGATCGGCATCGTGATCTGCGGCGCGAACGACCACGCCGCCGTGCCGGCCTTGAACAGGCCACCGAGCGTCGGGCTGCCGGTGCCGAACGCGCCCGTCAGCGAGATACGCGGGAAGAACGCCGCGCGTGCCGCGCCGATGTTCGCGTTCGCGGCCAGGAGCGTCTGCTCGGCCTGCATCACGTCAGGACGACGCGTCAGCAGGTCGGACGGCAGACCGGCCGGCACGTCCGTCAGCAGGTTCTGCGCATCGAGTGGCATGCCCGCCGGCAGATCGTCCGGCAGCGGCTCGCCGATCAGCAGCACCAGCGCGTTCAGCGCCTGCGCACGCGCACGCGCCTGCGCCTGCTGGTTCGCGAGCGCCGTCTCGACGACCGTCTGCGCCTGACGCAGCTCGAGCTCGGAGCCCGTGCCGTTGTCGAACTGCAGCTTCGTCAGGTCGTACGACGCCTGTGCCGTCTTCAGCGTGTTCTCCGTGACCTGCAGCAGGTCATCGGTGGACAGCAGCGTCAGGTACTGGTCCGCGACCTGCGACACGAGCGAGATCTCGGCAGCCTGCCGCGCATACGACGTCGACAGGTACTGCGCGAGCGCCTGGTCCTTCAGGCTCTGCACGCGGCCGAACAGGTCGAGTTCCCACGACGCCGAAACGCCGACGTTGTAGGCGCGCGAGATATACGGCGCACCCGTCTGCGACAGGCCCTGCGGCACGCGCTGGATGCTGCCCGTGCCCGTGCCGTCGAGCGTCGGGAACAGGCCCGCGCGCGTAATCTGGTACTGCGCGCGCGCCGCCTCGATGTTCAGCACCGACACGCGCAGGTCGCGGTTGTTCTTCAGCGCGATCTCGATCAGCCGCTGCAGGCGCGGATCGACGAAGAATTCGCGCCAGCCGATGGCGGTCGCCGCCTGGCCGTTCGCGCTGCGCGCGCCGGCAGCGCCCGGCTGCGTCGCATAGACGCCGCCGGCCGGGTACGCCTGTGCGACGGGCGCGTCGGGCCGCTTGTAATGCGGCGCCATCGTGCAGCCCGTGGCAAAGAGCGCGACCGCGATTGCAGTCAAAGCGTGTTTTTGCATCATCACTGTCCCTTGTTGCCTTCGTCGCCGTTGCCCGGCTTCTCTTCGTGGTGCGAGTGCTCCTGAGCGAGGCGCAGCGCCTGATCGACGTCTTCCTTCTCGCCGCTGAAGATCGCGCGGATCTTCACGAAGAACATCGGGATCATGAAGATCGCGAGGAACGTCGCCGTGATCATCCCGCCGATCACGCCCGTGCCGATCGCGTGCTGACTCGCCGAACCCGCGCCGTTGCTGATCGCGAGCGGCATCACGCCGAGAATGAACGCGAGCGACGTCATCAGGATCGGACGCAGCCGCAGGCGCGCTGCTTCCAGCGCGGCCTCGATCGGCCCCATCTTCTCCGTCATCTGCAGTTCGCGCGCGAATTCCACGATCAGGATCGCGTTCTTCGCGGACAAGCCCACGGTGGTCAGCAGGCCGACCTGGAAGAACACGTCGTTCTCGAGGCCGCGCATCGTCGCCGCGAGCAGTGCCCCGATCACGCCGAGCGGCACCACCATGATCACCGAGAACGGGATCGACCAGCTTTCATACAGCGCCGCGAGACACAGGAACACGACGAGGATCGAGATTGCGTACAGAATCGGCGCCTGCGAACCCGACTGGATTTCCTGGAACGACAGACCGGTCCACGAATAGCCGATACCGACCGGCAGCTTCTTCGCGAGCCCTTCCATCGCGGCCATCGCCTGGCCGGTCGACTTGCCCGGCGCGGCCTGACCCTGGATTTCCATCGCCGACACGCCGTTGTAGCGCTCGAGCTTCGGCGAACCGTACGTCCAGTGACCGGTCGCGAACGCGCTGAACGGCACCATCCCGCCCGACCCGTTGCGCACGTACCAGATGTTCATGTCCTCCGGCGTCATCCGGAACGGCGCGTCGGCCTGCACGTACACCTTCTTGATCCGGCCGTCGGTGTCGAGGAAGTTGTTCACGTACTTCGACGCCCACGCGATCGAGAACGTCTGGTCGATCGCATCCGCCGTCACGCCGAGCGCATTCGCCTTCTCGCGGTCGATGTCGACCTTGTACTGCGGCGTGTCGTTCAGACCGTTCGGGCGCACGCCCTGCAGCGTCGGATCCTTCGAGGCCATCCCGAGCAGCTGGTTACGCGCGGCCATCAGCGCGTCGTGGCCAAGACCGGCGTTGTCCGTCAGCTCGAAGTCGAAACCCGCGGCCGTGCCGAGTTCGGGAATCGACGGCGGGTTGAACGGGATCACGATCGCGTCCTTGTAGCCCGCGTAGCGCCCGAACATCCGGCCGATCAGCGCCTGCACCTTCTGGTTCGCATGCTGACGCTGCGAGTAGTCCTTCAGTCGCACGAACACGAGACCCGAGTTCTGGCCGCGACCCGCGAAGCTGAAGCCGTTGACCGTGAACGCCGATTCGACGATTTCCTTCTCGTCCTTCAGCAGGTAGTCGGAAATGTTCGCGAGCGTCTTCGCGGTCGTTTCCTGCGTCGAGCCCGACGGCGTCTGCACGATCACGAACATCAGGCCCTGGTCTTCATCCGGCAGGAACGACTTCGGCAGGCGCACGAACAGCAGGCCGACCGCGACGATCACGACCAGGTAGATGATGAGCCAGCGGCCCGAACGCTTGATCACGTGGTGCACGCCGACGTGGTACTTGTCGCGGCTGTTGTTGAACGTGCGGTTGAACCAGCCGAAGAAGCCCTTCTTCTCTTCGTGATGCCCTTGCGGGATCGGCTTCAGGATCGTCGCGCACAGTGCGGGCGTCAGAATCAACGCGACCAGCACCGACAGCACCATCGCCGACACGATCGTCAGCGAGAACTGACGATAGATCGCGCCGACCGAACCGCCGGAGAACGCGACCGGCACGAACACCGCCGACAGCACCAGCGCCACGCCGACGAGTGCGCCGGTGATCTGGCCCATCGCCTTGCGGGTCGCCTCCTTCGGTGACAGGCCCTCTTCCGCCATCACGCGCTCGACGTTCTCGACCACCACGATTGCATCGTCCACCAGCAGGCCGATCGCGAGCACGAGGCCGAACATCGACAGCGTGTTGATCGAGAAGCCCACGAGCGACATGATCGCGAACGTGCCGAGCAGCACCACCGGCACCGCAATCGTCGGGATGATCGTCGCCCGCAGGTTCTGCAGGAACAGATACATCACGAGGAACACGAGCACGATACCTTCGAGCAGCGTCTTGACCACTTCCTCGATCGACAGCTTCACGAACGGCGTCGTGTCGTACGGATACTTCACGACGAGGCCGTGCGGGAAGAACGGTGCGAGCTCGTCGATCTTCGCGCGCACGGCCTTCGCGGTCGCGAGCGCGTTCGCGTTGGTCGCGAGCTGGATACCGAGTGCCGCGGTCGGCTGACCGTTGTACTTCGTGTCGAAGTTGTAGTTTTCGCCGCCGAGATCGATCTTCGAGACGTCCTTCAGGCGAACCTGCGAGCCGTCCTGGTTGACCTTCAGCAGGATGTTGCCGAACTGCTCGGGCGTCTGCAGCAGCGTCGATTCGGTGATCGTCGCCTGCAGCATGGTGCCCGGCTTGGCCGGCGTGCCGCCGATCTGGCCGCCCGCGATCTGCACGTTCTGCGCGGTGATCGCCGAGCTCACGTCGACCGGCGTGAGGCCGTAGTTCGTCAGGCGGGTCGGGTCGAGCCAGATCCGCATCGCGTACTGCGAGCCGAACAGCGTGACGGTGCCGACGCCGTTCAGCCGGCTGATCGGATCCTTCACGTGCGACGCCACGAAGTTCGCGAGGTCGTACTTGTTCATGCTGCCGTCTTCGGAGTTGAAGGCGAGCACCAGCAGGAAGCTGCTGCTCGACTTCGTCACCGACAGGCCGAGCTGCTGCACGACCTGGGGCAGAACCGGCGTCGCGAGCGACAGCTTGTTCTGCACCTGGACCTGCGCGATGTCGGCGTTGGTGCCCGGCGCGAACGTCAGCGTGATCGTCGCGTTGCCCGAGTCGTCACTGGTCGACGACATGTACAGGAAGTTGTCGAGACCGCTCATCTGCTGCTCGATCACCTGCGTCACCGTGTCTTCCACCGTCTTCGCGGAAGCGCCCGGGTAGTTCGCGGTGATCTGGATCGATGGCGGCGCGATCGTCGGATACTGCGAGATCGGCAGCGTGAAGATCGCCGCGACCCCGGCCAGCATCAGGATGATGGCGATCACCCACGCGAAGATCGGGCGATCGATAAAAAACTTTGCCATGAAACAGGCTCCCTGTTATTGCGCGCTCGAAGCAGCGGCGGCACTCGCCGGCGCGGCGCCCGATGCGGCGGCACCGGACGCGGCGGCGGCGCCGGAACCGGCGGCAGCCGGCGCGGCGGTGGCAGCGGCGACACCCGATGCGGCACCGGCCGCCGGGGCGAGTTGTGCCGCCACCGACTTCACGGTCGCGCCCGGACGCACCTTCTCGCCGCCCTGCACGATCACGTGGTCGCCCGCCTGCAGACCGCCTTCGACGATCCAGTCCTGGCCGCGCATGCCCGACGTCTTCAGCGTACGCGGCTCGACCTTGTTGCTCGCGTTCACCACCATCGCGATCGCCTGGCCCTTCTGGTCATGCGTGACGCCGATCTGCGGCACCAGGAACGCGTTCTCGTTCACGCCTTCCTCGATACGCGCACGCACGAACATCCCCGGCAGCAGCACGCGGCCCGGGTTCGGGAAGACCGCGCGGATCGTCACCGAGCCGGTTGCCTGGTCGACCGTCACGTCGGAAAACTGCAGCTTGCCGACTTCCGAATACGTCTTGCCGTCCTCGAGGATCAGCGACACCTTCGCCGCGCCCGGGCCACTCGTCTTCAGGCGGCCGCTCTGCACGTCCTGGCGCAGCTTCAGGCCCTCGAGGCTCGATTGCGTGAGGTCCACGTACACGGGGTCGAGTTGCTGCACCGTCGACATCAGCGTCGCCTGGCTCGCCTGCACGTAGGCGCCCGGCGTCACTTGCGAAATGCCGACGCGGCCCGTGATCGGCGAGACCACGTCCGTGTAGCCGAGGTTGATCTGTGCGGTATCGACCGCCGCCTTGCCGGCCGCGACGTCCGCCGCGGCCTGCCCCTGGGTGGCCACCGCGTTGTCGTAGTCCTGCTTGCTGACCGCGTTCGCGGCCACGAGCACCTTGTAGCGCGCAACCAGCGCGTTCTGCGTGACGAGGTTCGCCTGCGCCTTCGCGAGCGTCGCCTTCGCGCTGTTCAATGCCGCGATGTACGGCGCCGGATCGATCTTGTACAGACGCTGGCCAGCCTTGACGTCGGTGCCTTCGGTGAACTCACGACGCAGCACGATGCCGTCGACCCGCGCGCGGACCTGCGCGACGAGGAATGCGCTGGTACGGCCCGGCAGTTCGCTGAAGACCGGCACGGCTTGCGGCTGGACGGTGACGACGCCGACTTCCGGCGTTTGCTGCGGCGGTGCCGATTCTTTTTTTCCGCATGCAGCCAGAAAAACCGCGGCTGCCGCGACAGTGATCAAGCGGTATGGAACCCGTTCGACGCGCATGGAGCGACCTCTGTGTATAACCAATGGAATAAGTGCAGCACCCGACGGGAGCGCAACACGGATGCGCCTCGCGGCGCAGATCGAACACCTGAATTACTGGACTACTGGATACAGCAAGTCGGCACGAGACCTCCATGCCGACGAGATGCCGCGAACTGCGGACTGGTACTTTGGCGGGAATCAGCAGAGTGGGATATTAACTGATTGCCACTTTGGTCATTCGATCGTAGGGTGGTATTGTATATACATTCACGAATGTATGTAAAAAGCCCGCTCGCCCGTCGCCAACCGCTAGGTCTTACGAATTATTACCAGTCGCAAGCATAGCCCGTCCGCACAGCGACGACGAGGGTTGCCGACCCTATATTCACCTACGATCGATCCATTCAGGCCTGCACATGGTCAGACGCACCAAGGAGGAGGCGCTCGAGACGCGCAACCGCATTCTCGACGCCGCCGAACACGTGTTCTTCGAGAAGGGCGTGTCGCACACGTCGCTCGCCGACATCGCCCAGCACGCCGGCGTGACGCGCGGCGCGATCTACTGGCATTTCGCGAACAAGAGTGAGCTGTTCGACGCGATGTTCGACCGCGTGTTCCTGCCGATCGACGAGCTCAAGCGGATGCCGCTCGACGCGCCCGGCGGCAATCCGCTGGAGAAAATCCGCAAGATCCTGATCTGGTGCCTGCTCGGTGTACAGCGCGACTCGCAGTTGCGGCGCGTGTTCAGCATCCTGTTCATGAAGTGCGAGTACGTCGCGGACATGGAGCCGCTGCTGCAGCGCAACCGTGCGGGGATGAGCGAGGCGCTGCACGCGATCGATGCCGATCTCGCGGGCGCCGTGCGGCTCAAGCTGCTGCCCGAGCGGCTCGACACATGGCGCGCGACGCTGATGCTGCACACGCTCGTCAGCGGTTTCGTGCGTGACATGCTGATGCTGCCCGACGAGATCGATGCCGAGCAGCATGCGGAACAGCTCGTCGACGGCTGCTTCGACATGATGCGTTACAGCCCGGCGATGCTGAAGACGAGCGACTGACCGACGGCCCCTCCGCCGGCGCGCCGCAGGCCGTGTCATCGCGACCGGCCGGTCGATCCGGCCACGCGCAGACGGCGGCGCCGCTCCGCCCGGTCGCCCCCTGCCCTCCCCGATTCGCTCAGGCGGCCTTCGCGCGTTGCGCGCGGGCCCGCCGGTTCGACGCGGCCACCGAATCGCGCGCCGGCATCGCCGCGCCGCCGAGCCCCGCGATCCACTCATCGGTCGACATCACGGCCGCGAAATTCGACTGAAACACCACCGTGTACGCGCGGTGAATCTCTTCGGCACTCGCCGCACCCGCGCCATTCACGTACGGCAACGCGCCGGTCGCGTCCGCCAGATACTCGACGACGAGCCCCGCGTGCGCCGCGTGATAGACGGTCGACGCATTGCAGTTGTGCGTCATGTAGCCGGCGACCGCGAGCGTGTCGATGCCGTGCGTGTCGAGCCATGCGGCGAGATCGGTGCCGGCGAACGAACTGGCCCGCGCCTTCACGATCAGGTGCGCATACGGCCGGTCGGCGACGACCGGATGCAGCGCGACGCCGTCCGTGCCCGGCGCGAAGATCGGCGCACCCGCCGGCGCGACGTGCTGGACGACGATCACGGGCACCCCGGCCGCGTGCGCGGCGTCGATCGCACGGCCGATGTTCGCCAGCGATGCGTCGACGGGCGGATATTCGATCGGCAGGTTGCCCGTTACGTATTCGTTCTGGACATCGATCACGATCAGCGCGCGGCGGGAAGCGGAAGGCAATATGGCATTCGACATGGCAGGCTCCGGTTTCGGCAGCGCCGCCCCGCTCCGGAACGGGGCGGCCAGCAGCGCGATGCGATGCATTGTCGGATCGCATCGCGCAGACGGACAGTGGCCCGATAGCCATTCTTCGATAGAATCGGGCCATCGCCATTCCGGAGCCCGTCATGCGCGCCGCCGCGTCGTCCGTTGCCCCTGCCCCGACCGTCGTCGCCGTGATCGCGTACGACGGCATCAGCCCGTTCCACCTGTCGGTGCCGTCCGTCGTGTTCGGCAAGGAACGCGATGCGGCCGCGATGCCCGCGTTCGAGTTTCGCGTGTGCTCGGCCGAGCGCGGCCCGCTGTCGACGACGGGCGGCTTCACGATCACCGCACCGTACGGGCTCGATGCGCTCGACGACGCGGACATCGTCATCGTGCCGGCATGGCGCGATCCCGACGAAGCACCGCCTGACGTGCTGGTCGATGCAGTGCGCGCGTCCGCCGCGCGCGGCGCGCAGGTCGTCGGCCTGTGCCTCGGCGCGTACGTGCTCGCCGCGGCCGGGCTGCTCGACGGACGCCCGGCCACGACGCACTGGGCGTGGGCCGACGACTTCGCGCAGCGCTTTCCGCGGGTGAAGCTCGACCCCGACGTGCTGTACGTCGACGACGGCAACCTGATGACGTCGGCCGGCACGGCCGCGGGGCTCGACTGCTGCCTGCACGTCGTGCGGCGGCGCTTCGGCTCGGACGCCGCGAACCGGATCGCGCGCCGCCTCGTGATCCCGCCGCACCGCCAGGGCGGGCAGGCGCAATACGTGCCGCAGCCGGTTGCCGCGCACCCGCGCGATGCGCGGCTCGCGGGCCTGCTCGACTGGGTGCGCGCGCATCTGGACATCGCGCACAGTGTGGATTCGCTCGCCGAACGCGTGCTGATGAGCCGGCGCACGTTCACGCGCCACTTCCGCCAGGCGACGGGCACGACCGTCACCGCGTGGCTGCAGGCCGAGCGGCTCACGCGCGCGCAGCATCTGCTGGAAACCACGGGACAATCGATCGACGCGATCGCACAGGCGGCCGGCTACGGCTCGAGCGTATCGCTGCGCCAGCATTTCGCGGGCTCGCTCGGCACGTCGCCATCGGCCTATCGGAGGGAATTTCGCGGCGCCGGGCCCGATGCGCGGCGCTAATGGCCGCCGCGCCGCCGGCGTCCGGCCGGGTAACGCGGTGGCACGCCGGCCGCTCAGACGCCGTTGATCCAGCGCGCCGCATACAGCAGCAGCGCGACGAACACGACGATCGCCGCCCACGCCCAGACGGGCAGCGGGCCGGATTCGCGATGATGCACGGCGCTCGCGACGCGGCCGCTCAGCGCGCCGCCGAGATGAGGCGGCAGCGGACGCTTCGCCGCGGCCATCAGCGACGCGGGCCGCAGGAATACATGCTGGCGACGCTGCGGGCGCGAACGCGCGCGGTTCGGCACGAGACCGTGCTTCGCCTGCACGACCGCGCAGAATTCGCGGAAGAAATCGTCGGTCCACGCGAACAGCGCATTCTCGATCTGCCGCGCCGGCAGTTCGGCAAGCGGGCCGCTCGCCGTCGCCCACACCACGTATTCGATGCGTGTCGCGGCCGCGTCGTCATCGTCCGGCCGCAGCACCAGCTCGACCTGCCCGCGCACCGCGCCGAGGCCGTCGGCCCGCGCCTTGAAGTTGAGCACGCGGCGCGGCTGGCCTTCCGCGTCGCCCTGCTCGCTCGCCAGATGCGCACGCACGTCGTAGCGGGCACGCAGCGGGCCGAGCGGCACCGTGATGGTCAGCGCGAACTCGCCGTGCGCGTGCTTCACGAACGATTCGCAATAGTCGAAGCTCGCCCGCAGCAACGCGAGATCCTCGAGTGCCTCCCGCACGACGGTCGGCGCGAGCGGTACGCGCAACGTGTCGTTCAGTTCCATGATGCCTCCCCGATGAACACGCGCCGCATCAGGACGTCTCGATGAGACTGTCGACCCGAGCGACATCGAAGGCGACGTAGTGCGCAAGCGCGGACGCGGTCTCCCCCGGTTCCTCGTAACTCCATGCGGCGTTCTCGATCACGCCGTCTTCCGTCTGCAGGTTGAAATACACGGCACGGCCCCTCAGCGGACAATCCGTCGTGACGCTCGACATCACGAGCCTGTGCATGTTGACGTCGCCGCGCGGCAGGTAATGGATGTCCGGCAGGCCCGTTTCGCGCACGGTCAGCGCGCCGTGTGAATCGGCATACGTGATGCCGCGATGGATCACGCGCACGCGATGGCGGTTCGGTACGATTTCCAGGCGAGGGTCGGTAGCATCGGACATCGTTTCTCCTCCGGACGGCGGCCCCGGCGGGCAAGCCGGGCGCAGGAAACGAAAAGCCACGGCACAGGTGCCGTGGCTCTCATTATGGGCGAAACCGCCTCCGATTGCGCGGCCTGACCGCGCCCGCGCGCGATGCGCTACTGCGCACTCCACTGGAACGCGGCCTTCGCCCCGCCCTTCGCACCGACCGTGACCGCGCGCGATTCGTCGCTGCCCTGGTACGACGCATGCACGGTGTAGCGCCCAGGCGGCAGCTTGACGAGCATGTACGGCCCGCGCGCGTCCGTCGTCAGCAGCTCGGTGCCCTTGCTGTCGACGATCCGCACATGGACGTCGGCCAGGTATTCGCCGCCCTTGCCGGTGAAGCGCAGTGCGAGCGGCCACGCCGCCTCGTTCTGCTCGAATGCCGTCGATTGATCCTTGCCGATGCCGCCTGACACGTAGCTGACATCGCCCTGCTGGCTCGCCGCGGGCAAGCCGTCCGATTGTGCGTACGCGCCGGACGCGGCGACGGCGCAGCCGGCGGCCAGCGCCGCGGCGGCGGCAAATCGGGACACGTTGCGTAGATATTGCATGGCTCCCTCCTTTCGGGTCGGAACACAGCACCACGGGTCGAACGCCGGCGGCGCCCGCCAAGGCCGGCGCGGCCGGCCCGCAGCGGCCGCCGGTCAGCTCAGGTCGACCGGCACGAAGATCTGTGCATTATCGCGCTGGATCAGGAGAGCAAGACTGTTGCCCGCTCCCTTGACCGCGTCGCGCAACTGCTCGGGGCTCGTGACCGGGCGGCCGTTCACCGCGAGGATCACGTCGCCGGGCTGGATGCCCGCGCTGGCTGCCGGGCCGCCGGCCTGCTGCACGATCAGCCCGTGCGACAAGTTGGTTGCGCTGCGCTCCTGCGGCGTGAGCGGACGCACCGCGACGCCGAGGCGCCCCTGCTCGACGGGGCCGCCGTCGTTCGAGGCCAGCTTCGCGTCGGTCATCGCGCCGAGCGTCACGCTGATCGACTTCCTCGACTTGTCGCGCCACACCTGCAGATCGGCCTTCGAGCCCGGCTTCAGGTTCGCGATCTGCGCGGGCAGCGACGTGGAGTCGGCGACCGGCGAGCCGTTGACCGCGAGGATCACGTCGCCCGGCTGCAAGCCCGCCTTCGCGGCCGGGCCGTTCGGGTCGACCGAACTGACGAGCGCGCCGTCCGGCTTCTGCAATCCGAACGAGCTCGCGAGCGTCTGGTTCAGCCCCTGCACGGCGACCCCGAGGCGGCCGCGGCTCACGCGCCCCGTCTTCACGAGCTCGTCCTTGACCTTGATCGCCTCGTTGATCGGAATCGCGAACGACAGGCCCTGGAAGCCGCCCGTCTGCGAGTAGATCATCGAGTTGATGCCGATCACCTCGCCCTGCAGGTTGAACAGCGGGCCGCCCGAGTTGCCGGGGTTCACCGGCACGTCGGTCTGGATGAACGGCGTGTAGTTCTCGTCGGGCAGCGAGCGCGATTTCGCGCTGATGATGCCGGACGTGACCGTGTTGTCGAAGCCGTACGGCGAACCGATCGCGACGACCCACTGGCCGACCTTGCTCTGCGCCGGGTCGCCGATCTTCACGGTCGGCAGGCCGCTCGCGTCGATCTTCAGCACCGCGACGTCGGATTGCTTGTCGGCGCCGACGACCTTCGCCTTGTACTCGCGCTTGTCGGTCAGCTTGACCGTGACGACGTTCGCGCCGTCGATCACGTGCGCGTTGGTGAGGATGTATCCGTCCGCGCTGACGATGAATCCCGAACCGAGGCTCGCGCTCGGCTGGTCGTCCGGCTGCGTGTCGCCGCCCATGCCCGGCACCTGGCCGTAGAAGTGCTTGAAGAACTGGTAGAACGGATCGCTCGGATCGATCGGCAGCTGCGGCTGTGGCACACGCCGCGACACCTGCTTCACGACGTGCTTCGCGCTGATGTTCACGACGGCCGGGCCGTAAGTTTCGACCAGCCCGGAGAAATCGGGAATGCCGGTCTTCGCCGCGGCCTCGGCCGGCATGAGCGCGGCGGCCTGCGCGGGCGTGATGATCTGCGGATCGGCGCGGCGGGTGCCTGCGACATAGCCGGCAGATAGGGCAGTCGCCACGGCGACCGCGACGGCGCCGCGCGCAAGGAATCGGGTGTTCATCGTAGGACCTCCTCGTTGTTAGGACGCAGCGTAACGACCCTGACTTAAAGGAGGCTTAATCGACCTTAAACGGGGCTTAGGCCGCCACCCGCGCGGTTCGTCATACGGATTCGGACGCCTGCGGCGCCTGCGCCGGCATCTCGGCGTCTCGGAACACGACGCTCACGAGCAGGCCGCCCGCGGCCGCGTCGCCGAGCGTCACCGTCGCGCCCTGCTGCGCCGCGACGCGCTTGACGATCGCCAGCCCGAGCCCGCTGCCCGACACGTCGGCGCGCGCCCGCGCGGAGCTGTCCCGGTAGAAGCGGTCGAACACGCGCTCGCGCTCGTCCGCCGGGATGCCGGGGCCGCTGTCGCCGATCTGCACGCATACGCGGCCGGCCGCGTCGCGGGTCAGCGACACGTCGATGCGGCCGCCGTCCGGCGTGTACTTCACCGCGTTGTCGAGCAGGTTGCCGAACATCACGCGCAGCGCGCCGACATCCGCGACGACGGTCGCCGCGCAGCTCTCCTCGAAGCCGAGATCGATGCTGTGCCGTTGCGCGAGCGGTGCATGCGCGGCCACGCATTCGACGAGCAGCGCCTGCAGGTCGACCGGCTCGCGCATCGTGGCGCCGTCCGGTTCGGCACGTGCCAGCGCGAGCAACTGCTCGGCGAGGCGCGTCGCGCGCGTGACGCCATCCTGCAGATCGGCGACCGCCTCGCGGCGCGACGTATCGTCCTTCGCGCGCGCGACGAGCTGCGCCTGGATCTGCACGGCCGCGAGTGGCGTGCGCAGTTCGTGCGCGGCATCGGCGACGAAGGCCTTCTGCGTATCGAGCGCCGCCGACAGCCGCGCAAGCAGCCCGTTCAGCGCACGCACGAGCGGCTGCACCTCGAGCGGCAGGCGCGCATCGGGTAGCGGATCGAGCGCTTCGGGCCGGCGCGTCTCGACCGCGCGCGTCACGCGGCCGAGCGGCGCGAGCCCGCGCCCGACGATCACCCAGACCGCCGCGCCGAGGAACGGCAGCAGCACGATCAGCGGCCACAGCGTGCGCAGCGCCACGTTCGCCGCGAGCCGATTGCGCACCGACAGCGGCTGCGCGAGCTGCACGACGTTGTCGCCGACGATCGCGCCGTACACGCGCCATTCGCCGCGATCGGTGCGCTCGGTCGAGAAGCCGAGCTCCGCGCGCGGCGCGATCGGCGCACGTGGATGCGAGAAGTACATCAGCACGCCGTTGCGGTTCCAGATCTGGATCACGATGCCTTCGTCGCCGTTGGTGCGCGAACCGAACACCTGCGAGAACGGCTCGGACGGCAGCGCCGCGGCGATTTCCTGCAGCTGGTAGTCGAACAATTCGTTCGCCTCGGCGAGCGCCTGCCGGTAGATGAGCCAGCCCGCGGCGCCCACACCCGCGACGACGATCGCGAGCAGCCAGATCAGCAATTGATGACGAATCGACCTCACGCGTCAGCTTTCCTTGACGACCATGTAGCCGAGCCCGCGCACGTTGCGGATCAGGTCCGAGCCGAGCTTCTTGCGCAGCGCGTGGATGTAGACCTCGACCGTGTTGCTGCCGATCTCCTCGCCCCAGCCGTACATCTTTTCCTCGAGCTGACTCTTCGACAGCACCGCACCGGGCCGCGCGAGCAGCGCCTCGAGCAGCGCGAACTCGCGCGCGGACAGCGCGACGGGCGCGCCGTCGAGCGTCACCTGGTGCGCCGCGGGATCGAGCGTCAGCGCGCCGTGACGGATCAGCGACTCGCTGCGCCCTGCCTGGCGGCGGATCAGCGCGCGCATCCGCGCGCCCAGTTCGTCGAGGTCGAACGGCTTGACGAGGTAGTCGTCGGCGCCCGCGTCGAGCCCCTTCACGCGATCGGCCACCGCATCGCGCGCGGTGACGATCAGCACCGGCAGCGACAGCCCGCGCGCGCGCAGCGTGCGCAGCACGTCGATGCCGTCGCGCTTCGGCAGGCCGAGGTCGAGCAGCAGCAGGTCGTACGTCTCGCCGCCGAGCGCCGTGAGCGCGGCGTCGCCGTCCTGTACCCAGTCGACTGCGAAGCCGTCGGCGCGCAACGCCTTGCGTACGCCCTCGGCAATCATTCGATCGTCTTCAACAAGCAGAATCCGCATCGGAGCTTGAACCCATCGGGCGAGTGAAACATGGCGACCATTGTAGCGCCGCGAATCGCGTGCGCCCCGTGCAATGCAACAGAAAGGCGGATCGCCGGGAGCGTGTCCGCACTTGTCTCTACAATGTGCGCTCCAGCGCCGCGCGCGCTCTGCCCGAATCCCGTGCTTTTCCCGTATTCGCCCATGCCGATTTCCGATCTTTCCGCCCGGTTCGCCCCCCGCGCCCGCCCCTTCCTGCGCGCGGCCGCCGTCGTCGCCACCTGCACGGCCCTTGCGTTCGCACCGTCCGCGCAGGCCCGCAAGAAGTCCCACAAGGAGGCGCGCAAGACCACCGTCGTGTCGCCCGCCGCGCGGGCGGCCGGCCTGCCGGCGTCCGTGCTCGTCGCGCTGCAGCGCGCGAAGGTGCCGGCCTCGGCGATGAGCGTTGTGGTCGAGCGCGTCGGCGATCCCGAGCCGCTGATCGCATGGAATGCGAACCGGCCGATGATGCCGGCGTCGACGATGAAGCTCGTCACGACCTTCTCGGGCCTGTCGATCCTCGGCCCCGACTACCGCTGGCGCACCACCGCGTACGCGGACGGCCCGGTCGATCCGGACGGTACGCTGCAGGGCAACCTGTACATCAAGGGCACCGGCGATCCGAAGCTCGTACCGGAGGAACTGATCGACCTCGTCGACAAGATCCGCAAGGCCGGCATCAAGCGCGTGGCCGGCGGCCTCGTGCTCGACAAGAGCTATTTCGCCGCGTCGACGCGCGACCTGCCGTCGTTCGACGACGACGCCAGCGCACCGTACAACGTCGGCCCCGATCCGCTGCTGTACGCGTTCAAGGCCGTGTCGTTCACGGTCACGCCGGGCGACGACGGCAAGGTCGCCGTCGACGTGCTGCCACCGCTCGCGAACCTGTCGATCGACAACCAGCTGGTCGAAGGCAACGGGTCGTGCGGTGCGGCGGCGGCCGCCGCGCGTCCGACGCTGTCGGCAGGCGGCGGGATCATGACCGCGTCGTTCGCCGGCGACTATCCGCTGCGCTGCGGCGCGCACACGACCAACCTCGCGATCCTCGATCACACGACGTTCTTCGCGCGCGGCTTCCTCGCGCTGTGGCAGCAGGACGGCGGCACGATCGCGGGCCCCGTCAGCGAAGGCAAGGTGCCGACCACCGCGCGCCCGCTCGCCGTCCATCACAGCCCCGTGCTCGGCAGCATCGTCTACGACATCAACAAGTTCAGCAACAACGTGATGGCGCGCAACCTGTTCCTGACGATCGGCGCGGTCGCCGGCAAGCCGCCCGCGAGCCCCGAGCAGTCAAGCCGCGCGATTCACGCGTTCCTGCAGAAGAGCGGAATCGCGATGCCCGACCTCGAGCTCGAGAACGGCTCGGGCCTCTCGCGCGAGGAGCACGTCAGCGCGCAGTCGCTCGCTGCGCTGCTGCAGGCCGCGAACGCGAGCCCCGTCGCACAGGCGTTCATCGATTCGCTGCCGATCGCCGGCATCGACGGCACGATGAAGAACCGCCTGACCAACGCCGGCGTGCTCGGCAACGCGCACATCAAGACCGGCACGCTGCGCGACGTGCGCGCGATCGCGGGCTACGTCGCGGGCGCCGACGGCCAGAGCTACATCGTCGTCAGTTTCATCAACGACGATCACGCGGAAGCCGCGCGCGCCGCGCACGACACGCTGCTCGAATGGATCTACGCGGGCGCGCACTGACGACGCACTCGCCGCGGCGCGGCGCACGCATGCCCCGCTGTCGGCTTCCGTTGATCGCGGGGAGACACCGTGCATCGGGCCCCCGCCCTCGGGGGTTTCGCCCTTGTGCGGTTTGAAACGGCCTCGGCCGCCGGCGCGCTGCGCACGGCCCGCCGGATGTGCCCGCAAAACGGGGCCGCACCGCGAGGCCCCGTTCCGCATGACTTCCGTAGAAACCCTGTCCTCAGAGGGAACCCTCTACGCTGCCCCCTCGCCTAGCGCGTGGCGATTGCGTAGGCTGTTGGCCTGACCGATATCTACAACGGGCCGTACGCCCGGCCTCACGGCTTGCAGGGGAAAGGAGGAGACACGTCCATGCGATTCGACGTCGAATTGCTTCTGCTCGCGCTGGCGCCCGTCTTCCTGCTCTGCATCGCGTGGGAAGCCTGGCACCTCGCCCGCACGCGTGCGCAGGACCATGTCTATGCGTGGCGCGACACGCTGTGCAACGCGGCGCTCGCACTGATGCACCAGGGCGCCGACAAGCTCGCGTGGCTGTTCGTGATCCCCGTTTATGCGTACTGCTACGCACATTTCCGGCTGTTCACGTGGCACGACGGCTGGCTGTCGTTCGCGGTGCTGTTCGTCGGCCAGGACTTCCTCTACTACGTGTTCCATCGCGCGAGCCATCGCGTACGCTGGCTGTGGGCCGCGCACGTCGTGCATCACTCGTCCGAGCGGATGAATTTCTCGACCGCGTTCCGGCAGAGCCTGATGTATCCCGTCGCAGGCATGTGGGCGTTCTGGCTGCCGCTCGCGTTCGTCGGCTTTCCGCCGCAGCAGATCGTCGGCATCGTGCTGATCAACCTCGCGTTCCAGTTCTTCGTGCACACGCAGGCGATCGGCAAGCTCGGCTGGCTCGAATACGTGCTCAACACGCCGTCGATCCATCGCGCGCACCATGCACGCAACCCCCGCTACATCGACCGCAATTACGCAGGTGTGCTCGTGATCTGGGACCGCCTGTTCGGCAGCTACGTCGAGGAGTCGCCCGACGATCCGCCGCAATACGGGATCGTCGAGCCGCTCGGCTCGAACAACCCGCTCGTCGCGACGTTTCACGAGTGGGTGTCGATGGCGGCCGACGCGTTGCGCGTCCACGGATGGCGCAACAAGCTGCGCGCGATTTTCGGCCCGCCCGAATGGGCGAGCGCTTATCATGCGCAGATTGCCGAGGCCGCAAACCACGATCCGCGCACAGTGCCGCTTGCGGCCGTGCGCGACCAATAACCGTTTCAGCCAACGGCCGCCGCGCAGCCCGGATCCGAGCAGGCGCGCGGCAGATGAGAAACACATCGGGCCATATCTACGAGGAGATCGAACGATGCAGTCACAACAACAATTCCCGTCGCGCAACCGTCAACGCCTGCTGCGCACCGTGCAGGTCGCGATCGCGGGCGCCGCGCTCGCCCTGCTCGCCGCGTGCGGCGGCGGTGACGACAACAACAGCAGCGCGTCGAACACGCCGCCGTCCGGCGTGAAGATGCAGGTCGTGTCGTTCGGCGACAGCCTGTCGGACGCCGGCACCTACTCGCAGATCAAGCTCGGCTTCGGCGGCGGCCGCTTCACGACCAACCCCGGCCAGGTGTGGACGCAGGACGTCGCGCAGTATTACGGCGACACGCTGCAGCCCGCGAACCAGGGCGGCTTCGGCATTCCGCTGCAGGCCACGGGCGGCCTCGGCTACGCGCAGGGCGGCTCGCGCGTGACGCTGCAACCGGGTCTCGGCCACGCGGACTCGAGCGTGCCGAACGCCGACTACGCACAGGCCACGACGACGCCGATCGCCGACCAGGTCAAGCAATACCTGACGCAGCACGGCAGCTTCAACGCGGGCCAGATCGTGCTGGTCAACGGCGGCGCCAACGACATCTTCTATCAGGCACAGGTCGCGCAGGCGCAAGGCAACACGCCGGCCGCGCAGCTCGCGGCCGCGCAGGCGATCGGCCTCGCCGCGCAGCAGCTCGGCGGCATCGTCCAGCAGATCGTCGCGGCGGGCGCGTCGCACGTGTTCGTCGCGACGGTGCCGGACATCGGCGGCACGCCGCTCGCGCTGCAGGGCGGCGCGCAGACGCAGGCCGCATTCACGCAACTGTCGGGGCTGTTCAACCAGACGCTGGTCGGCACGCTCGCCGCGCTGAAGGTCGACACGACGAAGTACGCCGTGGTCGACGCGTTCAAGTGGCAGGACGGCATCGCGGCCAACTACCAGGCGAACGGCTTCAGCGTGTCGAACACCGACACCGCATGCAACCTGAAGGCGATGGTCGCGGCGGCGACCCAGTACGGCGTCGCGGACGCAACCGCCTTCGGCTCGTCGCTGTTCTGCTCGCCGCAGACCTACACGACCGCCAACGCGGACCAGACTTACATGTTCGCCGACTTGGTCCACCCGACGACGCGCTTGCACGCGCTGTTCGCGCAGTACGTCGAGCAGCAGATCGCGGCCTCGGGCGTCGGCAAGTAAGCCGAGCGCCACGCGCACAAACGAAAACGCCCGACCGGTTCGCCGGTCGGGCGTTTTTCATTTCACGAGCGGATGCGAACGGCTGCGTCAGTCGCGCGCTTCGAACGCGGCGGCCGCACGACCGAGGCGATCGTTGACCGCGATCCATTCGACGGTCTCGGGCAGTTTCTCGACGAGGATACGTGCGACCTGCGCGCGGTCGAGCGCGCGCAGCATGCCGTACAGGTCGCGCGCATACGCCTGCGGATCTTCCGGCGCCGCGACGAAATGCACGCCGTCGGCGTGCGCCCAGCGTCCCGCGCGCGACGCGCGCGCGACGAGCGCGACACGTTCGCCGTCGGTCTGCGCGGCCGCGAGCAGCAGCTCGAGTGCATCGAACGGCAGCAGCGCGAGCGGCGTGCGCGGCGCGTAATGCGCCTTCAGCGTGCCCGACGCGCGCGGCGCGGTCGCGTCGCTGCCGTCGGGCAGGCGCGGCGCGCGGCCGAGCACGTCGGCAATCTGCTGCGGCGTCACGTGGCCCGGGCGCAGCAGCGCCGGGAAGCCGCGCGACAGGTCGAGGATCGTCGATTCGATGCCGACTTCCGACGGGCCGCCATCGAGTACGTGCACGGTGTCGCCGAATTCGTCGCGCACGTGTTGAGCGGTGGTCGGGCTCACGTGGCCGAAGCGGTTCGCGGACGGTGCGGCGACGCCGCCGTGGCCGCCGCGCCGCGCGCTGAACGCGGCCAGCAGCGCCTGCGCGACCGGATGCGACGGACAGCGCAGGCCGACCGAATCCTGGCCGCCGCTCACGGCGTCCGGAATGCGCGCATGGCGCTTCAGGATCAGCGTCAGCGGGCCCGGCCAGAATGCATCGATCAGCGCCTGCGCATCGGCCGGCAGGTTTTCGGCCCAGTAACCGGGATCGCCGCCGGGCGGCAGGTGCACGATCACCGGATGGTTCGCCGGGCGCCCCTTCGCCGCGTAGATGCGCGCGACGGCCTCGGGATTCGCCGCGTCGCCGCCGAGCCCGTACACGGTTTCGGTCGGGAATGCGACGAGTTGCCCCGCGTCGAGCAGCGCGGCAGCCGCGTCGATCTGCGCGGGCGTCACGGAGGTCGGGAGATCGATGGACATCGGCTGGCGCCTCAGTCGAGCGGCACGCGCAGCAGCTGCGCGCACGCGGTGGCGGCAGCGACGGCTTCGTCGCGCGTCTCGGCCGTGAAGTTCACGTGGCCCATCTTGCGCCCGACGCGCGCTTCTTCCTTGCCGTACAGGTGCAGGTGCGCGGCCGGCATGGCGGCGACCGTGTCCCACGGCGGCGTGACGGCGTCGGCTGCGGCACCGTTCGGGAACCACACGTCGCCGAGGATGTTCAGCATCGCGGCCGGCGAATGCTGGCGCGGGTTGCCGAGCGGCATGCGCGTCATCGCGCGCACCTGCTGCTCGAACTGGCTCGTTGCGCACGCATCGACCGTGTAGTGGCCGGAGTTGTGCGGGCGTGGCGCCATTTCGTTCGCGACGAACGAGCCGTCTTCCAGCACGAAGAATTCGACGCAGAGCACGCCGACGTAGCCGAGCGTATCGGCGATCCGGACGGCTGCCTGCTGCGCCTCCTCGACGCGTGCGGCATCGGCGGCCGGGGCCGGCACGACGGTCAGCGCGAGGATGCCGTTGTGATGCACGTTCTGCGCGAGCGGGAATGCGGCCGAGCGGCCGTCCGCGCCGCGCGCGATCAGCGCGGACACTTCGTATTTCAGCGGCAGGCGCTTTTCGAGCACGCACGGCACGCCGCCGAGCGACGCATGCGCGTCGCGCGCTTCCCGCGCGGTGCTCACGCGCACCTGGCCCTTGCCGTCGTAACCGAGACGCGCCGTCTTCAGGATGCCCGGCAGCACCGCGTCGAGCGCGGCATCGTCGAGTGCGGCGAGCGCCGCCGCCGATTCGATCACGACGTGCGGTGCGACCGGCACGCCCGACGCCTCGATGAAACGCTTCTCCGCGATCCGGTCCTGCGCGACCGCGACGCAGCGGCCGGCCGGCGCAACGAACGTCGTGCGCGCGAGGAAATCGAGGCTCGCGGCCGGCACGTTCTCGAATTCCGTCGACACGGCCGCGCACAGCGCGGCCAGTTCGGCGAGCGCCGCTTCGTCGTCGTAGGCCGCGCGCAGGTGACGGTCGGCGACCGCGCCGGCGGGGCTCGTCGGATCGGGATCGAGCACGGCGACGCGATAGCCCATCGACTGGGCGGCAAAGCAGAACATGCGGCCGAGCTGGCCACCGCCGACCATGCCCAGCCACGCGCCGGGCAGGATCGGGGAAACGGAATCAGGAGTTGCGGTCATGTCAGTGTTCGGTCGCGGCGGGCGCCGCCCGCCGCAGTGATGAGGATCAGGCGGCCGCGGGAACGGCAGTGCGGCCGCCGGTGCGCCGTCATGCGAGCGGCGGCAGCACCATCGCGTGCGCGGCTTCGTTCTGTCGCACGCGGAACGCGGCGAGCCGGTTCGCGTAGTCGACCGACGTGCCGGACAGGATCGACACCGCGAACAGAGCGGCATTCGCAGCGCCGGCCTCGCCGATCGCGAACGTCGCGACCGGCACGCCCTTCGGCATCTGCACGATCGAGTGCAGCGAATCGACGCCCTTCAGGTACTTGCTCGCGACCGGTACGCCGAGCACCGGCACCGTGGTTTTCGCGGCCAGCATGCCGGGCAGGTGCGCGGCACCGCCGGCGCCCGCGATGATCGCGCGCAGTCCGCGCTCGCGCGCCTTCTCCGCATAGTCGAACATCTCGTCGGGCATCCGGTGCGCGGACACGACCTTCGCTTCGTACGGCACGCCGAATTCCTGCAGGATCGCGACCGCATTCTTCATCACGTCCCAGTCGGAACTCGAACCCATCAGCACGCCGACGAGCGGCGCGCTGTGCGTGTGGGCAGTCTGGACTTCACTCATTTCGTGCGTTCCTTCCTTCAGGCGAGCGGCTGGCCCGTGATGCGCTCGAGCGCTTCCTGGTACTTCGCGGCCGTCTTCTCGACGACGTCGGCCGGCAGTGCCGGTGCCGGCGCGGTCTTGCCCCACGGCTGCGCCTCGAGCCAGTCGCGCACGAACTGCTTGTCGAACGACGGCGGGTTGGTGCCGACCTGGTACTGGTCGGCCGGCCAGAAGCGCGACGAATCGGCCGTCAGCACCTCGTCCATCAGGTACAGCTTGCCGTGATTGTCGAGGCCGAATTCGAACTTCGTGTCGGCGATGATGATGCCGCGCGTCGCCGCGTAATCGGCCGCTTCCTTGTACAGGCGGATCGAGATGTCGCGGATCGTCGCGGCCAGCTCGGTGCCGATGCGGCGCTCGGTTTCCTCGAACGTGATGTTCTCGTCGTGCTCGCCCATCTCGGCCTTCGCGGCCGGCGTGAAGATCGGCTCGGGCAGCTTCTGCGCGTTCTGCAGGCCTTCCGGCAGCTTCACGCCGCACACGGCGCCCGACGCCTGGTATTCCTTCCAGCCGCTGCCCGCCAGGTAGCCGCGCACGACCGCTTCGATCATGATCGGCTCGAGGCGCTTGACGACCACGCCGCGCCCCTTGACCTGCTCGACCTCGTCCGCCGAGACGACCGCTTCCGGCGCGTCGCCCGTCAGGTGGTTCGGCACGATGTGCGCGAGCTTGTCGAACCAGAAGTTCGCCATCTGGTTCAACACGCGACCCTTGTTCGGAATCGGCTCCCCCATGATCACGTCGAATGCCGACAGGCGATCCGTCGTGACGATCAGGAGCTTGTCGTTGCCGACCGCGTAGTTATCGCGGACCTTGCCGCGACCGAGGAGCGGCAGCGAGCGGAGCGTGGATTCGTAAAGGGTAGACATCGTCTTTTCGCAGATAAGGAGCCAAACAAAAAGGGAAACGCCGTTCCCCGCGGCAGGCGGGAACGGCGGTCTTGCAATGCGTCGGCGAACCGGCGGGCGACAGCGCCCGGGCGGTTGCCGGCCGGCCCTCGTTCGGCCGGACGGAGCGGCTGCGGGGCCGGATCAAATCCGGCCGGACAGCCTTGCCTCAGCCTTTCGGCGCGGCAATCGTACTACATCTCAGCGCACGACCTGCGCGAGCGCGCCGGACTTGTACTGCTCGGCGATCTTGTCGAGCGACACCGGCTTGATCTTCGCGGCCTGGCCTTCGCAGCCGAACGCGAGGTAGCGGTCGACACACACCTGCTTCGCCGCTTCACGCGCGGGCTTCAGGTAGTCGCGCGGATCGAACTTGCCCGGGTTCTCGAACAGGTAGCGGCGGATCGCGCCGGTGATCGCGAGACGCAGGTCGGTGTCGATGTTGATCTTGCGCACGCCGTGCTTGATGCCTTCCTGGATTTCCTCGACCGGCACGCCGTAGGTTTCCTTCATGTCGCCGCCGAATTCGCGGATCTCGGCCAGCAGTTCCTGCGGCACCGACGACGAACCGTGCATCACCAGATGCGTGTTCGGGATGCGTGCGTGAATTTCCTTGATGCGCTGGATCGACAGGATGTCGCCCGTCGGCTTCTTCGAGAACTTGTACGCGCCGTGCGACGTGCCGATCGCGATCGCGAGCGCGTCGCACTGCGTGAGCTTCACGAAGTCGGCGGCCTGCTCCGGATCGGTCAGCAGTTGCTCGCGGGTCATCGTGCCTTCCGCGCCATGGCCGTCTTCCTTGTCGCCCTTCATCGTCTCGAGCGAGCCGAGCACGCCGAGTTCGGCTTCGACCGTCACGCCGATCGAGTGCGCCATCTCGACGACCTTGCGCGACACGTCGACGTTGTATTCGTACGAGGCGACCGTCTTGCCGTCGGCTTCGAGCGAACCGTCCATCATCACGCTGGTGAAGCCGCTGCGGATCGCGCCCATGCACACGGCCGGCGACTGGCCGTGGTCCTGGTGCATCACGACCGGGATGTGCGGGTACGACTCGACCGCTGCTTCGATCAGGTGGCGCAGGAACGGCTCGCCCGCGTACTTACGCGCGCCGGCCGATGCCTGCATGATCACGGGCGCGCCGACCTGATCCGCCGCCGCCATGATCGCCTGGACCTGCTCCAGGTTGTTCACGTTGAAGGCCGGCAGGCCGTAACCGTGCTCTGCCGCGTGGTCCAGCAATTGACGCATTGATACGAGAGGCATTGTGGAACTCCTTGGAATGAAAACCGGTGCGCCCTGACGCCGGCGCGGCGCTCGCCCCCGTCGAAACCAGGGCGGCACGGCGCGGCTGAGCGTCGAATAGCCGCATTTTATCGCGAAGCGCCTCCGATTCCGACCGGCCGGTGGCGCGTACTCGCAATTTGTTACCTTCGCACGGCACAATCCGGGCAAAAAACAGAAAAAAAGCCGCGCGGGGCATCGGACCCCGCGCGGCTTTCGTCAAAAAATGGTGCCCGATCGGCTCGGGCGGGAGGTGGACCGGCCAACGGACCGAACAGACCGGCCCGATGCATGCCGGCGCTCAATAGTGCTCGCCGACCCGCACGATCTTCAGCGTGTTGGTGCCGCCCGCCTGCCCCATCGGCTCGCCGACGGTCAGCACGACCATGTCGCCGTGCTGCACGTAGCCCTGCTTGACGACGAGCTCCAGCGCCGCCTGCAGCGCCGAATCGCGATCGCTGTTGAAGTCGACGTGCAGCGGCGTCACGTTGCGGTACAGCGCCATCGTGCGCTCGCTGCCGACGCGCGGCGTCAGCGCGAAGATCGGCACGTGCGTGTAGTGGCGCGACATCCACAGCGCGGTCGCGCCCGATTCGGTCAGCGCGATGATCGCCTTCGCGCCCAGGTGATACGCGGTGAACAGCGCGCCCATCGCGATCGACTGGTCGATCCGCGTGAACGTGCGGTCGAGGAAATCCTTGTCCAGCTCGACGTGTTCCGACTTTTCCGCCTCGACGCACACGGCCGCCATCGTCTCGATCGTGACGACCGGGTACTTGCCGGCGGCCGTCTCGGCCGACAGCATCACCGCGTCGGTGCCGTCGAGCACCGCGTTCGCGACGTCCGACACTTCCGCGCGGGTCGGCACCGGCGCGTGGATCATCGACTCCATCATTTGCGTCGCGGTGATCACGAGCTTGTTCGACTCGCGCGCCATCCGGATCATCCGCTTCTGCAGCGCCGGCACGGCCGCGTTGCCGACTTCCACCGCGAGGTCGCCGCGCGCGACCATGATGCCGTCGGACGCGTCGAGAATGCTCTGCAGCGCCGGAATCGCCTCCGCGCGCTCGATCTTAGCGATCATCTTCGGCTTGATGCCGTACGGCGCGCCCGCGATGTTCGCGAGCTGGCGCGCCATTTCCATGTCGGTGGCGTTCTTCGGGAACGACACCGCGACCAGATCCGCGCCGAGCGACATCGCCGTGCGGATGTCCTCCATGTCCTTCGCGGTCAGCGCGGGCGCCGACAGGCCGCCGCCCTGGCGGTTGATCCCCTTGTTGTTCGACAGCTCGCCGCCCACCTTGACGATCGTGTGGATCTCTTCGCCGAGCACGCGCTCGACGGTCAGCACGATCAGGCCGTCGTTCAGCAGCAGCAGGTCGCCCGGCTTCAGGTCGCGCGGCAGTTCCTTGTAGTCGAGGCCGACGCGCTCGTCGTTGCCGAGTTCACAGCCCGCGTCGAGGATGAAGGCCTGGCCCGGCACGAGGGTCGTCTTGCCGTTCTCGAACTTGCCGACGCGGATCTTCGGACCCTGGAGGTCGGCCATGATCGCGATCTCGCGGCCGACCTTGCGGGCGGCCTCGCGCACCATCTCGGCGCGCTGGCGGTGATCGTCGGCCGTGCCGTGCGAAAAGTTGAGCCGCACGACGTCGAGGCCCGCCTGCATCATCTGCAGCAGAATCTCCGGCGAACTGGAAGCCGGGCCGATCGTGGCGACTATCTTGGTGGCGCGCTGCATGAAACTCCTCATCTGGATCAAGGTGGATGCGCTGGGTGAAACGCTGCGAGAGCCGGAATCGGCGGGCCCAGCGGCGGCCGTTCCGGGGGGCGTGCCGGTGCTTGCGCCCGGCATCGCTTTGTTCTGAATTTCGTGGTGCTGCACGACCGCGTCGCCGGCGGCCGCCGGTGCGCGCGGGGTCGAGTTCGCCCGCGCGGGCGCGCGTTTGCGCTTGCCCGCGCCGGCCGGCTGCTCCGCTTTCGCGGAGCGCGCGGCCCTCGTCACCCCTGCGCGCGCCGCCACGCTCAGGCCGCCCGCGTTTCCAGCACTTCCACCGCCGGCAGCTTCTTCCCCTCGAGGAACTCGAGGAAGGCGCCGCCGCCCGTCGAGATGTAGCTGACCTGGTCATGGATGCCGTACTTCGCGATGGCCGCGAGCGTGTCGCCGCCGCCCGCGATCGAGAACGCGGACGATTTCGCGATCGCTTCCGCGAGCGTCTTGGTGCCGTTGCCGAACTGGTCGAACTCGAACACGCCGACCGGGCCGTTCCACACGATCGTGCCGGCCTTCTCGAGCTGGCTCGCGAGCGCCTTGGCCGTATCCGGGCCGATGTCGAGGATCATGTCGTCCGCCTCGATGTCGGCGACCTGCTTCACCGTGGCCGCGGCCGTCGGCGAGAACTCCTTGGCCGTCACGACGTCGGTCGGGATCGGCACCGACGCGCCGCGCTCGCGCGCTTCGTCGATGATCGCCTTCGCCTCGGCGACGAGATCGGCTTCCGCGAGCGACTTGCCGATCGACAGGCCGGCCGCGAGCATGAACGTGTTCGCGATGCCGCCACCGACGATCAGCTGGTCGACCTTGCCGGCCAGCGACTTGAGAATCGTCAGCTTGGTCGACACCTTCGAACCGGCGACGATCGCCACCAGCGGGCGAGCCGGGTTGCCGAGCGCCTTGCCCAGTGCGTCGAGTTCGGCGGCCAGCAGCGGGCCCGCGCACGCGACCGGCGCGTACTTCGCGATGCCGTGGGTGGTCGCTTCCGCGCGGTGCGCGGTGCCGAACGCGTCGTTCACGTAGACGTCGCAGAGCTTCGCCATCTTTTGCGCGAGCTCGTCCGAATTCTTCTTCTCGCCCTTGTTCACGCGGCAGTTCTCGAGCAGCACGACCTGGCCCGGCGCGACGTTCACGCCGTTCTCGACCCAGTTCGAGACGAGCGGCACGTCGCGGCCGAGCAGTTCGGCAAGACGCTTCGCGACCGGCGCGAGCGAGTCTTCCGGCTTGAATTCGCCTTCGGTCGGACGACCGAGGTGCGACGTGACCATCACGGCCGCGCCGGCGTCGAGCGCGGCCTGGATGGCCGGCACGGACGCGCGCACGCGCGTGTCTTCGGTGATGTTGCCGTGATCGTCCTGCGGGACGTTCAGGTCGGCGCGGATGAACACCCGCTTGCCGGCGAGCTGGCCGGCGGCGATCAGGTCGGTAAGACGCTTGACTTGGCTCATGTTGAACAGATTGAAGTAGTGGATGGGGAAAGGGGGTTCACGCTGGACGTGCGCGGGCTGCCGCGAAAGGGCGCCGGATGCGGCCGTGGCTGGCGGTTCGCATGACGCGCACGGGTAAAAAATCTCGAACGGGCATTCTAGCCGATCCACCCGGCAGACTGACCCGTGCGGCGGCGAATTCCGCCTATTTGGGATCGCGCACGGCCGTCAACACGTTTCCGCAACGCAACAATAGGTGCTCGCCAGCGGCCGGCACCCGGTGGGCGGGCACGGCGATTCGTCAGAAGATCAGCCGCAGCACGGTGAAGACGAGCATACCGACGATGATCGTGCCGAGCATGCTGCGCCGCCACAAAAACCAGCCGAGACCCGCGAGCGCGGCGTAGAACGGATGGTTGGACAGCGCGAACGACAGCCCGGCGGGCGTTTCGAGCACGTCGGGCAGCACGACCGCGACGAGCGCGGCGGCCGGCGCGTAGCGCAGCGCGCGCTGCGCGCGCTCGGGCAGCACGGTGCGTTCGCCGCCGATCAGGAACAGCGCGCGCGTGACGGCCGTGACGATCGTCATCCCGACGATCACGATCCAGATTTCCGTCGCGCTCATTCGATTTCCTTTTCGTGCACGGTTTCGGTACGGATGCGGCGCCAGTCGGCGCGCTCGACGAAGAAATCGGCCGTGCACCCGGCCGCGAGCGCGGCCAGCACCGCGATCGGCAGCGCGAGCCGGTACGGCAGGTCGAACGCGATCAGCGACACGATGCCCGCCACCACGACGGCCGCGAGCGTCGAGCGGTTCGCGACCGCCGACACCATGATCGGGAGCAGCGCGAGCGTGCCGGCCAGCTCCAGCCCCCAGCTCGCGGGAAAGAAGCTCGCGAGCAGGATGCCGGCGAGCGACGACACCTGCCACGACGCCCAGCTGGCGAACGCCATCCCCCAGAAATAGGCTTCCTTGCCCGGCACGTGGCCGTACGCGAAGCCCTGTTTCTGGAACAGCAGGTAGATCACGTCGCCGTTGAAATAGCCGATCGCGAGGCGCCGCCACAGCGGCAGGTAGGAAAAATGGGGCGCAAGCCCGGCGCTGAAGATCACGAAGCGCATGTTGACCATCGTGGCCGTGAGCAGGATCGTCCAGATCGGCAGCTTCGCGACGAGAAGCGGCAGCACCGCGAGCTGCGACGAGCCCGCATAGACGAAGATCGACATCGCGCTCGCCTGCCCGAGCGTCATCACCGACTTGCTCATCGCGACCCCGGTGACGAGCCCCCAGGACAGGATCGCCATCAGTGTCGGGGAATAGTCGCGCGCGCCCTGGATCAGCGCGAAGCGGTCGGTGGCGGAGAATCGAGCGAGCATGGGAAACGGGCCGCGGCGGGCGGTTCGTCGGGCCGCCGGCGCCTCCTGCCGGTACGACCCGTCGTTATTGGAATCGGTACCGGGCGATTATAGCGCCGGCCCTGTGCCGACCGACCGGATCGCCTTCAAATGACGCTAAAATAAGCGTCTTTCCGGCTCAATGCTGCACACAACCCGCTGTACAACCGCTTCCCAGGAGAATCCTATGTCAATGGCCGACCGCGACGGCAAGATCTGGATGGACGGCAAGCTGATCGACTGGCGCGACGCCAAGATCCACGTCCTGACCCATACGCTGCACTACGGCATGGGCGTCTTCGAGGGCGTGCGTGCGTACAAGACGGCCGACGGCAGCACCGCGATCTTCCGTCTGCGCGAGCACACCAAACGTCTGCTGAATTCGGCGAAGATCTTCCAGATGGACGTGCCGTTCGACCGCGAAACGCTCGAAGCCGCGCAGCTCGAAGTCGTGCGCGAGAACAAGCTCGAGTCGTGCTACCTGCGCCCGATCATCTGGGTCGGCTCGGAAAAGCTCGGCGTGTCGGCGAAGGGCAACACGATCCACGTCGCGATCGCCGCATGGCCGTGGGGCGCATACCTCGGCGAGGACGGCCTCGCGAAGGGTATCCGCGTGAAGACCTCGTCGTTTACGCGCCATCACGTGAACGTGTCCATGGTGCGCGCGAAGGCGTCGGGCTGGTACGTGAACTCGATCCTCGCGAACCAGGAAGCGACCGCCGACGGCTACGACGAGGCGCTGCTGCTCGACGTCGACGGCTACGTGTCGGAAGGCTCCGGCGAGAACTTCTTCCTGGTGAACAACGGCAAGCTGTACACGCCCGACCTGTCGTCGTGCCTCGACGGCATCACGCGCGACACGATCATCACGCTCGCGAAGGACGCCGGCATCGAGGTGATCGAGAAGCGCATCACGCGCGACGAGGTCTACACGGCCGACGAAGCGTTCTTCACGGGCACGGCCGCCGAAGTCACGCCGATCCGCGAGCTCGACAACCGCACGATCGGCAGCGGCGCCCGCGGCCCGGTCACGGAAAAGCTCCAGTCGGCATTTTTCGATATCGTGTCGGGCAAGAACGCGAAGTACGCGCACTGGCTGACGAAAGTCTGAGCGCGCCGCGCCACCGACCGCCCCACAAAAGAGTGATAAGAGAAAGTCTCATGAGTGAAATCAAGGAAATGCCGCTGGTCGAGCTGACGGCCAAGGATCTCCCCGCCTACTGCCCGAACCCGGCCATGGCGCGCTGGAGTGCGCACCCGCGCGTCTTCATCGACGTGTCGCACGGCGAGGCACGCTGCCCGTACTGCGGCACGCGCTACAAGCTGCGCGACGGCGAGGTGGTCAAGGGCCACTGAGCCCCGGCCGGCCGGGCCCGCGGGCCCGCCGCACGCGAGGCGGCGCAGCCGGAACCCGGCGCGCCGCCCTTTTGCTGTTCTGACAACCCGAACGCGGCGCATGCGCGCCGTGCTTCATTACGACATCGGAAGTCGACCTGATGCGTCGAGCGCTGGTTATCGCACCGAATTGGATCGGTGACGCATTGATGGCGCAGCCGCTTTTTGCGCTGCTGAAAAAGCTCCATCCCCGCATCGCGATCGATGCCGTCGCGCCCACCTGGGTCGCGCCCGTGCTCGAGCGGATGCCCGAGATCCACGATGTCTACGCGACCGACCTCGCGCACGGCAAGCTGCAGCTGCTGCGCCGCTGGCAGCTCGCGACCGACCTGCGTGACGTCGGCTACGACGCGGCGTACGTGCTGCCGAATTCGCTGAAGTCCGCGGTGATCCCGTGGCTCGCGAACATCCCGCTGCGGATCGGCTACACGGGCGAGCATCGCTACGGCCTGCTGAACGTGCGGCACGCGAACCCCGACAAGTCGGCCGAGCGTCCGCCGATGACGACCCACTACGCGGCGCTCGCGTATGCGCCGGGCGCGAAGCTGCCCGAGTCGATGAAGACGCTGCCCGCCCCGCGCCTCGACGCCGACCTGAACGAGACGGCGCGCGTGTCCGCACGTTTCAATCTCGATACGCGCAAGCCGCTCGTCGTGTTCTGCCCCGGCGCGGAATACGGCCCGGCCAAGCGCTGGCCGCCCGAGCACTTCGCGACGCTCGCGACGATCGTTCACCAGTCGTTCCCGTACACGCAGATCGTCGCGCTCGGCTCGCAGAAGGACGCCGCCGCCGCGCAGGCGATCGCCGACCACGCGCCGAACGTGCGTAACCTGTGCGGGCAGACGTCGCTGTCCGAGGCGTGCGCGCTGATCGCGCGCGCGAACGCGGTCGTGACCAACGATTCGGGGCTGATGCACGTCGCGGCCGCCCTGCGCCGGCCGCTCGTCGCGCTGTACGGCTCGACGGATCCGCGCCACACCCCTCCGCTGTCGGAGCTGGCGAAGGTACAATGGTTGCATCTCGAATGCAGTCCCTGCTTCGAACGCGAGTGCCCGCTCGGTCATCTGAACTGCCTGCGCGAACTCGGTCCCGAGCAGGTATTCGGCGATTTGCGCGGCATGCTCGTCGGGCAGCGCTGACCCTGACCGGCAGCGTCGCACGACGCGCCGGGCAATCCGATTCACCGGTGTACGGCGGCTCCATCCGGGCCGCCGTGCTGAATACGGCGCGCGACGCGCGCGAGAGATAACCCCGATGCCACGTTTTGCCCGCCTTTTCGAAGCCGCTGCCGATACGCTGAACGCTTACTACCAGGCCGTCGCCGATGCCAATCTCGACGCGCTGCTGGGGTTGTGGATCGACGAGGACTTCGCCAGCTGCGTCTGGGCCGACGGTGAGCATCTGCACGGCCTCGACCAGATCCGCAGCGGGCTGGCGAACCGCCTCGCGACGCGTCCCGTGACGATCGAACCGCTCGACATCCGCGTATACGACAGTCTCGGCACCGTCGTCTACACGATCGCCGAAGCGCATCAGCAGGCCGACCTGACGGCCGAACCGGACATGGTTTTCGCCACGTACGTGATGATTCACGAACGCGGCGAGTGGCGCATCGCGCATATTCACGCGAGCCCGATTCCCGAACAAGCGGCCGGACAATTCGCCGCGAAGATCCGTCACGGGCAGGGTCCGCTGCACTGACGAAGAACGAAGCAACGCATTAGCGGGGCGATCATGAGTACGGCTTCTCCGCCCACCTCGCCGCTGACCGGGGCCCCGGCCCCCGACGACGATTCATTGCGCTATCGCGCACCGCGCTGGCTGCCGAACAGCCATGCCCAAACCATCGTGCCCGCGCTGTTCGCACGGCGTCCGGCGGTCGCGTACCGACGAGAGCGATGGGAAACCCCCGACCACGACTTCATCGATCTCGACTGGGTCGCGCATCTCGACAGTGCCGCGCCGCCGCCCGACGCACCGCTTTTCGTGCTGTTCCACGGCCTCGAAGGCAGTTCCGGCTCGCATTACGCGCTGGCGATGATGGCCGCCGCGCGCGCGAAGGGCTGGCACGCGGTCGTCCCGCACTTTCGCAGTTGCAGCGGCGAGCTCAACCGGCAGCCGCGCTTCTACCATCTCGCCGACAGCGCCGAGGTCGACTGGATCCTGCGCCGGCTCGCCGCGCAGCATCGCGGGCCGGTCGTCGCGGCCGGCGTGTCGCTCGGCGGCAACGTGCTGCTGCGCTGGCTCGGCGAGCACCGCAGCGACACGTCGATCGTGCACGCGGCCGCCGCGATCTCGACGCCGATCGACGTGCATGCGGGCGGCCGCGCGCTGTCGCAGGGCTTCGCGATGGTCTATACGCGCAGTTTCCTGAAGACGCTGAAGCGCAAGGCGCTCGCGAAGCTCGACCAATATCCGGGGCTGTTCGACCGCGACGCAATGCTCCGTGCCGTGACGATGCGCGACTTCGACGAAGTCGTGACCGCGCCGCTGCACGGCTTCGCCGACGCCGACGACTACTGGACCCAGGCCACGACGCGCCCGCTGCTGCCCGCGATCGACGTGCCGACGCTGATCCTCAACGCCCGCAACGATCCGTTCCTGCCCGAATCCGCGCTGCCCAGCGCCGCCGACGTGTCGCCGGCCGTCGAGCTCGACCAGCCCGCGGACGGCGGCCACGCGGGATTCATGACCGGGCCGTTCCCCGGCCGCCTCGACTGGCTGTCGGCGCGGGTGTTCGGCTATTGCTCGAAATTCGTCGACCATGGATGACATCGTCAGGCAGGCCCTCGCCAAATGGCCGAACGTGCCGCACTGCACCGGCTGGCTGCTGCTCGACCGGCGCGGCGAGTGGCGGCTGCGCGACGAGGCCGCGCAGGCCGCGGGCGAACTCGGCTCGCCGGTCCGGCATGCGGCGCTGAACGCGTTCATCGGGCGCAACTACGACTGCGACGCGCACGGCCAGTGGTTCTTCCAGAACGGGCCGCAGCGCGTGTACGTCGAGCTCGCCTATACGCCGTGGGTCGTTCGCCTGACCGAGCGCGACGGGCAACTCGCGCTGGCCGACCAGACCGGCGCGCCGTTCGAACCGGACGCCGCGTGGCTCGACGACGCCGGCGGCGTGCTGTTTCGCGCAGCCGGCTCGCCGCCGCGCGTCGCGGCACTGCACGACCACGACCTGGGCCTGTTCGCCGATCACGCGGACTTCGACGCGACGCCACCCGCGCTGCGCTGGCGCGACGGGCGCACGCTGGCGCTCGGCAACCTGGCGTGTGCCGATGTGCCGGCAACGTTCGGCTTCGTCGCGAGTCCCGCGCAGCGTGCGCGGCACGACACGTCGGATGGTGGCAACGGCAACGGCAACGACAGCGCCGCAAGCTGAAGCGCCGCCGCCCTGCCCGCCTCGCGGCCGTTATCCGCGGCCGTTCTTCTCGTCCTCGCGCTCTTCCTTGTAGCGCGCCTCGAATTCCAGCAGCCGCGCGCCGATGATCGACTGGTCGTAGAACGACACGTCCTTCGCGTCGCGCGCCTCCTTCAGCTGGCGAATCGCAGACGGCCACGCGCCGTCGAGCGCCAGCTTCTCCGCGAGCGCACGGCGCCGCGCGAGCACGTCGCCCTTGCCGTCGCTCGCCTTCGCGAGGTAGTCCCACCAGTCCGGCTGCTCCGGGTCCGCTTTCGCCTGCGTGCGTGCGAGCGTCTGCGCTTCGTCGAAGCGGCGCGCGGCGATCAGCGCCTGCAGGTGCGCGACGATCGCCGCGTGCGACGCCGGCCAGCGCCGCTGCGCGAGCGCCGCGAGCCGCACCGCGTCGTCGGTCCGGCCCGCGCGGTGGGCGAGGTCGGCGGCGAGCACGTCGAGGCTCGGCGAACTCGTCTGCGGATCGTCCGCGCGCCGCTCGCGCGCGTCGAAGGCGGCGCGGGCCGACGCGAGCGCCTTGTCGGCCGCGTCGTACTGGCCGAGCAGCGTGTTCGCGAGCGCGATCCCGTACTCGTTCGCCGCGACGTTCGGCGCCGTGCGATCGTCGATCTCGAGCTGCATCCGGCGCGCCTCGGCCGCGATGTCGTTCGGCGCACGGTTCTGCAGAATGCGCAGCCGCGCGCGCACGAAGCCGTATTCGGCCGACTGGCGCGGCTGCCGGTACGGCGCGCGGCGCGCGCGATCCTCCATGTCGGCGATCCGTTCACCCGTCAGCGGGTGCGTGCGCGCATAGGCCGGCACGCCCGCGTCGCCCATCGACGCGCGCTCGAGCCGCTCGAAGAAGCCCGGCATCCCGTACGGGTCGTAGCCGGCGCCGGCGAGCAGCTGGAACCCGACGCGATCGGCCTCGCGCTCCGCCGACCGCGAGAAACGCAGCTGGTTGTCGACCGCGTACGCTTGCCCGCCCATCGCGATCGCGCTGCCGAGATCGCCGCTTCGCGCGAGCACGCCCGCCAGCACGCCGAGCAGCATCGTCGCGAGGGCCGTGTAGCCGGTCTTCTCGTTCGCGCCGATCATCCGCGCGATGTGCCGCTGCAGCACGTGGCCCATCTCGTGGCCGATCACCGATGCGAGTTCGGATTCCGTCTGCGTCGTGACGACCAGCCCGCTGTTGATGCCGATGAAGCCGCCCGGCATCGAGAACGCGTTGATCTGCGGATCTCGCACCGGGAACAGTTCGAAGTCCGGCATGTAGCCGCCGATGTAGCGCGCCGCCGCCGCGGCCGCGAGCCGCTTCGCGATCGCGTTCAGGTAGTCGCGCGCGAGCCAGTCGTCGAGATAGTCCGGGTCGCGCCGCACCTCGCGCATCACGCGCTCGCCGAGACGGCGTTCGGCCTGCGGCGTGAGCGACCCGCCGGAGCCGTCGCCGAGGTCGGGCAGCTCCAGCGCGCGCAGCGGTGCGCGCAGGTTCGCGACGGGCGCGGACGCGCCGTCGGCGCCGGAAAACCGGCTCTCCGCGCCGCCGTAGGTGCCGAATACGCCGGTTGCGATTCCGGATGGCACCGTGGAAATCGACGGCGAGGGGCCTGCCGCCGGCTCGAGCGGCAGAGCGGACGTACGCTGTGCATGGCCGCTCGGCGGCAGCACGAGCGCCGTCGACAGCAACACGGCAAGCAACTGTTTGACACGCATGGCAGGATGAAAGCGACGCCGTCCCGCGCGCCGGGCGCGCATCGCGGCGTTTGGTCTGAAGATCCTGGTCATTGTACCGGCGGGATCGCGACTGTTCGCTGCGGCGGATGCGCCGTCTGCACGCCCGGCGTCGTGCAGGCCGCTGCTATGATAGGCGCCCGTTGAAACGTTGCAGATGGTTGCGGCACGGTGCCCGACGCGGTGGATCGACCGGCCGCGACACAAGAGATCGGAGCAGGACATGTCAGGACTTACCCATTTCGACGCCGCCGGCCACGCGCACATGGTCGACGTCGGCGGCAAGCAGGAAACGCAACGCATCGCGATCGCGCGCGGCACGATCCGGATGCTGCCGGCGACGTTCGCGCTGATCCGCGACGGCAAGGCGAAGAAAGGCGACGTGCTCGGCGTCGCGCGCATCGCCGCGATCCAGGGTGCCAAGCGCACCGCCGACCTCATTCCGCTGTGTCATCCGCTCGCGCTGACGCGCGTGGCCGTCGACTTCGAACTCGACGACGCGCTGCCGGGCGTGCACTGCGTCGCGCAGGTCGAGACGTTCGGGCGCACCGGTGTCGAGATGGAAGCGCTGACCGCCGTGCAGGTCGGGCTGCTGACCGTGTACGACATGTGCAAGGCGGTCGACCGGGGGATGGTGATCACCGAGGTGAGCGTGAGAGAAAAGCGTGGCGGGAAGTCGGGGGACTGGAAGGCGGAGGACACCGCCGGCTGACCGCTCGGAACCCTGTCGGCCGGTAAATTCGGGATACCGCCCGTTTATCTCATACAATTACCGGATTCCGCACGGGAGAGCGTGCGACCCAGCACAAAAAAAGCGAGCACGGGTGATGAATTCGCAAGCGCTAAGAAGCGCATTGCTGGCCGGACCGGTTCAGCACGAGCGCCTTGTCAAACTGGATACGCCGCTGGGCCCCAACGTGCTGCTGCCGCATCGCGTCATCGGCCGATCGCGGCTCGGACGTCACTTCGAGTTCACGGTCGATACCGTGTCGGTGTCCGATAACCTCGAGCTGAAGAAGCTGATCGCGCAGCCGGTCACGCTATGGATCCTGCAGGCCGACCAGTCTTATGCGCCTCACCACGGCTACGTGCATTGCGCCCGCCGGCTCGGCTCGGACAGCGGCGTCACGCACTACCAGATCGTCTTCGCTTCGTTCCTGCACTTCCTGAAGTTCCGCCGCGACCAGCGAATCTGGCAGGACCAGTCCGCGGACGACATCATTGCCGACGTGCTGAACCAGCATCCGCAGGCCAAGGGTCGCTTCACCTTCAAGCTCCACCAGCCGCTGCCGCTCCGCTCGTTCTGCATGCAGTACGAGGATGACTGGAATTTCGTGCATCGCCTGATGGAATCGGAAGGCCTGTATGGCTTCTGGGAACAGGACCAGGACGGCAAGTCGCACCGGCTCGTCGTCGTCGACCGCGTCGACGCGTTGCCCGCGCTGTCGCCGCGAACGGTGCGCTTTCATCATGCGGGCACGGGTGACGAGGCCGACACGTTCGTCCAGTTCTCCGGCACGCGCACGCTGCGAAGTGTCGCCCGCGCCACACGCACGTTCGACTACAAGCAGCCGCCGAGCGCGGCGAATCCGAAGGCGACCCATACGCCGACGATCGCCAATCAGGGTGACCTGCCGCCGCAGCTCGAGGTCTACGAATACACCGGTGCGTACACGTACCTCGAACAGTCCCGTGGTGACCATCTGTCGAAGATATGGATGGAGGAACAGGAGTCGCGCGCGAAACGCTTTCATGGCGTCGGCGGCGTGCGGCGCATGGATGCCGGGCGGACCTTCGAGCTGGCGGATCACCCCGAACACGACAAGGACGATGCCGGGCAGCGCGAATTCGCCGTGATCGAGACGGCGTGGGTCATCGTCAACAATCTGCCCGTTGCCGACGAACAGGCGGTTTTCCCGCACAGCCTGCGCGCCGAGGTCGGCAGCATCGTGCAGGCAACCGATACGGCCCAGTCGCGCGTGCGTCATCCCGACGGCAGCGAAGGCTTCTTTCAGATCCGCGTCGAAGCCCAGCGCACGACCGTACCGTTCCGCAGCCCGTTCGAGCACGCGAAGCCGCCGATGCACCTGCAATCGGCGATCGTCGTCGCACCGAAAGGCGAGGAAATCCACACCGACGCGCTCAACCGGGTCAAGGTTCGCTTCCATTGGGACCGCCTGAACGACGGCGACGAAAAGGCGTCGTGCTGGCTGCGTGCCACCGCGTCGGATTCGGGCAAGGGTTATGGGGCCGTTCACCCGCACCGCAGCGGCGAGGAGGTGCTGGTCGATTTCCTCGGCGGCGACTGCGATCGCCCGATCATCGTCGGCAAGCTGTACAACGGCGCGACGAGCCCGTAGTGGCACAGCAACGGGATCCTGTCCGGATACCGGTCCAAGGAATATGCGGGCGCCGGCTACAACCAGCTCGTGCTCGACGACGCGACCTCGCAGAACCGCGTGCACCTCTACAGCAGCCAGACCAACGCGCACTTGCATCTCGGTTACCTGATCGACCATGCGGCAACAACCGCGGCAGCTATCTCGGCAGCGGCTTCGACCTGCGCTCGGACGCGTACGGCGCCGTACGCGCGAGCCGCGGGCTGTACGTCACGACGCACCCGAAGCAGCCGGCGAGCCAGCCGCTCGACGTTCAGGAAACGCAACAGCAGCTCGTCCGTGCAGAAGGCCTGATGGAGGCCATGTCGGAGGTCGGCGCGCAGCATCAGGCCGAACCGCTCGACCACGGCCACTCGGCGCTGAAGCAGTTCACCGACGCGACGCAGAACAGCGTGAGCGGCGGCACGTCGGGCGGCAGGACCGCGGGCGGCGGAACCGGCACGGCCAACGCGTTCAAGGAGCCGGTGATGCTGTTCGGCAGCCCGGCCGGTATCGGGATGTCCACGCAACAGTCCGTGCAGCTTGCCGCGGACCAGCACGTCAACCTCGTCAGCGGGCAAAGCACGCACGTGGCCGCCGGAAAGTCGCTGATCGCGAGCGTCCTCGACCGGATCAGCCTGTTCGCGCAGAACTCCGGGATCAAGCTATTCGCCGGCAAGGGCAAGGTCGAAGTGCAGGCGCACGCGGACAACATCGAGCTGACGGCCCAGAAGGCGCTGAAGCTGATGGCGGTAACCGAGTCGATCGAAGGCGCCGCGGCGAAGGAAATCCTGCTGACCTCCGGCGGCGCGTACATCCGCATCGCGAACGGCAACATCGAAGTGCACGCACCCGGCAAGATCGACATCAAGGGGGCGCAGCACGCGTTCAGCGGCCCCACGCACCTGTCGCAGACGATGCCGACCCTGCCGAACTCGACCGGCAACTACGATCAGGCGTTCATCGCGCACTGGGCCGGCACCGACATTCCGGTAGCGAACACGCGATACCAGATGTTCTCGAACGGCAAGCTGCTCTCGGAAGGCGTCACCAATGCGGCAGGTGAGACGGGGCTCACGCAGAGCCACGTGCCGCACGACGTCGTCGTCAAGTTTCTAGGGAAATCGAATGGCTGACGGACAACAGGACAACAACGTACTGGGCAGCGGCTCGGGGATGCTGACGCCGACGGGGTACAAGGATCGGCCGAAGGTGGCGATCAATATCTGCGACAAGCATGTGACGCCGGCACCGAAATGGATCGTCGGCACCTGTCCGTTCTACTATCGGCCGCTTCACGGGGCGTATATGGAGACGGTCGAGAAGGTCAGCATGTCGAGCATCTGGTCGACCATCAAGGGTTTCGCCCTATCGTGGGATCCGTGGACCGACTCGGACGTCGCGCACCGACTCCTGCACCGCCGTGAAGAATTGATCAAGATAGACAGCACGAATTCCGACTGGTCTCGTCATGGCAACTTCATGATGCGTCACATCGGGTGCGGACATAAGCCGCCCGATTACTACATCAGCTACGGCTACTACTGCTCCGACTATGGAGCGAATCTCTATCCGAGCCTCAGCCCCCAAGGGAAAGCGTGGCTGAACAAAGCGCGCAAGCTGCTCCAGGTCAACATGGAAGACGGGTTGAATCAGAACATGATGGGCAACACGATCCAGATGGCCAGCCCGACGCCGGGAAACGGTAGCGTCGATATGACGTGGCCACAGTTCGAGCTGGAAATAAACACCGAAAAGTTCAAGGAATTTGCATTCAAGACACACCCGATGGCCTACCTCGACGGAGGATTGGCCGACCTGCCGATCATGGATCTCGTCAGGATCGGGATGCGGCCGAACATTCAGGAATGGGGCGACGGAAGAACGTGGGGGCAGGCTTTCGATTCCGCCATCCCTGTTCTCCGGAAAAAAGCCGAGGAATCGGACGCCGACGATCCGGTCGGCAAGGCGCTCGGAAGGCTGCTGGCGAAGTGACATGCGAAAAGGCAAACGATGGCTTTGGGTCGCGGGATGCGTGCTTGTTCTCCCGATCGCTATTTACGGATATACGGAAATGACATCAGGGTGGGACACGGTATCGACCGAATTCATGCGCAACGACAAGCCGTACGGTGCGGGCGCATTTCGCGTGCAACGCAACGATTTCATGTCACTGAAGGTTGCGCGACCGGAACTCAAGTTCAAGCCGGAGAGCGAGCAGAAGAACCCTGACCTCGCGGAATTCACCGAACCTTGGATGGACGATTCGAACCAGCGGCTGAACCGGTCGACCGTCAGTTTCCTGCGCGGCACGCTGGACGGGAGCGCCGTGCGCCACTTCCAGCAACCGGGCCAGACCGCGTCATGGTGGTACTCGCCTGACTGGCAGATCCTGTACGTCAGTACGGGCTGGATGGATTACGCGGCGCCGCGCACCGTCGACGGTGCGTCCCCTCAGACAACCCGACTCTGGAAGTCGAGCGACGGTGGCCAGCACTGGGCCCAGCTCGAATGGCCGACGGAGCGCAACATCAACCGCTTGCTGTTCATTGATGCGCAACGGGGCTACGCCATCGGATGGGGACCCCGCGTGTGGCGAACGGCGGACGGCGGGCAATCGTGGCAGGAAATCAAGGAACCGCCGGGTGCCGCCCTTCAGGACAAGCCACGCCGGACTTTCGACGGGACCAACCTCGGTCCCGACGGTGTATTGCGCATTGCCTATCAGGTTGAAGACGCCGAGCATCCGCAACCGGCAACGGTGGTCTGGCGGCTCGATTGGAATCAGCAGGATTTCATCCGGGAAGCGGTGCTCCCCGGACAAGTCATCGTCAGCCTCGAATCGTCGCCGGCCCCCGTCCGGAATTACGCACTGTATGCGTTGTCGCGTACAAGCGGCGAATCCGGCAGCGGTCATGGTGCGGGCGTCATTTCGACCTGGACTAGCGAGCACCCCGAACACATCCAGGAACTGCATGCGTTTGACAGCCCGCTGACGCTCAACGGACTGAGCGCGGGTCGCAACGGCGTCCTGCTGGTCCACGCGACCGACCCGAACACCGCAAACGGCGGCGGCGCACCGATCGACCTGACGATCAGCAGCACCGACGGTGGAAAGACATGGCAGCAGACCGCCGACAAGGCTTCACAGGGCGGCTACTTCGATCCACAAACGAACACGCTCTATTCGGTGTTCGCCTATACGCTGCGGAAACGGCAATTCTGATCGGCGCCCGATGCGTTTGTCGCAGGCCGTGTCCGCGGAAACGAACGACGTCCGCGGCACGGCCAGCCACGAGATTCCTCTATCGACTTCAGCCAATCCCATGCGCCATCGATCTCGACTGAAGGGGCTGGCCGTCATCGCGATCGGCGGCATCGTATTGAATCTGTTTTACGAGAGCACCGGTCCTCACTGGAAGACCGTTTCGTCGCAGATCACATGGTCCGACCCGCCAGCAGGTGTGGGTGATTTCTACATCGCCGGCAACGAAATCATGTCGCTCACGTTTGCCGATCCTGTCGTGACGCTGAAGCCGGCCGGCGAGTGGAAGGTTCCGACGGTCGCCGAACCCACCGAAGCATGGATGAACAGTGCGGGAGAAACCCTCAATCGACGAACCGTGAATTTCTTCCGCGGCACGCTCGATCACGGACTGCAGCGCTTCTTGCAAGCGCCCGGCCAACACACCGCGTGGTGGCATTCGCGAGACGGTCAGGTCCACTTGATCAGCATCGGCTGGCTGGACTATACGTCGCAGCATTCCGCGGACGACCTCGTCTCGCGGCAAACCCGTGTCTGGAAATCGCTCGACGGCGGCCGCCACTGGTCGCAGATGGCATGGCCGGAGCACGAAGATATCGACGACCTGCTCTTCATCGACGCGCAGCACGGCTATGCGATTGGCCGCGGCCCCACCGTCCGGCGAACATCCGACGGCGGCGAGTCCTGGCAACTGATCGCACTACCGCCGGATGCAGTCGTCCCCAGTGGCCGTCGGCGCAACCTCAGAGCGGTGAATCTTGGTCCCGACGGCACCCTGCGAGTGGCTTACCATGTCGATCCGTCGGCAACGGGGCCCGCTCGCAGCGTCGTATACGGGCTTCCGCCAAATCAGCAGACGTTCGTTCCCGATATCGTTCTGCCGAACCAGACCGTCATCCGACTCGCTTCGACGCCGGCCACGACCAGCGGTTACGCGCTTTACGCACTGTCTCTCCTCGACGACGAGGGCGGCAAAGATACGGCACCGGATCGCGCACGCCGGGCCGGCGTGCTTTCGACGTGGACGGACACGCAACCCGCGCGCGTCCGGCAAGTGATGACGTTTGACATGAAGCTCATCGTGAACGGCCTCGACGTGGGCCGCGACGGCCTGTTACTCGTATATGCCACCGATCCCGGGCAAGCAATCGACGATCCACCAATCCCCCTGATGATCAGCAGCACTGACGCAGGCAGGACCTGGAAACAGAATGCCGACGGGATCGTCTATCACAACCGGTACTTCGACCAGGATACGAACACGCTCTACTCGCTGCTCGATGAAAGACTGAAGAAGCTGTCATTCCCCATCCGACATTCCCCCGCCTCACAAGACTGAATCCCCTCGCTACATCCGGAGACCCTATTCGATGAAAAAAGCGCTGCATCGCGCCGCATTCGTACTGTGCGCTGCCGCGGCGGCCACCGCCTCCGCCGCCAGCCCCTGCCCCGCCGCCGACACCGCCGCACGCGCGGCGCTCGACGCGCAGCACCGCGTACAGCAAGTCCGGAATCCGCAAGGCGACGGCGGCGGCACGGTCGACGTCTCGCCGCCTTTGCGCGACGCGCTTCGCGCGTACAAGCAGGCGCTCGTCGGCGCGATCGACGCGCGGCTTGCGTGCAGCGACGAACACGTCGAGCCGGCTGCGCTGAAACGCACGCTTGCGGCCGCACTCGGCGTACCCGCCCAATCCACCCAATCCGCCCAGCCGAAAAACGCCGAATCGGCATTCGGTCGCAACCCGGACGTCGACGTCCAACGCGACGGCACGTCCCGCCCGCTCCTCTTCGTGCGCGCCGGCTTCGACATCCCATGCGGCGACGACAACCTGCTCACTGCCTACGCATGGGAAAACGGCGGCTGGCGGCGGGTGCTGCGCTGGCAGGCCGACGACTACAAGGACATCGGCGGCGCCTACGGCGGCGGCTTCTGGTTCGGCGCATTGCCCGGCGGCCAGGTGGCGGTCGTCCACGGCACGCCGTGGTGCTCGTCGCGCTGGAGCCGGTTCGGCGCGGACGTGGTCGCGCCGGCAAGCGGCGCGGCCGCGCAACACACGCTGTTCCATACGGCTCACGGCTACGTGCTCGACGACGACGCGATCCGCTTCAAGGTGCGCCCCGACGGCTTCGAACTGCGCATGACGGTCGGCTCGCGCGACAGCGACGTGATGACACGGCCGGGCATCTTCCGCTATCGCGTCGACGGCGACACCGTGCAACGCGTGCAGCCGGTCGCGGTCAACGGTCGCGATTTCGTCGATGAATGGCTGGGCGTGGACGATACGCTCGCGCGCGCCTGGAGCGAACCCGCGGCCGCTGCGGCGGCGCTGCAAGCGCGACAGGCGTTCATTGCGGAAAGCAAGGCGCCCGATACCGGGTTCGCCTATGGACCGGTACGCGGCTGCGCGGACAGCAAGGATCTCTTCCAGGTCGAACTGGATCTGACGGGCAAGGACGGAAACACGGTTGCGCGACGCTACGCGCTGATCCGCCAGGAGCGCAACGGGTTCACGATGCTCGGGCTACGCAAGGCGGCCGAGCCGGCATGCCACGGCGCGAACCTGATGCCGCGGCACTGAACGTCGGCGGCACGGCGGCGCCTCACAGGAATCGACGGCAAGCGGCACGCGCGCCTCGGCGTGCCCGGCCGCCCATCATTGGGCGCGTCGCGGCTCGAACACGAACGGTTGCGTGAGCAGGAACGGATTCGCGGTGGCGCCCGTCTGCGCGCAGGTCGCGTGCGTCATCGCATCGACGGCCGCGCGGTCCGCCGCCGCATTGCGGCTGCTCGTCGTCACGGTGACGTTCTGCGCTTCGCCCGCGGTCGTCATCAGCGCGCGCACGAGCACGGTGACCGGACGCGTGAGCGGCTTCGCGCTATCCGGATAGACGGCGCGCGGAATGTGGCAGGTCAGCTTGCTTTCCTGCGACGACGACAGCATCGCGCAGCCGGAAACCAGCACGGCGACGGCAGGCAGGATCAGGAGGGTCGAGCGAAGGGCCATGGTCGAATATCGTTCTTCAGTACTGTTGCGGACGAACGCCGCGCCGGCGGACATCGCCCCGCGCCGCGGCCATCGGACCGGCGCGCCGTTACGGCCGCACGACCGGCGGCTGCCCGGTCGCGATCCTGCTTGTCGGGTTCCCGGAGATCCGGGGCGGCGTTCGCGGTAGCGGCCCGCAGCGGGCGGCCGCGCACGCGAACGCTTTGCCGCATTGTGCACGCGCCGCCTTGCGCGTGGCCGCGATTTGACAATGGTTGACGCGAATCACACCGGATTCGGCAGGCATCCATTCCGCGGGGGAAGCAATCGCCGCCCCCTTCGCCCCGCCATCGCCCACCCGCCTCACCGCAATGCGGCCAGCGCCGGGATTCCCCGCCCGGCGCCGCGCGGTGTCGGCACGGTGTTCAGCGTGGCGTCACTCGGAATCGTCGTCGGAGTCGTCCTCGTCCGCTTCGGCCGGGACTTCCCCGTACTTCGCGACGACGGCCGCCTTGAACGCTTTCAGCTCCGGCTGCTGGTCGCACAGCTTGTACAACGACGCGAGCTGCTGCGGCCAGTCCTTCAACTCCTTCGCAAACACATGCAGGCGCGCGACTGTATCGAGGGCGTCGGCTTCGCGACCGGCCAGCGCCTGCAGCACCGCATAGCGGCGCAGCACCGTCTCGCCGGGCAGCAGCGCGATCGCGCGCTCATGCGCGACGAGCTTGAGCGGCAGGTTGTCCGGCGAAATTGCCAGCAGCGTGGCCGCCCCGTAATCGCCCCACGCGCCGAACAACAGCGACGGCGCATCGCGGTACTGTGCGGCCGGATCGCTGCCGTAATACAGCACTTCCGCGCGCTGGTAGTCGCGCAGCACAGGCACCGCCGCCAGCACGCCGCCGAACGACAGCACCGCGAACAGCCCGAACGCCGCGCGCCCCGGCAGGATGCGCAACGGCTTCACCTCGAGCAGGCCGATCACGAACATCGCCGGCAGCAGGAAGAACATGTACTGCTGCGGATATTCGACGAGCGCATGCATCAACAGGATGCCGATCAGCGCGAGGCCGAACACGCGCGAGCTCGACTGCGGCGCGCGCACCGCGCGCACGAACCACGTCACGAGCGCGACGACGAGCACGCCGAGGCCGACGAGGCCGGACTTCGCGAGCAGGTCGATGAAGATGTCGTGCGAGTTGTTCGCGATCTCGACACCGCCGAGCGTGCGCACGAGCGCGAACTGGTGCGACGGAAACTCGCCCCAGCCGACGCCGAGCACCGGATGCTCGCGGAACATCGCGAGCCCGTACTTCCACAGCGCGAGGCGCGGCGCGATCTGCCCCGCGTCGCGCATCCGGTCGGCCGCCGACTCGGCGAGCCCCAGATGGAAATGCACGTTGGCCCAGCGCACCGCAACGTTCACCGCGACGAAGGCCACCGCGAGCGCGACCGGCATCACCCATGCGCGGCGGTTGCCCGGCGCGCGGCGCGATTCGAGCCACGCCATCCAGAAGCCCGCGACGACCAGCACCGCAACCTGCAGCCACGGGCCGCGCGACACCGTCAGCGCGAGTCCGGCCGACAGCACGATCGACAGCGCGAGCCACGCCCATACCGCGAGCCGGCGCGTCTGCACCAGATACAGCGCGCCCGCGAGCGCGAACGCGATGTAGGTCGCCAGGTGGTTCGCCTGTGCCATGTTGCCGTACGGACGGCGATCGACCGCGATGTTATACACCACGACGAACGGCGACACCGCGGATTCGAGATGGAACAACTGCACGACCTGGCTCGCGACCGCGAGCATCCCGCCGAGCAGCAGCGCGCCGGACATCATTTGCGCGGCGGCTTCGGCGAGCCCCTCGCGCGCGAGCGTGTAGCCGGCCTGCATCGCGACCAGCGCGGCGGCCAGGTAGCCGACCGCCAGCCAGTTCATCGACGGCACCTTGAGCGGCATGAGCGCGACCTGCGCGATCAGCACGGCCGCGAACCCGAGCGGCGCGACGAACGCGGCCGGCGCGGCGAACGGCTCGGCCGGGCGGCCCGTGCGTGCGAGCAGCACGACGGAGAGCCCCACCAGCAGATACAGCACCAGCGCGGCAAACTCGGAATAGAAGGTCGGGATCGGATACGTGTGATTCGTGATCGAGTACGGCACGATCAGGGCGACAGCCAGCGCAACGAGCGGCAACGAACGGGAAAAAGTAGAAGGCATGAGCGAACCGGATGTCAGCAACCGGCGCACTATACAAAACTTTCCCCCCTCTGTGCGGGCCCGTCGTGCCGTCCCCCACGCGCCGGGGCGGGCGCAGCCGGCCGGCGGGCGCCGCGCCGCGCACGCGGCCACGGACTTGCCGGCATGCCCCCGACACTACGCGCGGCACTCCGCGGGCGCATATTGCGCGGGCAAAGTCGCGGCCTCCGCCGGCAACGGGCCCGCGCCCGGCGCCGGAAGCGACGACGCAGACTTGCCGGCGGCAAAGCACTCCCACGCGATCGCACCCGCCTGCATCGCGCCCTTTTTCAGCGGCACGCGCGCGGTTGGCGTGTCGGCCTTGTCCGGGGCGGACGGCACCAGGACGAGCGTATTCGCGCCGGCCGCGGCGACTCGGGCGGTGAACGCCACCGTGATCTGGCCGGTGTCGCCGTCGATGGCGACGGATTCGACGTTGCGGGTAGCGGCCGGCGGGCTGTAGCCGCCGTCGAGGCCCGCGCCGCTCGCGGCGTTGTCGGCAACTGCGAGCCGTGCGGACGAAGCAAGCGCGAGCCCCTCGCCGACGCGCGACCGCGCGAGGTAATCCTGGTACGCGGGAATCGCATAGGCCGCGATCACGCCGACGATCGCGAGCACGATCATCAGCTCGATCAGCGTGAAGCCGGCCGGGCGGCAGCGCGGCAACGGCCGGCTCGCGCGCCGCAGATCGGCGGCGATGCGACGGAACAGGGAAACGGAAAAGGCTTCGAACATGACTGGCTCCGGAAACGAAAAACGCCTGCCGAATCAGGCAGGCGTTTCGATCGTAGCCAGCGGGCCGCGGCCCCGGCAGTCGGCCGGACGGCCAACGTCACGCGTGCGTGGCGCTGCGGCGTCGCCGGAGCGCGTAACCGGTGACGACGACGAACAGCGCGCCGGCGATGCTCGCGCCGTAGATCGCCGCCGGCGTATCGAGGACCGGCCAGCGGTCGCCGACCGGGTCGTGCACCATCAGCCCGCCGGCGATCCAGCCCAGCAGCCCGGCGCCGAGCGCCACGACGATCGGGAACCGATCGAGCAGCCTGAGCACCAGCGTGCTGCCCCACACGATGATCGGCACGCTGACGACGAGCCCGAAGATCACCAGCGCCAGCCGGTGCGACGGATCGGCCTGCTCGGCCGCGCCGGCGATCGCGATCACGTTGTCGAGGCTCATCACGGCGTCGGCGATCACGATCGTCTTCACCGCGTCCCACAGCCTGTCGGCCGGCTTCACGTTGTCGTGCGCGTCGGCGTCGGGCGCCATCAGCTTGACGCCGATCCACAACAGCAGCAGGCCGCCGCCGAACTTCAGGAACGGCACGTCGAGCAGCACGACCGCGAACGCGATCAGTGCGACCCGCAGCAGGATCGCGCCGGCCGTGCCCCACACGACGCCGCGCAGCCGCTGGTTGGCCGGCAGGTTGCGGCACGCGAGCGCGATCACGACCGCGTTGTCGCCGCCGAGGAGGATGTCGATGATGACGATCTGAAACACCGCGCCCCAGTGGAGCGAGGTCAGGAATTCAAGCATGAGCGGTATCGGGTGCGGGGTAACGGCTGTCGGACAGACGTGCCGGGTGAACGCCGGGACATGCATCGCGCATGCCGGGGGCTTACAAATTCATTGCGAGAGCATAACAAAAAACGCCGGCAAGGCCGTAATGCCGTTCAGTTAAGGTTCTTTCTGAGGAACCGGACAGCGTAACGAGCAGGACGGGACTTGACGGCCCGATCGCATTTGCGATCGGGGCGTTTTACGTTGATGAGCAACTTGAGGTGCTCGCGAAGTCGCTTGAGGACGGCTGGCAACTTGGCGAAGGCAGGCGTTCGCGCAGCCCACATCATCTCGTGCTGGATCAGATGGAACGAGCGAACGAAGCTCAGTTCGGTCGGCTCGCACTTGGCTTCGAAGGCGGCGCAGGCCATTTCTCGACGAATCAGGTTGTAGGCGATCAATGCGCCCCAGATCTCTTGATAGATGCCCTCGACGGTTCGGCTGCGTAGCGTCAGTTCGCTACCCAGCATGGACTGCTTCAGTTCACGGTAGCTGGTTTCGATCTGCCAGCGCCGCTCGTAGCAAGCCACCAGATCGGCCAACTTGAAGCGGCGCCGATCGGTCAAGGACGTCAGCAGTACTCGCTGCCGCCCCTGTGCATCCTGAATGCGCACCGCACGTGCCGTCCACCACTCCGGCAGATCGGGGCATTTCTGCCGAGCCTGAGGCGAGACGCGCATGCGCACTAGTGCATCGTCCGGTTTGCCGGACAGCACCTCCCAACGCGTATTGGACTTTGCCGGAATGAGGAAGTGGCGATTGCGTTCGCCCGAGCTCAGGCCGCACAGGATCTCGGCTGCCAGGAAGCCTTTGTCGAAGACCGTGAGCGAATGGTCGGGAATCTGCGCCAGCAGATCCTTGGCGTAGATCATCTCGTTGGTGTCGTAGCGGCCAAACGCGATGTTCGCCACGAGATGCGTCGGGATCGAGGTCAGCGTGACAGCCCGCACTTGTGGGTAGCTCGCCACCTTGCCGCTCGCGTAGCGTTGGGCCCCAAAATGTTCCCGATTCGCGGCACTATCCGGCGTGCGTAGCGTGGTGCCATCCATGGCCCATAGGCTGAGGCCTTTGAAGCCATGACGAACAGCGTCCTGCTTGCACCATGCCCGCGCGGTTTGCTCGAACAGCCAAGCTATCGGGGCTTGGCCCAAGCGTTGCCGGGCTTGGGTAACGGCGCTCTTGCTGACGAAGGTGGCCTCGTTGGGCAACACTAGCTCAAGGCTGTCCACCACTTCACTGATCGACCAATGACGATAGATCGCCAGCGCAATCACCAGCCAGACCACCTGTTCGGCGGGCAACCGACGGCGACGGATGCTCGCCGTGCCGGTCGCTTCGACGGCTTGCTCGATCCATGCATGCGGTAGATGCTCCGCCAACCGGCTCAGGTCGGTTGGTCCGGCATCCAGCATGAAGGTCAGGTGGTCGGTCAGCATCGCGCCAAAAGTTAACATCTCAGCGCAGCGTTTACAACCATTCCTTCCCCAAAACAAAAATGCCGTTCAGTCGCTTAACTGAACGGCATTACCGGCAAGGCCGGCGTTTTTTGCAGGACGAACCACGCGGAAATTACAGCGCCTTCTTCAGCAGGCGACCCATTTCCGACGGGTTGCGCGTGACGGTGATGCCGCACGCTTCCATGATTTCCAGCTTCGCTTCGGCCGTATCCGCACCGCCCGAGATCAGCGCGCCGGCGTGGCCCATGCGCTTGCCCGGAGGCGCCGTGACGCCAGCGATGAAGCCGACGACCGGCTTCTTCATGTTGTCCTTGATCCACTGAGCGGCGTTGGCTTCGTCCGGACCGCCGATCTCGCCGATCATCACGACCGCGTCCGTATCCGGATCGTCGTTGAACATCTTCATCACGTCGATGTGCTTCAGACCGTTGATCGGGTCGCCGCCGATGCCGACTGCCGACGACTGGCCGAGGCCCAGCGCCGTCAGCTGTGCAACGGCTTCATACGTCAGCGTGCCCGAACGCGACACGACGCCGATGCGGCCCTTGCGGTGGATGTGACCCGGCATGATGCCGATCTTCAGCTCGTCCGGCGTGATCGTGCCCGGGCAGTTCGGCCCGAGCAGCAGCGTCTTGCGGCCTTCACGACGCATGCGGTCCTTCACTTCGATCATGTCACGGACGGGAATGCCTTCCGTGATGCAGATCGCGAGATCGAGGTCGGCTTCGACCGCTTCCCAGATCGCAGCGGCTGCGCCTGCCGGCGGAACGTAGATGACCGAAACGGTCGCGCCGGTTTCTGCCTTCGCTTCCTTGACGCTCGCGTAGATCGGAATGCCTTCGAAGTCTTCGCCGGCCTTCTTCGGGTTCACGCCCGCGACGAATGCTTCGCGGCCGTTTGCATATTCACGGCAGGCGCGCGTATGGAACTGACCGGTTTTGCCGGTAATGCCCTGCGTGATGACCTTCGTGTCCTTGTTGATCAGAATCGACATGTATTTTGACCTCTGTTCGATTGGCGTCGCGTATCTGCCGCGCCGCCATGCGTATTCGATAGCGTTACTTGCCTTCGGCAGCCGCGACGACCTTCTGCGCAGCCTCTTCCATGCTGTCCGCCGAGATGATCGGCAGGCCCGAATCGGCCAGCATCTTCTTGCCGAGGTCCTCGTTCGTGCCCTTCATGCGCACGACGAGCGGCACGTTCAGGTTCACGGCCTTCGAACCGGCGATCACGCCTTCCGCGATCACGTCGCAGCGCATGATGCCGCCGAAGATGTTCACGAGGATCGCCTTCAGGTCCGGGTTCTTCAGCATCAGCTTGAACGCTTCGGTAACCTTCTCGGTCGTCGCGCCACCGCCGACGTCCAGGAAGTTCGCCGGCTCGCCGCCGAACAGCTTGATCGTGTCCATCGTCGCCATCGCGAGGCCTGCGCCGTTCACGAGACAGCCGATGTTGCCGTCGAGCGAGATGTATGCGAGGTCGAACTTCGACGCTTCGATTTCAGCCGGGTCTTCTTCGTCCAGGTCGCGGTACGCGACGATTTCCGGGTGGCGGAACAGCGCGTTCGAGTCGAAGTTGAACTTCGCGTCGAGTGCGATGACCTTGCCGTCGCCGGAGACGTTCAGCGGGTTGATTTCAGCCAGCGACGCGTCGGTTTCCCAGAATGCCTTGTACAGGCCTTGCAGGATGGCGCGCGCTTGCGGAATCGAAGCAGCCGGCACGCCGATCTTCGCGGCGAGGTCGTCGGCCTGCGCGTCGAGCAGGCCCGTCGACGGCTCGACGATGACCTTGTGGATCAGTTCCGGGTGCTTTTCGGCAACTTCTTCGATGTCCATGCCGCCTTCGCTCGAACCCATCAGAACGATCTTTTGCGACACGCGATCAACGACGAGGCTGACGTACAGTTCCTGCTTGATGTCGGCGCCTTCTTCGATCATCAGACGGTTGACCTTCTGGCCTTCCGGACCGGTCTGGTGCGTGACGAGCTGCATGCCGAGGATCTGGTTCGCGTATTCGCGAACCTGCTCGATCGACTTCGCCACCTTCACGCCACCGCCCTTGCCACGGCCACCCGCGTGAATCTGAGCCTTCACGACCCACACCGGGCCGCCCAGCTCTTCTGCCACCTTGACGGCCTCTTCAACCGAGAACGCCGGCTTGCCGCGCGGTACCGCGACTCCGAATTTCCGCAGGATTTCCTTACCCTGGTACTCGTGAATCTTCATGCGTGATTCCCTTCAGTCTGAGAGTTGGATGAAATGTCGCTTAAGACGCTTCTTCGAATGATTTCCGTTCATTCCTTCGTGCTGCCCTCACCGGGCAAATCCGGCCGGTTCGTGCCATACCAGCGCGGGTAGTACTGCCGCACGACCTCGCCGTCGAACCGCAACGCCCGGCAGCGACCGAGCTGGAAAGGCGGTTCGGCGTGCTCGCCGTCATGGTCCGGTCCTTCGCCTCCCTCCTCGCGCACGTTCCACACGTCACCGGCGAACGCCTGGATCGCTGCCGTCGGCAGCACGGCACACAGTTCGGTGAGATGGGAACAGCCAGCGACGCCGGCGAGCAGCCGGTTCGCGTTGCGGCGGAAATTGCGGAAGAGATTGAGCCCGATGAGGGCCCGATAGGCGGGAGGGGCGGATTGACAGTGACCGGGATAGGGAACCCACTCCGAAGACGCTTCGGCGTCGACGACGTTGAGGTCACGATCGATAGTCACGCGCAGCCAGAGTTCGTGGATCGGCAGGCCTTGGGGCCGGATGCCCGACGCAAGCGCGACATCGCGCGGCTTGTGGTCGGTCAGGCAGGCTTCGATGTCCCACAAGCCGTCGCCGCGCTCGTAGGCTTCCGCTCGGATTGCGCGTCGATGTCGCAACTGACGGGGCACGGGCTCGGATAGCGGCATGCTGGAGGTTGAGGCCGAAGAGGAAAACCCGTGGATTTTAGCATATCGGGTATTTGAGGCATCCGGCCGCGACGGCGGGTATTCCCGCCTGTCCGGAAACGGTTGCATTGCAGCAAAATCGCGCGCAGCGCGCGCGACCGGACCGGTCAGTCGTCGATCGAGAAATCGTCGCCGACCTTCAGCAACTTCACGATGGTCGAGCTCGAGAAGCCGCGCGCGGCAAGGAAGCGCGCCTGCTTCGCGCGCTCGGCGGGCGTTTGCGGCAGTGCACCGAATTTCTTGCGCCAGACGGCCTGCGCGCGTGCCCACTCGGTCTCGCGCAACTGTGCGTTCACTTCCTCGACGAGACTGTCGCCAACCGCATGACGCTTCAGTTCGCTGACGATGCGCGCGACGCCGACGCGCGATGCGCGGCGATGCACGAGGCTCTCGGCAAAGCGTGCGTCGGACAGCCAGCCTTCCTTTTCCAGTGCATCGAGCACCGGCTCGACGGATTCGTCCTCACCGACGTACGGCGCGAGCTTGCGCGCGAGTTCGGCCCGGCTGTACTCGCGCCGGGACAAATAGCCGAGCGCGCGGCCCTTCAGCGAACGCGGCGGTTTCGACGACTTGCGCTCGGTGGCACCGGATTCGTCGCCGGAAGCAGCGTCGGCTGAACCGCTGGACGCACGGCGCGTGCGACGCGGATGCTGGCTGCTGCGCGTATACACATCTTCCTTGACCGACGCAGACACATCAGCCGCGCGCTCGCCCGGAAAGTTGACACCGGACACGCGACGGCGCGACCGGTCGTGCGCGTCGAACGATTCGTCGTCGTCGAACGGATCGACCGGCACGGTCATCTCAAACGAAACGAGGGCATCCTCGGATGCCCTCGTCGCGGTGCGGCTCGCGGCATGACTGCCCGCGCTCCGCCGGTTGGCCCCCGAGGATTCGGCTTGCCGGCCGGAGCGACCCGCCGTGTCGGACGCGTCGCTCGGTTCCGGTTCGCCAGCCTGACCTCGGCGCCCGACCATCACTCTTCTTCGTCCATTGCCTCGGCTTCGTCGACCCTTGCACCATCGGGCATGGCGGCAACGCCGAGCGATTCGCGAATGCGGTTTTCGATCTCGCGCGCGATTTCCGGATTCTCGCGCAGGAATTCACGCGCGTTGTCCTTGCCCTGGCCGATCTTCTCGCCGTTGTAGCTGTACCAGGCACCCGCCTTGTCGACGATCTTCGCCTGCACGCCGAGATCGATGATCTCGCCCTGACGCGAAATGCCTTCGCCGTACAGGATGTCGAAGATCGCTTCGCGGAACGGCGGCGACACCTTGTTCTTGACGACCTTCACGCGGGTTTCGTTGCCGATCACCTCGTCGTTCTTCTTGATCGAACCGATGCGGCGGATATCCAGACGCACCGACGAATAGAACTTGAGCGCGTTGCCGCCCGTCGTGGTTTCCGGGTTGCCGAACATCACGCCGATCTTCATCCGGATCTGGTTGATGAAGATCACGAGGCAGTTCGTGCGCTTGATCGTGCCCGTCAGCTTGCGCAGTGCCTGCGACATCAGGCGAGCCTGCAGGCCCGGCAGCGAATCGCCCATCTCGCCTTCGATTTCGGCCTTCGGCACGAGCGCCGCGACCGAGTCGATGACGATCATGTCGATCGAGCCCGAGCGCACCAGCGCGTCGGTGATTTCAAGCGCCTGCTCGCCGGTGTCCGGCTGCGAGATCAGCAGCTCCGGCACGTTCACGCCGAGCTTCGCTGCATATTGAACGTCGAGCGCGTGCTCGGCGTCGATGAAGGCTGCCGTGCCGCCCAGCTTCTGCAGTTCGGCGATGACCTGCAGCGTAAGCGTGGTCTTACCGGACGATTCCGGACCGTAGATCTCGACCACCCGGCCGCGCGGCAGACCGCCGACGCCGAGCGCGATATCGAGACCCAGCGAGCCCGTGGAGACGACCTGGATGTCTTCGGCCGCTTCGCCGTCGCCCATCCGCATGATCGACCCCTTGCCGAACTGCTTCTCGATCTGCGCGAGCGCGGCCGCCAGCGCCTTGCTCTTCTCGGCGGTCATCCCGGAGCCCTTCTTGCTATCTTCCATGAATCGTCCTTTGCTATGATGAGCAGCGTCTGTCAGAGGCGCGCCCGCTTTCAAGCGCTGCCCACGAATGCAGACACTGTATAAAAAAACAGTGTTTTATGCAAGCCCGCAATGCAGGCTGCGTTGTACACGGATAACTTCGGAGACAGCCGCGCCGGCGCGAACGCCCCGCCGGCCATCGGTCAGCAACATGCGAATTCTCATCGCCGAAGACGACAGCATACTCGCGGACGGCCTCACCCGGTCACTCCGCCAATCGGGCTATGCCGTCGACCACGTGAAGAGCGGCGTCGAGGCCGATACCGCGCTGTCGATGCAGTCCTTCGACCTGCTGATCCTCGATCTCGGGCTGCCCAAGATGTCCGGGCTCGACGTGCTCAAGCGCCTGCGCGCGCGCAATTCCAATCTCCCCGTGCTGATCCTGACCGCCGCCGACAGCGTCGACGAGCGCGTGAAGGGGCTCGACCTCGGCGCGGACGACTACATGGCCAAGCCGTTCGCGCTCAACGAGCTCGAGGCGCGCGTGCGCGCGCTGACCCGGCGCGGCGCGGGCGGCGGCCCGACCGTCGTGCGCCACGGCTCGCTCGCGTTCGACCAGGTCGGCCGCATCGCCTATGCGAACGACCGCGTGCTCGATCTGTCCGCGCGCGAGCTCGGGCTGCTCGAAGTGCTGCTGCAGCGCATCGGCCGGCTCGTGTCGAAGGAGCAGCTCGTCGACCATCTGTGCGAATGGGGCGAGGAAGTCAGCAACAACGCGATCGAAGTGTACGTGCACCGGCTGCGCAAGAAGATCGAGCCGAGCGGTGTGCGGATTTCCACCGTGCGCGGCCTCGGCTACTGCCTCGAGAAAGTCGCGCCCGCGGCGCCGGCCGACTCGGCCGCGCCCCAGTCCGCGGCGGCCGGCACGCCGCTGCGCTGACCCCGGCCGTCGCCGCGATGGCCACGCCGGCCCATTCCCGCCATCCGACCGGCGATCAGCCGTCCGCCGCCGACGTCGCCCGCGACGCGCGCTACGAGAACCCGTTCGCGCCGCCCGACGAAACCGACACGTCCGAGGCCGCGCGTCCGCGCTCGCTGTTCGGCGAAATCCTCGACTGGATGCTCGCGCCGCTCCTGCTGCTGTGGCCGATGAGCATCGCCGTCACCTATCTCGTCGCGAAGACGATCGCGAACGGCCCGTTCGACCGCGCGCTCGAGACCAACGCGTACGTGCTCGCGCGGCAGATCCATCCGGTCAATGGCGTCGCCGAGCTGACGCTGCCGCAGCAGACGCGCGACTTCCTGCGCGCGGACAACGTCGACAGCGTTTACTTCCAGGTGCTGGGCACGCGCGGCGAGCTGGTCGCGGGCGAGGCCGACATGCCGCTGCCGCGCGACGAGGACCGTCCGCCGCCGGGCGTCGTCGTATTTCGCGACGACCTGCTACGCGGCAACGACGTGCGCGTCGCGTATACGACCGTCGCGCTGCCCGAGTCGAACAGCGCGCAGCCCGTGCTCGTGCAGGTCGGCGAGACGCTCGACAAGCGCAACGCGCTCGCGAACGACATCATCAAGGGCGTGATCCTGCCGCAGTTCGTGATCCTGCCGCTCGCGATCCTGCTCGTCTGGTTCGGGCTGTCGCGAGGGCTCGCGCCGCTCAACGCGCTGCAGGCGCAGATCCGTGCACGGCGGCCCGACGACCTGTCGCCCGTCGAGGCGCAGCGCGCGCCGCCCGAGATCGAGCCGCTCGTCACGTCGTTCAACGACCTGCTCGCGCGTCTCGAACAGAGCATGGCGCTGCAGAAGCGCTTCATCGCCGACGCCGCGCACCAGATGAAGACGCCGCTCGCGGGGCTGCGCACCCAAGCAGAGTTCGCGTTGCGCCACCCCGTGCCGCCCGACGTGCAGCGTTCGCTCGAACAGATCGCGACGAGCTCCGAGCAGGCCGGGCGACTCGTCACGCAACTGCTCGCGCTCGCGCGCGCCGAGAACCGCGCGAGCGGGCTGACGTTCGAGCCGGTCGAGATCGCCGCGCTGGCACGCCGCACGGTGCGCGACTGGGTGCAGGCCGCGCTCGCGAAGCGCATGGACCTCGGCTACGAAGGTCCGGAGGACGACGCGCCGCTCGAGGTCGACGGCAATCCCGTGATGCTGCGCGAGATGCTCGGCAACCTGGTCGACAACGCAATCCGCTACACGCCCGAAGGCGGCCGCATCACCGTGCGCGTGCGGGCCGAGCGTGCGGCGCGACGCGTGCATCTCGAAGTCGAGGACACCGGGCCCGGCATCCCGGCCACGGAACGCGACCGCGTGGTCGAACGCTTCTACCGGATCCTCGGCCGCGAAGGCGACGGCAGCGGGCTCGGACTTGCGATCGTGCGCGAGATCGCCGCCCAGCACGGCGGCACGCTGACGCTCGACGATCACGTATACCAAAACGCACCTCGCCTCGCGGGCACGCTCGTGCGCATCAGCCTGCCGCTGTCGGACACCGCGCCGGACCAATCCTGATACGCGTGAGTCCGTACCGCGCCGCGATCGCGTCGAAACCCGCGCTTTACCACCCGATTGCGACGCGATCGGAACGCGAAACGACCGATTCGGCGCGGGTTAACGCGCAGTCGATTTGTGCACGCGAGTCAGTGCGCCGTAAGTTTCCGTGCCAATAATCGTCGACAGGCCCGCCCACCCAAGGCGGCCGCATATCTATATCAAGAGACTTGGAGACGATTCATGGCAACGTTAGGCGAGCAAATTTCGCACTCGCCGATGACGGGCGAAGAGAAGAAGGTGATCTTCGCGTCGTCGCTCGGCACCGTGTTCGAGTGGTACGACTTTTACCTGGCCGGATCACTCGCGGCCTACATCAGCAAGAGCTTCTTCTCCGGGGTCAATCCGACCGCCGCATTCATCTTCACGCTGCTCGGCTTCGCGGCGGGCTTCGCCGTGCGTCCGTTCGGCGCGATCGTGTTCGGCCGACTCGGCGACCTCGTCGGCCGCAAGCACACGTTCCTCGTGACGATCGTGATCATGGGCATCTCGACCTTCGTGGTCGGCTTCCTGCCCGGCTACACATCGATCGGCATCGCGGCGCCCGTGATCTTCATCGCGATGCGGCTGCTGCAGGGCCTCGCGCTCGGCGGCGAGTACGGCGGCGCGGCGACCTACGTCGCCGAGCATGCGCCGGCGAACCGTCGCGGCTTCTATACCGCGTGGATCCAGACGACCGCGACCCTCGGCCTGTTCCTGTCGCTGCTCGTGATCCTCGGCGTGCGCACGTTCATCGGCGAGGAAGCGTTCGGCAGCTGGGGCTGGCGCGTGCCGTTCGTCGCGTCGATCCTGCTGCTCGCGGTATCGGTGTGGATCCGGATGCAGCTGAACGAATCGCCGGTGTTCCTGCGCATCAAGGCGGAAGGCAAGACGTCGAAGGCGCCGCTGACCGAAGCGTTCGGCCAGTGGAAGAACCTGAAGATCGTGATCCTCGCGCTCATCGGCCTGACGGCCGGCCAGGCCGTCGTGTGGTACACCGGCCAGTTCTACGCACTGTTCTTCCTCACGCAGACGCTGAAGGTCGACGGTGCCAGCGCGAACATCCTGATCGCGATCGCACTCCTGATCGGCACACCGTTCTTCCTGTTCTTCGGTTCGCTGTCGGACAAGATCGGCCGCAAGCCCATCATCCTCGCGGGCTGCCTGATCGCGGCGCTCACCTACTTCCCGCTGTTCAAGGCGCTCACGCACTACGCGAACCCGCAGCTCGAACTCGCGACGCAGAAGGCGCCGATCACGGTCGTCGCCGATCCGGCCACCTGCTCGTTCCAGTTCAACCCGGTGGGCACGTCGAAGTTCACGAGCTCGTGCGACATCGCGAAGAGCGCGCTCGCCAAGGCCGGCCTGAACTACGAGAACGTCGCGGCTCCGGCCGGTACGCTGGCCGAAATCAAGGTCGGCGATACGGTGATCCAGACCTACGACGGCAAGGCGGCCGACACGAAGGCGCAGGGCGCGGCGTTCGACAAGACGCTCGCGTCAACGCTGAAGGCGGCCGGCTACCCGGCGAAGGCCGACCCGGCGCAGCTCAACTGGCCGATGACGATCGTGATCCTGACCATCCTCGTGATCTACGTGACGATGGTCTACGGCCCGATCGCCGCGATGCTGGTCGAGATGTTCCCGACGCGGATCCGCTACACGTCGATGTCGCTGCCCTATCACATCGGCAACGGCTGGTTCGGCGGCTTCCTGCCGGCGACCGCGTTCGCGATCGTCGCGGCGAAGGGCGACATCTACTCGGGGCTCTGGTATCCGATCGTGATCGCGCTGGCCACGTTCGTGATCGGCCTGCTGTTCGTCAAGGAGACGAAGGACTCGAACATCTACGCGCAGGATTGAGGTAGGTCGGGCGCGGGCGGCATCCCCGCCCGCAATCGGTGCCGGCGCCGGCCCCGGCACTTTTTTTCAGGAAAGTGAAAAAAGGTGTTGACAGCCCGGCGGTACATCTACATAATTCAAGTCTTCGGCGAATTAGCTCAGTCGGTTAGAGCGACGGAATCATAATCCGCAGGTCCGGGGTTCGAGTCCCTGATTCGCCACCAAATGCGAAAAGCCGCTGTTCCGAAAGGATCAGCGGCTTTTTTCATTGCATCATCCGGGCGTACGCGGATTCGCGCGTCGCCTGTCCGTCAGGCGCGCGCGTTCCACTCGTTACGCCACCACCGACCCGCGCTCCTCCATCGCCTCCGCCCCCACCCGCCCCCGCCAGTTCTCCCCGCCCTCCAGCGCCGGCGTCGACTCGAACAGCTCCGCGATCCAGTCCGCGAACACGCGCACCTTCTGCGACAGATGCCGGTTGTGCGGATACACGATCGAGATCGGCTTGGGCTTCGGATTGCAGTCGGGCAGCACCTCGACCAGCGAGCCGTCGCGCAGGTGCGGCAGCACCATGAACAGCGTCGGCTGGATCATCCCGAACCCTTCGAGCCCGCACGTCACGTACGCATCCGAATCGTTGACGGTGACGCTGCCGTTCATCCGCACCTCGACCGGCTTGCCCTCGATCATGAACACCCACGGAATCGCCCGTGCACCGTGGCTCGCGCGGAAATTCACCGCATGATGGTCGGCCAGGTCGGCGATCTCCTGAGGCTCGCCGCGACGCGCCAGATAGTCGGGCGACGCGCAGGTCACGCGCTTGAGCATCCCGATCCGCCGCGCGACCATCGACGAATCCTCGAGCGGCCCGACCCGGATCATGCAGTCGATGCCCTCCTCGACCGGATCCACGTAGCGGTCCGACAAGCCTAGGTCGAGCGTGATGTCCGGATAACGCTGCCGGAAGACCGACAGCGCCGGCAACACGACGCGCCGCCCGAGCGAACTCGGCATGTGGACGCGCAGCACGCCGCTCGGCTTGCGGTTGCCGGTCTGGAAACTCGCGTCGGCTTCCGCGATCTCCGAGATGATCTTCATGCAATGCTCGTAATACGCGGCGCCCTCCGGCGTCAGCGACAGCCGGCGCGTCGTCCGGTGCATCAGACGCACACCGAGCAGCGCTTCGAGATTCTGGATGATGGTCGTCACCGACGCGCGCGGCATCGCGAGCGTGTCGGCCGCGCGCGTGAAGCTGTTCGCGTCGACCACGCGGGTGAAAACTTCCATTGCCTGAATGCGGTCCATGCTGCGCCCCCTTCGAATCACCAACGGAACAGAATAGAGCGCGCAACCCGCGCGGCACAAGCCCCCGTCTATTGTTTGCCGCCTCCGAATAGTTACAGCGCTTCGGACTGGAAAGTGATACGGATTCGTGCAGTTCCAGACGTGGCGGCTCGGTCCCCGGTCGCCATGCGCGGCGCGTTCGCCGTTCGCCGTTCGCCGTTCGCCGTTCGCCGTTCGCCGGCACGTTACCGCACGAACCGCTCGCGATAGCCCTGCGGCGACACGCCGAGCACGCGCACGAAACTGCGCCGCAGCGTCTCTTCCGAGCCGAATCCGCACCGAGTGGCGATCCGCTTGACGGGCCACGCGGTTTCGCCGAGCAAACGCTGCGCGGCCTCGACGCGAATCTGCTCGACCGCGCGCGCGGGCGTGCGGCCGGTTTCCGCACGATAGTGACGCACGAAGCTGCGCTCGCTCATGCTGACGCGCCCGGCGAGCGCCGGCACCGACAGGTCGGCCGTCAGGTGCTCGGCGATCCATGCATGGAGTTCACCGAAGCGGTCGTCGGTACGCTGCATCGATAACATCGTGCTGAACTGCGCCTGTCCGCCCGGCCGCTTCAGGAACACGACGAGCTCGCGCGCGGCGTCGAGCGCGACCGCCCGCCCGAGATCCTCCTCGACCAGCGCGAGCGCGAGATCGATGCCGGCCGTCACGCCGGCCGACGTCCACAGCGCGCCTTCGCGGATGAAGATCGGATCGGGCTCGACACGCACGTTCGGATAGCGCGCCGAGAATTCGTCGCAGCGCGCCCAGTGCGTGACCGCGCGCCGCCCGTCGAGCAGGCCGGCCTCGGCGAGCAGGAACGCGCCGGTGCAGACCGATGCCACGCGTCGCGCGCGCTGCGCCTGCTGCCGGACCCACCGCACCATCCGCGCATCCTGCGAAGCGGCGTGCACGCCCTTGCCGCCGGCCACGATCAGCGTATCGGGCCGCCCGGCCGAGCGCAGCGAGTCGGCCATCACCACGAGGCCGGAAGACGTCTCGACCGGCCCCGCCTCCGCGGCGACGACACGTGGCGCGTACGGTGCGGGCCGCCCGCGCTCCTGCGCGAGTTCGTTGACGGATGCGAACACCTGCAGCGGCCCGGACACATCGAGCAACTGCGCTCGGGGGAACGCGAGGACGAGGATCGAGCGCGGAGCGGCAGGCATGGCGATTGGCTGAAAACGTGGGCGATATGGCAATTTCGCCAAACACTACGCGCCTAGAATCGATCTGTCCATCGTGCGCCGACCGTGGCGCATCCCCTTCCCTTCGGAGCGTTCGCATGACCCTGCATATCGGCCTTCTCGTGTTTCCGGGTGTCCAGCAACTCGATCTCACCGGCCCGCACGACGTGTTCGCGTCGTTGCCCGACGTGACAGTCCATCTGGTCTGGAAATCGCGCGACACCGTCGCGTCGAGCAGCGGCCTCGCGCTCGCGCCGACCTGCACGTTCGACGATTGCCCGCCGCTCGACGTGATCTGCGTGCCCGGCGGGATCGGCATCAACGACCTGCTGCTCGATGCCGAAACGATCGCGTTCGTGCAGCAGCGCGCGGCCGCCGCGCGCTACGTGACGTCGGTCTGCACGGGTGCGCTGCTGCTCGGCGTGGCCAGCCTGCTGCGCGGCCGCCGCGCGACGACGCACTGGGCATTTCATTCGCTGCTCGCGCCGCTCGGGGCGGTGCCCGTGCGCGAGCGCGTGGTGCGCGACGGCAACCTGATCACCGGCGGCGGCGTGACGGCCGGCATCGACTTCGCGTTGACGATCGCCGCCGAACTCGTCGGCGACGAAGAGGCGCAGTCGATCCAGCTGGCGCTCGAATACGCGCCCGCGGCGCCGTTCGATGCGGGCTCGCCGGATACCGCGCCGGCGTCGGTGCTGAAGCGCGTGACCGAGCGCTCGGCGGCAGGGCTGGAGAAGCGCAGGCAGACGATCGACGCGGCGTTGCGCGCGATGTCGCGCTGAAGACGGGCACACGAAAACCGAAGGGTGGGCGAGCCGCACGGCCACGCAGCCTGCCCGACCTCCGTAGCGCATTGACGGACCGGCCCTACCGATGAACATCATCCGCAGCACCACATTCACCGCGCAATGCCCGTGGGGCGCGCTGGACATCGCGAACCTGAACGGCATCACGGTCCGCCTGCACTGGACCGATCGGCCATACCATTGGCATGTGAACGACGGCGAGGAAGTTTTCGCGGTGCTCGACGGCCGCGTCGAGATGCGCTACCGCTCAGCAGGTATCGAGCACGCGACGGTGCTCGAAACGGGAGACGTATTTCACGCGACGATCGGCACCGAACACGTCGCACACCCGCTCGGCGAAGCGCGCATCCTCGTGATCGAGACCGAGGGCAGCGACTGACGGCGGGCCTCAGCCCGCGATGGTGCCCGTCCCCTGCGACGGGATCAGCTTCGGCTGCGGCGTGCACAGGCACTGGCACAGGTCGTGTTCGAGCGCGACGACCTTGCCCATCACGGTCATCGTCCGCTCGCCGCCGTCGGACACGATCACGCCCTGGGTCTTGCACGCGGCGCAGAACACCGGCGCGCCGAGATAGGCGAGTTCGCGGCCGTCGAACGACGAATTGGCGATTCCGTCGAGCACGACACCGCCATGGTCGGTCGTGTCGCCCTTCAGGATGAATTTGCGGCTCATGCTTCGGCTCTCCCTCGGAAACGCCGCGCAGCGCGGCGTCGGGCCGCGCGCGGGCAGTCGGTATCCGCCCGTCGGTCGCGGGCGTTTCGCGAGGATATCACCGCGCAGCCGATCGTCGAATGCACGTCGTTCAGCGCGGCGTTCGCACTGTCGCTATGCACCGACACCGTGTCGTGCGCGCCGAAGCACTTCATGGAAATCGACTGGATGCGCGAGCGGATGGTCACGATCGACGTGAAGGAGTCGATCCCGGCCTTGTCGGCCGGCGTGCTCACGCGGCGCAATGCGCCGAACACGATCGCGTGCGACTACCGGATTCACCGCTTCGTCGAAGCCGTGCGCCGGCACGATCGCACGAAGCGGCCATGGCGATAGCGACGCGCTCAAACGAACAACGCGACGCAAAGCGCGGCGCCGCACAGATACGTGCCGAGCGCGCCGATGAAACGCAGGGGGTTCGGCTTGCCCATCGTCGGCCACGCAAGCAGTCCGATCACGAGCAGACAGCGGCACGCGGTTGCCGCGACGATCAACGAGACGATCGCGCGCGACGGGTCGTGTGCGCCGAAATAGAGAAACAGCACCGCGAGAAACGGCGCGTATTCGGCCGTGTTGCCGTGCGCGCGCACGATCTTGTGCAACCCGTCGGTCGGGTCGGACGCACACCCGGAACCGGTGGTGTGCCGGAAGCGCGTAACGGACACGGTCAGGCCGAGCCCGAACAGCAGCAATCCCAGGATCGTCGTGCAAACGAGCGCGACGGGATGGATCGACATGCCCCCCCGGTGAGAGCGGTCACGCGCCGCACATCCGGCGATCGTACCTGCAACCGGTGCACCCGGCTATCGCGGAAACCCGTACCGTCTTCACGCACCGGCCACGGAGAGGATCGGACCCGAATTGCGATCGATACGGCGGCAATGCACAAACCCGGTGCGTGAACGGCCGGCGCGGCCTGCCGCCGTCGCGCGTGGCGTGCCAGCGGTGCGCGCAAACGTTACTCCACGGCGACACATGCCACCGCAACGCAACGCCGATGCCGCATGTCACGGGCATGTGCGTTGCGTCGACGCATCTCGGTATTGAACCGCCCTTGGCAGCCCGCTGCGGAGGACTACACTAATCCTTAATGAGGTGCGGCCGGAGCCTGCGCCTTCAGGGAGACGCCGCCATGAATCGGCCGCTGAATCATCGCATCCTGCCGCGTGTGACCGGGAGTGCCTCGGTCTGGACGTGGATCAAGTGGTCCTTGCTGGCCGCGCTGGTGATCGCGATCGCGATCACCGCGCGACTCGTGATGACCGAGATCGAGACGTCGCGCCTGCAGGCGCACTACCTGTCCGAGCTCACCCGAGACGTCGGCTACACCGTCGAGGCCGGCGCAAGCGACCACATCCGCTTCCCCGCCAACGGGCCGTACGACCAGCGCCTCGGCTACTCGATGATTCCCGCGTTCCAGCAGCACCTGCTCGCGCGCGGCTTCGTCGTCGGCAAGCAGGCGCGCGATTCGCAACGCATGCTGTCGCTCGCCGATCACGGCCTGTTCCTGCCTTACGAAGAGAAAGACCAGGCCGGGCTGACGCTGTTCGATTCGACCGGCGCGCCGCTGTTCGCGACCGTGTTCCCGCAGCGCGTCTACGCCGACTTCGACACGGTGCCGCGCGTGATCGCGGATTCGCTGCTGTTCATCGAGGATCGCTACCTGCTCGACGCGAACCAGCCGAACCGCAACCCGGCGATCGACTGGGGACGCTTCAGCCGCGCGCTCGCCGACCAGGCGATGCATGTCGTCAACCATCACCAGGCGCGTCCGGGCGGCAGCACGCTCGCGACGCAGATCGAGAAGTTCCGCCATTCGCCCGACGGCCGCACTGCGACGCCGCCGGAGAAGCTGCGACAGATCGCGTCCGCGTCGGTCCTCGCGTACCTGAACGGTCCGCAGACGATGCTCGCGCGGCGCGCGATCCTGGTGCGCTACCTGAACTCGGTGCCGCTCGCCGCGCGGCCGCACGTCGGTGAAATCACCGGCATCGGCGACGGTCTCGCCGCGTGGTACGGCCGCGATTTCAACGACGTGAACCGGATTCTGTCCGCGCCGACGAGCGGCGACAACGTCGACGAACAGGGCAAGACGTTCCGCGAGGTGCTGTCGCTGATCATCGCGCAGCGCGCGCCATCGTACTTCCTGAATCGCGGCTATCCGGCGCTGCAGAAGCTGACCGACAGCTATCTGCGGCTCCTGTCGAACGGCGGCGTGATCTCGCCCGCGCTGCGCGATGCGGCGCTCGCCGCGCAGATCGAGCGCAGCGCGCCGCCGGCCGCCGCGCACGTGCAGTCGTTCGTGTCGCGCAAGGCCATCTCGTCCGCGCGCGCGTCGCTGCTGTCGGCACTGGGGATCAGCGACCTGTACCAGCTCGACCAGCTCGACCTCGAAGCAACCAGCACGCTCGACAACGGCGTGCAGCAGGCGGTCGCCGAACGGCTCGCGCAGGCGTCGACCCGCGACGGCGCGCAGGCCGCCGGCCTGTACGGCTTCGAGATGCTCGCCCCGAAGGACGACCCGTCGCACCTCACGTACAGCTTCACGCTGTACGAGCACCGCAACGGCGCGAACATGCTGCGCGTGCAGACCGATAGCGTGAACCAGCCGTTCGACGTGAACCGCGGCGGCCGCATCAACCTCGGCTCGACCGCGAAGCTGCGCACGCTGATCACCTACCTGCAGATCGTCTCCGACCTGCATGCGCGCTACGGCGACCTGTCGAACGCGCAACTCGCGAAGGTGAAGCCCGACCCGATCGACGGGCTGTCGCGCTGGGTGCTCGATTACCTGTCGCATACGCGCGATCGCTCGCTGCAGGCGATGCTCGACGCGGCGGTCGAGCGCAAGTACTCGGCGAGCCCCGACGTGTTCTACACGGGAGGCGGCGCGCAGGTGTTCTCGAACTTCGAGAAGTCGGACAACGGCCGCATCCTGACGCTGCATGCTGCGTTCGAACACTCGGTCAACCTCGTGTTCGTGCGGCTGATGCGCGACATCGTCCATTACGAGATGCTGCAGGCAGCCGGCCCGTCGTCGTCGTGGCTCGGCGATCCGGAGCAGCGCAAGCATTACCTCGAGCAGTTCGTCGACGCCGAAAGCAAGGTCTACGTGAAGCGCTACTACACGCGCTATGCGGGCAAGGCGCCCGACGACGCGCTCGCGCTGATGCTGCAGGACGTGCGCAAGTCGCCGCCGAAGATCGCGACGGTGCTGCGCAGCGTCGCGCCGAACGAATCGCTCGCGTGGTTCAGCGCGCAGATGCGCGCGCATCTGAAGGGCACGCCGGCCGCGACGCTTTCGGACGACGATCTCGCCGCGCTCTACGCGAAGTACGCGATCGAGCGGTTCAACCTCAACGATCGCGGCTATATCGCGAGCGTCCACCCGCTCGCGCTGTGGACGCTCAACTATCTGCGCGCGCACCCGAACGCGCCGCTCGGCGAAGTTCAGCGCGAAAGCCGCGATGCGCGCTTCTACACGTACTCGTGGCTGTACAAGACGCGCTACCACGCGACCCAGGACCGGCGCATTCGCCACATGGTCGAGCTGCGCGCGTACGGGGAGATCACGAAAGCGTGGCGTGCGCTCGGCTACCCGTTCGCGGAAGTCACGCCGTCATACGCGGCCGCGATCGGGGCATCGGGCGACCAGCCCGACGCGCTCGCGAAACTGATCGGCCTGATCGCGAACGGCGGCCAGAAAGCGCCGACCGAGACGATCACGCGCCTCGACTTCGCGAAGGGCACGCCGTACGAAACGCGCTTCGTGCGCGCGGCCGCGCAGCCGCAGCCGATGCTGTCACCGGAGATCGTCAACGTGGCGCGCACGCTGCTGCGCGACGTCGTGCTCAACGGCACCGCGCGGCGTCTGGCGGGCGGCTTCACGCTGCCCGACGGCAAGACGCTCCAGGTGTACGGCAAGACCGGGACGGGCGATCAGCGCTTCAACGTCTACGCGCGCGGCGCGCGGCTGATCGAGTCGCGCAAGGTCAATCGCAGCGGCACGTTCGTGTTCATGCTCGGCGACCGCTTCTTCGGTGTGCTGACGGCGACCGCGCACGAGCCGTACGCTGCACGCTACGACTTCACGAGCGCAATGGCCGTGCAGTTGCTGAAGTCGATGGCGCCGGCGCTCGCGCCGCTGATCGAGCGTCCTGTCACGGCCGGCACGCGCACGACGGGCCCGGCGCCGCAGGCCGCGCCGGTCGAGCCGTCCTGACGGCGGCGCGCGCGTCGGCAACGTCCTGACCGGAGACCATTGGCGGGGCCGATTCAAGCGCGTACAGTAGCGCGCACCGCGTCGCGCGCATTGTGCGACAGCGCCCGCCCCACCCACGCCGACCACGAGGAAAACCGCCATGCTCGAACTGCGCCCCGGCTGCGAATGCTGCGACAAGGACCTGCCGCCCGATTCGCCGGACGCACGCATTTGCACCTTCGAATGCACGTTCTGCGCGACCTGCGCGGACGACGTGCTGAAGGGCTGCTGCCCGAACTGCGGCGGCGATCTGGTGGTGCGGCCGCGCCGCCCGGCGAGCCTGCTCGCGAAATATCCGGCGTCGACGCAACGCGTGCTGAAACCTGGCGGCTGCGCGAACCACTGAAGGCCCGCACCGCCCTCCCCGTCAAGACATCTCGATCCGCGCGCGCGTCACCGCGAGCAGCGACGCCATCGCGCGGCGCGCGCCGTCCTCGTCGCGCACGCGAATCGCGTCGCTGACGGCCACGTGCTCCGCGAGCGACGCGTTGAACACATGCGCCCGGCGCGCGTTCAGATGCAGCTGTGCCTCGAGCGTCCGATCGATCAGTGCGCCGAGCGGCACCAGCAGCTCGTTGCCGCCGGCCTCCAGCACGCTCAGGTGAAAGCGCAGGTCCGCGCGCACCCATTCGTCTATGTTGCGGGCGGCGGCCATCGCGCGCACCGCGTCCTCGATCGCGTCAAAGGCGCCCGGCCCGTGCGCGCGCGCGGCCAGCGCGGCCGCGTGCGGCTCGATCATCTCGCGCATCTCCTGCAGCTTCAGCGCGAACGCGAGCGGCGGCGCGACGCGCGCGTACCAGTCGAGCAAGTCGGCGTCGAGCAGGTTCCATGCGCGGCGCGGCCGCACGCGCGTGCCGACCTTCGGCCGCGATTCGACCAGCCCCTTCGACGTCAGCGTGCGCAGCGCCTCGCGCATCACCGTACGGCTTACACCGAACATCTCCATCAGGTCCGGCTCCCGCGGCAGCAGCGACTCGGGCGGATAGTCGCCGCGCAGGATCGCCGTCGCCAGCCGGAAGGCCGTCTGTCCATGCAGGTCGCGTTGAATGATCGTTCTCCGGTGGCCAGGTGCGCGGGCGGCAGCCCACTATCTGCACAATAGTGCTATTAATACTATTTTTTATCGGGCTACGCTAGGATAACCGTCACGCATTCGACCGGCGCCGCATCCGCATGTCCGCGCCGGTCAACCCTGGAGACTCGCGACATGAAAATCACCCGCCTCGAAACCTTCGTCGTCCCGCCGCGCTGGCTGTTCCTCAAGATCGAAACCGACGAAGGGATCGTCGGCTGGGGCGAACCGGTCGTCGAGGGCCGCGCGCACACGGTCGAAGCCGCCGTGCACGAACTCGCCGACTATCTGGTCGGCAAGGATCCGCTGCTGATCGAGGATCACTGGCAGGTGATGTACCGCGCCGGCTTCTACCGCGGCGGCCCGATCACGATGAGCGCGATCGCGGGTGTCGACCAGGCGTTGTGGGACATCAAGGGCAAGCATCACGGCGTGCCCGTGCACGCGCTGCTCGGCGGCCAGGTGCGCGACCGCATCAAGGTGTATTCGTGGATCGGCGGCGACCGACCGAGCGACGTCGCGAACAACGCGCGCGCGGTGGTCGAGCGCGGCTTCAAGGCCGTGAAGATGAACGGCTCCGAGGAGTTGCAGATTGTCGACACGTACGACAAGGTCGAGCAGGTGATCGCGAACGTCGCGGCGGTGCGCGACGCGGTCGGCCCGCACGTCGGGATCGGCGTCGACTTCCACGGCCGCGTGCACAAGCCGATGGCGAAGGTGCTGGCGAAGGAGCTCGATCCGTACAAGCTGATGTTCATCGAGGAGCCGGTGCTGTCGGAAAACGCCGAGGCGCTGCGCGACATCGTCAACCAGACCAACACGCCTATCGCGCTCGGCGAGCGGCTCTACTCGCGCTGGGATTTCAAGCACATCCTCGCGGGCGGCTACGTCGACATCATCCAGCCCGATGCCTCGCACGCGGGTGGCATCACCGAGTGCCGCAAGATCGCGACGCTCGCGGAAAGCTACGACGTCGCGCTCGCGCTGCACTGCCCGCTCGGCCCGATCGCGCTGGCCGCGTGCCTGCAGCTCGATGCAGTCAGCTACAACGCGTTCATCCAGGAACAGAGCCTCGGCATCCACTACAACCAGGGCAACGACCTGCTCGACTACCTGCGCAACCCCGAGGTATTCCGCTACGAAGACGGCTTCGTCGCGATCCCGCAGGGCCCGGGGCTCGGCATCGACGTCAATGAGGAGAAAGTGCGCGAGATGGCGAAGACGGGACATCGCTGGCGCAACCCGGTGTGGCGTCACGCGGACGGCAGCGTCGCCGAGTGGTGATGAGGGCGTGAGATGAGGTGCGTTGCGCGGCGCGCATGCCGCGCACGGCTTCGAGACGGCCGCCCGACAGGCGGCCGTTTGTGCATCTAAAGCACGGCGACGCGCGGGCATTCGGCCCGGCACCGCGCCGCCCCGGCCGTCAGCCGAGCGCCGCGAACCCCGGCACGCTGAACGACAGCACGGCGGCCGCGACGAATACGCCGACCATCGTCAGCGCCTCGAGATGCAGGATGTTGCGGAACGTGTGCGCGTCTTCGGTCGACGCGGTACGGCGCAGGCGCGGCAGCGCGGAGAAGCGGTTCAACCCGCCGAGCACGAGCGCGAGCGCGACGAGCAGCAGCTTGAGCAACAGCACGCGCCCCCACGTGCTGCCGTCGAGCGGCGCGAGCGAGCCGCCGAGCCCGCGCAGCGCGTTGAGCACGCCCGTGCCGAGCACGAACACGACCGCGATCGCCGACGTGCGCGACAGTTGCTGGCCGATCCGGATCAGCGCGCCGCGCGCGACCGACGAGCCGAGCACCGGCAGCACCGCGAGCCCACCCGCGAGCACGAGGCCGCCCCACACCGCGGTGGCGAGCAGGTGCAGCGTCTGCACGCCGACCGCCGCGGACAGCGGGCCGGTATCGGCCGCATGGCCGAGCGACGCCTTGCCTGCCGCGACCACGATCACCGCGAACCACAGCACCGCGTGCGCGACCGGGCCCTCCGGCTTCGCCAGCGCGACGATCGCGAGCACGACGGCGCCGGCGAACGCGACGCTCCATGCGAAGCCCGTGTGCGTCTGCGCGAGCATGACGGGAATCGCGGCGAACGCGCCGCCGAGCCCCGCGCCGCTCATCGACGCGGCTTCGTACACCAGCCAGCCGAGATCGGCGAGCACGAGCGCCAGCGCCGCCGCGACCAGCGAATGTTGCGCGCGCAGCCACGCGGGATGCGACGGCGCGACGACCGGGCGCGCGCCGTCCTTGCCGAGCCACGCCTTGAGCAGCGCCGAGCCGACGGCCATCGCGAACGTCGCGTCCATCAATGCCGCCAACGCGACCTGCCCGATCCACAAGCTGTCGATCCTCATCGCGCACGCCCTCCCGGGAACGGCCGGCCTGCGGTGCGGCGGCAAATGGAACGACAGCGGGAAGACGGCAACGGCATGGTAGGGAACGTCATCGATGAATCCGGAAACGGGAGAAATGACTGGGTCTGCGGCGAAGGCGGCGCCGCGCGACCCGCGAGTGTAGGTCTTCGATGGTCAAAGCGCACGCCGGTTCACACAACCCGCGCACAAAGCGCGTCAAATTGTCGCAAGTCGCAATCAGGCAGGAACCGATGTCCTTTTGCCAAATAGCCGTCATTACCCATCGATGATAGAATGCCGCGTCGCAGCAGCCCGGCTGTCCTGCCGTCCATGCGCCGAGCCGATCGTAGCCCGGACAGGTCCCCGACGAATAAACATGGAGTCTCGTGTGTCTTCAAGACGCCTCTTCCGTCCGTTGCTTGCCGTTCTCCTGATCGGTGGCGCGGGCCTTACGAGCGCTGCTCAAGCGCAGACCAAGCCCACGGAGCAAGCGCACGCCCAGCAGGCGCCGCTCAAGGCACCCGATACCATGGCCGAGCGTGTGCGCGGCTGTACCGCATGCCATGGCGTTCACGGCCAGGGTACGGACAACGACTATTTCCCGCGGCTTGCCGGCAAGCCGGCGGAGTACCTGTACAACCAGCTCGTCAACTTCCGTGATGGCCGGCGCAAGTACCCGCCGATGAACTATCTGCTGACGTACCTGAACGACGATTACCTGAAAGAAATCGCCGAGCACTTCTCGGCCGAGCGCCCGCCGTACCCGGCGCCGGCCAAGCCGACGCTGCCGGCTGCCACGCTCGCGCGCGGCAAACAGCTCGTCACGCAAGGCGATCCGTCGCGCAAGCTGCCGGCCTGCGTGGCCTGCCACGGCGCGGGCCTGACCGGCATGCGGCCGGCGATCCCGGGCCTCGTCGGCCTGCACGCCGATTACCTGAGCGCACAGCTCGGCGCATGGCGCTCGGGCAACCGCCACGCGAAGGCACCGGATTGCATGCACGAAATCGCGTCGAAGCTGTCGGACGAAGACGTGACGGCCGTGACCGCATGGCTCGCCGCGCAACCAGCGCCCGCCAACCCCGTGCCGGCCCCGGCGCGTTCGATGAAGACTCCGCTCGCCTGCGGCAGCGAACCGCAATAAGGCAAGGGAGACAGACACAATGAAACGCAAGTCCCTGTTTGCACTCTCGGCCGTCGCGATCGTCGCGGCTGCCGCCCTCGTGCCGGCCCTGTGGCCGGGCAACGACACGCTGCACGGCAACGCTGCCGTCGCGGCCACGCCGGCCGACCAGGCCGCGCTGATCAAGAAGGGCGAATACCTCGCGCGCGTCGGCGACTGTATCGCGTGCCACACCGTGCGCGGCGGCAAGTCGTTCGCGGGCGGCCTGCCGATGGCGACGCCGTTCGGCACGATGTACACGCCGAACATCACGCCGGACGACAAGGACGGTATCGGCAAGTGGACGTCGGACGACTTCTACCGCGCGATGCACACCGGCCGTTCGAAGGACGGCAGCCTGCTCTACCCGGGCTTCCCGTTCGCGAGCTACACGAAGGTCACGCGCGCCGACTCGGACGCGATCTACGCGTACCTGCGCTCGGTCCCGCCGGTCTCGGTGCCGAGCCGTCCGCATGAACTGAAGTTCCCGTTCAACAACCGCAACCTGCTGATCGGCTGGCGCACGCTGTTCTTCAAGGAAGGCGAATACAAGCCGGATCCGACCAAGTCGGTCGAATGGAACCGCGGCGCGTACCTCGTCGAAGGCCTCGGCCACTGCTCGATGTGCCACACGTCGATCAACATGATGGGCGGCCCGGTGAGCTCGGCGGCCTTCGCGGGCGGTCTGATCCCGCTGCAGAACTGGTATGCGCCGTCGCTGACCAACGACAAGGAACTCGGCCTCGGCGACTGGCACGTGCAGGAGCTGTCGGACCTGCTGCAGGCCGGCGTGTCGAACAAGGGCGCGGTGTTCGGCCCGATGGCCGACGTCGTTCACAACAGCCTGCAGTACATGAGCGACGAAGATACGCGCGCGATGTCGACGTACCTGAAGTCGATCCCGCAGAAGGCTGAAGCGCCGAAGAACATGCAGTACGAGCCGTCGAAGCAATTCGGCAACGCGCTGTTCGACCAGGGCAAGAAGATCTACGCGGACAACTGCGCGACCTGCCACGCCGAAACCGGTGCGGGCAAGCCGCCGGCGTATCCGCCGCTCGCGGGCAACCATTCGATCGTGATGGAATCGGCAGTCAACCCGATCCGCATGGTGCTGAATGGCGGCTATCCGCCGAGCACGTTCAAGAATCCGCGTCCGTACGGCATGCCGCCGTTCGCGCAGTCGCTGTCGAACCAGGAAGTCGCAGCCGTTGTAACGTATATCCGGATGTCCTGGGGCAACAACGGTACGCCGATCTCGCCGCAACAGGTGAGTGACCTGCGTTCCGCGCCGCTTGACTAAATAACGCGTGACGCAAACGGGGCGCGGCTGCGGGAAACCGCAGCCGCGCCCCTTTGCTTTTTGCGACGCCAGTCCCCGCGCGGGCCGCGCGAGGCGTCGCCGATCATAAAACTCAAGAGTGGTATCTATGTCTTTCGAATCTCTCGGCCTGGCCGAACCGCTCGTCAGGGCAGTCAACGAGCTCGGCTACACGTCGCCGACTCCCATCCAGCAGCAGGCGATCCCGGCCGTCCTCGGCGGCGGCGACCTGCTCGCCGGCGCACAGACCGGCACAGGCAAGACCGCCGGTTTCACGCTGCCGATCCTGCAGCGCCTGCACACGTTCTACGCCGAGCATCGCGGCGCGAAGCGCGCGGTGCGTGCGCTGATCCTCACACCGACGCGCGAACTCGCCGCCCAGGTCGAGGAAAGCGTGCGCGCGTACAGCAAGTACCTGAAGCTGCGCTCGACCGTGATGTTCGGCGGCGTCAGCATCAATCCTCAGATCGATGCGCTCAAGCGCGGCGTCGACATCGTCGTCGCGACGCCGGGCCGTCTGCTCGACCACATGCAGCAGAAGACGATCGACCTGTCGGATCTCGACATCCTCGTGCTCGACGAAGCCGACCGGATGCTCGACATGGGCTTCATCCACGACATCAAGCGCGTGCTCGCGAAGCTGCCGCCGCAACGCCAGAACCTGCTGTTCTCGGCCACCTTCTCCGACGAGATCAAGTCGCTCGCCGACAGCCTGCTCGATTCGCCGGCACTGATCGAGGTCGCGCGCCGCAATACCACCGCCGAAAGCATCGCGCAGAAGATCCACCCGGTCGACCGCGATCGCAAGCGCGAGTTGCTCACGCACCTGATCCGCGAACACAACTGGTTCCAGGTGCTCGTGTTCACGCGCACCAAGCATGGTGCGAACCGGCTCGCGGAACAGCTGACGAAGGACGGCATCAGCGCGATGGCGATCCACGGCAACAAGAGCCAGTCGGCCCGCACGCGCGCGCTTGCGGAATTCAAGAACAGCACGCTGCAGGTGCTGGTCGCGACCGACATCGCCGCACGCGGGATCGACATCGACCAGCTGCCGCACGTCGTCAACTTCGACCTGCCGAACGTGCCGGAAGATTACGTGCACCGGATCGGCCGCACGGGCCGCGCGGGCGCGACGGGCGAAGCCGTGTCGCTCGTATGCGTCGACGAGAAGCAGCTGCTGCGCGACATCGAGCGGCTGATCAAGCGCGAGATTCCGCAGGAGGTGATCGCGGGCTTCGAACCCGATCCGAACGTGAAGCCGGAGCCGATCCAGCAACGCCGCGGACAGCAGCAGCCGCGCGGCGGTGGTGGTGGCGGCGGCAATCGCCAGCCGCGTGCAGGCGGCTCCGGCCAGCCGGCCGCGAAGCGCGAAGGCAATGCGCAGCCGAAGGCCGCGAAGGCGGCCAAGCCGCGCACGGCCGGCAGCGCGAGCGGCAACGCCGGCGCCGGCGGTCGCCCGTCAGGCGGCAACGGCGCGCGTCCGGCGACCGGCAATGCCGCGCACGCGAACCGCAACCGTTCGTCGCGCAGCGGCCAGCGCGGTCACTGAAGCCGCGCGGCCGCGCGCCGCAGGTGCTCGACCTGGCGCTGCCAGCGCGCGAGCACCTCGGCGCGCGCCTCCCCTTCCAGCGCGAACGTGATACCCGTCGCGAGACGCGCATAGCCGACCCGCTGCGCATCGCCATGCGCGATCGTCGCGGCGAACCCGGCCAGCCCGCCGAAGTCTCCTTCGAGCGGCTCGATCCTCAGTTGTGCCTGAAAGAATGCGCCGTCCGCGACGAGCGTCAACGCGGCCGCGCGCCGTTGCGCCAGCGCGTGCGCCGCGCGCGATTGCGGCCATAGCGCAAGCAGCAGCGTGCGCGCGTCGCGTGCATGAATCTCGCCGACGCTGAGCAGCGTCGTGCGCAACTGGCCATCGTCGGTCGCGACGATCAGCGATGCGGCGAAGTCGGCATGGCGTTCGAGCGCGGTGCCGTCGAACAGCGCAACGACGGCCGGCGGCCACGCGTCGAACGTCCATTGTTCGAGCGCGTGGCGATGGGTATCGGTCATGATGGCGGCCCCGGTGAGAAGCAGACGATGATGCCGAAGCATACGCGCGCCGCCGGACCGCGCGGTGACACTCAGCGCATGAACACGTGCCGCGTGATCTTCGTCAGCGGATAGTGGACACTCGGCTGGATCCTCGCGGGCAGGTCGAGCGGCTTGAGCAGCATCTTCACGCACATGTCGGCCGACAGGTTGCGACGCACGAGCGAGCTGATGCGCGCAACGCGCTCGCGGTTGTATTGATTGTCGCCGACACGATCCGGGTAGCGGATCGCGAATACGTGGCGCAGCGCGATCTCGGAATCCTCGTTCTTGATTTCCATCACACGGCGCATCAGCGCGCCGAGCACCGCGAGCCGGCCGTTGCCTTCGAGCTTGTTGTACTTCTTGAAGAACTTGAAGAAGTGCTTGTAGTGACGCACTTCGTCCGTGCGGATGTTGTCGGTGATTTCCTTCAGCACCGGCTCGTCCGAGCATTCGTTGATCGCGCGATAGAGCGTGGCCGTGCCCGTCTCGACAACGCAGCGCGCGACCATCTCGAGCGCACGGGTCTTCTCGAACGCGTCGACCGAGCAGGTCTTCGAATACTCGGCGAAGAAATTCGCGAAAGCGGTATCCCAGTCGAACTCGGGCCACACGTGCGCGATGTACGCCTTCAGCGCGCGCCCGTGCTGCAGTTCCTCGTGCTCCCACGCATCGTTGAGCCACGCGGACACTTCCGGATCGTCGTTGAAGAACTCGCTCAGGTTGCTCGTGTAGAGATCCGAGCCGCTTTCGATGAACGACGACGCGCACAGCAACAGCAGCAGATCCTCATTCGCGGCGGCGCGCTGACGATCGATCCGGTTCAGGTCGATGTCCTCGATACGCCACGGCATGACATGCGTCGTTTCAGTAGGCATGGTGGTGCGCTCCCAGTCGTCGCGCGGCCGGCCGGCCCCGATCTTCGGCACAGGCCCGGCGCGCCCGCAGGCGACGTTTTGCTTGCATTTTTAGTGAGTTGGTCCGGCCGAACCATCCTGGCATCTTAGCCGGACTTTTATGTTCGTGCTTCAAAGCACTGACCATACCCGACGGGCGCAGTTCCGCCGCGCATGCTGCGGTTCGTTAGATGAGTTGTTCGAACCGGGTGCGCGCGTTCGATGCGATGCGCTGCGTCAAGCAAAACGGGCGGCCATCCGGCCGCCCGTCGAGCGCAAGACCGGAAGCGTTCCGTCAGAAACCGGCCGCGAGACCGTCGCGGCGGCTGTCGCTCGCGGCCACGTAGCCGCGCTCGGGATCGTCGCGATCGAGCCGCCACACGAACTGCCCCGAGCCGAAATCCATGTAAGGATCGTCGATCGACTTGATTGTATGACCGCGCGCGGCGAGCGCATCGACCGTCTCGCGATTCATCGTCGACTCGACGTCGAGCGTGAAGTCGCGATTGACCTTCCAGCGCGGCGCGTCGCAGGCGGCCTGCGGCTGCTGCCCGTAGCCGAGCATCCGCACGACGGTCTGCAGATGGCCTTGCGGCTGCATGTCGCCGCCCATCACGCCGAAACTCATCGCCGCCTCGGTGCGGCCATCGACTTCCTCGGTGACGAACGCCGGGATGATCGTATGAAACGGCCGCTTGCCGCCCGCGACCACGTTCGGCGACGCCGGGTCCATCGAAAAGCCATGCCCGCGGTTCTGCAACGCAATGCCGGTACCCGGCACGACGAGCCCCGAACCGAAACCCATGTAGTTCGACTGAATGAAGCTCACCATCATCCCGCGCTCGTCCGCCGCCGACAGATAGATCGTGCCGCCCGAATGCGGCCGGCCGGCAGCGAAGTGCGTCGCGCGCGCGCGATCGATCAGCTTCGCGCGTTCCGCGAGATACGCGTCGTCGAGCATCTGCGCGGGCGTCACGTCCATCGCGCGCGGATCGGCGACGTAGCGATAAACGTCCGCGAACGCGAGCTTCATCGCCTCGATCTGCAGGTGCTGCGAGTCGGCCGAATCGACCGGCCATTCGGCCACGCCCGCATGTTCGGCGATCCCGAGCGCGATCAGCGCCGCGATGCCCTGCCCGTTCGGCGGAATCTCGTGAATCGTGTGGCGGCCGAAGCGCTTGCCGATCGGCTCGACCCATTCCGGCCGGTACGCACGCAGGTCGGCTTCGGTCAGCGCGCCGCCACCTTCGCGCGCGAATGCCGCGATCTGCCCGGCGAGCGCGCCCTCGTAGAACGCGCGCGGACCGTCCTTCGCGAGGGTGCGCAGCGTCCGCGCGTGGCCCGGCAGGCACATGCGCTCGCCGACGAGCGGCGCGCGCCCGCGCGGCATGAAGGTATCGGCGAAGCCCGGCAGCGCCTGCAGTTCGGGCACCGCGGCCGCCCACTTGTGCGCGACGATCGGCGACACCGAATAGCCGCGCTCGGCGATCTCGATCGCCGGCTCGAGCAGGTCCGCGAACGGCAGCGAACCGAACTTCGCGTGCAGCGCTTCCCAGCCCGCGATCACGCCCGGCACCGTGACGGTATCCCAGCCGCGCGTCGGCTTGTTCGCGACGCCGCGTGCGTCCTCGCCGTGGCGCTGGCGGAAGTATTCGGGGTTCCACGCGGCCGGCGCGACGCCCGACGCATTCAACCCCGACAGCCGCTCGCCGTCCCACACGAGCGCGAACGCATCGCCTCCGAGCCCGCACGACACGGGCTCGACCACCGTGATCGCGGCCGCCGCGGCCAGCGCCGCATCCACGGCATTGCCGCCCTTCCACAGCATTCGCAGACCGGCCTGCGCCGCGAGCGGGTGCGACGTCGACACGACGTTGCGCGCGAACACCGGAATGCGGGTCGTCGGATACGGGTTGTGCCAGTTGAAGCCAGTCATCGGTTGCACCTCGTCGAAAGCTGAATGAACGCGCCGGACGCACGACCGGTGCGCGCGGACAGTCCGCCATTGCAGCGCGATCCGCGCGATCGCACAAATTCATTTGTCACATGAATACATGTGCTTTACGCATGAATTCCGCACAGTGATATGCCGGAGGCCGGTCGAACGCGCTTCCCGCCCTTACAATACCCGCTCCGCCTCACGATGACCGCCGAGCCATGACCCGAGATCCCCGCCTCACCCTCAACGCGCGCCAGCAGGAACTGCTCGAATGGGTGCAGCGTGACGGCTTCGTGACCGTCGACGATCTCGCCGCGCACTTCGCGGTCACGCCGCAGACGATCCGCCGCGACGTGAACTGGCTCGCCGACCTGAACCTGCTGCGCCGCTACCACGGCGGCGCGAGCCTGCCGACCAGCTCGGAGAACGTGTCGTACACCGCGCGCCAGCGGATGTTCCACGACGAGAAGCGGCGCATCGCGGCGCTCGCCGCGTCGCACATACCCGACCAGGCATCGCTGTTCATCAACCTCGGCACCACGACCGAGGAAGTTGCGCGCGCGCTGAACCGCCACCATGGGCTGCACGTGATCACGAACAACCTGAACGTTGCGTCGATGATGAGCGGCTACCCCGACTGCGAGGTGCTGATCACGGGCGGCATCGTGCGGCCGTGGGACAAGGGGATCGTCGGCGAACTCGCGATCGACTTCATCCGCCAGTTCAAGGTCGACTACGCGATCATCGGCACGTCGGCGATCGAGGCCGACGGCACGCTGCGCGACTTCGACACGCGCGAGGTGCGCGTGGCCGAGGCGATCATGCAGCATGCGCGCACGGTCTACCTCGTGGCCGACCATTCGAAGGTCGGCCGCCCCGCGCTGGTGCGCCAGGGCCATCTGAGCCAGGTGCACGCGCTCTTCACCGACAAGCCGCTGCCCCCCGAGATGGCCGATACGGTGGCGGCCGCCGGCACCCAGGTGTACGTCGCGGAATGACCGCACCGATGCTGCACCGCACCCGAAACTTCAAGTGAAATCAAGAAGTTGGCGTCGCAAGCAAACCGCTTGCGCGCGGCCCGGCTGTCAAAGGGAAAATTAACGGGGCACGATTTGTCGTTGCCCGCGCGCTCGACTAGACTCCAGTTCCCCGGCCCGTTCGACCGTTCCGCCTGTGCCAGGGCGCGGACGAATGACATGGCCGGCGAATACAGCTTTCCCCCCAAGCCATATCCCGATGGGTATCGCGCGTCGGTTTTTACGCCGGCCGCGCGGGCTGACTGGTCGCCATGGAGAGAACGATGCTGAGTCCGCATGAATTCGCCACGCTATTGCTTGTGAAAGACGCCCCCGATCAAACCAACATGGATCGGGACGAGATCGACGCACTGCTCGAACAGCAGCTCGTTCGCCTGGAAGCACTCGGATCGGGGCGCAAATACTGCGTGACCGAAACCGGCGACGCCGCGCTGCGATCCATCAAATACCGATATTCGTAAAACCACACCGTTCCTGACCTGACCGCGCGGCCCGGATTCCGGGCCGCGCGGCCGTTCCCGCACCCGCCGCCAGCGCGCCGCGGCCTGCTTCAGCCGCCGCGCAACGTCGGATCGACCGCCGCCCGCCAGCTGATGGCCTGCGCACGCGCGCCGTTGAAATACGCGATCCAGCCGGCCCGCGCCGCCGCATCAGGCGCCGCATAGTGCGTCGAAAGTTCGTTTACGAACGCACAATAGTTCGCTTCGGTCAGCCCGCGATACCGTTTCGCCACATACGCGTCGTACAGCGTCGCGTAGACCGGCTGCGCGTCCGCGCCCCAGTCGCGCGCCGTGCCGCCGCACGACGTCTGCAGGTCGACGAACGACGGCGTTCGCCAGTTGCCGACGAGCGGCGGCATGCCGGCGCCGCACCCCGCCAGAAGCACGGCGCACACGCCGGCCCACATCCCAATACGCATGATTCACCTCGCGAAACGGTCGATTCCGCCAGTATCGTCCGGGATCGTGTCGCGCGCTACTGGCCCCGCTTTTTCGAACTTTACTTTTTCGATTTCGTTCGTTAAATTTCGAATTCGAACATTTTCTGTTCACCCATTTCCCTCAGACGATAAGGACAGCAGGTGACCCAACCGAATCGCTACGATCTGCTCGTCGTCGGCGGCGGCATCAATGGCGCTGGCATCGCGCGCGATGCGGCCGGCCGCGGCCTGTCGGTCATGCTCTGCGAGCAGGACGATCTCGCGTCGCACACGTCGTCGTCCAGCACGAAGCTGATTCACGGCGGCCTGCGCTACCTCGAGTACAACGAGTTCGGGCTCGTGCGCAAGGCGCTGCAGGAGCGCGAGACGCTGCTGCGCGCGGCGCCGCACATCATGTGGCCGCTGCGCTTCGTGATGCCGCACATGCCGAACCTGCGTCCGGCCTGGCTGATCCGCATCGGCCTGTTCCTTTACGATCACCTCGCGAAACGCGAACTGCTGCCCGGCTCGCGCGGCATCGACATGCGCCGCCATGCGGCGGGCGCACCGCTGATCGATTCGATCAAGCGCGGCTTCGTCTATTCGGACGGCTGGGTCGACGACGCGCGCCTCGTCGTGCTGAACGCGATGGATGCGAAGGAGCGCGGCGCCGAGATCCTGACGCGCACGAAGCTGGTGTCCGCCGAACGCCGCGGCGACGAATGGGAAGCGCGGCTGCAGCACGCCGACGGGTCGATCCGCGTCGTGCATGCGCGCGCGATCGCGAACGCGGCCGGCCCGTGGGTCGGCGAAGTGCTGCACGGCGCGCTCGGCCGCGGCGCGCACCACAGCGTGCGGCTCGTGAAGGGCAGCCACATCATCACGCGCCGCCTGTTCGATCACGACCACGCGTACATCTTCCAGAACCCGGACAAGCGGATCATCTTCGCGATTCCGTACGAGCACGACTTCACGCTGATCGGCACGACCGACGTCGAATACACGAACGATCCCGCGAAGGTCGCGATCGATCGCGACGAGACGCAGTACCTGTGCGACTCGATCAACCGCTACTTCAAGCGCAAGATCTCGCCGGCCGACGTGCACTGGACCTACTCGGGCGTGCGCCCGCTGCTGGAAGACGAGAACGCCGCGAACGCATCGGCCGTCACGCGCGACTACCGTCTCGAGCTGGACGACGGCGCGGGCGCCCCGCTGCTGTCCGTGTTCGGCGGCAAGATCACGACGTTCCGCAAGCTCGCGGAAGAAGCCGGCGACATGCTGTGCCGCGCGCTCGGCCGCGACGCGAAGACCTGGACGGCCGGCGTCGCGCTGCCGGGCGGCGACATCGCCGATGCGAAGTTCGACGCGTTCGCCGCGCAGTTCGCGAAGCGCCATCCGTGGCTGCCCGCCGCACTCGCACGCCGCTACGCGCGCGCGTACGGCACGCGCGCGGAACGCGTGGTCGACGGCGCGACGTCGCTCGCCGACCTCGGCGCCGAGATCGCGCCGGGCATCCACGATGCCGAACTGCGCTACCTGCGCGACGCCGAATGGGCGACCTGCGCGCAGGACGTGCTGTGGCGCCGCTCCAAGCTCGGCCTGCACGTCGCGCCGGGCACGCTCGACGCCGTGACGGCCGCGGTCGACGCGTGGTTCGCCGCCGTACATGCGCCGCACGCATGATTCGTTTGCAGTTGCATTTGCCTGACCGATGTTGATTCACCGACGCGCCGCGTAACATGCGGCGCGCATCACAACTACGCCAATCCACGGATGGAGATGAGAGACATGCAGGATCAGTACATCCTCGCGCTTGACCAGGGCACGACGAGCTCCCGCGCGATGCTGTTCGATCGCCAGGGCAACATCGTATCGATCGCCCAGAAGGAATTCGAACAGATCTACCCGCAACCCGGCTGGGTCGAGCACGACCCGCAGGAAATCTGGTCGACGCAAGCGGGCGTCGCCGCCGAAGCGGTCACGCGCACGGGCCTGAACGGCACGTCGATCGCCGCGATCGGGATCACCAACCAGCGCGAGACGACGATCGTCTGGGATCGCGAGACGGGCCAGCCCGTCTACAACGCGATCGTGTGGCAGGACCGCCGCACCGCCGACTTCTGCGATGCGCTGAAGAAGCAGGGCCTCGAAGCCAAGGTGCGCGCGAAGACCGGCCTGCCCATCGACTCGTACTTCTCCGCGACCAAGATCCGCTGGATCCTCGACAACGTGCCGGGTGCGCGCGACAAGGCGCGCCAGGGCAAGCTCGCGTTCGGCACCGTCGACAGCTGGCTCGTGTGGAACTTCACGAAGCACGAACTGCACGTGACCGACGTGACCAACGCATCGCGCACGATGCTGTTCAACATCCACACGCGCGAGTGGGACAGCGAGCTGCTGGAACTGCTCGACATCCCGCGCAGCATGCTGCCGGAAGTGAAGGCGTCATCGGAAATCTACGGCCATACGAAAACCACGGTGTTCGCGTCGAAGATCCCGCTCGCGGGCATCGCCGGCGACCAGCACGCGGCGCTGTTCGGCCAGATGTGCACGACGTCGGGCATGGTGAAGAACACCTACGGCACCGGCTGCTTCCTGATGATGAACACCGGCGACAAGCCGATCGAATCGAAGAACAACCTCGTCACGACGATCGCCTGGCAGATCGGCGACGACGTGCAGTACGCGCTCGAAGGCAGCATCTTCATCGCGGGCGCGGTCGTGCAGTGGCTGCGCGACGGCGTCGGCATCATCAAGTCGGCCGCCGAGATCGAAGCGCTCGCCGCGAGCGTGCCGCATACCGACGGCGTCTATCTCGTGCCGGCGTTCGCGGGCCTCGGCGCGCCGCACTGGAACGCACGGGCGCGCGGTTCGGTGTTCGGCGTCACGCGCGGCACGACGTCCGCGCACCTCGCGCGCGCGGCGCTCGACGCGATCGCTTACCAGTCGCTCGACGTGCTGGCCGCGATGGAAGCCGACTCCGGCATCAGCATCGGCGAACTGCGCGTCGACGGCGGTGCGAGCGCGAACAATCTGCTGATGCAGTTCCAGGCCGACCTGCTCGGCGTCGACGCGGTGCGACCGCAGATCACCGAGACGACCGCGCTCGGCGCGGCCTACCTCGCGGGCCTCGCGATCGGCTACTGGAAGAACCTCGACGAAGTTCGCAGCCAGTGGCAGCTCGATCGCCGCTTCTCCCCGTCGATGCCGAAGGATCAGGTCGAGCGCTGCATGGCCGGCTGGCAACGCGCGGTGCGCGCCGCCAAGGCGTGGGCCGACGACACGCAGTAACCCGCGGCAACCAGAAGCAATCCGAACGAATTAAAACAACACCGGCGGACCGCGCGACGCGCGAGTCCGCCGTCATCTACGAGAGACAACATGTCACCTTATATTGCGGAATTCATCGGCACGGCGATCCTCGTGCTGCTCGGCAACGGCGCGGTCGCAAACGTGCTGCTCGCGAAGACCAAGGGCAAAGGCGCGGACCTCATCGTGATCGTCATGGGCTGGGCGATGGCGGTGTTCGTCGCCGTCTACGTGACCGCGTCGTTCAGCGGCGCGCACCTGAACCCGATCGTCACGATCAGCCTCGCGCTCGCGGGCAAGTTCGCATGGTCGAAGGTCGGCGGCTACATCCTCGCGCAGATGCTCGGCGGGATGGCCGGCGCGCTGCTCGTGTGGCTCGCGTATCGCCAGCACTTCGCGAAGGAGGTCGATGCGGACCTGAAGCTCGCGGTGTTCTGCACGGCGCCCGCCATCCGCAGCACCACGCACAATGTGCTGACCGAAGCCATCTGCACGTTCGTGCTGATCCTCGGCGTGCTGTACCTCGCGTCGCCGCAGGTCGGTCTCGGCGCGCTCGACGCACTGCCCGTCGGCCTGCTCGTGCTCGGCATCGGCATCTCGCTCGGCGGCCCGACCGGCTATGCGATGAGCCCGGCGCGCGACCTGTCGCCGCGCATCATGCACGCGCTGCTGCCGATTCCCGGCAAGCGCGACAGCGACTGGCGCTATGCGTGGGTGCCGGTGATCGGCCCGCTGCTCGGCGGCGCCGCGGCGGCCGGCCTGTATCTGCACCTGCACGCGATGGCCTGATCGCGGGTTCGATCGAGCTCGATCCCGAGCACGCGGCAGCAACTGCCGCGTGCTTCCGCCTCCCCCTTCCGCCCTGCTTTCGTCACACGATCGACAACGCGCCCGCCTCGCTCTCGCCGGGCAACGCCGCGGTGACGCCTCGGCCTGACGGAGTGCGTAGTCGGGACGGGACGCAGGCGCCGAACGGCTCGCGGTGCGACTTCGAAAGCACGTATCATGGCGGGATGCTCGGCGTCGCCGACACCCCGCTTCTTCACCATCATGCTCGATCACCTTATCTGCGACTGCGACGGCGTCCTCGTCGACAGCGAAGTCATCGCCGACCGCGTGCTGTTCGAAACGCTGTCCGCCACCTTCCCTCACCTCGATTTCGAAGACGCCGCGAAGTCCGCCTTCGGCCAGCAGACATCGCGCTTTCTCGCCGGGCTCGAAGCGCGTTTCGGCATCCGGATGCCCGACGACTTCATCGAGACCGTCGAGCGCAACATCGAGACCGGTCTCGCACAATCGCTCGCGCCGATCAGCGGCGTGCGCGACGCGCTGCTGAAGGTCAGCCTGCCGGCCGCGGTGGTATCGAACAGCCGGCTCGTGCGCGTGCGCAGCTCGCTGAAGCGCGCATCGCTCACCGAAATCTTCGGCGATCGCGTGTTCAGCTCCGAGCAGGTCGCACGGCCGAAACCCTATCCCGACGTCTACCTGCACGCGGCGCAGACGCTCGGCGTCGCGCCGACGCGCTGCATCGTCGTCGAGGACAGCGTGTCGGGGTTGAATGCCGCGCGTGCGGCGGGGATGAAGACGATCGCGTTCGTCGGCGCGAGCCACATCCCCGACAACTACGCGGATGCGCTGCGCGCGATGGGTATCACGCGGATCATGCGCAGGATGAATGAACTGCCGGCGCTCGTCGAAGCCGGCCTGCGCGGCGAATTTGGCGACGTGCAGTCCTGACGGACGGTCGCGCCGGAGCCACATGACCGGCGTGCGGCTCGATGCGCACGCCGTCCCGCGGGCGCATCGGCGCGCCCGCTACACCGATCGTCAGGCCGGCTCGCAGCAGCGCTCGCGCGCGGCCGCCAGCGCCTCGCGGAATTCGACGAGTTCCGCGATCGTCAGCATCGGCAACCCGTGCTGCTGCGCGAAACGCTCGACGTCCTCGCCGCGCGTCATCGTGCCGTCCGGATTCATCAGCTCGCACAGCACGCCCGCCGGCTTCAGGCCAGCGAGGATCGACAGATCGACCGTCCCTTCGGTGTGACCGCGGCGCGCAAGCACGCCGCCCGGTTGCGCACGCAGCGGAAACACGTGGCCGGGACGCACGATGTCATACGGCTTCGCATCGTCGGCGATCGCCGCGCGGATCGTCGTCACGCGATCGGCCGCAGACACGCCGGTATGCACGCCTTCGCGCGCCTCGATCGACACGGTGAACGCGGTGCCGTTGCGGCTCTCGTTGGTCTGCACCATCGGCGGCAGCTCGAGCGCGCGGACCTTGTCGTCGGTCAGGCACAGGCACACGATGCCGCTGCACTCGCGGATCAGGAGCGCCATCGTCTCGGGCGTGATGCGCTCGGCGGCGACGATCAGGTCGGCCTCGTTTTCACGGTCGTGATCGTCCTGCAACACGACCGCGCGGCCCGCGCGCAACGCGTCGAGCGCGGCGGCGATGCGCGACGGCACCGGTTCGGAATCGAGCAACGGGAGATCGGCAAAGGCGTCGGCGGGTGCCGACGAAACGGACATGAAGGACATGTGAAACGCTCCTCGCAATTACGATTTGGGCGAAAAACGTTTCAGGGCATTGCAAACAGACAGAACGACAACCCGCTTCACACGCATGGCAAAGCGGCCCTGACGGACATGACTATCTACACATCTTCTCTCATCCGGACTGTGACCGTCGGCTCTGGTATTCGACCAGATCTGCTGACCCCGCGCGGATGCGCGGGCGCTCGCGGGCTCGCCGGCTAACGCCAGCCTACCGCCGGTGGGGAATTTCGCCCCGCCCTGAAGACGCACTGATTACCGGCCGGGGTCTACCCCAAAACCGGCGGGCCAAGCATACATCAGCTGCGCACGCGGCGCAGCGAACCACACTTAAAACCTTACTGACGACTCCGTCCAACGGCATCGTCCGAACGGCCGACACCGGGCCTGCACGCCGTCCTGAACGGAACCGGCGCCGGCCCTGCGAGCCGCGCGTTCAGCCGGCCGCGTGCGGGGCGTCGGGCACGAGCCAGCGCGGCGGCACCTCGAGGCTCACCGTCACGCGGAACGCGCGCGCCTCGCTGTCGCCCGGATTGCGCAGGCTGTACGGCTGGTCGGCGTCGAACACGATCGCGTCGCCGGTCGCGAGCAGCTGGCGCCGATCGTGCACGCCGACTTCGAGCGTGCCTTCGCTGACGACCAGGTTGACCGTCGTGCCGGGCGCGCGGCGCGCGCCGGGTTCCGTGTGCAGCGGCGCGATCCGCAGCTCGTGGAATTCGGCCGCGGCAGGCTCGCCTTCCGGATACAGCGCGCGCGCCGAGAAGCGGCCGTTCGAGCTGACGACGCGCGCCGCGCGCTCGGCCGCCAGATGCTCGAAGCCGTTCACCGCATGACGGCGCAGGAACGCGGCGACCGATACCTTCAGCGCCGCGGCGATCTTGCAGAGCACCTTGATCGACGGCACGCTGCGCGCGGATTCGATCTGCGCGAGCATCGCGCGCGACACGCCGGACAGCCGCGCGAGCGCATCGAGCGACAGCTGCCGCTCGGCGCGCAAGCGCGCGAGATTCACGCCGACGACCTGCTCGAGGACGTCGAGCGACGCGGACGTCCGCGCGTCGGCGGCATTGCCGGACTCGAAGGAAGACACGTCGCGCACCAGCGCCAGGGGTGAAGACATAACATGGCCTCCGGGCCGCCGCGCGGCCCTGCGAATGGGGTTAGCCGGAATCGGGTTGCGCCACGAACGGCGCGTATCGAGACGCTATCACCCGGCCCCGACCCGGCAAACGAAGTTATCTTCACACCGTTATCAGCATCGCGGAGGAAAGCGTTTCTCGCGAACCTTTTCCTGTCGCCATAGCGCCGGCACACCGCCGCCCGGTGCACCGCTCAATGCGCGGCCGGTGCCGCGCAGCGCGCCGGTGCGCGGGCATCGAGCCGCATCGCGAGCCACGTGACGACGAGCGCCGCGAACGTCACCGCGACGGCGACCCACGGCAACGCATCGAGCGCAAAGCCGTGTCCCAGCGCGAGACCGCCGAGCCACGCGCCGCCCGCGTTGCCGACGTTGAACGCGCCGATGTTCAGTGTCGACGCGAGATGCGGCGCGCTCGCGGCCTTTTCGACCACGCGGGCCTGCAGCGGCGGCACCGTCGCGAACGCGGCGATCCCCCAGACGAATACGGTCACCGCGGCCGCGACCGGCAGGTGGCTCGTCTTCGCGAATACGGCCATCACGGCCATCAGCGCGACCAGGATCGCGATCAGCGACGGCATCAGCGCGCGGTCGGCGAGCCTGCCGCCGAGCGTGTTGCCGACCGTCAGCCCCGCGCCGAACAGCACGAGGATCAACGCGACCGCACGCGGCGAATAACCGGTGACGGTTTCGAGGATCGGCGCGATGTACGTGAACACGACGAACACGCCGCCGAAGCCGAGCACGGTCATCAGGAGCGCGAGCCAGACTTGCGGCTCCTTCAGCACCCGCACTTCGTGGCCGAGGCCGACGGGCCCGCTGTCGTGGCGGTTCGGCACCAGCAGGGCGACGCCGCCGAGCGACAGCACGCCGAGCGCGGCGACGATCCAGAACGACGCACGCCAGCCGAGCAACTGGCCGACGAACGTGCCGAACGGCACGCCGAGCACGTTCGACAGCGTGAGGCCCGTGAACATCAGCGCGATCGCGCTCGCGCGCTTGTCGGCCGGCACGAGCGACGCGGCCACCACCGCGCCGATCCCGAAGAACGAGCCGTGCGCGAACGACGTGACGACGCGCGCGACCATCAGCATCGCGTAGCCGGACGCGGTCGCGCACAACACGTTGCCGACGATGAAGATCGCCATCAGCAGCTGCAGCGCGGCCTTGCGCGGCATGCGGCTCGTCAGCACCGCGAGCAGCGGCGCGCCGACCGCGACGCCGAGCGCGTAGCCCGTGACCAGCAGGCCGGCCGACGGCAGCGACACGGCGAGGTCGTGCGCGACTTCGGGCAGGAGTCCCATGATGATGAATTCGGTGGTGCCGATGGCGAAGGCGCTGATCGCGAGCGCCAGTAACGGTATGGGCATGACGTTCTCCGAAAGAGCGGCGGACGCGGCATCCGGTCGGTACCGCACCGCACAAAAAGCGGGATGTGCGCGCATTGTCCCGAATACGCCTATCTTTGATAATTGGCGCGGCATTTGAACCATTTTCAAAAGATTGTGGAAAATCCGATGGATCGACTAGGCGACATCCGGCTGTTTGTCGAGGCGGCGGAACTGGGCAGCCTGTCCGCGGCAGGGCGCAAGCTGAACCTCACGCCGGCCGCCGCGAGCGCGCGCCTCGCGAAGCTCGAGGCGAAGGTCGCGACGCGGCTGTTCGAGCGCTCGACGCGGCAGCTGCGCCTCACCGACGAAGGCCGGCTCTACCTGAACTGCTGCCGGCAGGCGCTGCAGGCGCTCGACGACGCACACGCGCTACTGCAGGAAGGCCGCAACGTGGTGGCCGGCAAGGTGCGGCTGTCATCGACGTCCGATTTCGGCCGCAATCAGCTGCTCGACTGGCTCGACGAATTCACCACGCTGCATCCGGGCGTCACGTTCTCGCTGACGGCGTCCGATTCGTCGTCGAACCTGTGGCAGGACGAGATCGACCTCGCGATCCGCTTCGCCGCCCCGCCCGACGGCGCGCTGATCGCACGCCGGCTCGCCGCGAACCGGCGCGTGCTGTGCGCGGCGCCGTCGTTCGTCGAGCGCCACGGCGTGCCGGCCGATCCGCACGATCTGGCCCGCTTTCCCTGCAACGTGATCACGATCGCGTCGGGCCCGATGAACACGTGGCGCTTCACGCGCGGCGACGAGGTACAAACCCACACGGTGCCGGTGTCGACGGCTTTCGAGACCAACGACGGCGGCCTCACCCGCGAATGGACGCTGCGCGGCCACGGCATCGCGCTGAAGTCGCTGTGGGACATCGCCGACGACGTGCGCGCCGGCCGGCTGCGCGTGCTACTGCCCGACTGGCGACACCAGGACGCGCCGCTGCACGCGCTCTATCACGGCAAGCGCTACATGGCGCCGCGCGTGCGCGTGCTGCTCGACTTCCTCGCCGAACGCTTCGCGCGCGAGGAAGCGGCGCTCGACGACCTGCTGAACGCGTGCCGCTGAAGGTTGCCGCGCCGCCATATCGGGGTCGGAGTTCAATGAAAGGCGTCGCGCGGCAGCAACCTGCCGCCCGCCCGGAGCAGCGCGTAAAGCTATAATGGAAAGCTTTCCCGACGGCTTTTCATGCATGCGCGAGTATTCGCGACATGCTCGCTCGACGCGCACCGCGCGCCCCGGTCCGCCACGTTGCCCCGGCAGCAGCCGTCCCGATTCACCCTTGACGACGCCCCCAGGTCAACCACTGCGAACGGCGAATCCCCATGACCAAGAAAGTTTACGTAAAGACCTTCGGCTGCCAGATGAACGAGTACGACTCGGACAAGATGGTGGACGTGCTCAATGCCGCCGAAGGCCTCGAAAAGACCGATACCCCGGAAGACGCGGACATCATCCTGTTCAACACGTGCTCGGTGCGTGAGAAGGCGCAGGAAAAGGTGTTCTCCGACCTCGGCCGCGTGCGCGAGCTGAAGGAAGCGAAGCCGGGCCTGCTGATCGGCGTCGGCGGCTGCGTCGCCAGCCAGGAAGGCGCGTCGATCGTGTCGCGCGCGCCGTACGTCGACCTCGTGTTCGGCCCGCAGACGTTGCACCGCCTGCCGCAGATGATCGATGCGCGCCGCGAAAGCGGCCGCGCGCAGGTCGACATCACGTTCCCCGAGATCGAGAAGTTCGACCACCTGCCGCCCGCGCGCGTCGAGGGGCCGAGCGCGTTCGTGTCGATCATGGAAGGCTGCTCGAAGTACTGCAGCTACTGCGTCGTGCCGTACACGCGCGGCGACGAAGTGTCGCGTCCGCTCGACGACGTGCTGACCGAAGTGGCCGGCCTCGCCGACCAGGGCGTGCGCGAAGTCACGCTGCTCGGCCAGAACGTGAACGCGTATCGCGGCGCGCTGACGGCCGGTTCGACCGAGATCGCCGATTTCGCGACGCTGATCGAATACGTCGCCGACATCCCCGGCATCGAGCGAATCCGCTACACGACGTCGCATCCGAAGGAATTCACGCAGCGCCTGATCGACACCTATGCGAAGGTGCCGAAGCTCGTGAGCCACCTGCACCTGCCGGTCCAGCACGGCTCCGACCGCATCCTGATGGCGATGAAGCGCGGCTACACCGTGCTCGAATACAAGTCGGTGATCCGCAAGCTGCGCGCGATCCGCCCGGACCTGTCGCTGTCGACCGACATGATCGTCGGCTTCCCCGGCGAGACCGAGGAAGATTTCGACAAGATGATGGCGCTCGTGCACGAGATGAGCTACGACACCAGCTTCTCGTTCATCTACAGCCCGCGCCCCGGCACGCCGGCCGCGAACCTGCACGACGACACGCCGCGCGAGGTCAAGCTCAAACGCCTGCAACATCTGCAGGCGACCATCGAGGAAAACGTCGCGCGCATCAGCCAGTCGATGGTCGGGAAGGTCGAGCGGATCCTCGTCGAGGGCCCGTCGCGCAAGGACCCGAACGAACTGTCGGGCCGCACCGAGAACAACCGGGTCGTGAACTTCCCGGCGCCGCTCGCGTCGCACCCGCGCCTGATCGGCCAGATGATCGACGTGAAGATCAACCATGCGTACCCGCACTCGCTGCGCGGCGAGCTCCTGCTCGTCAGCGACGACGCGAGCGCGCCCACCCACTGACCTGACCGACTGACGTTCAACAGGAGCCCGACGCTACTTTGAAGACCGTCCAAGCACTGGAATTCACCGCGCCGCGCGACGACAACGCGCGCCTCGCCAACCTCTGCGGCCCGCTCGACGAGAACCTGCGGCAGATCGAACAGGCGCTCGACGTCACGCTCGCGCGGCGCGGCCACCGGATCACGATCCGCGGGCGCGGCGCGAAGCTCGCGCTCGCGGCGCTCGAGAACTTCTACAACCGCGCGCGCGATCCGCTGTCGGTCGACGATATCCAGCTCGCGCTGGTCGAAGTGCGCCACACGTCCGGCAACGGCCGCCAGGACACGATCGACGTGCGCTTTCGCGGCGACCCCGACCATCCGTTCGACGAGCCCGTCGTGCAGCTCGACGCGGACACGCCGGACGAAGAGCCCGCGCCGAAGCTCTATACGCGGCGCGCCGACCTGCGCGGTCGCACGCCCGCGCAGCGCGAATACCTGAAGCAGATCCTGTCGCACGACGTGACGTTCGGCATCGGGCCGGCCGGCACCGGCAAGACCTACCTCGCGGTCGCATGCGCGGTCGACGCACTGGAGCGCGACCAGGTCAAGCGGATCGTGCTGACGCGCCCGGCCGTCGAGGCCGGCGAGCGGCTTGGCTTCCTGCCGGGCGATCTCGCGCAGAAGGTCGACCCGTACCTGCGGCCGCTGTACGACGCACTGTACGACCTGCTCGGCTTCGACAAGACCGCGAAGATGTTCGAGCGCCAGATGATCGAGATCGCGCCGCTCGCCTATATGCGCGGCCGCACGCTGAACCACGCGTTCATCATCCTCGACGAGGCGCAGAACACGACGCCCGAGCAGATGAAGATGTTCCTCACGCGGATCGGCTTCGGCTCGAAGGCCGTCGTCACCGGCGACACGAGCCAGGTCGACCTGCCGCGCGGGCACAAGAGCGGCCTCGTCGAGGCGCAGCAGGTGCTCGGCGGCGTGCGCGGCATCGCGCTCACGCGCTTCACGAGCGCGGACGTCGTGCGCCATCCGCTCGTCGCGCGCATCGTCGAGGCGTACGACGAGTTCCACGCGCAGCATCAGGACGGCTGACCGGCGGCGCGCACGCGCTGCCCCGGCCTGCCGGCCCGGCCCGCCCGACGGCGCGCCGGGCTTTTTTTCACCCGCGCGCGGCCGTTTCGAATTCGGGAGCGATCGGCCGTTTGGTGTATCCTCAACGCGTTCCAATCGCCGCACCCGTCATGAAATCTTCCCGTTCCCGCAAGTCCGGGCGCGACCAGTCCGCCGCGCCCGATTTCCCCCGTCTCTCGCTGTTCGATGCGAAGGGCAAGGCCCGGACCGTCAGCGCGCAAGGGCTTCGAATCGACTTCCCCGACGGCCGCAGCCTGATGTTCGACCTGTCGGGCAGTTCGGGCGAGGCGGCCGTTGCGATCGTTGCGCAGCACCACGATCCGGCGATGCGCGCGAAGCTCGCGCTGCAGCCCGAGCACTACGACAGCGTGACGCTGCACGTGGGTGCCGAACCCGCGCCGCGCGACGAGGAAATCGCGGAAATGGCGAACGAGGTACGCGAGCTGGAGCTCGACCTGTCCGTGCAGTACGGTGACGAAATCACCGGCGACATCCGCAAGACGCTTCCCAAGCGCAAGCTGATCGCCGAATGGATCGAGCCGGCGCTGTTCGCGAGCGCGCAGCTCACCGTGCGCTTCGTCGGCGAGGAGGAAGGCCGCACGCTGAACGCCGGCTACCGCCACAAGGACTACCCGACCAACGTGCTGACCTTCGCGTACGACCCGGCGCCAGACGGCACCGTGATCGGCGACCTCGTGCTGTGCTGCCCGGTCGTCGAGAAGGAAGCGCACGACCAGGGCAAGCCGCTCGCCGCCCACTACGCGCACCTGCTGGTGCATGGCGCGCTGCACGCGCAGGGCTACGATCACGAGACGAGCGACGAGGACGCCGCCGAAATGGAAGCGCTCGAAGTCGACATCCTCGCGAAACTGGGCTTTCCGAACCCGTACCAGTAAAGCCGTCCGCACCATGCACCACGCCGCGCTGCTGCCGCCCGCCTACCCGCCGTCGATCGGCGAGGGACGGCTGCTCACGGACGATGAGCTCGCCGCGTCGCTCGCGCACACGATGCGCGACTGGGATGGCCGGCAGGATCTCTGGCTGTTCGGCTATGGCTCGCTGATCTGGAACCCCGGGCTGCCGACCGTCTCCGCCGTGCGCGGCAAGGTGCACGGCTATCATCGTGGGCTCTACCTGTGGTCGCGCGTGAACCGCGGCACGCCCGAACGTCCGGGCCTCGTGCTCGCGCTCGATCGCGGCGGCTCGTGCTCGGGCATCGCATTCCGGCTCGCGGGCCCGACCGCGCAGCCGCATCTCGAGACGCTGTGGAAACGCGAAATGCCGATGGGGTCATACCGGCCCGCGTGGCTGCCGTGCTCGCTCGAAACCGGCGAACGCGTGCGCGCACTCGCATTCGTGATGCGCCGCGACGTGCCCACTTACACCGGCAAGCTTACCGACCCCGTCGTCAAGGAAGTGTTCAGCTGCGCGGCCGGCCGCTACGGCACGACGCTCGACTACGTGAGCCGCACCGTGGACGCGCTGCGTGCGAGCGGCATCCCCGATCGCGCGCTGGAAGGGCTGCTCGCGCGATGCCGGTGACGCTCGACAGGGCCGGCCGCACCGCCCGTGCACGCGAAGGCGGCACGACGCCCATGAAACCGGCACGCAAATCGCGCATGACGCTGGCCGCGCTGCTCGTCGCTGCGAGCGTCGCGCTGTCCGGCTGCGGCATCCTCGGCTGCGGCGGCGCCGCGACCAACGGCGCGGCTGCCGGCGGCTGCTCTGCCGGCATGCGCTTCTGAGGGCCCGAACGTCGGCTCGGCTTGTCGCGCTCGCGACGAAATGCCGCTGACACCGACTGACCGGCCGGTCGCCCCCGCTTTTTTGCCGCCGCTGCCCCGCCGCCCCTTTCTGAGATAGGATGGAGACGAAGGACGGCGCCGCGCCCGGCGCGGCTGTTCCCGAGCGGGGCTCGCGCGCGCCGCATGCCCTTGGCCGGACGGCCGGGGCGACACGGCCGCGCCATGTCCTTGGTGTATCCTTGCCTACTCCGTGACCGCGCGCTCCGGCATGACCCGGGCGCACCACCATGAACGATTCGTATCCCAGTCGTAAGCTCACCGACAAACCGCAAGAAAAGCGCTCGCTGCTCGAGCGCCTGACCGACTTCATCTCGCCCGAGCCGGAATCCCGGACCGAGTTGCTGGAAATTCTCCAGGACGCCCACGAACGCAACCTGATCGACGCCGATTCGCTGTCGATGATCGAAGGCGTGTTCCAGGTGTCCGACCTGTGCGCCCGCGACATCATGGTGCCGCGCGCGCAGATGGACGCGATCAACATCGCCGACAAGCCCGAAGACTTCATCCCGTTCGTCCTCGAGAAGGCGCACTCGCGCTACCCCGTGTTCGAGGAGAACCGCGACAACGTGATCGGCGTGCTGCTCGCGAAGGACCTGCTGCGCTTTTATGCCGAAGATGAATTCGACGTGCGCGGGATGCTGCGCCCCGCCGTGTTCATTCCCGAATCGAAGCGCCTGAACGTGCTGCTGCACGACTTCCGCGTGAACCGCAACCACCTCGCGATCGTCGTCGACGAATACGGCGGCGTCGCTGGCCTCATCACGATCGAGGACGTGCTCGAACAGATCGTCGGCGACATCGAGGACGAATACGACTTCGACGAGGAAGCCGGCAACATCATCTCGGGGCCGGACGGCCGCTACCGCGTGCGCGCGCTCACCGAGATCCAACAGTTCAACGAGACGTTCGGCACCGACTTCCCCGACGACGAGGTCGATACGATCGGCGGGCTGATCACCCATCACTTCGGCCGCGTGCCGCACCGCGGCGAGAAGCTGCAACTCGGCAACCTCGTGTTCGAGATCCAGCGCGGCGATGCGCGCCAGGTCCACGTGCTGCTGGTGCGCCGCAACCCGCTCGCGAGCCGCCGCGCCGAAACCTCGCACGAGGACTGACCGTCTCGCGCCGGCCGCGTCTCCTTCAACCGCTCGCCCTCTTTCGCTTCACATGGACGATCCGATCCCGTCTCGCCCGGCTGGCGGCCTTTGCGCGCCGGCCCCCGGCCGCACGCTGCCGCGCTGGCACTATCCGGCCGCACTGCTCGCCGGTGCGGCCAATACGCTCAGCTTCGCACCGACCCCGCACGGCGGCTGGCTGCAGCTCGCCGTATTCGTCTGGTTTTTCGCGCAGTTGACGCGCACGTCGAGCTGGCGCGGCGCCGCGCTCACCGGCGGCGCGTTCGGCTTCGGCAACTTCATCAGCGGCATCTGGTGGCTGTACATCAGCATGCACGTGTACGGCGAGATGGCCGCGCCGCTCGCGGGCGGTGCGCTGGTGCTGTTCTCGCTCTACCTGTCGCTGTACCCGGCGTTCTCGGCGGGGCTCTGGTCGTTCTGCGCGGGCCATGCGTGGCATCGCCGCGCACCCGATCCGCGGCCGTTCTCGCCGAGCTGGCACGGCGCGTTCGCCTTCGCGAGCGCATGGGCGCTCGGCGAATGGCTGCGCGGCACCGTGTTCACAGGCTTTCCGTGGCTCGCGAGCGGCTATCCGCAGGTCGACGGCCCGTTCGCGGGCTTCGCGCCGGTCGTCGGTGTGTACGGGGTCGCCTGGGTGCTCGCGCTGTTCGCCGCGCTGGTCGTGCAGGCGCTCGTCGCCGGCCGCCGGTCGCCCGAATTCGAATCGGAATCCGGCGGCGCCGGCAACGCGCGCGTGCGCGTCGTCGCGCCGGCCGGCATCGCCGTCGCGCTCGTCGCGGCCGGCCTCGGGCTGTCGCAGGCCACGTGGACCGTGCCCGCGAACGCGCCGCTCACGGTGCGGCTGCTGCAGGGCAACGTGAAGCAGGACATCAAGTTCGAGCAGGAAGGCATCGACGCGGCGATCAAGATGTACACGCAGATGATCGTCGAGAAGCCCGCCGACCTGATCGTCACGCCGGAGACCGCGATCGCGGTGATGATCCAGGAGCTGCCCGAACCGTTCGCCGTCGCGATCCGCAAGTTCAGCGACACGACGGGCTCGGCCGTGCTGTTCGGCGCGGTCGGCGCGTCGGTGACGCCGGACGGTCATTACGTCGATTACACGAACAGCCTGTACGGCGTGACGCCGCATTCGCGCGCCATCTATCACTACGACAAGCACCATCTCGTGCCCTTCGGCGAATTCATCCCGTGGGGCTTCCGGTGGTTCGTCGACCTGATGAAGATGCCGCTCGGCGACTTCGCGCGCGGCGCACCGGTGCAGAAGCCGTTCCTCGTGCACAACCAGCCGGTGATGGCCGACATCTGCTACGAGGACTTGTTCGGCGAGGAAATCGCCGCGACGATCCGCGACAACCCGCAGCCGCCCGGTGTGCTCGTCAACGTGACGAACCTCGCGTGGTTCGGCGACACGATCGCGCTCGACCAGCATCTGCAGATCGCGCGGATGCGCGCGCTCGAAACGGGCCGGCCGATGCTGCGCTCGACCAACACGGGGATGACGGCCGCGATCGACGCGCACGGCCGCGTGATCGGCCAGCTCAAGCCGTTCACGATCGGCTCGCTCGACGTGCGCATCGAAGGCACGAGCGGCTTCACGCCTTACGTGACGAGCGGCAACAACATCGTGCTCGCTGTGTCGCTGGTGCTGCTCGCGTTCGGCTTCACGTTCGGGCCGGGCCTGCGCCGCCGCAACGGCGCGAAGGCCGGCGACGACCGGAACGCCTGACGCATCGGGCGGCCGTCGCACGCGGTGCGGCGGCCGCTCAGCCCCTGCGCTTCGCGTCCGCGGCCAGGGCGCGGAGATCCCGCCCGAGTGTCTCCATCACCGGCGCCCATGCGCCGAACGTCGGCTGCCGGTACAGCGTCGCGGTCGGATACCACGGGCTGTCGGTGCGCTCGAGCAGCCACGGCCAGTGCGGATTCACGTCGAGCAACACCCAGGTGCGCGCGCCGAGCGCGCCCGACAGGTGCGCGACCGACGTGCACACCGTGATCACCAGATCCAGCGCGCCGATGAAGGCGGCCGTATCGTCGAAACTCTTCAGTTCGGCGGTAAAGTCCTCGATCGCGAAACCGGCTGCGCGCGCCGCGGCGACATCCGCTTCCGCACCCGGCTGCAGCGAGTGGAACGCGACGCCGTCGATGCCGCGAAACGCATCGGCATAGCGCACGAGCCCGACGCGCCGGAACGGATTGCGCTGGTGCCCCGCGCTGCCCGTCCACACGAGCCCGACCTTCAGCCGGCCGTCGCCCGCGAGCCGCGCCCGCCATGCGTCGCGCGCGTGCGGATCGGCATGCAGGTACGGCACTGACGCGCCGAGCGTCGACGTCTCCATCCCGAGCATCAGCGGCAGGCCGATGAGCGGCACTTCATAGTCGAAGGCAGGCAGCGCGTCGACGCCCCCGCCCGCGCTGAACGCGTCCGCATGTGCGCCGAGGCTGCGCCGCATCAGCGTGCCCACCTGCGGAAACGTGTTCCACGCGAGCCGGCCGCCCTCGCGGTGCACGCGCTCGGCGAGCGGCGCGACGAAGCGCGCGAACTGCAGCACGTCGCCGAGCCCCTGCTCGCCCCAGACGAGCAGCGTCTTGCCCGCGAGCGGCTCGCCCTGCCAGCGCGGGCCGGGCAGCACCGGCCGCTGGCCGCGCAGCTCGCCGGCGCCGTCCCAGCGTGCTTCGTGGCCGCGCCAGCCCGCCGCGTAATTGCCGCGCACGAGCTGGATGATCGCGAGGTTGAAACGGAACGACGCGTCGTCGGGCGCCAGCTCGCACGCGCGCGCCGCGTAGCGCTCCGCGTCGTCCCAGCGCTGCGCCTCCTTCATCGCCATCGCGATGTTGTTCGACGCGAGCGCATTGTCCGGCGCGATCTCCGCAAGCCGTGCCGCACAGGCGAGCGCGCCGTCGAGGTCGAGCGTCGCGAGCCGCGCGACGATCAGGTTGATCCACGCCTGCACGTCGTGCGGGTCGGCTTCCACGGCCGCGTCGAGCAGCGCGATTTCCTCGCGGCGGTCGCCGCCCGACAGCCGCAGCGCGATCGCCAGGTTGTTGCGCAGCGACGGCCAGCGTGGATCGAGCGCATAGGCGGCGCGGTACGGCGCGACGGCATCCGCGTGACGACCGAGCATCTGCAGGGCGTAGCCATGATTGAAATGGCCACCGGCGTCCGGATGAATGCGCGCCGCGCACTCGGCCAGCGCGAGCGCGTCGGCCGTGCGCTGTCGCGCCACGAGCGTCACGGTGAGCTGCGAGAGCGCTGCCATGTCGACTGCGTGCAGATGGCCGGCGGCGGCGAGCCAGCGTGCGTATGCGTCGTGCTCGCCGCGCGCTTGCGCGTCGGCGGCCTGCCCGAGCAGCGCGAGCAGCGGCGGCATCAGTGGAATGAGGAGATCGTTCGAATCGTCCATGCGGTCCGGAGTGGAAAATCGGTCGCGCGACAGGCGTCGCACGCACCGCGATACGCGCATCTTAACGCCCGCGCAAAGCGGCGCGGCACGCGATGCAACAAGCGCATCGCGACGCCGCACGCGCGAGCGCACCACGCACACGTGCGAGCCGCGCACAGGCTGCGCACGGCTCGCCGGAACGCCGCCGGCGGCACCTTCGTCCGCGTTCCAGCCGCATCCGCCCGCCGATCCGGTAAAATTGCACGTTTCAGCACACTAACAAGCCGCGCCGCCGCGCGAGCCGACCCTCCGGGCCCCGCCCGGAGCGCCGCCCGCAACGGAGCGCCAGCGCCACGAAGGCTCTTCATGCTTACGTTTCAGCAAATCATCCTGACGCTGCAGTCCTACTGGGACAAGCAGGGTTGCGCCCTGCTCCAGCCCATCGACATGGAAGTCGGCGCGGGCACGTCGCACGTTCACACGTTCCTGCGCGCGGTCGGCCCCGAGCCGTGGCGCGCCGCCTACGTGCAGCCGTCGCGCCGCCCGAAGGACGGCCGCTATGGCGAGAACCCGAACCGCCTGCAGCATTACTACCAGTACCAGGTCGTGCTCAAGCCGGCGCCGGAAAACATCCTCGACCTGTACCTCGGCTCGCTGGAAGCGCTCGGCTTCGACCTGCAGCAGAACGACGTGCGCTTCGTCGAGGACGACTGGGAGAACCCGACGCTCGGCGCGTGGGGCCTCGGCTGGGAAGTGTGGCTGAACGGGATGGAAGTCACGCAGTTCACGTATTTCCAGCAGGTCGGCGGCCTCGACTGCAAGCCGGTGCTCGGCGAGATCACCTACGGCCTCGAGCGCCTCGCGATGTACCTGCAGAAGGTCGAGAACGTGTACGACCTCGTGTGGACCGAGTGGGAAGAGCACGGCCCGAACGGCCCCGAGCTGCGCCGCCTGTCGTACGGCGACGTCTACCACCAGAACGAGGTCGAGCAGTCGACCTACAACTTCGAGCACGCGAACGTCGACCTGCTGTTCACGTTCTTCAACAGCTACGAAGCGGAAGCGAAGAAGATGATCGACGCGCAGCTCGCGCTGCCCGCGTACGAACTCGTGCTGAAGGCCGGCCACACGTTCAACCTGCTCGATGCGCGCGGCGCGATCTCGGTCACCGAGCGCGCGGCGTACATCGGCCGCATCCGCGCGCTGTCGCGTCTCGTCGCGCAGGCTTACTACGACTCGCGCGAGAAGCTCGGCTTCCCGATGCTCGGCAACCCGCCGGGCGTGCCGGGCCTCACCACCGACGCCCAGGACGCCGCCCAGCCGGCATGGGCGCCGCCGCTCAAGGTCGAACGCAAGATCGATCAGGACTGACGAGACGAGATTTATTCCAGACATGACGCACAATCATCCCGCCCCCCTGCTCGTCGAACTGCTGACCGAAGAGCTGCCGCCGAAGGCCCTCGCGCGCCTCGGCGACGCATTCGCCGAAGGTCTCGCGCAACGCCTCGCGGCGCGCGACCTCGTCGAAGGCGAACTCGTATTCGAACGCTACGCCACGCCCCGCCGCCTCGCGGTCGTCGTGCAGAACGTGCGCGCCGTCGCGCCTGAAAAGCAGGTCCGCGAAAAGGTCCTGCCCGTGTCGGTCGCGCTCGACGCCGAAGGCAAGTCGACCGCCCCGCTCGCGAAGAAGCTCGCGGCGCTCGGCCATCCGAACCTGTCGATCGCCGATCTCGAGCGCGCGCAGGACGGCAAGGCCGAAGCGTTCTTCGTCAACTACTCGGCCGCCGGCGCGACGCTCGCCGACGGGCTGCAGGCCGCGCTCGACGAAACGCTCGAGAAGCTGCCGATCCCGAAGGTCATGACCTATCAGCGCCCGGACGGCTCCGACGTGAAGTTCGTGCGCCCGGTGCATCGCCTGACCGTCCTGCACGACGATCGGATCGTGCCCGTCACCGCGTTCGGCGTCGACGCCGGCGACACCACGCTCGGCCACCGCTTCCTGTCCGACGGCCTCGTCGCGATCCAGCATGCGCGCGCCTACGCCGACACGCTGCGCGACAAGGGCCGCGTGATCGCGCACTTCGCCGATCGCCGCGAAACGATCCGCACGCAGCTGAACGAGCACGCGAACGGCGACACCGTCGTGATGCCCGAATCGCTGCTCGACGAAGTGACGTCGCTGGTCGAATGGCCGGTCGTCTACCCGTGCCGCTTCGAGGACGAATTCCTGCAGGTTCCGCAGGAATGCCTGATCCTCACGATGCAGACGAACCAGAAGTATTTCGCGCTCACCGACATCGCCGGCAAGCTGCGCTCGCGCTTCCTGATCGTGTCGAACATCGAGACGAACACGCCGGGCGAGATCGTCGAAGGCAACGAGCGCGTCGTGCGCCCGCGCCTCGCCGACGCGAAATTCTTCTTCGAGCAGGACAAAAAGAAGCCGCTCGCCGAGCGCGTGCCGCTACTCGCGAACGTCGTCTATCACAACAAGCTCGGTTCGGCGCTCGCGCGCGTCGAGCGCCTCGAAGTGCTGGCCGGCGAGATCGCGCCCGCGATCGGTGCCGACGCCACGCACGCGAAGCGCGCCGCGCGCCTCGCGAAGGCCGACCTGCTGACCGACATGGTCGGCGAGTTCCCGGAACTGCAGGGCACGATGGGCACGTACTACGCGCGCCACGACGGTGAGCCGGACGACGTCGCGCTCGCCTGCGCCGAGCACTACCAGCCGCGCTTCTCCGGCGACGCGCTGCCGACCACGCCGGTGTCCACCGCCGTCGCGCTGGCCGACAAGCTCGAGACGATCGTCGGCATCTGGGGCATCGGCCTCGCGCCGACCGGCGAGAAGGATCCGTTCGCGCTGCGCCGTCACGCGCTCGGCGTGCTGCGCCTGCTGGTCGAGAAGCAACTGCCGCTCGATCTCGTCTCGCTGCTGCGCACGGCGCACGCACGCTTCGAAGGCGTGCCGGGCGTCGCCGAATCGACCGATGCGATCTTCGCGTTCTTCATGGACCGCCTGCGCGGCCTGCTGCGCGAACGCGGCTACTCGGCAGGCGAAGTCGACGCGGTGCTGAGCCTGAACCCGACGCGCGTCGACGATCTCGTCGCGCGCCTCGACGCGGTGCGCGAATTCACGCGCCTCGCGGAAGCCGAAGCGCTCGCGGCCGCGAACAAGCGGATCTCGAACATCCTGAAGAAGTCGGAAGGCGGCGCGAACGGTGCTGTGCAGCCGACGCTGCTCGTCGAGGCCGCCGAAAAGGCGCTGCACGAACAGCTCGCGGCCGTGACGCCGCGCGTGCAGTCGCAGCTCGAGGCGCGTGAGTACACGGGCGCGCTGTCGGCGCTCGCGGCGCTGCGCGCGCCGGTCGACACGTTCTTCAACGACGTGATGGTCAACGCCGAGGATCCCGCGCTGCGCGCGAACCGTCTCGCGCTGCTGTCCGCGCTGCATCAGCAGATGAACTGCGTCGCCGACATCTCGAAGCTCGCCGCATAAGGGCCGAACGATGCCGACCAGCCCCAACCGCAAGCTCGTCGTCCTTGACCGGGACGGCGTGATCAACGTCGATTCGGACGCGTTCATCAAGACGCCCGACGAGTGGATCGCGCTGCCCGGCAGCCTCGAGGCGATCGCACGACTCAACCACGCAGGCTATCGCGTGGTCGTCGCGACCAACCAGTCCGGCATCGGCCGCGGGCTGTTCGACATGGCCGCGCTCAACGCGATGCACCTGAAGATGCATCGCGCGGCGGCCGCCGTCGGCGCGCGCATCGACGCGGTGTTCTTCTGCCCGCACGTGTCGGAAGACCACTGCGACTGCCGCAAGCCAAAGCCCGGCATGATGCAGATGATCGCGGAGCGCTTCGAGGTCGACCCCGGTCACACGCCGGCCGTCGGCGATTCCCTGCGCGACCTGCAGGCCGGCGTCGCGGTCGGCTTCAAGCCGCACCTCGTGCTGACCGGCAAGGGCAAGAAGACGCTCGCCGCGGGGAATCTGCCGGACGGCACGAAGGTCCACGACGACCTGCGCGCATTCGCGCTCGACTTCCTTTCACACGAACACGAGTGATGCGGCCGCCGCGCGCATCCTCCCTACTGTCAGACCCACGCCGATGCGCTTCGTCCGCTCCCTGCTGCTGCTGATCTACTTCATCGTGTACACGGTGCCTTACGCCACCGCGTGCTTCATCGCGTTCCCGTTCATGCGTCCCGACGCACGCTACTGGATGGCGGCCGGCTGGTGCAAATCGACGCTGTGGGTCGTGCGCTGGCTGAACGGCATCCGCTACCGGATCGAAGGGATGGAAAACCTGCCCGACGGCCCGGCCGTGCTGCTGTCGAAGCACCAGTCCGCGTGGGAGACGCTCGCGTTTCCGGCGCTGATGCCGAGGCCGCTCTGCTATGTGTTCAAGCGCGAACTGCTGTACGTGCCGTTCTTCGGCTGGGCGCTCGGGCTGCTGCACATGGTCAACATCAACCGCAAGGAAGGCAAGAACGCGTTCACGTCGGTGATCCGCCAGGGCAAGAAGCGCCTGTCGGAAGGCGCCTGGATGATCATGTTTCCGGAAGGCACGCGCACGCCGGTCGGCAAGCAGGGCAAGTACAAGACGGGCGGCGCGCGCTTCGCGATCGAAACCGGCACGCCGGTCGTGCCGATCGCGCACAATGCAGGTCGCGTGTGGCCGCGCAATTCGTTCACGAAATTCCCGGGCGTCGTCACCGTGTCGATCGGCAAGCCGATTCCCGTCGACGGCAAGACGCCCGACGTATTGAACTCGCAGGTCGAAGCATGGATCGAAGCGGAAATGCGCCGCATCGATCCCGAAGCCTATCGCCAGTCGGGCAGTGCCGGCGCGCGCGATGCCGCGCGCGTCTGAATCACCCGGATTGCAGCCGTTGCGAACGACGAAACGAAGCGAACTGATGAAAAAGCGTCCGCGGCCACGGCCTGCCGTCGTGGCCCTCGATCATCGCCAGATGGACCTGCCGCTCTTCGACGGGCCGGCGGCCTCGCCGGCACCGTCGGCGCCCGCCGCACCACCCTCGTCGCCTGAAGCGGCTGCGGCGCCCGCGGTGCCCACGGCGCCGCTCGATCCGGGCCCCGCGCCCGATCGCTCCCGCGTCCGCACATTCGCACTCGACAGCCGTGTGCTCGAATATCGGCTGAAACGCTCCGCGCGCCGCACGATCGGCTTCACGATCGACGGCAGCGGGCTGTCGATCACCGCGCCGCGCTGGGTCACGCTCGCCGACATCGAAGCCGCCATCGCCGAGAAGCAGCGCTGGATCTTCGCGAAGCTCGCGGAGTGGAAAACCCGCACCGAGCAGCGCGCGCTGCCGCAGATCGACTGGCGCGACGGCGCGCAACTCCCGTATCTCGGCAAGACGATCACGATCGCGCTCGGCGCCGGTGCGGCCGCATTCGATGCCGATGCGCAGCGGCTGTCGCTGCCGCTGCCCGCACAAGCCGACATGCAGCAGATCAAGGATCGCGTGCAGGGCTGGCTGCAGGGCGAAGCGAAGCGAATCTTCGGCGAACGCCTCGTCGTCTATGCGGAAAAGCTCGGCGTCACATATTCGATGTACGCGCTGTCGTCGGCCGCGACGCGCTGGGGCAGTTGCTCGAGCGACGGCAAGATCCGGCTGAACTGGCGGCTGATCCACTTCCCGATGTCGATCATCGACTACGTCGTCGCGCACGAGCTGTCGCACCTGCGCGAAATGAACCACAGCCCGGCCTTCTGGCACACCGTCGAATCGATCTTCCCGGAATTCCGCGAAGCGCGGCACACGCTCAAGCATCACCCGCCCGAGCTGCTGCCGTCGCTGTAACGCGATCGGCCGCACCGAAAATACGAACGGGCGATGCGGATCCCTCCGCATCGCCCGTCTTCCTTGCCCGCCACGCCCATCGTGCGTCGCGCGCCGCTCATCCCGCGCTCAGTGCGCCTTCTTCTGGATGAACTCGATCTTGTAGCCGTCCGGATCCTCGACGAATGCGATCACGGTCGTGCCGTGCTTCATCGGGCCCGCTTCGCGAGTCACCTTGCCGCCTTGCGCCTTGATCTTGTCGCAGGCCGCGTACGCATCGTCGACTTCCACCGCCAGGTGGCCAAAGCCGTTGCCGAGATCGTAGGACGGCGTATCCCAGTTATGGGTCAGCTCGATCACGGTGCCCGTGCTTTCGGCTTCATAGCCGACGAACGCGAGCGTGAACTTGCCTTCCGGATAATCCTCGCGACGCAGCAGCTTCATGCCGAGCAATTCGGTGTAGAACTTGATCGAGCGGTCGAGATCGCCGACTCGCAGCATCGTATGCAGCAAACGCATGTGTTGTACTCCTGTGGGGACTTTCCAGAAGCGGAAATTCTACCGGAGTCGGGTGAATCCCGCCGCCGCCGGCCCCGTCCGCCCTCGGCCGATACCGGGCTTCCGGACGGCGAGCCCGATGCCCGTGCGGCGGCAGTGATCACCGGATCCGACAGCCCCCGGCAAGTCCACCGATCGGGTAACATCCTCTCACCTCGCACCAAAAGCGGGCATGCCGTCCGCCGCTTGAACGCGACCACCCCCTCATTCAGCCATACAGCCTGCCGTGCGAAACCGCCGAATCGAGCGCGCCGGACGCGACATCCGTCCGCCGCTGCCCATGCCCATGCCCATGCCCCCTTCCCGCCGCATCGGCGAGGTCCGCCGATGACCGCGCTCGCCGGCACGCACGCGCGCCGCGCGCTCGATACGCGCGCCATCGGTGTGATGCTGCTGCTGTGCGCGATCTGGGGCTTCCAGCAGGTCGCGATCAAGAGCACGAACGCTGCGATCCCGCCGATGTTCCAGGCCGGGCTGCGCTCGGTGATCGCCGCGCTCCTGCTGTGGGGCTGGGCCCGCTCGCGCGGCACGCCGCTGTTCCGCGCGGACGGCACGCTCGGCGCGGGCATCGCGGCCGGTGCGCTGTTCGCCGGCGAGTTCGTCTGCGTTTTCCTGGGGCTGACGCTGACGAGCGCGTCGCACATGGCGATCTTCCTTTACACGGCACCGTGCTTCACGGCGCTCGGCCTGCACCTGTTCGCGCCGGGCGAGCGGCTGCAGCGCGTCCAGTGGGCCGGTGTCGGCCTCGCGTTCGCCGGCATCGCGCTCGCGTTCGCGGACGGCTTCCTCAAGCCGCGCGCGCCCGGCGCATCGGTGCTGGCAGGGCTGGCCGGTGACGCGCTCGGCATCCTCGGCGGCGCGATGTGGGCCGCCACGACGGTCGTCGTGCGCTCGACGTCGCTCGCGCGGACCAGCGCGAGCAAGACGCTGTTCTACCAGCTCGCGGTGTCGGCCGTCGTGCTGATCGCGCTCGCCGCGCTGCTCGGCCAGACGTCGTTCGCTCAGGTCACGCCGATCGCGCTCGCAAGCCTCGCGTATCAGTCGGTGATCGTCGCGTTCGTCAGCTATTTGTCGTGGTTCTGGCTGCTGACGCGCTACAGCGCGTCGCGGCTGTCGGTGTTCACGTTCCTGTCGCCATTGTTCGGCGTCGCGTTCGGCGTGCTGCTGCTCGGCGAGTCGGTCGGCTGGCGCTTCATGTCCGCGGCCGCGCTGGTGCTGACCGGGATCGCGCTCGTCAACGCGCCGCCGCGCGGGCGCGCGTAACGCCGCCCGGGCGCGGTCCGGCCTCGACGAGAGCGGCGCGGAAAAACAAAAAGGCCGCCCGTCAGGGCAGCCTCATGAATCTCGAGCCGGCGGGCACCACGCGCGTTGCCCGCGTGATCCTGCTACTCCGCGGCCTTGCGCACCTTCGCAAGCGCCTGCGCGACGCCGACATATTCGGCCACGCTCACATCCTCCGCGCGTCGCGCGAGGTCGAAGCCGAGCCCGTCGAAATCGATCGTCTCGCGGTAGTCGCCGAGCGTGTTGCGCAGCATCTTCCGACGCTGCGAGAACGCAGCCGTAACCACTTCGCCGAGCAGCACGGGATCGACGTCCGGCAGTTCGTGCGGCTCGTACGGAATCATCCGGACGATCGCCGAATCGACCTTCGGCGGCGGCTGGAACGACTCCGGCGGCACGTCGAGCATCTTCTCCATCACGTAGCGGTACTGCAGCATCACCGACAGCCGCGAGAACGCCTTCGTGCCCGGCTCCGCGACCATCCGTTCGACGACCTCGTTCTGCAGCATGAAATGCTGGTCGATGACCACACCGGCAAACGTCATCAGGTGAAACAGCAGCGGGCTGGAAATGTTGTACGGCAGGTTGCCGACGATCCGCAGCGACGGCTTGTCGCCGGGTGCCGCGAGCGAGCCGAAGTCGAACGCGAGCGCATCGCCCGCGTGCAGCTCCAGCAGCGCACCGAAGCGCTGCTGCAGACGACCGATCAGGTCGCGGTCGAGCTCGACCGCATGCAGCGGCGACTCGGGCGTCGCGAGACGCGCGATCAGGGGCTCGGTCAGCGCACCGAGGCCGGGGCCGATCTCGACCATTCGCTGGCCGCGCGCGGGACCGATCGTCGCGACGATCGAGTCGATCACGCCGTGATCGACGAGGAAGTTCTGCCCGAAGCGCTTGCGCGCGAAGTGGCCTTGGTGCTGTCTGCTGTTCGACATCGACTGAGAAAAACGAAAAATACGACGAATGAAGTGAGGCCTGGGGCCGTTCGCGTCAGGCCGCGCGGCGATGGCGCGCCATCGTGACGGCCGTGTCGAGCGCGGCGACCATGCTGCCCGGATCCGCGCGGCCCGTGCCGGCCAGATCCAGCGCGGTGCCGTGATCGACCGACGTGCGGATGATCGGCAGCCCGAGCGTGACGTTGATGCCCTCGCCGAAGGTCGCATACTTCAGCACGGGCAAGCCCTGATCGTGGAACATCGCGAGCACGCAATCGGCATCCTCGAGATGGCGCGGCTGGAACAGCGTGTCGGCCGGATACGGGCCGCGCGCGTCGATGCCCCGCGCTTGCGCGCGCGCGAGCGCCGGCGAGATCACGTCGATCTCCTCGCGCCCGAGATAGCCGTTCTCGCCCGCGTGCGGGTTCAGCCCCGTCACAAGGATGCGCGGCGCCGCGAGGCCGAAGTCACGCCGCAGGTCGCGATCGACGATCGCCAGCGTCTCGACGAGCCCGTCGATCGTCAGCGCGGCCGACACGTCCTTCAGCGGCAGGTGCGTGGTCGCGAGCGCGACGCGCAGCGGCCGCTCGCCCGTGCCCGCCAGCATCATCACGACGCGTGGCGTGTGCGTGCGTTCCGCAAGGTATTCGGTATGGCCGGTGAACGGCACGCCGGCATCGTTGATCGTGCTCTTCTGCAGCGGCGCGGTGACGATCGCGTCGAACCGGCCCGCCATCGCGCCGTCGATCGCGGCATCGAGCAGCGCGAGCACGTAGCGGCCGTTGGCTGCATCGAGCTTGCCGGCCTGCGCTGGCACGGCGAGCGGATGATGCTCGACCGACACCGGACCGCCGCCGGCGAGCAGCGCACGGTCGGCATTGACCGCCGCCGCGCGCGCGTCGAGCAGCGCGGCATCGCCGAGCACGGTGAAATGCGCGCCCGGCCAGCGCCGCGCGGCATCCTGCAACGCCTGCACGGTCAGCTCCGGGCCGACACCCGCGGGTTCGCCGGTCGTGATCGCGATCTGCAGCGCGGATGCCGTCATGTGAAGCTCGCTCAGTTCGCCGGTCCGACGCCGCCGATCTTATACTGCACGTACGACGAATCGCGCAGTTCGCGCAGCCAGTCGGCGTACGCCTGCTCGGCCTTGCGCTGGCCGATCGCCTGGCGCGCGATATCCATCTGCTGCTGCACCGAGCCTTCCGCCTCGCGGCGCCCGATCACCTGGATCAGGTGGTAGCCGTATTCGGTACGAATCGGCTGGCTGATCTGGCCGTCCTGCAGATTGTTCATCGCGCGCTCGAATTCCGGCACGGTCTCGCCCGGGCTGATCCAGCCGAGATCGCCGCCTTGCGACGCCGAACCGTCCTGCGAGTAAGTGCGTGCGAACTTCGCGAAATCGCCGCCCGCCTCGACCTGGCGGCGGATGTCCTGCAGCTGCTGGCGCGCCTGGCCTTCCGACTTGCCTTCGCCGACGCGCAACAGGATGTGGCGCACGTGCGTCTGGACGATCTTCGGTGCCGCGGCGGTCGCGCCCTGGCTCTGGCGGCGGTCGACGAGGCGCACGATCTCGAAGCCGTCCGGCACGCGGATCAGCGTCGGGTTGACCTGGCCCGGGCGCAGCTTCGATGCGGCTTCGACGACGTCGGCCGGCAGCGCGCCCGGCGCCTTGAAGCCGAGGTCGCCGCCCTTCTTCGCGTCATTCGCTTCCGAATTGTTCTTCGCGAGCTTCTCGAAATCGGCGCCCGACACGGCCTGCTGCAGCAGCGCCTCAGCCTTCTTCTGTGCGACTTCGATGTCGGCCTGCGGCGCGTTGGTCGGTGCCTTGATGAAGATGTGCTGGAAGCGCAGGTCCTGCTGCTGCGATGCGTTCGGCCCGCGCTGGCTCGCGATGTAGTTCGCGACCTCGGCGTCCGACACGGTGATCTTGCCGTCGACCTCGCGCTCGCGCAGCTTCGACAGCATCAGCTCGGTGCGGGCATCGCTCGTGAACACGCTCCAGGGCACGCCTTGCGCCACGATCCGCGCGCGGTACTGCTCGAGCGTCATCCCGTTCGCCTGCGCGAGGCGCTGCAACGTGGACTGCACGGTCGCGTCGTCGATGCGGATCCCGTCGTCCTTGGCCTTCTGCACCTGAATGCGTTCGAGCACCATCTGGTTCAGCACCTGCGCGCGCAGCTGGTCGGCCGGCGGCACGGGCGCGTTCTGCTGCTGCAGCCGGCGCGAGATCAGGCCGACGCGCTGGTCGAGTTCGCGGCCCGTGATCACGTCGTTGTTGACGACCGCGACGACTTCGTCGGCGAGCTGCGCACCTTGCGAACCGAGCGCCTGCGCCGCGGCCGGCGCGGCGGCGAGCAGCGCGGCGGACGCGGCGAGGCTGGACACGACTGCCGCGAAACGAAGGGTTTTCTTCATTGCCACTGATACTCCATTGAAATCGTGCTGACCGGTGCAGACAAGCCGGCGTTACTCGTAGTTGCTGAAGCGGGACATCGGCGGCGGCGTGGACGGCAGCGGCGTGTAGCCCGGCACCCCGGCGCGGAATGCGGCCACGAGACCGTTGTCGACGCTCGAGAGCCCCTTCAACGTCAGCTGCATCATGACTCGCGTCGACGAATTCTGCTGCCCCGATGTGTTCACGCCGTTTGCGTACCGCTGGACACCGACCCCGAGCGCCCAGCAATCCGCGTCGTATTGTAAGCCGAGCAGACCGTCGACGATCCGGTCGGCGGCCAGGTCGTAGTTGAAGCGGCCGATCGCATACAGACGTCGCGTGAGCGGCCATTGCGCGGACACCAGGAACTGGTTGATCGGCTGGTTGTCGAGCGTCGTGTTCGCGCGCGTATAGCGGTAGCCGACGTTGATCACGCGGCGCTCGCCCGGGCTGAAACCGAAACCGACGCTCGACTTCACGAGCTGGTTGTTGTTCTGGTTGTACTGGAACGCCGTCTCCGACATGAAGCCGGAGCCGAGTTTCAGCGCGGCGCCGACGATCAAGTCCGAGTGGCGCGCCAGCACGGCGCTCTGGCCGGAGTTCAGCGTGACGCGCTGGTCGGCGAAATAGTACTGCTGCGCGACCACGAAGCGCGCGCGTTCGTCACCGGTGCGCGGATCGATGAAGCGCGACGTCAGGCCGGCCGTGATCCGGTTCGCGTCCGCGATCCGGTCGTTGCCGACGAACGTGTTCGGCTGGTAGATCTCCGCGAGGCCGAAGTCCGATTCCGCCGTGTCGAACAGCGGCGCGTTCGACTGGTCGCGATACGGCGTGTACACGTAGTACAGGCGCGGCTCGAGGGTCTGGATGAAGTCCTGGCCGAACAGGCGCACCGAGCGGTCGAAGATCAGGCCCGTGTCGAAGCTCACGGTCGGGATCGACTCGGTGAAGCGCTTCGGGTTGTTCGGCGTGCTCGACGACAGGTAGTTCAGGTCGTACGACGCGAAGTGATACTGGACCTTCGGCACGACGAAGTAGCCGGGGCCGTACACGCCGTACGCGATGTACGGGTTGAAGACGATCCGGTCGCCTTCGGTCGCATCGGCGGTCGTGATGCGGAACCGCGAATAGTCGGCTTCCGCGCCGAAGTCGAAGCCGCCGACGTTGTACTTCGTGTACTTCACGTTCAACTGCGGTTCGCGGCTGTACGGCGCGATCGACGGCGGCAGCGTCTGCCAGTGCTGGTAGCGCGCGAGCACCGACCACGGGCCGTTGTTGTATGTGAGCCCGGCTTCCTGCTGGTACAGCGTCTGCGTCCCGTTGATGAACTGGTTCATCGACCCAAGGTCTTCGGGATACGTGTTGTCCGAGACCTTGTTGAAGTAGACGTAGCCGCCGAAACCGCCGCCGAAGTTCTGCTGGTGCTGCCAGTAGATCGCGTAGCGGTCGCGGTGAGCGAGCCGGTCATCCGGCAGGTAATTGGCCGTAAACGTGCCCGAATACGTCGGCGACAGATAGCGGAACGTCGCTTCGGTCTGCACGCCGCGCCGCGAAATGATGCGCGGCGTGAGCGTGAGGTCGCGGTTCGGCGCGATGTTGAAGTAGTACGGCAGCGTCAGCTCGAACCCGTTGTTCGAGTTCATCGAGAACGTCGGCGGCAAGAGGCCGCTGCGCCGCTCGCCCGACAGCGGGAACGTCATCCACGGGCTCGCGAAGATCGGCACGCCCTGGAAGAACAGCACGCCGTTGCGCGCGGTGCCTTCGTCGGCACCCGTGTCGAAGTCGAAACGGCTGCCCTTGATGTACCACGCGGGGTTCGTCGAGCACTGGCACGCGGTGTAGGTGCCGTTGACGAACACCGAGCGCTCGCTGTCGAGCAGGTCGACGCGCTCCGCGCTGCCGGACCCGCCCGTCACGTTGAAGTGGTACTTCGGCGCCGTCATGAAGCCCTGGTTCGCCTCGACCTTCAGATGCGCCTCGGGGCCCGCGAACGACGTGCCGCCGTTGATCACCTTGACCTGGCCGTACGCATCGGCCATGTCGGTATCCTGATCGTAGTGGATCGCGTCGGCCTTCACGACCGCGTCGCCGCGGCGCAGCTCGGCCGAACCCTTCGCGGCGAGGTCCTGTTCGGCCGTGCCACTCGTATGGTCGGCAATCACGAAGGTGGCCGGCTTCGCGCCGTCCTTCAGCGGATGATCCTCGAGCTGCGGGGCGAGACGCAGGTCCCACGGCGAGTCGAGCGGCTGCGGCTGCGCGGCCGCACCCGACAGCTGCGCGTACGACACGGCCGGCACGAGGCCGGGCACGGCCAGGAGCGCGAGCGCGAGCCGCCTTTTGCGCGGCGCCCCGTCACCGGGGAAGACATTCGGGAATAGCGGTTTGGGCGGCATCTATCGTTTGGCGAATCGCCCCTTGTCAACCGCACCTGCACGGCACATTCGCGCACGGCGGGCCGCGCCGTCGCACCGCGACTGCGGCTGAGCGCAAACCGGGGAGGCGAGCGGGCGGACGGCGCGACAGGCGGCGGGCCTGCACGGCGGAAGCTGACGCGGGGCGCGTCAAAAAAGTCGTGGGGTATTATATGGCAAGACGTTCCCCCCTCCGCCGAGTTTCATGACACCCCCATCCGCCGCATCCCAGCCCGACGCCCGTCTCGACGCACTGACCGCGTGGCTGCGCCCGCTCGCCGAGCGCTTCGCCCTCGACCTGTCGACCCTCGCACCCGCGTCGTCGGACGCCAGTTTCCGCCGCTATTTCCGCGTCGCGTCGGCCACGAGCCCCGGCGGCTCGCTGGTCGCGGTCGACGCGCCGCCGCCCGAGAAGTGTCGCGAATTCGTTCAGGTCGCGCGGTTGCTCGCCGCGGCCGGCGACCACGTGCCGGACGTGCTGGCCCACGATTTCGACGCGGGCTTCATGCTCGTGACCGACCTCGGCCGCACGTCGTACATCTCGGTGCTCGATCCGGCCGACCCGGTCGCGGCGCGCCCGCTGATGCGCGACGCGCTCGACGCACTGATCCGCTTCCAGCTGAGCTCGAAGCCCGACGTGCTGCCGCCGTTCGACGAGGCATTCCTGCGCCGCGAGATGGAGCTGCTGCCCGAATGGTTCGTCGGCCGGCACCTCGGCAAGCCCGTCACCGACGCGATGCGCGGCACGCTCGACCGCACCTTCGCGCTGCTGGTCGCGAGCGCCCATGCGCAGCCACAGGGCTTCATGCTGCGCGATTTCATGCCGCGCAACCTGATGGTCTGCGAGCCGAACCCCGGCGTGCTCGACTTCCAGGACGCCGTGTACGGGCCGCTGACGTACGACGTCGTGTCGCTGCTGCGCGACGCGTTCATCAGCTGGGACGAGGAGTTCGAGCTCGACTGCTTCGCGTATTACTGGGAAAAGGCGAAGAAGGCCGGCCTGCCGGTCGAACCGGACTTCGGCGAGTTCTACCGCCAGCTCGAGTGGATGGGGCTGCAGCGCCATATCAAGATCCTCGGCCTGTTCGCACGGATCAACTACCGCGACGGCAAGCCGCATTACCTGAACGACCTGCCGCGCTTCCTCGCGTACGCGCGCAAGGTCGCGCTGCGCTACCGCCCGCTCGTGCCGTTCGCGAAGCTGCTCGACGAGCTCGAGGGCAAGGGCGCGGCCGACGTCGGCTATACGTTCTGACCGCCCTCACATTCAGCCGAACATGAGCACTACCCTGACCACGGCGATGATCTTCGCCGCCGGGCGCGGCGAACGGATGCGCCCGCTGACCGACACCCGCCCGAAGCCGCTGCTCGAAGTCGGCGGCAAGCCGCTGATCGTCTGGCAGATCGAGGCGCTCGCGCGCGCGGGCATCGAGACGATCGTGATCAACCACGCGTGGCTCGGCGAACAGCTCGAGGCAACGCTCGGCGACGGCTCGCGCTGGGGCGTGCGGCTCGCGTATTCGGCCGAAGGCGACGCGCTGGAAACCGCCGGCGGCATCGCCCAGGCGCTGCCGCTGCTCGAGCGCGACGGCCGGCCGACGGTGTTCGCGGCGGTCGCGGGCGACGTGTACTGCGCATTCGACTACCGGACGCTCGCCGCCCGCGCCGCGAGGATGGCCGAGCTCGACGCGCCCGCGATGCATCTCGTGATGGTGCCGAACCCGCCGTTCCATCCGGACGGCGATTTCGTGCTCCGCGACGACGGCCGGCTGGCGCTCGCCGGCGCGCCGCGTGTCACGTTCGGCAGCATCGGCGTGTACGACACGCGGATGTTCCGCGACATCGTGCCCGGCACGCACCGGCCGCTGACGCCGTACTTCAAGGCGACCATCGAGGCCGGCCGCGCGAGCGGCGAATTGTATGAAGGTATCTGGGAGAACGTCGGCACGCCCGCGCAGCTCGGCGAACTGGATGCGCGGCTGCGTGCCGCCGCGGGCTGAGCTGATTCGCGGCTGACCGTCGGGCCACCCGGCGCGGCGGCCAAGGGCCCGAAAGGCCGATGACGGCCCGATCGATCGCCGGCAGGCCGCGCCTGAATCAAACGCCGCGAACGCAGCGCCGGGCCGTGACGGCGCAACGCCGCCCGATGCCGAACGGCCGGCGAACGGACCGTTCCCGCACCGCCCGGCGCAACATCCACGCTCACGCGGCCTCGGCCGCTTCCCCGCCCGCCGCCGCTCGCTGCTGCTGCAGCGCCCACATCTGCGCATACAGCCCGTCCGCGCGCACGAGTTCGTCGTGCGTGCCGCGCTCGACGATCCGCCCGTGGTCCATCACGAGAATCTGCTGCGCATGCACGACCGTCGACAGCCGGTGCGCGATCACGAGCGTCGTGCGGTGCCGCGCGATCTGGTCGAGTTCGTGCTGGATCGCACGCTCCGAGCGCGAATCGAGCGCCGACGTCGCCTCGTCGAACAGCAGCACCGGCGGATTCTTCAGCAGCGTGCGCGCGATCGCGACGCGCTGCTTCTCGCCGCCCGACAGCTTCAGCCCGCGCTCGCCGACCGGCGTGTCATAGCCCTTCGGCAAGCTCTCGATGAAGTCGTGGATGTGCGCGGCGCGCGCGGCCGCGATCACTTCGTCTCGGCTCGCGGTCGGCCGGCCATAGGCGATGTTGTAGTAGATCGAGTCGTTGAACAGCACGGTGTCCTGCGGCACGATCCCGATCGATGCACGCAGCGAGTCCTGCGTGACGTCGCGAATGTCCTGGCCGTCGATCCGGATCGCACCGCCCGCCTGCCGGTCGAGATCGTAGAAGCGGAACAGCAGCCGCGACAGCGTCGACTTCCCGGAGCCGCTGTGGCCGACCACCGCGGTCGTCGTGCCCGCGTCGATCGTAAACGTCACGTCGTGCAGGATCTGCCGAGCCGGCTCGTATGCGAAGTTCACGTGCTCGAAACGCACCTGCGCGCCGGCCACCGCGAGCGGCCGCGCATCGGGCAGGTCGGCCACTTCCTTCGCGGCCGACAGCAGCCCGAACATGCGATCCATGTCGGTGAGGCTCTGCTTCAGCTCGCGATAGACGACGCCGAGAAAGTTCAGCGGGATGTACAGCTGCAGCATGAACGTGTTGATCAGTACCAGATCGCCGAGCGTCAGCTTGCCCGCGAGCACGCCCTGCGTCGCGCGCCACAGGATGAACACGAGCCCCGTGCCGATGATCGCCTGCTGGCCGAAGTTCAGCACCGACAGCGAATTCTGCGAACGAATCGCGGCCTTGCGGTAGCGCTTCAGGTTCTCGTCGTAGCGCTGCGCTTCCCACTCCTCGTTGCCGAAATACTTCACCGTCTCGTAGTTGATCAGCGAATCGATCGCCCGCGAGTTGGCGCGCGAATCGAGTTCGTTCATCGTGCGGCGGAAATGCGTGCGCCAGTTGGTGACCTTCACCGTGAACACGATGTAGGTGACCAGCGCCGCGAACGTCACGTAGGCGTAATAGGCCTCGTACTTGACCACGAAGAACCCGAGCACGAGCCCGACCTCGACGAGCGTCGGCAGGATGCTGTACAGCGAATACGAAATCAGCTGCTGGATGCCGCGCGTGCCGCGCTCGATGTCGCGCGACATGCCGCCCGTCTGGCGCTCGAGATGGAAGCGCAGCGACAGCCCGTGCAGATGCCGGAACACCTGCAGCGCGAGCTGGCGCACCGCGCTCTCGGTGACCTTCGAGAACAGGATCTCACGCAGCTCGGTGAACAGCGACGTCGACAGCCGCACGAGCGCATACGCGACGACCAGCAGCCCCACGCCGCCCGCGAGCACGATGCCGGCCGACTGTTCGGCGCGGCCGAGCGCGGTGATCTGCTGGACGTAGGACAGGTGGTCGACGATGCGCTTCATCACGACCGGCACGCCGAGGTTGGCGACCTTCGCACCGATCAGGCAGCCGAGCGCGAGCGCGACGCGCCATTTGTAGGTGGTCAGGTACGGCAGCAACGACCGGATGGTCTGCCAGTCGTTGCGGGGCCCGGTCGAAGCCGGCGCGGGCTCGCCGGAAGCAGGAAATCGGCGCATGGGGGGAAGGATCGGCGGCGGCGCCGGGCGCGTGCATCGGCGGCCGGCTTGGTCACTTTCTCGTACAATTTGCGAACGTTGTATTGTCGCAGAAGCCGCTTCGCGCCGCTGCCGGCGCCCTCGCCGGCCGGCCTGCGCGCGGCGGCATGTTTATTACAGGATGAAAGCCCCCGCCATGACCGATTCGACCCTCGAACTCCCGCAAAAGCAACCCGCGCTGCGCGTCGTCCCGCAACCGCACGACGCGAACGTCCACGGCGACGTGTTCGGCGGCTGGATCATGTCGCAGGTCGACATCGCCGGCTCGATCCCCGCGAGCCAGCGCGCGAACGGTCGCGTCGCAACGGTCGCGGTCAACTCGTTCGTGTTCAAGCAGCCGGTGTTCGTCGGCGATCTGCTGAGCTTCTACGCGACCATCATGCGCACCGGCAACACGTCGATCACGGTCGACGTCGAGGTGTACGCGCAGCGCATGCGCCTGATGGGTGAAATCGTGAAGGTCACCGAAGCAACCCTCACCTACGTCGCGACCGGCACTGACCGCAAGCCGCGCCAACTGCCGCCGCTCTGACGGGCGAGCGCCGCGCGACGGCGCCCTCCACCGGCCCGCGGCCGCCTCAGTGCGTGGCCGTCAGCCCGAACTCCCGCATCGCGGGCAGGAAATCGTGGTTCAGCTTCGGCTTGCGCGACAGCTTCATCAGCACGTAGCGCTGGAACGGCGCGAGCCGCTGCCACTGCGCGAGCGCGGGCGCCGGCAGCCCGGCCAGCGCGCTCTGCTGCACAAGCGCGTCCGGCACCGAATCGGTCGCGCGCCAGCTCGGCTGCTCGTCCGGCTGGAACCACGACGGTTCGAGGTCGGCGTGCGTGCGCAGCATTTCGAACAGCGCGTGATCGAAATTGGGCTCGATCGCGGTGTCGTCGTCGGCCGGAAAGCGCGCGAGCAGCTTGCGGTCCTCGAGCGGCAACAATTGCCACTGCTCCAGCGAAATCCGCAGACCGAAACGGTCGAGATTGAAACGCACGATCATCGGGATGTACGTCAGGTTTTCCGACGAATCGTGTTCGAAATTGAATAGCAGCGGAGCGTCGCTGAGTCCCATGGTCGTTACCTGAGTGGCGGATGCCGGCGCGGCCGGCCTGCCTGAGGTATTTTAGAACCTCTGCGCGCGAGCGGCGGACACGATCGTCGCCGCCCTGCCTCGTATCAACGGGAGTGCTCGTGAATCCGACTGAAACAGAAGAACCGCGCGGCGCGATCGAGCTGTCCGTGCGCCGCACGCGCGGCGGCGCCGTCGAAACCGCGCACGACTACGTCGGCCAGGAATGGCCGGTCGCACTGGTCTTCAACGGCATCTCGCACGCGGTGATGATGTGCACGCCGCGCGACCTCGAGGCGTTCGCGGTCGGCTTCGCGATCTCGGAAGGGATCGTCGAACGCGGCAGCGACATCAAGGACATCGAGGTGATCCTCCACGCCGACGCGTCGCTGCCGCACGCGGAGGTGCATCTGGAGGTCGTCCAGCAGGCGTTCGCCGCGCTGAAGGACCGCCGCCGCGCGCTCGCGGGGCGCACCGGCTGCGGCGTGTGCGGGATCGAGAGCATCGACCTGCTCGACCTCGCGCCCGAACGGGTGCCCGATACCGGCTTTCTCGCGCGCCTCGCGCCCGACGCGCTCGCGCGCGCGGCCCACGCGCTGCCGGCGCATCAGGCGCTCACGAGACTCACCGGTGGCCTGCATGCGGCCGCGTGGTGCGACGCAACAGGCGCGATCCGGATGGCGTTCGAGGATGTCGGACGCCACAACGCGCTCGACAAGCTGATCGGCTCGCTCGTCCTGTCGCGCGCGGACGCGACCGACGGCTTCGTGTTCCTGTCGAGCCGCGCGAGCTACGAGCTCGTGCGCAAGTCGGCGCGGGTCGGGATCCCGATGGTCGCGACGATCTCAGCGCCGTCGTCGCTCGCGATCGAGATCGCGAAGGCGGCCGGCCTTCGGCTGCTCTGTTTCTGCCGCGAAACCGGCCACGTCGATTACGGCACGGCCTGATGCCGTCGGGCCGTGCCGTCAGTCGAACTGACGGAAATCCGGCTTGCGCTTCTCGAAGAACGCCGTCATCGCCTCGCGTGCCTCCGGCGCGCGCAGCATCGCGGAGAAGTGGCCGGCTTCCTCGCTCATCCGCGCGGCAACAGCCACGCCTCCCGTCTCCTTCAACAGCGCCTTCGTCACGCGCAGCGACGACGCCGGCAGCGCCGCGAGTTTCGCGGCCTGCTTCGCCGCGAATGCATCGAGCTCCGCGGCCGGCAGCACGCGATTGACGATGCCGATGCGGTGCGCTTCCAGCGCGTCGAAGGCTTCGCCGAGCAGCAGCTTTTCAGCGGCGACCTGATGGCCGGCCAGGCGCGGCAGCAGCACGCTCGATGCGGCTTCCGGGCACAGCCCGAGCTGCGCGAACGGCAGCGAGAACGCCGCGGTGTCGGCCGCGTAGACGAGATCGCAGTGCAGCAGCATCGTCACGCCGACGCCAACGGCGATGCCCGGCACCGCCGCGACGATCGGCTTGGTCGCGCTGCTGATCCGCGCGAGAAACTGGAATACCGACGCGTTTTCGTCCTTCGGCGGCGCCTTCAGGAAATCCTCGAGATCGTTCCCCGCGCTGAAGTTGCCGTCGCTGCCGCGCAGCAGGATCACGCGGACCGCCTTGTCCTCCTGCGCGTCGGCAAGCGCATCGGCCATCGTCTGGTACATCGCCGCCGTCAGCGCGTTCTTCTTCGCCGGGCGCGCGATCGTGATCGTCATCACGCCGTCGGCGCGTTCCACTTGAATTTCGGCCACAACCGTCTCCTTTGACTTTCCTCTATCGGAATGAAAAAACGGTGCGCGAGCTCGTGGCCCGCGCACCGTCGTCGCTCTTGTCCCGCCCCGCTTACAGGCGTTCGATGATGCCCGCGGCGCCCATGCCGGTGCCGACGCACATCGTGACCATCCCGTACTTCAGGTTACGGCGGCGCAGGCCATGCACGACGGTCGCCGCGCGGATCGCGCCGGTCGCACCGAGCGGGTGGCCGAGTGCGATCGCACCGCCCATCGGGTTGACCTTCGACGGGTCGAGGCCGAGATCGCGCATCACCGCCAGCGATTGCGCGGCGAACGCTTCGTTCAGCTCGATCCAGTCGAGATCGTCCTGCTTCAGGCCGGCGGCCTTCAGCGCGGCCGGAATCGCTTCCTTCGGACCGATGCCCATGATTTCCGGCGGCACGCCACGCACCGCGAAACTCACGAAGCGCGCGAGCGGCGTCAGGTTGAACTCCTTGAGCACCTTCTCCGACACGACCAGCAGCGCGCCCGCGCCATCCGACGTCTGCGAGCTGTTGCCGGCCGTGACCGAGCCCTTGTTCGCGAACACCGTGCGCAGCTTCGCGAGGCCTTCGATCGACGTATCCGCACGCGGACCTTCGTCGAGCTTGATCTCGCGCGTCTTCACGTCGACTTCGCCCGTCGCCAGGTTCGGGAAACGCTCGGTGATCGTGTACGCGGCGATTTCGTCGCCGAACTCGCCGGCCTGCTGGGCGGCGAGCGCCTTGCGGTGCGATTCGACCGAGAACGCGTCCTGGTCTTCGCGGCTCACCTTCCACTGCTCGGCGACGCGCTCGGCGGTCAGGCCCATCCCGTATGCAATGCCGAAATCCTCGCTGCGATCGAAGATGTGCGGCGACATCGACGGCTTGTTGCCCATCATCGGCACCATGCTCATCGATTCGCAGCCGCCCGCGAGCAGCGCGTCCGATTCGCCGACGCGGATGCGGTCCGCCGCCATCGCCAGCGCCGTGATGCCCGACGCGCAGAAGCGGTTGACCGTCACGCCGCCGACCGTCTGCGGCAGCCCCGCGAGCAGCGCGCCCATGCGGGCCACGTTCAGGCCCTGCTCGGCTTCCGGAATCGCGCAGCCGATGATCGCGTCCTCGATCACCTTCGTGTCGAGGCCGGGCACCTGCGCGACCGCCGACTTGATCGCGTGAACCAGCAGCTCGTCGGGGCGCGTGTTCTTGAAGACACCGCGCGGAGCCTTGCCGATCGGGGTGCGGCTTGCGGCGACGATGTATGCGTCTTGCAGTTGTTTGCTCATTTCAGACTCCTTGCCTTGTCGCTCGCTCAGTTACGCACCGGCTTGCCGGTCTGCAACATGCCCATGATCCGTTCCTGCGTCTTCTGCGTGCCGAGCAGCTCGACGAACGCGCGGCGCTCGAGTGCGAGCAGCCACTGCTCGTCGACGAGGCTGCCGGCTTCGACGTCGCCGCCACACACGGCTTCGGCGATACGGCTCGCGATCAGGTAGTCGTGGTCGCTGATGAAGCGGCCGTCACGCATGTTGACGAGCGATGCCTTGATCGTCGCGATCGCCGAGCGGCCTGCGACCGGCACGTCCTTCGCGCGCAGCGGCGCACGGTAGCCGACGGCCGCCAGCGCGCGTGCTTCCTTCTTCGCGGTATCGAGCAGCTCGAACACGTTGAAGATGATCGTGTCGGACGGCTTCAGGTAGCCCATCGCGCGTGCATCGTGCGCCGACGACGAAACCTTGGCCATCGCCGCGTTCTCGAACGACTTCGTGACGAACTTCAGGATGTCGGTGGTCGCGTTCGCGGCCGTTGCCGCATCCGCCGCGCGCAGCGCCGCTTCCTTCAGGCCGCCGCCCGCCGGCACGAGGCCGACGCCCACTTCGACGAGACCGATGTAGCTCTCGACGTGCACGACGCGCTTCGCGCTGTGCAGCATCAGTTCGCACCCGCCGCCGAGCGCAATGCCCGACACGGCCGCAACGACCGGCACGTTCGCGTACTTCACGCGCAGCATGCCTTCCTGGAACTTCTTCACGAACGGCTCGATGCCCTTCGCGCCGCCCATCATGAACGCGGGCATCGCCTCTTCGAGGTTCGCACCGGCCGAGAACGGGCCACCCGGCGTGCCGAGCTTCAGCGACGTCGGCTGCCAGATCACCACGCCCTTGTAGTCCTTCTCCGCGAGCTCGATCGCCTGCACGAGGCCGTCGATCACGCTCGGCCCGATCGTGTTCATCTTCGACTTGAACGACACGATCACGACGTCGTCCTCGCCCGCACGGTCGTCGACCCATGCACGCACCGCGTCGGTTTCGAACAGCGTCTTGCCGTACGTCTTCGGATCGACGCCGGCTTCGCCGACGAGCGGCGCGCGGAACACCTGCTTGCCGTAGACGGCGAGGTCGGAACGCGGCACGAAGCGCTTCGAAGCAGGCGCCCACGAGCCTTCGGCCGTGTGCACGCCGCCCTTCTCGGCAACCGCGCCTTCGAGCACCCACGACGGCAGCGGCACGTTCGCGAGCGCCTTGCCGGCCGCGATGTCTTCCTGCACCCACTCGGCAACCTGCTTCCAGCCGGCGGCCTGCCAGCCTTCGAACGGGCCTTCGTTCCAGCCGAAGCCCCAGCGGATCGCGAGGTCGACGTCGCGCGCGTTGTCGGCGATCGACTCGAGATGCACGCCGATGTAGTGGAACACGTCGCGGAAGATCGACCACAGGAACTGCGCGTGCGGATGGTCCGTCTCGCGCAGCAGCTTCAGGCGTTCCGCCGGCGGGCGCTTCAGGATGCGGCCGACGGTTTCATCCGCCTTCGCACCCGAATCGACGTAAGTGCCCGTCTTCGCGTCGAGCACCTTGATCGCCCTGCCTTCCTTCTTGTAGAAGCCGCCGCCCGTCTTCTGGCCGAGCGCGCCCTGCTTCACCAGTTCGGCGAGCACGGCAGGCGTCTGGTAGACCGGGAAGAACGGATCGTCGGCGAGGTTGTCCTGCATCGTCTTGATCACGTGCGCCATCGTGTCGAGGCCGACCACGTCCGCGGTGCGGAACGTCGCCGACTTCGCGCGGCCGAGGCGGCTGCCCGTCAGGTCGTCGACTTCATCGAAGCGCAGGCCGAATTTCGCGGCCTCGGTGATCACCGCGAGGATCGAGAAGATGCCGACACGGTTCGCGATGAAGTTCGGCGTGTCCTTCGCGCGCACGACGCCCTTGCCGACGATGCTCGTCAGGAAGGTTTCGAGCTGGTCGAGAATCTCCGGGCGCGTATGCGCGGTCGGGATCAGCTCGACGAGGTGCATGTAGCGCGGCGGGTTGAAGAAGTGCACGCCGCAGAAGCGCGACTTGAGCTCGTCCGAGAAACCTTCGGACAGCTTCGTGATCGACAGGCCCGACGTGTTGGTCGCGAAAATCGCGTTCGGTGCGATGTGCGGCGCGACCTTCTTGTACAGGTCGTGCTTCCAGTCCATCCGCTCGGCGATCGCCTCGATCACGACGTCGCATTCGGCGAGCTTCGCGATGTCGTCTTCATAGTTCGCGGCTTCGAGATATTTCGCATCGTCCTTCACGCCGAACGGCGCGGGCGACAGCTTCTTCAGGTTCTCGATCGCCTTCAGCGCGATCGCGTTTTTCGGGCCTTCCTTGGCCGGCAGGTCGAACAGCAGCACCGGCACGCGCGCGTTGACGAGATGCGCGGCGATCTGCGCGCCCATCACGCCGGCGCCCAGCACGGCGACCTTGCGAATCAGGAAATTGCTCACGGGATGTCTCCGGATAGTGTCGTGCAGCGCGGGTTGTGAGGGCTGCACGGCGAATTGAGTACCAGGAACCGTTGCGTTCGGGCGGCGCGCGGCGCGCACCGCCCGGACTCGCGTCAGAACAGCGATTCGTCGACTTCCATCAGCGTCTTCGAACCGGCGCGCGCGGCGCGGATCGTCGCCGCCGTTTCGGGCAGCAGGCGCGCGAAGTAGAAGCGTGCGGTCGCGAGCTTCGACTTGTAGAACGGGTCGCCCGACGCTTCCTTGTCGAGGGCGAGGCGCGCCATGCGCGCCCAGAAGTACGAGAACACCAGGTGGCCCACGGTGCGCAGGTACGGCACGGCGGCGGCGCCGACTTCGTCCGGGTTCTGCATCGCCTTCATGCCGATTTCCATCGTCAGCTTCTGCACCTTGTCGCCGATGTCCGCGAGCGGGTTGATGAACTCGGCCATTTCCGGCTTCACGCCTTCGGCTTCCGCGAATTCCGTGACGAGCTTGCCGAATTTCTTCAGCTTCGCGCCCATGTCGCCGAGCACCTTGCGGCCCAGCAGGTCGAGCGACTGGATCGAGTTCGTGCCTTCGTAGATCATGTTGATCCGCGCGTCGCGCACGTACTGCTCCATGCCCCACTCGGAGATGAAGCCGTGGCCGCCGTAGATCTGCATCGCGTGGTTGGTCGACTCGAATGCGTTGTCGGTCAGGAACGCCTTGATGATCGGCGTGAGCAGCGCGACGAGATCGGCCGCTTCCTTGCGCACCGCTTCGTCAGCGTGCGACAGTTCCTTGTCGATCTGCAGCGCGGACCAGTACGTGAACGCGCGCGCGCCTTCTGCGTAGGCCTTCTGCGTGAGCAGCATGCGGCGCACGTCCGGGTGCACGATGATCGGGTCGGCCGGCTTGTCCGGTGCCTTCGGGCCCGTCAGCGAGCGCATCTGCAGGCGCTCCTTCGCGTACGTCAGCGAGTTCTGGTACGCGACTTCCGTGAGACCCAGACCCTGCATGCCGACGCCCAGACGCGCGGCGTTCATCATCACGAACATCGCGTTGAGGCCCTTGTTCGGCTCGCCGACCATCCAGCCCTTCGCGTTGTCGAGGTTCATCACGCACGTCGAGTTGCCGTGGATGCCCATCTTGTGTTCGATCGAGCCGCACTTGATGCCGTTGCGCTCGCCCGGCTCGCCCGCGGCGTCCGGAATGAACTTCGGCACGATGAACAGCGAGATCCCCTTGGTGCCCTGCGGTGCGTCCGGCAGGCGTGCGAGCACGAGGTGGACGATGTTCTTCGACATGTCGTGCTCGCCGCTCGAGATGAAGATCTTCGTGCCGCTGATCGAGTACGAGCCGTCGCCGTTCGGTTCGGCCTTGGTGCGCAGGATGCCGAGGTCGGTGCCGCAGTGCGGCTCGGTCAGGCACATCGTGCCCGTCCATTCGCCCGACACGAGCTTCGGCAGATACTGCTTCTGGAGTTCCGGCGCGCCGTGCGCATGCAGGCATTCGTAGGCGCCGTGCGACAGGCCCGGATACATCGTCCATGCCTGGTTCGCCGAGTTCAGCATTTCATAGAGCGCGTTGTTCACGAACGCGGGCAGGCCCTGGCCGCCGTAGTCCGGATCGCAGCCGAGTGCCGGCCAGCCGGCCTCGACGTACTGCTGGTACGCTTCCTTGAAGCCGGTCGGGGTCTTCACGACGCCGTCGCCTTCATACGTGCAGCCTTCACGGTCGCCGACCTGGTTCAGCGGGAACAGTACCTCGGAGCAGAACTTGCCCGCCTCCTCGAGGACCTGGTTGATCGTGTCGGCGTCGAGGTCCGCATGCCGCGGCATTTGCTTGACCTCGGCTTCGACGTTCAGAAGCTCGTGCAACACGAATTGCATGTCGCGCAGCGGCGCGGCGTACTGTCCCATGACTCTCTCCAAAGGTGGGCAAAACGGCTCGAGCTCCTGGCGGGCGGATCACGCGCCGCTAACGGCTCTCGCTCTGATACGAAACGATCGTCTTTTCCAGCGCGGCCCACGTGAGGCGCACGGCATCCGGCGAATGCAGGAATCGTGCGTCGTGATGCAGGCCGAGCGTGAAGCTGTACAACTCGAAGAGCATCAGGTCCGGATCCGTATCCGCACGCAGATGGCCTTCTTCCTTCGCCTGCGAAATGGCACGCAGCATCGCGGCACGCCAGGCCGTCACGCTCGCGATCAACTGCTCGCGCACGGGGCTGTCGGGCCGGTCGTCGTACTCGACGGCGCCGCTGATGTAGATGCATCCGGTCGTCACTTCCTGGATGCGCTTCTCCGTCCAGCGGGCCAGCATCGCCCGTAGGCGCGGCAAGCCTCGCGGCTCACGCAGGCTCGGAAAGAACACCTCGTTTTCGAAACGATGGTGATACTCGCGGACGACCTCGACCTGCAGGTCCTCGCGCGATCCGAAGTGCGCGAACACACCACTCTTGCTCATCTGCATGCGCTCGGCCAACAGGCCGATCGTCAGCCCCTCCAGCCCGTCACGGCTGGCGAGGTCCAAAGCAGCTTCGAGTATCGCGGCACGCGTCTGTTCGCCTTTTCGCATAGCTATTTCTGTAACCGTTCGGGGGTTCGAATAAAATCGAACGGCCGTACTATTATTGAGTGCGGCCGCTCGCGAAACAAGGAAATTATTAGAAACCGGTGTCTAACCGAGCCGCTATTTTGCGCGATTCCGGCGGGACCGGAGCGGCTTTTCCGCACGAACGTGCGGACAGATTTTTGAAGCGAACGCTTAGTCTTCGTCAGTCGTAACCACCGACCGTCAGCGCCTTCATCACGATGCGGTACGTGTTGTATGCGAGCCAGTTCAGCATACGCTCGATGCGCGGCCGTGCGGCATACCGGGCGGCATCGATTTCACGGCCTTCGGTGAAGGCGGCCGCGATTGCGTCGCGCAGTTCGTTGGTGATCTCATCGTAGCGCACCAGCACGACGTTCGCCTCATTGTTCAGCATCAGGCTCAGCGCGTCGAGGTTCGACGAGCCGACGGTCGCCCAGTTGTCGTCGATCACCGCCACTTTGCCGTGCAGGATCGTCTTGTCGTATTCCGCCACGCGCACGCCCGCGCGCAGCAGCGCGTGATACAGGAACGGCACGGCCGTATCGAGCGCCGTGAACTCGTTACGGCCGATCAGGATCCGCACGTCGACGCCGCGGCGAGCCGCGCCCGTCAGCGCGCGGCGCAGCTTGCGGCCCGGCATGAAATACGGATTCGCGAGCAGGATCCGCTGGCGCGCCTGGCCGATCGCGGCGAGATACGCCTTCTCGATCGCGCGGCGGTTCACGACATTGTCGCGCGCGACGAACGCGACGCTCGGCTCCGTCACGACGCGCAGCGCACCGGCCTTGATCCACCGGTGGCTGCGCATCCAGCGCCGGAACATGTCCGGGAACGCCTCGCCGCCGTGCAGCCCCGCCGCGTACTGCGCATAAGGCTTGTGGCCGAACTGGATTCGGTGCCACTGCAGCTCGAACGCGGCGCGCACGTCCGACACCGCCGGCCCGGCCATCTCGACCGCGAAATCCCAGCGCGGGAACGGCAGCGTCGCGCTGCCCTGGGTGTAGTCGTCGACGATGTTGATGCCGCCGCAGAACGCGACCGCATGATCGATCACCGCGAGCTTGCGGTGCGTGCGCGAGAAGCCGAAGCGGCCGAACAGGAAGCGGTTGTAGATGCAGTGCTCGACACCGGCCTCGGCCCACGTATCGAACAACGGCAGGCGCGCGGTGCCGACGCCGTCGGTGATCACGCGCACGCGCACGCCGCGCTGCGCCGCGCGAATCAGCGCATCCGACACCGGGCGGCCGGCCGCGTCGTCGCAGAAGATGTAGGTTTCGAGCATCACCTGCTCGCGCGCCGCATCGATCCGTTCGATCAGCGCGTGGAAGAATTCGTTGCCGGTCTCGCAAAGGCGCACCGTGTTGCCCGCCGTGAACGCGAGCCGCGACGCGGAGCCGCGCTCCTGCAGGAACATCTGCCGCAACTGCGCGAAGCGCTTGCGGGTTTCCGCATTCATGCGGAAGAGCCGTGCGGCGATTGCGCGAGCGACATGCGCACGGGCAGTTGCAGGATCGCTTCGGCATTCGATGGCGAAAAGCAGCGCGCGGCCGCTTCGCGGAACGGCAGCCACGCGAAGTCGACATGCTCGCGCGGCGACAGCGTCACGTCGACGCGGCGCGGCACGCACAGGCCGAACCAGTGCTCGATATTGCGCGTGACGCCCGGCGCATAGCGATGCAGGTATTGCGGATAGATGCTGTATTCGATCCGGTGGTGCCAGTCGATCAGCGCGGTGGCCGGCACGTCGGGCGACCCGACCGAGATGCCGGTTTCCTCGGCGACTTCGCGCGCGGCCGTGAGCGCGAGCGGCTCGTCGAGCGCGTCCTTCGATCCGGTCACCGATTGCCAGAAATCGGGCTGGTCGGCACGCTTGATCACCAGTACGTCGAGTTCGGGCGTGTAGATCACGACGAGAACGGATTCGGGGATTTTCGGCGGCTTCGTCATCTTTGTTTCATGCGGCACAGGGCCGTGCGCCGGGCCTGGGCCCGAACGTGCGGCAAGTGCTGCGACTGTACCGCAAAAAGCGAAAAAGGCGCACAACGGCGCCTTTTTCGTTGGGCGTCGTGCGCGCGTCGCCGCGCACACGACCTGTGACAAGCGTTACGCCTTCGGCTGTTCCGGCTGACGCAGACGGATGTGCAGCTCGCGCAACTGACGCTCGTCGACCGGGCTCGGCGCCTGCGTGAGCAGATCCTGCGCACGCTGCGTCTTCGGGAACGCGATCACGTCGCGGATCGAGTCGGCGCCGGCCATCATCGTGACGATGCGATCGAGACCGAACGCGATACCGCCGTGCGGCGGCGCGCCGTACTGCAGCGCGTCCAGCAGGAAGCCGAACTTCGCCTGCGCTTCTTCCGCACCGATCTTCAGCGCGCGGAACACTTTGCTCTGCACCTCCTCGCGGTGGATACGCACCGAGCCGCCGCCGATTTCCCAGCCGTTCAGCACCATGTCGTACGCCTTCGCGAGGCAACGGCCCGGATCCGTCTCGAGGTACTCGAGGTGCTCGTCCTTCGGGCTGGTGAACGGGTGGTGCGCGGCGACGTAGCGCGCGTCTTCGTCGTCGTATTCGAACATCGGGAAGTCGACGACCCACAGCGGCTTCCAGCCGGCCTGGACGAGGCCGTTCGCCTTGCCGAATTCCGAATGGCCGATCTTCAGGCGCAGTGCGCCGAGGCTGTCGTTGACGACCTTCGCGCGGTCGGCCGCGAAGAAGATGATGTCGCCGTCTTCAGCGCCGGTGCGCTCGAGGATCGCCGCGATCGATGCGTCGTGCAGGTTCTTGACGATCGGGCTTTGCAGGCCGTCGCGGCCCTTCGCCTTCTCGTTGACCTTGATCCATGCGAGGCCCTTCGCGCCGTAGATGCGCACGAATTCCGTGTAACCGTCGATGTCGCCGCGCGACAGCTCGCCGCCCTTCGGCACGCGCAGCGCCGCGACACGGCCGTCCTTCGCGTTGGCCGGCGTGCTGAACACCTTGAAGTCGACGTCCTTCATCGCGTCGGTCAGCTCGGTGAATTCGAGTTGCACACGCAGGTCCGGCTTGTCCGAACCGAAACGCGCCATCGCTTCCGAGTACGGCATCACCGGGAATTTCGCGTCGAGTTCGACGTCGATCGTCGTCTTGAAGATGTGACGGATCATGTCTTCGAACAGGTCGCGGATTTCCTGCTCGCCGAGGAACGACGTCTCGCAGTCGATCTGCGTGAATTCCGGCTGACGGTCGGCACGGAGGTCCTCGTCGCGGAAGCACTTGGTGATCTGGTAGTAACGGTCGAAGTTCGCGACCATCAGCAGCTGCTTGAACAGCTGCGGCGACTGCGGCAGCGCGAAGAACTGGCCCGCGTTCACGCGCGACGGCACGAGGTAGTCGCGCGCGCCTTCCGGCGTGCTCTTCGTCAGCATCGGCGTTTCGATGTCGATGAAGCCCTGCTCGTCGAGGTACTTGCGCGCTTCGATCGCGACGCGGTAGCGCAGGCGCAGGTTGTGCTGCATCTGCGGACGGCGCAGGTCGAGCACGCGGTGCGTGAGACGCGTCGTTTCCGACAGGTTGTCGTCGTCGAGCTGGAACGGCGGCGTGACCGACGCGTTCAGCACGATCAGCTCGTGGCACAGCACTTCGATCTTGCCGCTCTTCAGGCCGGCGTTGACCGTGCCTTCCGGACGGTTGCGCACGAGACCCTTGATCTGCACGCAGAACTCGTTGCGCACGCCTTCGGCGGTCGCGAACATCTCCGCGCGATCCGGATCGCACACCACCTGCACGAGGCCTTCACGATCGCGCAGGTCGATGAAGATCACACCGCCGTGATCGCGGCGGCGCTGCACCCAGCCGCACAGCGACACGGTTTGGCCCAGCAGGTGTTCGGTCACGAGACCGCAGTATTCAGTACGCATCGACATGATGTTTGCTTTCGTTCGGTTTGATCAACGGGTGCCGCAACGCGCGGCCCGGGCGATGATTCTTTACTTACAGCGGCGGCTCGACGGGACGACGGGCGGGCGCCGGAGCCGGCGCCGAAGGCGCCACGACGCCCATCGAGACGATGTACTTGAGCGCGGCATCGACCGACATGTCGAGTTCGATGACTTCGCTCTTCGGCAGCATCAGGAAGAAGCCCGACGTCGGGTTCGGCGTCGTGGGCACGTACACGCTCACGTACTCTTCCGTCAGATGGTTGACCACGTCGCCGCCGGGCGTGCCGGTCAGAAACGCAATCGTATACGAGCCGCGACGCGGGTATTCGATCAGCAGCGCCTTGCGGAAAGCGTTGCCGCTGCTCGACAGCAGCGTGTCCGACACCTGCTTGACGCTCGTGTAGATCGGCCCGACGACCGGGATGTGACGCACGACCGCGTTCCACCACTTGACGAGCTTCTGGCCGATGAAGTTCTGCGTGGCCAGCCCGACGACGAAGATGAACGCGAGCGTCAGCACCGCGCCGATCCCCGGCAGGTGGAAGCCGAGCATCCGCTCCGGCTGCCACGATTCGGGCAACAGCAGCAGCGTCTGGTCCATCGTGCCGATGATGAGGCCGAGCACCCACAGCGTGATCGCGAGCGGGACGAGAACCAGCAGGCCGGTCAGGAACACCGTTTTCAGGGTCGTCTTTTTCATCATCTGCCGTCAATGAACCGCGCCGGAAGCGCGGGTTGGTCGCGGCCCGGCCGGGCCGCGACAGTCAACTGCTGGCGGCGGGCGCTGCAGCCGGGGCGGGCGCGGCGCTCGTCGTCGTACTTTCGGAGCTCGCGGCAGCGGGCGCGGCTGCCGCAGGCGCCGCGGCGGCCGGTGTTGCCGCCGTGTCGCCGGACGCCGTCGCCGGCGCGCTGGTGCCGCTCGAGCCACCACGGAAATCGGTGACATACCAGCCGGAGCCCTTCAGCTGGAAGCCGGCGGCGGTGACCTGCTTGCGAAAAGCATCCTTCCCGCATTCGGGGCATTGCGACAGCGGCGCGTCGCTCATCTTCTGGAGCACGTCCTTCGCGAAACCGCACGCTTCGCATCGATAGGCGTAGATCGGCATGATATTTTTCCCGCAGAAACTGGAAACGGCTTGCAAAACCTTGAATTATAGCTGAAACCCCGGCGCGCTCCGGCAACGGCCGCGACGCCCGAGCTTCAGCGACGGCGCCACGTGAGCCAGCGCTCGTGCCCATCGAACACGGCCAGCGAATCAGTCACCGGCAGATCCTCGATCAGTTCGAAGTGCGGCGCGAGCAGCGCATCGAGTTCCGCGCGCTCGATGCCGAACGGCGGCCCCTTTGGTTTCGCCGTCACGAAGAAATAACCGGCCAGCAGCGCACCGGCGGGCAGCAGTTCGGCCATCCGCGCCGCATAGCCGGCGCGCAGGCTCGGCGGCAACGCGCACAGGAACGCGCGCTCGTACACCCACTGCACATCGAACGGTGGTCGGTACGCGAAGAAATCGGCCTGCTCCACGACGTCCGCATGCGCGCCGAGCTGCGCCTTCGCCGCCGCCACCGCCTGTGCCGAGAAATCGATCGCGCGCACGGGCCAGCCGGCCCGCGCGAGCCAGCCGGCCTCCTGCGCACTGCCGCAGCCCGGAATCAGCACCGCACAAGGCTCGAGGCGCTGGGCAAACGCGCGAAACCCGTTCGGCACGCCACCGAACTCCCACGGCGTCACGCCGCGCGCGAAACGCTCGTCCCAGAACGCGGCGTTGCCGGGGTCGCGCGTCTCGAAATCGGCGGTGCTCGGTGCGGGCGGTCGTTTCGGTTCGGACATCGCGCGGCTCCCTTCGGTCATGCGCCGTACGCGAGCGCGAGCAGCACGCGCGCGACGAGCGCCCCGACGCCGACGGCAAGACCGAAGATCAGCAATGCCTGCAGCAGCCGGTTGGTACGTTTCTGCTCGACGAGGATCTGACGCATCAGGTCCTCGCTCGCCGCGCGCGGTGCGTCGTGGTGCGCCGCCATCGCGTGGTGGATCAGGCGCGGCAGTTGCGGCAGCGTCTTGCTCCACTGCGGCGCTTCGACCTTGAAGCGCTCGTACCAGCCGCGCAGGCCGATCTGCTCGGTCATCCAGCGCTCGAGATACGGCTTCGCCGTCTTCCACAGGTCGAGTTCAGGATCGAGGGAACGGCCGAGCCCCTCGACGTTCAGCATCGTCTTCTGCAGCAGCACGAGCTGCGGCTGGATCTCGACGTTGAAGCGGCGCGACGTCGAGAACAGACGCATCAGCACCTGACCGAGCGAGATGTCCTTCAGTGCGCGGTCGAAATACGGCTCGCACACCGCACGGATCGCGCTTTCGAGCTCCTCGACGCGTGTCTCGGGCGGCACCCAGCCCGATTCGAGGTGCAGCGTCGCGACGCGGTGGTAGTCGCGCTTGAAGAAGGCGAGGAAGTTCTGCGCGAGGTAGTTCTTGTCGAAATCCGACAACGCGCCGACGATCCCGAAATCGAGTGCGATATAGCGGCCGAACGTGTTCGGATCGAGGCTCACCTGGATGTTGCCCGGGTGCATGTCCGCATGAAAGAAACCGTCGCGGAACACCTGCGTGAAGAAGATCTCGACACCTTCGCGCGCGAGCTTCTTGATATCGACGCCGGCCGAGCGCAGCGTCTCGACCTGGCTGATCGGCACGCCGGTCATGCGCTCCATCACGAGCACCTGCGACGTCGAGAAATCCCAGAACATCTCGGGCACGAGCAGCAGGTCGAGGCCCGCGAAGTTGCGGCGCAGCTGGCTGCCGTTCGCGGCCTCGCGCATCAGGTCCAGCTCGTCGTGCAGATACTTGTCGAATTCGGCGACGACTTCGCGCGGCTTCAGGCGCCGGCCGTCTGCCCACATGCGCTCCGTCCACGTCGCGATATCGCGCATCAGCGCGAGGTCCGAATCGATCACCGGCAGCATGTTCGGGCGCAGCACCTTGACCGCGACGGCCTTGCCCGTGTGTACGCCCTGCTTGAGCTTCGCGAAGTGCACCTGCGCGATCGACGCGCTCGCGACCGGCTCGCGCTCGAATTCGTCGAACAGCTCGTCGACCGGCGCGCCGAGCGACTTCTCGATGATCGCGATCGCGACCGCCGAATCGAACGGCGGCACCTGGTCCTGCAGCTTCGCGAGTTCGTTCGCGAAATCGACCGACAGCAGGTCGCGGCGTGTCGACAGCACCTGGCCGAACTTCACGAAGATCGGGCCGAGGCTTTCGAGCGCGTGACGCAGCCGCACGGCGGGCGGATCGGAATAGCGGCGGCCGATCGTCGTGATCCGCAACAGCAGCTTCACACGCCGGTCGTCGATCCGGGACAGCATCACTTCGTCGAGGCCAAAGCGGATGACGGTGTAGACAATCTTGATGAAACGGAAAATGCGCATGCCCTGCGGCCCTCAGTGCGCGCCGCGCGGGCCGGAGCCCGTGCGCGCGCCGATTTTTTGTTCGAGTCGCTCGACCCGTTTCTCGACCCGCGCGAGCGCATCGCGCGCACGCGCCAGTTCGGCGTCGAAACCGCCGAGCACCGTGCGCCGGACGACTTGGGGGTTCTCGTCGAGCCAGTATTCGGCGACGGAATCGAGCACGTTGCGGCCGGTGCGGCGCGCGCGCGCGCCGGCGTCGCGCACGACCGTCGCGATCCGGTGCGCCGCCGCGTCGCCGACCAGCTTCGCGAGATCTTCCTCAGGTTCCCAGCGCAGGTGCTCGGCCAGCTTCGCGATCTGCGTCGCGAACTCCGCGTCCCCCTCGATCTTCACGTGCTTCATCACGGCCGCCTGGCCGCCCTGCAGGAATGCGGCGACGGTGTCGCCCGCGAGTGCGATCGACACGTCGACGTGTTTCGCATCGTGCGCTTCCACAGCGGACAGATAGCCGTCGGGCTGCACGAGCAGCGTGAGCGTGACGGGCGGCACGTCGAGCCGGGCGGTCTTGCCCGCGTAGGGGATCAGGCGGTCGCGCGCCCACGATTCGCGCGCGAGCAGGTGATTGACAGCAGCAGCAAAAGGCTTGGCGGCAAAGGTCATCGGGCTGGGAAAGAAAAAACCCGCGCGGGCCGGGCGCCCACGCGGGTTTCTATTGTAACGTCGGATCGTCGGTAGACCGCGGCCAACCGCACACCCGGGCGGCAAGCGGTCGCAGTGCGGCAGCCGTCGACCAGGCATCCGGCGGCGCGGGCCGCCGGTCACGCTCAATGCGTGTTGAGTTGCTGGATGCCCGCGAGCAGCCAGCCCTGACTGCCCGACTTCGACAGGTTCCACACCTCGTCGAACGGTGCGGCCGACGCATTCGCCGATTCGCGGATGAGCCCGTGGAAGCGCACGCTCGCCGACTGCTCGATGCCGCGATCCTCGATCGCGACCAGTTCCGCGTCGAGCTGCACGACGTCGGTCTGGTTCGACTCGTTGCCGCGCGAATCGAGGTCGATCTTGATCTCGGCGAACATTTCGGGCGTCGTGAACTCGCGGATGTCGGCCAGGTTGCCCTGGTCCCACGCGGCCTGCAGGCGCACGAAATAGACCTTCGCGCTGCGCAGGAACGCTTCGGTGTCGAAGCCCGCCGGCACCTGCAGCGGCGCGGCCGCCATCGCGCCCGCCGCGCCGGCGGCGGCTGCGCCGCCGCCGAACACGCCTTGCGCTTCGTTCGCATAGCTGCTGCCGCTGCCGGCATAGTTGTTACCGGTGCTGCCCTGCTGGAACGACGGGCTCTGCGAGTAGCCGCCCGACGACGATGCCGAACCGCCCACCGAGTACGCCGGTTCGTGCGGGCGGCGACGGTTCATGAACTTGCGGATCAGCCAGATGCCGACCATCGCGAGCAATGCGATCACGATGACGTTCGCCATCATGCTCGCGAACGCGCCGCCCAGGCCGAAGTGCGACAGCAGCGCCGCGATGCCGAGGCCGGCCGCGAGACCGGCGATCGGCCCGAGCCAGCGCGAGCGGTTCGGCTGCGCGGCCGGAGCCGGTGCGGCCGGGTTCGCGCGCTGCGCCTGCGCCGGCGCGGCCTGCTGCATCGGCTGCTGCGCAGGCGGCGTGGCCTGGCGCTGCGTGACGGTGGAGTTTTGACGGCCGATGCTGCGCCCGCCGCCCATGCGCTTGGCTTCGGCATCGAGCGATGCGAACGTGCCGGCCGTGAGCAGGCCGACCATCAGCAGCGTGCCGACCCGTCGAGCCCACGGCTTCGACGGCTTGCTACGGTTGAACAACGAACGCGATTCGGACATCACTTTCTCCAAATGTAAGGCGAATGTATGGAAAGAACCCCTTAGTACTTGGTTCCCATGTGTAAAGCTACCACGCCACCTGACAAATTGTAATATTTGACGGCGTCGAGGCCCGCTTGTTCCATCATCGTCTTCAGCGTGTCCTGATCGGGGTGCATCCGGATAGATTCAGCAAGATACCTGTAACTTTCAGCATCTTTCGCGAACTTGTCACCAAGCCACGGTAATACTTTGAAAGAATACAAATCGTACGCTTTTTTCAGCGGATCCCAGACTTTCGAGAATTCCAGCACCATCACGCGGCCGCCGGGCTTCGTCACGCGGCGCATCTCGGCGAGCGCGGCGTCCTTGTGCGTCATGTTGCGCAGCCCGAACGCGACCGTGACCACATCGAAGTAGTTGTCCGGAAAGGGGGTTTTCTCGGCGTCGCACAGCAGCGACGGCGTCACGATGCCCTTGTCGAGCAGCCGGTCGCGGCCGACGCGCAGCATCGATTCGTTGATGTCGGTGTGCCAGACCTCGCCCGTCGGGCCCGCCGCCTTCGCGAACGCCTTGGTCAGGTCGCCCGTGCCAGCCGCGATGTCGAGCACCTTGAAGCCGGGGCGCACGTTCGCCTGCGCGATCGTGAACGCCTTCCACGCGCGGTGCATGCCCGCCGACATCAGGTCGTTCATCAGATCGTAGTTGCTCGCGACCGAATGGAACACACCCGCCACTTTCTTCGCTTTTTCGGTTTCCTCGACGCTTTCGAAGCCGAAGTGGGTTTTGCTCATCGCGTTGATCCTCAGTTAATGGCAAGACGGCGCCGATCGGGCGCCGTCGATTTCAGTGGCAGTGGCCGTGCGGCGCGGGGGCCGCCTGCATCGGCGCGTCGCGCTCGACGCCCGCCGCCTTCAGTTTGTCGAAATAGTCGCGCCACAGCGCGTCCTGCTGCGTCGCCAGTTCGTACAGCAGATCCCACGAGTAGATGCCGGTCGAATGGCCGTCCGAGAACGTCGGCTGCAGCGCGTAGTTGCCCACGCCCTCGAGCGCGGTGATCGTGACTTCGCGCTTGCCCGTCTGCAGCGTCTCCTGGCCTGGCCCGTGGCCGCGCACCTCGGCCGACGGCGAATAAACGCGCATCAGCTCGAACGGAATCCGGTAGCTCTCGCCGTTCGGGTACTGCAATTCAAGCACGCGCGACACCGCGTGCACGACGACGCCGGACGGAATCGGCGTCGTGGAAGTCAAACCGCTCATGGCTGCCTCGAATCTGTCATGCGTTGAATTTCCTCGCGCACCGCATTGTGCAGCAGCGAGGCCTGCGCCGCGCGCGCGCGCAGCAGCGCCTCCGACACGCTGCGCTGGCGCGGCGCCCAGACGGGCTGCGGGAAATGGGCGTCGTTGGAGAAGCGCGGGATCACGTGCCAGTGCACGTGCGGCACCATGTTGCCGAGGCTCGCGAGATTCACCTTGTTCGGCTGCATCACGCGGCGCACTGCCCGTTCGACCGCGTAGACCACGCGCATCAGGTGTGCCCGCTCGGGCTCGCCGAGATCGGAGAACTCGGCCACGTGCGCGCCCCAGATCACCCGGCAGAAACCCGGGTAGTCGTGCTCGCCCGTCGCCAGCACGACGCGCAGCGCATCGTCCTGCCAGAGCACCTCGCCGCCGTCTTCACGGCAAAACACGCATTCCATCGTCGCTCCCATGTGGACGGGCGCCGGCGCTTCAGCGCAGGCGCCCGCTCTCATCCTTGGCCCGGCCGGGCGGTCGTCATGCCCGCATTAGACCAGCACGCGCTCGATCCCGCCATTGTTCGCGTGTGCGACATAGTCGGCCATCCAGTTCTCGCCGAGCACCTGGCGCGCGATCTCGACCACGATGTAGTCGGCCTCGATGTTCGCATCCTCGTTGTAGCGCGACAGCCCCTGCAGGCACGACGGGCAGCTCGTCAGGATCTTCACGTCCGGGCCGCCGTTCGCGGCCGGCGCCGGTGCGCTCGCGCCGTCGGCGACGACCGGGATGCTGCGCAACTTCGCGGCGCCCTTGCGGATTTCCTCTTCCTTGCGGAAGCGGACCTGCGTCGACACGTCCGGGCGCGTGACCGCGAGCGTGCCCGATTCGCCGCAGCAACGGTCGTTCTTCTCGATCTTGTAGCCGTCCTTCTCCGTGCCCATCAGCTCGTTGACGAGCTTGACCGGGTCCATCGTCTTGATCGGCGTGTGGCACGGGTCGTGATACATGTAGCGCGTGCCCGTCACGCCGTCGAGCTTCATCCCCTTCTCGAGCAGGAACTCGTGGATGTCGATGATCCGGCAGCCCGGGAAGATCTTGTCGAATTCGTAGCCCGCGAGCTGGTCGTAGCAGGTGCCGCACGACACGACCACCGTCTTGATGTCGAGGTAGTTCAGCGTGTTCGCGACCCGGTGGAACAGCACGCGGTTGTCGGTGACGATCTTCTCGGCCTTGTCGTACTGGCCCGAGCCGCGCTGCGGATAGCCGCAGCACAGGTAGCCCGGCGGCAGCACGGTCTGCACGCCCGCCTCCCACAGCATCGCCTGCGTAGCCAGCCCGACCTGCGAGAACAGGCGCTCGGAGCCGCAGCCCGGGAAGTAGAACACCGCTTCCGAATCGACGGTCGTCGACTTCGGGTTGCGGATGATCGGCACGATCTTGTTGTCCTCGATGTCGAGCAGCGCGCGCGCCGTCTTCTTCGGCAGGTTGCCCGGCATCTTCTTGTTGACGAAGTGGATCACCTGCTCGACCACGGGCGGCTTGCCGACCGTCGCCGGCGGGTGCTGCGTCTGCTTCGTCACGACCTTCTTCAGCATGTCGTTCGCGAAGCGCTGCACCTTGTAGCCGACGCCCATCATCACGCTGCGCGCGGCGTTGATCGTCTGCGGATTGGTCGCGTTCAGGAAGAACATGCCCGCCGCATTGCCGGCGTTGAATTTCTTCTTGCCCATCTTGCGCAACAGGTTGCGCATGTTCATCGTGACGTCGCCGAAGTCGATCTTCACCGGGCACGGCGTCGCGCACTTGTGGCACACCGTGCAGTGGTCGGCCACGTCGTTGAACTCGTCCCAGTGCTTGATCGACACGCCGCGGCGCGTCTGTTCTTCATACAGGAACGCCTCGACCAGCAGCGAGGTCGCGAGAATCTTGTTGCGCGGGCTGTACAGCAGGTTCGCGCGCGGCACGTGCGTCGCGCACACCGGCTTGCACTTGCCGCAGCGCAGGCAGTCCTTCACCGAATCGGCGATCGCGCCGATGTCGGACTGCTGCATGATCAGCGACTCGTAGCCCATCAGCCCGAAGCTCGGCGTATAAGCGTTGCGCAGGTCGGCGCCTTCGAGCAGCTTGCCCTTGTTGAAGCGGCCGTTCGGGTCGACGCGCTGCTTGTACGCGCGGAACTCGGCGATCTCGTCGTCGGTCAGGAACTCGAGCTTCGTGATGCCGATGCCGTGTTCGCCGGAGATCACGCCGTCGAGCGAACGCGCGAGCGTCATGATGCGCGCGACCGCCGCGTGGGCGTCCTGCAGCATCTCGTAGTTGTCGGAGTTGACCGGCAGGTTCGTGTGAACGTTGCCGTCGCCCGCGTGCATGTGCAGCGCGACGAACACGCGCCCGCGCAGCACCTGCTTGTGGATCGCTTGCGCCTCGTCGAGGATCTGCTTGAACGCGCCGCCGTTGAAGATCGCGCGCAGCTCCGCGCGGATCTCCTGCTTCCACGAGATGCGCACCGTGCGGTCCTGCGTGACGTGGAACACGGTCGCGCCCGGCTGATCGTCCGCCCGATCGGCGAACTTCTCGGCGAGCGCCTCGTAGCCGAGCTGCACGAGATAGTGCTGCGCCTCGCGCAGCGGCTGGTCGAGCCGGTCGCGCACGAATTCCCAGCGCGCACGCACGCGCTTGAGCAGCTCCAGCGCCTGTTGCACGCGATCCTCGAGCAGTTCGGCGCTCGGGATTTCATTCGCGTCGTCGGTCTTGCCGAGCGGCAGGTTGCCGGCGCGGAAGAACGCTTCGAGCGCGTCGACCAGCTGCAGCTTGTTCTTCAGCGACAGCTCGATGTTGATCCGCTCGATGCCGTCGGTGTACTCGCCCATCCGGTTCAGCGGGATGACGACGTCCTCGTTGATCTTGAACGCGTTCGTGTGCTTCGCGATCGCGGCCGTGCGGCTGCGGTCGAGCCAGAAGCGCTTGCGCGCCTCCGCGCTGATCGCGACGAAGCCTTCGCCGCTCTTGCCGTTCGCCATCCGGATCACTTCAGACGTCGCGTGCGCGACCGCATCGGCGTCATCGCCGACGATGTCGCCGATCAGCACCATCTTGGGGAATGCGTTGCGCTTGCTCTTGGTCGCGTAGCCGACCGCGCGCAGGTAGCGCTCGTCGAGGTGCTCGAGGCCCGCGAGAATCGCGCCGCCCTGCTTCGACGTCTCGAACAGGTAGTCCTTGATCTCGACGATGCTCGGGATCGCCTCGCGCGCCTGGCCGAAGAATTCGAGACAGACGGTGCGCGTGTGCGCGGGCATCTTGTGCAGCACCCAGCGCGCGGACGTGATCAGCCCGTCGCAGCCTTCCTTCTGCACGCCCGGCAGGCCGGCGAGGAACTTGTCGGTGACGTCCTTGCCGAGGCCTTCCTTGCGGAACCGGCGGCCTTCGATTTCGAGCATCTCGCTCTTCAGCAGCTTCTCGCCCGGCGCGTACGCGCCGTCGAACCACTTCAGCTCGAAACGCGCGACCGCGATGTCGTGGATCTTGCCCTGGTTGTGCTCGTGGCGCGTGACTTCGAGCCAGTTGCCGTCCGGGTCGACCATCCGCCACCAGGCCAGGTTGTCGAGCGCGGTGCCCCACAGCACGGCCTTCTTGCCGCCGGCGTTCATCGCGACGTTGCCGCCGATGCACGATGCGTCGAGCGAGGTCGGATCGACCGCGAACACGTAGCCGGCCGCCTCGGCCGCCTCGGTCACGCGGCGCGTGACGACGCCCGCGCCGGAGAAGATCGTCGGCACCTTGTGCGCGACGCCCGGCAGCTCGGTCAGCTCGACCGCGCCGAGCTGTTCGAGCTTCTCGGTATTGATCACCGCGGAGAACGGCGTGAGCGGCACCGCGCCGCCCGTGTAGCCGGTGCCGCCGCCACGCGGGATCACGGTGAGGCCGAGCTCGAAGCAGGCCTTGATGAGGCCGGCGATCTCGGCTTCGGTATCGGGGGTCAGCACGACGAACGGGTATTCGACGCGCCAGTCGGTCGCGTCGGTGACGTGCGACACGCGCGACAGCCCGTCGAAGCGGATGTTGTCCTTCTGCGTGCAGCGGCCGAGCGCCTTGGTCGCGCGGCGGCGCAGGTCGGCCATTTTCTCGAATTCGTCGGCGAACTCGTTGACCGCGCGCTGCGCGGCGGCTTCGAGCATCTCGACGCGTCCCGCACGTTCGCGGCCCGCGTCGTCGCGGTGCTCGGTCAGGTCGGCGCGACGGCGCTTGCCGATCTCGGTCAGGCGGTGATTCAGCGCCTCGATCAGCAGCGCGCGGCGCTTCGGGTTGTCGAGCAGGTCATCCTGCAGGTACGGGTTGCGGCGCACGACCCAGATATCGCCGAGCACTTCGTACAGCATCCGTGCCGAGCGGCCCGTGCGGCGTTCGGCACGCAGCTCGTCGAGCACCGACCACGCCTCCTCGCCGAGCAGACGGATCACGATCTCGCGGTCGGAGAAGGACGTGTAGTTGTAGGGAATCTCGCGCAGACGGGGCGCGGGGTCGGCGGCGACGGCGGCGGCCGCGCCATTCGGATCGAAAACTTGTGGTGCGTTCATGTTCGGACGACTCGGAGGGCCGATACCCCGTGCACGGGCGTCGGCAAGCGCGTGGGCGCAATCTTGGGGAAATCTGTTCTGGTGCCAGGCGCGCGACTATCTCGCATGGGGCCGGAGCGGGTCTGAACTCACCGTTCCGGGCCGGCGGGGCCTGGCGGCACTCGGCGCCATCAGCACGATCGCGCGCGGCGCGCATGCCGCTCCGCCGCGGGGCTGGCTGCGCGCGGCGTCGGCTTCAACGGGGCGATCCGAGGGTGCCTCTGCATCTTCCGATCCTTGATTCAAAACGGAATTCTAACCCATGATCGGCCCGCCCGTGAGACGCCGGACAGCGCGTGGGGCTTTCGCCGCAACCCGCGCCGGGCCTGCTTCGGCGCGATTTCGCGCCCGCATTCGCCGTCCGTCCGGTCGGTAACCATGCGGTTAAACCGGTAAAAAAGAACACTCCGAGCGGCAAACATGCCCGCCGGCGCGGTTCCGCGACCGTACGCCCGGCATGCCGCTTGCGTGCGGACGGACCCTTGGCGCTATCATTGATCCTTTACCGTCTGCTTCCGCACTGCACGCGAGCGCCCATGGCATCCCACGATTACCTGAAGAAAATCCTTACCGCGCGCGTCTACGACGTCGCGCTCGAGACGGAACTCGAATCCGCCCGCAACCTGTCGGCCCGACTGCGCAACCCCGTCTACCTGAAGCGCGAGGACAACCAGCCGGTGTTCTCGTTCAAGCTGCGCGGCGCGTACAACAAGATGGCGCACATTCCGGCCGACGCGCTCGCGCGCGGCGTGATTACCGCGTCGGCCGGCAACCACGCACAGGGCGTCGCGTTCTCGGCGGCACGGATGGGCGTCAAGGCGGTGATCGTCGTGCCCATCACGACACCGCAGGTGAAAGTGGACGCGGTGCGCGCGCACGGCGGCCCGAGCGTCGAGGTGATCCAGGCGGGCGAGTCGTACAGCGATGCCTACGCGCACGCGGTCAAGGTGCAGGCGGAGCGCGACCTCACGTTCGTCCACCCGTTCGACGATCCGTACGTGATCGCAGGCCAGGGCACGATCGCGATGGAAATCCTGCGTCAGCACCAGGGGCCGATTCACGCGATCTTCGTGCCGATCGGCGGCGGCGGGCTCGCGGCCGGCGTGGCGGCCTACGTCAAGGCGGTGCGGCCGGAAATCAAGGTGTTCGGCGTGCAGGCCGAGGATTCGTGCGCAATGGCGCAGTCGCTGCAGAAGGGCGAGCGCGTCGAGCTGAGCGAGGTCGGCCTGTTCGCGGACGGCACCGCGGTGAAGCTCGTCGGCGAGGAAACCTTCCGGCTCTGCCGCGAATTCCTCGACGGCGTGCTGACGGTCGATACCGACGCGCTGTGCGCGGCGATCAAGGACGTGTTCCAGGATACGCGCAGCGTGCTCGAACCGTCCGGCGCGCTCGCGGTCGCGGGCGCGAAACGCTACGCGGAGCGCGAAGGCATCGAGAACCAGACGCTCGTCGCGGTCACGTCCGGCGCGAACATGAACTTCGACCGGATGCGCTTCGTTGCCGAACGCGCGGAAGTCGGCGAGGCGCGCGAAGCCGTGTTCGCCGTCACGATCCCCGAGGAGCGCGGCAGCTTCAAGCGCTTCTGCTCGCTCGTGGGCGACCGCAACGTGACCGAGTTCAACTACCGGATCGCCGATGCGCAATCCGCGCACATCTTCGTCGGCGTGCAGATCAAGCGGCGTGACGAATCGGCCGAGATCGCCGCGAACTTCGAGTCGCACGGCTTCAAGACCGTCGACCTGACGCACGACGAGTTGTCGAAGGAACACATCCGCTACATGGTGGGCGGCCGCTCGCCGCTTGCGCTCGACGAACGCCTGTTCCGCTTCGAATTCCCGGAGCGGCCGGGCGCGTTGATGAAGTTCCTGTCGTCGATGGCGCCGGACTGGAACATCAGCCTGTTCCACTACCGCAACCAGGGCGCGGACTACAGCTCGATCCTCGTCGGGCTGCAGGTGCCGCAGGCCGATCGCGCCGAATTCGAACGCTTCCTCGCGGCGCTCGGCTATCCATATGTCGAAGAGAGCGCCAATCCGGCTTACCGCCTCTTCCTGTCGTAAAGGCTTCGCGCAATGAATCCCGAACACTCCCCGCTCGGCAAGGCCACCGTCTACGCAGCCCAGTACGACGCGTCGCTGCTGTTCCCGATCCCGCGCGCGGGCGCGCGCGAGCAGCTCGGCATCACGGCCGCGCTGCCGTTCTTCGGCACCGACATCTGGAACGCCTACGAGCTGTCGTGGCTCAATGCGCGCGGCAAGCCGCAAGTCGCGGTCGCGACCTTCTACGTGCCGGCCGAATCGCCGAACATCGTCGAATCGAAGTCGTTCAAGCTGTATCTCGGCTCGTTCGCGCAGTCGAAGTTCGACTCGATCGACGCGGTGCGCGACACGCTCAAGCGCGACGTCTCGGCCGCATGCGGCGCGAGCGTCTCGGTGCAGCTCGTGTCGGCGCACGATTTCGGCAAGCTCGAGATGGAAGAGCTCGACGGGCTGTCGCTCGACCGGCTCGACCTCGACACCGACGTGTACGAACCCGATCCGTCGCTGCTGTCGGCGGCCGAGGACGAAGCGCCGGTCGAGGAAACGCTCGTGTCCGATCTGCTGCGCTCGAACTGCCCGGTCACCGGCCAGCCCGACTGGGGCAGCGTGCAAATTCACTACGTCGGGCCGCAGATCGATCACGCGGGGCTGCTGCGCTACATCATCTCGTTCCGCAACCACACGGGCTTTCACGAGCAGTGCGTCGAGCGGATCTTCCTCGACATCCTGCATGCGTGCAAACCGGTGAAGCTCGCCGTCTATGCGCGCTATACGCGCCGCGGCGGGCTCGACATCAATCCGTTCCGCACCAACTACAACCAGCCGATGCCGGACAACGCGCGGACCGCGCGGCAGTAACACCGGCCCGCCCGAAACGAAACAGCCCCGCCGGCTCGCGTCGACGGGGCTGTTTCACTGTGCGCAGGGGATTGCGCGGGTGCGTTACTTCGCCGGCGCCTTGTAAGCGATGCAGTCGACTTCGACCTTGCAGTCGATGACCATGCTCGACTGCACGCATGCGCGTGCCGGCGGATGCTCGCCGAAGTACGACACGAACACCTTGTTGAACGATGCGAAATCGCGCGCGTCGTCGAGCCACACGCCGCAGCGCACGACGTGCTCGAGGCCGTAGCCGGCTTCCTTCAGGATCGCGATCACATTCTCGATCGTCTGCTTCGACTGCGTGACGATGCCGCCTTCGACGACCTCGCCGTTCACCATCGGCGTCTGGCCCGACACGTACAGCCAGCCATCGGCCTCGACCGCACGTGCAAACGGCATCACCTGGCCGCCCGTGCCCTTCGCTTCGCCCACGCCATATCGCTTCATCGTTTCACTCCTTGTATGTCGACCGCAGCCCGCGCGTCAGCGCTGGCTCCGGCCCATGCAACGCACGGTTGCGGATGCGCGCACCGACGACGGCACGCGCGGCAGATCGGAACGACGACCGCGCTCAGAACGCGGCGTCGGCACTCGCCGGCACGCGCTCGCCGCGCGCGACGAAGCCGCCGGCGCGCTCGCCGGTCGGCTGGCCGTTTTCATACGTGAGCACGCCGTTCACCCACACCGCGTCGATCCCGTGCGCGGGCTGCTGCGGCTTCTCGAACGTCGCGGCATCGATCACACGCGCCGGATCGAACAGCACGAGATCCGCGTGGTAGCCGACATGCACTTCGCCGCGCCGCGCGATCCCGTAGCGGCGCGCGGACAGCGACGTCATCTTGCGGATCGCCTCCTCGAGCGGCAGCAGGTTCGTGTCGCGCACGTAGTGGCCGAGCACGCGCGGGAACGCGCCCCACAGCCGCGGGTGCGGCAGCGGATCGTTCGGCAGGCCGTCGGAGCCGACCATCGTCGCCGGATGCGACAGGATCCGCCGCACGTCGTCCTCGGACATGTTGTGGTACACGGCGCCCGCCGGGCGGATGCGTTGCGCGGCTTCCTGCTCGGTCACGCCCCAGTCGGCCGCGATCGCCTTCAGCAGCTTGCCCGCCACCTCCGGGTGCGGCTCCGACCACGTGATCGTGATGTCGATGTCGCCCGTCACCTGCTTCAGGTCGAGCGTCGACGAACTGCGGCTGTACGGATAGCAGTCGCAGCCGACCGGCTGGTAGCGGCGCGCGCCTTCGAGCGACGCGAGCACTTCCGTGCTGCGCCCCCAGTTCGACGGGCCCGCGCACTTCAGGTGCGAAATCACGACCGGCACGCGCGCATGGCGGCCGACCTGGTACGCCTCTTCCATCGCGTCGAGGATCGCGTCGAACTCGGTGCGCATGTGCGTCGTGTAAAGCGCGCCCGCGTTCGCGAGCGGCTCGGCGAGCGCCATCACCTCTTCGGTCGGCGCCGCGAACGCGGAGCCGTACGCGAGGCCCGACGACAGCCCGAGCGCGCCGTTCGCGAGCGCCTCCTCGAGCTGCGCGCGCATGCCGGCGATTTCGCCGTCGGTCGCCGCGCGATCGAGGCGGTCCATCTGGTTGTTGCGCAGCGCGGTGTGACCGACGAGCGCCGCGACGTTCACGGCCGGACGCGCGTCGTTCACGGCCGCGACATAGGCGGCGAAGGTCGGGTACTGGAACGCGCCACGCTCGCCGAGCAGGTTCATCGGGTCGGGCGGATCGCCCGCCAGCGTCACCGGCGACGCGCTGATCCCGCAGTTGCCGACGATCACCGTCGTCACACCCTGCGAGATCTTCGGCAGCATCTCCGGCGCGCGGATCACGTGCGTGTCGTCGTGCGTGTGCACGTCGACGAAGCCCGGCGCGAGCGCGCGGCCGTTCGCATCGACGACGGTCTCGGCAAGCCAGTTCGACAGATTGCCGATCGCCGCGATCACGCCGTTGCGGATCGCGACGTCGCGCGTGACGGGCGGCGCGCCGGTGCCGTCGTACAGCTGCGCGCCGACGATCAGCGTATCGGCGGCTTCGGGATGCGAATGCATGGTCAGTCTCCTACCGGTTGACGGTCTCCGCCGCCGCGGTGCGCATCGAGCGCATGCTTGATGCGGCGCAGCGATTCTCGGCCCGCATCGCCGAGCCGCAATGCGACGCCGGTGACGAGCACGTCGATCGCCATCATCATCGCGTAGCGCGATGTCGAAGGCTTGTAAATGAAATCGGTTTCGAACGCGACGACCGGGATCAGGTGGTCGGCGAGCTTCGCGAGCGGCGAAGCCGGCGCGGTGATCGCGATCAGCTTCGCGCCGTAGCGCTTCGCGAGACGGCAGCTCTCGAGCAGCTCGGGCACGCGCCCGCTCACCGACAGCGCGACGACCACGGCGTCGCGCGACAGCGTTGCCGACACCATCCGCTGCAGCAGGCTGTCCTGGTAGGTCGCGACCGGCCGGCCGAAGCGCACGAGCCGAAAGCGCAATTCGTCGGCGAGCGCGGTCGAGCCGCCGCCCTGCCCGTACACGTAGATCATCTTCGCGCCGGCGAGCAGGTCGGCCGCCGCGTCGAACGACGTGTTGCGCAGCAACTGGTGGTTGTGCGCGAGTGCCACGCGGATTTCGTCGTAGACGACCGATGCGGGGCTCGCGTCTTCTTCCGGATGCTCATCGGCCGGCACGAGAAAGCGCTGGCCGACGGCCGCCGCCTGCGCAACGAGCACCTTCAGTTCGCGCACGTCGCGGCAGCCCACCGCCTTCGCGAAACGCGTGACCGTCGCGACACTGACTTCCGCGTCGCGCGCGAGCGCGCCGATGCTCGCATGCGCGGCGCGCGCGAGATCGGCGAGGATGAATGCGGCAACCTTGCGTTCGGCCTCGCGCAGCTCGGGCGCGCATTCGGCAATCCGCGCGACGATATCGAGGACCGGCTGGGCGACCGAAGCCGGTGGCTCGGCTGCGAACGGAGCGGACGGGGTAGCGTGCGAATTCATCGGCTGAAAAGTGTGTGGCGCCTCATGTTACTAAATAACATCACCGCGCCGATGCTACTTTCTGTACCATCTGCGTGTCAACTTCAGTGCAATGCATAGTGATGATGGAGCGGGATGACATGAAAGTTACAAACTATCAGGAACCGACAATCAATCCGTTGGGCAAGGGCCTCGGCAACCTGCCGAGCGCGAGCGTGCCGCTCGACGACGCGGGCCGCCTCGAGTGGAACCTGCTTGCGGAAGACGTCAGCCTGCCGGCCGCCGTGCTGTACGCGGATCGCATCGAACACAATCTGAACTGGATGCAGGCGTTCGTCCAGCAGTACGGCGTGAAGTTCGCGCCGCACGGCAAGACGACGATGGCGCCGCAACTGTTCCGCCGCCAGCTCGACGCCGGCGCATGGGGCATCACGCTCGCGACCGCGCACCAGACGCAGGCCGCGTATCACGGCGGCGTACGGCGCGTGCTGCTCGCGAACCAGCTGGTCGGCCGCCAGAACATGACGATCATCGCTCAGCTGCTGTCCGATCCCGAGTTCGAATTCTTCTGCCTCGTCGATTCGGCCGACGGCGTCGACCAGCTCGGCCGTTTCTTCGGCGACGCGAAGAAGACGCTGAACGTCCTGCTCGAGCTCGGCGTGCCAGGCGGCCGCGCGGGTGTGCGCGACGCCGCGCAACGCCAGGCCGTGCTCGACGCAATCGCGCGCTATCCGGACACGCTGAAGCTGGCCGGCATCGAACTCTACGAAGGCGTGCTGAAGGAGGAAGGCGAGATCCGCACGTTCCTGCAGGACGCGGTCGCGCTCACGCGAGAGCTGGCCGAAGCCGGCCGTTTCGCGCGCACGCCGGCGATCCTCTCGGGCGCCGGGTCGGCGTGGTACGACGTGGTCGCGGAGGAATTCGCGAAGGCATCCGACGCCGGTTTCGCGGAAGTCGTGCTGCGTCCGGGCTGCTACCTGACGCACGACGTCGGCATCTACAAGAAGGCGCAGACCGACGTGTTCGCGCGCAACCCGATCGCCCGCAGGATGGGCGAAGGACTGCTGCCGGCGCTGCAGCTGTGGGCGTACGTGCAGTCGGTGCCCGAGCAGGATCGCGCAATCATCGCGCTCGGCAAGCGCGACGCGGCGTTCGACGCGGGCCTGCCCGAGCCGGCGCGCCACTTCCGCCCGGGCCGCGACAGCGCGCCGCGCGATGTCGCCGCGAGCGAAGGCTGGGCCGTCACCGGGATGATGGACCAGCACGCGTACCTGCAGATCCCGCCGGGCGCGGACGTGAAGGTCGGCGACATGGTCGCGTTCGACATCTCGCACCCGTGCCTGACGTTCGACAAGTGGCGCCAGCTGCTCGTCCTCGATCCGCAGTTCCGCGTGACGGAAGTCGTCGAAACCTTCTTCTGAAGCTCCGCGCACACGGCCCTGCCGCCGCGCGGGGCGGCCGTCACGCGCGCTTCAAGCGGCCGGAGTACACTGCGCTTTCGTCCTCGGGGCCGCTTCGCCGCCGCAGCGCCGTCTGCCGTATGCGGCGCGAACGGGCCCTCAACGCTGTTGAATGGAGAAAGCCATGGCCGCGAAGAAGATCCTGTTCCTGACCGGCGATTTCGCCGAAGACTACGAAACGATGGTGCCGTTCCAGGCGCTGCAGGCCGTCGGCCATCACGTCGATGCGGTCTGCCCGGGCAAGCGCGCGGGCGACAAGGTCAAGACCGCGATCCACGATTTCGAGGGCGACCAGACCTACACCGAAAAGCCCGGCCACAACTTCACGCTGAACGCGACGTTCGACGATGTCGATGCGTCGGCCTACGACGCGCTCGCGATCGCGGGTGGCCGCGCGCCCGAGTACCTGCGTCTCGATGCGAAGGTGATCGCGCTGGTGCGCGCGTTCGCCGAAGCCGGCAAGCCGATCGCCGCGATCTGCCATGCGGCGCAGCTGCTCGCGGCCGCCGACGTGATCCGCGGCAAGCGCATCTCGGCCTACCCGGCCTGCGCGCCGGAAGTGAAGCTCGCGGGCGGCGAGTACGCGGACATCCCGGTCGATGCGGCCGTGACCGACGCGCCGTTCGTCACCGCACCCGCGTGGCCCGCGCATCCGGCATGGCTCGCGCAGTTCCTCACGTTGCTGGGCACGCGCATCGAGCTGTAGACGAAGCTGAATGAAATGAAGTGAAACGCCGGCCAGCGGCGGGTTCGCGCGACCCGCATGCCGTGCCGGTCAGGATCGGACGACGGGGCGCGCCCCGTCGTGCCGCTTCCGCCCGGCCGTTCAGTGCTGCGCCGGCGTCGAGCCGACTTCCGCAATCCGCGACTCCAGCATCGCCAGCGCACCCGACAGCGCGGTCAGCACGTCATCCGGCAGTTGCGCCATCGTCTGGTCGAGAAACGCCTTGCGGCGCGGCAGGCACGCGTCGAACGCGGCGCGGCCGTCTTCGGTCAGCGTGACGTTGGTCACGCGGTTGTCGCGGGCGTCGGACGCGCGCTCGATCCAGCCGAGCGCGTCGAGCGATTTCAGCTGGCGCGTGAGCGCGCCCGGATCGATGCGCAACACCTCGACGAGCTTCTTCTGCGACGAATGCCCGCCCATCGTGTGCAGCGCGACCATGATGCGCCAGCGCGGCATCGGCTGCCCGACGTGCGTTTCGAACGCGCTCATGAATGCGCGATACGTGCGTCCGAATTGCTGCAAGATCGCGACGCGGTCCTGTTCTTCCATGCGCTGATGTCTACTCGTTCAATCGGTGAATCGTTCAATCGGCCGCGACATGCGGTTCGATCTTGCGCCGCAGCGCGATCGGCGGCACGCGGCGACACTGCCACACCGACACCACGGCGACGACGGCCGCCATCGCGACCCCCAGGTGAATCGCGCCGACCAGCGATTCGCGGGCCGCTTCCAGCAGCAGCGCGCCATTATGCCCGGCGCGGGTCAGTTCCGCGACGAGACCACCCTGCGCGGCGCGGTCGATCAGGATCTGCGGATCGGCGAGTTGCGCGTGCCACTGCAGCGCGTGGTCGCCCGACAACGCATCGCGCACGCCGCTCGAATACATCTGGTTGACCAGCGTGCCCGTCAGCGCGGTGCCGATCATCCCGCCGACCATGCGCAGCGACTGCAGCAGCGCCGTCGCGATGCCGAGGTGCTCGCGGCCGGCCGTCTGCTGCGCGAACACGGTGAGGTTCGGCAGCACGAAGCCGAGGCCGATGCCGCCGGCGACCATCAGCGCCATCAGCACCCAGGTCGGCGTCGTGTGCGTCGACACGACGATGCCCGCGCACGCGATCGCGAACAGCACGAAACCGACGTGCAGCATCGTATTCGGATTGCGGATGCGCGTGACGACGCGGCCGTTCATGATGCTGCCGATCGTGATGAACACGACGAGCGGCGTGATCACGAGCCCCGCCTCCTTCGGCGACATCCCGAAGCCGCCCTGGAACAGCAGCGGCGCGTAGAACAGCAGCGAGAACATCGAGAAGCCGGCAAGGATCGCGAGCACGAACAGCGCCGACAGCGCGCGGTTGCCGAACATGTCGAACGGCAGAATCGGCTGCGTGCAGCGCTTTTCCCAATGCCACAGGCCGACGCCGGCGCCGACCGCGACGACCAGCAGCAGCGACGCCCAGCTCATGACGCCATACTTCGGCAGCCATTCGACGAACAGCTGGAGCGCGCCGAGCGACAGCGCGATCAGCAGCGCGCCGGGCCAGTCGAGCTGCATCTTGCGGTCGTGCTCGACATGGCGCAGATGCGGCAGGTAGCGCCACACGAAGAACAGCGACAGCAGGCCGACCGGCAGGTTGACGTAGAACACCGAGCGCCAGCCGAACGACTGGGTCAGAATCCCGCCGAGCGACGGCCCGACCGCGTTCGCAATGCCGAACGCGGAGCTCATCAATACCTGCCAGCGCAGCCGCACGACGGAATCGGGAAACAGGTCCGGAATGCACGCGAACGCGGTGCCGACCAGCATCCCGCCGCCGATCCCCTGCAGGCCGCGCGCCAGCACCAGGAACAGCATGTCGTTGGCCATCCCGCATAGCACCGACGCGCCGGTGAACACGACGATCGACACGATCACGAACGGCTTGCGGCCGTAATAGTCGCCGAGCCGGCCGAAGATCGGCACGGTGATCACGGAACTGAGCAGATACGAGGTCGCAACCCACGCATACAGGTCGAACCCCTTGAGCTCGGCGACGATGGTCGGCAACGCGGTGCCGACGACCGTCTGGTCGAGCGCGACGAGCATGGTGACGAACGAAATCCCGATCATCGCCAGCAGCGATTCACGGAACGGCAGGACTTGCCCGCTCGAATGGTGGGCGGCAGTATGGACGGCCATTTTTTGTTGATGCAACTTTTGACGAGTCAAACAATCTCAAAATTCTAGCACGCCGGAGTAATCTAGGCTGGCGACGGATTTGGGGCCTACGGCCGCCAGGGAGAAAGATGGAACCGATTTCAATCACGCCTGCCGCGACGCTGTCGCCGGACGACCAGGACGCCTTGCGGCGCGCGAAACAGGTGCTGGAAAGCCCGTCGCTGACGATGAAGCTGACGGGCGTGTTGGGCGCGCCAGTCGAGAAGATGATCGCACGGCTGCCCGACTTCGCGACCGGCAAGATCAACGACGCGACGCAGCTTGCCCTGCGCAAGTGCCTGAACATCGCGCTGCGCACGCTCGGCAAGCCGCAGACGCCCGATGCCGAGCCGGACAAGCCGAGCAACCTGCTGCACAAGCTCGCGGTCGCGACGACCGGCGCGGCGGGCGGCGCGTTCGGTTTCCTCGCGCTGCCGGTCGAGCTGCCGGTGACGACCACGCTGATCTTCCGCTCGGTGTGCGACATCGCGCGCAGCGAGGGCGAGGACCTGGGCTCGGTGGACACGCAGTTGCAGTGCCTGGCCGTGCTCGGCATGGGCGGCAATGCGGACAAGCGGGAAGAGGACGCCGATCTCGGCTATTTCGTGCTGCGCGGCGCGCTCGCGCAGGCGATTTCGAAGGCGTCGTCCGACATCACGACGAAAGGGATCGCCGCGCACAGCTCGGCGGCGGTGTTCAAGCTCGTGCAGACAGTGGCATCACGCTTTTCGGTACAGGTCACCGAGCAGATGGCCGCGAAGTCGATCCCGGCGATCGGCGCGGTGCTCGGCGCGACCGTCAACACGCTGTTCATCGACCACTTCCAGCAGATGGCGCACGGCCACTTCACCGTGCGCCGGCTCGAGCGCAAGTACGGCCCGGTCGCCGTGCAGGCCGCGTATCAGGCGATCGACGGCTCGCCCACGCGCTGAACCGCCCGCTCGACCGCGACGCGGCGCAGGAACGCGGCCGCACGATCGAGCGCGTCGCGCGACTCCGGCACCATCGGCGTGTACAGCTGCCACACGTGCGGCATGTCGGGCCACACCTCGATCTCCACCGGCACGCCGGCCGCCTTCGCGTTGTCGGCGACACGGCGTGAATCGTCGAGGAGCACCTCGGTGCTGCCGGCCTGGATGAAGAGCGGCGGCAGCCCCGTGAAGTCCGCATAGAGCGGCGACGCGTACGGATGCGTCGCCGATTCGTCTCCGAGATACAGCTTCGCTGCCTTCGGCAGCGCCGCAGCCGCGAACATCGGGTCGAGGCCGTCGTTGCTGCGCATCGTGTCGCCGGTGCCGGCCAGGTCGGTCCACGGCGAGAACAGGATCGCGCCGGCCGGCAACGGCTCGCGGCGATCGCGCAGCGCGACGAGCGTCGCGAGCGCGAGGCCCCCGCCCGCCGAATCGCCGCCGAACACGATCGACTCGGGCGGCGTGCCGAGCGCGAGCAATTGCCGGTAAGCGGCCAGCGCGTCGTCGAGCGCGGCCGGGAAGCGGTTCTCGGGCGCGAGCCGGTAGTCGAGCGAGAACGAGCGCACGCCCGCGCGCTTCGTGAGGCCGAACACGAGCGGTCGATGGGTCTTCGTCGAACAGAAGTAGTAGCCGCCGCCGTGGAAGTACAGCAGCGTGCGGCCGGGCCCGCGAGCGGCGACCGCATCGGTGCGTTCGAGCCATTCGCCGCGCAGCGGCGCGTCGCCGGGACCGTAGCATTCGCGCAGCCGGTAGCCCGACGGCGCGCGACGCGGCACGATCATTCTCAGGTCGGTAAAGCGCCGCGCGCGGGCAGGATCGAGCACCGGGCGCGTGGTCTCGGGACGAAACTGCCAGCGCAGCAGCCAGCACGCGAACTTGCTTTGCCAACTCATCGAACACCCACTCCGTCGTCGCAGTGTGACGATGGTACGTGCGATCGTCGCCGCGCTGCTCGACGGGAGCCTCTATATCAAACGCCGGCCTCAGTTCGCCGGCATCATCTGGCCGCGGATCTCGCCGGACGGATGCTCCTTCGTGTGCACGTTGAAGTACCACTTGCCGCCCATCAGGTCGGTCACTTGCGAGTCGGTGAGCTCCTTCGAACCCTTGATCGGGCTCGCGAGCGCGTCCTTCGGGATCGGCACCTGCACGCCGGCGTTCTGGCCGACCGGCGCGGGCCCGTGGAAATGCGCGGCGGTGGCCGGCCCCGTGAGGTGTTCGTAAGTCACCGTCCACTGCAGCATGTGGGTGGCCGTGTCGTAGGTCGCATCGACGGCGCCGGCGCCCTTGGTCGCGGTGGGCGGCACTTCGCTCGACGGCTGCAGGCTGGCGGACAGGCGCACCGTTTCGGCGGCGGCACTGCCGGCGGCCAGGACGCCCGCGAGCAACGCCACCTGGAGCAAACGCAGCTTCGGCATGAATCCTCCTTGTACGACGGGGTACGCCACCCGGACGGGGACGTTCCATGATGGTAGTCGATCGCCGCCGATCCGGCACCGCTGCGTCGCTCGCCAGCCTGACGGAACCTGGAAGAGACCTTTGCAGCGGGAGCCCTGAATCCGCACGCGGCCTTTCGCTACACTTCGTCTCACAGTTGCTTGTTTCCTTCGTCCGAAGGAGTCTGCGAGTATTCACGCGGCCATCCGGCCGCGTTTTTTTTGCCCGTGCCCGGGTGGCGTGCACGCATCGTCGGGCACGTTCCGCTTCGCCGGCCGTCAAGCATCACGAATCAATTGTCGCCGCGGCGATCGAGTCCGACGTCGCAGACACCACACCTCACGCGCGATAGCCCGGATCGATCCGATCGACGATGCGCTGCAACGCGTCGAATGCGTCCTGCCCCGCGCCGTGCTTCGGATCGAAGTTAAGCGAATCGCGCACGCAGCCCTCGAGCACCGGCGGCGCGATCGGCAGTGCGTCGCCGATCGCGTGGGTCGCGACCTGCACCTCGCACGCGCGATTGAGCAGCCACATCAACGAGAAGGTCTGCGCAAGCGTCGCGCCGATCGTCACGGGCCCATGGTTGCGCAGCAGCAGCACGGGCCGCCCACCGGCGCTCTCGACGATGCGCCGCCCCTCCTCCAGATGCACGGTGATGCCCTCGAAGTCGTGATACGCGATCTTCCCGTACAACTGCGCCGAATAGAAGTTCGAGAACGACAGCCCGTCGCGCGAGCAGCACACGGCCATCGTCGGCGTCGTGTGCACGTGCATCACGCAGTGCGCGTCGGGCAGCGCCGCATGGATCGCGCTGTGGAACGTGAAGCCGGCCGGATTGATCGGCCAGTCGGAATGGCCGGTCACGTTGCCGTCGATGTCGATCTTCACGAGGTTCGACGCGCATACCTCGCGGTAATGGAGCCCGAACGGATTGATCAGGAAATGGCCGTCCTCACCCGGCACGCGCAGCGAGATATGGTTGTAGATCAGCTCGGTCCAGCCGAGATGGTCGAAGATCCGGTAGGCGGCCGCGAGCTGCACGCGCGCCTGCCATTCGGCTTCGGAAAAGCGGGCGGGACGCGTGAACGGCTGGTTCGGTACACGTTGCATCGGGCACTCCGGTTGCGGGCGCGGCGGCCGCGCGGGCGGCTCGCGCAACGTCCCTCGTCTCCTGGCGGCGCACGCGGCGCGCCGGTGCGTCAAGCGCGCGCGTGCTGTGCGTCGTTCGGCACCGCCGCGGCCCGCATTGCACGAGCCGTCCGGCGGCACCCGTCACGATACGCATATCGTTGCGCGCACAACCATATCACCTTTCCTCGCGCACCGGTATCGCGGGTTTGGCCCGAGCCGTTCCGGCCCTTACAACTGGTCGTCGAACGGCAGCAGCATGAAGAGGCCGGTCATCAGGTTGCGCATCAGCCCGGCATGCGGATCGACGTGATAGGTGGCCGGCTCGTCGTTGTCGGTGCCGGTCCACACGAGTTCGGGCGTGCCTCCGCCCGCCGGCGTCGCGAGGCTCACGCGGTAGCTTTCGTCGGGCTGCGTCACGCGCGCGAAGATCGTCGCGGCCTGCTGCGCGATCGTCGGGCTGTGGATCACGAGCGCGAGTTCCGTATTCAGGTGCGCGGAACGCGGATCGAGGTTCAACGAGCCGATCACGAGGATCTTGCGGTCGATCACATACGCCTTCGCATGCAGGCTCGCGCGCGAGCGTGAGCCGAACAGGCCCGCACGCGGCGCGTTCGGCCGCGCCTTGAATTCGTACAGTTCGACACCGTGAAGCAGCAGCGGCACGCGGTACGGCGCGTAGCCGGCCTGTACGGCGACCGCGTCGGTCGCGGCGAGCGAATTGGTCAGGATCGCGACGCGCACGCCGCGCGCGGTCGTGTCGCCGAGGATCTTCACGCCCGCGTCGTGCGGCACGAAATACGGCGAAAACGCGAGAAATTCCTGCTGCGCGCCGCGCGTCAGTTCGACGAGGCGCTGCATCGGCGGGCTCACGTACGCGTCGGTCGGCCGCATGACCTTGTCCGGTGCGTCGACCTTGAATTCGGCGGGCGCCCACACGAGCTCGAGCTCGTCGCGCGCGATCTGCTGCGCGAGCGGCGTCGCGTTCAGCGGCTTCGCGTTGTACGGATCTGCGTTCTTGCGCCAGTGGTCGCGCAGCTCGTCGCGCATCGCGTCGAGATCCTTCGGATCGAACGTCTGATGATTCAGCACCCGCAGCGGATAGCTGCTCGCGCTTGCCCAGAAGTCGTCGAAGCTCGTCGAGATGTCGTTCGTCACGGGGCCGGCCGCGAGCACGTCGAGATCGCGGAACTGCAGCGTCGGGCTCGCGCTGAAGTATTCGTCGCCGAGATTGCGGCCGCCGACGATCGCGATCTGGTTGTCCGCGATCATCGCCTTGTTGTGCATCCGCCGCGTAAACCTGTCGATTCGCGTCAGGGAGTCGGCCGTGCGCTCGATCATTCCGTACCGCGACGCGCCGAACGGGTTGAACACGCGAATCTCGATCTTCGGGTGCGTATTCAGCGCGGCCATGACGCGGTCGATGTCGCGGAAATTCAGGTCGTCGACCAGCATGCGCACACGCACGCCGCGATCGGCCGCATATAGCGCCGCGCCGAGCAGCAGTTTGCCGGTCGTGTCCTCGGTCGCGATGTAGTACTGCATGTCGAGCGTCTTCGTCGCCGCGCGCGCGAGCGCGATGCGCATCTGCAGCGCGGTCGCGCCGTCGGGCAACAGCCGGAAGCCCGATTGCCCCGGATGCGCCGCTTCCGGCGCGGCCAGCGCGTTGCGCAGCGGCGTCGCGGTATCGGTCGGCAACGCGTGCGAGACGGGGCGATCGAGCGTGGTGGCGGGCGGATGCGTCGCGCAGGCGGCGACCAGCGACAGCAGCGCGCAGACGGCGAGCGCACGGGCCGGGCGGCAGGCGGCGCGCCACGACAGCGCGGCCGGCGCGCGCCGGATCAAAGACGTAAGCACGGAAACTTCCTCGACAGGCGGATCAACGGGTCCGCAGACGCCACAGCGTGCGGCTGACGGGTGGCTCCGATCGATTCTAGTGGGCGCCCGATGAACCGGTCAATCGCGCGGCTCGCGCATGCGGCGCCGTGCAACCGCTACGCGCGCCGCCGGCGAGGGCATCCAGGAACGGCAGCCCGCGGCTCGGCCGCCGGACAGGCCTGCGGCACCCATGGTCCAACCAATCTCAGGGTGTATCGCCGCTTCGCTCGAAGTGGCTGCGCACGTAGTCGATATGGGTCTGCATCGCGGTGCGCGCCTCCTCGGGCCGGTGCGCGCAGATCGCCTCGCACACCACCCGGTGCTGCAGCAACAGCAGCTCGGACGCCTGCTCGTCGTGCGTCGTCATCCCCGCGACGTTGATCGAAATGTGCTCGCGCAGCATCCCGATCACGCTCGTGTGCAGGTGCAGGAACATCGTGTTGTGCGACGCCAGCGCGATCGCCTCGTGCAGCTTCGCGTCGGTCGATGCCTCGACGGCCGCGTCGTCGTTCGCGTGCGCGGTCTCGAGCTCGCGCAGCAGCGTACGGATCCGGCGCCGGTCGTTCGCATCCGCGCGCAGCGCGGCGAAATACGCGGTCGCGCCTTCGAGCACGCGACGGAATTCGAGTATGTCGTCGCGCAGCGCCGGGTGGTCGGCGACCAGTTGGCCCCACGGCGACGCGATGCCCGCGCGCAACTGGTCCGTCACGTACACGCCCGCGCCACGCCGGCTCTGCAGCAGCCCGCGCGCGACGAGCCGCTGGGTCGCCTCGCGCACCGTATTGCGCGCCACGCCGTACTGCTGCGCGAGCACGCGCTCGGCCGGCAGCCGCGCACCGGCCGGCCAGGTGCCGTCGAGCAGCGCCGTCTCGATCTTGCGCATCACCACTTCGGTCCGGCCCCGTGCCGTCATCGCCGCCATCGCCGTCTCTCCATCGGAATACCCGCCGTGCCGATTGGCCCAACCAATTTGAGCTACGGCGCCGTCGCGGGAATTATGCAGCGAAATCGTCGTCCCGCATTCACCTGCCGGGCCGGCCCCCCTGGAGCGAGACATGAACGAAAGGCACTACCCCGCCGCCGCCCCCGCGCACGTCTATCTGTTCGCGACCTGCCTGGTCGACCTGTTCGTCCCCGAAGCCGGGCTCGACGCGGTCCGCCTGCTGGAACGCGAAGGCCTGACCGTCCACTATCCGCGCGGCCAGAGCTGCTGCGGGCAGCCGGCCTATAGCAGCGGCAATCCCGACGAGGCGCACGGCGTCGCGGCCGCACAGCTCGATCTGTTCGCCGAGCCGTGGCCCGTGATCGTGCCGTCCGGCTCGTGCGCGGGCATGATCCGGCACCATTGGCCGGCCCTGTTCGCCGACGACCCCGTGCACGGCCCCAAGGCGCGCGCGATCGCGGAGCGCACCTACGAACTCGCCGAATTCCTCGTCCACGTGCTCGACGTGCGGCTCGACGGCATCGACACGAACGCCGGCCCGGACGAGCGCGTGGTGCTGCACACGTCGTGCGCGGCCCGCCGTGAAATGGGCACGCGCGTGCACGGCGTCGCGCTCGTCGACGCGCTGCCGGGCGTCACGCGCATCGAACACGAACGCGAATCGGAATGCTGCGGCTTTGGCGGCACGTTCTCATTGAAGCACCCCGACATCTCCGGCGCGATGGTGCACGACAAGGTCGCATCGGCCTGCGCGACGGGCTGCGACCGACTCGTGTCGGCGGACTGCGGCTGCCTGCTGAACATCGGCCACGCAGCGGCCAAGGCCGGCGCGACGCTGCCCGTCGAGCATCTCGCGAGCTTCCTGTGGCGCCGCACGGCAGGCGCCGGCTCGCTGCGCGGAGACGCGCAATGAGCGCGCGCGACACGATCCTCGCACGCCTGCGCGCCGCCGCGCCCGGCGTCGCAGCGAACGCCGCCCCCGCCCTCGATGCGCGCATCGACTCGCATTACGCGGCGCGCCGCGCACCGGTCGCCCCCGATTCCCATGCGCTCGCGCAGACGATGCAGGCCGCACTCGCCGCGTCGCATGCCGACGTCTGGTGCGCCACCGCCGATGCGTGGCCCGCGCAGCTTGCCGCGCGGCTCGCCGACGCCGGCGTGCGTCGCCTGCTGCTCGACCCGGCCCGGGCCGAATCCGCTGCCCTCGCGCGCGTGCTGCCCGACGCGGTCGCGCCGGTGCCGTTCGACCGGCCGATCGACGTGTGGAAAGCCGAACTGTTCGACACGATCGACGCCGGCTTCACCGTCGCGCGCTCGGGCATCGCGGCAACCGGCACCATCGTGCTCGCGCCCGATGCCGCCACGCCGCGCACGGTGTCGCTGGTGCCGCCGCTGCACGTCGCGCTCGTCCATGCGAACACGCTGCACGCGGACCTCCACGCGGCCGTGCACGCGGAGCGCTGGCACGCCGGCATGCCGACCAACGTCGTGCTGGTGTCGGGCCCGTCGAAGACCTCCGACATCCAGCAGACCCTCGCGTATGGCGCACACGGGCCGCGCAACCTATGGGTCGTGATCGTCACCGAACCGACCGCAACCGCCTGCCAGGACCTGCCGCGATGAGCGACCAACCGCTGCAATTCGTCGCCCCCGGCGACTTCAAGGCCCGCGCGCGCGCCGCGCTCGACGATCCCGCACTGCGCCGGAGCTTTCGCGGCGCGATGGACTTCCTGCAGGGCAAGCGCGCGACCCAGTTCCCCGACGACACCGAGCTGCAGCAACTGCGCGATCTCGGCGAAGCCGTGCGGCAGCACGCGCTCGCGCAACTGCCCGCGCTGCTCGAGCGGCTGGAGGCGAAGCTCACGGCAGCCGGCGTGCACGTGCACTGGGCCGAGACGGCCGCCGACGCGAACGCGATCGTGCTCGGCATCGCGCAGGCGAAGAAGGCGCGCCGCGTGATCAAGGGCAAGTCGATGGCGAGCGAGGAAATCGAGCTCAACCATTACCTCGCGGATCACGGCGTCGACTGCATCGAGTCCGACATGGGCGAGTTCATCGTGCAGCTCGCGGGCGAGAAGCCGTCGCATATCGTGATGCCGGCGATCCACAAGACGCGCGGCGACATCGCCGGATTGTTCGAGAAACACATCCCCGGCACCCGCTACACGGAGGACGTCGACGAACTGATCCAGACCGGCCGGCGCGCGCTGCGCCGCGCATTCGCGGAAGCCGACATCGGCCTGTCGGGCGTGAACTTCGCGGCGGCCGACACGGGCACGCTGTGGCTCGTCGAGAACGAAGGCAACGGCCGCCTGTCGACGACGATGCCCGACACGCACGTCGCGATCATGGGCATCGAGAAGGTCGTCGAGAAACTCGAGCACATCGTGCCGCTGTCGAGCCTGCTCACGCGCTCGGCCACCGGCCAGGCGATCACGACCTACTTCAACCTGATCTCGGGCCCGCGCCGCGACGGCGAACGCGACGGCCCGCGCGAACTGCATCTCGTGCTGCTCGACAACGGGCGCACGCAGGCCTACGCGGACGAACAACTGCGCGCGACGCTGCAGTGCATCCGCTGCGGCGCGTGCATGAACCACTGCCCCGTCTACACGCGCATCGGCGGCCACGCGTACGGGACGACCTACCCGGGGCCGATCGGCAAGATCATCTCGCCGCACCTGCTCGGCCTCGACGCGACGGCCGACCTGCCGACCGCGTCGACGCTGTGCGGCGCATGCGGCGAGGTGTGCCCGGTCCGGATCCCGATCCCGCAACTGCTCGTGCGGCTGCGCACCGAGGCGAACCGCAAGCCCGACGAACCCGTCGCGCATCCGCTGCGCGGCCAGGGCGCGAACTACAACCGCGCGGAAGACCTCGTGTGGCGCTTCTGGTCCGGCGCATTCGCGCATCCGCGCGCGTACCGCGCGTTCCGCTGGACGGCGACACGCCTGCGCGCGCTGACGCCCGCGAAGCAGATGGGCTGGACGCAGCACCGCACGCCGCTCGAACCGGCGCCGCGGAGCCTGTCCGACCTGCTGCGCGCACGCGGCCAGCCCGAATAGACCACCTCGCTTTCAAACCCGTACCGATAGAAATCCATGGAGGAGACAACCATGCAGGTTTGGCATCAGATCTACACCCCGCTCGGCAGCCTCGGGCTGTCGGCGTTCGTCGCCGCGATCCCGATCATCTTCTTTTTCGTCGCGCTCGCCGCGTTGCGGATGAAGGGCCACGTCGCGGCCGCGATCACGCTGCTGCTGGCGCTCGGCGTCGCGATCCTCGCTTACGGCATGCCCGTGCCGCAGGCACTCGCGGCCGCCGGCTTCGGCTTCGCGTACGGCCTGTGGCCGATCGCGTGGATCATCGTCGCGGCCGTGTTCCTGTACAAGATCGTCGTGAAGACCGGCCAGTTCGACATCATCCGCGCGTCCGTGCTGTCGATCACCGACGACCAGCGCCTGCAGATGCTGCTGATCGGCTTCTCGTTCGGCGCATTCCTCGAAGGCGCGGCAGGCTTCGGCGCGCCCGTCGCGATCACGGCCGCGCTGCTCGTCGGCCTCGGCTTTAAGCCGCTGCATGCGGCCGGACTGTGTCTGATTGCAAACACCGCGCCGGTCGCGTTCGGCGCGATGGGCATCCCGATCATCGTCGCCGGGCAGGTGACGGGCATCGACCCGTTCCACATCGGCGCGATGGCCGGCCGCCAGCTGCCGCTGCTGTCGCTCGCGGTGCCGTTCTGGCTCGTGTTCATGATGGACGGGCTGCGCGGCGTGCGGCAGACCTGGCCGGCCGCGCTCGTCGCAGGCGGCAGCTTCGCGCTCACGCAGTACTTCACGTCGAACCACATCGGGCCCGAGCTGCCGGACATCACGTCGTCGCTGGTCAGCCTCGTCACGCTCGCGGCGTTCCTGAAGGTATGGCAGCCGCGCAGCACAAAGCAACCGGCCGGCGGCATCGTCGCGTCCGGCGGCGGCGCGGCGCTGGCCGGGTTCGGCGCGGGCAGGTTCGGCGCTAGCGGCACCGGCACGAGCCGGCAGGCGTCGCCGTACACGCTCGTACAGACCGTGCGCGCGTGGTCGCCGTTCCTGATCCTGACGGCCGTCGTCACGGTGTGGAGCATCGCGCCGTTCAAGGCGCTGTTCGCCGCGCACGGCGCGCTCGCGTCGACCGTGCTGAAGTTCCATGTGGCAGGGCTCGACCAGCTCGTCGTGAAGACCGCGCCGATCGCCGCGACGCCGAAGGCGCTCGACGCCGTGCTGAAGATCGATCTGGTGTCGGCGGTGGGCAGCGCAATCCTCGTGACCGCGCTGATCTCGATGGCGCTGTTGCGGATGAAGCCGCGCGACGCGCTCGTCACGTTCGGCGAGACGCTGAAGGAACTCACGCGTCCGATCCTGTCGATCGGCCTCGTGCTCGCGTTCGCATTCGTCGCGAATTACTCGGGGATGTCGTCGACGCTCGCGCTGATGCTGGCCGCGACCGGCGCCGCGTTCCCGTTCTTCTCGCCGTTCCTCGGCTGGCTCGGCGTGTTCCTGACCGGCTCGGACACGTCGTCGAACGCCCTCTTCTGCTCGCTGCAGCAAGCCACGGCCCATCAGCTCGGCGTGCCCGAGACGCTCGCGGTCGCCGCGAACACCACGGGCGGCGTGACCGCGAAGATGATCTCGCCGCAGTCGATCGCGGTGGCATGCGCGGCGACCGGCCTCGTCGGCAAGGAATCGGAGCTGTTCCGCTTCACGGTGCGCCACAGCCTGTTGTTCGCGGTGATCGTCGGCCTGATCACGCTCGCGCAGGCCTACGTGCTGCCGGGGATGGTACCGTAAGCAAGAGGCGCGGCCCTGTTCCGGTTCCCCGAAAAACAAAAACCCCACGCCCTCAAGAGCGTGGGGTTTCGTTCATCCCGGGCGCCGAACGCGGCCGGCGCCCCGGGCGGCGATCAGCTGCCCTTCGCGATGCGATCCTGGATGTGCTGCGCACGGCTAGCCGACGACGGGTGCGAGCTCATCATCGAGCTCTTGCCGCCATCGAGCTGCGCAAGCTTCTGGAACGCGGTGACGAGGCCCTTCTGGTTCATGTTCTTCTGCTTCATCAGGTCGAACGAGTAGTCGTCGGCCGCGCTTTCCTGCGTTTGCGAGAATTGCGCGTTGATGAACTTCTCGGTGATGTCGCCGAGCTGCGAGCTCGTCAGGGCCGCGACGCCCGGCGATGCCGCACCGGCCGCGGTGCGTGCCGCGCTGACCGCGTAGGCGGTCTGCATCGCCTTCTTCGAGTGACCCAGCGCGACGTGGCCCATTTCATGACCGATCACACCGCGCAGTTCGTCGTCGTTCATCATGTCCATCAGGCCGCTGTACACGCGCACGCAGCCGTTGCCCATCGCCCACGCGTTGACGTCCTTGGTCACGTAGACCTTGTAGTTGATTTTCTGGCCGTTCAGCGTCATGTCGCCGAAGCCCTTCATCACCTTCGTCAGGCGCTTCGAGTACGCGCTGTTCGGCGCGGCGATCTTCGATTCGGCGTCGCTCGCCTTGCACGAGTCGTTCGACAGCGCCGCGATGTCGGTGTCCGACAGCGTCGCCGCCTTGAACAGGCTGGTCCCCGCCGACGTCAGGCTGTTCGCGTCGAGATTCTGCACGCCGCCGCATGCGCTCAACAGGAACGCCATGCCACACGCTGCCGCCGCTTTCTTGATATGCATCCCGGATCCCTCGGTAGTTGTATTTGGAAGCGGGGATTTTGCATAATCCGGCAGAAAATTACCAGACGTTTACATCAAATGACAGCTTGATTACTCAGCGATTCGAAACGAACGGCGCGATTGCCCAGTCATTTGATAGCAATCAGGTCATCAATCGCCGTGACCGGATGACCGGCTGAACGTCGAACGCGACCGGCGCGTGAGCCGCCGCGCGACCAGCATCGGCAGCCGCACCACAAAACCGGCGAAGAGCCGCAGGTGCATCCACGCGAGCAGCGCGTTGTCGCGGCCATAGTGGAAATGCGACACGCCGCCCTCGTGCGCGCCGAAGTAGCGCACCGGCGCTTCGATGCGGATCGGTCGAACCCCGGCCCAGCACAGCCGCACGGCGGCTTCCGGATCGAAGTCGAAGCCGCGCATCCACGGCTGGCGATGCATGATCGCGGCGAGCGGTGCGACCGGGTACACGCGGAAGCCGTACAGCGAATCGCCGATCCCGGCCCATAGCGTCTCGAGGTCGGCCCATCCGTTCGACAGCCGCCGGCCCTGCACGCGCAACTGCGGCGCGCTCGCGTCGAACTTCGGCAGGCCCAGCACCATCGCATCCGGCGCCGCCTGCGACGCGGCCATGAATTCGGGAATCAGGTCGGCCGGATGCTGGCCGTCGGAGTCCATCGTCAGCACGTGCGTGAAGCCGCTTGCGGCCGCCGCGTCGAGCCCGGCCAGCACCGCGGCGCCCTTGCCGCGGTTCTCCGGCAGCACGATCACTCGCAGCCCGGGGTCGCGCTCGGCCATCGCCTGCAGCCGCTCGGCGCTGCCGTCGGTGCTGCCGTCGACGACGACCCACACCGGGTTCCACTGCGCGCGGGCGTTGCGCACGGTCGTGTCGACCTTGACGCCCGGGTTGTAGCTCGGAATCAGTACGAGATGGGTGGACGAGGCGTGCAGCTTGAACATGGGAACGGCCGATTGCGAAGACGAGGATCCTGACAAAAGTTTATGACCTGCAGGCGACTGCCGACAGGCTTCGTCGACGCCGCCTTCGCGCAGCGACAGGCCCGCGCGCTTCACGACAGGTGCTCCAGCGGATGGCCGGCGCTCGCTTCGATCTCGACCAGCAGATCGTCGCGGCACACGTCCGCGTGGACGAACAACGGCCGCACGCCGGAGCCCGCCGCATCGCGCAGCGCGCGTTCGATCGCGGCGAGCGCCACGGCATCGCCGGCGTCGCGCACGTAGACGCGGTAGTTCAGGTCGGCGAGCGCGAACGGGCCGTGCCCCTGTCGCGCGGCCTGCTCGAGCACGGCGGCCAGGTTCGCGATCGTCTCGCGTGTTTGCGCGACGACGTCGCCACGATGCACGGTGCGATGCCCGACGATGCTGGCGGTGCCCGACACGAACAGCAACGGCGCGGCATCGTCGCCCGGATACGCGGCCGCGCGCGCGAACGTCGGCGCACGCGGGCCGTACTCCGCCGGGTAGTGATACGCGCTGACCTGGCGCGGGTTCTCGACCGGATCGGCCGGCGTGCGGGTTGCGATGAAATGGATCGCGAGCGGCGCGGCCGGCGGCGTGTCGCCCGTGACGGGCACGACCGAGCCAAGCGCACAGGCCGCCGGCACGCTGCCCGTCAGCGCGCGACGGCACGCGTCGAACGCACGCTGCCTGCCGATATTGAACTGACGATAGCGCTCGATCCCGAACTGCAGCGCGTTGATCGCGGGCACGGTATTCCAGATTCGCAGCGGATGCGCAATGCCGAGCGCATCGAGCACGTCGAACAGCGCGCGGTATGCATCGTATGTCGCGCGCTCGAGCGGCGTGCCGCCGTCGCGATCCGCATCGGCCGCTTCCTGCTCTTCCTGCACGACGATGCTGCCGAACACGAGCCCCGCCGTTTCGCTGTAGCGATACTGCAGTGCGCCGCGTCGCTCGCTGCGCAGATCGGGCGCGTCGCACTGCCAGATTTCGCAGACCGCACCGGCGCGTGCGTGGCCGCCGGCGTCGAGCAGCGCCATCTGCACCGGTGCGCTCGGCAGGTCGGGCGCGGCGGCGGCAAGCATGCTGGCCATCGCGTCGGTCGGCGCGCCAGCCGCACCGATGCAGACCGCACCGAGCGCACCGGGAAACACGTGGTCGAATGCGTCGCCCCGCTGCCGCGCATCGTGCAGCAGCGCAGCCAGCCGCGCATGATCGATCTGGACGAGTCGCAGCGCACGGTTGCCGCCGTTCGCGGCGGGCGAGATGCCCGCTCGCGATGCGGCGGCTCCGCCTGTCATGTGTTCGCGCGCGACCGCGGTCGCGGCGGACGACGGGGAACATGCTCGCCGTTCGGCGTCGACTGGATACACTGACACTTCGATTTCCTCACTATGCGGTGCGGGCTCGCGGCGTCGTGGCCACGCGCCGCGTTGCGCGCCGTTGCTTCGCGTCAGGCCGACGCCGCGCGCGTCGTCATGCGAGCCCGCCGTTGACGGACAACACTTGTCCCGTCACATAAGCGGCCGCATCGGATACCAGATACGCGACCATCGCCGCGACTTCGTCGGGCCGGCCCGCGCGTTGCACCGGCACGAGCTGCTTGATCCGTTCGGCGGGAAATGCATGGTCGGCCATCGGCGATTCGATAATGCCGGGCGCGACCGCATTCACCGTGATGCCGCGCGACGCGAGCTCCAGCGACAGCGACTTCGTCGCGCCGATCAGCCCCGCCTTCGCGGCCGCGTAGTTGACCTGCCCGCGGTTGCCGGTCACGCCGGCGACCGACGCGATGTTGACGATCCGGCCGCGCCGCGTGCGGATCATCGGCAGCAGCAACGGCTGCGTCACGTTGAAAAAACCGTTGAGCGTCACGTCGATCACGCTATGCCACTGCCGGCGCGACATGCCGGCCATCGGTGCGTCGTCGTGAATGCCCGCGTTGTTGACGAGGATCTGCACCGGTGCGTCGTCGATGAACGGCGCGAGCGCGGCGAGCGTCGCATCGGCGTCGGTCACGTCGAATGCAATCGCATGCGCGGTGCCGCCGGCCGCGACGATCTGCTGCGCGACCGCCTCCGCCTGCGCGAGATTCCGGTTCGCGTGCACCCAGACTTCGTGGCCGGCCTGCGCGAGCGCCGCGCAGATCGCCTGCCCGAGTGCGCCGCTGCCACCCGTTACGAGCGCCCGCATCGCATTGCTCCGTTCATGGCGTTTCCTCTCGATCGACGCGGCCGTGGTTCGTCCGGCGACCGCCGCCGCGTGCCGTCATCGTCTGCGTGCCGCGTCGCGTTCGCGCGCGCCGCCGTCACTTGGTGCGATGCGCGGCGACGTACTCGGCGAGCGCGCCGAGCGTCGCGAAGATCTTCTGGTTGTCCGGATTGTCCGAGCGCAGCTCGAAGCCGTATTTCTTCGAGATCAGCAGCGCGATTTCCAGGATGTCGATGGAGTCGAGCCCGAAGCCCTCGCCATACAGCGGGGTCCCGGCCGTCACCGTTTCGAGCGGGACGTCTTCGAGATTCAGTTCGCCGATGATCAGCGTGGCGAGCTCTTGTTCCAGTGCGTTCATCATGCTTGCGGGCAGGCGGCCCATGGCAGCGGGAGGCACCCGGAAACGGCAATCGTCGTGCACGCCCGGCGCGTGCGAAGCGCGCGCGAATCTCCGTCCCTCCGGCGTCTGCCGGCTTCCCCGCCTGCGTTATTGGGGGTCGTTTGTAAAAGTTACGCGGATTCTAGACGATGGGTATCGGCACGTATACGGGGATTGGTTACAGACTGAAGGCCCCCGCCGCGGCCGGTTTCGGGCCCCGATCGCAGCAGACGCTTGAGCCGCTTCGGGCGGAAATGAATCGCCGCCGCGAAAGGTTCAGTGCGCTGCCATACATTCGGTTACAAAACCCGGCTGCGTCGACCTCGAACCGCCGCGCCGCGGCCCTAAAATGTGCGTGCACGATAGCCGGCCCGGACATGCGTCCCGGCCGCCATTCATATGATGTTTGACGGCCCGACGAATGCGTCCGGCCGCGATCCGTCCGATGTTTCCAGCAGCCATGCCGCGCCCGTCCATTCGTCTCGCCCCGGTTTGCCCGCCCGTCCGCCGCCGCGCCGCGACGGACGACAGCAATGCGCGCACGCGCCGCGCGCCCGGAGCGCCGCGATGACCTCGCCGCTCGGCATCGCACGCGGCGTCGGCGCGGCCGCCGCGGTGGCGGCGTACCAGATCGGCGCGCACTACGCGGCCGCGACTCCCGGCGCGCACGGCTTCGGCCTCGCGATGGCGCTCGTGCCGCCGCTGCTGCTCGCGCTCGGCGCGGCATTGCGCTCGCCGAGGCGTGGATGGCTGGTGCCCGCATGGCTGCTCGCCGCGGCCGCGCTGTGGGCCGCGCGCATTCCGCTCGCGCGCCATTTCGAATGGGGCCTGTATCTGGAGCACGCGAGCTTCAACCTCGCGCTGGCGCTGCTGTTCGGCCGCACGCTCGCGGCCGGCCAGGTGCCGCTGTGCACGCGCTTCGCGACCATGATCCACGGCACGATCACGCCGGCCGTCGCGATCTACACGCGGCGCATCACGTTCGCATGGACGCTGTTCTTCGTCGCGATCGCCGCCGTGTCGACGCTGCTGTTCGCGACCGCGCCGATCGTCGCATGGTCGACGTTCGCGAACTACCTGTCGCTGCCGCTCGTCGCGGTGATGTTCGCCGCCGAGCATGCGTGCCGGCGCTTCGCACTGCCGCACGACGCACGGCCGAGGATGATCGACGCGGTGCGCGCGTACCGCGCGTCGACGCAGCCGTCACGATGAATTCATGACCGGCGCGGCGCCGCATCGCGGCCGCGCCGGTGACCGTCTCCCGCTTTCGCCGATTTATGCCGACTTACCCGCTGGTGTTCCATTCCTCGCCGGACCAGGTGATTGCCTGGCGCGACGGCACGCCGGTCAGCGTGCGCGCGTTCGTCGCCGACGTCGCGCGCGTGGCCGCCGCGCTGCCCGCCGGCAGCCACGTGTTCAACGTGTGCCGCGATCGCTACCGCTTCGCCGTCAGCCTGTGCGCGGCGCTCGTCACCGGCAGGATCAGCCTGCTGCCGTCGACACACACGCCGGAGATGGTGCGCCAGCTCGCGTCGTTCGCACCGGACGCGTTCTGCCTGCACGACGCGCCGGACTGCACGATCGACCTGCCGCGCTTCGCCTATCCGGACGCCGCACCCGTCGACCTCCCCGACGACGCGCCGTGCGTAGTGCCGCAGATCGACGCGTCGCGAATCATGGCGTACGTGTTCACGTCGGGCTCGACCGGCGCGCCGGTACCGCATCGCAAGACCTGGGGCTTCCTGGTCGGCTGCGTGCGCGCGGCGGCCGACCGCCTCGGCCTGCTCGACGGCCGCGCAGCCACGCTGATCGGCACCGTGCCCGCGCAACACATGTACGGCTTCGAGTCGACGGTGCTGCTCGCACTGATCGGCGGCCTCGCGTTCAGCAACCGCCAGCCGTTCTACCCCGTCGACATTCGCGACGAACTCGCCGCGATCCCGCAGCCGCGCGTGCTCGTCACGTCGCCGATTCACCTGCGCGCACTGCTGTCGGCCGGCCATGCGCTGCCGCCGGCCGCGCTCGTGCTGTCCGCCACCGCGCCGCTGTCGGAAAAGCTCGCGTGCGAAGCCGAGGCCGCGCTCGATGCGCCGCTCGTCGAGATCTACGGCAGCACCGAGACCGGCCAGATCGCGACGCGCCGCACGTCGCAAGGCGCGACGTGGCAGCTGTTCCCGGGCATCCGCCTCGACGCACGCCCGGCACATGACGCGCCGGGCCGCGACACCGCAGGCGACGACAGCGGTCCGACCGTGTGGGCGTCGGGCGGACACGTCGAAACCCCCGTGCCGATGGGCGATGCGCTCGAACTGATCGGCGACGGCCGCTTCCTGCTGCACGGCCGCAAGGCAGACCTCGTCAACATCGCGGGCAAGCGCACGTCGCTCGCCTATCTGAATCACCAATTGAACGCGATCGCCGACGTCGTCGACGGCGTGTTCTTCATGCCGGACGACGCCACGCCGGCCGACGCCGATGCGACCCGAGAACCGGTCACGCGGCTCGTCGCGCTCGTGGTCGCGCCGACGCTCGCCGCGGCCGACCTGCAGCGCGCGCTGCGCGAACGGATCGATCCCGCGTTCATGCCGCGTCCGCTCGTGTTCGTCGACGCTTTGCCGCGCAACGAAACGGGCAAGCTGCCGCGCGACGTGCTCGCCGCGCTCGTCGCACGGCACACGCGGGCCGCAGCGGCCGAAGCGGACGAGCGCGCCGTGACGGCTGCGCCGCTCGCGTTCACGATTCCCGCCGATCACCCGGCGCTGCCCGGTCATTTCCCCGGTCATCCGATCGTGCCGGGCGTCGTGCTGCTCGATCACGCGATCGCCGCGCTCGGTGCGTCGCTGAACCGCCCGCTGCACACGTGGCGGCTGGCTTCCGCGAAATTCCTGAGCCCGGTCACGCCCGGCGAGCCGCTCGATCTCGCGTTCGATGCAGCGGCCGGCGGCGCGATCCGCTTCACGCTGCGCGCCGGCGCACGCGACGTCGCCACCGGCGTGCTGTCCGCACCGGCCGCCGCGCCGGAGGGCACACGGCCATGAAGCGCACCGCATGGGCCGAGCGCCAGGAACGCAGCAACGCGGCGTTGCTGCGCGCGATGACCTGGATCTCGCTGCGGTTCGGCCGGCGGCCGTCGCGTGTCGTGCTGCACGCCATCGCGACCTATTTCGTGCTGTTCTCGCCGGCCGCCTGCTCGGCGTCACGCGACTATCTGCGCCGCGTGCTCGGCCGTCCAGTGCGCTGGCGCGACGTGTACCGGCACGTGTTCACGTTCGCGGCGACGATCCACGACCGCATCTACCTGATGAACGGCCGCTTCGACCTGTTCGACATCCGGCTGCATGGCGAAACGCGGGTCGACGATGCGCTCGCCGGCGGGCGCGGCGCATTCCTGATGGGCGCGCACCTCGGCAGCTTCGAAGTCGTGCGCGCGATCGGCCGCACGCGTCCGGACCTGCGCGTCGTCGTCACGATGTTCGAAGAGAACGCGCGCAAGATCAACGCGACGCTCGCCGCCGTGAACCCGGCCGCGAAACCGGACGTGATTCCGCTCGGGCAGGTCGACTCGATGCTGAAGGTGCGCGAGCGTCTCGACGCGAACTGCATGGTCGGCATGCTCGCCGACCGCACGCTGCTCGACGATGCAGCAACCTCGATGCGGCGGCTGCCGCTGCTCGGCGCACCGGCCGCGTTCCCGCTCGGGCCGCTGTACATGGCCGCGATGCTGCGGCGCCCGGTGCTGTTCATGACGGGCCTCTATCGCGACGGCAACCGCTATGACGTGCACTTCGAGACGCTCGCCGATTTCTCCGACGTGCGCCGCGACGCGCGCGCGGCGGCCGTCGACGCGGCGCTCGCGCGCTACGTCGCGCTGCTCGACAGGTATTGCCGCGCGGCCCCGTACAACTGGTTCAACTATTTCGATTTCTGGCAGACCGGCACGGCCGCCGCGCGCCGCGACGATGCGCGCGCGTGCGCCAACCTGTCCGCCACGAGGGATTCCGACGCATGACCGCCGTTCTCCGCTTCCTGTCGCTGTTCCCGCTACCGTCCGCGCCCGCGCTGCGCCGCTCGGCGCGCACGTTCGCCATCACGGCCGCCGTCGCGCTCGCCCTGCCCGCGCACGCGGCCGACACCGGTGCGGCGTGGACCCTCGACCGGCTGATGTCGACGCTCGCGCAGCACAAGTCCGGACGCGCGACGTTCATCGAGACGAAGACGCTATCGATCGCCGCGCAACCGCTCGAATCGTCGGGCGAGCTCGTGTTCGTCGCGCCCGACCACCTCGAGAAGCACACGCTGAGCCCGAAGCCCGAACATCTCGTCGTCGACGGCGACATGCTCACCGTCGAGCGCAACAACCGCAAGTACACGCTCGCGCTCGCGCGCTATCCGGAACTCGGCGCGTTCATCGACAGCATCCGCGCGACGCTCGCCGGCAATCGTTACGCGCTCGAGCAGGTCTACAAGGTCGCACTCGCCGGTCGCGGCGACGACTGGACGCTGATGCTCACGCCGCTCGATTCGCGGATGCTGAAGGTCGTCAGCACGATCACGCTCGAGGGCTCGCGCGACGAGTTGCGCAGCGTCGCGATCCGGCAGGCCGACGGCGACCATTCGACGATGCGCCTGCAACCCGTCCCGGCGAAGTGATGGACGAGCGCACCCGGCCGACCGCCCCCGTCGCGCATCGCCCGTCCGCGTGGCGGCAGCGCGCCGTGCTCGTGTGGCTGGTTGCGCTCGTCGCATGCGGGATCGCGATCGCCCGTGCGAATTTCACGGCTGACCTGTCCGCATTCCTGCCGAGCGCGCCGAGCGCCGGGCAGCGCGTGCTCGTCGATCAACTGCGTGACGGCATCGTGTCGCGGCTGATCCTCGTCGCGATCGACGGCGGCGATGCGGCCACGCGCGCCGCGCTGTCGCGGCGCGTCGCCGGCACGCTGCGCGCCGACCGGCAATTCTCGGCGATCAACAACGGCGAAGCGGTCAACGACGTGCAAGACCGGCAGTTCGTGTTCGACCATCGTTATCTGCTGAGCCCGGCCGTCTCGCCGCAACGCTTCAGCGCGGGCGGCCTGCACCAGGCGCTCGGCGACAGCCTCGACCTGCTGAGCTCGTCGGCGGGCCTCGTCGCGAAGGCGATGTTGCCGCGCGACCCGACCGGCGAAGTGACCGCGCTCGTCGACCAGCTCGACAGCGGCGCGCAGCCCGCGATGCGCGATGGCGTGTGGACGTCGCGCGACGGCACGCGCGCGGTGCTGGTCGTGCAGACGGCCGCCGCCGGCTCCGACACCGACGCGCAGGCGCGCGCGATCGACGCGGTGCGCCACGCGTTCTCCGCCGCGACGCGGACGCTGTCGAACCGCGCCGCGTACACGCTCGCGATGACCGGCCCCGGCGTGTTCTCGGTCGACACGCGCGACACGATCCGGCACGACGTCGAGCGGCTGTCGACGGCGAGCGTCGTGCTGATCGTCGCGCTGCTGATGACGCTGTACCGCTCGCCGCGCACGCTCGCGCTGGGGCTGCTGCCGGTGCTGACAGGCATCGCGGCCGGCATCGCGGCGGTCAGCATCGTGTTCGGCACGGTCCACGGGCTGACGCTCGGCTTCGGCACGACACTGATCGGCGAAGCCGTCGACTATTCGATCTACCTGTTCGTGCAATCGGCTCAGGTCGGCGCGCGCGGCACCGCGCGGCCTGCCGACGCGACGCGCGCATGGGTCGCCACGTACTGGCCGACGATCAGGCTCGGCGTGCTGACGTCCGTGTGCGGCTTTGCGTCGATGCTGTTCTCCGGTTTTCCGGGCCTCGTGCAGCTCGGGCTGTACTCGATCGCCGGGTTGACGGCCGCCGCGCTCGTCACGCGCTTCGTGCTGCCTCACCTGCGCGGCGAGCACGTCGCGATTCGCGACGTGTCGCGCGTCGGCGCGGTGCTCGCGCGTGCGGCCGCCGCGGCGCCGCGGCTGCGCTGGCCGCTCGCCGTGCTCGTGCTCGCCGCGTGCGCGACGCTCGTGTTGCATCGCGACGGCCTGTGGAGCCGCGAGCTTGCAGCGCTGAGCCCCGTTCCCGCCCGCGCGCAGGCACTCGACGCACGCCTGCGCGCCGATGTCGGCGCGCCGGACGTGCGCTACCTCGTCATGATTTCCGCGCCGACCGAACAGGCCGCGCTCGAACGCGCGGAGCAGGTCGCCGCGCAATTGCAGCCGCTCGTCGATCGCGGCACGCTCGCGGGCTTCGAAAGTCCCGCGCGCTATCTGCCGAGCGAAGCCGCGCAGCGCGCGCGCCAGGCGAGCCTGCCGGACGCGGACGTGCTTGCCACGCGCATGCGTGCGGCCGTCGCGAACCAGCCGATCTCGGTCCGGCCCGAGCTGTTCGCACCGTTCATCGCCGATGTCGAGACCGCACGCCGCGCGCCGCCGATCACGCGCGCGGACCTGCGCGGCACGTCGATGGCGCTCGCCGTCGACGCGCTGCTCACCGAGCGCGCGGGCCGCTGGAGCGCGATGTTGCCGCTGCGCGCGCCTGATGCCGCACGTACCGCGTCGCCAGCCACGCCGGCGCTCGACGCCGCTTCGATCCGCGCGGCGGTCGCGCGCGCCGGCGTGCCGGATGCGCTGTTCGTCGACATGAAGGCCGAGGCCGACCGCCTGTACGTGAACTACGTGCACGAGGACATCCGGCTGTCGCTCGCCGGTTTCGCGGCGATCGCCGTGCTGCTGCTGATCGCGCTGCGCTCGCCGCGTCACGTCGTGCGCGCGCTCGCGCCGCTGGTCGCGGCCGTGCTGGTGGTGACGGCCGGCTTCGCGCTCGCCGGCGTGCCGCTGACCATCCTGCATCTCGTCGGGATGCTGCTGATCGTCGCGGTCGGCTCGAACTATGCGCTGTTCTTCAACAAGCGCGACGACGCACAACCGGTCACGCCGCATACGCTCGTGTCGCTGCTGATCGCGAACCTCGCGACGGTGGCCGGCTTCGGCCTGCTCGCGCTGTCGCGCGTGCCGCTGCTCGAAACCTTCGGGCTGACCGTCGGCCCTGGCGCGATGCTCGCGCTCGCGTTCGCCGCGATTCTCGCGCCACGCGCCGCAGCGACGAGCAGCGCTCGTCCCGACCTGACAGGAGCCCGCGCATGAATGCGCCGTCGTCCGTTCCACCGCGGCAGCCGGGCGATGCGCGCCGCTGGAAACCGACGCCGCTGATCGCGGGCACGGCGGCGCTGCACGCGGGCGCGCTCGCGGCCGTCGTCGCGCAGCCGGCTGCATGGCCGTGGGCAGCCGGCGGCGTGGTCGCGTCGCATCTCGCGCTGACTGCCGCCGGCCTGTGGCCGCGCAGCGCGCTGCTCGGACCGAACTGGACGCGCCTGCCGGCCGGCGCCGGCCGTCGGATCGCGTTGACGATCGACGACGGCCCGGACCCCGACGTCACGCCGCGTGTGCTCGACCTGCTCGATCGTCACGATGCGCGCGCGACGTTCTTCTGCATCGGCGATCTCGCGCGCCGCCATCCGCGGTGGATCGAAGCGATCGTCGCGCGCGGCCATGCGGTCGAGAACCACAGCCAGCGGCACCGGCATACGTTCTCGCTGTCGGGGCCCGCCGCGCTGCGGCGCGAGATCGCGGCCGCGCAGCAGACGCTGACCGAGATCGCCGGCACGCGCCCGCGCTTCTTCCGCGCACCGGCCGGCCTGCGCAATCCATTTCTCGAGCCGGTGCTGTGCGAGCTCGGCCTGCGGCTCGCCAGCTGGACGCGACGCGGCTTCGACACGCGCGCGAGCGACGCGGACATCGTCACGCGCCGCCTGCTCGACGGTCTGGCGCCGCGCGACATCCTGCTCGTGCACGACGGCCACGCGGCACGCGACGCGCGCGGCGAACCGGTCGTGCTCGACGTGCTGCCGGCGCTGCTGCGCGCGGCCGCCGATGCGCAGTTGCACTGGACCACGCTGCGCGCCGCGCTCGCGCCCGAATCGCCCGCCCAGCCCGGCACGCCGGCCCCCCCGTTTGATAAAATCTGACCCTGCCCGGCGCGCCCGCCAGCCCTGCTGCGGCGCCCGTTCCGGCCACCGGATACGACCCTCGTGAAACCTCTCCTGCTCTCGCACTTCACCGCCACCAGTTGCATCGGCAGCGGCCTCGATGCGACCGTCGACGCGCTGCGCAACGCACGCGGCGGGCTCACGCCGTGCGACTTCGAACGCGCCGATCTCGACACCTGGATCGGCGCGGTGGACGGCGTCGATGCGCATCCCGTGCGCACGGATCTGGCCGACTTCGACTGCCGCAACAACCGCCTCGCACAACTCGGCCTCGTCCAGGACGGCTTCGACGCACGCGTCGCGGCGGCCGTATCGCGCCATGGCGCCGCGCGCGTCGGCGTGTTCATCGGCACGAGCACGTCCGGCATCCTCGAGACCGAACGCGCGTACGCGCAACGCGATCCGGCGAGCGGCGCGCTGCCCGCAGGGTTCCGCTATGCGCACACGCACAACCCGTATTCGCCGGCCGCGTTCGTGCGCGCGTATTTCGCGCTCCGCGGACCGGCGATGGCAATCTCGTCAGCGTGTTCGTCCGGCGCGAAGGTATTCGGCTCCGCGCGCCGGATGATCGAAGCGGGGCTGATCGATGCGGCCGTCGTCGGCGGCGTCGATTCGCTGTGCCTGACGACGCTGTACGGCTTCAATTCGCTCGAACTGCTGTCGCGCAGGCCGTGCCGGCCGTTCGACGTCGCGCGCGACGGCATCTCGATCGGCGAAGCGGCTGCGTTCGCGCTGCTCGAACGCGTGCCGGATACACGCGCCGCGCTCGACGACGACGCGATCCTGCTGCTCGGCATCGGCGAATCGAGCGATGCGCATCACATGTCGTCGCCGCATCCGGAAGGGCTCGGCGCGCGCATCGCAATCGAACAGGCACTCGCGTCGGCCGGCCTCGCGGCAGGCGACATCGACTACGTGAACCTGCACGGCACCGCGACGCCCAGCAACGATGCCGCCGAAAGCCGCGCCGTCGGCGCGCTGCTCGCGCGCACGCCGTGCAGCTCGACGAAGGGGGCGACCGGGCACACGCTCGGTGCGGCCGGCGCGCTCGAAGCGGTCGTCGCCGCGATCGCGCTGCGCGAGCAGTTCGTGCCGGCCGGCGTCAACACGACGCAGCCCGACCCGGCGCTGGCCGCCGACTACGTGCTCGCGAGCCGCGCGGCGCGCGTGCGTGCGGTCCTGTCGAATTCGTTCGGGTTCGGCGGCACGAACTGCAGCATGATCCTCGGCCGCGCCGAGCATGCCCGCCGCCGGGAGCCGACATGACCCTCACCGCCTTCATCGAAAGTGTCGGCCTCGTCGGGCCGGGATTGAACGACTGGCCGCACGCGGCCGACGTGCTCGCGGGCCGCGCGGCCTATGCGAGCGCGCGCACCGTGCTGCCGCCGCCCGCCAGCCTGCCGCCGGCGGAACGCCGCCGCACCGGCCCCGTCGTGCGCGTCGCGCTTGCGGTCGGCCTCGAGGCGGCAGCCGCGAGCGGGCGCGATGCCGCCACGCTCGCGACCGTGTTCAGCGCGTCCGGCGGCGACGGTCAGAACTGCCACGCGATCTGCGAGACCCTCGCCGGCGACGATCGCCACCTGTCGCCCACCCGCTTTCACAACTCCGTGCACAACGCGCCGGCCGGCTACTGGAGCATCGCGACCCGCGCGATGGCGACGTCGAACGTGCTGTGCGCTCACGACGGCAGCTTTGCCGCGGGCTTGCTGGAGAGCCTGTGCCAGGTCGCGGTCGATCATGTGCCGAGCCTGCTGATCGCCTACGACACCGACTATCCGGAGCCGCTGCGTGCGGTGCGACCGATCGTCGACGCATTCGGCGTCGCGCTCGTGCTCGTGCCCGACGCGAGCGAACGCACGCTCGCGCGCATCGACGTGCAGCTCACCGACGCGCCGGCGACGACGCTCGCGAACCCCGAACTCGACGCGCTGCGCACCGGCAATCCGGCCGCGCGCGCACTGCCGCTGCTCGACGCGCTCGCGGCTCGGCACACGGCGAGCGTCGTGCTCGACTATCTGGACGATACGCGCGTGCGGGTCGATATCGCGCCGGCGCATCCCGCGGCGGAGCACGCGCAATGACGACGCCGACGCCTGCGCTGACGACGGCAACGCTCGATCGCGCATGGATCGCCGCGCACATTCCGCACGAAGGCGCGATGTGCTTGCTCGATCGCGTCGATGCATGGGATGCCGTGCGGATCCGCTGCAGCGCGACGAGCCATCGCGATCCGCACAACCCGCTTCGCTCGCACGGCCGGCTCGCATCGGTCTGCGGAATCGAATACGCGGCACAGGCGATGGCCGTGCACGGCGCGCTGGTCGGTACGCAACACGCGCTGACGGAACCTGCGCGGCCGCGCGCCGGCTATCTGGCGAGCGTGCGCAACGTCGACGCGTTCGTCGATCGGCTCGACACGTTCGAGCTGCCGCTGATCGTCGACGCCGAGCGCATCGGCGGCGACGACCGCTCCGTGCTGTACGGCTTCACGCTGCGCTGCGGCGAGCGCGTGCTGCTCGGCGGCCGCGCCGCGGTGATGCTCGATGCATCGGCGGCCGGCGTATTCGTTCCGCCGCCTGCCGGCCGCGCGGACCCTCGATGACTAGCCCCAAGGAAACCAGGTCGTGAAAGCACGTCAGTTCATTTGCACCGCGTTCGTTCTCGCGCTGATCAGCCCGATCGCGCACGCGGACATGTCGGAAGTGAAGCAGGACATCAAGCGCGATTCGAAAGAAGCTGCGCACAAGACCGGCGAGGCCGCGCGAAGCTTCGGCCACGCAACCGCGAGCGCCGCGAAGACGGTCGGCCACGGCATCGCGCACGCGTCGCGCGAGGGCTGGGATGCCACCAAGCGCACGACGAAGCGGATCTTCCACAAGAACGATTCGGGCGAAGGTGCGGCGAAAAGCAGCGATTGAGCGCGGGCGTCTCGCGTACCGCACACGAACGCGCGCGATGCGGCACGACGCGTGAACGCGCCGTTGCCGCACCGCCGCCGTCAGCGCGCGCCGCTACGCGTGCGACGCGCCGGCCCGCGCACGAGGCGCTTGCCATACGCGACGAGCCAGCAATCGAGAGGATCGAAGTTGCGCAGCAGCCGCGCACGGCGCTGCTCGAGCCAGTGAAGCGCGATCGCCATCGTCAGCGCGACGGCCAGTGCCGAGCCGCCGATCGCGAGTCCCATCCAGGTGTCACCCATGCCTCCTCCGGAATGCGAGGCCGGGGCGGCGCGCGTGCCGCGACGCCCCGGCGCTGGATACAGCGGGAGCACGGCCCGGGCGCGCGCGCGAACGCCGCCCGGGCCGCTGCGCGTCAGTGCATGTGCTGGCCGCCGTTGATCGCGATGTTGGAGCCCGTCACGAAGCCGGCCTCCTCCGAGCACAGATACGCGATCAGCGCCGCGACTTCCTCGGGTTGACCGAGCCGTCCCGCCGGAATCTGCGGAAGGATCTTCGTATCGAGGATGTCCTGCGGGATCGCCGTCACCATCTTCGTCGCGAGATAGCCCGGCGATACCGTATTCACCGTCACGCCCTTGCGCGCGATCTCGAGCGCGAGCGATTTTGTGAAGCCGTGCATGCCGGCCTTCGCGGCCGCGTAGTTGGTCTGGCCGATCGAGCCCTTCGAGCCGTTGACCGACGAGATGTTGACGATGCGTCCCCAGCCGCGCTCGACCATGCCATCGCAGACCGGCTTCGTCATGTTGAACACGGAATCGAGGTTGGTGCGGATCACCGCATCCCAGTTGACCTTGTCGAGCTTGCGCAGCGTCATGTCGCGCGTGATGCCCGCGTTGTTCACCAGGATGTCGACCGGGCCCACGTCCTGAACGATCTTGTCGATGCACTGCTGGCACGAATCGTGGTCGGCCACGTCCACCGGATACGCATGGAATTCGCGGCCGGCCGCATGCATTTCCGTCAGCCAGCGATCGGCGCCCGCGTTGTTCGGCGAATACGTGACGACGACCCGGTGGCCCGCATCGTTCAACCGGATGCTGATCGCTTCGCCGAGGCCGCCCATTCCACCAGTCACAACTGCAATTCGCTTAGTCATCCTATAAGTTACCGACAAAAAGGTAGTCAATGATGCGGAGCGACGGCATGGCACATGCTGCCGCCCCACCGCTGCGATGCGCTGGCACCCGCAAGGCGGGCACGGCGCACCGGTACATCACGCTTGTTGTTGGTTGCTTGTTCCGCGCGAAGGTTGCTGCGCACGCGGGCGGCACCGGCCGGCGCCGCCCGCGTGCAATATCGTCAGACCCTGCTCAACCGCGTTCGACCGCGAGCGCGACGCCCATCCCGCCGCCGATGCACAGCGACGCCAGCCCGCGCTTCGCATCCCGCTTGACCATCTCGTGCAGCAGCGTCACCAGAATCCGGCAGCCCGACGCGCCGATCGGGTGACCGATCGCGATCGCCCCGCCGTTCACGTTCACCTTCGACGTGTCCCAGCCCATCTGCTTGTGCACCGCCAGCGCCTGCGCCGCGAATGCCTCGTTGATTTCCATCAGGTCCAGGTCGCCAGGCGTCCAGCCCGCACGCTCCAGGCAGCGGCGCGAGGCCGGCACCGGACCCATGCCCATCACGCTCGGATCCACGCCCGCGTTCGCGTACGCCTTGATCCGCGCAAGCGGCGTCAGGCCCAGTGCTGCCGCCTTCTGCGCCGACATCACCAGCACCGCCGCCGCGCCATCATTCAGCCCCGACGCGTTCGCCGCCGTCACCGAGCCGTCCTTCGAGAACGCCGGCTTCAGCCCCGCCAGCGATTCCGCCGTCACGCCGTGACGCACGAACTCGTCGGTCGCGAACTGCAGCGGCTCGCCCTTGCGCTGCGGAATCGACACCGGCACGATCTCCGCATCGAAGCGCCCGGCCTTCTGCGCGGCTTCCGCCTTGTTCTGCGACAGCGCCGCGAACGCGTCCTGCTCCTCGCGCGTGATCCCGTATTCCTTCGCGACGTTCTCCGCCGTGATGCCCATGTGGTACTGGTTGTACACGTCCCACAGGCCGTCCACGATCATCGTGTCGACCAGCTTCGCGTCGCCCATCCGGAACCCGTCGCGCGAGCCCGGCAGCACGTGCGGCGCCGCGCTCATGTTTTCCTGGCCGCCCGCGATCACGATGTCCGCGTCGCCCGCCACGATCGCGTTCGCCGCCAGCATCACGGCCTTCAGGCCCGAGCCGCACACCTTGTTGATCGTCATGCCCGGCACCGCGGTCGGCAGGCCGGCCTTGATCAGCGATTGGCGCGCCGGGTTCTGCCCCGAGCCCGCCGCCAGCACCTGCCCCATGATCACTTCGCTCACCTGCTCGGGCTTCACGCCCGAACGCTCCAGCACCGCGCGAATCACCGTCGCCCCCAGCTCCGGTGCCGCGATCTTCGCGAGCGAACCGCCGAATTTGCCGACCGCGGTCCGCGCGGCCGATACGATCACTACGTCCGTCATGTTCTCTTCCTGCATTGAAATCAGTGGGTCGATCCATATTGCGTGCCGGTACCGCGCGGCGGCGGCGCGTGAGCGCCGTGCGGCCGGCGATGCGGCTGCACGTTCGCACGCTCACGCGTGCCGTGCATCCGCCCGCCCCGACCGTGTCCGGGCACGCTGCGGCGGCCGGACATACGCCGAACGCCACGCGGCACACGCGGCGGCCGGCGCCCGCCGGCGCCGCTCAATCAGTGTCGCGCCAGCGCGCGACATGCGCTCATGCAGCCGACTCGCGCGAAGCGGTTTCCTTGCGAGCGGCGGCGGCGGTCTGCTTGGCACCGCGGGCCGTCGTTTCGCTGACTGCGTCGAAACCGCTTTGCGCGGCTTCGATCGCCTGCCCCGTCGCTGCACGCACGGAGTCGGCTGCGGCCGTCGCCGCGGACAGCGCCGAATTCAGCGCGGCGACCACGGCGCCCGAACCCGCCGGCGCATGCTTCGTCAACTCGCCGACCACTTCCTTCACGCGCTGGTCGTTCTGTTCGTACTGAGCCTGGGCAACCTTCGCCCACTCGGCCTGCGTCGACACGGCAATATCGAACAGATGGCGACCGTATGCGACGGCCTTGCCGGCGGCTTCCTGCGGTGCGGCGACTTGCTGCGCGAAGCCTGCAGCCGGGTTGCTCGCGTTGAACGCGTTCTTCAGCTTGTCCTCGTATTCCTGGAGCGCCGTCTTGGCCGCTTGCAGGTTGAGTTCGACGACTGCCTCGAAACCATTGATTGCCGGACGGGCAATCGCGAACCAGGCGGCGATTCCGGACTGATAATCGGCGGCGAATTTTTCGGGGGCAAATACGGACATCGGGCACGCTCCTGTTGGCAATGCGAGAGACGACGTAAAGAAAATGGAAGTCAGATCGAGGGCCTGCTTCCTTATTCACAACCCTCAGGCACGATTGATTGTGACGAGTTGAGGATGGCCATTTTAGATGGATTAATTGTCAATTAAGTGGCATTAATACTAGGTGAAAACCCTTAAATGTCGAAGTGACCGCTTCACAACGGTGCTTGTTCATAATGGGGTCGCCTCGCAACGCCTTGCCTGACAATGACTTTTACTTTTTTACAGCATAACCCACCGTAGCCAGCCGCAACATTTACCCCGTCATTATTCCCGTTATTAGAAAAAGGGCGCGCATTGAAAACGGGACAGATGATTATGTAATCGTTTTTCCAGATTTATTTTGAAATCGTTTCCGGGATTATTAATGGCGAATTCAATGATCGTATATGAATTGCCGGGAGGGGGCTGCGGCGCCCCCCTCACCCGACCAGTTCGCGATGCAGCGCCCGAAACTCCTGCGCGAGCTTGTGCGCCGGCTCGAGATGGATCACCGGCGTCGACTGCTGATGCGACTCGCGGATCTTCACCGACGCCGACAGCCGCGACGCCAGCACCGGCAACCCTTCCTCGACGAGTTCGTCGACCAGCCGCTGCGGCAGGCTCGCGCGTGGCTGGAACTGGTTGATGACGATCCCTTCGACCTCGAGCGCCGCGTTGTGGTCCTGCTGGATTTCCTTCACGTTCTCGAGCAGCGTGTATAGGGCCCGACGCGAGAAGTCGTCGCAGTCGAACGGAATCAGGCAACGCTCGACCGCGATCAGCGCCGAGCGCGTGTAGAAGTTCAGCGCGGGCGGCGTGTCGATGTAGACGGCATCGTAGGTGTCGAGCTCGTTGAGCGCATCGCGCAGCTTGTAAATCTTGTAGCGCGATTCGAGCTTGCCGTGCAGCGCGTCGAGGTCCGGATGCGCGGGCATCACGTCGAGCCCGTCGAACGGCGTCGGATGGATGAACGAGGCGACGTCGACCGGCCGGAAGTTGAACGTCAGCGCGGTCTCGAAGAATTCGGCGACGCCGGGATGCGCGTCGGCCGCGCGGTCGCCGAGCAGGTAGCGCGTGGAATTCGCCTGCGCGTCGAGGTCGATGACGAGCGTGCGCAGCCCTTCGCTCGCGCTGATCGCCGCCAGGTTGCAGACGATCGTCGACTTGCCCACACCGCCCTTCTGGTTGAATACGACCCGCCGCATGGTGTCTCCTTCGATCGAAACGTCGAAAGGACGAGCTTAGCCGGTCAATCGTGGCGACCGCGTGACATATGTCAGATGCGCGGCAGCGGTCCCGACACATGACGGTTGCCGGGCACGCTCCATCGCCAGGGCAGCTCCTGGCCGACGCGAATGCCGACGCGCGGCCCGCCCGCCAGGTTCGCGGGCGGCGCCATGCCGTCATCCACGAGCGCGAAACCTTCAAGCGCGACGACCAGATCGACCCCGTCCTGCGCGCCGGCGATGCCGAGTGCCTGGGTCAGCCGCGCGGGCCCCCGGCACAGATCACGATCGCGCGTCAGCGGCGGCCGGGCCGCACGCATCCGTTCGAGCCCGTGCAGCGGCTCCAGCGCACGGATCAGCACGCCCGTCCCGGCGCCTTGCGGACCGCACACGCAGTTGCAGCACCAGTGCATGCCATAGGTGAAATAGACGTACATATGCCCGGGCGGCCCGAACATCGTCGCATTGCGCGGCGTTTTGCCGCGGTAGGTGTGCGCGGCCGGGTCGATCGCACCCGCATAGGCCTCCACTTCCACGATCCGGCCGGCACGGCCGTCCGCTGCCGCCAGGATCTTGTTCAGCAGTTGCGGTGCGACTTCGGTGGCCGCGCGATCGAAGAACGCGCGCGGCAACAGCGCACCCGGCCAGCACGACGCGGGCTTATTGCGCGGCATCCGACGTCCCCTGCTGCCGGCGGCCCGAAACGGCGTGCGCCGCTTCTCGTAGCTCGCGATACGCGTCGACCAGGTCGTCGATGCCGAATGCGCGGTTCCTGCCGCTCGGATTCGGCAGGATCCAGACGGTCGCGCGCTGCATGTGCTCGGCTTGCCGGCCCCACGTGATCTCGCGTCGTCCGGAAAGCGCGGCGTACGCGGCCTTGCCCAGGAACGCGACGAAGCGCGGCGCGTAATGCACGATCTTCTGCTCGAGGACAGCCGCCTCGGCGACGAATTCCGCGTGCGACAACTGATCGGCGCTCGCGGTCGGTCGCGGTACGACCGCGGTCAGCCCGCATCCGTACGCGAGGATCGTCCGGTCGTCCCTCGGCGCGATTTCGTCCGGCGTGAAGCCCGCGAGATGCAGCACGCGCCAGAAGCGGTTGTTCCTGCCCGCGAAGTGATGCCCTGTCGCGGCGGCGGTCATGCCGGGGTTGATCCCGCAGAACAGCACATCGAGCCGCGGGGCGATGAGGTCGGGGAGCGCGTCAGCCACTGGCGGTCTCCGGGGCGCGGGGCGTAAACGGAAAAAGACCCGAAGGTCCGTGCCAAGCGATTGGCTTGACTCGGACATTCGGGCCCATTCCGGTGCGGGATACCGACGTTCCGTCAGAACGGAATATCGTCGTCCATCTCGTCGAAACCGCCGCCTGCCGGCGCGCTCGGACGGCTCTGACCGCCGCCTGCACCGCCGCGCGGCGCACCGCCGGCACGACCGCCGCCACCGCCGCGTTCCATCTGTTCGCCGCCGCGACCGCCACCACCACCGCCGTAGCCGCCGCCGTAACCGCCTTCGTCACCGCCGCCACCGCCGCCGCCCGAACCGCCGCGGCCGCCAAGCATCTGCATCTGGTCGGCGACGATTTCGGTCGAATAGCGATCCTGGCCGTCCTGGCCCTGCCACTTGCGCGTGCGGATACGGCCTTCGATATAGACCGACGAACCCTTCTTCAGGTATTCGCTGACGATTTCAGCGAGACGGCCAAAAAACGCGACGCGGTGCCACTCGGTCATTTCCTTGAAATCGCCGCTTGCCTTGTCCTTGTAGCGATCGGTCGTCGCGAGACGGATGTTCGCAACCGCGTCGCCGCTCGGCAGGTAACGGACTTCAGGATCGGCGCCGAGATTGCCGACGAGGATGACCTTGTTGACGGATGCCATGTGTTTCTCCAGTAAATTCGATGCCGGGCCGCCCGCGAATATCGTCGGAGCGGCCCGCCGGGCAAGCCGGCGAGCGTCGCCGGTGCCTGCCCGAAAAGAGGGTTCAGGCCTTGCGCGGCGGCGCTTTCATGCTGGCCGCGATTATAAGCCACGCCGCCACGAGCCCCGAGCAGGCATAGAAGACAGTGTTCGCGCCGCCGTGCTTCAGCAGCCAGCCGCCCACGATGCCGCCGAGCGCGAGCCCGATCGATTGCGTGGTGTTGTAGACGCCCGTGGCCGCGCCCTTGCGCGAACCGGGCGCGAGCTTCGACACGAGCGACGGCTGCGACGCTTCCAGGATGTTGAAGCCCAGGAAGTACACGAACAGGATCGCCGCCACAATCAGGATGGTATGCGGTGCGCTGCCGAGCAACAATTGGCCGATCAGGATAGCCAGAATGCCGCCGAGCAGCACCGGTTTCATCTTGCCCCGTTTTTCCGCGACGATGATCGCCGGAACCATCATCACGAACGCGAGCCCCATCACCGGCAAGTAGACCTTCCAGTGCGCGGCGACCGGCAGCCCGCCGTCGACCAGCAGGCGCGGCACGACGAGGAACAGCGCCGTCTGCGTCGCGTGCAACACCAGCACGCCGAAGTTCAGGCGCAGCAGCTCGACGTTGTGCAGCACCTCGCCGAACGGCGCCGGCACGTGCACGGGCCTCGCCGCGTCGGGCACGATCCACACCACGACGCCGATCGCGAGGATCGACAGCACGCCGACGATCGCGAACAGCCCGCTCATCCCGACCCAGTGGAACACGATCGGCGCGCCGACGATCGCGACCGCGAACGACACGCCGATCGAGCCGCCGACCATCGCCATCGCCTTCGTGCGGTTCTGCTCGGAGGTCAGGTCGGCGATGAATGCGAGCACCGCGGACGACACGGCACCCATGCCCTGGATCACGCGGCCGACGATGATCCACGTGATGTCGTGCGCGAACGCGGCGACGAAGCTGCCGAGCGCGAAGATCAGGAGGCCGGTGGCGATCACGGGCTTGCGGCCGAACTTGTCGGACGCCCAGCCGTAGAAGATGTAGAACAGCGACTGCGTGACGCCGTAGGCACCGAGCGCGATACCGACGAGCAGCACGTTATCGCCGCCCGGGATGGTTTTCGCATAGACCGAGAACACCGGCATGATCATGAACAGGCCGAGCATGCGCAGCGCGAAGATCGCCGCGAGCGACGTGGTCGCGCGCAATTCGGGCGCGGTCATGCGGGAAGACGTGGCGGACGGATTGGACATCGGGAATGAATTTCGAATGATCGGAATGTCCGCCCGGCGGCGGGCGGCGGAAGATCAGGGCCACCGGCCCGGCAGGCGCTTTCCGGGACCGCTTTCCGGGAGGTCACGCAGGCTGCCTGCGGGCCGCCTCGAGCCGTGCGGCGCGGCCGCTTCCCCGGCGTGGACACCGCCTTGCTGCCAGCTGCTGCAAAGGCTGGGGACCCCCAACGACGGCCTCGAAAAGCCGTTATAGTAGCAGGTTTGGTTCCCTCCATTTTCGCCAGGTTCATGGAACAGATCCGTATCCGTGGGGCACGCACCCACAACCTGAAAAACGTCAATCTCGACCTGCCGCGCCACAAGCTGGTCGTGATTACCGGGTTGTCCGGGTCGGGCAAGTCGTCGCTCGCGTTCGACACCCTTTATGCCGAGGGCCAGCGCCGCTACGTCGAAAGCCTGTCCGCGTACGCCCGCCAGTTCCTGCAACTGATGGAGAAACCCGACGTCGACCTGATCGAGGGCCTGTCGCCCGCGATCTCGATCGAGCAGAAGGCGACGTCCCACAACCCGCGCTCGACCGTCGGCACGGTCACCGAGATCCACGACTACCTGCGACTTTTGTTCGCACGTGTCGGCACGCCGTATTGCCCCGACCACGACATCCCGCTCGAGGCGCAGAGCGTGTCGCAGATGGTCGACGCGGCGCTCGCGCTGCCGGAGGAAACCAAGCTGATGATCCTCGCGCCCGTGGTCGCGAACCGCAAGGGCGAGCACGTCGAGCTGTTCGAGGAGATGCAGGCGCAGGGCTTCGTGCGCTTTCGCGTGCGCTCGGGCGGCGGCACCGCGAACGAAGGCGTCGCGAAGATCTACGAGGTCGAGTCGCTGCCGAAGCTCAAGAAGAACGACAAGCACACGATCGACGTCGTCGTCGACCGCCTGAAGGTGCGCCCGGACATGAAGCAGCGCCTCGCGGAATCGTTCGAGACCGCGCTGCGCCTCGCCGACGGCCGTGCGATCGCGCTGGAAATGGACACCGACCGCGAACACTTGTTCAGCTCGAAGTTCGCCTGCCCGATCTGCTCGTACTCGCTGCAGGAGCTCGAGCCGCGCCTGTTCTCGTTCAACAACCCGATGGGCGCGTGCCCGGAATGCGACGGCCTCGGCCAGATCACGTTCTTCGATCCGAAGCGGGTCGTCGCGCACCCGTCGCTGTCGCTCGCCGCGGGCGCCGTGAAGGGCTGGGACCGCCGCAACCAGTTCTACTTCCAGATGCTGCAGAGCCTGGCGGCATTCTACGAATTCGACATCGACGCCGCGTTCGAGGACCTGCCGGAGAAGATCCGCAAGGTGCTGCTGTTCGGCTCGGGCAAGCAGACGATCCCGTTCTCGTACATCAATGAACGCGGCCGCACGACGATCCGCGAGCACGTGTTCGAAGGGATCATCCCGAACCTCGAGCGCCGCTACCGCGAAACCGATTCGGTCGCGGTGCGCGAAGAACTCGCGAAATACCAGAACAACCAGCCGTGCCCGTCGTGCGACGGCACGCGGCTGCGCCGCGAGGCGCGCCACGTGCGGGTCGGCACCGGCGACTACGCGCGTGGCATCTATGAAATCAGCGGCTGGCCGCTGCGCGACGCGCTCGGCTATTTCGACGGCCTGTCGCTCGACGGCGCGAAGCGCGAGATCGCCGACAAGGTGATCAAGGAAATCGTCGCGCGCCTGACCTTCCTGAACAACGTCGGCCTCGACTACCTGTCGCTCGAGCGCAGCGCCGAGACGCTGTCCGGCGGCGAGGCGCAGCGCATCCGCCTCGCGTCGCAGATCGGCTCGGGCCTGACGGGCGTGATGTACGTGCTCGACGAGCCGTCGATCGGCCTGCACCAGCGCGACAACGACCGCCTGATCTCGACGCTCAAGCACCTGCGCGACCTCGGCAACTCGGTGATCGTCGTCGAGCACGACGAGGACATGATCCGCACGGCCGACTACGTCGTCGACATGGGCCCCGGCGCGGGCGAGCATGGCGGCGTGGTGGTCGCCGAAGGCACGCCGAAGCAGGTGCAGTCGAACCCGCAGTCGCTGACGGGCCAGTATCTCGTCGGCAAGCGCACGATCGAGTATCCGGACGAGCGGATCGCGCCCGATCCGGAGCGGATGCTGCGCATCGTCGACGCGCACGGCAACAACCTGAAGCACGTCGATCTCGAGCTGCCGGTCGGCCTGTTGACCTGCATCACCGGCGTGTCGGGTTCCGGCAAGTCGACGCTGATCAACGACACGCTGTACCACGCGGTCGCGCGCCACCTGTACGGCTCGTCGGCCGAGCCGGCGCCGCACGAGGCGATCGAAGGCCTCGAGCACTTCGACAAGGTGATCAACGTCGACCAGTCGCCGATCGGCCGCACGCCGCGCTCGAACCCGGCCACCTACACGGGCCTGTTCACGCCGATCCGCGAGCTGTTCTCGGGCGTGCCGACCGCGAAGGAGCGCGGCTACGATCCGGGCCGCTTCTCGTTCAACGTGAAGGGTGGCCGCTGCGAGTCGTGCCAGGGCGACGGCGTGCTGAAGGTCGAGATGCACTTCCTGCCGGACGTCTACGTGCCGTGCGACGTGTGCCACGGCAAGCGCTACAACCGCGAAACGCTCGAAGTGCAGTACAAGGGCAAGAACATCAGCGAAGTACTCGACATGACGGTCGAGCACGCGTACGAATTCTTCAGCGCGGTGCCGGTCATCGCCCGCAAGCTGAAGACGCTGCTCGACGTCGGCCTGGGCTACATCCGCCTCGGCCAGTCGGCCACGACGCTGTCGGGCGGCGAGGCGCAGCGCGTGAAGCTGTCGCTGGAGCTGTCGAAGCGCGACACGGGCCGCACGCTGTATATCCTCGACGAGCCGACCACCGGCCTGCATTTCCACGACATCGCGCTGCTGCTCGAGGTGATCCACCGGCTGCGCGACCAGGGCAACACGGTCGTGATCATCGAGCACAACCTCGACGTGATCAAGACGGCTGACTGGGTGATCGACCTCGGCCCCGAAGGCGGCGCCGGCGGCGGCCAGATCATCGCGCAGGGCACGCCCGAGCAGGTCGCGAAGACGAAGGCGAGCTTCACCGGCAAGTACCTCGCGCCGCTGCTCAAGCGTCCGACCCGCAAGGCGGCGGCCGGCTGACAATTGCCGTTCCCGCGCGCGGCTGCCGGCCGCGCGCGCCCGGCGCCCGCGGCGGCGCCGGCGTCATCGTTTCCCCTTCCGCGGTTTTCCCCTCTGCGTTTACACCACGAGCCAAACAGCCCCGTGGCGGACCATAATGGCAGCTATACTTTACGGTCGTAAGGTTCGCCATCCGCACCAATCCGGTGCGGCGCCGGGCGACCGCCGTCCTGCCGCCCACCGCGCGGCATGACACACGAACGACAGGAATCCACGATGGAGAAGCAACAAGAGTCGCGCGACGCCCAGAGCCGGGAGCCGCACCTGCGCAGCGTGCGGCTGACGAGCGACTTCAGCCTGCCGAAGCTGTCTGCGATCGAGATCGGCAGCTATCTGTTCGCCCTCGTCGCGATGGTGCTCGTCATCGAGCTCAAGCTGCTGGGCGGGCTGCTGGCCGGCCTGCTGGTCTATCAGCTGATCCACACGATCGCGCCGGTCATCGAACGCCACACCACAAGCATGCGCGCCCGCTGGGTCGCCGTCGTGCTGCTGTCGATCGCGATCGTCGGCGGGCTCACCGGCCTGACGATCGGCATCATCGAGCACTTCGAGCACACGGTGCCGAACCTGCAGAGCCTGCTCGACCAGCTGATGCAGATCGTCGAGCAGACCCGCGCCCGCACGCCAGCCTGGATCGCGAACCTGCTGCCCGTCGACGTCGAACAGATGAAGACCAAGGCGGCGCTGCTGATGCACTCGCACATGGATCAGCTCCAGCAAGGCGGCAAGAGCGTCGCGCGCGGCTTCGGCCACGTGCTGTTCGGGATGATCATCGGCGCGATGATCGCGATCGGCGTCGAGCACGGCAAGGTGCGCCGGCCGCTGTCGACCGCGCTCGTCACGCGCGTGTCGCGCTTCGCCGAGTCGTTCCGCCGGATCGTGTTCGCGCAGATCAAGATCTCGGCGATCAACGCGGCATTCACGGCGGTCTACCTGCTCGTCGCGCTGCCGATCTTCCACCAGCAGCTGCCGCTGTCGAAGACGCTCGTGCTCGTCACGTTCATCGTCGGGCTGCTGCCGGTGATCGGCAACCTGATCTCCAACACGCTGATCGTCGCGGTGTCGCTGTCGGTCAGCATGGGCACCGCGATCGCGTCGCTCGCGTTCCTCGTCGTGATCCACAAGTTTGAATACTTCCTGAACGCGAAGATCATCGGCGGCCAGATCGAGTCGCGCGCGTGGGAACTGCTGCTCGCGATGCTGATCATGGAAGCCGCGTTCGGGCTGCCGGGCGTGATCGCCGCACCGATCTTCTATGCATACCTGAAGCGCGAGCTGTACATGCTGCGGCTGATCTGACGCAACGCTGCCCGGCGCGTCACGCGCGTCACGCGATAAAAAAACGCCGCGCCCCATCAAGGGCGCGGCGTTTTTGCATCCGGGCCAGCGGCCGGCCAATGGCCGCCCCGCACCGCCGATCAGCGGAACACGACCGTCTTCGTGCCGTTCAGCACGACCCGGTGCTCGACGTGCCACTTCACGGCGCGCGCGAGCGTCACGCACTCGACGTCGCGGCCGATCGCGGTGAGCTGGTCGGGCGTCATGCTGTGGTCGACGCGCTCGACTTCCTGCTCGATGATCGGGCCTTCGTCGAGATCGGTCGTCACGTAGTGCGCGGTCGCGCCGATCAGCTTCACGCCGCGGTCGAACGCCTGGTAGTACGGTTTCGCACCCTTGAAGCTCGGCAGGAACGAATGGTGGATGTTGATCGCCCGGCCGGCGAGCTGCTGGCACATATTCGGCGACAGGATCTGCATGTAGCGCGCGAGCACGACGAGATCGGCCTGGTGTTCATCGATCACTTCGAGCACACGCGCTTCCTGCGCGGCTTTCGCCGCATCGGACGAACCGCCGACGAGCGGGAAGTGATGGAACGGAATGTTGTAGCTCGCGGCGAGCTGGTAGAACTCCTTGTGGTTCGACACGATCGCCGGGATCTCGATCGGCAGCTGGCCGGTGCGGTAACGGAACAGCAGGTCGTTCAGGCAATGGCCGATCTTCGACACCATGATCACGACGCGCGGTTTCACGGCCGCGTCGTGCATCTCCCAGCGCATCGCGAACTGCTCGGCGAGCGGCGCGAATTCGTTGCGAAGCGTGTCGAGCGCCGACGCGGCATCCGCGCCCCCGCCGTCCTGCACGAAGTGCACGCGCATGAAGAACTCGCCGGTGCGGCTGTCGCCGAACTGCGCCGAATCGAGGATGTTGTTGGCGCGTTCGAACAGGAAGCCCGAGACTGCGTGGACGATGCCGTGCCGGTCGGGGCACGACAGTTTCAAGATAAAGCTGTGATCGGTCGGCATGACCGCTACTCCCTTCGTTTCGGTGTTCGTCAAATAGGCCATTCGTTCGGCCGCGCCCGGGCCGGCGTGCTGCGCATTACGCGGCCGGCGCGAACAGCGCGTCGATGCCCGCTGCGTCGGCCGCCGCGAGCCAGCGATGGCGCAGCATCGTGTCGAGCATCGCGAGGCTCGCATCCATCGTCGCGCGGCCTTCGCGCAGCCAGCCGACCACTTCGGATACACCGGCCAGCAGGTGCTCGGCCACTTCGCCATCCTGGTTGTGCGGCGCGAAGTCGCGCGGCAGCGGCAGGTCGTACACGAAGATCAGTTCGGACTGCGTGCCTTCCGGCAGCGAGCACAGCACCTGCACCGCCCGGCCCGCGATCGCGCGCGCCGCCAGTTCGGCCGGCATGCCGGCCTCTTCCCAGCATTCCTTCGTGAGCGTCTCGTGAACGCCCAGGCCCCAGCCGATGCCGCCCGCGACGACGTTGTCGAGCATGCCGGGATCGGTTGCCTTGGTCGCGCTGCGGCGGCCGAGCCACATCCGCGGCACGGCCGGCTCACCCGGCGCAACCGCATATTCTACGATGCCGTTCAGGTGCACTGCATAGGTCTGCGTGCCGAAGAAGCGCGACGCGGCGCGTTCGATATACGCGAGCGGTGGATCGTCGAAGCGGTTGCGGATCGCATAGATCTCGTCGCGCCAGCCCGGAATCGCGCCCTCGGCCGCCAGCGCACCGATCGCGCTCGCGAGCGCCATGCTGCGCGCGTCGACCGTGTCATAACGCGCCGACAGCACGACGCGCGTGTCGGTCAGCTCGAACACGTCGGGCCAGCGAGCGAGCTTGGCGATGTCCTGGCGACGCACCCAGCCGACCTGCTCGCCGGCGATCTCGAAACGCAGGTGCGCGGCCGGATCGAAGCGGCGCGCGGCCGCGATGCAAGGAAACGTCATCGGGCTCAGTCCTTCAGCGCGACGCGAATGCCGATCGCGATGAACGTCGCGCCGGCGATCCGGTCGAGCCATACGCCGGCCTTCGGGCGGCGCTTCAGCCATGTGCCGATCGCGCCCGCGCCGACGCCGAACAGCGAGAACACCACGGCCGTCTGCAGCATGAACAGCGCCCCGAGCTCGAACATCTGCAGCGTCACGCCCTGCACGCCATGCGGATCGACGAACTGCGGCAGGAACACGACGAAGAACAGCGTGACCTTCGGGTTCATCAGGTTACCGATCACGCTCTGCCGGAAGATCGCGCCAAGCGGCTGCGGCGGACGCGCGTGCGCGTTCGCGAGCCCCTGGCTGCGCAACGCCTTGATGCCGATCCACACGAGGTACGCGGCGCCCGCGAGCTTCAGTGTCTGGAACGCGACCGGCGACGAGCGCAGCACGGCCGCGACGCCGAGCGCCGCGAGCGTCGTATGGAACAGGATCCCGGCCGTGAAGCCGAGCGCGGCGACGAAGCCGGCCGCGCGGCCCTGCGAGATGCCGCGCGCGAGCACTTGCAGGTTGTCGGGACCCGGCGCGAACGTGATCGCGATCGACGTGGCGAGAAACAGCATGAAGTTGGGCATCGTGACCTCGCGGCGTGGGCCGGCGTCCAGTGGTTCAATGGCCGGCGAATTCGGTGACGGTATAGACGGGCAGCCCCGCGTTGCGCAGCAGCGTCGAGCCGCCGAGATCGGGCAGATCGATGATCGCCGCACCTTCGACGACGACCGCGCCGAGCCGCTGCAGCAGGTTGCGCCCCGCCATCATCGTGCCGCCGGTCGCGATCAGGTCGTCCATGATGATCACGCGGTCGCCGGCGCGGCACGCGTCTTCGTGGATCTCGACGGTCGCGCTGCCGTATTCGAGGTCATACGACTCCGAGCACGTCTTGTACGGCAGCTTGCCGACCTTGCGGATCGGCACGAAGCCGACGCTCAACTCGTACGCGACGATCGGCGCGATGATGAAGCCGCGCGCGTCAAGGCCCGCGACATAGTCGAGCTTCGCATCGACATAGCGCTCGACGAACAGGTCGACGAGGATGCGCAGCGCCTTCGGGCTCTGCAGCAGCGTCGTGATGTCACGGAACATCACGCCCGGCTGCGGCCAGTCGGGCACGGTGCGGATCTGGCTGTGGATGAAGGCGACCGGATCGAGCGGTGCGCCCGACGACGAATGCGGCATGAAACTCTCCGAAAAAAACGGTGCGCGAAGATCGGGCACCGTTTCGAGTAAATACGGGTCAGGTTATCGAATCGCGACTCACGCGACTGCGGCCGGCGGTTCGCGCCGATGCCGCGACAGCCGCTCCTCCGCGAGCGCGAGCGCCTCGGGCAGCCCGCGCAGCACGACGATGTCGCTCGCGCGCAGCTTGGTCTGCGGATCGGGTTCGACGCCGCGGATGCCGTGCCGGCGGATCGCCGTGACTTCCAGCCCGAGCGCATACAGCCCGAGTTCCTCCAGCGAGCGCCCGACCGCATCCGCGCGCGCGTCGACCGGCACCGATTGTAGCCGCACCTGCTCGTGATCGTCGTCGTCCGCATCGTCCGCGCCGCGGAAATAGCCGCGCAGCAGGCTGTAGCGCTCGTCGCGCATCTCCTCGACGCGCCGCACGACCTTGCGCATCGGCACGCCGACCAGCACCAGCGTGTGCGACGCGAGCATCAGGCTACCCTCGACGATCTCCGGAATCACCTCGGTCGCGCCGGCCGCGAGCAGCTTCTCGAGATCGGCGTCGTCGACCGTGCGCACGATCGCCGGCAGCGTCGGCTCGAGTTCGTGCACGTGATGCAGCACGCGCAGCGCGGACGGCGTGTTCGCATAAGTGATCGCGACGGCCGCCGCGCGATGGATACCGGCCGCGAGCAGCGACTCGCGACGCGCCGCGTCGCCGAACACGACCGATTCGCCGGCCGTCGCGGCCGCGCTCACGCGATCGGGGTCGAGGTCGAGCGCGACGTATGGAATGCCTTCCTGCTCGAGCATGCGCGCCAGGTTCTGCCCCGCGCGGCCGTAGCCGCAGATGATCACGTGGCCGCGCTGCTTGAGGCTTTGCGTCGCGATCCGCGTCATCTGCAGCGACTGCTGCATCCATTCCGTCGACGACAGCCGCATCACGATCCGGTCGGCGTTCTGGATCAGGAACGGCGCGGCGAGCATCGACAGCAGCATCGACGCGAGGATCGCCTGCAGCAGCGTCGAATCGACGAGATGCCGGTCGAGGATCAGGTTCAGCAGCACGAAGCCGAATTCGCCGGCCTGCGCGAGGCCGATGCCGGTGCGCATCGCAACGCCCGGCGTCGCGCCGAACAACCGCGCAAGTCCGGCGATCGTCGTCGCCTTGAACAGGATCTGCCCGACGAAGAAGCCGAACACGAGCACCGGATGCTCCCAGATCACGCGCGGATCGAGCAGCATCCCCGTCGTCACGAAGAACAGGCCGAGCAGCACGTCGCGGAACGGCTTGATGTCCTCCTCCACCTGATGGCGGAACGGCGTCTCGGAGATCAGCATCCCCGCGATGAACGCGCCGAGCGCGAGCGACAGGCCGAAGCGGTCGGTGACGAACGCGGCGCCGAGCGTGACGAGCAGCAGGTTCAGCACGAACAGCTCCTGCGAGCGGCGCCGCGCGACGACGTTCAGCCAGCGCGTCATGAAACGCTGCCCGATGACCAGCAGCAGCGTCAGCGCGATCACGATCTTGACCGCCGCGAAGCCGAGCGTGAGCGCGAGATCCTTCGACGACTCGGCGCCGAACGCGGCGATCACGATCAGCAGCGGCACCACGGCCAGATCCTGGAACAGCAGCACGCCGAAGATGTTGCGGCCGTGCGCGGTCTCGATCTCGAGCCGCTCGGCGAGCATCTTCGACACGATCGCCGTCGACGACATCGCGAGCGCGCCGCCGAGCGCGATGCAGCCCTGCCACGTGATGTGCACCCAGCGCTCGAACAGCAGGCCGAGCGCCAGCGCGAGCACGAGCGTCGCGACCACCTGCAGGAGACCCAGCCCGAACACGAGCCGCTGCATCGCCCGCAGCTTCGCGAGCGAGAATTCGAGGCCGATCGAAAACATCAGGAACACCACGCCGAATTCCGCGAGATGCTCGGCCCGCTCCAGATCCGCGGCGACGCCGAACGCGTGCGGCCCGACCAGGATGCCGACGGTCAGGTAGCCGAGCATCGGCGGCAGGTTCAGCGAGCGAAATACGACGACGCCCACCACCGAGGCCAGCAGCAGCAGCAGGGTCATTTCGAGCGGGGAAATCACGGGCGAAGCGTCCTCGTTCGTCGGGGCCACGGCAATGCGGGCGCGGGTGGTGGCGGTGGGCAAGCGGCATCGGACGAGTCCGAAGGCGCGGCGCGGCGAACAAACGCCTTTGCTATACTCCGCGCATGATAGCGAAAATCAATGATGATCGGGCGCTCGCGCTCGCCCGCGACGTGCTCGACATCGAGGCGGACGCCGTGCGCGCGCTGCGCGACCAGCTCGACGGCGACTTCGTCCAGGCCGTCGCGCTGCTGCTCGGCTGCCGCGGCCGCGTCGTCGTATCCGGTATCGGCAAATCCGGGCATATCGCCCGCAAGATCGCGGCCACGCTGGCGAGCACCGGCACGCCGGCCTTCTTCGTCCACCCGGCCGAGGCCAGCCACGGCGACCTCGGCATGGTCACGTCGGACGACGTGTTCATCGGCATCTCCTATTCCGGCGAGTCGGAAGAACTCGTCGCGATCCTGCCACTCGTGAAGCGGATCGGCGCGAAGCTGATCGCGATCACGGGCCGCGCGGAATCGAGCCTCGGCACGCTCGCCGACGTGAACCTGAACGCCGCGGTCTCGAAGGAAGCCTGCCCGCTGAACCTCGCCCCCACCGCGAGCACGACCGCCGCGCTCGCGCTCGGCGACGCGCTCGCCGTCGCGGTGCTCGACGCGCGCGGCTTCGGCTCCGAGGATTTCGCGCGCTCGCATCCGGGCGGCGCGCTCGGCCGGCGCCTGCTCACCCACGTGCGCGACGTGATGCGCTCGGGCGACGACATTCCGCGCGTCGGGCTCGACGCGACGCTGTCGGACGCACTGTTCCAGATCACCGCGAAGCGCCTGGGCATGACCGCCGTGGTCGACACCGACGGCCGCGTGGCCGGCATCTTCACCGACGGCGACCTGCGCCGCGTGCTGGCGCGCGACGGTGATTTCCGCACGCTGCCGATCGTCGACGTGATGACGCGCGAACCGCGCACGATCGGCCCCGACAATCTCGCGGTCGAGGCCGTGGAACTGATGGAGCGCCACCGGATCAACCAGATGCTGGTGGTCGATGCCGACGGTGCGCTGATCGGCGCGCTGAACATGCACGACCTGTTTTCGAAGAAGGTGATCTGATGAGCGCAGCGCTGACTGCGGCCGAACGCGCGAGCCGCGTGAAGCTGATGGTTTTCGACGTCGACGGCGTGCTGACCGACGGCGGCCTGCTGTTTACCGCGGCAGGCGACGCGATGAAGTCGTTCAATTCGCTCGACGGCCACGGCGTGAAGCTGCTCGGCGAGGCCGGCATCGCAACCGCGATCATCACCGGCCGCCGCTCGGACATCGTCGCGGCCCGCGCGAAGGAAATGAAGATCGCGCATCTGTTCCAGGGCGTCGAGAACAAGCTCGCCGTGTTCGGCGACCTGATCGCGTCGCTCGGCATCACCGCCGACGCCTGCGGCTATATGGGCGACGACTGGCCCGACCTGCCGGTGATGCTGCGCTGCGGCTTCGCGACGGCACCGGCCAACGCGCACCCCGAGGTGATCGCCCGCGCGCACTGGGTGGCCGAGGCCCGCGGCGGCCACGGCGCGGTGCGCGAAGTCTGCGACGCGATCCTGCGCGCGCAGCGCCGCTACGACGCGCTGCTCGCCGCTGCCTGCGGAGCCTGACGGATGAACACGCATTTCCGCTGGACCCAGTTGCTGCCGCTCGTCGCGGTCGCCGCGCTCGCGGGCATCACGTGGTGGCTGCTGCAGGCGACGCTGCCGCCGCCCGGCGAAGGCACCGTGCAGCCGAAGCGCCACACGCCCGACTATTTCGCGGACAACTTCTCGGTCACCGAGCTCGACCAGACGGGCACGACGCAGTACCGTCTGACGGCCGCGAAGCTGATTCATTACGAAGACACCGAAAACAGCGACCTGACCGATCCGGCCATGCGCGCATTCCAGCCCGGCAAGCCGGTCGTGACGACCACCGCGAAGCGCGGCACCGTCAACGGCGACGTGTCGATCGTCGACTTGTACGACGACGCGCGCATCCTGCGCGTGGCCGGCGGCGGCGACCCGCAGATGCAGGCCGATTCCCAGCATTTCCGGATCTTCGTCAATGACGATGTGATCCAGACCGAAAAGCCGGTTAAACTTCAGCGCGGCCTGTCGCTCGTCAACGCGACCGACGGCATGAAGTACAACAACGTCACCCGGGTCATCGAGCTTTACGGCAACGTGCGCGGCACGATCGCCGCGGCGGACACGTCCGGCGGCTCGAAAGGTCAATCCAGGTGACGCATCCCTCACGTGACTGCATGAACGAACCGTTCCCTCGACAGAATTCCGGCGGCGCTGCGCGCGCCGTCCGCGCCGCGCTCGCCGCGACGCTCGTGGCGCTCCCGCTCGTCGGGCTGGCGCCGCTCGCCCATGCCGAGAAGGCCGACCAGAACAAGCCGATCAACGTCGAGGCGGACAACCTGACCTATGACGACCTGAAGCAGGTGACGGTCGCGACCGGCAACGTCGTGATCACGAAAGGCACGATCATCATCAAGGGCGACCGCGTCGAAGTGCGCCAGGATCCCGAAGGCTATCAGTACGCGACATCGTTCGGCAGCGGCAAGAAGCACGCGACGTTCCGTCAGAAACGCGAAGGTCTCGACGAATACATCGACGGCGACGCCGAGCGTATCGACTACGATGGCAAGCAGGACCTGACGACGCTGACCACCGCCGCGACCGTGCGCCGCCTGCAGGGCACGTCGACGATCGCCGACACCGTGCACGGCAGCGTGATCACGTACGACGGCCAGCGCGACTTCTACACCGCGAAGGGCGGCAAGGACGTCGCGGCGCCGGGCAACCCGAACGGCCGCGTGCGCGCGATGCTGTCGCCGAAGAACGGTGGCCCCGGGCAGCTGAACGGCGCGCCGGCGAAGCTGTCGCCGTCGACCACGATCCAGGGAGCGCCGGGCCAATGAACGCGCTTTCGAACCGCCAGCCGGCCGGCACGACGAGCTCGCTCGTCGTCCGCAACCTGAAGAAACGCTACGGCTCGCGCACGGTCGTCAAGGACGTGTCGCTCGACGTGAAGAGCGGCGAAGTCGTCGGCCTGCTCGGCCCGAACGGCGCCGGCAAGACGACGTCGTTCTACATGATCGTCGGCCTCGTGCCGCTCGACGCGGGCGAGATCTCGCTGAACGGCAGCTCGATCAGCCTGCTGCCGATCCACAAGCGTGCGTCGCTCGGCCTGTCGTACCTGCCGCAGGAAGCGTCGGTGTTCCGCAAGCTGACCGTCGAGGAAAACATCCGCGCGGTGCTCGAACTGCAGCACGGCGACGACGGCAAGCGGCTGTCGAAGGACGCGATCGCGGCGCGCACCGAGGCGCTGCTCGACGAGCTGCAGATCGGCCACCTGCGCGAGAACCCGGCGCTGTCGCTGTCGGGCGGCGAACGCCGTCGCGTCGAAATCGCGCGCGCGCTGGCGACCAACCCGAACTTCATCCTGCTCGACGAACCGTTCGCCGGCGTCGACCCGATCGCAGTGCTCGAGATCCAGAAGATCGTCAAGTTCCTGAAACAGCGTAACATCGGCGTGTTGATTACCGATCACAACGTCCGCGAAACGCTCGGCATCTGCGACCACGCATACATCATCAGCGACGGTTCGGTGCTCGCCGCCGGCGCGCCGAGCGAAATCATCGAAAACGAAAGCGTGCGCCGCGTGTACCTCGGCGAACACTTCCGCATGTAACCTTCCCCGCGGCTGGCCGCCCCCTCCGGCGTCCGGCGGCTCCCGCCTGCGGCCGTGCGCCGCGCCGCGCGTAATCGCGGATGGCTCAAGGCACCTGGGTCGTGGCAAACTGCCGGTATGACTCCCTCTCTGCCATGAAAGCCAGCCTTCAACTCCGCCTGTCGCAACACCTGGCACTGACACCGCAACTGCAGCAGTCGATCCGGCTGCTGCAGTTGTCGACGCTCGAACTGCAGCAGGAAGTCGCGATGGCCGTCGCGCAGAATCCGCTGCTCGAGAACGATGACGAATGGATCGCGAGCCCGCTGCGCGTCGCGGCGGACGGATCGCTGATCGCGCAGACGCCTCCCAGCCAGAACACCGAGTCGGGCGCCGCGAACGGCAGCAGCCAGTCGAGCGATCGCGCCGAGCGCGACGAACCGGCCGCCGCCGACGAATACGACAGCTACGCATCGGGCGACGCCGGCGACGGCCCGCAGTGGAATCTCGACGAGTTCGGCCGCTCGAGCGGCGCATCGGACGACGACGACCTCCCGCCGCTGCAGGTGCAGGAAGCCGCGACGTCGTTGCGCGACCACCTGTCCGCGCAATTGCGCGTCACGCAGGCCAGCCCGCGCGATCGCGCGCTCGTGATGTTCCTGATCGAATCGCTCGACGACGACGGCTACCTGACCGCCTCCCTCGACGAAGTGCTCGCCGACCTGCCGCCGGAACTGGAAATCGACTGCGACGAACTGAATGCGGCGCTCGCGCTGCTGCACAGTTTCGACCCGGCCGGGGTCGGGGCCCGCTCGGCGTCCGAATGCCTGAAGCTGCAGTTGCTGCGCCTCGATCCGTCCCCGACACGCACGCTCGCGCTCGAGATCGTGTCGCAGCATCTCGAACTGCTCGCCGCCCGCGACTTCACGCGGCTGCGCAAGCACCTGAAGGCGAGCGACGACGCGCTGCGCGACGCGCACGCGCTGATCCGTTCGCTGGAGCCGTTCCCCGGCGCCGCGTACGGCAAGGCCGAGGCCGACTACGTCGTGCCCGACATCATCGTGAAGAAGGCCGGCCAGGGCTGGCTCGCGGAACTCAATCCGGAAGTGATGCCGCGCCTGCGAATCAACAACCTGTACGCGAACATCCTGCGCAACAGCCGCGGCGACCCGTCGGCCGGATCGTTGAAACAGCAGCTCCAGGAAGCACGCTGGCTGATCAAGAACATCCAGCAGCGATTCGACACGATCCTGCGTGTCGCGCAGGCTATTGTCGAACGTCAGAAGAATTTCTTTGCGCACGGTGAAATTGCCATGCGCCCCTTGGTTTTGCGGGAAATAGCTGATACGCTGGGCCTACACGAGTCGACTGTCAGCCGTGTGACAACTGGCAAGTACATGCTGACCCCGTTCGGGACGCTTGAATTTAAGTACTTCTTCGGATCACACGTTTCGACCGACACCGGAGGCGCCGCATCGTCGACCGCCATCCGAGCCCTGATCAAGCAACTGATAGGAGCTGAAGACCCAAAATCGCCACTTTCGGACAGCCGCATTGCCGAGCTGCTGGCAGAACAGGGATTCGTGGTCGCGCGCCGCACGGTTGCCAAGTATCGCGAAGCCCTCAAAATCCCGGCAGTGAATCTGCGCAAGTCTCTTTAAGCCTGCTGCCTGCCCGGCGGCAGGCGTGTTCCGGCCACCGCGCACACGGGGAACAGGCCGGGCGACTTGTCCGCGAATGTGCCGCTACCTGCGGCAGGGGCAAGTCGACCGGAGCGCCGCCTCGATGCGGCCGGGTGGTCACTCGCTTGGAGAAGCACTATGAACCTGAAGATCAGTGGACATCATCTCGAAGTCACGCCTGCAATTCGCGAATACGTGATCACCAAGCTGGACCGGGTGCTACGGCATAGCGATCAGGTAATCGATGGCACTGTGATCCTCTCGGTCGACAATCACAAGGAAAAGGACAAGCAGCAGCGCGCGGAAATCAATCTGCATCTGAAGGGCAAGGACATCTTCGTCGAAAGCGCGAACGGCAACCTGTACGCTGCGATCGATCTGCTGATCGACAAGCTGGATCGTCAGGTCGTCAAGCACATGGAGCGTCTGCAGACCCATGCGCACGACCCGATCAAGCTGCAGCCGTCGATCGACCAGATCGAACTGCCGCCGCAATAACGTTCACCGCAATACACACGCCGCCCGGTTCGCCGGGCGTTTTTTTTGTGTCCGAGCGGCAGTGGTGCGACCGGTCCGTCCATGCCGCGCCACGCACGCGGCTGTGCTCTATAATGTTCCGGTTATCGCCGGGGGGCGTTGGGTGCGGTAGCTGCCTTGCAGGTTTCCGATGCCGAACGCCTTGATATCGCCGAACATGGAAAATCAGTCTGCCGCCGCAAGGAGACCCCAGGCCGCCCAATCGCCTGCCAACATGAATCGCCTAGCCAAAATCCTGCCCATAGAGAACGTCGTCATCGACCTCTCCGTCACCAGCAAGAAACGCGTCTTCGAACAAGCCGGGTTGATCTTCGAGAATCAGAACGGCATCGCCCGCAGCACCGTCACGGATAACCTGTTCGCGCGCGAGCGCCTCGGTTCGACCGGGCTCGGCGAAGGCGTCGCGATTCCGCACGGGCGCATCAAGGGGCTCAAGCACCCGCTCGCCGCGTTCGTGCGGCTGGCCGACGCGATCCCGTTCGAAGCGCCCGACGGCCAGCCCGTCGGTCTCCTGATTTTCCTGCTCGTCCCCGAGCAAGCCACCCAGCAGCACCTCGAGATCCTGTCGGAAATCGCGCAACTGCTGTCCGATCGCGACGCGCGCGAGCGTCTGCACAACGAAACGGATATCGCCGAGTTGCATCGCCTGCTCACTCAGTGGCAACCTTGAGTTGATCCGGGCGGAATTTTTCCGGTACGAGGCGGCACCCGCCGTCGTCCAGGGCCGCCCGGCATGGCGACGTCCGTCGCCGCGCGCCTGCACACCGGCCCATTGGAGTGACGAGAGTCATGGATACGTCCAGCATCAACGCCCAGAGCATCTTCGACGACAACGCGGCCACGCTGAAGCTGAGCTGGCTGACGGGGCATGAAGGCTGGGAGCGCGGTTTTTCGGCCGACACCGTCGCCAACGCAACGTCGAGCGCCGACCTCGTCGGCCACCTGAACCTGATCCACCCGAACCGGATCCAGGTGCTCGGCGAAGCCGAAATCGACTACTACCAGCGGCAGACCGACGAAGACCGTTCGCGCCACATGGCCGAGCTGATCGCCCTCGAGCCACCGTTCCTCGTCGTCGCCGGCGGCGCCGCGGCGCCGCCCGAACTCGTGCTGCGCTGCACGCGCTCGTCCACGCCGCTGTTCACGACGCCGATGTCGGCCGCCGCGGTGATCGACAGCCTGCGGCTCTACATGTCGCGCATCCTCGCGCCGCGCGCGACACTGCACGGCGTGTTCCTCGACATCCTCGGGATGGGCGTGCTGCTCACCGGCGACTCCGGGCTCGGCAAGAGCGAACTGGGCCTCGAACTCATCAGTCGCGGCCACGGCCTCGTCGCCGACGATGCCGTCGACTTCGTCCGACTTGGCCCCGATTTCGTCGAAGGCCGCTGCCCGCCGCTGCTGCAGAACCTGCTCGAAGTGCGCGGCCTCGGCCTGCTCGACATCAAGACGATCTTCGGTGAAACGGCGGTCCGCCGGAAAATGAAGCTGAAGCTGATCGTCCAGCTCGTGCGCCGCCCGGACGGCGAATTCCAGCGGCTGCCGCTGGAAAGCCAGACGGTCGACGTGCTTGGCCTGCCGATCAGCAAGGTCACGATCCAGGTTGCGGCCGGCCGCAACCTCGCGGTGCTCGTCGAGGCGGCCGTGCGGAATACGATCCTGCAGTTGCGCGGAATCGACACGTTGCGCGATTTCATGGATCGGCAACGACTCGCGATGCAAGATCCCGACAGTCAGTTCCCCGGCAAGCTCGTGTAACGCTCCCCGCGCCGGCCTCGCAGCGCCGACGCGTCGAGCCGGTGCTATGATGAAACGTCAGGATTCTCTGCTTCCCATGCGCATCGTCCTTATCACCGGCATCTCCGGCTCAGGCAAGTCCGTCGCGCTGAACGCGCTCGAAGACGCAGGCTACTACTGCGTCGACAACCTGCCGCCGCACGTGCTTCCCGAACTCGCCCGCTACCTGGCCGACGGCGGCCAGCACCGGCTCGCGGTCGCGATCGACGCGCGTTCGAGCGCGTCGCTGGACGAAATGCCCGGTCTGATCCGCGCGCTGTCGCTCGAGCACGATGTCCGCGTGCTGTTCCTCAACGCGAGCACGCAGGCGCTGATCCAGCGCTTCTCCGAAACGCGCCGGCGCCACCCGCTGTCCGGCTCGCCGTCGCACGACGCGAACGTCGGGCTGCTGTCGTCGCTCGAGGAAGCGATCGAGCGCGAACGCGAGCTGGTCGCACCGCTCGCCGAATTCGGCCACCAGATCGATACCAGCACGCTGCGCGCGAACGTGCTGCGCACGTGGGTCAAGCGCTTCATCGAGCAGAAGAACAACGACCTGATGGTGATGTTCGAGTCGTTCGGCTTCAAGCGCGGCGTGCCGCTCGATGCCGACCTGATGTTCGACGTGCGCGCGCTGCCGAACCCGTACTACGACCATGAGCTGCGCCCGCTCACCGGGCTGGACCAGCCGGTCATCGCCTTTCTCGACGCACTGCCGATCGTCCACCAGATGATCGACGACATCCATGCGTTCCTGACGAAATGGCTCCCGCACTTTCGCGAAGACAACCGCAGCTACCTGACCGTCGCCATCGGCTGCACGGGCGGTCAGCATCGCTCGGTGTTCATCGCGGAAACGCTCGCCGCGCGCCTCGCGCACGATGCGAACGTGATCGTGCGGCATCGTGACGCGCCCGTGGATGTCGACGCGTCGTCGCGGCTCGTCGCCGAGGTCGAACGACCTTAGCGACACCGCCCTCTTGCCGGTGCGCCATGTCCACGCTATCGACCACCCTGATCGACCTGCCGCTGTTTCCGCTGCACACGGTGCTGTTCCCCGGTGGCTGGCTGCCGCTCAAGGTGTTCGAGGCGCGCTATCTCGACATGTCCCGCGCATGCCTGCGCGACGACGCGCCGTTCGGCGTGTGCCTGCTGAAGAGCGGGCCAGAAGTCGCGCAGGACGGCGCCGTGTCGGTGCCCGAGACGATCGGCTGCATGGCGCGCATCACCGAGTGCGATACCGGCGAATTCGGGATGCTGTACCTGCAGGCGATCGGCACGCAGCGATTCGAGCTGCTGTCGTATCGCGTCGAAGGCAACGGGTTGCTGGTCGGGATCGCGGAGCCGCTGCCCGACGACATCCCGCTCGAAGGTGAACAGGCGCTCGCGCAATTCGGCTCGTGTGCCGAGGTGCTGGAGCGCATCATCGAAGCGCTGAAGAAATCCGAACCGGACAAGATGCCGTTCGCCGAACCGTTTCGTCTCGACGACCCGAGCTGGGTATCGAACCGCCTCGCTGAACTGCTGCCGCTCGACCTGCGTGCGCGGCAGAAATTGATGGAATTTCCGGACGTCGGCGCGCGGATCGATGCCGTGCACCACGTGCTCGATCGGCACGGATGGCTGTAAGCCTCGGCTGGCCAAGCGCGTCGCAGCGGCGTCGCGAGCGAATCATCCTGGCGGGCAAAACACCCGCGGCGGCCCGGCGCTTCCGTGAGCGCGCCGCGCCCTTCCCCTTTCTTTACAGCAGCGGCCCGCTCAACGCATCGAGCAGCTTGCGCACGGGCGCCGGCACGCCGTACGCATCGAGCCCCGCCAACGGCACCCACGCCGTCTCGGCATCCTGCACGTGCGTGAGCGGCCGCCCGCCGTTCGCCACATCGCTCAGCCGCGGCTCGATCTCGAGCCGGAAATGCGTGAACGTGTGCGTGAACGGCGCGAGCGGCACCGGGCCGCCACCGCCGAAGCCGCGTGCGAGTTCCGCGAGTGCCACATCGCCGTCTGCCTGCGGCAGGCACCACAGGCCGCCCCAGATGCCGGCCGGCGGACGCCGCTCGAGTAGCACGGCGTCGCCGTCGCGCAGCACGAGCATCCAGGTCTTGCGCGTCGGCACCGCTTTCTTCGGCCGCGCGGCCGGAAGTTCGCGCTGCCGGCCCGTCGATTGCGCGACACAGTCGCCCGCGAACGGGCAGCGCGCGCAATCCGGCTTGCCGCGCACGCACAGCGTCGCGCCGAGATCCATCAGCCCCTGCGTATAGGCACTCACGTCGGCCGCGTTCGCGGCATCCGGCAGCAGCGATTCCGCAAGCGCCCACATGTCGTTCTCGACGCGCTTCTCGCCCGGAAAGCCTTCGACGCCGAACACCCGCGCCAGCACGCGCTTCACGTTGCCGTCGAGGATCGTCGCGCGCGCACCGTACGCGAACGACGCAATCGCCGCGGCCGTCGAACGGCCGATGCCCGGCAGTTCGGCGAGCGCTTCCGGCGTCGACGGGAATACGCCGCCATGCTCGGCGACGACGACCTGCGCGCAGCGATGCAGGTTGCGTGCGCGCGAGTAGTAGCCGAGCCCGGCCCACAGCGCCATCACGTCGTCGGACGGCGCGGCCGCGAGCGCGGCGACGTCGGGAAAGCGCTCGAGAAAGCGCGTGTAATACGGGACGACGGTCGAGACCTGCGTCTGCTGCAGCATGATTTCCGACAGCCAGATCCAGTAGGGATCGCGGGTGTTCTGCCACGGCAGGTCGTGGCGACCGTGCACGCGCTGCCAGGCGATCAGGCGCGTGGCAAACGTGCGATGCAGCGGTGTGACGGGGAACGGAGCGGGAGCAATGCGGGGCGGCTTCAAGTGTTCGAATCTTTGGAAAGAGGTTGCAACGCGCGACTCAACGCTGGCAGGTCGGGCAGAAATAGGTCGAGCGCTGCCCCTGCACGATCTGGCGGATCGGCGTGCCGCATGTGCGGCAAGGTAGCCCCGCCCGGTCGTAGACGAAGCAGTCGAGCTGGAAATAGCCGCTTTCGCCGTTGCTGCCGACGAAATCGCGCAGCGTGCTGCCGCCGCGCTCGATCGCGTCGGCGAGGGTCGCGCGCACCGCGTCGGCCAGCCGCTCGTAGCGCGGCAGCGACACCTTGCCGGCGGCGGTCGTCGGCCGGATGCCCGCGCGAAACAGGCTCTCCGACGCATAGATGTTGCCGACGCCGACGACCATGTTGCCCGCGAGCAGCGCCTGCTTGACCGACACCGTGCGGCCGCGCGTGCGCGCGTGCAGCAGCGCGCCGGTGAACGCCGGCGAGAACGGCTCGACGCCGAGGCTGGCGAGCAGCGGATGCGCATGCACGTCGCCTGCTTCGCGCGGGTGCCACAGCACCGCGCCGAAACGGCGCGGATCGCGGAACCGGAGCACGAATTCGTCGAAGATCCAGTCGATGTGGTCGTGTTTCGCGGCGACCGGCACGCCGGCCGCGGGCAGCACGCGCAGCGTGCCCGTCATCCCGAGATGAACGATGAACCAGCCCGCGTCGACCTCGAACAGCAGATACTTGCCGCGACGCTCGACGGCGAGCACCTCGCGCGCGCGCAATTGCTCGGCGAGCTCCGCCGGCACGGGCCAGCGCAGCATCGCGGTACGGACGTCGACACGCTCGACGCGGCGGCCCGCGACAAAGGGCTCGATGCCCCGGCGCGTGACTTCGACTTCTGGCAACTCTGGCATGTTTTGCGGGTCTGAGACTGGATTCACGATCGTGCGTGTATTGTAGCGAGCGCGTTACAATCGGTTGAAACATCGAACGGATTTCCATGACCCTGCCCTCGAAGCTGCTTCTGAAGCGCCCCGCCGCCGTGCGCGGCGCGCGCGCCTTCCCGGTCCGCCGTGCGCTCGGCGCCGCGCTGTTCGCCGCGTGGACCCTCACCGCCTTCCCGGCTCACGCGCAAAATCCGGCATCGGACGACGCGGCGCCGCAGGGCGCGTTCGAGCACGTAATGCCGGACGAGAAAAAGGATCTCCCGGGCGTCCCGCTGACGAGCCAGATCGTCTACCAGGTGCTGGCCGCCGAGGTCGCGCTCCAGCGCAACCAGCCCGCGCCGGCCTACCAGACCTACCTCGCGCTCGCCCGCGACACGCGCGACCCCCGCATGGCGCAGCGTGCGACCGAGATCGCGCTCGGCGCGCAAAGCCCGGCCGACGCGCTGTCCGCAGCCAATCTGTGGCGCCAGTACGCACCCGATTCGAACCGCGCATCGCAAGTCGACGCCGCGCTGCTCGTGCTCGCCGGCAAGCCGGCCGACGCGCAGCCGATGCTCGCGCGCGAACTGGCCCGCGCGACCGGCGAAACGCGCGGCCCCGCGATCCTCGCGCTGCAGGCACTGCTGGTGCGCGGCGCCGACCGCGTCGGCGGCCTCGCGGTGCTGAAGGACATGCTGAAGAACGACATGAACCGCCCCGAGGCGCAGCTCGCGATCGCGCGGCAGCAAATCGCGGTCGACGACAAGGAAGGCGCGGCGCAGTCGCTGAAGCAGGCGCTGCAGATCCGCCCCGACTATCTGCCGGCGGCGCTGATGCTGTCGCAGATGGGGCCCGCCGAGCGCGCGACCGGCATCGCGTCGTTCGAGAAATATGTTCAGCAGAATCCGAAGTCGCGCGATGCGCGCCTCGCTCTGTCGCAGCTCTATCTCTCCGACGACCGCCTCGACGACGCGCAGAAGCAGTTCGAGACGATGCGCAAGCTCGACTCGAAGGACCCGACGCCGCTGATGGCGCTCGCGCTGATCAAGATCCAGCAGAAGAAGCTCGACGACGCGAGCGCGTACCTGAAACAGTACGTGCAGCTCGGCGACAAGCAGCCGAACCTCGACGTCGGCCAGGGCTACATCTACCTCGCGCAGATCTCGATCGAACAGGGCAACGATGCGCAGGCGTCGCAATGGCTCGACAAGGTCGACCAGACGAGCCAGCACTACCTGCCCGCGCAGATCACGCGCGCGCAGCTGCTGCAGAAACAGGGCAAGACCGACGAGGCGCGCAAGGTGCTCGACGACCTGCCGATCAGCGATCCGCGCGATGCGGCCGTGGTCGCACGCACCGATGCGTCGATCCTGTTCACCGCGAAGCGCTATCCGGAAGCCGAGGCGCGACTCGCGCAGGCAGTCCAGGATTTCCCGGACGATCCCGACCTGCGCTACGACTACGCGATGGCGGCCGAGAAGACCGGTCACTACGTGGCGATGGAAAAGCAGCTGCGCGAGCTGATCCGCACGCAGCCCGACAACCCGCAGGCGTACAACGCGCTCGGCTATTCGCTTGCCGATCGCAACCAGCGCCTGCCCGAGGCCAGCAAGCTGATCGACAAGGCACTGTCGCTCGCGCCGAACGACGCGTACATCATGGACAGCCTCGGCTGGGTGAAGTACCGGATGGGCGACACGGCGGGCGCGACGAAGGTGCTGCGGCGCGCGTACGAGCTGCAGCCGAACGCCGAGATCGGCGCGCACCTCGGCGAAGTGCTGTGGAAGAGCGGCGCGCAGGACGACGCGCGCGTCGCGTGGCGTGCCGCGCAGAAGCTCGAACCCGACAACGACACGCTCGTGCAGACGCTCAAGCGCCTGCAGGTCAACGGCCTGTGATGCGGATGTTCCCGATGCTTTCCCCGTCTTCCCGCGCGCTTGCCGCGGCTGGCGCCGCGCTCGCGCTCGTCGGCTGCGCGAGCACGCCGCCGTCGGCAAATGCGCCGTCGGGCGCCGTGCTGCAGACGGCCGCGACACACGCGTACCACGGCCGCTTCGCGGTGCAGTACAGCGACCGCCTCGGCCGACCACAGAACGTGTACGGCAACTTCGACTGGCAGGAGCACGGCGACGACGTGTCGCTCGAACTGCGCAGCCCGCTCGGCCAGACGCTCGCGGTCGTGAAATCGACGCCGCAGGCCGCATCGCTCGAACTGCCGAACCGCCAGCCGCAATACGCGACGGACGTCGGCGAACTGATGCAGAACGCGCTCGGCTTCTCGCTGCCGCTGGCCGGTCTGCGCTATTGGCTGCTGCCGACGCCCGCGCCCGCGACGCCCGCGCAGACGGTGCGCGACCCGGCGGACACGACGCACGTCAAGCAGATCCGCCAGGACGGCTGGACGATCGACTATCTCGCCTACGCGGACGCACCGGCGACGGGCGTCAAACGCGTCAACCTCGTGCGCGCGACGCCGCCGCTCGACATCAAGCTCGTGCTCGACCAGTAAGCACGTGAACCTAGCCCCGACATACGCATGACCGATTCGACCCGCTCGCTGCGCAACTGCCTTGCGCCCGCGAAACTCAACCTGTTCCTGCACATCACCGGCCGTCGACCGAACGGCTATCACGATCTGCAGAGCGTGTTCCAGCTGCTGAACTGGGGCGATACGCTGCACTTCACGCTGCGCGACGACGGTCGCGTCGCACGCGTCACCGACGTGCCGGGCGTGCCCGAGGAAAGCGATCTCGTCGTGCGCGCGGCCAACCTGCTGAAAACGCACACGGGCACCACGGCCGGCGTCGACATCGAGATCGACAAGCGCCTGCCGATGGGTGCGGGCCTCGGCGGCGGCAGCTCCGACGCGGCGACGACGCTGCTCGCGCTGAACCGCCTGTGGCAACTCGATCTGCCGCGCACGGAACTGCAGTCGCTCGCGGTGAAACTCGGCGCGGACGTCCCGTTTTTTGTTTTTGGAAAAAATGCGTTCGCAGAGGGTATCGGAGAAGAATTAGCTGAGGTAGAATTGCCGACTCGCTGGTTCTTGGTTGTGACGCCACGAGTTCATGTCCCCACCGCTGAAATTTTTTCAGATGAGTTGTTGACAAGAGATACGAAGCGCGTCAAAATTACGGACTTTCTTGCACAGCAAAGCAGCGATGCGGGATGGCCAGACAGCTTCGGCCGGAACGACATGCAGCAAGTTGTGACGAGTAAGTACGCGGAAGTTGCGCAGGTGGTCAAATGGTTGTATGATGTGACCCCCGCGAGGATGACCGGCTCCGGAGCAAGCGTGTTTGCAGCGTTTCATAGCAGGCACGAGGCAGAAGCGGCGAAAGCCAAGCTGCCCACCAGTTGGAACGGTGCAGTTGCCGAGAGTCTGAACGAGCATCCGCTCTTCGCTTTCGCGTCATGAAGTTTTGCTTTATCGGATAGCCTACAAGTCCGGTGAAGTTATCAGTTGAGTGTAGGGGAGTCGCCAAGTTGGTCAAGGCACCGGATTTTGATTCCGGCATGCGAGGGTTCGAGTCCTTCCTCCCCTGCCAAAAATTTTCCCGCATTTCCCGCCTAAGCCTGAAGCAGGTGCACGATGAGTAGCCACAGCCATGATGGCTTGATGGTCTTTACTGGCAACGCGAATCCCGCGCTCGCCCAGGAAGTCGTCAATATCCTTGGAATCCCCCTCGGCAAAGCAATGGTCAGCCGTTTCTCCGACGGCGAGATCCAGGTCGAGATCCAGGAAAACGTGCGCGGCAAGGACGTCTTCGTCCTGCAATCCACGTGCGCGCCCACGAACGACAACCTGATGGAACTGATGATCATGGTCGACGCGCTCAAGCGTGCGTCCGCCGGCCGGATCACTGCCGCCATCCCCTACTTCGGCTATGCCCGCCAGGACCGTCGCCCGCGCTCGGCGCGCGTCGCGATCTCGGCGAAGGTCATCGCGAACATGCTGGAAATCGCCGGCGTCGAGCGGATCATCACGATGGATCTGCACGCCGATCAGATTCAAGGCTTCTTCGACATCCCGGTCGACAACATCTACGCAACGCCGATCCTGCTGGGCGACCTGCGCAAGCAGAACTACTCGGATCTGCTCGTCGTGTCGCCGGACGTCGGCGGCGTGGTCCGTGCCCGGGCACTCGCGAAGCAGCTCAACTGCGATCTCGCGATCATCGACAAGCGTCGTCCGAAGGCGAACGTCGCCGAAGTGATGAACATCATCGGTGAAGTCGAAGGCCGCACCTGCGTGATCATGGACGACATGGTCGATACGGCCGGCACGCTCTGCAAGGCAGCGCAAGTGCTGAAGGATCGCGGTGCGAAGCAGGTGTTCGCGTACGCGACGCACCCGGTTCTGTCGGGCGGCGCCGCCGACCGCATCGCCGCATCGGCACTCGACGAGCTGGTCGTCACCGATACGATCCCGCTGTCGGCCGAATCGCTGGCGTGCTCGAAGATCCGCTCGCTGACGAGCGCGAGCCTGCTGGCCGAAACGTTCTCGCGGATTCGCCGCGGCGACTCGGTGATGTCGCTGTTCGCGGAATCCTGATCGCGGAACGACACGACATAGCATGCGCGGAAAGCGAAGCGGCAACGCTTCGCTTTTTGCACAATCGGACGGGATAGACGAAGCCCCGTCCGTTTCATCGGGGGCCGCCATTTCGCCGGCCCCGTTTTACTGCCTGGTCGCGGGCAGCTAATGGAGAATCACATGAAAGTCGTCGCTTTCGAGCGCCAACAGCAAGGTACGGGTGCGAGCCGCCGCCTGCGCAACGCCGGTAAGACCACGGGTATCGTCTACGGTGGCGAAGCAGCCCCGCAAAAGATCGAACTCGATCACAACGCGCTGTGGCACGCACTGAAGAAGGAAGCCTTCCACTCGTCGATCCTCGACCTCGAAGTGGCTGGCCAGTCGCAACAGGTTCTGCTGCGCGACGTGCAATACCACCCGTTCAAGCAACTCGTGCTGCACGTGGACTTCCAGCGCGTCGACGCGAAGAAGAAGCTGCACACGAAGGTGCCGCTGCACTTCCTGAACGCTGAAGTCAGCCCGGCAGTGAAGCTGTCGAGCGCAATCGTCTCGCACGTCACGACGGAAATCGAAGTCGAGTGCCTGCCGTCGGCTCTGCCGGAATTCCTGGAAGTCGATCTGTCGAAGATCGAAGCAGGTCAGTCGCTGCACGCGAAGGACATCGCACTGCCGAAGGGCGTGACGCTGGTCGCGCACGTCGACGCGGAAAACCCGGTTGTCGCATCGGCGACGGTCCCGGCTGGTGCCGTGTCGGACGCAGCAGGCGAAGGCGAAACGCCGGCTGCCTAAACGGCCGCCTACGCGCCCGTTCGATCCGTTTCAAGAAACGGTCGACACAACCCGCCGCGGCTTGCCCGGCGGGTTTTTCTTTTTCTGCGCCCAGGCGGGCGCTGCCGCCTACGAAACGTCATGATCAAACTGATCGTCGGCCTCGGCAATCCCGGGGCAGAATATACTGCGACGCGCCACAACGCCGGCTTCTGGCTGATCGACCAGCTCGCCCGCGAAGCAGGCGCGACGCTGCGCGACGAGCGCCGCTTCCATGGCTTCTACGCGAAGGCGCGCCTGCACGGCGAGGAAGTCCACCTGCTCGAGCCGCAAACCTACATGAACCGCTCCGGCCAGTCGGTCGTCGCGCTCGCGAGTTTCTTCAAGATCCTGCCCGACCAGATCCTCGTCGCACACGACGAACTCGACCTGCCGCCCGGCACGGTGAAGCTGAAGCTCGGCGGCGGCAGCGGCGGTCACAACGGTCTGAAGGACATCACCGCGCATCTGTCGTCGCAGCAGTACTGGCGCCTGCGCATCGGCATCGGCCATCCGCGCGACCTGATCCCGGAAGGCGCGCGCGCCGGCGCGAAGCCCGACGTCGCGAACTTCGTGCTGAAGCCGCCGCGCCGCGAAGAGCAGGACGTGATCGACGCATCGATCGAGCGTGCGCTCGCCGTCATGCCAATGGTCGTCAAGGGCGAACTCGACCGCGCGACGATGCAGTTGCATCGCAACTGACTGCGCACCGCACCGGCAAGGTGCAACGTGCAGTCCGGCGCCGCCGGGCGGCGTCTCGGTCGTGCGCAATCGCGCACCGCCGCATCCACATGCGGTAATCTGGTTGTTTTTGCCCGTCAGGAGCCAAGCGGTGAGCCGTTACTGGAGCGACATCGTTCAGCAACTCGTGCCTTACGTGCCGGGCGAACAGCCCGCGCTCGCACACCCCGTCAAGCTGAACACCAACGAGAATCCCTATCCGCCTTCGCCGCGCGTCGTCGCGGCGATCGCACGCGAACTCGGCGACACCGGCGACACGCTGCGCCGCTATCCCGACCCGCTCGCGCGCGCACTGCGCGAGACGGTCGCGGCCCATCATCGCATCAAGCCCGAGCAGGTCTTCGTCGGCAACGGCTCCGACGAGGTGCTCGCGCACGCGTTCCAGGCACTGCTCAAGCATGACCGGCCGCTGCGCTTTCCCGATATTTCGTACAGCTTCTACCCGACCTACGCGCGCCTGTACGGTGTCGAGACCGCAATCGTGCCGCTCGCGGACGACTTCTCGATCCGTGTCGAAGACTATCTCGACGATGTGGGCGGCGTGCTGTTTCCGAACCCGAACGCGCCGACCGGGCGCGCGCTGCCGCTCGCGGACATTGAGCGGATTGCGGCCGCGAACCCGTCGTCGGTCGTGTTGATCGACGAGGCGTACGTCGATTTCGGCGCGCAATCCGCGGTCACGCTGATCGACCGCCATCCGAACCTGCTCGTCGTGCACACGACGTCAAAGGCGCGCTCGCTCGCGGGCATGCGCGTCGGCTTCGCGTTTGGCGATGCGGCGTTGATCGACGCACTGAATCGTGTGAAGGACAGCTTCAATTCCTATCCGCTCGACCGGCTCGCGCAGGTCGCCGCGCAGGCGGCATACGAGGACACCGACTACTTCGGTGTGACCTGCCGACGCGTGATCGACAGCCGCGCGCGGCTCACGCACGCGCTGGAGGCACTCGGTTTCGACGTCGTGCCGTCGAGCGCGAATTTCGTGTTCGCGCGCCATCGCGCGCACGATGCGGGCACGATCGCGGCAAAGCTGAAGGATCGGGAAATTCTTGTACGGCACTTCCGGGCGCCACGCATCGACCAGCATTTGCGCATCACCGTCGGCACCGACGCCGAATGCGACGCGCTCGTCGCGGCATTGCGCGACCTGATCGGCTGAAGCGAAGGGAGAAGTGGAACCGGCGCCGAACGGCGCCGGTCAGGGAATTCATGACGTTGCGACGCGCGCGTCACCGCACGGTCACTGCGCGTCGTCGCCCTTCGCGGCGGTCAACGCGTGATACTTCGCCATCAACTGCGCGTGCGATTCCTCATGCTGCGGATCGCGCGGAATGCATTCGACCGGACACACCTGCTGGCACTGCGGTTCGTCGAAATGGCCGACGCACTCGGTGCACTTGTTGGGGTCGATCACGTAGATATCCGGGCCCATCGAAATCGCGCCGTTCGGGCACTCTGGCTCGCACACGTCGCAATTGATGCACTCGTCGGTAATCATCAAAGACATACTGGTCTCACTTCTTCAGGCCGGCGGCCGGCTTCGCAACGAAACCGGCCGGCGCCGCGTCACGCGGCCGGGCCTCCCATCGCGGCGACTTTCTCGGTCAGCCACTTCTCGACGGACGGGAACACGAACTTGCTGACATCGCCGCCCAACTGCGCGATTTCGCGCACGATCGTCCCCGAGATGAACTGATACTGATCGGATGGCGTCATGAACATCGTCTCGACGTCGGGCAACAGATAGCGGTTCATCCCCGCCATCTGGAACTCATATTCGAAATCGGACACGGCACGCAGGCCGCGCACGATCACGCGCGCGTTGTTGGTGCGGACAAAGTCCTTCAATAGGCCCTTGAAACCCATCACCTTCACGTTCGGATAATGGCCGAGCACCTCGTTCGCAATCTTCAGACGTTCTTCCAGCGAGAAAAACGGCTTCTTCGCGCGGCTGTCGGCAACACCGACCACCAGCGTATCAAAAATGCTCGACGCACGCCGCACGAGGTCTTCGTGCCCGCGTGTCAGCGGATCGAACGTACCGGGATACACGGCGACTACCATGTCGCTCCTCCTGTCATCACGCAAACGGGGTGGCAGCCGTGCGACGCGCACGCCACTGCCGAGATGGGCATGCGTCGCCTTTGCGGCGCGCCGCCTCGTATGGAACGCGCATTATTCATCATTTTCGCGCCGCAGCAAATGATAGTGAACCGCACCGGCCTTGCCGTGCTTCACCACCTGCCAACCGGCCAGCGCTTCGTGGGCGGCCGGGTCGAGCTCCGCGCCCGTCTCGACGTACAGGGCGCCCTCCGGCGCGACGAGCGGCGCCACCAGCGCGATCGCGCGATCGAGTACGGCCGGCTCACCGAACGGCGGATCGAGGAACACGACGTCGAACGCACCCGGGGTCAGCCCGGCCGCGAGCCGCAGCGCGTCGGCTTCCGCGACCTCGACCGAGCGTGCGCCGAGCTTGTCCTTGATCGCGCGCAGTTGCTGCGCCGCGCGCGGGTGGCGCTCGACCATCACGACGCTCGTCGCGCCGCGCGACGCGGCCTCGAACCCGAGCGCACCGGTGCCCGCGAACAGGTCGAGGCAGCGCCGGCCTTCGAGATCCTGGCCGAGCCAGTTGAACAGCGTCTCGCGCACGCGATCGGGCGTCGGCCGCAGGCCGTCGAGATCGAGCACGGCGAGCGGCGTGCGTTTCCAGTCACCGCCGATGATGCGGATCGTGTGCGGCTTGCCGCGGCCAGGGGGGGCCGTCGGGCGGCCGGAAGAGGAACGGGACATACGGAATATCGACAACGGGGGGACCGGGTGCGCAGGAGGGCGCACCGCCAAACAGGCGCACGTTACCACAGCGGCGGCACCGGCTGACGCGAGTGCGCCGCCGCACTGATAAAATGCACGGTTTCGGCCGCCATGCGCACGCACGACGACCCGTCCGGCGCCGCGCCCTAGCGGCGCCCCGCCCTCTTCCCGACGTCAGACCATGTTCAGCTTCTTCAAACGATTCAAGAAAACGCAGGAGCCCGACTCCGCGGAATCGCAATCGATCGATGCGCCGCAACCGGACGAACCGTCCGACACGCGCCAGGCGATCGAAGCACCGCAAGCACCCGCGCAACCGCAGCAAGCCGCGCCGGCGGTCGTGATGACGGTCACGCCGACCAACGACGGCAGCGACGAAGTCGTCGAAGCGGTCGAGATCGTGCCGCCGCCGACGCAGGACGCCTCCGCGAAGAAATCGTGGCTCGCGCGCCTGAAGTCGGGCCTCGCAAAGACGGGCTCGAGCATCACCGGCGTATTCGTCAATACGAAGATCGACGAGGACCTGTACGAAGAGCTCGAGGCCGCACTGCTGATGTCCGACGCCGGCGTCGATGCGACCGAGTACCTGCTCGGCGCGCTGCGCGAGAAAGTGCGTGCTGGCCGGCTGACCGATCCGCAGCAGGTGAAGGGCGCGCTGCACGACCTGCTCGTCGAACTGCTGAAGCCGCTCGAGAAATCGCTGATGCTCGGCCGCGCGCAGCCGCTCGTGATGATGATCACGGGCGTGAACGGCGCAGGCAAGACCACCAGCATCGGCAAGCTCGCGAAGCACCTGCAGAGCTTCGACCAGTCGGTGCTGCTGGCTGCGGGCGACACGTTCCGCGCGGCCGCGCGCGAACAACTGGCGGTCTGGGGCGAGCGCAACAACGTGACGGTCGTCCAGCAGGAAAGCGGCGACCCGGCCGCCGTGATCTTCGACGCGGTCAGCGCGGCGCGCGCGCGCAGGATCGACGTGATGATGGCCGACACGGCCGGCCGCCTGCCGACGCAGCTGCACCTGATGGAAGAGCTGAAGAAGGTGAAGCGCGTGATCTCGAAGGCGCACGATGGCGCGCCGCACGAGGTGCTGCTCGTGATCGACGCGAACACGGGCCAGAACGCGCTCACGCAGGTGAAGGCATTCGACGATGCACTCGGCCTCACGGGCCTGATCGTCACGAAGCTCGACGGCACCGCGAAGGGCGGCATTCTCGCCGCGATCGCGCGGCAGCGCCCGGTGCCCGTCTACTTCATCGGCGTCGGCGAGAAAGTCGAGGACCTGCAGCCGTTCAGCGCAGTCGAATTCGCGGACGCGCTGCTCGACTGAACGCCGCCGGCCCGCACCGCACAGGGCGCCTTCGGGCGCCCTTTTTTCATGCACGTCCGGAAGCCGTCAGCCGGCGGCTGGCTGACCCACGGCGTCATTCGGCGTCGGGCTGCACGCCGGGCTCGGCGGCCTTGAACGCGTCGAGCGTCGACGCATGATCGGCGATCCGCTGGATCGTCGGAAAGCGCGTCGTGTCGATCGAGAAACGGTTCGCGTTGAACACCTGCGGCACGATGCAGATATCGGCGAGCGTCGGCGTGTCACCGAAGCACAGCTTGCCGGTGCGCGGATCGTTCGCGAGGCGCGTCTCCAGCGATGCGAAACCCGCCTCGATCCAGTGCCGGTACCAGTCGTTCTTCGCTTCCTCGGACACCTTCAGCGAGTGCTTCAGGTACTTGAGCACGCGCAGGTTGTTCAGCGGATGGATCTCGCACGCGACCTGCAGCGCAATCGCCCGCACATATGCGCGGTCGACCGGCTGCTTTGGCAACAGCGCCGGTTCGGGATGCGTTTCCTCGAGATATTCGATGATCGCGAGCGATTGCTGCAGCGTGGCATTGCCGTCGATCAGCGTCGGCACGACCGCATCCGGATTCACCGCGCGGTAGGCGTCCTTCAATTGCTCGCCGCCGTCGCGCAGCATGTGCACGGGAACCGTGTCGTACGGCAGCTGCTTCAGGTTCAGGGCGATCCGCACGCGGTACGACGCGGAACTGCGGAAATAGCTGTAGAGCTTCATGGGATGTCTCTCTGGTTCGTATTCGGCCGGCGACTGCGTCCGCGGCGCACGCGGCACCGCCGGGAACCCGAGTTTAGCGCGCCGCGCCGCGTCGGCGCGCGCGGCCGTGCCCGTGCGATACTCGGGGCATTCCTCACCGCTCACCGCGCGGCCCGATGCCGGCCGCCCGCCCCACGCCCCGATGACCGCTCCCCTCGACTCCGCAGCCTCGCCGTTTCCTTGCGCCCGCTTCATCAAGGAAATCGGCCGCGGCCCGCACGGCGCACGCGCGCTGTCCGCCGAAGACACGTTCGAGCTCTATCGCGCGATGCTCGATGCGCGCGTGTCGGACGTCGAACTCGGCGCGATCCTGATCGCCTATCGCCTGAAGGGCGAAAGCGCCGACGAACTGGCCGCGATGCTCGCCGCCGCGCAGGCGTCGTTCGAACCCGTGCACGTGCAGGACGCCGCGTTCCGCCCGGTGTCGATCCCGAGCTACAACGGCGCGCGCAAGCAGCCGAACCTGGTGCCGCTGCTCGCGCTGCTGCTCGCGCGCGAAGGCGTACCGGTGCTCGTACACGGTGTCGAGCGCGATCCGGGCCGCGTGACGAGCGCGGAGATCTTCTCTGCGCTGTCGATCCCGCCGTCGACATCGCACGACGCGATCGAGGACACGCTCGCGGAGCGCCGCGTCGCGTTCGCGCCCATTGACGCGCTGGCGCCGCGCATCGCGCGTCTGCTGTCGCTGCGCGGCGTGCTCGGCGTGCGCAACTCGACGCACACGCTCGTGAAGATCCTGCAGCCGTTCGCGCCGGCCGGGCTGCGGCTCGTCAACTACACGCATCCGCCGTACCGCGACAGCCTCGCGCAACTGTTCCGCGATCATCCGGACGCCGCACTGGGCGGCGCGCTGCTCGCGCGCGGCACCGAAGGCGAAGCGGTGGCCGACACGCGGCGCCAGGTGCAGGTCGACTGGCTGCACGACGGCGTGTGCGACACGCTGATCGAGCCAGAGCGCTCGTCGAGCGACGCGCCGCCTGTAGCGCTGCCCGAATCGCGCGACGCGGCCACCACGGCCGCGTGGACGGACGCCGTGCTGCGCGGCGAAATTCCGGTACCCGACACGCTTGCGCGGCAGGTCGAGACGATCGTGCGGATCGTACGAATCGAGCGGACAGCCCGGCTCGCACCGTGACCGGCGTCCCGGGCCGGCACGCCGTCGCGCCGGCGTTTCAACCGACTATTTGACACGCGCATGCATCCTGACATAGAGTTGTCGCCATGCGTTCCTTTCCGAACACCCTCCGAATTACCTCCGGCCGCCTAGCGCGGTCGCTATCGCTACGACTAGCCTAAGGCTGTCGTAGCGCCGTGTGCTGTCCGCACGGTCCCTCCCTGCAGTTCCTCGCAGCACCCTTCTCGCAGTTTTTACAACCCGAAGTCGTCAGCATTCGTCCGTCTATCCGTCGGCCGATTCGCGAAGATCATCCGCATCCGCAGCGCGTCTCCGGCGCCACGGTGCGAGGCAGCGCCACCCGTCGCCCATGCCGCCCGTCTTCGCTCGCGACTTGAGACCCGAGGTCCAGAAGATGAAGCGCAACCCGCAAGACAAGTACCGTCCGTTCGAACCCGTCCGCATCAATGGCCGCCGCTGGCCGACCCGCACCATCGAGCGTGCGCCGGTCTGGATGAGCACCGACCTGCGCGACGGCAACCAGTCGCTGATCGAGCCGATGAGCATCGAACAGAAGCTGGAATTCTTCGACATGCTGGTCGCGATCGGTTTCAAGGAGATCGAAGTCGGTTTTCCGTCGGCGTCGCAAACCGATTTCGATTTCGTCCGCAAGCTGATCGACGATAAGCGCATTCCCGACGACGTGACGATCGAAGTGCTCGTGCAGTCGCGTGAAGACCTGATCGCGCGCACCTTCGACGCGCTCGAAGGCGTGCCGCGCGCGATCGTGCACCTGTACAACGCGATCTGCCCGTCGTTCCGGCGCATCGTGTTCGGGATGTCGAAGGACGACGTGAAGGCGCTCGCGGTCGAGGGCACGCGACTCATCAAGGAACACGCGGCGGCCCGCCCGGACACGCACTGGACCTACCAGTACTCACCGGAAACCTTCAGCATGACCGAGCTGACGTTCGCGCGCGAGGTGTGCGACGCGGTCGCGCAGGCGTGGCGTCCGACCCGCGATCACAAGATGATCGTCAACCTGCCGGCGACCGTCGAAGCCGCGAGTCCGAACGTGTTCGCCGACCAGATCGAGTGGATGGACCGCAACCTCGCGTATCGCGACAGCATCGTGCTGTCCGTGCATCCGCACAACGATCGCGGCACCGCGGTTGCGGCCGCGGAACTCGCGCTGCTCGCGGGCGCCGACCGCATCGAGGGCTGCCTGTTCGGCAATGGGGAGCGCACCGGCAACGTCGATCTCGTCACGCTCGCGCTGAACCTCTATACGCAGGGCATCGATCCGGGCCTCGATTTCTCCGACATCGACGCGGTGCGCCGCGTGGTCGAGCGCTGCAACCAGATTCCGGTGCATCCGCGCCATCCGTACGCAGGCGACCTCGTATTCACCGCGTTCTCGGGCTCGCACCAGGATGCGATCCGCAAGGGCTTCGCGCAGCAGCGCCCCGACGCGGTGTGGGAGGTGCCTTACCTGCCGATCGACCCGGCCGATCTGGGCCGCAGCTATGACGCGGTCATTCGCGTGAACAGCCAGTCCGGCAAGGGCGGCGCGACGTTCCTGCTCGAACGCGGGATGGGCTTCACGCCGACGCGGCGCGTGCAGATCGAATTCAGCCACGCGGTGCAGACACTCGCCGATGTCTCCGGCGAGGAAGTGACCGGCGACGCGATCTGCGCGCTGTTCGCCCGCGAATTCTTCGAGACCGACGGTCCGGCCGCGCGCCACGGCGACGCCGCACGCTGGCAGAACCGCGACATCGCGGGCGCACCGCCGGCCGACGCGACACCGGAAGAAGTCGTGCAACGAATGGCCGCGGCCTTCGCGACGGCGGCCGGCGCGACGGTCGACGTCGCCTCGTGCGAACACGGGCGCACGACGGACGGACGAATCGCGGTATCGGTCGGCTGCCGGGTCGGCGATGCGCCGCTGCGGCACGGCGTCGGAGTGCATGCCGAAGCGACGAGCGCCGCGCTCGATGCGGTCGTCAGCGCGATCAACCGTTCGGCCTGGCAGTGCGCCGACCGCCGTGCGGCGGCCTGACCGTCGGGCTTTCGCTTCAGGGTTCAAACGTCAAGCGAGCGGTGCGTGACCGCCCGTGCTGCGCGCAATCCGCGCCGCACGGGCAATAAAAAGCGGCCCAGAAGGCCGCTTCGGTCGGGACACGAAAAAGGAGCGCCACGCGCGCTCATGTCTCGGTCGCGCACCGCGTCGCCTGCCACGCCAGCAGGCGCCACTGCCCCTGCTCATGGGTATGGACGGCGGTATAGGCGATCGGAAACACCAGCCCGCCGTTGTTCGTTTCCATCTCGATCAGAGCGCGCCCGGTGACGACGCAGGTTGCGTCACCGACGGGAAGCAGATCCTGCGACTGGATTTCGATCTGGCGATAGCGGCGGCGGCCGGCGACGATGGCGTCGATGAACTGCTGCTTGGTTTCGCGTTTGCCGTTGGTGTGCACGAAGAACACCTTGTCCGACAATTGCGCATCGAGCGCCTCGCCGTCCCCGTCGACCATCGCCCGGAACCGATCGCGCTCGAGTGCGCGAATCGCATCGACCACCTTCGCCATCGCCTGACTCCTCGGCAACGCGCCCGCCGTGCGCGGGCGTGCGGATCAGAAGTTGTACTGCACGTAGAACTGGTGGAAATTTATACCAGGATTCGGCTCTTTGATACCCGCGTTAGACACATGTTGAAAACGGTAGCCGAGCTGGTACTGTTGCCGTTCTCCGAACTGCGCGCCGACACCGGCGACGTCCACGAACTGGAACGACGTCGCCAGCGACAGTTTGTTGGAGACCGTCGGGGAAGTCAGGAAGCGGATGCCGGCGCCGGCCTCGATGAACGGACGTACCTGGCCCGCGCTCTTGATGAAGCGGAACATCGGCGTCGCGCCGAATTCACCGATGCTGCCATGAACATTGCCGCCCGTGTGCCAGTAGCCGGCGTGGCCTTCCATCACGAACGCGAAGTGCCAGCCGCCGATTTCCCACCAATTCCAGCCCGGATCCCACACGACGCCGAGATCAGCCTTGTCGATCCCGTGGCGATCGGAAAACCCGCCGCCCGCCTGGATTCCCCATCGATCCGCGAACGCCGCACCCGATCCGCCCAGCAGCGACGCCGCCAGCAGCGCATGCAGCGCAAGCCGGCTACGGGGCCGGCAATTCTTCTTATTGTTCATCAGACACTCCAACTTTGTGGATTGAATGGAGCCTTGCCGCAGCGGCCGGGCCCGAGCGAACTGAATGGTATGGTAAAGGACTTTTCGGATCGGCATCACGAAGCGAAATTGTTTGCTTCCAAAACTACAAAAATCGAAACCGTCTACTGATTACCATCAGAAACAACAACTTACGGAACTTCCTCCGGTCAGCCTTGTCGCAAATTAGACTATCGATTCGACAAGTTCGATAGAGAGTCGGGAACTTGGATGCCCCCGCCCCCTCTAAGGAATTAGCACTCAGATTACGGGAGTGCTAAGATGAGCCTCGGAATCTCATCCGAGACCAGGGGTTTGTCCCTGATTCCAAAGGAGTTTTTTAGTGAGCTACGCCCTGACCCTTCCGAACACCCTGAGCCCGACGCCGGCCAAGGCCGAATCGGCAGGCTCGCTGGCGCTCGCAACTCAATCGATGTTGCCGGGCCAGCTTGGCAACATCGACGCGTACATCCAGGCCGTCAACCGGATCCCGCTCCTGACCGCCGAAGAGGAACGCCAGTACGCGACCGAATTCCGCGAAGACAACAACCTCGACTCGGCACGCCGCCTCGTGCTGTCGCACCTGCGGCTTGTCGTGTCGATCGCGCGCAACTACCTCGGCTACGGCCTGCCGCACGGCGACCTGATCCAGGAAGGCAATATCGGCCTGATGAAGGCTGTGAAACGTTTCGACCCGGCGCAAAACGTGCGCCTGGTGTCGTATGCGATCCACTGGATCAAGGCCGAGATCCACGAGTACATCCTGCGCAACTGGCGGATGGTGAAGGTCGCGACGACGAAGGCGCAGCGCAAGCTGTTCTTCAACCTGCGCAGCCACAAGAAGAGCATGCAGGCGATGACGCCCGAGGAAATCGACGGCCTCGCGCAGGAGCTCAACGTCAAGCGCGAAGACGTGACCGAGATGGAAACGCGTCTGTCGGGCGGCGACATCGCGCTCGAGGGCCAAGTGGAGGACGGCGAGGAGTCGTACGCACCGATCGCCTACCTGGCCGATTCGCACAACGAGCCGACCGCCGTGCTCGCCGCGCGTCAGCGCGACATGCTGCAGACGGACGGCATCGCGCAGGCGCTCGAGGCGCTCGACGCGCGCAGCCGCCGGATCATCGAGGCGCGCTGGCTGAACGTCGACGACGACGGCTCGGGCGGCTCGACGCTGCACGATCTCGCGGCCGAGTTCGGTGTGTCGGCGGAACGCATCCGCCAGATCGAAGCGAGCGCCATGAAAAAGATGCGCACGGCACTCGCCGAATACGCCTGACTCCCGATTTAGAGCGCTTCACCCAAAACCGCTGCCCGCCCGGCAGCGGTTTTTTTTCGTCTGTTATTTCGCCTCGATCGCGCCGCGTTAATCGACCGTATTGATCAGGTATCGGGCAAATTCCGGCCCCTTCCGCATAACCTTGATCTGCCTCAAGTTTTGACATGCGCTTCGCGACGGTCTGCCGCAGCGCAGCACTCGGCATCGGAAAGCCGGCATTTTAAAATTGGCATGTCGGCTTAAAAGGATTAAAACAGCTTAACCGCCGTCATAAATCCGACGTAGAGTCGCCCCAAAACCCACGTAAATCGATTCAGGATAATCACCTTGATCTCGATCAATAAAGAGCCCGCGCCGCCTCCCCCGCAGGCCACCGGCACGCTCGGCTGGCGCGCGCGCATCGCCGCGTGGGCTCGCGGGCCAACCCTCGCCCGCGACATCACCCTGGTGTTGATCGTCAAGCTGATCCTTTTGATGTCGCTCAAATACGCATTCTTCAATCATCCGCAGGCAGAGCACATGTCGCTTCCGCCTGCCGCCGTCGCCGAGAAGTTGCTCTCGGTACCGGCGCCCGCACCTACCGAGGGAGACCACCATGATAAGCAGTGAAGTCGTCGATCTGTCACGTCTGCAGTTCGGCATCACGGCGCTCTACCACTTCCTGTTCGTGCCGCTGACGCTCGGCCTGTCCTGGCTGCTCGTCATCATGGAAGCCGTCTACGTGATGACCGGCAAACAGGTCTACAAGGACATGACCCAGTTCTGGGGCAAGTTGTTCGGGATCAACTTCGCGATGGGCGTGACGACCGGCATCACGCTCGAATTCCAGTTCGGCACGAACTGGTCGTACTACTCACACTACGTCGGCGACATCTTCGGCGTGCCGCTCGCGGTCGAAGGGCTGATGGCGTTCTTCCTCGAATCGACGTTCGTCGGCCTGTTCTTCTTCGGCTGGAACCGCCTGTCGAAGGTCAAGCACCTGATGGTCACGTTCCTCGTCGCGCTGGGCTCGAACCTGTCCGCGCTGTGGATCCTCGTCGCGAACGGCTGGATGAACAACCCGGTCGGCGCCGAGTTCAACTATCAGACGATGCGCATGGAGCTGACGAACCTGTTCGATGTGCTGTTCAACCCGGTCGCGCAGGTGAAATTCGTGCACACGGTGTCGGCCGGCTACGTGACGGCTGCGATGTTCGTGCTCGGCATCTCGTCGTGGTACCTGCTGAAAAAGCGCGACACCGATTTCGCGCTGCGCTCGTTCGCGGTCGCGGCCGGCTTCGGCCTCGCGTCGACGCTTTGCGTGATCGTGCTCGGCGACGAGTCGGGCTACACGACCGGCGAAGTGCAGAAGATGAAGCTCGCCGCGATCGAGTCCGAATGGGAAACGCAGCCGGCACCCGCATCGTTCACGCTGATCGGCCTTCCGAACCAGGAAGAACAGCGTACCGACTATGCAATCAAGATTCCGTACGCGCTCGGCCTGATCGCGACGCGCTCGGTCGACGAACCCGTGGTCGGCCTGCGCGAACTCGCGAAGCACAGCGAGGAGCACATCCAGAGCGGGATGGTCGCGTACGGCGCGCTGCAGAAGATGAAGGAGGGCGACACGAGCGCGGCCACGCGCGAACTGTTCGACCAGCACAAGCAGTATCTCGGCTACGGGCTGATGCTCAAGCAGTTCACGCCGAACGTGGTCGATGCGACGCCCGAGCAGATCAAAGCCGCCGCGAAGAAGACGATCCCGCCGGTCGCGCCCGTGTTCTTCTCGTTCCGGATCATGGTGTTCCTCGGTTTCCTGTTCCTCGCGACCTTCGTCGCCGCGTTCTGGTTCTGCGCGCGCCGCCAGCTGCTGCAGGACAACCGCCGCTGGTTCCTGCGCTATGCGGTGTGGGCGATTCCGCTGCCGTGGCTCGCCGCGGAATTCGGCTGGGTCGTCGCCGAGCTCGGCCGCCAGCCCTGGACGATCGCGGGCATCCTGCCGACGCATCTGTCCGCGTCGAGCCTCACGCCCTCGGACCTGTACCTGAGCCTCGCCGGTTTCATCGCGTTCTACACGGCGCTGTTCGTCATCGAGATCAAACTGATGTTCAAGTACGCACGCCTCGGCCCGTCGTCGCTGCATACCGGCCGCTATCACCACGAACTCGCCGCGGCCAGCGAGCGCGCTCCGGCCTGAGCACGCACCTGAAACGGAACAAGGAATCGCTATGGACTATGCAACTCTCAAGCTGATCTGGTGGCTGCTCGTCGGCGTGCTGCTGATCGGCTTCGCCGTCACCGACGGCTTCGACATGGGCGCGACCGCGCTGCTGCCGTTCCTCGGCAAGACCGACGAGGAGCGCCGCATCATCGTCAACACGGTCGGCGCGACGTGGGAAGGCAACCAGGTGTGGCTGATCACGGCCGGCGGCGCGATGTTCGCCGCCTGGCCGCTCGTCTATGCCGCGTCGTTCTCCGGCTTCTACTTCGCAATGCTGCTCGTGCTGTTCGCGCTGTTCTTCCGGCCGGTCGGCTTCGACTATCGCAGCAAGCGGCCCGACCCGCGCTGGCGCGCGGGCTGGGACTGGGGCCTGTTCGTCGGCGGCTTCGTGCCGGCGCTGGTGTTCGGCGTCGCGTTCGGCAACCTCCTGCAGGGCGTGCCGTTCAAGTTCGACAGCGACCTGCGCGTAACCTACTACGGCGGCTTCTGGGCGTTGCTGAACCCGTTCGCGCTGCTCTGCGGGCTCGTCAGCCTCACGATGCTGGTCGCGCACGGCGCCGCGTTCATCAAGATGAAGACCGACGGCGTGATCGCACGCCGCGCGTCGGTCGCGCTGCGCGTGTCGGCGCTCCTCGCGGTCGTGCTGTTCGTGCTGGCCGGCGTGCTGATCGCGTCGACCATCGGCGGCTTCCACATCACGCACGCCGCGCCGACCGACACGGTTGCGAACCCGCTGCTCAAGGACGTCGCCGCCGGCTCGGGCCTGTGGCTCGCGAATTACGGCGAGTATCCGTGGATGATCGCGGCACCCGTGGTCGGGATCGCGGGCGGCCTGCTCGCGCTGCTGCTCGCCGGCTCGAAGCAGGAAAAGACGGCGTTCTTCTGCACCGGCCTGATGATCGCCGGCGTGATCCTGACCGCAGGCTTCTCGATGTTCCCGTTCATCATGCCGTCGTCGCTCGACCCGCGCAGCAGCCTGACCGTGTGGGATTCGACGTCGAGCCACAGGACGCTGCAGGTGATGCTGTTCGCGGTGATCGTGTTCCTGCCGATCATCCTGCTCTACACGAGCTGGGTGTACCGCGTGATGCGCGGCAAGGTCACGCATCAGTCGCTCGAAGAGAACAAGCACTCGATGTATTGAACCCGGCCGGGGCGCCTGCGCGCCCTCGCCCACCGTTTCGCAAGGAGTCGGATCATGTGGTATTTCAGCTGGATTCTCGGTATCGGCGTCGCGCTGTCGTTCGGCATCGTCAACGCGATGTGGCTCGAAGTGCGGCAGAAGCCTCAGGAAGCGCCGGTGCGCGCACGTCGCGACTGACCGCGCGCGGGAGGCGCACCGCCCCTCCCGTCAGGAACGAACCTCGCGTCACGCGAGGTTTTTTTTCGTCCGTAGCATCGGCGCACCCGCGATTCCTCGATGCCAATTTAGCGCCAGATTGATACCACTTGAATACCAATCAAAGGTTTCATAAGATCTTTGAACACGGCCGCCGACAGGCCGAATCCATCGGGTGGGGGAGACATGCGAATCCCGTGTCTGGCGCGCGCCTGCGCGCCGAGTTGCCATGCGTATGCGGCGGCGTCCGCCGTTGCGATCATGCGCGGCCGGTCGATCGCGGCCTGCGGCGGCCGCATCGTTGCCGCGGCGTTTACCGTGCGCCGCCGATGAGCACGCATACGCCGCCCCGCCGATCCGATCGGCACGCGTGACCTGCCCCCTTCAATAGGGCCAATGGGCTTCTAGCAAAGTCCTGTTAAACCAGCTCCTGGAAAGCGGCAGGAGCATCCGCGGTTGCCCGGTGTTTCGCCGCAAACTCTGACGGCGCAAGGTAGTTCAGTGCGCTGTGCGGCCTTTGCTCGTTGTAGTCCTGACGCCATGCCGCGATGACAGCCCGAGCGTGCGCGAGCGTCGTGAACCAGTGCTCGTTAAGGCATTCGTCGCGGAACTTGCCGTTGAACGATTCGATGTACGCATTTTGCGTTGGCTTGCCCGCCTGAATCAACTTCAGCGTGACGCCGTTCGCATATGCCCACTGGTCAAGCGCGCGGCTCGTGAATTCGGGTCCCTGGTCTGTTCGCACCGCCTTGGGATAGCCACGGAAGCGAGCTGCACGGTCCAATGCCCGAGCGACATACAAGCCTGAGATGCCATGGTCGACGACGATGTCGACAGCCTCTTTCGTGAAGTCGTCGACGACGGTCAGGCACTTCACGCGACGGCCGTTGGAAAGCGCATCCATCACGAAATCGATTGACCACACCTCGTTGGGCGCGCCCGGCAATGCCAGTTGCTCGCGCTCAATCATGACGCCATGGCGCTTGCGACGGCGCCGCACAGCCAGCCCTGCCTCACGGTACAGGCGATAGATGCGCTTGTGATTGGCGTGCGTGCCTTCGCGCTCCACCAGGGCGTGCAGTCGACGGTAGCCGAATCGACGACGTTCGTGTGCCAATTCCACCAGACGCGCCGCTAGCAGCTCATTCTCGTGGTCTGGCTTCGCGTCGTAATGCAGCACGCTGCGAGAAAGCCCGACAAGCCGGCAGGCGCGGCGCTCGGAGATATTGACCTTCTCCCGAATCGCCGACACTGCTTCGCGTTTGGCTTGCGGGCTCAGGGCTTTCCCTTGACGACGACCTTCAACGCTTCCATATCGAGCATTGCTTCGGCCAGCAGCTTCTTCAGCCGGGCATTCTCCACCTCGAGGTCCTTGAGCCGGCGGGCTTCCGAGACTTCCATGCCGCCGAACTTCGCGCGCCAGGTGTAGAACGACGCGTCACTGAACCCGTACTTCCTGCACAGTTCCTTGACCGCCATACCGGCTTCGGCTTCCTTCAGAAACCCGATGATTTGCTGTTCCGTAAAGCGCTTCTTCATGTCCGTCTTCTTCTCCGAAAACGAACTTTACTAGACTCCGGCTGGCCCTGTTTGTAGGGGGCAGGTCACGCGTGCCCGCCTCCCGTTCCGTAACGCACGCCCCTGCGTGCCGAATGCGCGCGGTGCAGCCGCATCGCCCCGTGCGCGGGTATCTCCCGCAGCTCCATTGAAAGACCCCGATCGCAGCGACGTCGTCCCACGACGCCGCTACGCCTACTTTTTTCTCAGGAGTTCGAATGAAGCACACCTTGCCATCCTTCGTTGCCGGCCTGTTGATCGCAGCGCTGCCGCCTGTCGCGATCGGCGTGCAGCCGACACCGACCGCCGCCGCCGTCGCGACTGCCGGCATCGCACATCCAGCCGCGCAAGCGGCCAGTCTCGCGACGCTTCTGTCGAACGAACTCGCGCTGCGCGTCGCCGTCGACAACAACCACGCGGCGGCGGCCGGCGTGCCGTGCGCCGATCTCGGCGCCGACGGCGCGGCCTGCGCGACCGGCCGCCTGATCCTGCAGAACCGCGGCCACCAGACGATCGCCGACGGCGGCTGGAAGCTGTACCTGCACAGCATCCGACGCCTGCTGCGAATCGATCGTCCGGGCTTCGCGCTGCGGCGGCTCACCGGCGACCTGTACGAGCTGACGCCGCAGCCGGGCTCGGTGCGGCTTGCGCCCGGCGAACGGATCGAACTGCCGTTCGTCGCCGAATACTGGCTGCTGCGCTACAGCGACGTGATTCCGCGCCCGTACGTCGTCGTCGACGGCGCACCGCCCGCCGTGCTCCGCTACAACGACACCGACGACGAGCTCCGCTATGTCGAATCGCTGCCGGCCGACGCGCAAAACAATTCGACCGGCAACGCGCCGCCCGTGGCGGCACGCCCCGACGCGAGCCGCGCGCTGCCGAGCGTGAAGCGCGAACAGCGGCTGCCCGGCACGCTCGACCTGCGTGGCATCGAGCTCGCGCTGCCGGACCTGCCGGACGTGCAGGTCGCGGCGCTGCGCGAACGTGCGACGACACTCGGGCTCGACGGCGCGCGCGTGCCGGTCCGCGGTGCCGTCGCACCGCGCCGGCTGCCGGCCGACATTGCGGTGCCGGGCGGGTACCGGCTCGCGATCGGGCCGCGCGGCGTGCTGATCGAAGGCTACGATCGCGCGGGCCTCTACTACGGCGTGCAGACGCTCTACTCGCTCGCGCCCGCCGGCGGCGGCCCGATCCCGGCGATGCTCGTCGAGGATGCGCCGCGCTTCACGCATCGCGGGATGCACGTCGACCTCGCGCGCAACTTCAAGCACCCGGCGACGCTGCGCCGCCTGATCGACCAGATGAGCGCGTACAAGCTCAACCGCCTGCACCTGCATCTGTCCGACGACGAGGGTTGGCGTATCGAGATTCCCGGCCTGCCGGAGCTGACCGAAATCGGCTCACGCCGCTGTCACGACCCGAGCGAGACACGCTGCCTGCTGCCGCAACTCGGCTCGGGCCCCGACAACCGCTCGGGCGGCGGCTACCTGACGCGCGACGACTACGTGGCGCTCGTGCGCTACGCAGCTGCCCGCTTCGTCACGATCATCCCCGAGATCGACATGCCCGCGCATGCGCGTGCGGCCGTCGTGACGATGGAGGCGCGCTACCGCCGGCTGCATGCGGCCGGCCGCGAGCAGGAAGCGAATGCGTACCGGCTGCTCGATCCGCAGGACACGACGAACCTGACGACGGTGCAGTTCTACGACCGGCGCAGCGACCTGAACCCGTGCGTGCCGGGCGCGCTCAATTTCGCATCGAAGGTGATCCGCGAGATCGCGGCGATGCATGCGGACGCGCAGGCGCCGCTGCACACCTGGCACTACGGCGGCGACGAGGCGAAGAACATTTTCCTCGGCGCGGGCTTCCAGCCGCTGAACGGCACCGACCCGAACAAGGGGCGCATCGATGTCGCCGCGCAGGACAAACCGTGGGCGCGTTCGCCCGCGTGCACGGCGCTGCTCCAGCGCGGCGAGATCAAGTCGATCGACGAGTTGCCGACGCGTTTCGCGAAACAGGTGAGCGCGGCGGTCGACGCGAACGGAATCGACACGATGGCCGCGTGGCAAGACGGCATCAAGCATGCGAACGGGCCGCAGGACTTCAGCACGCGACACGTGATGGTGTCACTGTGGGACACGATCTTCTGGGGCGCATCGGACAGCGCGCGCGATCTGAGCGGCAAGGGCTACCTGACGGTGCTCGCGCTGCCCGACTACCTGTACTTCGACTTCCCGTACACGCTCAACCCGCGCGAGCGCGGCTACTACTGGGGCTCGCACGCGACGGACGAGTACAAGGTGTTCTCGTTCGCGCCCGAGAACCTGCCGCAGAACGCCGAAGTGATGGGCGATCGTGACGGCAACGCGTTCGAGGTGACGGGCTCGGGCCCCGCGCCGCGCATCGAAGGCATGCAGGGGCAGGCGTGGGGCGAGGTGATGCGCAACGACACCTTCCTCGAATACATGGCCTATCCGCGGCTGCTCGCGCTCGCCGAGCGCGCGTGGCACCGGGCCGACTGGGAGCTGCCGTATGCGGCCGGCGTGCGCTTCAAGCGCGGCGACACGCATCACGTCGACCTGGCCGCGCTGCAGCGCGACTGGGCCGGCTTCGCGACGCTGCTCACGCAGCGCGAATTGCCGAAGCTCGACCGGGCCGGCATCGGCTACCGGAAGCCGACCTTCACGCTGACGAATCCGTGAACGGTGAAGCGCTTGAGCAACTGAGCGGTTGCCGATCCACGCAAACGGTGCGCGGTGCGGACGAATGCATCGCGCACACGCCCCGCCAAGAAAAAACGGCTTGCGACGCATCGCAAGCCGTTTTCGTTTTACCGACCGGCGGCCCGAACCCGCCACGCGGACCGGGCCTGCCTCATCGCATCATGCCGGATCAGGCCGGTTGCGGGGCCGCCCCGCCGCCCGTCGACGTCAGGCGCGCGCCGAGCTGTTCCGCGTAGCGTGCCGCCGCGTTGCCGCAGACGATGTGGAACGTGTCCGGCGACACCCATGCGACATCGAGCGCGCCGAGTCGAGCGCGATCGACCGCCGATGCGTCACGCACGACGACGCGCAGGCGCGTGGTCGCGATCGCGTCGAGCGAAGCGACGTTGGTCGCACCGCCGAACACCGCGAGCCAGCGCAGCGGATCGGGATCGAGCGGACCGGCCGCCGCACCCGTGACCGGCTGAGCTGCAGGGGCCGTAGCCGTCGCCGCCGCGATGGTCGCGCCGCTGCTGATCGCCGAGCGCATCTCGTCGGCAATGATGTCGGCCTCGGGCCCGATGATCACCTGCACGCTGTTGCCGCCGCGCTTGAGCACGCCGCGCGCGCCGATCGACTTCAGTTCCGGCTCCGACACCTTCTCCGGATCGACGACGGTCAGGCGCAGGCGCGTCGTGCATGCGTCGACGACCGTCAGGTTGCCGGCGCCGCCGAGCGCGGCGATGTAGCGCTGCGCACGCGGTGCCGCCGCCGCGCCAGCTGCCGGCGCGACGAAGCCGCCCGATGCGTACGACTCGGCCGCAGCGTCGGCCGAGGCCGGCTCGCGGCCCGGCGTCGCCATGTTGAACTTGCGGATGAAGAAGCGGAACAGCCCGTAATACGCGACGCCGTATGCGATACCGAGCGGCACCGCGATCCAGCCCTTCGTCGACAGCCCATAGTTCAGCACGTAGTCGATCGCGCCGGCCGAGAACGTGAAGCCGAGCTTCACGCCGAGGATCTGGCAGATCGCGAGCGACAGCCCCGTGAGCACCGCGTGGATCACGTACAGCACCGGCGCGAGGAACATGAAGCTGAATTCGATCGGCTCGGTCACACCGGTCAGGAACGACGTGAGCGCCATCGAGAACAGCAGGCCGCCGACCATCGCACGGCGCTCCTTCGGTGCTTCGTGCAGCATCGCGAGACACGCGGCCGGCAGGCCGAACATCATGATCGGGAAGAAGCCGGCCATGAAGGTGCCCGCGGTCGGATCGCCCGCGAAGAAGCGGTGCAGGTCGCCGTGCACGAGCTCGCCGCCGGCCGGCGGCGTGAAGTTGCCGAACACGAACCACGCGAGCGAATTGATGATGTGGTGCAGGCCCGTGACGAGCAGCAGGCGGTTCAGGAAGCCGAACACGAACGCACCGATCGCGCCCGCCGTCGTCAGCCACTGGCCGGCCGCGTCGATCGCATGCTGGACCGGCTGCCACACATACCCGAACACGATGCCGAGTACCACGCAGACCAGCCCCGTGATGATCGGCACGAACCGTTTCCCGCCGAAGAACGCGAGGTAGTCGGGCAGCTTGATGTCCTTGTAGCGGTTGTACAGCAAGCCCGCGACCACGCCCGCGATGATCCCGGACAGCACGCCCATGTTCAGCTTGGGATCGATATCCTTCATGATCGCGGTTTCGATCAGGTAACCGATCGCACCCGCGAGTGCCGCCACGCCGTTGTTGTCCTTCGCGAAACCGACCGCCACGCCGATTGCGAACAGCAGCGGCAGGTTGTCGAAGATCGCGCCGCCGGCGTCGGCGATCATCTTGATGTTGAACACGTCCGGCTGTCCGAGCCGCAGCAGGATGCCGGCGACCGGCAACACCGCGATCGGCAGCATCAGCGCCCGGCCCAGGCCCTGTATCTTCAGAAACGGATTCCCGTCCATTCAGTCCTCCAATCCTTGTCTCGTCATTAATCGTCGTTGACCTAATTGCTTGCGTCGTGAAACGCTCGCGCGCCCGCCGTCGACGTTCAGTCGAGCGGCCAGACCTCGCGGCTTGCTGCCCTTACCGCCTGTGCCGAGTCGAGTGCGAGCAGATCCTGCGCACGCTGGCGACACAACTGGTAATCGAGACGGCGCACACGCGCCTTGATGCCCGGCACCGACACCGGGTCGACCGACAGTTCGGTCACGCCGAGGCCGACGAGGATCGGTACCGCGAGCGGATCGCCGCCGAGCGCGCCGCACACGCCGACCCACTTGCCGTGCTTCGCCGCGCCGCGCACCGCGATGTCGATCAGGCGCAGCACGGCCGGATGCAGGCCGTCGGACTGCGCGGCCAGATCGGCCTGGCAGCGGTCCATCGCGAGCGTGTACTGCGTCAGGTCGTTGGTGCCGATCGACAGGAAATCCGCATGCTGCGCGAGCTGGTCGGCGAGCAGCGCCGCCGACGGCACCTCGATCATCACGCCGACTTCGATCGGCTCGGTACGGCCCTGCGCACGCGCGAATTCGTCGATACGCTTGCGCAGCCGCACGAGCTCGCCCGCATCCGTCACCATCGGCAGCAGGATCCGCACCGCGCCGAACGGCTTCACCGCGAGCAGGCCCTGCAGCTGATCGTCGAGCAGATCGGGGCGCACCTGCGCGAGGCGAATGCCGCGCAGGCCGAGCGCCGGGTTCGGTTCGGGCGGCAGCGTCAGGTAGTCGACTTCCTTGTCGGCGCCGACGTCGAGCGTGCGGATGATCGCGGTGCGGCCCTGCAGCGCGTCGACGATCGACTGGTAGCTCTGCTGGTGCTCGACGACGCTCGGCGCGGCCTGGCGATGGATGAACATCAGTTCGGTGCGCAACAGGCCGACCGCATCCGCGCCGTTGTCCACCGCGGTGTTCGCGTCGTCGAGCGTCGCGATGTTCGCGGCGATCTCGATGGCGCGGCCGTCGACGGTCGCGGCGGCGGCGCCGGCCAGTTGCCGGTTCGCTTCGCGCACGCCGTCCAGGCGCTGGCGTTCGTGGCGCGCGCGTTCGACGTCGAGCGCGGTCGGCGCGTGTTCGAGACGGCCCGCGCTCGCATCGACGACGACCTGCGTGCCGTCCGGAATCGCGTACAGCGCGTCGCCGACCGCGACGAGCGCCGGAATGCCGAGCTGGCGCGCGATGATCGCCGCATGCGACGTCGCGCCGCCGCGTGCCATCACGAGCGCGGTCACGCGCTGGCGATCGAGCGACGACAGGTCCGACGGCGTGAATTCCTCGGCCGCGAGCACGGCCTCGTCGGGCAGCGTGCGCGTCGCTCCGCTCGTGTGGCCGAGCGCGCGCAGCACGCGCTTCTCGATGTCGCGGAGGTCCGCCGCACGCTCGGCGAGCAGTGCGTCGTCGAGCTTCGACAGCGTGTCGATCTGCGTGTTGATCGTCGCGCGCCACGCGAAGCCCGCGCTCTTGCCGAGGCTGATCTGGTCGCGCGCCGCGTCGACCAGCGTCGGGTCCTCGAGCAGCACGCGATGCACCGCGAAGATCCCCGCCTCGCCGACCGCGCCGCGCGCCGATGCGCTGCGCACCGTTTCGTCGAGTTCGGCGTCGACCGCCATCAGTGCCTGGTCGAGCCGGCGGCTTTCCGACGCGGGCGTGCCGGTCGCCTGCTCGGGCGGCACGATATCCGCATCGTCGAGACGCACCAGCGTGCCGACCGCAATGCCGGGCGCCGCGCACACGCCCGCGAGCGTGTTCGGATCGAGTGTTGCGCCGGTGTTGCGCACGATCGGCTGCGGTGCGGGCGACTTGAGCCGCGCCGGCCTTTCCTCGACCTCGCCGTGCGCTTCGCGCAGCAACTCATGCTCGACCGCTTCGACGGCTTGCTGCGCGTGCGCACCGCGGCCGACCAGCTCGATCGTCGCGCCCTCGCCGGCGCCGAGGCCGAGCAGGCCGACCACGCTTGCGATCGGCGCCTTGCGACCGTCGAAATGCACTTCGACATGTGCGTCGAGCCCGCGCGCGGCTTCGCGCGCCCGCGCGGCCGGACGCGCATGCAGGCCACCGGGCTGCGTCAGCACGACCTTGCGGCGCACTTCGTTCATCGCCGCCGCGCCGGCCTGCGCCGCCTGCGCGGCGGCCTCGCCCTTGCCGCGCAGCGTCAGCAGCGGCGTCTCGCCTGCCGTCGCGAAACCGCTCGCGCGCTCGACGACGTCGAACGCGTCGGAGTTCGCGATGGCGATCACGGAGACCAGCGAATGCGCGCTGCGCGCGACCGCGTCCTGGTCGAACTCGATCAGCAGGTCGCCCGCTTCGACGCGCACGCCGGCCTCGACATGCGCGGCGAAGCCCTGCCCGTTCAGCTCGACGGTGTCGATGCCGATGTGCAGCAGCACTTCCGCGCCTTCCGGCGTCGTGATCGTCACCGCGTGGCCCGTGCGCGCGAGATGCGACACGATGCCGGCGCACGGCGCGACGAGCTTGCCCGCGAGCGGGTCGATGCCGATGCCGTCGCCGAACATCCCGCCGGAGAACACCGGATCGGGCACGTCGGCCAGCGCGACGATCGGCCCGGTCAGCGGGGCAAGCAGGACGATCTGATCATGGGTGGAACTCTTCAACTGGGACTCCTCGGCGCGTCTCATCGGCTGTCTCGGCTATCAGTGCGTTTCGGTGACTTTGTTCAGGTGGCGCGGCGTGTCGGGATTGCGGCCGCGCGCGACGGCGAGATCCGCCGCCATCACGTAGAACGAAAGAATGGCGGCGATCGGGTCGAGCGCCGAATGGGCGGACTGCGCGAGCGGCAAGGTCGCGCCGGGCGTGCCGGCGGGCGCCGCGAGCAGCACGGCCGCGCCACGTGCGCGCATGTCCTGCGCGAGCTGCAGCAGCCCGGCCTGCTCCGGGCCCGGCGGCGCGAACACGAGCAGCGGATAGTCGCGGTCGATCAGCTCCATCGGGCCGTGACGGACTTCGGCGCTCGAGAATGCCTCGGCCTGGATGCCGGAGGTTTCCTTCAGTTTCAGCGCGGCTTCCTGAGCGATCGCAAGACCGAGGCCGCGGCCGATCACGATCATCCGCTCGATGCCCGCGAGCGCGGCAACGGCCGGCGACCAGTCGAGCCGGCCGGCCTGCGCGAGCACGTCGGGCAGGCCGCGCAATGCCGTCATCAGCGCGGCGTCGCGCTGCCAGTACGCGACGATCTGCGCGGACAGCGACAGCATCGCGATGTAACTCTTGGTCGCGGCGACCGACAGTTCGGGGCCGGCAAGCAGCGGCAGCTGGTGCTCGCATGCGTCGGCGAGCGGCGACGGCAGGACGTTGACGGCGGCGACGGTGCGCGCGCCGGCTTCGCGCAGCGCGGCCATGGTGTTGACGAGGTCGGGGCTCTTGCCCGACTGGGAAAATGCGATCGCGAGTTGATCCTGCACCTTCAGCGGCGCCTGCTGCAGCGTCGCGACCGACATCGGCAGCGACGCGACGGGCACGCCGAGGCGGCTCATCGTCAGGCTCGCGAAATAGCTGGCGGCGTGATCCGAGCTGCCGCGCGCGACCGTCAGCGCGACGGCCGGCGGGTGATCGAGGAGTTGGCCCGCGAGCGCTTCGACGCGCGTCGTGTCGGCGAGTTGCGCGGCGACGACCTGGGCGGACTCGCGCGCTTCCTTAAGCATATTCGACAATCGATTCTCCTTCGACGTAGGTCGCGGTGAGGTTCAGGTCGCGATCGAACACGGCGAGGTCGGCCCATACGCCTCGCTCGAGGCGGCCGCGATCGGTGACGCCGAGGTAGTCGGCCGCATAGCGCGACATCCGGTTCGACACGTCGGCAATCGGCAGGCCGAGCGACACGAGGTTGCGCAGCGCCTGGTCCATCGTCAGCGTGCTGCCGGCGAGCGTGCCGTCGGCGAGCCGCACGCCGCCGAGGCACTTCGTCACGTGCTGGCTGCCGAGCCGGTATTCGCCGTCGGGCATGCCGGTGGCGGACGTGCTGTCGGTCACGACGTACAGGCGCGGGATCGCGCGCAGCGCCGCACGAATCGCGCCCGGGTGCACGTGCAACAGATCGGGGATGATTTCCGCGTATTCGGCATGCGCGAGTGCGGCGCCGACGAGGCCCGGGTTGCGGTGATGCAGCGGCGACATCGCGTTGAACAGGTGCGTGAAGCCGCATGCGCCGTGCTTGAGCGCGGCGACGGCGTCGTCGTAGGTCGCGAGCGAGTGGCCGAGCTGCACGCGCACGCCGCGCGCGGCCATCTCGCCGATGATCTCGATGTGACCGGCGATTTCCGGCGCAAGCGTGACGACCCGGATCGGCGCGATCGACAGATACTTCAGCACTTCGTCGAGCACGGCCGACACGGCCGCGTCCGGCTGCGCGCCGAGCTTGCCGGGGTTGATGTACGGCCCTTCGAGATGCACGCCGAGCACGCGCGCGCCGCCCGGCGTGCGGGTGCGCGCGACGGTGCCGAGATTCGCGACGACCTGCATGAGTTCGTCGCGCGGCGCGGTCATCGTCGTCGCGAGCAGGCTCGTCGTGCCGAACTGCGCGTGTGTGCGTGCGATCGTCTCGATCGCGTCGCCGCCTTCCATCACGTCGGCGCCGCCGCCGCCGTGCACGTGCAGGTCGATGAAGCCGGGCAGGATGTACGGCGCATCGTTCTTCGCGGGATCGGCGGGCGTGCCGTCGAGCGTGGTGATGCGGCCGTTCTCGCTGTCGAGCGAGCCGAGAATCCAGCCGTCGGGGGTAAGGATGTTGCCAGTCAGCATGACGTTTCTCTTGATGATCTGGTGACGCGGACATCCGCGTCGCGATTTGCAAATCCGTTGTACTTCGTTGCGCCGCGCGTGGCGCGCGGGCAGTCTCGCGCGTCAGCGTTTCAGTTCGGCGACGAAGTCGTAATAGTCGTCGCGGCAATACGTTTCGGACACTTCGATCGCGCGCTGGTCGGCACCGTAGCCGATGCGCGTGATCACGAGCAGGGCCGAGCCTGGCTTCACTGACATCCACTTCGCGATCTCGTGCGTCGCGTTCGCCGCGCGAAAGTGCTGCAGCGCGCGCACGACGGTCATCCCGCGCGCGTCGAGGTATTCGTACAGCGACGCGCCAAGCGCCTGAGGATCCGGCACCACCGCGGCCGGCAGCGTCGAATGCTCGACGGCCATCACGATGCCGTCGGCGCGGCGCAGCCGCTCGAGCCGCGCGACCGTCGCGCCCGGCGCGAGGCCGAGACGCGTGATCTCGTCGCGGCTCGCGGTGCGCAGCGTTCGCGACAGCCACACCGAATCGGGCACGAAACCGCGCTGCCGCATCTTCGCGGTGAAGCCGACGAGACGCGACAGCGGATCGGCAACGCGCGGCGTGATGAAGCTGCCCGCCCCGCGCGCCCGCTTGATCAGCCCCTGCTCGACCAGCAGCGCGAGCGCACGGCGGGCCGTGATCCGCGACACGCCGACCGTTCCCGACAGCAGCCGCTCCGACGGCAGCGCCTCGCCGGCCCGCCACGCGCCGGCGTGAATCGCGCTCGCCAGGTTGCGGGCGAGCTGCAGATAGAGCGGCGTGTCGTCGAGGGGATCGGGCGCCAGTTCGGACCAGCCGGTTTCCATGTGCCTCCGGGTGTCGGACGACGACCTCGGGCCGTCGAAAGTGAACGCATTATATAACCACAATAATACCAGTCAACAAACTGGTATTAGTGACGCGAAAATCGCCGAAAGCCTTGCCCGGCAAGCGTTTTAGTTGCCATAAAGCCTTTGTTTACAAAGCGATGCAGGATAGGGATTTACCCGGATTGGTATGCAAGGGGACAGTTCCCGGGCCAGATTTCCCAGGCTTGGGAAGCTGGAAACGATACCGGAATAGAACCAGTTGGGCCGACTGGTATGCATGCGGCGGCAGCGCGCGGGCGGCGTGCCGGCGCGCCGTGTCAGTGGAACTCGCGGCTCGACGTGCGCAGCCCGCCGAGCAGCGGCGTCAGATCCTCGAAATGCTGCGCGACGAGGTGCCTCACGTCGCTGACGACCTGCCATACGCCCGATGCCGCGAGCAGTCGCGAATCGAGCGTTTCGCGGCGCTGCCGCGCGAGCAGCTCGGGCCGCACGATCACGTTCACGCAGCCCGTCTCGTCCTCGAGCGTCATGAACATCACGCCCTTCGCGGTGCCTGGCATCTGCCGTGCGGTCACGAGCCCGCACGCGCGCGCGAGCCGGCCATCGGGACGGTCGCGCAACTCGGCCGCGGACGACAGCCGCTGCGCGCGCAACGCGGGCCGCAGCAGCGCGACCGGGTGGCGGTTCAGCGTGAGGCCGGTGGTGTGATAGTCGGCAAGGATGTCGTCGGCTTCCGACGGCGCGCCGAGCACGGGCTGCTCCGTTTCGTCGATCGGCGCGGCGGCGAGCAGGTCGCGCTCCGGTGCCGCGGCGACGGCCTGCCACAGTGCATCGCGGCGATGGCCGGCGAGCGTCGCGAGCGCGTTCGCGGCGGCGAGCGCTTCGAGATCGCGTCGTTCGAGCTGCGCGCGGCGCGCGAGCGCGTCGACGTTCTCGAACGGGCCGGCCGCGCGCGCGGCCTCGATGCGCCGCGCGGCAGCCTCGCCGAGGCCGCGCACGAGCGACAGGCCGAGCCGCACCGCGGGCTGACCATGCGGCGGCGGCTGGCCGGGCAGCGCTTCGAGCGAGGCTTCCCAGTTGCTTTGCGTCACGTCGATCGGCAGCACCTTCACGCGATGACGCTTCGCGTCCTGCACGAGTTGCGACGGCGGATAGAAACCCATCGGCTGGCTGTTCAGCAGCGCGGCGAGGAAGATCGCCGGTTCGTGGCATTTGAGCCAACTGCTCGCATAGGCGAGTTTCGCGAAACTGGCCGCATGGCTCTCGGGGAAACCGTATTCGCCGAAGCCCTTGATCTGCTCGAAGATCTGCTCCGCGAATTCGCGTGTGTAGTTGCGTTCGAGCATCCCGTCGACGATCTTGTCGTAATACTTCTCGAGGTTGCCCTTGCGTTTCCACGCGGCCATTGCCCGGCGCAACTCGTCGGCCTCGCCAGGCGTGAAGCCTGCCGCGACGATCGCGATCTGCATCACCTGTTCCTGGAAAATCGGCACGCCGAGCGTGCGTTCGAGCACTTCCTTGAGCGCATCGCTCGGATACGTGACCTCACCCTCCTCTTCGCCGGCCATGATCCTGCGCCGCTTCAGATACGGATGCACCGCGCCGCCTTGAATCGGACCGGGCCGCACGATCGACACCTGGACGACGAGATCGTAGTAGTTGCGCGGTCTCAACCGCGGCAGCATCGACATCTGCGCACGCGATTCGATCTGGAACACGCCGACCGTATCGGCGCGGCAGATCATGTCGTAGGTTGGTTCGTCGTCCTGCGGAATATGCTTCAGCGTAAACGGCTCACCACCCGGCTCCGGCGGCCCGCGCCATGCGGTGCGCATGTCGAACGCGCGATGCAGCGCCGACAGCATGCCGAGCGCGAGCACGTCGACCTTCATCAGCCCGAGCGCCTCGAGATCGTCCTTGTCCCATTGAATCACGCGCCGCCCGTCCATCGCCGCGTTCTCGACCGGCACGAGCCGCGTGAGCTTGCCGCTGCTGATCACGAAGCCGCCCGAATGCTGCGACAGGTGGCGCGGAAAGTTGAGCAAGCGCCCCGCGAGTTCGGCCCATGCGCGAATGATCGGCGTAGCCGGGTCGAGGCCGGTCGTCGCGAATTGCTGCAGCAGGTCGCGGCTGCCGTCGAACCAGCGATGCCCTTTCGCGACGCGATCGATCAGCATCGGATCGACACCGAGCGCCTTGCCGGTTTCGCGCAGCACGCCGCGCGGGCGATACGTCGAGACCGCCGCCGCGAGTGCTGCGCGATCCTTGCCGTATTTTTCGTAGATATGCTGAATGACCTCTTCCCGGCGCTGATGCTCGAAGTCGACGTCGATATCCGGCGGCTCGCCGCGCTCCTCGCTGATGAAGCGCTCGAACAGCATCGTGCTCTGGTCGGGATCGACCTCGGTGATGCCGAGGCAGTAGCAGACGACCGAGTTTGCCGCCGAGCCCCGGCCCTGGCACAGGATGTTCTGGCTGCGCGCGTATTTGACGATGTCGTAGACGGTCAGGAAGAACGGTTCGTAGCTCAACCTCGCGATCAGGTCGAGTTCATGGCGGATCTGCTTCTCGACCTTCTCCGGAATGCCTTGCGGATAACGCCCCGCTGCCCCCGCGAAGGTTTCCTGTTCCAGATAGCGCGTCGGCGTCAGCCCCTTCGGCACGATCTCGTCGGGATACTCGTAGCGCAGCGAATCGAGTTCGAAAAGACAAGCATCGAGAATCGCGCACGTCTCCGCGATCTCCTCCGGCGAGTACAGTTGCCCGATCCGCTGTCGCGAACGCAGATGCTGTTCCGCATTCGGCGCGAGCGCATAGCCGCACTCTGAAACCGGCATCCCGACGCGGATCGCCGTCATCACGTCCTGCAGCGGCTTGCATGAACGCCGGTGCATCGTCACATCGCCAAGCGCGACGATACGCACGCCGCGCCGCGCGCCGGCCGCACGAATCTCCTCGCGCTGCGCACCGTCCAGCGCGCGCTGCAACTGCACGAGCCCGAGCCGCGCCCGTTCGCCGAACGTCGCGCGAAACCACGCGACCTGCGCATCGAGTACATCAGCACGCACCGGATACGTGGGCACGAGAATCGCGAAGCAGTCGGGCATGCCGCGCAAGTGGGCAAACTCGGCAGGCGGCGCCGACAGCATCCGCGACGTCAGCTTGTAAGTGCCCTTCGGCGCTGCCATCCGCCGCCACGAGATCAGCTCGGAAAGATTGCCGTAACCCTCGCGGTTCTGCGCAAGCAACACGAGCCCGAACGCGCCGGGGCCCGGGTCGTGGCCGGGCGCGACTTCACCCGGCGTGACTTCGAAATACGAACCGATGACGAGCGGCAGCCCTTTCGCCTTCGCCGCGACATGCATGCGCGGCGCACCTGCGAGCGAGCATTCGTCGGTGATCGCGATCCCGCGATAGCCGAGTTCGGCCGCGCGCTCGACCAGCTCGTCCGCATGCGACGCGCCATGCAGGAACGAAAAGTTCGATCGGCAGAACAACTCCGCGTAATCGGGCAGCCAGCTGAATTCTGCAATCATGACGGCTCACCCGAACAGGCCGTGCAGGAACCAGCGCGGCTCGGACTCGCTCCCCGCCCGTTCCTTGAATACCCAGTAGCACGCACCGACCTCGTCTTGCGCGACGTAGTAATCGCGTGCGGCCAGTTGCCCGTCGAACCACCCGGCTTCGATCCGCTCGGCCGACGACATCATCCTGAGCGGCGTATGGAACACCGGCCGGTTCTCGCGCATCAGGAGCGGCTGCGGCTCGGCCAGCAGCCATGCGGGGCGCGGCGGCACGGCCGGCGGACCAGCGGCCGGCTTGCCTGCTTGCGCATCGAGCGGCAGCCAGCGGTTCGCGGCCTCGGGCCGGTGATCGGCAACCGGCGCCGCGCGCAGCACGTTCTCCGCGCCGAGCCGTGCGATCAGCAGTTCGAACAGCCGCGCGCGCGTCTCGCGCGTGCCGCCCGGCTCGGGAAAGAGATCGTCGGCCGGCGGCGCGACCGATTCGACGCGCGTGGCCTTCAGCCGCACCGCGATCACCGCGGCCGGCAATTCGACGCGCGCGAGCCGCTCGCCGAGCAGCCGCATGAAGTGCGTCTCGTCGCGCACGGGCGCGGCGAACGCGAGTTCGAGCGGTGTCGGCGGCACGGCCTGACGGCCGCGCTCGTGCTCGAGATCGAACGTCATCGCGGCCAGCGACAGCTGCCGCGCGGCCAGCCACCCGCAGAGCTGCACGACGAGCCGCCGCGCGGCGAACAGCACGGCTTCCGCGTATTCGACGCGCTCCGGCAATTCGAGCCGCACGTCGAACACGGGCGGCACCGCCATCCACGCAAGCGGCTCGACCGCATCGCCGTACGCGCGATCGAGTGCGGCGAGCAGCGCCGGGCCGCAGCGGCGCTGCAACCCCGCGCGCGGCAAGCCGCGCAGATCGGCGAGGGTGCGGCAACCGAGGCCGTCGAACCAGCCCGCATACGGGCGCGCGTCGGGCAGCAACGCGCACGGCAGCCCATCGAGCGCGCGAACCAGCGACGCAGGGGCGGCCAACCGGCGCCGGATCCGCGCGCGGGCCGAGACACGCGCGAGCAGCCACGCACCGCGCCCGGTCGGCGCGGCGGACAGGCGCGCCGCATAATCGAGCGCCGCGAGCGTCGCGCGCACCTGGCGGCACAGCGACGGCAAGCCGCCGAACAGGCGCAGGCTCGGACCGACGTCGACGATCAGCGTCGCTTCGTCGTCGAGCGCGACGCACGGCGAGAAGCGCAGCAATGCGAGCGCGACCGCGCGCAGCGCATCGGCCTCGCGCGCGGGATCGCGTTCGACGAGTTGCGTCTCGGGCGCGAGCGTCAGCACGCCGCCGCGCTTCATGCCCGCGCGCACGCCTTGCCGGCGCGCGGCTGCATCGGCGATCAACACGACGCCTTGCTCGAGCACCGCGCAGCCGACGCCGCCGGCCGCTGCGTCAGACGGCTGCGGGGCGCACACGTCGAGCGGCAGGCGCGGCAGATGGATGCCGAGCAAGACGCGCATAGCGGCTCTCCACGATGGGCGACGGCAGGTCGAGCACGAGCGGCTCGCCGCTCGCAGGCCCGCGACGCTTGACGATGTCGAGCGACACGCCGCCCGGCACGGGATACAGCGCGACGCGCAGCACGGCCGGCGACGGCTGCCGCGCGGCCGACAGCGGGCGCAGCATCACGAACAGCGTGTCGCCCGTGCGCGCGGCCGCGAGATGCAGGCGCCGCAGTGCATCGGGCCGCGCGTCCTGCCAGAGCAGCAGCGCGCCGCAACAGCCGGTCTTGAGCGCCTGTTCGGCGGCCCATAACGCATCCGTGCGGCTGCCGGCGCGCAGCCACAGCAACGCGTCGGCCGGCACGCCGAGACTGGCGAGCGCGGTCGCATGCGGCGCTTGCGGCGGCGCGACGAGCGCGAGCGGACGCCGCGCGCTGACGGTGCGCGCGAGCGCGGGTGCAAGCAGCCGCATCTCGCCGCAGCCCGGCTGCGCGGCCAGCAACTCGACGAGCCCGCCGACCGGCCAGCCGCCGCCCGGCAGCTCGGCGGACAGCTGCGCAAAGCCGGTGTCGATCGTGCGCAGACCGCCGCGCGCGAGCTGCGAGCCACGCCAGAGCGATGGATGAAGGGATTCGGGAGAAATGGAGGATGCGAGCATGACGCCACCCACAACTGTATGGATATACAGTATATGGCAATGCGCTCGCATCGCACAGCGCCGGTGCGAAACCGGCTTTTGTCGGAGCAAAAAACGGGGAGAAAGCCGGCGCGCCCCGTCATGCTACGGCGCGCCGGATCGGGCGTGGCCGGATCGCGCCGCCCGAACGCCCGCCCCAACCATCCGGCCCGATGCGGCGCACGCGCGCCGAATCGCCCGGCCGGATCGGCATGCCAACCCTCACGCAAACCGGCACGATGCAGCACCTCGCACCGCGCCGGCCCGCCCGCCGCGCGTCAGCCGAGCAGCAACGCGTCGTCGTCGAGCTGCTCGTGCCGCACCTTCTCGAACATCTGCAGCAGGTCCGGCACGTCGAGCCCGCGGCGCTGGTCGCCCGACACGTCGAGCACGACCTGCCCCTGGTGCAGCATCACCGTGCGGTCGCCGTAGTCGAGCGCCTGCCGCATGCTGTGCGTGACCATCATCGTCGTCAGCTTGCTTTCGGCGACGATGCGCGCGGTCAGTTCCAGCACGAACGCGGCCGTCTTGGGGTCGAGCGCGGCCGTGTGCTCGTCGAGCAGCAGGATCCGCGACGGCCGCAGCGACGCCATCAACAGGCTCACCGCCTGCCGCTGGCCGCCCGACAGCAGCCCGATCCGGTCGGTCAGCCGGTTCTCGAGACCGAGGTTCAGCAGACGCAGCTTGTCGCGGAACAGCTCGCGCGACGGACGGTCGAGCGCGGCCCGGAAGCCGCGCCGCACGCCGCGCGCCGTCGCGAGCGCCATGTTCTCCTCGATCGTCAGCGCCTCGCAGGTGCCGGCCATCGGATCCTGGAACACGCGCGCGACGAGGTGCGCGCGGTCCCACGCGGGCTGGCGCGTGACATCCGTGCCGTCGATCGCGATGCGTCCCGAATCGACGCGCTGGTCGCCGCTGACCGCATTGAGGAAGGTCGACTTGCCGGCGCCGTTCGAGCCGATCACCGCGACGAACTGGCCGTCGGGAATCTCGAGCGACAGCCCGCGCAGCGCACGCGTCTCGATCGGCGTGCCGGGATTGAACGTGAGTTTCAGGTCTTGTGCGGACAACATGTCAGGCCCCTCCGTTCTTGCGCGCGAACAGCTTCTTGCGCGTCGCCGGCAGCACCAGCGCGATCGTGACGAGCGCAGCCGTCACGAGGTTCAGGTCCTGCGCTTTCAGGCCGATGAATTCGCTGTTCAGCGCGAGCGCGATGAAGAAGCGATAGACGATCGCACCGAGCACGACCGCGAGCGTCGTCAGCACGAGCCGGCGCGCGGGCAGCAGCGTCTCGCCGATGATCACCGCGGCCAGCCCGATCACGATCGTGCCGATCCCCATCGAGATGTCGGCGCCGCCCTGCGTCTGCGCGAACAGCGCACCGGCGAGCGCGACGAGCGCGTTCGACAGCGCCATCCCGGCGAGCGTCGCGCGGCCCGTCGCGATGCCCTGTGCGCGCGCCATCCGCGGGTTCGCGCCGGTCGCGCGCATCGCGAGGCCGAGCTGCGACGAGAAGAACCAGTCGAGGCCGAGCTTCGCGACCACGACGACGATCGCGAGCAGCGCCGGGCGCAGCACGTAGTCGGGCATCCAGTCGGGCTGCAGCACGGTGAAGATCGTCGGCTCGGTGATGAGCGGCACGTTCGGCCGGCCCATGATCCGCAGGTTCACCGAATAGAGCGCGATCATCATCAGGATGCTGGCGAGCAGGTCCATGATCTTCAGACGCACGTTGAGCCAGCCGGTGACGAAGCCGGCCAGCGCGCCCGCGACGATCGCGAGCACCGTCGACGTGAACGGGTCGTGGCCGGCGGAGATCAGCGTCGCGGCGACGGCGCCGCCGAGCGGAAAGCTGCCGTCGACGGTCAGGTCGGGGAAGTTGAGGATGCGAAACGAGATCAGCACCCCGAGGGCGACGAGACTGAAGATCAGGCCGATCTCCAGCGCGCCCAGAAACGAGAACAGAGACATGATGGGGAAATCCTGTTGCTTCCCGGCCTCACGTGTACGGCCGGGCGAAGCGGATGGGCGGCCCCGGGTGGGAGCCGCCCGTCCGGCGGTTTCGTTCGGGCCCGGATCGGGCCCGCAAGCGCGGCGGTCGGGCCGCGGCTTACTTGATGACCGTCTTCGCTTCCTTGAGCAGATCCGGCGACAGTGTCACGCCCTGCTTCGCGGCCGCGCCCGTGTTCGCGAATAGCTCGAGGTTGCTGCTCGTTTCCGACGCGATCGCGCCCGGCTTCTCGCCCTTCAGGATGCGCGCGACGACCTTGCCGGTCTGCCGGCCGAGGTCGCCGTAGTTGATGCCAAGCGCCGCGATGCCGCCGCGCTTCACACTGTCGGTGTCGCCGGCGACGAGCGGGATCTTCGCTTCGTTCGCGACCTTCACGAGCGCTTCGTATGCGGACACGACGTTGTTGTCGGTGTTCGTGTAGATCACGTCGACCTTGCCGATCAGGCTCTTCGCGGCCGGGCCGATGTCGACGGTGCGCGGCGCGGCCGCTTCCTTCAACGTCATCCCCTGCTTCGCGAGGATCTCCTTGAGCTCCTTCACGACCACGACCGAGTTCGCCTCGCCCGGGTTGTAGACCATGCCGACCGTCTTCGCCTTCGGCACGACGCGCTTGATCAGCGCGACCTGACGGTCGAGCGGCAGCTTGTCGGAGACGCCCGTCACGTTGGTGCCCGACGGGCCCCAGCCCTTCACGAGCTGGGCTGCGACCGGATCGGTCACCCCCGAATAGACGACCGGCACGCTCTTCGTCGATGCAACCACCGCCTGCGCGGCCGGCGTCGCGATCGCGACGATCACGTCGGGCTGGTCGCCGACGAACTTGCGCGCGATCTGCGCGGCCGTGCCCGTGTTGCCTTGCGCGCTCTGGTATTCCCACTTGAGCTTGTCGTCGCCGTAGCCTTGCGCCTTCAGTTCGGCGCGCACGCCGTCGCGGATCGCATCGAGTGCCGGGTGGTCGACGATCGACAGCACCTTGACCGTCTGTGCGTGCGCGGCGCCCGCGAGCGCGAATGCGGCGACGCCGGCCGTGATCGAACGGATCGCGAAAATCTTGAAACGCTTCATGGGTGAGTCTCCCCCGTATTTGTGTCGGTTCTGGATGATGGATTCCCGCCGCCGTCATGCAGGTGCCGAGCACGCGCAACCGGGTGACGGTGTGGGCGGCAGCGGCCCCGCGCGGGCCCCGGGAAGGCGCGCGGCGGCGAACGCCCGAGGATACCATTTCCGCAGACCACCACCTGACTTCGCGCTTTCGGGCGTCCGGCCGGCACACGCGGCCGCCGAGCCGCTGCGAAACGCTCGGGAAGCCCGGCCGGCGGCGCTTGGCGCCGGCCCCGGCGCAACACGTCAGCCGCGTTCACAGCTTTACGTTATGCTGTCCGCGGACCCAATCCACACCAACGGAGCGTGCATGAAACGGGGAATCCGTGCGATCGCGTGCGCGGTCGTCGCGCTGGCGCTGCCGGGTGCGGCATTCGCGCTGACCGACGGCTATGCGCAATACGACGACTGCATGCTGGGTGCGCTGCGCGAGAGCCGCAACGGCGCGGCCGCGCAACTGATCCAGCGCTCGTGCGACGCGCTGTACCGCAACAACGCGATGCTGCTGCCGCGCGAGCGGCGCTTTCACGAGTGTGTCGTGCAGTCGCTGCCGGGCGTGCGCGACAACTACGCGATCCAGCAGATCATGGCGATCTGCTCGCGGCGCGGCGAGATGTGAGCCAGCGCTGAACGCCGGGCGCCGCGCAATGATCTGCGGCCGCGCCAATGAAAAAGGGCCCGCGCGAGGCAGGCCCTTTCGTTTCAGCTGTCCGACCGGTGTGCGGCGTTCAGAACGACGCGACCATCGAGCCCTTGAACTGCTTCTTGATGAATTCCCGCACTTCCGGCGACTGGTACGCCTTGACCAGCTTCTTCACCCACGGCTGATCCTTGTCCTTCGCGCGCACGGCGATCAGGTTCGCATACGGGCTCGTCAGCGATTCGAGCGCGATCGCGTCCTTGGTCGGCTGCAGGTTCGCGGCGAGCGCGTAGTTCGTGTTGATCACGGCGGCGTCGACATCCGACAGCACGCGCGGCAGTTGCGCGGCGTCGAGCTCGGAGATCTTCAGCTTCTTCGGATTCTCGGCGATGTCGAGCACCGTCGCGTTGTTGCCGCCCGTGCCGGCGCCGGCCTTCAGCTTGATCACGCCTTGCGTCTGCAGCAGCAGCAGCGCGCGGTTCTCGTTCGACGGATCGTTCGGCACCGCGAGCTTCGCGCCTTGCGGCAGGTCCTTCAGCGCCTTGAACTTCTTCGAGTACACGCCGATCGGCGAGATGTAGGTCAGGCCCGCGCTGACGATCTTGTAGCCGCGCTGCTTCACCTGGCTGTCGAGGTAGGGCTGGTGCTGGAAGCTGTTCGCGTCGAGGTCGCCCGCATCGAGCGCCGCGTTCGGCTGCACGTAGTCGTTGAACTCGATGACCTTCACGTTCAGGCCTTCCTTCTCCTTCGCGACCTTCTGCACGACCTGCCACACTTCCGCATCCGGGCCGGCGACCGTGCCGACCTTGATGACCTTGTCTTCGGCGTGCGCGCCCGCCGACAGCGTCAGCGCGGCACCGGTGGCCAGCACGGAAAATACCTTCAGGAGACTGCGACGCTTCATCTGTTTCTCGCTTTCTTGCTAACTGAAAATGGGGCGCGATACGGGTATCCCCGAACTCGCAGGAAGGGGCAAATGGTGTCACAGGATCGGCCGGAAGTGAAATACATCCCGCTCATATGGGTATGCACCGCAGCGGTGCTGGCGAACGATGCGCGACCAGGCCGCTACCACGCCGCCATCAGGCCGTTAGCTGCGCTCAATGCACGCGGCCACCGGCATCGGCGACCCGGAACGCGCTGATCGCGTCGCGCAGCCGGCCGGCCTGCTCCTGCAGCGACGCCGCGGCCGCGCTGGCCTCCTCGACGAGCGCCGCGTTCTGCTGCGTGACCTGATCCATCTGTGTGACCGCGCGCCCAACCTGCGTGATGCCGCTCGCCTGCTCTTCGGACGCCGCCGCGATCTCGCCCATGATGTCGGTCACGCGCGCGACCGCCTGCAGGATCTCGCCCATCGTCGTGCCGGCCTGGCCGACCAGCGTCGAGCCGTTACGCACGCGCTCGACCGAATCGACGATCAGTTCGCGGATCTCCTTCGCGGCCGTCGCGCTGCGCTGCGCGAGCGAACGCACCTCGCCCGCGACCACCGCGAAGCCGCGCCCCTGCTCGCCGGCCCGCGCTGCCTCGACCGCCGCGTTCAGCGCGAGGATGTTGGTCTGGAACGCAATGCCCTCGATCACGCCGATGATGTCGGCGATCTTGCGCGAGCTGTCGTCGATCTCGCCCATCGTTCCGATCACGCGACTGACGACGTCGTTGCCCGCCCGCGCGATCTCCGATGCGTTGTTCGCGAGCCCGCTCGCCTGCCGCGCGTTGTCGGCGTTCTGCTTCACCGTCGCGGTCAGCTGCTCCATGCTCGCGGCCGTTTCCTCGAGCGACGCGGCCTGCTCCTCCGTGCGCTGCGACAGGTCGTCGTTGCCGGACGCGATCTCGCGGCTCGCCGACGCAATCGACTCGGCCGACTGGCGGATTCCGCCGATCGTCGCCTGCAGGCGCGCCTGCATGTCGCGCATCGCCGCCATCATGCTCGTGTCGTCGCCTGCGCGCACCGGCACCGGCCGCGTGAGGTCGCCCTGCGCGATGCGGGTCGCCAGCGCGGCCGCTTCGTCCGGCTCGCCGCCAAGGCTGCCGCGCACGTTGCGGATGATCACGAGCATCGCCGCGCTGATCGCGAAGCCGATCGCGAACACGACCGCGAGGTGGCCGAACAGCGTCCGGTAGTAGACGGTATCGATGTCCTTGAGGAACACGCCGCTCGAGATGTTCCAGTCCCACGGCGCGAAGTGCGTGACGTAGCTGATCTTCGGCACCGCGGTCTCGCTGTGCGGCAGCCGCCCGCGATACTCGGCGAAGCCGCTGCCGGTCGCCTTCGCGGCGTTCAGGATCGTGACGAACAGCGGCTTGCCGTCCGGGTCGAGATAGTCGCCGACCTGCGTGCCGACAAGTTTCGGCAGCGTCGGGTGCATCAGCACGACGGGTTTCGAATCCATCACGAACACATAGCCCGACTCGCCGTAGCGCATCGCGGCCACGCTCGCGAGCGCGTCGCGCTTCGCGTCGGCCTCGGACAGCGTGCCGCTCTGCGCGAGCGCGTGATATGCGCTGACGATGCCGGCCGCCGAGTCGACCAGGTTGGCGATGCCTGCCTTGCGTTCGGCGAGCATCGTCGCGCGCGTCTCGTATGCGCTCCATGCGCCGACGCCGAGCAAGCCGATCCATACCAGCGCAAGCGCGAGCCACAGCTTGCGATTCAAACTCATTCTGCTCATCAGCGTGCCTTGTTGTCGAAGTCGATGCCCGCGATACGCGCGAACGGCCGGTCGCGCGCAAACGGTTGCCTCCGTATTTACGGCAACGAGACTTACAACTTGAATACACGCACGACGGCCGGCACGACACGGGACAGCCGCTGTGCTAAAAAGACCGGCTGACCGGCACACGACGCGCCGGCGACATTCCAGGGCCATCCATGTACGTCATCGACATCCACTACAACGCGTCGCTCGAGCGCATCGACGATGCGCTCGAACGCCATCGTGCGTATCTGCAGCCGCTGTTCGAGCGCGGCATCTTCATCGCAGCGGGGCCGAAGGTGCCGCGCGAAGGCGGCGTGATCCTCGCGGCCCGCATCGACCGCGACGAACTGGACGCGATCCTCGAGACCGATCCGTTCGTGACCGAAGGGCTCGCGACGTATCGCGTGACGGAATTCCGGATCACGCGTGCCGCGCAGGGCTTCAACGTGCCGGCACTGCCGTAACGCGCGCCGGCGCGCGAATGCGCGCACGCACGCCGCCTCGCGAGGCGGCGCATGCAGATCGAGGGGAAACAGGAAGAATGCGTGACGGCGCATCGCGGCCGTCACGCGTTTCGCCGGGCGAACGCCCGGGCGAACATGCGGCGCGCGCCGCTCAGTCGACCAGCAGCTTCAGGTCGTGAACCCACGGGCCGGGGCCCTGGCCGTCGCGCACGAACAGGCGCAGCTTGCCGTCGCGGTCGAACACGTAGCTCGCGGCGGTGTGATCCATCGTGTAGCTGCCGGGCGTCTTGCCGGGCACCTTCGCGTAGTACACGCGGAAATCCTTCGTGACCTTCTTGAGCGCCGCTTCATCGGCCGGCCGCAGGCCGATGAACGACGGATCGAACGCGGGCACGTACTGGCCGAGCAGCGCCGGTGTGTCGCGCTCCGGATCGACGGTGACGAACAGCACCTGTACGCGCTTCGCGGCGTCGGGCCCGAGCTGCTTCAGTGCTTCAGACAGTTCGGCCATCGTCGTCGGGCACACGTCCGGGCAGTGCGTATATCCGAAGAACATCACGACCGCACGGCCCTTGAAGTCGGCGAGCGTGCGCACCTTGCCCGTCGTGTCGGGCAGCGAGAAATCGCTGCCGAACTGCGTGTTGCCGGTGATGTCGAGATTCTGGAACTTCGGCGCGTTGTCGCAGCCGGCGAGCAGCGTGGCTGCCGCGAATGCGCACGCGAGCATCCAGCCTTGGCGCGCGCGGCGCCCGAACCATGAATGGAGCATTGCGTTCAAACCGTGCGGTTACACGCCGAGCAGCGGGCGTGCATAGTGATCGACGAGCAGCGCGGCGAACAGCAGCGACAGATAGACGATCGAGTAGCGGAAAGCCTTGCGGGCGAGTTCATCCGAATAGTCGCGGTGGATCTTCCAGGCATACGCGAGGAACACCGCGCCGAGCAGCACCGCGCTCGTCAGGTAGACGGCCCCGCTCATCCCCGAGATGAACGGCATCAGCGTGACCGCGAACAGGATCACCGTGTACAGCAGGATGTGCAGCCGCGTGAATTTCTCGCCGTGCGTGACGGGCAGCATCGGCAGGCCCGCGTTTTCATAATCCTTGCGGCGATACAGCGCGAGCACCCAAAAATGCGGCGGCGTCCACACGAAGATGATCAGCACGAGGATCCAAGCATCGCCGGGCACCGCGCCGGTGACCGCGGCCCAGCCGAGCGCCGGCGGCATCGCGCCCGATGCGCCGCCGATCACGATGTTCTGCGGCGTCATCGGCTTGAGCAGCAGCGTGTAGATCACCGCATAGCCGACGAAGGTGGCGATCGTCAGCCACATCGTCAGCGGGTTCGTGAACGTATAGAGCGTCCATGCGCCGACACTGCCGAGCACGGCCGAGAACAGCAGGATCTGCGGGGTCGTGATCTCGCCGCGCGCGGACGGACGCCATGCGGTGCGCCGCATCATCGCGTCGATCTTCTGTTCGACGAGGCAGTTGATCGCGAACGCCGCGCCGGCCAGCAGCCAGATGCCGACGGTGCCGCCGATCAGCACATGCCACGGCACCATGCCCGGCGTCGCGAGAAACATGCCGATCACCGCACAGAACACCGCAAGCTGCGTGACACGCGGCTTCGTCAGCGCCATGTACTGAGAAAACCGGCTACCGGGCGATTGGGAAAGGGTGCTTTGCATGGGGGCGGTCACGCCGGGGCGGCGTCGCGCGCGGGCTGCGCGACACGGCCGGGGCGGCTTGAAAGGATGCGAAAGTTTAACATGACGACGAGCAGCAGCAGGATCGCGGCGCCGCCGTTGTGCGCGACGGCGACCGGCAGCGGCCACTGCAGCACGATGTTGGTCAGGCCCGTCAGGAACTGCAGCAGGACCACCAGCAGCACGCCGTTCGCGGGCCGGCGCAGCGACTCGAAGCGGCGCATCTTCAGCGCGAACGCGACCAGGAACGCGACCACGACGAACGCGAACGTGCGGTGCGTCCAGTGGATCGCGACCAGCGCGTCCTGCGTGATCGCGTCGCCATCCTTCGTCATGCCGAGCGCGCGCCACAGATGGAAGCCCTGCTCGAAATTCATCGGCGGAATCCACTGACCGTTGCAGGTGGGGAAGTCGGTACACGCGAGCACCGCGTAGTTGGTGCTCACCCAGCCGCCGAGCGCGATCTGCACGACCAGCAGCACCAGCGCCGCGAGCGCGGCCGCGCGGTAGCGGCCGGCCTTCGGGTCATGCGACGGCAGCGGCGTCTGCCGCGCCGCGAGCCAGCCGAGCGTGCCGAGCAGCGTGAGGCCGAGCAGCAGGTGCGTCGTAACGATCACCGGCTGCAGCTTCATCGTGACCGTCCACGCGCCGAACACGCCCTGCACGACGATCAGCAGCAAGAGGCTCGTCGGCCACCACGGCGACACGTGCAGCGGGCGGCGGCGCAACCGCGCGGACCACGCAATCACGACCTGGGCGATGATCAGCACGCCGATCGCCATCGCGAAATAACGGTGGATCATCTCGATCCACGCCTTCGTCATGCTGACGGGGCCGGTCGGCATCGCCTGGTGCGCGGCCGTGATCGCGGCGTGCGCGATGAACGGCGACGACGTGCCGTAGCAGCCGGGCCAGTCCGGGCAGCCGAGGCCCGAATCGGTCAGCCGCGTGAAGCCGCCGAACATCACGAGATCGAGGGTCAGGAACGTGGTGATCCACACCAGCTTGCGGAACTTGTCGTCGTCGGCCTTGACCCACACGTACGACAGCGGCAGCAGCGCGATGCAGAGGCCGATCAGGCCGAGTTGCAGTAGATACGACATTGAATGGTTGCCTCGTCGTCTCGCCTTAGCCGATGCTCGACCACTTCAGCAGCTTCGTGACGTCCGCCTTGATCTTGCTGGGGTTCGGGTCCTTCGGGAAACGCATCATCAGGTTGCCGTTCGGATCGACCATGTAGATGTGGTCGCTGTCCTTGGTGCCGGCTTCCGCCGGCAGCCACGCGGCGACCGCGGCCGGATCGGCGACCAGCCGGCGCGTGTCCGGATAGGCCTCCAGCACCTTCGGCGGTACCGCGCCCGCATCGCTGCGCAGCCATACCATCGTGATCCGGTGCCGCTCGCCCGCCTGCGTGACGCGGACCTGGCGCATGAAGTAGAGCTTTTGCGCGCAGGCGTCATCGCACGCGCTGCGGTCGGTCATCACGAACAGCCACACGCCGCGCAGCGACGACAGCGGCACCGTCTTGCCGGCTTCGTCGGTCACCTGCAGGTCGGCCGGGATCGGCCGCTGCGGCTCGATCAGCGTGCCGTAGTTGGTCGAGCCGCCCTTCGGCTTGATCACGTAATAGGTGAAGTACGACGCGATGATCGGTGCTGCGCACACGAGACCCAGCAGCACGAGCATCCAGCGGCCGCGCTTGCGGGCCGCGGGCGAAATCGGCGCTGAGGCCGGACCCCGACGGGAAGATTGCATGGACAAATCAGACCTCTCGAAACGAACCCGCGGCGCGTGCGCCGCGTCCTGTCATGGCGCTCACGCGCCGGCCGATTTCTTCGCCGCACGCCGCGCGGCGTACAGGCCGAAACCGAGCGCGGCAGCCGCCATGGCCCACCACTGAAACATGTAACCGTAATTGCGCTCGACGCCGGTCGTCGCCGCCGGCCAGTCGCGCACGAGCTTGTCGCCATCGTCGCTCGTCTGCTGGATCACGAACGGCTGCAGCGGCAGCCCCGTTTCCTTCGCATACGCGGCGACGTCCAGGTTCTGCCGGATCTTCTGGTGCGCGGCCGAGCCGCCTTCGCCAAGCTCGAACGCGCGCGACGCATCGGCCCGCGCGATGCCTTCGATCTCGATGTCGCCATCCGGCGTCGAAAACGGCTCGATCGCCGTGCGATCGGCGATGTTGCGCGGCAGCCAGCCGCGGTTCACCAGCACGACGCCGCCGCCCGAGAGTTTAAACGGCATCACGACGTAAAAACCCGGCTGGTCGTTATACGGTCGATTGTCGAGGAACACCGCTTGCTCCGGCAGGAAGCGACCCCTGGCCCGCACGCGATGGAACTCGATCGACGCGAGCGGAATCGGCTGCGCACCGACGTCGACGGGCACCGCGTGCTCGTAGCGCACGATGCTCGCCTGCAGCGCCTCCTTCTGATGCGCACGGTCGCGCTGCCAGAACCCGAGGCGAATCGTGACCGCGACGATGGCGAGTATCAGCAGCGCAGGCAGCCAGCGGATCCTCATCGGGCCACCCGCGAGACGCATTCGCGAAAGCGAAGTGCGATAATTATCCTCTTCCTTTCGAATTGCCGTCGTCCGGTTCGCGTCATGCACATCCTCGTTCCCATCGCCTTCGTCCTCATCGTCGCCAGCATGGGCTCGGCGCTCTACTTCATGATGCAAGACCGCGGCCACACGAAACGCATGGTGTGGTCGCTTGCCACCCGCGTCGGGCTGTCGGTCTCGCTGTTCCTGTTCATCCTGTTCGCGAACTGGATGGGCTGGATCCATTCGACCGGCCTGCCGATCGGGCGTTGATGCATTCGTGCCGGCGGTCACCGTGACCGCCGCGACCGCTGTGACATTTCGCCGCACAACGGCGCCACCAAGCAAAAGCGCCGCCTGACGAAGTCGCGGCGGCGCCGGGTTGGCGTTGAGCGCAGGCAACCAGCCGCTGCCCCGTCCCCGCCAATGAAAACGGCCCGCGCATCGCTGCGCGGGCCGTTCCTGCATTTACAGCCAGTAGACGACGACGTACAGGCCGAGCCAGACGACGTCGACGAAGTGCCAGTACCATGCGGCGCCTTCGAATGCGAAGTGGTGATCGGGCTTGAAGTGGCCGCGGATCATCCGCACCAGCACCACCGCGAGCATCGTGCCGCCGAGGAACACGTGGAAGCCGTGGAAGCCCGTCAGCAGGAAGAAGGTCGAGCCGTACACGCCCGAGTTCAGCGTCAGGTTCAGTTCGTTGTACGCGTGGTAGTACTCGAAGCCCTGCATGAACAGGAAGCAGACACCGAGCACGAGCGTCGCGGCCAGCCAGGCGATCGCCTTGTTGCGGTGATCGTCGCGCAGCGCGTGGTGCGACACCGTCAGCGTCGCACCCGACGTCAGCAGGAATGCGGTGTTCAGCGTCGGGATCGGCCACGGGCCCATCGTCTTGAAATGACCGGCGAGGGCAGCGGGGCCTTCGTTCGGCCACACGGCGGAAAAGTCCGGCCAGATCAGCTTGTAGTCGAGGCTGCCGAGCTGGTGCAGCGCGATTTCACGCGCATAGAACAGCGCGCCGAAGAATGCGCCGAAGAACATGACTTCCGAGAAAATGAACCAGCTCATGCTCCAGCGGTAAGACTTGTCGACGTTCTTGCCGTAATGACCGCCTTCCGACTCGGCGATCGCGTCGCCGAACCAGTGATACAGCGTGAAGAGCAACCACAGCAGGCCAAGCAGCGCCGTGTACGGAGCCCAGTCGTGACCGTTGATCCACAGCGCCACCGACGCGAGCATGACCAGCAGGCCGATGGCCGCGCTGATCGGATGCTGCGACGGATGCGGCACGAAATAGTACGGGGTCTGGTTTTGACCGCTCATGCTTGATTCTCCACTTCAGTCCAATTTGTGTACCGGAAACCGCTCCGGCTTTATTTCTTGCACGGCGCGTGCCGCCGCCGCTCTTTCCCGCACGCAGCGCCCGGGCGCCACGCACTGCATTCTTTCGTGGCCGCGGGCCTCAACCCACGACCGCGCGCACGATCAGGATCAGCACGCCGATGAACACACCGGCCGCGATCAACGCGACGATCAGCACGTGCAGCGGATTGAGCTGCGTCGCGTCGGCCTCCAGGTCGCGCCGCTTGCGCACCCCGAAGAACGACCACAGCACCGCTTTCACCGCCTGGCCGAACGACCCGCTCCGCTTGGTCTCTGTCACCGCCCCGTCTCCGTCGTCATGCGTCCGGCTTCGCCGCGCCCTGCGCCGCCGTCTTGCGCGGTGCCGGCGCCGGCGCGGCCGGCGTGTTCAGCTCGAAGAACGTGTACGACAGCGTGATCGTCTTCACGTCCTTCGGCAGCTTCGGATCGATCACGAACACCACCGGCATCTTGCGCGACTCGTTCGCGGCCAGCGTCTGTTGCGTGAAGCAAAAACACTCGATCTTCTTGAAGAATTCCGTTGCCTGCTTCGGCGCGTAGCTCGGAATCGCCTGCGCCACCATCGGCCGGCCCTGCCCGTTGGTGACGTCGTACACGATCGTCGTCAGCTCGCCCGGATGCACGTCGAGGCTGTTGTGCTCCGGCTTGAACCCGAGCGGGCCGCGCGCATTCGCATCGAACTCGACCGACACCGTGCGGCTGTAGTCGACCTGCGAGTTCTTCGCCTCGCGTTCGCTGACATCGCGCTGCACCAGGTTGTTGATGCCGGTGATCTGGCAAATCGCGCGATACATCGGAATCAGCGCGAAGCCGAAGCCGAACATCAGTCCGGCCACGACGAAGAGCTTCATCAGCATCGAACGATTGAACGCGCGATCGACGGCGCCCTCTTCCGGCTTCGACATACGACTACTTCCTCGCTACTGCGTCAGTTGCTGCATCAGTGAGTGGACAGCCACCACTGCTTGATCACGACACCCACAAAAAAAACGGCGGCGATGACGAGCAGGATGAGGCCGAGCCGCTTGTTGCCCGCGCGAATCTGCTCGGGCGTTCGTCTTTCTTGTGGATTCCGGTTCATCTGAAACTTCGCTGAAACTTCGATTCGGCGCCCGCCGCGCCTGCCTGCACGGCAGGCAGCGACGGAACGCCAAGTGAAACTTATTCGACGTGCGGCGGTTGCTCGAACGTGTGGAAGGGAGCCGGGCTCGGCACCGTCCACTCGAGGCCCGTCGCGCCATCCCACGGCTTGTCCGACGCCTTTTCCAGCTCGCCGCCGCCACGGTAGGCCGGCAGCGCGACCGCGAACAGGAAGTACACCTGCGCGAGGCCGAAGCCGAATGCACCGATCGTCGCTACCTGGTTGAAGTCCGTGAACTGCGCCGGGTAGTCCGCATAGCGGCGCGGCATGCCCGCGAGACCGACGAAGTGCATTGGGAAGAACGTCAGGTTGAAGAAGATCATCGACGCCCAGAAGTGGATCTTGCCGCGCGTCTCGTTGTACATCCAGCCCGTCCACTTCGGCGCCCAGTAGTACCAACCCGCGAACAGCGCGAATAGCGAACCGGCCACCAGCACGTAGTGGAAGTGCGCCACCACGAAGTAGGTGCCGTGATACTGGATGTCGAGCGGCGCCATCGCCAGCATCAGGCCCGTCAGACCACCGAACGTGAACACGAACAGGAAGCCGATCGCGAACAGCATCGGGGTTTCGAACGTCATCGAGCCGCGCCACATCGTCGCGAGCCAGTTGAACACCTTCACACCCGTCGGCACGGCGATCAGCATCGTCGCGTACATGAAGAACAGCTGGCCGGTGACCGGCATGCCCGTTGCGAACATGTGGTGCGCCCAGACCATGAACGACAGGATCGCGATCGAAGCCGTCGCGTACACCATCGAGCTATAGCCGAACAGCGTCTTGCGTGCGAACGCCGGGATCACCTGCGACACGATCCCGAACGCCGGCAGAATCATGATGTACACCTCGGGGTGGCCGAAGAACCAGAAGATGTGCTGGTACATCACCGGGTCGCCGCCGCCTGCCGCGTTGAAGAACGACGTGCCGAAGTGGCGGTCGAACAGCACCATCGTGATCGCGCCTGCCAGAACCGGCATCACGGCGATCAGCAGGTACGCGGTGATCAGCCAGGTCCATGCGAACATCGGCATCTTCATCAGCGTCATGCCCGGTGCGCGCATGTTCAGGATCGTCACGACGATGTTGATCCCGCCCATGATCGACGAAGCACCCATGATGTGGACCGCGAAGATCGCGAAGTCCATGCCCGGGCCCATCTGCGTCGACAGCGGTGCGTACAGCGTCCAGCCGGCGGCCGTCGCGCCGCCCGGCGCGAAGAACGAACCGACCAGCAGCACGGCCGCGACCGGCAGCAGCCAGAAGCTGAAGTTGTTCATCCGCGCGAACGCCATGTCGGACGCGCCGATCTGCAGCGGAATCATCCAGTTCGCGAAGCCGACGAACGCCGGCATGATCGCGCCGAACACCATGATCAGGCCGTGCATCGTCGTGAGTTCGTTGAAGAACTCCGGACGCATGATCTGCAGGCCCGGCTCGAACAGCTCGGCACGGATGGCGAGCGCCATCACGCCGCCCGACAGGAACATGATGAACGAGAACAGCAGGTACAGCGTACCGATGTCCTTGTGGTTGGTGGCGAACAGCCAGCGCCGCCAGCCGTGCGGGGCTTCGTGCGCGTGGTCGTCGTGCGCGTGGTCCGCGGCTACGTCGTGCCCGATGCTAGACATGAGAATCTCCTAATGCGAATACGTCGACTAACTCAGCGACACGTCAAGCCGCCGGCCCGATCTCGACACGCCGGGCTTCCTTGGCGTCAGCCCCGCCCGTGATCGTTTCCGGCTTTTTGAGAATAATGTGGTCTTCCGCCACGCCTGCTGCCTTCAGCGCGTCGCGCACGGCCTGTGCACGATGCTTGGCGAGTTCGGCATTCGCGTCGGCCGAGCCCGTCTTGTCGGTGAAACCCGACAGCGCGAGCTTCGCGTCCGGATGTGCCTTCGCATAGTCGGCCGCTGCAGCGATCGCCGCTTTCGCGTCGGCCGGCAGCACGCTCTTGCCCGTCTCGAAGTAGATCGTCGACAGCGCAGCCGATGCCGACGCTGCCTCCGCGCCCGACGCGGCTTGCGCCGGTGCCGAGGCCGCTTCGGCCGGGGCCGCCGCGCCTGCCGCGTCTTCCGGCATCTTGCCGTTGCGCGCGTCAGCCACTTGCTTCGGCTGCAGCAGGTCGTTCTTGTGATTGCCCCACGAATTGCGCTCGTACGTGATGACCGATGCGATGTCGAGGTCCGACAGCGATGCCCACGACGGCATTGCACCCTTGCCGTGCAGCACGCGCTCGACGTGACCTGCGATCGGGCCGTTCACGATCTGGCTGCCGTCCATCGCCGGGAAGGCGCCGAGGCCCTTGCCGTTCACCTGGTGGCAGGCCGCGCAGTTCGCCTTGTAGACTTCCTCGCCGTGCGCGACGAGTTCGGCCATCGTGTAGACCTTGTTCGGATCGACCGAAGCATTGGCCAGCTTGGCCTTCTGCGCGGTCACCCACTTCGCGTAGTCGTCGTCCGACAGCACCACGACCACGACCGGCATGAACGCGTGTTCCTTGCCGCACAGTTCGGTACAGAAGCCGCGGAACGTGCCGACCTTGTCGGCCTTGAACCACGTGTCGCGCACGAAGCCGGGGATCGCATCCTGCTTCACGCCGAACGCGGGCACGTACCACGAGTGAACGACGTCGTTCGCGGTCGTGATGATGCGGATCTTCTTGTTGACCGGCACGACGAGCGGGTTGTCGACTTCCTGCAGGTACGTCTCGGTGATCGGCTTCTTGCCCATCACTTCGTCACGCGGGGTGCTGAGCGTCGACAGGAAGCTGATGCCCTCGCCCGGGCCCTTCACGTAGTCGTAGCCCCACTTCCACTGGTAGCCGGTGACCTTGATCGTGAGATCGGCGTTGGTCGTGTCCTTCATCGCGACGACGGCCTTCGTGGCCGGCAGCGCCATCAGCACGACGATGATGAACGGCACGATCGTCCAGATGATTTCGACGGTCGTGCTTTCATGGAAATTGGCGGCCTTGTGGCCTTTGGATTTGCGATGCGCGAAGATCGAATAGAACATCACGCCGAACACGCCGACGAAGATCACCGTACACAGGATCAGCATCATCGTGTGGAGATCGTAGAGCTCCTCGGCGATCTTCGTGACAGGCGGCTGAAAATTGATTTCGTTGACGCGGGGGCCGCCCGGGCTATCACCGACCGCCAGAGCAGCGCCGGCAAAGAGCAATCCGCTGCATGCCAGCACGCCCGTGAGGGCTCGCTTGATTGTTTTCATAGCATCCTTACCCAAAATTTCCATTCAAACCCCTCCCCCGTCGCAAGCCGCCGGCCCGTTCCGGCCGATGCCCGCGCCTCGTCAGCCGCAGCGCCTGAGCGACACGCGCAGTTCATCGGCGAACTGCGCCCGCTTGTGCTGCGCGAGATGCTGCCCAATTACGACGGTCTGCCCGCGCGATACGAGTCGAATCGGATCGCGTGGCGTCGCCCCCGGCTCGACCCGCACCCAGCGCGGGTTGAATTCGATCTGCGTGAACCGCTCCGCATCCATCCGCTCGATCACGAGCCGGTGCGGAAACAGCCTGATGCGCTCGTAATCGACCGCATGACGGGCGTAGACCGCAAACGCGACGCCTACCGCCAGCAATTCGATTCCGGTGAAGGGCATGACGAGCCAGGCCCCCCGCCACATCAGCAATGCCGCGATCACCAGCGAGAAGCCCGCGAGCGACGCGTAAAACAGCACGAACTGGCGCGGCGACACCGAACAGTTACGTTTCATGAGCCAGTCTTCGAGGACCGGCTCACCGTTCGTCGTCTCCGCCAAAACCCTCGCTGCTTCCATCGCCGCCTCACGCGAATGGCATGCGATGCATGCCTGCATCGGACTCGTCGGCCCGTATTGCGGGGACCCCGGGACGACAAGCTGACGCATTATAGGCGGGTTCAATGGCATCCACAAGCAAGCGGCTATCGGCCCGCGAGCCAAGCGCCACAAGCTTCCCGGCCGTTTTTCACGTCAATTCGACCCCGCTTTGCGCCGCTAATTTCGGGCATAACAAAACCCCTCTTTACCGCTTTACCGATTCTTCGGACGCCCCTTTCCGATATCTTCGATGCGCACGATCCCGTGCCCCTCGGCGGTCGTGCGCGGCACGGCCTTCCACGCGTGGCCGTAAATCACTTCGAACGTCAGGGCAATCGTGCCGTCCGCGCGCCGGCGCGCTTCCAGCGCATCGCCGAGCGCCGCGCGAAAGCGCCGCGCCGCGCGCTGCGGCACCGCGCGGTCGAACGGATAGGCGCCCCAGCGGCGCACGTCGGCCAGCAGGGAATCGGGCGTCTTGTACGTCACGGTCAGCACTTCCTGGTCCATCACCGGAATCTCGAAGCCGCTTTCGACGAGCATGTCGCCGAGGTCATGCATGTCGACGAAATCGACGACGCGCGCGGCGGGCGGCGCGATGCCGAGCGCCGCTTCGGCGTCCGCGCAGGCCGCGCGCAGTTCGCGCAGCGTGTCGGGGCCGAGCGTGCTGAACATCAGCAGGCCGTTCACCCGCAGCACGCGCTGCCATTCAGGAAATACCGCATCGGGACGCGAATGCCAGTGCAGCGCGAGATTCGACCAGATCAGGTCGAACGCGCCGGCCGCGAACGGCAGCATCGAGAAGTCGGCCTGCGCGACGCGCGGGCCGCGCTGGCCCAGCGCCCGGCCGAGCGACGCGGGCAGCCAGCGGCGCCAGCTCGTCTGCTCGACCTCGCGGTGGCCCGCCCGCGCGAGCATCGCGCCGGACAGGTCGACACCGAACACCGGCGCTTCGGGAAAGCGCGCGCGCAGCGCCGGCAGGTCGTCGCCCGGACCGCAGCCCGCGTCGAGCACGGCCGCGGGGCTCACCTTGATGTATTCGAGACGCTCGTTCATCCGCTGCGCGATCTCGCGCGGCAGGAACGCGACCGCGTCGAACGCGGCGGCGCGGCGATCGAAGATCCGCCGCAAACGCCGGGCGTCATTGGCCGGACGGCCGGTTGAAGTCGAAGCTGGGGACATGTCAGGCACACTGGCGAAGAGCCCGAAGTATACTCGCTCGCCTCGCGGCCTTCAGCGAGACGGGGGCCGCCAGGAGTGTTCGCAATGGATCGCCGTTTCGCCCCGCGCCCGATGCGCGTCGTTTTGTCGCAGGTTCGTGCGCTAGCCGTGCGCGTCGTCGCGCTCGCGTTGCCGAATCGGTGCGCACTGTGCGGCAATTTGTCACATACGGTGATTTGCGGCGCCTGCGACGCAGCGTACTGGAACGAAGCGCGGCTGCGCTGCGACGTCTGCGCGGTGCCGCTGGGCGTCGGGCAGCCGCGGCTGCGCGAAGCGCGCGGCCGGCACGGTGGTGCCGCTTCCGCATCCGCGTACCGGTGCGACGCATGCTGCGCGACGCCGCCGCCGTTCGATGCAACGCTCGCGCTCGCCGATTACCGCGCGCCACTCAACGGGCTCGCGCGCGGCCTGAAGTTTCATGCGCGGCTCGCGCTGGGTGCGGAATTCGCGGCCCGGCTCGCGGAGCGGATCGAAGACACGGACGCGATGCGCGCCGCCGGCGGCTTCGACGTGATCGCACCGGTGCCCCTGTCGCGCGGACGGCTCGTCGCGCGCGGCTACAACCAGGCGTGGGCGATCGCGCGGCCGCTCGCGCGCCGGCTCGGCGTGCGCGCCGACACGGCGCTGCTTGCACGCGTGACCGAAACCGCGCCGCAGTCGCGGCTCGACCGGCGTGCGCGGCGCGACAACGTGCAGGCAGCGTTCGCAGCGTCGGGCGACCTCACCGGCCGCCACGTGGCGCTCGTTGACGACGTGATGACGTCCGGTGCGACGCTCGCGGCAGCCGCGCGTGCATTGAAGGCGGCGGGTGCCGCGCGCGTGACGAATCTGGTTGCGCTGCGCACCGCCAGGGATTAATTAGTTAGAGAGGCCGGCCGCCCGCATGCGGCGACGGTCGTCATGAACCGGCCGGCCGGGACGGAATGCACGCTGCTCCGCCCCGGCCGGCCCAGCCAGACCCAACCATGTTCAACGTCGTCCTCGTCGCCCCCGAAATTCCGCCGAACACCGGCAACGTGATCCGCCTGTGCGCCAATACCGGCGCGCGTCTGCATCTGATCGAGCCGCTCGGCTTTCCGCTCGACGACGCGAAGATGCGTCGCGCGGGCCTCGACTATCACGAGTACGCGGAAATGCGCGTGCACCGCGACTGGGACGCGTTCGTCGCCACCGAAGCGCCCGATACCGCGCGAATGTTCGCGTTCACGACCCGCGGCTCGGGCCGCTTCCACGACCATGCGTTCGTGCCCGGCGACTGGTTCGTGTTCGGCTCCGAGACGCGCGGCCTGCCGGCCGAATTGCTGGAACGCTTCCCGAACGAACAGCGCGTACGCCTGCCAATGCGGCCGGGCAACCGCAGCCTGAACCTGTCGAACACGGTGGCCGTGGTTGTGTTCGAGGCGTGGCGCCAGGCCGGTTTCGAAGGCGGCGCCTGACGCGCGCCCGGCCCGGCCCGGCCCGAACCACACCGCGCCGCGCCGCGCGGCCGGGCAGCGCTAGCTGCGCGCGAGCCGCGCGCGATACAGGTCGTAGATGTCGGATGAAAAACACGCGAATATCACGCGTGCGAGGTTCGGCGCCTGCGGCAGCATTTCGGCGACCGTGCCGACGGCGATCTCGACGGCCTCCCCGGCCGGATAGCGGTACACGCCGCAGCTGATCGCCGGGAAGGCGATCGAGGTCGCCGCCACCTCCTCGGCCAGCTCTATCACGCGCCGGTAGCATGCCGCGAGCAGCTCGGGCTCGCCGCGCCCGCCGCCGTGCCACACCGGGCCGACTGCATGAATCACATATTTCGCCGGCAACCCGTGGCCACGCGTGAGCTTCGCGTCGCCGGTGTCACAGCCGCCGAGTGTGCGGCACTCGGCCAGGAGGCCCGGGCCGGCCGCGCGATGGATCGCGCCGTCGACCCCGCCACCGCCGAGCAGCGAACCGTTCGCGGCGTTGACGATCGCGTCGACGTCGAGCGTCGTGATGTCGACGAGTTGCGCGTCGAACGTGGTGGAACCGATCTGCAGCATGACACCCTCCCGAAACGCCGGAGACAGTTCAAGCGTAGTGCGCTTTGGCGCGGCCCGCTTTGCGCGAGCGCGCCCGGCCGCAATAATCGGTGCGATTCGTCCGTGCTATTCGGCGCGCGCGTCGCGCCGCAGCAGGCCGCTGACCGCATCGCGCGGTGCGACGCCGTCGAACAGCACGCCGCACACGGCTTCGGTGATCGGCATTTCGATCGCTTGCGCGCGCGCGAGCGCGAGCACGGCCTGCGCGCAGCGCACGCCTTCGGCCACATGGCCGAGCGCGCCGAGGATGTCGTTCAGCGAGCGGCCAGCCGCCAGTTGCAGGCCGACCGTGCGATTGCGCGACAGGTCGCCCGTCGCGGTGAGGATCAGGTCGCCGAGGCCCGTGAGGCCCGTGAAGGTTTCAGCACGGCCGCCGAGCGCGACGCCGAGCCGCGACATTTCGGCGAGGCCGCGCGTGATCAGCGCGGCGCGCGCGTTCAGCCCGAGCCCGAGGCCGTCGGAGATGCCGGTCGCGATCGCCAGCACGTTCTTCACCGCGCCGCCGACCTCGACGCCGACCACGTCGTCACCCGTGTAGATCCGCATCGCGCCGTGATGGAACGCGGCGAGCGTGCGCTCGCGGCATTCGGCGGAGGTGCTTGCGACCGTCAGCGCGACGGGCAGCGCGAGCCCGACCTCGCGTGCGAAGCTCGGCCCCGACAGCACGCCGTTGCTGTGCTGCTCCGGCAGCTCGGCCGCGATCACCTGATGCGGCAGCAGGTGCGTGTCGGCCTCGAAGCCCTTGCAGACCCACACGATGTGCGCAGGCACGCAGCCTGCGTCGCGCATCGCGCCGAACAGCGTGCGCAGCCCGGCCACGGGCGCGGCGATCACGCACAGCGCGTCGTCCGCGGCGCCGTGCGCGAGCGCGGCGCCGAGATCGGCGTCGTAGCGCAGCGCATCGGGCAGCGCGATGCCGTCCAGATAGCGGGAATTTTCGTGCCGGGCCTGCAGCCCGGCGATCAGCGCAGCGTCGCGCGCCCAGAGAAGCGTATCGTGCCGCGCGGCCAGATGGCCCGCGAGCGCGGTGCCCCAGGCACCGGCGCCGAGAACGGCTACTTTCATACCCAGCACCGGTCCGGAGTGAAACGTCAGTTCAGCGTCGTGCCGTTCGGCGCGCCTGCCGCACCGGCCTGCTGCTGAAGCTGCGCGAGACGCTGCTCGTACAGCGCCTGGAAGTTGATTTCCGCCAGGTGGATCGGCGGGAAGCCCGCACGCGTGATCGCGTCGGCGATGTTCGAGCGCAGGTACGGGAACAGGATCGTCGGGCACGCGATGCCGACGAGCGGGTCGAGCTGTTCGTCCGGAATGTTGCGAATGTCGAAAATGCCGGCCTGCTTCGCTTCGATCAGGAACGCGACCTTGTCCTTCACCTTCGCGGTGACGGTACCCGACACGACGACCTCGAACACGCTTTCCGCGAGGCGTTCGGCCTTGACGTCGACTTCGACTTCAACCGACGGCATGTCCTGCTCGAGGAAGATCGCCGGCGAATTCGGCTGCTCGAGCGACATATCCTTCAGGTAGACGCGCTGGATGTTGAAGAACGGTTGGTTTTCGACGTCGGACATGGTGTTTCCCTAAAAGTGGTGACGGGGCGGCCCGGCTTCACGCCGGCCGCCTCGGTTGAATCCTGCGCGCTCGAGCCGCGGCGCGACCGGCGGCCATTCTGCCCTAATCAGGCCGCTTGCAGAAGCGGCAAGAGCCCGCCTTCGCGGTCGAGCTTCGACAGATCGTCGTAACCGCCGACATGCGTGTCGCCGATGTAGATCTGCGGCACCGTGCGACGGCCCGTGCGCGTCATCATTTCCTCACGGCGGGCCGGGTCACGGTCGATCAGCACCTTCTCGATCTGCTCGACGCCGCGCAGCTTCAGCAGGCGCTCGGCCTGAATGCAATACGGACACACCTGCGTGCTGTACATCAAAACCTTGCTCACTTCGCCACTCCTTGTTTGACGACCGGCATCCCGGCCTGCTGCCAGGCGGCGACGCCGCCCTCGAGCACGTGCACCTCGGCATAGCCCGCCGCCTCGACCTCGCGCGCCGCCTTCTGCGACTGCTGGCCGTTCTGGCAGACGAGCAGCACGGGGGTGCTCTTGTTTTTCGCGACCTGCGCGATCTTCGCGCCGATCTCGCCGGCGGCGACCTGGCGCGCCGACGGCAGATGGCCGGCGGCGAAGTCGGACGCGGTACGCAGGTCGATCACGACCGCGTTGCGGCGATTGATGAGCTGCGTCGCCTCCGCGGCCGACAGGCCGCCGCGGCCGCGGCGCAGGGCCGGCCATGCGAGCAGGCCGCCGGAAACCACCAGGATCGCGATAAGGGCCAGGTTTGTGTAATTGGTAAAGAACGTCACGGAATGCCGCCGGAAAAAGAGAAATCGGAAAAGGACAATCTCGCCATTATAAAATAACCGTCTTGCGCGATGGCGGACCCGGACCGGGTACCGCGCGACGCGCCCCGCTTCCTTCACTACCGACCGCAAGATCCATGTACAAACTCGTTCTCATCCGCCACGGCGAATCGACGTGGAACAAGGAAAACCGCTTCACCGGCTGGGTCGACGTCGACCTGACCGAACAGGGTCGCAACGAGGCCTACCAGGCCGGCGAATTGCTCAAGGAGGCCGGCTACACGTTCGACATCGCGTACACGTCGGTGCTCAAGCGCGCGATCCGCACGCTGTGGCACGTGCAGGACAAGATGGACCTGATGTATCTGCCGGTCGTTCACTCGTGGCGCCTGAACGAGCGCCACTACGGCGCGCTGTCGGGCCTGAACAAGGCGGAAACGGCCGCCAAGTTCGGCGACGACCAGGTGCTCGTGTGGCGCCGCAGCTACGACACGCCGCCGCCGGCGCTCGAGCCGACCGACGAGCGCGCGCCGTTCGACGACCCGCGCTACGCGAAGGTGCCGCGCGAGCAACTGCCGCTCACCGAGTGCCTGAAGGACACGGTCGCGCGCGTGCTGCCGCTGTGGAACGAATCGATCGCGCCGGCCGTCCGTGCGGGCAAGCAGGTGCTGATCGCCGCGCACGGCAACTCGCTGCGCGCGCTGATCAAGTACCTCGACGGCATCTCGGACAGCGATATCGTCGGCCTGAACATCCCGAACGGCGTGCCGCTCGTGTATGAACTCGACGAGAACCTGAAGCCGATCCAGCACTACTACCTGGGCGACCAGGACGCGATCGCGAAGGCGCAGGCCGCCGTCGCGAAGCAGGGCAAGGCGGGCTGATACCCGCGATGCCGGGCATGCCGCCGCGCGCGCGGCCTGCCCGGCGCACCCCGGCGTGCGGCGCGAACCTTCGCGGCCCCGGTGCTGTCGAAACCGCTTTCGAATCCGCTGCGCGTGGGGCGGCGCCCCGCCGGGAACCAGGGCTACGGGGCCATTTCGCACCGTTGCACTGAGCAATCGGACGAACAGTTATACTTGTCCGCTACATCCCCGCTACCGCCACGCGCTTCCCGACCGCACCAGACTCTCTATGCGAATGAAATTGAAGAACATCGGCCTGATTGCCGCGGGCCTCGCCACGGGCGTATTCGCCACGCTGCAGGTTTCGGCGTCGGCCGAGCAGACCGCCACGGCGCCGCTTCCCCTCGACCAGCTCCGCCTGTTCGCGGAAGTGTTCGGCCAGATCAAGCGCGAGTACGTCGAACCGGTCGACGACAAGAAGCTGCTGACGGCAGCGATCAAGGGCATGGTGTCGAGCCTCGACCCGCATTCGTCGTTCCTCGACAAGACCGACTATGACGAACTGCAGGAGCAGACCAAGGGTCGCTTCGCGGGTCTCGGCATCGAGATCTCGCAGGAAGACGGCCTCGTCAAGGTGATCTCCCCGATCGAAGATACCCCCGCGTTCCGCGCCGGCATCCGTCCGGGCGACCTGATCACCCGCATCAACGACAAGCCCGTGCGCGGCATGACGCTCGACAAGGCCGTCAAGCAGATGCGCGGCGAGCCGGGCACCAAGGTCACGCTGACGATCTTCCGCAAGAGCGACGACCGCACGTTCCCGATCACGGTCACGCGCGCGATCATCAAGGTCCAGAGCGTGAAGATGAAGCTGCTCGACCCGGGCTACGCATACATCCGGATCACGAGCTTCCAGGAGCGCACGACGCCCGATCTCGCCGCGAAGCTGCAGGACATCGCACGCCAGCAGCCGAATCTGAAGGGCCTGATCCTCGACCTGCGCAACAACGGCGGCGGCCTCCTGCAAAGCGCGGTCGGCGTCGCCGGCGCGTTCCTGCCGCCCGACTCCGTCGTCGTGTCGACCAACGGCCAGATTCCGGATTCGAAGCAGGTCTACCGCGATACCTACGACAACTATCGCTTGCCTTCCTTCGACAGCGATCCGCTGAAGAACCTGCCGCCGGTCTTCAAGACCGTGCCGATGGTCGTGCTGACAAACGCGTATTCGGCGTCCGCGTCGGAAATCGTCGCCGGCGCGCTGCAGGATTCGAAGCGCGCGCAGATCATGGGCAAGACGACGTTCGGCAAGGGCTCGGTGCAGACGGTCCGTCCGATGACGGCCGACACCGCGCTGCGCCTGACGACGGCCTACTACTACACGCCGAGCGGCCGTTCGATCCAGAACAAGGGCATCACGCCCGACGTACCGGTCGATCAGTACGCGGACGGCGATCCGGACGACGTGCTCGTGACGCGCGAGGTCGACTACACGAACCACCTCGCGAACACGCAGGATCCGAACGAGAAGAAGGAGCAGGAAGCACGCGAGCAGCGCCGCATGGACCAGCTGCGCGTCCTCGAGGAGCAGAACGACAAGAAGACGCCGGAGCAGCGCCAGAAGGACCGCGATCGCAAGCCGATCGAGTTCGGCAGCACCGACGACTTCATGATGCAGCAGGCGCTCAACAAGCTGGAGGGCAAGCCGGTGCAGGAATCGAAGTCGCTGCTCGCCGAAAGCACGACGAAGAGCCCGGCCGGCAAGGCCGCGTCCACCACGAAGGCGTCGGGCGCGAAGGCGGCCGCACCGAAGCCCGCGTCGGCACCGCAGTAAGCGCCGACCGGCATCCGACGGGCCATCGCGGGAAGACCGCGATGGCCCGTTTTTCATGTACGCCTAGAATGAATCGATACGCCGGCGCTTCCGCCCCGCTCACGACTGTCCCATGAACGACGATCAACTCCTCCGCTACTCCCGCCACATCCTCGTCGACGAAATCGGCATCGAGGCGCAGCAGCGCTTTCTCGACGCGCATGCGATCGTCGTCGGCGCCGGCGGTCTCGGCTCGCCGGCCGCGATGTATCTCGCGGCGTCCGGGGTCGGTACGATCACGCTCGTCGATGCCGACACGGTCGACCTCACGAACCTGCAGCGGCAGATCCTCCACGTGACCGCATCGGTCGGCCGCAGCAAGGTCGAATCGGGGCGCGACGCGCTCGCGCAGCTGAACCCGGAAGTGACCGTGCATGCGGTCGCGGCGCGCGTCGACGATGCGTGGCTCGACGAACACGTGCCACGGGCAACCGTCGTGCTCGACTGCACCGACAACTTCGCGACGCGCCATGCGATCAACCGTGCGTGCGTCGCGCACGGCGTGCCGCTCGTGTCGGGCGCCGCGCTGCGCTTCGACGGCCAGATCAGCACGTTCGACTTCCGCGACCCGAGTGCGCCCTGCTACGCGTGCGTGTTTCCGGAAGACCAGCCGTTCGAGGAAGTCGCGTGCGCGACGATGGGCGTGTTCGCGCCGACGGTCGGCATCATCGGTGCGATGCAGGCTGCCGAGGCGCTGCGCGTGATCGGCGATATCGGCACGACGCTCAACGGCCGGCTGATGATGCTCGATTCGCTGCGGATGGAATGGACGACGATGAAGATCGCGCGCCAGGCCGACTGCCCCGTCTGCCAGGGCCGGCACTGACGCGCGCGGGATGCATGCGCCGGGCGGCGCATGCGTGACGTTTCGCAACCTTCGCGACGGTTCCGCGGCGCAGCGCGTGCCGCCTAGGCGGCCGCGTCCGCACGCGGTTCCGCGACCGACAGGCGCTTGAGCGCCGCCTGCACTTCTTCCGGTTCGAACGCGGCCAGCACATCGGCCGTGGGCTTCTCGAGCGCCTTCAGGTGCGCGCGCAGGATCTCCTGCTTCACGACCAGCAACTGGCTCGGGTGCATCGAGAACTCGGTGAGCCCCATCCCGAGCAACAGGCGCGTGAGCGCCGGATCGCCCGCCATCTCCCCGCACACCGACACCGACACGCCCGCCCGCTTCGCTTCGCGCAGCGTATACGAGATCAGGTGCAGCACGGCCGGATGCAGCGGGTCGTACAGGTGCGCGACCGCGTTGTCCGCGCGGTCGATCGCGAGCGTGTACTGGATCAGGTCGTTCGTGCCGATCGACAGGAAATCGAACCGCTTCAGGAACAGCGGCAGCGCGATCGCCGCGGCCGGAATCTCGATCATCGCGCCGATGCGCACGTTCGGATCGTACGCGAGCCCCGCGTCGTCGAGCTGGCGCTTCGCCTCGCGGATCAGGTCGAGCGTCTGGTCGATCTCCTGCGCGTGCGCGAGCATCGGGATCAGGATCTTCACCTGCCCGAACGCGGACGCGCGCAGGATCGCGCGCAACTGCGTGAGGAACATCTGCGGCTCGGACAGGCTCCAGCGGATCGCACGCAGGCCGAGCGCCGGGTTCGGCGCCGTCTCGTAGCCCTCGTCGAGCGCCTCGAGCGGCTTGTCCGCGCCGACGTCGATCGTGCGGATCGTCACCGGCATGCCCTTCATCCACTCGACCGCGCGCTTGTACGCGGCGAACTGCTCCTCCTCCTCGGGCATCTCCTTCTGATGCATGAACAGGAACTCGGAGCGGAACAGCCCGACGCCGACCGCGCCAGCCTCGACCGCGGCCTTCGCGTCGTCGGGCAGCTCGATGTTCGCGTACAGCTCGATCTTCGTGCCGCACAGCGTTTGCGTCGGCGAGAACTTCAGGCGCTGCAGCTTGCGTTGCTCGAGCAGCTTCTCGGACTGGCGGTACGAATATTCCTCGAGGACGATCGGCGCGGGATCGACGATCACGATCCCCTGGTCGCCGTCGACGATGATCAGGTCGTCCTGCCGGATCAGCGAGCTCGCATGCTGGACGCCGACCGCGGCGGGAATGCCGAGGCTGCGCGCGACGATCGCCGTGTGCGACGTGCGGCCGCCGAGATCGGTGACGAACGCCTGGAACGATTGCGACTTGAACTGCATCATGTCGGCCGGCGCGATGTCGTGCGCGACGACGATCATCTCGTTCGTGCCGTTCGCGGCCGCGCGGTCGAGCGCCTGCGACGCGGACGGCGCACCGGCGAGTGCCTTCAGCACGCGCTCGACCACCTGTTCGATGTCGGCCTTGCGCTCGCGCAAGTATTCGTCCTCGATATCGTCGAAGTGGCGCGTGAGCAATTCGAGCTGCTCGGTCAGCGCCCACTCGACGTTGTAGCGGCGCGTGCGGATCAGGTCGATGGTTTCCTGCACGAGCATCGCGTCGCTCAGGATCATCATGTGGACGTCGATGAATGCGCCCACTTCGCTCGGGGTGTCGTCGGTCAGGTCGGCGCGCAACGCGTCGAGTTCGCGATGCACGACTTCGAGCGCCGTGCGGAAACGCTGGACCTCGGCGTCGATCTGGTTCGCCTCGACCAGGTAATGGGCGACGTCGAGCGCCGCCGGCGCGATCAGATACGCTCGCCCGATCGCGATACCACGTGAGACGGGAATGCCATGCAGCGTGAAGGACACGCGCACCTCCTCTGTACATGTAAAGCCGCGGCACACTGCTGCGATGCGCTTATGACCCCGGTTAGTGATTATAAATTCCGTATCTCCATGCTGACTGCGTGCAGCGCAGCATTACCATTTCCGCATCAACGCCGCGGACGAAAAAAATGCCGCGGCAAACGCGGCATTCTGCTTCGAAACGACAACGATCCCGCGCGGGGATCACTGACCTTCGCCGAACTTGTCCGCGATCAGCTTGAGCAGTGCATCCATCGCCTCGCGTTCGTCGGGACCGTCGGTCTCGATCGACACGGTGCTGCCGATGCCCGCCGCGAGCATCATCACGCCCATGATGCTTTTCGCGTTGATCTTGCGTCCGTTACGCGTCATCCAGACTTCGGACTGGAAGTTGCCGGCCAGTTGCGTAAGCTTGGCCGATGCGCGCGCATGGAGCCCCAATTTGTTGACGATGGTGGTTTCTTGTTGAAGCATGATTCTCGGTCGGGTCGGTCGCGGCCGCCGGCGACGTGCGTCGGCGGGTCGGTCTAAAACGAAAAACGGGACGGTCAGTGCGATTCGGTGCGCGGTTGCGGCTCGGGCGGAATCGGCGCGCACTGGCCGCAGCCGACTTCGGTCGGCGGCGGCGGTGTACCGGCCGCCACTTCGTGGACGCCCTTCGCGCCGCCGGACAGCGCCTTGTCGACGAGCTTGTCGAGCGGCACGGAACGGTAGCAGACGGCCCGCACCAGCATCGGCAGGTTCACGCCCGCCAGCACGCGCACGTTGTCGAGTTTCGCGAGCTGGCCCGCGATGTTCGCGGGCGTCGCGCCGTACATGTCGGTCAGCACGACGACGCCATTTTCTTCCCTGAGCCGAGCGAGCTCCGCGTGCGCGAACGCCATCACCTGGGTGGGATCGCTGTCGGCCAGCACGTCGATGCAGCCGATGCGCGCGGGCACGCCGCCGTAGATGTGCGCGATGCAGTCCCGCAGCGCGGTGGCGAGCGGTGCGTGCGCGATGATCAGAATCCCGGCCATGTCAGACTGCCCCCGGCCGCCCCTGGCGGGCCGACGCCCCGCAGCGGGGCAACGAGCATAGCGAGTGAGGGAATCGTTTCATGTTCAGCCTTGCAACGGTTTCGGCCCGACCGCCGGGCCTTCGGCGCGCTGGTCGCGGCACCGGGCAAGCGGGCATTGTAGCAGGCCAGTCAAGCTGCTCCGGCGACGGGGGACCTGCGCGGCCGCCGCCGGGGTTGCGCGGGGAGACGGCCTACGCGGCCGCACGCTCCAGCGCGTCGATGAACATCGCGGCGACGTCGAAGCCCGTCTGCTCCATGATCTCGCGGAAGCACGTCGGGCTCGTCACGTTCACCTCGGTCAGCCAGTCGCCGATCGCGTCGAGCCCGACCAGCAGCAGCCCGCGCGATGCGAGCACCGGCCCGAGCGTCTCCGCGATCTCGCGATCGCGGGCAGTCAGCGGCTGTGCGACGCCGAGCCCGCCCGCGGCGAGATTGCCGCGCACTTCGCTGCCCTGCGGAATGCGCGCGAGCGAATACGGCACCGGCTCGCCCGCGATCAGCAGAATGCGTTTGTCGCCCGCCGTGATCTCGGGGATGAACTTCTGGATCATCAGCGAGCGCGTGCCGTCGTGGCCGAGCATCTCGATGATCGCGCCGAGATTCATCCCGTCGGCCTTCACGCGGAACACGCCCATCCCGCCCATGCCGTCGAGCGGCTTCACGATCACGTCGCCGTGCTCGGCATGGAACGCGCGCAAGCGTGCGGCATCGCGCGTGACCAGCGTCGGCGCGACGAATTGCGGAAACTCGCCGATCGCCAGCTTCTCCGAATGGTCGCGGATCGACTGCGGCTTGTTGAACACGCGCGCGCCCGCGCGCTCGGCGAGTTCGAGCATCCACGTGGCCGTCACGTACTCCATGTCGAACGGCGGATCCTTGCGCATCAGCACCGCGCCGAACGACGTCAGCAGACGCGATTGATGCGCGGCCGCCTCGTACCACGGATGGCGATGCAGGTCGGCCGTGTCGCCGACGATCGTCACGCGCTGCACGTCCGCCTCGACGCCCGACCCCGTCCACGCAAGCTGGTGCGGCTCGCACGTGTAGATCGCGTGCCCGCGCCGCGCGGCCTCCGCCATCATCGCGTAGGTCGAATCCTTGTAGATCTTGAAGCGCTCGAGCGGGTCGGCGATAAAGAGAATGTCCATGCGGGTCCTGTACGTAGCGAAGCCGTTACACCTGGATGGCTTCGGGATCGGTCTTTTCCAGTTCGATCGACGACGCGATCAGCGACAGCCGCGCGACGACGCCGTACATGTAGAAACGGTTCGGCGGCGCGGCGCCCGGCTTCGCGCCGGCATCCGGCAGCGCGGTGTGCTCGAAGCCGAGCGGGACGTAGTGCATGCCGGGCGCGTTCAGGTTCTGGTCGCGCTCGCGGCCGCCGTGCGTGCGGTAGAAACCGCCGACCACGTAGCGGTCGATCATGTACACGACCGGCTCCGCGACTTCGTCGCCGACGCGCTCGAACGTATAGACGCCTTCCTGCACGATCACGTCGCGCACCGCGAGGCCGGCCTTCGACTCGGCCATCTGCGCGCGCTCGGCCTTCGACATGCGGCCGATCTCGGCCGCGTCGTGCACGGTCATCACGCCGCGCCCGGCGGTGCCCGCGTCGGCCTTCACGACGACGTACGGCTTTTCGCTGATCCCGTATTCGCGATACTTGCGCGCGATCTTCTTCAGCACGCCGTCGATCGCGTCGGCGAGCGCCTGCTCGCCTTCATGGCCCTGCCAGTCGACGCCTTCGACGTGTGCGAAATACGGATTCACCATCCAGGGATCGACGCCGACCATCTTCGCGAACTTCTTCGCGACGTCGTCGTAGCACGAGAAGTGCGTCGACTTGCTGCGCACGGCCCAGCCCGCGTGCAGGGGCGGCAGGAGGTACTGCTCGTGCAGGTTTTCCAGCACGGCGGGAATTCCGGCCGACAGGTCGTTGTTCAGCAGGATCGAGCACGGATCGAAATTCTTCAGGCCGAGGCGGCGCTGCGAACGCTCGAGCGGTTCGAGCACGATCTTCTGGCCGTCGGCCAGCGTGATCGGTGTCATGTCGGTGATGCTCGGGTCGAGCGAGCCGAAGCGCACGTTCAGGCCGGCCTGGCGCATGATCGTCGCGAGCCGCGCGACGTTTTCCAGGTAGAACGCGTTGCGGGTCGGCAGCTCGGGAATCACGAGCAGGTTCTTCGCGTCCGGGCAGATCTTCTCGATCGCGGCCATCGCGGCCTGGACGGCGAGCGGCAGCACTTCGGACGGCAGATTATTGAACGCGCCGGGGAACAGGTTCGCGTCGACGGGCGCCAGCTTGAAACCGGCGTTGCGCAGGTCCACCGAACAATAGAACGGCGGGGTGTGTTCCTGCCATTCGAGCCTGAACCAGCGTTCGATCGCAGGCGTCGCGTCGAGGATCTTCTGCTCGAGCTCGAGCAGCGGACCGTTCAACGCGGTAACGAGGTGGGGAACCATGAATCACTCGCGAGCGGGAGAATGAAGATTGTAGAGCAATTGCCCTGTCCATTTGGGGATTGTTCCCGGCTTCGCAAGGGTTTGGAGGAAGTTTTCGGCTATTGACCCGATAGCGTGAAGGGTTATGCGCTACGGCAGCGCGCGGCAGGAGAAAAAAAAGCCCGCCGGGCGGGCGGGCCGAAGTCGCTGCGCTCATTCGTGGCGGGTGCCGTCTGCGCGGCGGCCCGCCGTCATCCGTACGACTTATTCGACGTGCTCGCCGTGCAGGATCACGTCGAGGCCTTCGCGCTCTTCCTCTTCGGACACGCGCAAACCAATCGTCAGGTCGATCAGCTTGAGCAGCACGAAGCTCAGCACGCCGCTGTAGACCAGCGTGATCAGCACGCCCTTCGCCTGCAGCAGCAGGCTGCCGTCGGCGCCGCCGATGTCCTTGACCGCGAACACGCCCGTCAGCAGCGCGCCGAGAATCCCGCCCACGCCGTGCACGCCGAACGCATCGAGCGAATCGTCGTAGCCGAGCTTCGACTTGAGCCACGTCGCCGACCAGAAGCAGACCACGCCTGCCGCGATGCCGATCACGAGCGCACCCGCCACGCCGACGAAGCCGGCAGCCGGGGTGATCGCCACGAGACCCGCGACCGCGCCCGACACGATGCCGAGCACCGACGGCTTGCCCTTCGCGACCCACTCGGCAAACATCCAGCCGAGCGCCGCGCAGGCCGTCGCCACTTGCGTGGTCAGCATCGCGAAGCCGGCACGGCCGTCAGCCGCGACCGCCGAACCCGCGTTGAAACCGAACCAGCCGACCCACAGCATCGAGCCGCCGATCATCGTCAGCACGAGGTTGTGCGGCGCCATCGATTCGCGACCGTAGCCGACGCGCTTGCCGAGCACGAGGCACGACATCAGGCCCGCGATACCGGCGTTGATGTGCACCACCGTGCCGCCCGCGAAGTCGAGCACGCCGTCGGCCGACAGCCAGCCGGTCGGCTCCCACACCATGTGCGCGATCGGCACATAGACGATCAGCGACCAGAGCGTCATGAACACGAGCATCGCCGAGAACTTCATCCGGTCGGCGAACGCGCCGCAGATCAGCGCCGGCGTGATGATCGCGAACGTCATCTGGTAGACGAAGTAGACCGACTCCGGAATCGTCGTCGCCAGGTGGCTGACGGTCAGCGTGGTCGCCTTGTCGCCCTTCACGTAGGTCATCCCGTGCAGGAACGCGCGCGACAGGCCGCCGATGAAGCCGTTGCCCGGCGTGAACGCGAGGCTGTAGCCGACCACCGTCCACAGCACCGTGATCAGCGCGGTGATCGCGAAGCTCTGCATCACGGTCGCGAGCACGTTCTTCTTGCGGACCATGCCCGCGTAGAACAGCGCGAGGCCGGGGACCGTCATGAACAGCACGAGCGCGGTGGACGTCAGCATCCACGCGGTGTCGCCCGAGTTGATCTTCGACGAATCGACGGAGAACGGCTCGGTCGGCGCGGCGGGTGCGGCCGGCGCGGACGCGGTGGCGGCAGCCGATGCGTCGGAGGCGGCGCCCGAAGCGGGTGCGGCGGCAGCGGCGGATGCGTCAGGCGCGGCGCTCGCCGTCGCGGCGGGTGCCGCGGCAGCCGATGCGTCGGAAGCCGTTGCGGCGGGCGCGGACGCAGCCGCGGCGGACGCCGCGTCGTCGGCGAGCGCGGGGCCGACACCGGCCGCGATCAGCGAGCCGGCCATCAGCAGGGACATCAGAAGTTTGCGCATCTTGGATTTCCTCTTGTCGCTTGTCTTTGTCTGTTACAGCGCGTCTGCGCCGGTCTCCCCGGTCCGGATCCGGATCACTTGCTCGATCGGCGTGACGAAGATCTTCCCGTCGCCGATCTTGCCGGTGCGGGCGGCCCGCTCGATCGCCTCGACCGCCTGGTCGACCAGATCGTCGGACACGGCCGCCTCGATCTTCATCTTCGGCAGGAAGTCGACCACGTATTCGGCGCCCCGGTACAGCTCCGTGTGCCCCTTCTGGCGCCCGAACCCTTTCACCTCCGTGACCGTGATGCCGGAGACGCCGAGCGCTGAGAGCGCTTCGCGCGTCTCATCGAGCTTGAACGGCTTGATGATTGCGGTAATGAGTTTCATGAAGTCCTCTCGCTGGGTGGTCCCGTCGAATTGGTTGGAATGGTGTGACGGTCTCTCCTCAGCAACTCGCATGCCATGTTCGTGCGAACACCGCCTCGAACGGCTCTTAAACAGGGTCGCATCTGATGCTGAAAGGTGCGAAAGCCCGGCCGAATGGCCAACATGGCCCGGTTCGCTGGCGCGCCGAAAGGATCGTTGCTAGAGTGCACGCACGTCCCGGCTTACCGGGCCATTCACCCATGCGGGCGCCATGCCCGGAAATCGCGCCGCGCGCGCACCATTTCCGGTCATGCGTGCATCATGGGCACGTATGCAACTGAAGATGCACATTTTTTGTGCAAGGAAGGGAAATCTCATGAAGCAACCCAGCGATGTTTTCAACGACCTGCAGTCGCGCGTCAGCGACCTGCTAAAAAACTCGCCGGCCAAGGATGTCGAGCGCAACGTGAAGGCCATGTTGTCGCAAGGCTTCTCGAAGCTCGATCTCGTCACGCGCGAGGAGTTCGACACGCAGGCACATGTGCTCGCCCGCACTCGCGTGCGTCTCGAGGAACTCGAGAAGCGCGTCGCGGAACTCGAGCAGAAGCTCGCAGCGCCCCAGGCCTGACGCCCCCACCCGACCGACTGGTCGGGGCGCGGGCCGCCTCGCGCGGCCCGCGCCTGCCCCCCGGAAATCAGCCAGTCGGCAAGCCGTTCCGTCGTTCTTCGCTGTTCCTCGCTCTTCGCAGTTCGTCGTTCCTCGTTCTTTTCCGCGCCACGCCGGCAGCGCGCAACGATTCCTCCGATTCCCGCGGCATGCGGCCCTGAACAGCCGTCGCCCGTCCGATTCATCTACAGGAGCCTCGCCATGTCGCTCGCCGTGGTGCGCAGTCGCGCGCCGGCGGCCGGCCGCGCGCCGGACGTCACCGTCGAAGTTCATCTTGCCAACGGGTTGCCGTCGTTCTCGATCGTCGGCCTGCCTGATCTCGAAGTCCGCGAAAGCCGCGAGCGCGTGCGCGCCGCGCTGCAGAACTGCGGATTCGACTTCCCCGTCAGGCGTATCACCGTCAATCTCGCGCCGGCCGACTTGCCGAAGGAGTCGGGCCGCTTCGACCTGCCGATCGCGCTCGGCATCCTCGCCGCGAACGGCCAGCTCCCGGCCGACGCGCTGGCCGGCCGCGAATTCGCGGGCGAACTGTCGCTGACCGGCGCGCTGCGGCCGATGCGCGGCGCGTTCGCGATGGCGTGCGGCGCCGCGCGCGACTGGCGCGCGGGTCATGCCGAAGCGCAACTCGATTCCGGCGCCCGTTTCAGTTTCGATTCCAGCGGCCATGCCGGCGTCGACTGCGTCGCGATATCCGGCGAGACAGCCCCGTCGCGCCCGCCCGAGCTGTACCTGCCGCTCGACAGCGCGGCCGAGGCCGCGCTGGTGCCGGGCGTCACCGTGTTCGGCGCGCCCGACCTCCCCGCGCTGTGCGCGCACCTGGCCGGTGCGCCGGATGCCCGGCTCGCGCCGGTCGCGGCGCCCTGCCTCGACGGCGTGCCGGCGCCGGCCGCGCCCGATCTCGCGGACGTCGTCGGCCAACGCGGCGCCCGGCGCGCGCTCGAAGTCGCGGCCGCCGGCGGGCACCACATGCTGATGATCGGGCCGCCCGGCGCCGGCAAGTCGATGCTCGCCGCGCGGCTGCCCGGCCTCCTGCCGCCGCTGACCGACGACGAGGCGCTGACGTCGGCCGCGCTCCTTTCCGCGAGTCGCATCGGCTTCTCGCCCCCGCAGTGGCGGCGGCGCCCGTTCCGCTCGCCGCACCATTCCTCGAGCGCCGCCGCGCTGGTCGGCGGCCGCAACCCGCCTCAGCCGGGCGAGATCACGCTCGCGCACCTCGGCGTGCTGTTTCTCGACGAGTTGCCCGAATTCGACCGGCATGTGCTGGAAATGCTGCGCGAACCGCTGGAAGCGGGCCGCATCACGATCTCGCGCGCGGCCCAGCAGGCCGACTTCCCCGCCGCATGCCAGCTGATCGCCGCGATGAATCCGTGCCCGTGCGGGTGGCACGGCGATCCGTCCGGGCGCTGCCGCTGCACGCCGGATGTCGCCACGCGCTACCTGCGCAAGCTGTCGGGCCCGTTGCTCGACCGGATCGACATCCAGATCGACCTGCCAGCGCTGTCGCCGGCCGAACTCGCGTCGCGCGCGACGGCACCGGGCGAGCCGAGCGCGGCGGTCGCCGCGCGGGTCGCCCAGGCGCGTGCGTTGCAGCTCGAGCGGCAGGGCAAGACCAATCACATGCTGAGCGGCCGCGAGACCGACGACCTGTGCCGGCCGACCGACGACGGCGAGAGGCTGCTGCGCGAGGCCGGCGAGCGCTTCGGCTGGTCGGCGCGCGCGTATTTCCGCGTGCTGAAGGTCGCGCGCACGATCGCCGACCTGGCCGGCGACCCGTTGCCGACGGCCGCGCAGATCGCAGAAGCGATCCGCTACCGGCGTGCGCTCACGGCGCTGTGAGCGCCTTCGGAGGACAAAATGCGGCTGTCAAGACTTGACTTATGCACAATTTCACGAACCCGGCCCCAGATCACCCTGCACGGCCGCCCTTTCATCTAGAAATTCATATCCCTTTGTTTTTATTGATTTTTCACAAGGGAAGCGTGAACTGTCAAATGCGCCGGAGGGCCGTCCGGCGCGGCTTTGCGGGAGATTCGGTCAACTTTTCAACAAAGTTATCCACATGCGCTGTGGATAGCCGAAAAATCCCCGCAAAATCCGGCGATTAGCGTCGAAAGCTACGAATGAACTTTCAATTGCCACAGGAGTCGGAGGCGCCCTCGCCGGCCGCGGTCAGTCGAGTTTGAACGAGCCGAAAAACTGGTCGATCTGTTCCTGCGCGAGCGGCCGGTCGGCGATCGCGACGGCCTGGTACGCGTGCCGGCCCCGCGCCACGAGCCGCGCCACGATTGTCTTGTGGGAATGGTCGCCGCCGCTGGCCGCGCCCGCGACGCGCAGTTCGAGCCCGTTTACCGCACCGCCGGCCGCGAGCGGCACCGGCACCGAGGCCGTCTCTGGCACGCCTTCGAGATTGCGCGACAACCCGGCCCGCAGGAACTCGAGCGCCGCGCGGCGCGTATCGTCGCGATCGTCGGGCAGCGTCAGCGTGCCGACCGCGAACACCGCGCCGTCGACGTGCGCGGCCTGCATCCGCATCGGCATCGACGCACCGCCGACCGCCACCGGCTGATCCTCGACGGTCGGCTTCGCCGGCAGGTCGATCGTGTAGCCGGCGTCGTTGTGCAGCGTACGCCAGTCATATGACGGCGAGCACGCGGCCAGCGCCGCGCTCACGCACGCGAGCGCGGCGAAGTGTCGCAGGGGGCGAAAAAGGGGGCGCAACGAATGGAGAACTTCCTTCGGCATGGCAGTGATGGGGACAGGCAAAACGCCATTATCCGCCGAAGCCGACGCCCGGTATGCGTGGCGGCCGCCGGTGCATGCGCCGCATTCGCGCTAAAATGAGCGCCGAATTTCGACGTCCTTTGCATCGATCCGCGTCATCGACCGACTCCGAGAGCACCGCAGATGAACACCACGCCTCCCGCCCAGCGCCGCACCGGCCCCGCCCGCTATATCGTCGCGGCCGTCGTCGTCGCGGCCATCGCCATTGCCGGCTTCTTCGCGTTCAACGGCAAGTCCACCGTGCCGGACGCCACGTTCACGCTGCTGTCGGGCCAGAAGGTGTCGACGGCCGGCGACCTGAAAGGCAAGGTCTACCTCGTGAATTTCTGGGCGACGAGCTGCGCGACCTGCATGCAGGAAATGCCGCAGATGGTCGATACCTACAATCGCTTCAAGGGCCAGGGGCTGGAATTCGTCGCGGTCGCGATGAACTACGATCCGCCGATGTACGTCGCGAACTACGCGCAGACGCGCCAGCTGCCGTTCAAGGTCGCGCTCGACGACGGCAGCGTCGCGAAGCAGTTCGGCAACGTGCAGCTCACGCCAACGACCTTCGTCGTCGACAAGGACGGCAAGATCCTGAAGCGCTACGTCGGCGCCCCGCAATTCGCGGAACTCGACGCGCTGCTCAAGAAGGCGCTCGACGGCAACGCGGCCTGAGCGCCGCACGACAGGACTCGCGGGGGCGCCCACTGCGCCCCGCTCCGCACCACGGACCGCCCGACCGGCCAGCCCGGTTCCGCGGTCCGTCTCTTTTTCAGCGCTCGGTTTCGCCTTTCGCCGACAGCCCGTAGCGCTTCATCTTCTCGTACAGCGTCGCCTTGCCGACATGCAGGCGATCGGCTGTCGCCGCGACCGCGCCGCCCGTCTGGTTCAGCGCCTCGGCGATCACCGCGCGCTCGAACTGCTCGATGCGCTCCTTCAGCGTCTGGTCGCTCTGCGCATCGTCGTCGCCCGCGCCGGCTTCCTGCGGCATGTCGGCGACGCCGAGCACGAAGCGGTCGGCCGCGTTGCGCAGCTCGCGCACGTTGCCCGGCCAGTCGCGCTGCATCAGGCTCGCGCGCTGCCGGTCGGTCAGCACGGGGGCCGGCCGCCCGTAGCGCACGGCCGCGTCGAGCATGAAGTGCTCGAACAGCGGCACGATGTCCTCGCGGCGCTCGGCGAGCGGCGGCAGCGCGATCGTCACGACGTTGAGCCGGTACAGCAGGTCGCGCCGGAACGTGCCGGCCGCGACGAGTTCGCTCATGTCGCCTTTCGCGGCCGCGACGACGCGGCAGTTCACGCGGATCGGCTGGTTCGAGCCGAGCCGCTCCAGCACGCCGTCCTGCAGCACGCGCAAGAGCTTCACCTGCAGCGCGAGCGGCATGCTTTCGATTTCGTCGAGGAACAGCGTGCCGCCGGATGCGTATTCGAGCTTGCCGACGCGGCGTTTCGCGGCGCCGGTGAACGCGCCGGGCTCGTAGCCGAACATCTCCGACTCGAACATCGGCTCGGGCAGCGCGCCGCAGTTCACCGCGATGAACGGCTTGTCGCGACGCGGCGACAGCTCGTGCAGGCTGCGCGCGATCAGCTCCTTGCCGGCGCCCGTGTCGCCGTTGATCAACACCGATGCGTCGGTCGGCGCGACGTTCGCGATCAGCTTGCGCACTTGTTCGATCGCCGGGCTGCGGCCGATGATGCGCGGCGCGACGATGTTCTGCCCGGCCAGCTCGCGCCGCAGCGCATGGTTCTCGAGCACGAGCTCGCGCCGCTCGAGCGCGCGGCGCACGGTCTCGATCAGCCGCTCGGCCGCGAACGGCTTCTCGATGAAGTCGTACGCGCCGTCGCGCATCGCCTGCACGGCCATCGAGATGTCACCGTGGCCTGTGACGAGGATCACCGGCACGTCGGGCACGCGCTCGCGGCACTGCGCGAGCAGGTCGAGCCCGCTTGCGCCGGGCAGCCGGATGTCGCTGACGATCGCGCCGGCGGTTTCCGCGACGATCGCCTTGTCGGCCGCCTCGGCCGATTCGAACCCGACGACGTCGAACCCCGCGAGCTGGAGGCTCTGCACGCTCGCCCGGCGAACGAGCGCATCGTCTTCGATATAGATCACTTGCAGCCGGTTGGCCATCTTGGTCACTTGCTCCTGACAGGCCGCGCGGCGCGGGTGCGCGCGGCTCTCGTTGATGCCGGTCGTGCGGCGAACGGGTTTGCGGCGGGTCCTAGTGCGAGCCCGCCGGCTCGGACACCGAGTCCGGATGATGCGTGCGCGCGCGCCGCAGCGTCAAGACGAACAGCGCGCCGCCGGACGGTGCATTGCGCGCGGTCAGCGCGCCGCCCGCGTCGCTCGCGATCGACGACGAGATCGCCAGGCCCAGCCCGAGCCCGCGCCCCATTTCCTTGGTCGTGAAGAACGGCTCGAACAAGCGTGGCAGCAAGTCGGGCGCGATGCCGGAGCCGTTGTCGCGTACCTCGATCGCGAGCGTCGCGACCGACACCGCGATCGTCACTTCGATTGCCGGTGCCGCGACGCCGGCGACCGCGTCGAGCGCGTTGCCGAGCAGGTTGATCAGCACCTGTTCGAGACGCAAGTCCTCGCAGCGGGCGACGAGTTCCGGATAGTCGCACGCGAGGTCGAGCGGCGCATCCTGCGCGGGCGATACGGTCGCATCCTGCAGCGTCAGCGTGAGCGCGACGCCGTGCAGCCGGTCGCCGAGCAGCGACAGCACGCTGCGCAGCGCGCGCACGACGAGCGCCCGTTCGTTGCGCGGCTTCGCGCGGCCGACGAACAGCTTCAGCTGGTTGGTGATCTTGCCCATCCGCTCGGTCAGCGCGGCGATCGCCTCGAGGTTCTCGCGCGCGGCCGCCTGCTCGCCTCGATCGAGCAGCACGCGCGTATTGTCCGAGAAGCTGCGCAGCGCCGCGAGCGGCTGGTTCAGTTCATGCGTGATGCCGGCCGCCATCTGGCCGAGCGCGGCGAGCTTGCTCGCCTGGATCAGTTCGTCGTGCGCGGCGCGCAATTCCTGTTCCGCGCGGATCCGGTCGCCGACTTCCTTCTGCAATTGCTCGTTCGCCTCCGACAGGTCGGCCGTGCGCTCCTCGACGCGCCGGTTCAGCTCGGCATACGCCTGCTGCAGCAGTGCGCGGCCGCGGATCATCTCGCGCACGCGTGCGCGGCGCATGCGCCAGTAGAACGCGAGCAAGGCGACCGACACGAAGCCGAAGCCGGTGACGATCGTCGCATTGCGCGCGTCGGCGTCGATGGGCGCGATCGGCGCGAGCGTCACCAGCAGCCAGTCGGGTTCGCCGATCCGCCGCTTGCTGGCGAGGAAGCGCGGCGCGCGCAGGCCGGGACCGAGACGCACGATCTCCGCGTCGGCGTCGAGCACCTGCTCGACGCGCAGCGGCAGTGGCGTGACGGGTTGCTGCGCGTACTGGCGCGTCTCGTAGATCGACGCGGCGACAGGCCCCGTCAACGGATGCAGCGTGTGGTATTTCCAGGCGGGCACGGACGACAGGAACACGACGCCGTGATCGTCCGCGACGACGAGCGGCTCGGACGCGTCGGCACCCTGGAACCATTCGAGGTTGAGCTTCACGACGACGACGCCCGCGATCCTGCCGTCGCGCCACACCGGCTGCGAGATGTAGTAGCCGGGATCGCGCGAGATCGTGCCGATCCCGAAGAAGCGGCCGACCTGGCCGCCCATCGCATCGATGAAATACGGACGAAACTGGTATCCGGTCCCGACGAAGCTGTCGGGCGCGCGCCAGTTGCTGGCGGCGACGCACAGGCCGTCCGCGCCGATCACGTAGGTGACGGTCGCGTGCGCGTGTTCGTTGAGGTCTTCGAGATAGCGGTTCGCGCGCGCGGTGAAATCGGCGCGCTTCGGCTCGGCGAGCAGGTCCAGGACGTACGGGTGGCTGCCGAGCAGATAAGGCAGCGACTCGTAACGGTCGAGCGTGCTCTTGAGCGCGTTGGTGGTGCGGTCGGCCCGCACCGCGGCGTTGCGCTGCAGCTCGGCGACGCCGCGCCGCCACGTGATGGTCCACGTCAGCGCGCACGCCGCCGCGAGCGCGGCGGCAAGCATGACGAGGATGAGCAGGCGGCGCTTCACGGACGTGACTTCCTGGCGATGCGGATCGCCTATTGTGTCATAGGGCTCCATATCGCCGCCCGGGCCGCCGCGCGGCGCACCGCCCGCGGGCGGTGCCGCCGCCTGCTCATTCATGACGTCAGACGCCGGCCGTCTCGGTCGTCGCGACCTCGCCGCCGCCCTTCAGCGCCTGGCGCAGCTTGTTGCGGTCGAGCTCCTTTTCCCAGGCCGACACGACGACGGTCGCAACGCCGTTGCCGACGATGTTGGTCAGCGCGCGGCATTCGCTCATGAAGCGATCGATGCCGAGGATCAGCACCATGCCCGACAGCGGGATCGTCGGCACGACGGCGAGCGTCGCGGCGAGCGTGATGAAGCCCGCGCCCGTGACACCGCTCGCGCCCTTCGACGTCAGCATCGCGACCGCGAGCAGCGTGAGCTGCTGCATCCACGTCAGCTCGATGTTGGTCGCCTGCGCGATGAACAGCACGGCCATCGTCATGTAGATGTTGGTGCCGTCGAGGTTGAACGAGTAACCGGTCGGCACGACGAGGCCAACCACCGAGCGCGAGCAGCCGGCCTTCTCCAGCTTTTCCATCAGCTGCGGCAGCGCGGCTTCCGACGAGCTCGTGCCGAGCACGATCAGCAGCTCTTCCTTGATGTACGACACGAAGCGGATGATCGAGAAGCCCGTGGCGCGTGCGATCGCGCCGAGCACGACCAGCACGAACACGACCGCGGTCAGGTAGAACGTGCCGATCAGCTTGAGCAGCGGCACCAGCGAGCCGACGCCGTACTTGCCGATCGTGAACGCCATCGCGCCGAACGCGCCGATCGGTGCCAGCTTCGTGACGATGTGCACGATGCCGAACAGCACGCGCGTGAAGCCGTCGATGAAGTCGGTCACGACCTTGCCGCGCTCGCCGAGGTGCGCGAGCACGCTGCCGAACAGCAGCGCAATCAGCAGGATCTGCAGGATCTCGCCCTGCGCGAACGCATCGACCATCGTGTTCGGGATGATGTGCATCAGGAAGTCGACCGTCGACTGCCCGTGCGCCTTCGCCGCGTACGACGCGACGGCCTTGCCGTCGAGCGTCGCCGGATCGATGTTGAAGCCGACGCCCGGACGCAGGATGTGCGTGGCCGCGAGGCCGAGCAGCAGCGCGAAGGTCGACACGATCTCGAAGTACAGCAGCGCCTTGCCGCCGACGCGTCCGACCTTCTTCATGTCCTCCATGCCGGCGATGCCGGTGACGACCGTACAGAAGATGATCGGACCGATCACCATCTTGATCAGCTTGATGAAGCCGTCGCCGAGCGGCTTCATGTCGGTGGCGAGCGCCGGGTAGAAGTGGCCGAGGATCACGCCGACGACGATGGCGAAGATCACCTGCACGTAGAGCACTTTGTAGAAGGGTTTCTTCTTCACGATGGTTCCTGCTGAAGTAGATGAGCCGATGGAAACGGCGTCACGCGCGCGGACGAATGTGTCAGGGGAAAAGTTACTCGCCCGCGCGGCTGCCGTGCCGCAACAAGCGATGCCTCAGGACGTCCGGAGGGAGTGGAAGGCAGTGGTCATCGATTGTCTCCTTGGTTTAATAGTCGGCCGGGGGATGGCCGTGCTTTTCATATTGCAAGGTCGATGCCAGGTGTCCGGAACCCCTCAAGCCGTTGTTTTCATTGTATTTCTCATAATGCGGCAGGCAAGGAAATCCGGGATTCCGGATTTCCGGAAAACATCCGTCCGGCGATCCGGACGGATGGGGCATTTCATCTGACGAATCAGTGCTGCACGGCTTCACCGGCCAGCACGCCCGTCTGCGCATAGAACTCCTGCCGCGCGAAGGCCTCGCGTTCGCGCCGCGCGCGCTCGCCGCGGTCCGCGAGCGAGCCGACGACGATCCCGAAGAACGCGAGCGGCACCGACACGAGCGCCGGGTTGTCGAGGAACACCGGCGCATGCGCGTGGTGCAGCACGTCGACCCACACCGACTTCGACAGCACCGTGAGCGCCACCGCCGACGCGAGGCCCAGGCCGCCGCCGAGCACCGCGCCGCGCGTCGTCATCCCGCGCCAGAAGATCGACATCGCGAGCACCGGGAAATTCGCGCTGGCGGCCACCGCGGCGACGAGGCCGACCATGAACGCGACGTTCACGTGCTCGAAGAGGATCGACAGCGCGATCGCGACCGCGGACAGCCCGATCGTCGCCGCGCGCGAGATGCGCATTTCCAGCCGCTCGTCGGGCTTGCCGCGCGCCCACATCTGCGCGTACAGGTCATGCGAGATCGTGGTCGCGCCGGCGAGCGTCAGCCCGGCGACCACCGCGAGGATCGTCGCGAACGTGACGGCCGCGATGAAGCCGTAGAACCAGTTGCCGCCGACCGCCAGCGCGAGCTTCACCGCCACCATGTTGGAGCCGCCGAGCAGGTCGTGCGTCAGGTTGAAGGTGCCGTTCGCGCCGAGTCGGAAGAATTCCGGATGCTGCGCGAGCAGCACGATCGCCGAGAAGCCGATCACGAACGTGAGCAGGTAGAAGTAGCCGATGAAGCCGGTCGCGTAGAGCACCGACTTGCGCGCCTCCTTCGCGTTCGGCACCGTGAAGAAGCGCATCAGGATGTGCGGGAAGCCGGCCGTGCCGAACATCAGCGCGATGCCGAGCGACAGCGCGTTGGCCGGATCGCGGATCAGCTTGCCGGGCCCCATGATGCCGAGCGCGCCCGGATGCACGGCCACCGCACGGCGGAACATCTCGTCGATGCTGAAGCCGAATTCGGCGAGCGCGAGCAATACGAGCAGCGTCGCACCGCACAGCAGCAGCACGGCCTTGATCACCTGCACCCAGGTGGTCGCGGTCATCCCGCCGAAGAACACATAGACCACCATCAACACGCCGACGATCAGCTCGGCCGTGCCGTACGACAGCCCGAACAGCAACTGGATCAGCTTGCCCGCGCCGACCATCTGCACGACCAGGTACAGCACGACGATCGTCAGCGCGTTCGCGGATGTCAGCAGCCGGATCGGCCGCTGCGCGAAGCGGTACGCGACGACGTCGACGAACGTGAACTTGCCGAGGTTGCGCAGCGGCTCGGCGATCAGGAACATCACGAACGGCCAGCCGACCAGGAAGCCGATCGAGTAGATCAGTCCGTCGAAGCCGAACATGAACACCATCCCCGACAGTCCGAGGAACGACGCGGCCGACATGTAGTCGCCCGCGATCGCGAGCCCGTTCTGCAGCCCGGTGATGCCGCCGCCGGCCGTGTAGAAGTCGCGCGTCGAGCGCGTGCGGCGCGCGGCCCAGCGCGTGAGCGCGAGCGTCGCGAACACGAACGCGAAGAACATCGCGATCGCGACCGGGTTCAGCTCGACCTTGTCGGGCATCGGCCCCGCGACGGCGCTCGCGTGCGCGGTGGAGGGGGAGGTGGAGAAAACGAGAACGGCCAGCGCGCCGAGCGCGCTCGAGATGCGTCGCATGTCGGCCTCCGTCACGAACGTTGCAGGATCGCGTCGACGCGGCGGTCGAACGCACGGTTCGCGCGCAGCACGTAGCACGCGGTCAGGCCGATCGCGACCAGGATGATCGCGACGCCCGCGACGATCCCGACCGTGGTCGTCGCGCCGCGGTACAGCGGCGCGGCCAGCACGTGCGGCGCGAGCGCGACGAGCAGGATGAAGCCGTAGTAGGTGGCGATCATCAGCGCCGTCAGCGTGAAGCTGAAGCGGCGTCGCGCACGCACGAGCTGCTGGTAGTCACGGCGCGCCGTGACCGATTCGATGAAGGAATGCTGCATGGTGTCTCCAATGTCCCCTCGTCGTTCGCGAGGCGTGTCTTATGGATGGTCGGCGCGCGTCGACTGCTCCGCCCGCGCCGCGGCGGCAATACATGAAACGCGCTACACGACGCGATCCGCACGCAGCCGCACCAGGTCGTCCGGCGACAGCCCGAGCCAGCTGCCGAGCACGTCGTCCGTATCGGCGCCGAGTACGGGCGGCGCACCGCGCACCGGCAGGCGCGCGCCGTCGAAGCGATACGGCGGCGCGAGCACGTCGACGCCGCCCGCGACCGGATGCGGCTGCCGCGTGACGAGCCCCGCGCGGGTCGCGCGCTCCGACGTCAGCGCGTCGTGCAGCCCGAGCACCTCGCCGCACGGAATGCCCGCATCGGCGAGTGCCGCGAGCAGCATCGCGCGCGGCCGCCGCGCGAGCTCGCCGCGAATCTCCGGCAGCAGCGCGGCGCGGTTCTCCGAACGGCCGAGGTTGGTCCTGTAGCGGTCGTCCGCGGCGAGGTCGGGCCGCTCGATCGCGTCGCAAAAACGCGCGAACTGCGTGTTGTTGCCGACCGTGATCACGAGCGGACCGTCGGCCGCGTCGAACACGCCGTACGGCACGATCGACGGATGCGCGTTGCCGTAGCGCGGCGGATCCTCGCCCATCAGCAGCGCGTCGAGTCCGTAGTACGCGGTGATCATCAGCCCGCAGTCGAACAGCGCCATCTCGATGCGCCGCCCGCGCCCCGTCGCGTGGCGCTCGTACAGCGCGGCGAGGATCGCCTGCGCCGAATACATGCCGGTGAACAGGTCGACCGCCGCGACGCCGAATTTCAGCGGCGGCTGGCCGGCCTCGCCGTTCAGCGCCATCAGCCCCGCCTCGCCCTGCACAACGAGGTCGTAGCCGGGCCGCGCGGCCTCCGGGCCCGAGCGGTCGTAGCCGGAAATCGCGCAATGCACGAGCCGCGGATTCAATTCGGCCAGCGCGTCGTAGCCGAGGCCGAGCTTCTCCGCGCCGCCGAACTTGAAGTTGTGGATCAGCACGTCGGCCTGCGCGGCCAGCTCGCGCGCGATGCGCTGCCCTTCTTCGGTCTGCAGGTCGACGCAGATCGACCGCTTGCTCCGGTTCACGCTGTTGAAGTAGGTCGTCTCGGTCTCGCCGATCCGCAGCCCCCAGTCGCGCGTGTCGTCGCCGCGCACCGGATGCTCGACCTTGATCACGTCCGCGCCGAAATCGGCGAGCACCATCGCGCTCCACGGGCCCGCGAGCACGCGCGAGAAATCCAGCACCTTCACGCCGGCCAGCGGCAATGCGTGCGGGTCGTTCGTCATCCTTGTCTCCTCCATTCGCGTCGTATGCCTTTACTGTTTCGACAGCGCGATGTAGCGCGCGAGATGGTGATCCTCGTCGCCGAGCTGGTGATCGATCATCACGAGCCGCTTCGCGTAATGCGACAGCGGCAGCTCCCACGTCATCCCGATCCCGCCGTGCAGCTGAATGCTTTCCTCGGCGACCAGCGTGCCGATCCGGCCGATGCTGTATTTCGCCGCCGCGAGCGCGCGCTCGCGCACCACACGCGGCGCATCGAGCTGCGCGGCCGCATTGATCACCGCCGAGCGCGCCTGCTCGACTTCGAGCAGCAGATCGGCCATCCGGTGCTGCAGCGCCTGGAAGCTGCCGATCGGCAGCCCGAACTGCTTGCGCGTGCGCAGGTAGTCGAGCGTCGCGTCCTTCGCGACGTCCATCGCGCCGAGCGCCTCGGCCGACAACGCGAGCAGCCCGTAGCCGAGCACGCGTTCGAGTAGTGCCGCCCCCGCTTCGCCGTCGAGCGCATCCGGCGCGCCGAGCGCGGCATCGGCCGGCAGCGCGACACGCTCGAAGCGCACTTCTGCCGCGCGGCCGCCGTCGATCTTCCGGTAATCGCGCAGCGACACGCCCGGCGTGTCGGCCGGCACGACGAACAGGCCGATGCCCGCCGCGTCGTCGTCGCGCCCCGACACGCGCGCGCTGACGACGAAGAACGCCGCCTGCGCGGCCTGGTCGACGACGCCCTTCGCGCCCGTCAGCACCCAGCCGTCGCCGGCACGCTCGGCGCGTGTGCGCACGGTCGTCAGTTCGTAGTGCGAGCCCGGCTCGTCGTGCGCGAACGCGGCGCTCGCGCGGCCGTCGATCAGCGCGGCAAGCCGTTCACGATGCGCGTGGCCGCCGGCGAGCGACAACGCGCGGCCCGCGAGCAGCGCGCCGAGGAACGGCTCGACGACGAGCCCGCGCCCGAGGCATTCGAACACCACGGCGATGTCGAAGCCCGCGCCGCCGAAGCCGCCGTCGGCTTCGGGAAACAGCGCGCCGACCGCGCCGAGTTCGGCGAAGCGCTGCCACATCGCGCGATCGAAGCCGTCGGCCGACTGCGCGATACGGTCGCGCACCGGGAACGCATACTGTTCGGCGATGAAGCGGTTCAACGTGTCCGCCAGCATCCGGCGGTCTTCTGTGTGCTGGAAATCCATCGTCGCGTCCCTCGTTACAGCCCGAGCATCATCTTCGCGATGATGTTCTTCTGGATCTCGTTCGAGCCGCCGAAGATCGACAGCTTGCGGTTGTTGAAGTACTGCTGCGCGGCGCTCGCGGCGCCGTCTGGGCCGACCGGCTCGCCGTCGTGATCGGCGTCGAGCGCCTCCTCGATGAACGGCTGCGCGTATGGCCCCATCGCGCGGCGCATCAGCGCGGTGATTTCCTGGCGGATCTGCGTGCCGCGGATCTTCAGCATTGAGCTTTCCGCGCCCGGCACGCCGCCGCCCGCGACCGCGGCCAGCACGCGCAGGTTGGTCGTGCGCATGTTCTCGAGCTCGATCTCGACGCGGGCGACGCGCGCCGCGAAGAACGGATCGTCCGCGAGCGGCCGGCCATGCTTCGTCACCTTCGCGGCCACCGCGCGCAGGCGGTCGAGCGCGGCCGTCGAGAAGCCGATTCCGGCGATGTTGGTGCGCTCGTACGTGAGCAGGTATTTCGCGTAGGTCCAGCCGCGGTTCTCTTCGCCGACGAGGTTCTCCACAGGCACGCGCACGTCGGTGAAGAACACTTCGTTCACCTCGTGCTCGCCGTCGAGCGTGATGATCGGGCGCACTTCGACACCCGGCGTGGTCATGTCGATCAGCAGGAAGCTGATGCCCTCCTGCTTGCGCACGTCGGTCGCGGTGCGCACGAGGCAGAAGATCATGTTCGCGTAGTGGCCGAGCGTGGTCCACGTCTTCTGGCCGTTCACGACGTAGTGGTTGCCGTCGCGCACCGCGCTCGTCTTCACCGACGCGAGATCGGAACCGGCGCCCGGCTCCGAATAGCCCTGGCACCACCAGTCGGTGCCGTCGAGAATGCGCGGCAGCCAGTGGCGCTTCTGCGCTTCGTCGCCGTACTTGATCAGCACGGGCCCGAGCATGTTGACGCCGAACGGGACGATGCGCGGCGCGCCGGCGAGCGCGCATTCGTTGTCGAACAGAAATTTCTGCGCGACGCTCCAGCCGGGGCCGCCGTACTCGCGCGGCCAGTGGCTCGCGAGCCAGCCGCGGGCATTCAGGATTGCGTGCCATTCGCGCATGTCGTCGCGCGTCAGATGCAGGCCGCCCTTCACCTTGCGCGCGGTGCGCGCGGGCAGTTCGGCGGCGAGAAAGCGCTGCACTTCGGTGCGGAACGCTTCCTCTTCGGGAGTGAAATCGAGGTCCATCGTGAGTCCGTTGCGAATGCGGTGGGCGTTCAGTCGATACGGTTCAGGCTTGCGAAATCCGCGCCACGCTCGACCAGCTCGACGATCAGCGGCGAAGGCTTCCAGAACAGCGGATCCTCCTTCGCGAACGCGCGGATGTCGGCGAGCACGTTCGCGAGGCCGACCGTGTCCGCGTAGTGCATCGGGCCGCCGCGATAGCGCGGGAAGCCGTAGCCGTACAGAAACACCGCGTCGACGTCGAGCGGGCGCAGCGCGATCTTCTCGTGCACGACGTTCGCGCCTTCGTTGATCATCGCGGCGAGGTAGCGGCGCATGATCTCGTCGTCGGTGAACGTGCGCGGCGCGATGCCCTTCTTCGCGCGCTCGTCGGCGACGATCGCCTCGACTTCCGGGTCCGGCGTGCCGACGCGCGCGCCGTCCGGATACAGGTAGTAGCCGCGCGCGGTCTTCTGCCCGAACCAGCCGCGCTCGCACAGCCGGTCGGAAATCTCCACGTAGCGCGCGCGCGGGTCGCGCGTCGCCGCGCGGCGCTTGCGGGTCGCCCAGCCGATGTCGCCGCCCGCGAGGTCGACGACCTGGAACGGCCCCATCGGGAAGCCGAATTCGCGCACCGCGCGATCGATCTGATACGGCGACGCGCCGTCTTCCATCAGGTAGTCGGCGGCGGTGCGATAGACCGCGAGGATCCGGTTGCCGATGAAGCCGTCGCACACGCCGGCGCGCACCGGCGTCTTCTTCAGCTGTTTGGCCAGCGCGAACGCGGTCGCGACGACATCCGCACTCACGCGCGCCGGCACGACGATCTCGAGCAGCTTCATCACGTTGGCCGGCGAGAAGAAATGCAGGCCGATCACGTCGGACGGCCGGTCGACGCTGGCGGCCAGCTCGTCGATGTCGAGATACGACGTGTTGGTCGCGAGCACCGCGCCCGGCTTGCACACGCGCGAAAGTTCCGCGAACACCGCCTTCTTCACGCCCATGTCCTCGAACACGGCTTCGATGACCACGTCGGCCTGCGCGAGCGCGTCATACGAGGTGCTGCCCTTGAAGCGCGCGAGCCGCGCCGCGTGCGCGGCCGGCGTCATCCGCCCCTTCGCGACAAGGCCGTCGTACACCTTCTCGACATGCGCGCGGCCGCGCGCGAGCGACGCTTCGTCGCGCTCGATCATCGTCACGGGCAGCCCGGCGTCGAGCGCCGCGACCACGATGCCCGCGCCCATCGTGCCGCCACCGACCACGCCGATCCGCTCGACCGCACGCGCGCTCGCTCGGCGCGCCTCGGGTGCCTTGGCCGCCTCGCGTTCCGCGAAGAATGCATGCACGAGGCCCGCGCGCTGCGGGCTGTCGATGCATTGCAGGAACAGGCCGCGTTCGAGCTTCATCCCCGCGTCGAACGCCAGCGTGAGCGCGGCCTCGACCGCATCGACGATCTTCGCCGGCGAGAACAGGCCGCGCGACTTCTTCGGCAGGTCGGCGCGCGCCGCGTCGATCGCGGCCTGCGCGGCCGCGCGATCGGCAAGCCCCTGCGCATCGCGCGTGCGCCGCGCCGGCGCGCCGAGCGACACGAGCTCCTGCGCATAGGCGAGACCTTCGGCGAGCGTGTCGTCGCTGTGCGCGACGCGATCGACGAGGCCGAGCGCGAGCGCTTCGTCGGCGCTTGCGTGACGCCCCGTCAGCATCAGGTCGAGCGCGGCCTTCGCGCCGATCAGGCGCGGCGTGCGCTGCGTGCCGCCCGCGCCGGGCAGCAGGCCGAGCGTGACTTCGGGAAGGCCGAGCTTCGCGCCGGGCACCGCCAGCCGGTAATGCGCGGCGAGCGCGACCTCGAGGCCGCCGCCGAGCGTCGCGCCGTGCAGCGCCACCACGACCGGCTTCGCGCTCGACTCGATCCGCTCGCACACGTCCGGCAGCGACGGCGGCACCGGCGGCTTGCCGAACTCGCGGATGTCGGCGCCCGCGATGAAGTTGCGGCCGGCGCCGACGATCAGCACCGCACGGATCGCGTCGTCGGCCTGCGCGGCGTCGAGCGCGTCGGCGAGACCGCGCCGCACGTCGGCGGACAGCGCGTTGACGGGCGGATGGTCGATCGTGACGACGAGCACCTTGTCGCGCCGTTCGCGCGTGACGGTGCCGGCTCGGGATGGTTCGGTGGAAGCGGGTGAATTCATCGTGTCTCCAGTGCGGTGCGCCGCGCGGGCGGAACCGGTCGTCGGGCCGGCGAGCGGTGCCGGCTCCCGAGCCGGGTGCCGCGCGGCGGGAAACGATCCGGCGTGTTTGCCGGGCATGACTCGATTCTCGATTGATCGAGATTTATTGACAATTCCCGCGCGCCTTTACAAGCTGTCAAGTCTGACTTGACATTGAATGTTTTCGGACCGTTAAACGGGCCGGATCGGGAGACACCGGGCATGGACCTGAACGCGCTGACGCTGCTCGTCGAGATCCTCGATGCGGGCAATCTGAGCAAGGCCGCGCAGCGGCTCAAGATGAGCCGCGCGAACGTCAGCTACCGGCTGAACCAGCTCGAACGCTCGATCGGCCAGCAGCTCGTGCGCCGCACGACGCGCCGCATCGAGCCGACCGAGATCGGGCTGAAGCTGTACGAGCACGGCCGGCGCATCCGCAACGAACTGCTCGCCGCGCAGGAATCGGTGACGACGCTCGGCCAGGACCTGCAGGGCCGCGTGCGGCTGTCGGTGCCGAGCGGCTACGGGCAGATGGTGATGTCGGAGTGGCTGCTCGCGTTCAAGCGCCTGCATCCGGGCATCGTGCTCGACGTCGTGTTCGAGAATCGCGTGGAGGACCTGATGCGCGACGAAGTCGACATCGCGATCCGCGTGATGTCCGAGCCGCCTCAGAACCTCGTCGCGCGCGACATGGGCGCGGTGCGCTACGTCGCGTGCGCGTCGCCCGCGTTCGCGGCCGAGCACGGGATGCCCGCGAGCCTCGAGGCGCTGGCCGCCGCGCCGGTCGTCACCGCGACGGTGCTGGGGCGGCAGCTGCGGATCGCCGCGTATCTCGGCGACGAGCGCCACGAGGTGCTGCTCGAACCCACGCTGATTTCGGAGAACTTCCTGTTCCTGCGCCAGGCGATCCTCGCCGGGATCGGCGTCGGCATCGTGCCCGACTACGTGATGCAGGACGACATGCGGCGCGGCATCGTCGTCACGTCGCTCGACGCGTACCGGCTCAGCATCTTCGGCACGCACATGTACATGCTCTACATGCCGAACCGGCACCACACGCGCGCGACCGCGACGTTCATAGAGTTCATCCTCGAACAGGCCGGAAAGACCGGCCGGGGCGGGCCGGACGGGATGCGTCAGGGTTTCCTGTCGGGTGACAACCCGCCGGCCGCGCGGCGACAATAGCGCGCCGCCCGTGCGGAGCGCGTGCCGCGCACACGCTGCCTCCTTCGAATTCACTGTTGCCGAGGGTTCAATGTTCGACCGGATTCGTCCGCATTCGCGTCCCTGGACGCCCGTTGCCGCGCTCGCGCACGTCACGCTCGCCGCGCTCGTCACGTTCAGCGCCGGCTGCACGTCCCCGTCCGCGCCGTCGGGCGCCGTCGTCCCGGTCGCCGCCGCGTCGGGCGCCGCGGTGCCGCTGCCCGGCGTGCATGCGCCGGAACAGTCGTCCGGCTGGACCGACAAGCCGGGCTGGACCTCGCAGCACTTCATGATCGCGGCCGCGAACCCGCTCGCGACGCAGGCCGGCTACGAGATGCTGAAGGCCGGCGGCACCGCGATCGACGCCGCGATCGCGACGCAGATGGTGCTCGCGCTCGTCGAGCCGCAATCGTCGGGGATCGGCGGCGGCGCGTTCATGCTGTACTTCGACGGCCGTGCGACGCAGGCGTACGACGGCCGCGAAACCGCGCCGGCCGCCGCGACCGACCGCCTGTTCTACGGGCCGACCGGCCAGCCGATGGGCTTCTACGAAGGCGTCGTCGGCGGTCGCTCGGTCGGCACTCCGGGCGTGCTGCGCATGCTCGACGCCGCGCACCGTGCGCACGGCAAGCTGCCGTGGCGCCGGCTGTTCCAGCCCGCGATCCGGCTCGCCGAGCACGGCTTCACGATCAGCCCGCGCCTGGCGATGCTGATCGCGAACGACCGGTACCTGAAGAACGACCCGGCCGCGCGTGCGTACTTCTACAACAAGGACGGCACGCCGAAGACGGCCGGCACGGTGCTGAAGAACCCCGCGCTCGCGACCGTGCTGCGCCAGATCGCCGACCGCGGCGCGAACGCGTTCTACACCGGCGCGATCGCGCGCGACATCGTCGCGAAGGTGCGCAAGCACCCGACCAACCCGGGCCTGCTGTCGCTGCAGGATCTCGCACACTACAAGGCGAAGGTGCGCGCGCCGCTGTGCGCCGACTACCGGCGCTCGGTGGTGTGCGGGATGCCGCCGCCGTCGTCGGGCGGCCTCGCGGTCGCGCAGATGCTCGGCATCCTCGAGGCGATGCCCGACTGGCAGCAGATCGGCGCGCAGAAGCCGGTGCGGACCGAGCTGGGCTACGAGCCGACGCCGTTCGCCGCGCACCTGTTCAGCGAGGCCGGACGCCTCGCGTATGCGGACCGCGCGCGCTATGTCGCCGATCCCGATTTCGTGCCGCTGCCGGGCGGCAACTGGGCGAGCCTCACCGACAAGACCTATCTCGCGCAGCGCGCGCGCCTGATCGGCGACACGAGCATGGGCGTCGCGCAGGCCGGCACGCCGCAGGGCGCGACGCTCGCGCTGGCCGACGACCGCAGCCCCGACCTGCCGTCGACGTCCGACATCGCCATCGTCGACCGCTACGGCCAGGCGCTGTCGATGACGACCAGCGTCGAGGACGCATTCGGCTCGCGGCTGATGGTGCGCGGTTTCATGCTGAACAACCAGCTCACCGATTTCTCGTTCGTGGCGAGCGAGAACGGCCGGCCCGTCGCGAACCGCGTGCAGCCGGGCAAGCGGCCGCGCTCGTCGATGTCGCCGGAACTCGTGTTCGACAAGAAGACGAAGCAGGTGACGATGATCGTCGGTTCGGCCGGCGGCCCCGCGATCATCAACCACGTCGCGAAGACGCTGATCGGCGTGATGGACTGGGGGATGACGATGCAGCAGGCGATCGCGCTGCCGAACCTCGGGTCGATGAACGGGCCGACGCAGCTCGAGCGCGGCCGCGTGTCGGACGCGCTCGTCGACGGGCTGAAGGGGCGCGGGCACGACGTGCAGGTCGTCGAGATGAATTCGGGACTGCAGGGGATCCAGCGGCTGAACGTGCAGGGGCAGACGGTGTGGTTCGGCGGCGCCGACCCGCGGCGCGAAGGGATCGCGATGGGGGATTGAAGGCAGCCGGCAGAGGCGGCGCGCATGCGCCGCCTGCTGCGTGTCATCCGCGCCCTTTCCACGGCACGATCCGCCGCTCGACCCATCGCATCGCGAGATCGAACAGCCACGCGATCGCGCCGATGATCAGGATGCCCATCACGACGATATCCGTGCGCAGGAAGCTCGACGCACTGAGCACCATCTGCCCGAGCCCGGCCGTCGCGGCGACCATCTCGGCTGCGACGAGCGTCGTCCAGCCGAACCCGATCGCGATCCGCAGCCCGGTGAGGATTTCCGGCAGCGCGGCCGGCAGCACGACGTGGCGCACGACCTGCGCGAAGCTGCCGCCGAGCGAATATGCGGCGTTGATCTGCTCGACCGTCGCCGCACGCACGCCCGCACGGGCGGCCATCGCGATCGGCGCGAAGCACGCGAGGAAGATCACGACCAGCTTCGCCGTCTCGTCGATGCCGAACCAGATCACGACGAGCGGCAGGTACGCGAGCGGCGGCAGCGGCCGGTAGAACTCCAGCAGCGGATCGAGCACGCCGCGCGCGACACGGCTCACGCCCATCAGGACGCCGGCCGGCACGCCGGCCACGGTGGCGAGCAGGAACGCCCCGAACACGCGCGCGGCACTCCACAGCAGATGCTCGGACAGCGGCAGGCCGCCCTGGATGCGGCCGTGCCACGCGTCGACGAATGCCGCCCACACCGCTTCCGGCGCGGGCAGGAACAGCGGCGGCAACCACTGCCGATGCGTCGCGACCCACCACAGCACGGCCAGCGCCGCGACCGTCGCCGCGCTGAGCCATGCGGTTTTTCCCTGGCCCGGCAACCGGTAGCGGCGCGACGGCCGCGCCGCCTTGCGCCGCGTCGTGCGCTCGTCCTGCTCGAACCTCCCGGCCGCTCGATCGGCCACCCAGGAATCCTGCGTGCTCATGTCGTCCTGCCTGTGCAAAGTACTGATCCGGCCGCGCCCGACGGACGCGCCCTGCCGCGCGAACTCATGCATCACGCGGTCTCCCCGACCGCCTCGTCGCGATGCAGATACGCGATCAGCCGCTCGCGCCATGCGATGAATTCCGGCGACGACTTCACCGCGCGCGCATCGCGCGATTCGACGTAGCGCCGCGCGAACGGCAGCTCGAAGGTTTCCGCGATGCGGCCGGGGCCGGACGTCATCACGACGAGACGCGTCGCGAGGAACAGCGCCTCCTCGACGTCGTGCGTGATGAAGAACACCGTCTTGCCCGTGCGCGCCCATACGTCGAGGACGAGCGCCTGCATCGTGCCGCGCGTCATCGCGTCGAGCGCGCCCATCGGCTCGTCCATCAGCAGCACGCGCGGATCGCTCGCGAGCGCACGCGCGATGCCGACGCGCTGCTGCATCCCGCCGGACAGTTCGTACACGCGCGCATGCGCATGGCGCTCGAGGCCGACCAGCGCGAGCATCTCCGTCGCACGCGCCTTGCGTTCGGCCTTCGACACGCGTGCGAAGCGCAGCCCGAGCGCGACGTTGTCGAGCACGTCGAGCCATGGCAGCAACGCGTATTTCTGGAATACGACGCCGCGATCGGCGCCGGGGCCGGCGACTGGTACGCCGTCGACGCGCACGTCGCCCGTCGTCGGCGCGACGAAGCCGGCCATGCAGTTCAGCAGCGTCGTCTTCCCGCACCCCGACGCGCCGAGCGCGACGACGAATTCACCGGAATCGATGCGCAGGTCGACGCGCGCGAGCGCCTGCGTCGTCGTCCGACCGCGTTCGCCCGGATAGGCGACCGATACCTGACGGACTTCCAGCGTGCTCATGATCGAGGGCTCCGCGATGAGTGGCCTGAGTCGCCTGATGCGCCACGCTCAGCGCGCGGCCTTCTGCACGAACTGCGGATCGACGCCGACCGAGTAGTCGGCGAGCACCGTCTGGATCGTGCCTTGCGATTTGAGGAAGGTGGCGGTAGCCGCGAGCGACTTCGCGGCGCCCGACTGCGCACCGCCGCCGAGCCAGGTCGGCGACGCCTGCTCGGCCGGCGTCGGGAACGCGTAGAGCGCGAGGCTCGCGGGCACGTCCTGCACGTTCGCGCCCGACACCTTCGCGACCGCCGCGACCTGCGGCGAACCGGCCTTCCACGCGGCCGCGTGCGCGCGGTAATCGGCATCGGCGGACGCGAGCACCTTCACGAAGCGCGTGACGAACTCGGGGTTCTCGCGCGCGAACTTGCGGCTCACGACGAAGCCGTCGAACGTCGCCTTGCCACTTTCTTTCGCAACCTGGCCGGACGTCGTCAGCACCGTGCCAGACTGCTTGACCTTCGCGAGCACGGGATCCCAGATATAGGTCGCGTCGATGTCGCCGCGCGCCCACGCGGCCGCGACTTCGGGCGGACGCAGGTTGACGATCTTCACGTCGTTCGGATTCACGCCGGCGGCCTGCAGCGCGACGAGCGTATGGAAATGCGACGTCGACACGAACGGCACGCCGATCTTCTTGCCCTTCAGCGCCGCGATGCTCGTGACGCCCGAGCCGTTGCGCGCGACGAGCGCCTCGGCGTCGTTGATGTTGTCGAGCACCCAGAACAGCGAGATATCGAGCCCCTGCGACAGGCCGGCCGCGATCGGGCTCGACCCGGCCTCGCCGAGCTGCACGGAGCCCGACGCGAGCGCGCGGATCACGTCGGCGCCGCTGTCGAGCTTGCGGAACGTGACCTTGTAGCCGGTCGCCTTTTCGACTTCACCGCTTGCCTGCGCGTAGCGCCACGGCACGACCATGTCCTGGTACGCGATCGCGACTTCGCGCGATTCGGCGTGCGCCACGCCCAGCGCTGCAAAGGCGGTCAGCGCGACGGCGGCGCGGCGGATGAAGCTGAAACGGGACATGCGGCTCTCCTTCGAATGCGGGCATTGCTGCGGGAGAGCCGACTTTACGAGCTTTGCGCGCGGCGGGAGCGAACTTATCCTGCGAAGCTATCGATGCCGTTTCAGCTTTGCTTTCCACGTTCGACCGGATCGGGCATCCGGTCGGGTGGCGATTGTCGTGCGAACGCGCGGGCGGCAGCCGCACCAACGAAAAAGCCCGCAGCTGTCAATGATCAGCAGTTGTTGGGAGAACTAGCACGAATTCAGCCGATCCTGATCAACAGTTAGCGGGAAAAGATCCGGTAGTTCATAGGAACAGTTTACCGAAGCCAAAATCGATTAAATCTTCGACGACGTCCCAACCTGTCGCACCTCATTCTCTGTCATTAATCCGGTACCCCATCGCCCGGTAGCCACGCTGTCGCTTATCCCACATACGTAGCAGGGCGGGATGACCGGTATCGACAAAATCGATGATTCGCACGTCTGTCTTGCTGGCGTGTTCGCGATGGAGTCGCCCCGCGTATTGCTGCAAGGTGCCCTTCCAGGACACTGGCATCGCGAGCACCAAGGTATCAAGCGGCGGATGGTCGAAGCCTTCGCCGACGAGCCTGCCGGTGGCGAGCAGGATGCGAGACGCATCAGGAGGCAATGTGTTCAATTCAGCGATCAGCGTCGCTCTTTGCTTCTTGGACATTCGGCCGTGCAAGACGAACGGCGCGGGCTCCACGCCTTCCAGCGCTCGGAGGATGGCGTCGACGTGCTCGGTGCGCTCGGTCAGCACCAGCACCTTCCGGCCGCGTTCGACGGCTGCGCTGACCTCGGCGGCAATGGCGTCGGTTCGCGCCCGGTCGTTGGCGAGGTGCCGGAATACTTCTTGAATGCCCGCGTCTGCTGGCAATTGGATGGGGGCAGATGATGAGTGCGGCACCACCTCCAAGTCATGGGGGGCACTCGCAGGCTTATCCGCCGTGTAGCGGATCGGTCCGCATTGCATGAAGATGATCGGCTGCTGCCCGTCGCGGCGAATAGGCGTCGCGGTAAGGCCCAGCACGAACTTCGCCTTTGTTCGTTTCAGGATCGCATCGAACGAGACAGCGCCGACGTGGTGACACTCGTCCACAATCACGTGACCGTAGTTCTCCACTAATGGATTCACCTCGCCCTGCCGCGACACCGACTGCATCACTGCAATGTCGATCACGCCCGTCGGTTTGGCCTTGCCTCCACCAATGGTGCCGACCACGCCTTTGCCGACACCGAGGAAGGCCTGCAGGCGCTCATGCCATTGCTTGAGCAGTTCATTTCGATGCACCAAAACCAACGTATTCACGCCCCGACGTGCGATCATCGCGGCGGCCGTTACCGTTTTGCCGAACGCAGTCGGTGCGCAAAGCACACCGGTATCGTGGTGCAGCATCGCCGAGACCGCCGCTTCCTGATCGAGACGCAACTCCCCGATGAAATTAACGTCGATCGGCGCACCGTCAGAGCGCTCGTCATTCAGATCGCAACGGATGCCGTTATCTGCCAGCAAATGGGCGGCGGCGTCGAAACAGCCGCGCGGCAGCGCGATATGTAGCGGATAATTCTCGGCGCACCCGATAACGCGAGGCTTGTCCCACACCGACATCCGCATCGCTTGCGCTCGGTAGAACTCGGGATTCTGGAAAGCCGCGAGTCGGATCAAGCGGTTGGCCAGCGATTGCGGCAATTGCGCCTTCTCGAAATAGACCTGATCGGAGACCGTCACCGTCAACGATTCCGGCAATTTTCCGGTCAGTTTCTTCGTTGATGAGTCGTTCCGCTTCCACGGTGTAGCGAGATCCTCATCGTCAATAAACGTGACATCCAAAGGATGACTATTTCCGGTAGCGCGCAGGATGGTCGGCTCGATGTCAGGAGGCGCCATCGGCTCGATCGAGGCGAGATGCGCCCATTGATCCGTGTAGGGACGCAGATCGGTATCGACGAACACACTGCACCCGGTCTCGCGCGACCGTTTCTGCAATGGCAACGCTATCAGGTTGCCGAAGCCGCCCTTGGGCATCGCGTCCTGATTCGGGAAGAGGCGGTCGTAGGACGAAAGTTTTAGCTGTCGGGTGCGCGAACAGGTATGACTGATGATGGCCGTCCCCAGGCGGCGCGCATCGCGGGCGGACACCTTGAACGAGAAGAAGATCCATGCGTGCGCCCCTTGCCCCGAGCGCGAAATCTCCAACGCCACGGGCACGCCCAGTTCATGGCAGGACAACACGAACGCTCGAGCGTCGTCCCGCCACTCAGCCTCGTCGAAATCGACTGCCAAGAAGTAGCAGGCGTCATCCTCCAGCAAAGGATAAACGCCGATAGTGTGCTCACCGGCCAAGTGGTCGTAGACGACTGCATCGGAGAGCGGTATCAGCAGACGGTTGCCGCAGTCGCCACACTTGATGCGCGGCTTCTCACACACCCCGGCGCGCCACTCGTTCGCGCAGGCAGGCGCGTAACCTGACTTGCCGGTGGTCTTGCTTTCCCAACGCACCGGATAGACATTGGTACGGCCACGAAACAGCCTACGGAACAACGCGACCTTTTCGTCCGTGGACAGGCGCGAGGACTCCACCGCCCTACGAGACTCCATAGGTTCAACAGGCTGGCGCCATTCGATCCCGTGTGCCTCCAGCAACGCGATCAAGCGGGCATTCTCAACCCGCAATTCCGCCAGTTCATCACGATCAGCCATGGCTCCGTACTCAGCGAGTAATTCATGCACCCGTTTTGTCACGACTATTTCAGATCATGCCCACGTTCGGGCACACCTTCGCGGATGATCGCGCGCTAATGCCCTTGCTCCGACTGCCGCGCAACCAAGTCATCGATCGAAAACTCCATTTCGTCGAACGGATTCCACTCTTGAGCAGGAACATCCGAGAGCCCTTTTTTCAATGCTGCCGTCCTGATGGATGTGCAGAACCAGATTGTGATGCGCATCGCGACGGAACCACTCCTGATTGCCGTCCGGATAGACGATTCGGTACACGTAACCGTGGATATTGAAGTAGTACCGCGTCATCTGGCCGAGCGCGTCGGTCACGTAGGTCAGACGGATATTCGGATGCCATGCGAGCCGGAGATCGAGGCTGCCGTCATCCGCATATTCGCGTATGCATTTGGCATCCGCGTTGTCTTCGGCATCCGCGCCATCCCATTCGAGCGTCATACCGCGGCCCGTCCGGTCGGTATAGCGCGTCACCAGATGGCGGTGATATTGATACGTCCGTGCATTGCCGTGGCGATCGACTGCAAGTACGAGATCGCCGTTCGCGTCGTATTCGTAGCTCGCCAGTGCGCGGCGTGCGCCGCCTTCGAGCACATGCTCGATCAGCACGATCCGGCCATGCTTGTCATGCTCGAACGCCAGGACGTTACCGCTCGCGTCAATCAAGCGCGCAAGCCGATCGAGCGCATCGTAGTCGCACGTAATCGTGTTGCCAGCGCGATCCTTTTGCATCGCAAACCGGAACGCATCTCCACGGCGCTCGTACACATGCAATTCGTCATGGCCGTATGCGACCGTCACCCACGTATCGTCGAGTCGCGACAGCGTCAGGTTTTCGGATAGATCGTCGTGCACAGCACCGGCAGCGAGTGCCGGATAGTCGATGCTGCGCCCCTCGGCATCGCGAAAGATCCACTGGCCGTTCTTGACGTCGATGCGTGTCGTATAAGGCGTGATCCATCGCGCACCCAGTTCGCCATTGTCATAGGCCGACAATCGGGATCGGTAAGTCCGCCCCCACACGAGCGGCAGCGCGCCCGGCAGGTCGAAATCCACATGCGAGAACGTTTCGTCGCCGAATGCGAAATCGATGGAAGCCGGCGACGCGCCGACACCGCAAGCCTTGCACGTGCTCTTTCCCGCTCCTTCGGCCGGCGCTTGCGCTTCGGTTTTCTCGAGTCCCTCCTGGCCGCGCGTCTTCTTCGCCTGGCTCTTCCCGGCCGCCTTGACGTCGGCACTCTGTTCATGAAGCTTCGAGCGTGCCTTGACGCGGCAGCCGGTCCTGCTGAAGCAACCCGCCGCGCAATGCGGCAACAGTGTTCTGCATGTTCATGGCAACGGCCTTTTCTTCTTTTGACGCGCCCTCGGATGGCGCGCTATGCGATTTCGCTCGCGCGATCTTACAGACAAATTACTGCGAGACTCCGAAAATCGAACTGATTTAAAAGAGTTTTTCAAGCGTATTCCGAGCGGCCCGGTCGAACCGTTCGAACGCCTGTTCGACACGTACGCGCCATGACGTCACGCCGAACTGTTCACCCATGACCCGCTGAAATCGATGCAATCAGGGCCAATTCGACTTCCGGCGCGGCCCGGTTGCGAGTAGTGTCTACGTGCCCGTATTCCGGCCCAGTCCGGGCACGACCGATGCCCGGCGCTCGATTACCACACTGAACACTGGAGATCTGCGATGAAACGCTCGAAGTTCCTGCTGTCGGGCCTGCTGCTCGCGTCGGCCCTCGGTTTCACGGCCGTTGCCGCCCATGCGGAAGACCTGCTCGACTCGGTGAAGAAAGCCGGCGTGCTGCGCGTCGGCCTCGAAGGCACGTATCCGCCTTTCAACTCGCGCGGCACGTCGGGACAGCTCGAGGGCTTCGACGTCGATGTCGCCAATGCCGTTGCCGGCAAGCTCGGCGTGAAGACGCAATTCGTCCCGACCGAATGGAGCGGGATCATTGCGGGGCTGCAGGCCGGCAAGTTCGACGTGATCGTCAACCAGGTCACGATCACGCCGCAGCGCAAGGAAGCGCTCGACTTCAGCGAGCCGTACACGTACTCGGCAGCGCAGCTGATTCAGCGCAAGGACGACACGCGCAACTTCAAGTCGCTCGAGGATTTCAAGGGCAAGAAGCTCGGCGTGACGCTCGGCACCAACTACGACCAGATGGCACGCAGCGTGCCGGGCATCGAGGTGCAGACGTATCCCGGCGCACCGGAAAAGCTGCGTGACCTCGCCGCGGGCCGGATCGAGGCGACGCTCGACGACCGCCTGATGCTGCCGTACATGATCAAGACGTCGAACCTGCCGCTGCGCTCGGGCGCGGTGCTGAACGGCGGCAAGCAGGAGATGGCGATCCCGTTCCGCAAGGGCAATCCGAAGTTCGAGAAGGCGATCAACGATGCGCTGGAGTCGCTGCGCAAGGACGGCTCGTTGAAGAAGATCTCGATGCACTGGTTCGGCAGCGACGTGACGGTGCCGGTCGCGCAGTAAGCGGTTCGCCGCGCTTGCGTTGCGTCACGTCCTTCGCTGCGGCGAAGGCGTGACGCGCAACCGCATTACTCTTCCCTTCCCCTCAAGCCGCTTCGTCGAAGCGCGCAAGCAGCATCTGGCCGATCGGCGTCAGCGCCGGGCGCGCGGCCACCGCACTCACACGTACCTGCGTATCGTCGACGAGCCGCTTTTCGACGAGTACGGCGAACGCCGGATTCGACGGGTCGACACTGTCCGGTGCGCGGGCAATGCGCAGCAGCATCGAGAATTCGTGCGGACTCAGCATGATCCTTGTCTCCTGATCGTCCGCGATCCGGTTCGAATCGGCGTCGATTGTCTCTTTTGATGAAATGGCCCGAAGGCTTGTGAATGCGAGAGTGCGCGGCTGTTTGCGACGAGAGCACGTCGTCGCGAGGAGCCAGCCGCTCCCTGCGCGGTGCGATGTCATCGGATCCGCTGAATGCGGACGTCACGGCAGGGACGTGCAACGTTATTGGGCCATCGTGACGCGGCCGTGACAGCAAATCAGGAGCGCACATCTGGTCGACCGATACCGACGACCGCGCTCATCGCAGACGGCAGATTGCTCGTTTGCAGACATTGCCTGGAAGACTGGCTGCGGCGCCAAGGCATCGCTTGGTGAGGGAGGCATTGCAACCGGGTGAATGCGCCGCTCCTGATAAGCGCGGCGCGGGCCGGCCAGGAAATGTACGGCACCGAGTCGAGAAATCCCGCATGCGCGTGTCCACACATGCATGCGCTGAAATGCACTGAAGCGGGCTTGCCATGCGCCCCGTGTCCCCGCGTCAGATTTGTCGACTCGCGGCGCTGAAACGACGAAGGGCCGGGAGAAAAAATCTCCCGGCGGCTGCAGGATCAACAATCCTTATCCAATCCATTGATTCAAAACGAAAATGGAATCGGCGATTGGAATCTGAACCCCCAAACATACCCCCAATCGGTTGAGCCCATGCGGAGGAGGCCATCGAGCGAAAAATTGTGGCGTAAGTCGCCGATCGTCGGCCGCCCGAACAGAAAACTTCTGGAGATTTGGAGACATATGCTCAATTCACCCCGGAAGCCTTACTGGGCAAGGGTCCGAGTATCTCCAAGTGTATCTCCAAAACACTCATTTACTTGGAGACAAAGTTGGAGATAGCCGGCAAATACGGCGCATGACGCCAGCCGTGTCGAGAAGCACCCTGCGGTCTGGAACGCTGCGCGCAAAGAAACTCCCGTGCCGCAGCCCTCCCCGATGCCACGGCAAAAGCTGGCCTTGTGTTCAATGAAAAGTGACTTTGGCGGTCAAAAATTGCACCGCGCCATTCACCTGCGAAGCCTCCCGGCAACTTTGACAGCGTAGTTACCCTTATTCGGTGCGTGCTACAGTCCTCGCAAAATTTCAACAGAGGATTCGGCATGAGTTCTGCGTTCATTCGGGAAGGCGATACGACTTCGCACGGTGGCCGGGTGCTCGCCTGCACGTCTGTCTACCAACATCGTCTTCGGCAAGCCACTCGCGCTCGAAGGCGACATGGTGTCGTGTCCCAAGTGCAGCGGCGCCTACCCAATCATCGGCGTCCGCGTTCGCAGCATGACGTTTGGCGGCCGGGCTGTGGCGACCGAAGGCGACAAGACTGCATGCGGTGCGACGCTGATAGCATCGCAAGGCATGGCGACGGTAGAGCCGACCTCCGGCGCAGGCGGCTCGGTTGGCGCAGGCAAGAGCGTAGTCACGCAGACGACCGCGCAAGACGATGGCGCATATCGCGGCCGCTTCCAGTTCGTCGACGACAAGACACGCGCGCCGATTCCGAATCACCCATACACGGTCACGTCGGCGGACGGCCAAACGATCCAAGGCACGACGGACGCGAGCGGCCACACCGATTGGATCAGCAGTCACCAAGCTGCATCGCTGTCGTTCCATCAGCCCGGGAGCGATGCATGACCGGCCCCTACTCCCCAGGGTCGTCAACTGGGGGCTCGAGCACCAGTGGCCAGACAACGCAGGTTGGATTAAGCGCCCCCAAACTCTCCCCGAAGGACCGGAAAGTTCTGTGTCACACGTTCTGCGAGTGCCGTCGGATCGGCGTCGCGACAAAAGCCGGGACAATCCAGCGGCAGCGCTGCGTCGAGATGCGCCTCGGGCTGCCCAATGAGGTGTCGAAGATGCAGTCGGGCGTTCCAACGGAATACAGGCCGGAACAACCGTACGATATGACGACGAATCCACCCCAGCCGATCATGGACTACGACGATCCGCTGGAGCCCAATTCGGGCATTCGCCAATGGATCAAGGACGTGTGGCCCAGCAAGGGCAGGAAATACGAGAAAGGCGACGTCCGCCGCCCTGACGTCGTCATCGTGAACGACCCGTCGAAACCTCCGGAGCAATCGAATATCAAGACCGTCGTGGAAATGAAATTCCCCGGCGATCGATACGGCCCTGATCAGGAAGACGACTACATCGAAATCGCGGGCGGCCCGTCGAAGTTTGTTCACCTCGGCGCGGCTGATTGCGGATGCGGCGACGACGACGGCCAGAAGGAAACTTCGCGCTCGAAGCAATCCGCGCGACAATCCGAGCTTGACGACTTGTTCGGCGGCAATAGCAGCGCGCCTGGAGGCCCACCGCTCCCGACCGCGCCTTCATTGCCACCACCTGCATTCCCGCTCCCGCTTTGACGCCATGACGAACGACGAAATTGAAGCTTGGGCCAAAGATCCGCGCCGCGCGGACACCATGCCTTTCGGGCTTTACGAGCCCGCGCACCAAAAAGGGATCACGGGTGCCGCTCTTGTAGTGCGGGGCGTGCTTTACTTCCGCAACGGTTTCACGTCGGAGGTTCGGCAAGCACTGGTGCGCTGCTTCAAGCAGTACAACGCGGCGATCGAGGAATATCAACACGCGCTCGAAGTGGCGGCCGGCCAGACGCCGTCGAAGTCCGGGCCGCTGCGCTGGTTCTATTCCGAGGGAGAAGAGCCGATCCAGTACGACAAGTCTCCGGGATTCGAAAGCCTCGTGACGAACGTTCCCTCCGACGACGCCCTTGCGGTCGCGATCACCAGCGCAGAGCACAAACTCGCGACCGGGTTCTATGAATTCACTGTGTTCGCACTTAGCGAAAAGAAGGCTGCACGGAAACGCGGGCTCGACGGGTTGGCCTTCACGGTGCCGCGAGCATTTATCGCATACCGCCCCGGCGTATTCGAAGCGATGTTCCGCGCGTTCGCTGAAGCGCTGCCGACAGTCAATGGCCATGGCGGGCTAGCCGTGAACGTACCTCCGATGGGGCGTCGGCCGAACGAAGCAAGCGAGTATTTCTACGCGCGCCACTTCGGCCCTGGCATCGACGTCGGCGATCCAATGCGCTCGACCGTCCGCAAGCTCTACACGAAGATCAAAACGGTTGACTGGCTCAACGCGCTCAATGCGGACTTGGTCGCGGCTGTTGGCGGCTCATCGGCGCTCGGACTCCCGCCAGATTGGTTCGCCCGTATTCCGCTGGGGAACGGGGGCTTGATTATTCAGGCCGGCGTCGCGCCGCAGTCCGGCGTATCCAATGGACCAGGCATTCCCGTATCTCCACCCGCCGCGTACGTCATTCTGAACCACGCGCTGCGGCCGATCATCGCGGATGAGGTCGATACGCTGCAAGACGGGACACTGGACAGTACCGCGCCCCTGCTAAATACGGTCGTAGCGACCGAAGGTTGGCTGCGTCGGTTCAACGTACAGGATGATCAACTCAACGGTGTCTGGGTCGAGCTACACAAGACGCCGAAGCTGCACGGCGAAACGACGTGATGTTGCGATGAGGCAGCGCCTTGTGATCCGTCATACGCAACATCGCTGCCACCGCTTACACCCTGGCCCCCGGTCGCAATCAAAGACGCTTCAGGTAATCACGATTGCGATTCAACATCGCACCGATGATTCAACATCGCACCGATTTCTGTCAGCTTGGGGTGCGGGCGATTTCATTGTGCGCCGGGGTACGGCATACCCCCAAATCCTCGAAGTCATACCCCCAAATTTCGGGGATGCCCCGGCCTCGCACGGCACGTCCCGAAACAAAAAACCCGCGTCAGCGCTAGGCTGGACGCGGGTTTTGGGACTTCCGGGTACTACTTGAAACTAGTGTTTGGTGCCGGCTGCAGGACTCGAACCCGCCACCTGATGATTACAAATCAACTGCTCTACCAGATGAGCTAAGCCGGCGTAAGCGCGAGATTCTACCTCATTTCACGATCTTGAGGCGAGGTCTGCCGCCTTTCGAGCCGTCGCCGTCGGTTTTCGGCGGTTCGTCGGCACCTTCGGACGGCTCCTCGTTCGCCCCGCCATCAACGACCGGCGTCAACACGGCAGGCGACTCGTCACGCGGCGCATCTTCCGCCTGCGCGGCATCGTCTTCGAACGCGCCCGAATCCGCGCCCTCGCCCGCGACCGCATCGACCTGGAACGCCATCCCCTGCCCGTTCTCCCGCGCGTAAATCGCGAGCACGTTGGCCACCGGAATCTCGATCTTGTGCGCCTTCCCGGAGAACCGGGCGGTGAACTCGATCCACTCGTTACCCATCTGCAGCTGGCTCGTCGCCTCGAAGCTGATGTTGAGCACGATCTCGCCGTCACGCACGAACTGACGCGGCACGCGCGTCGAGTTGTCGACCCTCACCGCGATATGCGGCGTGTAACCGTTATCAGTGCACCACTCGTACAACGCGCGCAGCAGATAAGGTTTCGTTGAAATCTCTTGCATCACAATCCTCGAACCCGGAGCGGGCACGCGGCACGCCGCGCCGCCCGCTCCGTCATGCACTCATTGCACCATCAACGACGCATGACCTTTTCGGACGGCGTCAGTGCTTCGATATAGGCCGGACGGCTGAAGATCCGCTCGGCGTACTTCATCAGCGGCGCAGCGTTCTTCGACAGCTCGATGCCGTAGTGATCCAGACGCCACAAGAGCGGCGCGATCGCGACGTCGAGCATCGAGAACTCCTCGCCGAGCATGTACTTGTTCTTCACGAAGATCGGTGCGAGCTGCGTCAGGCGATCGCGGATCGCGAGGCGTGCCTTCTCATGGTTCTTCTCCGCGGCCTTGCCCTTTTCGTTCTCGAGCGTGCTGACGTGAACGAACAGCTCCTTCTCGAAGTTGAGCAGGAACAGGCGTGCACGTGCGCGCTGCACCGGGTCGGCCGGCATCAGTTGCGGGTGCGGGAAGCGCTCGTCGATGTATTCGTTGATGATGTTCGATTCGTACAGAATCAGGTCGCGCTCGACCAGAATCGGCACCTGACCGTACGGGTTCATCACCGAGATGTCTTCCGGCTTGTTGAACAGGTCGACGTCACGGATCTCGAAATCCATGCCCTTCTCGAACAGCACCAGCCGGCAACGCTGGGAGAACGGGCAAGTTGTGCCGGAATACAGAACCATCATATTTGCGTTTCCTCAAAAAAGCCGAGGGCCGACACGCGGCGCAACCCCTTTCACGGGTTCCGCCTTGCGCCGGCCCCACGCCGGTCAGGCGTGTTTACTTGATATCTTTCCAGTACGCGGCATTGAGCCGCCAGGCCAGGAAAGTCAGGACACCGAGAAAGACCAGCACCCACACGCCGAGGCGCTTGCGGGTCTGCTGGGCCGGCTCGGACATCCATGTCATATAGGCCACCAGGTCGGCCACCGCAGCATCATAGTCCGGCGACGACAACGTCCCCGGCGTGACCTGCTGGAAGCCGACGAGCTTGTGGACCTTCTCGCCCGTCTCCTCGTCCGTCTTGTCTTCGAATTTGGCAGTGCGCTGCCCCTGCAGTTGCCACAATACATGGGGCATGCCGACGTTCTCGAACACCGCGTTGTTCCAGCCGCTCGGCCGCGTATCGTCGCGGTAGAAACTCCGCAGGTACGTGTAGAGCCAGTCGCGGCCGCGCGCCCGCACCTCGACCGACAGGTCGGGCGGCGAGGTGCCGAGCCAGTTCTTCGCGTCTTCGGGCCGCATCGCGACGGACATCGTGTTCCCGACCTTGTCGGTCGTGAACAGGAGATTCGTTTCGATCTCCTTCTGGGATATGCCCAGATCCGTCAGACGGTTGTAGCGCATCAGGTTCGCGCTGTGGCAGTTCAGGCAATAGTTTACAAACAATTGCGCGCCGTGCTGAAGCGAAACGAGATTTTCCGTGTTATCGGGCGCCCGGTCGAGCGGAAAATTACCTTCCGCGCGCACGGCCGGCGCCGCCAGCAGCGCCACGGCCGTTGCCCCGATCAGTGCGAGCGTCGAAAGCAGTTTCTTCATGTCGTTCTCTCCTCGCTCACGTTAATGGGGCTTGAAGCGCACCCGTTCCGGCGGCTGCTTGAACGTGCCAAGCGGTGTCCAGACGGGCATGCCGAGGAAGAACGCAAAGTAGATCAGCGCGCAGCCCTGCGCGATCAGCGTCGCGGCCGGCGATGGCGGCCGTGTGCCGAGGAACGCGAGGGTCAGGAACGCCGCGACGAAGATCCCGAGGAACACTTTGTGGAACAACGGACGGTAACGGATCGACTTCACCGGGCTACGGTCGAGCCACGGCAGGAAGAACAGCGTGATCACCGCGGAACCCATCACGACGACGCCCCAGAACTTCGATTCCGTCAGGAACATGAACACGACGATCGCCGCGGCCAATACGGGCAGGCCGACCTTCCACTTGCCGCGCGCGCGGATCAGCGCGAGCACGCCGAGCAGCGCGATCACGATCATCAGCACGATCTTGAACGGGTCGGTGGTCGCGCGCAGCATCGCGTAGAACGCTGTGAAGTACCAGACCGGCGCGATCTCCGGCGGCGTCTGCAGCGGGTTCGCCGGGACGAAGTTGTTCGACTCGAGGAAGTACCCGCCCATCTCCGGCGAGAAGAACACGATCAGCGCGAACACCATCAGGAACACGCAGACACCGAAGAAATCGTGCACCGAGTAGTACGGATGGAACGGGATGCCGTCGAGCGGAATGCCGTTCGCGTCCTTCTTCGCCTTGATCTCGATGCCGTCCGGGTTATTCGACCCCACTTCGTGCAACGCGACGAGGTGCGCGATCACGAGGCCGACCAGCACGAGCGGAATCGCGATCACGTGGAACGCGAAGAAGCGGTTCAGCGTGACGTCGGACACGACATAGTCGCCGCGGATCCACAACGACAGGTCAGGGCCGACGAACGGGATCGCCGAGAACAGGTTCACGATCACCTGCGCGCCCCAGAACGACATCTGGCCCCACGGCAGCAGGTAGCCGAAGAACGCCTCGGCCATCAGGCACAGGAAGATCGCACAACCGAAGATCCACACGAGCTCGCGCGGCTTGCGGTACGACCCGTACATCAGCCCGCGGAACATGTGCAGGTACACGACGACGAAGAACATCGATGCACCGGTCGAGTGCATGTAGCGGATCAGCCAGCCCCACGGCACCTCGCGCATGATGTACTCGACCGACGCGAATGCGAGCATCGAGTCGGGCTTGTAGTTCATCGTCAGGAAGATGCCCGTGACGATCTGGTTGACGAGCACGAGCAGCGCGAGGGAGCCGAAGAAGTACCAGAAGTTGAAGTTCTTCGGCGCGTAGTACTCGGAAACGTGCTTCTTCCAGGTGGACGTGAGCGGGAAGCGCTGGTCGATCCAGCCGGTGAGACCTGTCGTGGAGACTTCCTTGTTGTCGGCCATCACGCTTCTCCTTTCTCGTCCTTGCCGATCACGAGGGTCGTCGCCGACGTGAACATGTAGGGCGGGATATCGAGATTCTGAGGCGCCGGCTTGTTCTTGAACACGCGGCCGGCGAGGTCGTAGGTCGAACCGTGGCACGGGCACAGGAAACCGCCCGGCCAGTCGTCCGGCAGGTTCGGCTGCGGACCCGGCGTGAAGCGTTGGCTGGGCGTGCAGCCGAGGTGCGTACACACGGCCATCACGACGAGAATGTTCTTGCGATCGGCCCGCGCTCGATATTCGTTCGCGCAATACGCGGGCAACGGCATCGAATACGGGGATTTCGAGGTCGGATCGGCCACTTCCTTGTCGGCCTTGACGACGTCGGCGAGCATGTCGTCGGTGCGGTTCAGGATCCAGACCGGCTTGCCGCGCCACGGCACGGTGACCATCTCGCCGGGCTTCAGGCCGCTGATGTCGACCTCGACCGGGGCTCCGGCCGCTTTCGCTTTCGCGGACGGCGCAAGCGACGCCGCGAAAGGTATGACGGTGGCTACGCCTCCCACGCCACCTGCTACGGATGTCGCAATCAGCCAGGTACGGCGGCCGCTGTCGACGCGTTTCTCTTCCTTGTCTCGCATCACACGCCCCACTTCTGAGTTGGATTTTCCGTCACGACTTTTCATTCCGCCGCTAGTTTGCGCGAATGGAGTCGCCATTTACAAGGCCCGGAGATGAAAATCCCTTCGAAGTAGTTGATAGTTAAGGGTTTCCCCCCACTATCGGAGCGATTAAATCATTTCGCTTTTAAGCGGATGCTACATTGTGAAATTTCGATGCGCCGCCGCAAATCCGTCGATCAGACCGGATTATGAATATCGATAAAAAGGTGTTCGATATCGAATTCTTCGGACAAGTGAGCGCCAAGCGCCTGGATTCCGTAGCGTTCGGTCGCATGGTGCCCTGCCGCAACGAACGCGACGCCGCTCTCGGCCGACGCGTGCGTGACGGGTTCCGATACTTCGCCGGTCAGGAACACGTCGGCGCCGGCGTCGATCGCGGCATCGAAATAGCTCTGCGCGGCACCCGTGCACCACGCGATGCGGCGCAGTTGCATCTCCGGATCGCCGAGCACGAGCGGCGTGCGGCCGAGCGTGCGCTCGACCTTCGCGACGAAGTGCTCGAGCGTGACCGGCATCGGCAGCGTGGCCATCCAGCCGAGGTCGCCGTCGCCGAAACGCTGCTCGCCGATCAGTCCGAGCTTCTCGCCGAGCTGAGCGTTGTTGCCGAACTCGGGATGCGCGTCGAGCGGCAGGTGGAACGCGAACAGGTTCAGGTCGTTCGCGAGCAGCAGCTTCAGGCGCCGGTACTTGCGGCCGGTGATCTGCGGCGCCTCGTTGCGCCAGAAATAGCCGTGATGGACGAGCACCGCATCCGCCCCCCATTCGAGCGCGGCTTCGAGGAACGCGAGCGACGCCGTCACGCCGGTGGCGATCTTCTCGATCTTGCGACGCCCCTCGACCTGGAGGCCATTCGGGCAATAGTCCTTGAAGCGCGCGGTTTCAAGGGTATTGTTCAAGTACAATTCAAGTTCGATCCGATCCATATAAACCTCTAATCCATTCAGATGCTTAAACGCTTCTGGCTGTTCTTCGCGCAGGCGGTGACCGTACTGCTCGCGCTGATGTTCATCGTCGTGACGCTCAAGCCGCAATGGCTGCAACGGCAAGGACAGCTCGGCAAGCAGCTCGCCACGCCGATCGTCGCGCTGCGGGAAGTCGCGCCGGGCATCGGCGGTGCACCGGCGACCACGTCATACGCGGAGGCCGCGCAAAAGGCGATGCCCGCCGTCGTCAACGTCTTCTCCAGCAAGGATGGCTCGCTGCCGCCCGATCCGCGCGCGAAGGATCCGCTGTTCCGCTACTTCTTCGGCGACCGCAACGCCCGCAAGCAGCAGGACGAACCTGCCGCCAACCTCGGCTCCGGCGTTATCGTGAGCCCTGAAGGTTACATTCTAACGAACCAGCACGTCGTGGACGGCGCCGACCAGATCGAAGTCGCGCTCGCCGACGGCCGCACGGCCACCGCGAAGGTGATCGGCAGCGACCCCGAAACCGATCTCGCCGTGCTGAAGATCAACATGACGAACCTGCCGACGATCACGCTCGGCCGTTCCGACCTGTCGCGGGTCGGCGACGTCGTGCTCGCGATCGGCAACCCGTTCGGCGTCGGCCAGACGGTCACGATGGGGATCATCAGCGCGCTCGGCCGCAACCATCTCGGCATCAACACGTTCGAAAACTTCATCCAGACCGACGCGCCGATCAACCCCGGCAACTCGGGCGGCGCGCTGGTCGACGTGAACGGCAACCTGCTCGGCATCAACACGGCGATCTACTCGCGCTCGGGCGGCTCGCTCGGCATCGGCTTCGCGATCCCCGTGTCGACGGCGCGCACCGTGCTCGAAAGCATCATCACGACGGGCTCGGTCACGCGCGGCTGGATCGGCGTCGAGCCGCAGGACGTCACGCCGGAAATCGCCGAGTCGTTCGGGCTCCAGCAGAAGTCGGGCGCGATCGTCGCGGGCGTGCTGCAGGGCGGTCCGGCCGACAAGGCCGGCATCAAGCCGGGCGACATCCTCGTGAGCGTGAACGGCGACGACATCACCGACACGACGAAGTTGCTGAACACCGTCGCGCAGATCAAGCCGGGCACGCCGACCAAGGTGCACGTCGTGCGCAAGGGCAAGGAGTTCGACGTGAGCGTGGTGATCGGCAAGCGCCCGCCGCCGCCGAAGCAGACGCTCGACGAACAGGACAGCGACAGCGAGTGACATCCGGCGGGCGGCGTGTCGGAGCCGCTTGCCGGCCAGCGATGGAAATGCAAAAGGGCAGCCTGATCGGCTGCCCTTTTGTTTTGCTTCGACGATCCTTCGTCACGGCGACGGAGCTGCGTTCATCCCCGCCGCCTGCACCGCCCGATCGCCCGCCCGGATTCAGCGTCGTCGAGGTGCCGCATCGACGGCATCCCTCATGCCGACCGCCGCGCGCCGCGCTTCATCAACTCGCGGCGCCGTTCTCGGCCTCGGGTTCTTCCGTCGGCTTCGGCACGAAGAATCGCGCGGCCAGAAGCCCGATTTCGAACAGCACGACGAGCGGCAGCGCGAGCATCAGCTGCGAGAACACGTCCGGCGGCGTGACGACCGCCGCGACGACGAACGCGCCGACGATCACGTACGGCCGCATCTCCTTCAGCTTCTTCAGCGACAGCACACCCATCCGGACGAGCAGCACGACGACGATCGGCACCTCGAACGTGACCCCGAACGCGATGAACATCCCGAGCACGAAGCTCAGGTAGTTGTCGATGTCGGTCGACATCTCCGCGCCGAGCGGCGCGTTGTAGTGCGCCATCACACGGAAGATCGTCGGGAACACGAGGAAGTATGCGAACGCCATCCCGCACAGGAACAGGACGTAGCTGCTGCCGACGAGCGGCACGACGAGCTTCTTCTCGTGCTGATACAGGCCCGGCGCGACGAACGCCCAGATCTGGTACAGCACGATCGGCAGCGCGATCACGAGCGCGACGAGCATCGTGACCTTCATCGGCACGAAGAACGAGCCGGTGACGTCGGTCACGATCATCCTGCCGCCCTTCGGCAGGTTCTCCATCAGCGGCCGCGCAAGCAGCCGGAAAATGTCGGGCGCCCAGTACACGAGCCCGAGGAACACGACGATCACGGCCAGCCCCGCGCGAATGATGCGATCGCGAAGCTCGACGAGATGGGAAATGAAGGTTTCTTCCGGGGCGTCGCCCGGATTCTGCTGGGGGTCGCTCACACCGGCCCTCGGTAGGATTGACGAGCGAGCATGCGCTCGGCTCAGAAGAAGCGCGTCGGCCGGCGCAGGCTGGCCGGCTGATGGCGCGCGACACGCGCGGCGCCCGACTGCACGTGCGTGCGGCGGGTCGTCGCGCGCTTGTACCAGACAGGCGTCGCCGCCTGTTTCACACGCCAGTTGCGACGCTTCGGCGCGAGCGCGGCCATGCTGCCCCGCCACGACGGCGCCGCGGGCGTGTCGGAGCCGTACGTGCCGGCATCGACCGAGCCTTCGTTAAGACCGCCGACCGCGGAGTTCCACGTGTCGTTCAGTTCCTTCTCGTGCTCGCGCAGGTTGTCGTGAATCGTCGTCTCGACATTGCGCGCGGCCGACTCGAAATCGGTCTTCATCGTCCGCAGCGCGTCGAGTTCGATTTCGCGCGAGACCTCGGCCTTCACGTCGTTGATGTACCGCTGCGCGCGGCCGAACAATGCGCCTGCCGTACGCGCGACGCGCGGCAGGCGCTCGGGGCCGAGCACCACGAGCGCGACGACGCCGATCAGCGCCATCTTCGAAAGACCGAGATCCAGCATCGCGAATGCCTGTCAGCGTGCCGGCGTTACGCCTTGTTCGAGTCGGAACGCGTCGTTTCCTTCGCGTTGACGTCGACCGAACCCGAACGCGGCAGTTGCTGCGTGTCCGCCGGTGTCTCGCCTTCCTTCATGCCGTCCTTGAAACCCTTCACGGCGCTGCCGAGGTCGTTGCCGATGTTGCGCAGCTTCTTCGTACCGAAAACCAGCGCGACGATCAGCAGCACGATCAGCCAGTGCCAAATGCTCAATCCACCCATGATGAAACCTCTCCTCAACCACGCCGCGTCGCGGCGCAAATCGCCGGCGGCACGCCGGCTTCGACTATCGATGCGGGGAAACGCCCCGCCACGTCAACCCATCCGCAGCCACGGGCGCGGGCCGGCCAGGATGTGCGCGTGCAGGTGGTAGACCTCCTGCCCGCCGCCGGGGCCCGTGTTGATCACCGTGCGAAAACCGGTTTCGCCCCCCGTGTATGCAACGCCGAGCTGGTCGGCCAGACGGGCGACCAGCAGCATCAGCCGGCCGAGCATCGGCGCATCGGCCTCGCTCGCCGCCGACAGCGTCGGCACATGCCGGCGCGGAATGACGAGCACGTGCGTCTCGGCCGCCGGGCGGATGTCGCGGAACGCGACGAATTCGTCGTCCTCGTGCACCTTCGTGCTCGGGATCTCGCCCGCCGCGATCTTGCAGAACAGGCAATTCGGATCGTGACTCATGTTGCTCCTGCGAAACGCCCGTGCGCCGGTCAGAACCAGGCCTGCGGATCAAGCGTCTTGTTGTCGTTCAGGTACAGCCAACCTTTGATGATACGGTACAGCGTCCAAATCCACGTGACAAACATGATCACGAATCCCACCACCACGAACATCAGCGCGAAGCCGATCACGTAGGCGATCAGCGCGCGCCAGAACGTGCGGATCTGCCACTCGAAATGGTCGGCGTACGGCGTGCCGGCCACGTCGCCGCGCTTCACGTAGTTGATGATGATCGCGATGATCCCGGTGACGCCACCCGTCAGCCAATGAATCGCGTAGAGGCCGTACAGCACGTGCGTCAGCGTGCGCAGACCTGCCAGTCGCTCGGCGTCCGCTGCGCCCGGCACCGACGGTGTCGGAAACTGGCTCGGCGTATCGGTCATGATGCTACCCCCGTTAGATGACAATTCTTACAGCTTACCGCACTGTCGTCGGCGCGGCAGGCCGCGCGTCGTCACCCGCCGTTTTCCTCGCGCTCGCGACGCTTGCGCAGCGCCTTTTCCTCGATGCCCGACAGACCTTCGCGGCGCTCGAGTTCGGCGATCACGTCGGCCGGGCTCAGGTCGAAATGCGACAGCATCACCAGGCAATGGAACCACAGGTCGGCCACCTCGCCGACCAGCGCCGTCGGCGCGCCGCCCTGGCGCACGTCCTTCGCGGCCAGCACGACTTCGGTCGCCTCTTCGCCGATCTTCTTCAGCACCGCGTCGTCGCCCTTGTGAAACAGGCGCGATACGTACGATTGTTCGGGGTCGCCGCCCTTGCGGCTATCGATCACGGCCGCGAGGCGCAGCAGCGTGTCTTCGGTCGATTGCGTCATTTGTAGATATGTTCGGGGTCTTTCAGCACCGGATCGACCGCGACCCAGTCGCCGCTGTCCACGGTGCCTTCGAATTTCTGGAAGAAGCACGAATGCCGACCGGTGTGGCATGCGATGCCCGACACCTGCTCGACCTTCAGCAACACGACGTCCTCGTCGCAGTCGAGCCGCACCTCGTGCACGTGCTGCACGTGGCCCGACTCCTCGCCCTTGAACCACAGGCGCTTGCGCGAACGCGAATAGTAGACCGCGCGCTGCGTCTCGATCGTCTTCGCCAGTGCCTCGCGGTTCATCCACGCGAACATCAGCACGTCGTTCGTCGACGCTTCCTGCGCGATCACCGGCACGAGGCCGTTGTCGTCCCAGCGGACCTTGTCGAGCCACGCGGGCAGGGATTTCGTTTCCGTGTTCATCACAGCCTCACCGGAATGCCCTGGTCGGCCATGAAGCGCTTCGCCTCGCCAACCGTGTGCTCGCCGTAGTGGAAGATGCTCGCGGCCAGCACTGCGTCGGCGCGGCCGTCCTTGATGCCGTCCGCGAGGTCCTGCAGCGAGCCCACGCCGCCCGATGCGATCACCGGCACCGGCACCGCGTCCGACACGCCGCGCGTGAGCGCGAGGTCGAAACCGGACTTCGTGCCGTCGCGGTCCATGCTCGTGAGCAGGATCTCGCCCGCGCCGAGCTCGGCCATCTTGCGCGCCCATTCGATCGCGTCGAGGCCCGTGCCCTTGCGGCCGCCGTGCGTGAACACTTCCCAGCGCGGCGCCTCGCCGTCGGCCGACACGCGCTTCGCGTCGATCGCGACGACGATGCACTGCGAGCCGTACTTGTCGGCCGCGTCGCGCACGAGCTGCGGGTTCGCGACCGCCGACGAATTCATGCTGACCTTGTCCGCGCCGGCGTTCAACAGGCGCCGCACGTCCTCGACGGCGCGCACGCCGCCGCCGACGGTCAGCGGAATGAAGACCTGCGACGCGACGGCTTCGATGATCGGCAGAATCAGGTCGCGCTGGTCGGACGTCGCGGTGATGTCGAGGAAGGTCAGTTCGTCGGCGCCTTGTTCGTCGTAGCGGCGCGCGATTTCGACGGGGTCGCCGGCATCGCGCAGTTCGACGAAATTGACGCCCTTGACGACACGCCCGGCAGTCACGTCCAGGCAGGGGATGATGCGTTTAGCTAGAGCCATGATGTTGCGCCAAATGCCGCGCTGGGACGGCCGGTTACGGAAGCCTCGCGCGAGGCTTCCGGTGGAGCCGCCCGCGGGCAGCTCCGGCAAACGGAACAACCGCGGTTACGCGTTGTCGAGTTCGCCGTTCAGTTCGTCCGCGCGCTTTTGCGCGGCCGCGAAATCGAGATCGCCGGAGTAGATCGCACGGCCGCAGATCACGCCTTCGACGCCATGCTCTTCCACTTCGCAGAGGTTCTCGATGTCCGTGAGGTTCGACAGGCCGCCGCTGGCGATCACCGGAATGCCGACCGCCTGCGCGAGCTTCACGGTCGCCTCGATGTTGATGCCCTGCAGCATCCCGTCGCGGCCGATGTCCGTGTAGACGATCGATTCGACGCCGTAGTCCTCGAACTTGCGCGCGAGATCGATCACTTCGTGGCCGGTCAGCTTGCTCCAGCCGTCGGTCGCGACCTTGCCGTCCTTCGCGTCCAGCCCGACGATGATGTTGCCGGAGAACGCGGTGCACGCGTCCTGCAGGAAGCCGGGGTTCTTCACGGCGGCAGTGCCGATGATCACGTAGGACAGGCCGGCGTCGAGATACTTCTCGATCGTCTCGAGGCTGCGGATGCCGCCGCCGAGCTGTACGGGGATTTCGTCGCCGACTTCGTCGAGGATCGCTTCGATCGCTTCGAGATTCTTCGGCTTGCCGGCGAATGCGCCGTTCAGGTCGACGAGATGGAGCCGCCGGGCGCCGAGATCGACCCACTTGCGGGCCATCGCCGCCGGGTCCTCGGAGAAAATCGTGGCCTGGTCCATATCGCCCTGTTTGAGGCGCACACACTGACCGTCTTTGAGATCGATGGCCGGAATCAGCAACATAGCAATCGGGTGTCGTCGTGGAAAATGAAAAGAATCCGGCGCGTACCGGCCAAACCGGTGCCGCGCCGTCTCGCTAGTTTAGTACAACTCTTTCGGCGCTTAAGCGGGCAAGCCCCGCGCGACGGGCCGTTCGGCCCGGTCGACTGTGGCTCGCACGCCACGTTTACGGCTTCCAGTGTACGAAGTTGCGATACAGACGCAACCCGACCTCCGCGCTTTTCTCGGGGTGGAATTGGGTCGCGAAGAGGTTGTCCCGCGCGACCGCGGACGTAAACGGCGCGCCGTATACCGTTTCGCCGACCGTGTGCGCCGGGTTGTCCGGGCTCACGTAATAACTGTGCACGAAGTAGAAATATGCGTCGTCGGGCACGCCATCCCACAGCGGGTGCGGCTGCGACTGGTGCACGCGGTTCCAGCCCATCTGCGGCACCTTGAAGCGCGAACCGTCGTCCTGCAGGCGGCCTTCGAGCTCGAAACGCACGACCTTGCCCGGCAACAGGCCGAGGCCCTTCGTGTCGCCTTCCGCGCTCCAGTCGAACAGCATCTGCTCGCCGACGCACACGCCGAGCAGCGGCTTCGTGCGCGACGCCTCGATCACGGCCTCCTGCAGCCCCGACTCGCCGAGGCAGCGCATGCAGTCGGGCATCGCGCCCTGGCCGGGCAGCACGACGCGGTCGGCCGCGCGAATCGCGGCCGGCGTATCGACGATGGCCACGTCGGCGGCCGGTTCGGCCTTCTTGAGCGCCTGCGCGACCGAGCGCAGGTTGCCCATCCCATAATCCACAATCGCAATCGAAGTTTTCATCTCAGTGCAGGCAGTAGCGCCCTCAGTCCATTGACGATGAATTCCACCGCCAGCGCCGACAGCATCAGACCCATCAGCCGCGTGGCGATGTTGATGCCGGTGCGGCCGATCCAGTTCGCGATCGGCTCGGCAAGCCGCATCGCGAAGAAACACAGCAGAGCCAGGACCGCGCCGATCGCGACGAGCCCGGCTCGCTCATACCAGTGATGCGAGTTCGCCGCATAGACGATCGCCGTGCTGATCGAGCCGGGGCCCGTGAGCAGCGGAATCGCCAGCGGCACGACCGCGATGTTGTCCTTCAGCTCGGCCTCGTGGCGCTCCTCCGGCGTCGATCGCGTGTTGCCGATCTGCGCGTTCAGCATGTTGATCGCCATCAGCAACATGATGATCCCGCCGCCCACTTCAAGGGAGCCGACCGAAATACCGAAGAAGTCGATGATCTGCTGCCCGAGCAGCGTCGTCACCGTCATCACGCAGAACACCGACACCGACGCGATCCGGATCGTGCGGCGCCGCTCGATGTCCGACTGCTGCGCCGTCAGGCTCAGGAAAAACGGCACCGCGCCGATCGGGTTGATCAGCGCCAGCAGCGAAATGAACGATTTGAGCAGATCCATCGCAAGCCGGCGCGCCGCGCCGAAGCCGTGAGGTTGTCGTTGGCGTCCTGTCCGTTCGGAAGTTAGAGGCTGCCCTTCGTCGACGGAATCTGCCCCGCTGCACGCTCGTCGAGCTCCACCGCCCCACGCAGCGCCCGGCCGAAGGCCTTGAACACCGTTTCGAGCTGGTGGTGCGCGTTGATTCCGCGCAGGTTGTCGATGTGCAGCGTGACGCCCGCGTGGTTCACGAACCCGCGGAAGAATTCGATGGACAGGTCGACGTCGAACGTGCCGATCCGCGCACGGGTGAACGGCACGTGGAATTCAAGACCCGGCCGGCCCGAGAAGTCGATCACGACGCGCGACAGCGCCTCGTCGAGCGGCACGTACGAATGGCCGTAGCGGCGGATGCCCTTCTTGTCGCCGATCGCCTTCGCGACAGCCTGACCGAGCGTGATGCCGACGTCCTCGACCGTGTGGTGGTCGTCGATATGGGTATCGCCATGCGCTTCGACCTCGAGATCGATCAGACCATGTCGCGCGATCTGGTCGAGCATATGGTCGAGAAACGGCACGCCGGTGGCCAGCTTCTGCCGGCCCGTCCCGTCGAGATCGAGCTTCACACGGATCTGCGTTTCGCTGGTATTGCGAACGACTTCCGCCACACGCATGGCAATTCCTTGAATGAGTCTGATGTAAATGGGGATTGATCGTCTCGCGCCGCCGTGCCCTGGGCTCAACCGGGCAGCGCGAGTTTCAAAGCAGCCAGCAGGCGCGCGTTTTCGTCGGGAGAACCGACGGTCAGCCGCACGCATTCGGACAGCAACGGATGCATTTTACTCACGTTTTTGACCAGCACCCGCTCCGTGAGCAGCGCATCGAACACGGCGGCCGCGTCCGGCACGCGCACCAGCAGGAAATTACCGGCGCTCGGGAACACCGTCGCACCCGGCAGCGCGGCCACGGCCTGCGCGAGGCGCGTGCGTTCCGCACGCAGTTCGGCCGCCTGCGCGTCGAGCACGTCGAGGTGGTCGAGCAGGAAATCGGCGGTCGCCTGGGTCAGCACGTTGATGTTGTACGGCGGGCGCACCTTGTCGAACTCGGTCAGCCACGCCGGCAGGCCGGCGAGATAGCCGAGGCGGATCCCCGCGAGGCCGAGCTTCGACACCGTGCGCATCACGACGACGTTGTCGAACTCGGCGGCACGCGGCAGCCACGAACGCTCCGCGAACGGCTGGTACGCCTCGTCGATCACGATCAGGCTGTGCCGCGCGGCCGCGATGATCCGCTCGACGTCGGCTTCGTCGTACAGCGTGCCGGTGGGGTTGTTCGGGTAAGCGAGGTAGACGAGCGCGGGCCGATGCTCGGCGATCGCCGCGATCAACGCGTCGGCGTCGAGCGTCAGGTCGGCCTTGAGCGGCACGCCGACGAATTCGAGCTGCGCGAACTTCGCCGACAACTCGTACATCACGAAGCCCGGCACCGGTGCGAGCACCTTCGCGCCCGGCTTCGCACATGCCACCGACATCATGCTGATGATTTCGTCCGAGCCGTTGCCGAGCAGCACGTCGCATGCGGCCGGCACGCCCATCGCACGGCGCAGCTTGTCGAGCAGCGCGCCCGGGCGCGGCGCCGGGTAGCGGTTCAGCGCGACCTGCGCGAGGCGTTCGCCGAGCGCCGCCGCAAGCGGCGCCGGCAGCGAATACGGGTTCTCCATCGCGTCGAGCTTCACGAAGCCGCTCGCGTCGGGCACCGGGTAGCTCGTCATCGCGAGCACGTCGCGGCGGATGATGTCTTGTGGCGTCGTCATGGTCTCAAGCCGGCGTGCGTCGCGCCGGCGTCAAATGGCCGGCAGGGCGGCGGCTGCCGCCCTGCGCTGGGTCTCCTCGTCGACCGGAACCGCTGCGTCGGCATCGGCTCCGGCGCGCGTCACCCCTTCATCCGGAGCTCGGCGCTACGCGCGTGCGCCTGCAGCCCTTCGCCGTATGCGAGCTCGGAGGCGATCTCGCCCAGCGTCTGCGCACCTTCGGCGCTGACTTCGATCAGGCTCGAACGCTTGATGAAGTCGTACACGCCGAGCGGCGACGAGAAGCGCGCGGTGCGCGACGTCGGCAGCACGTGGTTCGGGCCCGCGCAGTAGTCGCCGAGGCTTTCGCTCGTGTAGCGGCCGAGGAAGATCGCGCCGGCGTGGCGGATTTGCTGGCCCCATTGCTGCGGCTCCAGCGCGGAAATCTCGAGGTGCTCCGGCGCGATGTCATTCGCGATCCGGCACGCTTCGGCCATATCGCGCACCTTGATCAGCGCGCCGCGGCCTTCCAGCGACGCGCGGATCACGTCCCGGCGCGGCATCGTCGGCAACAGCTCGTCGATCGCCTTCTCGACGCGCTCGAGGAACGCGGCGTCCGGGCACAGCAGGATCGACTGCGCGAGCTCGTCGTGTTCGGCCTGCGAGAACAGGTCCATCGCGACCCAGCTCGGATCGGTCGTGCCGTCGCACAGCACGAGGATTTCCGACGGGCCGGCGATCATGTCGATGCCGACCGTGCCGAACACACGGCGCTTCGCCGACGCGACGTATGCATTGCCCGGCCCGCAGATCTTGTCGACCGGCGGCACGGTGGCCGTGCCGTACGCGAGCGCGCCGACCGCCTGCGCGCCGCCGATCGTGAACACGCGATCGACACCGCCGAGCAGCGCCGCGGCGAGCACGAGGTCGTTCTTCACGCCGTCCGGGGTCGGCACGACCATCACGATCTCGCCGACGCCCGCGACGCGCGCGGGAATCGCGTTCATCAGCACCGACGACGGATAGGCGGCCTTGCCGCCCGGCACGTACAGGCCGACGCGGTCGAGCGGCGTGACCTTCTGGCCGAGCACCGTGCCGTCGCTTTCCGTGTACTGCCAGCTATGGGTGCCGCACTCGATCTTCTGTTTCTCGTGATACGCACGCACGCGCGCGGCAGCGGCTTCCAGCGCCGCGCGCGCCTTCGGCGCGAGGCCGTCGAGCGCCGTCTGCAGCGCGTCCTGCGGCAGTTCGAGCGCGGCGACGCTGCTCGCGTCCAGCCGGTCGAAGCGGTTCGTGTACTCGAGCACCGCGGCGTCGCCGCGCGACTTCACGTCGGCGAGAATCTTCGCGACCGATTGCTCGATCGCTTCGTCCTCGCTCGCCTCGAACGCGAGCACTGCACGCAGCGCGGCGTCGAAGCCCTCGCTCGTCGAATCGAGTTTGCGGATGGTGATGGCCATGGGAATTCCGTTACGGTGATGCGCTCAATTGCCATTCTGCGACGCGCGTTCGAACGCGTCGAGAATCGGCTTGAGCGCCGTGCGCTTCAACTTCAGCGCAGCCTGGTTCACGACGAGGCGCGACGAGATCGCCATGATCTCCTCGACCTCGACCAGATTGTTCGCCTTCAGCGTGCCGCCCGAACTGACGAGGTCGACGATCGCGTCGGCCAGCCCGACCAGCGGCGCCAGCTCCATCGAGCCGTACAGCTTGATCAGGTCGACGTGCACGCCTTTCGCGGCGAAGTGTTCGCGTGCCGTTTCGACGTATTTGGTCGCGACCCGCAGGCGCGCGCCCTGGCGCACCGCGTTCGCATAGTCGAAACCGGCCGGCACGGCCACCGACATCCGGCAGCGCGCAATGTTCAGGTCGATCGGCTGGTACAGACCCGAGCCGCCGTGCTCGACCAGCACGTCCTTGCCCGCCACGCCGAAGTCGGCCGCGCCGTATTCGACGTAGGTCGGCACGTCGCTGGCGCGCACGATGATCACGCGCAGGTTCGGATCGGTCGTCGGCAGGATCAGCTTGCGCGACGTTTCCGGATCCTCGGCCACCTGCACGCCGGCGGCCGCCAGCAGCGGCAGGGTTTCCTCGAAAATCCGGCCCTTCGACAGGGCGAGGGTCAGCGGCGCGGTCATGCTTGGCTCCCGGAGAGGCGGCGCACGTTCGCGCCGACGGCGGTCAGTTTGGTTTCCATGCGGTCGTAGCCGCGGTCCAGGTGATAGATGCGGTCGACGAGCGTTTCTCCTTCGGCCCGCAGCCCGGCGATCACGAGGCTCGCCGAGGCGCGCAGGTCGGTCGCCATCACGTTCGCGCCGGACAGCTTGTCGACGCCGGTCACGAGCGCCGTGTTGCCGTCGATCGTGATGTTCGCGCCGAGCCGGTTCAGCTCCTGCACGTGCATGAAGCGGTTCTCGAAAATGGTCTCGACAACCTGCGCGGTGCCCGTCGCGACCGAATTGAGGGCCATGAACTGGGCCTGCATGTCGGTCGGGAACGCCGGGTATTCCGACGTGCGGATCGTCACCGCCGACGGGCGGCGGTCCATCTTCACGCGCAGCCAGCTGTCGCCTTCCTCGATCGACACGCCGGCCTCGCGCAGCTTGTCGATCACCGCGTCGAGGATGTGCGGGCGCACGCCCGTCAGCATCACGTCGCCGCCCGCCGCCGCGACCGCGCACAGGAACGTGCCGGCCTCGATGCGATCGGGAATCACCGAATGGCGTGCGCCATGCAGCCGCTCGACACCCTGGATCACGAGGCGGTCGGTGCCGATGCCGTCGATTTTCGCGCCCATCGCGACCAGCAGGTGCGCGAGATCGCTCACTTCCGGTTCGCGGGCAGCGTTCTCGATCACCGTCTCGCCGTCCGCGAGCGTCGCGGCCATCAGCAGGTTTTCCGTCCCCGTCACCGTGATCATGTCGGTCACGATGCGCGCGCCCTTCAGGCGCTTCGCGCGCGCCTCGATGAAGCCGTGCTCGATGCTGATCTCGGCGCCCATCGCCTGCAGGCCCTTGATGTGCTGGTCGACCGGACGCGCGCCGATCGCGCAGCCGCCCGGCAGCGACACCTTCGCCTCGCCGAAGCGCGCGAGCAGCGGCCCGAGCACGAGAATCGACGCGCGCATCGTCTTCACGAGTTCGTACGGCGCCACGAGGTTGTCGACGCGCGACGCATCGAGCTGCACGCGGCAGCCGTCGGTCTCGCTCTTCACGCCCATCTGGTTCAGCACCTTCAGCGTGGTGCGCACGTCCTTCAGGTTCGGCACGTTGTCGAGTTCGACCGGCTCGGCGCTGAGCAGCCCCGCGCACAGGATCGGCAGCGCGGCGTTCTTCGCGCCCGACACGACGATCTCGCCCGACAACCGGCGACCGCCTTCGATCACCAGCTTGTCCATCCCATGTCCCTGCGATTCCCCGTTGGCGGCCGGGTGTGCCGTGGCGACGCTCTGGACGGCGTCGCACTCGTTGACGGTGACTTGCACTCAGTGGTTCCGGTTATGCGTTCTGCCATTCGGCGGGCGTCAGCGTCTTCATGCTGAGCGCGTGAATTTCCTGCTTCATGCGATCGCCGAGCGCCGCATAAACGAGCTGGTGCCGCTGGATCGGCCGCTTGCCTTCGAAGGCCGCCGACACGATCGTCGCGAAGAAATGCTGGCCGTCGCCTTCGACTTCCAGATGGGTGCAGGCGAGACCGCCGGCAATGTATTGCTTGACCTGTTCGGGAGTCGGCAACATGAGAGGCTCCTGTCGGCGCGCGCCGCCCGTGGCGGCCGCCACCGTCGATATCAATGACGCAGTTTGTAGCCGGTCGCGAGCAGCCGCATCGCGAACATCGCGAGCAGCACGAAGAAACCGGTGACGATCGCGAGGCTCGCGAGCGGGTTGATGTCGGACGCGCCGAAGAACCCGTAACGGAATCCGTCGATCATGTAGAAAAACGGGTTGAGACGCGAGATCTCGCGCCACACGGGCGGCAGCGAGTGCGTCGAATAGAACACGCCGGACAGGAACGTCAGCGGCATGATCAGAAAGTTCTGGAACGCGGCGAGCTGGTCGAACTTCTCGGCCCAGATCCCGGCGATCAGCCCGAGCGTGCCGAGGATCGCCGAGCCGAGCAGCGCGAACGCGATGATGAACAACGGCGCCGCGAAATGCATCGGGACAAACCAGATCGTCACGACGAATACGCCCGCGCCGACCGCGAGCCCGCGCACGACGGACGCGAGCACGTACGCGCCGAAGATGTCGCGGTACGACAGCGGCGGCAGCAGCATGAACACGAGGTTGCCGGTGATCTTCGACTGGATCAGCGACGACGAGCTGTTCGCGAACGCGTTCTGCAGCACGCTCATCATCACGAGGCCCGGCACGAGAAAGCTCACGTACTCGACGCCCGGATACACCTCGACGCGGCCCGACAGCGCGTGGCCGAAGATCGTCAGATACAGCAGCGCCGTCACGATCGGCGCGCACACCGTCTGGAACGACACCTTCCAGAAGCGCAGCAGTTCCTTGTAGAACAGCGTTTGAAAGCCGCTTCCCGGCACTCGCCGGGCCGCCCCGATAGTGGCGGGCGCCCCCTCGGGGGGCAGCGAACGAAGTTCGCGTGGGGATTGTTGATTCATGCCAGACCCTCGATCACCTCGGCCCCGTTCATCACCTGGACGAACACATCCTCGAGGTCGGCCTTGCGGACCTCGATCTCGTCGAACGTGCAGCCCGCCGCGCGGCATTGCGCGAGGATCCGCTCGACATCGTCGTAGCTCGTCAGGCGCAGCAGGTGCTCGCCCGGCGCGCGGGCGGCCGGGTCGGACTCCAGCCCGCGCAGCTCGGACGGCAGCGCGCCAGTCCCCAGGCGCAGGTACAGCTGCAGCCCGGCGAAGCGGCGCAGCAGCGCGTCGGTGCGATCGAGTGCAACGACTTCGCCACGGCGCAGCATCGCGATGCGGTCGCACAGCGACTCGGCTTCCTCGAGGTAATGGGTGGTCAGCACGATCGTGTGGCCCTCGCGGTTCAGGCGCGAGATGAACTTCCACAGCGTCTGGCGCAATTCGACGTCGACGCCGGCGGTCGGTTCGTCGAGCACGATCACGGGCGGCCGGTGCACGAGCGCCTGCGCGACCAGCACGCGGCGCTTCATCCCGCCCGACAGCGCGCGCATGTTCGCGTCGGCCTTCTCGGTGAGGTCGAGATTGGCCATCACTTCGTCGATCCAGTCGTCGTTGCGGCGCAGCCCGAAATAGCCGGACTGGATCCGCAGCGTCTCGCGGACGGTGAAGAACGGGTCGAACACGAGTTCCTGCGGCACGACGCCGAGCGCGCGGCGCGCATCGCGGAAGTCCTTGACGACGTCGTGGCCGCGCACCGAGATACTGCCTTCATCGGCCCGGGTAAGCCCGGCGAGGATACTGATGAGCGTGGTCTTGCCTGCGCCGTTCGGGCCGAGCAGACCGAAAAACTCGCCTTCCTCGACCGACAGGCTGACGCCCTTGAGCGCCTGAAGCGATTTGTAGCGCTTCTTGACGTGACGGATTTCTATGGCTGACATGACTGTGCGCGGCGCAAGGGCCGCGACGCCTATTCTGTGCTTGCTGCGAAAGAAAATGGGGGCCGGACGCCGATTGGCTGCCCCGCAAAACGCTTGATTATAGGGCAAACCGGCTGGTGGGGCCGGCGCAGGAGGCGCGCGGCCTGAAGCGTGCGCGCGCCGGCTGGCGCGGCAGGCTTCGGTCGGGCAGGGTCAATGTCGCCCGGTGCCGTCGATGAGGGCGTCGACGCCATAGGCGCGCGCGAGGCTGGCGAGCTTGTGCGGGAGATTGAGGATGTCGAGGGTCGCGCCGCGCGCTTCGGCGGCACGTTGCCATGCGAGCAGCACGGCGAGCGCGGACGAGTCGAACTGCGTCAGCGCCGTGCAATCGACGGCGGTCGCGCCGGCGCCGATGCGCGCAAGACCGTCCGCGAGCGCGGACTTCGCGCTCGCGACGGTCAGCGAAGAGCCTGCTTCGAAGCCGCTCACGACGCCTGCTTGCCGGAGGCAAGTTGCTGGTTGCGCTGCGTCAGGAACTGGATCAGGCCGTCCACGCCGCTTTGCTGGATCTTCTCGTTGAACTGCTGCTGGTACGTCTGGATCAGCCACGCGCCGAGCACGTTCAGGTCATAGACCTTCCAGCCATTCGCCGACTTGTACAAGCGATAGTCGATCTGGACCGGCTGACCGTTGTTCATCGCGACCGTCTTCACCACCACGTCGGTGTCGGCCGGATCGGCGCGGAACGGCGGGTACTGGATCTGCTGGTCCGGCTTCAACTGCGCGAGCGCGCCCGAATACGTGCGGATCAGCAGCAGCTTGAACTGCTCCTGAATCTGCTTCTGCTGTTCGGCCGATGCCGTGCGCCAGTTGCGGCCCATCGCGAGCTGCGTGGTACGGCGGAAATCCGTGTACGGCAGGATGTCCTTGTTGACGATCGTAATGATGCGGTTGGTGTCGCCCTGCTTGATCGTCTGCTGCTTGACTTCGTCGAGCACCTGCTGCGTCGCCGTCTTGATCAGCGCCTGCGGGTTCGACTGGTCGACTTGCGCGTGAGCTGCGCTGCCGAACGAGAACAGCGCCGCGAAAACGGGGATCAGGAACAGTTTTTTCATCATAGTGACCTGCATGAAGAGTCGATGCGAAGGTTGGAGCCGGTAGCTTACGCGCAAGTTCGCGTGCGCTACCGACTGAATCGTTTCCGGCTGTAACGAATGTAAGTTGGTCAGTGCAGCCTGATGCTCGGGAAACGAATCCCGCCCGGTGCGGGCGGCGTCATCTGCATTGCCGGCACGTTCGTCGCGCTGGCCGGGTTCGGTGCTTCGGCACTGCCCGACGCCGGTACGGCGACGGCCGCGCCCGATGCGCCGGCCGGTGCCGTCGCGCCGCCGACTGCAGCCGCGCCCGCCGTTCCGGCCGCGCCGGCTGCCGCCGGTGCCGCGCCATCGTCCGGCAAGTCGTACTTCGGCAGCGCATCGTTGCTCGACGCCGTCGAGGCCTCGCCGCGCGCGTTGTCGATCAGCATCTGGCGGCGCTGCAGGTAGGCGTTGCGCACGAACGAATACTTGTCGAGCGCCGCGGCATCCAGCACGTCGCCCGCGCCGAGCAGGTTCGCACGCGTGTTGACGAGGTTCACGCCGAACAGGCCCCAGCTCAGGCCGTCCGGCTTCACGTAGGTGAGCGGATTGCCCACGTAGTCGACGCCGAGGCCTGCCGTGTCGCGCAGCGTGCTCGGGCCGAGCAGCGGCAGCACGAGATACGGGCCCGACGGCATGCCGTAGCGGCCCATCGTGATCCCGAAATCGGCCGTGTGCTTCGGCAGTTTCGCAATCGTCGCGACGTCGAACAGGCCGCCGACGCCGAACACCGTGTTGATCACGACGCGCATGATGTCACCGACGCCGTCCGCGATTCGCAACTGCACGATGTTGTTCGCGGCGATGTAGACGTCGCCGATGTTCGAGAAGAAGTTCGTCACGCTGTCGCGCACCGGCTGCGGCACCACGTACTGGTAGCCCTTCGCGACCGGTTTCAGCGCGTACGTGTCGACCGTGTCGTTGAACTTGTACATCGACCGGTTGAAGCCTTCGAGCGGATCGCCCTTGGTCGGCGTCTGCACGGTCGCGCAACCGCTCAACGCGGCGACTGCCGCCACCGCGAGCGCGGCGTGCCTGATGCGGATCGTCTGCATGGTCATTCCCTCTTGTCTTTCTCTCGTGTGGTTATTGGGCAGCCGAGCCGGACACCGCGGAGGCCGGCACCGCGACCGGCGCGGGTGCCGCCGGCGCGGCCGAGGCCCCGGATGCCGGTTTCGCGCCGCCCGCGTCGGCTGCCTTGCTGTACAGGAACTGGCCGATCAGGTTCTCGAGCACGATCGCCGACTGCGTCATCGTGATCGTATCGCCCGCCTTCAGCATTTCGGTGTCGCCGCCCGGATCGAGGCCGATGTACTGCTCGCCGAGCAGGCCCGACGTCAGGATCTTCGCCGACGAATCCTTCGGGAACGGATACTGACCGTCGATATCGATCGTCACCAGCGCCTGATAGGTGTTGGTGTCGAAGCCGACCGACTTCACGCGGCCGACCACGACGCCCGCGCTCTTCACGGCGGCGCGCGGCTTCAGTCCGCCGATGTTGTCGAATTTCATCCTCACCGAGTAGGTCGGCTGAAACGACAGCGAGCTCATGTTGCCGACCTTGAGCGCCAGGAATAGCACCGCAAGGAAGCCCACCACCACGAACAGGCCGACCCAGAAGTCGAGAGCAGTCTTTTTCATCGTCATCCCAAAATTTGGCTTGGCTGAGGCTTAGCTGAACATCAGCGCGGTCAGCAGGAAATCGAGGCCGAGTACGGCGAGCGACGCGAACACGACCGTCTTGGTCGTCGCGCGCGACACGCCCTCGGGCGTGGGCTTCGCTTCATACCCCTGAAACAGTGCAATGAAGGTCACGGCGAACCCGAACACGATGCTCTTGATCACGCCGTTGCCGACGTCGGCCCACACCTCGACCCCGCCCTGCATCTGCGACCAGAACGCGCCCGGATCGACGCCGATCAGCACGACACCGACGAAATAACCGCCGAGCACGCCGACCGCGTTGAAGATCGCGGCGAGCAGCGGCATTGCGATGATGCCGGCCCACATGCGCGGCGCGATCACCGTCTTGATCGGATCGACTGCCATCATCTCGAGCGCCGTGAGCTGCTCGCCGGCCTTCATCAGGCCGATCTCGGCGGTGAGCGACGTGCCGGCGCGGCCCGCGAACAGCAGCGCGGTCACGACCGGGCCGAGCTCACGCACCAGCGACAGCGCGACCAGCAGGCCGAGCGCCTGCTCGGACCCGTAGCGATTCAGCGTGTAATAGCCCTGCAAGCCGAGCACGAAGCCGACGAACAGGCCCGACACGGCAATGATCACGAACGAATAGTTGCCGAGAAAGTGGATCTGCTTGGTGACCAGCCGCGGCCGGCGCAGCAACGGGAAGAATTCCAGCACGAGGCGCACGAACAGCCGCGTGCCGTAGCCCGCGCGCTCGAGGCCGCCGATGACGTAACGTCCGATCGCGCTGATCATGCGCGCCCTCCGCCAAGCCCGAAATCCGCAGTCAGCGGCGGGCTCGTGTAATGAAATTTGAACGGGCCGTCCGGCGCGCCGTCGATGAACTGGCGCACGCTCGGGTCGGTCGACGCGCGCAGCTCGTCGGGTGTCCCCTGCGCGAGCACGCCACCATTGGCCAGAAAATACACGTAGTCGGCGATCGCGAACGATTCCGGCACGTCGTGCGTGACGAGGATCGACGTCGCGCCGAGTGCCTCGTTCAGCGTGCGGATCAGGTTCGCCGTGATGCCGAGCGAGATCGGATCGAGGCCCGCGAACGGTTCGTCGTACATGATGAGCTGCGGGTCGAGCGCGATCGCGCGCGCGAGCGCGATGCGACGCGCCATCCCGCCGGACACCTCGGACGGCATCAGGTCACGCGCGCCGCGCAGACCGACCGCGTTGAGCTTCATCAGCACCAGGTCGCGGATCAGGTCTTCGGGCAGGTCGGTGTGTTCGCGCAACGCGAACGCGACGTTCTCGAACACCGACATGTCGGTGAACAGCGCGCCGAACTGGAACAGCATGCCCATCTTGCGGCGCAGCGCGTACAGGCCGTCGCGCGTCTGCGCGCCGACGTCGGCGCCGTCGAACAGCACCTGGCCGCGGCGTGCGCGCACCAGTCCGCCGATCAGGCGCAGCACGGTCGTCTTGCCGCAACCCGACCCGCCCATGACGGCGACGACCTGGCCGCGCCTGAAGCGCATGTTCAGGTTCGACAGGACGAGGCGGTCGCCATAGCCAAAGTCGACGTCGCGAAGTTCCAGCAGTGTCTCGGTAGGAGTGGGGCTCACGGAGCTGACAGTCCTTTTACGCAGAACGCCGAATTATAGGGCCTGCATTGGAATGATGTCGTGACGCCGTTCCGGGCCCTGCGGTCAATGATTGTCAAATTGTCGGGCAAAACATTGCTGCAACGCAACAATCGCCGCCCGATAATCGTCTGCGCCCGTGACCGCACTGACCACCGCGACGCTGCCGACGCCCGTCGCCAGCACGTCCGGCAACGCGTCGAGCCCCACGCCGCCGATCGCGACGAGCGGCGCGCGCGCGCCCGCGAAGCGCGCATAGCGGGCAATCCGCGCGAGGCCCTGTGGCGGCGCCGCGACGGCCTTGGTCGCGGTCGTGTACACGGGGCCGAGCGCCAGATAGCTCGGGCGCACGTGCAACGCGCGCAACATCTCGTAATAACCATGGCTCGACAGTCCGAGCCGCAGGCCCGCGCGCGCGATCGCGGCCAGATCGGCCGTTTCGAGGTCCTCCTGACCCAGATGTACGCCGTACGCGCCCTCTTCTATCGCGATTTGCCAGTGATCGTTGATGAACACGCGTGCATCGGGATAGCGGCGCCCTGCCGCGACCGCACGTGCGACTTCCCGGCGCAACGCGTCCGGGTTCGCGCCTTTCACGCGCAGCTGCACGGTTCGCGCGCCGCACTCGAGCACGCGTTCGACCCATTCGGCGTCGGGGACGACCGGATAGAGGCCGAGTTGCTTGGGGCACGGCGGGAATGCGGGCTCGGGTGCCGCGGCCAGGCCGGCGACGCGCGGGAACCGCGCGGCATCGACCGGCCACGCATCGGCCCCGCGCGTTTCGTCGCCGTCGCGCCACGCCAGCGCGAGCACGAGCGCGTCGATCGGCGCGAAACCGCAATCGAGGAACGCCGCGAGCGCCGCGATCCAGTCGTCGGCGAGCGGATGCGCAGCTTCCAGCGCGTAGCGCACGCCTGCGGCGTGCAGCACCGCGCCGTGCTCGCCGAACTCGATCGCGACCGCGTCCGACGACGCGGGGCGCGATGCGGCCGACGCGCGCGCCTGCGCGGCACGATCGCCGGCCGACACGATCAGCACGTCGCCTTGGGCCGGCACGTCAGGCGCCGCGACGCACAGCCGCCACGCCGCCGTGCCGGTCGGCCAGTCGCCCAGGCGGGCGCGAATCCGCTCGGCCGCTTCGGCCAGCTCGTCGGCCGGCGGCCAGAAGGCATCGGCGAAGCGCGCACTCATGCGCCGCCCCCGTCCTGGTGCCAGAACGGCATCCCGACGACCGGCGTGCTCGCGTGCGCGGTCTCGCGCGCATCCATCGGCCCGGCGAGATAGGCCGCACGGCCGGCCTCGACGCCTTGCGCGAACGCACGCGCCATGATTTCCGGATGCGTGGCCTGCGACACGGCCGTGTTCAGCAGCACGCCGTCGAAACCCCACTCCATCACCTGGCACGCGTGCGACGGCACGCCGAGCCCGGCGTCGACGATCAGCGGCACGTCCGGCAGCCGCTCGCGCAGCACGCGCAGCCCGTACGGATTCACGACGCCCTTGCCGGTGCCGATCGGCGCGCCCCACGGCATCAGGGCCTCGCAGCCGACGTCAAGCAGACGCCGGCCGATCACGAGATCCTCGGTGCAGTACGGCAACACCTTGAAGCCGTCCTTGACCAGTTGCGCGGCCGCCTCGATCAGCCCGATCGGGTCGGGCTGCAGCGTGTAGTCGTCGCCGATCAGCTCGAGCTTGATCCAGTCGGTATCGAAAACCTCGCGCGCCATGTGCGCGGTCGTCACCGCCTCGGCGACGGTCTGGCAACCGGCCGTGTTCGGCAGCAGCGGCACCGAGTGACGCTTGAGCAGATCGAAAAAGCCGGCCTCTGCGGTGCCGCCGGTCATCTGGCGGCGCAGCGCGACCGTCACCATCCCGGGGCGCGACGCGGCGATCGAATCGGACAGCGACTGCAGCGACGGGTAGCGCGACGTGCCGAGCAACACGCGGCTTGCGAAGGTTTCGCCGTACAGCGTCAGCGCGTCGGCGGAAGTGAGGGACGTCATGTCGTTTTCCTGGAAGAGCAGAGGGCGAACCGGCGGCGCTCAGCCGCCCGCGACGGGGTGCACGACGTCGAGCTTGTCGCCCGTCGCGAGCGCGCGCGCCGCATGCTGCGTGCGCGCGACGAAATTGCCGTTCAGCGCAACCGCGTACGGCGGACGCGCGCCGTACGCGGCGAGCGCGTCGGCCACCGTTGCGCCGTCGGGCAGGGTCAGCGTCTGTTGGTTGATCTGGATATCCATGAGTCTTGGTCGAATTCGGTCGGCGGCGCGCATCAGGCCGGCTGGCGCGCGTCGTCGCGGTGATGGAGGAGCGTCGGCCAGCGCGCGGCATCGCGCCACGCGGCGAACGCGTCGGCATCGGCGAACGCGCCGCCGAGCGCGGCTTGCGCGAACGCGACCGCCGCATGCGCGACTTCCGGCGCGATCATGAAGCCGTGCCGGTACAGGCCGTTGACGGCCAGCGTCGTCGCGCCGTCCCAGATCACCGCCGGGCGGTGATCGGGCAGCGTCGGGCGGCATTGCGCGTTCAGTTCGAGGATGCGCGCCTCGCCGAACGCCGGGTGCACGGAAAACGCCGCGCTCAGCAGTTCGAGCGCCGAGCGCACGCTGACGGGCGACATGTCCTCGCCCTCCACTTCGGTCGCGCCGATCACGTACAGGTCGTCCTGTTTCGGCGCGATGTACAGCGGATAGCGCGGATGCAGCAGCCGCACGGGCCGCGTAAGCCCGATGCCTGGTGCGCACACGCGCGCGACTTCGCCGCGGATGCCCCGCAGCGCGGGAAGCGCGGATTTCGCGCCGAGCCCGCGGCAATCGATCGTGAAATGCGCGTCGGGCCGGTTCGCGTCGTCGATCGTCGCGTGCCAGTGCAACTCGACGCCGCGTTGCGCGAGGCCCGCCGCGAGTGCGCGCAGCGCCTGCCGGTTGTCGAGCTGCCCTTCGCGCGGCAGCATCAGGCCGCGCGCGAAGCGCCCCGCGAGCGCGGGCTCGGCCGCGTCGACCTGCGCGCCGGCCAGCGCGACGAAGCCACCGTCGAACAGTTCGGCCGGCGCGTTCGCGCGCACGCGCCGCTCGAACAGCGGCGCCTCGGCGCGATCCGCTTGATGCCAGACGACGAGCGTGCCGTGCTGCTGGAAGAACACCGGTTCGGGCAGTTCCGCGAGCCATTGCGGCCAGCGCGCGAGCGATGCCGCGCCGAGCTCGGTGATCAGCAGCTCGGCGCTGGCCGCCTCGGCGAGCGGCGCGAGCATCGCGGCCGCGATCCACGCGGCCGACTGCTCGCCGTCCGGGCCGCCGCGCTCGTACAGCGCGACGCGATGCCCGTCGCCCGCAAGCCGCCACGCGATCAGACGGCCGACAAGGCCGCCGCCGAGTACCGCGAAATCGGGCCGGGAAGCGTGGAGGTTCATCGCGCGCCCTCCCCGCGAACAGCGCTATCGCGTGCGACGAACGTCGACGCGCATGCACCGTCCCGTGCGGACGCACGCGACAGCGGATCGGGAACAGCGCAAAAGACTGAAGATTGAGCGGTCATCATTCCTTCCGTAACGCGCGACGCGCGTACCCAAAAGGACGAAACCGGCAGCAAAGGCCGGCCGGGCGGGACTCGGGCGCTGACCATGTGGGATGGCAGCCAGCGCGGCCCGGCGGGATCAGAAACTTCCCTCGCCGGTATTACCCGGATCGGGTGCGAAGGGTCTTTCTCAGCCTCGCCGCGTCGCCCGGAACTGTCCGTCGGCCGCGCTCGAAGCACCCCTGTTTCGTCGTCGGCCATTAGACCATAAAAGCGGAAAGCGCCGCAAACTGTCCCCTTGCGGCAAATTCGCCGTCGCGCCGCGCCGCTCTGGCACAATGCCCGCAGGCCGGCCGCGCGAGCGGCCGGTTGCCGCGTCACCGCCGGCCTTAAGTGCCGTTTAAGACGCGCGGGCCACCATCCGGACGCCCGCCGTCAGTCGGCACCTCGTCCCGGCATGCCGTACCGCGGCGCGCGTCCGGCTCCGCCAGGCCCGCGCGCCGGCTACTCATCAGGAAGCACATGACCCAATCGATCGATCCCGTCCGCTCCGTCTCCGACGCGCCGCAGGACGAGCGCCCGGTATCCGCATGGAGCCTCATCAAGCCCTACTGGGTGTCGTCCGAATGGAAAATCGCGTGGGGGCTGCTCGTCACGATCATCGTGATCAATCTTTGCGTGGTCTGGATCAATGTCAAGCTGAACAAGTGGAACGCGCAGTTCTACAACGCGCTGCAGTCGAAGGACGTCCACGACTTCCCGAACCTGCTGATGCAGTTCTCCGCGCTCGCATTCGGCTTCATCATCCTCGCGGTGTACGGCCGCTACCTGCGCCAGATGCTCGGGTTCCGCTGGCGCCAGTGGCTCACCGACCGCTTTCTCGGCCAGTGGCTCGGCGATCGTGCGTTCTACCGGATCGAACGCGACCGCCTCGCCGACAACCCCGACCAGCGGATCACCGACGACCTCCAGTCGTTCGCGACGACGACGCTCGCGCTGTCGCTCGACCTGCTGTCGACGGTCGTCACGCTCGTGTCGTTCATCACCATCCTGTGGTCGCTCGCGGGCGCGCTGACGTTCTCGCTCGGCGCGACGCCGATCACGATCCCCGGCTACATGGTGTGGGCCGCCGCGCTGTACGCGGTGGTCGGCTCGCTGATCATCCAGAAGGTCGGCCACCCGCTCGTGTCGATCAACTACCAGCAGCAGCGCGTCGAGGCCGACTTCCGCTTCGGGCTGATCCGCGTGCGCGAGAACGCCGAGCAGATCGCGTTCTACGACGGCGAGAAAACCGAGACCGTCAATGCGCAGAACCTGTTCACGCGCATTCGCGACAACTGGTGGCGCGTGATGAAGTACACGAAGCGCCTTACGTTCGTGCTGAGCTTCTACGGACAGATCGCGATCATCTTCCCGCTCGTCGTCGCGGCGCCGCGCTATTTCGCGGGCGCGTTCTCGTTCGGCGTGTTGATGCAGATCTCGTCGGCATTCGGCACCGTCAGCGATTCGTTCTCCTGGTTCATCAACAGTTACTCGACCCTCGTCGAATGGCGCGCCACCGTCAACCGTCTGCGTGAGTTCAAGCGCGTGATGGGCACGTCGCACCTGAAGGAAAGCATGTCGCCCGCGACCGAGCACGGCGGCATCAACCTGCATTACGTCGATGCCGCGAAGCTGTCGACGTCGTCGCTGAAGCTCGCGCTGCCGAACGGCAACGCGCTCGCGAACATCGGCAACGTGACGATCGAACCCGGCTCGCGCTGGCTCGTGGTCGGCAAGTCGGGTTCCGGCAAGAGCACGTTCATGCGCGCGCTGGCGGGCCTGTGGCCGTTCGGCGACGGCGCGATCGATGCGCCGGTCGGCGCGCGGATGATGTTCGTGCCGCAAACCAGCTACTTGCCGATCGGCACGCTGAAGGCCGCGCTCACCTATCCGGCCGCGCCCGACGCGTTCACCGACGACGCGTGCCGCGACGCGCTGCGTGCGTGCCACCTGGAAGACTACGTCGGGCGCCTCGACGAGACCGCCCACTGGACGCGCGTGCTGTCGCCGGGCGAACAGCAGCGTCTGGCCGGCGCGCGCGTGCTGCTGCACAAGCCGGACTTCCTGTTCCTCGACGAAGCGACGAGCGCGCTCGACGCCGACAATGAAGCGCGGCTCTATCATCTGTTCGCCGAACGGCTGCCGAAGGCCGCGATCGTCAGCATCGCGCACCGCGAGGCGCTGGCCGCGTTCCACGTCGGCACGATCAACGTCGAACGCGTGAACGAGAGCGACAAGGTCGCCGCTTAACCGCAAAAAAGGCCGGCGCATACCGCGCCGGCCTTCACTTCCTCGTTCTCCCCGCCTTCCAGCTTTCCCGCTACGCCGGCGCGACCGGCGCCGACACGATCGGCACATGCGACACGCCGTCGTGCGACAGCCTGCTTTCAAACAGCGTCAGCGCGACGAAACGCAGCGCGACCGGCCGCCCGGTCGCACCGCCGCGCGCTGGCTGCCCGTCCGCGTCGCGCGGCAGCCGCGCGAGCGTGACGTGCGGCCTGAACGGCCGGCCGTCGGCCGGCACGCCCAGTTCGTGCAGCAGCGCGGACACGTCGGCATTCAGCGCCGCACAGGCGGGATCGGGCGCCAGCTCCGCGACGATCAGCCTCGCGCGCGGCAGGCTCGGCCACCACGCGATCCGCTCGACCAGCTGTAACGGCAGCGCATGCCCGGCCGCGAGTGCCGGCAGGCGCGCGGCCAGCGCATTGCACCGCCCCCGTTCGATTGCACCGATGAACGAGAGCGTCACGTGCAATTGAGCCGGCATCGTGCGCCGCGCGCCGCGGGTGACCGGCAACGCGTGCAGCGCATCGCGCGATGCCGCATCGGGCACCAGCGCGACGAATGCACGGAGCCGGTCGCCGTTCATGACTCGCGCACCGCCACGCGCGCTTCGACCACCGCGCCCTCCGAAGCCGGACGCTGCGGCAGCGGACCGTGCTCGCCCCACACGTCGGCGGGTAGCACGCTTGCAAGCTCGGGAATCGTGTTGCGCGTGAACACCGGATCGGCGACGCCTTCCGCGCGCTGGCGGCGATAGTCGCGCCACGCGGCATGCGCATACTTGCCGAGCGCGAGGATCGCGACCAGGTTGATGATCGCCATCAGCCCCATGCTCGTATCGGCCATCGCCCACACGAGCGGCAGTTGCCCGACGCTGCCGAACATCACCATGCCGAGCACCGCGATGCGGAACAGCGGCAGCACGCCGCGCCGCTTCGTGATGAAGTCGACGTTGCCTTCCGCGTATGCGTAATTGCCGATCACCGACGAGTACGCGAAGAAGAAGATCGCGACGGCCATGTAGATGCCGCCCCAGTCGCCGACGTGGCTCGCGATCGCGCGCTGCGTGAGCGCCGCGCCCTCCATGCCGGTGCCGAGTTCGTACTGGCCCGACAGCAGGATCACGAACGCGGTCGCGCTGCAGATCACGATCGTGTCGACGAACACGCCGAGCATCTGGATCAACCCCTGCACGACCGGATGCCGCACGCTCGCGGTCGCGGCCGCGTTCGGTGCGCTGCCCATGCCGGCCTCATTCGAGAACAATCCGCGCTTCACACCCATCGCGACCGCCTGGCTGACTGCATAGCCGGTCAGGCCGCCCGCTGCCTGCTCGAGCCCGAACGCGCTCTTCACGATCAGCGCGATCACGCCCGGCACCAGCGCGACGTGCGTCGCGACCGCGTAGACCGCCAGAGCAAGGTAGCCGATCGCCATCACCGGCACGATCACCTGCGCGACCGACGCTATGCGGCGAATCCCGCCGAAGATGAGCGGCGCGGTGAGCAGCACGAGGCCGAGGCCGACCGTTTCGCGGCTCCAGCCGAACGACGTATGGAACGCGTCGGCGATCGCATTGGCCTGCACCGCGTTGAACACGAAGCCGAACGCGAGGATCAGCGACAGCGAGAACAGCACGCCGAAGCCGCGCGAGCGCAGGCCCGTCTGGATGTAGTACGCGGGGCCGCCGCGATAGCTGCCGTCCGGATGCGACACCTTGAAGATCTGCGCGAGCGTCGCCTCGACGAACGCCGACGACATCCCGACGAGCGCCGTCATCCACATCCAGAAGATCGCGCCCGGCCCGCCGACCGTCAGCGCGACCGCCACACCGGCGATGTTGCCGGTGCCCACGCGGCTCGCGAGGCCGGTCGCGAACGCCTGGAATGACGAGATGCTGCCCGGCTCGCCCTTGCTGCCGACCAGTTTGATGCTGAGGAACAGCGCCTTCAGCTGGATCATCCGGAACCGCAGCGTGAACCACGCGCCCACGCCGAGCAGCAGCGCGATCAGCACGTAGTTCCACAGCACACCGTTGACGGCGTCGATCAGCCCTTGTACGAATGCTTCCATTCAGAGTCCTTGTAAATGGGGTCAGTCAAATGCGGCGGCCACGCGAACGCGGCCAGCGGGCGATGATATGACAGTTTCCAAGGAACATTACAAAATGAAAGTATTTGGGATCGCGGAAAATCAACGTCCGATGTGATCAGGTTAGGCGACGCTTCGGGGAGGTGCGGGGGGATGCGACGGGGCGGGCGGCGCGGCGAGTGCATGCCCGGGGCGTGCGACATGCCCCGGATCCCTGCTCTTTGTCACACGGTGAGCCAGGCTCGGCGAGCAGCGATCCCGAGCGGAAATACCATAGCGGGCGAGTCGCGATCGTTGACAATCGAAAACAGTCGCAATAGTGAATCGCCAAACAGAAATGGCGTTAAAAAACGAAACTATGCTTTAAGCAGTTTTCCCTACCCATTAATCACGACTACCCCTCCCAGAAACCCCCGAGCTCGAAAAAACAGAAATAGCCCGGGTGAATCCGATGCAGTTTATTGCGATACCGGTTGATTGCCGCAAAAGAATTCACCCATCGACGACGCGCATGCGTCTGAGTCGGTCGGCGCGGGTCGCCGCGGGGATCCTCTGCCCGCGGCGACCGCAAACAATTCTTATGCTCGTAGCGATTGCGGCGCTCTTTCGGCGACTGCCTGGAAGGCATGAACCGGCGTCCATTGTTGTGCTTGGGTGCCGTTGTACGGGAATGCCCAGACGAGGTTGTTGGCCTGCCGACTATCGTAATGATCGTCGATCACGAGGCCGGTGTTGGCGAGTGACGTGATGTAACCGGGGCGAATGGAGATGCTCCACCGCTGCGAAGGCGCTCCCGTGAACGGGCGCAGGACCAGCGGCGTTTCGGCGGCGACCTTGCCATCCGCGAAATCGACCGCCAGCTTGCCTCCGCCGTTCAAATCGCTGAAATCCAGAATGATGAAACCAACGGTGGGATCGTAGTCCCACAGAGTCTGCACATTCGGGTCGGTGAAGTAGCGAAGTTGCAACGGGGCATTAGGGCCGATCACGCTGCCGTCGGTATTGTTCTGGGCAACACCGAGGGCGCGCGTCGGATCATGCGTAAACTGAAACGACATCGATATATACGCCATGATTTTCTCCAAAGAGTGTGAAAACCAGACCGTTCAATATGCCCGAATTAATCGGACAAAAATCACTATAGGCGGCAGCAGACCCCGATTCAACGTCTATTTCGAGATAAATATCGATATTTTTGTTTTTATGAATAGTCGATTTAATTGATGCCGAATAAATTGATGGGTGCTCACGGAAAATCCCCGCCAACCCAGTCGTCTCAGGCTCGCGCCCCATAAAAAAACCGGGCGTCCTTTCGGACGCCCGGTTTTCTTCGAAACCCGCTCGCGCGCTTCAGCTTAGCGCGGCAGTTCCGAATGCCCCATCAGGTACGCGTCGACCGAGCGCGCGCACTGGCGGCCTTCGCGGATCGCCCAGACGACGAGCGACTGGCCGCGGCGCATGTCGCCAGCTGCGAACACCTTGTCGACCGACGTGTAGTACGAGCGATCGCCTTCGGTCGCCGCACGCGCGTTGCCGCGTGCGTCCTTCGCGACGCCGAACGCGTCGAGCACGGGCGCTGCCGGCTGCGTGAAGCCCATCGCGAGCAGCACCAGGTCGGCCTTCATCTCGAACTCGGAGCCCGGCACTTCCTGCATCTTGCCGTCCTTCCACTCGACGCGCACCGCGATCAGCTTCTCGACCTTGCCGTTCTTGCCTTCGAGACGCTTCGTCGCGACCGCCCAGTCACGCTCGCAGCCTTCCTCGTGCGACGACGACGTGCGCAGCTTGATCGGCCAGTACGGCCACACGAGCGGCTTGTTTTCCTCTTCCGGCGGCTGCGGCAGCAGCTCGAACTGCGTGACCTGCTTCGCGCCGTGACGGTTCGACGTGCCGACGCAGTCCGAACCGGTATCGCCGCCGCCGATCACGATCACGTGCTTGCCCTTCGCGAGCAGCTGGTCGGTGAGCTTGTCGCCCGCGTTCACACGGTTCTGCTGCGGCAGGAAGTCCATCGCGAAATGCACGCCGGCCAGCTCGCGGCCCGGCACCGGCAGGTCACGCGGCGTTTCCGAACCGCCCGCGATCACGACCGCGTCGAACTCTTCCTTCAGCGTGTCCGGCGAAATGGTTTCCTTCGCGAGGCTGCCGATCGATTCGGGCAGCGGATCCTTGCCGATGAACACGCTGGTGCGGAACGTCACGCCTTCCGCTTCCATCTGGCGCATGCGGCGGTCGATCAGCCACTTCTCGAGCTTGAAGTCGGGGATCCCGTAACGCAGCAGGCCGCCGACACGGTCGTTCTTCTCGAACACCGTCACGTCGTGGCCCGCGCGCGCGAGCTGCTGCGCGGCGGCGAGGCCCGCAGGGCCCGAGCCGACGACGGCAACCTTCTTGCCCGTCTTGTGCGCGGCCGGCTCAGGCTTCACCCAGCCTTCCGCCCATGCCTTGTCGATGATCGCGTGCTCGATCGACTTGATGCCGACCGGGTCTTCGTTGATCCCGAGCGTACACGCGGCCTCGCACGGTGCCGGGCAGATGCGGCCCGTGAATTCCGGAAAGTTGTTGGTCGAGTGCAGGACTTCGATCGCCTGCTGCCAGTCCTGGCGGTAAACGAGATCGTTGAAGTCCGGGATGATGTTGTTGACCGGGCAGCCGTTGTTGCAGAACGGGATGCCGCAATCCATGCAGCGCGCGCCCTGGACCTTCGCGTCCGCGTCGGTCAGTGCCGCGACGAATTCCTTGTAGTGCTTCACGCGCGTGAGCGGTGCTTCGTACGCCTCGTGGCGGCGTTCGAACTCCAGAAAACCGGTTGCCTTGCCCATAAGGTGCTCTTCTGTTCGGTGTATCGGGTGGGGGAGCCGCGCGCGGCAATCATGCGCGCGCGGCATTCGCTATGTCGTTCGTCGCTCAGGCGGCCAGCACTTCCTTCGCCGCCTTCTTCGCACCGATCTCGCCCAGCGCGCGCTTGTATTCGTGCGGGAACACCTTCACGAACTGACGGCGCGCCGCGTCCCAGTTTTCCAGCAGCGACTTCGCGCGCGGCGAACCCGTGAACTGGAAATGACGCTCGACGAGCCCCTTGAGCAGCGCTTCGTCCGTCGTGCCCGCGTGCCAGAGTGCGCGGTCGACCGTGCGCTCCTGCTCGGCCTGCTGCAGCACCGGCTCGAGCGCGACCATCGACTTGTTGCACTTCGCCGCGAACGTGCCTTCCGGATCGTAGATGTACGCGAGGCCGCCCGACATGCCGGCCGCGAAGTTGCGCCCCGTCTCGCCGAGCACGACGACCGTGCCGCCCGTCATGTATTCGCAGCCGTGGTCGCCCGTGCCTTCGACGACCGCCGTCGCGCCCGAGTTGCGCACGCAGAAGCGCTCGCCCGCCACGCCGCGGAAGAAGGCTTCGCCTTCGATCGCGCCGTACATCACCGTATTGCCGCAGATGATGTTTTCCTCGGACTTGCCGCGGAAGTCGTTGGTCGGTCGGATGATGATCCGGCCGCCCGACAGGCCCTTGCCGACGTAGTCGTTGCCGTCGCCGACGAGGTCGAGCGTCACGCCCTTCGCGAGGAACGCGCCGAAGCTCTGGCCGGCCGTGCCCTTCAGCTGGATGTGCACCGCGTCGTCGGCCAGGCCGTCATGGCCGTGCTTCTTCGCGATCACGCCGGACAGCATCGCGCCGACCGTGCGGTTCACGTTGCGCACCGGCTGGATGAACGACACATGCTCGCCGTTCTCGATCGCGGCCTTCGCCTTCTCGATCAGCACGTGGTCGAGCGCGCGCTCGAGGCCGTGATCCTGCACGTCGACGTGACGCGGCGCGACGTCCTCGCACTCTTCCGGCTGGTAGAACACGCGCGAGAAGTCGAGGCCCTTCGCCTTCCAGTGCTCGATGCCCTTGCGCGTATCGAGCAGGTCGGCGCGGCCGATCAGGTCGTCGAACTTCGCGATGCCGAGCTGCGCCATAATCTCGCGCACTTCCTCGGCGACGAAGAAGAAGTAGTTCACGACGTGCTCGGGCTGGCCCTTGAACTTCGCACGCAGCACCGGATCCTGCGTCGCGACGCCGACCGGGCACGTGTTCAGGTGGCACTTGCGCATCATGATGCAGCCTTCGACGACGAGCGGCGCCGTCGCGAAGCCGAATTCGTCCGCGCCGAGCAGCGCGCCGATCACGACGTCGCGGCCCGTCTTCATCTGGCCGTCGGCCTGCACGCGGATGCGGCCGCGCAGGCGGTTCAGCACCAGCGTCTGCTGCGTTTCGGCGAGGCCGAGTTCCCACGGCGTGCCGGCGTGCTTGACCGACGACAGCGGCGATGCGCCCGTGCCGCCGTCATGGCCGGCGATCACGACGTGATCGGCCTTCGCCTTCGCGACACCGGCCGCGACCGTGCCGACGCCCACTTCCGACACCAGCTTCACCGAGATGCTCGAGCTCGGGTTCACGTTCTTCAGGTCGTGGATCAGCTGCGCCAGATCCTCGATCGAGTAGATGTCGTGGTGCGGCGGCGGCGAGATCAGGCCGACACCCGGCACCGAGTAACGCAGCTTGCCGATGTATTCGGACACCTTGTGGCCCGGCAGCTGGCCGCCTTCGCCCGGCTTCGCGCCCTGCGCCATCTTGATCTGGATCTGGTCGGCCGACGCGAGGTACTCGGCGGTGACGCCGAAGCGGCCCGACGCGACCTGCTTGATCTTCGAGCGCAGCGAATCGCCGTCCTTCAGCGGAATGTCGCTGACGATCTCGTCGCCGATCACCGACTTCAGCGTCTCGCCCGACTTGATCGGAATGCCGCGCAGTTCGTTGCGGTAGCGCTTCTCGTCCTCGCCGCCTTCGCCGGTGTTCGACTTGCCGCCGATCCGGTTCATCGCGATCGCGAGCGTCGCGTGCGCTTCGGTGCTGATCGAACCGAGCGACATCGCGCCGGTCGCGAAGCGCTTGACGATGTCCTTCGCCGGCTCGACGTTTTCGATCGGGATCGCCTTGGTCGGCTCGACCTTGAACTCGAACAGGCCGCGGAACGTCATGTGACGCTTGGTCTGGTCGTTGATCAGGTGCGCGTATTCCTTGTACGTCTGGTACGAGTTGCTGCGCGTCGCGTGCTGGAGCTTCGCGATCGAATCCGGCGTCCACATGTGGTCTTCGCCGCGCACGCGGTACGCGTACTCGCCGCCCGCGTCGAGCATGTCGCGCAGGACCGGGCTGTCGCCGAACGCGTCGCGGTGCAGGCGGATCGCTTCTTCCGCGACTTCGAACAGGCCGATGCCGCCGACCTTCGATGCCGTGCCCTTGAAGTACTTCTCGACGAGGTCGCTCGACAGGCCGAGCGCTTCGAAGATCTGCGCGCCCGTGTACGACATGTACGTCGAGATGCCCATCTTCGACATCACCTTCTGCAGGCCCTTGCCGACCGCCTTCGTGAAGTTGTAGACGGCCTTTTCCGGCGACAGGTCGCCCGGCAGGCCTTCGGCCATCTTCGCGAGCGTTTCCATCGCGAGGTACGGGTGCACGGCTTCCGCGCCGTAGCCCGCGAGCAGCGCGAAGTGGTGCGTCTCACGTGCGGAGCCCGTCTCGACGACGAGGCCCGTGCTCGTGCGCAGCCCTTGCTGGACGAGGTGCGTGTGGATCGCCGACGTGGCGAGCAGCGCCGGAATCGCAACATGCTCGGCGTCCGTCTTGCGGTCCGACACGATCAGCATGTTGTAGCCCGACCTCACCGCGTCGACGGCTTCCGCGCACAGCGACGCGAGGCGCGCCTCGATGCCTTCCTTGCCCCAGGCCACCGGATAGCAGATGTTCAGCTCGTATGCGCTGAACTTGCCGCCCGTGTACTGGTCGATCGCGCGGATCTTCGCGATGTCCTTGAAGTCGAGCACCGGCTGCGACACTTCGAGACGCATCGGCGGGTTGATGTTGTTCGTGTCGAGCAGGTTCGGCTTCGGGCCGATGAACGACACGAGCGACATGACCATGTTCTCGCGGATCGGGTCGATCGGCGGGTTCGTGACCTGCGCGAAGAGCTGCTTGAAGTAGTGATAGAGCGTCTTGTTCTTGTTCGACATCACCGCGAGCGGCGAGTCGTTGCCCATCGAGCCGACGGCCTCTTCACCCTGCTGCGCCATCGGCGCCATCAGGAACTTGAGGTCTTCCTGCGTATAACCGAACGCCTGCTGGCGGTCGAGCAGCGCGGCGCCCTGCGTGCGGCCGGCCGCGACGTCCTCGGCCTTCGGCTCGATCTCGTCGAGCTTGATGCGCACGGCGTCGATCCAGCTCTTGTACGGCTTCGCGTTCGCGAGGTTGTCCTTCAGTTCCTTGTCGTCGATGATGCGGCCGTGTTCCATGTCGATCAGGAACATCTTGCCCGGCTGCAGGCGCCACTTCTTGACGATCTTCGATTCGGGGATCGGCAGCGTGCCGGCTTCCGACGCCATGATGACGAGGTCGTCGTCCGTGACGATGTAGCGCGCCGGGCGCAGGCCGTTGCGGTCGAGCGTCGCGCCGATCTGGCGGCCGTCCGTGAACGCGATCGCGGCGGGACCGTCCCACGGCTCCATCATCGCGGCGTGGTATTCGTAGAACGCGCGGCGGTTCTCGTCCATCAGCGTGTGCTGTTCCCACGCTTCCGGGATCATCATCATCACCGCGTGCACGAGCGGATAGCCCGCCATCACGAGCAGTTCGAGACAGTTGTCGAACGAAGCCGTATCCGACTGGCCCGGATAGATCAGCGGCCAGAGCTTCGGCAGGTCGTCGCCGAGCACGTGCGACGCGATCGCGCCGGTACGCGCGTTCAGCCAGTTCACGTTGCCCTTCACGGTGTTGATCTCGCCGTTGTGCGCGATCATCCGGTACGGGTGAGCCAGCTCCCACGCCGGGAACGTGTTGGTCGAGAAGCGCTGGTGCACGAGCGCGAGCGCCGACACGACGCGCGAGTCCTGCAGGTCGCGGTAGTACACGCCGACCTGGCCAGCCAGCAGCAGCCCCTTGTAGACGACCGTGCGCGCCGACATCGACGGCACGAAGTATTCCTTGCCGTGCTTGAGCTTCAGCGCCTGGATACGGTGGCTGGCGGTCTTGCGGATCACGTAGAGCTTCCGCTCGAGCGCGTCCGTCACCATGATGTCCTTGCCGCGGCCGATGAAGATCTGGCGGATCAGCGGCTCGCTCGCCTTGACCGTCGGCGAGATCGGCATCGCGTGGTCGACCGGCACGTCGCGCCATCCAAGCACGACCTGACCCTCTGCCCGAACCGTCCGCTCGAGTTCCTGCTCGCATGCGAGACGCGACGCGTTCTCCTTCGGCAGGAAGATCATCCCGACCCCATATTCACCGGCCGGCGGCAGCGTCACGTCCTGCTTCGACATTTCCTCGCGATAGAACGCGTCCGGAATCTGGATCAGGATGCCGGCGCCGTCGCCCATCAGCGGATCGGCACCGACCGCGCCGCGGTGATCGAGGTTCTCGAGGATCTTCAGACCCTGCTGAATGATCTCGTGGCTCTTCTTGCCCTTGATGTGAGCGACGAAACCGACGCCGCAGGCGTCGTGTTCGTTTTGCGGGTCGTACAGACCTTGTGCGGCGGGCACCGCGGCGAGCGGCTGCTGGTGGTCGTTCATGGGGACACCGTCGTAAAGGGGCCTCGAGGGCCGTTGAACCATTTTGTGTTGCCGTCGATCCCGCTCCCGACGGGAGACGGCACGGCCGACAGTGGTTGGGCGAGCTTCACCCGGGCCACCGGAATTCGGAATATACGCGACGAATCAAAGGAATAGCAACAAAAACCGCTTGATCGAACCCCAATTAAACGCATGCTCCGATCTGGTGCCGTTTTATTGGGGCCGTATCGTGTTGGTGCAAAAAGAAGCGGCGCCCGCGGCGCCGCCTCGTGATCCGCCTTTCCCGCGTTACTGCTGGATCGGCGGGGTGTTTTCACGCACCTTTCTGGGGCGTCCGCGCGGCAGCGGCGATACGCGGCGGTTCGCGGTACGCGCCGCCCATTCGCGGTAGTTCTCGCCGCCGAGCACCCAGCCCTTCAGCGTCGCCTGCTGCAGCTGATCGGCCTGCCGCTCGTCGAGCGGCTGCTCGCACAGCTCCTTGTACGCGCGCTGACGGTCGAACGGCGTGTTGCCGAGCGCCCAATAGAGCGGATGGTCGGTGATCAGGCTGTCGACGGTGAGCCCGACGTGATGCCGGTAGCTCGACCACCGATAGGCCTCCGGCGTCGCGACCAGCTGCGAGCGCACCGGGCTCATCTCGACCACGCGGCTCGCGAGGAGGAAATACCGCTCGCCTTCGATCACGGTCGCGCGATAGCGGCCTTCCCACAAGGTGCCGCGACGCGAATAACGTCGGTTGAAATGCGCGACGTAGCGGCGGCCGACCGCCTGCATCGCCTTCGGCAGGCTCGCCTCGTCGCTGGGCGTCACGAGGAGCTGCACCTGGCGCGGAAGCAGCACGTAGGCATGCACCGAGAGGTGATGATCGCGTGCCGCGGCCTTCAGGCAATCGATGAAGAGTTCGTAGTCCTGGTCGTCGACGAACGCAGGTTGCTGATCCAGGCCGCGCAGTATCACGTGCTGCGGCTGGTCGGGAACGTAGAGTCGTGCTAACCGTGCCATGCTGAATGTCCGTTTGAACGCGTTAGGAAATACCCGAAGGTCCGAAATTGCGCACCTGCGTAGAATGCCTGTCCCGGCGGGGCGCTGAAACGTACGGTCGTACTAATCTTAGGGTGAAAACTCTAACTTACGAGCTTGTTTGGTTTTAAACGCAGTCGTCATAATGAGCACGCCTTAGATCGGAGGAGACACAATGAAACGAAAACTGGCCTTTACGGGGGCTGCAGCGCTCGCATTCACGTTTGCGGGCGGTACGGCACACGCACAATCCGCAGGTGATTTCTACGTCAGCACCGGCTGGTTCCACCTTGCGCCGCAGGACAGCAGCGACCCGCTGTTCGTCTACGGCGTTGGCGGCACGCCCATCAACCAATCGATTCCCAACACCGGCGCCGGCATCAGCGACGCCGATACGCTTGGGCTCGCAACGGGTTACTTCGTCACCGACCATATCTCCACCGAGCTCGTTATGGGGATACCGCCGAAGTTCGACATCACCGGCAAGGGTCAGTTCGAAAGATTCGGCGTACTCGGCCGTGCGTACCAGTGGAGCCCCGCCGTATTGCTTCGCTACCACTTCAACGACGCCAACGCGAAATTCCGCCCGTATGTCGGCATCGGCGCAACGTACATCTGGTTCACCGGCGCGAAGATCACGAACAGCAGCTTCGAGAACGGCGTGCTCGGCGGCCCGACCAGCGCCACGACCAGCAACCAGTGGGCGCCCGTCTTCAACGCCGGCTTCACGTACAACTTCACGAAACACTGGTTCGCGGGCCTGTCGCTCTCGTACATCCCCGTCAGCGTGACCGCGACCTTCACGACGGCTCGCCGGACGCCGGTCGGCACCCTGACGGAAACGTCGAAGGCCCACATCTCGCTGAACCCGATCGTCACGTACCTGAACGTCGGCTACCGTTTCTAAGCGTAGTCGAATATTTGGGGAATGGTTAATCCTGCTGCAATTTGTAGCGGATTTTTCGTGACGTAACGTCTCCTCGATGCAAAACGCCCCGGCGGAAATCCCGCCGGGGCGTCGTTTTTTTGTCTCAGGGTCTTCCCGCATCCACCATTGCGCGGGACGGGTCGCTACGCAATGTCGTCCAGTGCATCGGGGCCGATCAGGTCGATCCGGTCCGTGCAGACCGCATCGACGCCCCAGCGCACGAGTTCGCGCGCCCGGGCAAGGTCGTTGACCGTGTAGACCAGGATGCGCAGCCCGGCCGCCTTGATCGCGCGCACGAGCGGTTCGTCGAGTTCCTTGTGGTTTGCATGCAACGATACGCAGCCGAGCGCGCCGACGACCTGCGCGTGCCAGTCGTCCGGCACCGCCTCGTACAGCATCCCGCGCGGCAGCGCCGGGGCGCTCGCGCGCGCCTGTTGCAGCGCGTCGAACGAGAACGACGACAGCAGCGGCGGTACGGCCGCGCCGTGCCAGTATGCGGCCGCATCGACGGCCACCCGCTGCCCCGTGTCGCGCTCGCGGCCCGGGCACGGCTTGATCTCGACGTTCGCCGCCATCCCGTGCGCGATGCAGCGCGCCGCCGCCGCCTCGAGCGTCGGCATCCGCTCGCCCGCGAACCGCGCGTCGAACCAGGCGCCGGCGTCGAGCGCGGCCAGCGCTGCATAGCGCATGCCCGCCGCCGGCCCGCTGCCGTTCGACGTGCGGTCGACCGTGTCGTCGTGCAGCAGGAAACTCACGTCGTCGGCGGACAGCTTCGCGTCGAACTCGACCATCCGGTGACCGCGCCGCGCGCCTTCGTCGAACGCGGCGAGCGTGTTCTCCGGCGCGAGCGTGCCGCCGCCGCGATGGGCGACGACGCGCGGATAGGGCCAGTCGGTACGGGAAGTCATCGTGCGCCTCGCAGCAGGTCCGTCAGGGTCAGCCGGCACGCTTGCCGGTCTCGGGATCGAAGAAATGCAGCCGGTGCGCGGGCAGCGCGGCGCCCAGCGCCGTGCCGCGCGCGGGACGATCCGCGTGCGGCAGCCGCACCGCGACGTCGTGGTTGCCCCAGCGGCCGTGCGCGAGGTTGTCCGCACCGAGCAGCTCGCACGAGTCGACCGGCAGCGAGGCCTGCGCGACGCCCGGCTGCGGCGTCATGTGCTCCGGCCGCACGCCGAGCACCCAGTCGCGCCCGGTGGCGATCGTGGTGCCGATGCCGGGCGCGCTGGCGACCGGCAGCGCCGGACCGCCGCCCGCGACCGTAAACGTCGCGCCATCCTCCGACAGCCGGCCGTGCATCAGGTTCATCGCCGGCGAGCCGATGAAGCCCGCGACGAACACCGTCGCCGGTTTCTCGTACACGTCGACCGGCGCGCCGATCTGCTCCGCATAGCCACGGTTCATCACGATCACGCGCTGCGCGAGCGTCATCGCCTCGATCTGGTCGTGCGTCACGTACACGCTCGTCGTCGCGAGCCGCGCATGCAGCCGCTGGATCTCGAGCCGCATCTGCACGCGCAGCTTCGCGTCGAGGTTCGACAGCGGCTCGTCGAACAGAAACACCGACGGCTCGCGCACGATCGCACGCCCCATCGCGACACGCTGCCGCTGGCCGCCCGACAGTTCGCGCGGCCGCCGCGCGAGCAGCGGCTCGAGTTCGAGGATCTTCGCGGCCGCGGCCACCCGCGAGTCGATCGTCGCGCGCTCGATGCCGCGGATCTTCAGCCCGTACCCCATGTTCTGCGCGACCGTCATGTGCGGATACAGCGCATAGTTCTGGAACACCATCGCGATGTCGCGATCCTTCGGCTCCAGCGCGTTGACGACGCGATCGCCGATCGCGATCTCGCCGTCCGTCACCGTCTCGAGCCCCGCGATCATCCGCAGCAGCGTCGACTTGCCGCAGCCCGACGGGCCGACCAGCACGATGAATTCGCCGTCGGCGATCTCCACGTCGATGCCGTGCAGCACGTGCTGCTTGCCGTCGTAGGATTTCCTGACGCCCTTCAAGCTCAGCGCAGCCATACTTGGTCCTTCTCCCGGTTGCCGTCCGTGGTTCATTTCTCGGAATCGACGAGGCCGCGCACGAACCAGCGCTGCATCGCCAGCACGACGACGAGCGGCGGAATCATCGCCAGCAGCGTCGCCGCCATTACGTATTGCCATTCGGTCGCGGCGTCACCGCTCGCGATCATCGTCTTGATGCCCACCACCGCCGTCGACAGCGACGCCTCGGTCGTGATCAGGATCGGCCACAGATACTGGTTCCAGCCGTAGATGAACGTGATCACGAACAGCGCCGCGATGCTCGTCTTCGACAGCGGCAGCACGACGTCCCGGAAAAAGCGCAGCGGCCCCGCACCGTCGATGCGCGCGGCGTCCATCAGCTCGTCGGGCAGCGTCATGAAAAACTGGCGGAACAGGAACGTCGCGGTCGCCGATGCGATCAGCGGCAGCGAGAGCCCGGCGTAGGTGTTCGTCAGGTTCAGCGTCGACACGACCTGCACGGTCGGGAATATCCGCACCTCGACCGGCAGCATCAGCGTGATGAAGATCAGCCAGAACGCCGTGTTGCGGAAGGGGAAGCGGAAATAGACGATCGCATACGCGGACAGGATCGACACCGCGATCTTGCCGACCGCGATGCCGAGCGCCATCACGAAGCTGTTGACGAGCAGCCGGCCGAACGGCGCCGTCGTGCCGCCGCTGCCGTGCCCCCAGATGTAGGCGATGTTCTCCAGCAGGTGCGTGCTCGGCACCAGCGACAGCGGGATCGTGAACACTTCCTGCGCGTTCATGGTCGCCGCGCAGAACGCGACATACACCGGGAACACGATCAGCACGACGCCCGCGATCAGCACCGCGTGGCAGAACAGGTCGAAGCCCTTGCGATTTTCGATCATGCGTATTGCACCCTGCGTTCGACGAAACGGAACTGGATCACCGTCAGGCCGACGACGACGATCATCAGCACGACCGACTGCGCGCCCGAGCTGCCGATGTCGAGGCCCTGGAAGCCCTCCGTGAAGATCTTGTAGATCAGCGTCTTGGTGCTTTGCGCGGGGCCGCCCGCGGTGGCCGCGTCGATCACCGGGAACGTGTCGAAGAACGCGTAGACGAGGTTCACGACCAGCAGGAAGAAGCTCGTGGGCGACAGCAGCGGCAGCACGATGTGGAAGAAGCGCCGCACCGGCCCGGCACCGTCGATCGCCGCCGCCTCGATCAGCGAGCGCGGGATCGCCTGCAACCCCGCGTAGAAGAACAGGAAGTTGTAGCTCACCTGCTTCCACACCGACGCGAGCACGACGAGGAACATCGCCTGGCCGCCGTTCAGCGCGTGATTCCACACGATGCCACCCTTCGCGAGCGCATAGGTGACGAGCCCGATGCTCGGGTTGAACAGGAACGCCCACAGCACGGCCGCGATCGTCGGCGCGACCGCGTACGGCCAGATCAGCAGCGTGCGATACACGCGCGCGCCGCGGATCACGCGGTCGGCGCAGGCGGCGAGCAACAGCGACACGACGAGCCCGCTGACCGTGACGAGCGAGCTGAACACCAGCGTCGTGCGGAACGAGTCGAGGTACAGCGGATCGGCGAACAGGCGTGCGAAGTTCGCGAAGCCGACGAATTCGCTCGACGTGCCGAACGCGTCCTGCATCTGCGTGGACTGCCACAGCGCGACGCCAGCCGGCCACAGAAAGAATACGGCGGTGATCGCGAGTTGCGGCGCGATCAGCAGGTACGGCAGCAGGCTCGCGCCGAAACGGGAACGGGATTGCATCGCGGGCATCCGGTCAGGCGAAACGGGAAAGGAACCGCGCCGCCGGCCGCGCGCGTCGCATATGCGACGCGGCGACCGGCGACACGCACGCGATGCGGGATCAGCCGCCCGACTTCTCGAAGCGGCGCAGCAGTTCGTCGCCGCGCGAAGCCGCCGAGTCGAGCGCGTCCTTCGGCGACTTCTTCTGCGCCCAGACCTGCTCCAGTTCCTCGTCGACGACCGTGCGGATCTGCGGCATGTTGCCGAGGCGCAGCCCCTTCGTGTAAGGCAGCGGCGGCTTGTTCATCATCTGCTTGATCGCGGTTTCCGCGCTCGGGTTCTTCGCATAGAAGCCCTGCTGGCGCGTGAGGTCGTACGCAGCCGTCGTGACCGGCAGGTAGCCCGTTTCCTGGTGCCACTTGGCGGCGATCGGCGGCGAGGCCAGGAACGCGAGGAATTTCGCGACGCCCTTGTAGGTCGCCGGATCCTTGCCGGCCAGCACCCACAGGCTCGCGCCGCCGATGATCGCGTTCTGCGGCGCACCCTTCACGTTCGCGTCGTACGGCATCATGCCGGTGCCGTAGCTGAACTTCGCGAATTTCTGCACGTTCGCGAGCGCGCCCGACGACGTCGTCAGGATCCCGCAGTCGCCGCTGTAGAACTTCGCGGACGCTTCGTCCTTGCGGCCCGCATACGTGAACGTGCCGTCCTTCTGCATCTGCTGCAGGAACGCGATGTGCGCGATCTGCTGCGGCTTGTTGAATTCGAGCGCCGCGTCGGTGCCGTCGAAGCCGTTGTTGCGGCTCGCGAACGGCAGCGCATGCCACGCGCTGTAGTTCTCGAGCTGGATCCAGCCTTGCCAGCCGGTCGTGAAGCCGCACGCCATCCCGGACTTGCGCAGCTTCTCCGCGTCGGCCTGCACGTCGGCCCACGTCTTCGGCGGCTGGTTCGGATCGAGCCCGGCCTTCTTGAACGCATCCTTGTTGTAGTACAGCACCGGCGTCGAGCTGTTGAACGGCATCGACACGAGATGGCCCGTCCTCGCGTCGCTGTAGTAGCTCGCGATGGTCGGCACGAACGCCTTTTCGTCGAGCGGCACGCCGGCCTGCTTGAACATGTCGTAGACGGGCACGACGGCCTTCTTCGCCTGCATCATCGTCGCGGTGCCGACTTCATAGACCTGGAGGATCGCCGGCGCGTTGCCGCTGCGATAGGCGGCGATGCCCGCCGCGAGTGCCTGGTCGTAGGTGCCCTTGAAGACCGGCACGATCTTGTAGTCGCCCTGCGATGCATTGAACTGCGCGGCGAGCTCGTTCACGCGCTCGCCGAGCGCCGACTCCATCGCATGCCAGAACTGGATCTCCGTCACGGCGAACGCCGCATGCTGCATACCGAACATGAGCGCGCCGCCCAGCGCGATCGAGCGAACCACGGTCCCCGCAGGCTTCTTCTTCATCGACCTCTCTCCTATGAAAACGTTACCAACAGCGTGTGCAACATTCCCGTCGCCATTGAACCGGCGAAGTCTAGTGATCGTTTGTGACAGTCAGTTGTCGTTGATGACGAACAGGCGCTGATATTCCTTCAGCGCGAAGCGGTCGGTCATGCCGGCGATGTAGTGCGCGACGAGGCGCGGCTGCTGCGCTTCGTCGTCCGACTGGTACGGCGGCGGCAGCAGGCGCGGATCGTCGATGAACGCGTCGAACAGCCCGGTGACGACGCGCTGCGCCTTGTTCGCCATGCGCATCACCTTGTAGTGGCGATACAGGTTCTTGAACAGGAAGCGCTTGAGGGCCGCCGCCTGCGCGGCGATCGCCTCGCTGTGCGCGACGAGCTGCGGCGCGGCGCGCACGTCGTCGAGCGACGCGGGCGCGACACGCGCGAGATTGCGCGTGGTCTCGTCGATCAGGTCGACGATCAGCGTGTTGATGATGCGGCGCACCGTCTCGTGGACGAGGCGGCGGCCTTCCAGATGCGGGAATTCGGTGAGCGCGGCGTCGTAGTGGCGCTGCCACAGCTCGACTTCGGCGAGCTGCTCGATCGTGATCAGGCCGGAGCGCAGGCCGTCGTCGACGTCGTGGTTGTTGTACGCGATTTCGTCCGCGATGTTCGCGAGCTGCGCTTCCAGCGACGGCTGGCGCCCTTGCAGGAAGCGCTCGCCGAGCGCGCCGAGCTTGCGCGCGTTCTCGCGCGAGCAGTGCTTGAGGATGCCTTCGCGCGTCTCGAAGCACAGGTTCAGGCCGTTGAACGCGCCGTAATGCTCCTCGAGTTCATCGACCACGGCCAGGCTCTGCAGGTTGTGCTCGAAGCCGCCGTGCTCGCGCATGCACGCGTTCAGCGCGTCCTGGCCGGCGTGGCCGAACGGCGTATGACCGAGATCGTGCGCGAGCGAGATCGCTTCGACGAGATCCTCGTTGAGCCGCAGGTTGCGCGCGACCGAACGCGCGATCTGCGCGACTTCGAGGCTGTGCGTGAGGCGGGTGCGGAACAGGTCGCCTTCGTGATTGACGAAGACCTGCGTCTTGTATTCGAGCCGGCGGAACGCGGTCGAATGAACGATACGGTCGCGGTCGCGCTGGAATTCGGTGCGCGCCGCCGGCGGTGTTTCCTGATGGCGGCGGCCGCGCGACTGCGACGCGTGGGCGGCATACGGAGCGAGATGGGCTTCCAGCGCCGCCAGCGTCGGCGGCTCGGCCGGCGCCGCGACGGATGCGCGGCCGGCTTTGGACGGTTTGCTGCTGGATGTCTCGCTCACGTCTCCTCCATGTCAGGGGCGCCGGGGCATCCGGGGCGCCGTTACCGGGTCGTCTGCGCCAGGGTGGCGAACACGGCTTCGTCGGGCGCCTGGGTGATCAGCGTATCGCCGAATCGCTTCAGCAGGATGAACTTGATCGCGCCGGCTTCGGCTTTTTTGTCGACGCGCATCAGCTCCATGTAGCGCGCATCGCCGAGTGCCGGCCCGCGGACCGGCAGGTGCGCGGCGGCGATCACCGCATCGAGCCGCTGCCGCGACGCTTCGTCGAGGAGGCCGAGCCGCACCGACAGGTCGCCCGCCATCACCATCCCGCAGCCGACCGCTTCGCCGTGCAGCCACTCGCCGTAGCCGAGCCCGGCCTCGATCGCATGGCCGAACGTATGGCCGAAATTCAGGATCGCGCGCAGCCCGCCTTCGCGTTCATCGGCCGCGACCACGCTCGCCTTGATCTCGCACGAGCGCTTCACCGCATGCGCGAGCGCGGCCGGCTCGCGGCGGTTAAGCGCATCGACGTTCGCCTCGATCCAGTCGAAGAATGCCGCATCGGCGATCGCGCCCGTCTTGATGACCTCGGCCACGCCGGCCGCCAGTTCGCGATCGGGCAGCGTGGTCAGCGCGCCGATATCGGCGATCACGGCCTGCGGCTGGTAGAACGCGCCGATCATGTTCTTGCCGAGCGGGTGGTTGATGCCCGTCTTGCCGCCGACCGACGAATCGACCTGCGACAGCAGCGTCGTCGGCACCTGGATGAACGGCACGCCGCGCATGTAGCACGCGGCGGCGAAACCGGTCATGTCGCCGATCACGCCGCCGCCGAGTGCGACGAGTGTCGTCTTGCGGTCGGCGCGCTCGGTCAGCAGGCCGTCGAAGATCAGGTTCAGCGTTTCCCAGTTCTTGTAGGCCTCGCCGTCCGGCAGCACGACCGTCGAGACGCGCTTGCCGAGCGGCGCGAGCGCCGCGCGCAGCGCATCGCCGTAGAGCGGATCGACCGTCGTGTTCGTGACGATCGTGATCGACGAACCGGTGATGTGAGGAGCGAACAGCTCGGTGCGGCCGATCAGGCCGGCACCAATGTGAATCGGGTAGGCGCGGTCGCCCAGATCGACGTTGACGGTAATCATGCTTGTAGCGGCTTGGCGACGACGCCTGCCAGTTCGAGTTGCATCAGCACCATGTTGACGAGGCCGTTGACCGACGGACGGCCGGTCTCGATGATGAAGTCCGCGCATTCGCGGTAAAGCGGATCGCGTACTTCGTAGAGCGCTTCGAGACGCGCCTTCGGATCGTCGGTCTGCAACAGCGGGCGGTTCTTGTCCTTGCGCGTGCGCAGCCACAGATCGTGCGGATTGGCGCGCAGATAGATGACGATGCCGCTGCCTTTCAGGCAATCGCGATTTTCAGGGCGCAGCACCGCGCCGCCGCCCGTCGCGAGCACGATGTTCTCGCGCTGCGTCAGATCGGCGATCACCTGCGATTCGCGGTCGCGAAACCCGGCCTCGCCCTCCATCTCGAAGATCACCGGAATGCGCGCACCCGTGCGGGCCTCGATTTCGTGGTCGGAGTCGAAGAACGTCCTGTCGAGCCGGCGCGCGACCGCACGGCCCACGGTGGTCTTACCCGCTCCCATAAGGCCGACGAAAAATACGTTTGCGTGTGGGTCCCGCGCTTGCAACGGCTTCCTCTGCTTGAATCTTGCTGGTGTGTGGCGCAGCTTACTGGCAAAGCGGCTGCCTTGTCGAGCCTGCACCACCGGCTTCCGGCCCCGCTTTTCCCGCATCCGCGTCGCCCGCGCCGGCCGTTTCGCAACGCGCGCCGACGACCGTCGGCGTGATGAAGACGACCAATTCGTTACGCTGGTCGCGCCGCGCACGGTGCCGGAAAAGCGCGCCCAGAACCGGTATTTTGCCCAAGAGCGGCACCCGCGTCACATCGTCCCGGTTCAACTGCTCGTAAATCCCGCCGATGGCGACCGTTCCGCCGTCCTCGACCTCGACACGCGTCTGGACGTGCTTCGTATGAATCGCCGGGCCGGCGGCCGTCGGCTCGCCGATGCTGTCCTTCGTCACGTCCAGGTCGAGCACCACGCGCCCGTCGGGCGTGATCTGCGGCTCGACCTCGAGCTTCAGCGTCGCTCGGCGGAACTGCACGCCGCTCACGCCGTTGCCGACTTTCGCCTGGTACGGCAGCTCCGAGCCCTGTTCGACGATCGCCTTCACGCGATCGGCCGTCACCACGCGCGGACTGGAAACGATCTGGCCCCGGCCCTGCGCCTCGAGCGCGCTCAATTCGACGTCGAGCACGCGGCTGAGCGGCGCTGCGAACAACGTGAAGCCGGCCGTCGCCGCCTCGAAGCCGCCGAGCGGTCGCGCGGCCAGGTCGAGCGCGTTGCGCGTGTCCGTCGCGGGCGCCGCCCCCTCGGCTGCGGGAGCCCGCCCTTGGGCGCGCAGCGCGACGCGAGCCCCGAGGTTGCGCGAGAACCCCTGTTCGCCCTCGACGATGCGCGCCTCGATCCTGACCTGCCGCGACGGCCGGTCGATCGCGTCGATCAGGCCCGCGATCTGCTCGATGCGTGGCGCCAGGTCGGTGACGAACAACAAGTTCATGCGCGGATCGGCCGCCGCGGCGCCGCGTTTCGACAGCAGGCGCTGGCCGGTCGCCCCCGCCAGCAACCGCTGCACGTCCTGCGCACGTGGGTAATGCAGCGCGAAGGTTCGGCTCGCGAGCGGCTCCAGCTCGGCCGCACGTGCGTGCGTTTCGAAGCGCTCGCGCTCCCGCGCGGCGAGTTCGGCCGCCGGAGTGACCCAGATCACGTTGCCGCGCCGGGACATCGCCAGCCCGTGCGTGTCGAGCAACGTATCGAACGCATCGCGCCAGCGGACATTGTTCAGACGTAATGTCACGGTACCGCGCACCTGCTCGCCGACGATGATGTTCAGCCCGGTGAATCGCGCGAGCGCGTCGAATGCGGCCGCGAGCCCGGCGCCCTGCAGATTCAGCGAGATTCGACGCGCGTCGTCCGCATCGCCGGGGTGCCGCGCCGCGGCGTCGCTCATGCGCACCGGCGGAGGCAATGGAATCGGCGGCCCTTCCAGCTGGGGCACCGGTGCCGCAGTGTCCGCCCGAAGTACCGCGCGCGCCGCTTGGTCGAACGGCTGCGGACCATCGTGCGCGGGCGCGTCACCGCCCACGCCGTCCGCGCCATCAGGCGCGCCCTGCGGCAGCGGCGTCTCCTCGGCGTACGCCCGTATCGATCCGATCGGCCAGCCGGCCGGCGGCAAAGGCGGTAGAGCCGCATCCACGGTGGCCACGCTCGATCCAGCCCAGAATGCGATCACGCACCATCCGTACTTCGTCATGAGCGGTCTCCGTCGTCCACGACGAACCGGCGTGCGCCATCGGCCGTCGCGACCGTCACGGCACCGGCATCGACGCTCACCACACGCGACACCCCGAACGCCTCGCCCGGCGCGACGGTCGCGAATGCGCCATCGCCGGCGTCGAACAGCGCGAGCCCGGTGCGTCCGTCGCGAATGGTGCCGGCCAGGCGCGGCGGCGTATCGTCGGCTACCGTCGGCGAACCGGCGTCGCCGAATGGATCGTCGCTCGGCGCACCGGCAAGCACCGCCTCCGCGCCGTCCGGAACGCGGGCCCCCGACAGCGCCGGAAACACGTCGATCGTCATGTCCACCCGCGACGCGGGCGGGTTCCTCTCGATATGCAGCCCCGACGGCACCACCAGCGCGGGGAAACTCGCCAACCCGCCCATCAGGCGCAGCAGTGCCGGAAAACCGCCGTCCGCGACGATCCGTAACGTGCGCCGGCCATCCGGCGCTGCATCGTCAGTGCGCCGCGGTTCGATCGACACAACCCGCAGTCCGCTTCCTCGGACCAGGTCAGCCAGCTCCAGCATCAGCGCGGGCCACCCTGGCGCAGGCGGCGAGCTGGCATCGCGCCCGGCAGGCGTGCCAATATCGCGCCGCGGCGCGGCGGCCGCGAGCAGCCGTTGTGCGTCGGCGGCCCGTATCTGCGCCTTTGCCAGCAACGCGCGACTGCGTGCGAGTCCGCTTCCATCGACGGCACTCATCAGATGAATGCCACCCACCATCACGACCGCGAATGCCAGCGCGCAACCAACGGCGTGCACTGCGGCAGGCGACATCCGCGTCACGCGGCCGAACGACTCGACACCGTCAGGCATGGACCGATGCACGATGGCCGTCATGCTCCGCCTCCCGTTGCCTTCTGTCGCGGCGGCGCGTCGTGCCAGCGCACCTGGACGGAAAAACGGAACGGCGCGGCCGAACCCGGGCCCGGCGTGGCCGACGCCGGTGTCAACGCACCGATGTCGAATCGCCAGTCGCGCTGCTCGGCCGCGATCCGTGCGAGCCACCGCGCGGCCGTCCGGTAACTCGTCGCGCGCGCGTCGAGCTCGGCACCGGACGATGTCGTATGCAATGCGTCGAGCCGAACGGTGTCGTCGCGCACCAGCGCCAGCGTCGCGAGCAGTCCGGCAACGCGCCGGTAAGGCCCGGCAAGGACGACTGCCCGCGCATCGCGTTGCGCGAGATCGGCTGCCGCGCCGGCGGTGCGCCGTGCGGCATCGACCTGCGGCTGCAATTGCCGCAACCGCGCCTCCACGCGCGTGCGCTCGGCATCCACGCGCCATCGCCACGCTGTCGCCGCCCCTGTCCAGACACAGGCCCCGAGTGCGCCGAGCACGATCGCCGCCCCGCATTGCGTGGCGCGGCGCCGCCGCAGCGCCTGCGCCAGCCGCTCACGGTACGGCAGCAAATTGAAGCCGCCGAGCGCGGCATGGCTGGCGGCAGCGCGCCCGAACCCCATATCGGCCATCATTCCCACACCCCGCGCAGCGCCAGCCCGATCGCGAGGGCAAACGCCGGACCGCCCGGCGCGCCGGCGGGCTCGCGCGGCAGCCCGTCCCATCCGGAGCAGTCGAACGGCACCACGGCCACCCCGAGCGCATCGCCGATATCGGCCGCCGACGTGCCCCAGCGGCCGATGCAGCGCTCGTCGCCGGCCACGAGCACGCAGCGCACCGGCTCGAATACGCACTGGCGCAATGCGTCAGGCAACGCCGCCTGCACGTCGCCGGACAACGCGAGCACCGGCGCGGCGATCGTGCCGTCAATCCGCCAGCCGCGCACGCCCGTGTCGCCGAACCAGAATGCGGCATAAGGGCCGTGTGCGTCAGGCTCGAACTGCGCGGCATAGCGCAACGCGCGCAGTGCGGCAGCTGACTCGCCGTCGACGGCCGTCAGATCGATGCCGGCCTGCGCGGCCACGTCGATCCGCCGCTCGAGCAACGCCTGCGGCGCCACGGCGACCGCAATCTCGCCCGGGCACGCATCGTCGTCCTGCCGCCAGTCGAACGCGAGGTTGTCCGGTGCCAGCCCCGAGATCCGTTCGGCCGCCTGCCGGGCGGCGTCCGCGATGTCGTCGCGTCCGGCCAGATCAAGCGTCGCGGTCTGCATCTCGTCATCGCGCAGCGCCATCACGCCGCGTGCGTCGCAGCACACACCCGCCGCCGACAGCCGCGACACGGCCGCCGCCAACGCACGTGCCACCGCAGCCCAGCGCGCGTCCTCCGGCCCACCCGCCAGTCCGACCGGCTCCCGCTCGAGTCCTTCGACCCGAACATCCGCAGCCCGGCCGCGCCGGCTCAGCACGGCCACCCTCACCTCGTCCGCCCCGACGTCGATGCCCGTCGAACGGTGCCTGCCCGGCGCGAACCGCGCCGCCCATCGTCCTGCCATTCCAGCCTCCCGCGATCGTTGCGGCCCACGCCGCGTTTCCGATGCCTGATTCTGCAAAGCGCCGCGCACGCCCGACAGTCGGCCGGACGGCCAGTCGTGACACAAGCGGCCGCGCGGACGCCATACTGGCGGCACCGCGATCCGCCGCGTTCCGGCCGACGCCCCCCCGCGCCAGGACCGTCTTACCGGGCAGCTATAATCGCGGGACTGTTTTCCGGTATGCCTATGCAATCCACGTCTCCTACGTCCCCGCCTCCCGCGCCCGAGCCGAAGAAGCGATCCTGGTGGCTGAAAGTCCTGATCGGCGTCGCCGCGATGTGCGTGGCCCTCGTCGTGGCCGGCGGCCTCGTGCTCGGCTACGCGCTCGTCGTCGCGTGGCCGAACATGCCGTCGCTCGAAGCGCTGACCGACTATCGTCCGAAGGTACCGTTGCGGATCTACACGTCGGATCACGTGCTGATCGGCGAATTCGGCGAGGAACGCCGCGACATCGTCCATTTCAAGGACGTGCCCGACTCGCTCAAGAAGGCGATCCTCGCGATCGAGGACGCGCGCTTCTACGATCACGGCGGCGTCGACCTCACCGGCATCGCCCGCGCCGGCTTCGTCGCGCTGACGAACGGCCATGCATCGCAGGGCGCGAGCACGATCACGATGCAGGTCGCGCGCAACTTCTTCCTGTCGAGCGAAAAGACCTACACGCGCAAGATCTACGAGATGCTGCTCGCGTACCGGATCGAGCGCGCGCTGACGAAGGATCAGATTCTCGAGGTCTACATGAATCAGATCTATCTCGGTCAGCGTGCGTATGGCTTCGCGAGCGCGGCGCGGGTCTACTTCGGCAAGGACCTGAAGGACATCACGCTCGCGGAAGCGGCGATGCTCGCGGGGCTGCCGAAGGCGCCGTCCGCGTATAACCCGGTCGTCAATCCGAAGCGCGCGAAGGTGCGCCAGGAATACATCCTGCAGCGGATGCTCGAGCTGAACTTCATCACGCGCGAGCAGTACGACGAAGCCGTCGCGCAGCCGCTCGTCGTCAAGGGCGCGGGCCGCGAGTTCAGCGTGCACGCCGAGTACGTCGCGGAAATGGTCCGGCAGATGATGTACGCGCAGTACCGCGAGGAAACCTATACGCGCGGCTTCAACGTCGTCACGACGATCGACTCCGCCGACCAGCAGGTCGCGTACACGGCACTGCGCAAGGGCATCATGGATTACGAGCGCCGCCACGGCTATCGCGGGCCGGAAGGCTTCATCGAGCTGCCGGCCGGCGCCGATGACCGCGAGCAGGCGATCGACGACGCGCTGCTCGAGCACCCCGACAACGGCGAACTGGTCGCGGCGGTCGTCACCGCCGCAACCCCGCGGCAGATCACCGTCGCCTTCATCGACGGCAGCAGCGCGACGATCGAAGGCGACAACCTGCGCTTCGCGTCGGGCGCGCTGTCAGCCAGCGCGCAGCCGAACCGCCGCATCCGTCCGGGCGCGATCGTCCGGGTCTCGAGGAACGACGCAGGCAAGTGGGCGATCACGCAGTTGCCGCAGGTCGAAGGCGCGTTCATTTCGATCGTCCCGCAGGACGGCGCGATCCGCTCGCTCGTCGGCGGCTTCGACTACAACAAGAACAAGTTCAACCACGTCACGCAGGCGTGGCGGCAACCGGGTTCGTCGTTCAAGCCGTTCATCTACTCGGCGTCGCTCGACAAGGGCCTCGGACCGGCCACGGTGATCAACGACGGCCCGCTGTATTTCAGCGCCGCGGAAACGGGCGGCCAGCCGTGGGAGCCGAAGAACTACGGCGGCGGCTTCGAAGGCCCGATGTCGATGCGCACTGCGCTGCAGCGCTCGCGCAACCTCGTGTCGATCCGGATCCTGAACCACATCGGCACGAAGTACGCGCAGCAGTACATCACGCGCTTCGGCTTCGACGCCGACCGCCATCCGGCCTATCTGCCGATGGCGCTCGGCGCGGGCCAGGTCACGCCGCTGCAGATGGCCGGCGCGTACTCGGTGTTCGCGAACGGCGGCTTCCGCGTGAATCCGTACCTGATCGCCGAAGTGACCGATCCGAATGGCGCGATCGTCGCTCGCGCGCAGCCGCTCATCGCCGAGCAGAACGCGCCGCGCGCAATCGACGCGCGCAACGCGTACGTGATGAACAGTCTGCTGCAGAGCGTCGCGCAGCGCGGCACGGGCGCGCGCACCAATGTGCTGAAGCGCACCGACCTCGCCGGCAAGACCGGTACGACGAACGATTCGCACGACGCATGGTTCGCCGGCTACCAGCACACGCTCGCGGCGATCGCGTGGATCGGCTACGACAACCCGCGCAGCCTCGGCGATCGCGAAACCGGCGGCGGCCTGTCGCTGCCGGTCTGGATCGACTACATGGGCGCGGCGCTGAAGGGCGTGCCGGAGTTCAAGCCGACCATGCCGGACGACGTCCAGGCGCTCGGCAGCGAGCTGTACTTCACCGAGTTCACGCCGGGACACGGCTTCGTATCGACGGTCGGCGTGCCGCAGGCGCCGGCGGTGCAGAACACCGACGAACCCGTACCGCACGTCGACGAGCAGGAGAAGCAGGACATCATGAACCTGTTCCGCGGCCATTGACACGCATGGCCCGAGCATGAAAAAAGCGCCCCGCAGGGCGCTTTTTTCTTGTGCTTCGATCCGGCGTATCGGGTGCCGGACGTTACGCGCCGAACGTGATCGGCAGGCCGGCCTGCTGCGTCGCGTAGTCGGTGAGCGCCGCGAAGAACTCGGCGCCCGTGCGCGTGTCGCGCCATTCGCCGTCCACGAAACGGTAATGGAATCCGCCCGCCTTCGCGGCGATCCACAGTTCCTTCATCGGCGGCTGGAGATTGATGATGATCTTCGAGCCGTTCTCGAACGTCAGCGTCAGCACGCTGCCGTTGCGCTCCAGATCGATGTCGTGATCGCCATCGTTCGCGGCATCCACGGTACGCTCGACGGCCGCCAGCACGGCCTCGGCACGGGCCAGGTATTCAGTATCGGACATGCTAAACTCTATCGGTTAAATTGTTCAGGGACGATCATGCGAGTCGTTTTCCGGATGAGCGCGATTGTAGCGGCTTTGGCGATACTTGCCGGCTGCGGTCAACGCGGCCCGCTCTATCTGCCCACCGTGCCGCCGTTGCCGGCGAAGCCCATCCAGCAGCAGGACACGCCGCCGTCGGACGTCATGCCGACCGATGAAAACGCGTCATCCGAGAGCATTCCCGATTCTTCCGGCACGCCGCTCACGCTGTCGCCGGAACTGTCGAGCGATGCGTCGAAGGCCGTGACGCCCGCATCCGGTCCGGCTGTCGCGCAGTAATCGCACACCGCCACTCGCGCGGCTCCGTTCGCAACAAAGGCGATGACGTCCCGTCATCGCCTTTTGTTTTTTCAGGCGCGCACGTCATGCACGGATGCGCCGCCAGCCCCATTCAAGCAGCCGCCAGCCGAGCAGCACCGCTACGATCGTCGCGTAGAGCTTCGGCTGTGCGAGATTGTGCTTGCCGGCCCTCATCCACCAGAAATGCAGCACACCGAACAGCGCAATCGCATAGATTGCGCGATGCAGCGTCGCCCAGTGACGGCCGAGCCGGCGCACCATCGCGCGCGGCGACGTCGCGGCCAGCGGAATCAGCAGCACGAACGCGGCGAAGCCGACCGTGATGAACGGACGCTTGCCGACGTCCTTCAGGATCGCAAGCACGTCGAACCACTTGTCGAACCACAGATACGTCGTGAAATGCAGCGTCGCGTAAAAGAACGCGAACAGGCCGATCATCCGACGAAAGCGCAGCAACGCGGGAACACCTGTCACGCGCCGAAGCGGCGTGACGGCGAGCGTGACGCAGAGCATCACCAGCGTCCAGAGGCCCGTCGAACGCGTGATGAACTCGATCGGGTTCGCGCCGAGCCGGTCGGTCAGCCCGAACAGCACCACGCGCGCGAGCGGATAGAGGCCGGCCGCGAAAACCAGCACCTTGGCGGGAGCAAGCCAGCGCGGCGAGGCGTTCCGAACCGTGCCGGCTCCTGCACCACCGGCGGCAGCCGTGCGCATGCCGGACGCGCGCGCGGGCGTCAGCGTCGAAGGCGGGATGTCGTTTCTCACCGGCGCGCTCAGAAGTTCTTTTTCAGATCCATGCCCTGATACATCGACGCGACGAGATCGCCGTAGCCGTTGAACATCAGGGTCTTGCGCTTCGGCGTGAAGAAGCCGTCCTCGCCGATCCGGCGCTCGGTCGCCTGGCTCCAGCGCGGGTGATCGACGTTCGGGTTCACGTTCGAATAGAAACCGTATTCATTCGACGCATACGTGTTCCAGCTCGTCTTCGGCTGCTTGTCGACGAAGCGGATCTTCACCAGCGACTTCGCGCTCTTGAAGCCGTACTTCCACGGCACGACGATCCGCACCGGCGCGCCGTTCTGGTTCGGCAGCACCTGGCCGTACACGCCCATCGTCAGCAGCGTCAGCGGATTCATCGCCTCATCCATCCGCAGCCCTTCCGAGTACGGCCAATCGAGCACCGGCGTCGACAGCCCCGGCATCTGCGACGGATCGGCCAGCGTGATGAACTGCACATATTTCGCGTTGCCGGTCGGCTGCACGCGCTTGATCAGTTCGGACAGCGGCACGCCGATCCACGGAATCACCATCGACCATCCTTCGACGCAACGCAGCCGGTACACGCGCTCCTCGAGCGGCGCGAGCTTCAGCAGCTCATCGAGATCGAACACCTTCGGGTGCAGCACCTCGCCCTCGACGCTCACGCGCCACGGGCGCGGCCGCAGCGTGCCCGCGTTCTGGGCCGGGTCGCTCTTGTCGGTGCCGAATTCGTAGAAGTTGTTGTAGGACGTGATGTCCTTGAACGGCGTCACCTTGTCGGCCGCGACGAACCTCGGATTGGTTTTCGCCGCGAGCTTCGCTGCCCGCGCGTCCGGCGACGCATAGGCCGCGAACGCCGCGCCGCTGCCGCCGAGCAATCCGCCCGCCGCCGCCAGGCCGGCGGCCTGCAAGACACGCCGCCGGTTCTCGAACACCGCGCGCGGCGTAATCTCGCTCGGCGCGATATCACCGCCGGTCAGTACGGTGCGCAAAGGGGGTTTGATCCACATCGTGCTGCTCCTCCTGCATGCGCGGCGCGCACGCTTCATGGGTGTTCGACCCGAGCCGTCCTGCGCCGTTCGACGCCCGGACCGTCCGCCCGTTACAAAAGAAAACCGCCGGGCACACAGTGCGCCGGCGGTCTTTTGTCGGACCAACGTCGGAAATCTTACAGCTTGCCGTAGCTATGCAGCCCGGACAGGAACATGTTGACGCCGAGGAACGCGAACGTCGTCACGAGCAGGCCCGTGAGCGCCCACCAGGCGGCGACCGCGCCGCGCAGGCCCTTCATCAGGCGCATGTGCAGCCAGGCCGCGTAGTTGAGCCATACGATCAGCGCCCAGGTTTCCTTCGGGTCCCAGCTCCAGTAGCCGCCCCATGCTTCGGCGGCCCACAGCGCGCCGAGGATCGTCGCGATCGTGAAGAACGCGAAACCGACCGCGATCGACTTGTACATCACGTCGTCGAGCACCTCGAGCGGCGGCAGACGATCGGCGAGCACGCCGCGCTCCTTCATCAGGTACGCGACCGACACCATCGCCGACAGCGCGAAGCTGCCGTAGCCGATGAAGTTCGCCGGCACGTGAATCTTCATCCACCAGCTCTGCAGCGCCGGCACGAGCGGCTGGATCTGCTGCGCGTCGCGCGCGACCGAGTACCACATCAGGAAGCCGACGGCCGCGCTGATGACCAGCAGCACGAACGCGCCGAGCGAGCGCGTGCCGTAGTGGCCTTCGTAATACAGGTAGAGCAGTGCGGTGATCAGGCTGAACAGCACGAAGACTTCATACAGATTCGACACCGGGATATGCCCGACGTCGGCACCGATCAGGTAGGACTCGTACCAGCGCACCATCAGGCCGGTGAAACCCATCAGCACCGCGACCCACGTCAGTTTCTGGCCGATCGCGGAGCCCGACTCCGAGCGCGCGAGCAGGCCGATCCAGTAGAAGATCGTCGCGAGCACGAACAGCGCGCTCATCCACAGGATCGCGGACTGGCTCGACAGGAAGTACTTGAGGAAGAACGCCGAATCGGCACGCGCGAGATCGCCCTGGTAGATCTGGATCGACAGCAGCGACAGCACCGCGATCGACGCCATCATCAGCCGCGCGGGCTTCCAGCGCCAGCCGAGCACGACAAGCGCCGGCACCGTGCCGATCATCACCGCCTTGTCGTAGTAATTCATGTGTTCGTTGTAATGCACGAACGCATAGCCTGCGCCGACCACGAGAGCCAGGGCGAACAGCCAGTCGATGATCGACAGGCGGGCGAGGAACGGACGGTCGTCGAACAACGGCGCCGGATTCGGGGCCTGAACCGGCCCCGAACGGGAAGAGGAGACTTGAGTGAGATCCATGACGTTACCGGGTGGAATTCTCGGAATCGGAACCGCCGCCGGCAGGCGGACGGACAGTCGCTGCCGCACCGGCGGGCGCGGCGTCGCGTGGCGTGGCGCGCAAGGCGGCGCCGGCCGCGTCGCGCGTCTGCACGAATTCTTTCTCGAAATCGAAGGTCTTGCGGGCCGTGGACATCGCCATCACCACATCGACACCCGAACCGGCATCCTTGAGCCAGAACCAGAGGCGCCGCTCGCGCACGTAGAACATCGAGAAGATGCCTGCGACCAACAGCAGGCTGCCAAGATACACCAGATTCTTGCCGGGTGCGCGCGTCAGCTGAAATACCGAAGCTTGCACCTGCTTGAAGGAGTCGAGCTGCAAATAGACCGGCGATCCGTACAAGAAGCTGTCGGATAGCGCATTGATCGCGTTCTGCACGAAGCGGATCGTGTCGGCGCCCTGCTGGGCGGCCGGCTCGCCGGCATGCTCGCGCGCGATCTGCCAGACCTCCCACATCGAACCCTCGAGCATGCGCAGCAGCAGGCTGGCCGCCTTTTCCTGCTCGGCCTTCGGCACCGAGCGGTCGATGAACGTCGCCACCGCCTGGAAGCCGCCGACCGGCTGGCCGTCGGCGCCACGGCCGACGCTGTCGTCGCTGGCCGCAAAGAGGGTCAGCACCTTGAACGCACTGTCCTGCAGGCGGCCGCGCAGCGACGCTTCGGTCGTCGGCAGCGAACGCTGCGCGAATCGTGCGGCGGCGTCGGCACGCACGGCCGGATCCTCGAGCGCGGCGCGCAGGCGCATCCATTCGCCGATCGAATCCTGGCTATCGGCCGGAATCCGCATGTACCGGAACGGATCGTTCGGGCTCGCGCGCACGCCGGCGAGGAACACGCGCGTGCCGCCCATGTCGACGGGCAGCATGTAGTTGTTGAATTCGCGCGCCTGACCGTCCTTGCCGCGAATCTTGTACTGGACCGACGGGCCGATGTTGTGGAGTTGCATCGGCTTCGACGTCTTCGCGCCCGAACCGAGCCGCTCGTCGAACGCTTCCTTGAGCGACTCCGTCTTCGCGACGCCGCGCACGTCCGGCTTGCCGTTCGCGTCCGCCATGTTCTCGACGTTGATCGCGCGGAAGTCGGAGAATTCGATCGTGTCGCCGTCGCTGCCCGGCATCTGCAGCGGCGCCGTACTGCCGATCGTGCCCTTCACCGCGAAGGTCTTCGCGTTGCTGCCCGTCATCGGGTAGGCCGTCATCTCCATCTGCGAGCCGCCGTCCTGGAAGCTCGACTGGTAGATCGACACGCCCTTGTACGTGAACGGCTTGTTGACCTCGACGCGCGCCGGGATCTTCTGGCCCGTCTCGCGATCGATCACGACGATGTCGCTCGCGAACAGCTTCGGCATCCCGGTCGTGTAGTAGTCGACGATGAACTTGTTGAGCTGGATCGAGAACGGCAGGTCCTGGATCAGCGAGCCGCTCGGCTGGTTCAGAATCGCGGTCGACACGAACTGGCCTTCCGGCACCCACGCGTAGCCGCGGAACGTCGGGTTCGACGCGGACAGCCGGTGGTCGGGCGAAATCTCGCTGATCGTCGCGCTCGTGTTGACCGGGCTCTTGCCGAACAGCCACATCTGGAATTTGATCGGCAGGTTGCTGTCCAGCAGGCCGCCGATACAGATCACGACGATCGCAAGGTGCGCGGAGATGTAGCCCCACTTCGTCAGCGCGCCGCGTTTCGCGGAGATCAGCGTCGCGCCGTCGGTTTCACGCACGACGTGCTTGTAGCCGGCCTTGGTGACGAACGTGGCGAGCGTGGCCGCGACGGTCGCGCGCGTACCGGACGCCGAGTATTCGGCCTTGTGGTGGAAGGCGCGCAGGCTGCCTTCGCGGACCTTGTCCTTCCAGCTCTTCGCGTCGGCGAGCATCTTCGGCGCGTTGCGGATCACGCACAGCGAGATCGACACGACGAGGAAGATCAGGATCAGCATGAACCACCACGCGCTGTACACGTTGTACAGGCCCAGCGAGCGGAAGATGTCCGCCCAGAATGGCCCGAACTGGTTCACGTAGTTCGGATATGGGTCATCCTGGGTCAGGACCGTGCCGACGATGCTCGCGATCGACAGCACCACCAACAGTGCGATCGCGAAGCGCATCGAGCTCAGCAGCTCGACTGCGCGCCTGGACGCACTTTGACCCGACTTCGACTGCAACCCCGACGTGGTAACGCTCATTCAAACTCCGACTAAGGGGAAACAGCCCCCACGCTCACTATGTTCGCTGCCCACCCAAGGGGGGGCGGTCAGCACTCCTGGGACGGCCCGGCGAGTGCCGACAAAAAAGGGCGAGGCAACCGCAACGGTGCGGCGCCCCACCCTTTTCTTGTTCTGACGCCGGCTGCCCTTCGGGCGCCCGGTCATTCCATTCGCGACCGTCCGTTCAACGCAGGCCCGCGATGTAATCCGCGACGGCCTTGATCTCGTTGTCCGACAGACGCGATGCGATCTGATGCATCGCCTCGTTGTTGTTGCGCGCGCCGACACCCTGCTGGAATGCGGTCAACTGCGCAACCGTGTAATCGGCCCACTGCCCCGACAGACGCGGGTACTGGACCGGAATCCCCTGTCCCGTCGGCCCGTGGCAGCTCGCGCAGGCGGGCACACCCTTTTCCGCGATGCCGCCGCGATAGATCTTCTGGCCGATCGGCACGGTCGCCGCGTCGCGTGCGGTGCCGAGCTTCGTCGTCTGCGATCCGTAATACGCGGCGACGTTGCGCATGTCGTCCGCGCTCAACGCGCTCGCGAACCCGACCATCACCGGATTGGTCCGCGCCGGCCCCTTCGCGCCCGGCTGGGCCTTGAAGTCGTTCAACTGCTTGACCAGATATTCGGGATGCTGGCCGGCGAGCTTCGGGAAACTGCCCGATGCGCTGTTGCCGTCGGCGCCGTGACACGACGCGCAGACTTGCCCGGCAATCGCCTTGCCGCGGTCCAGATCCGGCTTTGCCGCATCCGCCGCGTTTGCCTCCGCTACGAAACCTACGAACCCTGCTGCAACCTGAAGCACCATCAGAGACTTGCACAGTCGATTCATTCGCACACCCTGTTTCGTCTTGTGGGAATTTGAGGTTCTGCAAAAAACGACGTCGACCAGTCTACCGCAGAAGCTGCATAAAAGCGCGAGGCAGGCGCCCGCAACCCTTCGGCAAAACCGGCGTATTGTACAATATCGCGCTGAAAGCTCCCGCGCCTATCGGGGCTACCCCGCCTCCACCAAGCGGCTCGCGCCGCCCCGTCCCTCCGGTTTCCCCCATGGCCTTTTTGCTCCACCAAGCCCGCTTCTACACGACCGTCAACCATCTGCGCGACCTGCCGCCGACGGTACAACCGGAAATCGCGTTCGCCGGCCGCTCGAATGCCGGCAAATCGACGGCGATCAACGTGCTGTGCAACCAGAAGCGGCTCGCGTTCGCGTCGAAGACGCCCGGCCGCACCCAGCACATCAACTACTTCTCCGTCGGCCCGGCCGCCGAGCCCGTCGCGAACCTCGTCGACCTGCCCGGCTACGGTTACGCGGAAGTGCCCGGGGCCGCGAAGGCCCACTGGGAAATGCTTCTGTCGTCCTATCTCGCAACGCGTTCGCAGCTGTGCGGCCTGATCCTGATGATGGATTCGCGGCGCCCGCTGACCGACCTCGATCGCCGGATGCTCGAGTGGTTTGCGCCGACCGGCAAGCCGATCCACACGCTGCTGACGAAGTGCGACAAATTGACGCGCCAGGAAAGCATCAACGCGCTGCGTAACACGCAGAAGGGACTCGACGCGTATCGCGACCAGGGCGTGAAGGGCAAGCTGACCGTCCAGCTGTTCTCGGCGCTGAAGCGCACGGGGCTCGACGAGGCTCATGAACTGATCGAGAGCTGGGTGCGGCCGTCCGTCGCCGACGAAAAAAGCGAGCCTGTAGGACAATGAGCGGGCAACGCGCGGCCGGGATCGGCCGGGCGCACCTGACGGCACCTGCGGATTCGGCCGGCTCATAAAAAAACCCGCCGTTGAACGGCGGGTCAAACAGCCTAATCGAATAACGACAGGCACCCGCTCAGGGAGGAGAAGCGGGGAGTTGCACGCGACGCGTGCCGCTCGATCGCTATCATATACCAACGATCTCGAAAATGACCTAAGGGTTCCGTAAGGTCCTTCTTGCCCTGATTTCTGCCAAATCGCCATGAGCTTCCATCCGCTTCATCGTCCGCGCCGGATGCGCCGCGACGACTTCTCCCGGCGCCTGATGCGCGAAAACCGCCTGACCACCGACGACCTGATCTACCCGGTGTTCGTCGTCGAAGGCACCAACGAACGCCAGGCCGTCCCGTCGATGCCCGGCGTCGAGCGCGTATCGGTCGATCTGCTGATGCACGTCGCCGAGCAGTGCGTCGAACTTGGCGTGCCCGTGCTGTCGCTGTTCCCGGCCATCGAGCCGTCGCTGAAAACGCCCGACGGACGCGAAGCGGCCAATCCGGAAGGCCTGATCCCGCGCGCTGTGCGCGAGTTGAAGAAGCGTTTCCCCGAACTCGGCGTGCTGACCGACGTCGCGCTCGATCCGTACACGAGCCACGGCCAGGACGGCGTGCTCGACGAGAACGGCTACGTGATCAACGATGACACGATCGAGATCCTGGTCGACCAGGCACGCGCGCAGGCAGAAGCCGGCGTCGACATCGTCGCGCCGTCGGACATGATGGACGGCCGCATCGGCGCGGTCCGCGAGATGCTGGAAAGCGACGGCCATATCCATACGCGCATCATGGCCTATTCGGCCAAGTTCGCGTCGGCGTTCTACGGCCCGTTCCGCGATGCGGTCGGCTCGGCGTCCAATCTGGGCAAGGGCAACAAGATGACCTACCAGATGGATCCGGCGAACAGCGACGAAGCACTGCGCGAAGTGCGCCTCGACATCGACGAAGGCGCCGACATGGTGATGGTCAAGCCCGGGATGCCGTATCTCGACATCGTGCGCCGCGTGAAAGACGAGTTCCGCTTCCCGACCTACGTGTACCAGGTGAGCGGCGAATACGCGATGCTGAAGGCCGCCGCGATGAATGGCTGGCTCGACCACGACAAGGTCGTGCTCGAATCGCTGCTCGCATTCAAGCGCGCGGGCGCCGACGGTGTCCTCACGTACTTCGCGCTCGATGCTGCCCGTCTGCTGAAAGCGCAGCGCTGAGCCGCACGACGGCGAGTATCAAGAAAAACGGCGGGACACTTCATCGGTGTCCCGCCGTTCTGCATTTGCGGTCCGGTGGGCGCAGCGGGCGCCCATGTGCGGCGGCGCGCGCGCCTTACACCGTCGGCACCGCCGCGCGATCGAGGCTGCGCAGGAACGTCTCGGCCGCCTGATAGCCGACCACGCGGCCGATTTCGTTGCCGTTGCGATCGAAGAAGATGATGCCCGGCGGCCCGAACAGGTTGAAGCGCTTGAGGAGCGCCTGGTCGTCCGGATTGTTCGCGGTGACATCCGCGCGCACCAGGTGAAGCTGCGCGAGCCGCGCCTGCACGCGCGAATCGGTGAACGTCAGATGCTCCATTTCCTTGCAGCTCACGCACCAGTCGGCGTAGAAGTCGAGCATCACGGGCCGGCCCGACGTCTTCAGCAGCGCGTCGAGTTCGCCGCTGGAGCGCACCGACGCGAACGCGGGGCCTGCCTGTCCGGCTGCCGACGCATCGCCCGACGCAACCGTGCGCGTCGCGAGTACGGCCAGCGGCTTCACGGGGTCGTTGGAGCCCGCCGCGAGCCCGACGAGCAGCGTCGCGGCCCAGATCGCGAGCGCCGCACCGAGGCCACGACCGAGTCGGCGCCAGATCGACGCGGCGCCGGCATGCGGCGTGAACAGGCCGAGCGCCGCAGCCGCGACGAGCAGCCACAACGCAGCGAGCACCATCTTCAGCCCGCCCGCGAGCACTGGCCACACGATCCACAGCGCGGCCGCGAGCAGCACGATGCCAAAGAACACCTTCACGCCATCCATCCATGCGCCCGCGCGCGGCAGCACCGTGCCGGCACCGACGCCAACGACGAGCAGCGGCACGCCGAGCCCCAGTCCCATTGCGAACAGCGCAGCACCGCCGAGCCACGCATTGCCGGTGTGCGCGATGAACGCGAGCACTGCGAACAGCGGCGCCGTCATGCATGCGCCGACGACCAGCGCCGACAACGCGCCCATCGCCGCGACCGCGACGAAGTGACCGCCCTGCCGCGCGCGCGAAGCTTCGGCCGCGCCGTTCTGCCAGCGCTCGGGCAACGCGATGTCCTTGCCGGAAATCAGCGACACTGCGAATGCCGTGAGCAGCACGCCGAACGCGCCGAGCACCCACGGGTTCTGCAACCACGCGCCAAGGCTCTGGCCGACCAGCGCCGCAGCGATGCCCAGCACCGTATAGACGAGCGCCATGCCGACCACGTACGTCAGCGACAGCGCAAAGCCGCGCGCATGCGTCGCCCGCGTGCCTTGGCCGATGATGATCGCGGACACGATCGGAATCATCGGATACGAACAGGGCAGGAGACTCAGCACGACGCCCGCGACGAAATACAGCGCGACGATCGTGAAGAAGCCGTGCCCCTCGAGCAGCGACTGCGCGAAATCCGCGCTCGTGACCTTGTCGAACCAGTTGCCCGAGGCCGGTGCGCCGTCAGCCGGCGCGGCCGCGCCCAGCGCCGCACCGTCGACCTTCACGACGTGCTCCGCGGGCGGATAGCAGATCCCTTCGTCGGCGCATCCCTGCGACGTCACCGCGAGCTCGAACGGTCCCGCCGCCTGCTTGACCGGCACGTGAATAACGACCTCGTCGCGATAGGTCTCGACTTCTTTTTGGAACGTCTGGTCGAACTTCACGTGACCGGCCGGGAATTGCGGATCGCCGAGCGTCACCTGCCCGCCCTTCACAGCGAACGCGAACCGCTCGCGGTACAGGTAATAGCCATGGGCGACCTTGAAGCGGACGTCCACCTGCCCCGGCGACTCGGTCGCGCTGAACTTGAATGCGACCGACGGATCGAGAAAATCGTCGGCCGCGCGCGCGACCGACACGCCGGCCAGCATGAACATGAACGACAACAGGACTGCGAGGACCCGCAGCGCGCGCACGCGCACGGAAAGCGCCATACCGTTAAACATGAAATAGACGTTGAGTTTCGCTGGTCACCCACTGGCCGTACGCGGCCGAAGCCGTCGCCTGCCACGAGACGACTTCCGGCGTCTCGTAAGGATGATGCGCGAGAATAAATCGCTCCAGTTCGAGCGAGCGCATGGGGCTCGTCTTGAACAGCAACTGGATCTCGTCGGCCGTCTCGACCTTGCCCTGCCAGTGGTAGCGCGACTTGATCGCACCGAGTTCCGACACGCACGCAGCAAGCCGCGCATCGAGCGCGCCGTCGGCGAGCGCCGCAGCCGTCGCCGCATCCGGCACCGTCGTGAGCATCAACACCACCACCATACGCGCCCTCCTGGCTGGTTTTTACCGGCTTCCGCCGCCACGATTCGCCCATCGAGGGCCCGTGCCGACAGTTCCGTATCGTAGCGCAGCCCGCGCGACGCTGCCGGCCGCGGGCTGCGACAATCTTTCGCAGCCCGCGGCACTACAAAAAACAAAAAGGGCCAAGCAATCGCTCGGCCCTTTTCAGATACTGCTGCGTACTGGAAGCTTACTCGGCTTCTTGCACGTTTTCCGTTTCGTCGACTTCCGGACGATCGAGCAGCTCGACCAGTGCCATCGGTGCGTTGTCGCCGACGCGGAAGCCGAACTTCAGCACGCGCAGGTAGCCGCCCGGACGGTTCGCGAAACGCGGACCGAGCACGTCGAACAGCTTCGCCACCGAGTCACGATCGCGCAGGCGGTTGAACGCCAGGCGACGGTTTGCCAGCGACGGCTTCTTGCCGAGCGTGATCAGCGGCTCGACGACTTTACGGAGTTCCTTCGCCTTCGGCAGCGTCGTCTTGATGACTTCGTGCTCGATCAGCGAGTTGGACATGTTACGGAGCATAGCCAGACGGTGGCTGCTCGTGCGGTTCAGTTTCCGCAGACCATGACGATGGCGCATTTCAGTTTCCTTGATTCAAAGTTTTGATCCAGCTCTTCTATCGCACCGCTGGGGTGCACGGGCCGGTAACGAAAAAAGCAAGATGCGGATTTTAAAGGAAAATCCGCATCTTTGCCAACTACAGCAACAACCGGGCTTACTTGTCGAGACCAGCCGGCGGCCAGTTTTCGAGCTTCATGCCCAGCGTGAGACCGCGCGAAGCGAGCACTTCCTTGATCTCGTTGAGCGACTTGCGACCGAGGTTCGGCGTCTTCAGCAGCTCGTTTTCCGTGCGCTGGATCAGGTCGCCGATGTAGTAGATGTTCTCGGCCTTCAGGCAGTTCGCCGAACGAACCGTCAGCTCGAGATCGTCCACCGGACGCAGCAGGATCGGATCGATCTGCGGTGCGCGCGACGGTGCCTCGGCGGCCGTTTCCGTGCCTTCCAGCGCCGCGAACACGGACAGCTGGTCGACCAGGATGCGGGCCGATTGACGGATCGCTTCTTCCGGCGTGATCACGCCGCTCGTCTCGATGTTCATGACGAGCTTGTCGAGGTCGGTACGCTGCTCGACACGTGCGCTTTCGACCGCGTAGCTCACGCGGCGAACCGGCGAGAACGATGCGTCGAGGACGATTCGGCCGATGATCTTGGCCGTGTCTTCGCCGTAGCGACGGACGTTGCCCGGCACATAACCGCGACCCTTCTCGATCTTGATCTGAACGTCGAGCTTGCCGCCCTTCGACAGATGCGCGATCACGTGATTCGGGTTGATGACTTCGCAATCGTGAGCCAGCTCGATATCGCCGGCCGTGACGACGCCTTCGCCTTCCTTGCGCAGCGTAACCGTCACTTCGTCACGGTTATGCAGCTTGAACACCACGCCCTTCAGGTTCAGCAGCAGGTTGACGACGTCTTCTTGCACGCCATCAAGCGTCGAGTACTCGTGCACCACGCCTGCGATCGTCACTTCGGTCGGCGCGTAGCCAACCATCGACGACAGCAGCACGCGGCGAAGCGCATTGCCCAAGGTATGGCCGTAACCGCGTTCGAACGGTTCCATGACCACCCTCGCGTGGTTCTCGCCCAGCGATTCCACGGCGATGATCTTGGGTTTCAGCAAACTGGTTTGCATGGGCTTTCCTTTTCAATACCCTCGGCTCGTTACACCGATAAGGCTGACCGGTAACAACCAGAAAATAAACAGCCGAGGCCCCCCCTTGCATGACGCAATCGGGGTACCTCGGCCGTCAATCGGATTAACGCGAATACAATTCGACGATCAGGCTTTCGTTGATGTCGCCTGCGATGTCAGCGCGTTCCGGCATTTGCTTGAACGTGCCTTCGAACTTCTTCGCATCGACTGCAACCCAGCTCGGCATGCCGCCTTGCTCGGCCAGCGACAGCGCTTCGACGATACGCGCCTGCTTCTTCGCCTTTTCGCGGATCGCGACGACGTCACCCGCCTTCACTTGCTGCGACGGCACGTTCGCGACGACGCCGTTCACGGTGATCGACTTGTGGCTCACCAGCTGACGCGCCTCAGCGCGGGTCGAGCCGAAGCCCATGCGATACACGACGTTGTCGAGACGCGACTCGAGCAGTTGCAGCAGGTTTTCACCCGTGTTGCCCTTGCGACGGTCGGCTTCAGCGAAGTAACGGCGGAACTGACGCTCCAGGACGCCGTAAATGCGCTTGACCTTTTGCTTTTCACGCAGCTGCGTACCATAGTCGGACGTACGTGCGCCCGAGGTACGGCCGTGCTGACCCGGCTTGCTGTCGAGCTTGCACTTGTCGGCGAGCGAGCGGCGCGCGCTCTTCAGGAACAGGTCGGTGCCTTCACGGCGGGACAGCTTGGCCTTGGGGCCGATATAACGTGCCACTTTGCATTCCTTTATCAATCAGTCACGCGGATCGAAATCCGCGCTAGTTCGCGCCCTTTGGGGCGAACGGTGGGCTTAGTCAATCAAAAAAGCAACGCCCGTCGACGCTGCGCGGCGACAGGCAAATGTGCCAGCACGAACGTGCCAGCACATCCTTAGATACGACGGCGCTTCGGCGGACGGCAGCCGTTGTGCGGAATCGGGGTGACGTCCGAAATCGCGGTGATCTTGATGCCGAGGCCATGCAGTGCACGCACTGCCGACTCACGACCCGGGCCCGGGCCCTTGATCCGCACTTCCAGATTCTTCACGCCATATTCCATCGCCACGCGACCGGCCGACTCAGCAGCAACCTGAGCAGCGAACGGCGTCGACTTGCGCGAGCCCTTGAAGCCCTGGCCGCCCGACGTCGCCCATGCCAGCGCATTGCCCTGGCGATCGGTGATCGTGATGATCGTGTTGTTGAACGACGCGTGAACGTGAACCACGCCTTCAGCGACGTTCTTCTTAACCTTCTTGCGAACGCGTTGCGCCGCGGTGTTCGAAGCCTTAGCCATTACGTTTTCCTGTAACTGTCAGTTCCGCTTACTTCTTCAGCGCTTGCGCTGCACGACGCGGACCCTTGCGGGTACGTGCGTTCGTACGCGTACGCTGACCGCGCATCGGCAGGCCCTTGCGATGACGAACACCACGGTAGCAACCGAGGTCCATCAGGCGCTTGATGTTCATCGTCACTTCACGGCGCAGATCGCCTTCGACGATGAACTTGCCCACTTCTTCACGCAGCTTTTCGAGGTCTGCGTCGGTCAGGTCCTTGACCTTCTTCGAGAATTCCACGCCAGCTGCCGTGCAGATGCTGCGCGAGCGCGTGCGGCCGATACCGAAGATTGCCGTCAGGCCGATCTCGGTATGCTGGTGATTCGGGATGTTAACCCCTGCGATACGAGCCATTGTTTTTCCTCAAACAAAAAGCGCAAACAAACGCGCGGTCAGCCTTGGCGCTGCTTGTGGCGCGGATCCGAGCTGCAGATCACGCGAACGACGCCTTTGCGCTTGATGATCTTGCAATTGCGGCAAATGCGCTTAACCGATGCCATCACTTTCATGATAATACCCTTTTTTCAAATCACTTCGCCCGGAACACGATCCGCGCACGAGACAGATCGTAAGGCGTCAATTCAACCGTCACCTTGTCGCCTGGCAGGATGCGGATGTAGTGCATCCGCATCTTCCCGGAGATATGCCCCAACACGACATGGCCGTTTTCCAGCTTCACACGGAAGGTCGCATTCGGGAGGTTTTCGATCACCTCACCTTGCATCTGGATTACATCGTCTTTGGCCATAGTCCTTAATTAACGCATTGGGATGTTGCCGCCCTTGAAGTTTGCCTTCTTGAGCAGCGACTCATACTGTTGCGACATAACGTACGACTGCACCTGCGCCATGAAGTCCATCGTGACGACGACAATGATCAGCAGCGACGTTCCACCAAAATAAAACGGCACGTTCCAGCGCAGCACCAGGAATTCCGGCAGCAGACACACGAAGACGATGTAGATCGCACCCGCCAGCGTCAGACGCGTGAGGATACGGTCGATATATCGTGCGGTCTGATCGCCCGGACGAATGCCCGGAACAAACGCGCCGCTCTTCTTCAGGTTGTCCGCGGTTTCCCTGCTGTTGAACACCAATGCGGTGTAGAAGAAGCAGAAAAACACGATCGCCAGCGTGTACAGCAGCACATAGACCGGCTGGCCCGGCTTCAGCGCCTCCGCGACGTTATGCAACGTGTTGGAGATCCAGCTTCCCGACGGCTGACCCGTGCTGAACCAGCCGAGAATCGTGGCCGGGAACAGGATGATCGACGATGCGAAGATCGGCGGAATCACGCCCGACATGTTCAGCTTCAGCGGCAAGTGCGACGACTGGCCACCGTAGATCTTGTTGCCGACCTGGCGCTTCGCGTAGTTCACGAGGATCTTGCGCTGACCGCGTTCGATGAACACGACCAGGTAAGTCACCGCGGCAATCAGAACGACGATGATGATCGCCGAAATGATGCTCATCGAACCCGTGCGCACCAGCTCGAACAACCCACCGACGGCATTCGGGAACCCTGCTGCGATCCCGCCGAAGATGATGATCGAGATGCCGTTACCAAGACCACGCTCGGTGATCTGCTCACCCAGCCACATCAGGAACATCGTGCCGGTAACCAGCGTCACGACCGTCGTCAGCCGGAACAGCATGCCGGGGTCGATCACGAGGCCTGGCTGGTTTTCCAGCGCAGCCGCGATACCGAACGCCTGGAAGGTCGCGAGCACCACGGTGAAATACCGCGTGTACTGCGTGATCTTCCGTTGCCCTGCCTGCCCTTCCTTCTTCAGCGCCTCGAGCTGCGGCGAGACGATCGCCAGCAACTGCATGATGATCGACGCCGAGATGTACGGCATGATCCCCAGCGCAAAGATCGTGAAGCGGGAAAGCGCGCCACCCGAGAACATGTTGAACATGCCCAGGATGCCGCCCGCCTGGCTCTGGAACAGCTTCGCCAGTTGATCCGGATCGATGCCCGGCACGGGGATGTGCGCGCCGATGCGATAGACGATCAGCGCCAGGAGCAGGAACATCGCTCGCCGACGCAGATCGCCGAATTTCGCCGTGCTTCGACCGGGTTTTGCAAGACTCGGGCTGTTAGCCAAGTACCTTCTCCGATGAATGCAAGTAACGACGCGCTACGCGTGTCACTCGGCGAACGAACCGCCAGCCGCTTCGATCGCAGCGCGCGCACCCTTGGTGGCACCGAGACCCTTCACGACGATCTTGCGCTTCAGTTCGCCCGTCGCGATGATCTTTGCGCTCTTCGTCAGCTCGCCGACCAGGCCGGCTTGCTTCAGTGCGAGCAGATCGATTTCATCGACCGGCAGCTTCTCGAGGTCGGAGAGGCGCACTTCACCGACGAATTCCTTCGTCAGCGACGTGAAGCCGCGCTTCGGCAGACGACGTTGCAGCGGCATCTGACCGCCTTCGAAACCGACTTTGTGGAAGCCGCCCGAACGCGATTTCTGACCCTTGTGACCACGGCCAGCCGTCTTGCCGAGGCCCGAACCGATGCCGCGACCGACGCGACGCTTGGCGTGCTTGGCGCCAGCGGCCGGCTTCAGGTTATTCAATTCCATATCAACTCCTTGATCCGTAGGGCCGCTTACGCGATGACCTTAACGAGGTACGAGACCTTGTTGATCATGCCGCGGACCGCCGGCGTGTCCTGCAGCTCGCTAACCGAGTTGAGTCGGCGCAGGCCCAGGCCACGCACGGTCGCGCGGTGCGATTCGCGGGTCCCGATCAGGCTCTTAACGAGCTGAACCTTGACAGTTTTTTCAGACATGGTGACCACCCGGGCTTAGCCCAAAATATCTTCGACGGACTTGCCGCGCTTCGCCGCGATGTCTGCCGGGGTCGACTGCTTGCGCAGACCGTCCAGCGTGGCGCGAACGAGGTTGTACGGGTTCGTCGAACCGTGGCTCTTCGCCACGACGTTCTGAACGCCCATCACGTCGAACACTGCGCGCATCGGGCCGCCGGCGATCACGCCCGTACCTGCCTTCGCCGGAGCGAGGAGGACAGCGGATGCGCCATGCTTGCCGTGCACTTCGTGCTGCAGCGTGCCGTTCTTGAGCGGCACCTTGAACATGTTGCGGCGAGCTTGTTCCATTGCCTTCTGGACAGCGACCGGCACTTCCTTCGCCTTGCCCTTGCCCATACCGATACGGCCATCGCCGTCGCCGACCACGGTCAGTGCGGCGAAGCCGAGAATACGGCCCCCCTTCACGACCTTGGTCACGCGGTTGACCGAAATCATCTTTTCGCGAAGGCCGTCGTCGCGCTCGTCAGCCTGAACTTTCGCTTGCATCTTTGCCATGACGAATTCCTTCCTTAGAACTTGAGCCCAGCTTCGCGAGCTGCCTCAGCCAGCGCCTTGACGCGGCCGTGGTAGCGGAAGCCCGAGCGGTCGAAGGCGACGGATTCGATGCCGGCGGCCTTTGCCTTCTCGGCAATACGCTTGCCGATCAGCGTCGCAGCATTAACGTTGCCACCCTTGCCCGACTTGTCGGCCAGTTCGGCGCGCACTTCTGCTTCGAGCGTCGACGCGCTGGCGAGCACCTTGGTGCCGCAGGGCGAGAACACTTGAGCGTAGATGTGCGTGTTCGTGCGATGCACGGCGAGACGCGCGACCTGCAGCTCAGCGATCTTGATACGCGTCTGGCGAGCGCGGCGCAGGCGAGATTGAGTCTTATCCATGATTGCGCACCCTTACTTCTTCTTCGTTTCTTTGAGGATCACAACCTCGTCGGAATAGCGCACGCCCTTGCCCTTGTAGGGCTCCGGCGGACGGTAACCGCGGACTTCCGCAGCCACTTGACCGACTTGTTGCTTGTTGATCCCCTTGATCACGATTTCGGTTTGCGTCGGGGTTTCAGCCTTGACGCCTTCCGGCATCTGGTGCACCACCGGGTGCGAGAAACCCAGCGACAGGTTCAGCTTGTCGCCTTGCGCCTGCGCACGATAACCGACGCCAACCAGCGTCAGCTTGCGCTCGAAACCCTTGGTCACGCCGTGCACGGCATTCGCGATGATCGCGCGCATCGTGCCCGACAGTGCATTTGCTTCGCGGCTTTCGTCGACCGGCGACAGATTCAGCGTGCCGTCGTTGTTCGCCACGTTCACGAGCGGATTGATCGCTTGCGTGATGGTGCCCAGCGGGCCCTTGACGGTGATTGCACCGTCGGCCAGCTTGACTTCCGCGCCTTGCAGCGCGATCGGGCTCTTACCTACTCGAGACATGTTTCTCTCTCCTCGGCTTTAAGCGACGTAGCAGATGACTTCGCCGCCGACGCCGGTAGCGCGCGCCTTGCGGTCGGTCATCACGCCCTTCGGCGTCGACACGATTGCCACGCCCAGGCCATTCATGACCTGCGGAATGTCGTTACGGCCGCGGTACACGCGCAGACCAGGCTTCGACACGCGCTCAAGGCGTTCGATGACCGGGCGACCTGCGTAGTACTTCAGCGCGATATTCAGTTCGGACTTCGCACCTTCCGCCTTGACGGCGAAATCGTCGATATAACCTTCGTCCTTCAGGACTTGCGCGATTGCAACCTTGACCTTCGACGAGGGCATCGCGACCGATACCTTCTCGACCATCTGCGCGTTGCGGATGCGAGTCAGCATATCGGCGATAGGATCACTCATGCTCATTTACGTTTCTCCTATTACCAGCTCGCCTTGGTCAGGCCAGGAATCTCGCCACGGAATGCGATTTCACGAATCTTGTTACGCGCGAGGCCGAATTTACGGAACGTGCCACGCGGACGGCCCGTGATCGCGCAGCGGTTACGCTGGCGGGTCGGGTTTGCGTTGCGGGGCAGTTGCTGCAGCTCAAGGCGTGCTTCGTAGCGCTCTTCTTCCGACTTGCTTTGGTCTTCGACGATCGCCTTCAGCGCTTCGCGCTTTGCTGCGAACTTCGCGACCAGGCGGGCGCGCTTCTTTTCACGTTCGATCAGTGCCAGTTTAGCCACGGTAACCTCAGTTTCTGAACGGGAACTTGAAGCTGGCGAGCAGAGCCTTTGCTTCGTCGTCGGTCTTCGCAGTCGTCGTGATGCTGATGTTCAGCCCACGCAGTGCGTCGATCTTGTCGTAGTCGATTTCGGGGAAAATGATCTGCTCTTTCACACCGATGTTGTAGTTGCCGCGGCCATCGAAAGCACGGCCCGACACACCACGGAAGTCACGCACGCGGGGCAGGGCAACGGTCACGAAACGGTCGAGGAATTCGTACATCGCACGACCACGCAGCGTCACCATCGCGCCGATCGGGTAGCCCTGGCGGATCTTGAAGCCTGCGATTGCCTTGCGTGCCTTCGTGACGACCGGCTTCTGACCAGCGATCTTCGTGAGGTCGCCAACGGCGTTCTCGATGATCTTCTTGTCAGCGATCGCTTCGCCAAGACCCATGTTCAGCGTGATCTTGGTGATGCGCGGCACTTCCATGACCGACTTGTAACCGAACTTCTCGATCAGGCCGGGCACAACCTTTTCTTTGTAAAACTCTTGAAAACGAGCCATTTTTTACTCCGCTGCGTCAGGCGCTCAGTACGGCACCGGTCGTCTTCAGGAAGCGAACCTTCTTGCCTTCCTCGACCTTGATGCCAACACGCGACGCCTTGCCATTCGCGTCGACCAGTGCGACGTTCGAAATATGCAGGGGCATCGTCTTCGCTTCCACGCCACCCGTCGTACCCTTCATCGGGTTCGGCTTCACATGCTTCTTGACGAGGTTGATACCCTCAACCGTCACATGTTCTGCACCGACAGCCAGCACGACGCCGCGCTTGCCCTTGTCTTTGCCAGTGACGACGATAACTTCGTCACCTTTGCGAATCTTGTTCATCGCGACTCCTTACAGCACTTCCGGCGCCAGCGAAACGATCTTCATGAATCGTTCGCTACGCAGCTCACGCGTCACCGGCCCGAAGATACGGGTGCCGATCGGCTCAAGCTTGTTATTCAAAAGCACAGCGGCGTTGCCGTCGAACTTGATCAGCGAGCCGTCTTGACGGCGAACACCCTTGGCGGTGCGGACCACCACGGCGTTGTAGATTTCGCCTTTCTTCACGCGCCCGCGCGGCGTTGCTTCTTTGACGGTCACCTTGATGATGTCGCCAATGCCGGCATAACGACGCTTCGAGCCGCCGAGCACCTTGATGCACATGACTTCACGCGCACCCGTGTTGTCGGCTACTTCGAGCCGAGATTCGGTCTGGATCATGGTTTGTCTTTCCCAACTTAATCCGGATGCACCACCATGATGCATTCGGTCAGTCTTGGTCCCGTCAGCCAATCGGCTGCTTGGGTTGGAACAGCAGCGACGGCAAACGAAACCCGCCATCGCAATTCGGTGAATCTTTCGGACAGGCTGGCGCCAGTCCGCTTCCCCCACCAACTTCGCCCGCGACGGGGCTCCCATAAAGAGGGAAGACCGGGATTATAACAAATAATCCCGGTCACGCAAGCAAAAACTTTGCGATTTCAAGCACTTCTTGGCGAAGTGCCTGTTACTGCCAACTGCTCTGCCCGCTTAGATGACGCGAGCTGCTTCGACGAGGCGCGACACCGTCCAGGCCTTCGTCTTCGAAACAGGACGAGTTTCCTGGATTTCGACGAGATCGCCTTCGTTGCAGGTGTTCGCTTCATCATGCGCGTGGTACTTCTTCGAGCGCACGACGTACTTGCCGTAGATCGGGTGCTTGACGCGGTGCTCGATCAGCACGGTGACGGTCTTGTCCATCTTGTTGCTGACGACCCGACCGACCAGCGTCCGCTTCAGCGAGGTTTTCACGCTATCGTTCATTTCTGGTTCGCCTTCTGAGTCATGACGGTCCGCACACGTGCGATGTCGCGACGAACCTTCTTCAGCTGGCTCGTGTTCGTGAGCTGCTGGGTCGCGAGTTGCATGCGCAGGCCGAATTGCGCCTTCAGCAGGTCCGCCAGCTCCTTGTTGAGCGCGGCCTGGTCTTTCTGGAGAAGTTCGGAAGCCTTCATGTTTTCTCCTTAGGCGCCGAGCTGGCGCACGATGAACGTCGTCTTCAGCGGCAGCTTCGCTGCAGCCAGACGGAACGCTTCGCGTGCCAGTTCTTCGGTTACGCCGTCCATTTCATAGAGCATCTTGCCCGGCTGGATTTCGGCGACGTAGTACTCCGGGTTACCCTTACCGTTACCCATACGCACTTCTGCCGGCTTTTGCGAAATCGGCTTGTCCGGGAAGATCCGAATCCAGATGCGGCCGCCACGCTTGATGTGACGCGTCATTGCACGACGCGCCGCTTCAATTTGACGTGCGGTCAAACGACCGCGACCGATCGCCTTCAGGCCGAATTCACCGAACGACACTGCGTTGCCGCGCGTCGCCTTGCCAGTGTTACGACCCTTCTGCTCTTTACGATACTTTCTGCGTTTCGGTTGCAGCATCGTTATTCTCCAGTCTTGCCGTCTTCGGGCTTGCCGGCGCCACGGCGCGGTGCGCCACGACGAGCACCCGGAGCGCCGCCTTCGCCGTCACGGCGCGGACGACGGTCGCCCGGACGCGCATTGCGACGCGGACGCTTGTCTTCGGCTACTTCTTCGACCACCGGCGCGTCATTGCGGCCGAGCGTGTCGCCCTTGTACACCCAAACCTTGACGCCGATGATCCCGTAGGTCGTCTTCGCTTCCGAGGTTGCGTAGTCGATATCGGCACGCAGCGTGTGAAGGGGCACGCGACCTTCGCGATACCACTCCGTACGAGCGATTTCGATACCGTTCAGACGGCCTGCGCTCATGATCTTGATGCCCTGGGCACCCAGACGCATCGCGTTCTGCATCGCACGCTTCATCGCGCGACGGAACATGATCCGGCGCTCGAGCTGTTGCGTGATCGAGTCAGCGATCAGTTGCGCATCGGTTTCCGGCTTGCGGATTTCTTCGATGTTGACGTGAACCGGCACACCCATGCGGCGTTGCAGTTCCGTCTTCAGCTGCTCGATATCCTCGCCCTTCTTGCCGATGACGACGCCCGGACGCGAGCTGTAAATCGTGATGCGCGCGTTCTTTGCCGGACGCTCGATGACGACCCGACCGACCGAAGCGTTCTTCAGCTTCTTCTTCAGGTATTCACGAACACCGATGTCTTCCTGCAGCATCGCCGCGAAATTGTTGTTGTTCGCGTACCAACGCGAAGCCCAATTGCGGCTGACAGCCAGGCGGAAGCCAGTCGGATGAATTTTCTGTCCCATCGTATGGCTCCTTAATTCCCGACCGTCACAGTGATGTGACAGGATTGCTTCTCGATGCGGTTACCGCGGCCCTTTGCGCGCGCGGTGAAACGCTTGAGCGATGCAGCCTTGTCGACGTAGATGCTCTTGATCTTGAGCTCGTCGATATCAGCGCCTTCGTTGTGCTCCGCATTCGCGATTGCCGACAGCACAACCTTCTTCACGATGCCAGCCGCCTTCTTCGGCGAGAACGTCAGAACGTTCAGCGCCTTGTCGACCGGCAAACCGCGGATCTGGTCAGCCACAAGGCGCGTTTTTTGCGCCGAGATGCGGGCACCGCGATGAATTGCTTTCACTTCCATCTTGATTGCCCCTTATTTCTTGGCCTTCTTGTCGGCCGCGTGACCCTTGAACGTACGGGTCAGTGCGAACTCGCCAAGCTTGTGGCCGACCATGTTTTCCGAGATGTACACCGGAACGTGTTGACGGCCGTTGTGAACAGCGATCGTCAGGCCGATGAAATCCGGCAGAATCGTCGAGCGACGCGACCAGGTCTTGATCGGCTTTTTGTCGCGCGAAGCTGCAGCCGCCTCAACTTTCTTCAGCAAATGGGCGTCGCAGAACGGACCTTTTTTTACAGAACGTGCCATTGCCTACTCCTTAACGCTTGTGACGGCGCTGGACGATCATCGTCGTCGTGCGCTTGTTGCTGCGGGTGCGGTAACCCTTAGCCGGCGTACCCCACGGGCTCACCGGGTCGCGACCTGCAGCCGTCTTGCCCTCACCACCACCGTGCGGGTGATCAACCGGGTTCATCGCAACGCCACGCACCGTCGGGCGGATACCGCGCCAGCGGTTCGCGCCAGCCTTGCCGATTTGGCGCAGGCTATGCTCTTCGTTGCCGACTTCACCGATCGTTGCACGGCACTCGATGTGCACGCGGCGGATTTCGCCCGAACGCAGACGAACCTGCGCGTAGACGCCTTCACGTGCCAGCAGCATGGCCGACGTGCCAGCCGAACGCGCCATTTGCGCGCCCTTGCCCGGCAGCATCTCGATGCAGTGGATCGTCGTACCGACCGGAATATTGCGGATCGGCAGCGTGTTGCCTGCACGGATCGGCGCTTCCGAACCCGACATCAGCTGTTGGCCGACGGTCAGGCCCTTCGGGGCGATGATGTAGCGACGCTCGCCGTCTGCGTAGAGCACCAGCGCGATGTTCGCGCTACGGTTCGGGTCGTATTCGAGACGCTCGACCTTTGCCGGGATGCCGTCCTTCGTGCGACGGAAATCGACGATACGGTAATGCTGCTTGTGACCACCACCCTTGTGACGCGTGGTGATGCGGCCGTTGTTGTTACGGCCGGCGGTCGAGCTCTGCGAGTCGAGCAGTGCCGCGTACGGCTTGCCCTGGTGCAGATTCTTGTTGACCACCTTGACCATCGCGCGGCGACCCGGCGAAGTCGGTTTAACTTTCACGATTGCCATGATTACTTGGCCTCCGCTTCAAAGTTGATTTCCTGGCCGGGCTTCAGGCAAACGTACGCCTTCTTCACGTCCTTGCGACGGCCCATCGAACGGCCGAAGCGCTTTTGCTTGCCCTTCTGCACCAGCACGTTGACCGAATCAACTTCAACCTTGAACAGCAGCTCGACAGCCGCCTTCACTTCCTGCTTCGTGGCATCCGGTGCGACTTCGAACACGACTTGCTCGTTCTTGTCGGCAACCAACGTCGCCTTTTCCGAGATCACCGGTGCGAGCAGGACCTGCATCAAACGATGATCGTTCTTGCGAATCTCGCTCATGACAGCAACTCCTCGATCTGGGCGACCGCAGCCTTCGTGACCAGCACTTTCTTGAAGTAGATCAGCGACAGCGGGTCAGCGTAGCGCGGCTCGACAATCGCCACGTGCGGCAGGTTGCGCGAAGCCAGGTACAGGTTCTCGTCGACCGTGTCCGTAATGATCAGCACGGAGTCGAGACCCATGGTCTTGAATTTGTCAGCCAGCAGCTTGGTCTTCGGCGCTTCGAGGATGATGTCCTCGACGACCGACAGACGACCTTCACGGGCCAGCTGCGAGAAGATCGAGCAGAGACCTGCGCGATGCATCTTCTTGTTGACCTTGTGCGAGAAGTTTTCTTCCGGCGAGTTCGGGAAGATGCGACCACCGCCACGCCACAGCGGGCTCGACGACATACCGGCACGAGCGCGGCCCGTACCCTTCTGACGCCACGGCTTCTTGGTGGTGTGCTTGACTTGCTCACGGTCCTTCTGTGCGCGGTTACCTTGGCGAGCATTCGCCTGGTACGCGACGACGACCTGGTGGATCAGCGCTTCGTTGTAGTCACGACCGAACACGACGTCCGACGCGTTGACCACTGCACCTTCCTGACCATTTTCGTTCAGGAGCTTGAGTTCCATTATTTCGCCCCCTTGGTCTTGACGGCCGGCGTCACGAAAACCTTGCCGCCCTTCGCGCCCGGAATCGCGCCCTTGACGAGCAGCAGCTTGCGCTCTGCGTCGATACGAGCGATTTCGAGGTTCTGCACCGTCACCGTAACGTCACCGAGGTGACCCGTCATGCGCTTACCCGGGAAAACGCGACCCGGATCCTGCGCCATACCGATCGAGCCCGGCACGTTGTGCGAGCGCGAGTTACCGTGGGTGGCACGGCCGGAGGAGAAGTTGTAACGCTTGATCGTACCAGCGTAGCCCTTACCGATCGACACGCCTTGCACGTCGACCTTCTGGCCCACTTCGAAAAGATCAGCACCGACCACGGCGCCATTCGACAGCTCTGCTGCCTTGGCCGCGTCAATGCGGAATTCCTTGAGGATTTCACCGGCTTCGACACCGGCTTTGGCGAGATGACCTGCCAGCGGCTTCGTCACGCGCGATGCGCGGCGGGAGCCGAATGCAACCTGCACGGCCGTGTAGCCGTCGGTTTCAACAGTCTTGATCTGCGTCACGCGGTTGTCCGACACGTCCAGCACGGTGACGGGAATCGAATCCCCTTCAGCCGTGAAGATACGGGTCATGCCAACCTTGCGACCTACGAGTCCAAGGCTCATCATTTTCTCCATTCCCGACTGCGATTGGTCGGGGCTGATTTACAAAATGCCGGGCACGCAAGGCCCAACTTTTTTACGCGAATACGCGAAAAGCCAAGCAGTATAGCCCGACTTCTCGATTTCCGCAAGCAATACAAAGACTTAGCACCACCCAGCAATCCGGATGGCGCCGAAAGCCTTACTGCAGCTTGATTTCCACGTCGACGCCGGCCGGCAGATCGAGCTTCATCAGCGCGTCAACCGTCTTGTCGGTCGGATCGACGATGTCCATCAGGCGCTGGTGGGTACGGATTTCGAGCTGATCGCGCGACGTCTTGTTGACGTGCGGCGAGCGCAGGATGTCAAAACGCTGAATGCGCGTCGGCAGCGGCACCGGGCCACGGACGATTGCGCCAGTCCGCTTCGCGGTATCGACGATTTCGGCAGCCGATTGATCGATCAGACGATAGTCGAAAGCCTTCAGGCGAATGCGGATTTTCTGTTGCTGCATGACGATTCCTTGAAAAGAGCGAGGCGATGTTGCATCGCCGGACACTAAAAGAACGCGAAACCTGTTGCCTGCGGGGAGCGAGGCGCCAGCTTCCGAACGGTACTTCCACTGCTAAGCCCGCGATTCTACACGAAAAATCGGAGTGGTGGTGTGCGTTTGTCAATACCGCAACGCGCACGCCACAAAGACAAAACCGGGTGCCAGATCAAACTGGACACCCGGTTTCGACGGTACGACCGACTACCGTGGAATCGCGGACCCCGGAGGGATCCGCGGATCGTCGATGTTACTCGATGATCTTGGCGACGACGCCGGCGCCGACGGTACGGCCGCCTTCGCGGATTGCGAAGCGCAGACCTTCTTCCATCGCGATCGGAGCGATCAGCTTCACCGTGATCGACACGTTGTCGCCCGGCATCACCATTTCCTTGTCCTTCGGCAGCTCGATCGAGCCCGTCACGTCCGTCGTACGGAAGTAGAACTGCGGACGGTAGTTGTTGAAGAACGGCGTGTGACGGCCGCCTTCGTCCTTGCTCAGCACGTACACTTCAGCCGTGAAGTGCGTGTGCGGCGTGATCGAACCCGGCTTCGCCAGAACCTGGCCACGCTCCACGTCTTCACGCTTCGTGCCGCGCAGCAGGATACCCACGTTGTCGCCTGCCTGACCTTGGTCCAGCAGCTTGCGGAACATTTCAACGCCCGTGCAGGTCGTCTTCACCGTCGGCTTGATACCGACGATTTCGATTTCCTCGCCGACCTTCACGATGCCGCGCTCGACACGACCCGTCACCACCGTACCACGGCCCGAGATCGAGAACACGTCTTCCACCGGCATCAGGAACGCGCCGTCAACTGCACGCTCCGGCGTCGGGATGTACGTGTCCAGTGCGTCTGCCAGGCTCATGATCGCCACTTCGCCCAGCTCGCCCGTGTCGCCTTCCAGCGCCAGCTTCGCCGAACCCTTCACGATCGGCGTGTCGTCGCCCGGGAAGTCGTACTTCGACAGGAGTTCGCGAACTTCCATCTCGACCAACTCGAGCAGTTCAGCGTCGTCCACCATGTCGCACTTGTTCAGGAACACGATGATGTACGGAACGCCAACCTGACGCGCCAGCAGGATGTGCTCACGCGTTTGCGGCATCGGGCCGTCTGCTGCCGAGCAAACCAGGATCGCGCCGTCCATCTGCGCCGCGCCCGTGATCATGTTCTTCACATAGTCAGCGTGGCCCGGGCAGTCGACGTGTGCGTAGTGGCGGTTTGCCGTTTCGTACTCGACGTGTGCCGTGTTGATCGTGATGCCGCGCGCCTTTTCTTCCGGTGCCGCGTCGATCTGGTCGTACGCCTTCGCTTCGCCGCCGAACTTCTTCGTCAGAACCGTCGTGATCGCTGCCGTCAGCGTCGTCTTGCCGTGGTCAACGTGACCAATCGTACCAACGTTGACGTGCGGCTTGGTCCGCTCAAACTTTTCTTTTGCCATGATTCTCTTCTTTCAAAAAATAATCGGTTGGTAGCTACAGATTTACTTCGACTTCGCGCTGATGATCGCTTCAGCAACGTTGCGCGGAGCTTCAGCGTAGTGCTTGAACTCCATCGTGTACGTTGCACGACCTTGCGTCAGCGAACGCAGCGACGTCGAGTAACCGAACATTTCCGACAGCGGCACTTCGGCGCGAACGATCTTGCCGCCGCCAACCATGTCTTCCATGCCCTGGACGATGCCGCGACGGCCCGACAGGTCGCCCATCACGTTGCCCATGTAGTCTTCCGGCGTCTCGACTTCGACAGCCATCATCGGCTCGAGGACGACCGGGTTCGCCTTGCGCATCGCTTCCTTGAACGCCATCGAACCGGCCATGCGGAACGCGTTTTCGTTCGAGTCAACGTCGTGGTACGAACCGAACGTCAGGTGAACCTTCACGTCGACGACCGGGAAGCCGGCCAGCACGCCCGACTTCAGCGTGTCCTGGATACCCTTGTCGACCGCCGGGATGTATTCACGCGGAATCACACCACCCTTGATCTCGTCGAAGAACTCGTAGCCCTTGCCTTGTTCGTTCGGCTCGAGCGTGATGACCGCGTGACCGTACTGGCCGCGACCACCCGACTGCTTGACGAACTTGCCGTCGACGTCCTTCGCCGTCGAACGGATCGTTTCGCGGTATGCAACCTGCGGCTTGCCGACGGTCGCTTCCACGCCGAATTCACGCTTCATCCGGTCAACCAGAATTTCGAGGTGGAGCTCGCCCATGCCCGAAATGATGGTCTGGCCCGACTCTTCGTCGGTCTGCACGCGGAACGACGGGTCTTCCTGCGCCAGACGGTTCAGCGCGAGGCCCATCTTTTCCTGGTCAGCCTTGGTCTTCGGCTCGACAGCCTGCGAAATCACCGGCTCCGGGAACACCATGCGCTCGAGAACGATCGGGTTCGCCGGGTCGCACAGCGTGTCGCCCGTGGTCGCTTCCTTCAGGCCGACCGCAGCAGCGATGTCGCCTGCGCGGACTTCCTTGATTTCTTCACGCTGGTTCGCGTGCATCTGCAGAATACGGCCGAGGCGTTCCTTCTTGCCCTTGGTCGAGTTCAGCAGCGTGTCGCCCGAGTTGACGACGCCCGAGTACACACGGAAGAAGATCAGCTGGCCGACGAACGGGTCGGTCATGATCTTGAACGCGAGCGACGAGAACTTCTCGTCGTCCGACGCCTTGCGCTCCGCTTCTTCACCGTTTTCGAGCTCGCCCTTGACCGGCGGGATGTCGACCGGCGACGGCAGGAAGTCGATCACGGCGTCGAGCATACGCTGCACGCCCTTGTTCTTGAACGCGGTACCGCACAGCATCGGCTGGATTTCGCACGCGATCGTACGGTCGCGCAGAGCCTTGACGATGTCGGCTTCCGGCAGATCGCCTTCTTCCAGGTACTTGTTCATCAGGTCTTCGCTGGCTTCAGCAGCCACTTCGACCATCTTTTCGCGCCATTCCTTGCAGGTCTCGGCGAGCTCGGCCGGGATGTCGACGTAGTCGAACTTCGTGCCTTGCGACGCTTCGTCCCAAATGATCGCCTTCATCTTGATCAGGTCGACCACGCCCTTGAAGTTTTCTTCCGAGCCGATCGGCACCACGACCGGAACCGGATTCGCCTTCAGGCGCAGACGGAGCTGGTCGTAGACCTTGAAGAAGTTCGCGCCGGTACGGTCCATCTTGTTGACGAACGCGAGACGGGGCACCTTGTACTTGTTAGCCTGGCGCCACACCGTTTCCGACTGCGGCTGCACGCCGCCCACTGCGCAGTACACCATGCACGCGCCGTCGAGCACGCGCATCGAGCGCTCCACTTCGATCGTGAAGTCGACGTGCCCCGGGGTGTCGATGATGTTGATGCGGTGTTCCGGATAGTTGCCGCCCATGCCCTTCCAGAAGGCCGTGGTAGCAGCGGACGTGATCGTGATGCCACGCTCCTGTTCCTGCTCCATCCAGTCCATCGTGGCTGCGCCGTCGTGGACTTCACCGATCTTGTGGTTCACACCGGTGTAAAACAGAATGCGCTCGGTCGTCGTCGTCTTGCCGGCGTCGATGTGAGCGCTAATACCGATATTGCGGTAGCGCTCGATAGGAGTCTTGCGAGCCACTTTGATCCTCTACTGGGATAACACGATGCAGCCCTGCTGCATCATGCTTCAACACAAACGGGCGAGGCGCCTGAAAAGCGCACCCGCCCGGAATTTATTTCCGCTAACAGCCCAGCCAGGCGCTTAGAAACGGAAATGCGAGAACGCGCGGTTGGCTTCTGCCATGCGGTGAACTTCATCGCGCTTCTTCATCGCGCCGCCACGGCCTTCGGCCGCTTCGGAGAGTTCACCTGCCAGGCGCAGGGCCATCGACTTCTCGCTGCGCTTCTTCGCAGCCTCACGCAGCCAGCGCATCGCCAATGCCATACGACGCGACGGGCGCACTTCGACCGGAACTTGATAGTTGGCACCACCAACGCGACGGCTCTTCACTTCGACCACCGGCTTCACGTTGTTGAGCGCAACGGTGAACACTTCCAGCGGGTCCTTGCCACCCTTGGTCTGGATTTGTTCGAATGCGCCATAAACGATGCGCTCTGCGACCGACTTCTTGCCGGACAGCATCAGCATGTTCATGAACTTGGCTACATCAACGTTGCCGAACTTCGGATCCGGCAACACTTCCCGCTTGGGGACTTCGCGACGACGCGGCATGATTCTTCCTTTACCTGTTCAGTTGGAGCTGCACTCAGCCCCGCGGCCACCAACAAACCCGATCACATCTTCACGACTAACCAGCTTGGCCGGGTGACCACTTACTCGACAGCACCGGCAATCCGGCACTCCCGCCTTGACCGCCCTGCGGCGATCCCTGATCAAAAACTGCTTACTTGGCAGCCTTTGCACGCTTCGCGCCGTACTTCGAGCGCGCTTGCTTACGGTCCTTGACGCCCTGGGTATCCAGCGAGCCGCGAACCATGTGGTAACGCACACCCGGCAAGTCCTTCACACGGCCGCCGCGGATCAGCACAACCGAGTGTTCCTGCAGGTTGTGGCCTTCACCGCCGATGTACGAAATCACTTCGAAGCCGTTCGTCAGACGAACCTTGGCAACCTTACGGAGTGCCGAGTTAGGCTTCTTCGGCGTCGTCGTGTACACACGGGTGCACACGCCGCGACGCTGGGGGCAGTCCTGCAGGGCCGGGCTCTTGCTCTTCGTCGTTTCCGACTGACGGCCTTTGCGAACCAGTTGGTTGATGGTTGGCATTGTTTATTCCTGAAATTGAACAAAATCTGCACATCGATTTCGGGCAAAGCGAGAATCGACGCACAGTTGATTTCCGAACTGGCGATACGGGCACGAACTTTCGAACGCGGCTCGACCCACCGAATACCGGAACCCAGCATCATATGCCGGAAATGCCAACGAAGTCAACGGCTTGCGTGATTTGCCAACCGCGCGGGCGATTTACCGGAAGGGTCGGAACACCTGTGTCATGCCGATTCGACGACGTCGATGATCTCGTCGCCGAAGCGTTCCAGCTTGCGCACACCCATGCCGGGGATATGGCGCAGGTCGTCGATCGTCTCCGGCGCATTGCGCGCAATTTCGGCCAGCGTCGCGTCGTGGAAGATCACGTAGGCCGGCACACCGTCGGACTTCGCGGTTTCCGCGCGCCACGCGCGCAGCGCATCCCAGCGTGCGCGCTCGCGCGTGCCCATGCCGGCCGTCGGGTCGACCCGCGTGCCGCTGCGGCTCGACGACTGGCGCGTGCGCTGCGGCTTCACGTAGCGGCGCAGCGTGACCTTCTCCTCGTTCTTCAGCACCGGCTTCGCGGCCTCGGTCAACATCAGCGCGCCGAAGCCGCCATGGTCGACCGCCAGATAGCCATACGCCACGAGCTGCCGGAAAATCGCGCGCCACTCGGGCTCGGACAGCGACGCGCCGATCCCGAACGTACTGAGCTGGTCGTGGCCGCGCTGCAGCACCTTCTCGGTGCGGCCGCCACGCAGAATCTCGATCAGATGGCTCGAGCCGAAATTGAAGCCGCTCGCGCGCTGCGCGCGGAATACGCACGACAGCGCCATTTGCGCCTCGCGCGTCGCGTCCCACGAATCGGGCGGTTCGAGGCACGTGTCGCAGTTGCCGCACGGGTGGCTCGCCTCGCCGAAGTAGTTCAGAAGCCGCACGCGCCGGCACGAGATCGTCTCGCACAGTCCGAGCAGCGCATCGAGCTTCGACGTCTGTACGCGCTTGTGCGCGTCGTCCGCATCGGACTCGTCGATCATCTTGCGCTGCTGGACGACGTCGCCGAGCCCATACGCCATCCACGCGTTTGCCGGCATCCCGTCGCGGCCCGCACGGCCGGTTTCCTGGTAGTAGCCTTCGACACTCTTCGGCAAATCGAGGTGGGCGACGAAGCGCACGTCCGGCTTGTCGATGCCCATGCCGAACGCGATGGTCGCGCACATCACGATGCCTTCCTCCCGCTGGAACATTTCCTGGTGCTTCTGCCGCACCTCGAACTCCATCCCCGCGTGATACGGTAGCGCACGCACGCCCTGCGCCTTGAGCCATTCGGCCGTTTCCTCGACCTTGCGGCGCGACAGGCAGTAGACGACACCGGCGTCGGTCGTGCCGTCGGCATTCGTGTGTTCGGCGCGGATGAAATCGAGCAACTGCGAACGCGCGTTGTCCTTTTCGACGATCCGGTAGCGGATGTTCGGGCGGTCGAAGCTCGACACGAACACGCGCGCGTCGTCGAGCGCGAGACGATGGATGATCTCGTCGCGCGTGATCGCATCGGCCGTCGCGGTCAGCGCGATACGCGGCACCGACGGGAACCGCTCGTGCAGCACCGACAACTGAATGTATTCCGGGCGGAAATCGTGCCCCCATTGCGACACGCAGTGCGCTTCGTCGATCGCGAACAAGCCGATCTTCGCGCGCTCGAGCAGGTCGAGGAAGCGCCCCGTCATCAGGCGCTCCGGCGCGACGTACAACAGGTCGATTTCGCCTTCGCGCAGCGCACGCTCCGTGGCCGCGGCCTCGGCGCCCGACAGCGTCGAGTTCAGGTAGGCCGCGCGCACGCCGACTTCGCTCAACGCCGCGACCTGGTCCTGCATCAGCGCGATCAGCGGCGACACGACGATGCCGGCGCCCTGCCCGGCCTCGCGGCGCAGCAGCGCCGGAATCTGGTAGCACAGCGATTTGCCGCCGCCAGTCGGCATCAGCACGAGGCAATCGCCGCCGCCGGCGACGTGTTCGACGATCTCGCCCTGCTGGCCGCGAAATGCGGAATAACCAAAGACTTCGTCGAGGATTTCGAGGGCGCGGGACATGAATGATGAGAACGAGGACGGCGGAACGATGACCGCGATTTTAACAACCCGCTCGCGCGACGCGCGGCGAATCGTGCAACGTTGGCCGATCGGCAGGGTTCGTGCACGTGCATGACGGGCCTGCGCAAGCGTGCGGCAAGCCCGTCATGCACGTGAACGACGTATAAAAAAAACCGCCCGGCGGACCGGGCGGTTTCGATGACAGCGAATACGCAACGTGAGGCGGCTCGCGCCGCCCCGCGCTTATTCGGCTGCCGGGTGTTGCGGCTCTTCCGCAGGCGCGCTCGGCGTGCCGAAGTCGAATGCCTCTTCCGCTGCGATCTGATCGAAACGCTCGCGATCGGACATCTCCTTCGCCTTGCGTGCCTTGTGGAACGCGAGACCCGTACCGGCCGGGATCAGACGGCCGACGATCACGTTTTCCTTCAGGCCGCGCAGATCGTCGCGCTTGCCCATGATCGCCGCTTCGGTCAGCACGCGGGTCGTTTCCTGGAACGATGCCGCGGAGATGAACGAGTCGGTCGACAGCGACGCCTTCGTGATACCGAGCAGCACGTTGTCGTACGACGCCGGACGCTTACCCTCGGCGATCATGCGATCGTTCTCGTCCAGCATGTCGGAACGCTCGACCTGTTCGCCCGGGATGAAGCGCGTATCACCGTTGTCGGTGATCTGCACACGACGCAGCATCTGGCGAACGATCACCTCGATGTGCTTGTCGTTGATCTTCACGCCCTGCAGACGATACACGTCCTGCACTTCGTCGACGATGTAGCGCGACAGCGCCTCGATACCCTGCAGACGCAGGATGTCGTGCGGATCGGCCGGGCCGTCCACGATCATTTCGCCCTTGTTGACGACCTGAGCATCGTGGACCAGCACCTGCTTTTCCTTCGCGATCAGGAACTCGTGCTGATTGCCTTCGAGGTCCGTGATGACGAGACGCTGCTTGCCCTTCGTGTCCTTGCCGAACGACGTTGTGCCGGTGACTTCCGCGAGAATGCCGGCATCCTTCGGCGAACGCGCTTCGAACAGTTCCGCCACCCGCGGCAGACCGCCGGTAATGTCACGCGTCTTCTGCGCTTCGGTCGGGATACGTGCAAGCACTTCACCCACCTGCACTTGCTGGCCGTCCTTCACGGTGATCAGTGCACCGACCTGGAAGCCGATCTGCACTGCGTGTTCCGTGCCCGGGATCTTCACTTCTTCGCCGTTCGCGTCGAGCAGCTTCACCTGCGGACGCACGCTCTTCGAAGCTTGCGAACCGCGACGCTTCACGTCGATCACGACCAGCGTCGACAGGCCGGTCACGTCGTCGATCTGCTTCGCGACGGTTACGCCTTCCTCGACGTTCTCGAACTTCACCGTACCACCGTACTCGGTGATGATCGGACGCGTCATCGGATCCCACGTCGCCAGCTGCGTGCCGGCCTTGATCGCCGCACCGTCGAGCTGCAGCAGCGTCGCGCCGTACGGGATCTTGTGACGTTCGCGCTCGCGGCCGATATCGTCGGTGATCAGCGCCTCGCCCGAACGCGAGATGACGATCTGCTCGCCCTTCGCGTTGGTGACGTAACGCATCGTCGCCGTGAAACGCACGATACCGTTGCTCTTCGCTTCCACCGACGACGCCACTGCCGCACGCGATGCCGCACCACCGATGTGGAACGTACGCATCGTCAGCTGCGTGCCCGGTTCACCGATCGACTGTGCCGCGATCACGCCGACTGCTTCGCCGACGTTCACGAGCGAGCCGCGGCCGAGGTCACGGCCGTAGCAGGCTGCGCACAGGCCGTAACGCGTTTCGCAGGTCAGCGGCGTGCGCACGCGCACTTCGTCAATGCCGAGGCGTTCGATTTCCTCGACCGCCGTTTCGTCGAGCAGCGTGCCCGATTCGTACAGCGTTTCCTGCGTTTCCGGGTTCACGACGTCCGCGACCGCGACGCGGCCGAGGATACGGTCGCGCAGTGCCTCGACGACTTCACCGCCTTCGACCAGCGCCTTCATCGCCACGCCGTTCGACGTGCCGCAATCGTCCTCGACCACCACCAGATCCTGCGTGACGTCGACGAGACGACGGGTCAGGTAACCCGAGTTTGCCGTCTTCAGTGCCGTATCAGCCAGACCCTTACGTGCACCGTGGGTCGAGATGAAGTACTGCAACACGTTCAGGCCTTCGCGGAAGTTCGCGGTAATCGGCGTCTCGATAATCGAGCCGTCCGGCTTCGCCATCAGGCCACGCATACCGGCCAGCTGACGAATCTGCACCGCCGAACCCCGGGCGCCCGAGTCGGCCATCATGTAGATCGAGTTGAACGACTCCTGGCGCGTCTCGTTGCCGTCGCGGTCGATCACCGGCTCCGTCGACAGCTGCTCCATCATCGCCTTGCCGACCGCTTCCGACGTCGCCGACCAGATGTCGACCACGTTGTTGTAGCGTTCCTGGGCGGTGACGAGACCCGACATGTACTGGCGGTCGTACTCCTTCACCTTCTTCGCGGCGTCGCCGACGATCGTTTCCTTCTGCGGCGGCACGAGCATGTCGTCCACGCAGATCGAAATGCCGGCGCGCGTCGCGAGACGGAAACCCGACTGCATCAGCTGATCGGCGAACACCACCGTCGCGCGCAGACCGCACTTGCGGAACGCCGTGTTGATCAGGCGCGAGATTTCCTTCTTCTTCAGCGGCTTGTTCAGCACCGAGAACGGCAGGCCGTGCGGCAGGATCTCCGACAGGATCGCGCGACCGACGGTCGTCGCGTACAGCGTGATCTTCGGCACGAATGCCGGTGCGCCTTCCGACTTGTCTTCGTTGTGGACCATTTCGGTGATCCGCACGTTGACGCGCGATGCCAGCTCGACTTCCTTGTTCTCGTACGCGCGGATCACTTCCGACACGCCGGTGAACGACAGGCCTTCGCCCTTGCCGTTGATCGCTTCGCGGGTCGCGTAGTACAGACCCAGCACGATATCCTGCGACGGCACGATCGACGGATCGCCGTTGGCCGGGAACAGCACGTTGTTCGACGCCAGCATCAGCGTGCGCGCTTCCATCTGCGCTTCGAGCGACAGCGGCACGTGAACGGCCATCTGGTCACCGTCGAAGTCGGCGTTGAACGCCGCGCAGACGAGCGGGTGCAGCTGGATCGCCTTGCCTTCGATCAGCACGGGCTCGAACGCCTGGATACCGAGACGGTGCAGCGTCGGCGCACGGTTCAGCATCACCGGGTGCTCGCGGATCACCTCTTCGAGGATGTCCCACACCACCGGCGTCTGGTTCTCGACTTCCTTCTTCGCCGCCTTGATGGTCGTCGCGACGCCCATCACTTCCAGCTTGTTGAAGATGAACGGCTTGAACAGCTCGAGCGCCATCAGCTTCGGCAGACCGCACTGGTGCAGCTTCAGCGTCGGGCCGACCACGATGACCGAACGGCCCGAGTAGTCGACGCGCTTGCCCAGCAGGTTCTGACGGAAACGACCGCCCTTGCCCTTGATCATGTCGGCGAGCGACTTCAGCGGACGCTTGTTCGCGCCCGTCATCGCCTTGCCGCGACGACCGTTGTCGAGCAGCGAGTCGACGGCTTCCTGCAGCATCCGCTTTTCGTTGCGGACGATGATTTCAGGGGCCTTCAGCTCGAGCAGACGCTTCAACCGGTTGTTACGGTTGATCACGCGGCGATACAGGTCGTTCAGGTCCGACGTCGCGAAACGGCCGCCGTCCAGCGGCACGAGCGGACGCAGTTCCGGCGGCAGCACCGGCAGCACTTCGAGGATCATCCACTCGGGCTTGATGCCCGAGCGCTGGAATGCCTCGAGGACCTTCAGGCGCTTCGCGTACTTCTTGATCTTCGCTTCCGAGCCGGTGTTCTTCAGCTCGGTGCGCAGCGTCTCGACCTGCTCGTCGATGTTGATCGCGCGCAGCAGTTCACGCACGCCTTCCGCGCCCATCTCGGCACGGAATTCGTCGCCGTATTCCTCGACCTTGTTGTAGTAATCCTCTTCGGTCATGATCTGCCGCGCCTTCAGCGGCGTCATGCCCGGTTCGATCACCACGTACGCTTCGAAGTACAGCACGCGTTCGATGTCGCGCAGCGTCATGTCGAGCACCATGCCCAGACGCGACGGCAGCGACTTCAGGAACCAGATGTGCGCGACCGGCGAGGCCAGTTCGATGTGGCCCATGCGTTCGCGACGCACCTTCGCCAGCGTCACTTCGACGCCGCACTTCTCGCAGATCACGCCGCGGTGCTTCAGACGCTTGTACTTGCCGCACAGGCACTCGTAGTCCTTGATCGGCCCGAAGATCTTCGCGCAGAAGAGACCATCGCGTTCCGGCTTGAACGTACGGTAGTTGATGGTCTCCGGCTTCTTCACTTCACCGAACGACCACGAACGGATCTTGTCGGGCGAGGCCAGACCGATCTTGATCGCGTCGAAAACTTCTTCCTGTTGGACTTGCTTGAATAGATCGAGCAGAGCTTTCATTGCTTTCTCTCCGTAGTCCGATTAATTGCGGTCGAGATCGATATCGATACCGAGCGAGCGGATTTCCTTCACCAGCACGTTGAAGGATTCCGGCATGCCTGCATCGATCACGTGATCGCCCTTGACGAGGTTTTCGTACACCTTCGTCCGGCCGGTCACGTCGTCCGACTTCACCGTCAGCATTTCCTGCAGCACGTAGGACGCGCCGTACGCTTCGAGTGCCCACACTTCCATTTCACCGAAACGCTGGCCACCGAACTGCGCCTTACCGCCCAGCGGCTGCTGCGTGACGAGCGAGTACGGGCCCGTCGAACGCGCGTGCATCTTGTCGTCGACCAAGTGGTGCAGCTTCAGGTAGTGCATGTAGCCGAGCGTCACGCGACGTTCGAACATTTCACCCGTGCGGCCGTCGTACAGGCGGACCTGGTTCTTCGACGGGTTCATGCCGAGCTGTTCCGCGATGTCGTCCGGGAACGCGAGGTCGAGCATCTTGCCCATTTCTTCCTCGGTCGCACCGTCGAACACCGGCGTTGCGAACGGCACACCTTCGCGCAGGTTCTTCGCGAGTTCGAGGATCTCGTCGTCGGTGAAGCTTTCCAGATCTTCCTGGCGGCCCGACTCGTTGTAGATCTTCGTCAGGAACACGCGCAGTTCCTCGATCTTCGCCTGACGCTGCAGCATTTCGCCGATACGCCAGCCGAGGCCCTTCGCGGCCCAGCCGAGATGCACTTCCAGAACCTGACCCACGTTCATCCGCGACGGCACGCCGAGCGGGTTCAGCACGACGTCTGCCGGACGGCCGTCGGCCATGTACGGCATGTCTTCGATCGGGACGATCTTCGACACGACACCCTTGTTACCGTGGCGGCCTGCCATCTTGTCGCCAGGCTGCAGGCGGCGCTTCACCGCGAGATACACCTTGACCATCTTCAGCACGCCCGGCGGCAGTTCGTCGCCTTGCGTGAGCTTCTTGCGCTTCTCTTCGAACGCGAGATCGAACTGGTGACGCTTTTCTTCGATCGAGTTCTTGATCGCTTCGAGCGATGCCGCTGCTTCGTCGTCCGCGAGGCGGATGTCGAACCAGTGGTAGTGGTCGAGGTCTTCCAGGTAAGCCTGGTCGATCTTCGTGCCCTTCGCGAGCTTCTTCGGACCGCCGTTCGCGACCTTGCCCACGAGCATCCGTGCGAGACGCTGGAACGCGTCGCCTTCCACGATGCGCAGCTGGTCGTTCAGGTCGAGACGGTAGCGCTTCAGTTCGTCGTCGATGATCTGTTGCGCACGCTTGTCGCGCTGGATGCCTTCACGCGTGAATACCTGGACGTCGATCACGGTGCCGCTCATGCCCGACGGCACGCGCAGCGACGTGTCCTTCACGTCCGAAGCCTTCTCGCCGAAGATCGCGCGCAGCAGCTTCTCTTCCGGCGTCAGCTGGGTCTCGCCCTTCGGCGTGACCTTGCCGACCAGCACGTCGCCCGCTTCGACTTCCGCACCGATGTACACGATGCCCGATTCGTCGAGACGGCCGAGCTGGACTTCCGCCAGGTTCGAGATGTCGCGCGTGATTTCTTCCGGCCCGAGCTTCGTGTCGCGTGCAACGACGTTCAGCTCTTCGATGTGGATCGACGTGTAGCGATCGTCGGCCACGACCTTCTCCGAGATCAGGATCGAGTCCTCGAAGTTGTAGCCGTTCCACGGCATGAACGCGATCAGCATGTTCTGGCCGAGCGCGAGCTCGCCCAGGTCCGTCGAGGCGCCGTCGGCCAGCACGTCGCCGCGCGAGACCTTGTCGCCCATCTTCACGATCGGACGCTGGTTGATGTTCGTGTTCTGGTTCGAACGCGTGTACTTGATCAGGTTGTAGATGTCGACACCGACTTCACCCGCGACCGCTTCGTCGTCGTTCACGCGAATCACGATACGGCCTGCGTCGACATAGTCGACGACGCCGCCGCGGAACGCCTGAACCGTCGTGCCCGAGTCGACCGCACAGGTGCGCTCGATGCCGGTACCGACGACCGGCTTTTCCGGACGCAGACACGGCACGGCCTGACGCTGCATGTTCGAACCCATCAGTGCACGGTTCGCGTCGTCGTGCTCGAGGAACGGGATCAGCGAAGCTGCAACCGACACGATCTGCGACGGCGCGACGTCCATGTACTGGATGCGATCCGGCGTGACCATCATCGTTTCGCCGGCTTCACGCGACGACACGAGTTCGTCGACCAGCGTGCCGTTCTCGTCGATCGCGGCGTTCGCCTGCGCGATCATGTAGCGGCCTTCCTCGATCGCCGACAGGTAGTCGATCTGGTCGGTCACCTTGCTGTCCACGACCTTGCGGTACGGCGTCTCGAGGAAGCCGTACTCGTTCAGGTGCGCATACAGTGCGAGCGAGTTGATCAGACCGATGTTCGGACCTTCCGGCGTTTCGATCGGGCACACGCGGCCATAGTGGGTCGGGTGCACGTCACGCACTTCGAAGCCTGCGCGTTCGCGCGTCAGACCGCCCGGGCCCAGTGCGGAAACACGGCGCTTGTGCGTGATTTCCGACAGCGGGTTGGTCTGGTCCATGAACTGCGACAGCTGCGACGAACCGAAGAACTCGCGGATCGCCGACGAAATCGGCTTCGAGTTGATCAGGTCATGCGGCATCAGGTTTTCGCTTTCGGCCTGGCCGAGGCGTTCCTTGACCGCGCGCTCGACACGCACGAGACCCGCGCGGAACTGGTTTTCCGCCAGTTCGCCGACGCAACGCACGCGACGGTTGCCGAGGTGGTCGATGTCGTCCACTTCGCCCTTGCCGTTGCGCAGTTCGACGAGGATCTTGATCGTCGCGAGGATGTCGTCGTCCTGCAGCGTCATCGGGCCGGTGATCTCGTCACGGCTGACGCGGCGGTTGAACTTCATACGGCCGACCTTCGACAGGTCGTACGCTTCTTCGCTGTAGAACAGACGGTTGAACAGCGCCTCGACCGCTTCTTCGGTCGGCGGCTCGCCCGGACGCATCATGCGGTAGATCGCGATGCGCGCGGCCGTCTTGTCGGTCGTTTCGTCGACACGCAGCGTCGACGAGATGTACGGACCCTGGTCCAGATCGTTCGTATAGAGCGTCTGGATGTCCTTGATGCCCGCTTCACGCAGCTTCTCGAGCACGCTTTCCGTGACTTCGTCGTTCGCGCTCGCGATCACTTCGCCGGTATCGCCATCGACGACGTTCTTCGCCAGCACGCGGCCGAGCAGATAGTCTTCCGGCACCGAGATGAACTTGGTCTTGGCGGCTTCGAGGTCGCGAATGTGCTTCGCGTTGATCCGCTTGTCCTTCTGGACGATGACCTTGCCATCACGATCCGTGATGTCGAAACGCGCGACTTCACCACGCAGGCGCTCGGGCACGAACTCGAGTTGTGCGCCTTCGTCCATCAGCGTGAAGTTGTCGAACACGAAGAAGTTCGCGAGGATCTGTTCCGGCGTGAGGCCGATGGCCTTCAGCAGGATCGTGACCGGCATCTTGCGGCGACGGTCGACGCGGAAGTACAGGATGTCCTTCGGATCGAATTCGAAGTCGAGCCACGAGCCGCGGTACGGAATGATCCGTGCCGAGAACAGCAGCTTGCCCGAGCTGTGCGTCTTGCCCTTGTCGTGTTCGAAGAACACGCCCGGCGAACGGTGCAGCTGCGAGACGATGACACGCTCGGTGCCGTTGATGACGAACGAGCCCGTCGGCGTCATGAGCGGCATTTCGCCCATGTACACTTCCTGCTCTTTCACTTCCTTGACGACCGGCTTGTTCGGCGATTCCTTGTCGAGGATGACAAGGCGGACCTTCGCGCGCAGCGCGGAGCAGTACGTCAGGCCACGCTGCTGGCATTCCTTGATGTTGAATGCCGGCGAGGACAGCGCATAGCTCACGAACTCGAGGCGCGCGAAACCGTTGTGCGAAACAATGGGAAATACCGATGTGAACGCGGCCTGCAAACCTTCAGGCTTGCGTTGTGTGGCCGGCACATCGGCTTGCAGAAACGTGCTGAATGATTCAAGCTGGGTGGCCAGCAAGAACGGAACTTGGTGAACGATGGGGCGCTTCGCGAAACTCTTGCGAATGCGCTTCTTCTCGGTGAAGGAATATTGCATACGATCTCCGAATCACGGCGGGTGCTATCGAGGCGGAATACCTGGACGTTTCAAACCCGAGTGTTCACCGACTGAGACCCGATGGCCGTCCAACGGCTTGAACGAGCCGAGAAGCTTGGTGGTTGGCCGCTACCAACCGCTGGCTGACGGCAGCGGATGCCTGTGTTGCCCGCTACCCGACCAAACTTGCCTTCTGCAGTCGCTTCAGAAGACAAAGAGAAACGCCGATCGCGACCTTTGATTACGATTCGGCGGTTTTCTTTGGCTTCTGGGGCCGATTATTCGGGCTCCCGAATGAGTGCCAGAATAACGTCCCCACAAAGCACAAAAAGGCCGGCGGTGAAAATACCGCCAGCCTTCGCACAGCGCGTCGAAACTTACTTGACTTCGACCTTTGCGCCTGCTTCTTCCAGCTTCTTCTTGGCTTCTTCAGCAGCAGCCTTGTCGACGCCTTCCTTGACAGCCTTCGGTGCGCCGTCAACGACGTCCTTCGCTTCCTTCAGGCCGAGGCCCGTCAGTTCGCGAACTGCCTTGATGACTGCAACCTTGTTGCTGCCTGCTTCAGCCAGAACGACCGTGAATTCGGTCTTCTCTTCTGCAGCAGCAGCAGCGCCGCCGCCTGCCGGGCCAGCGACTGCCACTGCAGCTGCCGACACGCCAAACTTCTCTTCGAACGCCTTGACCAGTTCGTTCAGTTCCAGAACGGTCATCCCTTCGACTGCTGCCAGGATGTCTTCTTTTGCGATTGCCATTTGAAATACTCCTAAATTGAATTCGGATACAGCCAGCGATCAGTGACGCTGATGCTCGCTCGATTACGCAGCTTCTGCTTGCTTCTTCTCGGCCAGCGCGGCAAGAGCACGCGCGAAGCCCGAAACAGGCGATTGCATAACGAACAGCAGCTTCGAGAGCAGTTCTTCACGGCTCGGGATGCTTGCCAGCGCTTGCACGCCAGCCTTGTCCATCACCTTGCCATCGAACGAACCAGCCTTGATGACCAACTTGTCATTGCCCTTGCTGAAGTCGTTGACGACCTTAGCAGCAGCAATTGCATCTTCCGAGATGCCGTAGATCAGGGGGCCAGTCATCTGCTCTGCCAGCGGAGCAAACGGCGTACCTTCAACAGCGCGACGCGCCAGCGTGTTCTTCAACACGCGCAGGTAAACCTGTTGCTCACGCGCTTTCGCGCGCAGCTTGGTCAGATCGCCAACCGCAATTCCACGATACTCAGCCAGCACAACGGTCTGGGCCTTCGCGACTTGCGCGGCAACCTCAGCGACGACGGCTTGCTTGTCTTCTCTATTAAGCGGCACGGTTAGCCTCCAGAAACGATACGTTCGGCACGAAACCTCACGTACCTCGTTCAACAACGGCGTCCGACCTCGTTAGGAGTATTTCCACCTCACGCCGGGAATCGCTTCACGGCCTGCGGCTTCACCACTGCAAAACTTTTTCGGGTTCGCCATCTGCGTTGGCTTGAATTAAGGGATCGCCTGCCTGCTGCGCCCCACCAACGGTCTTTGATAACCGGTTGCCCGCCTTGCTGCACGAACAACCGCCCAAAGCCCATGTAGGCCGCTTCGCGAACGAAGCGGCCCGAATACTTGCTTACTGTGCTGCCAGCGTAGCCTGGTCGACACGCACGCCGACGCCCATCGTGCTCGACAGTGCGATCTTGCGCAGGTAGACGCCCTTGCTCGTTGCCGGCTTGGCCTTCTGCAGCGCTTCGATCAGTGCCGACAGGTTCGAACGCAGTGCGGTCGATTCGAACGATGCACGGCCGATGGTCGCGTGAATGATACCGGCCTTGTCGACACGGAATTGCACCTGACCAGCCTTCGCGTTCTTGACTGCAGTCGCAACGTCCGGCGTGACCGTGCCAACCTTCGGGTTCGGCATCAGGCCGCGCGGGCCGAGGATCTGACCGAGCGTACCGACGATACGCATCGTGTCCGGCGAAGCGATCACGATGTCGAAGTCCATCTGGCCAGCCTTGATCTGCTCAGCCAGGTCTTCCATACCGACGATTTCCGCGCCTGCTGCACGAGCCTGCTCGGCCTTGTCGCCTTGTGCGAACACGGCAACGCGAACCGACTTACCCGTACCTGCCGGCAGAACGACCGAACCACGAACGACCTGGTCCGACTTCTTCGCGTCGATGCCGAGTTGCACTGCGACGTCGATCGATTCGTTGAACTTCGCGCTCGCGCATTCCTTCACGAGTGCCAGTGCGTCTTCGATCGCGTACAGCTTCTGACGATCGACCTTGGCGGCAAATGCCTGACGGCGCTTGGAGATCTTAGCCATTTACACGCCCTCCACAGTGATGCCCATCGAGCGTGCGCTACCAGCGATGGTGCGAACGGCTGCGTCCAGATCAGCTGCCGTAAGGTCCGGCATCTTGGTCTTCGCGATTTCTTCGGCTTGAGCGCGCGTGATCGAACCGACCTTGTCGGTGTGCGGCTTGCTCGAGCCCTTGTCCACCTTCGCCGCCTTCTTGATCAGGACGGTCGCCGGCGGCGTCTTCATCACGAACGTGAAGCTCTTGTCAGCGTATGCCGTGATGACCACCGGCACCGGCAGACCCGGCTCCATGCCTTGAGTCTGCGCGTTGAACGCCTTGCAGAACTCCATGATGTTCAGGCCGCGCTGACCCAGTGCCGGACCGACCGGCGGCGACGGATTGGCTTTACCTGCAGGGATCTGCAGCTTGATAAAGCCGACAATCTTCTTTGCCATTTGTAAACCTCGTTGGAACGCCAAGCGGCGTTCGGTGAGTGATAACGCGCTTTCGCCGCTGGCTACTGACGCTCCTCAACGGCCATAACGCGAGCCGTAAGCGCGAAGGTGGGCAGCCGAGGCTGCCCACCGAATCGGGATTAAACTTTTTCGACCTGACCGAACTCGAGTTCGACCGGGGTAGAGCGGCCAAAGATGGTGACCGACACACGCACGCGCGATTTTTCGTAGTTGACTTCCTCGACAGTGCCGTTGAAGTCCGTGAACGGGCCTTCCTTGACACGCACCATCTCGCCAACTTCGAACAGGGTCTTCGGGCGCGGCTTCTCGACGCCTTCCTGCATCTGCGACATGATCTTCTCGACTTCCTTCGGGGAAATCGGGGTCGGGCGGTTACGCGCACCGCCGACGAAGCCCGTGACCTTCGCCGTGTTCTTCACGAGGTGCCACGTTTCGTCCGTCATCTCCATTTCCACCAGCACGTAGCCGGGGAAGAAACGACGCTCGGTTACAGCCTTGTGGCCACCTTTGACTTCGACCACTTCTTCGGTCGGAACCAGGATCTGACCGAATTTATCCTGCATGCCAGCACGTTCGATGCGCTCTTGAAGCGCGCGCTGCACGCTCTTCTCCATACCGGAGTAGGCGTGCACGACGTACCAACGCTTTCCGCTCGGGGATGCCGGAGTATCGCTCATATCATTTCCAACCCAGAATCGCCGAGAAAATCACCCATTCGATCGATTTGTCACTCAACCAGAGGAAAATCGCCATCACGAGCACGAAACCAAACACGACGAGTGTGGTTTGCGTTGCCTCCTTGCGGGTGGGCCAAACGACCTTGCGGACTTCCTTGTACGAATCCTTGGCAAACGCGATGAGGCTCTTGCCAGGTGCGGACATCAGGCCGACGGCCACGCCGGCGATAATACCTACCGCCAATGCGGCACCGCGGACGTACCACTGCTGATTGGCCAGCCAGAAGAAGCCCACGAATCCGGCCAAGACCAGCAATACGCCCAGGGCCAGCATCAGCTTATCGCCGGAGGTATTTACAGTTTCGACGGATGGATTCGCCATAACACCTTAAAACAAATGCCACGTGGGACACGTGGCGATTTTTGGCAGGGGCAGAGGGAATCGAACCCCCAACCTTCGGTTTTGGAGACCGACGCTCTGCCAGTTGAGCTATACCCCTAAACCATGCTGGGGCCGGCTGATGCCAGCCCCAAAACTGTCGATCAACGAATAACTGGCTTACTCGATGATCTTGGCGACGACGCCGGCGCCGACGGTACGGCCGCCTTCGCGGATTGCGAAGCGCAGACCTTCTTCCATCGCGATCGGAGCGATCAGCTTCACCGTGATCGACACGTTGTCGCCCGGCATCACCATTTCCTTGTCCTTCGGCAGCTCGATCGAGCCCGTCACGTCCGTCGTACGGAAGTAGAACTGCGGACGGTAGTTGTTGAAGAACGGCGTGTGACGGCCGCCTTCGTCCTTGCTCAGCACGTACACTTCAGCCGTGAAGTGCGTGTGCGGCGTGATCGAACCCGGCTTCGCCAGAACCTGGCCACGCTCCACGTCTTCACGCTTCGTGCCGCGCAGCAGGATACCCACGTTGTCGCCTGCCTGACCTTGGTCCAGCAGCTTGCGGAACATTTCAACGCCCGTGCAGGTCGTCTTCACCGTCGGCTTGATACCGACGATTTCGATTTCCTCGCCGACCTTCACGATGCCGCGCTCGACACGACCCGTCACCACCGTACCACGGCCCGAGATCGAGAACACGTCTTCCACCGGCATCAGGAACGCGCCGTCAACTGCACGCTCCGGCGTCGGGATGTACGTGTCCAGTGCGTCTGCCAGGCTCATGATCGCCACTTCGCCCAGCTCGCCCGTGTCGCCTTCCAGCGCCAGCTTCGCCGAACCCTTCACGATCGGCGTGTCGTCGCCCGGGAAGTCGTACTTCGACAGGAGTTCGCGAACTTCCATCTCGACCAGCTCGAGCAGTTCAGCGTCGTCCACCATGTCGCACTTGTTCAGGAACACGATGATGTACGGAACGCCAACCTGACGCGCCAGCAGGATGTGCTCACGCGTTTGCGGCATCGGGCCGTCTGCTGCCGAGCAAACCAGGATCGCGCCGTCCATCTGCGCCGCGCCCGTGATCATGTTCTTCACATAGTCAGCGTGGCCCGGGCAGTCGACGTGTGCGTAGTGGCGGTTTGCCGTTTCGTACTCGACGTGTGCCGTGTTGATCGTGATGCCGCGCGCCTTTTCTTCCGGTGCCGCGTCGATCTGGTCGTACGCCTTCGCTTCGCCGCCGAACTTCTTCGTCAGAACCGTCGTGATCGCTGCCGTCAGCGTCGTCTTGCCGTGGTCAACGTGACCAATCGTACCAACGTTGACGTGCGGCTTGGTCCGCTCAAACTTTTCCTTGGCCATTTTCAACTCCCAAAAGGAATTTCACATGTTGCGCCGCGCGCAAACAGACACTGACTTTGTACTGCTGGTGCCCATGGGCAGGATCGAACTGCCGACCTCTCCCTTACCAAGGGAGTGCTCTACCACTGAGCCACATGGGCGCTATTACGCTTCAACTACACGGACTGGAGCGGGTGAAGGGAATCGAACCCTCGTCGTAAGCTTGGAAGGCTTCTGCTCTACCATTGAGCTACACCCGCACGGGCCACTAACGATTCCCTACCGCTCTTTGCGTTGATGTTCTGGTGGAGGAGGTTGGATTCGAACCAACGTAGGCGTAAGCCAACAGATTTACAGTCTGCCCCCTTTAGCCACTCGGGCACCCCTCCGTAGAGAACTGACGATTATGGGGGTGCATCGCACTCTTGTCAAGCACATCTGAAAGATTATTTTCATTCTCTTCCAGAGCACTTGCCGACTTACCCGACACTCACGCTCACCCGGCTGAGGCAAGCACGAGAGGAGGCCGATCGGCGCCACATCTTCGTCAGACTCCGTCTTCAGCGTCGATTTGCATCTTCGCTAAAAACGAAAGACCGCCATGATACGACCTCCCGCGGATAATGCCAAGCGGGTAGATGCAAAAAATTTGCAATTTCCATGCCGACGGGAATTGCGGGGGCATCCGGCAAACTTCCGGACCAGCTGAAGCCGATTGACGGTGACGTCAGCATATCGCCCGGCCCGGGGCTGCCGCGTTGTCCGCAGGGGCCTCGGGGACACCGACACCGGATTCCGGATATAGCGCCGCCGTTCGCCTCCTCCGCTGCGATAGCTTGACCTGACGCTCACGTTGATAAGCTTGCACGAAGGCCCGATGCAATGCGGGCTGCGCCGCTGCACGTTCGCCGCGACGGTGACGCGCAGTCGACGTGGTAGCCAGGGGTGCGGGAGCAGATCGTCGCGTATGAGCGGCAGCATGACGCCGAAGCAGGTTGAGCTTTGACCCTAGCCCACAATATGGCCCCACTTAGAAGTGGAAAATTCCGGCATGACGATGTCATCGGGACCTGGAGGTCATGCCGCGAAGAAGAGCAAGTTCACCGAAGAGCAGATCGCCTATGCGTTGAAGCAGGCCGAGCTGGGCACGCCGGTCGCGGAGGCCACCGCAAGATGGGGATTAGCGACGCAATGTTTTACAACTGGCGGACGAAATATGGAGGACTGTCGCCCTCGGAGCTGCGCCGGCTGAAGCAACTTGAGGAAGAGAACGCGAAGCTCAAGCGGCTCGTGGCTGTTCTGTCGCTGGAAAAGGCCATGCTGCAGGACGTGCTGTCAAATAGGCTTTGAAGCCTTCTCGGCGCCGAGATCTGGTCACGGACTTGATGCAGCGTTTCGGCGCGAGCCAACGGCAGACCTGCGCGTTGTTGCAGCTTTCTGGCACGGTCTACCATCACGACTCGGTCGCGCGGGATCACAGCGCACTGGAAATGCGCATCAAGGAGATCATGGAAGTGCGGTGGCATTACGGTGCGCCCCGCGTGTACGTGATGCTTCGCAGGGAAGGCTGGAGAGACAATCATCAGAGAGTAGAACGCGTGTATCGGGAACTGGGCCTTTCGTTGTGCCGCAAGCGAGCCCGTCGAAGCAAGTCTTACCGGCGCCGGCAACCGACGCAGTCAGTGAGCGCGATCAAAGAAAGCTGAAGTAAGAACCTCGTCGCTGATGCGCTGTTTGATGGTCGACGCTTGCGCACCCTCACGATCGTGGTCAACTATCCGCGGGAATGCTTGGCGATTGAAGTCGGCGGCTCGTTGGGTGGCGAGCACGCGGTTGCCGCGCTGACCAGGCTTGCGCAGCATCGCCCGCGTCCACGCTATATCAAGGCAGACAATGGCAGCGAGTTCATTTCGAAGGTGCTCGACAAATGGGCGTACGAGAACGGCGTGGAGATTGATTTCTCGCGTCCTGGCAAGCCGACCGAATACGCGAAGAATGAATCCTTCAACGGACGCTTTCGGGAGGAATGCCTCACCGCGCATTGGCTCTCGTCGCTTGAAGAAGCCAGACGCAAAATCGAGGTCTGTCGCGAGCACTACAACGAGGCGCGCCCTCACTCTGCGCTGCAGTGGATGACACCGGCGGAATTCGCCCGCCAGCGCACCGATCGGGCCTGGGCGGCCCACCCCGAAGTACCGGAATTTTCGCGCTAAGACCGGGATGGAAATTGGGCCAGCCTCATTGAGCAACAACCGGAGAGGTTCGATTGCCTGCACTCGCGCTTTTCGCTGCGCAAATGCAAAAACCCCCGCCTTGTCGGGCGGGGGTTTTTGGCTTAGGGAGCCTGACGATTACCTACTTTCACACGGGAATCCGCACTATCATCGGCGTAGAGTCGTTTCACGGTCCTGTTCGGGATGGGAAGGGGTGGGACCGACTCGCTATGGTCATCAGGCAAAGAGGGTTGTTCTGCTGGCGTGGCCAACAGAACCAATCTGGGAAGAAGCAGTAATTTAGGTTGTGTGTATCACACACGAGAATCCAACCAGTCCGACGCGCTCTGTAGCGCGAGACAGACTTGTTATAGGATCAAGCCTTACGGGCAATTAGTATCAGTTAGCTGAACGCATTACTGCGCTTACACACCTGACCTATCAACGTCCTGGTCTCGAACGACCCTTCAAGGGGATCTAGTCCCCAGGGATATCTCATCTTAAGGCGAGTTTCCCGCTTAGATGCTTTCAGCGGTTATCTCTTCCGAACATAGCTACCCGGCGATGCCACTGGCGTGACAACCGGTACACCAGAGGTTCGTCCACTCCGGTCCTCTCGTACTAGGAGCAGCCCCCTTCAAATATCCAACGCCCACGGCAGATAGGGACCAAACTGTCTCACGACGTTTTAAACCCAGCTCACGTACCTCTTTAAATGGCGAACAGCCATACCCTTGGGACCGGCTACAGCCCCAGGATGAGATGAGCCGACATCGAGGTGCCAAACACCGCCGTCGATATGAACTCTTGGGCGGTATCAGCCTGTTATCCCCAGAGTACCTTTTATCCGTTGAGCGATGGCCCTTCCATACAGAACCACCGGATCACTATGACCTGCTTTCGCACCTGCTCGACTTGTCGGTCTCGCAGTTAAGCACGCTTATGCCATTGCACTATCAGCACGATTTCCGACCGTACCTAGCGTACCTTCGTACTCCTCCGTTACGCTTTGGGAGGAGACCGCCCCAGTCAAACTGCCTACCATGCACTGTCCCCGACCCGGATCACGGGCCAAGGTTAGAACCTCAAACAAACCAGGGTGGTATTTCAAGGACGGCTCCACCGAAACTAGCGTTCCGGTTTCATAGCCTCCCACCTATCCTACACAGATCGGTTCAAAGTCCAATGCAAAGCTACAGTAAAGGTTCATGGGGTCTTTCCGTCTAGCCGCGGGTAGATTGCATCATCACAAACACTTCAACTTCGCTGAGTCTCGGGAGGAGACAGTGTGGCCATCGTTACGCCATTCGTGCAGGTCGGAACTTACCCGACAAGGAATTTCGCTACCTTAGGACCGTTATAGTTACGGCCGCCGTTTACCGGGACTTCAATCAAGAGCTTGCACCCCATCATTTAATCTTCCGGCACCGGGCAGGCGTCACACCCTATACGTCCACTTTCGTGTTTGCAGAGTGCTGTGTTTTTATTAAACAGTCGCAGCCACCAGTTTATTGCAACCCCTTCACCCTCCTGGCGCAGGCCAGTCAAGCTACAAGGGCGTACCTTATCCCGAAGTTACGGTACCAATTTGCCGAGTTCCTTCTCCCGAGTTCTCTCAAGCGCCTTAGAATACTCATCTCGCCCACCTGTGTCGGTTTGCGGTACGGTCATCGTTAGACTGAAGCTTAGAGGCTTTTCTTGGAACCACTTCCAATTGCTTCGCTCCCGAAGAAGCTCGCGCCACACCCTTGAATTACGCACCCGGATTTGCCTAAGTGCCTTCTCCAATGCAGCGACCGGGACTTCCAACACCCGGACAACCTTCCGCGATCCGTCCCCCCATCGCATCTAACAATGGTGCAGGAATATTGACCTGCTTCCCATCAGCTACGCATTTCTGCCTCGCCTTAGGGGCCGACTCACCCTACGCCGATGAACGTTGCGTAGGAAACCTTGGGCTTACGGCGAGGGGGCCTTTCACCCCCTTTATCGCTACTCATGTCAGCATTCGCACTTCCGATACCTCCAGCACCCTTTACAAGGCACCTTCGCAGGCTTACGGAACGCTCTCCTACCATGCGTGCAAAGCACGCATCCGCAGCTTCGGTATATAGCTTAGCCCCGTTACATCTTCCGCGCAGGACGACTCGATCAGTGAGCTATTACGCTTTCTTTAAAGGGTGGCTGCTTCTAAGCCAACCTCCTGACTGTTTTAGCCTTCCCACTTCGTTTCCCACTTAGCTATATTTGGGGACCTTAGCTGGCGGTCTGGGTTGTTTCCCTCTTGACACCGGACGTTAGCACCCGATGTCTGTCTCCCGTGATTGCACTCTTCGGTATTCGGAGTTTGCTATGGCGGGGTAATCTGCAATAGACCCCCCAACCATGACAGTGCTCTACCCCCGAAGGTGAGACACGAGGCACTACCTAAATAGTTTTCGGAGAGAACCAGCTATTTCCAAGTTTGTTTAGCCTTTCACCCCTATCCACAGCTCATCCCCTAACTTTTCAACGTTAGTGGGTTCGGACCTCCAGTACGTGTTACCGCACCTTCATCCTGGCCATGGATAGATCACTTGGTTTCGGGTCTACGCCCAGCAACTGAACGCCCTATTCGGACTCGCTTTCGCTACGCCTGCCCTATACGGTTAAGCTTGCTACTGAACGTAAGTCGCTGACCCATTATACAAAAGGTACGCCGTCACCCCTTACGAGGCTCCGACTGTTTGTATGCATGCGGTTTCAGGATCTATTTCACTCCCCTCCCGGGGTTCTTTTCGCCTTTCCCTCACGGTACTGGTTCACTATCGGTCGATCACGAGTATTTAGCCTTGGAGGATGGTCCCCCCATCTTCAGACAGGATTTCACGTGTCCCGCCCTACTTGTCGCACACCTAGTTCTTTCATACTGTTTTCGCCTACAGGGCTATCACCTGCTATGGCCGCACTTTCCAGAGCGTTCGGCTAACAATACAAATAAAGAGTGCAAGGCTCATCCCATTTCGCTCGCCACTACTTTGGGAATCTCGGTTGATTTCTTTTCCTGCGGTTACTTAGATGTTTCAGTTCACCGCGTTCGCTTCACATGACCTATGTATTCAGTCATGGATACTCCAAAAGGAGTGGGTTTCCCCATTCGGACATCTACGGATCAAAGCTCGTTTGCCAGCTCCCCGTAGCTTTTCGCAGGCTACCGCGTCCTTCATCGCCTGTGATCGCCAAGGCATCCACCACATGCACTTGTTCGCTTGACCCTATAACGAGTCTGTCTCGTTACAGGTTGAGTTCTCGCGTTGTGCCGTATTCCAAAATCGAGCCGAACATAGAGTTCGAATCATCTTGAGATACATCGATACAATCACAACCCGGATAGTTTCCACGTCCATCTCAAGACGCTTCCGCTATCCAAATTACTTACTTCTTCCAGATTGTTAAAGAACGACAGCCGATACATACTACGTATCCTCTGACTGGCTCAATCGCCAATGCAAAATTCTCGGTTCAGTGTCTGAACCAAGCCCTTAGCGTTGGTGATTGGTGGAGGCAGACGGGATCGAACCGACGACCCCCTGCTTGCAAAGCAGGTGCTCTCCCAGCTGAGCTATGCCCCCATGAGTACAGATTGCCTCAGGTGTTACCGCCAGACAATGGTGGGTCTGGTTGGATTCGAACCAACGACCCCCGCCTTATCAAGACGGTGCTCTAACCGACTGAGCTACAGACCCCTGAGTCTGTCTTTAAATTTACAGCCGATAAGCGTGAGCGCTCAATTTTGCGAGAAGCTCTGGAAAGGAGGTGATCCAGCCGCACCTTCCGATACGGCTACCTTGTTACGACTTCACCCCAGTCATGAATCCTACCGTGGTGACCGTCCTCCTTGCGGTTAGACTAGCCACTTCTGGTAAAACCCACTCCCATGGTGTGACGGGCGGTGTGTACAAGACCCGGGAACGTATTCACCGCGGCATGCTGATCCGCGATTACTAGCGATTCCAGCTTCATGCACTCGAGTTGCAGAGTGCAATCCGGACTACGATCGGTTTTCTGGGATTAGCTCCCCCTCGCGGGTTGGCAACCCTCTGTTCCGACCATTGTATGACGTGTGAAGCCCTACCCATAAGGGCCATGAGGACTTGACGTCATCCCCACCTTCCTCCGGTTTGTCACCGGCAGTCTCCTTAGAGTGCTCTTGCGTAGCAACTAAGGACAAGGGTTGCGCTCGTTGCGGGACTTAACCCAACATCTCACGACACGAGCTGACGACAGCCATGCAGCACCTGTGCGCCGGTTCTCTTTCGAGCACTCCCACCTCTCAGCAGGATTCCGACCATGTCAAGGGTAGGTAAGGTTTTTCGCGTTGCATCGAATTAATCCACATCATCCACCGCTTGTGCGGGTCCCCGTCAATTCCTTTGAGTTTTAATCTTGCGACCGTACTCCCCAGGCGGTCAACTTCACGCGTTAGCTACGTTACTAAGGAAATGAATCCCCAACAACTAGTTGACATCGTTTAGGGCGTGGACTACCAGGGTATCTAATCCTGTTTGCTCCCCACGCTTTCGTGCATGAGCGTCAGTATTGGCCCAGGGGGCTGCCTTCGCCATCGGTATTCCTCCACATCTCTACGCATTTCACTGCTACACGTGGAATTCTACCCCCCTCTGCCATACTCTAGCCTGCCAGTCACCAATGCAGTTCCCAGGTTGAGCCCGGGGATTTCACATCGGTCTTAGCAAACCGCCTGCGCACGCTTTACGCCCAGTAATTCCGATTAACGCTTGCACCCTACGTATTACCGCGGCTGCTGGCACGTAGTTAGCCGGTGCTTATTCTTCCGGTACCGTCATCCCCCGGCTATATTAGAACCAAGGATTTCTTTCCGGACAAAAGTGCTTTACAACCCGAAGGCCTTCTTCACACACGCGGCATTGCTGGATCAGGCTTTCGCCCATTGTCCAAAATTCCCCACTGCTGCCTCCCGTAGGAGTCTGGGCCGTGTCTCAGTCCCAGTGTGGCTGGTCGTCCTCTCAGACCAGCTACTGATCGTCGCCTTGGTAGGCCTTTACCCCACCAACTAGCTAATCAGCCATCGGCCAACCCTATAGCGCGAGGCCCGAAGGTCCCCCGCTTTCATCCGTAGATCGTATGCGGTATTAATCCGGCTTTCGCCGGGCTATCCCCCACTACAGGACATGTTCCGATGTATTACTCACCCGTTCGCCACTCGCCACCAGGTGCAAGCACCCGTGCTGCCGTTCGACTTGCATGTGTAAGGCATGCCGCCAGCGTTCAATCTGAGCCAGGATCAAACTCTTCAGTTTAAACCTGTTACTGTTTTCGGTTCGGTTAAGAACCGGTCGCTCACTCAAAGCTGACAGGAATATGAATCACTTCATAAACCTGACTTACTTTAGTGTGAGACTCTTGATACTTTCGCTATCTGATCCGAAGATCAGCTCGCTTCCATCAAGCGCCCACACTTATCGGCTGTTAATTTTTAAAGAGCATTTCTGCGAGAAACCTGAAGTTTCTCAGCAGCGCTGCGTTTTCAGCAGCAGAGAAGCGAGATTATGAACCGTGTTTCTCAGTCAGTCAACAACTTTTTGAACTGCTTCGTTGCGACGACTGGGTTCAACTTCGTGTGCGCCGGGGCTCGACAACCGACCCTCCATCGCACCGCTTCCCTTCTTCCTCCGCGCTGCGTTTCCGTTAGCGCGAAAGAGGCGTGATTCTATGCACCCGCCCCGGTCTGCGCAACCCCCTTTGTGAAAATATTTTGAAAAAGCCCCCGTGCGCTAACGCGCACGGGGGCTTGGGGCTCGAGGGACGAGCGCCACCCACAATCCCGAGGATGCCGGCGGTTCGTCGCTCTATATATAAGGCGATGTCACTTATCGCCGACTGCGGCCTGCAGCCGCTCCATCGGCACTGCATCGGCCATGGCCGTGTAACCCGCGTCACTCGGATGAATGCCGTCGCCACTGTCATACCGGCGCTGCAGCACACTCGGGCGAGCCGAGTCGCGCAGCACCGCGTCGAAGTCCACCACGCCGTCGAACCCGCCGCCGCTCCGGATCCACCGGTTCACCTCGAGTCGGACCGCCTCGCGCCCGGCCGGCAACGCCGCAGGCGTGAGCGTCGCGCCAAAGACCTTCACGCCCTGGTGATGTGCTGCCTCGATCAACCGGCGATAGCCGTCGATCAACGAAGCGGCCGTGACCTGCGTATGCGGGTTGTCGCAATCGAGCCCCGCACGCGGCGGCATCGCCGCAAAGTTGATGTCGTTGATGCCGATCAGCACGATCGCCGCCTTCACCCCTGCACGCGAAAGCGCATCGCGCTCGAACCGTGACGCCAGCGACGTGCCGTAGCATGCCGAATCGCTCAGCAGCCGATTGCCGCTGATCCCGAGATTCACGACGCCGAGCGAATCCGAACCTGCGGCGGCCAGCCGGCGCGCCAGCGCATCCGGCCAACGACGGTTGCGGTTCAGGCTCGAGCGTAGCCCGTCGGTGATCGAGTCCCCGATCGCGGCGACACTCGCCCGCGCGGCGCCCGCCTCGACGGCCAGTTCGGTCACCCACGCATACTGGGTAAAGCGCGTGCGGAATGCGCCGGCGCCCGGATCGTTCACATGATCGCCCGGCGCCGATACGTAATTGAGCTGGTTCGACACACGGTGCCACACCGTCATCCGCTGGTTTGCCCCCATCCGCAGACTGATTGCATACGGCTGCCCGGCCGTCACGTCGATCGCCACCGCGTCGCTTTCAAGCTCCTGGCCCGGGGCGAGCGTCACCGACGTCTTGCCGCCGAAGCGGACGGAAGCGCCCGTCGCGTCGACGAGCGCCGCGCCGTCACCGGCGCGCGCGAGACTGGCCGCCTCGACCAACAGCGGCGCGCGCGCGTAGGCGTTGCTGATACGAATCCGCGCGGCATGCCCGGAAACCGTCGGGTAGACGATCTGCCGAACGGTTCGCCCGGCCACGTCGGGCGCGCGGTAGAGCGGCGGCGGCGCAGTCAGGTCGGGAATCGGCTGCAACGCGGTCGCCCACGCGGCGACCCACCCGGCCGGTGCGGCCGAGACCGCGAGCGGCGACATGAAAACGGACGCGCCCAGCACGGTCGCGACGAAACTGCTTCGAAATGACATCGGCGAAATCCTCATCGGAAAGCAGGCATTGTGCCGCAGAAGCCACCCGTCTCACGCGCCACCGCCCTCCCGACCGGCGATCGCGCCCCTCGCCCCTCGCCCCTCGCCCCACGTTTACCCGAGTCCCGCCGCAAATCCGCAAGAAATTTATTAACCGACCGGTCGGTTGGTTTATACTTCGCACACATTCAACCGGACGAGATCCTCCGCCATGTACACGCAATCCCTCGACATCCCCGGCAACGTCGCACCGCTCGACGCCGCAGCCGAGTCGCCCGAGCAGGCGCGGTTCGACGCGGTCATGGCCGCGGACGGCAAGATCGAGCCGCAGGACTGGATGCCCGATGCCTATCGCAAGACGCTGGTCCGCCAGATTTCGCAGCACGCGCACTCGGAAGTCGTCGGCATGCTGCCGGAAGGCAACTGGATCTCGCGCGCACCGAGCCTGAAGCGCAAGGCGATCCTGCTCGCGAAAGTCCAGGACGAAGCCGGTCACGGCCTCTATCTATATAGCGCGGCCGAAACGCTCGGCGTATCGCGCGATTCGCTGATCGACGCGCTGCACGCCGGCAAGGCGAAATACTCGAGCATCTTCAACTACCCGACGCCGACCTGGGCCGACGTCGGCGTGATCGGCTGGCTCGTCGACGGCGCCGCGATCATGAACCAGATCCCGCTGTGCCGCTGCACGTACGGCCCGTATGCGCGCGCGATGATCCGCGTGTGCAAGGAAGAGTCGTTCCACCAGCGCCAGGGCTTCGATGCACTGCTGTCGATGATGAAGGGGACCGACGCGCAGCGCGCGATGGTCCAGCAGGCGGTGAACCGCTGGTGGTGGCCGGTGCTGATGATGTTCGGCCCGAGCGACGCCGATTCGGTCCACAGCAACCAGTCCGCGAAATGGGGCATCAAGCGGATCTCGAACGACGACCTGCGGCAGAAGTTCGTCGACGCGACGGTCGATCAGGCGAAGGTGCTCGGCGTGACGCTGCCCGACCCTGACCTGAAATGGAACGAGGCGCGCGGCCACTACGACTACGGCGCGATCGACTGGGATGAATTCTGGCGCGTCGTCAACGGCGACGGCCCGTGCAACAAGGAACGCCTCGCGACGCGCGTGAAGGCGCACGACGACGGTGCGTGGGTGCGCGAAGCCGCGCTCGCGCACGAAGCAAAGCGCCGCGCCCGCGCCAAGCAGCAAGCCGCCTGAGCGGCAACCATCGAATACAGGATTCAGGAGAGAGTGATGAACAAGGAATGGCCGATCTGGGAAGTGTTCGTACGCAGCAAGCAGGGCCTCGACCACAAGCATTGCGGCAGCCTGCACGCGGCCGACGCGTCGATGGCGCTGCGCATGGCGCGCGACGTCTACACGCGTCGCCAGGAAGGCGTGAGCATCTGGGTGGTGCCGTCGTCGGCGATCACCGCGTCGGATCCGGCCGAGAAGGCCGAGTTGTTCGAACCGGCGGGCGACAAGATCTACCGTCACCCGACGTTCTACACGCTGCCCGACGAAGTCAACCACATGTAACGCCCGCGCCATGACGATCACGCCCGAACACCTCTCCTACGTGCTGCGCCTCGCGGACAACGCGCTGATCCTCGGTCAGCGCAACGCCGAATGGTGCGGCCACGGCCCGATCCTCGAGGAAGACATCGCGCTCACCAACATGAGCCTCGACCTCATCGGCCAGGCCCGCATGCTGTATACGCACGCAGCCGACCTCGACCGCCAACTGAACGGCGCGGCGAAGACGGAAGACGACTACGCGTACTTCCGTACCGAGCGCGAGTTCGCGAACTTCACGCTCGCCGAGCTGCCGCACTACGGCCCGATCGCCGGCACGGCGCACGCCGACAAAGACTATGCGGTGACCATCGTGCGCAATTTCCTCTACGCGACGCTGATGCTGCACGTGTGGGCGGCGCTCGAAACGTCGACGGACGCGCAACTCGCCGCGATCGCCGCGAAATCGGTGAAGGAAACCCGCTATCACGTGCAGCATGCCCGCGAATGGCTGCTGCGCCTCGGCGATGGCACCGACGAATCGCATCGCCGCGCGCAGGCCGCGCTCGACTACCTGATTCCGTACACGCGCGAATTCTTCGCCGCCGACGCGGTCGACGACGCGATCGCCGCATCCGGCATCGGCCCGGCAGCGGCCACGCTCGAAGCCGCATGGCGCGCGGACGTGGACGATGCGCTCGCGGAAGCGACGCTCACCCTGCCCGCGCCCGTGCAGCATGTGACGACCGGCAAGCAGGGCGAGCACTCGGAGCACATGGGCTACCTGCTCGCGGAAATGCAGAGCCTCGCGCGCCAGCACCCCGGCGCGACCTGGTAACCGGCCGACCCAACGGAGCCCGACGATGTCCGTCCAGACTGCCGCCCCCGCCGACGCCGCACCCGCCGCGCACCGCAACGATCCGTTGCTCGCGCGCGCGTGGGACGTGCTCGAAGCCGTGCCCGATCCCGAGATTCCAGTCGTGTCGATCCGTGAGCTCGGCATCCTGCGCGACGTCCGTCGCGCAGACGACGGCCTGCTCGAAGTCGTGATCACGCCGACCTACTCCGGCTGTCCGGCGATGTCGCAGATCGCCGAGGACATCGCCGCGGCGATGCACGCCGCCGACCTGCCGCCGCACCGGATCGAGACGGTGCTCGCGCCCGCATGGACGACCGACTGGATCACGCAGGAAGCGCGCGACAAGCTGCGCGCGTACGGCATCGCGCCGCCCGTCGGCCAGTGCGCCGGCGCCGCGCCGCGGGAAAACGTCGTGCGCTTCGTGCCGCGTCCCGTCGCGGCGCCCGTCTGCCCGCGCTGCGGTTCCGCCCGCACCGAGCGTCTCGCGCAATTCGCGTCCACGGCCTGCAAGGCGTTGTATCGCTGTGTCGACTGCCGCGAACCCTTCGACTACTTCAAACCTTATTGATCATGGCGACCCCGCAATTTCACCCGCTGCGTATCCGCGATGTGCGCCCCGAGACCGCCGACGCCGTTACCGTCTCCTTCGACGTGCCGCCCGAATTGCGCGACGCGTACCGCTTCACGCAGGGCCAGTTCGTCACGCTGAAGACCCACATCGACGGCGAGGAAACGCGCCGCTCGTACTCGATCTGCGTCGGTACGACCGACTACGACCGTGACGGCGAGCTGCGCATCGGCATCAAGCGCGTGCGCGGCGGCCGGTTTTCGAACTTCGCGTTCGACACGCTGAAGCCCGGCCACACCATCGACGTGATGACACCGGACGGCCGCTTCTTCACGCACCTGAACGCCGACCACGGCAAACAGTACGTCGCGTTCTCCGGCGGATCGGGCATCACGCCGGTGCTCGCGATCGTGAAGACGACGCTCGAGCTCGAGCCGCGCAGCACGTTCACGCTGATCTACGGCAACCGCAGCGTCGACGCGATCATGTTCGCCGAGGAGCTCGAGGACCTGAAGAACCGCTACATGAACCGCTTCGTCCTGTACCACGTGCTGTCGGACGACCAGCAGGACGTCGAGCTGTTCAACGGCGTGCTCGACCAGGCGAAATGCGCGGAATTCCTTGCCACGCTGACGCCGGCCGACGCGATCGACGAAGCGTTCATCTGCGGCCCGGCACCGATGATGGACGCGGCCGAAGCCGCGCTGAAGGCAGCCGGCGTGCCGCCGGCGAAGGTACATGTCGAACGCTTCGGCACGCCGCTGCCGCAGGCCGGCGCGCCCGTCGTCGAGATTACCGACCAGACGCCGGCCGCCGATCTCGAAATCGTGCTCGACGGCAAGAAGCGCAAGCTGCGCCTGCCTTACGAGGGCGTGAGCCTGCTCGACGTCGGCCTGCGCGCGGGCCTCGCGCTGCCCTATGCGTGCAAGGGCGGCGTGTGCTGCACGTGCCGCGCGAAGGTGGTCGAAGGCGAAGTCCGGATGGAGAAGAACTACACGCTCGAGGAGCACGAAGTGAAGGACGGCTTCGTGCTCACGTGCCAGTGCCACCCGGTCAGCGACAAGGTCGTCGTGAGCTTCGACGAGCGTTGAGCGGCGTCGCACCGGCGCGGCGCGCCGGTTTCTCGTCGTCACACATCTCGCTTACACTAGGGGCCGCCGGCCGGCTGGACGTCGCAACGTCCGCCCGGCCGGCGGTTTTCTTTTGTTGATGACAGGCCGATGAGTACCATTCACGTGATTCAGGGCGGCACCGCCGCCGCGTCGCTGCGCGAGGCGCTCGCGCAAGCCGGACGCGACGAGCGCGTCGTCGGATTGCTCGACGATCTCGCGGTCGGGCCGCTGAAGGGCGCCGACGAGACGCCCGACACGCGCGCCGCCTTCTGGCAGCGCGTGCTCGGCGACCAGATTCCCGACTGGAATGCGGAGATCGAAGGTGAATTCACCCGCCTCGACCAGCTCGCGATGGATACGGACCAGGTAGTCGTCTGGCACGCACCGAGCGTCGGCGACAAGCTGCTGTTGCGCCGCGTCGCCTATCACCTGCGTAACGCGCCGCAGCGGCTGAACGAGGTGCGGTTGTCGGCCGCGGACCTCGACGCCCCGCAGCGCGCGGCGCTGACCCGCACCGACCAGGCCTGCTCGACCGGGATGTTCTCGCCCGCGGCACTCGCTCGCAAACGGCCGGTGGCCGCGCCGATCTCGGTACTGCGCATCGGTCGCCTCGCGCTCGAATGGCAAGAGGCGAAGCACCTGAATGCCGAGCTGCGCTACTGGGTCAGCAACACGATCGAGAGCGGCCATTACGCGGACCTCGACGCGCTGATCGTCGCGCACGCGGAACCCGGCTGGCTGCCCGCGCGACGTGTCGTCGGCGACATCATGGCCAACGCCGACCGCGGCGGGCTGTTCGTCAGCGATTCGATCGCCTGGTGGCGCTGCCGCGAACTCGCGGCTGCCGGCCGGCTCGAGCTGCAGGACGACGCGCCGGCCGCCCTTTCTTCCACGCAGGTGCGCGCGGCAGCCGCGCCTCGCTAACGCTACAACTTTCGCATTCGACCATGGCCCGTACCCGAGCGCCCGACCACGAATCCCAGCGCGAGCAGATCCTCGATCTCGCCGCCGAGAAATTCGCGCAGACGAGCTATCCGAGCACGTCGATGTCCGATCTCGCGACCGCGAGCGGCACGTCGAAGGCACGTCTCTATCACTATTACGAGAGCAAGGAAGCGATCCTGTTCGACCTGCTCGACCGCTACACGAAGCGGTTGATGCTGATCATCGCCGAGGTGGAAGGCGCGAGCCAGCGGCGCGGCCTCAGCGAGCGCGACGCGTTCGCCGAGCTGGTGCGCGCGTTCCTCGCCGAGTACGAGACATCGCACAGCCGCCATGTCGCGCTGCTCAACGACGTGAAGTATCTCGAGGACGCGCAGCGCGAAATCGTGCTCGACCGCCAGCGCGACATCGTCGCGGCATTCGCGCGCCAGCTCGCGCGCGCCTACCCGGACCGGATCTCGAAGGAAAACCAGACGTCGGTCACGATGATGGTGTTCGGGATGATCAACTGGACGTTCACGTGGCTCAAGCCGGGTGGCCGCCTCGGCTACCGCGACTTCGCCGAACAGGTGATCGACCTGATGGAACGCGGGCTGTCGCCCGGCGCGTGATTGCCGCGCAGCAGCATGCGTTGCGCGGCGGGCACACTGCGACAGGCCGCCGCGCATTTCATATGATGAATTTTAAATCCGTTAAAAATCAAATAGATAGAGAATGAACTAAGCGGATTTAGAATTCCCCCTCAGCACAAATAACGTCAAATACGGGTTTTCCCCAACCCCGCTCAGGTAAAATGCGCTGCATTGCACAAGTTGCTCGTGCAGCTACACACTGAGGAACCCACGATGAACACGCAACTCAACCGCCGTGCCGATGCAGTCGGCCAGGCCGGTACTGCGCCGGTTCTCGTCAGGGAACTGGCTTCCAAAGACCGTGAGCAAATGCTCACCCACTTTCTCTCGCTCAACGAAGAGGACCGCCTGCTGCGCTTCGGCCAGATGGTGCCCGACCACGTGATCGAGAACTATGTCCGTACGATCGACTTCGGTCGCGACACGGTGTTCGGCGTGTTCGACCAGGCGCTCGAGCTGATCGGCGTCGGCCACCTGGCGTATCTGCCCGCCGAAGGCGACAAGCGTACGGCCGAATTCGGCGTGTCGGTGCTCGAAAGCGCCCGCGGCTGCGGCGTCGGCTCGAAACTGTTCGAGCGCGCTGCGATCCGCAGCCGCAACACCCGCGTGACGATGCTGTACATGCATTGCCTGTCGCGCAACGCGACGATGATGCACATCGCGAAGAAGTCCGGGATGCGCATCGAGTACGCATACGGCGAGGCCGATGCGTACCTGTCGCTGCCACCGGCCGACCACTCGACGATCCTCGCCGAGATGCTGCAGGAGCAGGCCGCGGTATTCGACTACGCGCTCAAGCGCCAGGCGCACCGCACGTCGAAGTTCATCGAATCGCTGATGCCCGCCGCGCTGACGGCATAACATCGGCCGACCGGGCTGCCTCGCGGGGCGCCCGGCTCATCCTTCTTTCTCCCCTTCTCGCACCGCGCTCTAGCGCACCGACCGGATCGGCAACGCCGTCGTCTCCTTGAAGCACTCGAGCGAGAAGCTCGTCTTCACGTCGATCACCGACGGATGGTGCAGCAAATGCTCCTGCACGAAGCGGGAGAAGTGCGCCATGTCCTCGACCTGCACCCGCAGCAGGTAATCCATGTCGCCCGTCATCGCGTGGCACGCCACCACTTCCGGCCAGGTCTGCACGGCCGCGCGGAACAGTTCCGCGTGGGTCGCGCCCGCGCGCGCCGACGTCTCGTCGGCACGGGCCGGCGCCAGGCCGCCGCGCTTCTCGAGCCGCACGCTCACGTATGCGAGCAGGTCGAGCCCCAGCTTCTGCGGATCGAGCAACGCGACGTAGCCGGTGATCACACCGATCTCCTCGAGCCGCCGGATCCGTCGCAAGCACGGGCTCGGCGACAGGTTCACGCGCTCGGCGATCTCCTGATTCGACAAGCGGCCGTTCTCCTGAAGAATCGCGAGAATCCGCCGGTCGATGGCATCCAATTCGGCTTGCGCCATCTTCTGCTCTCCAATGATGGTTCAGAGACTGGAAATTGCGCCATCGTAGGCATGGACGATTAAGTTCGCAAGTTTACGCTCGCGCCCGCCCGCTACACTCTGTCGCACGTACCGATTCGTTGCGCACGCCGACGCGTGCGCCGCGTTCGACATCGAACCGGGCCGCGCGCGCACGTCGCGCCGGCCGATCGCCCCGCACAGGAGACACGACATGCAGATCCCCCACTGGGACAACCCCGTCGGCACCGACGGCTTCGAATTCATCGAATACACCGCTCCGGATCCGAAAGCGCTCGGACAACTGTTCGAACGGATGGGTTTCACCGCGATCGCGCGCCATCGCCACAAGGACGTGACGGTCTACCGCCAGGGCGACATCAACTTCATCATCAACGCCGAACCCGATTCGTTCGCGCAACGCTTCGCACGCCTGCACGGCCCGTCGATCTGCGCGATCGCGTTCCGCGTGCAGGACGCCGCGAAGGCGTACAAGCACGCGCTCGAGCTCGGCGCGTGGGGCTTCGACAACAAGACGGGCCCGATGGAGCTGAACATCCCGGCGATCAAGGGCATCGGCGATTCGCTGATCTACTTCGTCGACCGCTGGCGCGGCAAGAACGGCGCGCAGCCGGGCGCGATCGGTGACATCAGCATCTACGACGTCGACTTCGAGCCGATCGCCGGCGCGAACCCGAACCCCGTCGGCCACGGCCTCACCTACATCGACCACCTGACGCACAACGTGCATCGCGGCCGCATGCAGGAATGGGCCGAGTTCTACGAGCGCCTGTTCAACTTCCGCGAAGTGCGGTATTTCGACATCGAAGGCAAGGTGACCGGCGTGAAGTCGAAGGCGATGACGTCGCCGTGCGGCAAGATCCGGATCCCGATCAACGAGGAAGGCTCGGACACGGCCGGCCAGATTCAGGAATACCTCGACGCGTACCACGGCGAAGGCATCCAGCACATCGCGCTCGGCACGAACGACATCTACGGCGCGGTCGACGGCCTGCGCGGCAAGGGCGTGAAGTTGCTCGACACGATCGACACGTATTACGAGCTGGTCGACCGCCGCGTGCCGAACCACGGCGAATCGCTGGACGAACTGAAGAAGCGCAAGATCCTGATCGACGGTGCCCGCGACGACCTGCTGCTGCAGATCTTCACCGAGAACCAGATCGGCCCGATCTTCTTCGAGATCATCCAGCGCAAGGGCAATCAAGGCTTCGGCGAAGGCAACTTCAAGGCGCTGTTCGAATCGATCGAACTCGACCAGATCCGCCGCGGCGTGGTCCAGGACAAGGCCTGACGCAGACGGCCGCCCGGCGCCTGACAGCCGGGCGCCGAGCGAGCCTCGGCGGCACATGAAAAAAGGGCGGGAATCCTGCGATTCCCGCCCTTTCGTCTTTTGCGTGGTTTCGGCGCGGCCTGGCGCCGCGCGAACAGATCAACGCACGTTCGCCTTCGACACGACGCGCGCGGCTGCCGGCTGCGCGTCGGCAGCCTGCGCCGGCGCGATCTGACGCATCTGCGCGCCGGCTGCCGCCAGTGCGCTCGCGCCTCGCGCGTGCACCGGGCCGGTCATCGCGAAAAACGCGGCGGACACGATCAGGAAACTCTGGATATGACGTGTGTTCATTGCACCTCCTTTAAAACTGCCGGCGCCTCCCCGGTTGCGTCGAAACAGGCCGACGCGGCCGGGCACCTCCGGCAGGCCGACAAGATTAACGGCAGTTGTACGAAGATGGGACCGGCTTTACATGCTTTTACATGATGTAACGCATTGCGGCGCGCCGTTTCGTCGATGCGCCGAGGCCAACCGGCCGGTGAGCGACGGGTTTATCCCAGTGCTACCATCGCTTAAAACCGGCCAATATGCCGGCCACTGCCGAGACGTTCACAAGACGTCGACGCAATTGAAGCTTTGGTGATCCCAAACTGGGTGGAGGAGACAGTTCAATGAATGCCCCGCTAGACGCAGGCCAACGCGCGTCGCTTGAAGCCGCGCTGAAGTCCGTCACGCTTGACGACAAATACACGCTCGAACGCGGCCGCGCGTACATGAGCGGCATTCAGGCGCTCGTGCGCCTGCCGATGCTCCAGCAGGAACGCGACCGCGCCGCCGGCCTCAACACGGCCGGCTTCATCTCCGGTTATCGCGGCTCGCCGCTCGGCGGCCTCGATCTCTCGCTCTGGAAGGCCAAGCAGCACCTCGCGGCCCACCAGATCGTCTTTCAGCCCGGTCTCAACGAAGATCTCGCCGCCACCGCCGTGTGGGGCTCGCAGCAGGTGAACCTGTATCCCGGCGCGAAGCACGACGGCGTGTTCGGCATGTGGTACGGCAAGGGCCCGGGCGTCGACCGCACCGGCGACGTCTTCAAGCATGCGAACTCGGCCGGCTCGTCGCAGCACGGCGGCGTGCTGGTGCTCGCCGGCGACGACCACGCGGCGAAATCGTCGACGCTCGCTCACCAGTCCGAACACATCTTCAAGGCCTGCGGGCTGCCGGTGCTGTTCCCGTCCAATGTGCAGGAATATCTCGACTTCGGCCTGCACGGCTGGGCGATGAGCCGCTACTCGGGCCTGTGGGTCGCGCTCAAGTGCGTGACGGACGTGGTCGAATCGTCGGCATCGGTCGACATCGACCCCCATCGCACCGAGATCGTGCTGCCGACCGACTTCATCCTGCCGGAAGGCGGCCTGAACATCCGCTGGCCGGACCCGCCGCTCGTCCAGGAAGCGCGGCTGCTCGACTACAAGTGGTACGCGGCGCTCGCGTACGTGCGCGCGAACAAGCTCGACCGCATCGAGATCGACTCGCCGAATGCGCGCTTCGGGATCATGACGGGCGGCAAGGCGTACCTCGACGTGCGCCAGGCGCTGACGGACCTCGGCCTCGACGACGCAACCTGCGCGCGGATCGGCATCCGCCTGTACAAGGTCGGCTGCGTGTGGCCGCTCGAGGCCCAGGGCGCGCAGGCGTTCGCGCGCGGCCTCGACGAAATCCTCGTCGTCGAGGAAAAGCGCCAGATCCTCGAATACGCGATCAAGGAAGAACTGTACAACTGGCCCGATGCGCAGCGCCCGCGCGTGTTCGGCAAGTTCGACGAGAAGGACGGCGCCGGCGGCGAATGGTCGGTACCGATGGGCAACTGGCTGCTGCCCGCGCACTACGAACTGTCGCCCGCGATCATCGCGAAGGCGATCGCGACGCGCCTCGAGAAGTTCGAGCTGCCGTCCGACGTGCGCGCGCGCATCGCCGCGCGGCTCGCGGTGATCAACGCGAAGGAAATGGCGCTCGCGAAGCCGCACGTGCAGACCGAGCGCAAGCCGTGGTTCTGCTCGGGCTGCCCGCACAACACGTCGACCAACGTGCCGGAAGGCTCGCGCGCGATCGCCGGGATCGGCTGCCACTACATGACGGTCTGGATGGACCGCAACACGAGCACCTTCAGCCAGATGGGCGGCGAAGGCGTGCCGTGGATCGGCCAGGCGCCGTTCACGGACGAGAAGCACGTATTCGCGAACCTCGGCGACGGCACCTATTTCCACTCGGGCCTGCTCGCGGTGCGCGCGGCGATCTCGTCGAAGGCGAACATCACCTACAAGATCCTCTACAACGACGCGGTCGCGATGACGGGCGGCCAGCCGGTCGACGGCGTGCTGACGGTGCCGCAGATCACGCACCAGCTCGCGTCCGAGGGCGCGAAGAAGATCGTGATCGTCACCGATGAACCGGAGAAGTACGACAGTCAGAAGGCGCTCCTAGCACCAGGCGTGACGATCCATCACCGCGACCAGCTCGACGACGTGCAGCGCGAGCTGCGCGAGATCGAAGGCACGACGATCCTGATCTACGACCAGACCTGCGCGACCGAGAAGCGCCGCCGACGCAAGCGCGGCACGTATCCGGATCCGGCGAAGCGCGTCGTGATCAACGACGCTGTGTGCGAAGGCTGCGGCGACTGCTCGGTGCAGTCGAACTGCCTGTCGGTCGAGCCGCTTGAAACCGAATTCGGCACGAAGCGCCAGATCAATCAGTCGAGCTGCAACAAGGACTTCTCGTGCGTGAAGGGCTTCTGCCCGAGCTTCGTCACGGTCGAAGGCGGCCAGCTGAAGAAGCCCAAGGCCGTGTCGGTGGACGGCGGTGCGCTGCCGCCGATTCCGGAGCCGACGCTGCCGGCGATCGACCGTGCCTACGGCGTGCTCGTCACGGGTGTGGGCGGCACGGGCGTCGTCACGATCGGCGCGCTGCTCGGGATGGCCGCGCACCTGGAGAACAAGGGCGTGACCGTGCTCGACGTCACGGGCCTCGCGCAGAAGGGCGGCGCCGTGATGAGCCACGTGCAGATCTCGCACGCGCCGACCGACATCCACGCGACGCGGATCGCGATGGGCGAAGCCGACCTCGTGATCGGCTGCGACGCGATCGTCACGGCTGGCGACGAATGCACGTCGCGCATGCGGCACGACACGACGCGCGTGGTCGTCAACAGTGCGCAGACGCCGACCGCCGAGTTCATCAAGAATCCGAACTGGGCGTTCCCGGGCCTGTCCGCGGAAAACGACATCCGCGCGGCGGCGGGTGAAGCCGTCGACTTCATCGACGCGAACCGCTTCGCAGTCGCGCTGCTCGGCGACGCGATCTACACGAACCCGTTCGTGCTCGGCTACGCATGGCAGAAAGGCTGGCTGCCGCTCACGCTTGCGTCGCTCGTCCGTGCGATCGAGCTGAATGCGGTATCGGTCGAGAAGAACCGTGCGGCATTCGACTGGGGCCGCCGCGCCGCCCACGACCTCGCGAGCGTGAAGCAGGCCGCGGCCGGCGACGCACGCCCGGCGCAAGGCGCCACGGTGATCGCGTTGCACACGAAGAAGGCGGTCGACGCCCTGATCGCGAAGCGCGTGGAATTCCTCACCGCGTACCAGAACGCCGCATACGCAGCACGCTATGCGGCCTTCGTCGACAAGGTGCGGGCAGCCGAGCGTGCGCTGGCAGACGGCGACACGATGCAGGAGCAACTGACCGAAGCGGTCGCGCGCAACCTGTTCAAGTTGATGGCGTACAAGGATGAATACGAAGTCGCGCGGCTGCAGTCCGATCCGGCGTTCCTCGCGCGCCTGTCGTCGCAGTTCGAAGGCGACTGGAAACTGAAGTTCCATCTCGCGCCGCCGCTGTTCGCGAAGACGGACGCGCACGGCCATCTCGTGAAGAAGGCGTACGGCCCGTGGATGCTGTCGGCGTTCCGGTTGCTCGCGAAGGCAAAGTTCCTGCGCGGCACGGGCCTCGACCCGTTCGGCCGCACCGAGGAGCGCCGCACCGAGCGCGCACTGATCGGCGAGTACGAAGCGCTGATCGACGAAGTGCTGGCCAGGCTGAACGCGGCCAACCACCCGCTCGCGCTCGAGCTGGCGGCACTGCCGGACGGCATTCGCGGCTACGGCCACGTGAAGGAGAACAACCTGCGCGCGGTACGCCAGAAGTGGAACACGTTGCTCGCGAAGTGGCGTTCGCCGACGGGTGGGCAGTCGCACCAGCAGGTCGCGTAACGGCGCGAGGCGGACGTTCGCGGTCGGGACGTCCGCCTCCGCGCGGTGGGCGGTTTACAAAAAAAACGCCACGGAACACAGGTTCCGTGGCGTTTTTCATTGCGCCGCGCGCGATGCGCGGCACACGCGGGCGCGAACTTACTTCGTGTTCGCGTTCGCGGCGGCCACTGCTGTCATGTTGATGATCCGGCGCACGGTCGCGGCCGGCGTCAGGATGTGGACCGGCTTCGCCGCGCCGAGCAGGAGCGGGCCGACCGTCACGCCTTCGCCGCCGACCATCTTCAGCAGGTTGTACGCGATGTTCGCCGCTTCGACGTTCGGCATGATCAGCAGGTTCGCTTCGCCCGACAGCGTCGTGCCCGGGAATGCGGCCTTGCGGACCGCCTCCGACAGCGCCGCGTCGCCGTGCATTTCGCCGTCGACCTCGAGGTTCGGCGCACGCTCGCTGATCAGCTTGCGGGCTTCGGCCATGCGGCGCGACGACGCCGACGGCGCGCTGCCGAAGTTCGAGTTCGACAGCAGCGCGGCCTTCGGCACGATGCCGAAGCGCTCGATCTCGGCGGCCGCCTGGATCGTCATGTCGGCGAGCTGTTCGGCGCTCGGCAGTTCGTTCACGTACGTGTCGCACAGGAACAGGTTGCGGCCCGGCAGCATCAGCAGGTTCATCGCCGCGAAGTGCTCGGCGCCCTTCGCGCGGCCCAGCACCTGCTCGATGAACTTCAGGTGCGTGTGGTACGTATCGATCATCCCGCAGATCATCCCGTCCGCGTCGCCCAGATGCACGAGCATTGCGCCGATCAGCGTGTTGAACTTGCGCATCGCGGCCTTCGCGACTTCCGGCGTGACGCCGTCGCGCGCGCCGATCTCGTGGTAGGCCTGCCAGTAGCGGTGGTAACGCGTGTCGTCTTCCGGATTCACGATCTCGAAATCGACGCCGGCCTTGAGCTTCGAGCCGATCTTCTGCAAGCGCATCTCGATGACCGACGGACGGCCGACGATGACCGGCTTCGCGATCTTTTCCTGCAGCACGAACTGCGCGGCGCGCAGCACGCGCTCGTCCTCGCCCTCGGCGAACACGATGCGCGCCTGCTTCTTCTTCGCGGTCGCGAACACCGGACGCATCACCATGCCGGTGCGGTAGACGGTTGCGCCGAGCTGCTCGCGGTATGCGTCCATGTCCTGGATCGGACGCGTGGCGACGCCCGAATCCATCGCGGCTTGCGCGACGGCCGGCGCGATCTTGATGATCAGGCGCGGATCGAACGGCTTCGGAATCAGGTATTCCGGCCCGAACTCGAGCGAGTGGCCTTCATACGCCTTCGCGACTTCCTCGCTCTGGTCGGTCTCCTCGGCCAGCTCGGCGATCGCGCGCACGCACGCGAGCTTCATTTCTTCCGTGATCGTCGTCGCGCCGACGTCGAGCGCGCCGCGGAAGATGAACGGGAAGCACAGCACGTTGTTGACCTGGTTCGGATAGTCCGAACGGCCGGTCGCGACGATCGCGTCCGGGCGCACGGCCTTCGCGTCTTCCGGGCGGATTTCCGGTTCCGGGTTCGCGAGCGCCAGGATCAGCGGGCGGTCGCCCATCGTCTTGACCATGTCCTGCTTCAGCACGCCCGCGCTCGAGCAGCCGAGGAACACGTCAGCGCCGACGATCGCGTCGGCGAGCGTGCGCGCGTCGGTCGCCGCCGCATAGCGCTGCTTCGACGGGTCGAGGTTGCCGCGCCCTTCATAGATCACGCCCTTCGAGTCGGCGACGAGGATGTTCGACTTCGTGAGACCCAGGTTCACCAGCAGGTCCAGACACGCGATCGCCGCCGCGCCCGCGCCCGAGCACACGAGCTTCACTTCGGACAACTTCTTGCCGACCACCTTCAGGCCGTTCAGGATCGCGGCCGACGCGATGATCGCGGTGCCATGCTGGTCGTCGTGGAAGACGGGAATCTTCATGCGCTCGCGCAGCTTCTGCTCGATGTAGAAGCATTCCGGCGCCTTGATGTCCTCGAGGTTGATGCCGCCGAGCGTCGGCTCGAGCATCGCGATCGCCTCGACGAGCTTGTCGGGGTCGGATTCCGACAGTTCGATGTCGAACACGTCGATGCCCGCGAATTTCTTGAACAGGCAGCCCTTGCCTTCCATCACCGGCTTCGCGGCCAGCGGGCCGATGTTGCCGAGGCCCAGCACGGCCGTGCCGTTCGTGATGACGCCGACGAGGTTGCCGCGCGACGTGTACTTCTGCGCGTCGAGCGGATCGGCGTGGATCGCCTCGCACGCGGCGGCGACGCCCGGCGAATACGCGAGCGACAGATCGAGCTGGTTCGACAGCGGCTTGGTCGGGGTGACCGAAATCTTGCCGGGTTTCGGGTTCAGGTGATAAGCGAGAGCGGCCTGCTTCAGTTGTTCGTCCATGATTGACCTGCGAGAGACATGCGAAATTTTTGACGGTTCAGTACACAGCACCTTGGGCCGCGTCTACTTGAATCGAAGGGGTGGTCGACTGCGAGACGGCACGCAGCGCGCCGGGTCGGCACGCCATCGAACCTTGGCGGGTGGCAAGAGGAAAGTACAAAGTACTGAACGATTTCTAAGGGTCGCCTAGTGTACACCCCGCGCATGACGCATGTTGGTGCAGCGCCGCATCCTTTGCATCAGCGCGCGAGCGGTCCGGCCCCGTTTGTTTCGCCGGTGGTGAGCCAAGCGGCGAACCCGCGCGAATTCCGCCGAAAACCGGCCTGAATCGGGTAAAATAGCCGGCTACGCGCGCAGCGATGCGATTGGCCCTCCGATCGCGCCCCGGCCCCTCGGGCAGGTTCCCCTTGCTGCGCCATGGGGCCCGCGCCCGCTCTTCGCTCATCACCCAAGGAATGCCCATGACAGGCTACGATCGTCAGTCGATCTCGGATACGACCGCCAAAATCCTGCTCGAAGTACAGGCAGTGCACTTCAATGCAGAAAAACCGTTCATCTTCACGTCCGGCTGGGCAAGCCCCGTCTACATCGACTGCCGCAAGCTGATCTCGTATCCGCGCGTGCGCCGTGCGCTGATGGAAATGGCGGAAACGACGATCATGCGCGACGTCGGCTTCGAGCAGATCGACTCGGTGGCGGGCGGCGAGACGGCCGGCATCCCGTTCGCGGCATGGCTCGCGGACCGGATGATGGTGCCGATGCAGTACGTTCGCAAGAAGCCGAAGGGTTTCGGCCGCAACGCGCAGATCGAAGGCCATCTGGAAGAAGGCTCGCGCGTCCTGCTCGTGGAAGACCTGACGACCGACAGCCGCAGCAAGATCAACTTCGTCAACGCGCTGCGCACCGCGGGCGCGACGGTGAATCACTGCTTCGTGCTGTTCCACTACAACATCTTCAAGGAAAGCGTGTCGGTCCTGAAGGACATCGACGTCGACCTGCACGCGCTGGCGACCTGGTGGGACGTGCTGCGCGTCGCGAAGGCCTCGGGCTACTTCGAGACCAAGACGCTCGACGAAGTCGAGAAGTTCCTGCACGCGCCGGCCGAGTGGTCGGCCGCGCACGGCGGCGCGACGGCTCCGAAGGAGTAATGCCGGGCCGGCACGCAGCCGGCACCCTGGCCGAACAAGCCGCTCGCCTGATCGCGAGCGGCTTTTTTTTCGTCCACCGATCCACATCGGGGCCGGCCCGCATCGCGCATCGAACCCTAATGCTAGACTTGATCCATCGTCGCCATCAGCTGCGCGGGCAACGCACAACGCCAACAATGCCGGGAGCATCGGTCCGGCCCACGTGACGGGAGAAGCGCCATATGCGTGTGGATCGCCGGATCACTTCGCCTGCGTCCCCGGGTCGTCCTTCGCCGTTCATCGCCGCCCTTGCCTGCGCCGCCGCGTGCGTCGCGTTCGCCGTCCTGCCCGCGCGGGCGGAAGGCCCGTTCACCGTGTCGAGCAACGACCTGACGGCCGGCGGCCGCGTCGGCGCCGCGAACGTGTTCGACCGCGGCGACTGCAAGGGCGCCAATCGTTCGCCGCAACTGAGCTGGCGCAACCCGCCCCCCGGCACGCAGGGCTACGCGATCACGATCTTCGATCCCGATGCGCCGGGGCACGGCTGGTGGCACTGGGCCGTCGCCGGCATCCCGGCAAGCGTCACGAGCCTGCCGGCCGACGCGAGCGCGTCGGGCCTCCTGCGCCGCATCGGCGCGAGCGAGGCGCGCAACGACTTCGGGATCGACGGCTACGGCGGCCCGTGCCCGCCCCCCGGCAAGCCGCACCGCTACGTCATCACCGTCTATGCGCTGAAGGGCACGGACCTGCGCGTCGCGCAAGGGCGCCCCGCACCGATGTTCGAGCACGAGATCGGCACGCTGACGATCGGCACCGCGCGGCTCACGGTCACTTACGGACAGTGAGCGCTCACGCGCCGCCGCCTGCACCGTTGCGCGCGTCCCCGGCCTCCCTCGCCCGCGCCCGCGAATTTCCCCGCCTCGCCTGCGCGCTTTTCTCCCGTCATTTCGACTTGCTAGACTCGGCGTCACCGGTCGCGGCATCCCGCCGCGCATCCGCCGCGCCGCCCGACCGCGGCGCGTGACGCGGCAGGCCGCGACGCCCGCCGTTTCGTCCCCTTCCGGAGAACGCTTCATGTCGAACATCGTCATCGTCTATCACAGCGGCTACGGTCACACACAGAAACTGGCCGACGCCGTCTACGCAGGCGCGCAGGACGCCGGCGCCACCGCACGCCTGATCGCCGTCGGCGAACTCGACGACGCGGGCTGGGCCGCGCTCGACGCGGCGGACGCGATCGTCTTCGGCGCGCCGACCTACATGGGCGGCCCGTCCGCGCAATTCAAGCAGTTCGCCGATGCCACGTCGAAACCGTGGTTCACGCAGAAATGGAAGGACAAGATCGCCGCGGGCTTCACGAACTCCGCGACGATGAACGGCGACAAGTTCTCGACCATTCAGTATTTCGTCACACTGGCGATGCAGCATGGGATGGTGTGGGTCGGCACGGGCATGATGCCGGCCAACTCGAAGGCGGCCACCCGCAACGACATCAACTACGTCGGCGGCTTCACGGGCCTGCTCGCGCAGTCGCCGGCGGACGCGACGCCCGACGAGGGCCCGCTGCCGGGCGACCTCGAGACCGCGAAGGCGTTCGGCCGGCGCGTCGCCGAGGCGACCGCCCGCTGGCTGGCCGGCGGCCGCTGAACGCGGCGGCACGCACGCCCGGTCGCGCCGCCGGTGACGCAGCAATGCCGCGCAGGCGCGCGAGAGCGGTACAAGACGGCCCGCGGGCCGTCTTTTTTTCGCCCCGTGCGGTGCAGGCCCGCCGGATGAGGTCTTAAAATGGCGGTTTCAGGGCGCCGCGGCTCCCGTTTCATTCAGCGAGAACGAAATGAGCACCAAAGTTTTTGTCGACGGCCAGGAAGGTACGACCGGCCTCAAGATCTTCGAATACCTGTCGGCGCGCAACGACATCGAGATCCTGCGCATCGAGGAAGCGAAGCGCAAGGACGTCGACGAGCGCCGCCGCCTGATCAACGCATCGGACGTCACGTTCCTGTGCCTGCCGGACGTCGCGTCGCGCGAATCGGCATCGCTGGTCGAGAACCCGAACACGACGTTGATCGACGCGAGCACCGCGTTCCGCACGCACGCCGACTGGGCGTACGGCCTGCCGGAACTGACGCGCGCGCAGCGCGAGAAGATTCGCACGTCGAAGCGCATCGCCGTGCCGGGCTGCCATGCATCGGCGTTCGTGCTCGCGATGCGTCCGCTCGTGGACGCCGGCATCGTCGCGCCGACCTTCGCCGCGCACAGCTACTCGATCACCGGCTACAGCGGCGGCGGCAAGTCGATGATCGCCGAATACGAAAACGCAGCGCCGGGCGGCAAGCTCGCGAGCCCGCGTCCGTACGCGCTCGCGCTTGCGCACAAGCACCTGCCGGAAATGGCCGCGCACACGGGCCTCGCGCACGCACCGATCTTCACGCCGATCGTCGGCCCGTTCCTGAAGGGCCTTGCCGTGACGACCTACTTCTCGCCCGAACAGCTCGCGAAGCGCGCGACGCCGCAGGACGTGCAGCGCGTGTTCGCCGAGTACTACGCGGACGAACCGTTCGTGCGCGTCGCGCCGTTCAACGCGGATGCGAACCTCGACAGCGGCTTCTTCGACGTGCAGGCGAACAACGACACGAACCGCGTCGACCTGTTCGTGTTCGGCAACGAAGAGCGCTTCGTCACGGTCGCGCGCCTCGACAACCTGGGCAAGGGCGCATCGGGCGCGGCGATCCAGTGCATGAACCTCAACATCGGCGCCGCCGAGGATGCAGGCCTCAAACGCTGATTGCGCTTGCATGCGATGCAAAGCCGGCCGATGGCCGGCTTTTTATTTTCCCGTATCAGGCAATCAATAAAATCCGATTCGCGCATTTACAAATATTTACAAGCTTTCCATTGCGCGATTACCGATGAATTAATTACCCCAATTTCTCCAGTCAATCCCGAATAGGGATAAACCGGATACCGCCGCTTTAAACGCTGCCGTTATACGCGTGAGCGCCTCGAGAGCCCTCCGTGCGTGGCAGCCACCCCACTTCGGCAGCACTCTAGCACCCTTCACGCGTTTTAATTCTTACTGAAATCCCGATCCTGCAAGGATTCATCGCGTGCACGCCGTTTCAATCGTCTTTTTTAGACGAGTTCATCAATTGACAGCAAAAATCCAGACAGCGACATTAGCTCGCACAATTAAACGATTGGAGACAGCGGCATGTCGCACGCCTTATCGAAGGGGGTGGCAACGGCCTTTGCCATCGCCCCTTTCCTGATTGCCTGTGGTGGAGGGGACGGCGGCGCGCCCGCGCCCATCGAAGCACCCCAATGTTCCGGATCGAGTTGCGGCACGCAAGGGCCGCCGCCGTCGCAGCCCATAAACGGCGCGCTGTGCCCGGCCGACGCCGACATCGTCAAGAGCACGTACCTCGGCGGCGCCGGTAGCGGCGAGATCGTCAGCGTCAACATCGACGCGGTCGCGATGACGTACACGCTCAAGTGGCTCGAGTCGCCGATTCCGCTCGCGACCGGCACGGTCACGCCGAGCCGCGCCGGCACCACGATCACCGGCAAGGTCGTCCACCCGCCGACCGGCACGCTGCCGACCGCGGAACAGACGCGCTGCGCGTTCGTGCTCACGCCGGGTTCGGGCACGGCACCGAACGGCTCGACCTACTCGACGGCCGCCGACTTCAACCAGGCGAACCCGCCGATGCTGCTGGTCGGCATGGGTGTGGCCGGCGGCGGCATCCCCGGCGCGACCGTTCAGTACGACGGGCTGACGATCATCCCGGGCGTGATCCAGAACGTCGGCCAGGTGCCGAACCGCCACTTCGACTTCTATCCGTTCCTCGGCTTCGCGAACACGACGACCGACCTCACGAAGCTGCCGGGCACGTACAACGCGCTGATCTACCACCTCGTGCCGTCGAGCAACTACGCGACGAAGGGCACGAATTCGAGCGAGACGTTCGACGCGAACGGCGCATGCACGTCGACGAATGCCGGCGGCTGCCAGACGACCGGCGATCCATGGACAGTGAACGCGACCGGCGGCTACCTCAACAGCGCGAAGGCGCCGCAGATCCTGCCGCAAACGCAGCTGCCGCTGATCGGCGCAACCGGCAAGTCGGCCACCGCGCACATGGTGATCGGCCAGCTCAACGGCGCGACCGTGCCGGTGGTCGTGCGCACGGGCAACGTGAACCTCGGCACGCCGCCGCTGCATGCCGACGCGCAGGTCGACGACGAATCGGGCATCGCGGTGCTCGGCGCGGCGAGCGCGATCCAGTCGGGCGCGATCGACGGCGGCTACGCGGGCGCCGATTCGAACTTCAAGTACACGGCCGCGCTGATCCGCGGCAGCAACGCGTCGTTCATCAACCCGACCACGCAGGCAGAGGAAGACGCCTTCACGCTCGACTACGGCCAGGGAACGCCTGGCCTGCTCAACACGACGACGACGCCGGCAAGCGGCGCGACCTATCCGTCCGCACCGGGCGTGGTGATCGCGACGGGCGGCCTGTACGCGGCGCTCATCCAGGGCACGGTGAACGGCGGCGTCACGTCGACGTCGGCGAACTCGAGCACGTCGTCGACACCGTACTTCGGCGTGGGCGCACAGATCAGCAAGTAACGATCGGGGACGCGGCGGCGCTCGATATGCCGCCGCGGGATGCAGGGAAGGCACGAAACGACGGCGCCCGGCACGGCGCAGGCAGCACGAGCACAAGCAACAGAAGCGGTCGACAGGGAGCCGGCCGCCTGACAAGACAAATCTGGAGGAGCAACATGAAGCGCAACCTCGTTCTGGCGGCGGCCCTTGCCGCCCCCCTTCTTTCCGCGTGCGGTGGCGGCAGCGACAATCCGCCTCCGCTCGTCGAAGACCGGCTCTGCCCCGCGACGCTCGACTACAGCACCGTGTTTACCGGCGGCGCGGGCAGCGGCGAACTGGCCAAGGTCCAGCTCGATACGACCAAGATGACCTGGCAGGTCACCTATGTCGAATCGGCGGTTCCGCAAAAGACCGGCACCGTCACGCCGACCCGCGCGGGCACTGTCGACAGCGGCACGCTCACGCAGGAAACGCTGCTGCCGACCAACAAGCTGAACCAGTGCGCGTTCCGGCTGAATGGCGCGAGCCTCGATGCGTCGCGTCCGGCGCGCATCTTCGTCGGCTTCGGCGTGGCGGGCGGCACGATTCCCGGCAAGGAGATCCAGTTCGACGGCGTGCTCGGCCAGGCGGCGGTGCCCGACACGAAATTCCCGTACTACCCGTTCATCGGCTTCTCGTCGATCGAAACCGACATCACGAAGGTCGCGGGCACGTACAGCCACGTCGGCTTCGGCGAAGTGCCGTCGCAGAAATTCGCGCCGGCGTCGATCGACGCCAAGGTGACGATCAACGCGGACGGCACGTGGACCAAGTGCGACACGACCGGCCAGTTCGCCGGCGGCGCGTGCATGCAGCAGGGCACGAACTTCGTGCAGTCGGCCGACGGCAGCGGCGCGTTCCAGAGCAACAACTACCAGAGCCAGCTGAAGCCGACGCTGTCGGCGACGCCGCAGGGCAAGGGCTTCATGATCGTCGGCAAGCTGCGCAACCAGCTGGTGCCGATCCTCGTGCGCACGGGCGTCGCGAACCCGAACCCGACGCCCGACAGCAACGGCGTGCCGGGCCTGACCGCCGACGACGAATCGAGCATCTCGATCCTCTCGCCGCAGACCGCGATCGCGGCCGGCTCGCAGAACGGCGAATACATCGGCGTCGACAGCCAGTTCGACTACCGGACCACCGCGCTGATCAACAACCAGGCCACGCTGCTCGATCCGTTCCAGCCGTCGCAGGCATCGCTCGCGACCGCGCTCGACCTGGACTACACGCAGAAGGTGCCGGGCACGGTCACGACGATCCACACGGGTTCGGGCAGCACGTCGCCGACCGGCAAGTTCATCTTCACGGGTGGCGTGTTCGGTTTCCTCGACAACGCGGGTTCGACGCCGTATTTCACGATCGGCGCGTTCGTCCAGTAAGCGGAGGCAAGCCGTGATGAAGAAGACCCTTCTTTGCGCGGCGGCCGGCGCCGCCGCGCTGGCGCCGCTCGCGGCGCACGCGCAGAGCGCCGGCAGCAACGTCGTCACGCTGGGCTGGTTCCACGTGATGCCGCAGCAAAGCAGCACGCCGATGACGACCAACGTCGCGCCGACGCCGATCAATACGCCGCTGCGGCTGCCGCCGTCGTTCACGTCGCCTGGCACCGGGCTGCGTACGAGCGGTGCCGATACGGTCGGCCTGACGGTCAGCCACTTCCTGACCGACCACATCGCGGTCACGTCGGTGGCAGGCGTGCCGCCGGTGTTCAAGGTGTCGGGCCAGGGCACGATCAAGCCGCCCGGCCCGGCCGGCGCGCTCGGCACGCAGAACATCGGGCTGGCGTCGGTGAACCCGATCGTGAAGAGCGTGCGGCAGTGGAGCCCGGCCGTGCTGCTGCAGTACTACTTCGGACAGGCGACCGCGAAGTTCCGGCCGTTCCTCGGCCTCGGCGTGTCGTACAACTGGTTCAGCGACCTGCAGCTCAACACGAACTTCATCAAGCAGACGCAGGACAACCTCGGCGCGATTCTCGCGGCGGGCGCGGGCAAGCCGGGTACGACATCGGTGGAGGCGAAGGCGTCGTCGTCGTGGCAGCCGGTGTTCAACGCGGGCCTGCAGTACAACATGACGGAGCATTTCGGGCTGATCGCGTCGGTGACGTACATCCCGCTGAAGACGACGTCGACGGTGACGATCAAGGCGGCCGACGGCACGGTGCTCGCCGAGTCGAAATCGGACCTGAAGGCCGACCCGATCATCAGCTATGTCGGGATGACCTACAAGTTCTGACGCCGACAACGGAGGACGGACAGAGGACGAATGGATGGCCCGCGCAAAAAACGCGTGTCAAGTCCTGGAATAGGTTGACAGTATCCAGGCGCTAGAACGCCCGATGCACCGCATCGGGCGTTTTGTATTTCAGCGCGGCATGTGGCCGTTCATAGTTGTAGATGTGTACCGACTGTTCGACCATCTTGGCGGCCTGTTCAAGGTCCGCAGGACGTTGCAACAGGAACTCCCCCTTGAGAATGCCGTTGACCCGCTCAGCCAGCGCATTCTGATAGCAGTCGTAGCCGTCCGTCATTGAACAGCGCAGGCCGTGATGCCGATGGATGTCCTGATAGTAGGTCGAACAGTACTGGACCCCGCGATCGGAGTGATGGATCAACGGCTGCCGGCTCCGGCGCTTGCGCAACGCCTTCTTGAGCGCCTGACTGACCTGCTCGGTTTGCAGGCTGTCGTGAACGTGATGACCGACGATCTTGCGCGAGAACGCATCCGTGACGAGACTCAAATACACAAACGGGCCAGCCGTCGGCAGATACGTGATGTCGGCCACCCACACTTGTTCGGGGCCGGTCGGCACGATTTGATCCGGCCCGGGTTTCAGTAGATTCGGATGACGCCGGAAGCGGTGATGGCTATGGGTGGTCTTGTGATACGCCCGGTGCGGTACGACCAGTAGGCGCGCGGCACGCAGCACGTCGAACAGCCGATCTCGCCCCAGCTTGATGCCGCGCTCGACCAACGCTGGCCCGAGCAGATGATGGAGCTTGCGTGTGCCCAGCCTCGGCTGGCGAAGCCGCACGTCTCGCACCAGCGCAGTGACGGTCTCGCTCTGCGAGCAACGGTGTTCCTCGCTGCGGCATCGCTTGTAATACGCTTGGCGGCTGATACCCATGTATCGGCAGGCCCGCTCGACGCTCAGCTTTTCGATCCGCTTTTGCGCGACGACCTGCCTGAAGGCTTTTTTACGGTGATCCCGTAATCCTTGCGCATCACGTCGACCACGGCTTCGAATAGCGCGGCTTTCTCCTGCGCCTGTCGCAACTGCGTCTCCAACTCCTTGATGCGCTGCTCCGGTGTGAGCGGCTTTGAGTCTTGCTTTGACATGGTGGAACCCGATCGCGCACGGCCGGATGGATCGGCCCAATCCTGCAAGCCGTGCTTACGTAACCATACCAGCACGGTCGAGCGCCCCTGGATGCCGTAGCGTCGCTGTGCCTCTTTGTACGTCAGTTCGCCTTTTTCGACCTGCGCCACCACCGACAGTTTAAAAGCCAGGCTGTAGTCCCGCTGCGTCCGCTTGATCCCTTGCTCCATTTGGCACCTCTTCGTTTCGGCGAAAAAGTGTCAACCTATTTCAGGACGGGTCAGCGGGCAAAAAAAAGCCCGCCTAAGAGGCGGGCTGAATCCATATCAGAGGAGACATGGAGGAGACAGGTGTAACTATAGCGAATTGATTTCCGCATTGCAACATTTCCGTAGAGAAAATCAGGATTTTCCCTCGAATGCGCACTCTAGCGCGCTAGTTCGCATCCGACCCCTTCTCGTTCTCCCGGTCGAGCACCGCTCCCAGCGCATCGCGCAGCAGCGCGACCGGCCGTGTCAGGCGGCCCGGCAACGCACCGTGCACGATCCACACGTTGATCCGCGTCTCCAGCCCCGCCGTTTCCACCACCCTCAGTGCATCGCGATGCGCACTGCGCGCCAGCGCATTCGGCGACGCAATCCCGATGCCCGCACCGCGCGCGACGAGCGACAACTGCAACTCCGAACCGAACGCCTCGACCGCGACGTCGAACGGCAGCCCGGCCGCGCCGAGCGCACGGCTCAGCGCCGAACGCATCCCGCAGCCGTCCTGGCTCAGCACCCACGGAAAACCCGACAGCACATCGAGCGACAGCGGGCCGTCCGGCAGCGGGAAGTCGCGCGCGGCGACGAGCACGGTCGGCTGCGTGCCGAGCAGCGTAGCCGTCAGCGTGTCGGGTAGCGCCGCGCTGGTCGGCACCATGACCGTCGCGACATCGAGCGTGCCGCGCTCGATGCCCTGCACCAGCGCCGGCGACCAGCCTGCCGTCACGCGCAGCGTCAGTCGCGGAAACGTGTCGCGCAGCTGGTCGATCGGCCGCTCGAGCGCCAGCTCGGACAGGAACGGCGGCACGCCGATGCGCAGTTCGCCGGACGGCTCGCTGTCGGGTGCGCCAGCCGCCATCAATTCGTCGACCGCACCCAGCACGTTGCGCGCGAGCGCATAGACGTCGCGCCCGGCGGCCGTGGGCTTCAGCGGCTTGCTCTGCCGCTCGAGCAGCGGCATGCCCAGCAGCGTTTCGAGGTTCTGCACGCGTCGCGTGAGGCCCGGCTGCGTCAGATGGAGCTTCGCGGCGGCGGCGACCATCGACCCGCTGTCGACCACAGCGACGAACGCCTGGAGATCACGCGTATTCAAAGCAAACTCGCATAATCATGTTAGACATATTTCAATTGTCGCATAAACATCGGGCACCTACGATGGGACTTCCTTCGCTCAAGACCCGAGGCCTTCGATGAACTGCCCTGCCGATTCCTGCCCGCCCGCCGGTCACCCCGCGCGCGGCGCACCGCCCGCGCTCAGTGCAGGCATGACGCTCTTCTTCGCCGCGACGGTCGGCGTGATCGTGATGGACCTGTTCGCCGCGCAGCCGCTGACCGGCCCGATCAGCGCTGACCTGCAGCTGCCGCCCGGCCTCACGGGCCTCGTCGCGATGCTGCCGCAGCTCGGGTACGCAGCGGGCCTCGTGCTGCTGGTGCCGCTCGTCGACCTGCTCGAGAACCGCCGTCTGATCGTGGCGACGCTCGTCGCGTGCGCGACCGCGCTCGCGCTGCCGGCGTTCACGCGGTCCGGCACCGTCTTCCTGCTCGCGACGCTGGCCGCGGGCGCCGCGTCAAGCGTGATCCAGATGCTGGTGCCGATGGCCGCGTCGATGGCGCCCGAAGCGCAGCGCGGGCGGGCAGTCGGCAACGTGATGAGCGGATTGATGCTCGGCATCCTGCTGTCGCGGCCACTCGCCAGCCTGATCGCGGGCACGGCCGGCTGGCGCGCGTTCTACGCGCTGGCCGCGCTCGCGAACGCGGCGATCGCGGCGGTGCTCGCGCGGCGCCTGCCGCCGCGCGTGCCGTCGGTGACGGCCGGCTATCGCGCGCTGCTCGCGTCGATGGGCCGCCTGCTGGCCGACGAACCGGTGCTGCGCCGACATGCGCTGTCGGCCGCGCTCGCGATGGCCGCGTTCAGCGCGTTCTGGACCGCCGTCGGGCTGCGGCTCGCGCAGCCGCCGTTCGGCCTCGACCTGCACGGAATCGCGCTGTTCGCGTTCGCCGGCGCAAGCGGTGCGATCGTCACGCCGTTGGCCGGCCGCGCCGGCGATCGCGGCCACGGCCCGGCCGCGCAGCGCATCGCGCACGTGACGATGCTCGCCGCGCTCACCGTGCTCGGCATCGCCGGCGCCGGCTGGCTCGGCTTCGATGTGCACGCGCACCGCGGGCTCGCGCTGGCGCTGCTGGCCAGCGGCGCGGCGCTGCTCGACGCGGGCGTGATCGTCGACCAGACGATCGGCCGCCGGGAAATCAACCTGCTGAATCCGGCCGCGCGCGGGCGTCTGAACGGGCTGTTCGTCGGGTTGTTCTTCGTCGGCGGGGCGCTCGGCGCGGCGCTCGCGGGCAGCGCATGGGCGTGGGGCGGGTGGAGCGCCGTGTGCGGCGTCGGCTTCGCGTTCGCAGGCGCGGCCGCGGTGTTCGGCTTGTCGGCGAGCCGCCGGGCCGGCGCCGCCGCATGGCCGCGCGCTTGACGCGGGGCCGGACAGGAAAACGCCCCGCCCTCTGACGAGGTGCGGGGCGTCCGGCGGACCGCGCAGGCTTAATTCAGTGACGGACCAGCGCCATCATCGCGCCGAAGCCGACGAAGATGCCGCCCGTCAGCCGGTTGAAGACCTTCGCGACGCTCTGGCTCTTCAGCGTCGCGCCGATGCGCGTGCCGAACGACGCGTAGACGAGATACCAGCTGACCTCGATCACCGCGAACGTGACGACGAGGATGCCGAACTGCGGCAGTGTCGGCTCGGATGCGTTGATGAACTGCGGCAGCAGCGCGGCCGCGAACAGGATCGCCTTCGGGTTGCTGCCTGCGACCAGGAAACCGTTGCGGAACAGCGCCGAGCGCGATGCCGACGCGACCTGGCGCAACACGGTTTCGACGTCGGCGGCAGGCTGTTCGTCGTCGACGCGCGCGCGCCACGCCTTCACGCCGAGGTAGATCAGGTAGGCCGCGCCCGCAAAGCGCAACGTGTTGAACATCGCCGGCCAAGCCTCGAGCACGGCACCGAGGCCCGCCGCCGACACCGACAGCATCAGCACCAGCGCGGTGAGACAGCCGGCCATCGTCCACGCCGAACGCCGCAGCCCGTGCCGCGCGCCGTGCGTCATCACGAGCAGCATGTTCGGACCCGGAATCGCCGACACGACGAACACCGTCGCCACGAAAAGCCACCACGTATGCAGGTTCATGACCACCCCGACCGAAAGAGAAACGAAATGTCGATTATGCCGCGCACGCGGCGTGTCTGTCCCGCGCCGGCTCAGCGGCCCGCGCGGCGCAGCGCGACTTCGCCGAGCACCGCGAAGTCCTGTTCGCCGCCGCCGTGCGCGAGCGCATCGAGCAGGCTGTCGCGTACGACGCTCGCCACCGGCAGCGGGACCGACGCGGCGTCGCCGGCCTGCAGCGCGAGCCGCACGTCCTTCAGCCCGAGGCGCGCCTTGAAACGCGCGGGCTCGTAGCTGCGCTCGGCGATCATCCCGCCATAGCCTTCGTAGACCGGCCCCGGAAACACGCTGTTCGTGATGACGTCGAGGAAGTCGCGCATCGCGACGCCGTGCGCGCCGAGCAGCGCGGACGCCTCGCCGAGCGTCTCGATCGCCGACGCGAGCGTGAAATTCGCGGCGATCTTCGCGACGTTCGCGTGCTGCGGCAGCGAGCCGAAGCGCCAGGTCTTCTGGCCGATCGCGTCGAACAGCGGCTGCACGCGGTCGATTGCCTCGGCCGGGCCGCCGGCCATGATCGTCAGGCGCGCGGCGGCCGCGACGTCCGGACGCCCCATCACGGGCGCGGCGACGTAGGCGAGGCCGCGCGACGCATGCGCGTGCGCGAGCGACTCGGCGAGCGCGACCGACACCGTGGCCATGTTCACGTGAATCAGGCCGCGCGGTGCCTGCGCGAGCAGCGCGTCGTCGAATACTTCGCGCGCCGCGGCATCGTCGGCGAGCATCGAGAAAACGGCATCGCCGCGAAACGCGTCGGCAGGCGTCGCGACGATCTGTGCGCCGAGCGCGGCAAGCGGCTCGGCGCGCTCGCGCGACCGGTTCCAGACCCGCACGTCATGCCCCGCCTTCAGCAGGTTCGTCGCGATCGCCTGCCCCATTTCGCCCAGCCCGATAAATCCGAGATCCATTTCCCCGCTCCTTCGACTCGTGAAGCGTGGAGTTAAACACAGATGGCGGTGACCTGCAGCCCCGGCGACCGGCTGCACGCGGTGCGATACTGCCCGGATGGCGACCGCGATCTTCCGCTTCCACGGTGAACTGAACGCATTTCTCGCTCGCGCCCAGCGCGAGCACGTGTTCACGCACGCGTTTTCCCGCGACGCGACGGTCAAACATGCGATCGAGGCGCTCGGCGTGCCGCATACGGAAATCGGCCGGCTCTGCGTGAACGGCGCACCGTCCGCCCTCGACCGGCCGCTCGGCGACGGCGACCGCGTCGACATCCATCCGGAGCGCCCGCAGCCGTCGGCCGCATCCCCGCAGCCGCAACCGGACCGCTGGCGCTTCGTCGCCGACGCGCACCTCGGCGGCCTTGCGCAGCTGCTGCGCCTCGCCGGCTTCGACACCTGCTACGACAACCACTACCGCGACGACGAACTCGTCGCGCTCGCCTCGCGCGAAGGCCGGATCGTGCTGACACGCGACCGCGAGCTGCTCAAGCGCCGCGCGGTCGCACGCGGCTGCTACCTGCACGCGCAGCAGCCGGACGCGCAGTTGCGCGAGCTGTTCGCGCGGCTCGACCTCGCGCCGCACATGTGGCCGTTCCGGCTGTGCCTGCGCTGCAACGCGCCGCTGCACGCGCTCGATGCGGCGGACGCCGCGCCGCGCGTGCCGGCCGGCGTCCGGCAGCGGCACCGCCGCTTTGCCGCGTGCGACGTGTGCCAGCGGGTGTTCTGGGAAGGATCGCACTGGCGCCGGATGCGCGCGGTGGTCGACGCGATGCGCGCGCCGCCGCCCGGTGCCCTCGACATTCCGGACGTGGCGGACGCCTGAAAAAACAAAACCCCGCATGCCGAAGCGTGCGGGGTTTCGCGACGGATGGCTGGCAGCGCCAGCTCCGGCGAGGCGCGCTTAGTTGGCTGCGCCCGAGTCGTTCGTGCCGGCGGCTGAAGCGGCTGCGGCCTTCGCCTTGCCCTTTGCCGAACCGTGGTGCTTCAGCTTGTGCTTCGGCTTGCTGTGATCCTTCTTCATCGGTGCGGAAGAGGGTGCCATCGCGCCTGCCGGAGCCGACGCCGACTCCTGTGCGAATGCCGAAACCGATGCGAGAGCGAATGCTGCGGTCATGATCGAAGCGAGCGTCTTCTTCATTGTTCTTCCTTTAGCGGAGAAAAAGTCAAACGTACCGGTAAGTGATGCGAGGCATCCGCATCGTAACATCAGTCGCGCCGGATCGCCGGTCGCCGCCGGGCGGGCCGGCTCATGCCTTTCCGCCTCGACAAATACTGATGCACTGGCTCCATAACGCATCGCCCGCGCGACGAGTTGACATGCCGCTTGCATCCTTCGGGTTTCCCCGGGGGCGCCGGTTTCGGGCCCGCGCGACGCGCCGCGGGACGTGCATCAATCGTCCGACAAACCGTCTCTCACGCCCGCCGCGGCGACGCTATACTGGCCTCCTTCCGTCCCAACCGGACGCGGCCGGTCACAGACCGCCGCCGTCGCGAGGCGCCCAAATTGCCCGATCACAATCTGGACAAACTGAAAATCGACCGGCGTCCCGTCGCAACCGCGCCACGCCGGCGCCGGTGGGTCCGCTACGCGGTCGCCGCCGCGCTCGTCATCGTCGCGATCGTTGCCGTGCTGGCGCTCACCGGCCGCCCGACGGTCGACACGACCGCCGTCACGTCCACCTACCCGTACCAGAACGACACCCAGCTCAACGCGACCGGCTACGTCGTGCCGCAGCGCAAGGCCGCGGTCGCGTCGAAAGGCCAGGGGCGCGTCGAATGGCTCGGCGTGCTCGAAGGCACGCGCGTGAAAAAGGACGAGATCATCGCGCGGCTCGAAAGCCGCGACGTGGAAGCGTCGCTGGCGCAGGCACGCGCACAGGCGCAAGTCTCCCGCGCCAACCTCGGCGTCGCTCAGGCGGAGCTGAAGGACGCGGAGATCGCGCTGCGCCGCACCGCCGTGCTCGCGCCGAAGGGCGCGGTGCCGGCCGCACAGCTCGACATCGACACGGCCCGCGTGAACAAGGCGCGCGCATCGCTCAACAGCGACGAGGCCGCGATCGCGTCCGCCGAGGCCAATGCGCAGGCCGCGCAGGTCGCGGTCGATCAGACGGTGATCCGCGCGCCGTTCGACGGCATCGTGCTGGCAAAGCACGCGAACGTCGGCGACAACATCACGCCGTTCTCGTCCGCGTCGGACAGCAAGGGCGCGGTCGTGACGATTGCCGACATGGACACGCTCGAGGTCGAGGCCGACGTCGCCGAATCGAACATCGCGAAGATCCGCGCGGAGCAGCCGTGCGAGATCCAGCTCGACGCGCTGCCCGACATGCGCTTCGCGGGCCGCGTGTCGCGCATCGTGCCGACCGTCGACCGCTCGAAGGCGACGGTGCTCGTGAAGGTGCGTTTCGTCGACCGCGACGAGCGCGTGCTGCCCGACATGAGCGCGAAGATCGCGTTCCTGTCGAAGCCCGCTTCACCGCAGGACCGGCAGCCGGTGACCGCCGTGCAGGCGAGCGCGGTGGTCGAGCGCGACGGCCGGCCGGTCGTGTTCGTCGTGAAGGACGACACCGTGCATGCAACGGCGGTGACCAAGGGCGCGCGGATCGGCGAACTCGTCGCGATCCGCGGCGTGAAGCCCGGCGACACGGTCGTGCTCGCGCCGGGCGCGAAGCTGAAGGACGGCGCGAAAGTGACCGTCGCGAAGAAGTAGCGTGGTGAGCGTGAACGACGCCTCGCCACCGCTCGTCGAGATCAGCCACGTCGCGAAGTCGTACCGGCGCGGCCACCAGATCGTGCCGGTGCTGACCGACATCACGCTCGACATCGGCGAAGGCGACTTCGTCGCGCTGATGGGGCCATCGGGTTCCGGCAAGAGCACGCTGCTCAATCTCATCGCCGGCATCGACCGGCCCGACAGCGGCGAGCTGCGCGTGGGCGGCCTCGACATCTCGCGGCTCGAGGAAGCGCAACTCGCCGAATGGCGCGCGGCGAACGTCGGCTTCATCTTCCAGTTCTACAACCTGATGCCCGTGCTCACCGCGTTCGAGAACGTCGAGCTGCCGCTGATGCTCACGCACCTGTCGCGCCGCGAACGGCGCGAGCACGTCGAGATGGTGCTCGACATGGTGAATCTCGGCGACCGGAAGACCCATTACCCGTCCGAGCTGTCGGGCGGCCAGCAGCAGCGCGTCGCGATCGCGCGCGCGTTGATCACCGATCCGGTGCTGATCGTCGCCGACGAGCCGACCGGCGACCTCGACCGCGCATCGGCCACCGACGTGCTCGCGATGCTGCAGCGGATGAACGCCGAGCTCGGCAAGACGATCATCATGGTGACCCACGATGCGCACGCGGCCGCCGCCGCGCGCTCGGTCGTGCATCTGGAAAAAGGGGAGCTGATCGATGGGCACGCCGTCTGACGGACGGGAGCGCGCGCGATGTACGTGCTGAAGCTGATCGCGCGCAATGCGCTGCGGCACCGGCTGCGCACGTTGCTGACCGTGCTCGGGCTGACCATCGCGGTGCTGGCGTTCGGGCTGCTGCACACCGTCGTCGACGCGTGGTACGCAGGCGCGGCCGCCGCGTCCAGCGGCCGGCTCGTCACGCGCAACGCGATCTCGCTCGTGTTCCCGCTGCCGGTCAGCTACGAGAACCGGATCCGCGGCGTCGACGGCGTGACGGCCGTGGTCCGCTCGAACTGGTTCGGCGGCATCTACCGCGACCCTAAGAACTTCTTCGCGAGTTTCGCGGTGTCGGAGAACTATCTCGACCTGTATCCGGAATTCATCCTCCCGGCGCAGCAGCGCGCCGACTACGACCGCGACCGCCGCGGCTGCCTCGTCGGGCGCCAGCTCGCGACGCAGTTCGGCTTCAAGGTCGGCGACGTGATTCCGCTGAAAGGCACGATCTACCCGGGCACGTGGGACTTCGTCGTGCGCGGCATTCTCGACGGCCGCGACGATTCGACGATCACGCGCCAGCTGGTGTTCCACTGGGATTACCTGAACGAGACGGTGCGCAAGCGAACGCCGAAGCAGGCCGACCAGGTCGGCGTGTTCGTGCTCGGGGTCGCGAACCCGGACGACGGCGCAGCGATCGCCCGCAACGTCGACGCGGTGTTCAAGAACTCGCTCGCCGAAACGCTGACCGAGACCGAGCAGGCGTTCCAGCTCGGCTTCGTCGCGATGTCGAACCAGATCATCGCGGCGATCCGCGTCGTGTCGTACGTGGTGATCCTGATCATCATGGCCGTGATGGCCAACGCGATGGCGATGAGCGCGCGCGAACGCACCGCCGAATACGCGACGCTGAAGGCGCTCGGCTTCGGCCCCGGCTTTCTCGCGCTGATCGTGTTCGGCGAATCGGTCGTGATCGCGGTGGTCGGCGGCGGGCTCGCGATGCTCGCGACACCGCCGGCCGCGAGCCTCTTCAAGCAGGCCGCGGGCGGCATCTTCCCGGTATTCAAGGTGTCGGCCGAAACGATGGCGCTGCAGGCCGCATGCTCGGTCGCGGTCGGCCTCGCGGCCGCGCTCGTGCCGGCGTGGCAGGCGGCGCGCGTGCGCGTGGTCGAAGGCCTGCGGGCGATCGGATAGGCGCATGGCCATTCCACTCACCTACATCGCGCGCAACCTGTGGACGCGCCGGCTCACCACCGCGCTCACCGCGGGCGGGATGGCGCTGGTGATCTTCGTGTTCGCGACGGTGCAGATGCTCGACGCGGGGCTCACGCAGACGCTCGTGTCGACCGGCGAACCGGACAACGCGGTGGTGATCCGCAAAGGCGCCGAAACCGAGATTCAGAGTGCGATCGACCACCAGCAGGCCAACGCGCTCGAGATGCACCCGGCTGTCGCGCTCGGCCCGGACGGCCGGCCGCTCGTGTCGAAGGAAGCGGTCGTGCTGATTTCGCTGGTAAAGACGTCGTCCGGCAAGCCGTCGAACGTCGTGATCCGCGGCGTGTCGCCGGCCGGCCTCGCGCTGCGCCCGCACGTGAAGCTCGTCGCCGGCCGCATGTTCACGCCCGGCTCGTCGGAGATCATCGTCGGCAGCGCGATCGCGAAGGGTTTCAGCGGCACGCAACTCGGCGACAGCCTGCATTTCGCGCAGCGCGACTGGACCGTCGTCGGCATCTTCGATGCGGGCGGCAGCGGCTTCGACTCGGAGATCTGGGGTGACGTCGACCAGTTGATGCAGTCGTTCCGGCGCACCAGCTACTCGTCGATGGTGCTGCGCATCCCGAGCGCCGACGGCTTCGCGCGCTTCAAGGCCGACATCGACGTCGACCCGCGCCTGACGGATGAAGCGAAACGCGAGCAGACGTTTTACGGCGACCAGTCGAAGGCGTTGTCGACCTTCATCAACATCCTGGGCATCACGCTGTCGACGATCTTCTCGATCGCCGCGATGATCGGCGCGATGATCACCATGTATGCGTCGGTCGCGAACCGCACCGCGGAAATCGGCACGCTGCGCGCGCTCGGCTTCAAGCGCATGAACGTGCTCGCCGCGTTCCTGCTGGAGGCGCTGCTGCTCGGCTTCGTCGGCGGTGTCGCGGGGCTCGCATCCGCATCGCTGATGGAGTTCGCGTCGTTCTCGACGACCAACTTCCAGACCTTCTCCGACCTGTCGTTCCGCTTCGTGCTGACGCCCGCGATCGTCGTGAAGACGCTGCTGTTCTCGCTCGTGATGGGGCTCGTCGGCGGCTTCCTGCCGGCGATGCGCGCCGCGCGGCTGAACATCGTCGACGCGTTGCGCGCGCAGTGACGCGCGCGGCCCCTCACGCCCGACGCTCGCGCGGCACCCACGCGCCGTGGAACCCGGCCGGCACGCGGCGCGGCAGGTGCACCGTCGCGACCGGCGCCGCGTCGATCGCGCGCGCATCGAGGATCACGACATCGCTCGTATCCGTCGCCGCGCGGTAGACCACCACCAGCAGCCAGCCGTCGTCCTCGTCGGTGCCGCCCGGGCGCGGCACGAACACCGGTTCACCGTTCTGGTCGCCGGCCGGCACCGCGTAGCGGGTCGTCGTGCCGCGCACGTGGTCGAAACGCATCACGCCGCGCATCTCGGCGTTGTTCGGCTGCTCGACCGCATACAGGTAGCGGTAGCGGCGCCCCGTCCGGCTTTCGTTGATGCGCGGCAGCTCGATGCCGCCGTCGGCCAGCGGCCCTTCGTCGATCAGCCCGTTCGCGGTATCGATCACGTAACGCCACAGCTCGCCGACCGGGTTGTCGGCGAAGCGGCCCGTGCGCGCGTCGAGCCGCAGGAACCACGGATAGCGCACCGCGTCGAGCACGATGCACGACGCATCGCAGTCGTACGCATTCACGACGTGCTGGATGAAGCACGGCTCGATGCCGAACCAGCGCACGTCGCCGCCGTGGCGCGGCATCACGCCGATCCGCGCGTCGCGGTCGTCGTGCCAGCGCAGCGGCATCCGGTGCCCCTGCTTCAGCATCGCGAAGTCGTAGCCGACGTTCAGGTCGAGCAGCAGGCTGCGGGTTTCGGTGATCGCGAGGTCGTGCATCATCGACGGCGCACGCACGTCGACGGCGAGGTCGACGCGCTGCACGCCCTGCGCATCCGCGACACCGTAGCGCAGCCACGGCGCGCGCCAGTCCGCGCGAAACAGGATCAGTTCGCCCGTCACCGGATCGACTTTCGGATGCGCGGTCATCGCGCCGCCGAACGCCGTGTGCCGCGCAGGCGCACCGAGCGTGTCGAGCGCGGCCGTGATCGCGAGCGGCGCGCCGCCTTCCGCCAGCGCGAGCAATTCGCCGGCGTGCTGCAGCACATTCACGTTCGGATTCGTGTCGGGCAGGTGCGGCGCCTGCTCCGGCGCGTGCACATCGGCCCAGCGGCGCGTGCGCGCCCAGCGGTTCCGGTAGCCGGCCGCGCGGCCGCGTTCGAACGCGATCGCGTGCAGCATCGCCGCTTCCGGCCACCACGACAGCACGTCGTTGCCCTCGAAACGGCCGCCCGGCGGATTCGGGCCGTTGCGCAGCAGCGTGCCGTCGAGTTCGGGCGGGATCGTGCCGGTCACGGGCAGGTCGACGAGGTCGACTTCGTCGGCGACCGGCGCGATCGCGCCGCGGTTCAGATCGAACGTCGTCATCGCGTCGTCTGCTCCGTCAGCAGTCTTCGGTCGACGGCGGCAAATCGCCGCGCGCCAGCGCGAGCGCATGGTCGCGCACGTCGTCCGGCCAGCCCGCAATCAGTTCGGTCATCCGCTCGAGGTCGTTCGCATACAGCGCACGCGCGGCCTCCTCGAATCCGGGCAGGTCGCCCGCGATCGCCGACATGAAGTGGTATGCGCGCGTCTGCGCGTCGCGGCGCCGGTCGGCCGCCGCGTGCGTGCGCCGCGCGTCCTCGACCAGCTTGCGCAGCGCGACGGACGCGCCGCCCGGCTGCGCGGCGAGCCAGTCCCAGTGACGCGGCAGCAACGTGACCTCGCGCGAGACGACGCCGAGCTTCGGACGGCCGCGGCCGCGTTGTTCGGCCGCGCCGGCGGGCTCGGCGGGCGCGGATGCCTCGCCCGGCACTGGCGCGTAACGCGCACGGATATCGTCCGCCGTGCCGCGCAGGTCGAGGTCGATCGAGCGGCCGGTCGCGTCGTCGAAGATCACGATGGTGCCGGACATCGCATTGCCGGCCGCCTGACGGACCGCCACCGCCACCGTCGCGAGCGGGCCCGACGCGACGCGCCGGTGGCCATCGAACGCCGTGTAGGAAGGGAGAAGCATGGAGAGAGTCATCGTGGTTGCCCGTCGGCAGGAATCGGAATGACGCCATTTTTATCCGGGTATAAATTGTTGTCAATATCACCCGGGTAAAAAAAGTGACATGCCGATGCCACGGATCGATCCAATTCCTGAATCGATCAAGTCAGCAATTGGCATGAAAGCGCAATTTTCGCCATGACAGAATGATCCGGACGCCGCGCCTCCGGGCATCGGCGTCCGGCCCCCGGCCGGCAAGGCCACCACGAAAAAACGCGCGCACCGACGCGCAGCCGCACGACGGCACCTTCCGCCCTTCGGAGGAGACAGTCATGAATCCGCTTCACGCATTGCCGGCGTCCGCGTCGACAACGGCCCGGCGCACCCGCGTGCGCTGGCTCGTGCTGACCGTGCTGTTCGCGGTCACGACGATCAACTACGCGGATCGCGCGGCGATCGCGATCGCGGGCCCGGCGCTCGCCCGCACGATGCACCTGAGCCATGTGCAGATGGGCTTCATCTTCTCGGCGTTCGGCTGGTCGTACGTGATCGCGCAACTGCCGGGCGGCTGGCTGCTCGACCGCTTCGGCTCGCGCATCGTCTATGCGTTCAGCATCTTCTTCTGGTCGCTGTGCACGCTGCTTCAGGGCGGCATCGGCTTCGTCGGCGGCGCATCCGCGTTCGCGCTGCTGTTCGGATTGCGCTTCCTGGTCGGCGCGGCCGAGGCGCCGTCGTTCCCGGCCAACAGCCGGATCGTGTCCACGTGGTTTCCGGCCGCGGAGCGCGGCACCGCGTCGGCGATCTTCAACGCCGCTCAGTACGCGGCGACCGTCGTGTTCGCGCCGCTGATGGGCTGGCTCGTGCACGCGTACGGCTGGCAGTCGGTGTTCGCGGTGATGGGCGTGCTCGGCTTCGCGTTCGTGCTGGTGTGGAACCGCACGATGTACGACCCGAAGGTGCACCCGCGCATCAACGACGCGGAGCTCGACTACCTCACCGAAGGCGGTGCGCTCGTCAACATCGACCAGGCGACCGGCGCGCGCGACGGCGGCCCGTCGATGCGTCACGTGAAGGCGCTGCTGAGGAACCGGATGCTCGTCGGCGTGTACGTCGCGCAGTATTGCATCAACGCCCTCACCTACTTCTTCATCACGTGGTTTCCCGTCTATCTCGTGCAGGCGCGCGGGATGTCGATCCTCGACGCGGGGCTCGTCGCGTCCATCCCGGCCGTGTGCGGATTCCTCGGCGGGATTCTCGGCGGCATCGTGTCCGACGCGCTGCTCAAGCAGGGGCAGTCACTGTCGGTCGCGCGCAAGGTGCCGATCGTGATCGGCATGCTGCTGTCGATGTCGATGATCGTCTGCAACTACACCGATTCGCACGTGCTCGTGGTGCTGCTCATGGCGCTGTCGTTCTTCGGCAAAGGGCTCGGCGCGCTTGGCTGGGCCGTCAACGCCGATACCGCGCCGCGCCAGATCGCCGGCCTGAGCGGCGCGCTGCTCAATACGTGCGGCAATCTTTCCAGCATTACGACGCCGATCGCGATCGGCTACATCGTCGACCGCAGCGGCTCGTTCAACGGCGCGCTCGTGTACGTCGTCGCGCACGCGCTCGTCGCCGTGATCTGCTACCTGTTCGTCGTCGGCGAAATTCGCCGCGTCGAGCTTCAATGATGAACGGCGTGGGCTGCGCCAGTGCACCCAGCGGCCCGCACGCCACTGGAACCAGGAGCGAACCGATGTCCGAACCCAGCCGTGCCGGCACCCCGCGCGTCACGCGCATGCAAGTGATTCCCGTCGCCGGCCGCGACAGCATGCTGTTGAACCTGTGCGGCGCGCACGCGCCGTATTTCACGCGCAACCTCGTGATCCTCGACGACAGCAGTGGCCACACGGGTGTCGGCGAAGTGCCCGGCGGCGAAGGCATCCGACAGGCGCTCGAACGGATGACCGATCTCGTGGTCGGCCAGTCGATCGGGCGTTACCAGGCGACGCTCAACGCAGTGCGCGCGGCGCTGTCCGGCACCGCTGCGGGTGCGGGACGCACGATCCGGCACGAGGTGACGTCGGCCGGCGAGGCGGCCGTGCTGCGCCAGCCGCACGAGATCAACCTGCGGCTCGACAACGTGATCACTGCGATCGAGGCCGCGCTGCTGGACCTGCTCGGCCAGCATCTCGACGTGCCCGTCGCCGCGCTGCTCGGCGAAGGCCAGCAGCGCGACGCGGTGCCGATGCTCGCGTACCTGTTCTACATCGGCGAGCGGCGCCGCACCGACCTGCCGTATCGCGACGAGATGCACGCGGCCGATCCGTGGTTCCGCCTGCGCAACGAAGCCGCGCTCACGCCGGCCGCGATCGCGCGGCAGGCCGAGGCTGCGGTCGAGCGCTACGGCTTCGTCGATTTCAAGCTGAAGGGCGGTGTGATGGCCGGCGCGGACGAGATGGAGGCGATCGCGGCGATCAAGGCGCGCTTTCCCGACGCGCGCGCGACGCTCGACCCGAACGGCGCGTGGTCACTCGACGAAGCCGTCGCGCTGTGCCGCGGGCAAGGTCATCTGCTCGCGTATGCGGAGGACCCGTGCGGGCCGGAAGCCGGCTACTCGGGCCGCGAGGTGATGGCCGAATTCCGGCGCGCCACCGGCATCCCGACCGCGACCAACATGATCGCGACGGACTGGCGGCAGATGGATCACGCGGTGCGGCTGCAGGCGGTCGACATTCCGCTCGCCGATCCGCACTTCTGGACGATGCAGGGTTCGGTGCGGCTCGCGCAGCTGTGCCGCGACTGGGGGCTCACGTGGGGTTCGCACTCGAACAACCACTTCGACGTTTCGCTGGCGATGTTCACGCACGCGGCCGCGGCTGCACCCGGCACGATCACCGCGATCGACACGCACTGGATCTGGCAGGAAGGCGACGCGCGGCTCACGCGCGAGCCGCTCGAGATCGTCGGCGGCCAGGTGGCCGTGCCCGAGCGGCCGGGGCTCGGGATCGAACTCGACATGGCGCAGGTCGAGGCTGCCCATGCGCTGTACGGGCAAGTCGGCGGCACGGCGCGCGACGATGCGATGGCGATGCGGTATCTGGTGCCGGGGTGGACGTACGATCCGAAGCGGCCGAGTTTCGGGCGCGGGTGACGGCGGGGGGGCGGACATGCGAAAAAACAAAAAGGGTTCGGTCTTGCGACCGAACCCTTCGAATTCCCTTGGTGGAGCGGAGGAGGATCGAACTCCCGACCTTCGCATTGCGAATACGAACAAGTCGACATTTCTCGAGATAGATCGACTTTGACCAATCCACTCAAACCGTTGAATTTTAACGATTATCAACGATCTATCCTGCTGATTGATGTTGATCCACATCCCTCCACTGCCGCATAATCGGGTTACACAGCGGTTACACGGAATCGCAAACCCAAGAATGAGGTTGTTGGATGGCCAAGGTAAATTTCACGGCAGCTCGCGTCGAAGGGCATCGCTGCAGCGAAGGCAAATCGCAGTCGTTCCTATGGGATAGCAAGACCCCGGGGCTTGGTTTGCGCGCCACTGCTGGAGGTGCCAAGGCGTACATCTTCCAAGGGAAAATTCACGGCTCGACAGTGAGGATCACCATCGGCGATCCACGAAGCTGGACCATCGATCAGGCGCAGGAGCGAGCGAGAAGTCTCCAGACGCTCATAGACGAAGGCGTCGATCCACGGGAGCGTGAGGCCGAACAGAAGGCGGCGCACGAAGCACGGCAGGCTGCGAAAAAGCGCCAGGACGTCACAGTCGGCGAAGCATGGGAACAGTATCTTGAACACCTTCGCACGAAAATTTCCCCGAAAACAAAGAAGCCTCGGTCTGAGCGATACATCCTCGACCATATCAACCTCTCGTCGCCCGGCGGGGGGATTGCAAAACGCGGCGGCAAAGAAAAAGTGCGTGGGCCATTGGCCCCGCTCATGCCGCGCAGGTTGACCGAGATAACCGTGGCATCCATGTCGGAGTGGCTCGAGGCCGAAATACCTCGGGGGCCGACGAATGCCGGTCATGCATTCGGTCTCTTCAAGGCGTTCATCCGGTGGTGTGACACTCACGAGACGTATGCAGGCATCATGCCGCACGAGGCCTATGCTTCGCCAAAGGTCAAGGGAATTCTCCCTCGTAGCGCCGCGAAGGATGACTGTCTTCAGCGCGAGCAATTGTCGGTTTGGTTCAGCGCGGTACGTGGCATCGCCAATCCGGTGATCAGCGCATACCTCCAAGGCCTCTTGATTACTGGCGCCCGTCGAGAAGAGCTAGCCGCACTACGTTGGGAAGACGTGGACTTCCGCTGGCGAAGCTTGACCATGAACGACAAGGTTGAAGGCACCGGCGGCCGAACTATCCCGCTCACGCCGTACTTGGCGAGCCTATTGCGGAATCTCCAGCGTCTCAACGAGATGCCCCCAAATAAGCGCCAAGCTGCTCGCCTCTCTGAAAGGCGCGAACTGTGGGAGCCGTCCGAGTGGGTCTTCGCCAGCAAGACTGCGGCAGACGGAAAAATCGCTGAGCCGCGTCACGCGCACAACCGAGCGCTAGCGCCAACTGGGTTGCCGCACATTTCGTTGCATGGTCTCCGCCGATCATTCGGAACGTTGTCCGAGTGGGTCGAGGTGCCGGTAGGCGTCGTCGCGCAGATTCAGGGACATCGGCCATCCGCGATTGCCGAGAAACACTACCGGCGCCGTCCTCTCGATCTGTTACGTATGTGGCACGACAAAATTGAAGCTTGGATGCTTGAACAAGCGAAGATCAAGTTTGAACCATGAAGCAATGATCGGGGGATGCAATGCCCCGGTTGACCTGCCCCCTACAAACAGGGCCAGCCGGAGTCTAGTAAAGTTCGTTTTCGGAGAAGAAGACGGACATGAAGAAGCGCTTTACGGAACAGCAAATCATCGGGTTTCTGAAGGAAGCCGAAGCCGGTATGGCGGTCAAGGAACTGTGCAGGAAGTACGGGTTCAGTGACGCGTCGTTCTACACCTGGCGCGCGAAGTTCGGCGGCATGGAAGTCTCGGAAGCCCGCCGGCTCAAGGACCTCGAGGTGGAGAATGCCCGGCTGAAGAAGCTGCTGGCCGAAGCAATGCTCGATATGGAAGCGTTGAAGGTCGTCGTCAAGGGAAAGCCCTGAGCCCGCAAGCCAAACGCGAAGCAGTGTCGGCGATTCGGGAGAAGGTCAATATCTCCGAGCGCCGCGCCTGCCGGCTTGTCGGGCTTTCTCGCAGCGTGCTGCATTACGACGCGAAGCCGGACCACGAGAATGAGCTGCTAGCGGCGCGTCTGGTGGAATTGGCACACGAACGTCGTCGATTCGGCTACCGTCGACTGCACGCCCTGGTGGAGCGCGAAGGCACGCACGCCAATCACAAGCGCATCTATCGCCTGTACCGTGAGGCAGGGCTGGCTGTGCGGCGCCGTCGCAAGCGCCATGGCGTCATGATTGAGCGCGAGCAACTGGCATTGCCGGGCGCGCCCAACGAGGTGTGGTCAATCGATTTCGTGATGGATGCGCTTTCCAACGGCCGTCGCGTGAAGTGCCTGACCGTCGTCGACGACTTCACGAAAGAGGCTGTCGACATCGTCGTCGACCATGGCATCTCAGGCTTGTATGTCGCTCGGGCATTGGACCGTGCAGCTCGCTTCCGTGGCTATCCCAAGGCGGTGCGAACAGACCAGGGACCCGAATTCACGAGCCGCGCGCTTGACCAGTGGGCATATGCGAACGGCGTCACGCTGAAGTTGATTCAGGCGGGCAAGCCAACGCAAAATGCGTACATCGAATCGTTCAACGGCAAGTTCCGCGACGAATGCCTTAACGAGCACTGGTTCACGACGCTCGCGCACGCTCGGGCTGTCATCGCGGCATGGCGTCAGGACTACAACGAGCAAAGGCCGCACAGCGCACTGAACTACCTTGCGCCGTCAGAGTTTGCGGCGAAACACCGGGCAACCGCGGATGCTCCTGCCGCTTTCCAGGAGCTGGTTTAACAGGACTTTGCTAGAAGCCCATTGGCCCTATTGAAGGGGGCAGGTCAGAACAAGCACTAAAGCAACATTTTGCCGGCAGATCCTTGAACACCGAGCATGCTACGATCAGTCCGCGGATTCGTGGACTGATCGTAGCATCTGATGTCTAGCTAACTCGTGAACCTAAGTTCCGCCCCGGGTCTTCTTTACCACCGTCTTCTTGGTGGCGGCCTTCTTAGCGGATACCTTCTTAGCTACTGTTTTCGGCTTCTCATACGTTTGACCACTAATAAGGGCGGGATCAATAAGCGAAACCTTGTCATACCAAGGCCGAGAGAAGCGAACGTTGGAATCGATGACCTGTAATGCGTCGAGGAGCAACTGACGGCCAGAACTCGTGTCTAGTTGAGTTGCCTTCCATTCTGTTGTCCAGAATTTTTCCGGTATTCGCGTGACAACCCGTTCCACCAGGTTGTCAAGGGTCACCTCATTGGTGAAGTCCGTGGGCGTATCGTCCATACGTTGCTTCGCGATCATGCTCTCGAGCACATACACTGTCAAAGCGTGAATCGAGACTTTCTGGAGAAGTCTGCTCTCTGGGAACGGCGCCCATATAGACTTTCTTAGCGCCCGGATTTTAATCCAAATTGCCAAGAAAACATCTCGCTCAAGCTCTTCAATTCCAAGCAATGCCGCTCTATCCCGCGTTTCAGCGAGGGCACCTTCGATTGCACTGGGCTGGATATAACCACCTGGATTGGTAGGCCACTCCAGCAAACCTTTGAATGGCGCCGTACCATCGACTGTCTGAAGATCATCATATTTGACATCGTTTATTCCGAGCGCCACCCCCGCACTGTTGATTAAACGCGTATTTAATTTATCCTTGTCATAGTTCAAGTTCAGCGCCTTAATGTGATCCTTAGGCACCCTTGTTGCACTGTTGTTAATAACAACAAACTGAAAGGCGCGCTCGGCATCATCTCCACCCAAAAACGCAACAATGTTCAAACGAGTGGTGGCATCAAACTTCGCAGCGCCGAATACTCTATGCTGACCGTCTATTATAAGACCCGGTTTATCTGATCCACGCATGGAAATAGTAATTTTTCCGTGCCATTCAGTGTTTTCGCGATAATTCGGCGAGGTCCCATTAAACGTAATCGCGCCACTATCAAGAGCTATAACTACAGAGGTGGGTATCGTGTTGCGGTCATCACGCGAAAGAAATTTTGCAACCTTGCTAACTTTCAATTCACGAAGCGGACGCTGCGCACCGGTGAGATTATCCCCGTCCAGACGATCAACATCTGCCCATTGTATAATGTCGGCGGCAGACGCATTAAATACGACAAATGCCGGCGCACTCTCTTTATTTCGCTGCGAATAACTAAGCGCAAAATAGCTGAATTGCTGCACAGAAGCTTTAATCATACCGACCCCTCAAATTGCTGAAAAAGCTCGAAATAGAGATACGTTTGACCTTCCTCAATATTGAGATCAGGAAGTACTGGGCGAATTTTCTTTGCAGCATCTTTCAAAGTTATGGGCCTTCTTTCGTTCGCACTTGCTGCCAACATAAGACGAGCAATCGCCAGCGAGAGTTTTAACTGGCCTGGGGGATTGGCGTTTCCGCTGCGCGTGTGAAACGTGGATTGAACTGGTCCCCATGCCCAAGTTATCGTGTTGCTTCGCTTGTCATTACAGTCTTTGCATGCCGGAATAATATTTTCTTCAACTGTTTCCCCGCCAAGACTTAGAGGCCAGATGTGCTCTACGGTGCATTGATCTCTCGCGTTCTTTTTTTTAGTTAATGACACACCACACAGGTAGCATTGCGCAGGCTCTACACTCAACGCATTTCTCTCTATTTGATCCGACCGCTTCTCTTCAGCAGCTATTCGCCCCGTCTGCTTTGCGAATTCACAAAATATTTGATTGTCATATAAGAACGCGGGGATGTCGGTGTGAATTCGAAGCATTCTACCCAAATTTCTAGCAGGCATATGCGGCTCGTCTTCATGAAATTTTTTTGCACATCGGACGCATCGCAGAAAAATCTCCAACGTCGCAGAAAGACGCGTGAATTCCTCAAATCGAGACGGCGACACTAAAAAATTGAAGCCGACATTATCTGGGATACCGACTGATATCTTCTTGCCCAATTCTCGATATAGGACGAGGAACAACTCTTCCCCATAGGTTGATGCTTTCCACAACATCGTTGCCCCCGCAATTATCTACAAGCATCATTCAAGATTCGCACTACCACATTACCAGCTTGTTAAGGCACAATCATCGCCAGCATGGATTTTATTTCCGTTGAGACGCTATGCGCGCATTCCTGGCGGGAACAATTCTACGCCCTAGTTGGAGCGAAGGAATCTCGTCAGACATGTTTTGAGGTTCCCTCGGTTTTTCGCCTCCCAGAGGCCCTGGGTTATGTAGCCATATCCTTTGTCCGCTGAGTCGCAAGCCAGTATTACATGAACTGAGTTGGCGACATGAAGCCCAGCGATGAATGACGACGACTGCAGTTATAAAACACTTCGATGTATTCGAACAAGTCCGCCACGGCTTCGCGATGCGTGCGATACCTCCTGCCGTGTGCCCGCTCGTTCTTCAGGCTGTTGAAGATGCTTTCCGCCGGCGCGTGTCCCAGCAATTTCCTTTGCGGCTCATCAAGTCGCACGTCCCGTAGAAGGTCAGCTTGCGCTGGAATTCATGGCTCGCGTTGACTACCCGTGTCCGAGTGATACAGCACCCTGGGCGCGGGGCGCGCGGCGGAACCACGCCATCGCCAATGCATCGGTCAAGAGTTCCGCCGTCATGCGCGACTTGACGGACCAGCCCACGTCCTCCCGATTAAACAGATCCAGCGTAACCGCGAGATACAGCCAGTCTTCGTCGGTCCAGGTGTACGTGATGTCCGAGGTGAACATTTGATCGGACTCGGCCGGCGAGAACTTGCGGTTCGACACGTTCAGCGCGACCGGCAGTTTGTGTCGAGAATCAGTTGTCACACGATAACGACGCTTGTGGCGGGCTCCGATACCGTTGGCCCTCATCAGCCGCTCTACACGTGCTTTGCTGGCCGGAAAGCCGCGAGAGCGAAGCTTTCCGGTCATGCGCGGCGAACCGTAAGCGCTCGTGAACTTGGCATGAAACGTTTGAATCAATGTCAGCAAGCGCACATCGGTCAGCCGCTGCCGTTCGCGCGTGCCGCCGCGCTTCCATGCGCGATAGCCAGTGGCGCTTACATCAAGGACCTCGCTCAGCGCTGACAGCGAATATTGCCAGCACGGAGTGTCAATCCAAGCGTACTCCACAGGAGGTCTTTCGCGAAGAACGCCGCTTCTTTTGTGATTTCCAACCCCATCTACAAGCGCTTGTTCTCCGCCCGCAGACGCGAGAACCCCATCTGTTCCGCTGTGACGACCTTCGCGCTGGGACCATTCAGCTTGCCGGCTTCCGACGCTTAGAGCCAGTTGCGCAGCGTCTGCATCGACATGCCCAGTTCTCGGGCCACAGCGGTCACGCTTTGCCCGTCGTTGACTCGTTGCATGGCCGGTTCCCTGAACTCTGCCGCGTACACCTGATGCGGTACCTTGAACATCTCTTCCTTCCTTTGGGTCGAGTTTATACGCGACCGGCTAGAAGGCGAAAAGCTCATCCGACTCGCCCTTCGTTTACTCGAATAGGCATGCGCTTAAACGCGCTTGTTGGTGCGTCGATTTGTTGCTTGCGAGGCATAACTCACGTTTTATGGTCGCGCTGATGATCGAAACATCCTAAAATTCGCCTACGGTAGCTCACCAGACACAAAAACGGGGCCTCACAGGGGAGAGGTACGAAACAAGATGCCGTGCCAACGCCTATGAGCATTAAGTAAAATGACAGGAAGCGCAAGATGCCAGAAAATGCCGCAATCTCGATTTGCTCAAGTGGCCTGCCATCGCGTCAGTGAAAGCCAGCCTGGCTCACATTTTCCGAACTCGGCATCTGGCGGACTATGGTTCGCCTCCGCGGGAGCCTGGTGATGGCAGCCGTTCGCCTCGCAACAGGCGCCTTCGTGCAGGTCAGCGCCGCGCCTTATGCCGATTGGGGTATCGGAAAGTTTCTCGGCGCAGGTGCGGGCATCGGCCGTGTCCAGTACTTTGATGCTCCCGGAACTGAGTCGCCGCCGGTTGTGGAATGCTCGCTGACTAACATCAAGCCTGCAAGCCTCCCGGCGCAGACACGCGTCTACCGGCGGCACTCAACCGGTCGCTGGCAAGTGGGGCGCGTTATCGACGATGACAACACAGTGCTCTTCGTCCAGTTCCCAAACGGTGACGCAGGTAACGTCGATGCCGCCGACCTCCAAGTCCGTTGGAACCGACCGCTGCGCGACCCGTTGCCGCTTCTGGTCGGCGAAACGACCGAAACGCCCTTTCTCGCCGACGCGCGCAGCGCCTTCACGCAACAAGTCACGCTTCAATACACGGCGGCATCGGGCATCACCGCGGCGCTCTCACCGCCCATTGAGCTCGTCGACTATCAGTTCGAAGTGGTCAGGCGCGTGCTCACGGACCCGGTGCAACGCTACCTGCTCGCCGATGAAGTCGGCTTGGGCAAGACCATCGAAGCATGCGTCATCATCCGCCAGTACTTTCTGGATGCGCCGGAAAGCGCGCGCGCCGTCGTACTGGCGCCGCAGGCGCTCGTGTGGCAGTGGCGCGACGAACTGTCCGCAAGATTCGGGCTCGGCAACTACTTGGACGATTTTCTTCACGTGGTCAGTCATGACGACCCGGAGGGACTCGAGGAGACGCTGGAGAACGCGGGCCTGCTCGTCGTCGATGAAGCGCATCACCTTTCGCGCTTGGGCAACGAGCGCGAAGTCGCGCTGTTCCGCCTTCTGCAGGCGCACGCGCACAAGATTCCCCGCCTGTTGCTACTTTCCGCAACGCCAGTTTTATCCGACCCGGAAGGCTTTCTGCGGGTTCTGCATCTGCTCGATCCGCTCGCGTTTCCGCTCGACGATCTCGATGGATTCAAGCGCCGGATCGCCACGCGTCAGATCGTCGCCGAAGTGGTCGCAGCGCTGGTTCCGGAAAATCTCTGGAGCCTCACCGGTGAACTTGAGCGCCTGCAGCAGGCGTATGGCGAAGACATCGTGTTGATGGACAAGGTCGACGCGTTGCGCGCGATCGTCGACACGTTCCCTGATGAAAAGGACGAAGGCTACCTCGCCGCGCTCGCCGATCTGAAAACGCACCTCGTCGAGAGTTATCGCCTGCACCGCCGGATGCTGCGCAATCGTCGCAAGTCCGTGCAGTGGGCCACGCCGGGACGCGCCGGACTGAAGCGCGTGTCGTTCAGCAGCGAAGGCGCCGATCGCTGGCGGCACCGCATCGAGGAACTGCGCCTCTGTCTAAATGGTCTCGACGCACTGCCTGACGCGCTGCGCCTCGCGCTGCTCGAGAGTTCGGTGAATCCTCGCCAGATCATGTCCGTGCGCGCGCTGCTGGAACGATACGGCGTGCGCGACGACTACGCACTCGACATCGCGAGCGCGCTCGACAACAGCGCCCACCGCATGCGCGACGGGCACGAGCGTTTCGATGCGCTTCTCGCGACGGTCGAACGTCTGCTTGCCGTGCCCGGCGCCCAGGTCGTCGTGTTCTGTAGCGAACGCGCCGATGCCGACCGCGCCGCCGAGCGTCTGCGGCGTTCGCTCGGTACGCAGGTGGTTCTTCACGAAGTGCGCGTCGATGAGGACGACGAGGATCGTTTGTTGCCGTGGCAGCAGTTCCTGTCGGCACCACAGAAGGCTCGCGTTCTGGTGTGCGACGCGCGCGCCGAAGAAGGCGTCAATCTGCATGGAGGCAAAAAGATCGCCGTTCACTTCGACATGCCGGGCTCGCCGAATCGCTGCGAGCAGCGGCTGGGCCGGCTCGACCGCTTCGGCACGGGCGATCCGATCGTGTCATACGCGTTACAGGACGAAGCGAATCCGGACGAAGTGGCCTGGATCGACACGCTCGATACCGGCTGGCAAGTATTCAAACGTTCCGTCGCGAGTCTGCAGTATCTGATCGAGTCCGCGTTGCAGACGCTTTCGGAAGAATGGTTCGCGCGCGGCACGCCAGCGATACAGCAGCATCAGGCCGCACTTGCGGGACCGGACGGCCTAGTCGAACGCGAACGCAGACAGATCGATCTGCAGGACGCCTTGGATGCGCTCGGCGAACAGGAAGCGGACGCGATCGACCAACTCGACGAGTGCGAACAGGCATGGCGCGAGTGGCGGGCGGCCTTCTACGGTTTCGCGCGCGAGGCGCTCAAATTCGAGGTTCGGTACGAAGGCCCGCGTCCCACGAACGATGACGCGGACGAGGTGTTCAGGGTGGGCTACGCGCTCCACCACGGCGTGCCCCAAACGCTGATCCCGCTAGACAAATACCTCCGCACCTTCCTGCAAAGCCTGGATTCGCAGTCCCGCAGCGGCGGCTCGCGCTCGCTGCTGTCGCATCCCTATGTATTCCGACGGCAGAATGCGCTCGCACGCGCCGCGCGGGCTCGGGGCGTGCGTGTGCTGCGCGTCGGCGACCCGCTGGTCACGGCGCTCGAGCAGTTCTGCGAGCATGACGACCGCGGACGCGCGTTCGCCATGTGGCGCGTGGACCGCGAATACGAAGTGAACGACCCGAGCGGCGCCGACCTGTACTTTCGCTTCGACTTCGTCATCCGGTCGGCGGCGCTCATCGCCACGCTGGACGGACGCGGTCCCGAAGCTCAATCCATTGTCGAACAGGCGCTCGTCCGCAAGACGCAGGCGTTTTTCGCGCCTCTGTTTGTCCGCGTCTGGGTGGACGGCGCGGGTGCGATCGTCGCCAATCCGCCGGAACGCGTGGCCGCGCCCTATCGCAATGCCTGGCTGGGCAGCCGCCGTGACTACAACCTGAATTCGGGTCGATGGCGCGATATGCCGCCGGCGGTGCAGTCGAACTGGCTGCGGAACTGGCTGGCGCTATGCGCCGAGGCACGCAGGAACGCCGAGACCGCGGCGCTTCAGTCCGAAGCGTGCCAGCGCCACGTGAAGCAGGCGCTTGCCGCGCTGGACCGGGAAGTCCGGCTGCGCCACGCGCAGAGCGAGTCGCGTCTGGCGCGGCTTGCGGGCGCGCAGCGGCAACGCGAACTCAGCGAGCGTGCCGGTGACGATGTGCTCTATGCCACGATCCGCAGCGCGCTCGCCGGTCCTGATGTCGTTCTCGACGTCGCGGGTGCGGTCTTTCTTGCCTCCGACAATCCGTTCGAACAATGAAGCGCGATTCCTTCGGTGACGCCGAACTCAGCGAGTGTCTGGCGAATTGGGCGCGGGCGGAAGAGGTTCTCGCCGTGCCCGGCTCGAGCGATATGCTCGAGCGGCTGAGGCAGGCGCTTCAGAAATACGTCGGCGAGCAGCCGCGTCCGTCCCACGCCGACTGCATCGCTCTGATCCGGCAATGGCTGCTGTTTCAGGCATCGAATGGCGGCGCCAAGTGGCTCAAGGTGCCCAAGGGACCCGCCTGGCCTGCTCAGCATGTCTGGCAGGAAGCCGGATTCGACGTGCTGCCATTCGAAAACCGACTGGAGATACAAGCAAGGAAGCCACTACTATCGTGGCTCGACTCGCAAAGCGATCTCTTTGACGACGTCTTCGATCGCTTACAGGCGATCGCCCCGAAAGGCGTGGCGGCCGAGCCGATCGTCGCCGATCTGCTGGGCGTGGAATCATTCACCGGCGCGGGTCAACGCGAAGCCGTCCGCGGACTGATCCACATGCCCGCGGACCTCACGCTCATCGCGGCGCTGCCCACGGGAAACGGCAAGTCTGTGCTCGCCCAACTTCCGGCGCTAATGCATGGCGAGGGGCATCTGACGCTCGCGATCGTGCCAACCGTGGCGCTGGCCATCGACCAAGGGCGGCGCATGGCTGCCCTGCTTAGGAGCCGGTATCCCCATCGGGAACATGACCAGTACGCGTATCACAGCGGCCTGACTTTGGAAGAGCGGTCCGCCATCTTCCGCGCGGTGAACGATGGCTCGCAACGCATCCTGTTTACCTCGCCCGAAGCGGCGACCGGAACGTTGCGCACGCTGCTGGAAAAATGCGCGAAGGCAGGCGGACTCAGTCACGTCGTTATCGACGAAGCGCATCTTGTCGCGACGTGGGGCAGCGGATTCAGACCGTCGTTTCAATTGCTTCCCGCTCTGATCGCGCGTTTGCGCTCTATGTCGCCGCATGCTATTCGCGTCGTGCTCGCATCCGCGACGCTCACGCGGCACACCGTGACGGTACTCAAGCGGCAGTTCGGGCCACCCGAGAGGACGAAGTTGATCAGCGCAATCTATCTTCGCCCGGAACCGCGTTACGCCGCCGTGTGGTGTGCTTCGATGCAGGAAAAGCAGGAGCGCGTGATTGAAGCGCTCAGAGTAGCGCCGAGACCGTTTATCCTCTATATCACGCGCCCGGACGAGGCACGCACGTGGCTGAACCTCTTGCGTGGAGAAGGATTCGTGCGGGTCGCGCAGTTCACCGGGCAGACCGGTGCCGGCGAGCGCAAAGCACTCCTTGGGCAGTGGGAACGCAATGAACTCGACGGGATGATCGCGACATCCGCGTTCGGACTGGGTGTCGACAAGGGCGACGTACGCACGATCGTTCATGCAACCTTTCCTGAGTCGCTCGACCGCTTCTATCAGGAGGTCGGGCGCAGTGGCCGTGATGGAATCGCATCGGCAAGTCTTCTGCTATACACCACCGAGGACGTCAAACAGGGGTTGCGGATGGCGAGTGCGCGCCACATCGGCGACGAACTTGGCTTTCAACGCTGGACCGCAATGATCGATCACGCGATGCCGGACGCCACGCGCGATGGCGACAGCTGGATCGACCTGAACCGGTTACGCCCTGCCCTCGTGAGCCGGGGCAAGTCCAATCTGGCGTGGAATCTTCGAACACTGAATTTGATGGCCTGCTCCGGCCTCATCGAACTCACGGCATTGAGTTCCAGCAGGCCGGGCGCCGCAGATACCCAGAACGGCGACTTGGAAGAATCCGATATGACGATTGGCTATGCTGCCGTTCGTCTCCCCAACGGAGATCATGGATCGCGGAGCGCTTTTGAACGCAGCATGCGCGAGGCGCGAAGCGAATCGAAGCGCGCGGCGCGTCTAGCTTTCCAGTTAATGCTGACGATCGCACGCAACGAGCGGCCCGTCGAGGCCGCACTGCGCGACCTCTACCAGTTGACCATGCCTCTCGCCTACGCGCCCGTTCGTGCGTATTGTGGCGGCTGCGCGAGCCATTGGTCCGACCGCTCCCGGATACCAGTCGTCCCGGCACCGTTTGTCGACCGACTGGAACAGTTCGAGCCTCGCCCCGACTTCGAGAAAGCGTTGCGCACCTTCCCGCGCCTGCTCCAGAATTTGACTTTCGTCGTTGTCGACGACGTCGAGCGACTGCTTAGCCAGAATGGCCCGGGCCTGCTCGACGCCTTGCTCAGCAGGCTGCGTCCTCATACGGTCGCCGTGGCCTGCGACACGGCGGCGACGCTCGCCACGCTGATGCACGCTCGGCTCAGACGCCTACATTCCGACGCTTTCATCGACACGTTCGATGCAAGCGCTCCCGATTCGCTGGCGGGAGGCAAGGATGAGGTAAAAATCATCGTTTGGACATCTGAACATATTTCACGATCACTGGGTATGTTGCTGAGAACTTCACCTAGCGCAATGACCGTCATGATCATACCGAAAAGCACCCGCGACCCGGAGCGCCCAGATCGCACATGGTCGAGCGTGCTGCCGCACATCGATGAAGAAACCGCTATTCAGGCTTTGAGCTCATGAGTCTCCTTAACATCGCCAGCGACGGCCTGCCCAACGTCCTCGTGCAGTTGCATGCAACCGTACTGCGCTCAAGGAAGCCGATCCCCAAAGACGAACTGCTCGACATGGTCGCGCCGCCTTTGGTGGTGGGAGATGACGGCGACAAGGCCCGGCAGACATTGCTGCGCTGGACGCAGCTCAGCCTGTTTCGTGAGGAAGGCGGCGCCATCGATGTGGCCGAGCGGCCGGATGACCGCTTGCGCACTCCGCAAGACTTCCTCGCCTTCACGCGCCGCGTGGCGTGTGCGCGCGTTCTCGCCGCGGAGAACAATCCGGACTTCTGGGCGCCTCAAGGCACACTGGCCGCGGACCTCACGCGCGGCCTCGCCTGGATGATGGCACAGGACGTCTATCGCACCGGTTTTGACGTGATCGAGGAACGGGAGTCGCAACAGATCACCGACCCAGACCGCTGGCTCCTGCGCAACGGCACGCGCCGCCCGGGACTGCAGTACTGGTCGCGCTTCCTCGGCTTCAGCCAGCAGCCGTACGCCGATATCGATCCGACCGTCGCCGTGCGCGACGTGCTGCCACAAGTGCTGGCTGAAGGCGAGGACATGCCCGCCGCGCAATTCGTCGACCGTCTGGCGGGCGTCCTGCCAGTCATCGATGAAGGCGTGTGGCAGAAAGAAATGCTGGCGGCGGTGGATACGAACGTACTCGGCCGCCTGCGGCAAGGGCAGCTCTCCACCGCGCTCTCGAGGGCCCTGCTCAACCTCAGGCAGGCGGGCGACATCCTGCTGCAGCCCCGATCGGACCTTGGCAGCTCGATCACATTGACGGGCGCGAACGGCGCCCGCAACGATCTCACGTTCCACTGGATTTCCCGACCGAAGGCAGGAGCCGCGCGATGAACCCGTTGAACGCATACTGGCCCGACGCCGCGCGGGTTGCGGAATGCATGCGCACCGAGGCCGAGACCGTCGATCAGGCGCTGCTGCTCGCCGTCCACCTGCCCGTTACGCTGCGGCGTCGCGTCGCGGAATCAAAAAGCGAGGAAGCCGCCACGGAGAATGACATGCTCGAAGCGCTCATGCGGCCGATTCACGACGGCAGTTCGGTGATCGTCGCGCTCACTGGCGCATCGGGGGTCGGCAAGTCGCACATGGTCCGCTGGCTCGGCGCGCAACTCGACCGCCATCCGAAGCGGGACAAGATGGTGGTCGTGTCGATTCCGAAGACGGCGAGTCTGCGCCGTGTCGTCGAACTCATTCTCGCGCCGCTCAGCGGCGACGAGTATCACGCGCTGACGCAGGATCTCGGGCGCGCCATAGAAGCGCTGGACCCGCCCAAGGCCGCCGAGTTGCTCGCCACTGCGCTGGCCGAGGAACTGGAACCCTACGCGCAGCGGCTGATGGATGAGAGCCGCGCGGCCCGCGACCACTCGCAGGGGCCGCGCATCACGGCGGCTCGTCAATTGCGCGAACTCGTGCGTGACCCGGACATCCGGGACCGCTGGTTCAAGAAAGTGCTGTTGCGCATTGTCACATCCAGTCTCAGCGGAACGGCCGATCCGGCGCAACGGCAATTTCAGCCATCCGACTTCGAAGCGCCCGAGACCGTTGCGCTCGGAGCCGATCTGCGAGACGTCGTCAACCGCGCACTGGCCTGGCTGGCGAGCGCGAACGGAACCAACCGGACCACAGCGGCTGAAGTGCTGCAGGCCGTGCTGGACCCAGCGCTGCGCACCATCTTCCGTTTCACCGAGGCGCTGCACCAACGCACCATCCAAGAAGTCGTCAACGACATCCGCGTGCAACTGCTCAAGGATGGCAAGGAACTGATCCTTCTGATCGAGGATCTCGCGGCGCTGTCCGGCATTCAGCAGCCCTTGCTCGACATCATGATTTCCGAGAGCGATGAAAAGGGAGTACGAGTGCGCGCGCCCATCCGCACCGCGGTGGCGGTCACGGACGGCTTTCTCTCCCGGGCGCAGACCGTGCTCACGCGCGCCAAGGCGGAATGGGTGGTGCCGAGCGAAGGCATCGACGAGGCAACCGTGATGCAGTTGCTCGTCGAGCTCACGGGCCGCTATCTGAACGCGGCGCGCTGGGGTATCGATCATCTGAAGCGCGAGTTCAAGACCGCCGAGCGTGACCTCGACAATCTGTACGCATGGGTGCCGAGCTTCGACTCCGTCACCTTGATCGATGCAGCGTCCTCAGAACAACTCGCGGCGTTCGGACGCAGCAAGGCGGAATACAGCCTGTTCCCGTTCAACCCGACTGCCATCCGGTCGCTCGCGACGTCCATCCTCAAGGTCGACGGCCGCTGGAAGTTCAATCCGCGCGCCTTTATCAACGAGGTGCTGACCAAAACTTTGAGCCAGCGGCCCCTGTTCGAACAGGGAGCGTTTCCGCCGGCGAACTTCCAGAGTCCGGAGCTTCGGTCCGACATCAGGCTTTCGCTCCAGCATCGCGGCTTCGCTCCGGAACAGCGCGGCCGGATCGAATCGATGCTGTTCCACTGGGCGGGCGATCCCCGGTCGCTGGCCGCGCCGCCCTCTTCTGTCTCTGCGGACCTCTTCACGGCGTTCTCCGTGCCCTGGCCGTTCGACGGCGAAGGCAAGAAGGCGAGCACGGTGAGTCTGCGAACAGGCAACACCTCCACCACCACGACCGCGGGCGGCTCGAGCGGCAGTGTGAGCGGCGACTCGACCGCAGGCGACCAACAGACAACCGAAGACTCCAGACAGACCACGGCGGATACGTCCGAAGAAGCCACCGCGTATGGAGAGGCACTGGAAGCATGGAAGCCGAACATCCGTCTGGTCAATGACATCTCGCGGAGAACGCGCACGCTCGTGGCCGAGGCGTTGAACCAGCGTCTGGAGGTCAACGACTGGTGCCTGCACGGCCAAAAAGTGGACTTCAACTGGTTCTGGCTTCCGCCTGCGAGCAACGTCAATAATCCGACGATCGGGCCGATGATCGAACTCTGTGCGCCGGACACGGACATACCGCCGCATATCGTCGCGGGCCTGAAGGCGCTGGACCGGTGGGATATCAAAGGCAAGTCATGGGACTATACCGGCGCCGAGAATGATTACGCGGCGGCCAACGTGCTGCTCGACGAACTCGAACGTAAAGTGCTCGACCTGATGCTCAACGAAGCATCACGCGATTTGAGCATCGCGGCACTTGCGCTGCATCGGCAGGACCTACTGCTGGGCATCACGAACCGCCCCGAGAACCCGAGCCTGAAAGACCTGCTCACCGCCGCGCCGGAGGAGCCGTCTGTAAAGGAAGAGTCCATCGACACGGTGGGTCGCAGGGCACTCGAACGCCGGCGCAATGCGACTGGCGGCCGTGCTCAACTGCAGGACCGCCTAAAAAAATATCTCGCCTGTTATCAAGGCAATGTCGGCACCACGGTCATGGCCATCGACACGGAGCGGTTTCGTCTGGCTGTCAGGCAGGAAGTCGAGGACAAGTGGATATTCGCCCTGAAGGGCCGCGGCCCCAAGGACACCGATGACACACTCGACGCCCTCGACCGCCTCTCTCCCCGCTCCATCGACATGTTGCTGCGCGACCTCTCGGCGGCAGTGGACCGCTACCTTGCGCCAACCACCGAGGCATTCGCTGAAGACCACGCCCGTGTCGCATGGCGCGACGAGATGAAAGAGATCGTCGCTCACGCGAACCGCCAGTCTACCTGGCCTCCTGGCACGATCACGCAGGCCGCGGTGCGCGCAGCCATCGATCGGCTCTCGGCAGAAGGCATCGAGACAACCATCCAGCGGCTTCACAAGATGCGCGCCGCCGAAGCGTCCCCGGAGACGCACCGGCGGCTGGCTGCGCTGTCGGCAGTGCCGTTGCCGTGGCTCGTCGCCATTCATGAGGACGTGAGTCTGCTGCGAAGCTTTCTTGCCTCGCTCAACAAGACCATCGATCAACAGACCGGTTCAATCGACGACCAGACGGCCATTCAGGCGCATGACGCGCTGATCGCCGCGTTGTCGTGGGAGGAATGATGCCCACATTGCTAGAAGAAGCCCGGCAGGCGCGCGCGGGCCTGGACAAGGTTCGGCAAGCCAATCAGCTGCGCCACCAGTTGTCGGCCATTCAAAGCCGCGCCTCCGAATGGAGCGAGCGCAAACAAAAGCGCGTTCAGCTGCTCGCGAAGTTCGGCTACCTGCCGCTGCCGCCGGCCGCATCGGCGGAGCTCGGGAAGGCTGACGAAGCCAGCCGCGCGTTGTGCGAGGAAGCGCGCGAGCGCCTGCATGGCGGGAACATCGAGTCACTGTCGGAGAACGAGTTGTGGCGGCGCCTCCTCCAACAAGCCGACAAGACCAACACGGCCTACGCCGAGGCCGTTCGCGCGAACTGGCGCGCGCTGATCCAGGATCTCGGCACGGTTGAAACCGCGTCGGCGCTTGTCGCGCGTGAGCCCGAGACGCCCAGCAACAAGACAGCGCTCGCCCAGTACCGGGCGCTCTACACCCAGTACGCGGCGCTCAGGGATGCTGACATGCCGCCCGCACCGCAATCCGCGGACGCGCTGCGCGAATGCGTCGAGAGACTGCGCGAGATCCTTGCCACGCTGACGCCCACACCGGAATCCGTCAAACAGTTCTTCAAGGCTGTCGAAGCTGGCGGCGCCGCGCTCGACCTGCTGACAGAAGAAGTGTTGAACTGGCTGAAGCTATACGACGACGCAACGCGCTTCGTCATCCGGACACGGACGGTGCCCACATGGCGTTGACTCCCGATCTCGCGCTCGCCGAGCGCGCACTGGACGCGCTAGAGCAGATTGAGGCGCGCGCTCTCGTCTGGGGTCTTGTCGACAACGCCCTTGGCAACGAAGAAGTCCACGATACGCTGAATCACGTCATCGACGACGAACGTAACGCCACGCTGCGCAACGACGTCGCCTGCAACATCGCCACCTCGCGCGACCTGCGCGACCAACTCGTGACGCTCGGCATGTTGTTCGAGGTGCCCAGCACGGACACTGGCTCGAGTGACGATGGCCCGCGCTGGCGCACGCGCATGGCCGAAGGCGTGCGTCTGATCGCGCGACTGCGTCAGCTGTTTCCGCAGCATGCGGGCAGCACGCAGTGGGCAATGGCGCCCACGCTCGTCGCGGACTATCGCTTTTTGCGCCGCGCACGGCGCTATCCGAAACGCGATCAGCGACGTGAATCGGTAATGGACGTCATCGACAAAGACGTGACCGATCCCGCCTTGCTCTCGGCGGTCGCCCACTGGCTCGATCAGTTGCCGCCGAACGCGGGCCTGTCGCGCTTTCAGGTGGATGCCGCCGCGCGCATCCTTGGCGGACTGACCCATCGCACGCGCTCGGGCACGCTCGTATCCGCCGGAACCGGCAGCGGCAAAACGCTCGCCTTCTATTTGCCCGCGCTCGCGTGGCTCGCCCAGCAGCGTGTGGATTCACCAAGAGCGTCGGTCCGCGTGCTCGCGCTTTATCCGCGCAACGAGTTGCTCAAGGATCAGTTGGCTGAGGTCTACGAGCAATGCCGCAAGTTCGATGACTGGATAGCAAGCCGCGGCGGTGCCGCGCTTCGCGTGGGAGTGCTCTATGGCGAAACGCCCGAGTCACGCCAGAGCGCACTGAAGCAGCGCGGCTGGCGCTTCAACGCGAGGGAATCCATTTGCCCGTTTTTCACCTGCCCCATGCCAGGCTGCGGCGGCGAGATGGCCGTGCGCGACGAAGACAAGGACCTGCCCAAGGACCGGCTCGTCTGCAAGTCCTGCGGGCACAGCGTGCAGTCCGACCTACTCGCGTTCACGCGCAAGGCCATGGCGGATGAGCCGCCCGACATTCTGTTCACGTCAGTCGAGATGCTCAATCGCCATCTGTCCAATCCGACGTTGCGCCATCTCTTCGGCGTCGGTCCGAAGGCGATGGAAGCGCCCGGGCTGGTGCTTATGGACGAGGTGCACCTTTATTCCGGCACCTACGGCGCGCAGGTCGCGTATCTCATGCGCCGATGGTGGAGCGCGAGCGGCAGGCGTTCGAGTTTCGTTGGCCTCTCCGCGACGATCTCGGAAGGGCGACGTTTCTTCGCGAGCCTGACGGGGCTAGATGAATCGGTGGTGCAGGAGATCAAGCCTCTGGAAAACGACATCATCGACGAAGGCGCGGAGTACCTGCTCGCCCTTCGGGGCGATCCGGTGTCCCAAGCCGCGCTGCTATCGACCACCATTCAGACGCTAATGCTGGCCACCCGACTGCTCGACCTGCGTGAAGGCTTCGACAAGAACCGCAATCCTTTCTTCGGTTGGCGCGCGTTCGCCTTTACCGATCAGTTGGATGCCGCAAACCGCCTGTTCCGCAATCTTCTGGATGCGGAAGGCCGGTACTTTAACGGCCGCGCCAACCTGTTGCGTCACCCCGACGGCGGTCTGGCCCGTCTGCGTAACCGCGTAGAGCCGCCTGGACGCCGCTACGACGCTGGCCAGGACTGGCGCATGCCGGAGGAAATTGGCCATGAACTGACCACGCGACTCGAAATCGCGCGTACGACCGCGTACGACTCCGGCGTGAGTTCGCGCAGCGAGGTCGTTGTGGCGACCGCCGCGCTGGAGGTCGGCTTTGACGACCCGGCTGTCGGCGTAGTCGTGCAGCACAAGGCGCCGCGCGACATCGCATCGTTCCTGCAGCGCAAGGGACGCGCGGGACGCACGCGTCACATGCGCCCCTGGACGATGATCGTCCTCACCGACTACGGCCGCGACCGGCTCGCCTATCAGGCCTACGACACGCTGTTCGACCCCGAGTTGCCTGCGCGCCAGTTGCCGCTGTCGAACCGCTATGTGCAACGCATGCAATCGGTCTACGCGCTGCTGGACGAACTTGGCGACATGACGCACTCGGACCCGCTCAAGATCCAGGTGTGGCGTGACATGAAAGGTCCACCCGACGACTCGCGGCTCGCCTACTGGGACGAACGCAACCGGCGCGCACTCGAAAAGCTCGTCCGCAAGGTTCCGGTGGAAGCGCTCACGCCAGCGTTGCACCAACTGCGAAACGATGCGCTGCAACTCGCCCCGCAGGACCGCGGCAAGCAGATGAAATGGTCGGGTGTGAACTGGCTGAAGACGCGTTTGGCCCACCGGCGTCTTCACGACGTGCTCAAGCGCTTCCTCACCCGGCAGGAATCCACCGATCGGCTCGCCGTCTCGCTGCAGAAGCGGCTAGCGATCTCCCGCGAGGACATGGACGTGCTGTTGTGGAACCAGCCGCGACCGTTGCTGCTCGGCGCCGTGCCCACCGCCATGCGGCGTCTGCAAATGAACTGGCAGGGCAAGGATGCGGAGCACCCCGACTACAGCGCGGGGCATCCGCTGCCCGACTACATCCCAGCCAATCTGTTCGATGACCTGAGCCTGCCCGAGATGCGCCTCGCACTGCCCGGCGGCGGGGACGACGGTCACTATCTTCCGGTTCAGCAGGGTCTGGGTGAGTTCGCGCCCGGCAAGGTCTCGCGCCGCTTCGACGATGCGCTGTGGCTCGGTGTATCAGCGGAAACGCTCAACGGCTATCTCGGCATGGGCCAGGACATCCTCGAGCAGGACACAGACATCGCCGAGTGGTATGAGACGCAGGGCGAGCGGCCGTTCCATCGACTCGAAGACGGCCAGGTGGTCACGTATCGCGCGTTTCAACCGCGCACGGCCCGCCTGCAGGCGGCGCCGGGACGCCAAGCCGGATTGCCCGAACTGAACGACACCTCCAATGCGCAACTCAAATGGAGCTCTCATCTGGAAGCGCCGCGCGAAGGCACTGAATTCCGGCCGCCTGACCATATTGGCGTAAGCCGCCTCATTGGGTCGATCGCCGCGCACACGCATTCGGGCCAGTCCGCCGCGCTGGTGCGGCGATACGCGATCGCATCGCGGGCAGACATGCGCATGCGGATCGGCAACGAGTCGCACCGGCTCACGGTCAACTGGCGCTTCATGAATGAAGACCAGCCCTGCGGCGTAGGTTTCGAGATCGATGCGGACGCGCTCCTGATTGTTCTGCATCTTCCACCCGCGTTGCACGAGAGCATCGACTGGTCGGACGAAGCACGCGCACGCGCTGCGCGTGCCGCGCGGTACAACTGGGAAGCGCAGCATTGCCCGAGCTTCGTCGCGGCGGTTGCCAACCCGTTCCTGCGCGGGTGGATCGCACAGATCTTCCAGATTGCAGCCATCCTCGTGGCCACAAAGGAGCAGTTGTCATTGACGGTTGCGCTGGACGAAGTCGCCAACGGCGCGCGTATGGACGCTCTCCTCGGCGTACTCTCCACGGTCTTCCAGATGCCCGAGACTGAGGCCGGCGACGAGAGTCCCGATCGGCTCAGACTCTCGCTCGACGAAGCGCTGCACGCCGAAGCCGTCCGGCACGCGGTGCATGACGCGGCCCGCGTGCTCGTCGCCCCGATCGATGCGGAATGGGAACCGTGGCTCTCCCTGACCGTGCGCGCGACCTTGGGGGCCGCCTGTCTAGAAGCCATTCAGCAGGCATGCCCGGAGGTGGACCCGGAAGGGCTGATCGTGGATATCGATCCTGGCATCCATCTGGATGGCATCGCACCACAGCGGGCGGAGATATGGATCTCAGAGACCAGTCCGGGCGGCAACGGCATGATTGAGCAGGTGGTCGAATTGCTCGCCTCGCGACCAGACAGTTTCTACAAGCATGTCGAAGCAGCGCTGGAGACCGGCGATCTGGAGTCCACGAATACGCAACTGAAGCAGTTGGTCGAGTGGATCGGCGGCGATGCGCGCGACGCCGAACTCGTCGAAGCGGTTATGCGGGTGCGCAATGCGGGCAGCCCGACCACGGCACAGGTGGAATTCGCCCGACTGCGCGCGGAACTCGTCCGGCGCGGGCAGGCGGTGTTCCATGGCTACGCGGTGGCGTTGAGTCTGCGCATGCTCAGACCCGAGAGCCCCGAGGAAATTGACCGGCTGATCGCTGAGATTCACGGTCACTGGGGGTCGCTGGAACACTTGCACGGTATCGAAATCGATGTGCGCATAATGTGCGCAGTCTATAGTGGCGACAATCGCCTGGACACCGCATTTGCGTCCTCGGGTCTGATCTTGCCGGTGGACGACCGCGAGAGCTGGCGCTTCGGCGTTCTGATGGGTCTGCTATGGCCGCAGGGCCACGCGCTACGCGCCGTCAACCTGCCGCTGCCGAACCGCTTCGCGCCGGTTGTCGCTACCGAGCGCCTACTGCTCGGACAATGGCTCACGCAACGCCAGACGCCCATTGATCCGACGCTGCCGGGATGGGAGGAACTCGCGCGCCAACAACTCGTTACACGCTCGGAGGCGGTGTTTGTCGTAGTTGCCAGCGAGGCGCGCAAAATCGTCCCGATCCTTATCCGCACACTAACCATCGAGCCGATCCACTTCGATTATCTAAACGTCTTCGCCATGCTGTCCTCCGTCAAGCGGCGCGACGATACGATCGAGCTCCAATTCTCGATTCCGGAATCCGCATGAGCACGTCCCGAAGCATTTTCAAATCGGCCACCTCCGCGCCCGAAGCCGCGCGCGATGCCCTGGCGGCCGTCTTCGCAGAGGAACTGCTGGCGCCGAGCAAGACGGTCCATCTGCTTGCGCCGTGGATCAGCAACATCGTCATCTTCGACAACAGCGTGGGCAACTTCAGCGGGCTCAATCCCGAGTGGAGCCGGCGCGAAATTCGCCTGGTCGACGTACTGGTTGCCATTGCGTCCAACGACACGCGACTCGTGATCCGGGTGCGCCCGGACAACCACAACAGGCCGTTCGAGAAGCGTCTGTTCAGCGCGCTCGCGGATTCCGGACTGCAGGACAAGTGCGACTGGAAGGAGAGCGGGACTTTGCACACCAAGAGTCTGTTGACCGACCACGTGTTGATCGCCGGGTCGATGAACTTCACGGAACGCGGCATCTCGCTCAACGAGGAAGTCGTAACGCTGGACTTCGATCCGCAGCATATCGCTCAGGCCAAGATGGAGTTCCACGACCATGGCATCTGAGGGCCAGTCTGAGCTTGCGCAAACGGCGGCCGCCTGTCTTGAGGCGTTCTTCGCGGCGCCTAATTGCTTCGTCAATCCGGTTGCGCCGCACGCCGACTCCGGCAGACTGACCACCGAGACGGTTCCGGGAGCGCTCGTGAGCGCGATCCAGCGCATGCGCAACGGCAGCGCCGATCTTCCCGCACTGCTACCCTTCCGGACCTCGGCTGATGAGCCGGTCACCTGGTACGCATGCACGCGCGACAAGCCGGGCGTGCGCGCTGTGCGGGCCGATCTGGACGCTTTCATCGGCCCGGCCTTCGCGGAATTCGAGCCCACTGCCGTCGCGCGAACACATGCCGATGACCTGTTCGAGCGGCACGGATTTCATTTCGTTCGGTTCACCGCCATTCGCGCGAGCTTCGACAGGCACATCGTCGAGCAGTGGGGCATCTACTGGGCGCTGCTGGAACGCCGGCCAAAGCGCCGCACGCTGGAACATCGCACCTTCGCCCAACTGCGCGCGGCGCTCGACTGGGCGCTGCTCGCGAAAAACGAGACCGAGGCCCGCGCAGCGGTCTCGGCGCTGCGCGAGCAGCACGGACTGAGCGCGGAGAACCGGGCGTTTCTGGAAATCCGCATTGCCGCAGCCTTCGGACGATGGGGCGAGATACTCGGACATGCCAACTTTCCGTATCTGCTTAAGTTGAGGCTGCCGCCGGAGACGTTCGGCGACATCTGGGAGGCGCTCTACGAGACATGGCTGCGTCCACAGGAACAAACTGGCGACGCCGCGCGGCTGATGGCCGCCTTCGAGGAGGAGGTTCGCCCGGCCGCTGGCCATCTTCTGCGCTCGCTCGGTCGGTCACGCCGGCCCGCCGCGCTGAAATCGTTCCTGCTGCACGAACTGTCGCAGGCGAAGCCTTCCGTCGATCTATGCGCGCAGTGGCTCGCTGAACTGGGCGATCACGCCTTCGGCCCAACGACCGCCGCCATCGGCAACCTGATTCAGCCTTTGACGCCCAAACGCGGCTTCGACGCCGCACGGGAGGACATGGATCTGGAGCGCTACGAACAGGCCTACGATGTGTTGTGGCCACTGGAAGACGACCTGGAGGTGCTGACAGCCCTGCTTCGCTGCGTGAAGGAGATCAACGACCCTGTGCGCGCGGAACAAACCGTCGCGCGCGTGAAGGCTAGCGGCACCTCCCTATCTGGCAGCGTGCAACAGGCCCGCGCGCGCCTGTTCGGCGACGTCACACGCCTTGCCGCGACCAAGCCGCCAGAGAGCTTGGAGGCGCAACTACGCGTTGAACCCGAGGGCGAAACAGCCGCCGCAGACAATGTGGTCGAGTTCTGGCGCGAACTCGCTAACACAGATGCCTTCACAAAAATCGACGCAGCCATGGCGGAGCGTCTCGTCCAGAGCATGGAAGACGAGGTGCTCAGCAATTCGGGCACCTTCGACGCGCTTCTGCCCGTCTGGTTCGACTGGATCGTCGAGCGGACGAAGCCGCATGCGCCCTTCATTCCTCTGTACAGCACCCTGATCGAGACGATGTGGGTGCGGGACCACTACGGCGAGAGCGAACTGGACCTGATCAAACAGGCGGCGCTTCACGTCGTGATGGCTGGTCCCACACCGGATCAATACGCACATCTGATGGACCGTCTGCTCAAAATTTTTGAAGCAGTGCGCTCGCCCCATGTCATGCGTTGGGCACTGGATCTTGCCGATGCGCTCGTCATCGCGCCCACACGCAACGAGCAGGCGCGCAACCAGTTGCTCGTAGCGATTCTAAGCGCCGGGAGGGAGTTCTCTGCACGTCTAGCCGCAGCACAGAAGGCGTTGTTGCTGCTGCTTGCAAGCGACACATCGATTCCGTTCACGCTGGAAACGCAGGAAGTCGCGAAGTCTGAAGAGCCGGACACGTCAGCATCAGATTCGCGTGTCATGATCTACAGCCTGGACATCCAGGCGACGCACCGCGCGATGGACGTGCTCAAGATCCTGAGTCCGAACCTAAAGGTCACGACGAACAGCGATACGGAATGCACGTCCCGGTTGCGCCAGCACACGCGACACGCCGACTATGTGTTTTTCGTATCGAGTGTGGCGACGCATCAGGCGTTCTTCTGCATCAAGAACTCGCTACGGGTGCCAGAAGCGCTCTGCCAGGTTCAGGGGACTGGCACGACGAGGATCGTCGAGACTGTGATTAAGCAGATACGGGCGGCGGGGTAACCGTCACACAAGCGAGGCCGAGCGAGATCAAGCACCCGCTTACAGATATGAAAAATTCAAAGAGGCCACTTTGGTTAGGAGAAAATCCGTCCTCGGACTACAAAAGCATTATTGACGCGTCCATAAACCGCGCCTTGGCTGGGGTATCTCCGATATTTGTAAACAATTGGAACTCGAAATGGGAAGGTGTAGGGACGGGATTCGTTGTCACATTCGGAGGTCAGGCCTACTTCGTGACAGCAAATCACGTTATAGCAGCCGCATTTACTCAAAAGCAGGTCGCCGCGAAGATTTTCGGAAAGTGGGTCTTTCTGCATGGACTGTACTTTGTCGACAATCTGAAGTCCGATATTTCCGTAACATTTTTGCCACCTAGATGGCTAGAATCTTACGGCATATCTGAGATCTTTGCACCAATGCTCGAACCACTACCAGCGACATATACCGGGACTTCAACTTTCATGATGGTCGGATACCCAGCGTCCAAAAATAAATTCGATTTGCGCTGGCCATCGGACATGACTACAAAACCCATCGCCATTGAGGCTAAACTTGACGATCGAAGGTTCGCACCCACCAATATCGAACCTTCGATTCATATTCACTATGATCATAAAGCGTTTCCCATCCGTCTCCCTGCACTGCAAGGGATGAGTGGCGGACCGCTGTTTGAAGTGATGTCGCGAGAGATCGGCGCTCGGCGTGGGTTGTCACTCTGCCCGCGCGGCGTTCTTTGCGAGTGGCACAAACGTCAAAGGGTAGTCGTCGCCGCCAGCATCGATTCAGTTGCCAAAACGATCGAAGACCGATCCATTGTTTGGAAGCTCGCAGAAACGTCGCATGCGCGCGGCGCTCCGACCCTCTTGACACCGCCCGATACCCAACCGCCTAACCCCGACGACTACCTGGCTCAGTGACCGAAATCCACATTTAATCGCCCAAGGGCGCCGTCGCGTTTATACGTCACAATCCGCGCGGGCGTTTTCGACAGCCATTCTCGAATGCTGGCTACTTAGGGTAATCGAAATTCCGCTTCGCTCTGAGGCTTCATCACCGACGCTGCCTCCAAATCGCAGCAGTCTCCGCTCGCGGGCCGCTCCACGCGCACCTTCGAGATATTGGGCAGCGAGTGCGACAGATTCCGCAAGATAAACGCACACAGGCCTTCGAGCGTCGCCGCGCCGAGGCCCGGAACTTCATCGAGAAAGCGGTGATCCAGCAGGTCCCGCACGCGGTCGATCTCCCGGCGCAGCAAGCCCAGATCGACCACCATCTGCGTGGTCAGGTCTGGACAGCCGCGCACGAATACCTGCGCGTGATACGTGTGCCCGTGAACGCGTCGGCTGCCCTCGGCGTCGATCTCCCGGTGCAGCGTATGCGCCGCCTCGAAATAGAACTTCTGGCTGAGTTCGTAGTTCATCTGTTCCGCTGCCACCTCCTATTCCCCATCGCTCATTGATCGACGCCGCGCTCCGCAGACCACCATTTCCCGAAGCGACTCGAAGCCTTCTTGCCGCAACTCGCAAGCGGGTCATTCGCCGCAACCGTAGCCCCACCGTGCTGCATGGTTCGATTGCCGACATGACAGGTGTGCGTCTCCCTGCGAATCAGATCGACGAGCGCCTCGCCTCCCAGATGCTCCGCCATTCGCCAGGTGTCGGCTTTGTCTATCTACATTAACGGAGTCTCGATAACCAGCGGTTGGTAGATGGACAACGTCGCCACGGATTACCCACACTATCCTCACATCCAAGCGACGTGATCGTTGTTCCGCCGGACCGGCGCGCTCAGAGATCGCGCTTAACATCAGCCCAACAGTTTGGCGTTTCATAGAGCCGCACGTGCTGAAGCCGCAAGTTCACGCCGTAATGTGCATCGTAGACCTGAGCGAGCGTTTCGAACACGATTGCCGCGAGATTCTCGACCGTCGGGACACGCTCGAGCACGACCGTCTTGTGACCCGGCATCGATTCGAGAAATGCGCGCACGGGTTCGTCCCCAGCATAGACGAGGAATGCATGATCCCAGCGGCTCACGAGATGCTCCATCGCCAACGATTTGACATCGGCGAAGTCCATCACCATGCCGCAGTCGGATGCGCCTTTGGTCGTGACAATGTCGCCTTGCAACGTGATCTCGAGCACGTAGCGATGACCATGAAGATTGCGGCACTGGCTGCAGTGGTCGGGAATGCGGTGACCCGCATCGAATTCGAGTTTTCGGGTAATTGTTAACACGATCGGGTCAGGGAATATTCAAGTATTTGTGGGTTTGCATCGACAGCCGCCAACTCGGATGGCGCTTGCACCAGTCGATTGCAACACGTGTGTTGAGTTCGCGCGAAGGGCCATCCATCGGCTGCACAAAAAAATGAGCAAAGTCGAGTCGCGCGTAGTCGTCGAGTCGCTGGTTATCCTGCGGCACGACGACCTTCAGTTCGTTGCCCTTCGTCACAACGAGCGGCGCATCGGCCTTCGGACTGACGCAAATCCAATCGATCGAGTCGAGCACGGGCAGCGAACCGTTCGTCTCGATCGCCACTTCGAAGCCGGCCGCATGCAGCGCGGCAACGAGCGCCTCGTCAATCTGCAGCATGGGCTCGCCGCCCGTGCAGACGACGAAGTGATGCGCCTCGCCTTCAGGCCATAGCGAGGCGATTTGATCGACGAGCGCCGCGGCGTCCCGATACTTCCCGCCGTTTTCGCCATCGGTGCCGACGAAATCCGTGTCGCAAAAGCGGCAGACGGCACTGGCCCGGTCCTCTTCGCGCCCCGACCACAGATTGCATCCGGCAAACCGGCAAAACACCGCCGGGCGGCCCGCATTCGCGCCTTCGCCCTGCAATGTGTAGAAAATTTCCTTGACCGCGTACGTCATGCTGCTTTTTTCGTCCATCCCGATTTTCGAGCGACCCACGACGGATCGGCCCAGCTTCTCACCGCCACTACGCCGACTGCGCCACCTTTTCACCGGCGAGAAATGCTTCGTATCCGCGCTTGCGCAAGTGGCAAGCCGGGCATTCGCCGCAGCCGAAGCCCCAGTTGTGCAACTCGGCGCGTTCGCCGACGTAGCACGTATGTGTCTCCACGCGCACAAGTTCGACGAGCGCGTCGCCCCCGAGATCGCGCGCGAGGCGCCATGTGTCGGCCTTGTCGAGCCACATGAGCGGCGTCTCGACGACGAAGCGGCTCTCCATGCCGAGATTCAGCGCCACCTGCAGCGCCTTCATCGTGTCGTCGCGGCAATCGGGATAGCCGGAAAAATCCGTTTCGCACATTCCGCCGACGAGCACCGACAGCCCCCTGCGGTAGGCTATCGCGGCGGCGATCGTCATGAACATCAAATTACGGCCCGGCACGAACGTATTCGGCAAACCGCTGGCCGTTGCCTCGATCTCGATCTCGCGCGTCATCGCCGTATCGCTGATCGAGCCGAGCACCGACAGATCGATCATGTGATCCTCGCCGAGGCGCTCGGCCCACTGCGGGAATGTGCGCGTGATCGCCTGACGCACGCCGTTACGGCATTCCAACTCGACGCGGTGACGCTGACCATAGTCGAAGCCGAGCGTCTCGACCGTCTCGTAGCGCTCGAGCGCCCACGCAAGGCAGGTCGTTGAATCCTGACCGCCGGAGAACAGAACCAGTGCGCGAGTCTTCATAAGTGGTTCCTATCGATCAAGAGTTGGCAACCTGGCGTGGCTTACGCAACGCTCGCTTCATGGATCGAACGAGGTAGTTGGTCAGCAGGTCGATGTCGCTCGGCGTGTTCTGGATGCCATTCCACGGCCGTTCGTCGTAAGGCGCCAGACGCCACTGCCCGCTGGTCCATGCCGTATACTCCTTCAACAACCTGAGGCTGCGTTCAAAGTCGCTGCGCGTCGTAGCGCCTTCGCTGGAATACAAAAACTCCATGACGAACCCCATTGCCACAATGCCTGCGCCGTGTCTCAAGCGCGATGTCTTGGGACTCATTCCGATCCATTCACTTGCAAAAACCGCGACCACTGCTTCAAAGAACGCATTAATGAATTCGTAGGCGCGATCTTCGTAATCGCCTTCCTTGATAAGTTCTCGAACTGCACCGTCAGAGGCTGAGTTCATCACCAAACGCTGCATCGCGGTATCGCTCAGCACACCTTTTGGATTTGTGTGCTGGCGAATTTCTCCATATAGCGAAGAACCGCGAGTGAAGTTCAAGCGATCAACAACGCGCGCAGCGAACTTCCGCGCGGTGAACCTCTCAGGCAGTCCTTCCACAGTCGGAAGCAGTTCGTAAATCAAAGTCTTCGGCAACGGTCGCGTGTTGTTGACCAGCACAAACTGCTGACGCAACTCGTTGTAGTCTTTGCAGACGAGAGCGGACACAAAAACCTGGAATCCAGGCTTCGTGATTCCCGACAAAGCACTGAGTCGCTGCTGACCGTCAACGACAAAGCCTGGCTTTTGATCACCAACCTTGATTTCAATGTCTGCGACGCCGTCGCCCTTATCCTTCACTCTAACGCCGCCAATGAAGGCAACGATCAATGCATTGGGCAACAGCGCGTCATCACGTCGCAGATAATCGCGGATTTCCTTGATGTGCGATGCGATCTGATGACGCTGGAAGCCACGTAAGTGGCCATCATCTGCCCGACTCACGCGCTCGATTTCGGCAAATCCCCAGATCTGTTCAGGCGTGGCAGCAAAGGTGAATACGTCGTGCTCGGGAGCCTGTGACGCACGAATTGCCTTGAATCGGTATACGCTCACCGTTTTTTCTCCAGGGTACGTTGTACATGTTTGTGGTATACGCCCAGGTTGTGAAATCCGCGGCGCTTGTTCCGGTTACTAGATCGGAAGATTATGACCTCGACGCCAGCCTTACTGCAGACGGAGCAACGGCAGCGCTTCCAAGGCGCATCTTCCAAGGTGCGCGCCACCAACGCACGCATCTTCCCCAGTTCCTTTTGATGTGTCTCCGCGGGGCGACCATCGCCCAGCGTAAGAAACTGTTGATAATCCATGATCGCCTCGAGCGCATCTTTCGATTTTCCGCTACCGTCATCGAACTTGCGGAGTGCCGTCAGTGCCTTTTGCTCACGGCGCTGCAAATCTTCAGCGCCAAAAATCCCGCGCTTGATACCTTGCATCAAACGAGGATTTTCAATCGCCTGGGGGATACGGATCGCGGCGTAATAGTCGAGCGCATTCCCTTCCGGAGATTCCATATAGTAATTTGCCTTTGCATCCTTGAAGGCACGAATAAGTGGAGACGTAGAATCGAAACTAGTGATACCGAAATTTGTAAACTGATGGATCGTGTCGGCCTTCGCAAACCCGAGAAGATGAATCTTGGTTTCAGGTTTAATTGCATCACGCAGTGCATGCAGGACCTGTTTGATGACATCCACCTTCAACGGAACGAGCCCTCCGATCGCCAAATAGCGATATCCCATTTTCTCAAGTCGAACAGCAGCTTCAGCCATGCTCTTTGGTGACCAGCCTTGTACGGCCCCCAACGGCTCGAACGGACGTCCCTCGGCATCCGCAAGACGTAAGAACTCCTCTGCGTTGGCAAGCGTGATATCGAAACGCTCAATGATCCCAGGTGCAACGTCGCTTGCAGGAGGATTGTCGGTCAGGCAATCGAAGATGATGTGGTCGGGAGATACCCCGTGGGTAAAGGCTGCGTCCAGGTAGAAATCCACCACTTCCTGCGGCGAGTACGCTGGTGTTTTGCTGTCTGCGTACGCAAACGCCCCGCAGTCTCCAAGTACCATGGCGTCCTTGAATTTGGGGCCACCATATCTCAGGAACTTGCGTACGCCATCCCGCAACATCCGCTGCTCTTCCGCAGTTGAATATCGCACCTTTGATTTAGCGACTCCGGCAGCCTGGCGAACCGCACTCATCGACACCAGCAAACCGTCATACGGCGCGGGCATCATGAGTTCGTGGGCATACACATCGTCCCAGTAGCGGCGGCGGCCGGGAGCATTGCGATCGTTAATAAAATCGTACTCTGGGTCAACGTAGTCCTGAGTATCCGAATAGAGAAATTTCATTTTCTTATCGTGCTGGTATACGCCCGAACCAGCGCATCCTGAAGTTTTCTGATATCTCGTGGTGTGCTCTGTATCTCGTTCCAAGCGATACCTAGTGTTTCCCACGTTCCCCTAGTCCAGCGACACGCTGGCGCAACCTTTTCCAGTTCTTTGCGGACCGTTTTGTAGTCTTCACCATGTCCGGAGAGGCGTGCGTAAATCCTGTCCATCAGCACACCCATCGCTTCGATGCCCGCTGAATGCATTAACCGACTGCGCCTCGGATCTGCGCCCCATGCCTCTGGAAACACGTCCCTCACCGCGGACCAGTATGTTTTTAAAACTTGATACATCCCCTGAACGTCGACCCCTTCACGGCCAGCCAACTTGAAGGGGGCAAGAGCACCCAACGGGTTGTTCATGCTGTTGCGGATCATCGCTATCACAGCAGTATCGGTAATGACACTCGTGCTGCTGCTCTTTTCCGAAATACGCTTGATCAACTTATGAAACGGCGATTCTGGATCGCGGTTGAGCAAGTTGCAAATCTCGGATGGGACCCTACGCGCACTCAGTTCGCGAGGCAGCAAGATACTGCGCGTCTCGGGCAGCAACTCATTAATTAGCCGTGTCGGGAGCGGCCGCGCCTTGTTGACCAAAATGAACTGTTCACGCTGAATTTCCAGATTATCCGAGACAAAACCAACAACGGGAACTGGGATACTCTTGCTTCCAGTTTGTGCCAAGGCCAACGAACGTTGCTGACCGTCGACGATCCATGCTACTCGCTGCCCCTCATCATAGACGGGAATAGCCAGGGTACCTGCTTGCGCGATGCCCTGATCGCCGGCAGGTCTTGTGCCGCGAGCAGCTGTGAAGCGAACGGCCGGTGACATCGCAAGAATGATCGCATTCGGGAACAACACATTGCCCTGGTTGAGATAGTCGACGATACCTTTGACGTGGGTTTGTATCTCGGGCCGCTGAAACCCTTTGAGCACATCGGATTCGTCGCGCTCGACCCTAGATATGTCAGCGACCTTCACAATGTCTACGCCCTGAATGAAAAAGGCATAGACATCCAGGTCCTCACCCTGGGTCGTGCGCAGCGCTCGTACCACGATCTCTTTTCTGGCCATATCAACTCTTGCCGTTCATTGCGAGTTCTTGCTGAAGAAGGCTCCATAGACCGCGGAATCGCCCTTGTTCGCAGGAAACCAACGCTTCGTCTCGCAGGTAACGCAGTAATCGCGTTGAGCCGCCACCAAAACGGCTCCAGTTCTTTCGCAGAAGCGCCAGAATTTCTGGGTCAGTTTTCTTTGTGCGTGCTGGAATAGTCGGCTTCTTCAACGTGCGCATCGCATTCGCAACAGCCTTCCTCCCTTCTTCGGCGGAGAGTCGATGCCCGTCCAGCACTTCGATAAAGTGGCGTAACGCCCTCTGCGCGAAGTCTGTGCGGGTCCCGGGGTATGAAGAGCCCTCCAAGCGTTCGTCATAAGGCAGAACGACGTGGCGAGCGTGGTCTGGCACCAGTGCCTGACCATGACCAGACGTAATGATGCGGATTCTGTTGACCTGCGATTTCGTCAGGCAAGCCAACTCCGGAGCGATAAGCGCGACGTAGCTACCCGGCAACGCAAATAGCGCCAGCGCATTCGAGTATCTCCCGAGCAACGCGCGAACGGAGCGATGCTCTCCCAGTTCTGCTGTCAATGCTGCCCACCAGTCACCAGGGTCTTTGCCGAGTCGGACGAGAAGCGGTTTCAACGAATTTGCGCCGTCTGCGACGGTTAGGTCGTATGACGGGATGAAATCTGATGCACCCACTACACCGAGTCCTGCCGAGACGATGTGAAGCGTGCCTTCAAGTATTGCAGCTACACGCCGTGCCTCGACGAATGCTCGCCCGGCGTAGACGTCCCTAGCCTGCGTCGATAGTTGCGCTTTCTCGATGGCTTTCACCCACCGCTCAGCAATAGACGTCAACGATCCACGCGTGCCGACCTGGCCGAGAGCAACGTCTACCCTACCGACACGCTTCCGGTTAGTGCAATTCGTGACAACGATGACCTCGCCTTTCATAGCTGATAACTGCACATGTGTCTGAAAACTTACCCTAGAAAACTGCAAACCGTATTGCCGCAAAGTTTCGCACTTATCGGCAAGAAGGTCCAGATTTGGGTGAGATATGAGCGTCGACACGCGAGACCTGTAGCTCCAGCGCAACGATAGTGGACTCGGAAGGGTCGGAAGCGACGCCGAACGTCGAACTCCGGTCGCATCCCACCCAATCCGCTATGACGTGCGCATCTGGCCCTTCGACCCATCGATGAATGACGGGCAACGAAGACGAACCATGACCGCGAGTGGACGATACTGTCTATCGGCGACGATATGGCTGCACCGCTGTCGACGTGAGGCCGCTTGCAAACCTCCGGGCCCCTCTCAGTCGACCATCGACTCTCAAGATTGCTACCCAGCGCTTGTCAGGCGTTTTTGTCCGCACCTGGCAGACGGCTTTGCGTGAGACGCGCGACCTAGGGGCAGCGAATATAGCGATCCGGTTTCCGGGATATGGCGATAAAACTGCGCAGCCGCCGCAAAAAAGCACTCGAGAAACGTGTGCAGTTTCCATTGCCATCGCGGGATGGAATCAAAAAAAACTGGATCACATATCACTCCCCTGAGCCCGGCCAACCACGGCCACTCCGTCTGGGCAATCCCGCACGGACGAACCTGCCTCAGGAGTCCAGTGATGCTCCCGATCTCACCACTTGAATACCTGATTGCCTTCGCACTCGCTTACCTCTCCGGCGTGCTTTGGTCGATCTGCTTCTGCAAATATCTCGGCAAGGTCCGGCGCGAGGTCGCGTGCCATGCGTGACCGCCCTCCGCTTTTTCCCTACGACGACGGGGACGAGGATGAGAACCCGGCGTGGCAATCGGCGCTGGATCGGCTCCGCCAGAGGCCTCCCCCGCCGCAGCACGGCGAAGGCGAATCGCCCCGCTTTCGCCCCGGCAAAGGCGATCTGGTTTTTCCGTGTCCGTCGTGCGAGTCGTTTCGCACCGAACAACGGCACATTGCAAGGCGTGTCTGCAGCGCCATCGGTGCTGCGGCGGGCGCCACGAGCGGTGCCGCCGCCGTGTTATCCGGCGCCGAAACCGGCGCGGCCGTCGGAATGCTCGGCGGTCCTGTTGGCTCTGTATGCGGCGGCGTCGCCGGCGCCATTCTCGCCGGGCTTGTGGCCGGCGCCGCCGGTTGCGCGACTGGCGCAGCGTTGGGCGAAGCCATCGACCAGAAGGTATTGGACAACTGGCGGTGCCTCGCCTGCGGACGCCTCTTCACCGTCCGTCTGAGTTGACCCGTTCCACTTCCCTCTCTCTTCCCCCAGCTTTTCCCTTTCGTCCTGCCCGGCGTCACGTCGGGCTTTATGCAGTCATCTTTTCACAGGAGTTCAAAAAGTGCATCTCGTACAGACCATGGCGTATACCGGTGAGGAACCTTGGCACGGCCTCGGTAACAAGCTCGCTCCGAAGCAACCGCTTGAAACCTGGGCCAAGGCGGCGGGCATGAACTGGCAGATTGAATCCGCCGAAGTGCGCTTCGTTGCCGCTCACGACAACGCGCTCGGCTCAATCCATGCGTTTCCCGAACAGAAGGTCCTCTATCGTTCCGACACGAAGGCTCCGCTCTCCGTCGTATCTGCCCGCTATCAGGTCGTTCAACCAATGGAAATCCTGAACTTCTACCGCGACCTCACCGAAGTCGGTGGGTTCGAACTGGAGACCGCGGGCGTGCTTAAAGAAGGCAAGAAGCTATGGGCGTTGGCTCGCACAGGCCAATCCGCGACGCTCAAGGGCAAGGATCAGGTGTCCGGGTACCTCCTCCTTGCTACTGCGTGTGACGGGAGCCTCGCCACTACGGCCCAGTTCACATCGATTCGTGTCGTGTGCAACAACACGCTGCAAATCGCGTTGGGAGAAAGCACAAACGCCGTCAAGGTGCCGCACCGTTCGCAGTTCGACGCCCAAGCCGTGAAACGCCAACTCGGCATCGCGATCTCGTCGTGGGACGCGTTCATCGCAAGAACGAAGGCACTCGCCGACCGCAAAGTGTCGGACACGGCGGTCGAAGCGTTCCTGCGGCGTGTGCTCACGTATCCGACCACGAGCCCGGCCAATCGCGACACAGCCTCCGTCAATGAGCGGGCCATCAAGGCGATCGGGCAGCTCTACGCCGGGCACGGTAAGGGAGCTGAACTGGCGTCGGCAAGTGGCACCGTGTGGGGACTGCTCAATGCAGTGACAGAGTACGTCGATCACCATCGCCGCGCGCGCAGCGACGATCACCGTCGCGATGCCGCATGGTTCGGACAAGGCGCAACGATCAAGCAGAAAGCGTGGGATGAAGCGCTCAAGCTCGTCGTGTAAGCCAGGTTCCTCCTGTTTCCCCTCACCCACGGCTCGGTCAGGTTCTCCCGCCGGGCCGCTTTATTTCTGGAGAGGCTATGAGTGCAGTCCAACCCGACAGGCCCCGCGCGCGACGACCGGCGCTGAAGCTCGTGAAAACGCAGGAACTGAGCCGCGACGATTGGCTCGCCGTGCGCCGTACGGGCATCGGTGGATCAGACGCCGCTGCGGCAGTGGGGCTCAATCCGTACATGAGCCAGCTGGAGCTATGGCTTGACAAGACCGGACGGGCAGACGGCCTACCCCGGCCCGATTCCGACGATACAGCGTCGCCGACGTATTGGGGCACGCTGCTGGAGCCGATCGTTGCCGCCGTGTACACGAAACAGACAGGCAATCGCGTCAGGCGTGTCAATGCAGTGCTTAGGCATCCGAGCGTGCCGTTCATGCTTGCCAACATTGACCGCGAGATCGTCGGCGCTCGCGACGCCTCCATTCTGGAATGCAAGACGGCAGGCGAGTTTGGCACGCGACTGTGGCGCGACGGCGTTCCCGAATACGTGCAGATCCAGGTGCAGCACCAGCTCGCCGTAACAGGCAAGCAGGCGGCGCACGTCGCGGTACTGCTGTGCGGTCAGGCTCTCAAAGTATTTCGAGTCGAACGAGATGACGCATTGATCGGCCGACTCGTCGAACTCGAATCGCGCTTCTGGCGCTGCGTCGAATCCGATACACCTCCGCCCGCGGATGGGTCCGAATCAGCCGATCGGGCGTTGCGCCACCTCTATCCGGGTAACGGAGGCACCGTCGACTTCACGGATGATCGGCAGCTCTCATCGGTGTTTGCCGACCTCGTTGCTGTGCGAGGGCAGATCGAGGCGAACCAAGCATTCGAAGCACGATTGAAGCAGGCAATCCAGCAGGCAATGGGCGAGGCAACGCGGGCAGTCTTTGAGACGGGCGAAGTCTCGTTCAAGCGCAGCCGGGAATCGTCCACCATTGACCTGAAACGGTTACTCGTTGATCACCCCGAGTACGAAACGCAGTACGCCACCTCGAAGCCCGGCTCCCGGCGCTTCCTCATCTCCGTCTGATTTTCCGTTCAGCTGAAAGGATAACGCCATGTTGAAAGGTCTTTCCATTACGCCGCCCGTCGTGGGGCGCATTTCCATCGGTCGTATCGTCGAGAAAAACGGAAAGCGTCTGCCCGAGAAAGACGACGCTTTCACGCTGACGACGCAAGTGCAGCAGCGCGGCGAATGGATGCTCCATCCGCTAAACGAAACCCTGCGCAAAGCCACACCCGGCAAGCTCCGCGCCATTCCGGTTCGCATGCTTTTCGATGACCCGGACCTAAACCTTCGCGCCGAGTACACGCTGTTCGACCGCGACACCGGACGGCCCGTATGCCTCGGCAACGGCGAAACGTGCCGTCGCGTTGCGGCGGACGGCAACGGCATCGAAAGCCTGCCCTGCGCGTCGCCCGATGGCTGCGCGTTCGGACAGCAAGGCGGCTGCAAGCCGTATGGCCGATTAAACGTACTGGTCGGGGATGGGGAGGACATGGATTCGTTCATCTTCAGGACCACGTCGTTCAACTCCATCCGCACGCTCGCCGCACGTCTGCGCTACTTCGCTGCGGTGTCCGGCAACCTGCTCGCCTGCCTGCCGCTCGAGCTGAAACTGCGTGGCAAGTCGACGACGCAGAGCTACCGCTCGGCGATCTACTACGTCGACCTGGGCGTTCGATCGGGCTGTACGCTTGAGCAGGCGTTGATCGAGGCGAAGGAGCTCGACACGCGCCGCCGAGGGGCTGGATTCGATCAAGCGGCGCTTGACGCCGCAGCGCGACTCGGGTTCGCCAACGGCGCATTTGAGGACAGCCCCGACGAACAAGCTGCGGTCGCCGAGGAGTTCTATCCGGAGACGACCGAACGGCCAGACTCCGCGGAGAGCGGTCTGGCCGGTACGCCCGCGACACTGCGCGAGAAACTGGAACGCAAGGCCGTGCTGCTCGGCGGCAAAGCGGCATGAGTACGCGCCGCTGGGCCTTCGCCCTAGCGATCGGCGCAACGTCCACCGCGCTCTGTCTGTCGGTATTCGGCGGCTGGCAGCGCGGTGGCTCGCTCTCGGAACGGCTCGTCTGGGTGGCGATCGGCCTGGTGCTCGTCACGAGCGCGCACCTGTTGCCCGCACTACTCCGACATGCGTCGGTGCTCGTCCGCTGTATTGGTAGCGTTTTATGGGGTGCGTGTCTGACAACGGCATGTTTCGGGCACGCGGTGTTCTTTGTCTCCGCGCAGCAACATGCGGGCGAACTGAGGGCATCATCGGTACAGCAAGCTCCGGTTCCGACATCGGGTCGCAGTCTTGTAGCTGTCATGGCCGAACGCGCGGCCGTCACGGCACAACTCGCGTCGGCCAACGCCCGTTACTGCGTCGGGAACTGCGCGACACTGGCCGCCCGTCGCGCGACGCTCTCCGCACGACTCGACTCGCTAAACGCCGAAGCGGACGAGGCACGACGCGCTCAAGTCGAACGCGACCAAGTTGCGGCCCGACGCGATGCGTTACTCGCTGATCCGGTCACGTCGCGACTCGCTGCGCTACTCCGCACGACGACGGCTCGCGTCGACCTGTTGTCGGGGTTGATGTTCGCGGCAATCCTCGAAGGCGTCGCATGCCTGTTGTGGGCCATTGCGCTTCAGTCGCCGTCATCCAGACCGTTACCCCTCGCGACTGGCCTCATGCCGCCCACAGTCGCACCAGTAACGGAGGTTCCTGACGCGACTGCAGCCTGCATCGCGGAGGTTGCAGGCTTGACTACCGTGACTCCATTCGCGGTCTCGCCCGCCGTAGCGAGTCCCGCCGATGAGACCGTTAGTCGCAAAGTCGTCCCTGAGCACGACGGCGACGCGTCCGGCCGCCACGCGCCACGAGACGCCCCCGTCACGTCGCTGCTGGATACCGATCCCGTCGACGACCACCTGACACAGCTTGCGCGCGATGTTGCCGCCGGCTTGATCCGACCGACAGTCTGAACCGCGCCGGGAATCGTGGAGGCCGGTTGGTTTAAGTTAATGCAGGCAAGTCAGCGGCATTTCTGAGTTGCCTGTAGTAGTTTGCCTCAGCCTCAGCGGGCGGGATATAGCCGAGCGGTTCCATCAACCGATGATGGTTGTACCAGGCCACCCATTGCAGCGTTGCCAGTTCGACGGATTCCCTCGTTTTCCAAGGGGCGCGCCGATGAATCAGTTCCGTCTTGTACAGGCCATTGATCGTTTCGGCCAGCGCATTGTCGTAGCTGTCGCCCCGGCTGCCGACCGACGGCTCGATGCCGGCCTCAGCCAGCCGTTCGCTGTACCGAATGCTGACATATTGCGCCCCTCTATCGGAGTGATGTATCAATGTCCCGTCGTCACCCGGTTGGCGAGCGTACAGCGCCTGTTCAAGTGCATCCAGAACAAAGTCCGTGGTCATCGACGAACTGACGCGCCAGCCAACGATACGACGGGCGAACACGTCGATGACGAACGCCACGTAAAGCCAGCCCCGCCATGTCGAGACGTAGGTGAAATCCGACACCCAAAGCTGATTCGGTCGCTCAGCCTTGAACTGCCGGTTCACCCGATCCAGCGGGCACGGCGCGCTCGAATCGGGAGTCGTCGTGCGAACTCGCTTGCCGCGAACTGCGCCTCGCAAGCCCTGCAGCTTCATCAACCGCCCGACCGTGCAGCGTGCGACCAAGATGCCCTCACGGTTCATCTGCTTCCAGACCTTCGGCACGCCATAGACCTGCATGTTGGCCTGCCAGACACGCTTGATCTCCGGCTGCAGAAGCTCATCGCGTTTGGCGCGGGCGCAGCGTTTGGACGGATCGCGAAGCTGCGCAGCATGGCGTCGGTAGCCCGACGGGGCAATCCGCAAGACCTTGCAGATCGGCTCGACCCCGAAGGTGTCGCGATGCTGATCAATGAAGGCCTTCAGGACTTGAAACGGCGGTCGAGCTCCGCCTGGGCGAAAAACGCGCTCGCCAGCTTGAGAATCTCGTTGGTCCGGCGCAGTTCCTTGACCTCGCGTTCCAGGGCCTTGATGCGTTCACGCTCGGCCGTGCTCACGCCATCGCGCTCCCCGCGGTCGACCTCGTCGCGTTTGACCCAATCCAGCAGCGTCTGCGGCGTACAGCCGATCATCGGCGCAATCGATTCGACCGCTGCCCACATCGACGGGTGTTCGCTACGCTGTTCGCGTACCAGACGCACTGCGCGCTCCCGCACTTCCGGGGAAAATTTGCTTGCCTTCTTGTTCATGACTCGATTCTCTCAAGAATACGAGCCTCCACAAAATCCGGTGCGGTTCACGGCACTTCATGACTTGCAAAGTAGCCATGTAGCCATGTTGCAATACCAGGCGGTAGATCAAGCCGCTGCGCCCACTCAACTCGGGTGAAATAGCCTTTTCCACCATACAGATCGACCAGTTGTGGTGACCTGCCCCCTACAAACAGGGCCAGCCGGAGTCTAGTAAAGTTCGTTTTCGGAGAAGAAGACGGACATGAAGAAGCGCTTTACGGAACAGCAAATCATCGGGTTTCTGAAGGAAGCCGAAGCCGGTATGGCGGTCAAGGAACTGTGCAGGAAGTACGGGTTCAGTGACGCGTCGTTCTACACCTGGCGCGCGAAGTTCGGCGGCATGGAAGTCTCGGAAGCCCGCCGGCTCAAGGACCTCGAGGTGGAGAATGCCCGGCTGAAGAAGCTGCTGGCCGAAGCAATGCTCGATATGGAAGCGTTGAAGGTCGTCGTCAAGGGAAAGCCCTGAGCCCGCAAGCCAAACGCGAAGCAGTGTCGGCGATTCGGGAGAAGGTCAATATCTCCGAGCGCCGCGCCTGCCGGCTTGTCGGGCTTTCTCGCAGCGTGCTGCATTACGACGCGAAGCCGGACCACGAGAATGAGCTGCTAGCGGCGCGTCTGGTGGAATTGGCACACGAACGTCGTCGATTCGGCTACCGTCGACTGCACGCCCTGGTGGAGCGCGAAGGCACGCACGCCAATCACAAGCGCATCTATCGCCTGTACCGTGAGGCAGGGCTGGCTGTGCGGCGCCGTCGCAAGCGCCATGGCGTCATGATTGAGCGCGAGCAACTGGCATTGCCGGGCGCGCCCAACGAGGTGTGGTCAATCGATTTCGTGATGGATGCGCTTTCCAACGGCCGTCGCGTGAAGTGCCTGACCGTCGTCGACGACTTCACGAAAGAGGCTGTCGACATCGTCGTCGACCATGGCATCTCAGGCTTGTATGTCGCTCGGGCATTGGACCGTGCAGCTCGCTTCCGTGGCTATCCCAAGGCGGTGCGAACAGACCAGGGACCCGAATTCACGAGCCGCGCGCTTGACCAGTGGGCATATGCGAACGGCGTCACGCTGAAGTTGATTCAGGCGGGCAAGCCAACGCAAAATGCGTACATCGAATCGTTCAACGGCAAGTTCCGCGACGAATGCCTTAACGAGCACTGGTTCACGACGCTCGCGCACGCTCGGGCTGTCATCGCGGCATGGCGTCAGGACTACAACGAGCAAAGGCCGCACAGCGCACTGAACTACCTTGCGCCGTCAGAGTTTGCGGCGAAACACCGGGCAACCGCGGATGCTCCTGCCGCTTTCCAGGAGCTGGTTTAACAGGACTTTGCTAGAAGCCCATTGGCCCTATTGAAGGGGGCAGGTCAGTGGGGCCAATTGCACCCTGTACTGTTTGAGTGCGGCACCGGTACGCGGGTCGCGCCATTCGAATGCCGGGATCATCGACATTGCCTTGCCCTCCTCCTCGCCTTTTCGGTTGCTGTCGTCGAGGCGCTTTACTATCACTTGCAAGGACGTGGCTTGCATACGCGTCAGGCAATCACGCAAACGGGTATAGCTCTGGCTTTTCACTGGCCATCCGATCGCCAAGAGAAAAGAGCGTGCGGTGAACCGCACGCTTTCGCCAAGCGGCTGAGACTTGGCGAGCTGAATCAATTGAAGCCAGACCGTCTCATCATCCTGCCTTAGCTCTTCACCCGTGTAAGTGATCCGACCGTCGCCGATGACGTAGATTTCACGCTCTTTCAGATACTCGCGTTTCCTGCATTTGTTGCGTGCGTTGAAGAGAGCCGATCTGAAAATTTCGTTCGGCAGGGCGCGGAACTTCGCAGGCCAGAAAGGGAGCGACAGCTGTTGGATGATTACGCTCTCAGCTACAGCCGCGTCCAGCTTTGCGCGCTGCGCAGCTTCCCTGGCCCGTTGCGCAGCCGACCGCTGTACGATCTGCGGCGAGTGAGCGAGGATGACATCGGCCGCAGATTTTATCGGACCAGTCGCTTCTTGCTCGCGACATGTCGAGTGGTCGATACCGGTGCGCGTATGCACGTCATTCATCGGTTGACCATAAAAGCGGCGCGGCCGGGCACGCCCGCCAATTGGCGGCAACGTCTCCTCATCTTGGGAGATCATCTGCCCTCCCGAGCCGCCGCCAGACGTTCAAGCTGCTGCCGTTTCGTCGGTCGCCCACTTCGCGGCGATTGCGGCGACTCCGTTATCCGGTCCGCATTTCGCGGCAGTTTACGGAAATTGGCTGCGACTACCGTGGCGGCGACTGCTGGTTGGACGTGCTCATCAATCCAATCGAGTACATCCTGCTTGCGCCAGAACAACTTCCGTTGGCCGGGCAATCGAACGATCGGCGGCAAGCGATCGAAACGCTTCCCTGCAATGTCTGCGTAGACTGTCGCGGGCTTTCTATGGAGAAGAAGACATAGCTGACCGAGCGTCAGCAACTCGACGGGAAAATCTTTTGGCATGGGCGAACTCCGGCGACCCACAAGCAGTATCTGCATGTGAGCTACCGAACGTGCGCACCAGCCGATGGCCCAGACGCCGCAGCGTTGTACCAAGAGGCGGGCCGAATGGCCCTCAGTGGCTCCTTCGCCATGCCCTGCTGCGCTCTGTCTTGCGCTGCGCCGACGCCGTTCGTATTCGGTCGGTTGGCATGTCGTTAACCGCGCGCGGAGGGTGCTTATCCACACGGGCCTTGATCGGCTCGTCCGATCAAGTCAAAGGTCAATCGAGTTGGATTGTCTATGGTCTGCTTAAATCAGTCAACAGAGGATACGCGTGCGGACGGAACCATAGTGGCCGCATCGGCCGGTCCGACAGGGGTCTCACGCGGGACAAATCTGGGACACTAATAGACTGGAAAGGACCGAAAAAGACTGGGACTGATATAGAAGAAAAACAAGAAAAAACCGGCCTAAGCGGCCGGTTTTAAAGGAAATTCTTGGTGGAGCGGAGGAGGATCGAACTCCCGACCTTCGCATTGCGAACGCGACGCTCTCCCAGCTGAGCTACCGCCCCAACAGTCTTCAATCATACACACGCATTTCCGCGCTTGGCAATAGGGGTTCCGTCACCCCGGCACGTCACTTTGACGGCGCGCCGGCCAGCACCCATTCGACCACGGAACGCAGCTCCGCGTCGCTCATGCGCGGATGCGCCGGCATCGGAATTGCGCCCCAGACGCCGGAGCCACCGTCCTTCACCTTCTTCGACAGCTTCGCGACGGCCTGCGGATCGGACTTGTAGCGGGCGGCGATGTCCTTGAACGACGGACCGACGAGCTTGCGGTCCACTGCGTGGCAACCCATGCACGCGTTGCCGCGCGCGACCTTGAGGCCGTCGCCGACGTCCGCCTGCGCCGTGCCGAGCGCACCGGCTGCGAGCGCCGCGGCTGCGGCGCCCTGCACCATCCATTGACTGATCTTCATTTGCGTCGACTTCATTGCGGCGTTGCCTTCGGGTTGCCCGGGTGCACACTCGATGAATTCGAGATCGGTGCCGGCGGTTGCAGCGGCGTGGACTGGACCGACGCATCGGGCACCGCACCGACCGTCGCGGCATCCGCAGGCGCGGCGGCGGCCTGCGCCCCGGACGCCCCGCTCGGCGACGCGGCCTGCAATGCCTGCGCGTCCTGCGGCTGGATGTACTGGAACACCTTGACGACCTTCTCGACGCCCGGCACCTGGCTGGCTGCATCGGCGCCGCGATTGCCTTCGTCGACCGTCACGAGCCCCATCAGGTAGACGTTGCCGCGCTCGCTGACGACCTTGTAGTAGTTCGCCGACAGCCCCTTCGTCGCGATCAGCTCGGACTTCACGCGCCCTTCGAGGTACGAGTCGTTCGCGCGCGACGACAGCGACGACGACGGCTCGACCGACAACTCGTTGACGATGCCGTTCACGTTGTTGATGCCGCGCACGATTTCCTCGGCGCGCTGCTTCGACGCATTGTTCGGCACTTCGCCCGTCAGCAGCACGCGGCGGTTGAACACCGTCACGTTCACGTGCGACTGATCCGGCAGCCCGTTGTTGATTTGCGAGAGCGACTTGACCTGGATCTCGCGATCCTCCGTCTGCGCGCCGAGCGTACGGCGATCGGTCGCGATCAGCGCGCCGCCGCCGGCCGCCGCCCCAAGCACGCCGAGCACGCAGCCCTGCAGGGACATCGCGAGGCCCGCCGTCAGCGCGGCGAGCAACGTGGTTCTGACGAGCGTCTGTTTGACGCGGCTTTGATTCATCGACGGCTCTCCTTCGTTCAATCCTCACCCAGCAGCATCGCGTCGATGCCGTCGCACAGGCAGTGGATGGTCAGCAGATGGACTTCGTGGACGCGTGCCGCACGCGAGGCGGGCACGCTGATCGGAATATCGGTGTCTGACAGCGCGGCCCCGACGGCATGGCCGTCGCCGCCCGTCAGCGCGACGACGGTCATCTCGCGCTCGTGCGCCTCGTCGATCGCGGCCAGCACGCGCGGCGACGCGCCGCTCGCGTCGAGCACCAGCAGGATGTCGCCGGTCTGCCCGAGCACACGCACCTGCTGCGCGAACAGCTGATCGGCGGCGACTGCCCCCGTGAGACCGCCCTGCGACGCATCGGTGGCCAGCGCAATCGCGGGAAGGCCCGGACGCTCGCGCTCGAAACCGCCGACGAGCGACACGGCGAGGTAGTGCGCTGCGGCGGCCGACGGGCCATCCCCGCATGCGACGATCTTGTTGCCGTTCGCCAGCGCGGCGAACATTGCGTCGACCGCGGCCGCGATCGGCAACGACAGCGCATCGGCCGCTTCGGCGTGAAGCGCGGCGCTGTCGCGGAAATGTTGCTGAATACGTTCGACTGACATCGATTCCTGGTGAACTGGGCGCGCATGGCACGCAGCGCGCAACGTCATGGGTTCGGCGAGTTTACCGCACTCCGGCACCCTCTCCGGGGGTATGACAAGAACTCTTTACATCTCGTCACAGCTCGCGGCTACGCGTCGTCGGCACGAAATGCATCGCGCAGCCACTCGAGCCGACCCGCCTCGAACGCGACGACGTCGAAACGGCATGCGGCACCCGCGCCGTGCCGCGCCCAGAAATGGAGCGCGGCCGCGACCAGACGCCGCCGCTTGCGCAAGCCGACGCTCGCGGCCGCGCCGCCATGCCGGGCGCTGCGCCGCGCGCGCACCTCGACGAACACGAGCGTGCCGTCGGGCGTGCGCATCACCAGGTCGAGTTCGCCGCCGCGCGTCGTCACGTTCGCCGCGACGAACGCGAGACCGCGACGTTCCAGGAACTGCCGCGCGCGCTGCTCGAACGTCGCGCCAATCGATCTTGATCGCGCCGTGCCGGAAAAGTTGCCGCCGCCGGTCGGCAAATCGCGCTTGTTGCCCGGCGCGGCCGGCGCCGCGTGGCACAATGCCGTCCTTGTTCCGCCTGCGCCGCGATTGCGCGCATTGCCTGCCATGACTGCCCTCCTCGAACTCGCGCAAACGCAGCACTACCCGGACGCCGCGCTCTATGTGGTCGCAACGCCGATCGGCAACACCGCCGACATCACGCTGCGCGCGCTGCACGTGCTCGGCCTGGCCGACCGCATCGCGGCCGAAGACACCCGCAACACGGGCCAGCTGCTGGCCCGCTACGGCATCTCGAAACCGCTCGTCGCTGTGCACGAGCACAACGAGCGCGAAGCCGCGCTGCGCGTGATCGAGCTGTTGCGCGCGGGCGAACGCGTCGCGTACGTGTCGGACGCCGGCACGCCCGGCATTTCGGACCCCGGCGCGCGGCTCGTCGACGCCGTGCGCGCGGCGGGCTTCCCGGTGATTCCGCTGCCGGGCCCGAGCGCGGCCGTGACCGCGCTGAGCGTGGCGGGCGACTGGGCCGGCGCGTTCACGTTCGCGGGCTTCCTGCCGCCGAAGCCAAAGCAGCGTGCGAGCGCGCTGCAGGCGCTCGTGCGACACCCGTACGCGCTGGTGTTCTACGAAGCGCCGCACCGGATCACGGACACCGTCGCCGCCCTCGCTGACGCGTTCGGCCCGGCGCGCCGGCTGCTGATCGCACGCGAGCTCACCAAGCTACACGAGCAGCTGTTCCAGGGCACCCTGGCCGAAGGACAGAGCTGGCTCGCCGGCGATGCGAACCGGCAGCGCGGCGAGTTCGTCCTCGTCGTCGAAGGCGCGCCGGCCGACGTCGGCGAAGCCGACGACACCGCGCACGACGCGCTGCTCAAGCTGCTACTGGAAGAAGTGCCGGTGAAGAGCGCGGCGAAGCTCGCGGCCGCGCTGACGGGCGCATCGCGCAACGCGCTGTATGCGCGCGCGCTGGCGCTGAAGGAAGGCTGACGCGCGAGCGCGGGCGGCCCCCGCCGCCCGGCACGCGGAAACGAAAAAGGGCTGCCCGAAGGCAGCCCTTTTGCATGTGCGGACGAACCGCCGCGTTACTTCGACGACAGCGACGCGAGCATTTCGTCGCGCGCCTCGCGCGCTTCCTGCGGCGACAGCCCTTCGATCTTCACGCGGCCGATGCCGGCATGCACGAGGCCGATCATCTTGGCGGCCGCATAAGACAGGTCGAGCACGCGGCCGCGCTTGTACGGCCCGCGATCGTTGACCTTCACGACGACCCACTTGCCGCTCGACGCGTTCGTCACCTTGATGTACGACGACAGCGGCAGCGTGCGGTGCGCGGCGGTCAGCGCGTTCATGTTGAAACGCTCGCCGTTCGCGGTGCGGCGGCCGTGGAAATCCCGGCCATACCACGATGCCCGGCCCGTCTGGCGGAAGTCGGACACGTCCTTGCCGTCGATCGGCTCGGCGTCCGCCAGCGACGACTTCTTCGCGTCCTTGCTGTCGGCAGCGGGCATCGATGCCAGCGCGGAATCGAAATTCAGTTGCTGCTTGTCGTCGTCCGCTTTCGCGGCAGCGGCCGTCTTGTTGACCGCGTTCTTCTGGTTGGCGCTGCCGGTGGTCTGGCTGGATGGCACCGCACAGCCCGTCAGCGCGAAAAATAATGCAATGGTCCCGAATCGAGTCGGAAAACGAAAGTTCATCGACGTGTCGCCTTCTGGTTCGGGCCGCACCGATACAACGCTGCTCAACAACGCAGATACGCGGCCCGGACGGCAAATGCGTGCACGCCCCGCTCGGCCAAGCGAGCAGGCGGCTAGCATGGGCGCGGCTTTCGTCTCTGCCGCAACCGTCCTGATTAGTTTTCACGTCTGGCGCAACCTGTCCCCGGCAGCCTGACCAGACCCCACATGCCGCCATCGAACATGGCTATCACGTTCGCGCGCGTTGCGTACGGCCAACGCACAGGAACGGCGGCACAGGCCTCATCCGGCGGCGCGGCAGCAGGGCCGCAGAACGGGCGCGCAGCACCCGGCCGGACAAGACGTGAGCACCGAATGCTCGGTGCTGGATACACCGCCGGACTCCCCGGCGGTCGATGCTTGACGATGAATCCGACACCCCTTTTTTAACGGGGCCGAAACACCAGCGAATTGCGTGAAATTCACGCGCAATGGGCCGCATTATACATAAACCAAAAGCCCGGCTAGAAAAGCGCCCCTTCCGGACCATTGATTCTCACTATGACTGTAACAATCGGCATGCTCCGGGATTGCCCGGAACCGCGCACCCGACGCCGCGCCGCAGGGCGGGCAGGCAGCGCGCGCGACCGGTACAATCGCTCCTTTTAGCCGCCGGTGTCTCCATGAAAGTCACGCTCATTCCGGTCACGCCGTTCCAGCAGAACTGCTCGCTGCTCGTCTGCGAGAAGACGGGCCGCGCCGCCGTCGTCGATCCCGGCGGCGACATCGAACGGATCGAACAGGAGATCGCGCGGCAGAACGTGCAGGTCGAGAAGGTGCTGCTCACGCACGGCCACGTCGATCACTGCGCGGGCGCGAAGGCGCTCGCGACACACTACGGCGTGCCGATCGTGGGACCGCACGAAGACGAGCGCTTCTGGATCGAGCAACTGCCGATGCAGAGCCAGCGCTTCGGCTTCCCGGCCGCCGAGGCGTTCGAGCCGGACCAATGGCTGAAGGACGGCGACACCGTGCGGTTCGGCGACGAGACGCTCGAGGTCTATCACTGCCCGGGCCACACGCCCGGTCACGTCGTGTTCTTCAGCCGCGCGCATCGTGTCGCGATCGTCGGCGACGTGCTGTTCGCCGGCTCGATCGGGCGCACCGATTTCCCGCGCGGCAACCACGCGGACCTCGTGCGTTCGATCAAGGAGAAGCTGTGGCCGCTCGGCGACGATGTCACGTTCGTGCCGGGCCACGGCCCGGTGTCGACGTTCGGCGATGAGCGCCGCACGAACCCGTTCGTGTCCGACAAGGTGTTCGGATGAACCAGACCGCCATCCCCGAAATCTACGTCAGCACCGACGTCGAGGCCGACGGCCCGATTCCCGGCCCGCACTCGATGCTGAGCTTCGCGTCGGCCGCCTATACCGAGGACAAGCAGCTGATCGCGACGTTCTCGGCGAACCTCGAGACGCTGCCCGGCGCGCAGGCCCACCCGGTGCAGGAAGCGTGGTGGAAGACGGAGCCCGAAGCGTGGGCCGCGTGCCGGCGCGACCTGCAGGCGCCCGAGGCGGCGCTGGTCGCGTACGTCGAGTGGGTCGAGGCGCTGCCCGGCAAGCCGGTATTCGTCGCGATGCCGGCCGGTTTCGACTTCACGTTCATGTTCTGGTACATGATGCGCTTCGCGGGGCGCTGCCCGTTCTCGTGGTCGGCGCTCGACATCAAGACGCTCGCGTTCGCGATGACGGGCCTGCCGTACCGCAAGGCGATCAAGCCGCGCTTTCCGAAGCACTGGTTCGACGATCACCCGCACACGCACGTCGCGCTCGACGACGCGATCGAGCAAGGCGCGCTGTTCTGCAACATGCTCGCCGACCTGCGCCGTCAGCAGGCCGCGCTCGCGGGCCTCGCCGTGTCGGACACCGATCGGTCGGAAAACGCGGGGGCGGGACAAAACCCCACGGATCCGCGAGCAAATTAGCGAATCTCGCTCAACAGCGCCACGTCAGATTGCCTTTCCTTTCCCAGCCCTCTAACATTCAGCGTGTTGTAGCTGCCGCATGGAGGCGCAGGTGACGCTCGATTCCTTTTCGCAAAAAATCCTTCGCCTGTTGCAACTCGACGCGCGCCGTTCCGTGCAGGAAATCTCCGACCAGGTCGGCCTGTCGAGCACGCCGTGCTGGCGCCGCATCAAGGACATGGAACAGTCGGGCGTGATCCAGCGCTACACGGCGCTGCTCGATCGCGAGAAGCTCGGCCTGCACGTCTGCGCGCTGGCGCACGTGCATCTGACCCGCCACAACGAAGGCGGCGTCGAGCAGTTCGAGCGCGAGATCGCGACCTGCCCGGAAGTCACCGAGTGCTACAGCACGACCGGCGAGGCCGATTACATCCTCAAGATCGTCGCGCCCGACATCAAGGCCTACGACGTCTTCCTGCACGAACGGATCTTCAAGATCCCGGCGGTGTCGCAGGTGCGCACGAGCGTCGTGCTGCGCGAAATCAAGTTCGACACGCAACTGCCGCTGTAACGCGCGGGCCCGCGGTCGCCGGCGCCGCTCAGGCCTGCGCGGGCAATCCGCGCGTGAAGCCGATCCGACGCGCGCCGAACTGCCGCTTCAGCGCGTCGACGTCGAGCCGGCCGGCCAGCGACGCGTCGGTATCGCCCGCGCCGGCGTCGAGCGTCACGTCGATCTCGAGCCCCGTGCTCAGGTAGTGCAGGTTGATCGCGGCCGGATGCAGCCCGCGTTGCGCGAGCGCGGCCTCGAGCCGCGCCGCGATCTCGGCGCGCGGCGGCAGCGCGAGCGCCGGACGGCGCGCCGTGTCGTTCTCCGGATCGACGTGGATCAGCGCGTCGAGCACGCGCGGGTCGCGCAGCACGCGCGCACGTGCGGTTTCCGCGATGTAGTGGCCTTCGGAGACGGAGATCATCGGATCGACAAGGATGTGCGCGTCGACGAGCGCCGCATCGCCCATCTTGCGCGTGCGCAGGTCGTGCACGTCGCGCACGCCCGGCGTCGCCTCGAGCAGCGCGCGGATCTCGGCCGTGTCGGCGGTGTCGAGTGCACGATCCGACAGGTCCTGAAGCGCGTCGTAGCCGAACGTCCAGCCCATGCGCGCGACCATGAAACCGACGATCGCCGCGGCGATCGGGTCGAGCAGCCGCACGCCGGCGAGACTGCCGACGATGCCGATCGCGACGACGAGCGACGATGCGGCGTCCGAGCGCGCATGCCACGCGTTCGCGACGAGCATCGCCGAACGCACGCGCCGAGCCTCGCGCAGCATGTAGCGGAACAGCGCCTCTTTCGACACGAGCACGGTCAGCGCGACGATCAACGCGGAAAAATGGACGGCCGGGATGTTTTCGAGATTCACGAGCCGGTCGCCGGCGCGCCAGAGCATGCCGATACCGACGGCGATCAGGATCGCGCCGAGAAACAGCGACGCGACGGTTTCATAGCGGCTGTGTCCGTAATTGTGATCGGCATCCGGCGATGCACCACTATGGCGATTGGCCACCAGTACGACAAAATCCGAGATCAGATCGGAAATCGAATGGATGCCATCGGCAATCAATGCCTGCGAATGCGCAACCACGCCGACGACGATCTGAAACGTCGCGAGCACCACATTCAGCACAATACTAACGAGGGTGCTCTTGCGCGCGACCGCGTGCTTATCTGCGCTTTGCGCGTCGTCGGAAAACGTGGACATGAAATGCTAGATATCGGTTGTGATACGGAATTCTATCAAACGAAGTCCGCCCGGCATTCCGATAACCCAAAATTTTCCATTCAAATCAACCGCTTATGCGAACGGGTTGCATTTTCATTCACACCCGCGCCTGACATTTTCATGACAAAACGCATACAATCCGGTGCCGGAATGCAAAAAGCCGCGCTCCTCGACGGATGCGCGGCTCTTTTCGAGACGTCGACTTAAACGATCGTTTAAATCGCAAACTGTTCGCGGTTCTTGCCAGCGATCCAGCGCGGCGGCTTGCCGCGGCCCGACCACGTCGCGCCCGTTTCCGGATCACGGTATTTCGCGGCCACGCCTGCGCGCGGACGGCCGACCTTACCTGCCTTCGCGCGGCTGAGACCGAGTTCGGCGAGCGAAAAGCCGTAGTCGGCAATTTTCTGCTTCACGTCATTCAGCACTTCAGCGTATTCACGCGACTTCGCTTCTTCGATTTGCTTCTCCAGCTTCTCCCGCTGGGCCAGCAGGTCCTTGTAAGAAGACATAGTTTCCCTTTTTATCTGACCAATGGCGCCGGTCTACCGCCAGCTCACCATTCATGAAATATATGTGCCTCGGATTTTCGAAGGCAGAGATTAGCACAAAAAAGATTTGATAGAAGCGAGATTCATGCAAATCCCGAGACCAATTGCAATTCACGCGTGTCATTTTGACCGGCTGCGGCCTTTTCTCAAGTTTTTACGCACTTGCATTGAGATTAGGACATTATCGATCCGGTAATCGGCCTATCAGCATACGCAATTACCCTGCATGTGGGAAAATCAAAGCTTTCATCCGGCGACAAGTTCGGAAATATCGTACGGCGCGAGGCGTTATTCAGACATATCCGTATCCCTGCATCACGTCACCTCCCGAGCGCAGGCAATCAACCGTTCGCGCAACGCGCCGGCGTCGCCCGGCACTGAATCGAAGGGCGTGCGCACGCGGCGGTTGTCGCAGCGCCAGTCGGCTCCGTGGCAATCGACGCCGAGCAGGTCGAGCCCGTCGCGGCGCGCATCGCTCGAGTCGTACGCCTCCCACAACGCCCGTTCTTCGTCGAACCCAAGCGGCGGCAGCGCATCGAGGCCGGTGCCGTCCACCCAGCCCATCCGGCCGAATCCGCCGATATAGCGCAGCCGCTCGATATCGAGTGCCCAGAACGTGAAATCGCCGAGCGCGAGGTAGCGTGCGGCATCGGGTTCGTAGCGCGTGTAGCGCGCGACGACATGCGGATCGTCGCCGAGCGGCATGAAGCGGCCGAGCAGTGTCGCGCGCTCGGCGTTCAGCACGTCGGCGTCCGGCGCGTCGACGACGAGGAATCCCGCGCGCGGATCGACGGCAAGGTTGCGCGTATGCTCGGCCAGGCCGCTCACGAGAATCACGGGTCGATGATTCGCATCGGGTGCGAACGGCACGACCGTCGGATAGGGAAAGCCTTGCGGGTCGCGCGCGTGGGTCGCGAGCGTGCCGAGCGCGCAACGGTGCAGCAGGTGCAGGGCAAGGGTGGGATCGATGTTCACGGTGACTCCTGCGGTCGGAAAGCCTGGGCGGCAACGGTGGCGATGACGCGCCGCACTGGAACGCTTCGGGCACGCCGCCTGCGCACCGATGTTACTCGCGGCGGCGTCCCGCCGGGCATCGGCCGGATGACCGACGCGGACCGCGCAAGCGGCGTGCGCGCCGAAGCCTGATCGGCCCAACGGCCAGCACGCCGGCAAGACCGTAAGCGGTTCGATAGAATCGGACCCATCCGACGGGCGCGACGCGCCCGCGCATCGTCCATTCAAGAGCGCTCCGTGTCCGAAACCTCCTCCCGATCCTCGTCCGACTTCGCCGCGCCGCCCGACGCGCATCGCCTGCTGGCCTTGCCGGTCCGCCAGCGCGCACGCACGGCCACGATGGCACTGTTCTTCATCGCCGGCATGATGTACGCGTCGTGGGGCGTGCACGTGCCGACCGTGCGCGACAAGTTCGCATTGAGCCCGGGGCTGCTGTCGATCGCGCTGTTCGCGGTCGCGGGCGGCTCGATCGCCGCGATGCTCACGATCGCGCGCTGGATCGCGCGCGTCGGCTCGCGCACCGCGTGCCTCGCGGGCGGGCTCGTGATGGCCGCGTGCGCGGCGCTGATCCTCGCCGTGCCCGATTACTGGATGCTGCTCGTCGTGCTCGCGGTGTTCGGCTTCTCGATGGCGACGCTCGACGTCGCGATGAACGCGGAGGCGAGCGCGGTCGAGATCGCGCTCGGCAAGCCGATCATGTCGTCGCTGCACGGGATGTTCAGCATCGGCGGAATGTCGGGGGCGGCGGCCGGCGGCGCGCTGCTGTCGGCCGGTATGGCGCCGGCCGTGCATCTCGCGCTCGCGGCGGCCGTCAGCGCGGCCGTGCTGCTCGTCGCGAGCCCGGCCGTGCTGCCGCACGTGCCGCATCACGAACACGCGCACGGCGGCGGCAACCGCTGGCGCTCGCCCGCGCTGTGGATGCTCGGCGGCATCGCGCTGATCGCGCTGATCGCCGAAGGGGCGATGTACGACTGGGCGACGGTCTACATGCGCGACGTCGTCGCGGCGAGCCCCGCGCTCGCGAGCGCGGCCTATGCAGCATTCTCCGGCGGGATGGCGATCGCGCGCTTCGCGGGCGACGCGGTGCGCGCGCGTTTCGGCGCACCGCAGCTCGTGTTCGCGAGCGCGTCGCTCGCGTGCGCCGGGATGATCGGCGCGCTGCTGCTGCCGAACCCGATCGCCGTGCTGACGGGCTTCACGCTGATGGGCCTCGGCCTCGCGAACATGATGCCCGTGCTGTTCGCCGCCGCCGCGCGCGTCAAAGGCATCCACGCGGCCGAAGGGCTCGCGCACGTGGCCGGACTCGCGTATTTCGGGTTGCTGTTCGGTCCGGTCGTGATCGGTGCGGTCGCGCAGGCCGTGAACCTGACCATCGGCCTGTCGGTCGTCGCGCTGTGCGCGGCGCTCGTCGCGGCCGTCGCGCCGAAGGTGCTTGCGCACCTGAAGATCTGACCGCGCGGCGAGCCGGCCACCCGCTGCGAGATCGCCAAAAAGAAAGCGCGCCTGCGTTGCCGCAGGCGCGCCTTCACCCCTTCTGTCGACCGCTTTTCAGCTTACATCTTCACTTCGTCGAGCAGCGACTTCTTGCCGTTCTTGTAGTTGTACAGCGAGATCACGCCGTGCCGCAGGTCACCCTTCGAGTCGAAGGTCGTCGTGCCGATCACGCCCGAGTAGTTCGTCGCCGGCATCGCCGCGAGAATCTTCGCCGGGTCCGTCGAGTTCGCGCGCTTCATCGCATCGACGATGATGTACACGGCGTCGTACGTGAACGGTGCGTAGATCTGGATCGGCTGGCCGAAGCGCTTCTCGTACTTCGCCTTGAACGCCGCGCCGCCCGCCATCTTCTCGAGCGAAGCACCGGCTTCCGAGCACACAACGTTGTCGGTCGCGTCGCCGGCCAGGTCGGCCAGCTTTTCCGTGCACACGCCGTCGCCCGCGAAGATCTTCGCGCGCAGGCCGAGCTGCTTTGCCTGTTTCGCGAACGGGCCGCCGGTGGCGTCCATGCCGCCGTACATGATCGCGTCCGGATTCTCGCCCTTGATCTTGGTCAGAATCGCGCGGAAGTCGACCGCCTTGTCGTTGGTCGCGTCGTGCGACATCACCTTCAGGCCGAGCGCCTTCGCCTTCTTCTCGAACTCGTTCGCGAGACCCTGGCCGTATGCGGTCGAATCGTCGACCACCGCGACGCTCTTGATGCCCTTCGAGTGCGCGTAGTTCGCGAGTGCCGGGCCCTGCTGCGCATCGGTCGCCACCACGCGATACGTGGTCTTGAAGCCTTGCTGCGTGTACGCCGGGTTGGTCGCCGACGGCGAGATCTGCACGATGCCCGCATCGCTGTAGATCTTCGAGGCCGGGATCGACGTGCCCGAGTTCAGGTGGCCAACCACCGCGACGACCTTGTCGTCGACGAGCTTCTGCGCAACCTGCGTGGCCTGGCGCGGGTCGGCCGCGTCATCCTGCGGGTCGAGTTGCAGCGTGATTTTCTGGCCGCCGATCGTGAGACCCTTGGCGTTGATCTCCTCGACTGCGAGACGCGCGCCGTTTTCGTTGTCCTTGCCCAGGTGTGCAATGCCGCCCGTCAACGGCGCGACGTGGCCGATCTTGACGACTTGATCGGCGGCTGCGTTGCCTGCAGCTGCAGCACACAGCATCGCAGCTGCGGTGATCGGCAACAGCTTTTGCATCTTGATATTCATGTAAGTCTCCAGTTTCGGTCCCAAAAAACGCCATCGCCCGGTGCCCCGCTGCCATCCCTGTGTTTGCATTCACTGGACGATTCGCCGGTTGCATCGTTCATGCACTTGGCCTCAAGCACGTAGGGAAACAGCCGCTTGTAGCGGCCGCCCGCCCGTACTTGCGCGCAAGTGTAGGTGATCAAATTAATTTGTGGGACTTTTTTGGGGTAGTGGTAACACTACCGATACGGGCGCTTTGGAATGAATCCTCGAATTCGCTGCAAGCCCCACCAGATAAGGGTTTCCGCTAATTTCGGACGACCGGATGAAAGGTTGATTCAAAGCGTTCCCGCGTCATTTCGATTCGGTATTTTGTGCGCGGGATCATTGAATGAAAAGCGCGTGACAACACGCGCTTTTCTCGCTTCGATACGGGGCGGTCAGGCGGCCGTTACGCGCCATTCCGCGTCGAGCGCGTCGACGAGTTGCGACGTCGTCAGCGCGGCGGCGCGCCGTCGCGCGAGCGGTGCGCCCTGCCCGGCCCACAGCGACAGGTAGTCGCCGTCGTTCGCGCGCGCGGCGGCCTGGCGCAGCGGCTGGGTCAGCGCGTTCTGCACCGGATACGGCGCGGCGTCGGCCACGCGTTCGCCGAGCCGCATCATCAGCGTATTGCGCAATCCGCGCGCATGGCGGCCCGTGATCGCGCGCGTGACCTGCGTCGACGTATCGGCGCTCGCGAGCAGCCGCGCTTTCCAGTCCGCCGCGATCGCGCTTTCCGCACAGGTCAGGAACGCGGTGCCGAGCTGCGCGCCCTGCGCGCCGAGCGCGAGCGCGGCGGCGATCCCGCGGCCGTCCATGATGCCGCCCGCGGCGAGCACGGGCAGGCCGGTCGCATCGACGAGCTGCGGCACCAGCGCGAGCGTGCCGATCAGCGCATCGTCGGCCGAGCCGATGAAGGTACCGCGATGGCCGCCGGCTTCGGCGCCCTGCGCGGACAGCGCATCCACCCCGGCCGCCTGCCACGCGAGCCCTTCGGCGACGTGCGTCGCGGTGCCGATCACGTAGGTACCGGCGGCCTTCAGGCGCGCGACGTCGGCCGCGTCGAGCACGCCGAACGTGAAGCTTGCGACCGGCACGCGCAGCGCGACGAGCGCGTCGAATTGCGCGCGGAAGTCGGGTGCATAGCGCGCGGGCGCGGTGCCCGGCGGCAGCCCGAGCGTCGCGTTCAACGGATCGATCGCGGCAAGCGCACGTGCGACGGTCGCCGCGTCGGGCACGGCCTCGGGCAACACGAACAGGTTCACGGCAAACGGACGCGCGGTCGCCGCGCGAATGGCGGCGACTTCGGTCGCGAGACGATCCGGCTCGAACGCGCCGGCGCCGAGACTGCCGAGCGCGCCGGCACTGGATGCGGCCGCGACCATCGCGGCCGTGGTCGCGCCGACCATCGGCGCCTGCACGAGCGGCAGGCGCAGGCCGAAGCGCTCGGAAAACGGCGTGGAAAATGCACGGGTGGACATGGCGAATCCTTCGATGACGATGTGCGAAAGCGCTTTGTAAAGGCCTACACATCGACTCTATCGAAGCGGCGCATCGCCGAAAAATGAATAATCGAGATCGAAACGATCGCTGCGCGAGAAGCGGGTCCGAGACGCGGATTCGACACGCGCGCACCCCCGCCAGGCGCGCCGCTTGCGCGCTGCAGCGCCACCGGATTGGTGGCACACTAGGCCGCCCTTTTTTCCATCCTCGGTGCGCACGTCGCGCACCCGTTCGCCAGGAGTTCCAACGTGACTGCCCAATGGATCGACATCCCGACCGGTAACGACAGCTTCGGTGGCTATCTCGCGCTGCCCAAGCGCGGCAAGGGCCCCGCCGTCATCATCATCCAGGAGATCTTCGGCGTTAACGCGCACATCCGCGCGGTCGCCGACCAGTACGCGGCCGACGGCTTCGTCGCGCTCGCGCCCGACGTCTTCTGGCGCACGCAGCCGCGCGTCGAACTGACCTACGAAGGCGCCGATCGCGACAAGGGCATCGAGCTGATGAAGAAGACCGACGTCGGTCTCGCGGTCGCGGATATCGGCGCGGCCGCCGACGCGTTGCGCGCGCGCCCCGAAGTCGCCGGCAAGGTCGCCGCGATCGGCTACTGCTTCGGCGGCCAGCTCGCGTACCGCGCGGCCGCGGCCGGCAAGGTCGATGCGGCGGTCGCCTATTACGGCGGCGGTATCCAGAATGCGCTCGACCTTGCCGGCAAGGTCACGCAGCCGATCCTGTTCCACTACGCGGAGAACGACCACGGAATCCCCCTCGACGCGGTCGAGCAGGTGAAGGCCGCGTTCGCGGGCCGCCACAACGCATCGTTCCACCTTTATCCGGGCGCCGAACACGGCTTCAACTGCACCGATCGCGCGTCGTACAACCAGCGCGCGTCGGCGCTCGCGCACGGCCGCACGCTGAAGTTCCTCGCCGAGCACGTGTAACGGCGGCCGGCAGCGGGCCCGGCGCGTCGGGCCCGCGTTATCCTCCTTTCATCGCCACGGGTCACAACGGGGGTGACTGCGATGCACTCGGACTATCTCGCGCATGACGCGATCGGGCTTGCCGCACTCGTGCACGAGCGCAAGGCGAGCCCGCGCGAACTGCTGGACGCCGCGATCGGCCAGGCCGAAGCGGTAAACGGCGCGATCAACGCGATCGTGCTGCAGGACTACGACGATGCGCGCAAGCGGGCGGAATCGGCCATCGCTACCAGCACCGATGCGCCGTTCGCGGGTGTCCCGTATCTGGTCAAGGATCTCGGCGCGGCGGTCGCGGGGCTGCCGTTGTCGATGGGCAGCCGCCACTATCGCTACTTCGTCCCCGCCGACGACTCACCGGTGATCGCGCGCAGCCGCGCGGCGGGACTCAACGTGTTCGGCAAGACCAACACGTCGGAAATCGGCCAGATGCCGTACACCGAACCCGAACTGTTCGGCGCGTGCCGCAATCCGTGGAACCTCGATCACACGCCCGGCGGCTCGAGCGGCGGCGCGGCCGCGGCCGTCGCGGCAGGCATCGTGCCGCTCGCGCATGCGTCCGACGGCGGCGGCTCGATCCGGATTCCGGCGTCGTGCTGCGGGCTGTTCGGCCTGAAACCGAGCCGCAATCCGGTGCTGGTCGACTTGCCGTCGAACGGCGAGCTGGTCGTCCAGCATGCGGTTTCGCGCAGCGTGCGCGACAGCGCGCTGCTGCTCGACGTGACGACCGGCCAGACGCAGCCGCCCGGCGCGCCCGGCACCTTTCTGGGCGAGCTCGACACACCGCCCGGGCCGCTGCGGATCGGCCTCGTCGTCGACCCGATGCTCGCGTCGGCGCTCTCCGACGACACGCGCGCGGCGCTCGACGACGCGGCCGCGCTCGTCGAATCGCTCGGTCATCACGTCGAGCCGGCGACGCTGAACATCGACTACGCACGCGCGGCCGAAACCTTTCTCACGCTGTGGGCGACGATCGCCGAGGAGATGGTGCTGGGCGCGCGCGCGGTGACCGGGCGCACGCCGAAGCGCGCGGAGTTCGAACCGGCGACGTGGGCGATGGCCGTCGTCGGCAGGCGCATCGCCCGCGCGCGCTTGCCGGACGTGCTCGAATGGCAGCGCCAGCTCACCGTGCAGGTCGCGGGCCTCGTGTCGCGCTACGACGCGATCCTGTGCGCGACGCTCGCGGGGCCGCCGGTCAAGATCGGCGAGCTGCAGCCGACGCCGCTCGAAGCCGCGCAGATGAAGCTGCTCGGCGCGCTGCCGGTCAAACCGCTGCTGCGGGAAATGCTCGCGAAGGCCTCGGAGAAGGCGTTCGCGTGGGCCGGCTGCACCGAGCTGTTCAACCTGACGGGCCAGCCGGCGATGTCGGTGCCGCTCTACTGGAACGCGCGCGGCCTGCCGATCGGCGTGCAGTTCGTCGCCCGCCACGCCGACGAGGCGTTGCTGCTGAAACTCGCGCGTCAGCTCGAACAGGCGCGGCCGTGGTTCGACCGGCGTCCGCCGCTGATGCAGGCGCAGCGCTGACGCGCGCGGCCGCTTCCGCAAACATCGAAAAAAAGCCCCGCCGGCAGGACCGGCGGGGCTTTTGCACGTGCAACCGCGTGATGGCGCTTACATCGCGAGCCGTTCGCAGATCGTCCGCGTGGCGGTCGCCGCGTTCAGCGTATAGAAGTGCAGACCCGGCACGCCCGCGTCGATCAGGCGCTGGCACAGGCTCGTGACGACATCCGCGCCGAACGCACGGATCGCGTCGCGATCGTCGCCGAAGCTTTCGAGCCGGCGCGCGACCCAGCGCGGCACTTCCGCGCCGCACATTTCCGAGAAGCGCATCAGCTGCGAGAAGTTCGTGATCGGCATGATGCCCGGCACGATCGGCACGTCCACACCCAGCTTGCGCGCATCGTCGACGAAGCGGAAATACGCGTCGGCGTTGAAGAAGTACTGCGTGATCGCGGAATTCGCGCCGGCTTTCACCTTGCGCGCGAAGTTCTCGAGATCGGCCTTCGGCGAGCGCGATTGCGGGTGGTATTCCGGATAGCCGGCGACTTCGATGTGGAACCAGTCGCCATGCTCGGCGCGGATGAAGCTGACGAGCTCGGACGCATAGCGCAGCTCGCCGACCTCGCCCATCCCCGACGGCAAGTCGCCGCGCAGCGCGACGATATGGCGGATGCCGTGCGAGCGGTACTGGTCGAGGATCGCGCGCAGGCTGTCGCGCGACGAGCCGATGCACGACAGGTGCGGCGCGGCCTCGAGGCCGTCCTTCTGCATGTCGAGCACGGTATCGAGCGTGCCCTGTTGGGTCGAGCCGCCGGCGCCGAACGTCACGGAGACGAATTTCGGCTTCAGCGGCAGCAGCTGCGCACGCGTCGCGCGCAACTTCTCGACGCCGTCCGCCGTCTTCGGCGGGAAGAATTCAAACGAGAGTTCGATCGATTTCATGATTCGCAAGAATGGGCGCGGCCGTCAGCCGATGTCGCGCTGCCCGAAGATCAGCGCGGACAGCAGCCACGACACGATGCTGTACAGGATCGAACCGAAGAACGCCGACCAGAAACCCGACACCTCGAAACCCTTCAGCAGCGACGACGCGAACCAGAAGCACAACGCGTTCACGACGAGGATGAACACCCCGAGCGTGACGATCGTGACCGGCAGCGTCAGCAGGATCAGCACCGGACGGATCACCGTGTTGATGAGGCCGAGCACGACCGCGATGATCAGCGCGGTGCCGAAGCTCTTGATGTGGATCGACGGCACGAGGTACGTGATGATCAGCAGCGCGAGGGCGTTGATGACCCAGGTGAGGATGACGCTCATGGAGGGCTCCGGTTCGGTTGTCGATCTGGTCGGTCGGTGACCGCGGCCGGCCGCCGCACCGCGCACGCCCGCTACGGGGCGCGTGCGGCGCGGCGGCGGCGGTGCATCAGTAGCGGTAGTGGTTCGGCTTGAACGGGCCGTCCTTCTGCACGCCGATGTACGAAGCCTGCTCGTCCGACAGCACGGACAGGTTCGCGCCGATGCGCGCGAGGTGCAGGCGCGCGACCTTTTCATCGAGATGCTTCGGCAGCACGTACACCTTGTTCTCGTACTGTTCGCCGCGCGTGAAGAGTTCGATCTGCGCGAGCGTCTGGTTCGCGAACGAGTTCGACATCACGAACGACGGGTGGCCGGTCGCGCAGCCGAGGTTCACGAGGCGGCCTTCGGCCAGCAGGATCACGCGCTTGCCGTCCGGGAAGATGATGTGGTCGACCTGCGGCTTGATGTTTTCCCACTGATACTGGCGCGTCGACGCGACGTCGATTTCCGAGTCGAAGTGGCCGATGTTGCAGACGATCGCGTTGTGGCGCATCGCCTTCATGTGATCGTGGTTGATCACGTGGTAGTTGCCGGTCGCCGTCACGAAGATGTCGGCCTTGTCGGCCGCGTATTCCATCGTCACGACGCGGTAGCCTTCCATCGCCGCCTGCAGCGCGCAGATCGGATCGATTTCCGTGACCCACACGGTCGCGCCCAGGCCGCGCAGCGATTGCGCGCAGCCCTTGCCCACGTCACCGTAGCCCGCGACGACCGCGACCTTGCCCGCGATCATCACGTCGGTCGCGCGCTTGATGCCGTCGACGAGCGACTCGCGGCAGCCGTACAGGTTGTCGAACTTCGACTTCGTGACCGAGTCGTTCACGTTGAACGCCGGGAACGGCAGGCGGCCGTCCTTTTCCATCTGGTACAGGCGATGCACGCCGGTCGTGGTTTCTTCGGTCACGCCCTTGATGTGCGCGAGGCGCGTCGAGTACCAGGTCGGATCGGCGTCGAGGTGCTTCGCGATCGACTTGAAGAGCGCGACTTCTTCCTCGTTGGTCGGCTTCGCGATCACCGAACGGTCCTTCTCGGCCTTCGAGCCGAGGATCAGCAGCAGCGTTGCGTCGCCGCCGTCGTCCAGGATCATGTTCGCGAATTCGCCGTTCGGCCATTCGAAGATGCGGTGCGAGAACTCCCAGTATTCGTCGAGCGACTCGCCCTTGAACGCGAACACCGGCGTGCCGGCTTCGACGATCGCGGCAGCGGCGTGGTCCTGCGTCGAGAAGATGTTGCACGACGCCCAGCGGACATCGGCGCCGAGCGCCTTCAGCGTCTCGATCAGCACGCCGGTCTGGATCGTCATGTGCAGCGAACCTGCGATGCGCGCGCCCTTCAGCGGCTGCTGCGCCTTGTATTCGTCGCGGATCTGCACGAGGCCCGGCATTTCGGTCTCGGCGATGTTCAGTTCCTTGCGGCCCCAGCCGGCAAGCGCCATGTCGGCGACGATGTAATCCTTGGAAGCCTGGGAATCGATAATGGCGTTCATCACGCCCTCCTTTCTAAAAAAGTTCTAGAAATTGGTGACGTGAGCGCCGTTCAGGAAGCGGGGCCGGCGCGAATGATGCCGCACGGCTGCTTGGTGAAGCTTTCCGAGCCTGGCGGACGCAGGATGGTCCGTCGCAACGCTCCTCGGAAAACGGGAGGGATTGTAGCAAATCGGCGCGGGAAATGCGCGCCATGCACCGCGCGCGGCGTCGGCGCGCGGGCATCATGAAAGGGTCAGTTCTCGGCGCCGACCCATGCCTGTTCGCGCAACCGTGCGCGCAGGCGCGCGACGGCCTGGCTGTGCAGCTGACACACGCGCGATTCGCTCACCTCGAGCACCGCGCCGATCTCGCGCAGGTTCAGCCCGCGCTCGTAGTACAGCGACATCAGCAGCTTCTCGCGCTCGGGCAGCCGCTCGATCGCTTCGACGAGCGCCTCGCGCAGGTGTTCGTCGAGCAGCGACGACAACGGATCGGCGTGATCGACGCGATAGCGGTCGAGGAACGGCTCGTCGTCGGCCGCGCGATCGAAATCCTCGTAATAGATGAGCTGGCTGCCGTGCAGGTCCTGCAGCATCCCCTGGTATTCGTCGAGCGGCATCTTCAGGTGCTGCGCGATCTCGGTCTCGCTCGCCGAGCGGCCGAGCTGCTGCTCGACCTGGTGCACCGCGTACTCGACCTCGCGCGACGTCTTGCGCAGGCTGCGCGGCAGCCAGTCGTTGCTGCGCAACTCGTCGAGCATCGCGCCACGGATGCGCTGGGTCGCGTAGGTCTCGAACTGCGCGCCCTGGTCTTCCTTGTAGCGGCCGGCCGCGTCCATCAGGCCGATCATGCCGGCCTGGATCAGGTCGTCGAGATCGACGCTCGCCGGCATCTTCGCGACGAGCTGCAGCCCCAGGCGCCGCACGAGCGGCGCATATTGCGCGAGCACGTCGGCCTGGGTCATCTTTCCTTGAGCGTTGTACATCATGGCTCTCTCTCCTTCCTGTGGCGCTCACGCGGCGTGTGCCGCACCCGCCTCGTACGACGGCTTGCCGCCCGCATGCACGGCCCGGCCGGCGCCCGAACACGGGCGCATCGGCCAGTACAGCAGGTCGGCGGCAATCTGCCGGTAATCGCGCGCGGCGACCGACGACGGGAACGCGTCGACCGCGGTGTGCATCAGGTCGCGCGCATGCTCGACGAGCGGATCGGCGCTCACGCAGCCGGCGTCGGCGATCGACACCGTCAGGTAGCGGCTCGCGACGCCCGCGAGGTTGTCGAATGCGGTCCTGGCGTCGGCGTGGCTGCCGACGTGATTGGTCAGCACGCGGAACTGCGCGACCGCGTGCGCGAAATGCAGGCGCTTCATGCACGCGTACGCCTCGGTGATCGCCTGCGCGGCGACCCGCGTGACGATCAGCACGTCGTGCGCCTCGCGCGCGAGCGGGGAGAACGTGCCGTCGGCACCGAGCTGCGCGTCGACCAGCACGATGTCGGCCTGGCCGTCGATGAAGTCGCTCAGTTGCGAATCGCTGTAGCCGTCCCGCGCGGCCGCGCACAGGCCGAATCCGGCTGAGACGCGGGTGCGTTCGCCGTCGCGCAGCCAGGCGCCCGCGAGCGTCGCCGCGGCCGAATGCACGTCGGCGCGCTCGTCGACGACGAGCACGTCCTTGCCGAGCGCGGCCAGCGCGGCCGCGACGTTCACGACGGTCGTCGTGCAGCCGACGCCCGCCGGCCCGCCCGTTACCGCGACGATGCGCGACGCGCGCCCGGCCAGCAGGCGCCGCAGCCCTTCGGCCTGATCGATGATCCGTTTATCCAAATCGCACCTCGTGCAGCTCGGCGGTGGAACGTGCGGTCAGGGCGGAAAGCAGCGTCGGCATGTCCTCGTCTTGCGGCACGAAGGGCGAGCCGTCGCGCGGCACGCAGAACGCGCTCTTCAGCAGGAACCGGGTCGATGCGACGTACAGGTTTTCCGGCACTTTCTGGCCGGTCGACACGTAGTGGACGGGCAGCTTGTACCGGATCACCGTGTCGAGCACGCCGCCGAGGTGGGTCGCCTCGTCGAGCTTGGTCAGGATGCAGCCGGCGAGATCGGGATACTCGGCCGCGCTGCGGTAGGCCTGGACAACCTCGTTGAGCGTGTCGCCATGGCTCGTCGCGTTGAGCAGCAGCAGGCGCTGCACCGGCGCGTTCGCGCCGTGCAGCATCGCGATCTGGTCGGACAGCGCGCGGTCGCGCTGGCTCATGCCGATCGTGTCGATCAGCACGATGTGCTTGTTGCGCAGCTCGGACAGCGCGAGCTCGAGATCGCCCGCGTCCTTCACCGCGTGCACGGGCACGCCGAGGATCTTGCCGAAGATGCGCAGCTGCTCGTGGCCACCGATCCGGTAGCTGTCGGTGGTCAGGAGCGCAACCTTGCTCGCGCCGAAGCGCATCACGCAACGCGCGGCGAGCTTCGCGGTGGTGGTCGTCTTGCCGACGCCGGTCGGCCCCATCAGCGCGAACACGCCGCCGCGCTCCATCAGCGCGTCTTCGCTCTCGAGCACCGGCAGGTTCGCCGCGAGCACCGACTGCGCCCATTCGGCGGCCTGCTCGAAGGTTTGCGCGTCGTCGCCGGACGGCAGGTTGTCGACGAGCATGCGCACCAACTGCGCGGAGAAGCCGGCCGAGAACAAATGCTTGGTCAGCGCGCCGTGCACCGGGCTGCGGCGCTGGCGGTCGTGCCACATCAGGCTGTCGAACTGCTCTTCCATCATCCCGCGCATCGCGCCGAGCTCGTGCATCACGGTGTCGTTGACGATGCTCTCGATGCGCGTCTTCACCGCATCCGCCACCGCGGCCGCGGCTTCCGCGGACAGGCGCGTGCGTTCGGCCGGCTTCGCGGCGCTCGTTTCGCTCGGGCGGGCCATGGCGGCAGCAGCAGCGGCCGGCGGCATCCGGCGTTCGGCGTCGCGCACGATGTCGCGCGCCCAGCCGGCCGGCGTCGCGGGCGCGGCGTCCTGCTGCGCGCGGGCCGGTGCCTGCGGCGCGGCTGGTGCGGCCTGCGCGCGGGCGATCAGCGCTTCGCGCTGCTGGGTCAGGCGCTTCGCGTGCTCGACGAGCCACGGCGCGGGTTCGGACGCTGCCGCCGGCGTGCCGGCAGCGGGCGCAGGCGATGCCGCGTCCGTGGCGGCGTCGAAGGCGGTCGGTTGCGCGGCCGGTTCCGTCGCTTCGGCGCTCGCGCCGAACACCGACGAAAACACGTCCGGGAGGCCGCCTTCGCTTGCCGCATACGGATTGACGGCCGGGCGCGCGAGCGCGGCACCGGGGCGCGACACGATGCCCGGAACGGCCGCTGCCGGCACGGATTCCGCCGCGCGCGGCGCGAGGGTGCGCGCCCGGACGGCGGCCGGCGGCGTGACCGCGGCGAGATCCGAGTCGGCGAGTGCGACGATTTCGACGCTGCCGTCATCGAGCGTGCGGTTCGACAGCACGACGGCGTCGGCGCCGAGTGCCTCGCGCACGAGGCGAAGCGCGTCGCGGCTGGTCGCGCCGGTGAATTTGCGAATGTTCAAGCGGAACCCCCGATGACGTTAACGACTTTGATCGTGCGTGTGTCCGGCACTTCGGCATACGACAGCACTTTCAGTTGCGGCAGGCTGCGGCGCAGGAAACGCGCGAGCATCGCGCGCAGCGCGTGCTGCACCAGCAGCACCGGCGGCAGCCCGAGATTCTGTTGACGCAGCATCGCCTGTTGCGTGCCGGTCAGAAGGTTGTGCGCGAGGCCGGGCTCGAGGCCCGGGTTCGCGCCGGTGGCGAGCGCCTGCGACAGCACGCGCTCGAGATTCGAATCGAGGCCCATCACCTGCATCTCGCCCGAGCCCGGATACCACTGCTGCGTGATCGCGCGGCCGAGCGACAGCCGCACCGCGGCGGTGATCTCGAACGCGTCGCCACGGCCCGCGTGTTCGGACACGGCCTCGAGAATCGTGCGCATGTCGCGGATCGGCACGCCTTCCTCGAGCAGGTTCTGCAGCACTTTCTGCAGCGTCGTCAGCGAGATCGTCTTCGGCACGAGGTCCTCGACGAGCGACGGCGCGTCCTTGCCGGTGCGCTCGACCAGCGCCTGCACTTCCTGGCGGCCGAGCAGTTCGGCCGCGTGCTGGACGACCAGATGGTTCAGGTGCGTCGCGACGACCGTGCTCGCATCGACGACCGTGTAGCCGTACACCTGCGCCTGCTCGCGCATCGCGACGTCGATCCACACGGCCGGCAGCCCGAATGCCGGGTCCTGCGTCACGGCGCCCGGCAGCGCGGCCGTCACCTGGCCCGGATTGATGGCGAGCCACTGGCCCGGGAACACTTCGCCCGCGCCGATCTCGACGCCCTTCAGCGCGATCCGGTAAGCGTTCGGCCGCAGTTCGAGGTTGTCGCGGATGTGGATCACCGGCGGCAGGAAGCCGATCTCTTGCGCGAATTTCTTGCGGATGCTCTTGATGCGCTTGAGCAGTTCGCCGTCGCTGTTCTTGTCGACGAGCGGAATCAGCCGGTAGCCGACCTCCAGGCCGAGCGGATCGATCAGCTGCACGTCGTCCCAGGTCGCCTCGTGGCTGTCGCCCGGCAGCGCGGCGGGCGGTGCGATCTCGGTCACGTCACCGGCCGCCACGCGGGCCGCCGCGCGGCGGACCTGCGTGCGGGCCAGCCAGATCGCGCCCCCGCCGAGCGCGAGGAACGCGAAGTGCGGCATGCCCGGGATCAGCCCCATCAGCCCGATGATCGCGCCGGTGATCGTCAGCACGCGCGGGTTGGTGAACAACTGGCCGGTGATCTGCGTGCCGATGTCCTCGTCGGTCGCGACGCGCGACACGATCACGCCGGCCGCCGTCGAAATCACGAGCGACGGGATCTGCGCGACGAGGCCGTCGCCGATCGTCAGCAGCGTGTAGTTGGTGCCGGCCGCGGCGAACGACATGTCGTGCTGCACCATCCCGACGATCAGCCCGCCGATCACGTTGATCGCCATGATGATCAGGCCCGCGATCGCGTCGCCGCGCACGAACTTCGACGCACCGTCCATCGACCCGTAGAACTCGGCTTCCTGCGACACGGCGAGGCGCCGCTTGCGCGCCTGCTCTTCGTTGATGAGGCCCGCGTTCAGGTCGGCGTCGATCGCCATCTGCTTGCCCGGCATCGCGTCGAGCGTGAAGCGCGCGGACACTTCGGCGATCCGCCCCGCGCCCTTGGTGATCACCATGAAGTTGATGATCATCAGGATCACGAACACGATGATGCCGACCGCGAAGTTGCCGCCGACGAGGAAGTGGCCGAACGCCTCGATCACCTTGCCGGCGGCGTCCGGGCCGGTGTGGCCCTCGAGCAGCACGACGCGCGTCGACGCGACGTTCAGCGACAGGCGCAGCAGGGTCGAAAACAGCAGCACGCTCGGGAACGCCGCGAAGTCGAGCGGCTTCATCGTGTACATGCTCACGAGCAGCACCATCACAGACAGCGCGATGTTGAACGTGAACAGCAGATCCAGCAGCAGCGGCGGCAGCGGCAGGATCATCATCCCCAGGATCATGCAGATGAGGATCGGGCCCGCGAGCGCGCGCAGGTTGGTGCCTGCAAACGGATTCTGGCGTTTGGCGAAGAAGCCGGTGGTCGGGGTGCTCATGCTGCGTTTCCTTGCTTGCCGAGCGTGTCTTCGGCTTCCTCACGCTCGTCGTCGGCCGATACCGACGACCCCTTGTCGAGTTCGGCCGGCACGTCGAGATCGATCGGCGCAGCCGGGAAGGCGCCGCCTTCCGAGCGGAAGCGCCGCAGCTGGTAGACCCACGCGAGCACTTCGGCGACGGCCGAGTACAGCGAGCCGGGAATCTCGCGTTCGAGTTCGACGTTGTGATACAGCGCACGCGCGAGCGGCGGCGCTTCGAGCAGCGGCACGTTGTGCTCGGCCGCGAGTTCGCGGATGCGCGCGGCGACGAGGTTCACGCCCTTCGCGACGACCTTCGGCGCGCGCATCTCGCCGTCCGTGTACTGCAGCGCGACGGCGAAGTGCGTCGGGTTCGTGACGACCACGTCGGCCTTCGGCACGGCGGCCATCATCCGGCGCCGCGCGATCGCGCGCTGCTGCTGGCGGATGCGGCCCTTCACGTGCGGATCGCCTTCGTTCTCGCGATGCTCACGCTTCACTTCTTCCTTCGTCATGCGCAACTTCTTGTTGTACTGCCAGAGTTGGTAAGGCACATCGAGCGCGGCGACCACCAGCATCCCGGCGACCGTCGTGCCGCAACACACGGCGACCAGATGCAGCGCGTCCGCGAGCGCCGAGCCGAGCGGCTGGGTCGCGAGGCCGAGCAGTTCGTCCTTGCTGCGCCAGATCGCGATCCCGCCGATCCCGCCGACAACGAGCGTCTTCGCGAGCGACATCCCGAGCTGGATCGGCCCCTGGATCGAGAACATCCGGCCGAGGCCGGCGATCGGGTTCAGGCGGTCGAACTTGAGTTCGAAGGTCTTCTGCGAGATCAGCCAGCCGCCGAGCGCCATCGGCGCGAGCAGCGCGGCGAGGCCGGTGAGCGCGAGGATCGGCAGCAGCGCGGCGAGACCTTCGACGCTTGCGCTGCCGGCCGCCGACAGCATCCGGTGCGTATCGAACGCGGTCGCGCGATCGAACGCGAACGCGCCGCGCAGCATCGTCTGGAGATGGGCGCCCGACGGACCCGCGAGCAGCCACGCGCCGTAGAACCCGGCAGCGAGCAGCGCGAACGAAGCCAGCTCGCGCGAACGCGCGACCTGCCCCTCCTCGCGCGCCTTCTCGCGGCGCCTCGGAGTGGCGGCTTCGGTTCTGTCGAGATCGCTCTCGTCTGCCACGGTGCCTCCAGTCGGGTACGGCGAAATGCCGCTTTCCAGTGACACCGATTATTCATGCGCACGTCAAACGCCGATCGGTCGAGCAAAGCCGGGAAAGGGGGGTATTTCGGAGAATCGGGCGAGCCGGTGCGGCGGGCGGTCGCGGGCGGTCGCGGGCGGTCGCGGGCAGGCGCGGGGGGGCCGGGAGGCGGTGGAAACCGCGTTCGCGGTCGGGCGCGGTGAAGCGGATGAAGGGGTAAGGCGGGGAATCGGGAGATCGAAGCGGCCGTGGAGCGATCGTCGGCCCGCCCCGACGCGACGGCGTCGCGCGTCGGGGCGGGCGGCGCTCAGATCACCGGAATCGGATCCGAGCCGAAACGGTTCGGGCCGTTGGTGCCGCGCGAGCACATCCACACGAGCAGCAGGATCCCGCCGACGATCGGAATGAGCGCGATCAGCAGGAACCAGCCGGAGCGACCCGTATCGTGCAGGCGGCGGACGGTGACCGCGAGGCTCGGCAGCACCAGCGCGAGCGACACGACGGCCGCGACGATCATCAACAGCAGCGAAAGCGCGCTCGCGTCGCGCCCCGCCATGGTGATCACCTGGCAGATGATCGACACGACGCTGGTCAGCAACGCGAAATACCAGTATTCGGCACGGCGCGCGCGGCCCTCGAATTTCGCATATTGATTGAATGCGGAACGAACAGCCTCGGTGAAATTCATTTTATTGCCCTCATGTTTTATATCGGCGACCCCGGAAACATCGCGGGCATTATAAGTTTGAATTTCCGAGCCTTGCATCTCTTTTCGCGTGCCGACCGGCTCGCACGCCGGCTCTGGCATAACTGGCGCGGCTTCAGCGGCGGCATGCCGTATCGCCCGCGGGCATGTCACGTCATTTTTATAATCGCGACGTCCGGATGGAAACAACGACCAGATAATCCATGACTTGATTACACCAGCATGAAACGCACCGCGATCGATAATCGAATCGATCGTTCGTCGCGCATTTACCGGCCGGCCGGGAATATCGCCGGGCATCGCGTGCGCACGTCGAAAACGGCGCGTGCCGGCCGGCGTTCGCGCTAGCCTGCCGCCGCCTGCTCCAGCACGTAGAGATCGAGCTTCTTCATCTTCATCACCTGCGCCATCACGCGCTCGGCACGTGCCGGATCGCCCGCCATCAGTTCGGGCATCTGCACGGGCACCACTTGCCACGACACGCCGAAGCGGTCGCGCAGCCAGCCGCACTGCTGCGCGCGCTCGTCGCCGCCTTCGGCCAGCGCCGTCCAGTAGCGGTCGATCTCCTGCTGGTCGCGGCAGTTGACGACGAACGACACGGCCGGCGTGAGCGGAAACGCCGGGCCGCCGTTCAGCGCGAGAAACGCCTGCCCGTCCAGTTCGAACGACACCGTCATCACCGCGCCCTCCGCCTGGCCCGACGCCTGCGCACCCGACTTGCCGTAGCGGGCGACGTGCAGGATGCGCGCGTCGTCGAATACCGACACGTAGAAGTTCGCGGCCGCCTCGGCGTCGTGGTCGAACCACAGAAACGGCGTGATGCGTTGAATACGCTGGCTCATGGCGCTGTCTCCTCGATGTCGTGCCGGCACCGGTGCCGGTCTTATATCGTAGGCGCTGTGCGGGCACGGCGCGGTTGCCCGAAGCGTAGTGCGTCGCCGCCAGCGAAGACAAAAAAAGGGGGCGATCGCTCGCCCCCTTTTGCTGCCGCCGTTCGTGCGCGGTCAGAACGCGACGTAAGGCTGCGCGCCGCCGGTGCCGGTCCGATCCATCCCGAAGTAGATCGTCTTGCCGTAGAAGTGCGGCATGCCGAGATCGAGCCACCCGGCTGGGCCGAACGGGCCGGCGATGTCGTTGAACGCGAACGTCGACGAATTCGCGAACAGCGCATCGGCGTTCGCGACGGGCATCGACACGCCGCCCGATGTCCCGTTCTTGCCGGTCAGCGTCGCCGTGTAGGTGGTCGTCGACGACGGGCAGTAGAACTGCGTATTGGTCGAGCACCTCGTCTGCGACGAATCGTTGAAGAAGTACGCGTTCGAACCCGTATCGAAGAACGCGGTCACGCTGCCGCCGAGGAACGTCGCATCGACGTCGCCCGTCGTCGTCGACGTCAGCACCGTCGACGCCCCGAGCCCGTTGTTGCTCTGCGTATTGATCCCGAACGTCAGCAGGCCCGTCGCGCTGCCCTGCCCGCTGCTCGAGATGTTCGGCATCTGCACGATCACGCCGTTGTTGTCGGTCGCGAAGCGATGGACCGGGTTGGCCACCTGCTGCGCAACCGGCACCAGCGCCACCGTGCAGCTCGAATTGCCGTTCGGGCACGCGTAGTAGTTGTTGGACGTTGCCGACGTCGACGTCGCGCAGCTCGTGCCGCAGTCGACCGGCGCCGGCCCGATGCCGAGGATGCCGTTCGCACCGAGATCGCTGGCCGTGTTGGCCGACGTTCGGGCACCGTTGTTCGAGCATGAACTCGGCACGTTGCTGGTGCCGAGATCGCCGATGATCTGCACCGGCAGGGAGCCCGCCTGCTCGGTGCCGATCGACAGGTCGACGGTGCGCACGGAGCCCCATGTGAAGCTCGACACGAACTTGCCGCACTCGGCCACAGGTGCGCCGCCGCTCGTCGTCTGCGGCAGGTTGTTCAACACACCCGACGACAGCGCGCTGCTGACCAGCCGCAGCCCGTACGATGCCGTATCGACGAGCACGTTGTTGACCACCTGGCAGTTCGTCGTGCCCGGCACGCAGATCTTCACGTTGACGGTCGGAATGTTGATCACATGCGCGACGCCGGTGCCGACCGTGATCACGGCCGTGTTCGCCGTATTGCCGTCCGACACGCTGTTGCCGCCGCTGTTGCCGCCGCTCCCGCCGTTGTTGTCACCGCCGCCGCCGCAGGCGGTCACGAGCATGGCCGTCACGGCCGCGACGCTCAGCAGGCCGAGCCAGCGCTTGAAGGTACGATGAATTCGCAAGATCGCTCTCCCGCTGTCACTGGATGTCGGTGCCGGACAGGCCGGCCGGCAGCGCCGCCGGCAGCCACGCCTGGCCTGCGAAGGCGCCCATGTGGCCGCCCGTGCGGATCACGAGGCCGCTCGTATCGACGGACACGGGCGCGCGCCAGCCGCCCGCCGCATGCGCGACCTGGACGCCGGCGGTGTACTGCGGGAAATAGCTGCCGAGCAGCGACTCGAGGTCCGGCATGCTCGGCCCGCGCCAGGCGAGGCCGAACACGGTGCCGGCCGCGGTCGTGTATTCGTGGATGACGGTGCCCGATCCGAGCGTGATCTCGCGGACGGTGTAGGCGGCCGCGTTCGCCTGCGCGCCGTCGGCGGAGCGCATCGCGCGCTGCAGCGCGCGCACCGTGGCGGCGTGATCGTCCGCCGGAGGCGACATCGGCGCGCCGCCCAGTTCGGCCTGTGCGTGGACGGCCCACAGCACACCCATTGCGGCCGTCGCGTGCGCGGCGGCCCAGCCCAAGCGTTTCAGCTTCACGTTCCCCCCCAAGGGACTGGCTTCGTTGCCGGCGCGCCGCCATCGGATCCGGCGCCGCCAGTCAACAAATGAAAGTCTTAAGAATGACGCTTCATTGCTGCTGACGCGTAGTATGCCTGCGGAGTGTGTCGGAGTGTCAAATCAACGCGGCTTGACGCGACGCAACATGATGTGCGGCACGACCCGCACGTGTGGGCTCGTGTGACCAGCATCGTGAAAGCCACGCGCACCGGGCCGCTCCGCGATCGGGCGCGGCGCCGATGCGATGGGCAGGTTCAGAAGCCGAGGCTCGCAAGCAGATCGTCGACCTGCGCCTGATCCTGCACGACGTCGGACTTGCCTTCCGGCGCGATCTGCGGCCCGTTCAGCAGCGACTCGGGGCTGCCGGTCGCGCTGATCTGCTCGGCCGCGAGCGCGGCCGCGGTCGCCGCGAACTGCTCGCGCCGCTCGGGTGCGATGTTCTCGACGAGCACGGTGAGCAGCTGCTGCTCGATCAGGTAGACCATGTCCATGATCTTCTTGATCACCTGCCCGGTCAGGTCCTGGAAATCCTGCGCGAGCATGATCTCGAGCAACTGCGCGCTGGTCGCCGACGCCGCCTCCGGCAGCGCACGCAGGAACGTGCGCGTGTCGTCCATCAGCTCGCGCACTTCCGCGTGCTCGATCGGTGCCGCATACCACTGCGCCCAGCGCGCATCGAGCGCCTCGGCCTCGTTCTGGATGCGCTCCTGCATCGGCTTGGCGACCTCGATTGCGTTCAGCACGCGCTCGGCCGCCTGCTCGGTCATCGTCGCGACGTAGCGCAGCCGGTCGCGCGCATCGGGCACGGCTTCCGCCGCGCGCTCGACATGCTTGTCGAGCCCGAGCTCGCGCATCGAATCGCGCAGCGTGCGCGTGACGTGGCCGATGCGCGCGAGGATCCGGTCGCTCGCGTAATCGGCGCCTTCGGCGTGGCCGTCGGCGTTGATTGCCGCGCCGGCAAGCGCCGCATGGATCGGCTCGTTCACGTCAGCTCCCGGCCTTGGCCATCTTGTCGATGATCTTGTTCAGCTTCTCGTCGAGCGTCGCGGCCGTGAACGGCTTCACGACGTAGCCGCTCGCGCCCGCCTGCGCGGCCGCGATGATGTTCTCCTTCTTCGACTCCGCCGTGACCATCAGCACCGGCAGGTGCGTGAGCGTCGCGTCCGCGCGGATTTCCTTCAGCATCGCGAGGCCGTCGAGGTTCGGCATGTTCCAGTCGGAGATCACGAAGTCGAAGCCGCCGCCGCGCAGCCGCGCGAGGCCGGCAGCGCCGTCCTCGGCTTCGTCGACGTTCGTGTAGCCCAATTCCTTGAGCAGGTTGCGGACGATCCTGCGCATCGTCGGGAAATCGTCCACCACCAGGATTTTCATGCTCTTGTCCATCGTCGTTCCTTTGCAGATTCGTTACCGTCGGGGCCCGCCGCATCGCAGCTGCCCCGTGACATTTCATTCAGACGCGCTGTACGCGGTCGCCCATCGTCGCCAGCCGCGCCATCACGCGCCGGCTCATCTCGGAAAGCGGCGCCACCTCGTCCGCGCCGCCGAGCGCGATCGCCTCGCGCGGCATCCCGAACACGATGCAGCTCGCCTCGTCCTGCGCGAACGTGTGGGCGCCCGCGCGCTTCATGTCCAGCAGGCCGGCCGCGCCGTCGCGGCCCATCCCCGTGAGGATCACGCCGATCGCGTTCTTGCCCGCGTGCTGCGCCGCCGAGCGGAACAGCACGTCGACCGACGGGCGGTGCCGGTTCACCGGCGGCTCGTCGGACAGCTGCGCGATGTAGTTCGCGCCGCTGCGCGCGAGCAGCAGGTGCGCGTGGCCCGGCGCGATGTACGCATGGCCCGGCAGCACGCGCTCGCCGTGTTCGGCTTCCTTCACCGCGATCCGGCACAGGCCGTTCAGCCGCTGCGCGAAGGATTTCGTGAAGCCGGGCGGCATGTGCTGCGCGATCAGCACCGCCGGCGCATCCGGCGGCAGCGGCGTCAGCACCTCGCGGATCGCCTCGGTGCCGCCCGTGGACGCGCCGATGATGATCAGCTTCTCGGTACTGACGAGCGGGTTGTTGACCATCGGCGCGGCCGGCTGGCCGCTCGCCGCGCGCGCGGCGGCCTGCGGCTGCGGCGCCTGGCGCACGCGCGCGCGCGATGCCGCGCGGATCTTGTCCGCGAGCTTTTCCGCGTAGTCGAGCATGCCGTCGCGAATCCCGACGCGCGGCTTCGTGACGAAATCCACCGCGCCGAGTTCGAGCGCGCGCAGCGTGATCTCGGAGCCGCGCTCGGTCAGCGACGACACCATCACGACCGGCATCGGCCGCAGGCGCATCAGCTTCTCGAGGAAGTCGAGCCCGTCCATGCGCGGCATTTCGACGTCCAGCGTCAGGACGTCCGGGTTGTGCTGCTTGATGAGCTCGCGCGCGACGAGCGGATCGGGCGCGGTCGCGCACACTTCCATGTCGGGCTGGCTGTTGATGATCTCCGTCATCAGGCTGCGGATCAGCGCCGAGTCGTCGACGCACAACACTTTGATCTTCTGCACTGCGGTCATGCCTCCTGCTTTCTCGAAAGGTTGGCCGCATACGGGCTGCCGGCCTTCGTGTTCGTCGTCTGCGCGCCCGTGCCGCCGCGTGCGCCGAACAGCTCGATGCGCGGGCGTGCCGGCGGCGGTGCAGCCGGCCGCTTCGCCGCGAACAGCTCGACGTGCGCGCGCTGCCGATCGGCGCGCACGCGGTCGGCCTCGCGCGCCAGCGCGGCTTCGCGCTCGGTCACGCCCGGCACCTGCAGCCGCAGCTTCTTCACCATCGCGCGGCCGGTGCGCGGCATGAACGCGACCTTGCGCGGGTGCACGCCCTGCAAGTCCTCGGCGGTGATGCGGATGCGTTCGAGCGCCAGATAGCGGCGCACGAAGTCGGCGTTGCGGTCGCCGATGTTGATGGTCGTCATGCCGGCCAGCACGGCCGCGCCGCCGAACACCTTCGCCTCGAAGCGCTCGCGGCGACCGCCGGCCTTGATCAGTTCGTTGATCAGCACTTCCATCGCGTACGCGCCGTAGCGCATCGACTCCGACGCGGCCGCGCCGGCATCGGCGCCGTCGTCGGGCAGCATGAAGTGATTCATCCCGCCGATGCCCGCCAACGGGTCGTGCAGGCACGCGGCGACGCACGAGCCGAGCACGGTCATCAGCACCATGTCCTCGGACGTCGTGTAGAACTCGTTCGGAAGCAGCTTCACGCCCGGGCGTTCGAAGTGGTTGTCGAAGTAGCGATTGGTCGCGATCGGCAGGGCGCTCATCCGCGTTCTCCGTAAGCGGGCGCGGCGACCGCGGCACGCACATGGGCGCGCGGCGGCACCGCCGCGGCCGGCGCGGCGCCGCGCGGGCGCAGGCCCGGCGCGGCATCGCGCGTCAATTCGTACACCGTCTGCCCGCGCAACCGGAAGGCCTGCGAGACGTACGTGAAATTCTCCGAATGCCCGGCGAACAGCAGGCCGCCCGGCTTCACGAGCGGCTCGAAGCGCGACAGCACCTGCCCCTGCGTCGGCTTGTCGAAATAGATCATCACGTTGCGGCAGAAGATCGCGTCGAACGGCTTCGCGATCCCGTAGTCGGCATCGGTCAGGTTCAGCTGCTCGAAGCGGATCATCGCGCGCAGTTCCGGGCGCACCTTCACGCGGCCGGCCTGCGCGCCCGTGCCTTTCAGGAAGAAGCGCTTGAGCCGCTCCGGGCTCAGGTGCTTGACCTGGTCGTACGTATAGATGCCAGCCTCGGCCTTCGCGAGCACCTGCGTGTCGAGATCGGTCGCGAGGATCGATGCGCCGCGCGCGGCCGATTCGCCGAGCGCCTCGATCAGCGTGATCGCGATCGAGTAAGGCTCCTCGCCGGTCGACGCCGCCGAGCACCACACCGACACGGGCGCCGCGCGACCCTTCACGAAGTCGGCCAGGATCGGGAAATGGTGCGACTCGCGGAAGAACGCGGTCAGGTTCGTCGTCAGCGCGTTGGTGAACGCTTCCCACTCGAGCGGATCGTCCTCCTGCTCCAGCAGGTCGAGGTAGTCGCGGAACGTGTCGAGGCCGCGTGCGCGCAGCCGGCGTGCGAGCCGGCTGTACGCCATGTCGCGCTTGTGCTCGGACAGCGAAATACCCGCGCGTTGATGGATCAGCGCGCGGATGCGTGCGAAATCCGCGCCGGTGAACGCGAAGTCGCGCCCCGGCTCGCCCGCGCGGGGCGAGGCATCCGGTGCATCGGGTCGAAACGGTGCGCGCGCGGACGGCATGGCTTAGAAAGTCTCCCAGTCGTCGTCGGACGTGCCGGCCGCCGCCATCGCCGGCTTCTCGCCGTTCAGCGCGGGGCGCACCAGCGCGGGCTTTTCGGCAGGCTTCTGCGCCGGTGCGGCGGCCGCCTTCGCGAGACGCGGGCCATAGCCGCCCGCGGCCGGCGCTTCCTTCGATGCGCGTGCGGCAGCGGCGTCCGGCGCGCGCTTCGTTTCGTGGCTCGCGGCCGGTGCCGCGGCATGCGGCGCCGGTGCGGCGCGACGGGACGGCTGCACGGTAGCCTGCGGTGCCGGCAGTGCGGCCGGCGAGGCTTCGTGACGGTGCGCCGACGGCAACGCCGGCGCCGGTGCGTGCGTGGCCGGGCGTGCAGCATTGCGCGCCGGCGCGAGCGCGATGCCGCCCGCGACGCGCCACGCCGACACGATCGCCTTCATCTGGCGCGTCTGCTCCTCGAGCGATGCGGCCGCGGCCGCTGCCTGCTCGACGAGCGCCGCGTTCTGCTGGGTGACCGAATCCATCTGGCCGACCGCGCGGTTGACCTGCTCGATGCCGGTCGACTGCTCTTCCGACGCGGCGCTGATCTCGCCCATGATGTCGGTCACGCGGCGCACGGCCTGCACGATCTCGTCCATCGTCGAGCCGGCCCGCGCGACGAGCGCCGACCCGCTGTCGACCTTCTCGGCCGAGTCGCCGATCAGCTGCTTGATTTCCTTCGCGGCGCTCGCGCTGCGCTGCGCCAGCGAGCGCACTTCGCCCGCGACCACCGCGAAGCCGCGGCCCTGCTCGCCCGCGCGCGCGGCTTCGACCGCCGCGTTCAGCGCGAGGATGTTGGTCTGGAACGCGATGCCTTCGATCGTGCCGATGATGTCGACGACCTTGCCCGAGCTCGCCGCGATGTCCTGCATCGTCGACACGACCTGGCCGACCACCTCGCCGCCCTGCGTCGCGATGTCCGACGCGTTCACCGCGAGCTGGCTCGCCTGCCGCGCGTTCTCCGCGTTCTGCCGCACGGTGCCGGTCAGCTGCTCCATGCTCGATGCGGTTTCCTGCAGCGACGCGGCCTGCTCCTCGGTGCGCTGCGACAGATCGGTGTTGCCGGTCGAGATCTCGCGCGCGCCGACGTCGATCGACTCGGTGCCGCGATGCACGGCCTGCACCATCGTCGTCACGGCGTCCTGCATCCGCTTGATGCCGCCGAACAGGCGGCCGATCTCGTTCGTGCTGAACACGTTCACCGGCTGCGTGAGGTCGCCGCCTGCGATGCGCTCGAAGTGCGCGATCGCGTCCTCGAGCGGCTTCACGATCAGCCCGCGCAGCGCTAAGCGGATCGCGATCACGACGACGAACGCGATCGCGATGCCGGCCGCGATCAGGCCGACCATCAGCGAGATCTGCGACTGCGTCGCGGCCTGGCGTTCTTCCGCGCGCTTCTGCAGCGATGCGATCACGGCCGCCGCCGTCTGGTCGAACGCGACGAACATCGGGCTGATCTTCGCGTCGGCAATCGCGTGGTACGCCGCCATGTCGCCCGCGCGCGCCGCGGCAAATTCGGGCTCGACGCCTTCCTTCACGATCGTCGTGTAGCGGGCGGTGAGCTCGTCGACGAGCGCCTGCTCGACACCGAGCTTCGGCGTCGACTGGAACGCCTGCCAGTTCTGGTTCGACTTCGCGTACAGCTCCTGCGCGCGGTCGAGCACCTTCGCCGCCTCGGCCGCATTACCGGCTTCGGTCAGCGTACGGAAGCGATCGAGCGCAATGCGCGAGCGCAGCAGGTGCGCGGCCGTGTCGTCCAGCGTGTGGATCGCCGGCAGGTCGACGTGCGCGATCTCGTCGAGCGAACGGCTCGCGTGATCGAGCGCGTAAAGGCCGAGCCCGCCAACCGCGGCGGCCAGGCACACGAGGATGAGTCCGACCGCCGTCAGCGTCGTGCGGATCGACCAGTTATGCAACATTGCAGATTCTCCCGAAATTCCTGCGCGCGCGGCGCGCTTACCCGCCGAGCGTCTCGATCAGCGCCATTTCACGGCTCGACATCAGCTTCTCGATGTCCATCAGGATCAGCATCCGGCCGTCGACCGTGCCGAGGCCCGTCAGGTACTCGGTCGTCAGCGTCGCGCCGAATTCCGGCGCCGGCATGATCTGGTCGGTCTGCAGCGTCAGCACGTCCGACACGCCGTCGACCACCATCCCGACCACGCGATTCGACACGTTCAGGATGATCACGACGGTCTGGTGGTCGTACTCCACGCGGCCGAGATGGAACTTGATCCGCATGTCGACGATCGGCACGATGATCCCGCGCAGGTTGATCACGCCCTTGATGAATTCGGGCGCGTTCGCGATGCGCGTGACGCTGTCGTAGCCGCGGATTTCCTGCACCTTCAGGATGTCGATCCCGTATTCCTCGTCGCCGAGCGTGAAGACGAGGAACTCCTGGCCCGTCGCATCGCCCTGCTCCGCGTCGCGGCGGCTGGTCGCCGCGTTCGCCGCGGCCGTATTGATCATTTGGACTTCAGCAGACACGTTTGCCCCCAATCAGTTGAATGGCGAGAGTCAGAAGATTGCGAGCTCGGCGCCGGCTCGGGCGCCGTGCGTCGCACGGGTTTCACGGTTCAGCGCCGCGACGTCGACGATCAACGCGACGCTGCCGTCGCCGAGGATGGTCGCCGCCGAGATGCCATGCACCTTGCGGTAGTTCGTTTCGAGGTTCTTCACGACCACCTGCTGCTGGCCGACCAGCTCGTCGATCAGCATCGCGAAGCGGCGCCCCTCGGTTTCCATGATCGTGACGATCCCCTGGGTCGGATCGGTACGCGCGTCCTCGACCGAGAACACCTCGTGCAGCGCGACGAGCGGCAGGTATTCGCCGCGCACGCGCACCACGCGCTCGCCGTTGCCGACGGTGTAGATGTCGTCGTTCGACGGCTGCAGCGACTCCATCACGAAGTTCAGCGGCAGGATGAAAATCTCCGTGCCGACCTTCACCGACATCCCGTCGAGGATCGCGAGCGTGAGCGGCAGCACGATCCGCGTGGTCGTGCCGCGGCCGGCCTGCGACGAGATCTCGACGTGGCCGCCCATCGACTGGATGTTGCGCTTCACGACGTCCATCCCGACGCCGCGGCCCGACACGTCGGTCACCGTCTCGGCGGTCGAAAAGCCCGGCGCGAAGATCAGTTGCCAGACTTCGTCGTCGCTGATGTTGTCGGATACCTGCATCCCCTGCTTCGCGGCCTTCGCGAGAATCCGCTCGCGGTTCAGGCCACCGCCGTCGTCGCTGACCTCGATCACGATGTTGCCGCCGTGATGCGCGGCCGACAGCACGAGCTGGCCGACCGCATCCTTGCCCGCGGCGACGCGTTTGTCGACGGTCTCGATCCCGTGGTCGAGGCTGTTGCGCACGAGGTGCGTGAGCGGGTCGATGATCCGCTCGATCAGGCTCTTGTCGAGCTCGGTCGCCTGGCCGAACGTGACGAGCTCGACCTGCTTGCCGAGCTTGCCGGCCAGGTCGCGCACGAGGCGCGGGAAACGGCTGAACACGTAGTCCATCGGCATCATGCGGATCGACATCACCGCTTCCTGCAGGTCGCGCGCGTTGCGTTCCAGTTGCGCCATCCCGTTGAAGAGACGGTCGTGCAGCGCCGGATCGAACGCGCTCGCCGTTTCCGCGAGCATCGCCTGCGTGATCACGAGTTCGCCGACCAGGTTGATCAGCTGGTCGACCTTCTCGACGCCGACGCGGATCGAGCTGCCTTCGGCGCCCGATGCGGCGGCGGCCGGGCGCGGACGCTTGTCGTCGTGGTGCGCGGCAGCGTGGGCAGCCGGCGCGGCGGGGTCGGCCTGCGGTTGCGGCGCGGGTTGCGGCGCCGGTTGCGCGGCGGCGCTCGGCTGCGCCGGCGCTTGCGGTGCGGCGGCGGCCGGTGCGGCACCGGCGGCTTGCGCGAATACCTCGACGCGTGCGGCCGGCTCCGGCGCCGCGGCCGGTTCGGGCGCGGCCGGCGCGACGGCAGGCGCCGGTGCGGCCGGCGCGGTGCCGCGCGCGATGCGGATCTGGCTGTCGTCGATCACGAAACAGCACACGGCGACGATGTCGTCGGACGGCACGTCCGATTCGAGCCACAGCGTCAGGTCCGCGCCCGCTTCCTCGCGGCCGACGATCCGGCCGAGATTGCCGAGCTCCTCGGTGAGCAGCGCCTGGTCCTTCGCGTCGACGCCGACGAGCGTGATCTTCAGGTGCGGGCCGCCCGCGACGGCGTCGTCCGCCGGATGCGCGGCCGCGACGGCCTGTTCGACCACGTGATCGGGCACGCGGTCGTCGGTGGAAGGCGCCGGCGCCGGTGCGGCCGCTTCGGCCGCTGCGGCCGGCACGACGGCCGCGGCCGCATCCGCGCCGCTCTCGGCCTTCAGGCGTTCGAGCTTCGCGCAGATCGTCGCGGCAGCCGCCGCGTCCGGTTCCGCGCTCGCGCGATAGTCGACCAGCTGGTCGGACAGCACGTCCTTGGTCTCGAGGAACGCGTCGACCATTTCCTTGGTCAGCGTCAGCTCATGGTTGCGCGCGCGGTCGAGCAGCGACTCGAGGATGTGGGTCGTCTCGGTCAGCGCGGAAAAGCCGAAGGTCGCCGCGCCGCCCTTGATCGAATGCGCGGCGCGGAAGATCGCGGCCAGGTCCTCGGGGTCGGGCGAGCCGACGTCGAGGTTCAGCAGCAGCTGCTCCATCTGCGCGAGCAACTCGTCCGCTTCGTCGAAAAAGGTCTGGTAGAACTGCGTGATGTCGAGAGTCATGCCCGGTCACCGGTTGGATTCGTCGCGTTCATGTCAGGAGGCGGTCTGTTCGGACAGCGTCGCGACCAGGTCGATCAGCACGGCCGGGTCGATCGGCTTCTCGATCCAGCCGGTCGCGCCCGCGTCGCGCGCGGCGTCCTTGAAGGCATTGCTGCCTTCGGTGGTCAGCACGAGGATCGGCGTGTCCGCGTAGGCCGTCAGCTTGCGCAGCGACGCGATCACCTCGAGCCCGCTCTTGCGCGGCATGTTCTGGTCGGTCAGCACCAGGTCGTACGGCACGGTGGCCGCCATGTCGAAGCCGGCTTCGCCGTCCGGCGCCACCGTCACGTCGTAGCCGGCCTGCGCCAGCGTCGCCTGCAGCAGCGCACGCATGGTCGCCGAGTCGTCGATGGCGAGAATGGTTCGGATCATGTCTGTCTCGAAATCTGGGAAACGTCAGGGTTTCGGTGCCACGGCGACGGCGCTCGCCAGCGCCGGTCGCGCGGGCTGCGCCGGGCCGCCGAGCTGCTGGGCCAGCAGCTTCGAGCCCGCCGCGTCGGCCGACAGCGTCGTGGTCGTCGCGTCGTCGCGCATCAGCGCGTCTTCGGATTTGCGGTTCAGCACGATCACGCTGATCCGGCGGTTTTCCGGATCGAGCGGATCGGCCTTGTTCAGGTTCTGCGTCGACGCGAGGCCGAGCACGCGCAACACCTTCGCCTCGTCCATGCCGCCCGCGATCAGTTCGCGGCGCGACGCGTTCGCGCGGTCGGCCGACAGCTCCCAGTTGCTGTAGCCGCCCTCGCCGCCCGCGTACGGCACCGCGTCGGTGTGGCCCTGGACGATGATCCGGTTCGGCACGTCGTTCAGCGTCTTGCCGATCTCGCGCAGGATGTCGCGCATGTACGGCTCGACGTGATCGCTCGACATCGCGAACATCGGCCGCTTCTGCGAATCGACGATCTCGATGCGCAGCCCCATCAGCGTCGAATCGATGCGGATCTGCTGCCTGAATTGACGCAGCGTCGGGTTCGCCTCGATCGCCGCCATCAACTTGATCTGCAGGTCGTGCAGGCGCGTCTGCTCGAGCCGGTCCTGCGCGCCCTGCGCCTGCGAACGCGTCTTGTCGTCGCCGGCCTTCGCGACGCGGTCGGCGAGCGACGTCGTGCCGTCGGTGCGGCGCAGCGTGCCGGCGTCGAGGCTCGACAGGTCGCGGCCGCCGCCGTTGATGATGCTCGAGTCCTGCGAGCTGCGATCGCCGCTGCCGAACAGCGCGGCTTTCAGCGGCGTGTTGAAGTACTCGGCGATCCCCTTCAGCTGCACCGGCGTGACCGAGCTCAGCAGCCACATCAGCAGGAAGAACGCCATCATCGCGGTCATGAAGTCCGCATAGGCGAGTTTCCATGCGCCGCCGTGGTGGCCCTTCTTCTGCGGGGCCACCCGTTTCACGACGATCGCGCGATCCTTGCTCTTGCTCATCGAATGCTCCGCGTCACTTCGCCTTCACGCGGCGCACGTGCTCTTCGAGCTCGGTAAACGACGGCCGCTCGGTCGAGTACAGCACCTTGCGGCCGAACTCGACCGCGATCGCGGGCGCATAGCCGTTCAGGCTCGCGAGAATCGTCACCTTGATGCACTGGAACATCTTGGTCGACTCGGCCACGCGCTGCTCCGCGAGGCTCGCGAGCGGCCCGATCAGCCCGTACGACAGCAGGATCCCGAGGAACGTGCCGACCAGCGCCTGCGCGATCATCGCGCCGAGCACCGCGGGCGGCTTGTCGGCGGATGCCATCGTATGCACGACGCCCATCACCGCCGCGACGATCCCGAACGCCGGCATCGCGTCGCCGACGCGCATCAGCGCGTGCGCCGGGCCCTCGCCTTCCGCGTGGTGCGTCTCGATCTCCTCGTCCATCAGGCTCTCGATCTCGAACGCGTTCATGTTGCCGCCCACCATCAGGCGCAGGTAGTCGGTCAGGAATTCGACGATGTGGCGATCGGCGAGGATCTTCGGGTATTGCGTGAAGATCGGGCTCTTGTCCGGATCGTCGATGTCGGCCTCGAGCGTCAGCGTGCCTTCCTTGCGTGCCTTCGCGAGCAGCACGTACAGGAGCGCCATCAACTCCATATAGACGTCCTTGGTGTACTTCGAGCCCTTGAAGAGCGTCGGCAGCACACGCAGCGTCCCCTTGATGGTCTTCATGCCGTTGCCGAGGATGAACGCGCCGACGCCCGCGCCCGCGATCATCAGGATCTCGACCGGCTGGATCAATGCGCCCAGATGCCCGCCTGCCAGCGCGTAACCGCCGAAGACGGACAACAGCGTCACGAGTGTTCCCACGATAATCAGCACTGCCTGTCCCTCACGAATGACCGGCGGGGAGACCGCCGTTAATCAGGTTTACGGCAGTCGGCAGGAAAACTTTCGCGGCCGCGCCGCGGCGGCGCGGCGGTGTTTACCAGCAAGCCCCGCGCGGTTCGCGCGGCGAGCGGCAGCCGTGAGGCGTCCGCTCGCGCCCCGCCCGGCCCCGCCCTGCCCGGCGCTCAGGCCGCGGCGGCGGACAGCTCGGCACGCGCGGCGGCGGCCTTGCGGGTCTTGCCCGCGCGCGACGGCGGCTGGCACAGGCCGCACACGAAACCTTGATGCGGATCATGCGCATGCGCGACGAAGTGGCCGCCGCAGCGCGTGCACGGGGTCATCTGCAGCATCCCCGAGTCGAAGAAGCGCACCAGCGTCCACGCGCGCGTGAGGCTCAGCGCGGCCTCGTCGCCGGACAGCTTCACGTGCTCCTGATAGAGCCGGTACGCCTTCACGATCGACTGGATCGGCTCGCAGCGGCCGTGGTCCTGCATGAACCGGTAGATGTTGTAGAACAGCGACGAGTGGATGTTCGGCTGCCACGTCATGAACCAGTCGGTCGAGAACGGCAGCATCCCCTTCGGCGGCGACGCGCCCTTCAGCTCCTTGTACAGCTTGATCAGGCGATCGCGCGACAGGCTCGTCTCCGCCTCCAGCAGTTGCAGCCGGGCGCCCAGTTCGATCAGTTCGATGGCGAGGGTGATTTCCTTCACCTCGATCACGACGCTTTTGCTTGCCATGGTGAATAACCGTCCGCTTGACGTTGTTCGGATGAGTGGCCAAGACGCTGCCTGCCGGCGCGACGCGCCGGGACGAACGCAAGGCGGGTAAGGATCAGCGGACGCTTTCGACCGGCTGGCCGGCCATCAGGATGGCCGAATGCGCGTGCGTGACGACGTCGCTGCGCCCCTTGTCGGCGAGCGACGACAACAACGCGTGATCGTCGAAGCGGAAGCGGCACAACATCTGGTTCGATGCGGCGAGCTTCACGGTCTGGGCGAGCGTGAGGTTCGCGAGCACATCGGCCAGTTCCTGGGAAACTCCCATGCGGAACATGCCCATCGCCTTGTCTTCCCGCAGCAGGCGCTGCGCGAGGAGGAGGTACGACAGGTTGACCTCTTTGATCTCACTGAGCATTTCGCTGTTGGCGCTCATGATTCCCCCGTTAAGAGCTTTGCTTTGGCCGTTCATGTTATGAAAACGTTTGCTCGATCAGGCCCCGCTGGGCGCTCCGTCGGCACGTTTATATTCTTACAGGGCGAATTTTGGCCAAACGGCATTTATGCCGGTATCAGCGAAGTGGCGTATGCCGCGCAGGATTTGTCTGTAAACCGTGTAGGAATTTTTCCGACAAGGCGAATTGAAAGGGAACAAACGGCGGGGGAAGTGACGCGCGAATTCGTCGATGATGCGGTCCGACACGGGACGAATCCGGCTGAAGGCCTTCCGGCAAGGCTGCCGGAAAGTGAATCGGAAAAAATTATAGTGGTTTTTCACGATAGCGCAACAATTCTCGTTGCCATATCGCTTTGTGTTTCCGCACCCCTTTTATCGGGGTTTTCGCGTATTTCACGGTGTAACAAGCCTTAAGTGTTTGAAAAAACACTCGAACCCCTGAAGGCGATATCGATAATGGACTCCAATGGGCGGCGGCGGGAGCCGCGCCGGCCCGCCCCGCAGCTTGCCGCCCGGCCTCCCGCGCACCGCGCCCCGGACCGGGCCCCGTACCGCAGAGCGCGTGCGTCGGCGAGTTCCGCAACCCTGCATCGGACCAGCATGCGCACTCGAGCGCCCCGCGCTGGTCGACACCGGAGAACGCCCATGCGTATTGCCCAGATCGCGCCCCTTTACGAAGCTGTCCCGCCGAAACTCTATGGCGGCACCGAGCGTGTCGTGTCCTACCTCACCGAGGCGCTCGTCGAGCTCGGCCACGACGTGACGCTGTTCGCAAGCGGCGACTCCGTCACGTCCGCGCGTCTCGAGGCGGCATGGCCGCGCGCACTGCGGCTCGACCCGTCGATCCGCGATTCGATGGCGCCCCATATGCGCCTGATCGAGCAGGTCGCCCGTGTCGCGCACGAATTCGACGTGCTGCACTTCCACCTCGACTACCTGCCGTTCTCGCTGATGTCGCGCCTCGATACGCCTTATGTGACGACGCTGCACGGCCGCCTCGACCTGCCGGAGCTGCAGCCGGTGTTCGACGCATTCCCGGACGCGCCGGTCGTGTCGATCTCCAACAACCAGCGCAAGCCGCTGCCGCAGGCCGCGTGGGCCGGCACCGTGTATCACGGGCTGCCCGACACGCTGCTCACGCCGCAACCGGACGTGAAGCCCGAATACCTCGCGTTCCTCGGCAGGATCTGTCCCGAAAAGCGAGTCGACACCGCGATCCGGATCGCCGCGCAGAGCGGGCTGCCGCTGAAGATCGCCGCGAAGGTCGACAAGGCCGACGCCGACTACTTCAAGGAAGTGATCGAACCGCTGCTCGGCGAGGCGCACGTCGAATTCATCGGCGAGATCAACGAGGCGCAGAAGCCCGCGTTCCTGTCGGGCGCGAAGGCGCTGCTGTTCCCGATCGACTGGCCGGAGCCGTTCGGCCTGGTGATGATCGAGGCGATGGCCTGCGGCACGCCGGTCGTCGCGTTCAACCGCGGCTCGGTGCCGGAAGTGATCGAGGACGGCGTGACCGGCTTCATCGTCGAGGACGTGCAGGGCGCCGTCGGTGCGCTGCACCGGATCGACAGCCTGTCGCGCGACGCGATCCGCGCGCGTTTCGATACGCGCTTCAGTTCGAAAGCGATGGCGCGGCGTTATGTCGAAACTTACGAATCGCTTTGCACGGCGGCGAAACGGCCGGCCTTGCGCCAAGTCGCGGGCGCCTGACGTCGAAATTCGTCAGGAAATAATCGGTAAAATTCGCGCCGAAATCGGCGTGAAAATCCCGAAAACGCCAAAGAGCCGCATCGTCGATGCGGCTCTTCATTTTTGCGCGGTCATTCGATCAGGAAACGATCGCGGTTTTTCCCGACGATCCAATTCGGCGGCTTGCCGCGCCCGCTCCAGGTCGCACCCGACTTCGGATCGCGGTATTTCGGGGGCAGCGGCGCCTTTTTCGGCGGACGGCCGCGCCGCGCTCGCTCCGCGAAGCCCAGGTCCTCGGCCGTCAGGCCATATTCGGCAATCATTCGCTGGACGTCGGCAATCACCGCCGCCACTTCCTGGCGACGCACGTCATCCGCCTGGGCCTGCAACTCGGCGATTTGCGCCTTGAGTTTCGCGTATTGAGACATTTTTCGACTCCCCTTTTCCATGATGCAGCTCCGGCGAGTTCGACCGGAACGCCAACATCCGTTACGTCATCGTACCGCCGCCCTGCTCTTCGAAATTAATGCTGTCATCTTTAACCGATTCGTCGATATCGAGAATGCGGACTTATTCTAATAAAAGCCATTCCCCAGCCATTCAGATTTAACAATCGTTGACCCTCTCGAACCCGATTCATTTCCTATAATCCAGACCAATTCCGGGCGTCCGAATAATTCATCCGGTCGTCCGTTTGTCTTCAACCCACTTGAACGAGGTCCATACATGAATCTTTCTCAGCGTCTGGCTGCAGAGGTATTCGGCACGTTCTGGCTGGTGCTCGGCGGGTGCGGAAGCGCCGTGCTGGCCGCCGCCTTTCCGGGCCTCGGCATCGGCTTTGCCGGCGTCGCACTCGCCTTCGGCCTGACCGTGCTGACGATGGCATTCGCGATCGGCCATATTTCGGGCTGCCACCTGAATCCGGCGGTGAGCGTCGGCCTGACGGTCGCCGGCCGCTTCCCGGCGCGCGATCTCGCGCCGTACATCGTTGCGCAGGTGGTCGGTGCCACGCTGGGTGCGTTCGTGCTGTACCTGATCGCGACCGGCAAGCCGGGCTTCGACGTCGTCGGCAGCGGCTTTGCGACGAACGGCTTCGGCGAGCGCTCGCCCGGCCACTACTCGCTCGGCGCGGCATTCATCTGCGAAGTCGTGATGACGGGCTTCTTCCTGTTCGTGATTCTCGGCGCCACCGACAAGCGCGCGCCTGCCGGCTTCGCGCCGATCGCGATCGGCCTGTGCCTGACGTTGATCCACCTGATCTCGATCCCGGTCACCAACACGTCAGTCAACCCGGCCCGCTCGACCGGCCCGGCGCTGTTCGTGGGCGGCGAGGCGATCGGCCAGCTGTGGCTGTTCTGGGTCGCGCCGATCATCGGTGCGGCAATCGCCGGGATCGTCTACCCACTGATCGCAGGGCGCGACGATGCCGTCGGCCTGCTGCCCGCATCCGCTCGCACCAACGAATAAAACACTACGGGGTCACGCGAGCAGAGCAGCGAGCCTCACGCTGTCGAACAACATAGAGGCAGGTAATTTGGACGGGCGCCGCTGGCGCCCGTTTTTCATGGCCGCTCAGGAAGCGGCGACGCCGTCGAGGGTGTCCTCGAGCGCGAACAGCATGCGCAGGTGACGGGCGACGCCCGCGTCGAAGTTGTTGCCGATTCGCGGGATGTGCGGCAGGTGCGCGATCAGGTCGGGGTTCGCGTTGTTCATCATGAACGCGTGACCGGCCGTTTCGAGCAGATCGATGTCATTCATGTTGTCGCCGAACGCAATGCAGTGGCCGGCGTCGACGCCGAGCCGCGCGAGCACCGCACGCAGCGCGCGGCCCTTCGACACGTTGGCGGTCATCACTTCGAGACAGTCGGGCAGCGAGTACGTGACGTACAGTGCATCGCCGAACCGCACGCGCATCTGTTCGGCGACCACCGCCAGATCGGCCGGCTCGCCGATGTACAGCACCTTCGCGATATCGGCGCCGTCGTGCGCGGACATGTCGATCACGTCGTACCGGAATCCCGAATCCTGGTGGAATTCGAGCAGGTGCGGCGCGTCCCGGTCGATCAGCCAGCCGCGGTCGGTAAACAGGTTGACGATCACGCGCCCGTGCGCGCCGGTCACGCCCGGCTGCACGAGGCCGCGGACGATCGCGGGATCGATGTCCTGCGCGTGGATCGCCGTGTCGTCCGGTGCATGCACGCGCGCGCCGTTCGACGTGATCAGGTACGGCCGAATGCCCAGCACGTCCCGAATGCCGGCGACGTCCGCGTAGTGGCGCCCCGTCGCGATCACGAACTGCAGGCCGCCGCGGTCGAGCCGGCGGACGGTCTCGATCGTGTACGGATCGAGCTGGTGGTCGCTGTTCAGCAGGGTGCCGTCGAGATCGGTGGCGATGACTTTGTACATGGGGACGGGTGAATGGCGCGCGGGACGCTGCGGAACCGCCATTTTAACGTCGTGCCCGGAGGGCCGCCGGGCGGTTGGGGAATGGAGCGGGTTTCGGGCCGTTCGGCCTGCTCGGCCCACTCACCGCACGCCGCCCGCTTGAACCGCTCACCCCGCTTCCGTCGCCCTCAACACCTGCAGCGCAAGCCGCAACGCACCGTGCGCGGAATCGTCGAGCGGCGCGCGCAGCCGGGCCGCGTGGCGTGCCGGCACGGCCGGCGCCAACGCGTCGGCCAGCCCGCCGCACAGCGCGACCGGCAGCGCCTGCCGAGGATCGAGCGCGTCGATCATCTTGCCGATCTCATCGCCGGCCTGCGCGATCAGCGCCGCCGCACAAGGATGGTCGCGGTGCGCGAACACGATCGGCGCGAGGCGCGCGTAGATCGTCTGGTTCGCATCGCACGACCACTGGACGAGTGCGTCGCGATCGTGCGCGCCCGTTTCCGCGAGCAGCGCGCCGGCGAACGCGTCACGCGGCACGCGGCCGTCGAGCGCCTGCTGCGCGTATGCAAGCGCGCGCATGCCGAGCCACGCGCCGCTCGCCTCGTCGCCGGACGGAAAACCGAAGCCGCCCGCGATGCGGCAGTCGCCCGCCGCGTCGAGCGCCGCCGCGATGCTGCCCGTGCCGAGCGCGACGATGAGCCCCGGCGCGCCGCCGTGCGCGCCGACGACGGTCGTATACGCGTCGCTCTCGATCGCGAGCGCGTCGAGCGGCGCCTGCGCACGGAACGCGGCGAGCCACGCGGCATTGTTGACGCCCGCGAGCCCGCAACCGAGCGCACATTGCGACCAGTCGAACGCGAGCCCCGCCTGCGTGAAGGCGTCGGCGCAAGCAGCGCCGATCGATGCCCACGCGCGCTCGATGCCGAGGCCGAGCCCCGACGGGCCGCCGCGCCCCTGCGCGAGCTCGCGCCCGTGCCGGTCGGCAAGTACCACGCGGGTGCCCGTGCCGCCGCCGTCGATGCCGATCGCAAAAAGTAGTGCCGTCATGCGTTGATCCTGCTGATTCGAACAGGCGCCAAGCTTAACCGGATCGGCGCCGCGCGCCCATCTGCCGTTCGGCCAGCTATGCCGTGAATGGGCCTTCCGCTATGCTGGCACGATCGAATCGACACTGGAACGAGGCTGACGATGTCGCAGCGGTGCAACTGGGTAAGGACGGAAGCGGATGCTCACTATCACGATACCGAGTGGGGCGTGCCGTCGCACGACGATCGCCATCTGTTCGAAATGCTGATTCTGGAAGGCGCGCAGGCGGGCCTGTCGTGGTCGACGATCCTGAACAAGCGCGCCGGCTATCGCGAGGCGTTCGCCGAGTTCGATGTCGACGCGGTCGCGCGCTTCACGCCGAAGCGCATCGAGAAGCTGCTCGAAAATCCGGGCATCGTGCGCAATCGCGCGAAGGTGGAATCCGCGGTGACCAATGCCCGGGCCGTGCAGCGCATTCGCGACGACCACGGCTCGCTCGCGCAATTCCTGTGGTCGTTCGTCGATCACACGCCGGTGCAGAACGCGTGGCAGTCGTATCGCGACGCGCCCGCGTCGACTGCCCAGTCGGATGCGCTCAGCAAGGCGCTGAAGGAGTACGGCTGCAAGTTCGTCGGCTCGACGATCTGCTACGCGCTGATGCAGGCAACCGGAATGGTCAACGACCACGAGACCGGCTGTCCGTGTCACGCCAAATGCGCGGCGCTCGGGGGCAAGCAGCAGCCGGCACGGAGCCGCAAGGCAGGTTGACGGCGACGAAACCCGCCCGGGGCGGGCCGGGGGTTGGCGCATCGGCACATCACAACGCCATCCGCGGCCCCCCACACACGCGCTGCGCTTCTTCAAACTGATACCGATCCCCGTCACGCCGACGCTGAGCGTCGCGATGACGGCTTCGGAACGCGCCCGGCGGCGGCTCGAAGCCGTCGGCAATCCGTCGAATCGGCCGCGTCGCCGTCAGGCGACCGCCCCGCCAAGGCTTGAAACCCGAGACCGACGCCCTTTTTCCGGCCCGGAAAAGCAAAACGGCGGAGCGGCTTCTTTCGAAGCACGCTCCGCCGTTTCGCGGCGAACCGGAGATGCTCTTAGTGGAGCTTCTTCGGCAGCATCTGGCTGCGCAGGCGCTTGTGCAGGCGCTTGACGGCTGCTGCCTTCTTGCGCTTGCGGACTGCGGTCGGCTTTTCGTAGGACTGGCGTTCGCGCAGTTCAGCGATCAGGCCATTTTTTTCGATAGCACGGCGAAAGCGGCGAATCGCCACTTCGAACGGCTCGTTTTCTTTCAGAAGAATCGTCGTCATGTCGTTCCTAAATTGCTTAAACGGTCAAAAACGTAGCGGCCAAGCGCCACGCACCGGCCATCCGGGCGTCCCCACAACAGGCGAAACGAGCGGAAATACGGCCTCGGAGGCCGGAAAAGAGAGGCACAAAGCACCGCGGGTACGCTTCACAAGCCGCGTGCAGCGCCGCGTTTGACTGCCAGCAAGAATGCCGAGACGGCACAGGCTTGACAGAAAATCTCAATTCAGCCCGCCATCATATCAGGAAATCACAGACAAAACTATCCTTTTGTCGATTCCGGTTCGCCGCCCCATGCGGCGCGGCCGCGTACACCATCCAACGGGACCGTCGCGCAACCTGCCCGAAATTGCTGTCACCCAAGCCAGGCGCGGCCTGCGCGGCGATCGCCACCTTCCGTCCCGATTTTCCTCACACATCCCTCTAAAGTTTTCGCCGGGTGCCGCCGTCAACCAGGAAAGGCGGGCAGCGCCACTCGCGATAAAGCGCAACGCCGAAAACGAACCTGATCCTGTCTGAACTCAGGCATTTTCCAAAACGAGGAAGCAAATGCTGAACATCAACACCAACATCCTTTCGCTGTCGACGCAGACGAATCTGTCGGGCTCGCAAAACGCGCTGTCGCAAGCGATCAACCGCCTGTCGTCGGGCAAGCGCGTGAACAGCGCAGCGGACGACGCAGCGGGCCTGGCAATCGCGACGACCCAGACGGCCGCAATCAACGCGCTGAACCAAGGCGTGTCGAACGCGAACAACGGCATCTCGATGGTCCAGACGACGGCCGGCGCGCTCCAGTCGATCGTCGACAACCTGCAGCGTATCCGCCAGCTGGCAGTTGAAGCAGGCGACGGCTCGCTCGACTCCAACGCACGTGCAAACCTGCAGTCGGAAGTCTCGACCCGCCTGACGGAAATCTCGCGCGTCGCAACGCAAACGACGTTCAACGGCCAGTCCGTCCTGCAAGGCCTGAGCACCGTCAGCTTCCAGATCGGCGCGGTCAACGGCCAGACGATCGCTGCGGACTTCGGCACGCAGAGCTGGGACTCGGCAAACCTCGGCCTCTCCGCGCTGACGGTTTCGAGCGTCACGGATTCGCAAGCCGCGATGGGCTCGATCGACGCAGTGCTGACGAAGGTCAACACGTTCCAGGCAACGCTCGGCGCAACGCAGAACACGTTCCAGTCGGCCATCACGAACACGCAGACGCAATCGACCAACATGTCGGCAGCGCGTTCGCAGATCACCGACGCGGACTTCGCGACGGAAACGGCGAACCTGAGCAAGGCGCAAGTGCTGCAGCAAGCAGGCATCTCGGTGCTGGCACAAGCAAACTCGCTGCCGCAGCAGGTTCTGAAGCTCCTGGGTTAATACCCCACGACCGGCGGCGCGCGTCTCGCGACGCGCCGGCCGCCGGCACGGGCGCCGCGACCTCGGTCCGGCGCCCGCGCCTTTTCATCGCGCACCCGGGACGCTCACCTCCCATTGCGCACGTGTTCGACACCGACGCGCGATTCGCCCGAACCTGTCCGGCGACGCGAACCGGAGCCCCCGAATGACCTCGACGACCACCACCACCACGTCCACCAGCGACCTGAACACCGCGCTCCAGCAGGCTGCGCAGTCCCTCATCAGCGGCTCGACGAAGTCGTCGCTCGACGTCAATTCGCTCGTCTCCGCGCTCGTCACCGCGAAGACCACCGCGCAATCGACCGCACTCGCGAACAAGCAAGCGTCCGACAACACCGAACTATCCGCGATCGGGCAGATCAAGTCGCAGCTCGCGGCGCTGCAAACGGCGCTGACGGGCCTCACCGACGGCACGACGCTGTCGGCACTGACCGCGACGGCCAGCGGCTCCGGCCTCACCGCCACCACCGCGAGCGGCGCGGCGGCCGGCACGTACACGGTGAAAGTCAACGCCGTCGCGACCGCCAACTCGATTTCGTCGCCGGCGCTCACGTCGTCCGACACGATCGGCAGCGGCACGCTGACCGTCGGCGTCGGCAGCGGTTCGATGCAGGTGTCGGTCTCGTCGACCGATACGCTCGCGACGATCGCCGCGAACATCAACAAGGCCTCGAACAACCCGGGCGTGACGGCCACGGTGATCAATGCGTCCGACGGCCAGCACCTGGTGCTCTCCTCGAACAACACGGGGGCGACGAACACGGTGTCGATCACCGCGGGTGCCGGCCTGAACAGCAAGCTCGACTCGACCCAGTCGACCTACAACACGGTGACGCCCGCCGCGGACGCCAACATCACGATCGCCGGCAGCACCGTGACGAGCGCGACGAACCAGATTTCCAACGCGCTGACCGGCGTCACGCTGAACCTGACGGCAGCTGCGGTCAACACGACGCAGACGCTCACGATCGCGCAGGACACGACCGGCATCACGACGGCGATCAACAATTTCGCGAAGGCGTACTCGACCTTCGTCACGACGGCATCGAGCCTGTCGTCGTACACGAGCACGTCCTCGGGCTCGACGGCCGGCCCGCTGCTCGGCGACGCGATGCTGAACTCGATCACGAACGGCCTCGCGACCGCGCTCAGCGGTGGCGTCACGACGGGAGGCAAGACCTACAGCCTGTCGTCGATCGGCCTCAACCTGAACACCGACGGCACGCTGACGGTCGACAGCACGAAGCTGCAGACCGCCCTCACGACCAACGGCTCGGCCGTCTCCGCGATCTTCAATTCGACGAACGGCGTCGGGGTCGCGCTGAACAACTTCGCGAATTCGTACTCGCAGACGGGCGGCCTGATCGACCAGCGCACGGCCTCGCTGAACAAGGACCTGTCGAACCTGCAGGATCAGGCGACGCAGCTGAAGAACTACCAGACCGCGCTCACGGCCCAGTACAACGCGCAGTTCACCGCGCTCAACACGCTGATGACGCAGATGCAGAACAACCAGCAGTACCTGACGCAGTTGTTCGGCGGGTCGAGCAGCGCCGGCACGCTTGCCACCAACAAGTGACGGACCGGCACCCGGCCACCGCCCACGAGGACTTCTCGCCATGGAACACACTTCGCTGACACGCGCGCTGGCGCTCACGCACGCGCTCGCGGACGCCGTCTCGCACGACGCATGGGAGCGCGCCGCCGCGCTCGTGAACGAACGCGCCGCGCTGCTGATGTCGCTCGACGCTGACCAGACGCCGGATGCGCTCGCGATCATCCGCGAGATCCAGCGGCTCGATGCAATCATCACCGAACAGGCGATGGCCGGCCGCGAGCGGCTGATGACGAATCATCGGCTGGCGCTGCAGCGCATCGATGCGGCATCGCGTTACCAGTCGACCGGGATGCTGGGCTGAACCGCACCGACGCAGATCGAACAAGAACAACTACGACGCCCGCGAGGGCGCCCTCCTCGAAGAGCCGCAGCGATGCGGCTTCTTTTTTTGGGGACGCCCCCACCGCACCGCACCGCGCCGCGATGCCCGGCGGCACGGCGCCCGTCCGGCCGCGGCCGTTACCGCGCCGGCGCGTCGCCCGGGGTGCCGGCGAGCCATGCGTCCCACATGCCGTGGAACGCGTCCTCGAGGTGGCGGGCGAACCGCTTCGCGTCGCCGAGCGGCGAACGCTGCATCTGCTGGCGCAACCCGGCACGCATCGCCGCGAGCTCGCCGCGATCGCGGGAGAACGCGACGGCCTTCGCGATGTAGTCCGCTTCGTCGCTCGCGATCCAGTCGCCGAGACCGGCCGCATGCAGCAGGCTCTCGCAGATGTGCGTGACGAACCGCTCCCCCTTCATCCCGAGCACCGGCACGCCCATCCACAGCGACTCGGCCGTCGTCGTGCCGCCCGGGTACGGGAACGGGCTCAGCATCACGTCCGCGCGGTTGTATGCCGCGAAGTACGCGTCGCGCGACGAGCCTGGCTCGAGGATCAGCCGGTCGGCGTCGATGCCGTGCGCCGCGAAGCGCGCGCGCGTTGCATCGCAGATGTCCTCGACCGCGAGTTCGTACGCCTTGAGCAGCAGCTTCGCGCCCGGCACGGTGTGCAGCAGGCGCGACCAGACGCGCACCACCTCGTCGGTCACCTTCACGAGCTTGCCGAAGCAACCGAACGTGATGTGCCCGTTGCGCAGCATCGGCAGCGGGCCGACCTGCACGTCGTACGGCGGCGGCGTGAAGCACAGGTAGCTGTCGGGCAGGCGCCACGGCCGCTCGACGAAGTGCGCCTCCTCGGCGGCCGGCAGCACGTGCGCATCGCCGAGGAAATAGTCCATCTCCGCGATGCCGGTCGACGCGAAAAAGCCGAGCCAGCTCACCTGGATCGGCGCCGGCTTCCACGCAAAGGCAGGCAGCCGGTTGTGCGCCGTATGCCCGGCCAGATCGACGAGCACGTCGATCCGCTCTTCGTGGATGCGCCGGGCCGTCTGCTCCGTCCCGAGATCCGTGATGCGATGCCAGCCGTCGAAATGCGGCTTCAGCCGCGCGGTGTAGTCGTCCTCGGTGTCGAACGTCGTGAACGCGACGAGCTCGAGCCGCGACCGATCGAGATGCGCGACGACGCTTTCGAGAAAGATGCCGACCGGGTGCCGCCGGAAATCGCCCGACACGAAGCCGACACGCAACCTGCGCCCGTTCAGCGGCGCCGGCCGGTGCCGCCACGGCTGCGCGTGCATCGACATGCGCGCGCCGAACACGCGCGCATCCGCCAGGTACGCATCCGGGTCGAAGGCGGTTTGGCCCGCGAGGCAGAACAGCAGCGACGTGTAGGTACCCGGATTGTCGGGATCACACTCCAGCGCGCGGCGATAGCACTGGATCGCCGCGTCGACGTCGCCGGTCTTGCGCAGCACGTCCGCGAGATGCGCATACCGGCGCGCGGTGCCGGGTTCGAGTGCCACGGCGGCATGCGCGCTCTCCAGCGCTTCATGAACGCGCCGCGCCTGGCACAGCGCGATCGACAGGTTCTGGTGGATATCCGCCGAATCCGGATCGAATTCGAGCGCGTGCCGGTACTGCACGATCGCGTCGTCGACACGGTCCAGCCAGTAATACGCGTGGGCCAGGTTCACATAGCCCTCCGCCCGGCGCGGATCCAGCTCGATGGCCCGCTTGCCGGCCTCGACGGACTCCTCGATGCGGTTCTGGCTCTTCAGCGCCCGGCTCAGGTTGAGGTGTGCGTCGACGTCGCCGCCGGACAGCTCGATCACCCGTTCGAAATGCACGATCGCTTCGTCGTTCCGGCCCGCTTCACGCAGCGCGCTGCCGAGACAGTTGTGGACCTGCGGATCCCGCGGATCGAGTTCGACTGCCCGGCGCAGCGTCGCGATGGATTCGTCGAGGTCGCCACGCGCGAGCAGCGCGGTGCCGAGATTGCCGTGCACGATCGCCCGGCCCGGGCTCAGCGCGACGGCCGCGCGATAGCTGTCCACCGCCGCGTCGAACTTGCGCTGCGTCGTCAGCACGTTGCCGAGATTGTTGTACGCGTCCGCGTAGCGCGGATCGTGTTCGATCGCCTTGCCGTATGCGAGCACCGCTGCATCCGCCTGCCCCAGATCCTTCAGTGCGTTGCCCAGGTTGTTGTATGCCTGCGCATAGTCCGGCCGCAGCGCGATCGCCTGCGCGCAGTGCTGCATCGACGCATCCGGCTGCCGCGCCTCGCGCAGCGCATCGCCCAGGTTGTTGTGCGCTTCCGCGTAGTCCGGCTGACGCCGCACCGCTTCGCGGTACTGCGCGATCGCATCGTCGAGCCGGCCCCGCTCGCGCAGCGCGTTGCCCAGGTTGTTGTGATAGATCGCGCTCGGATACGCGTCGATCGAGCGGCGCATCAGCGCGATGCCTTCTTCCGGCTGCCCTGCCTGACAGGTCAGCAGTCCGAGGAAATGCAGCGCGTCCGGATGCGCGGGCTCCCCCGCGAGCAGCTGCTCGTAGCCCGCCTTCGCGTCGCTCAGCCGGCCCGCCTGGTGATGCGCCAGTGCGGCGCCGAGAATGTCCGTGGTCTGTTGCATGTCGTCGTTTCGTCGTTCGCGCGCCACCCTGCCGGGCGGCTCAATTCGGTTCGTCGCCCGCCGCGGCCCGCTCGTCGGCGCCGGCGTTCGTCCTGTCCATCCACATCCCGTAAAACGCCTCCTCGAGATGTTTCGCGAAGCGCGGCGCATCGCACAGCGGCGACGCGAGCAGCTGCGCGCGCAATGCCTGCCGCAGCGCACCGAGCCGCTGCGGATCGGCCGCAGCGGCCACGGCCTTCGCGACGTAGTCGTCTTCGTCCCGCGCGATCCAGTCGCCGAGGCCGACCGTCTGCAGCACGCTCTCGCAGATGTGCGTGACGAACCGCTCGCCTTTCATCCCGAGCACCGGCACGCCCATCCACAGCGACTCGGCCGTCGTCGTGCCGCCCGGGTACGGAAACGGGCTCAGCATCATGTCGACGCGGCGGTAGGCCGTCAGGTAATCGGCGCGCGGCGAGCGGCCTTCCATCACCAGCCGGCTCGCGTCGATCCCGTTGCGGGTGAACCGCTCGGCCGTGCGGCGCACCGCATGCGCGTCGTCGAGCTCACCCGCCTTCAGGAACAGCCGCGCGCCCGGCACCGCGGCAAGCACCCGCGACCACACGCGCACGACCGCATCGTTCATCTTCCCGAGCTTGCCGAAATAGCCGAACGTCATCACACCGCTCTCGCGTTGCGGCAACGGACCGACGTCGAGCGCCGGATGCGGCGGCGTGAAGCACAGATAGCTGTCGGGCAGCCGCCACGGCCGCTCGACGAAATGCGCTTCCTCGCCGGCAGGCAGCACGTGCCGGTCGCCCAGTACATAGTCGATCGCGCGCAGCCCCGTCGAGGCGAAGAAGCCGATCCACGTGACCTGCACCGGCGCGGGCTTCCATGCGAACACGCCAAGCCGGTTTAGCGCCGTGTGGCCCGACAGGTCGACGAGGACGTCGATGCCGTCCGCGCGAATCCGCTGCGCCGCCTGTTCGTCCGACAGGTCGAGAAGCGAATGCCATGCGTCGAAGTGCGGCTTCAGGCGCGCGGTCGTGTCGTCTTCCGCCGCCGACGTCGGATAGGCGATCAATTCGAGCCGGTGTCGATCGAGATGCGCCAGCACGCCTTCGAGGAAAATGCCGACCGGATGCGTCACCAGGTCGCCCGACACCCAGCCGATGCGCAGCCGTCCACCCGACGGGCGCGAGCCGGTGTCGGTATGCGCGAGCGGCCGTGCATCGGCTTCGACGTATTCGCCGAAATGCCGCGCAGCCCTGAGCGTCTCTTCCTGGTCGATCGATGGATGCGTGGCGAGCGCGAAGACCAGCCGGTCGTGCAGGACCGCGTTGGTCACGTCGAGTTCGACCGCGCGGCGGTAATGCGCGAGTTCGCCATCCACGTCGCCGAGCATGCCGAGCACGTCACCGAGCGTCATGTGCGCGGGCGCGGCCCGGTCGTTCAATGCGAGCGCCGCGCGGGCATGAGGCAGCGCGTCGTCGGCACGGTTCTGCTTCAGCAACACGATCGCGCAGCGATGATGTGCGTCGACGTCGTTCGTATCGAGTTCGGTCGCGGCCCGGTAGCACATGACGGACGCGTCGTACTTGCCCAGGTCATGATACATGTCGCCGAGCATGCGATAGGCGGGACCGTGAGCGGGCGCCAGCTCAAGCGCGCGCGTCATGCACTCGGCCGCACGCGCCGTCTGCCGCCGGCGGTACAGCACCTCGGCAAGGCCCGCGTGCGCGTCGGCGCGCATCGGCGACAGTTCCGCGGCTCGCTCGAACTGTGCGATCGCCGCGTCGGCCTGCCCTGCGTCGCGCAGCGCGACGCCGAGGTCGACACGCGCCTGCGCGTCGCCAGGCGCCAGTTCGACGAGACGGCGCAAGGTCGCAATCGCCTCGTCGCGATCGCCGCGGGCGAGCAGCGCCGCACCGAGATTGCGGTGCGCGATCGGGTTGGACGGGGCCAGCGCGACGGCCGCGCGATAGCTGTCCGCCGCCGCGTCGAATTTGCGCTGCGTCGTCAGCACGTTGCCGAGATTGTTGTACGCGTCCGCGTAGCGCGGATCGTGTTCGATCGCCTTGCCGTATGCGAGCACCGCAGCGTCCGCCTGCCCCAGATCCTTCAGTGCGTTGCCGAGGTTGTTGTATGCCTGCGCGTAGTCCGGCCGCAGCGCGATCGCCTGCGCGCAGTGCTGCATCGACGCATCCGGCTGCCGCGCCTCGCGCAGCGCATCGCCCAGGTTGTTGTGCGCTTCCGCGTACTCCGGCTGACGCCGCACCGCTTCACGGTACTGCGCAATCGCATCGTCGAGCCGGCCCCGCTCGCGCAGCGCGTTGCCCAGGTTGTTGTGATAGATCGCGCTCGGATACGCGTCGATCGAGCGGCGCATCAGCGCGATGCCTTCTTCCGGCTGCCCTGCCTGACAGGTCAGCAGTCCGAGGAAATGCAGCGCGTCCGGATGCGCGGGCTCCCCCGCGAGCAGCTGCTCGTAGCCCGCCTTCGCGTCGCTCAACCGGCCCGCCTGGTGATGCGCCAGTGCGGCGCCGAGAATGTCCGTGGTCTGTTGCATGTCGTCGTTTCGTCGTTCGCGCGCGGTTCAGTCGATGCGTCAATCGTGCGGGCCGGCGACGTTGCCGGCCTGGGCCGCGCGACGGGCCCACATTCCGTGGAACGCGTCCTCGAGATGCCGCGCGAAGCGCGGCGCATTGCACAGCGGCGATGCGATCAACTGCATGCGCAGGCCGGTCCGCAGCAGGCGCAGTTGCGCCGGGTCGGTCGCGAAGGCCACGGCCTTCGCGACGTAGTCGTCTTCGTCGCGCGCGACCCAGTCGGCCAGGCCGACCGTCTGCAGCAGGCTTTCGCAGATGTGCGTGACGAACCGGTCGCCCCGGATGCCGAGCACGGGCACGCCCATCCACAACGCATCGGCGGTCGTCGTGCCGCCCGAATACGGAAACGGGCTCAGCATCATGTCGACGCGACGGTACGACGCGAGGTATTCCCCGCGCGGCGCATTCGGCTCGAGCAGCAGCCGCGCCGGATCGATGCCGTGCTCCGCGAACCGCTCGCGCGTGCGGCGCACCGCGTATGCGCCGGCCAGCTCGCTCGCCTTGAGCAGCAGCCGCGATCGAGGCACCGCCGCGAGCACCCGCGACCAGACGCGCACGACCGCGTCGCTCATCTTGCCGAGCTTGCCGAAATAGCCGAACGTCACCGCGCCGCCGGCCAGTTGCGGCAGCGGGCCCGGCACGATCGCGTCGCGCGGCGGCGTGTAGCACAGATAGCTGTCGGGCAGGCGCCACGGACGCTCGACGAAATGCGCTTCCTCGTCGGCCGGCAGCACGTGGCGATCGCCCAGCACGTAATCGATCGCGTCCAGCCCGGTGGTCGCGACATAACCGATCCACGAAACCTGCACCGGCGCCGGCTTCCACGCGAACAGCGCGAGCCGGTTGAAGATCGTGTGGCCCGCCGCGTCGACCAGGATGTCGATCGCATCGTCGCGAATCCGCCGGGCCGCGGCCTCGTCGCTCAGCGCGGCGAGACTCGTCCAGCCCGCGAACAGCGGGCGCAGCCGCTGTGTCAGGTCGTCCTCGACATCGCGGGTCGGATACGCGACGAACACGACGCGCGTGCGATCGGTCGCGCGCAGCACGCTTTCGAGGAAATAGCCGACCGGGTGATGCTTCAGGTCGCCCGATACGATGCCGACCCGCAGCGGTCTCGCGCCGTCGGCCGTCGGCCACGAGCGGTACGGCACCGCTCGCGCGGCGGCCTGCGCACCGTAGCGCCGCGCGGCATCGAAATGAACGTGCGGCGCGGCGGCCGCGCTGTAATTCAACGCGAACAGCAGGTTGTCGTGCGGCTCGAGAAGATCCGGCCGCAACGCAATCGCGGCGCGGTAGCCTTCAAGCGCGGCCTCCAGTTCGCCCGCATCGAGCATCGCGTTCGCGAGATTGTTGTAGGCCTGCGCATGGTCGGGCCGCAGCCGGATCGCCGTGCCCAGCGCCTCCACCGCGCCTTCGCAGTCCTTCAGCGTTCGCAACGCGTTGCCGAGGTTGTTGTACGCGTCGGCATCGTCCGGTTGCAGCGCGAGCGCCTGCCGGAAGCACTCGACCGCCGCCACGGGCCGGTTGTGCGCGGCCATCACGGTGCCCAGGTTGTAGAAATAGCGTGCCTGCGGATCGCGCCGGATCGCGTCCGCGATCGCCGCGACGGCCCCGTCGAAGTCCCCGCGGCGAAACGCGACCAGCCCGTGAACGTGCAGCGCCTCGGCCCGCTCGGGCTCGCGCTGCCGCACCTGCCGGCACAGATCCTCGGCAGCGTCGAGCCGGCCCGCGTCGTAATGTTCCAGCGCGCACGCCAGCAGCGCCTCGACCGGCGTGTCCGCGCCGGACAGTCCGTCGGACGGTTCACGTACGCCGCCGGACGGGTGTCCGCGTTCGAGGAGGTTTTCGTTCATAGGCCGGGCTTACGCTGGGTCCGCTGGGTGTGCGATAGGCATGGATGACGAACCGGCCGCCCGGGGCGACTGGCGCGAACGATGCCGGGACGGCGCTTTCGGCGCGCGACAGCCGGCGCCCCCGCCATCAGGCCGAGCGCGCCGGGTCGCATGAAAGGCGGGCGCGGACATGCCTGCGCGTTGGCGCCGACGGCAGGAAACTCGCGGATATTGTCGCGACGTTCGCTGTGTTTCGAAGGGACGATCAGTCGAGCAAAACACCCGCAATTCGTCGCATCGCGCGACGGGGCGGTGGCGAGACCCGGATCGGATCGTTTCAGCGCTCGGGCGCCTTGCGCTGGCGGCCGCCGTGATCGACGCCGGGATTGACGTTGCGAGGGGGCGCCTCGCATCACGGAGTTGCGGCGAAACGGCGCGGGAAAGCCTCGCGGACTCGACCGCATGCGCGATGCAACGCGACGCTTCAGCGAATTCGGAAAATGGATCGGGAAATTCAGTGCCTGGAATCAGGCTATTTGGCGCGCCCGGCTGGGATCGAACCAGCAACCCCTGCCTTCGGAGGGCAGTACTCTATCCATTGAGCTACGGGCGCATGTGACAGTGAAACGACCCCAATAAACCGGCCGCCCACCATTGGCAAGACGGCAAGGATACCCGGTTTCCCATGAAGCGTCCACCTTGCCTGCAGAATCCCCGTCAGGCCCCCATTCGTGCGGGTAAACACGTGCCTTCGCGCCGCTCGCCGTGATGTAAACGTTCCGTCTATAATCGTCCGTGCTTCATTGGACTGCCATTTTGCCGTTGCACCGCGCTCACAATTCCTATTCACGGAGACGAGGCAAGCATGAGCGAAGCACCCCACGAATCTCCCGTCAAAACCCCCGGGCAGCTGATCGCCGTCATCATCGCCTCATTCGCGATTCCGATCGCCCTGATCGTCCTGTTTGCCACCTATGCCAACCATGCGTTCCGCTCGGGCGCCGGCACGGACGCGCTATCGGACGAACAGGTCGCCGCGCGGATCGCACCGCTCGCGAAAGTCGACGTGAAGGACGCCAACGCGCCACGCACGTACAAGACCGGCGAGGAAGTCTACAAGGCCGTGTGCGTGACCTGTCACGGCACGGGCGCCGCCGGCGCGCCGAAGTTCGGCAACAAGGACGACTGGGCACCGCGCATCTCGCAGGGCTTCGACACGCTGCTGAAGACGGCGCTGTCGGGCAAGGGTGCGATGCCGCCGCGTGGCGGCACGAATCCCGACGACGTCAGCGACTATGAAATCGCGCGCGCGATCGTCTACATGGCGAACAACGACGGCGCGAACTTCCCCGAGCCGGCTGCCCCGGCCGCCAGTGCGGCGCCGGCGGCGAGCGGCGCGGCGGGTGCGGCAGGCGCGTCGGGCGCGGATGCGTCGAACGCGCAGGCCGCGGCCGCAATGGCCGCGATCGCCGCGATTCCGAAGGCCGGCGAAAAGCCCGCGGCTGCGCCGACCAGCGCCGACGCCGCATCGGCCGGCAAGGCGCTGTACACGCAGGTCTGCCAGGCATGTCACGCGACCGGCGTGCTCGGCGCGCCGAAGTTCGGCAGCAAGGAGGACTGGGCGCCGCGCCTGAAGGACTCGATGGATATCGTCTACAACTACGCGCTGCACGGCAAGGGCGCGATGCCGCCGAAGGGCGGGTCGAGCGCGTCCGACGCCGACGTGAAGGCGGCCGTCGACTACATGGTCAACGCGTCGAAGTAACGTCTGCCGGCCAGAAAAAACCCCCGCGGCGCACGCGCATCGCGGGGGTTTTCCTTTGTCGGGACGGCAGCGCCGGCCGCCTTTCGCACGTCACTTCTGCAACAGCGCCTTCAGGCTCGCGAGCCGGTCCTTCGGTGTCATCGGGGCCTCCTCCGGCGTCGGCGGCGGCGCTTCGTCGAGACCCATCTCGGGGATGAAGCGCGACGGCTCGCACACGACCGTCTCGCGCGCCCGCTTGCGCTTCTTGCACCAGTTCAGATGCAGGCTGCGCTGCGCGCGCGTGATCGCGACGTACATCAGCCGGCGCTCCTCCTCGATCCGCTCGTTGTCGATGGGGCCGTCGTCCTCGCTGCCGCCGCGATGCGGCATGATCCCCTCCTCGACGCCGACCAGGAACACGTGCGGATACTCGAGCCCCTTCGACGCATGGACGGTCGACAGCCGCACCGCGTCCGGATCCTCGTCCTTGCCTTCGAGCATCGACATCAGCGCGACGGTCTGGATCAGGCCGAGCAGGTTCTTGCCGGTGTCCGCCAGCCCGTCGGCGTTGTGGAACCCGTCGGCCTCGCCGTCGACGGCTTCCGTCTCGGGCTTGGTGCCCTTGCGCTTCAGCCATTCGAGGAATTCGAGCACGTTCTGCCACTTCGACTGCGCCTGCCGCTCGTCGAACGCGTCGTACAGATAGGCCTCGTAGTGGATGGCCTCCATCATGTCGTCGAGCACGACGGTCGCGGGCTCCTTGTCCGCGCGATCGGTCAGGCGCTGGATGAAGTCGCAGAACATCCTGAGCGGCTCGACCTGGCGCGCGGACAGCCGCGCCTCGATCCCGCCCATGTACACGGCCTCGAACAGCGACACCTTCGCCTGCCCCGCAAACGAGCCGAGCGCTTCCAGCGTCGTGTTGCCGATCCCGCGGCGCGGCGTCGTGACCGCGCGGATGAACGCGGGATCGTCGTCGGCGTTCGCGATCAGGCGCAGGTACGCGCACAGGTCCTTGATCTCGGCCTTGTCGAAGAACGACTGGCCGCCCGACAGCACGTACGGGATCCGCTCACGCCGCAGCACCTGCTCGAAGATGCGCGCCTGGAAGTTGCCGCGATACAGGATCGCGTAGTCGCGGAACTGCGTGCGCCGCTCGAACTTGTGCGCGGACAGCCGGAACACGACCGATTCGGCTTCGTGCTCCTCGTCGTTGCACGGCGTGACGGTGATCGAGTCGCCCATCCCGTGCTCGGACCACAGCTTCTTCTCGAACAGTTTCGGGTTGTTCGCGATCACGTTGTTCGCGGCGGTCAGTATCCGCACCGTCGACCGGTAGTTCTGCTCGAGCTTGATCACGTGCAGCTTCGGGAAATCCTTGCCGAGCTGCGCGAGGTTCTCGAGCGTCGCGCCACGCCAGCCGTAGATCGCCTGGTCGTCGTCGCCCACCGCCGTGAACGCGGCGCGCGGGCCGGCGAGCAGCTTGAGCAGTTCGTACTGGCACGCGTTGGTGTCCTGGTATTCGTCGATCAGCAGGTAGCGCAGCTTGTTCTGCCAGCGGTCGCGCACCTGCTCGTTCTTCGCGAACAGCTCGGCCGGCAGGCGGATCAGGTCGTCGAAGTCGACCGCCTGATACGCGTGCAGCGTCGCGACGTAGTTGCGGTAGACCAGCGCGGCCTGGTGCTCGTCCTCGTTGGCCGCGATCGCCATCGCCTCATCGGGCATGATCAGGCCGTTCTTCCACAGCGAGATCGTGCTCTGGATCTTGCGGATCAGGCCCTTGTCGGTGGTGCCGATCTGCTCCTGGATCATCCCGAAGCAGTCGTCCGAATCCATGATCGAGAACTGCGGCTTCAGGCCGACGTGCTCGGCCTCCTGGCGCAGGATCTGCACGCCGAGCGAGTGGAACGTGCACACGGTGAGCTGGTTGACGGGCACCTTGCGGCCTTCCTTGCCGGGCGTGGTGAGCGTCTTGCCCTCCAGCAGCTTCGACACGCGCTCGCGCATTTCGGCCGCGGCCTTGTTCGTGAACGTGACGGCCGCGATGTGGCGCGGCTCGAAACCTTTCGCTTCGATCAGGTGCGCGATCTTCTGCGTGATCACGCGGGTCTTGCCGCTGCCCGCGCCGGCGAGCACGAGGCAGGGACCGTCGAGGTAGCGCACCGCTTCGTTCTGAGCGGGGTTGAGGCCTGCGGACATGATGACGGATGATGTTGCGGTTGACGGCGGAACGCCGGGAGGATGCCGCGCGCGGCAGGCCTGGAATGCAGGCGGACACGCGGGGCAGGACGCGCATGTTAACACGTCGGCAGCGGCCGGCGGATGACGATGCCGCCGGGTGGCGACGCGCGACACCGGCGGGCTTCGCGCCCCTTTTTCTGCGCCCTTTTCCTGCACCCTTTCCCCGCGCGCTTTCCGTGCGCGGCCCGCGCCGGTGGACGCGCCGGTGGACGCGCGCCGAACATCCGAACAGGCAGCAAATCTCCCCTCTGTTTGATCCATGACCGCGCGCCCCCCGGCGGCAAGATACGCGAAACGTCGGCGAGTACGCGCCGCCGCCCCTTCATTCGCCGTCATCGACTTCCGCCGCCATGAATGACACCGTCATCGCCGCCCCCGTTTCCGAGGCCGAGCTGGCCCACGCCGCCGCGCTTCACGCCGCCGGCTCGCTTCAGGACGCGGAGCAGGCCTACCGCCAGATCCTGCAAGCGCATCCCGAACATGCCGATTCTCACCTCCGCCTCGCGACGGTGCTCGAACAGCTCGACCTGCGCGACGCCGCGCTGCGGCACTTCCGGGCCGCGGTGGCGACCGAGCCGTCGCAGCGGCGCTACTGGATCGCGTGCATCGACGCGCTGACGCGCGACAACCAGATGGATGCGGCGCGCGCGCTGGTCGCGCAGGCCCGCACGCACGGCATCGACGCGTTGTCGCTCGAACTCGCGGCAGCCGATGCGCCGTCGGCCTCCGCCGACGAGCTGGCGGCCGTCCTCTCCGAATTCATGAATACGCTCGCGGCGCTGCTCGACAAGCGGCAATTCGCGCAGGCCGAAGGCATCGCGACCCAGCTGACCGAATGGATGCCCGACATCGGGCTCGGCTGGCGGGCGCTGGCCGTCACGCTGGTTCAGCAGGAACGTCACGCGGAGGCGCTCGCGCCGATGCGCAAGGCCGCCGCGCTGATGCCCGACGACGCCGACACGCGGCAGGACCTCGCCGAGCTCGAGGCGCATGTGATGCAATCCGCGCCGGCGCCGCAGCCCGTCGCGATGCCGCTGGTGCCGAACGCGACGCTCTGCACGACGCTGCCGGGCAGCCGTCAGTTCCGGCATTTCGCGGGTGGCCTGGTCGCCACGGTGCCGGTGCTGATCCCGACCTTCAACAATCCGACCTATACGCGCCGGATGGTGGCACAGCTGAAGGCGCGCGGCCTGCGCAACGTCGTGATCGTCGACAACGCGTCGAGCGCGCCGGACATGCTCGCGTTCCTGGAAAGCGTGCAGGACGACGTGACCGTCGTGCGCCTCGATCGCAACGCGGGCCCGCGCGACCTGTTCCTGTCGGACGCGAACTACGCGCGCCTGCCGGAGCTCTTCTGCGTCACCGATCCGGACCTCGAACTGAACGACGCGCTGCCGCCCGAATTCCTGTTCGAGCTGATCGATGCGACCGAAGCGTTCCAGACCGGCAAGGCCGGCTTCGCGCTCGACATCTCGCAACCCGAGCTGATGAAGGAAACGACGCTCTTCTGCGGCGACCGCCAATACACGACGCTCGAATGGGAGGCGAACTTCTGGCGCCACCAGATCGGCAGCACGGCGGGCGGCGACCCGATCTACAACGCGCCGATCGATACCACGTTCGCCGTCTACAACAAGCGCTACTTCCGCCGCGAATCGCATCTCTGCGGCGTCCGGTTCGCGGGCCGCTACACCTGCAAGCATGTGCCCTGGTACAAGGAGACCGGCCTGACGGACGCGGAGGAACAGTACTACCGCGAACACCAGAAGTGGTCGAACTACCTGGCCTGACCCGCGGCGGCCGGCATCGGCGCATCGCTGCGCCATGCACGCACGCCGCCCTCTTCGCCCGACAACCCTGACACCTCGCGCCATGCTACCCAGAGTCAACCTCGTCAAGACCGACAACGCCGATTACCTGCTGTTCGCAACCCGGGACGCGATTTCGGCGAACCTCTATTACAACGGCTCGTGGGACGCATCGCTGCTGACCATCAGCCAGATGTTCTACGCGAACGAGGAGGCGCCGCTGGTGCTCGACATCGGCGCGAACCTCGGCGCGTACGCGGTGCCGGTCGCCAAGAGCATCGCCGCGCAGGGCGGCATGGTCTACGCGTTCGAGCCGCAGCGCATCGTCTATTACCAGCTGTGCGGCAACGTGTTTCTGAACCGGCTCGAGAACGTGCACGCGTTCAACGTCGCGATCGGCAACCAGGACGGCATCATCCCGCTGCCAGCGATCGACTATTCGCGCTCGATCAACATCGGCGGCTTCTCCCTCGACGAGCAGTTCAACCTGCGTCGCAACTCGGTCGAGACCGTCGCGAGCCAGCAGCCGAGCGACGTGCCGATCGCCCGGCTCGACACCCTCAACTTCCCGAAGTCGCCGGCGCTGATCAAGATCGACGTCGAAGGGCTCGAACTCGACGTGCTGAAAGGCGGCACGGCTTTCCTCGAACGGCACGGCTTTCCGCCGCTGCTGCTCGAGGCCTGGAACCTCGAATGGTTCTCGGAAAAGCGCGCCGCGCTGCTCGACTACCTGAAGACGCTCGGCTACACGTGGTTCGCGATGGGCGACGAACTCGTCGCGCAGCATCCGTCGTTCGCGCGGCAGGTCAGCTTCGAGACGGGCGCCGACGGCGTGATCCGGATGAACCGCACCCGCTGACGGTTCGCACCCGGCGCAACGTTACGCGCGCAGGCGCTGCCTGAGCGCGTCGGCGGCCTGTGCGGCCCAGGCGGCGCACGCGGCCGCGCCGGGATGAAAGCCGTCCGCCGCCATCAGGTGCGGCTCGAGCGGCAGCGCGACGCGCAGGAACGTACAACGCGATTGCGTCGCGGCCCACTCGGAGAGCGTCGCGTTGAGCCGCTTCGCGCGCAGGCCGAGATACCACGCAAGCGGCTGCGGCAGCGCCGGAAAGCGCTCGATCGGCGGCACCGCCGACAGGATCACGTGCGCGACCCCGAATCGCGCGGCGAGCAGGTCGACGAGCGCCGCCTGCGCGGCGCGCCAGCGCGCCGGCGACACGCCGCCCGTCACGTCGTTCACGCCGAGCGACGTCACTGCCACATCGAACGGCTGCGCCGGCTCGGCGGCAAGCCAGTCGACGAGTTCCTCGGCGGTCAGCCCCGTGCGCGCCAGCAATTTCCAGCTCACGCGGTGCGATGCCGCAAGCGCGCGGGCGAGCTGCCCCGACAGCGCGTCGCGCTGCGACGCGACACCGACGCCCGCGGCAGCCGAATCGCCCAGCACCAGCACGCGCAGCGGCGGCCCGTCGCCGGCCGTGCCGTCGCGCGGGCCGGCCGCCTCGGCGAGCCGCGGCGTGACGCGGCGGACACGACGCCCCTGCATCAGCAGCAACGGGCCCAGGGCGGCGGTGGCGAGCGGATATCCCATGGTTTCGATCCGGTAACGGGGCAAGCAGGCGACGCGGGACACGCGCCGGAACAGCCCCCATTGTGTCGGATTCGCGCGCCGGCGGGCGCGATCCGGCCATTCGGCCGAGGTCGTGCGCACGCGCAGCGGTTCCTTGTCCGTTCGGCCAACGCCCGCTCGCGCGCGTGCCGCCGTGCCACAATAGCCGTCCGCGCGGCCGGTGGCCGCAGCGCTTTGCCCTCCGTACGCAGCCAAGGATTTGCCATGTCGTCATTGCTCAGGATTGGTTTGATGGGTTTCGGTTTCGCCGGCGCGACGTTCCACGCGCCCGTGATTGCCACGAGCGGCCGCACCGAGATCGCCGCGATCGCGACGGGGCAGCCCGATCGCGCGCGCGCCGCATACCCGGGCGCACGCATCGTCCCCGATCTCGACACGCTGCTCGGCCTCGACGACATCGACTGCGTGGTGATCGCCACGCCGAACGACACGCACTTCACGCTCGCCCGCCAGGTGCTCGAAGCCGGCCGCCACGTCGTCGTCGACAAGCCCGTCACGCTCACGGCCGACGAAGCGCTCGCGCTCGCGCGGCTCGCGAACGCGCGCAGCCGCCTGTTTGCACCGTTCCACAATCGCCGCTGGGACGGCGACTTCCTCACCGTGCGGCGCATCGTCGAATCCCGCGAACTCGGCCGGCTCACGTATTTCGCGTCGCACTTCGATCGCTTCCGGCCGACCCCGCGCACGCGCTGGCGCGAGGAGCCCGCACGCGGCGGCGGCCTGCTGCTCGACCTCGGCCCGCACCTGATCGACCAGGCGCTCACGCTGTTCGGGCTGCCGGAAACGGTCAACGCCACGGTCAAGACGCGCCGCGACAACGGCACGGCGCCCGATTTCGTGCACCTGCTGCTCGGCTATCCGGACAAGGACGTCGCGCTGCACGCGAGCGCGCTGTCGGCGATCGAGCCCGCGCGCTTCACGCTGCACGGCACGCGCGGCAGCTACCAGAAGTTCGGGCTCGACACGCAGGAAGATCAGTTGAAGGCAGGCCTCACGCCGGACCACGTCGAGTTCGGCGGCGGCAACCCGCCCGGCGTGCTGCGCGTGCTCGACGGCGAAGTCGAGGTCGAGCGGCCGGTGCCGACGCTCGACGGCCAGTACGCGGAGTTCTACCGCGCGCTCGCCGCGTCGGTCCACGACGGCGCGCCGTTCCCGATCACGCCGCAGGACGCCGTCGACGTGATGACGATCATCGAGCTCGCCGCGCAAAGCGAGCACGAAGGCCGCCGGGTACCGTTCGTGCGCCGCATCGTCTAACCGCCGGCCGGGTCGGCACCGTCCCGGCCCTCGGCCGCTACCCTGCGCTGCGCCGTCCCCGGCAGCGGCCACGCGTCAGCCGCCGCGACGGCACGGTCCCGAACATTCCGTTACAAATGGTGCGGGAACGAAAGTCATCGGTCGCCCAGTCTGATGCGTTTCTCAAAAAGTCGATCCGACACCAAACCGTCAGGAGAATGTGATGCAACGGTTGATTCGCGCAGCGGCATGCTGCGTCCTGGTTTCCTCGCTCGCGGCGTGTATCGTGCAGCCGCAGCGGCCGGCCCGACAGGCGCCTCCGCCCCCGCCGCGGCCAAATCCACAGGTCGTCGCGAACGATCGCCTGCTGGAGGTCCAGGGCCGGATCGACAACCTGCACCGCCGGATCGACTCACGCGTCAACGGCGGCTACTATCCGCCGCCGTACGGCGCGCAGCTGCACCACCGGCTCGACGTGATCCGCCAGGAAGCGAACGACATGTCGGCGCAGCACAACGGCGGCCTGTCCGGCGACGAGCAGCGCGTGCTGAACCAGGAACTCGACACGGCCGCGCGCGCGATCGGCGAGTAATACCGGCCCTGCCGGGACGGGCCGGTGCCGGCAAACGCGGCGGCGCCCCTCGCGCCGCCGCTTGTCGCGAAGCGACATTCTTTTGCTCAAATTGACAACGCCCACCCGCTCGCGTACAGTCGCCCGCACGCGTCGGGAGAGCGTGTGACCGCGTAGCAACTCGCAACGCCGGTCGCGCCGCCGAAGGGGCACACCCGCAAACTCTCAGGCAAAAGGACCGACCGCGTCGGGGAATCCCGTCCGCGCTTCGCGCGGGCCGCACTCCCCGCACTCTGGAGAGCGGCAGTAGCCCGCTGCGCGATTGCAGCGCGGGCAGGCTGCCCACCGAAGGGGCGCGCGTTCGCCGGCTTTGCCCGCGGCGCAATCTCTCAGGTATCGAGGACAGAGGGGCATGTATCGCATCGCTCGCAGGCCCACGGCCGCGGCGGTCGGCACATGGCCGTTCTGACCCGCGCGCAAGCGCCTTGCCTGAGGCCTCGATGACTGCACTGAATCACACCCCGCTCAACGCCGCGCACCGCGCGCTCAATGCCCGCATGGTCGACTTCGGCGGCTGGGACATGCCCGTCAACTACGGCTCGCAGATCGAAGAACACGAAGCCGTGCGCACCGACGCCGGCATGTTCGACGTATCGCACATGTGCGTCGTCGATTTCACCGGCAGCCGCGTGCGCGCGTTCTTCGAACACGCGATCGCGAACAATGTCGGCAAGCTCAAGACCCCCGGCAAGGCGCTCTACTCGTGCCTGCTCAATCCGCAGGGCGGCGTCGTCGACGACCTGATCGTCTATTACTTCACCGAAGACTTCTTCCGCGTCGTCGTCAACGCCGGCACGGCCGAGAAGGACATCGCGTGGTTCAACCAGCTCAACGAACAAGGCGGCTACGGCCTGACCATCGCGCCGCGCCGCGATTTCGCGATCGTCGCCGTTCAGGGCCCGAACGCCCGTGAAAAGGTCTGGACGACGGTGCCCGCCGCGCGTGCCGCGACCAGCGAACTGAAGCCGTTCAACGCCGCGCAGGTCGCCGGCACGCCGTTCGGCGATCTCACCGTCGCGCGCACCGGCTACACCGGCGAAGACGGCTTCGAAGTGATCGCCCCGGCCGTGCACGTCGAAGCGCTGTGGGCCGCGCTGCAGCAAAACGGCGTGCGCCCCTGCGGGCTCGGCGCGCGCGACACGCTGCGCCTCGAGGCCGGCATGAACCTGTATGGCCAGGACATGGACGACACCGTGTCCCCGCTCGACGCGGGCCTCGCATGGACGGTCGACCTGTCGGCGCCGCGCGAGTTCGTCGGCCGCGCCGCGCTCGAGCGCGACGGCTCGCGCGCTGCGTTCGTCGGCCTGATCCTGCAGAAGGAAAACGGCAAGGCGGGCGGCGTGCTGCGCGCGCACCAGAAGGTCGTCACGCCGCACGGCGAAGGCGAGATCACGAGCGGCACGTTCTCGCCGTCGATGCAGGAATCGATCGCGTTCGCGCGCGTGCCGGCGGCCGTCCAGGTCGGCGACACCGTTCATGTGCAGATTCGAGACAAGCAACTTCCCGCGCGCGTGGTAAAACTGCCGTTCGTGCGCAACGGCAAGGTCCTCGCTGCGTAACGACCGAGAGGCGACCGGGAGGCCGCCTCCCGGGGAAGCCGGGAAATGGCGCCCGGCGCAACCACACCCGGCGCGCCCCGGCGGCGCGCCAGCATAACGAACACACCCTTTTATCCAGGAGCATCCGATGAGCAACGTCCCGGCCGATCTGAAGTACACCGACGAACACGAGTGGATCCGCACCGAAGCCGACGGCACGCTGACGGTCGGCATCACCGATCACGCGCAGAGCACGCTCGGCGACATCGTCTTCCTCGAACTGCCGCAAGTCGGCAAGTCGGTGAACGCGGGCGACGCAGTCGGCGTCGTCGAATCGGTGAAGGCGGCATCCGACATCTACTCGCCGGTGTCCGGCGAAGTCGTCGCCATCAACGAAGAAGCCGCCGACTCGCCGGAAGAAGTGAACAGCGACGCATACGGCACGTGGCTCTTCAAGATCAAGCTCGCGGCCGGCGCCTCGACCGACAAGCTGATCGACGCTGACGCCTACAGCAAGCTGATCGACTAATTTTCCCTACCCGAACCGCGCGGCCGGCCAACCGGGCCGCGCGGGACCAGAGTCACGCCATGAAGCTCGAACACCCGGACCGCCTGATGAACCGCACGCCCCTCTCGCTCGCCGCGCTCGAAACGCACGACGCGTTCGCCGAACGCCACATCGGCCCCGATGCCGCCAGCCAGCAGGCCATGCTCGACACGCTCGGCTTCGCGTCGCGCGCCGCCCTGATCGAGGCCGTGATCCCGGCCTCGATCCGCCGCGCCGAAACGCTGCCGCTCGGCCCGTTCGCGCAACCGAAGAGCGAGGCCGAAGCCCTCGCCGCGCTGCGCGCCCTCGCGGACAAGAACCAGGTGTTCCGCTCGTATATCGGCCAGGGCTATTACGACTCGCACACGCCGGCCGTGATCCTGCGCAACGTGCTCGAAAACCCGGCATGGTACACGGCCTACACGCCGTACCAGCCCGAAATTTCCCAGGGTCGCCTCGAGGCGCTCCTGAACTTCCAGCAGATGGTCGCCGACCTCACCGGCCTCGCGATCTCGAACGCGTCGCTGCTCGACGAAGCAACGGCCGCGGCCGAAGCGATGACGCTGCTGCAGCGCACCGGCAAGCCGGCGTCGAACGTGTTCTACGTCGCCGACGACGTGCTGCCGCAGACGCTCGAGGTGATCCGCACGCGCGCGCTGCCGATCGGCATCGAGGTCAAGACGGGCCCGGCGGCCGACGCCGCGCAGGCCAACGCGTTCGGCGTGCTGCTCCAGTACCCGGGCGTCAACGGCGACGTGCGCGACTACCGCGCGCTCACCGAAGCGATCCACGCGGCGGGCGGCCATGTCGTCGTCGCGGCCGACCTGCTCGCACTGACCGTGCTGACGCCGCCGGGCGAATGGGGCGCGGACGTCGCGGTCGGCAACACGCAGCGCTTCGGCGTGCCGATGGGCTTCGGCGGCCCGCACGCCGCCTACATGGCCGTGCGTGACGAATTCAAGCGCCAGATGCCGGGCCGCCTCGTCGGCGTGACCGTCGACGCGCAGGGCAAGCCCGCGCTGCGTCTCGCGCTGCAGACCCGCGAACAGCACATCCGCCGCGAGAAGGCGACGTCGAACGTGTGTACCGCGCAGGCGCTGCTCGCGATCATGGCGAGCATGTACGCCGTCTACCACGGCCCGCACGGCCTGAAGACGATCGCGCTGCGCGTGAACCGCATCGCGGCGCTCGTCGCCGCAGGCGTGAAGCAGCTCGGCTTCGCGACCGTCAACGACACGTTCTTCGACACGCTGACGGTCGACACCGGCGCGCGCACCGCGCAGGTTCACGAATTCGCGAAGGCCAAGCGCATCAACCTGCGCCGTGTGAGCGACACGCAAGTCGGCGTGTCGGTCGACGAAACGACGACCCGCGACGACCTCGCCGATCTCCTCGCCGTGTTCGCGCAGGCCGCGGGCGGCACCGCGCCGACCGTCGACGCGCTGGACGCGGGCCTCGCCGGCGTCGCCGCGCTGCCGGCCGGCCTCGAGCGCACGAGTGCGTACCTGACGCACCACGTGTTCAACCGCCACCATTCCGAAACCGAAATGCTGCGCTACCTGCGCAGCCTGTCGGACAAGGATCTCGCGCTCGACCGCTCGATGATCCCGCTCGGCTCGTGCACGATGAAGCTGAACGCGACGTCGGAAATGCTGCCGGTCACGTGGCCCGAATTCGGCCGGATCCACCCGTTCGCGCCGGCCGAGCAGACCGTCGGCTACCGCGAGATGATCGATCAGCTCGAGCAGATGCTGGTCGCGGCCACCGGCTACGCGGCCGTGTCGCTGCAGCCGAATGCCGGCTCGCAGGGCGAGTACGCGGGCCTGCTGATCATCCACGCGTACCACGCTTCGCGCGGCGAAGCGCATCGCGACGTGTGCCTGATCCCGGCATCCGCGCACGGCACGAACCCGGCGTCCGCACACATGGCCGGCATGAAGGTGGTGGTCGTCGCCTGCGACGCGCAGGGCAACGTCGACATCGCCGACCTGAAGGCGAAGGCCGAGCAGCACGCGAACGACCTCGCGGCGATCATGATCACGTATCCGTCGACCCACGGCGTGTTCGAGCAGAACGTGCGCGAGATCTGCGAGATCGTGCACGCGCACGGCGGCCAGGTGTACGTCGACGGCGCGAACATGAACGCGATGGTCGGCCTGACCGCGCCGGGCCAGTTCGGCGGCGACGTGTCGCACCTGAACCTGCACAAGACCTTCTGCATCCCGCATGGCGGCGGCGGCCCGGGCGTCGGCCCGGTCGCGGTCGGCGCGCACCTCGCGAAGTTCCTGCCGAACCAGCGTTCGACCGGCTACGCGCGCGCGGAAGACGGCATCGGCGCGGTGTCGGCCGCACCGTACGGCTCGGCGTCGATCCTGCCGATCTCGTGGATGTACATCGCGATGATGGGCGCGAAGAACCTGACCGCCGCCACCGAAACCGCGATCCTCAACGCGAACTACATCGCGAAGCGCCTCGCGCCGCACTACCCGGTGCTGTATTCGGGCCCGGGCGGGCTGGTCGCGCACGAGTGCATTCTCGACCTGCGTCCGCTCAAGGAAACCAGCGGCATCAGCGTCGACGACGTCGCGAAGCGCCTGATGGACTACGGCTTCCACGCACCGACGATGAGCTTCCCGGTGCCGGGCACGCTGATGGTCGAGCCGACGGAATCGGAATCGCAGGAAGAACTCGACCGTTTCATCGCCGCGATGATCGCGATCCGCGATGAAATCCGTGCGGTCGAGGAAGGCCGCGCCGATCGCGAGGACAACCCGCTGCGTCACGCGCCGCACACGGCAGCAGTCGTCACCGCGAACGAATGGCCGCACGCGTACTCGCGCGAGCAGGCCGCGTACCCGGTCGCATCGCTCGGCACGAACAAGTACTGGCCGCCGGTCGGCCGTGCGGACAACGCCTACGGCGACCGCAACCTGTTCTGCTCGTGCGTGCCGATGTCGGAATACGCATAACGCCCGTCGCGCACCGGAGTCCGGCCGTGACCACACCGCACGCAACCTCCGGTTGCGTGCGGTTTTTGCGTTCGCCGCCAGCCCGATCGATTCACGCTTGCCCCCCAATCCGGCTAACATCACACGCGATCCAGCCAATCAAGGAGTTCCGCATGGTGCGTCCGATGTTTCCGGGCCATGGTGCAGCGCACGAGCGGCCGCGCACGCGCCGCTTCGTGCCGCTGCTCGTCGCGTCGCTGTCGTTTGCCGTCGCCGGCCTTGGCACGCCGGGCAGCGCAGGCGCGGCGATGAATTTCTGCGCGGCGCCCGCGTTGCAGGCGAGCGAGACGACGCAGGCCGAGCCGGGCGTGCAGGCGCTGATCCGCAGCGTCGACGCGCGTATCGGCGAGCAGCCGAAGGCGTTGGCGCGCGTGCACACCGAAGGCACGCTGCCGCACGAAGGCATCTACGACCAGAGCGCCGACGCGCTGAAGGACATGGAGCTGATGCGCGACGCCGCGCTCGCGTGGCGCGTGACCAATGCGCCGCGTTACCTGCAGCTCGTCGACCGCTTCCTGTCCGCGTGGGTTGCGACCTACCAGCCGAGCTTCAACCCGATCGACGAGACGCGCTTCGACAGCCTGATCGTCGCGTACGACATGACGGCGAGCGCGCTGCCGGTGAAGACGCGCAACGCGACGGCGGCGTTCATCGCGAAGCTCGGCGCCGGTTACGTCGCGCAGATCGACGCGCAGAAGCGCCCGCTCACCGGCACCTGGCGCAACAACTGGCAAAGCCACCGGATCAAGCTGATCGCGCTGTCCGCGTTCACGCTCGGCGACCGCAAGATGATGAACGCCGCGCAGCGGCTGTTCGTCGAGCATCTCGCCGACAACATCGGCCCGGACGGCAAGACCTGGGATTTCGAGGAACGCGACGCGCTGCACTACGCGGTGTACGACCTGCAGCCGCTGGTGACGGCCGCGCTCGCCGCGCGCCGCTTCAACCGCAACTGGCTGCGCGAGCGCGGCGCGAACGGCGCGACGCTCGCGGCCGCGCTCGACTGGCTCGTGCCGTACGCGCTCGGCGAGAAGACGCACGAGGAATTCGTGAATTCGCCGGTGCCGTTCGACGCGAAGCGCCGCGAAGCCGGCTTGCCGGGCTACACGGGGCAGTGGGACCCGAAAAACGCCACTGAACTCTTTCATCTGGCCGCGCGGCTCGACGGGCGTTATGCCCGCGTCGCGCGGCAGCTCTCCCCCATGCCGCCCGCATGGCTCGCCGCGTGCCTGCCATTGCAGGCGCGTTAGCACTATTCTCAAAGCAAGGCAGGAATCGAAATGGCAGTCAGCGTGTTTGACCTCTTCAAGATCGGCATCGGCCCGTCCAGTTCGCATACGGTCGGACCGATGCGCGCGGCGCTGATGTTCGTCCAGGGCCTCGAGCGCGACGGGCTGCTCGACGCGACGGCCCACGTGAAGGTCGAGCTGTACGGCTCGCTCGGCGCCACCGGCAAGGGCCACGGCACCGATCGCGGCGTGATGCTCGGGCTGCTCGGCGACGCGCCCGATACCGTCGATCCCGACACGATCGACGCGCGTCTGGAGGACGTCCGCACGTCGAAGAAGCTCGCGCTGCTCGGCACGCATCCGGTGCCGTTCGTGCTGAAGGAGAACATCGCGTTCTACCGCCAGGCGCTGCCCGAGCACCCGAACGGCATGAAGCTGCGCGCGTCCGACGCGAACGGCGCGGTGCTGGTCGAGCGCACGTACCTGTCGGTCGGCGGCGGCTTCGTCGTGACGGCCGGTGCGCCGAACACGAAGGTGCTGAGCGCGGCCGAGCAGATGACGCATCCGTTCCGCACCGGCGCCGAGCTGCTCGCGCTGACCGAGTCGACCGGCAAGTCGATCGCACAGCTGATGTGGGAAAACGAGCGCGCGTGGCACACCGAGGAAGAGACGCGCGACGGGCTGCTGAAGATCTGGGCCGTGATGCAGTCGTGCGTGTCGCGCGGCTGCGGGATCGGCAACCCCGACGCCGACGGCAACCTGCCCGGCCCGTTCCAGGTCAAGCGCCGCGCGCCGCAGCTGTACCGCACGCTGACGGGAAGCCCGGAGCGCGCGCTGCAGGATCCGCTGTCGATGATCGACTGGATCAACCTGTATGCGATCGCGGTCAACGAGGAAAACGCGGCCGGCGGCCGCGTCGTCACCGCGCCGACCAACGGCGCGGCCGGCATCATCCCGGCCGTGCTGCACTACTACACGCGCTTCACGCCGGGTGCGAACGAACAGGGCGTGATCGACTTCCTGCTGACCGCCGCCGCGATCGGCATTCTGTACAAACTCAACGCGTCGATTTCGGGTGCGGAAGTCGGTTGCCAGGGCGAAGTGGGCGTCGCCTGCTCGATGGCGGCTGGCGCGCTCGCGGCCGTGCTCGGCGGCTCGCCGCGCCAGGTCGAGAACGCGGCCGAGATCGGGATGGAGCACAACCTCGGCCTCACCTGCGACCCGGTCGGCGGGATGGTGCAGATCCCGTGCATCGAGCGCAACGCGATGGCATCGGTGAAGGCCGTCAACGCGGCACGCATGGCGCTGCGCGGCGACGGCTCGCACTACGTGTCGCTCGACTCGGTGATCAAGACGATGCGCGAGACCGGCGCCGACATGAAGACGAAGTACAAGGAAACGTCGCGCGGCGGGCTGGCGGTGAATATCGTCGAATGCTGATGCGATGACGGCGGGCGGGCGCACGCGCCGAGGCGCGCCGCCGCCCCGCTCGTTCCGACACTTTTCACCGGCCGGCGTACCGGCGCCCCGCCGACAGGCGTAAGCTGTACCTCCCGCTACCCAGGGAGACGGCAGCCCATGTCGCATTCCAAGGATCTCGAGCCGCGCGCCACCACCGGCGCGCGACTGCTCGTCGATGCGTTGCTCGCCAATCACGTCGAACGCGTGTTCTGCGTGCCGGGCGAGAGCTTCCTCGCCGTACTTGATGCGCTGGCGGACGACACCGCGCGCATCCAGACGGTCGTCTGCCGCCACGAGGCGGCCGCCGCGAACATGGCGGAGGCGGTCGGCAAGCTGACCGGCCGTCCCGGCATCGCGTTCGTCACGCGCGGGCCCGGCGCGACCCACGCGTCGATCGGCGTGCATACCGCGTTCCAGGATTCGACGCCGATGATCCTGTTCGTCGGCCAGTGCGCGCGCGAGCACCTCGACCGCGAAGCCTTCCAGGAAATCGACTACCGCCGGATGTTCGGCCAGATGGCGAAATGGGTCGCCCAGATCGACGACCCGCGCCGCATTCCCGAATACCTGAGCCATGCGTTCCACGTCGCGATGTCGGGCCGTCCGGGCCCGGTCGTGCTCGCGCTGCCCGAGGACGTGCTGTCCGACGCATGCGCACCGCAGCCCGTCGTGCCGGCCGCGAAGCGCATCGCGGCGTCGCCGTCGGCCGCGCAGGTCGACGAGCTGCGCGAACGGCTTGCGCGCGCCGAGCGGCCGTTCGCGATCGTCGGCGGTAGCGGCTGGACGCCCGACGCATGCGCGAACCTGCGCACCTTCGTCGAGCGGTGGCAGTTGCCGGTCGCGTGTGCGTTCCGCTACCAGGACACGATCGACAACGCGCACCCGAACTACGCGGGCGACGTCGGGCTCGGGATCAACCCGGCGCTCGCGAAGCGCATCCGCGACGCCGACCTGCTGCTCGTGATCGGGCCGCGCCTCGGCGAAGCAACGACCGGCGGCTACACGCTGCTCGACATCCCGAAGACGCGCCAGACGCTGATCCACGTGCACCAGGGCGCGGACGAGCTCGGCCGCGTGTATGCGGCCGACCTGCCGATCGTGTCGGGCATGCCTGAGATCGCGGCGCCGCTCGCCGCGCTCGAACCGCCGGCGCACCCCGCGTGGGCCGGCACGGCCGCCGACTCGCACCGCGCATACCGCGAATGGCATGCCCCGCTGCCGATGCCCGGCGACGTCCAGCTCGGCGACGTGATGGTGCAGCTGCGCGAGCGCCTGCCGCACGACGCGATCCTGACCAACGGCGCCGGCAATTACGCGATCTGGCTGCATCGCCACTTCGCGTACCGGCACTTCCGCTCGCAGCTCGCGCCGACCAGCGGCGCGATGGGCTACGGGCTGCCCGCCGCGCTCGCCGCGAAGTCGCTGTATCCGTCGCGAACCGTCGTCGCGCTCGCCGGCGACGGCTGCTTCATGATGGCCGGCAACGAACTCGCGACCGCGATGCAGTATGGGCTGAACATCATCGCAATCGTCGTCAACAACGGGCATTTCGGCACGATCCGCATGCATCAGGAGCGCAACTATCCCGGGCGCGTGCATGGCACCGGGCTCACGAATCCCGATTTCGCCGCGTATGCGCGCGCGTTCGGCGCGCATGGCGAGACGGTCGTGCGCACCGCCGACTTCGCGCCGGCACTGGAGCGCGCACTGACCTGCGGGCTGCCGGCGCTGATCGAGATCCGCATCCCGCAGGACGCCAGCACGCCGGCCGCGACGCTCGAGCAGATCCGCGAACAGGGCCGCCGCGCGCGCGGCGCATGACCGTGGAACTGCGCACCACACCGACCGGCCTCGCGCTGTCGCGCGACGACGCGCTCGCCCACCCCGGCACGCTGCTCGCGCCGGACGGCACGCTCGTCGCGCCGTACGACCTCGAGCACGGCGGCGGCCCCGCGGAGGGCCATGTGCCGGCCGCGCCGGCGCTCGGCCTGCTGCACGCCGCCCACCAGCCGTTCCGGCTCGACTACGACCGCATGACGAACGTGCACGTGATCAACGGAATGGGCGTCACGCTCGGCGACTCGGTGATCGGGCTGACCGCGCTCGCCGCGCTGCGCGCGATGCATCCCGGCCTTCGCTTCACGCTGTTCCGGCCGGCCCGCGCGCCGCGCTACGTCGACGCGCTGTATGCGCTCGCGGCTGACGTCGTCGCGCCGTCGCATGCGCTGCCGTGCGCCGCCGATGCACTGCCCGCGCACGCGCCGTGCGTCGATCTCGGCAATCACCTGTACTGGCCCGCGTTCGCGCGGCAGCCAATGATCGACTTCTTCCTGGACGCGCTCGGCGCGGATCCGGCCACGGTGCCGGCCGCCGCGAAGCGCAACCGCTGGCTCGCGCGGTTGCGGCTGCCCGCGCTGCCGGCCGAATGGCGGCGGCCATACGTGCTGTTCTGCCCGACCGCGAGCACTGCGGTGCGCAGCGTGCCGCCCGCGCTGCACGCGACGTTCGTCGAGCGACTCGCGCAGCGTTACGGGCTGCCGGTGGTCGGCTTCGGCCCGGTCGCGCATCCCGCCTACGTCGACGTGAGCCGCGACGCGGCCGATACCGCGCACTTCATTGCCTGGGTCGAGGGTGCGAGCATGCTGTTCGCGCCCGATACGTCCGCGCTGCATCTCGCCGACGGCTTCGACGTGCCGACGCTCGCCTGTTTCACGACGATCGGGCCGGCGCTGCGGGTGCGCGACTATCCGCACTGCGTGCCGGTCGCGCTCGACGTGCCGGACGAATTGCGCGGGCTGCATCGCAGCGAGCGACCGGGCGATCTCGCGGCGGTCGAAGCCGCTTACCGGGCGATCGACTGGGATGCCGTGCCGTGGCCTGCACCGCGCGACGCGGCGACTATGTCCGGATAGAAAAACGAAGATCACCCGAAAGATCGGGCGTGCAGCGGCAGCCCCGCACCGCCGCGCGGCTCATCCGGCCGTCACCGTCACTGCCCGCTCGCGCAGCGTCTCCGACGGCCGTTTGCCGAACAGCCGCCGGTAGTCGGTCGCGAACTGGCTCAGGTGCCAGAAGCCCCACGCCTCCGCGACGTCCTGCACCGAACCGGCCGCCCGCCCGCACAGATCGCGCCGCGCACCGTTCAGCCGCAGCGTCCGCAGGTAGGTCGCGGGCGCCATGCCGAGCACATCCTGGAAGCAGTACTGCAGCGTGCGCCGGCTCACGTGCAGTTGCTCGCACAGCTCGGGCACGCCGACCGGGCGCGTGCGGTGCGCGAGCACGTACTCGCGCGCCTGCTCGACGATCCAGCGCCGTGTCGACGGTGCGCCGCCGGCGCCATCGTCCGCCGGTTGCGCGCACGCATCGAACAGCGCGGCCAGCACCTCGGCCTGCAGGTCGTCGCGCTGCGCGTCGGGCAGCGGCCCGCCCACGGCCGCCGCGCCGTCGAGCCGGCGGCCGAGCAGCGCGCACAGGCGCGCGAGCCGCGTATCGCCAACCTGGATCACGTGCTGCGTGAACAGCCGCTCGTCGAGCGCGCGGTGTTCGACTTCCTCCGCGTAGCGGCGCAGCACGTCGCCGCGCACGACCACGCCGTAGATCGAGAACTGCGCGGGCGTCAGCAATTCGAATTCGACGTTGCCGGGCCGGAACGCGAGCGCACCGGGCCCGATGCGGCACGCATCGACGCGCGCGGTGCCGTCGCTGACCAGCGGGATGCCGAACCAGTACGCGTCGCCGCGCACCTCGCATGCCTGGCGCAGCAGGTGGCTGGTCGATTCGCGAAACAGCTTCATCGTGTCGAGCGGCAGCTCGGTCAGCGTGCCGACGAAGCGGCCGGCCGCGAGCTGGTCGTAAGTCTGCCGCCAGCCGATCAGGTTGCGCGCCTGCTCGTCGGCGTCGTGCGCAACGCTGACCACGGCCTGGCCGGCGAGCGCGTCGTCACCCTGCGCGCTGCACCGCGTGTCCTCGGCCGTCGGCTCGGCCATGCACTCCAATCGTTGACCCATCGTGTTCTCCTCACCTGCCCGGAACCGCGTCCAACACGCAAGTCCCGTGCCGAACCGCGCGGCCCGGCGACAAGCCCGTCATTGCACGCCGTGCGGCCGCCGCGCGCCATGAGGGCGCACCCGGAGGCGGCATGCCACGCACCGTGCGGGTGCGGCTTGCGCGCCGCGGGCAGCCCGGCGACGCGCTACGCGCCCGGCCGCAACCGCACGACCCGCGTGCCGCAATTGCCGTACGCCTGCGCGACCGCCAGCTCGATGATCGGGCTGCCGGCCGGCCAAGGCGCGGCATCCGCTGCCGGCAGATCGGCACGCAACGTCGCGCGGCCGTTGATCCGATAACGGATGCCGCGCACGAAATCGATGAACAACAGCCCGATGCCGCCGCCGTCGCACGCGAGCGCATCGATCCGGTCGCCGTCGCCGTGCGTCGGCAGCGCGAAGCGCAGCGTCTTCGTGTCGATCACGCGCACGACCGGCCACAGGTCGCCGTTCGCGTCGCGCATGCCCTGCACGATGTCGCAGGTCACGCGCGCCGGGTTGCCGCGCGTCGTGCCGACGAACATGAACGGCTGCGATTCGACGAACTGGCGCACGCCGATGCTCAGCCGCGTCGTGATGACGTCGCTCATGCGCTCGGCTTCGTCGGCGACGCCGAACCGGTGCTGCGCGTCGAGCTCGCCCGCGTGAAACACGGGGTGACGCGGCCAGGATCGAGGCGGATCTGCCATGCTGGTTTCCGTCGGGGCCATCGGTGCGCAATGCGGGCGCGACCGCGCGACAGCCGATGCGGTTGCCGAGGCGGGCCGCCGGCGACGCGCAGCCGACGCCGCGTATCGAATGTCGAAAGGCGAAAAAGACGAAGTGCCGGACGATCGGCCGCAAGCGCGCTGCCGCCCGGCCGGCCCGGCACTTCGCCCCTGCTGCGGCGATCAGAAGAACCCGAGCGCCTCGGCCTGGTAGCTGACCAGCAGGCACTTCGTCTGCTGGTAGTTCGACAGCGCCATCTTGTGCGTCTCGCGACCGATGCCCGACTGCTTGTAGCCGCCGAACGCCGCATGCGCGGGGTACAGGTGGTAGCAGTTGGTCCACACGCGGCCAGCCTCGATCTCGCGGCCCATCCGGTACGCGCGCGTGCCGTTGCGCGTCCACACGCCGGCGCCGAGCCCGTAGAACGTGTCGTTCGCGAGTTCGATCGCTTCCTGCTCGTCCTTGAACGTCATCACCGACGCGACCGGCCCGAAGATCTCTTCCTGGAACACGCGCATCTTGTTGTTGCCGAGCAGCATCGTCGGCTTCACGTAGTAGCCCGTGCCGAGGTCGGCGGCCGGTGCCGTGCGCTCGCCGCCCGTCAGGCATTGCGCGCCTTCGTCGCGGCCGATGTCGATGTACGACAGGATCTTGTCGAGCTGCTGCTGCGACGCCTGCGCGCCGATCATCGTCTGCATGTCGAGCGGATGGCCGGCCTTGATGCGCTCGACGCGCGCGACGGCCTTCTCGATGAAGCGTTCGTAGATCGATTCCTGGATCAGGATCCGCGACGGGCACGTGCACACCTCGCCCTGGTTCAGCGCGAACATCGCGAGCCCTTCGAGCGCCTTGTCGAGGAACGCATCGTCCTGGTCGAGCACGTCGGCGAAGAAGATGTTCGGGCTCTTGCCGCCCAGCTCGACCGTCGACGGGATCAGGTTCTCGGCCGCGGTGCGCAGGATGTGCTTGCCGACCGGCGTCGAGCCCGTGAACGCGATCTTCGCGATCCGCTTGCTGGTCGCGAGCGCCTCGCCCGCTTCCTTGCCGAAGCCGTTGACGATGTTGATCGTGCCGGCCGGGAACAGGTCGCCGATCAGTTCCATCAGCACCAGCACCGACGCGGGCGTCTGCTCGGCCGGCTTCATCACGACGCAGCAACCGGCCGCGAGCGCCGGCGCGAGCTTCCATGCGGCCATCAGCAGCGGGAAGTTCCACGGGATGATCTGGCCGACGACGCCGAGCGGCTCGTGGAAGTGATACGCGACGGTGTTGTCGTCGATTTCGGAAATGCCGCCTTCCTGCGCGCGGATGCAGCCCGCGAAATAGCGGAAGTGGTCGATCGCGAGCGGCAGGTCGGCCGCCATCGTTTCGCGCAGCGGCTTGCCGTTGTCGATCGTCTCGGCCACCGCGAGCAGCTTCAGGTTCTTTTCCATCCGGTCGGCGGCGGCGAGCAGGAGGTTCGCGCGCTCGGCGACCGACGTCTTGCCCCACTTGCGGCGCGCGGCGTGCGCGGCATCGAGCGCGACCTCGATGTCGTCGGCGCCCGAGCGCGGCACGCGGCAGAACGGCTTGCCGTTGATCGGCGACACGTTCTCGAAATACTCGCCCTTCACCGGCGGAACCCACTTGCCACCGATGTAGTTGTCGTACTGCTGACGATACGGATATTCGACGTCGAGGCCCAGTTGTTTCAGGTCAAACGGGTTCATACATGTCTCCTGTTCATCGTGCTTGTGTGAATGCAGCGCCGGTTGGATCGCGCTACACGGTTTACGCAACATGCGTGCCAAACCGGCCGAAAACCGAACAGGAGCGGTGTGTCCGGCCGCCCGCCGCGGACGGCGTCGACGCACGAAAAACGAGTGTCCCGATTCTGAACATCGCGACGGCACAGCCGGCACGGCGGGTGTTCTGATTTTCCACAGCGCACCCGCGCACGCTTCGCCGTGCACCGCGCTCGCAGCGTGGCATGTCGCTTGCGTGCGGAACGCGGATCCGCACGCACCGGCCACGCGCCGACCGAACCATGAACCCGGGCCCCCTCGGCGACGATGCCGTCGCGTTCATCCATGAACAGGCATTCCTGATCGTCGCGACCGCGAACGCGGCGGGCGACAGCGACTGCTCGTATCGCGGCCGGCAGCCGCGCGCGGACGGTTCGTTCGCCCCGCTCGTCGACCTGCCCGACCGTCGTACGCTCGTGCTGCCCGATTTCGCGGGCAACAACCTGTTCAACACGATCGGCAACCTGCTCGTGAATCCGGCGATCGCGCTGCTGTTCGTCGACTTCGTCCGGCAGACGACGTGGCTCGTGCAAGGGCGCGCGACGATCGATGAAGATGCCGGAAGTCGCGCGCACCTGTGGCCCGATGCGCTGCGCTATGTGGTCGTCGATGTGGAAAGCGCGCAGGCACGGGCCGATGCGGGATTGCCGCCGCTCGTGCTGGCGTGATGCGCGGCACCCTTTCGTCGTCGGCACAAGGCGGGCAGGCAATGCCCGGTGCGGTGCTGCGCACGCTTGTGCAAGCGTGCTGCATCGAGCCAGTCGTCGGTGCCGGAGTACGCCGGCGCCATTCCCACAGGACGCGTGCCCGGCGGGCGACGCAACGCTCCACGCTCATTCGCGCGCGGGGCCGATCGCCGGTACACGGATTCGCGTGATCGCAACATGCGCGGGCACGCTGCCCGCGATCGTCGACCTGCGCGCCCCCTGAGACGCCCCGCTCACCGCCCGCTTGCCTCCGTGCAAGCCGGTTCGGTTCGGCGGCGCGCCGGCGCGCCGGGATGCGCGGTTTCACCATCGTCGCCGCGCGCTTCCGTCACCCCGGGCCGCGCACCGAGAAATGCGAACACCACCCCCGCACACAGCACCGTGACGATCGCGAGCCCGATCAGCAGCCGATCGAACGCATGCGTGTAGTTCGCGAGCAGCGCCGTACGCTCGACGCCCGGCAATACGGCCGCCGCGCCCGCGAGATCGCCGGTGGCGAGCCGCGCGGCCGCGCGCAACGCTGCGTCGGACGCGCCGGCCGCCCGCCGCAGATCGGTGTGCGCGAGCGTCGCCAGCACCGCGCCGGCGATCGCGAGCGCGATCCCCTCGCCCGCCACGCGCGTCGTGCTGAAGATCCCGGTCGCCATCCCTGCGCGCTCCTTCGGCACGACGCTGACCGACAGCCCGTCCATCAGCCCCCACGGCATGCCGGCCCCGACGCCGATCGCGAGCATCGGCGCGATCGCCGTCGGCCCTGCGCCGCCGTGCAGCGCGACGCCCAGCCACACGAGGCCCGCCGCCGCGAGCAGGAGCCCGAGCCCCGAGATCACGCCGGCCGACAGCCAGCGCGTGAGCGTCGCCGCGACGAGCGGCACGACGAGCATCGGCGCGGAAATCGCGAGCATCAGCCAGCCTGCGTCGATTTCGCTGAAGCCATCGATGCCGATGAAGCGCAGCGGCAGCACGACGAGCAGGACGATGTAGCAGCAGCAGGTCGACACCGGCAGCACCTGCACGCCGACGAAGCGCGGAATCCGGAACAGCGACAGGTCGAGCATCGGCCGCGCGACGCGCGTCTCGATCGCGACGAACGCGCACGCGCCGAGCGCCGCAGCCGCCAGCAGCGCGACGACGAGCGGATGCGCCCAGCCGCGCGCGGGCGCCTCGATCACGCCGAACGTGAACAGCGTGAGCGCGGCGGTGAACGCGGCCGTGCCGGGCCAGTCGAGCCCCGTCGCGTGCGGATCGCGCGACTCGTGCATGCGCGGCAGCCCGAACGCGAGCGACAACGCGCCTGCCGCCGCGCCCGTGACGAAGATCGCGCGCCAGCCGTAGTGCGCGATCAGGGCGCCGGCGAGCACGGGCCCGAACGCGAGCCCGATCCCGAACGTCGTGCCGAGCAGGCTGAACGCGCGCGTACGCGCCGCGCCGTCGAACTCCTGCGCGAGCGCGGCCGTGCCGCCCGCGAGCGCCGCGGCCGCCGCGAGCCCCTGCGCGGCGCGCAACAGGTCGACCGCGAGCATCGACGGCGCGAACGCGAGCGCCACCGACATCAGCGTGAAGCCGCCGACGCCGATCGCGAACACGCGCTTGCGGCCGAACTGGTCGGCCAGCGCGCCCGCCGCCATCAGGAAACTGCCGAACGCGAGCATGAATGCGTTGGTGATCCAGTTCATCGCGACCGGGCCGCCGTGCAGGTCGCGGCCGATCGCGGGTGTCGCGACCGCGCCGCCCGAAAACGACAGCGGCAGCGCGACGGCGGCCATGCAGACGGCGGCCAGCACCCACGCGCGCCGACGCGCCGACGTGGCTGAAGCGGGTGAAAACGGGTGATCCATCATCGCTCCTCGAAAAGCCGGCGCGGATGCGCCTCAAGCGCGATCAAGGATAATTTCGATTCAATCTTAGAAAAACAACGCGAAGCTCCGCATATAACGGACTAAAATTCTTCAATTCAACGCTTCGCGCCCCGCTCGCCCGTCTACGTCGATGGAAAACCTGAACGGCATCGCCGCCTTCGTCCGCACCGCCGAAGCGCTCAGCTTCGTCGCGGCCGGCCGCGCGCTCGGCATCTCGGCCTCCGCCGTCGGCAAGACGATCGCGCGGCTCGAGCAGTCGCTCGGCGTGCGCCTGTTCAACCGCACGACGCGGCGCGTCACGCTGACCGACGAAGGGCGCCATTTCTACGAACGCTGCCAGCGGATCCTCGAGGATTTTCGTGATGCGGAGGCGACCGTGACGGCCTCCGCGCAGCGCCCGCGCGGCAAGCTGCGCGTGAGCCTGCCGGTGATCGGCTACCGGTTCCTGCTGCCGGTGCTGCCCGAATTCAGGCTGCGCTATCCGGACGTCGAGCTCGATCTGGATTTCAACGACCGGATGGTCGATGTCGTCGAAGGCGGCTTCGACGCGGTGATCCGCAGCGGCCCGCTGTCGGATTCGAGCCTGATGTCGCGGCGGCTCGGCCCGTTCGCGTTCGTGCTGTGCGCGACGCCCGCGTATCTCGCGCTGGCCGGCACGCCGCGGGCGCCGCACGATCTCGAAACCCACGATTGCGTGCGCTACTGTTTCCCGACCACCGGCAAGCTGCAGGACTGGGCGCTTGCCGCCGACGACGGCACGCCGCTGAAGCTGCGCACCGCGATGACCTGCAACAACATGGAAGCGCTGCGCGGCGCGGTGATGGCGGGGCTCGGCATCGGCTACATGCCCGACTTCCTCGCGCGCGACGCGCTGGACACGGGCGCGCTCGTCACCGTGCTCGACGACTACCGGATCGCGCCGGGGCAGTTCTCGATCGTGTGGCCGTCGAGCCGGCAACTGTCGCCGAAGCTGCGCGTGTTCGTCGACTTCCTGTGCGACCGGCTGTTCAAATAGACGGTCGGCCCCGTCACGCCGCGCCGATCCGCTCCGCTTCCGCCTGCGGCAACAACGAATCGCTGTCGTCCTTCAGGCCGACGCCCGTGAGCTTGAGCCTGCGCGCATGCGTCATCAGGTAATGCAACTTGTGCGCGGCGGCGGCATGCGGCAGCCCTTCGGGCCGCACGTTCGAGATGCAGTTGCGCAGCGCGTCGTGGCAGCCGACCTTCGGCGCCCAGGTGAGGTACACACCGAGGCTGTCCGGCGAGCTGAGCCCCGGCCGTTCGCCGATCAGCATCGCGACGACCTGCGCGCGCAGCAGTTCGCCGATCTCGTCGCCGAGCGCGACGCGCGCCTGCGTCGCGACCACCACCGGGCCGACCCGCCAGCCGTCCGCGTCGAGCCGCGGCCGCACCGCCTGCAGCAACGGCAGCGCCTGCTTCGCGGCCGCGAAGGCCGACAGCCCGTCGCCCACCACGAACACGACGTCCGGCGCATCGTCGAGCGCCGCGCCGTAGCCGGCCAGCAGCGCGCGTCCGCCGTCGGACAGCTTGCGGCCGAGATCGGGCCGGCGCAGGTAATGCTGGCGGTCCGGCGCCGCGCTCTGCACGCCGAGCGTCGCGAAGCCGGCCGCGTCGATCTGGCGGCGCAGCGCGTCCGCGTCGAGCGGCTGATGCACGGCGTCGCGCGCCTGCGCGTGCGACAGGTTGAACGCGAGCAGCGGCGCGGTCGGCAGGCTGCTGCCCGCGCGGCCGAGCGCGATCCGCGCGTTCGTGAACGCCTTCAGCTGCGCCCACGGATTCTTTTCGACGGCGTCGCTCATGCCGAAATCCCCATCCAGTCGTTCGCGCCCGCGAGCAGCGGCACGCGCGCGTTCGCGGCGCGCAGCGCGCCGCGCGCGTCGGCGATCTCCATCGTCTCCAGCCATTCCTCGAACTCGGGCGCGCGGCGCAGGCCGAGCACCTCGCGCACGTAGAGCTGGTCGTGAAACGACGTGCTCTGGTAGTTCAGCATCACGTCGTCCGCGCCGGGAATCCCCATGATGAAGTTGATGCCGGCCGCGCCCAGCAGCGTCAGCAGCGTGTCCATGTCGTCCTGGTCGGCTTCCGCGTGATTCGTGTAGCAGATGTCGCAGCCCATCGGCACGCCGAGCAGCTTGCCGCAGAAGTGATCCTCGAGCCCCGCGCGGATGATCTGCTTGCCGTCGTACAGGTATTCGGGCCCGATGAAGCCGACCACCGTGTTCACGAGGAACGGATCGAACTTGCGCGCGACCGCATAGGCACGCACCTCGCAGGTCTGCTGGTCGACGCCGAAGTGCGCGTTCGCCGACAGCGCGCTGCCCTGGCCCGTCTCGAAATACATCAGGTTGTTGCCGACGGTGCCGCGCTTCAGCGACAACGCGGCCTCGTGCGCCTCGCCGAGCAGCGCGAGCGAGATCCCGAAGCTCGCGTTCGCCTTCTCGGTGCCCGCGATCGACTGGAACACCAGGTCGACCGGCGCGCCCTTCTCGATCGCCGCGATCGTGTTGGTCACGTGGGTGAGCACGCACGACTGCGTCGGCACACCGTAGCGCTCGCGGAACCCGTCGATCATCGCGAGCAGCTTCACGATCGCCGCGAGGCTGTCGGTCGCCGGGTTGATGCCGATCATCGCGTCGCCGCAGCCGTACATCAGCCCGTCGAGCATCGACGCGGCGATGCCCTTCACGTCGTCGGTCGGATGGTTCGGCTGCAGCCGCACCGACATCCGGCCGGCCAGCCCGACCGTGTTGCGAAAGCGCGTGACGACGCGGCGCTTGCGCGCGGCCGCGATCAGGTCCTGGTTGCGCATCAGCTTCGACACCGCCGCGACCATCTCGGGCGTGAGGCCCGGCGCGATCCGTTCGAGCGCGGCGCCGTCGGCCGCGGGCGACAGCAGCCAGTTGCGGAAGTCGCCGACGGTGAGGTGAGAGATTTCCGCGAACGCGGCAGCGTCGTGATCGTCGACGATCAGGCGCGTGACCTCGTCGTCTTCATACGGAATCACCGCTTCATTCAGGAACGCCTTCAGCGGCACGCCCGCGAGCGCGATCTTCGCGGCGACGCGCTCCTCCTCGCTCGCCGCCGCCACGCCGGCGAGCTGGTCGCCGGAACGCAGCGGGCTCGCCTTCGCGAGCAGCGTCTTCAGGTCCGCGAAGCGGTACGTGCGCGGGCCGATCGTCTCCGTGTAGGACATCGTTCGAATCTCCTTGCCAGTCCTTGCCTTGCATAACGCCGACGGCGCGCCCGTTCGACGGGGCGCGCCGGATGCCGTCACCAACGGCCGTTCGGGTCCACCACCCTCATTCCTCCAGCAGCACGTCGGCCGGCGCGCTCGCACGCTGCGAACGGGTCGCGAGGAAGTACGCGTAGCCGAGCGCGAGGAACGCGACGAACACCATCGCCACCAGCCCGTTGAAATACACCATCGTCGCGAGGCAAATCAGGGCCGCAACGATCGCGAATGCCGGGAAGAACGGGTACAGCGGCGCGCGGAACGGCCGCGCCATGTTCGGCTGCGAACGGCGAAGCTTGAACAGCGCCGCCATGCTTACGATATACATCACGATCGCGCCGAACACCGACATCGTCACGATGTTCGCGGTGAGCGTCTGGCCGCCGAACTGGATCAGTTCGTCGCTGTAGATCGCGGCGATGCCGACCACGCCGCCCGCGAGGATCGCGCGATGCGGGGTCTTGAAGCGCGGATGCACCTTGCCGAGCCACTCCGGCAGGTAGCCTTCGCGGGCCAGCGCGAAGATCTGGCGCGAATAGCCGAGGATGATCCCGTGGAACGACGCGACCAGCCCGAACAGCCCAAGCCACACGAGCATGTGCATCCAGCCGCTGTTCGCGCCGACGATGTATTTCATCGCCTGCGGCAGCGGGTCGTTGATGTTCGCGAGCTTGGTCCAGTCGCCCGCGCCGCCGGCGAACACCATCACGCCGATGGCCAGCGCGACGAGCGTCAGGATGCCGGCCACGTATGCGATCGGGATCGAGCGCTTCGGGTTCTTCGCCTCCTCGGCGGCCATCGCGACGCCTTCGATCGCGAGGAAGAACCAGATCGCGAACGGGATCGCCGCGAACATGCCGTGGAATGCGCCGACGCTGAAATGATCGGCGCCCGACCAGCCGCCCTTCATGAAATTGCTCCACGCGAAGCCCGGCGACACGACGCCCATGAACACCAGCAGCTCGAAGATCGCGAACAGCGTGACGACCAGCTCGAACGTCGCGGCAATCTGCACGCCGACGATGTTCAGCGCCATGAACACGAGATACGCGCCCATCGCCGCGTGTTTCGGTTCGAGCCCCGGGAACTGCACGTGCAGGTACGCGCCGATCGCGAGCGCGATCGCGGGCGGCGCGAACACGAACTCGACGAGCGTCGCCGCGCCGGCGAGGTAGCCGCCCGCCGGGCCGAATGCGCGGCGCGCATACGCGAACGGGCCGCCCGCGTGCGGGATCGACGTCGTCAGTTCGGTGAAGCTGAAGATGAAGGTGGTGTACATCGCCGCGACGAACAACGCGGTGACGACGAAGCCCAGCGTGCCCGCACTCGCCCAACCGTAGCTCCAGCCGAAGTATTCGCCTGAAATCACGAGGCCGACCGCGATGCCCCACAGTTGCCAGGTCCCGAGCGTCTGCTGCAGCGCGGGCTGGCCGGACGACTTGGCGCCGGCGGCGGGCCGGCCATTCGACTCTGCTTTCATCGGATTCTCTCCTCAAATGCGCCGGGCCTGGCGGCCTGCGCGACTGAGAATCGATGCTAGAGAGTCATTAAACGACGTGTTATCGAAATTCGGCAAAGATGACGGCTGACGTTTCGCTGACGGAAATGCCGGCCCGGCCGGCCATGCGACGCGCGTCGATGTGCCGGGCGCGCACGCCCGACCGCCCCCCTGCGGGCACCATCGCCGGCCGCGCGAAGCGGCCGGACGGGCACGCGGCAGGCTTACTGCCCGCCGCCGCGCTGGTTGAACCAGCGATCGAGCAGCTTGCCGGCCGCTTCGCGGCCGCCGAGGCCGAACGACAGCGCGACCGCCACCGCGATCGCGCCGAGCACGAGGCCGAACGCGAGCTGCACGATCTCGTTGGCGATGCCCATCGCACGCAGCCCCATCGCGAATACCAGGCCGAGGATCGCGAATTGCGCGATGCGCGCGAACAGCACGCTGTGCTCGCGGTCCGCCTGCTCGATCACGCGGCGCGCGAGGCCCGCGAGCCACACGCCGATCACGAGGATCACGCCGCCCATCAGTACGTGGCCGCCGAATTCGATGAACAGCGTGACGACGTCGCGCACCTGCGTGAAGCCGAGCCGGTTCGCGGCCTCGACCGACGCGAACAGCATCGCGAAGAACACGATCAGCCGCGCGACCAGCACCGACGGCTGCAGGATCCCCGAGAACACACGCTCGACGCCTAGCACGGCCGGCAGCCCGTCGACGCCGGCGGCTTCCAGCAGCTTCTGCGCGAGCGACGCGACGAAGCGCGCGAAGTAGAACGTGACGAGCACGATCACGATCGCCGCGACGATGTCCGGCACCGCGCCGAGGAACTGGTTCAGCATGTTGGTGGCCGGAATCGAGATCGCGTCGATCTTCAGCGCGTCGAGCGCGGAGATCAGCGTCGGCACGAACACGAACACGTAGACGATGGTGCCGACCAGGCTCGATACGCGCACCGGCGTCGGGCTGTCGAGGCTTTGCGTCAGGCGATCGGCGCCGGCGGCGACGAGCAGGTTCGTCACGAGACCGCGCAACACGCGCGCGACGATCCAGCCGACGATGCCGATCACCGCGGCAGCGAACAGGTTCGGCACGATCGCGAGCAGCTTGTCGACCATCCCCTGCACCGGCGACAGCAGGCCGGACAGCGCGAACGACCCGAGAATCGCGGGCAGGAACATCAGGATCACGAGCCAGAACAGCACGTCGCCGAGATAGCCGCTCATCGGCTGCATGCCTGCGCTTTCGGACAGCTTGTCGTCGACCTTGCTCGCCTTCAGCGCGCGGTTCGCGAGGCTGCGCAGCAGCGATGCGATCAGCCACGCGATCAGCGTCAGCGCCGCGCCGCCGATCAGGTTCGGCAGGTAGTTGACGATGTGCGTGACGAGCAGCGAGAACGGATTGGACACCGCGTACAGGTTGAGCACGTTGAAGATGCCCACCGCGGTGACGAGCAGCACGAGCCAGAACAGCCCGCCGGCGATGATCCGCTCGACGTACGCGCCCTGGCCGGTGCTTTCGCTGATCCGCTGATCGACCTTCAGCGCGTTGAGCAGCCGGAGCGCGCCGGCACGCACCGCCATGGCGATCAGCCAGCCGATCACCAGGATGCCGATCGCGCCGGCGATCTTGGGCAGGTATCCGCCTAGCGTGGTCTGCAGCGACGTGATGAAGCTGGAAGCATCCATTTCTTCTTCTCCCGAAAAACGTGGCGTTGCGATTGAACATCGACGAACTACCTGCGTACTTCGAAAACCGTGCGTTGCCGTGCGAGCAACTTACCCGAGAAAAATGACGCGATCACACGATTTCACCGTCTTTAACTTTAGTCGTAGATCGCAGGGGGGCAAGACCCCATTTCGTCATAATAAAAAGGGGCCTGATTCGTCGGCCTCCTACGCATTTCCGCAAGATTTATCAATTCGGCCCGTGCTACCGTGACGTCGGTTCCCGCCCGGACACGCCGATGACCGTCGAAGCGAAACCCGACCAGCTCGCCTGGATCCGTTACGCGGCCAGCGTGGCGCGCGTCCACGAATACATTCGCGCGCACCTCGACGGCCCGCTCGACCTGAACCGGCTTGCCGAAGTCGCGTGCCTGTCGCCGTATCACTGGCAGCGCGTCTATCGCGCGCTGTATGGCGAGTCGGTCGTGCTGACGGTGCGGCGGATGCGGATCGTGCGCGCGTCCGAGGATCTCGTCTGCACGGCGCGGCCGATCGACGAGATCGCACGGCGCGCGGGCTACGGTTCGACGCACGCGTTCACGCGGGCGTTTCGCGACGCATACGGCGTGCCGCCCGCGCAGCACCGGCGCACGGGCAGCCACCGGCCCATCTATCCGTTACAGCGAGGAGAAGAAGACATGTTCAAGCATGAAGTCGAAATCCGGCAGCTGCCTGAACTGCACGGCTATGCGATAGCGCACACCGGTTCGTACTTGAAGGTCAGCGAGGCGTTCATGCGGATCGGCGCGTGGGTCGGGCAGCATGGGTTGATCGGCCCCGGCGCGAAGATGATCGGCATTTTTTACGACGATCCGGACACCACGCCCGAAGCGCAGTTGCGCGCGAAGGCCTGCTTCATGCCCGCCGACGGTGCGCCGGACGTCGAGCCCGTGCCGCCGGTGGAGCACGTGATAGTGGCGGGCGGCGAATATGCGGTGCTGTTGCATACGGGGCCGTATGCGGACCTGAAGACGGCCTACCAGTGGCTCTACGGCGACTGGCTGCGTCACTCGGGCCGAGAAGCCGCCGACGCGCCGCCGTTCGAGCTGTACCTCAATACGCCGATGGACGCGGCGCCGGCCGACCTGCGCACCGAGATCTACCTGCCGCTGCGCTGATCGAAAGACGGGTGTGCCTGCACCTGAAACGAAGCGCGCCGGCCGGCGTTCAGACGCCGCCGGCGCGGATGGCCGACAAACTTACGCAGCCTGTGTCCCGCACCCGGGACAGAACCGGGCGTCGGCCGCCAGCGCGGAATGGCAGCGGCTGCAGGACTCGCCGCGTTGCGCGGCACCGCACTGCGCGCAGAAACGCGCATCCGACGCATTGAGGGCGCCGCAGCCCGCGCACGCGAGCTGGCGCAGCGGCATGTTGCCGCCTGGCGCGTCGGTCGACGGCTGCCAGCCCCAGCCGTAGCGGTCGCGGCCGCGCGCATCGTGGCCGCCGTGACCGTCGCGTTGCTGCCCGCCGTGATGCCCGCCGCCGCCCTGCCCGCTGCCGTGGCCTCCTCCGCCGTGACCACCACCGTGGCCGCGCAGGATCCGTTTCAGAAAGCTCACCGCCCGCTCCTCATCGCTTCGCCGTCGCGCCGTCGAACACGCCCGTCTTCGACAGCAGCCGCAGCCCGTTGCCGACGACGATCAGGCTCGCGCCCGCGTCGGCAAACACAGCCATCCACATCGTGCCGAGCCCCGCGACCGTGAGGCCGAGGAACACGATTTTCACGCCGAGCGCGAAGCCGATGTTCTGCACCAGCACGCGGTGCGTCGCGCGCGACAGCCGCACGAACGCGGGGATCTTGCGCAGGTCGTCGTCCATCAGCGCGACGTCGGCCGTCTCGATCGCCGTGTCGGTGCCCATCGCGCCCATTGCGAAGCCGATGTCGGCGCGCGCGAGCGCCGGTGCGTCGTTGATGCCGTCGCCGACCATCCCGACCGCGCCCGCACCGCCCGCCGACAGTTCCTCGACCGCCGCGAGCTTGTCCTCGGGCAACTGGTTGCCGCGTGCATCGTCGATGCCGGCCTGCTGCGCGATCGCCTCCGCGGTGTGCGGGTTGTCGCCGGTCAGCATCGCGGTGCGGATGCCGAGCGCGTGCAGGTCGGCGATCGCCGCGCGGCTGGTGTCCTTGATCGTGTCGGCCACCGCGAAGATGCCGAGCACGCGCGTGTCGTCGACCAGCATCACGACGCTCTTGCCCTGCCGCTCGAGCGCGTCGAGCTTCGCCTCCAGCGCCGGCGAGCAGCGTTCGAGCTCCTCGACGAGCCGGTGGTTGCCGAGCCAGTAGCGCACACCGTCGATCGTGCCGCGCACGCCGCGCCCGACGAGTGCTTCGAAGTCCTCTACATCGGCGAACGCTGCCGTCTGCGTGTCGCGGGCCGCGACGGCGATCGCCTGCGACACCGGGTGATCGGAGCGCGCCGCGAGGCTCGCGCCGAGGTGACGCACGCGCGCCGCGTCGACGCCCGTCGCATGCAGGTCGAAATCGGTCTGCACGGGCTTGCCGTGCGTGATCGTGCCGGTCTTGTCGAGCGCGAGCCACGCGAGCTTGCGGCCCTCTTCCAGATAGACGCCGCCCTTCACGAGAATCCCGCGCCGTGCCGCGGCTGCGAGCCCCGACACGATCGTCACCGGCGTCGAGATCACCAGCGCGCACGGGCACGCGATCACGAGCAGCACCAACGCGCGGTAGATCCAGTCGTGCCACGCGCCGCCCATGACGAGCGGCGGTGCCACCGCGACCAGCAGCGCGACCGCGAACACGATCGGCGTATAGACGCGCGCGAACTGGTCGACGAAGCGCTGCGTCGGCGCCTTCGCGCCCTGCGCTTCCTCGACCGCGTGGATGATCCGCGCGAGCGTCGAGTTGGCGGCAACCGCCGTCACGCGATAGTCGAACGAACCCGCTTCGTTGATCGTGCCCGCGTACACCGCGTCGCCTGCCGTCTTGTCGACCGGCAGGCTCTCGCCGGTGATCGGCGCCTGGTTCACCGTCGAGCGGCCCGCGATGACCTCGCCGTCCAGCCCGATCCGTTCTCCCGGCTTCACGCGCACGATCGCGCCGAGCGCGACCTGCGCGGCCTCGATCGTGCGCCACGCGCCGTCGGCGTCCTGCACGGTCGCGGTGTCCGGCGCGAGCTGCATCAGGCCCTGGATCGCGTTGCGCGCGCGGTCGAGCGACTTCGCCTCGATCAGCTCGGCGATCGTGAACAGCACCATCACCATCGCGGCTTCCGGCCACTGGCCGATCGCCATCGCGCCCGTCACCGCGATGCTCATCAGCGCGTTGATGTTCAGGTTGCCGTTGCGGATCGCGATCCAGCCCTTCTTGTACGTGGTCAGCCCGCATGCGAGCACCGCCGCGAGCGCCAGCACCGCCGACAGCCACGTCGGCAGGCCGGCCCAGCTCACCGCCTCGGATGCGATCGCGGCGACGGCGGCCAACGCAAGCGGCCACCACGGCTTCGCGGGCGGCGGCGCGACGGATGCTGCCGGTGCGTCGGCCGACGCGGCCTCCGGCGTCATCCCGAGCGTGCGGATCGCGCTTTCGATCGCCGGTTGCGCACCGGGCACGTGTTCGACGGTCAGCATCCGCTGCATCAGGTTGAATTCGAGCGCGGACACCTGCTCCATTCCGCCGAGCTTCTTGCGAATCAGGGTTTCCTCGGTCGGGCAGTCCATCTGCATGATGCGGAACGCCGAGCGGACGTGACCCGACGCGGTCGCCCGCGCGACCGGCAGCGGCGCGAGCGATAGCGCGGCCGGCGCGCAGCATGCGCCGGCCGCGTGGTCGTGGTCGTGGTCGTGGTCGTGGTCGTGGTCGTGGTCGTGGTCGTGGTCGTGGTCGTGACCGGCATGATCGTGCGCCGCGTGGCCGTGCGAGCACGCCGCTCCATGCTCATGCCCGTCGCCGTGCGCGTGGCCGGCATGGGTGTCGTGATCGTGCCCCGTGCCGTGCGCGGATGGGCGATCGTGGTCATGGTCGTGACCGCATGCATGCGGCTGCGCGCGGTGCGCCGCCGCGTCGCCATGCGCGTGCTCGCCGGCCGCCGGCGCCGCGTCGGCAGTGGTCGCCGCCTGCGTGTCGCGCGCATCGGCGCAGCACGCATCGGCGCCGCCTGCATGACGGTGTCGTGGGTCGGGGGTACGCTGGGCGTCGGTCATGACAACCTCCTCTATGGCTTGACGGTGTAGAGTTAACACCCTGAAGCCACTACAAGGTCAACCCTTACAACGGAGAAAGCCATGAAGATCGGCGAACTGGCCAAGGCGGCCCGCTGCACGCCCGAGACGATCCGCTTCTACGAGAAGGAAGGGCTGATGCCGGACGCCGAGCGCACCGATGCGAACTACCGCAACTACACCGACGTGCACGTCGAGCGGCTGCGCTTCATACGCAACTGCCGCGCGCTCGACATGGCGCACGACGAAATCCGCGCGCTGTTGCAGCTCACCGACACGCCGGCCGACCCGTGCGATTCGGTCAACGCGCTGCTCGACGAGCACATCGGCCACGTCGACGCGCGCCTCGCCGAACTGACGCATCTGCGCGACCAGCTCACCGAATTGCGCCGCCAGTGCGTCGGCGAACATTCGGTCGAGGACTGCGGAATCGTCCACGGTCTCACGACGATGGAAACCGTCGCGCCAGCCGCGAAGCGCTCACACCTCGGCTGAAACGCTTGTGGAATATGATAGTCTAGTCGATACTAGTTATATTCTTACTAGACATAATCGAACTATTCATGGCAACAAGCCGCCCGTCTCCGCTCGCGCTCGCGGTCCTCGCGACGCTCACCGAAACGCCGATGCATCCGTACGGAATGCTCCAGCAGTTGAAGGCGCGCGGCTATGACGAAGTCGTCAACGTGCGACAGCGCACGAGCCTGTACCAGACGATCGACCGGCTGCTGCGCGACGGGCTGATCGCCGTGCACGACACCGAGCGCGACGGCGCGTTTCCCGAACGCACGCTGTACACGCTGACCGAAGCCGGGCATACGGCCGGGCAGGCGTGGCTGCATGCGCTGCTCGCGGAACCCGCGCGCGAGTTTCCGGCATTCGGCGCCGGTCTCGCATTCCTGCCGCTGCTCGACGCCGACGATGCGCGCCAGCAACTCGAGCGCCGCATCGCCGCGCTCGAGGCCGAACGCGAACGTCTCGAGTCGCTGCGCAACGCCGCGCAGAACGACCAGGTGCCGCGCCTGTTCCTGTTGCAGAACGAACATGCGCTCGTGCTGCTCAACGCGGAACTCGACTGGGCGCGCAGCGTCGTCGAACACCTGAGGATCGGCGCACTGCGCTGGGTCGACGGCTGACGCGCCCGCCATCGGCGCGTGCCGATCAAAGCACCTTGCCGGGATTGAGCACGCCGGCGGGATCGAGCGCGGCCTTCAGGCGCCGCATCAAGCCGATTTCCGCTTCGCTGCGCGTGTGCGCGAGATAGGCGCGCTTGAGCATCCCGATGCCGTGCTCCGCCGACACCGACCCGCCCATGTCCCGAACGACCGCGTACACGCAGCGATCGATCGCATCGGCGTCCGCGTCGCGCATGCCGGTGAGCGATACGCCGATATGCACATTGCCGTCGCCGACGTGGCCGAAGAACAGGCAAACGATGCCGGGCCAGACCGCACGCAACGCCGCCTCGCAGCGCGCGGCGAACAGGCCGAGCTCACCCGTCGGCAGGCTCACGTCGAAGTTCACCAGATGCGGCAGCGCATCGATCGCGAGGCCTTCGCGCAACGCCCACAGGTCGCGCGCCTGCCGCTCGGACGTCGCGAGCGCTGCATCGTCGACGAGCCCCGCGTCGATCGCATCGGCCAGGCCGGTTTCCAGCGCCTGCCGCGCATCGCCGCCCGGCGCGCTCGTCGCGCACTCGATCAGCACCGCGAAGCCGCCGTCGCCCGCGAACGGCGCGACGACGCCGGGCGTGTGGCCCGCGACGTAGTCGTAGAAGGCCGGCCACATCGCTTCGAAACTGACGATCTCGGGCAGTGCGCGCAGGCGGTTCCACAACCCGACGACGGCGTCGTAGCCACGCACGCGGCAGAGCGCGGTGGCCGGCGCGGCGAGCTTCGGATGCAGCCGCAGCACGGCGCGCGTGATGATGCCGAGCGTGCCTTCGCTGCCGATGAACAGCTGCTTCAGGTCGTAGCCCGCGTTGTTCTTCAGCATCCGGTTCATCGACGACACGATGGTGCCGTCGGCGAGCACGGCCTCGAGCCCGAGCACCTGCTCGCGCATCATTCCGTAGCGAATCGCGCGCGTGCCGCCCGCGTTGGTCGCGAGCATGCCGCCGATCTGGCACGAACCGCGTGCGCCGAGATCGACGCCGAACGTGAAGCCCGCCGCGTCCGCGGCCTCCTGCACCGTCTGCAGCGGCGTCCCGGCGCGCACCGTCATCGTGCCCGCCGCCGCGTCGATTGCCTCGACGCCCGCGAAACGCTCCATCGACAGCACGATCTCGCCGCCCAGCGCGACCGCGCCGCGGGCGAGCCCGGTGAGACCGCCCTGCGGCACGACCGGCTGCCCGAGCCGCGTGCACAGCGCGAGCGTGCGCGACACGTCGTCGACGCTGCGCGGCCGCACCAGCGCGCGCGGCCGCACACCGGCCGGCTCGTTGTACGCGGTGAAGTAGCGCGGATCGATCCCGGCCGCCCGCGTGACCAGCGAGTCGCCCAGGCCGGCGACGAGCGCCGCCTCGAGCGCGTCGTCCGCCGGCACCGTCACACCGTGGCCGCCGGTCTCCGCGCCCGTATCCAGGCTCTGCATCGTATGCGTCCGTTATTTGATGGAGATGTCGATATCGCCGAAGTATTTCTGGCCGAGCGACTTCACCGTGCCGTCCGCCTTCAGCTTGTCGATCGCGGAATCGAGTTTCGCCTTCAGCGCGTCGTCGCCCTTGCGCAGGCCGAACGCGATCCCGCTGCCGAGAATCCGGTCGTCGCGCACCGGCTGGCCGACGAACGCGAAACCGTTGCCGTCCGGGCGCGACAGGAAACCGCGCTGGCCGGCCGGCGCGAGCACCAGCGTCGCGTCGAGACGACCCGCCACGAGATCCGCATACACCTGGTTCTGATCCTGGTACGCGACGATCGACACGCCGGCCGGCTCCCAGTGCGCCTTCGCGTAGGTTTCCTGGATCGATGCCTGCAGCACGCCGACGCGCTTGCCCTTCAGCGATTCCGGCGTCGGCAGCAGGCCGCTGCCGGTGCGCGCGATCAGCTGCGTCGGCACACGGTAGATGATCGTCGTGAAGTCGATCGCCTGGCGCCGCTGCTCGGTCGCGTTCATCGCCGAATTGATCGCGTCGAACTTGCGGCCCTTCAGCGCGGGAATCAGCCCGTCGAACGACGTCTCGACCCACTTGCACGACAGCTTCGCGGTCTGGCAGACAGCGTTGCCGACGTCGATGTCGAAGCCCTGCAGGTCGCCGTTCGGCGCCTTCGACTCGAACGGCGGGTATTGCGCCTCGAGGCCGAAACGCAGCGTTTGCCCGTCGGCGAGCGCCGCGCCGGAACCGAGCGCGCACGCGAGTGCGAACGCGAGCTTGAGTGTGTGTGCATGCTTCATCGTGATCTCCTGGCTTGTCGGCCGGCGCCGTGCGTTCGCATGTGCTCCGGTTCCGTCGGTGGCTTTCCGTGCGACGTACACGTCGCCTGCTTGGGGTGCGGGCCGCGCCCGCGATTTACAGCGACCGCAACCGCCGCGCGCCTTCGATCAGCGTCGCGTCGTCTTTCGAGAAACTGAGCCGGATCACGCCGGCGTCGGTGCCGTCGGTATAGAACGCCGAAAGCGGAATCGTCGCGACGCGCGCATCGCGGATCAGGCGCAGCACGAAGTCGCTGTCGCGTTCGTCCGAGAAGTGCCGGAACCGCGCGAGCATGAAGAACGAGCCTTCGCTCGGCAGCAGCTCGAAGCGCGAACCGGCCAGCTCGCGCGCGAGCAGGTCGCGCTTGGCCTGGTAGAACGTCGACAGGCCGAGATAGCTTTCCGGCCGCGCGAGGATCTCCGCGAACGCGACCTGCATCGGCGTATCGGCCGAGAACACCATGAATTGGTGCACCTTGCGGATCTCGTCCATCAGTTCGGCCGGCGCGACGCAATGGCCGACCCGCCAGCCCGTCACGTGGAACGACTTGCCGAACGACGACACGATCACGCTGCGCTCGGCGAGCTCACGGTGACGCGCGACGCTCTGATGTTGCGCGCCGTCGAACACCACGTGCTCGTAGACCTCGTCCGACAGGACCACGATGTCGGTATTGCGCGTGAGCAGCGCGAGCCGTTCGAGATCGTCGGCGGAGAACACCGTCGCGGTCGGGTTGTGCGGCGTGTTGACGATGATCATTCGCGTGCGCGGCGTGATCGCCGCGGCCACTTCGTCCCAGTTCACGCGGAAATGCTCGGGCGACAGCTTGATCGCGACCGGCGTTGCGCCCTGCAACCGCACGATCGGCGCATAGCTGTCGAACGACGGCTCGAAATAGATCACTTCGTCGCCCGGATGCACGAGCGCGCTGATCGCCGCGTAGAGCCCTTCGCTCGCGCTCGCGATCACCGTGATCTCGGTGCCCGGGTCGTAGCGCGTGCCGTACAGCGCCTCCGTCTTCTCCGCGAGGCGTTCGCGCAGCGACACGACGCCGGCCATCGGCGCGTACTGGTTGTGGCCGTCGCGCATCGCGCGCGCGACGCCCTCGACGAGCGCCGGATCGGGCGCGAAATTCGGCGCGCCCTGCGACAGGTTCAGCGCATCGTGCTGCGCGGCGAGCTGGCCGATCACCGTGAAGATCGTCGTCCCGACGTCCGGCAGTTTCGATCGGGGCGTGGTGGCGCTTCGCATGACTCCTCCTTCAATTGTCCTTCGCGCCGGCCCGCGCGACGCACGCGGCCCGGTTCGTGACGCATGATTTAGCCCGAGCCAATAAGGGTGGACAATCGAAAGTTCGTCATGGCGGCCATGCATTTTTCTCATGACGGGCCATGCGCAAGGCTCAATGCCAAGACCATGTGCCCGGCAACGCATGCGCATCAGGCATCTCCTCCCAGTGCCGGCCCACACTCGCGACGGGCTTGCGCTGGCCGCCCGGACGCACGGCCACGCCGCGCATCACGCGCCCGCGGCCGCCAGATAGGCGCCGAGGACGGCCTGCAACTCGCCCCGCAACGCGGCGAAGTCCAGCGCGGGCCCGAGCGTGAGCAGCGCCTGCGACACGCCGCCGTAGCAGACCGCGTGCGCCATTCGCGCGATCCCGTCGAGCCTCGCGGCCGGCGGCGGATCGCTGCACTGCGCAAGCGCGTCGCGCCACAGCGCGACATACGCGTCGTAATGGCGGCGGTATGCGGACAGCGGCGACACCTGCCGCTCCAGCGCGAAGAACGCGCTCCACGGCGCGGCGTCCGCGGCGATCGCATCGACCTGCAGGTCGACGAGCACGGCCGCGAGCTCGGCACGCGGCACGCCGCGCAGCCCGCGCGCCGCTTCGCGCAGCCGGTCGGCCAGCGCCAGCACGCGCCGGTGGATGCACAGCGCGGCGAGGCTCTGCTTGTCGCCGAAGTATTCGTAGAAGGTGCCGACGCTCACGCCCGCGACGGCCGCGATCTCGCGGATCGTCGCCTTCGCGTAGCCGCGCTCGAGCAAAAGCTGAACGAAGGCCTGCTGGAGCGCCTCGGACGTGGCCTGCGCGCGCGACTGGCGCGGCCGGCGGCGCAACGCGGGCGCGGGTTGCGCCGCCGGCTGGCCGGGCGGCGCCGGAACCTGAACATGTCGCGGCGGCATATTTGCTACTCTGAAATTCAGCGGAAACGCGTTTGACCGGCAGACCGCGAAGCACGAGACCGGAGACAGCCCGATGACCGAATCGACCCATGCCATCACGAACCAGTTCGACGAACTGGTCGACTATAACCTCTTCGCCACCGACGTCGCGCTGCGCGAGGCACTCGCCCGCGCGAGCGCCGGCTGGGCCGTGCCGCAGCTCGACGCGTACGGCGCGCGGCTCGGCAGCGCCGACACCGCGCGGCTCGCCGACGAAGCAAACCGCCATCCGCCGGAACTGAACGCGTTCGACCGGCGCGGCCGGCGCATCGACTGCGTCGACTTCCATCCGGCGTGGCACACGCTGCTCGGCATGTACCGCAACGAGGGCTTCGTGTCGCTCGCGTTCCGCGATACGCGCCCGGGCCGCTGGGCCGCGACCGCGGCCGGCTTCTACCTGCACGGCCAGATCGAGGCCGGCACGCTGTGCCCGGCGACGATGACGCAGGCCGCGATCCCGGTGCTGCAGAAGGAACCCGCGCTGTGGGACCTGCTGCGCGACAAGCTGTACAGCGACGACTACGATCCGCGCGACGTGCCGGTCGCCGACAAGCGCTCGATCTGGTTCGGCATGGGCATGACCGAGAAACAGGGCGGCTCCGACGTGCGCGCGAACACGACGCTGGCGAGCGCCGTCGGCGTGGGCGGACGCGGCGGCGAATACCGGCTGCGCGGCCACAAGTGGTTCTTCTCCGCGCCGATGTGCGACGCGCACCTGGTCGTCGCGCGCACCGCGGCCGGCGGCCCGTCGTGCTTCTACGTGCCGCGCTGGCGGCCCGACGGGACGAAGAACGCGGTCGAGATCCAGCGGCTGAAGAACAAGGTCGGCAACCGCAGCAACTCGAGCAGCGAGATCGAGTTGAACGACGCGTGGGGCATCATGCTCGGCGACGAAGGCCGCGGCATTCCGACCATCATCGAGATGGCCACGTACACGCGGCTGAACTGCGTGCTCGGCAGCGCGGCGATGCTGCGCCAGGGCGTCGTGCAGGCGATCGCGTACACGCGCCAGCGCCATGCGTTCGGCCGCGCGCTCGCCGAGCAGCCGCTGATGCGCACCGTGCTCGCCGATCTCGCGCTCGAAAGCGAAGCCGCGCTCGCGCTCGCGATGCGTCTCGCCGACGCGTTCGAGCGCGACGACTCGCCGCGCGAACGCGCGTGGAAGCGGATCGTCACGCCCGCCGCGAAATTCTGGGTCTGCAAGCGCGCGGTCGAGCTGACCGGCGAGGTGATGGAAGTGTTCGGCGGCAACGGCTACGTCGACGACGGCCCGATCGCGCGGCTGTTCCGCGAAGCGCCGGTCAACTCGATCTGGGAAGGCTCCGGCAACGTGATGTGCCTCGACGTGCTGCGCGCGGTGTCGCGCGAACCCGACGCGGCCGCGGCGCTCTTCGACGAGCTGACCGACCTCTGCGCGGGCGAGCCCCGCATCCGCGCGGCGCTCGATGCGCTGCGCGCGAGGCTCGCGGCACCGGCCGATACGCTCGAGGCGTCGGCCCGCGTGTTCGCGCAGCGGCTCGCGCTCGTCGCGCAGGCCTGCCTGCTGCGGCGCGACGCGCCCGCGGCCGTCGCCGACGCGTTCATCGCGACGCGGCTTGCCGCGCCCGACTGGGGCCGCATCGCGGGCGGCTTCGATCCGCACGCGCTCGACGTCGCCGCGCTGCTGCAGCGCGCATACGCGGCCTGACGAGCGCCGAACCGACCACCGACGCCAAAGAAAAAGCCACCGGGCCCGACGGCCCGGTGGCTTCTTCACATGATGCCCCGCACGGCGCCCTTCGACGCCGCCGGCGACTCACGCCATGCTTACTTGCCGCCGATGCTCTTCAGCGGCTTCCACTCGCCCTTCTCGACCTTGTACATCGTGATGCCGCCGTTCTTCAGGTCGCCCTTCGCGTCGTACGCGACGTGCGACGACGTGACGCCGGCCATGTCGGTCTTCGCGAGCACCGGCAGGTATTTCGCCGGATCGGTCGAGCCGGCCTTCTTCATCGCGTTGAGCATCGCCATCGCGCCGTCGTACGCGTACGGCGAGTACGTCTGCACGTCTTCGCCGAAGCGCTTCTTGTACTTGTCGGCGTAGGCCTTGCCGCCCGGCATTTCCTCGAGCGGGAGGCCTGCCAGCGATGCGATCGTGCCGTCGGCCGCGTTACCCGCGATCTTCAGGAACGTCGGCGTCTTCACCATTTCGCCGCTCATCAGCGGTGCGGTGATGCCGAGCGTCTTCATCTGCTTGACCATCGGCGCTGCCTGCGAATCCGCGCCGCCGTAGTAGACGAGGTCCGGCTTCGCCGCCTTCAGCTTCGTCAGGATCGCCTTGAAGTCGACGGCCTTGTCGTTCGTGAACTCACGGTCGACGATCGTCGCGCCGCCGGCCTTCGCGGCCTTCTCGAACTGGTCGGCGAGACCCTGGCCGTAGGCCGTGCGGTCGTCGACGATCGCGATCTTCTTCATGCCGAGATCCTTCGCCGCGAAGGTGCCCGCCACCGAGCCCTGCTGCGTGTCGGACGTCATCATGCGGAAGGTCGTCTTGTAACCCTGCTGCGTGTATTCCGGCGCCGTCGCCATCGCGATTTCCGGAATGCCGGCGTTTGCGTAGATACGCGAAGCGGGAATCGTCGTGCCCGAGTTGAAGTGGCCGAGCATGCCCTTGATGCCGTCGTCGACGAGCTTCTGCGCAACCGTCGTGCCGGTGCGCGGGTCAGCCTGGTCGTCCTGCGTCTCGAGTACGAACTTCACCGCCTTGCCGCCGATCTTCGGGTTCGTCGCGTTGAAGTCTTCCAGCGCGAGCGCGATCCCGTTCTGCATATCCTTGCCGTAGTGCGCCTGGGCGCCCGTCATCGGCCCTGCGTAACCGATCTTCACGTCGTCCGCATGGGCCGTCCCCGCAAGCGACATGACGGCGACGAACGTCGCGCCTGCCAGCTTTTTCATCGTGTGTTGCATAGCATCTCCTTGGTACCAGGGTAAATGGAGCGGCTTCGGGATCGCCTTGCCGCTTCCTTTGTTTGATCCGAACGGCAAGGATGGTCAGCCGATCGTCATCAAATTCGCATTGCCGCCCGCCGCGGCCGTGTTCACGCTCACCGAGCGTTCGGTGAGCAGGCGCTCGAGCGCGTAGTCTTCCGCGTCGCCGTTCTCGAACGCGCCCGCCGACACGCCCTGCACCGACACGATCGGGCCCGGTCGCTGCGCGACGTCCTTCACGAGCGTCTGCAGTTCGTCGCTATCGCCTTCGAACAGCACCGCGTCGAACGGCGCGTCGGCCTGCTTGCGCACGGCCGCATGCCCCTTCAGCGCCGCCGGCAGCGCGGCGACCAGCGCCTCGCCCGCCGCGCCGGCGAACAGCGCGCGGTTGCCCGTCGCGAGCACCGCCGCGAACTGCGCGCGCGCGCCGCCCGGCGTGGCCGCGACACACAGCACGGTGCCGCGCGGGCCGAGTGTATACGTGTTTCGCTCGCCCGTCGGCCCGGTCAGCACCGCGGTCGCACCGGCCGGCACCTGCGCCAGATAGCCGTCGCAGCGTGCGGCCAGCGCCGGCTCGCGCTGCTCGATCAGCCAGTCGCGCAGCGTCGTGAGCGCCGCCGCCGGGTTGCCGCGTGCATCGCCTTCGACCGCGCCGTCCGCGATCAGCATCTGCGCGAGCGAGCGCGGCAGGCCCGACGGACGCGTCGCGAGCAGGCGCTGCAGGTACAGCGCGCCGCCGGCCTTCGGGCCCGTGCCCGACAGCCCTTCGCCGCCGAACGGCTGCACGCCGACCACCGCGCCGATCACGTTGCGGTTCACGTAGATGTTGCCGACGTGCGCGTTCGAGATCACGTGCGCGATCGTCTCGTCGATCCGCGTGTGGATGCCGAGCGTCAGGCCGTAACCCGTCGCGCGGATCTGCTCGAGCAGCTTGTCGAGCTGGCTGCGGCGATAGCGCACGACGTGCAGCACCGGGCCGAACACTTCACGCTTCAGCTCGTCGATGCTGCCGATCTCGATCAGCGTCGGCGGCACGAACGTGCCGTGTGCGCAAGCTTCCGGCGACGACAGCTGCGTGACCGCGTGGCCCTTCTCCTTCATCGCCGCGACGTGCGTGTCGATCGTCTGCTTCGCTTCGGCGTCGATCACCGGGCCGACGTCGGTCGACAGCCGGTCCGGGTTGCCGAGCGCCAGCTCGTGCATCGCGCCCTTGAGCATCGTCAACGTGCGGTCCGCGACGTCGTCCTGCAGACACAGAACGCGCAGCGCCGAACACCGTTGACCGGCCGAGTCGAACGACGACTGCATCACGTCCGCGACGACCTGCTCCGCGAGCGCCGACGAGTCGACGATCATCGCGTTCTGGCCGCCCGTTTCCGCGATCAGCGGAATCGGCTTGCCGTCCGGGTCGAGGCGCGCGGCGAGCGTCTTGTTGATCAGGCGCGCGACTTCGGTCGAGCCGGTAAACATCACCGCGCGCGTGCGCGGATCGGCGACCAGCGCCGCGCCGACGGTCTCGCCGGTGCCCGGCAGCAGCTGCACCGCGCCGGCCGGCACGCCGGCCTCGCGCAGCAGGCGCACGGCCTGGGCGGCGATCAGCGGCGTCTGTTCGGCCGGCTTCGCGAGCACCGTGTTGCCGGCCGCGAGCGCGGCCGCCACCTGGCCCATGAAGATCGCGAGCGGGAAGTTCCACGGGCTGATACAGACCACGGGGCCGAGCGGGCGGTGCGTGTCGTTCGAGAATTCGTCGCGGATCTGCGCCGCGTAGTAGCGCAGGAAGTCGACGGCTTCGCGAATTTCGGCGATCGCGTTCGGCAGCGACTTGCCGGCTTCGCGCACGATCAGGCCCATCAGCGTGTGCATCTGCGCTTCGAGCAGGTCGGCAGCGCGCACCAGGCAGTCGGCGCGCGCATCGACCGGCGTCGCCTGCCAGATCGGCGCGGCGGCCACCGCGTGCGCGAGCGCCGCGCTCACGTGTTCGGCCGTCGCTTCGCTGACGGTGCCGACCAGGTCGCGCTGGTCGGCCGGGTTGCGCACGTCGCGCGCCGGGGCGTCGGCGAGCGCGTCGTCGGCGAGCATCGGCGCCGCGCGCCACGGATGGTGCGCGCTCGCGAGCAGCGCGGACGACAGCGACGCGAGACGATGTTCGTTCGACAGGTCGAGGCCCATCGAGTTGGGACGCTCGTCGCCGTAGAGGTTGCGCGGCAGCGGGATCTTCGCGTGCGGCGCGCCGAGCGGCACGACCTTCGATGCCTCGTCGACCGGATCGGCGACCAGTTCCTTCACCGACACCGTCTTGTCGGCGATGCGGTTCACGAAGGACGTGTTCGCGCCGTTCTCCAGCAGGCGGCGCACGAGGTACGCGAGCAGCGTTTCATGCGTGCCGACCGGTGCATACACGCGGCACGGACGGTTCAGCTTGTCGCGGCCCGTGACTTCCTCGTACAGCGGTTCACCCATCCCGTGCAAGCACTGGAATTCGTACTGGCCGGGGTAGTAGTTCTGGCCGGCCAGGTGATAGATCGCGGCCAGCGTGTACGCGTTGTGCGTCGCGAATTGCGGGTAGACGGCGTCGGGCGCCGCGAGCAGCTTCTTCGCGCACGCGAGGTACGACACGTCCGTATAGATCTTGCGCGTGTAGACCGGATAGCCTTCGAGGCCGTCGACCTGCGCACGCTTGATTTCGGTATCCCAGTACGCGCCCTTGACGAGGCGGATCATCAGGCGGTGACGGCTGCGGCGCGCGAGGTCGATCAGGTAGTCGATCACGAACGGGCAACGCTTCTGGTAGCCCTGCACGACGAAGCCGATGCCGTTCCAGCCGGCCAGCTCCGGATCGAAGCAGAGCGCTTCGAGCAAGTCGAGCGAGATTTCGAGGCGATCCGCTTCTTCCGCGTCGATGTTCAGGCCGATGTCGTAGCGGCGCGCGAGCAGCGCGAGCGCACGCACGCGCGGCAGCAGCTCGCTCATCGTGCGGTCCTGCTGCGAGCGCGAGTAGCGCGCGTGCAGCGCCGACAGCTTGATCGAGATGCCCGGGCCTTCGTAGATGCCGCGGCCGCCGGCGGCCTTGCCGATCGCGTGGATCGCCTGCTCGTACGACGCGTAGTAGCGCTGCGCGTCCTCTTCGGTCGTCGCCGCTTCGCCGAGCATGTCGTACGAGTAGCGGAAGCCGCGCGCTTCGTACTTGCGGCTGTTCGCGAGCGCTTCGGAAATCGTCTCGCCGGTGACGAACTGCTCGCCCATCAGACGCATCGCCATGTCGACGCCCTTGCGGATCAGCGGCTCGCCGCCGCGGCCGATCAGGCGCGTGAGCGCCGACGACAGGCCCGCTTCGCTATTGGTCGTCACGAGCTTGCCGGTGATCATCAGGCCCCAGGTCGCCGCGTTCACGAACAGCGACGGCGCGTGGCCGACGTGCGAGCGCCAGTCGCCCTTGCTGATCTTGTCGCGGATCAGCGCATCGCGCGTCGCGCGATCGGGAATGCGCAGCAGCGCTTCGGCCAGACACATCAGCGCGACGCCTTCCTGGCTCGACAGCGAGAACTCGTGGATCAGCCCCTCGACGCCACCGCCCGAGCTCTTCTCGCGCAGCGCCTCGACGAGCTGCGTCGCGAGCGTCTGCACGTCGGCCTGCAGGTTCGCGGGCAGGCGCGCCTGGCCCAGCAGGAACGGCACGCATTCCGGCTCGGGGCGGCGATACGCGGCCGTGATCGCCGCGCGCAGCACCGATTGCGGCTGCACGTTCTGCGCGAACTCGAGGAACGGATGCGGCGAGTTGTCGTCGTCGCCGTCCGTCGCCTGGCCGTCGGCGAGCTCCGTCACGCCGCTGTTGCCCGACAGTTCAGGCGGCAGCTGGCCGTGCTCGATCCGCTCGAGATACGCGAAGATCGCCTGCTTGATCAGCCAGTGGGGAGTGCGCTCGAGACGCGCTGCCGCGTCTTTCAGGCGCGAGCGGAGAAGGTCGTCGACTTTGACGCCGAGAGTCGTGCTTGCCATGGTGGGTTCGTGCGCCGGTGCGAGTCCGGCGATGTGGTGTGAGAGGATGCGCGAAATCCTACGGCACGCAATAAAAAGGTGCAACCGAATTGATGGATCGGTTGCACCTTCAAGTTACTCAATATAATCAGCCACTTATGAAGTTGCAACCTAGGGGTTGCCCGTGGTCGGCGGATCGGTGTTTTCCCTGATCGGGGCGAGTCGGCGCGCGCGGGCAACCCTCGGCGTGCACCACCGAGGGGAAAAGCGGGTTGCACTGCGCGGGGTGACAGGGAATTCAGGTGGGTGTGGGACGGGCCGGCAGGCGGCTCGCGCAGGTCGCCGGTTCCGGCCGGCTCGGTATCGGCGAGCGGTGCGGCGGCCGCGCGCGCAACGCTCAGATATCCAGCGGATCGACCTCGACGCTCCACCGCAGCACGCCCTTCAGCGCACGCAGTTCCGGCTGCCATGCGCGCAGCGCATGCTGCAATGCCGCCCGCGACGCGCTTTCGAGCAACAACTGCGCGCGGTGGACGTTCGCGACCTTGACGATCGTCATCGGCACCGCGTCGTAGACGGTCACGCGATCGGCGCCCGGCAGCCCCGGCAACGCGGCCGCGGCCTGCAGCAGGAACGCGAGCGCCGCATCGAGCGTGCGTCCTTCGGCGCGCAGCAGCGCCTGGTAGACGAACGGCGGCAGATGCGCGTCGCGGCGCTCGCCGAGCGTCGAATTCGCGAAGCCGACGTAATCCTGCCGGCCGAGCGCGTGATACAGCGCGTGACGCGGGTAACGCGTCTGCACGAGCACCTCGCCCGGCAGTCCGGCGCGCCCCGCGCGGCCGCTCACCTGCATCAGCTGCGCGAACAGCCGCTCGCTCGCGCGGAAGTCGTGCGAGAACAGCGCGGTGTCGGCATTGAGCACGCCGACGAGCGACACGCGCTGGAAGTCGTGCCCCTTCGCGATCATCTGCGTGCCGACCAGGATGTCGACTTCACCGGCGTGCACGTCCGAGAACAGCGCCTGCGCACTGCCCTTGCGTCGCGTGCTGTCCGCGTCGATCCGCAATATCCGTGCGCCCGGCACGGCCTCGGCGAGCGCCTCCTCGATGCGCTGCGTGCCGCGCCCGAGCGGCGCGATATCGACGTTCCCGCATTCCGGGCACGACCGCGGAATGCGCGCTTCCCAGCCGCAGTGATGGCAGCGCAGCGCATGCTCGGGCTTGTGCAGCACGACGTAGGCGCTGCAGCGCGGGCAACCGGCGACCCAGCCGCACGCGTCGCACGCGAGCTGCGGCGCGTAGCCGCGCCGGTTCAGGAACACGAGGCTCTGTTCGCCGCGCTCGAGCCGCGCCTTCAACGCCGCGACAAGCGGCCCCGACAGCCCGCCCATCGACGCGCGCCCGCGCCGCCGCTCCTCTTCGAGATCGATCAGCCGCACGGTCGGCAGCGTCGCGTCGGCTACCGCGCGGCGCGACAACGTGAGCCGCGTGTAGCGGCCCTGATCGGCCTGCCACCAGCTCTCGAGCGAAGGCGTCGCCGAGCCGAGCACGACCGGAATGCCGAGATGCTTCGCGCGCCACACCGCAAGATCGCGCGCCGAATAGCGCAGCCCTTCCTGCTGCTTGTATGCGGGCTCGTGCTCCTCGTCGACGACGATCAGTGCGAGCGTCGGCAGCGAAGCAAGCACCGCGAGCCGCGTGCCGAGCACGATCCGCGCGCGGCCCGTGTGCGCGGCGAGCCAGTTGCGCGCACGCTCGCCCTCGGCGAGCCCGCTGTGCAGCGTGACGATCGCGTCGTCGGCGAGCGTGCCCGCGAAGCGTGCGCGGAACGCGGCCTCGAACTGCGGCGTCAGGTTGATTTCGGGCACGAGCACGAGCGCCTGCGCGTCGGGCCGCGCATCGAGCAGCGCGGCGAGCGCATGCAGATAGACCTCGGTCTTGCCGCTTCCGGTCACGCCATGCAGCAGGAACGGCGCGAAGCCCTGCGCGGCGCGAATCGCGTCGAGCGCCTCCGCCTGCTGGTCGGTGAGCGCCGGCGGCACAGTTCGTCCACTGGTTGTCGACAGGTTATCCACAGGCTTGGGCACAGGCGCGTCGGCCCAGCCGATTTCCTCGATGGCGACCCAGCCGCGCGCCGCCCAATCGTCGAGCGTGGCGGCGGCCTTCGGATGCAACGCACGCGCATCGGGCAACGTCATCGAATCGGTGTCGGCGAGCGCCTGCGCGAGCCGCCGCAGCGCGGCCCCGCGCGCCGGCAGTGCGTCGGGCAGCGCCGCGCGGCCGGCTTCGGTCAGCCGGTAGCGCACCTCGGGCGCCAGCAGCCGGCCCCAGCGCTCCGCGTCGCGCAGCGCCTGCGGCAACGCCGGCAGCGCGACTTCGCCGCGACCGCGCTGGTAATAGTCGGCCGCGAACGACACGAGCGCGAGCCAATCCGGCGCGAGCGGCGGCAGCTCGGTACAGATCGCGTCGATCGCCCGCAACCGGGACGGCGGCACGTCGGTGTGAGTCGTCACTTCGCAGACGAGGCCGACAACCTGCCGTTTGCCGAACGGCACCTGCACCAGGGTGCCGGGCTCAGGCGCCGGCTGGACGTCGCAGCGGTAGTCGAACAGGGTGGCGAGCGGATGGTCGAGGGCGACCCTGAGGTAGGTGCCGCCCATCACCGCGCTCCGGCGACAGCACGGGGCGCACTGGCGAATTGCACCCGGGTCCGCGCCACGGTGGCGAACTTAAAGTAAAACTTCAGATTCGGCGCTAAGTTTTGGATTCGCATTAGGAATCGCCGTATACCCTGACCAGCCTGTGGATAACTTTGTTGAGAACTCGCCGTTCAACAGCCGCGAAGCGCGCGGGGCCGTGCTTCCCGCTGTTTTCGGCCGCCGTCGGCCGCGCCCCGCGGAGCCTTATTCCATAAGGCTGCTATTCAAATTACGGAGCCATAGCGAGACATTTCGACCGATACAGGGCTCTACCGCGCTGCAACGTGGAAAATGTGCATAAGTCAAGTCTTGACAAGCCTTGAATCGGCAACCGGTGCGGGGTTGCGCCCTGTTTAGCGCCGACAGCGAAACGCCGCCACCCCGCAGTGCAGCATGGCAGCGCTTGCGCTTAGCCCACCGATCCGCTACGGATCTTGCGGCTGTGGGTGTGCACTTCGTCGACGAGCTCGGCGACGTGGTCGGGCGACGTGAACTGCGAAATGCCGTGGCCGAGGTTGAATACGTGACCGGGGTGATTGCCGTAGCTGTCGAGCACCGCACGCGCCTGCTCGCGCACCGCGGCCGGCGGCGCAAACAGGATCGTCGGGTCGAGGTTGCCCTGCAGCGCGACGCGCCCGGCGACGCGTTCGCGCGCGGCGCCGAGATTGACCGTCCAGTCGAGGCCGACCGCGTCGACGCCGGTCGCCGCGATTTCCTCGAGCCACAGGCCGCCGCCCTTCGTGAACGTGATCACCGGCACGCGCTCGCCGTCGTGCTCGCGCTTCAGCTGCGCGACCACGCGACGGATGTAGTCCAGCGAGAAGCGCTGATATGCGCCGTCGGCGAGTGCGCCGCCCCACGTATCGAAGATCATCACGGCCTGCGCGCCGGCTTCGATCTGCGCGTTCAGGTACGCGGCCACGGCCTGCGCGTTCACGTCGAGGATCCGGTGCATCAGGTCGGGGCGCGAATACGCCATCGACTTCACCGTGCGGAAATCGTCCGACCCGCCGCCTTCGACCATGTAGCACGCGAGCGTCCACGGGCTGCCCGAGAAGCCGATCAGCGGCACGCGCTGGCGGCCCTGGCCGTCGGTCAGCGCGCGGCGGATCTCGCGCACGGCGCCCGTCACGTAGCCGAGCGTCTCCTCGATGTCCGGCACCGCGAGCTTCGCGACGTCGGCCTCGGTGCGCACCGGATGCGCGAACTTCGGCCCTTCGCCGACCTGAAAGTCGAGGCCGAGGCCCATCGCGTCGGGAATCGTCAGGATGTCCGAGAACAGGATCGCGGCGTCGAGCGGGAAGCGCTCGAGCGGCTGCAGCGTCACTTCGGTCGCGTAGTCGGGATTCTTCGCGAGGCCGAGGAAGCTGCCGGCGCGCGCGCGCGTCGCGTTGTATTCGGGCAGATAGCGGCCGGCCTGACGCATCAGCCAGATCGGCGTGTAGTCGGTCGGCTCGCGCAGAAGCGCACGCAGGAAGGTGTCGTTGAGCAGGTTATGGGCCACGGTAGGAGCGACGAGCGAAGGCAAAGCGGCATTTTACCGGAGCGCGGCCGCACGGCTGCGTATGCCGATGCGATGGCGGCCATATGACGCGCGCGATGGCTCCGTTATGATCGGACGCTGATATCGAACCGACCGAAGGAGGAAACCGATGAAGACATTCGCCACGCTGGCCACGCTCGCCGCTGCCATGCTTTGCTGCGCCGCCGCGCACGCGCAGGGTACGACCACGACGGCGGCCCCGACCACCGCGGCCGTCGGCTCGCGGCTCGACGACGTGGTCGCACGCGGCACGCTGCGCGTATGCACGACGGGCGACTACAAGCCGTATTCGTACTACCGGGCGGACGGCCGCTTCGAGGGCATCGACATCGACATGGCCGAGTCGCTCGCGAAATCGCTCGGCGTGAAGGCCGAGTTCGTGAAGACGAGCTGGTCGAACCTCACCAACGACTTCGTCGCGAAGTGCGATGTCGCGGTGGGCGGCGTGTCGACGACACTCGAGCGCCAGAAGCGCGTGTTCTTCACGCACCCGTACGTGGTCGACGGCAAGACGCCGATCGTGCGCTGCGCGGACGCCGACAAGTACCAGACCGTCGCGCAGATCGACCGGCCCGAGACCCGCGTGATCGTGAACCCGGGCGGCACCAACGAGCGCTTCGCGAAGCAGTTCTTCACGCATGCGAACCTGAGCGTCTATCCGGACAACGTGACGATCTTCAAGCAGATCCTCGCGGGCAAGGCGGACGTCATGGTGACGGATGCGTCCGAGACGCTGCTGCAGCAAAAGCTGAATCCGGGCCTGTGCTCCGTGCATCCGGACAAGCCGTTCCAGTTCGGCGAAAAGGCGTACATGGTGCCGCGCGGCGACGTCGTCTTCCAGCAGTACGTCGACCAGTGGCTGCATCTGGCGCTATCGTCCGGCGAATACCAGGCGATCTCCGACAAGTGGCTGAAGTGAGCACGATCGCTTGCGGAACGGGCGTCCGATAACGACGTGGACCCGTTGCCGCCGCCGGCCGCACACCTCGCCGTTACACATCGGCGTGGCGCGTGGCCGGCGTGAAATCGCGAAAACCGGCCGAATGGCCGACTATCGCGTGCCTCAATCACGTTTCAAAATCTTTCCGACGAATGAATCGTCATGTGCGGTATCTGCCGCGCGATGCACATTCCGGCGTGTAAATCGGCATTTCATCGACGCCGATACGCATGAAAAACGCATTGTGCGCGCCCGATGAAAACTCTGCGGAAATGACGAGTAAATATGACCTTCTTCAGGACCCCGAAAACAGAAAAAAATCCCGGAAAGCCTTATCTGGCGGGCGTTACAACCTGAAACACTTTGTTACCGTGAGGGATCATTAATTCGCCCACAATGGGCTCAACGGTTTCAACACGGATGCGGTCTCGTGTGCCAAGTGTGAGCGGACGCGAAGCGCTGCGAGCCAGTCGGTCACGTACCGAAGCCCTTCCGAGGGGCATCCCTGTTGGAGTCGTTTCCGGCTCCCGCCGGACTCGGTTTCATCTTTGGTCTCCTCGCGCTAACCCCGTAGCGTGTGGTTTTTAGCGGGCTAATAAGCCCGCTTTTTTTCGTCCATCGAAAACGCAACGGCCCGCAGGCCGCCGCGTTCGTCCCGCCGGCCGGGCCGCTTGCTCGTATCAAGCGGTCTTCTGCACGTCGAGCTTCAGCTCGTCGATCATCCGTTCGCGCATCACGAATTTCTGCACCTTGCCCGTCACCGTCATCGGCAGCTCGTCGACGAAGCGGATGTAGCGCGGAATCTTGTAGTGCGCGATCTGGCCGCTACAGAACGCGCGCACGTCATCCTCGGTCATCTGCTCGTTCGCGCGCAGCACGATCCACGCGCACAGCTCCTCGCCGTATTTCGCGTCGGGCACGCCGAACACCTGCGCGCTCTGAATCTTCGGATGCCTGAACAGGAATTCCTCGATCTCGCGCGGATACACGTTCTCGCCGCCGCGAATGACCATGTCCTTCAGCCGGCCGACGATGTTGCAGTAGCCGTCGGCGTCGAGCGTCGCGAGGTCGCCCGTATGCATCCAGCCGTCGACCAGCACCTCGCGCGTCTTCGCGTCGTCGTCCCAGTAGCCGAGCATCACCGAGTAACCCTTCGTGCACAGCTCGCCCGTCGCGCCGACCGGCACGATCGCGCCGGTTGGGTCGACGATCTTCACCTCCAGGTGCGGCTGGATGCGGCCGACCGTCGTCGTGCGCTTCTCGAGCGGGTCGTCGGTCGAGCTCTGGAACGACACGGGGCTCGTCTCCGTCATTCCGTACGCGATCGTGATCTCGGACAGATGCATCTGCGACACGACGCGCTTCATCGTCTCGATCGGGCACGGCGAGCCGGCCATGATCCCGGTGCGGAGCGTCGACAGGTCGAACTTCGCGAAGTCCGGATGATCGAGCTCCGCGATGAACATCGTCGGCACGCCGTGCAGCGCGGTACAGCGCTCCTCGGCGACGGCCGCGAGCGTCGCGACCGGATCGAACGCCTCGCCGGGGAACACCATCGCCGCGCCCTTCGACACGCACGCGAGCACGGCCAGCACCATCCCGAAGCAGTGATACAGCGGCACCGGGATGCAGAGCGAATCCTGTTCGGTGAAGCGCATCGCCATCGCGATCGAGCGCGCGTTGTTGACGACGTTGCGGTGCGTGAGCGTCGCGCCCTTCGGGCTGCCGGTCGTGCCGCTCGTGAACTGGATGTTGATCGGATCGGTGGCCGCGAGCGTCGCGCCGATCGCGTCGAGCCGCGCGACATCGAGCGTGTCGCGGCCGCGCGCCATCACGTCCGCGAAGCGGAACATGCCGGCCGGCGCGACCTCGCCCATCGACACGACCGTGCGCAGGCTCGGCACGCGTGCCGCATGCAGGTCGCCCGGCGTCGCGCTCGCGAGCTCCGGCGCGATCGTCTGCAGCATCTCGACGTACGCCGACGTCTTGAAGCGCTCGGCCGCGATCACGGCCTTGCAGCCGACCTTGTTCAGCGCGTATTCGAGTTCCGCAAGCCGGTAGGCCGGGTTGATGTTGACGAGGACCGCGCCGATGCGCGCGGTCGCGAATTGCGTGAGCAGCCATTCGCTGCGGTTCGGCGACCAGATGCCGACGCAGTCGCCCTTCGCGATCCCGAGCGCGGCGAGGCCCGCCGCGAGCACGTCGATCTCGTGCGCGAACGCGCGCCAGGTCCAGCGCACCTGCTGTTCGCGGAACACGACGGCCGGGCGATCGGGAAAGCGGCCCGCCGTGTCGAGCAGGAACCGGCTGATCGTCGCTTCGGATAGCGGCACGTCGGTCGCGCCGCGCACGTACGACAGTCCGTTTTCGGGCGCGATCAGCGCCCCCTTGCCAAGGTCTGCTGCCATCGATGTCTCCGTCCGTTTTTGTCTGATCGGCTCAGCACGCGGCTGACGCGCGCGCCTGCTCCGCCACGATCGCGGCGGACTGCCTCTGCGCGGATGATGCCGCGTTCTGCTGACGACACTCTGACATCAAATCGCGGCGGGCGGATGAAATAGCACGACCGGACGATACGATCCGGCCCGCAAAAAACCGACGAAAACGACGGACGAAAAAAAAGCAGCCCGAAGGCTGCTTTCTTTCGCGGGATACGCACGCGCGGCTCAGTGCCGGCTGCGAATCTTCGCCAGACGCTGGATCGCTTCGAGCTGCGCCATCGCGGTCGCGAGCTCCGATTGCGCCTTTGCGAGGTCGAGGTCCGACTTCGCGTTCTGCAGCGTTTCCTCGGCACGCTTGCGCGCTTCCTCGGCTTTCGCCGCGTCGAGGTCCTTGCCGCGGATCGCGGTATCGGCGAGCACCGTCACGGCGCCCGGCTGCACTTCGAGAATGCCGCCTGCGACGAACACGAATTCGTCGTTGCCGCCCTCGACTTCGATGCGCACCGCACCCGGACGAATCCGCGTGATCAGCGGCGTGTGACCCGGCAGAATACCCAGCTCACCCGTTTCGCCCGGCAGCGCGACGAATTTCGCCTCGCCCGAGAAGATCTGCTCTTCCGCGCTGACGACGTCTACTTTGATGGTTGCCATATCGACTCCTGGTTGAGCGTATTACGTGGGCGCCCGTCCGTGAAAAGATGCCATCGAGACATCCTTCACGAACGCACGGGCGCCCGCTGCGTTACACCCGACCTTTACTGGATCTTCTTGGCCTTTTCGAAGGCTTCGTCGATCGTGCCGACCATGTAGAACGCCTGTTCCGGCAGGTGGTCGCACTCGCCGTCGACGATCATCTTGAAGCCACGGATCGTTTCCTTCAGCGGCACGTACTTGCCCGGCGAGCCCGTGAACACTTCAGCGACGTGGAACGGCTGCGACAGGAAACGCTGGATCTTACGAGCGCGCGCGACCGACAGCTTGTCTTCCGGCGACAGTTCGTCCATGCCCAGAATCGCGATGATGTCGCGCAGTTCCTTGTAGCGCTGCAGCGTCTGCTGAACGCGACGGGTGATCGAGTAGTGCTCTTCACCGATCACGTTCGGGTCGATCTGGCGCGACGTCGAGTCGAGCGGGTCGACCGCCGGGTAGATACCCAGCGAAGCGATGTCACGCGACAGAACGACGGTTGCGTCCAGGTGGCCGAAGGTGGTTGCCGGCGACGGGTCGGTCAAGTCGTCCGCAGGGACGTACACGGCCTGAACCGACGTAATCGAGCCCTTCTTGGTCGACGTGATGCGTTCCTGCAGCTTGCCCATTTCTTCAGCCAGCGTCGGCTGATAGCCCACTGCCGACGGCATACGGCCGAGCAGTGCCGACACTTCGGTACCGGCCAGCGTGAAACGGTAGATGTTGTCGACGAAGAACAGCACGTCGAGGCCTTCGTCACGGAAGTGCTCGGCCATCGTCAGGCCGGTCAGCGCAACGCGCAGACGGTTGCCCGGCGGCTCGTTCATCTGGCCGTACACCAGCGCGACCTTGTCGAGAACGTTCGAGTCCTTCATTTCGTGGTAGAAGTCGTTCCCTTCACGGGTACGCTCGCCCACGCCCGCGAACACGGAGTAACCGCCGTGTTCCTTCGCGATGTTGTTGATGAGCTCCATCATGTTGACGGTCTTGCCCACGCCAGCACCGCCGAACAGGCCAACCTTGCCGCCCTTTGCGAACGGGCAGATCAGGTCGATAACCTTGATACCCGTTTCGAGCAGTTCGGTCGACGGCGACAGTTCGTCGAACGCCGGAGCCTTCTGGTGGATCGAACGCGTGTGTTCGCTCACGATCGGGCCGGCTTCGTCGATCGGACGGCCGAGCACGTCCATGATACGACCGAGGGTCGGCTTGCCGACCGGCACCGAGATCGGATTTGCCGTGTTCTTCACGGTCAGACCGCGGCGCAGGCCGTCGGATGCACCCAGACAGATGGTACGGACAACGCCGTCGCCCAGCTGCTGCTGGACTTCGAGCGTCAGTTCCGAGCCATCGAGAATGAGCGCGTCGTAGATCTTCGGCATGCTGTCGCGCGGGAATTCCACGTCGATAACGGCGCCGATGCACTGTACGATCTTGCCTTCTACCAAAGCAGCAGTACTCATCGCTTTTCCTTTAAATACCTGATTCTTTACTCGCGCAAAGGCGCAGTTGTCGTCCGTGGCGCGCGCTTAAACAGCAGCTGCGCCGCCGACGATCTCCGACAGTTCTTTCGTAATCGCGGCCTGGCGGCTCTTGTTGTATACGAGCTGCAGTTCGCTGATCACCGTCTTCGCGTTGTCGGACGCGGCCTTCATCGCGACCATCCGCGCCGACTGCTCGGACGCCATGTTTTCAGCGACGGCCTGGTACACCAGCGCCTCGACGTAACGCACGAGCAGTTCGTCGACGACTGCCTGCGCGTCCGGCTCGTAGATGTAGTCCCACGACGTAGCCGGCGTACCGTCATCGGCTTCGAAGTGTTCCGACGACAGCGGCAGCAGCTGCTCGATCACGGCTTCCTGCTTCATCGTGTTGACGAAGCGCGTGTAAGCGATATAAACCGCCGACAGCTTGCCTTCCGAATACAGGTCGAGCTGCGTCTTCACTGCGCCGATCAGCTTGTCCAGATGCGGGGTGTCGCCGAGGTGCACGACCTGCGACATCACCTTCGCGCCGAAGCGGTTCAGGAAACCGAGGCCCTTGCTGCCGATCGCCGTGGCTTCGACCTTCTGGCCCTTCTCTTCCAGCTCCTTGAACTTCTGCACCGTCGCACGCAGCACGTTGGTGTTCAGCCCGCCGCACAGACCCTTGTCCGTCGTGACGAGGATGATGCCGGCCGTGTTCGCGCCGTCGTTTGCCACCATGAACGGGTGGCGGTACTCCGGGTTCGCGCGGCTCATGTGCGCGGCGATGGCACGGACCTTGTCCGCGTAAGGACGAGCGGCGCGCATGCGTTCCTGCGCGCGGCGCATCTTCGATGCGGCCACCATCTCCATCGCCTTCGTGATCTTGCGCGTGTTCTGCACGCTCTTGATCTTGCCGCGAATTTCCTTCATTCCAGCCATAGCTTGCTCCTTGACCGAAGCTGCGCGGGCGCATCAGCACCCGCGCGGCCTCAGTGTGTCACTCGCGGATCAATAGGCACCCGACTTCTTGAAGGATTCGATCGCCGCGCGCAGCGCGCCTTCGTCGTCCTTCGAGAGATCCTTGGTGTCTTCGATGCGCTTGATGAGGTCAGCGTGGCTGGTCTTCAGGTTGTCGCGCAGGCCCTTCTCGAACGGCAGCACTTGCTTCACGTCGAGGTCGTCGAGGTAGCCGTTGTTCGCGGCGTACAGCGACACGGCCAGTTCCCAAACCTGCAGCGGCTGGTACTGCGGCTGCTTCAGCAGTTCCGTCACGCGGCGGCCGCGCTCGAGCTGCTTGCGGGTCGCTTCGTCGAGGTCCGATGCGAACTGCGCGAATGCGGCCAGTTCACGGTACTGCGCGAGGTCGGTACGGATACCGCCCGACAGCTTCTTCACGACCTTCGTCTGAGCGGCGCCACCGACGCGCGACACCGACACGCCGGCGTTGATTGCCGGGCGGATGCCTGCGTTGAACAGGTCGGTTTCCAGGAAGATCTGGCCGTCGGTAATCGAGATCACGTTCGTCGGAACGAACGCGGTCACGTCGCCAGCCTGCGTTTCGATGACCGGCAGTGCCGTCAGCGAGCCGCTCTTGCCCTTCACTTCGCCGTTCGTGAACTTCTCGACGTACTCTTCCGACACGCGAGCAGCACGCTCGAGCAGACGCGAGTGCAGATAGAACACGTCACCCGGATATGCTTCACGGCCCGGCGGGCGGCGCAGCAGCAGCGAGATCTGACGGTATGCCCAAGCTTGCTTGGTCAAGTCGTCGTAAATGATCAGCGCGTCCTGGCCGCGGTCGCGGAAGTATTCGCCCATCGTGCAGCCGGCGTACGGTGCGAGGTACTGCATCGCTGCCGAATCCGACGCCGTAGCGGCGACGACGATCGTGTATTCCATCGCGCCCGTTTCTTCGAGCTTGCGAACCACGTTCATGATCGACGAAGCCTTCTGGCCGATCGCGACGTAGATACAGATCAGGTCCTTGCCCTTCTGGTTGATGATCGCGTCGAGCGCCACCGCGGTCTTGCCGCACTGACGGTCGCCGATGATCAGCTCACGCTGGCCACGGCCGATCGGCACCATCGCGTCGATCGACTTGATGCCCGTCTGCACCGGCTGCGACACCGACTTACGCCAGATCACGCCCGGGGCGATCTTTTCGATCGCGTCGGTCAGCTTCGCGTTGACCGGGCCCTTGCCATCGATCGGGTTGCCGAGCGCGTCGACCACGCGGCCGACGAGTTCCGGACCAACCGGGACTTCCAGAATGCGGCCCGTCGTCTTGACGACGTCGCCTTCCGAGATGTGTTCGTATTCGCCGAGAATCACCGCGCCGACCGAGTCGCGCTCGAGGTTCAGCGCGAGGCCGAACGTGTTGCCCGGAAACTCGAGCATTTCGCCCTGCATCACGTCCGACAGGCCGTGGATGCGCACGATACCGTCGGTCACGGAGATCACGGTGCCCTGGTTGCGAACGTCTGCGCTCGCTTCAAGGCCCTGGATCCGGCTCTTGATCAGCTCGCTGATCTCAGAGGGATTGAGTTGCATTATTCGCTCCTGATAGTCAATTCTGTTGCGTGCCGGCGTGGCGCTCAGGCGGTCAAGGCAGCCTGCATCGATGCGAGGCGCGCGCGAACCGAGGTGTCGAGCACTTCGTCGCCGACCGTCACGCGCACGCCGCCGATCAGCGACGAATCGACTTCGACCGTCGGCTTCAGCTTGCGCTTGAACTTGCGTTCGAGGCCAGAGACGAGGCTTTCGAGATCCGCGCCGTTCAGCGGGAACGCGCTCACGATCTCGGCGTCGGCTGCACCTTCGCGTTCGTTCTTGAGCGCCTCGAACTGCTCGGCGATTTCCGGCAGCAGCGCGATGCGATGATTGTCGACCAGCATCTGCACGAAGTTCTTCGCTTCGGCGCCAGCCGCGACCGGCGACTTCACCGCAGCAAGCAGCAGCTCGGCCACTTGCGTGCGCGTCACCTTCGGGCTCGACGCGACCGACAGCACTTCCGGCAGACGCGCAACCTGGGCCAGCTCTTGCACGAGCGTGGACCAGGCGGCGATGTCACCTCCCTCGGCCACGCGGAACAGCGCTTCTGCGTAAGGGCGGGCGATGGTTGCAAGTTCGGCCATGATCAGAGCTCGGCTTTCAGTTGATTCAGCAGTTGGGCGTGGGCCGTTTGATCGACTTCGCGCTTCAGGATCTGCTCGGCGCCCTTCACGGCCAGCGCGGCGACTTCGCCACGCAGCGCTTCGCGCGCCTTCACGATTTGCTGTTCTGCTTCCGCTTTCGCCTGGGCGACGATGCGGGCGGCCTCAGCCTGGGCGTTGGCCTTGATTTCCTCGGCGACCGCCTGTGCACGCTTTTCAGCGTCGGCGATGCGCTGCTGGCCGTCGTTGCGGGCCTGCGCGAGTTCCTGGTCCACGCGCTTGTGCGCTGCGTCGAGTTCCGCCTTGCCCTTCTCCGCGGCGGCGAGGCCGTCGGCGATCTTCTTCGAACGTTCGTCGAGGGCGTTGATCAACGGCGGCCACACGAATTTCATCGTGAACCACGCGAGGACCAGGAACACGACCATTTGCGCAAACAGAGTTGCGTTGAGATTCACGGTGTTTCCTTATCTGCTATTCCGGAAAAATGAAACGGTAAGGCGCTCATCGAGTTGCATTCGATCAGCGCCCCAAGTCTCCGTTCCGCCCTGCGCCGGCTCACGCCGGGCGCATATTTCCGAGGAACCTTAGCCTGCGAGCTTCGACAGGAGCGGGTTCGCGAACGCGAACAGCATTGCGACACCAACGCCGATCAGGAATGCAGCGTCGATCAGGCCGGCCAGCAGGAACATCTTCGTTTGCAGCGGGTTGATGAGTTCCGGCTGACGTGCGCAGGCTTCGATGTACTTGCCACCCATCAGCGCGATACCGATACAGGCGCCGATTGCACCCAGGCCGATGATGATGCCGATACCGATGGCGGTCAGACCCTGGATGTTGGCGATGTAAGCTTGCATGATCACTCCTTTGTGAAAAGACTTGGAACTGAGATTTAAAAAACTAAAACGGAAACTCTTTTTTGCACGCCGCGCTTAGTGCTTGTCGTGCGCCTGGCCGAGATACACCAGCGTCAGCATCATGAAAATGAATGCCTGCAACAGAACAATCAGGATGTGGAAGATTGCCCAGACGCTACCCGCGATCACGTGACCGACGAAGCCGAGGAACGTTGCGTCGCCACCGAAGCTCCACATGCTGCCGAGCAGGGCGATCAACAGGAACAACAGCTCACCCGCGTACATGTTGCCGAACAGCCGCATGCCGAGGGAAACGGTCTTTGCGAGATATTCGACGATGTTCAACGCGAGGTTCGGGATCCACAGCAGCGGGTGCGCGCCGAACGGGGCCGACAGCAACTCATGCACAAAGCCGCCCACGCCCTTGATCTTGATGCTGTAGTAGATCATCAGGACGAACACGCCGAGCGCGATGCCGAGCGTGCCGTTCAGGTCGGCCGTCGGGACGATGCGATGGTGAGAAATCACGTCCGACAGACCGAGCAGGCCGATGACGCGGCCCGGCAGGTCGACGGGGAGGAAGTCGAGGGAGTTCATCAGCGCGACCCACACGAACACCGTGAGGGCGAGCGGAGCGATGAAGGTGCGGTTGCCGTGGACGATGGCCTTCGATTGATCCTCGACCATTTCGACGAGCATCTCGATCGCACACTGGAAACGGCCCGGCACGCCCGAGGTCGCCTTGCGGGCGGCCAGACGCAGCAGGACGATCGTCACGATACCGCACACGATCGACCAGAACAGCGTGTCGAGGTTCCAGACGTGGATGTCGAAAATCGACGTCTGATGCGAGGTGGAGAAATTCTGCAAGTGGTGCGCAATGTACTCGGACGGATCCGGACCGCGCGTGCCTTCGCTAGCTGCCATATCGTTAATGCCACCCAAATTGTCGAAAATCGTTTTGCCCCGTTCCGCAATACGCTATTGCGGGAACGGGCCGGTGCGGTTCATTGTCGAAACCGCACGCTGCTTGTTGCTTACCGCCAGGCCAGCGCGATCCAGTACGTCTTCAGCACGACGAGGTAGGTGACGAGGAGCGCCGGCCAATGCACGCCGGCATAGCCGTACGCCACTGCGGCAAACATCCCGATCGTCACGCCGAGCTTCAGGGCTTCGCCCATCACCCAGCTCATCACGGTGGCCGAACCACCTGCCTTCAGTCGTGCCACGAACAACGCGCTTGGCACCCAGCCGATCGCCCCGCCCAGAAACGCGGATTGCGCAGCGGCGCCCGGCGACTTCGAAAACAGCCACCACGCCAGCGTTGCAACCAGGGACAAGACCACCTGCGCGATCACCACCTTGTAGGGGGTTACGCGCGGCGGCTTGCTCACGTTCGGACCGAACAGCCTCTCGGCTTCCGTCCGCGTGAGCGGAACGATGTTGTTATCTTGCAGCTCGGCATCCCAGTCGTCGCCATCGGGCTCGCGCCGCTCGCCGGCCGCTGAAGCGGTGCGTTGCGCTCGGTGATCATCGTGCCTGTCGTTCGGCGCCTGACCCGCCATCGCAATCTTCCGCAAAATCCTTGAACCCGGCCCCAAGCTTTCTGAAAGCTTTCAGGGGTGCCTAGCTAACAAATCCGGGCGATTGTAAGCGATAGTTGCAGGTGATTCAAGGCTTTAGACGCGACAAAAACCTGCGTAAAACGACGCCTCATGATGTGAAAAAGCGTGCGCGTCGATGACGTACGATGACAGTTGTAAGGTCGGCTTTTTGCGCCGGCATTTCTTGCCCGAAAAAGCGCGGTCGCGATGAAATGAGGTGACAACGAAGTCTGGTGGGGGCGACACCGGCGCGACGTGATCGCAGCAGAAATCCTGCTGTGACGCGATCACGGGAAATGACCCGACGCGGCGACGGGTAACAGAGGAAACACTGTGACCGCCACGTCGAGCGCGATGCGCGAAATGCGCTTGAACGTGAACACGCCTATGCCTGCAATCAGTTGTTGTGCCGCCACAGTCGTTCGACTGTGGCGGCACAACACTTATCAACAGGACCGCCTTCGCAACGACCGGGAACGCTGTGCGCCCTCCCCGCCACGCTTGCGGCATGCATAAGCCGCACTGATCCGCAGCGCTCAGCCGTGAACGAGCAACCACGCACCCAGCGCCGCGCTCAGGATCGCGAACGGAATCGACACGAGGTGAAACGGCAGCCACATACGAGGCTCCTTCGCAAGACGCACCGCGATCAGGTTCGCGAGCGAACCGATCGCGAAACCGAAGCCGCCGACCGATACGCCGAACGCGAGCGCCCGCCAGTCGCGCGTGAATTCCGACAGCAGGATCGCCGCCGGCACGTTGCTGATTCCCTGTGACACCACCGCGCCCGCTGCGAACACACGCAGCGGCGAATCGAGATGGGTTCGCGCGATCGCATCGTGGACGACCGGCAGCGCAGCCGCGCTGCGCAGCACGACGAACATCAGTACGAAGATCAGCAGCAGCAGCCAGTCGATCTTCAGGACCGCGTCACGTCTCGCCACCAGCAGTGCGATCACGACGGCGATCAGACCCGGCACGGGATTGTGCGCATCGGCGAGCAGCACGAACGCACCGAACAGCACCGCCGCGAGCAACGCATGCATGCGCTGCACTGGAACGGCCTGGACGTCTCCCGACAGATCGAGCGGCTTCGCGCGAAACGCGCACGCCGTCAGCACGAGCAGCAGCGCCATCAACGCCAGTGCGAGCGGCCCGAGCGTGACGACGAAGCGGCCAAACGACACGCCGCTCAATTGCCACAGGAAAAGGTTCTGGGGATTGCCGAGCGGGGTCGCGACGGACCCCGCGTTGACGGCCAGCGCGACGACGATCACGAGCCGCCGGAACGGCAGCGGCGTCAACGTGCGCAGCGATACCATCAGCGGCACGACGACGAACAGCGCGACATCGTTGGTGAGCCACATCGCGAGCGCCGCCGCGAACACGACGAGCAGCATCGCAAGCCCGCGCTCGGAATGCACGTGATGCACGATGCGATGCGCGAGCCACATCAGGCACCCGGACAGCTCGAGCGCCTTGGTCAGCATCAGCAGACCCGCGAGCGTCGCGACGGTCTGCCAGTCGACGAGACCGACCAGCGCGGCAATTGGTTGCGGACGCAACCATTGCAAAACAACCAGCGCAAGCGCCAGCACCGTTAGTACGGGTTCCTGCAAAAGCCAGCCAAGCCACCGGCACGGCGCCGGTGCGCCCGTGTTTTCCATCGATCGTGCCTCGTTATTCTTCGGCCGCGACGTTGCCGCGCAGGCGCGCAAGAATGCCCTCGAGCGCGTCGAGGTTGCCGAAATCGATCATCACCTGCCCTCGCCCGCGGCGGCCGAGCTTGATCTTCACCGTCGACGCAAGCAGATCGGACAACTCATCCTCGAGACGACGCGTGTCGCGGCCGCCGTCATCCTTCGCGCGCGCCTTCACCGCCGGCGCTTCCTTCGTCGTATGCGCGACCAGCTTCTCGGTCTCGCGCACCGACATGCGCTTGTTGACGACCTGGTGCGCGAGTGTGATCTGCGTCGCGGCATCGACCGCAAGCAGCGCACGCGCGTGGCCCATGTCGAGGTCGCCGGCCAGCAGCATCGTCTGCACCGGCGCTGCGAGGTTCAGCAGACGCAGCAGGTTCGATACCGCGCTGCGCGAGCGGCCGACCGATTCGGCCGCCTGTTCGTGCGTGAAACCGAACTCGTCGAGCAAGCGCTGGATACCGTGCGCCTCTTCCAGCGGATTCAGATCCTCGCGCTGGATGTTCTCGATCAGCGCCATCGCGGCGGCGGCCTGATCGGACACGTCCTTCACGAGCACCGGTACTTCGTCGAGGCCGGCCAGGCGTGCCGCGCGGAAACGCCGCTCGCCCGCGATGATTTCGTATTTGTCAGATGAAATAGGTCGTACCAGGATCGGCTGCATCACGCCTTGCGCGCGAATGCTGGCCGCCAGCTCCTGCAAGCTGCCTTCGTCCATCCGCGTCCGCGGTTGGTACTTGCCCGCCTGCAGCTTGCCGAGCGCGAGCGTGTTCGGCGCCCCTTCGATCTTCACCGCTTCGGTGATGTCCGCACTGCCGCCGAGCAGCGCTTCGAGGCCACGTCCCAAGCCCTTCTTCTTTGGTACCGCGTTCATGTCTTTCTTCCTCGCTTCGCTCATGTCCGGATCACGACACCTCGAACGCGCGCACGCGATCGATCATCTCGGCACCAAACTGGATATACGCCTGCGCACCGCGCGAGTTGCGGTCGAATACGACGCCCGGCAACCCGTAACTTGGCGCTTCCGCCAAGCGCACGTTGCGCGGAATCACCGCGTCGAACACCTTGTCGCCGAAGTGCGCTTTCAATTGATCGGAGACTTGCTGCTGCAGCGTGATGCGCGGATCGAACATCACGCGCAGCAAGCCGATGATCTTCAGGTCGCGGTTCATGTTCGCGTGAACCTGCTTGATCGTATTGACGAGATCCGACAGCCCCTCCAGCGCGAAGTATTCGCACTGCATCGGGATCACGACGCCATGCGCCGCGCACAGCCCGTTCAGCGTCAGCAGCGACAGCGTCGGCGGGCAATCGATCAACACGAAGTCGTAGTCGTCGGCCACGCGTTCGAGCGCGCCCTTCAACCGTCGCTCGCGGTTATCGATGCTGATCAGCTCGATCTCGGCACCGGACAGTTCACGGTTGGCCGGCAGCACGTCGTACGTGACGCCTTCCGGACGCACGCGCGCTTCCGTCACCGATACGCCGTCGACCAGCACTTCGTACACGGTCGACTCGCAGGCGGCCTTGTCGATCCCACTACCCATCGTCGCGTTGCCCTGCGGGTCGAGATCGATCAGCAGGACTCGTTGCTCCTGCGCTGCAAGGCTTGCGGCGAGATTGACCGATGTCGTCGTCTTGCCGACGCCCCCCTTCTGGTTCGCAACGCAGAAGATCTTTGCCATCGTTGGTGTGTTCCCTTTACCTTCAAACAAACGGCGCGCTACCGCGCGCCTTCAATTCGCCTCGTCGACGGTGACCTCGATCAGATGCCGTTCGGCATCGAGCATCGGTACCGCCAGCCGCATCGTCTGCTTTACATGACTGCCCTCCGGCAACCGTGCAATTTCGTCGTCCGGATGGACACCCTTCATTGCCCAGATCGATCCACCGGGCGCGACGAGATGTCGAGCAAGTTTAACGAAGTCGGATAGATCCGCGAAAGCGCGGGATACGATCATGTCGAATTTTTCCGGCACTTCGATACCCGGCTGCAGCGATTCGACACGCCCGGTGACGACAGACAGGTTCGCGAGCTTCAGCTCGGCGCGCATCTGCGTCTGGAATGCAGACTTCTTCTGCACGATATCGTTCAGCGTGACCTGCCAGTCCGGCTGGACGATCGCCAGCACGATACCGGGCAACCCGCCGCCCGAACCCACGTCGAGCACGCGCGCCGATGCATGGTCGCGCAGATGCGGAACGATGGAAAGCGAATCGAGAATGTGCTGGATCAGCATCTGCTTCGGGTCGCGAATCGCGGTCAGGTTGTAGACCGCGTTCCACTTGCCGAGCAGCGCGACATAGTCGAGCAGCTGGTTCCGTTGTGCATCCGTCAATGCGATGCCGAGCTCGGCCGTGCCGTCGACGAGCATCTGTTCAAGTACGTCCCGATTAACCGCCGGCGCGCGACGCGCCGTCATTGTTGCGTCGGGACGGTGCCGCCCCCCTGTTCCGTCACCTCTGCGGCGGTGCCGTTACGACGGCCAAGGCCTCGGCGTTTCAGGTGCACCATCAGCAGCGAGATCGCTGCCGGCGTGACGCCCGAGATTCTCGATGCCTGGCCGATCGTTTCCGGGCGGAACTCGTTCAGCTTCTGGCTCACCTCGAACGACAGGCCGCGCACCTCGCGGTAGTCGATACCGTCCGGCAGGCGTGTGTTCTCGTTCGCATCGTTGCGCTCGATCTCACTGGCCTGCCGCTCGATATAGCCCTGATATTTGATGCCGATCTCGACCTGTTCCTTGATCTGCTCAAGCAGCACCGGATCGTCGGCCAGCGGCTCTGCAGGCGCACATTCACCGCCCTTCAGGCCGCACACACCGTCGTAGCTGATACCGGGGCGGCGCAGCAGTTCGGCGAGGCTGTACTCGTGATCGATCGCCTTGCCGAGCAACGCGGTCGCCTCTTCTGGCGGCAGCGTCTTCGGCGTGACCCACGTCGATTTCAGTCGTTCGGTTTCACGTGAAACAGCGTCGCGCTTCCGGCTGAATGCGTCCCAGCGCACGTCGTCGACGAGGCCCAATTCGCGGCCGATCTCGGTCAGGCGCATGTCCGCATTGTCTTCACGCAGGCTCAGACGGTACTCGGCACGGCTCGTAAACATCCGGTACGGCTCGGCCACGCCACGTGTGACGAGGTCGTCGACCAGCACGCCAAGATAGGCCTGGTCGCGACGCGGGCACCAAGCGTCCTTTTCTTGCACGTAGCGGCCCGCATTCAGACCGGCCAGCAACCCTTGTGCGGCCGCTTCTTCGTAGCCGGTCGTGCCGTTGATCTGGCCCGCAAAGAACAGCCCGTTGATCGCCTTCGTCTCGAGCGATGCCTTCAGCGCGCGCGGGTCGAAGTAGTCGTATTCGATCGCGTAGCCGGGGCGCAGGATGTGCGCGTTCTCGAGGCCGCGCATCGAGTGCACGAGCTCGAGCTGCACGTCGAACGGCAGGCTCGTCGAAATCCCGTTCGGATAGAACTCGTTGGTCGTCAGCCCTTCCGGCTCGAGGAAGATCTGGTGCGATTCCTTCGATGCGAATCGGTGGATCTTGTCCTCGATTGACGGGCAGTAACGCGGGCCGACACCTTCGATCACGCCTGTATACATAGGCGAACGGTCGAGGCCGCCGCGAATGATGTCGTGCGTACGCTCGTTCGTGTGCGTAACCCAGCAAGGCAGCTGCTGCGGATGCTGCTCCGCACGGCCCAGGAACGAGAATACGGGGATCGGATCGAGGTCGCCCGGCTGCTCGTCCAGCTTCGAAAAGTCGATCGAGCGGCCATCGATACGCGGCGGTGTACCGGTCTTGAGGCGTCCCTGCGGCAGCTTCAACTCCTTCAGGCGCGCCGACAGCGACACGGCCGCCGGATCGCCCGCGCGACCGCCCGTGTAGTTGTTCAGGCCGACGTGAATCTTGCCGTCGAGGAACGTACCAGCCGTCAGCACGACCGCACGTGCGCGGAAGCGGATGCCGATCTGCGTGACGGCGCCGACCACGTGATCGCCTTCGACCATCAGGTCGTCGACAGCCTGCTGGAACAGCCACAGGTTCGGCTGGTTCTCGAGCCGATGGCGGATCGCTGCCTTGTACAGGATGCGGTCGGCCTGCGCACGCGTCGCGCGCACGGCCGGGCCCTTCGACGAATTGAGGATCCGGAACTGAATACCGCTCTCGTCCGTCGCGGCGGCCATCGCGCCGCCGAGCGCATCGACTTCCTTGACCAGATGGCCCTTGCCAATGCCGCCGATCGACGGATTGCAGCTCATCTGGCCAAGCGTTTCGATGTTATGGGTCAGCAGCAGTGTTTTCGCACCCATACGGGCCGATGCCAATGCGGCTTCCGTGCCGGCGTGCCCGCCACCGACGACGATGACGTCAAATTCTGTGGGAAAAAGCATGGTGGATTCCGGGCGCAGAACTGCGCACGAACCTATCTGAGAAATGTATGGGCCGAATTATAGCGGGTTCGCTTTTCACCCGAAGACCGTCCGAATGGTAGGGCCGGTTCATTTGCCCACTTTTTTTGCCCGATCGGCTGAGCTGTGCCGTGCGGCCTGCTTCGGCGGCGCTGCTGCAGCCTCAGCGCACATCGTCATACTGTGCAAAATCGCGCACCCGGCAGTGGTTTGCGACCTCCGCCATCGCTGTGCCATCACAGCATTTCGGATCGACCTGCCCGAGCTTATCCCCTGTGCCGCTTGGCTCATGTCGATGGAACGCTGTCACGCGTGCAGCGCTCACTGCCCTGTGCAACCCGGCGCGATGAGGCCCCCCGCTCTCGTCACAGGGTTTCTGCTTGTTGCTCCGGCACTTATCCCCACGCCCGATTCGCCGACGCATCTCCCCACTCCCAGAAAACAAAAGCGGCGTGTTTCACGTGAAACACGCCGCGCGTTTCCCGCCGACCGCCCCACCCATCAAGCCGTTTTTTTCACCAGCCCCAGGTATGTTTCGATCACGCGCGGATTCTGCGCCAACTCCGCCGCCGGCCCTTCCAGCGCAAACTCCCCAGTCTCCAGTACATAGCCGTAGTCAGAAATCTGCAGCGCAGCCCGAGCGTTCTGCTCGATCAGAAGCGTCGCGACGCCTGTGCCGCGTAACGCGCTGATGATATGAAAAATCTCCTTCACGATCAGCGGCGCCAGCCCGAGGCTCGGCTCGTCGAGCATCAGCAGATCGGGCTTGCCCATCAGCGCACGGCCCACCGCGAGCATCTGTCGCTCACCACCCGATAGCGTGCCGGCTGCCTGCTTGCGCCGCTCCTTGAGCCGCGGAAACAGCGCAAACACATGATCGAGCTGGTCGAGGAAGTTCGACTCGCCTGCGAGCTTGCGGCGATACGCGCCCAGCACGAGGTTATCCTCGACCGTCATCGTGCTGAACAGCTCGCGCTTTTCCGGCACAAGGCACATTCCCCGCGCGACACGCTGTTCGACCGGCAGCGCGCCCACGTCCTTGCCACGGTACACAACTGCCCCTGTCGCATGTCCGGTCACCGGCAACGCGCCCATGATTGCGTTCAGCAGCGTCGACTTGCCTGCCCCGTTCGGGCCGATCACGCTGACGATCTGTCCTGCGCCGACCTTGATCGCCGCTCCGTGTAACGCCTCTACCTTCCCGTATCGCACCGCCAGGCCGCGCACGTCGAGAATCGGCATCGTCGTCTCCGCCATCATTCCACCCCGCCCAGATACGCTTCGAGCACCGCCGGATCCTGCTGCACGTCCTGCGGCAGTCCTTCCGCGATCCGCGTGCCGAATTCCATCACCACCAGCCGGTCGGTGAGGTTCATCACGAAATCCATGTCATGTTCCACGAGCAACACGCTCATTCCTTCCGCCTTCAGGCGCCGCAGCAGGTGGGCGAGTTGCTGCTTCTCCTGGTAGCGCAGCCCGGCGGCCGGCTCGTCGAGCAGCAGCAGCGTCGGATCGCAACAAAGCGCGCGCGCGATTTCGAGAATCCGCTGCTGGCCGAGCGCGAGGCTGCCGGCTTCGTCGTACATGTGCCTCTCCAGCCCAACGCGGCGGATCTGTCGTGCCGCCTCGGCCAGTAGCTGCGCTTCCTCGTGCGCATTGAACCGCGCGATGCTGCGCCACACGCCCGTATGGCCGCGCAGGTGCGCGCCGATCGCGACATTCTCGAGCACCGTCATCGTCGGCAGCAGCTTCACGTGCTGGAACGTACGACCGATCCCCCGCCGGACAATCTGGCGCGACGTGAGCCCGTCGATCCGCTCGCCGCGGAACGTGATCGTGCCGCCGGTCGGCTGCAGCACGCCGGTTACGAGGTTGAACGTGGTCGACTTGCCGGCGCCGTTCGGGCCGATCAGGCCGATGATCTGTCCCGCCTTCACCTCGAAGCTGACGTCGTTGACGGCCACCAGGCCACCGAACTGCTTGCGCGCGTTGTCGACGACGAGCAGCGGCTCGCCCGCCACCGGCTTCGCGCGCTGCGGCAGCGGATCGGCATGGTCGGGCACGTGCGCGCGCGGCCCGCGCGGAAACAGCTTCGCGACGAACGGCCACACGCCTTGGCGTGCGTACTGCAGCAGCAGCACCATCAGCACGCCGAACACGATGATCTCGAAGTTGCCCTCCGAGCCGAGCAGCTTCGGCAACAGCGTCTGCAGGTAGTCCTGAAGCACGGTGAGGATCGCGGCACCGAGCACCGCGCCCCACACGTGCGACACGCCGCCGACCACGGCCATGAACAGGAATTCGATCCCGTGGTTCAGGCCGAACGGGGTCGGGTTCACCGCGCGCTGCAAGTGCGCGTACAGGAAGCCCGAAACCGCAGCGAGCACGGCCGCGTAGATGAAGATCACGACGCGCATCCACGCGGTGTTCACGCCCATCGCCTCTGCCATCACGCCGCCGCCACGCAATGCGCGGATCGCACGGCCTGGCCGGCTGTTGAGCAGGTTCTGCACCGACACGATCGCGGCCAGCACGACGGCCCAGATCAGGAAGTACAGGCTTCGGCCGCTTCCGAGCTCGATGCCGAACAGGTTCAGTGCCGGAATCCCGTTGATCCCGTCGTACTTGCCGAGCAGTTCGAGGTTTCCGAAAAGATAGAACAGCGCGAGACCCCACGCGATCGTGCCGAGCGGCAGGAAGTGCCCGGACAGGCGCATCGTGACCGCACCGAGCACGAGCGCGACGAGCGCCGTCAGCACGACGCCGACGATCAGCGCGAGCCACGGCGACACGCCGTAGCGCGTCGTCAGGAATGCGGTCGCATACGCGCCGATGCCGACGAATGCGGCCTGACCGAAGCTCGTCATGCCGCCAACGCCCGTCAGCAGCACGAGGCCGATCGCGACGATCGCGTAGAGGCCGATGTAGTTCAGCAGCGTGATCCAGTATTCGGGCACCTGCAGCGCGCCGGGCAGCACCGGCAGCGCGAACAGCACCACGAGAAACACCCAGAAAGTCTTGTTGCGTACCATCGTCTTCATCGCGTCACTCCTCTTCCTCTTCCGTGTGCGGCGTCGAGAAACTGCGCCACAGCAGCACCGGGATGATCAGCGTGAACACGATCACTTCCTTGTACGCGCTCGCCCAGAACGACGAATACGATTCGAGCACGCCGACCAGCAGCGAGCCGGCGGCCGCGAGCGGATAGCTGACCAGCCCGCCGATGATCGCGCCGACGAAACCCTTCAGGCCGATCAGGAAGCCGGAGTCGTAATAGATCGTCGTCAGCGGACCGACGAGGATGCCGGACAGCACACCGAGCCCGGCCGCCAGCGTGAACGCGAGCCGCCCTGCTTCGGTCGTGCCGATGCCGACGAGCCGCGCGCCGAGCCGGTTCACGGACGTCGCACGCAGCGCCTTGCCGGCGATCGTGCGGCCGAAGTACACGTAGAGCGCGCCGATCAGCACCAGCGCGGTCGCGACCACGAGGATGCTCTGTACCGACACCGTCATGCTGCCGACCGACAGCGACGCATCCGCGAAGCCATTGGTGCGCGAGCCTTCCGCCCCGAACATCACAAGCCCGAGGCCGACCATCGCGAAATGGACGGCGACGGACACGATCAGCAACAGCAGTGTCGTGCCTTCGGCGATCGGCTGATAGACGAGCCGGTAGACGAACGGCCCCATCGGCACGACGATCGCGAGCGTCAGCGCGATTTGTGCAAGCATCGGCATCGGCTGCGCGGCAAAGCCGCGCGTAATCGCGAACACCGCGAGCGGCAGCAGCACGTAGCGGCTGCCGAGCGTCGCGAGCGTGCGGCCGAGCTGATGACGGCGTTCGCGATGGCGGATCAGGCCGCCGACTTCCAGCAGGAAGCACGCGATGCCCATCACGAACAGCAGCCAGCAGGTGGCGGGAAATTTCTGCGCCTGCAGCGCTGCAAGCGTGAGCGCACCGTAGGCGACGAATTCGCCCTGGGGAATGAAGATCACCCGCGTGACGGAAAACACCAGCACGAGCGCCAATGACAGCAATGCATAAATGGCGCCGGTCGTGATGCCGTCTTGCGCGAGGATCGCCGCAATCGAGAGATCCATACGTTTCGGGTATCGAAAATGCTGCGGAGAAACGAAAGACGGGAATGGCCGCGGCGCACGAACGGCAAAATCGGCGCGTCGGGCGCCACGCGGCGGGTCCCGGTGATTCCATGCGGCACGGGAGCGGCCAGTCAGGCCCGCTCCGCTGCCGACGGCGCGCACGGCGCCGTTCGCGCCGCGCCCGCCGGTTTCACGTGGTGCTTACTCGGCCTGCAGCTTCCACTTGCCGTCGACGATCTGCACCATCACGCGCGCACGCGTGTCGAAGCCGTTGTGATCGGTCGGCGTCGTGTTGATCACGCCGTGCGACACGGGCAGGTCCTTCACGCTCTCGAGCGATGCGCGCAGCGCCTCGCGGAACGCCTCGGTGCCCGGCTGGCCCTTCTTCAGCGCTTCCGGGATCACACGCTGCAGCAACAGCCCCGCATCCCATGCGTGGCCGCCGAATGTCGACAGCGACCCCGCGCCGTACGCCTTCTCGTACGCGGCCTTGTAGCCGAGCGCCGGCTTCTTCACCGGGTTCGAATCGGGCAGCTGGTCGGTCACGAGCACCGGGCCGGCCGGGAGGATCTCGCCCTCGCAATCCTTGCCGCACACGCGCAGGAAGTCGTTGTTCGCGACGCCGTGCGTCTGATACACCTTGCCCTTGTAGCCACGCTCCTTCAGCGTCTTGGCGGGCAGCGCGGCCGGCGTGCCGGACCCGGCGATCAGCACCGCATCGGGATTCGAGCCCATCAGCTTCAGCACCTGCCCCATCACCGACGCGTCGGTGCGGTTGTAACGCTCGTTCGACACGACCTTCAGCCCGTTCTTCGCGGCAGCCGCATTGAACGTGTTGTACCAGCTGTCGCCGTACGCATCGGCGAAGCCGATGAAGCCGACCGTCTTCACGCCGTGCTTCGCCATGTAGCCCGCGATCGCATCCGCCATCAGCTGGTCGTTCTGCGGCACCTTGAACATCCATGCGCGCTTCGCGTCCATCGGCGAGATGATCTGCGCGCTCGCCGCGAGCGAGATCGTCGGCGTCTTGCCCTGCGATATCGGATCGAGCATCGCGAGCGAATTCGGCGTGACGGACGAACCGATGATCGCGTCGACATGATCCTCGTCGATCAGCTTGCGCACGTTCTGCACCGCGCGGCTCGTGTCGGACGCATCGTCGAGCACGATGTACTGGACGCTCTTGCCCGCGATTTCCTTCGGCAGCAGCGCGATCGTGTTCTTTTCCGGAATCCCGAGCGACGCGGCCGGCCCGGTGGCCGACAGCGTTACACCGATCTTCACCTGCGCCGACGCCGTGGCCGCCGCGCACACGAGGCCCGCGGCAAGCAGAACCTCCATCCATCGATTCATCTTCATTTACGTTGTCTCCAAACGCTGCTCGAAAAATCCGCGGGTCGCTCGGGCGGCTCCCGGTCCTCAAACAAGTTAATAATTTAACTATCTCGCCGTACCGCGCCTACACTCGTTTTCCCGTGAAACGCCTGCACCGCCATCAAGCCCCGGTGATACCGCGCGCGCACGCGCCGCGGCGCGTTCCGAAACGGTCGTGCGACCGCCACGATGCGCGGCAGTAATGTCGTCTGGATGAACCAACCGGAGAAATGCGGCGTTGCGCGAGACACGATCGATGCGGACGCAACGATCATCGGAAGGTCGGCCGGCCGGGCCGGGTTCGGCTCCACAAGCGGGCGATGCAGGATCGAAAAATCGGCCGTTCATGCGAACGCGAACGACACATCGGATGCGAACGCAACGACCGCGGAGACCGTCGTGCCGGCAAATCGCACCGGAACGCGCATACCGGCCGCAGGACGGCTCGTGAACGCCGGGGCATAGCCGTGCACCGCCGACCCCGAACGAGCGGCGCCAGCCGCCCCTTGCACCCCGATCCATCGTCCCGCGCTTCTCATCCAACCGCACTCCCTCTTCTGCATTTTGCTTGTAGGAGAACTGCCGACCGTTTTCCCGACCGCACGGTCGGCGAAAGCTGAGTGTAACGGACGCTTTGTGCGCACGCCAACCGGGTAAGCCCGGACGGCAATGCACGCGGCTGCGCGCCAGCGGCGATCGACCGGCAGCAAGGAAGGACGAAAACGGGGGAAAACGGGACGAGGCGCGAGCGCGGTCGGCCAGAATGTGGCGGCACGCCTTTGCACCAGCAACGGAAATTCGCGCACCAAATGAAAAAGCGCTGTTGGATTCCGTCCAACAGCGCTTTGGGGTCCGGGCACTTTGTGCCTCGATTGTCTCCTCGTTCTCCACCTGCAAATTCGTTTCGCGGTGCATCAGAACTGAAACGAAGATTAAAGGACCTTTCACCCAGCGACAACTTAGCATTTACCCCTATGGTGCATCGCCGCACGAAAATGGGGCACCAGCCTTGCCGCGCGGCACCGGCGCGACGCCGCCGAAACGCCCTTCCCGGCTGCGCCGGATGGTGCTTCGCATCAACGCGCCGCAACGGCCGCTGCGATGCAATCAGGACGGCCTGAGCGTCTTCACCCGCGCGACCATCTCGCCGACGATCCCGCGCCGGAACGCAAGCACGCATGCGATGAAGATCAGCCCCGTGACGATCGTCGCCGATTCGCCGAGCGAGTGGAACCAGCCGATGCCGGTCGCCGACGCGAGCCATTCGCCGATGTCGCCGAGCCGGTCCTCCAGCGCGACGATCAGCGCCGCGCCGAGCAACGGGCCGAACAGCGTGCCCATCCCGCCGACGAGCGTCATCAGCACGACGAGGCCCGACATCGTCCAGTACGCGTCGGACAGCGTCTCGAAACCGAGCACCAGCACCTTCAGCGAACCGGCCAGCCCCGCGAGCCCGGCCGACAGGATGAACGCGAGCAGCTTGAAGCGATCGGTGTCGTAGCCGAGCGAGATCGCGCGCGCCTCGTTCTCCTTGATCGCGACGAGCACCTGGCCGAACGGCGAGTGCACGATCCGCACGATGAATGCGCACGCCACGACGATCACCGCGAGTACGACGTAGTAGAGCGCGACGTCGTTCGACAGGTCGACGACCCCGAACAGGTGCCCGCGCGGCACGCCCTGCAGGCCGTCCTCGCCGTGCGTGAACGGCGCCTGCAGGTAGATGAAGTAGACCATCTGCGCGAACGCGAGCGTGATCATCGCGAAGTAGATGCCCTGCCGGCGGATCGCGAACAGGCCAACGACGAGCCCGAGCAGCGTCGCGGCAACGGTACCGACCAGCACGCCGAGCTCCGGCGTGAAGCCGAGCGTCTGGATCGCATAGCCGGTCACATAGCCGGCGGTCGCGAGGAACATCGCATGACCGAACGACAGCAGCCCCGTATAGCCGATCAGCAGGTTGAACGCGGCCGCGAACAGCGCGAACGTGAGCACCTTCATCACGAACACCGGATACGCGCCGATGAACGGCGCGGCGAGCAGTGCCGCGAGCAGCACGCCGTAGAGCACTTTTCTCTGCATCATTTTTCCTTGCCGAACAGGCCCGCCGGGCGGAACAGCAGCACGATCGCCATGATCACGAACACGACCGTGGCCGATGCTTCCGGATAGAACACGCGCGTGAAGCCCTCGATCACGCCGAGCAGCAGGCCGGTGATGATCGAGCCGAGGATCGAGCCCATCCCGCCGATCACGACCACCGCGAACACGGTGATGATCATCGGCTGGCCCATCAGCGGCGACACCTGGATCACCGGCGCCGCGAGCACGCCCGCGAACGCCGCGAGCGCGACGCCGAAGCCATAGGTGAGCGTGATCATCATCGGCACGTTCACGCCGAACGCCTCGACGAGTTTCGGGTTCTCGGTGCCGGCGCGCAGATAGGCGCCCAGGCGCGTCTTCTCGATCACGAACCAGGTCGCGAGACACACCGCGAGCGACGCGACGACCACCCACGCGCGGTAGTTCGGCAGGAACATGAAGCCGAGATTGGTCGCGCCGGACAGCTGCGACGGCACGTCGTACGGCTGGCCGGACGATCCGTAGATCGACCGGAACACGCCTTCGACGACCAGCGTGAGCCCGAACGTGAGCAGCAGCCCGTACAGGTGATCGAGCTTGTACAGCCAGCGCAGCATCGAACGCTCGATCAGGATCCCGAACGCACCGACGATCAGCGGCGCGAGCACGAGCATCGCCCAGTACGGCAACGCGAAGTACGACAGCCCCATCCACGCGAGCATCGCGCCCAGCATGAACAGCGCGCCGTGCGCGAAGTTGATCACGTTGAGCAGCCCGAAGATCACCGCGAGCCCGAGGCTCAGGATCGCGTAGAACGAGCCGTTGACGAGCCCGAGCAGCAACTGGCTCAGCATCGCCGGCAACGGAATGCCAAAGATTTCCATCGACTTAGCCGTCAGAATGAGTTTCGTTGCGCGCGCAACGTTCAAGCCGTCGCGCGCACGGGCGGCGCAGCGGGCACATCGCTGCGGCCGCCACCACGCGCCGCTATGTCGCGCTTACTTCCACATCGCGCAGCGCGATTCCTGCTTGGTGCCGAATGCCTGGTCGCCCGGAATCGTGGCGAGCACCTTGTAGTAGTCCCACGGCTCCTTCGATTCCGACGGCTTCTTCACTTCCATCAGATACATGTCGTGAATCATGCTGCCGTCCTGGCGAATGAAGCCCTTCGCGTAGAAGTCGTTGATCTTCATCTTCTTCAGCTCGGCCATCACCTTGTCGGAGTCGGTCGTGCCGGCAGCCTGCACGGCCTTCAGGTACGTCGTCACCGACGAATAGTCGGCCGCCTGCAGGCTCGACGGCATCTTCTTCATCTTGCCGAAGTAGCGCTGCGCCCACTGGCGCGATGCCGCGTCGCGGTTCCAGTACCAGCTGTCGGTCAGCACGAGGCCCTGCGTCGTCTCCAGGCCGAGGCTGTGCACGTCGTTGATGAACATCAGCAGCGCGGCGATCTTCATCGTCTTCGTGATGCCGAATTCCTTCGCGGCCTTGATCGAGTTGATCGTGTCGCCGCCCGCGTTCGCGAGGCCGAGGATCTGCGCCTTCGACGACTGCGCCTGCAGCAGGAACGACGAGAAGTCCGACGCCGACAGCGGGTGGCGCACCGTGCCGAGCACATGGCCGCCATTCGCCTTCACGACATCCGACGTGTTCTTCTCGAGCGCCTTGCCGAACGCGTAGTCGGCGGTCAGGAAGAACCAGCTCTTGCCGCCCTGCTTCACCACCGCCGAGCCGGTGCCCTTCGCGAGCGCCATCGTGTCGTACGCGTAGTGGACCGTGTACGGCGTGCACTGCTCGTTGGTCAGCGTGTCGGCGCCCGCGCCGATGTTGATGTAGACCTTCTTCTTCTCGGCCGCGACCTGGTTCATCGCGAGCGCGGTGGCGGAGTTCGTGCCGCCGACCAGCAGGTCGAGCCCGCCGCGGTCCATCCATTCGCGCGCCTTCGACGCGGCGATGTCGGCCTTGTTCTGGTGATCGGCATAGACGACCTCGATCGGCTTGCCGAGCACCTTGCCGCCGAAGTCGGCAACCGCCATGCGGATCGCCTCGAGGCCGCCCTGCCCGTCGATATCGGCGTAAAGCCCCGACATGTCGGTGATGAAGCCGATCTTCACGGTATCCGCGGCCTGCGCGGCGCCGGTGGTGAACGCGGCAGTCGCGAGTGCGAGACAGGCGTGTGCGAGGGTCTTCACTTTCATTGACGTCTCCTGTTGTTCTGATGCGTTGTGGTTGTTCGAACCCGCCACGGCTAGCGGCGAGAGAGACGGGGCGGCGTCACACCCCGAGCAGGTCGTGCAGGGTGGGCATCTTGCTTTCCAGTTCGGCCGCGCGGAAATGCTCGACGATGCTGCCGTGCTCCATCACGTAGAACCGGTCGGCAAGCGGTGCCGCGAAGCGGAAATTCTGTTCGACCATCACGATCGTGTAGCCGCGCGCCTTCAGCGCGACGATCATCCGCGCCAGCGCCTGCACGATCACCGGCGCGAGGCCTTCGGAAATCTCGTCGAGCAGCAGCAGGTTCGCGCCGGTGCGCAGGATCCGCGCAACCGCGAGCATCTGCTGCTCGCCGCCGGACAGCCGTGTGCCCTGGCTCTGCCGGCGCGACGCGAGGTTCGGGAACATCGCGTAGATCTCGTCGATCGACATCGCGTGGTCGCGCGGCCCGATCGGCGGCGGCAGCATCAGGTTCTCCTCGCACGACAGGCTCGAGAAGATCCCGCGCTCCTCCGGGCAGTAGCCGATGCCGAAATGCGCGATGCGGTGCGTCGCGAGGCCGATCGTCTCGTTGCCCGCGACCTTGATCGACCCGCTGCGGCGGCCCGTGAGGCCCATGATCGCGCGCAGCGTCGTCGTGCGGCCCGCGCCGTTGCGGCCGAGCAGCGTGACGACTTCGCCGCGATGCACCGTCAGGTCGACGCCGTGCAATATGTGGGATTCCCCGTACCAGGCCTCCAGGCCCGTGATCTCCAGCGCGGGCGTACCGCTCTCGACGCCGCTCAATTCGCGTTCCTCCCGTTCGCTGTGCTTCATGCGTGCGCCCCCGCGAGCGCCGCATCGGCGCTGCCCATGTAGGCTTCGATCACGAGCGGATTCTTCGACACTTCCGCATACGAGCCTTCGGCCAGCACCTCGCCGCGTTGCAGGACGGTGATCGTGTCGGAGATGCCCGCGATCACGTTCATGTTGTGCTCGACCATCAGGATCGTGCGGCCGCTCGCGACCTTCTTGATCAGCGCGGTCACGCGATCGACGTCCTCGTGGCCCATCCCCTGCGTGGGCTCGTCGAGCAGCATCAGTTCGGGTTCCATCGCGAGCGTGGTCGCGATCTCGAGCGCGCGCTTGCGGCCGTATGCGAGCTCGACGGTCGGCACCTGCGCGAAATCGGTGAGGCCGACCTGCGTGAGGAGGTCCATCGCGCGGTCGTCGAGCCGCTTCAGCGTGCGTTCGCTGCGCCAGAAATGGAATTCGGTGCCGAGCGCGCGCTGCAGGCCGATACGCACGTTCTGCAGCGCGGTCAGGTGCGGGAACACGGCCGAGATCTGGAACGAGCGGATGACGCCGCGCCGTGCAACCTGCGCGGGCCGCTCGTCGGTGATGTCGATGCCGTTGAAGACGATCTGGCCGGCCGTCGGTGTCAGGAACTTGGTGAGCAGGTTGAAGCAGGTGGTCTTGCCCGCGCCGTTCGGTCCGATCAACGCATGGATCGCACCACGCCGCACACGCAGGTTGACACCGTTCACGGCGGTGAAGCCCCTGAATTCCTTCGTCAGTCCGCGTGTTTCGAGAATCGTGTCGCCGAGAATCATGTTCCCTTCCGTACGAAGTCAGGCGAAGCACCGGGAAGATTCGCGAGAAGCGTCCGCGAACAGGTCCGCGGATCAGCGGGCTGCCCCCCGGGCGCCGAATTACGCCTCGAGGGTGGTCTCCCGCGCCGACGCGTATGCACACTGCGCAACATTGTCGCCCCGTTGGTGCAGTGCAATCATCGGGATTTGCACTTATAGGGCTGGCCGCCATATGACACGCGGCTGAGCGCGAATTTCGACGCGTTTTTTTTGACGCGCGCATCATCGAAGGTCGCTCGATTGCACGACGCGTGCCTGCGCGAACGCGGGCACGTTACGCCGCGCGTCATGTCGTCGCGCAACGAGAAGGCCGCGAGCAATGCACGACTTGCGGTGCAATCGCCGTGCGTGTCGTCGCTCCGTTGCGATCCGCACGCCGGCTTGTTTCGCATAGCGAATCAGCGGGCACCCGCATGACGGCCCGCTGTCGTGCCTGTCAGCGTGGCGTCATGCAGCCGTCATCGTCGCTTCCGTTCGCACCTGCGTCGCGTCGTGCGCAGCACGTCGATCGGCGCGGATCATGTCGCTCGCGCGCTCGGCGATCATCAGCGTCGGCGAATTCGTGTTGCCCGACGTGATGAACGGCATCACCGATGCATCGACGATCCGCAGCCCGACGATGCCGCGCACGCGCAGCCGGCTGTCGACGACGGCACGCTCGTCATCCGTGCGCCCCATCCGGCACGTACCGACGGGATGGAAGATCGTCGTGCCGACCGCACCCGCCGCTTCGATCAGTTCGGCTTCGGTCTGGTACCGCCTGCCCGGCAGGATCTCTTCCGGATGGTAGCGCGCGAGCGCCGGCGCGGACGCGATGCGCCGCGTGAGGCGCAGCGCATTCGCCGCGACATGACGATCGTAGTCGGTCGACAGATAGTTCGGTGCGATCGACGGTGCCGCGCCCGCATCGGGGCTCGCGATGTGCACGCTGCCGCGCGAGCTCGGCCGCAGATGGCAGACGGACGCCGTAAAGGCGTTGAAGCCGTGCAGCGGCTCGCCGAAACGCTCCAGCGACAGCGGTTGCACGTGGTATTCGAGATCGGGGCGCGTGAGCGCGGGATCGTCCGGATCAGACTTCGCGAACGCGCCGAGCTGCGACGGCGCCATCGACATCGGCCCGCGCTGCAGCAGTGCATATTCGGCGCCGATCATCAGCTTGCCCCACCAGTGCGCGGACAGCGTGTTCAGCGTGCGCACGCCTTCGACGCGAAATGCCATCCGCAACTGCAGGTGATCCTGCAGGTTCTCGCCGACACCCGGCAGATCCTGCACGACGTCGATGCCGAGCGCCTGCAGCCGCGCGCCCGCACCGACGCCCGACAATTCGAGCATCTGCGGCGAATTCACCGCGCCGGAGGTGAGCAGCACTTCGGCGCGAGCACGCGCGACGTAGTCGGTGCCGCCGCCGCGATATTCGACGCCGACCGCGCGCCGCCCGTCGAAGATCACGCGCTGCGCATGCGCGCCGGTGATCACCGTCAGGTTCGGACGCGTCATCGCCGGCCGCAGGAACGCCTTCGACGTATTCCAGCGCACACCGCGCTTCTGGTTCACCTCGAAATAGCCGACCCCGGCATTGTCGCCGCGGTTGAAATCGTCGGTCGCCGGGATGCCCGTCTGCTGCGCGGCCTGTGCGAACGATTCGAGGATCTCCCAGCGCAGCCGCTGCTTCTCGACACGCCAGTAGCCGCCTGCGCCGTGCGCATCGCTCGCGCCCGCGTGGTGATCCTCGCTGCGCTTGAAGATCGGCAGCACGCTGTCCCACGACCAGCCGGCATCGCCGGTTTCCTGCGCCCAGCTGTCGTAATCCTCGCGCTGGCCGCGCATGTAGATCATCCCGTTGATCGACGAGCAGCCGCCGAGCACGCGGCCGCGCGGATACGACAGCGCGCGGCCGTTGAGCGCCGCCTCGGGCTGCGTCTTGTACAGCCAGTCGGTGCGCGGATTGCCGATGCAATATAAATAGCCGACCGGGATGTGGATCCAGTGATAGTCGTCCTTGCCGCCGGCTTCGAGCAGCAGCACGCGGATCTCGGGATCCTCGGTCAGGCGGTTCGCGAGCACGCAGCCCGCGGTGCCCGCGCCGACGATCACGTAATCGAATTCGCCCTCGAGCGTGCGTTGAGTACTCACGAGTGTCTCCATCAATTGTTGTGCACCGCGCGTGCGATTCCGCGCGTCGTTTTCAGCATAGTGCGGCGCGGGCGATGCGGTCGATGAAGCGTACTCCGGCCGCCCGCCGCCCATCCAATGAGTTATGCTGAACCGCGTTATAAGCTGCGCTCATATCACGACGATGGATCTCACCCTGCTCCGTGCGTTCGCGTCGGTCGCCCGCGAAGGCAACCTGACGCGCGCCGCCGTGCAGCTGCATCTCACGCAGCCGGCCGTCAGCCTGCAGATCAAGCATCTGCAGGAAACGCTCGGCGTCACGCTGTTTACGCGCACGTCGCGCGGGCTTGCGCTCACGCGCGACGGCCAGACCCTGCTGCCGCACGCCGAGCGTGCGCTGGCTGCAGCCGCCGACGTGCAGCGCGCCGCTGCTGCGCTGCGGCACGAGGTGCGCGGCCGGCTGCGGATCGGCACGATCCTCGATCCCGGCTTCCTGCGGCTCGGCGGCTTCCTGCGCGCGCTGGTCGAAACCCATCCGCAGATAGAAACCGCATTGCGGCACGGAATGTCCGGCTGGGTGCTCGAACAGGTGCGTGCGCAGGCGCTCGACGTCGGCTATTACATCGGCCGGCCCGACGAGGACGATCCGCGCGACGACACGCTGTTCCACACGATCACGCTCACACGTTTCCAGTACCGCGTGCTCGCGCCGGCCGGCTGGAAGGAGCGCGTGCAGCGCGCGCACGACTGGCGCGCCCTCGCCGCGCTGCCGTGGATCTGGACGCCGCCGGCGTCCGCCCATCACCGGCTGCTGTCGCGGCTGTTCGCGGCGGCCGGCGCGCAGCCGGTGAAGGTCGCCGAGGTCGACCAGGAGCAATCGATGCTCGATCTCGTGAAATCGGGGATCGGGTTGACGCTCGCGCGCGACTCGACCGCGCTGGCCGAAGCGCACGCGCATGCGCTGGCCATCGTCGAACACGTGACGGTGCCGACCGAGCTGACCTTCGTGACGCTCGCCGCGCGGCGCGCCGAACCGGCAATCGCGGCCGCGCTGCGGCTGATCGAGACCCAATGGGCGATATGAATGCCGCTGATGCCGATGCGGCCGGTCGTGCATCGGGCTCAGGACGCAGGCGTGCGACGCGCCGCGGGTGTCCAATCGACGCCCGCAGGTGACGGGTGTTATCGCGAACGGGCTCGAATCGCGTGCCCCGCATCGCGTCGCCGCTTCCCGCTTGCGCGTCACGCCACCATCGCAGGCTTTTTGCTAGATTGTGCCTTCGCACACCGCGAGACCCCTGATTGAAGGAGACCCGCATGGCCCGCAACATCGAGATCAAAGCCCGCGCCCGCGAATTCGACCGGCTGCGCGAACAGGCGGCCAGGCTCGCCGCCGAAGCGCCGCTCTTCTACCGCCAGCAGGATTTCTTCTACGACGTGCCGCGCGGCCGGCTGAAGCTGCGCCGCTTCGAGGACGGCACGCCGGCCGAACTGATCTTCTACCAGCGCGACGACCGTGACGGGCCGAAGGCGTCGTACTACACGCGCAGCCCGGTGACGAACCCGGACGCGATGCACGCGCTGCTCGCGACCGCGCTCACCACGCGCGGAATCGTGACGAAGGAACGGCACGTATACCTCGTCGGCCGCACGCGGATCCATCTCGACCGCGTCGACGGCCTCGGCGACTTCATCGAACTGGAAGTGGTGCTCGGTCCCGACGACGACGAAGCCGGCGGCGAAGCCGAGGCCCATGACGTGTTCGCGAAGCTCGGCGTGGCGCAGGAGGATCTCGTCGCGGTCGCGTACGTCGACCTGCTGAACGCCGACGCACGATCCGAAGCGGTCTGATCCGGCCCTGTCAGCGGCGGCGCCTCGCTCCCCGCCGCCGGCCCGGCCGCCACGTCAGGCGGCGCCGGGCGCCAGGTGCGCGAGCGGCAGCGCGCCGTTGCGCTTGAAGGTCGTCAGCACGATGTTCGAGCGCACGCTGTCGACGCCCGGCACGCGCATCAGCTTCTTCATCACGAACTGCGACAGCGCGTTGAGATCCGGCGCGACGATCCGCAGCAGATAGTCGGCGTCGCCGACCACCGCATGACATTCGAGCACTTCGGGCAGCACGTCGATCTGTTGCTGGAACTGCTCGATGATCGAATCGCCGTGGTGCTTGAGCTTCAGGCTCGTGAACGCCGTGACGCCGAGCCCGAGCTTTTCGGGGCGCAGCATCACGCGGTAGCCTTCAATCACGCCGGCCGCCTCGAGCCGCTGCAGCCGCCGGCCGATCTGCGACGGCGACAGCGGCACCTCCTCGCCGAGCTGCTGGTGCGTCGCACGGCCGAAGCGCTGCAGCACGTCGAGAAGCGCGAGATCGAAGTGATCGAGTTCCAGCATGAGCGTTCTCCGCATTGATTCCTGTTTTGGTGCGCGATTATCGCATTAACAGGCGAATTCACGCCATCTTTGCGCTCATTCCGCACGCCACTCGCTCTACACTTGCATGGTTCCCAACCACAGCGTGCAGAGCCTCACCATGTCCACCGTCGTCACCGCGAAACTGCAGGAGCAGTTCGACGCGGGCCTCGAAACCCGCGCCGATTTCACCATCGACCAGCCGCTAGAACGCTACGGCCAGGTCGACCACGCGGTGTGGCAGCAGCTCTATGCGCGCCAGTCGGCGCTGCTGCGCGGACGCGCATGCGGCGCGTTCATTGCAGGGCTCGGGAAGATCGACCTGCCGGCCGATCGCGTGCCGTCGTTCGCCGACGTGAATCGCCAGCTGAAGCCGGCCACCGGCTGGGAGATCGTCGCCGTGCCGGGCCTCGTGCCCGATCGCGTGTTCTTCGAGCACCTCGCGAACCGGCGGTTTCCGGTCACCTGGTGGATGCGCCGCCCCGATCTGCTCGACTACCTGCAGGAACCCGACTGCTTCCACGACCTGTTCGGCCACGTGCCGCTCCTGATCGAGCCGGTGTTCGCCGACTACATGCAGGCATACGGCCGCACCGCGCTCGCGGTCGCGGACGACGAAGCGGCGCTCGCGCGCCTGGCGCGCCTCTACTGGTATACGGTGGAGTTCGGGCTGATCCGCGACACGAACGGCACGAACGGACTGTCGATTTACGGCGCCGGGATCGTGTCGAGCAAGGGCGAGAGCCTGTACAGCCTCGAAAGCGCGGCGCCGAACCGGCTCGGTTTCGACCTCGAGCGCGTGATGCGCACGCGCTACCGGATCGACACGTTCCAGAAGACCTACTTCGTGATCGATGATTTCGCGCAGTTGTTCGCGCTGGCTGACGTCGATGGCCGTGCGCTGGCCGACCGGCTGGCCCCGCTGTCCGAGTTCCCGGCCGGCGCGGTGGTCGACCGCGATCTCGTGCTGCATCGCGGCACGGGCGAAGGCTGGCCGGACGACGCCGACGCGTAAGGCCGCGGGCCACGCCGGCATGATTCCCGCGCCGGCGCCCGTCCCCGGATGCCCGTTGCCGGATGGCCATCCCGCAACTATGAAACAATGACCGGTACCGGTTTTGCCGCGTGGCCTTTGCCCGCGTGCGGGCGCCGTTACCGAACGAGGTGCAACATGATTCACAAGCTCACATCAGAAGAACGCAAGACCCGACTCGAAGGCCTGCCTCACTGGACGGCCGTGCCGGGCCGCGACGCGATCCAGCGCAGCCTGCGCTTTGCCGATTTCAACGAGGCCTTCGGCTTCATGACGCGTGTCGCGATCAAGGCACAGGAAATGAACCACCATCCGGAATGGTTCAACGTGTACAACCGCGTCGACGTGACGCTGTCGACCCACGACGCGGACGGCCTGACCGAACGCGACATCGCGCTCGCGACGTTCATCGACCAGGTGTGCGCACACACCGATCCGGCCGCCTGAGACCTTCCTCTACCGCCGCGCATCTTTCGACGCGCGGCGCGTCAACTTTTCATTTCGATGAACGTTTTCTAGGATGTACTCAGCGAAAGCCTTCAGCTTTCCAAGCCATCCTTAAGGCGCACGTAAGTCTCGTACGCTTTCCGCGCCTTGGGGTCCAAACCTTCCAGTTGCAGCGCGCCTTCGCGCTGTACAATCAGCAGCGCATACGGCTTGGAGAGCGCGCTGGCCTCTTCGCAGAGTTTGAGTTCGTCGCCGCTCGACGGCGAGCGGGCGCGCCAGAAATTGATCGCGGCTTCGAGGTCGTGAATCGAAATATCGGACATGATTGGATTTAATCGTTCGCTGGCCGCCATGCTTGATTGTCAGGCGATGCGTCGCCCCTGTGGAAACGGCGTCGTGCTGTCCGCGTGCCTGAACCGCCAACCCATTGTACTTGAGCGAACTTCATGCGACTCCTTCTGATCGAAGACGACCGCCCCATCGCACGCGGTATCCAGAGCAGCCTCGAGCAGGCTGGCTTCACCGTCGACATGGTGCATGACGGCATCTTTGCCGAACAGGCGCTGGCACAAAACCGCCACGAACTCGTGATCCTCGACCTCGGCCTGCCGGGCATCGACGGTATGACGCTGCTCACACGCTTTCGCCAGACCAATCGCCACACGCCGGTCATCGTGCTGACCGCGCGCGACGAATTGAACGACCGGATTCAGGGCCTGAACTCCGGTGCCGACGATTACATGCTCAAGCCGTTCGAGCCGGCCGAGCTCGAAGCGCGCATCCGCGCGGTGATGCGCCGCAGCGGCCCGCACAGCGACATGCCGCGTCCGGAAGTGTCGCTCGGCGGCGTCCGCCTGTCGGGCGTCGATCGCCGCATCTTCAACGACGACAAGCCGCTGGAACTGTCGCCGCGCGAATTCGCAGTGCTCGAAATGCTGCTGCTGCGTCACGGCCGTGTGGTCAGCAAGGCCCAGCTGCAGGATCACCTCACGCACTTCGGCGGCGATCTCGGCGACACCGCGATCGAAGTCTACGTGCACCGGGTGCGCAAGAAACTGGAGCAGTGCCGTGTCGAAATCGTCACGGTGCGCGGCTTCGGCTACCTGCTGCAGGAAATCCGCCAGACCGCGAGCGTCTGAGCGGCGCCGCACGCCGGCCGGCCGCGTGCCGCCGGCAAGCCGCCCTGCCCGCGTCGCCGTCCGACGCACGTCCGCGCCGCTCCCCGTGAGCGGCGCTTATCCATTTGCCCGTCGAAATGTCTTCTGATCCGGCTGTCACCACCAGCCTGCGCCGCTCGCTGCTTCGGCGCCTCGCCGCGCCGCTGTCGATGCTCGCGCTGATGAGCGGCCTGATCGCCTACTGGCTCGCGTGGCAGTACACGCAGCACGTGATCGACCGCTCGCTCGCCGACCTCGCCACCGCCATCTCCAAACAGATCCAGATCGCCGGCCCCGACGCGCCGTTCACTGTGCCGCCGCTCGCGCAGGCGATGTTCTCCGATCCGGCGGAGGCGCTGATCTACCGGATCAGCGACGGCGAACAGGAACTCGCCGGCGACCCGAAGCTGCCGCTGCGCGGCATCAACGTGCGCCGCATGCATCACGCGTACGTGTTCGAGGCCGAGTACGACAATCGCGCGGTGCGCGTCGCGCAGGTGCGTGTCGACAATGTCGAGGGCGGCAAGCCGATGGTGGTCGAGGTCGCGCAGCCGGTGCGCCACCGTTACCGGATCGCGGCCGAATTCCTCGTCGCGATCATGATGCCGCTGCTGCTGTTGCTGCTCGCGGGCTGGGGCATCGTGTGGCGGGTCGTGAACCAGCAGCTCGGCCCGCTCACGCATCTCGCCGATTCGCTGAACCGGCAGACCCACACGTCGCTGGAGCCGGTCGACGAAACCGACGTGCCGCTCGAGATCCGGCCGCTGACGAGCGCGATGAACGCGCTGCTCGGCCGCCTGAAGACCGCGCTCGACGCGCAGCGCAAGTTCATCGCCGATGCCGCGCACCAGTTGCGCACGCCGCTCACGGCCGTGAAGCTGCATGCGGAACAGGCCGCCGTCGCGCGCGACCCGCAGCAGACCTACGCCGCCGTGCGCGAACTGCGCGCGGCCGCCGACCGCGCGGTGCGGCTGTCGAACCAGCTGCTGTCGCTCGCGCGTGCGGAGCCGGGCGAACAGGCCGCGCGTTTCGTCGACGTCGACCTGGCCGCGATGGCGTTCGAGACGGGCGCCGAGTGGGTGCCGCGCGCACTCGCCTCGCATGTCGATCTCGGCTTCCAGCGCAGCGACGATCCCGGCGAAGACGAAACGCTGAACGTGCGCGGCAACCCCGTGCTGCTGCGCGAAGTGATCGCGAACCTGCTCGACAATGCGCTGAAATACGTGCCGCTCGCACGGCCGGCGGGCGCGCGGATCACGGTGAACGTCGCACGCGGCGCGCTCGAGGACGGCCAGCCAGCCGCCGAGATCGTCGTCGAGGACAACGGCCCGGGCGTGCCGGCCAGCCAGCAGGCCGACCTGTTCAAGCGCTTCTTCCGCGGCGATGCGCAGAGTGGCAACGGCGTCGAGACGGGCGCCGGGCTCGGCCTCGCGATCGTGCACGACATCATCGCGATGCACGGCGGCACGGTGTCGTACGAGGATGCAGCGGGAGGCGGCTCGCGTTTCGTGGTGCGGGTGCCGCTCGCCAAGCGCACCGCGAAGCCGGCGAGCGAGACGCCGGCCGCCGCGCCGACGCACTGAGGCGCGTGCTGGCCCGTATCGGGCAGGACGGACGGCCGCGCGGCGGCCATCCTGGTGAAGGTGAAGCAGCTGCGCACGATGCGCGGCCGCGCCGGTCACTTCTTCTTTTTCTTGTCCTTCGCGTCGGACTCCGACTTCCTGTCCTTCTTCTTTTTCTTCTTGCCGTCGTCGTCCGGCGTGGCGAGCAGCGTGCCGCGACACGCGGCCGCGCCGCAATGGCACGCGTATTCGCGCTTGAGCTTCTTCGTCAGCTTCTCGTCGATCACGAGGCCATAGTCGTAGAACAGCTCTTCTTCTGGCCCGATATCGCGCAGCGCATGGATGAACACGCGGCCCTCGATCTCCTCGGCCTCGCAGTTCGGCGCGCACGAATGGTTGATCCAGCGCGCGCTGTTGCCGTCGATCTTGCCGTCGATCACGCCGCCCTCTTCCAGTGCGAAGTAGAACGTATGGTTCGGCTCGTTCGGGTCGTGCGGATGGCGGCGCAGCGCTTCCTTCCACGAAATTCGCTCGCCCTTGTATTCCACTACGCGTTCGCCGGCCTTGATCGGCGCCACCGCGAACACGCCCTTGCCGTGTACTCCCGAGCGGCGCACCGCGATCCTGCGTGAACTCATCGAACGAATCCTTTGAAGACGACTTGAATGAAAGACAGCCGCGCTTTCGACTTGTGCGACTCTACGTCGCGCGAAACGAAAACGCGGCACCGGTTGGTGCCGCGTCGGGGCATGCGGCGAATCACCCGCATCCTACACGTTCACGATTGCTTCGTTCAACATCGCGCGCAATATCGCGCGCATGCCGCTCAGCGCTGGCCGAATGCGATGTCGCCGAACAACGCCTTGTGCTCGCGCGGCTGCGAACGCCAGTACTGCGGCGGCGCCGACACCTGTGCGCCGAGCTCGGCGGCCGCATGCCACGGCCAGCGCGGGTCGTACAGCATCGCGCGCGCCATCGCGACGAAATCGGCGTCGCCGGCCTCGATCAACTGGTTCGCATGCGCGGGCTCGTTGATGAGGCCGACCGCGATCGTCGGCATCCCGACCGCGCGCTTCACGGCCTTCGCGAACGGCACCTGGTAGCCGGGCGACAGCGGGATCTTCTGCAGCGGCGACACGCCGCCGGACGACACGTCGATCCAGTCGCAGCCGCGCTCCTTCAGTTCGTGCGCGAACGCGATCGTATCCTCTAGTTCCCAGCCGCCCTCGACCCAGTCGGTCGCCGACACGCGCACGCCCACCGGCCGGTCCGCCGGAAACGCCGCGCGCACGATGTCGAAGATCTCGAGCGGAAAGCGCATCCGGTTTTCTCGCGAGCCGCCGTATTCGTCGGTGCGCTGGTTCGAAAGCGGCGACAGGAACTGATGCAGCAGATAGCCGTGCGCCGCATGCACCTCGATCGCATCGATGCCGAGGCGCGCGGCGCGCTTCGCTGCGGCAGCGAACGCCTCGCGGATCCGGTTCAGGCCGGCCGCGTCGAGCGCGAGCGGCGGTGTCTCGCCGTCCTTGTGCGGTAACGCCGACGGCGCATGCGGCAGCCAGCCGCCATCGGCGACGGACACGAGCTGGCCACCCTTCCACGGCACCTCGCTCGACGCCTTGCGCCCCGCATGCGAGAGCTGCATCGCGACACGGACCGGCGAATGCTTGCGGATCGCCGCCAGCACGGGCTTGAGCGCCGCTTCGGTCACGTCGTCCCACAGGCCGAGGTCGCCGGCCGTGATGCGCCCGTCGGGTTCGACGGCGGTCGCTTCGATGCAGAGCAAGCCCGCACCGGACAGCGCGAGATGGCCGAGGTGAATCATGTGCCAGTCGGTCGCCTCGCCGCGCTCGGCCGAGTACTGGCACATCGGGGAGATCACGATCCGGTTCGGAAGGGTCACGCCGCGCAGCGTGAACGGAGAAAACAGCGCTGTCATGGATACCGCTCGCCAGGAAAGGGAAAGAGCGGACCAGCGTAGCATGCGAGCTCGAAGCCTGCTCGTAGCCGGGTCGGCAGTAAGCGGATGGTCAGGCAGGGCCGGCGTGCAGCCGGCCGCGAGGCAGCGCGCACGCGGCGTGCGGCGGTGCGCCGACCCGCAATGCCCGCGGGCCGGTCACGCGCGGTGCCGCTCGCCCGGGATCAAAGCCCGACGCTGTCGAGCCACTCGCCGAACATGCGTCGCGCGGCCGTCTCCAGGGCAGGACCGCGCTGAACGGTGTCGGCGCGCAACTGGCGCGCGTCGATGCCGGGCGTCGACGCGATTTCGCCGGCGTTGCCGATCAGCCATGGTTCGAAGCGGTCGGTGCGGATTTCAGGATGACATTGCAGCGCCAGCACGTGCTGCCCCCAAGCGAACGCCTGATGGCGGCACGCCGGTGTCGATGCAAGATGGATCGCGCCGCCCGGCAGGTCGAACGTATCGCCGTGCCAGTGCAGCATCGAGGTCGCCGCGCCGTCGAGGTGGCGCAGCGGCGACGCGCGGCCCGCGTCGGTGAGCGTCAGCGGCGCCCAGCCAAGTTCCTTCTGCGCAGCCGGATAGACGCGCGCACCGAGCGCGCGGGCGATGAACTGCGCCCCGAGGCAAATGCCGAGGATCGGCAGTCCGGCATCGATGCGCTGGCGCACGAGTGCCGCGAGCGGCGCGATCGACGGATACTGCGCATCCTCGTACACGCTGAGTGGCCCGCCGAGCATCACGACCAGCGCCGGCTTGAGCGCGTCGAGCGCCTCGACGCGCGACGATCCGACGTCGACGTATCGCACCCGCCGCCCGCGCTCTCCGAGCACCTGCTCGAAGCTGCCGAGGTCCTCGAAATGCACGTGGCGGATCGCCACCACTTCAGCGTTCATCATCGGCCTCCCGGTCGATCGACGGACGTCAGCCGGCGAACAACTTCCAGGTCTTCTTTTGCGTCGCCGCGTCGGCTTCTTCGTGCACCGAACAGTCGAGACGCAGATCGCTGTCGGCCATCGACAGATCGAGCGCCGCGCAGTGATGCACGGTCTTCTTCGACTGCTTGCCCGGCTGGAAATGCGCGCACGTCAGGCACATGCGCTGCGGCGGCGTCGCACCGGCCACCTGCAGCTCGCGCAGCGTCTTCAGCAGCGCGCGGTACAGCGTGCCCTGCTCGTCCGCGCCGAGCTTGCCGACTGCTTTCGTCAGGAATTCAGGCCATTGCAGCGCCTTCTTCGCCGCGGTGCGGCCGCGGGCCGACAGGCGCACGGCGAGCGCACGGCCGTCGTCCAGTGCGCGACGCTTCTCGACGAGCCCCTTCGTCTCGAGCGTGCTGACCGCGTCGCTGGTGGTCGCAGCCGTGAGTTGCGTCTCGCGGGCGATCTCGCCGAGCCGCATCGGGCCCTTGCGTTGCAGCAGCAGCACGAGGATCTCGCCCTGCGTCGGCGTGAGGCCTGCACCTTCCGCCCAATCCCATGCCTGGCTTCGCATGGCCGTACTCAACCGCAGCAAGCTGTGGGTCACACGTCCCGAAGCCTGATTCCCGTAAACGCCTTCGCTCATAGTCTTTTCGCTTTGCCGCCGCCCGGATCGCCGAGCAGCCGTAGTGTGGAGATCGAATGTCTATCTCAAAACAGACGCTCGTTGAAGAGCGTCGACACGGCCGTCGCGAGGCACACGCGGCGGTCGCGTTCGCGGCGACCGGTGAGACACGGGTCGTTCCGGTGTCCGCAAAGCCGACATTCTAAGCGAGAGCGGAAAATCGCACAGCTAAGTTATCCCCTTCAATCTGTGGAAAATCGCTGGATAACCGGATTTTTTCGTTGTGCCGGCAATCTCTGCCGACCCCACAACCGAACGCGCAAACATTTTCCTGTTGGAATCGGCCATCGTGCCGATGGTACCGATCCACCGGGTTATCCATCCCGCAGAGCATTGACTTTGAAGCGGAATATCAGGTTATCCACAGATTTTCAGGACGACTGGCGACGCGCTGCGCACGAATCGGCGTCGAACGGCGTTCAGCGAATCGGCGCGCGGTCGAGCCTGTAATCTGCAAAACATTTTTTCATTCACGCCAGCGCAGGCACTGCTGACGGACCGTCTCGTTCAGCGATTTTTCCTGTTTGAAAACGGTTCTCAACCACGATGCGTCATTCACCCGCGCCTTCGCGAGCGCGCCGATCTCGTCGAGCGCCGCGCGCGAGCCGAGCGCGGCCGCATGCGGCGCGATCCGGTCGAGCGTGTCGAGGATGTCTTCCGCGATCGTGCGGCGCTCACCTGTCTGAGGATTGACGCAGGTGCCCTCGAGCCCGAAGCGGCACGCTTCGAAACGGTTGAATGTGTAGACGAGATAGTCGTCCTCCGACAGCTTCAGCGGCCGGTCGGTCAGCAGGTAGCGCGCGAGCGTCTGGATGTAGCAGGCAATCGCGGCCGCGCGATCGACCGACAGCGGCGTGTCCATCACCCGCACTTCGATCGTCCCGTAGCCGGGCTTCGGCCGGATGTCCCAGTAAAAGTCCTTCATCGAGTTGACGACGCCCGTGTTGACCATCTTCGTGAAGTACTCCTCGAAGCTGTCCCAGGTCAGCACGAACGGCGCGCGGCCCGACAGCGGGAACGCGAACACCGAATTCAGGCGCGCCGAATGGAAGCCGGTATCGACGTTCTGCACGAACGGCGACGACGCGGACAGCGCGATGAAGTGCGGAATGAAGCGCGACATCGAGTGCAGCAGGAACAGCGCGCTGTCCGGATCGGGACAGCCGATGTGCACGTGCTGGCCGAACACGGTGAACTGCTTCGCGAGATAGCCGTACAGCTCGGAGATGTACTGGAAGCGCGGCGCGTCGTAGATCTGGCGGTCGCTCCACTGCTGGAACGCGTGCGTGCCGCCGCCGGCGAGCCCGACGTTGAGCTGGTCGGCCGCCTTCACGAGCACGTCGCGGATCGCGTGCAGCTCGCTGACCGCCTGTTCGTGCGAATGGCAGATGCCGGTCGACAGCTCGATCATGCTCTCGGTGATTTCGGGCGTGATGTTGCCGGGGAAGGTCTCGCCCTGGATCAGGCGCATCAGGTCGGATGCCGCCTTGGTCAGGTCGTAGTTGTGCGTGTTGACGACCTGGATCTCCAGTTCGACGCCGAACGTGAACGGTTCGGAATTGACGAAAGTTTCGAGTGCCATGGCAGGTTCCGGAAATCAGTTGCCGTCGCTGCGTTCGCTGACCGCCGACAGGCAGCGGTAGACGACGAACGGGCTGACGAGCTGCAGGATCACGATCGTGCACATCACGATCGCACGCAGGTGCGGGTCGAAATTCGGATAGAGCTGGTAGGTGTCGTCGACGAGCAGGTACGACAGCGCGGACATCGGTGTGAGCGCGATGCCGAGCGCGATGCCTTGCTTCATCCCGATGCCGCTCGGCTTCGCGAACGCGACGACGCCGGCCAGCTTCGCAACGAGCCGCGTGACGATCAGCACGATCGCGAGCAGCCCGCCGAGTGCGATGTCGCCCCACGTGAACGACGTGAGCGTCAGCACGAACAGGACCACCGTCAGCAGCCAGCCGGCCGTGCCGAAATGCTCGGGCCACAGCTGCGGCCGCGCTTCGAGGTTCTTCACGATGATGCCGGCGAGCAGCAGCGTGAGCAGCGTCGAGAGCTTCAGCGCCTGCGCCACCGCGATCGCGAGCATCACGAGCCCGAACAGCGCGACGAACGAATGCTCGTCGCGCATCGTCGAGGTCATGTGGCGGAACAGGTAATTGCACGCCCGCGCGACCAGGTACGCGACGATTAACGAACCGGCGATCAGGTAGACGGGCTGCAGGATCGTCGCGAAAACGTTCCCGTATGCCTCCTGGTGGAGCCAGCTCGTGACGAGCTTGGTCAGCACGATCGCGTACACGCTGTTCAGCGCGGTCAGCGTGATGAGGCGCTGCGACACCTGCCCTTCCGCGCGCAGTTCGGTCTTGAGCTGGATCACCATCGACGGCGACGTCGCGATCGCGATCGCCGACAGCACGAGCGCGACCATGCCCGACACGCCGAGTGCGAGCATCACGAACAGCACGAGCACGAATGTCAGTGTCGCCTCGGCAAGGCTCGACGCAATGAGCCACGGATTGCGGCGAATCCATTTCAGGTCGAGACGGCTGCCGAGCTCGAACAGCAGCAGCCCGAGCGCGACGTCGATCAGCAGCCGGGAGGTTTCGTCGGTGCTCGCGTCGATCACGCCGAATCCGAACGAACCGGCGACGAGGCCGATCACCGCATAGCCAGTGATGCGCGGCAACCGCCATGCGCGGTAGCACAGCTCGCCGCACAGACCGGCCGCGAACAACGCGAGCCCGGCCCAGAACACGGCATCCGGTGCGAGCGGCCAGTTGGGCAGGAATGAAAACGCCGACTTCATCGTGGTGACTTCTCCTTTGGAAGCAATCGCCAGCGGCGCGGGGTCAAGCGTCAGAAATGAGATGCACGCCGGCCGGGTATCGCCCCGAATGTGATTGTTGTGGTCGACGACGGCGGGACATGGGATCCGCCTTTTTCCGCCGTCCGGCGGAACTGTCGTTCAGGCTGCCGATCTGGATTGTCGGCCTGGTGTGTGAACGGACTGCGCAGTCTCGAAGATTCAGATTCGAAATCGAGCAGACCGTTCCATTGAAGCACGTTCGGCACCTGGCCGAACGAACGCGAAGGAAACCGATTGTGCCACAGCTTTTTCGCTCCGGAGCCGATCGAATCGACTCGCGGCCCTGTGAGGCACCGCAGGTCTTTGGTTTCAATGGTTTACTTGTATATATACGTAGTAGAAGTTAACAAGGCGTGCACAGTTCTGTGGATAACTTCGGTTTACGCAACAAGATCAAAGCGTTGGCACAGCCATAACCCGTTGCACAGGCTGTTTGCTCACAGAGGTTTGAGTTGAGCAACTTTTGAGCCGCTCGACGGCTGTGCCGAGTTGCCCAGTTTACGTCCACTGTGATTACACACGAACCGCGCGTGGATTCCGCGCGGTTATCCACAGCATCGAGTGGATAACCCTGCGCGAAAAAATCGAAGCACTGTGAGGATTCGGCTGACGAGATCAGCCGATCTGGCGGCCGCGCAGCGCGCGGATCAGGAACCGGGCCGGGTCGACGGCATCGGCGAGCTCACGCTCGAGCGGCAGCGGCTCGCCTTCGAGTTGCGACGCGATCAGCTCGGCGCCGAGCGCCGCCCACACCAGGCCGCGGGAGCCGTAGCCGAATGCGCCATAGAGGCCCGCGGTGCGAGGCAGGTCGCGCGCCTTCGCGCCGCTCAGTGCGCGTGCGTTCGCGACGGTCTGCGCTTCGTCCGCAAGCGGGCCGATCACCGGCACACGGTCGGCGACGACCCAGCGAAATGCGACGCGCCCGCGCAGCGTCCCGACGTCCGGCAGCTCGCCGATCAGGCCGGGCAGCAGATGCCGCACGCGCTCGATATTTTCGATATGTCCGGCGGGGCGCATCGCTGGATCGAGGTCGTCGGGTTCGAACGTTGCACCGATCAGCAGCGTGCCGTCGTCGAGCGGCACCGCATAGCCGTCGCCGATCGCCGGGCACGGCAGCGGCGCCGTGCTGCCGGGCGGCAGCAGCGTCAACTGGCCGCGCACCGGCTGCAACGAGACATGCCGCAGGCCGGCGAGACGCACGGCATCGCCCGCGTTCGCAAGCACGACGACCGGCGCTTCGGCGAGCGTTGCGCCTGCCGCGTCGACAGCGCGCCACGTGTCGCCATCACGCTCGAGTCGATCGACTTCGGTGCCGGCCAGCAGTTTCACGCGCTCACCGGCCGCCGCGACTTGCGCGGCGCAGAGCCCTGCCGGCCATACGGCGCCGCCGTGCGGAAACAGCAGGCCACCATGTGCGACGGGCAGGTTCAGATGCGCGCGTGCGGCGTCGGTGTCGAGCAGCGACACATAATCGGACGGTGCGCCGAGCGCGTCGAACGCATCGCGCATCCGCACGAAATCGTCGGCCGATTCCGCGAGATGAATCATTCCGCGCGTGCTGCGCGCGAACGCATGGCCTGCCTGCTCGAGCGCGCGCCAGCGTGCGAGCGCATGCAGGAAACCGCTGCGTGTGAGGCGACTCGCGACGTTGTCGTCGCGCGTCATCAGTGGATGAAATACACCGGCCGGATTGCCCGATGCGTCGCTCGCGATCCGCGCGTGCCGTTCGATCAGCGTGACGTTCCAGCCGCGTGCGGCGAGCCGTTCGACGATCGCGCAGCCAGCCAGGCCCGCACCGATCACGATCGCATCGCGCGCGGCAACCGGCAATGCGCGTGGTGGTTCGTGCCGGCGCATCCGCCAGCGCGGTGCATATTCGCCCGCGAGCATCGCATGCTTGCCGGCCAACCCGGTGATCTCGCGGTACGTGAAACCCGCTTCGAGGAGCGCCTTTTTCACCACGCCCGCGCTCGAATACGTCGCAAAGGTCGCATTGTCGGCGGCGACGCGCGCGAGTGCGCGGAACACATCGACCGACCAGAGATCGGGATTTTTCGCGGGCGCTACGCCGTCCAGATAGAACGCATCGGCGCGTGCGACCAGTTTCGGCAGCATCTCGCGCGCGTCGCCCAGCACGAGCGTGAGCACGACCCGGCCGGCGTCGAATTCGAGGCGATGAAAACCTGGAACGAGCATCGGCCACGCATCGGCGAGCATCCCCGCTTCTGTCGAGATGGTTGTGTTCGCAACTATATGGGAGAGTGCCTGGCGCAGGTCGTCGCGCGAAAACGGATGTTTCTCGAACGACACGAAATGCAGCCGCTCGCAGCGCGCGGGATTGTCGCGCCAGGCGGCCCAGGTCGCGAGGAAGTTGGCGCCCGCGCCGAATCCCGTCTCGACGATGGTGAACGTGTGGCGGCCTTGCCAGCGCGCGGGGAGCGCGTTGCCCGCGATGAACGTGTGGCTCGCCTGCGCGAGCGCGCCCGCGACATTGTGATAGATGTCGCCGTACTCGGGCGAGACGAGGATGCCGTCGTCGCGAAACGCGAGCGTGGCGGGAACGAGTCGGTCGGGCATGCGAAACAAAAAACGTGGCAGCCAAGCCTGGCAAGGGATTGCGCGGAGGCGTCCGGCGGGCCGTTGGCAAAAACCAACGGCGTTGCGCGACGGCGGACCCGGCTGCGTACCCTGTCCGGTTGGCGCAGGTCAAAAAACGGGCAATCGACGAATCATTCGGCGAAATACCGATGAAAATCTTTGAAACCCTTGTCGTTATTGGGTTTGCGCTGCGCTATCATAGCAACGCCGTACCGCGGGGTGGCCGCCGGCAAGCCGGACGGCACGTCGCGCGGGCCAGGATTCGGCGCTGTGCCGTCGGAGTCTGACTCTCGACGGCACGGTTCGCGCACGTATAATCGGCGCGTTCGCGCTGTTCGTGTCAAACCTAACCTGAAAAAGGAACCTTAATGAACAAACAGGAACTGATCGACGCCGTCGCCGCCCAAACGGGCGCCAGCAAGGCTCAAACCGGCGAAACGCTGGACACGCTGCTCGAAGTCATCAAGAAGGCCGTGTCGAAGGGTGATGCGGTTCAGCTGATCGGCTTCGGCAGCTTCGGTTCGGGCAAGCGCGCAGCACGTACGGGCCGCAACCCGAAGACGGGCGAAACCATCAAGATCCCGGCAGCCAAGACGGTCAAGTTCACGGCTGGCAAGGCGTTCAAGGACGCCGTCAACAAGCGTTAATTCAGCGCCTGTTCCAGGAAAAAAACCCGCCGGAAGGCGGGTTTTTTGTTGGGGGCGCGCGACATTTTTTCCACAGTTCGCGTCACTCTTGCAAGATTTAACGGTTACTTTTCACTGACCGTCTTCGCCGAGTTTTACCGCGTATTACGCGTGCACGATCTGCGTGTCGCCGGGATCTTCGTCGTCATGCGCATCGACATCCCACACCGGAAACGGATCGTCGAACGCGGTCCATTGCGCCGCGCCGAGCGCGAATTCCGCATCGGTGAGCAGGCACGTGTCGAGTTTCGCGCGCCATGCGTCGGCATCGAGGCCGATGCCGATCAGCACGAGTTCCTGACGGCGATCGCCGACCGAGCGGTCGTCGAGGTCGCCCTGCCACTCCGTGCGAATTTCGGCGAGCAACTCGTCGTCGTCCGGCCATTCCGCGCAATCCTGCGCGGCCCACCAGAGACCTGCCGGGCCATGCCGGCACACGCCGCCCGCCTGCGACAGCGAACCGGCGATGTCGTTGCGCGTCGCGAGCCAGAAGAAGCCCTTGCTGCGCAGCACGCCCGGCCACTCCTGATGCAGCAGCGCCCAGAGTCGCGCCGGATGAAACGGCCGGCGCGCGCGGTAAACAAAGTTGCCGATGCCGAATTCGTCGGCTTCGCCATGCACGTGCGCGTGATGCGGATCGTGGCACTCGGGATCGTCGCAAGGCGTGTGATCGTGATCGAGCGACGCGAGCCAGCCCGGCGCGTTCGCGGCTTCGTCGAAATCGAAGCGGCCGGTGTTCAGCACTTCGTCGAGCGGCACGTTGCCGAACGTCGACACGACCTGATGCGCGCGCGGGTTGAGCCGCGCAAGGATGTGCTGCAGGCGCGCGAGTTCGTCCGCGCCGACGAGGTCGGCCTTGTTGATCACCAGCACGTCGCAGAATTCGATCTGCTCGATCAGCAGCTCGACGAGCGTGCGATCGTCTTCGTCCGATGCGGCGATGCCGCGCGTCGCGAGCGCATCGTCGGAACCGTAGTCGCGCAGGAAATTGTAGGCGTCGACCACGGTGACGAGCGTGTCGAGGCGCGCGACGCTCGACAGCGACGCGCCGTCGTCGTCGACGAACGTGAAGGTTTCGGCGATCGGCATCGGCTCCGCGATGCCGGTCGATTCGATCACGATCGCATCGAAGCGGCCGTCCGCCGCGAGATTGCGGATCTCGACGAGCAGGTCGTCGCGCAGCGTGCAGCAGATGCAGCCGTTCGACATCTCGACGAGGCGTTCCTCGACGTGCGACAGCGCCTGCGCATCGCGCACGAGCGACGCGTCGATGTTGACCGCAGCGAGATCGTTGACGATCACGGCAACTTTCAGGCCCGCGCGGTTCGCGAGGATGTGATTGAGCAGCGTGGTCTTGCCGGCGCCGAGAAAACCGGACAGCACGGTGACGGGCAACGGCTGGTTCATTGCCGGATTCATAACGATTTGCACCAACGGAAAAGAGGGAAAAGCGGCTGCGGCGCCCTGGCGGGGCGCGATCGGCCCGGAGCCGGTCGAAACCGCGGCGTGAGATGCGCATTGTGCATCAAACGCGCGCCGGCCGAGCGCCACGGCGTCAGCTGGCGCTGCGGCGCGGCGTCACTGCTCGGGCGGCAGCAGCTTCCACTGCGCCAGGATCGAGGCGATCTGCCGCGCGTACTTGTCGCGCAGCGACGGCGTTTCGGAATGATAGGCGCCGACGGCCTGCCATGTGTTGCCGTAGCGATTCATCTTCTGGCGCAGGTGCCACGCGGCGATGTAGACGTTCTTGCACGGCTGCATCAGCGTGTCGCGGCCGATGCCGTAGCGCGACAGCGTCGGCAGGTGGATCGAATTGATCTGCATCAGGCCGTAGTCGACCGAGCCGTTCGTATTCTTGTTCAGCGCGTCGGGCCGGTTGCGCGACTCCTGCCACGCGATCGCGCGCAGGATCAGCGGATTGACCTTCTGGTACCGGGCGGCCTCGTCGAAACAATCCGCGCGAGCGTTTCCGCAGGCGAACCACACGCCGGCGGCGATCAACGCGATCGAAGCGAACCGTCTGTTCATGTTGCGGAAACGAAAAGGAAATGACGCAAGGATCGGGAAAACCCGTGTCTGTTATTCGTACGACTGGAAACGCGCCGCCCGTATCATACAGACAGTCCGCCACGTGGCGACAAGCAAAAGGCGGCAGCCCGTTTATACCGCATTTTCGTGTCGATTCATCGCAAAACGACGGCGATGGCCTGAATGCCGGGGCATTGCCGAAATCTTACATATTGCATACGGTGTGCCGGATACATGTCGTATGTGAGACAGTCCTCGGATCAATGTGATATTTCGGACATGAAAAACTGCTAATGTCGCGCCTTTAGGACTTGGATCCCAGCACTACCGCCGGAAGTGGCCTGAGCCGGCATCGACCCATTCATCCATGACAAGAAATCGCTTCGTTATGCGGCGCATCGCCACGACCCTGATGGTCGCAGGCATCATCGTCTCGCAGGCCGCCTACGCTCAGGTCACGCTCAATTTCGTGAATGCGGATATCGACCAGGTCGCCAAGGCGATCGGCGCCGCAACCGGCAAGACAATCATCGTCGACCCCCGCGTGAAGGGGCAGCTCAATCTCGTGGCCGAACGGTCGGTGCCGGAAGACCAGGCGCTGAAGACGCTGCAGTCGGCACTGCGCATGCAGGGCTTCGCACTGGTGCAGGATCACGGGGTGCTGAAGGTGGTGCCCGAGGCCGATGCGAAGCTGCAGGGCGTGCCGACCTACGTCGGCAATAAACCGCAGGCGCGTGGCGACCAGGTGATCACGCAGGTGTTCGAGCTGCACAACGAATCGGCGAACAACCTGCTGCCGGTCCTGCGGCCGCTGATCTCGCCGAACAACACGGTCACGGCCTACCCCGCGAACAACACGATTGTCGTTACCGATTACGCGGACAACGTGCGCCGCATCGCGCAGATCATCGCGGGCGTCGACAACGCCGCGGGCGCCCAGGTGCAGGTCGTGCCGCTGCGCAACGCGAACGCGATCGACCTCGCCGCGCAGCTTCAGAAGATGCTCGACCCGGGCGCGATCGGCAACAGCGATGCGACGCTGAAGGTGACGGTCACGGCCGATCCGCGCACCAACTCGCTGCTGCTCCGCGCCTCGAGCAGCGCGCGTCTGGCCGCCGCGAAACGCCTCGCCCAGCAGCTCGACGCACCGAGCGCGGTGCCCGGCAACATGCACGTCGTGCCGCTGCGCAATGCCGACGCCGTGAAACTCGCGAAGACGCTGCGCGGGATGCTCGGCAAGAGCAGCAACGACAGCGGCTCGTCGGCGTCGTCCAACGATGCGAACAGCTTCAACCAGGGCGGCGGCTCGTCGTCGAGCGGCAACTTCTCGACCGGCACGTCGGGCACCCCGCCGCTGCCGTCGGGCGGCCTCGGCGGTTCGTCGTCATCGTCGTACGGCAGCGGCGCGTCGGGCAGCGGCGGGCTCGGCAGCGGCGGCCTGCTCGGCGGCGACAAGGACAAGGGCGACGACAACCAGCCGGGCGGGATGATCCAGGCCGACGCGGCCACCAACTCGCTGATCATCACCGCGTCCGATCCGGTCTACCGGAACCTGCGCTCGGTGATCGATCAGCTCGACGCACGGCGTGCGCAGGTCTATATCGAAGCGCTGATCGTCGAGCTGAACTCGACGACGCAGGGCAACCTCGGCATCCAGTGGCAGGTCGCGAGCGGCCAGTTTCTCGGCGGCACGAACCTGAGCCCCCAGCTCGGCCTGGGTAACAGTATCGTCAACCTGACGACGGGCGCGGCGGGCAGCACCGGGCCCGGCCTGGCGGCCAACCTCGCAACGCTGACCCCGGGCCTCAACATCGGCTGGCTGCACAACATGTTCGGCGTGCAGGGCCTTGGCGCGCTGCTGCAGTATTTCGCGGGCGTGAGCGACGCGAACGTGCTGTCGACGCCGAACCTGATCACGCTCGACAACGAGGAAGCGAAGATCGTCGTCGGCCAGAACGTGCCGATCGCGACCGGTTCGTATTCGAACCTGACGAGCGGCACGACGAGCAACGCATTCAATACCTACGACCGTCGCGACGTCGGCCTGACGCTGCACGTGAAGCCGCAGATCACCGACGGCGGGATTCTGAAGCTGCAGCTCTACACGGAGGATTCGGCGGTCGTCAGCGGTACCACCAACGCGCAGACCGGCCCGACCTTCACGAAGCGCTCGATCCAGTCGACGATCCTGGCCGACAACGGCGAGATCATCGTGCTCGGCGGCCTGATGCAGGACAACTACCAGGTATCGAACAGCAAGGTCCCGCTGCTCGGCGACATTCCGTGGATCGGCCAGCTGTTCCGTTCGGAATCGAAGGTGCGCGCGAAAACCAACCTGATGGTGTTCCTGCGCCCGGTGATCATCTCCGATCGCAGCACCGCGCAGGAAGTCACTGCCAACCGCTACGACTACATCCAGGGCGTGACGGGCGCGTACAAGTCGGACAACAACGTGATCCGCGACAAGGACGATCCGGTCGTCCCGCCGATGCCGCTCGGTCCGAGCCAGGGCGGCACGCCCGCCGGGAACCTGTTCGACCTCGACAAGATGCGTCGCCAGCAGATGCAGCGCCAGGTGGCGCCGGTTCCGGCCCAGCCGTTGCCGGAGGCGACGCCCGCGCAGCCGCAGAGCGTGCCGCAGCAGGCGGTGCCGCAACAGCCGCTGACCGCCACGCCGGGAGCCTCGCAGTGACGGACGTGCTCGCGTCCTCCGCCCACGACGGTGCGCCGGGCGAACGGCAGCCGCCGTCGCCGCTCGCCGCGCGCCTGCTGCCGTACGGCTTCGCGAAGAGCGGCCAGGTACTGATCGCGCACCAGCTCGACGACACGCTCGAGGTGTGGATCAGCGAACGCACGAGCGACGCCGCGCTCGCGGAGATCGCGCGCAACTTCGGCTCGATCTCCGTGCACCGCGTGCCGGCCGACGAACTCGCGCAGGCGATCAACCAGGCCTACGCGCGCCAGGACGGCAGCGCCGCGCAGGTGGTCGGCGAGGTCGAAGGCGAAGTCGACCTGTCGCGCCTGATGCAGGACATTCCCGAAGTCGAGGATCTGCTCGAATCGGAAGACGACGCGCCGATCATCCGGATGATCAACGCGCTGCTCACGCAAGCGGCGCGCGAACAGGCATCGGACATTCACATCGAGCCGTTCGAGAACGCATCGGTCGTGCGATTTCGCGTCGACGGCACGCTGCGCGACGTCGTGCGCCCGAAGAAGGCGCTGCATGGCGCACTGATCTCGCGGATCAAGATCATGGCGCAGCTCGACATCGCCGAGAAACGCCTGCCGCAGGACGGCCGCATCACGCTGCGCGTCGGCGGCCGGCCGGTCGACGTGCGCGTGTCGACGCTGCCGACCGGGCACGGCGAGCGCGCGGTGCTGCGTCTGCTGGAAAAGGATGCGAAGCGCCTGAATCTCGAAGCGCTCGGGATGGGCCGCGACACGCTCGTCCAGTTCGACAAGCTGATCGCGCGACCGCACGGCATCGTGCTCGTCACGGGCCCGACGGGCTCGGGCAAGACGACGACGCTGTATGCGTCGATGTCGCGGCTCGAAACCGCGACGACCAACATCATGACCGTCGAGGACCCGATCGAGTACGACCTCGGCGGCATCGGCCAGACGCAGGTGAACGAGCGGATCGGGATGACCTTTGCCCGCGCGCTGCGCTCGATCCTGCGCCAGGATCCGGACGTGATCATGATCGGCGAAATCCGCGACCTCGAAACCGCGCAGATCGCGGTGCAAGCGTCGCTGACGGGCCACCTCGTGCTCGCGACGCTGCACACGAACGATGCGGCATCGGCCGTCACGCGTCTGACCGACATGGGTGTCGAGCCGTACCTGCTCGCATCGTCGCTGCTCGGCGTGCTCGCGCAGCGCCTGGTGCGGCAGCTCTGCCCCGTCTGCAAGGAAGAGCGGCACGAGGATGGCCGCACGCTGTGGCATCCGGTCGGCTGCGACAAGTGCGGGCATTCGGGCTACGCGGGCCGGCGCGGCGTATACGAGCTGCTGCTGGTCGACGACTCGATCCGCGCGCTGATCCATCGCAACGCGGCCGACGCGGAGATTCTGGCCACCGGCCGCGCGGAAGGGATGCGCACGCTGCGCGACGACGCCGAACGCTGGCTCGCGGCCGGCGCGACGTCGCTCGAGGAAGTGCTGCGCGTGACGGGAGGCGCATAGCGCGATGCCGGCATTCCGTTTCGAAGCGATCGATGCGGCGGGACACGCGCAGAAAGGCGTCATCGATGCCGACAGCGCGCGTGCCGCGCGCGGCCAGCTGCGCACGCAGGGGCTCACGCCGCTCGTCGTCGAGCCGGCCGCCAGCGCAACGCGCGGCGCGCGCTCGCAGCGCCTCGCGTTCGGCCGCAAGCTGTCGCAGCGCGAGCAGGCGATCCTCACGCGCCAGCTCGCGAGCCTGCTGATCGCGGGGCTGCCGCTCGACGAGGCGCTCGGCGTGCTGACCGAGCAGGCCGAACGCGACTACATCCGCGAACTGATGGCCGCGATCCGCGCCGAGGTGCTCGGCGGCCATTCGCTCGCGAATGCGCTGGGCCAGCATCCGCGCGATTTTCCGGAAATCTACCGCGCGCTCGTCGCAGCGGGCGAGCATACGGGCAAGCTCGGCATCGTGCTGTCGCGCCTGGCCGACTACATCGAGCAGAGCAACGCGCTCAAGCAGAAGATCCTGCTGGCGTTCACGTATCCGGGCATCGTCACGCTGATCGCATTCGGCATCGTGACGTTCCTGCTGAGCTACGTGGTGCCGCAGGTCGTCAACGTGTTTGCGAGCACGAAGCAGCAGTTGCCGATCCTCACCGTCGTGATGATGGCGCTGTCGGAATTCGTGCGGCACTGGTGGTGGGCGATCCTGATCGTGGTCGCGCTCGTCGTGTGGTTCGTGAAGGCGACGCTGTCGCGCGACGGGCCCAGGCTCGCGTTCGACCGCTGGGTGCTGACCGCGCCGCTCGCGGGCAAGCTCGTGCGCGGCTACAACACGGTGCGCTTCGCGAGCACGCTCGGCATCCTGACCGCGGCCGGCGTGCCGATCCTGCGCGCGTTGCAGGCGGCCGGCGAGACGCTGTCGAACCGCGCGATGCGCGCGAACATCGACGATGCGATCGTGCGCGTCCGCGAAGGCTCCGCGCTGTCGCGCGCGCTGAACAACGTGAAGACGTTTCCGCCGGTGCTCGTGCACCTGATCCGTTCAGGCGAAGCGACGGGCGACGTGACGACGATGCTCGACCGCGCGGCGGAAGGCGAGGCGCGTGAACTCGAGCGGCGCACGATGTTCCTGACGAGCCTGCTCGAGCCGCTCCTGATCCTCGCGATGGGCGGCATCGTGCTCGTGATCGTGCTGGCCGTGATGCTGCCGATCATCGAGCTGAACAACATGGTGCAGTGACGGCCCGAGCGTCGGTCGGGCCGCCGCCGTTCAACGCATGTAGATCGCGGGGGACGGTGTGTTCGCGGGGAGCTGGATTTCGGCGCGGGCGCCGTTGCGATCGACGATGATCGAGCGGCTGCGGACTTCGGCGAGCTTCGCGCCGGGCGTGACTTCCGCGCCGAGCGACACGGCCCGCGGCGGTTCGCCGCCGACGCCGACGATCGCGGCGCCGCCATGATTGAGCGCGAGAATGCCGAACAGGTGGATGTCCTGCACGGGATTCTTGTCGAGCTGTCCGCCGAAGAGCGCGGCGGCGTCCTCGGTGCGGATCGGCAACCGCGCGGCGGCGGCGGGCAGCGGCGCTTCGCGGGCCGACAGCGTGACGACCCAGTAGGTGGCCGTCGCGCACAAACCCGCGAAGAGGGCTAGGGAGAGGATCCGGATCGAGAGCGCGTTCATGCGCGCTATTGTACGGATGTATATGAAATTTGCGTTGGGTGAAAGCCCTCGGCAATGCGCGCCTTACAATGCGTGCTCCGCGCCCGGGGTATCGGAAGCTTGCCGTCAGGCAGGCATGCCGCGATCCGCAGGGTGCGTCACTCAATCGACGATATTTTTTGGAAAGAGGTAGTCAGTCATGCAAACGTGGATCACTCGCCGTAATGCGGCCGTGCGCCGTCAGCGCGGTTTCACGCTGATCGAGATCATGGTGGTGGTCGCGATCATCGGGATCCTCGCGGCACTGATCGTGCCGAAGATCATGAGCCGTCCCGACGAGGCGCGCCGTATCGCCGCGAAACAGGACATCGGCACGATCATGCAGGCGCTCAAGCTGTACCGTCTCGACAACGGCCGCTATCCGACCCAGGAACAGGGCCTGAACGCTCTGACCCAGAAGCCGACCACCGATCCGATCCCGAACAACTGGAAGGACGGCGGCTATCTCGAGCGCCTGCCGAACGATCCGTGGGGCAACGGGTACAAGTACCTGAACCCGGGCGTGCACGGCGAGATCGACGTGTTCAGCTACGGCGCCGACGGCAAGGAAGGCGGCGAGAGCAACGATTCCGACATCGGTTCGTGGCAGTAAGCCTGCGCTGACCGGACCGACGTTCTCCCCGTTCCTCATTTCATGCCCGCCCTTCGCACGCCCTTGCGCGCCGCTTGCCGCGATGCCCGCGACGGTCGCGTTCGTCGCGGTGTGGCCGTGACCGCGGCGCGTGCGCGCGGCTTCACGCTGCTCGAGATGCTGGTCGTGCTCGTGATCGCGGGCCTGCTGGTGTCGCTCGCGTCGCTGTCGCTCACGCGCAATCCGCGTACCGACCTGCGCGAGGAAGCGCAGCGCATCGCGCTGCTGTTCGAAACGGCCGGCGACGAAGCGCAGGTGCGCGCGCGCCCGATCGCGTGGCAACCGACCGCACACGGCTTCCGTTTCGACGTGAGCTCGCCCGACGGCTGGCGCACGCTGCACGACGACGTGCTGCGACCGCGCGACTGGGACGGCGGCGTCACTGGCGCCGATATCGACTACCCCGGATCCGACGTGCGCGCGAGCCGCGTCGTGTTCGGCATCGAAAGCGTCGACACGCCGGTGCGCGTGACGCTGCATTCGGCGGTCGGCAGCGCGACGATCGTCGGCACCGGCAACGGCCGCTACGAGGTGCAATGACGATGCGTCGTCGCCTGCCCTTCCCGGCTTCTTCCCGAGGCTTCACGATGATCGAGGTGCTGGTCGCGCTCGCGATCATCGCGGTCGCGCTCGCCGCGTCGATCCGCGCGGTCGGCACGATGGCGACCAATGCCTCAGATCTCCATCGCCGGCTGCTCGCCGGCTGGAGTGCCGACAACGCACTCGCGCAGTTGCGGCTCACGCATGCGTGGCCGGAGGTCGGCGAGCAGAATTTCGACTGCTCGCAAGGCAACGTGCAGCTCGTCTGCACGCAGCGCGTGAGCACGACGCCGAACCCGGTGTTCCGGCGCGTGCAGGTGTCGGTGAGCATGCCGGGGCAAGCCGGCGTGCTCGCGCAAATGGTGACGGTGGTCGCGAATGAAACCAGCCGTCCGCTCTGACGCGCCGATGCGGCGCCGGCCCGTGCGTTCCGTCGGCTCGCGCCGCGTGCGCGGCTTCACGCTGATCGAACTGATGATCGCGATCGCGATCCTCGCGGTGGTCGCGATCCTCTCGTGGCGCGGGCTCGACCAGATCATGCGCGGCCGCGACAAGGTCGCGTCCGCGATGGAGGACGAGCGCATCTTCGCGCAGATGTTCGACCAGATGCGCATCGACGCGCGGCTCGCCGCCACCGACGACGAAGCCGGCCAGCCGGCCATCGGCGTCGCCGGCAACACGCTGCAGATCGTCCGCGAACTCGACGTGCCGGGCGCCGCGCCACGGCTGCAAGTGGTCCGCTACCGGATCGCCGGCGGGCGTGTCGTGCGCTATGCGTCGCCGCCGCTCGACGACGCGAACCGCCTGCGCGACGTGCTGAAGGACAGCAGCGTCGACGGCTGGAGCTGGGTCGCGCTGATGGGCGGCGTCGGTGCGATCGACGCGAAGCTGTACGTGCCGCGCGTCGGCTGGACCACCAACCTGCAGGCGGCCAGCGACGCGCTGTCGCAGAACAACGATGCGCTGAAGGTGCCGCAGATCGGCAACGCGCCGCCGACGCGCGCGGTGACGGGGCTGCAGGTCAGCATCGGCGCGACGTCGCTGCGCGTGCCCGTCACGCGCATCTTTCTCGTCGGGGAATGACGATGCGCGCGCGCCCTCACCGTTCCCGGTTCGCCGCTCGCGGCAGCGCGAGCGTGCATGCCCGCACTCGCCGCGAGCGCGGCGCGGCGATCATTACGGCGCTGCTCGTCGTCGCGCTGTCGGCGATCCTCGTGTCGGGGATGCTGTGGCGTCAGCAGGTGCAGATTCGCCGCATCGAGAACCAGCGCGTGATCGCGCAAGCGCAGTGGGTCGCGCGCGGCGCGCTCGACTGGACGCGCATGATCCTGCGTTCCGAAGGCGACACGGCGCCCGGCATCACCTATCTCGGCGGGATCTGGGCCGTGCCGATCGCGAAGACCAAGCTGTCCGACTTCCTCGGCCGGATCGGCGCGCCGAACGACAACGGCGGCGAAGACACCTACATCTCCGGATCGATCGAGGACGCGCAGGCGAAGTACAACCTGCGCAACCTCGTGTCGTCGCCGGCGCCCGGCGTGCTGCAGCTCAACGTGATGCAGCTCCAGGTGTTCCAGCGGCTGTTGACGACGCTCGGCTACGACGGCGCGTTCGCGAAGCGGATCGCGCTGCAGATGCGCGCGGGCCTGATGCATTCGGCGACGCGTTTCCAGACGCCGACGCTGCCCGGCGCCGGTACGGCCGCGACCGCGCCGGTGCCCGGCGGCGACATGACCGGCAACATCACCGACGAACCGGGACTGTCCGACAGCGATCGCGGGCCCGCGCCGCTCGTGATGACCGGCGTCGACAGCCTGCTCGACGTCGACGGCGTGACGCCCGAGATGGTCGCGCGACTGCGCCCGTTCGTCACCGTGCTGCCGACCACCACGCCGGTGAACATGAATACTGCGCCAGCCGAGGTGATCGCGGCGCTGGTGCCGGGGATGAGCGTGTCGTCCGCGCAGGCGCTCGTGGCGCGCCGCGAGACCGTGTTTTTCCGCAACGTCGGCGACGTGCACCTCGCGCTGCGCGGTGCCGGCGCGCCGAACGTGACGATCGACTCGAGCCTCGTCGACGTCAATTCGAGTTATTTCATCGTGCATGGCCGGATTCAGCACGATCGCGCGGAGGTCGATCGCACCTCGCTCGTGTATCGTGATTCGACCACGCACTCGACGCGGGTCGTGCGCATCCGCGACCAGCTATAACGACGCCATTCGGGAGAGGAGCTCTTGAGCACGCTGATTGTTTCTTTGCCGCCGCGCGAGCCGGCCGTGCCGTTGCAGGAATGGCAGTGGCCCGAGCTGCCGTTCACGCTCGTGGACAAGGCCGGCCAGGTGCAGCGCGCGGGCCGCGCCGCGCTCGCGCTGCTGCCACGCGCGAACGCGACGGTGCTGATCGTCGCCGCGCGCGACGTGCTGCTGCTGGCCGCGACCGTGCCGCCGCTCAAGGGGCCGAAGCTGCGCCAGGCGCTGCCCAACATCGTCGAGGACCAGCTGATCCAGGATCCGCTCGGCTGCCATATCGCGCTCGATCCGGTCGCGCGGCCTGACGGCCGCCGCGTGCTGGCCGTCGTCGATCGCGCCTGGTTCCGCGCGATCTGCGACGCGTTCACCGCGGCCGGCCACCGGCACCTGAGCGCCGTGCCCGCGACGCGCTGCCTGCCCGCGCCGCGGGCGCCGGCGGACGCTGGGCCTGCCGACGGTGAGGCCACGCCGGCCGACGCGATCACGGCTGCGGCCGAGCCGCCCCTCCGCCCGACGGCGGTGGCCGCGGTGCTCGGCCTCGCGACGACGGTCGAACCCGTGCTCGTGGAAGCCGGCGCGCTGCCGGCCGTGGCCGGTGCGCCGCGTCTCGAGCTCGCGATCGCGCGCGGTGTGCTCGGCGAAGGTTTCGCGGCGCCGGCATCACGCGCGGGCGGCACGCTGGCCGCGCTCGCCGGTGGTGGCGACGTCGAGCTGTACGAACTCGGCGAACCGGGTGCGGAGCCGCGCCTCGCGTCGGTCGGACGTGCCGACGGCCCGCTGCTGCCCGGCGCGCAACCGCTGTCGTTCGACGCATTCGCGCGGCGTGCGCTGACCGAGCGCTTCGATCTGTGCCAGTTCGAATTCGAATCCCAGCCGTGGCGCTTCGACCGCGCGACGGTGAAGCGCCTGCGCGTGCCGATCGCACTCGTCGCGGCCACGCTCGGCGTCGCGGTGATCGGGATGAACCTGCACTGGTGGAAGCTGTCGCGTGAGCGCGACGCGCTGTCTGCGCAGATCACCGAGACGCTGCTGTCGGCCTTTCCGAAGACGACGACGGTGCTCGATCCGCCCGCGCAGATGCAGCGTCAGCTCGACCAGCTGCGCCTCGCGGCGGGCGAGCTGTCGCCGAACGATTTCCTCGCGTTGTCGAGCGGGTTGTCCCGTTCGATGGGCGCGCTGCCGCTGAACGGAATCGCGTCGCTCGATTATCACGACCGGCGGCTCGACGTCGGCTTCAAGCCGGAGGTCAAGGTCGACCCTGATTTCCCGCAGCGTCTCGCGCGCAACGGGCTGTCCGGCGAAGTCGACAGCAGCACCGGCAAATGGACGATCCGGAGCCGCTCATGAAGACCGAACAACTGAACCAGACGCTTGCCCAGTTCTGGGGCGAACGCACGCCCCGCGAGCGGACGCTGCTCGGCTGGGGCGGCGCCGTGCTGGCCGTCGCGATCGCGTATTCGGTGCTGTGGTCGCCCGCGCAGGAAGGCCGCGCGCGGATCCGCAACGAACTGCCGACGATGCGCCGCGAGCTCGCGCAGATGACCGCGCAGGCCACCGAGGCGAAGTCGCTGACGGCCGCCGCGCAAGGCGTTGCGCCGACCGGCCTGGCGCTGAAGGACGCGCTCACCGCGTCGCTGTCCGATCACGGGCTGCAGGGCGCGCAGGTGCAGGTCGTCGGCAACGGCGTGCAGGTCCAGATGAAGAACGTGCCGTTTCCGGTGTGGACGCAGTGGCTCGACGACGCGCGCCGGCAGTTCAAGGTGCAGGTCGGCGAAGCGCACGTGACCGCGCTGAAGGAAGACGGCCAGGTCGACCTGACCGCCGTGATGCAACCCTCGACGCAGAAATGACGCAGTGGATGAAACAAGCGACGGTCGGCCGATGAGGCCAGGGATCCGGCGGCTCGTCGCCGCATTGCCGTGGGTGGTGGCAGGCTCGCTTGCGACGGCGCTGACGCTCGTCGCGCTCGCGCCTGCCGCCTGGATCGCACCGCAGTTCGCGCGCGCGACCGGCGGGCACGTCAATCTCGTGGATCCGGACGGATCGCTGTGGCACGGTTCGGGCACGCTGATGCTCGCGCCGGGCGCGGACCAGAGCGCGGCGACGCTGCTGCCGGGCCGGGTCGAGTGGACCACGGGCTTCTGGCCGCTCCTCACCGGGCGCGTGCAGATGCGCATGCGGCAGACCGAGGCGATGCCCGAGGCCGTCACGCTCGACGCGACGTGGCGCGGCGCGGTGCTGTCGGCGGGCTCGATGGCCGTGCCCGCGTCGCTGCTCGCCGGGCTCGGCACGCCATTCAACACGCTCGACCTTCAGGGTGACGTGCGGCTCCGCTGGACCGACTGGCGGATGATCGGCAACAACGCGTTCGGCCAGTTGACGGTGACGATCGATTCGATGAGTTCGCGCGTGTCGCGCGTGAAGCCGCTCGGGTCGTACCGAGCGGTGCTGCAGGCGAAGGGGGCGGACGCCGATCTCGACCTGTCGACGACGCAGGGCCCGCTATTCCTCGACGGGCACGGCACCTTCGGTCCCGGCCAGGGTTCGTTTCGCGGCACCGCGCATGCGGCGCCCGAGCAGCAGGCGAACCTCGCCGGGCTGCTGAACCTGCTCGGCCATCCGATCGGCAACAACCAGGTGTCGCTGATCTTCGGTGATGCGGTGCGCTGACGCGCGCGCCGTGCTCGCCTTTTCCCGTCTTACTTCTGCGCGAGCGGTGCGGCGGCCGACGGTGCGGTTGCGGCCGGCGCTGCCGCTGCGGATGCCGGCACCGGCGCGGGCGCAGCCACGTCGCCCGTTTCGCGCGCCATGTCCGACGCATCCCAGCCGCCGCCGAGCGCCTTCACGAGCCCGACCGACGACACCATCCGCTGCCCGCCGATCGTCGCGAGCTTCTGCTGCGCGGTAAACGCGGTGGTCTGCGCGGTCAGCACGTTCAGGTAGGCGACCGTGCCGGCCTTGTACTGGTTCGTGACGATCGCGAGCGCGTGCTCGGCGCTGTCGACGGCCTGCCGCTGCACGTCGACTTCCTGCGCGAGGATGCGCTGCGACGCGAGGTTGTCCTCGACGTCCTGGAATGCGGTGAGCACCGCGAGGCGGTACGCGGCGACGTCCTGGTCGTAGGTCGCGCGCGCGGCATCGGTCTGCGCGGCGCGCAGGCCGGCGTCGAACAGCGTTGCCGCGAGCTGCGGGCCGACCGTCCAGAACCGCGCGGGCAGCGTGAACAGCTGCGACCACACCGAGCTCTGGAAGCCGCCGGTGGCCGACAGCGTGAGCGTCGGGAAGAAGGCGGCGATCGCGACGCCGATCTGCTCGTTCGCGGCAGCCGCGCGACGCTCGGCCGCCGCGATGTCGGGCCGGCGCTCGAGCAGCGCGGACGGTACGTCGACCGGCATGATCGGCGGTTCCGCCGAGAGCGGGCTCGGCGGCAGCGAGAACGTCGAGGCCGGTTCGCCGATCAGCGTCGCGATCGCATGCTCGTACTGCGCGCGCGCGACGCCGTTGTCGATCGACGCGGCCTGCGCGCTCTGCAGCTGCGTCTGCGCCTGGATCACGTCCGCGCGCGCGGCGACGCCCTGCGCGTACTGGTTCTGTGTGAGCTTCAGCGATTCGCCGTACGACTTCACGGTGTCGTCGAGCAGCTTCTGCAGCGCATCGGACGTGCGCAGCTGGAAGTAGGTCTGCGCGAGCAGCGCCTGCTGCGACAGCCGCGCGTTCGCGAGATCGGCCGCGGCGGCTGCCTCGCCGGCGCGTTGCGCGCTGACGCTGCGGCTCACCTTGCCCCACAGGTCGGGCTCCCAGCTCGCATCGAGACCGACGCTGTAGCTATTGCTGATCGACGAGCTGCTGCCGAAACCCGACGTGCTCGACGTGGACGTGCGCCCCGTGCGGGAGCGCGAGCCCGACGCGGTCAGCCCGACGGTCGGGAAGTACGCGGCACGCGCTTCGGCGACGAGCGCGCGGGCCTGCCGGTACGCGGCGGCCGATTGCGCGATGGTCTGGTTCGATGTGTTGAGCTTGCCGATCAGCGCGTCGAGCTGCGGATCGTTATAGACCGTCCACCACGGGCCGCGGTCGGTCCGGTCGGCGGGCTGCGCGACCTTCCACCCAGCCGGCGCTTCCTTGAAGGCGGCGGGGATCGACGTGTCGGGCCGGTGATAGTCGGGCCCGACGGCGCAGCCGGCGAGCAGCACGGCCGTCGCAACGGCGACGGCGGCGCTCAGCGGGCGAAGGGCGCGCGGGAGGGGGGCGTACGGCATCGTGGTATTCCTGTCTGGGCGCGATGGCCAGCGAGCGGCGTCGCGCGATGCGGTCGTCGTGCCGCTGGCGGACAAATGGTAACTGACGGCGGGAAAGCTGCGCAGCCGTTAGGGTACGGTGCGCGGCGGCACGAATGTGTTACCGGCGCGGCCGGCCGGTTTACCGGTCATTACGGATCGCTTGCGCGCGGGACGGGCGACGAATGCGGCGCGGACGGCGCCGGGCCGCGGGGATGCAGCCGGCGTTCAGTCCGGGTGACGGGGGGGATGCGGTGTCAGTGGCAGTGCACGGGCACCGGCACCGGCACCGGCACCGGCACAGGTTCTGCGGCGGCGGCCCGCCATGTCGACGGCTCCGTTGCCGCCGGCTGGCTCGTGCGGCGGGCGGTGTGCTTCGCGTTGCGCTGCCGGCGATGATCGAACCATGCGAACCCGAGCGCCGCGAGCGATCCGCCCGGCACCACCAGCATCGTCACGTACAGCGCGATCTTCCAGCCGCGGTGCGGCCCGGAGAACACATGATGAGCGGTATCGGTCAGGTTGCGGCGCAGCGCGCCGGCGGCATTTTTCAGGAACAGCATCGCGAACATCCTCGGGTGCCCGGCAGCGCGGGCTAAGCGGTCAGAACATCGTCTCCGGCAGTGCAACATGCACGTCGTAACTGGTTGCCTGAAATAATATTGACTAAGCAATCAATTTTCAAGATACTGGGCGCGTTTTGACCTGAAACGCACTATTGCTGCGCGCGCAATTCGCATGAACGGCGGCCTCTACGATCCCGACACCATCGCACTGGAAACGAGCCTCGGTTACTACCTGACCAAGGCTCGGCAGGCGCTCGTCGAGCGAATGGACCGCGCACTCGAGCCGTACGACCTCACCGCGCAGCAGATCGGCGTGATCCTGCTGTTGTCGCGCGGCTATGCGCGCACGCCGTTCGAGCTGTCGCGCAAGATGTCGTACGACAGCGGCTCGATGACCCGGATGCTCGACCGTCTCGAGCGCAAGGGCCTGATCGCACGCTCGCGCAGCGAACAGGACCGCCGGGTGATCGAGCTGACGCTGACCGAACGCGGCGCCGAAGCGGCCCGTGCGCTGCCGTCGCTGATCGCGACCGCGCTGAACGCGCAGCTTGCCGGCTTTTCGGCCGACGAACTCGCGCTGCTCACCGGCCTGTTGCAGCGGTTCATCGCCAACGGGCCCGGCGACACCGGCTGCCCGAAGCCCGACGAACCGGACTGCTGAGTGCGGAGGCCCCATGTCTAGGTTAAGCATTCGCTTATTTCTCTGTCTGGGCAGAAGATGACAAGGCACGTGCTCCGTCTCTTCCCTCACCCGTTCCAACCAGCCGGGCCGCGCGGTATCGTGCGCCCGTGCGCTGTGCCGGCGCGTTGCGCGCGCCGCGTCTAGGAGATTCCGATGTCCGCCACCACGGCATCCGCCGCGCCCCGTGCCGCCGAACCCGCGCCGCTGACCGGCGGCGCGCTCGCGCTCCTCACCGTCGGGCTCGCGCTCGGCACCTTCATGGAAGTGCTCGACACGTCGATCGCGAACGTCGCGGTGCCGACCATCTCGGGCAGCCTCGGCGTCGCGACGAGCGAAGGCACGTGGGTGATCTCGTCGTATTCGGTCGCGTCCGCGATCGCGGTGCCGCTGACCGGCTGGCTCGCGCGGCGGGTCGGCGAAGTGCGCCTGTTCACGCTGTCGGTGCTTGCGTTCACGATCGCGTCGGCGCTGTGCGGCCTCGCGGAGAACTTCGAGACGCTGATCGCGTTCCGGCTGCTGCAGGGCCTCGTGTCGGGGCCGATGGTGCCGCTGTCGCAGACGATCCTGATGCGCAGCTATCCGCCCGCGAAGCGCGGGCTCGCGCTCGGGCTATGGGCGATGACGGTGATCGTCGCGCCAATCTTCGGCCCGTTGCTGGGCGGCTGGATCAGCGACAACTACACGTGGCCGTGGATCTTCTACATCAACCTGCCGATCGGGATCTTTTCGGCGGCCTGCGCGTACTTCCTGCTGCGCGGCCGCGAGACGAAGACGACGAAGCAGCGGATCGACGCGGTCGGCCTCGCGCTGCTCGTGATCGGCGTGTCGTGCCTGCAGATGATGCTCGACCTCGGCAAGGACCGCGACTGGTTCAACTCGACCTTCATCGTCGCGCTCGCGCTGATCGCGGTGGTATCGCTGGCGTTCATGCTCGTGTGGGAGGCGACCGAGAAGGAACCGGTGGTCGATCTGTCGCTGTTCAAGGACCGCAACTTCGCGCTCGGCGCGATGATCATCTCGTTCGGCTTCATGGCGTTCTTCGGCTCGGTCGTGATCTTCCCGCTGTGGCTGCAGACGGTGATGGGCTACACGGCCGGCAAGGCCGGCCTCGCGACCGCGCCGGTCGGGCTGCTCGCGCTCGTGTTGTCGCCGCTGATCGGGCGCAACATGCACCGGCTCGACCTGCGGATGGTCGCGAGCTTCGCGTTCATCGTGTTCGCCGGCGTGTCGGTCTGGAACTCGACGTTCACGCTCGACGTGCCGTTCAACCACGTGATCCTGCCGCGGCTCGTGCAGGGGATCGGCGTCGCATGCTTCTTCGTGCCGATGACGACCATCACGCTGTCGAGCATCCCCGACGAGCGGCTCGCGAGCGCGTCGGGGCTGTCGAACTTCCTGCGCACGCTGTCCGGCGCGATCGGCACCGCGGCCAGCTCGACGTTCTGGGAGAACGACGCGATCTACCATCACGCGCGGCTGTCGGAATCGGTGAGCATCTATGCGCAAAACACGACCGACTACCAGGGCGCGCTCGCGCAGCTCGGGATCCTCGGGCAGACGGCCAACGCGCAGCTCAACCAGCTCGTCACGCAGCAAGGCTTCATGATGGCGACCAACGACTTCTTCCACCTGTCGGCGGGGGTGTTCATCGCGCTCGCGGCGCTCGTGTGGATCACGAAGCCGAAGAAGGGCGCGGGACCGGCGATGGGGCACTGAATGCGCTGGGGGGCCGCGCCGGCCCCTCCCCCCGTTCCCCTTCCGTCGCGGCCTCACTCCCGCGCCAGCAATCCGCCGAAGGCCAGATCGTCGCCCGACGCGATCGGCAGCGTCGCCCGCGCGACCTCGAGCCATGCACGCGCCGCGTGCGACAGATAACCCTTCTTCAGCCAGCCGAGCGCGATCGCCCACGTGATTTCCGGCTCGACGATCGGCCGGCACGTGAACTGCCGCGCGTCGAGCCGCCGGCAGTACGGCTCCGGCAACAGCGCGATGCCGACGCCAGCGTGCACGAGCGCCGCCATGAAATCCCAGTGTCCGCTGCGGCTCACGATCGACGGCGTGAAGCCGGCCTGCCGGCACGCGTCGAGCACCGCATCGTGCAGCGCGAGGCTCTCCGCGTAGAACACGAACGACTCGCGCGCGAGATCGGCGAGCGGCACGTCCTTGTGGTCCTCCCAGCGCGACTCGCGCGGCGCGACGAGCCATAGCGGCGCGCGTACCATCGGCAACCGCTCGAACGTGGCGGGATCGACCGGCTCCAGCAACCCGCCGAGCTCGAGCTCGCCCGACATCAGCGCGGCCTCGATCATCCGCGCGCCCTGCTCGAACAGCTTCAGCTCGATGTTCGGATAACGCTGCTTGTACGCGGCGATGATCGGCGTGAACAGCGACCCGCCGAGCGGCGGAATGCCGATCGTCAGTTCGCCGCGCCCGAGCGTGCCGAGATCCTTCAGCTCCGACTGCAGCTGCGCCTGCGCGGCGAGCACATCCTGGCCGCGCTGGAACACGATCCGCCCCGCGTCGGTCAGCACCATCTGCCGGCCGTCGCGCAGCAGCAGCGGCGATCCGATCTCGTCCTCGAGCGCCTTCACCATCTTGCTGATGGTCGGCTGCGTGACGAATAGCCGATCGGCGGCCGCCGTGAAACTCTGCTGACGGACCACCTCGACGAAGTACCGCAGCGCGCGCAATTCCATCGATCACTCCCCAGATTGGTGCAGCGAACACAACTGAATTCCGAATTGGAATGACAAGGATAGAGACAAGTCATTTTATTTATGGTTAGGGGAAACCCTATACTCACACCATCGACGAAATACCTGTATGGAGCCCGCCATGAACAAGCCGATCGCCACTGCCGCCGCCCGCCCTGCCGCTTCGGGCAACGTTGCGCGTACGGGCCGGATCGTGCTTCAGGCCGCCGCGCTTGGCGTGCTGTGGATGGCCGTCGACTGGACCGTGCGCGCGGTCGGGCTGCCGGTGCCGTCCGGCGTGATCGGCCTCGCGGTGCTGCTCGCGCTGCTGTTCTCGGGCCGCGTCGCGCCCGCGTGGGTCAAGGACGGCGCGAACTGGCTGCTGTCCGACATGCTGCTGTTCTTCGTGCCGGCCGCCGTCGCGGCCGTCCAGTACGGCGGTCTGTTCCGCGAGGACGGCTGGCGTATCGCGCTGGTCATGCTCGCCGGCACCGCATTCGTGATGGTCGCGGTGGCGGTGGCGGTCGACCTCGCCGCGAAGCTCGAACGCCGGCTTGCCGCGCAGCGCGTGTTCGCCGAGCGCCGCCGCGCGCGCCTCGCCGCCGTGACCGCCCACTGAGCCGGAGCCCGGGATGCCTGCGCTGCTGTCGAACCTGTCCGCCGACCAGGTGAATACCGCGATCTCCGTCGGCTGCTTCGTGCTGACGGTCGTCCTGTATTTCGTGTCGAAGCGGCTCTACGCGTACAGGAAGACGCTGCTGTTCTCGCCGCTCGTGTTCGTGCCTGGCGTGCTGGTGCTACTGGTCCTGCTGACCGGCATCCCGTATTCGGTCTACTTCCGCGACACGCGCTGGCTGATGTGGCTGCTCGGCCCGGCAACGATCGCGTTCGCGGTGCCGATCTACGAGTACCGCGACCTGATCCGCCGCCACTGGCTGTCGCTGTCGGTCGGCGTCGCGGTCGGGATCGGCGCGGGCGTATGCGGGTCGCTGCTGCTCGCGAAGCTGCTGCACCTGTCGCCCGAGCTGCAGCGCTCGCTGATGACGCGCTCGGTCTCGACCCCGTTCGCGCTCGCCGTATCCGACAAGATCCATGCACCGAAGGACCTCACCGCCCTCTTCGTGATCGCGACCGGCATCTGCGGGATGCTGCTCGGCGAAATCGTGCTCGCGCTGGTGCCGATGCGCACGCGGCTCGCGCGCGGCGCGCTGTTCGGCGCGGCCGCCCACGGCGTGGGCACCGCGAAGGCGCGCGAGATCGGCAGCGAGGAAGGCGTCGTGTCGAGCCTCACCATGATGATCGCGGGCGTCGCGATGGTGCTGATCGCGCCGCTCTTGTCGCTGTTGCCGATCTGACGATGCGCGGGCGGGCGCCGCTGTCAGCCCGCTCCGCCTCGCTGCCCCGGCGCCCGCCGGCCGCGCCTCGCCCCGCCGTTCCCGCCCTGCATCGAGCCGACACCCGGCCGACAATCGGCTGAGATAGCCGCAATTCCCCCCTCTTTTCCGCCCATCGGGCTCGGCCCGGATGCCGAACAATGCATGCTACGAGACATCACGCACGCACTCACATGGCCTCCACGACCGCAAACCCGACCGCCGACAAGCCGGCTTCGTCCGGCAAGTTCAAGCGCATCGCGCTCATCGCCGTCATCGCGCTGGGCGCGGCCGCCGCCGCCGCGGGCGGCATGTACGTGTTCCTGAGCAAGGCAGGCGTCGGCCATGCGAGCGCGCCCGCCGAACCGGCGCCGCTTGCCGCGCCGGTGTTCTTCCCGCTCGACCCGCTGACCGTGAACCTGCAGTCGGACGACGGCGTGCAGCACTACCTGCGCGTCGGCCTGTCGCTGAAGCTCACCGACCCGAAGGCGCAGGAGCAGCTGACCGCGCGCATGCCGGAGATCCGCAGCCGGATCCTGCTCGCGCTGTCGAACAAGCATCCCGAGGATCTCGCGACGCCGGACGGCAAGCGTTCGCTTGCGACGGAACTGCGGGAGCTGATCGAACAGCCGACGCAGCCGGGCAACCAGCGCGCGAAGGTCGACGACGTGCTGTTCACCGAATTCGTCGTCCAATAACGCGGCCGGACAAGGAGCGCGCATGGGCCACCAGGAGTTCATGTCCCAGGAGGAGGTCGACGCCCTCCTCAAGGGCGTCACGGGCGAAACCGATTCAGTCGACGAGCAGCGCGACACGTCGGGCGTCCGCCCCTACAACATCGCGACGCAGGAGCGGATCGTCCGCGGCCGGATGCCCGGCCTCGAGATCATCAACGACCGCTTCGCGCGCCTCTTGCGGATCGGCATCTTCAACTTCATGCGGCGCACGGCGGAAATCTCCGTGAGCCAGGTGAAGGTGCAGAAGTACAGCGAGTTCACCCGCAACCTGCCGATCCCGACGAACCTGAACCTGGTGCACGTGAAGCCGCTGCGCGGCACGTCACTGTTCGTGTTCGACCCGAACCTCGTGTTCTTCGTCGTCGACAACCTGTTCGGCGGCGACGGGCGCTTTCACACGCGCGTCGAGGGCCGCGACTTCACGGCCACCGAGCAGCGGATCATCGGCAAGCTGCTGAACCTGGTGTTCGAGCACTACACGACCGCGTGGAAGAGCGTGCGGCCGCTGCAGTTCGAATTCGTGCGCTCGGAGATGCATACGCAGTTCGCGAACGTCGCGACGCCGAACGAGATCGTGATCGTCACGCAGTTCTCGATCGAGTTCGGGCCGACGGGCGGCACGCTGCACATCTGCATGCCGTACTCGATGGTCGAGCCGATCCGCGACGTGCTCGCGTCGCCGATCCAGGGCGAGGCGCTCGAGGTCGACCGCCGCTGGGTGCGCGTGCTGTCGCAGCAGGTGCAGTCGGCCGAGGTCGAGCTGAGCGCGGATCTCGCCGAGATCCCGTCGACCTTCGAGAAGATCCTGAACCTGCGTGCGGGCGACGTGCTGCCGCTGGAGATCGAGGACACGATCACCGCGAAGGTCGATGGCGTGCCGGTGATGGAATGCGGCTACGGCATTTTCAATGGTCAATATGCGTTGCGCGTGCAGAAGATGATCAGCGCGGGCGACACGATGAAGGAAGGTGGATATGAGTGAGCTGAACCCGACGCCCGAACTCGACCCGCAGGCGCTCGCCGACGCGGCACTCGCGGAATCGGCCGCAGACGTGCAGGCGGCGCCCGCCGCGGCGGAAGAGGAATCGGGCCTGGACGACTGGGCCGCCGCGCTCGCCGAACAGAACCAGCAGCCGGTGCAGGCGGGCGCGACCGGCGCCGGCGTGTTCCAGCCGCTGTCGAAGGCCGCGGCCAGCTCGACGCACAACGACATCGAGATGATTCTCGACATCCCGGTCAAGATGACCGTGGAGCTCGGCCGCACGAAGATCGCGATCCGCAACCTGCTGCAGCTCGCGCAGGGTTCGGTCGTCGAACTCGACGGTCTCGCCGGCGAGCCGATGGACGTGCTCGTGAACGGCTGCCTGATCGCGCAGGGCGAGGTCGTGGTCGTCAACGACAAGTTCGGCATCCGGCTGACCGACATCATCACGCCGGCCGAACGCATCCGGAAGCTGAATCGGTGACCGTCATGAAGTCCGGCCGCGGCGTGCATCCTTGGCCGAGCCTGGCGGCGCTGGCCATCGTCGCGTCGTTCGTCTGCGCGCCGGCCGGCGCCGCCGACATGAACGCGGTGAACAACGCCGGCGCCATCGCGTCGAGCGTGACGGTCGGCTCGGCCGTGCCGTCGCTCGGCGTCGGCGCGGTGCTGCAGACGCTCGTCGGGCTCGCGGTCGTGATCGGCCTCGTGTTCGGCTGCGCGTGGCTCGCGCGCCGCTTCGGCTTCCAGCCCGCGCGGCGCGGCGGCCCGCTGAAGGTCGTGTCGAGCGTCGGGCTCGGCGCGAAGGAAAGCGCGACGATCGTCGAGATCGGCGATACCTGGCTCGTGCTCGGCGTCGCACCGGGCAACGTGCGGCTGCTGCATACGCTGCCGGCCGGCTCGGCGGCGGTCACGACGGCGCCGGCGTCTGCCGACGCCTCCGCCCAGGCCGTATCGGACGAACGCGGCCAGAGCGGCACGTTCGGCGCGCGGTTTCGCGACGCGCTCGCGGGCGAAGCCGCGAAGCGCTTCGGGCGCGGCAAGGACCGCTGACATGGCGTCGCGCCCTCTTTCCGTATTCGCATCTCGATGAAACACGAATTCCTGCGTCACGCGGCGCGCCTCGCGCCCGTGCTGATCCTCGGCTTCGCCCCCGCGCTCGCATGCGCGCAGGCGGCCGGCCTGCCCGCGTTCAACACGAGCCCGGGCCCGAACGGCGGCACCACCTATTCGCTGAGCGTGCAGACGATGCTGCTGCTCACGATGCTGTCGTTCCTGCCGGCGATGCTGCTGATGATGACGAGCTTCACGCGCATCATCATCGTGCTGTCGCTGCTGCGCCAGGCGCTCGGCACCGCGACGACGCCGCCGAACCAGGTGCTGGTCGGCCTCGCGATGTTCCTCACCTTCTTCGTGATGTCGCCGGTGCTCGACCGCGCGTACGCCGACGGCTACAAGCCGTTCTCCGACGGCGCGATGCCGATGGAGCAGGCCGTGCAGCGCGGCGTCGCGCCGTTCAAGGGCTTCATGCTGAAGCAGACCCGCGAGACCGATCTCGCGCTGTTCGCGAAGATTTCGAAGGCCGCGCCGATGCAGGGCCCGGAAGACGTACCGCTGTCGCTGCTGGTCCCCGCGTTCGTCACGAGCGAGCTGAAGACCGGCTTCCAGATCGGCTTCACGATCTTCATCCCGTTCCTGATCATCGACATGGTCGTCGCGAGCGTGCTGATGTCGATGGGGATGATGATGGTGTCGCCGTCCACCGTGTCGCTGCCGTTCAAGCTGATGCTGTTCGTGCTCGTCGACGGCTGGCAGCTCCTGATCGGCTCGCTCGCGCAGAGCTTCACGTAAGCGGAGGAAGCGCGCGATGACGCCCGAACAAGTGATGACGCTGGCGCACCAGGCGATGATGGTCGGCCTGCTGCTGGCTGCCCCGCTGCTGCTGGTCGCGCTCGCGGTCGGCCTCGTCGTGAGCCTGTTCCAGGCCGCGACGCAGATCAACGAATCGACGCTGTCGTTCATCCCGAAGCTGCTCGCGGTGGCCGCGACGCTCGTGATCGCCGGCCCGTGGATGCTGACGACGATGCTCGACTACCTGCGGCAGACGCTGCTGCACGTCGCGACGCTCGGCGCTGGCTGAGCCGCGCGCCCGGCTCCTTTACTCCGCGATGTTCTCGGTCTCCTACGCGCAGCTCAACGGATGGCTGACGGCTTTCCTGTGGCCGTTCGTGCGGATGCTCGCGCTCGTCGCGACGGCGCCCATGGTCGGCCACGCGGCGGTGCCCGTGCGCGTGAAGATCGGCCTCGCCGCGTTCATGGCGCTGGTCGTCGCGCCGACCCTCGGCGCGATGCCGGCCGTCACCGTGTTCTCCGCGCAGGGCATCTGGATCGTCGTCACGCAGTTCCTGATCGGCGTGGCGATGGGCTTCACGATGCAGATCGTGTTCGCGGCCGTCGAGGCGGCCGGCGACTTCATCGGCCTGTCGATGGGACTCGGTTTCGCGACCTTCTTCGACCCGCATTCGAACGGCGCGACGCCGGCGATGGGCCGTTTCCTGAACGCGATCGCGATGCTCGCGTTCCTTGCCGTGGACGGCCACCTGCAGGTGTTCGCGGCGCTGGCCGCATCGTTCCAGTCGCTGCCGGTGTCGGCCGACCTGCTGCACGCGCCCGGCTGGCGCACGGTCGCCGCATTCGGCGCGACCGTGTTCGAGATGGGGCTGCTGCTTGCGCTGCCGGTGGTCGCGGCGCTCCTGATCGCGAACCTCGCGCTCGGGATCCTGAACCGCGCGGCGCCGCAGATCGGCATCTTCCAGATCGGCTTTCCGGTCACGATGCTGGTCGGGCTGTTGCTCGTGCAACTGATGATCCCGAACCTCGTGCCGTTCGTGTCGCACCTGTTCGACATGGGGCTCGATGCGATGGGGCGGGTATTGCTCGGCTGGCGCTGAGCGCGTCCCGCCCCGTTTCCCGCCTGTTCCGGCCCTTCGTTGCTGGAAAACCCCTAAAGGAATCGCCAGCTCACGAAAGGTTGCGGAAGGTTTCGCCTCCCTATACTCGTCATGACGATGCAGCAAGCATCGCGCCATACGAACACAACGAAGGAGACGACCCCGATGCGACCCATCCTCCGCACCCTCGCCGTTGCAGCCAGCCTGAGCTGCGCGCTCGCCGCTCATCCCGCTTTCGCCGACGACGGCGGCAAGATCACGATCATGGTCGGCGGGATCGCGAAGCTGATCTACCTGCCCGCGCGGCTCACGCAGGAGCTCGGCAACTTCAAGGCCGAAGGGCTCGACGTCGAACTGCTGTCGCAACCGGCCGGCGTCGATGCCGAGAACGAACTGCTGGCGGGCGCCGTGCAGGGCGTCGTCGGCTTCTACGACCATACGATCGACCTGCAGAGCAAAGGCAAGGAAGTGAAGGCGATCGCCGTGTTCGGCCAGGTGCCGGGCGAGGTCGAGATGGTGTCGACCAAGGCCGCCCCCACCTTCAAGTCGATGGCCGACGCGAAAGGCAAGACGCTCGGCGTGACCGGCCTCGGCTCGTCGACGAGCTTCCTCACGCAATACCTCGCGCTCGCGCACGGCGTGCCGTCGACGCAGTACACGATGCTGCCGGTGGGCGCCGACGCGAGCTTCATCGCCGCGATCAAGCAGGGCCGCATCGACGCCGGGATGACGACCGAGCCGACGGTGTCCGCGCTCGAGAAGATGGGCGACGCGAAGGTGCTCGTCGACATGCGCACCGTCGACGGCACGCGCGCCGCGCTCGGCGGCACCTATCCGGCCGCGAGCCTGTACGTGCAGTCGGCGTGGGCCGATTCGCACAAGGCCGAGGCCACCAAGCTCGCGCACGCATTCGCGAAGACGATGCAGTTCATCCACACGCACAGCGCGGAGGAGATCGCCGCAAAGATGCCGGCCGACTACCAGAAGGACAAGGCGCTGTACGTGTCCGCGCTGAAGGCGTCGCTGCCGATGTACACGGTCGACGCGAAGATGCCGGCCGACGGCCCGGCGACCGTGCTGAAGGTGCTCTCGGCATTCAACCCGTCGGTGAAGGGCAAGCACATCGACCTGGCGCGCACCTACACCAACGATTTCGTGAACGCGAAGTAATCGATATCGGTACAGGCGCCGGCGGCGGCGATCCCGCCGTCGCGCGTTCCCCGTTCCGGCCCGGCTGACCGGCCCGGCGTCGCCACGATGCGGCGCCCTCCTCACCCGCAGGACGAATGCGATGAATCAGGCAGTTTCCCCGAGCACACCGGCGATCGAGTTTCGCAATGTGTCGTGCCGCTTCATTTCGCCGGAAGGCAAGGCCACCGTCGCGTTGCGCGACTTCAGCATGAGCGTCGCACGCGGCGAGTTCATCGCGATCGTCGGGCCGACCGGCTGCGGCAAGTCGACCACGCTGAACCTGATCACCGGCCTGCTCAAGCCGGCGTCGGGCGAGGTGCGCGTGATGGGCCGCCCGGTCGACGGGATCGACCCGCGCATCGGCTTCGTGTTCCAGGCCGACGCCGTGTTCCCGTGGCGCAACGTGATCGACAACGTCGCGGCGGGCCCGCTGTTTCGCGGGCGCTCGAAGGACGTCGCGTACGCGCAGGCCGAGGAATGGATCCGCAAGGTCGGCCTCGACAAGTTCACGAAACACTATCCGCATCAGCTCTCCGGCGGGATGCGCAAGCGCGTCGCGCTCGCGCAGACCTTCATCAACCAGCCGGAAATCCTGCTGATGGACGAGCCGTTCTCCGCGCTCGACATGCAGACGCGCACGCTGATGCAGGACGAACTTCTGCAGTTGTGGTCCGCGAACAAGGGCTCGGTCGTGTTCGTCACGCACGACCTCGAGGAGGCGATCGCGCTCGCCGACCGCGTGTTCGTGCTGACCGCGCGCCCCGCGACGCTCAAGCGCGTGTATGAGATCGACCTGCCGCGCCCGCGCGTCACGTCGGAGATTCGCTACGACACGCGCTTCATCGAAATTTCCAAGGACATCTGGCACGACCTGCGCGAAGAAGTGCAGATCGGCTGACAGCAGCAAGGACAGGACAGGAGCATGACCGACATGACGCTTCCCCCCACCGCCATTCCGGCAACGTCCCTCGAGGACGAGTCGCGCGCCGCTCAAACCCGGCTGCGTCGCCGCCGGCAACTGATCATCGGCCTGCGGATCGCCGTGCTCGTGCTCGTGCTGGGCGGCTGGGAACTCGCCGCGCGGCTCAAGTGGATCGATCCGTTCTTCTTCTCGCAACCGACGCTGATCTTCGCGCAGCTCCAGGACTGGTTCGCGAACGGCACGTCGCAGGGGCCGCTGCTCACGCAGGTATGGGTCACGCTCGAGGAAACCGGCATCGGCTTCGTGATCGGTTCGGTCGCCGGTGTGATCTGCGGGATCGTGCTCGGCCGCAACAAGCTGATGGCCGACGTGTTCGGCCTCTACATCCAGATTGCGAACTCGATTCCGCGCGTCGTGCTCGGCTCGATCTTCGTGATCGCGCTCGGCCTCGGGATGGCGTCGAAGATCGCGCTGGCCGTCGTGATGGTGTTCTTCGTCGTGTTCGGCAACGCGTTCCAGGGCGTGCGCGAAGCCGACCGCTACCTGATCGCGAACGCGCAGATCCTCGGCGCGTCGCGCCGGCAGATCACCACGTCGGTCGTGATCCCGTCCGCGCTCTCGTGGATTCTCGCAAGCCTGCACGTGAGCTTCGGCTTCGCACTGGTCGGTGCGGTCGTCGGCGAATTCCTGGGTTCCAAGCAGGGCATCGGCCTGCTAATCTCCACCGCCCAGGGCGCGTTCAACGCGAGCGGCGTGTTCGCGGCGATGATCGTGCTGGCCGTGGTCGCGCTGGCCGCCGACTACCTGCTGACCTGGCTCGAGAAGCGCTTGCTCAAGTGGCGCCCCGCCGCGTTCTGAGCAGCGCACGCATCGGATGACACGCCAGAGCCGCGCCGGTTGCCCCGGCGCGGTTCGGCATTGAGGAGAAGGAATGGCGCACAGCCTGCGCGGGCGGCTCTTGTGGTGGCTGCTGCTGCCGCTCGCGGTGTTCGTGCTGATCGCGGGCGCGATGTCGTACGACACCGCGCGGACCACCGCCGGGCTCGTGCAGGACAGCGCGCTCGTCGCGTCCGCGCGCACGATCGGCGAGGACGTCGAATGGCGCGACGGCTATCTGGCGGCCGACGTGCCGCCCGCCGCGCTCGAGATCTTCGAGTCGCCGTCGGCCGATTCGGTCTACTACAAGGTGGTCGACAGCCGCGAGCGCCTGCTCGCCGGCAATCCGGCGCTCGCCCTGCCCGAACGGCACGGCATCGAGCCGACGCTGTACGACACGGCGCTCGACGGCGTGCCGCTGCGCGCGGTGGTCTACGACCGCCAGCTGTACAACGAGGGCAAGATCGAGACGGTCACGGTGGTCGTCGCGAAGACGACGCGCTCGTACGACGCGATGATCGCGACGATCTGGCGGCCGCAACTCGTGCGCCTGTCGCTGATGCTGGTGCTCGCGGTCGTGCTCGTCTATCTGGGCCTCACGCTCGAGCTGCGCCCGCTGATGAAGCTGAAGGACGACGTCGCCGACCGCGGGCCGATGGAACTGGAGCCGATTCGCCCGGAGCGGCTGCAGCACGAGCTGCGGCCGATCGTCGACGCGATCAACCAGTGCATCGCGCGGCTCAATACGCATACGGCCACGCAGCGCCGCTTCATCGCCGATGCCGCGCACCAGCTGCGTACGCCGATCGCCGTTCTCGACACGCAAATCCAGTACGCGCAGCAGCGCGAGCACAATGATGTGGAGCTCGCGTCGGTGCTCGACAGCATGCAGCGCAGCAGCCGCAAGATGGCCGACGTGACCAACAAGCTGCTGCTGCTCGCGCACGCGGAAGCGACGCCGCCGACGCTGCTCACGCATCGCGTCGATCTCGCCGCCGTCGTGTCGAGCGTGCTGGAGGAAACGATCGTGCTCGCGCAGCAGCGCGACATCGATCTCGGCGCCGATCTCGGCGAGCGGCTCGACGTCGCGGGCAGCGACAGCCTGCTGACCGCGCTGGTGATGAACCTTGTCGACAACGCGGTGCGCTATACGCAACCTGGCGGCTGCGTGACGGTCGCCGCGCGGCGCGACGGCGACGCCGTCGTGTTCGACGTGGTCGACAACGGCCCCGGCATTCCGGCCGAAGCGCGACCGCACGTGTTCAAGCGGTTCTACCGCGTGTCGGCCGACACCGAAGGCTCGGGCCTTGGCCTCGCGATCGTCCGCGAGATCGCGCAGGCGCATGGCGGCAGCGCGTCGCTCGCGCCGGGGCCCGGCAATCGCGGTATCGTCGTGACCGTGCGGCTGCCCGCATACGCCTGAAGAGATGTCGCCATGAAACTCCTGCTGGTCGAAGACAACGCCGAACTCGCGCACTGGATCGTGAACCTGCTGCGCGGCGAGGATTTCGCGGTCGACTGCGTCGGCGACGGCGAACGCGCGGACACGGTATTGAAGACCGAACGCTACGACGCGGTGCTGCTCGACATGCGGCTGCCGGGCATCAGCGGCAAGGAAGTGCTCGCGCGATTGCGGCGCCGCAACGACAACGTGCCGGTGCTGATGCTGACCGCGCACGGCTCGGTCGACGACAAGGTCGACTGCTTCGGCGCGGGCGCCGACGACTACGTGGTCAAGCCGTTCGAGTCGCGCGAGCTGGTCGCGCGGATCCGCGCGCTGATCCGCCGGCAGGCCGGCGTCGGCACGACGCAGCTTGTGTGCGGCGATCTCGTCTACGCGTTCGGCACGCGCGAATTCCGTTGCGGGGGCGCGGTGCTCGCGCTGCGTCGCCGCGAGCATGCGATTCTCGAGACGCTGATGCTGCAGCAGAACAAGACCGTGTCGAAGGTGCGGCTGATGGACAGCGTGTTCGCGCTCGACGACGAACCGAGCGCGGATGCGATCGACATCTACATCCACCGGCTGCGCAAGCATCTCGCGGGCAGCACGGCCGAGATCATCACGCTGCGCGGGCTCGGCTACATCCTGCGCGAGAAGAACGCGCAGGACTGACGGGCCTGCCTCCAGGTTCGATTCGTAGCACGTAACGTGTCGGCAGCCGCTGGCTGCCGGCCAGGCTCGCGTTCGCCCGCCTGCCCGATTCACGATTATTGCGCGTTCGGTGTTTTCACCGATCCGATTCTTTCCTCCAGGAAAGCGGCGAGAAGGATTGCACCCTCTACGATGCTACACGCCGGCCCCCTCGCTGTGGCCGGCAACAACCGGCATACATTACGTACTGCCAACGAACAGATTTCAATGCGGCAGCTCGGAGGAGACGATCTTGAAACGAAAAACCCTTGCCCTTTTCATCGCGGCGGCAGGCCTGTGCGCCGGCACCCAGGCGCACGCGCAGTCGAGCGTGCAGCTCTATGGCCTGATGGACCTGAGCTTTCCGACCTATCGTACCCACGCCGACGCGAACGGCAATCACGTGATCGGCATGGGCAACGAAGGCGAACCGTGGTTCAGCGGCAGCCGCTGGGGCCTGCGAGGCGCCGAGGACATCGGCGGCGGCACGAAGATCATCTTCCGCCTCGAAAGCGAATTCGTGGTCGCGAACGGCCAGATGGAAGACGAAGGCCAGATCTTCGACCGCGACGCGTGGGTCGGCGTCGAGGACGAGCGCTTCGGCAAGCTGACGGCCGGCTTCCAGAACACGATCGCACGCGACGCATCGGCGATCTACGGCGACGCGTACGGTTCCGCGAAGCTCACGACCGAGGAAGGCGGCTGGACCAACTCGAACAACTTCAAGCAGATGATCTTCTACGCGGCCGGCCCGACCGGCACGCGCTACAACAACGGCCTCGCGTGGAAGAAGCTGTTCAGCAACGGCATCTTCGCGAGCGCCGGCTACCAGTTCAGCAACTCGACCGCGTTCGCGACCGGCTCCGCGTACCAGGTCGCGCTCGGCTACAACGGTGGGCCGTTCGCCGTGTCGGGCTTCTACAACCACGTGAATCACGGCGGCTTCACGAACCAGACGTTCTCCGTCGGCGGCAACTACGCGTTCAGCATCGTGCGCCTGAATGCCGGCTACTTCCGCTACAACGGCGACCAAGGCTCGCTGGGCCAGCGGCATGACGATTCGTGGACCGTGTCGATGAAGATCGCGCCGAAGGGCCCGCTCGATTACGAGCTCGGCTACCAGCAGATGCGCGTCAAGAACGCCGCGTACAACTCGGACGGCTTCGTGCCGAACGCGAACCTCGGTGCGTTCAGCCTGACGAACGGCGTCGGCAACGGCTTCAAGGAGACGATCTACGGGTCGGTGTTCTATCACCTGAGCAAGCGCACCGAGCTGTACCTGGCCGGCGACTACATGAAGCTGCATGGCGGCTACACGGTGTCGTCGACGTTCGGCGCGAAGAACCAGCTCGAACTGACCTCGGGCATCCGCACGCGTTTCTGACCCCGCGGCCGGGGCGCGCCCCGGCCGTACCCTTCGTTCGGGATTCTCCATGCGGGCACGCCGGCGCATTGCGCTGAACGTGCCCTTTTTTCGTCGCTTTCGGCCGGTGCGGGGTATCCCGGAGGCCCCATGTGCGCGGCGCCGCGACAACCCGGCCCGAAGCCGCTTGCGGCCCGTCGGACGGGCGATCGCGGCCGATGCCCGCACGATCGCCTCACATCGGTGCTTGACCTGCGCCGACCGACTCGCTAGCGTTTCGGGTTTGCCCGGGTGGCCATTGCCGCCGGTGCCGTGAGTGCGCCCGACGTCCTGGCGCACACGGCCGGGCTCCGATGGAAAAAACGATGCAGAAACTCGATGCGGCGAGCCCGCAGGCGATGTCGACGGATTTCACCGCCGACAACGTCGCGCGCCTGAAGGCGCTGTTCCCCGAACTCGTGACCGAAGGCCCGGACGGCGCGTCGGTCGACGTCGACGTGCTGAAGGCGCTGGTCGGCGAGCGCACCGTCGGCGACGCCGACGAGCGCTACGGCTTCCACTGGCACGGCAAGCGCAGCGCGCGCCAGGCCGCGCTCACGCCGTCGACGGGCACGCTGCGTCCGTGCCCCGGCGACAGCGTCGCGTGGGACGACACGCGCCATCTCGTGATCGAGGGCGACAACCTCGACGTGATGAAGCTGCTGCACAAGAGCTACGCGGGCAAGGTGAAGCTCGTCTACATCGACCCGCCGTACAACACGGGCAGCGATTTCGTCTATCCGGACGACTTCAGCGATAGCATCCGCCACTACCTGGCGATGACGGGCCAGACCGAAGGCGGCGTGAAGCGCAGCACCAACACCGAGGCGAACGGCCGGTTCCACACCGACTGGCTGAACATGATGTATCCGCGCCTGAAGCTCGCGCACGCGCTGCTGTCCGACGAAGGGCTGATCGCCGTGCACATCGACGAGCATGAAGTGCATGCGCTCGTGCTGATGCTGCGCGAGATCTTCGGCGAGGAGAACGAGCTCGGGGTGGCCGTGTGGGACAAGCGCAACCCGAAGGGCGATGCGCGCGGCGTCGCGTACCAGCACGAATCGCTGGTGCTGTTCGCGCGCAACGCCGAGACGCTGCTCGAGCAGGCGCCGCTGAGGCGCCCGAAGCGCAACGCGCAGCGCATGCTGGATGCCGCGCACGACGCGGTGTACCGCAGCGGCAACGTGAAGGATGCGCAAAAGGCCTACCGCGCATGGATGAAGGCGCAGACCAACCTGTCGGGCGGCGAGGTGATGTACGACCGGCTGTCGGCCGACGGGCGCGTGTACCGCCTCGTGTCGATGGCATGGCCGAACAAGAAGAAGGCGCCGGAAGAGTATTTCACGCCGCTGATCCACCCGGTCACCGGCAAGCCGTGCGCGATGCCGGCGCGCGGCTGGCGCAACCCGCCCGCGACGATGCAGGCGCTGATCGAGCGCGGCCAGATCGAATTCGGTCCGGATGAAACCACGCAGCCGCAGCGGATCTACTACCTCGACGAGAACATGTACGAGAACGTGCCGTCGGTGCTGCCGTTCGCCGGCTCCGACGACGCGCTGCTGAAGACGCTCGGCATCCCGTTCGACCAGCCGAAGCCGGTCGATTTCGCGGCGGCCGTGATCGGCTGGTGCACGCGCGGCGACGACATCGTGCTCGACTGCTTCGCCGGCTCCGGCTCGACCGGCCACGCGGTGATGCAGGTGAACGCGACCGACGGCGGCGCACGCCGCTACATCCTCGTGCAACTGCCCGAGGCACTCGACCGCCGCGACAAGACGCAGCTGGCGGCCGCCGATTTCTGCGCGAAGCTGAAGAAGCCGCCGACGCTCGCCGAAATCACGAAGGAGCGCCTGCGCCGCGCGGCCCAGCAAGTGGCACGCGACTATCCGGAAAGCTATGGCGACCTGGGCTTTCGCGTGTACCGGCTCGACACCACCAACGTGATCGAGTGGGATCCGCGCCGCGACGACTTCGACCATGCGCTCTTCGCGTCCGTCGAGCACGTGAAGACCGGCCGCAGCGAGGACGACCTGCTCGCCGAGCTGACGCTGAAGCTCGGCCTCGACCTGTGCACGCCGGTCGAGCATCACCCGATCGCAGGCAAGACCGTGCACCTGATCGGCCGCTCGATCGTCGCGTGCTTCGATGCGCGCATTTCGCGCGACGACGCGGGCCCGCTCGCCGACGGCATCGTCGAACTGCTCGACGCGACCGGCGCGACGCGCGATGTCACGTGCCTGTTCCGCGACAGCGGCTTCGTCGACGACGTCGCGAAGCTCAATCTCGCCGCGCTGCTCGAACAGCATGGCGTGAAGCGCGTGCGGAGCCTGTGATGCGGCTGCATTTCGAAGCGGATCTCGACTACCAGCGCGAGGCGATCGACGCCGTCTGCGACCTGTTTCGCGGCCAGGAATCGTATCGCGGCGACTTCAGCGTGCTCGCGAACGCCGCGCCCGGCACCACGGCGGCAGCTCAAGGCTCGCTCGGCTTCGCGGTGTCGGAGCAAGGCGTCGGCAACCGGCTGTCGCTGACCGACGACGCGCTCGCGCGCAATCTCGCCGACGTGCAGCTGCGCGGCGGGCTGCCGCCGTCCGGCTTGCCCGGCTCACGCGACTTCACCGTCGAGATGGAGACCGGCACCGGCAAGACCTACGTGTACCTGCGCACGATCTTCGAGCTGAACCGCCGCTACGGCTTCACGAAGTTCGTGATCGTCGTGCCGTCGATCGCGATCAAGGAAGGCGTGCACAAGACGCTTTCGATCACCGAGGACCATTTCCGCGCGCTGTACGCGGGCGTGCCGTACGACTACTTCCTGTACGACTCCGCGAAGCTCGGCCAGGTGCGCCACTTCGCGGCGAGCGCGGCGATCCAGATCATGGTGATGACGGTCGCCGCGATCAACAAGAAAGAGATCAACAACCTCTACAAGGACAGCGAGAAGACCGGCGGCGAGAAGCCGATCGACCTGATCCGCGCGACGCGGCCGATCGTGATCGTCGACGAGCCGCAAAGCGTCGACGGCGGGCTCGAGGGGCGCGGGCGCGAAGCGCTCGCCGCGATGGCGCCGCTCTGCACGCTGCGTTATTCGGCGACGCACGTCGACCGCCACCACATGGTGTACCGGCTCGACGCGGTCGACGCGTACGAGCGCAAGCTCGTCAAGCAGATCGAGATCGCGTCGGCGATCGTCGAGGACGCGCACAACAAGCCGTACGTGCGGCTTGTCAGCGTGTCGAACCGGCGCGGCGCGATCAGCGCGCGCATCGAGCTCGACGTCGCGACCGCGGCCGGCGTGAAGCGCCAGATCGTGTCGGCGACCGACGGCGACGATCTCGAACGCCTGACCAAGCGCGCGCTGTACGCGGGGCTGCGGATCGGCGAAGTGCATGCGGTGAAGGGTGCCGAATACGTCGAGCTGCGCCATCCGGAAGGCGAGGCGTTCCTGTCGCTCGGCGAGGCATTCGGCGACATCGACACGCTCGCCGTGCAGCGCGAGATGATCCGCCGCACGATCCGCGAGCACCTCGACAAGGAATTGCGTCTGGCCGAGCGTGGTGTGAAGGTGCTGTCGCTGTTCTTCGTCGATTCGGTCGAGCGCTATCGCCGCTACGACGAGAACGGGATGCCCGTGAAGGGCGATTATGCACTGATCTTCGAAGAGGAATATGCGCGCGCGGCGCGCGTGCCGGCCTACCGTGCGCTGTTCGACGGCGTCGACGTCGCGCTCGAAGTCGAGCGCGCGCACAACGGCTACTTCTCGATCGACCGCAAGGGCGGCTGGACCGACACGAGCGAAAGCAGTGCCGCGGCGCGCGAGAACGCGGAGCGCGCATACGGCCTCATCATGCGCGAGAAGGAAGCGCTGCTGTCGTTCGACACGCCGCTGAAGTTCATCTTCTCGCACTCGGCGCTGAAGGAGGGCTGGGACAACCCGAACGTGTTCCAGATCTGCACGCTGCGCGACATCCAGACCGAACGCGAGCGCCGCCAGACGCTCGGCCGCGGGCTGCGCCTCGCGGTCGACCAGGACGGCGAACGCGTGCGCGACCCGGGCGTGAACACGCTCACGGTGATCGCGACCGAACGCTACGAGTCGTTCGCGGAGAACCTGCAGAAGGAAATCGAGGCCGATACGGGCATCCGTTTCGGGATCGTCGAGGAGCACCAGTTCGCGGCACTGCCGGTGCAGGAAGGCGACGGGCCCGCGCACGCGCTCGGCATCGAGCTGTCGCGCACGCTGTGGACGCATCTGCATGAGCAGGGCTACGTCGACGCGCAAGGCAAGGTGCTCGACCGGCTGAAGGATGCGCTGCGCCAGAGCGCGCTCGTGCTGCCCGACGCGTTCGAGTCGCTGCGCGCGCCCATCGTCGCGACGCTGCGCAAGCTGTCGGGCCGCTTCGCGGTGCGCAATGCGGACGAGCGTCGCGCGATCGCGTTGCGGCGCGATGCATCGGGCAAGGCCGTCGTGTTCGGCGACGACTTCCGGGCGTTGTGGGACCGCATCCGCCATCGCACCGTATACAGCGTCGAGTTCGACAACGCGAAGCTCGTGCGCGATTGCACGGCCGCGCTGCGCGACGCGCCGGACATCGCGCGCGCACGGCTGCAGTGGCGCAAGGCCGAGATCGATATCGGCAAGGCCGGCATCGAGGCGATCGAGGTGGCGGGCGCCGGCACGGTGCTGATCGACGAAGGCGAGTTGCCGCTTCCCGACCTGCTCACCGAACTGCAGGACCGCACGCAGCTCACGCGCCGCTCTCTCGCGACGATTCTGGCCGACAGCGGCCGGCTCGACGACTTCCGCGTGAATCCGCAGCAGTTCATCGCGCTGGCCGCCGATGCGATCAACCGCTGCAAGCGGCTCGCGCTGGTTGCGGGCATCGCGTACCGCAAGCTTGGCGAGCGCCACGTACATGCGCTCGAGTCGTTCGAGAGCGAGGCGCTGACCGGCTATCTGCGCAACCTGCGGCCCGATGCGCGGAAGTCGATCCACGAGGCCGTCGTGTGCGAGACCGACGCGGAGCGTGCGTTCGCCGATGCGCTCGAAGCGCACGACGGCGTGAAGCTGTACGCGAAGCTGCCCGCGTGGTTCCGCGTGCCGACGCCGCTCGGCAGCTATCACCCGGACTGGGCGGTGCTCGCGGAGCAGGACGGCGGCGAGCGGCTGTATTTCGTCGTCGATACGCCGAATGCCGACGGCGACGTGACGAGCGAGCACGAGCGCGCGAAGCTCGTGTGCGGCGAGGCGCATTTCCGTGCGCTGGTGGACGGCGGAGAGGCCGCGCGGTTCGTGCGCGTCAGGCAGGCCGATGCGTTGTTCGAGCCGGTTGCAGCCGTCGCGCCCCTGGCGGGCGCGGGACGCTGAAACGAAGGGCGGCGACGAGCCGCCCTTTTTTCATTTCATCGATCCGATTACGGCGAATCCGTTTGTCATCCGAATGAAAGCGATTCGTATCGCTCGCCGGTTCGCGCGCGTCGTTATCGCTGGTTGCAAATCGGGGTCGATGCGACGCCGGCGCGCGACACCTCCGTTTCGCCACCGCCATGAAAAAAGGGCGCCGAAGCGCCCTTCCTCCCCATGCGTGCGCCGCAGTTACAGCGTGCGGCCGAACGCGTTGCGATGTGCGTGATGCGTGGACGTCGACGCATGCGCGGTATGGCCGTGCGTGTGCCCATGACCGTGGCCCGGCTGCGTGCCTGCACGATCGGCGATCGTGTCGGAGCGGTCGGCTGCACGCGCGAGGCCCTTGTCGCGGTCGCCCGAGCGGAAGCCGTTCGAGTTGCTCAGCGCTTCGCCGCTCATGTGGCCGCCGGACATGCCGCCGGCGTTGCCGCCCATGCCGCCAGCACCGTGACCACCGCCGTTGCCCCCACCGTTGCCACCGGCCGCGGCATTCGCGGAAACGGCACCGAGTGCGAGGAGCGCGGCGGCCAGTACGGACAGATATCGTTGCGTTTTCATTGTTTGCTCCCTGAAGCGTGTTCGGATGATTGCATTCTAGGAACACGCGATTTCCGCGCGACTCGACGTTGTAAATGATCGTAACGGTGCGCGTGACGCGCATTCGTCGGATCAATGTGCGACATGCCGGATGCGTGCGCGGAATGCGCGGCCGGCCGTCGTCGGACGAAGCAATATGAAAGGCGGGAACGGCGCTGTCGCGCCGTTTCCGCCGGTGAGCGCGCTTACTGCGCCGGCTGCACGCCCTGCGCGGCGGCCTTGCGCTGCGCCGCCATCTCGTGCTCGTGCTTCTTCGCCATGTGGTGGCCGACGATACAGCCGCCGACTGCACCGACCACGGCGTGATGTCCCGCGTAGTGGCCGGCGACACCGCCCACCACCGCGCCCTTCATGCAGCCTGCCGCGCGCGCTGCCGATCGTTGCGAGCGCAACGACGGCGGCCGCTGCGCACGACCTGATGTGTCGAATGGGCATCATGCGATCACTCTCCTCTTGTCGTCGTGATCAGTATTCTCGTGAGCCGGCCGCCCGGTTCAGTTCCAGCGGCCGCGCCAGCCGTCGCCGTCACGCCAGGCGCGCTCGCGCCACTCGTGCTCGCGCCATTCACGGCGACGCCACTCGTGTTCACGCCATTGACGCGCACGCCAGTCGTCGTCGCGATAGCCCACCGGCGCGTACATCACCGGCGGCGGCGGCGCGACGTAGACCGGCTCGGGCGCCGCATAGACGCCGGGCACACCGATCCCGACCGACAGGTCGACGTGGGCCGATGCGACGCCCGAAGCTGCCAGCGCCGCTACACCGAGAACTGCACCGAGGATAAGTTTCTTGCTCATTTCGCGACTCCCTGCACGTGTCGTGCGTCATGTGACTACGGTTCGGAGTCTAGGCATCGGGCGCCGACACAGGTGAAACCGGTCTGCGAGACCGGTAACGGACGTTTACGGCGGGGTGCAAAGCGTTGCAGGACAAGGGTGGCGGGTGATTCGACACGCCGTTGCAACGGCGCATCGAATCGGTAAAGGCGGGAATTTTTGCCGGAAAACGCGCCGGCGCCGCTCGCCGCACGCGAACCGAACGAAGTTACGCGCGGATATCGTCGACGCTGCGCAGCCAGTGCACGCTGAACAGGCTGTCCGCGTCGGTCCACACGGTGTCGGGCTCGAAGCCCGCACGGCGCGCGATCGCATGGAAGCCGTCGATCGTGAACTTGTGCGAGTTCTCCGTGTGGATGTGCTCGCCCGCCTCGAAGCGGAACGCGTGGCCGCGCACGTGCACCGTTTGCGCGATATCGCTGACGAGATGCATCTCGATGCGCTGCCGTTCGCGGTCGTAGAACGCGCAATGCGAAAACGCGTCGAGATCGAAGTCCGCGCCGAGTTCCGCGTTCGCGCGGGCGAGCAGGTTCAGGTTGAACCGCGCGGTCACGCCCTGCGCGTCGTTGTACGCGCGATGCAGCGTGCGCTCGTCCTTCACGAGATCCACGCCGACCAGCAGGCCGCCCCCGCGCAACAGCCGCGCGGCGTCGCGCAGGAACGCGTCGGCTTCCTCCGGCGAGAAGTTGCCGATCGTCGAGCCGGGGAAGAAGCCGATGCGCCGGCGCGGCGTCTCCGTCAGTTCGGCCAGTTGCTCGGCCTTCGTGTAGTCGGCCGCGATCGGCGCGACGTCGAGCCACGGATACGCGTCACGCAGCCGCGCCGCGGCGCCGTGCAGGTAGTCGGCCGAGATGTCGATCGGCACGTAGCGCGCCGGCGCGTTCGCGTAGTTGTCCGCACACGCGTCGAGCAGCACGCGGATCTTCTCGAGCGAGCCCGCGCCGAATTCGACGATGTCCGCATGCGGGCCGACGCGCCGCACGATCTCGGCCGCGCGATCGCGCAGGATGCCGAGTTCCGTACGCGTCGGGTAGTACTCGGGCAGCTCGCAGATGCTGTCGAACAACGCCGACCCAGCCGCATCGTAGAAGTATTTCGGCGAAATGCTGCGCGGCGTGCGCGACAGTCCGTCGATCAGGTCGCGCTCGAACGCGCTCGGCCGCGAATCGCGGGCGGGTTGCAGGCCACCGCTCGTGGCCGTCAGATCAGACGTCTCGCGCAAGTCGCACTCCCGTGAATTGCCAGCGCGCAGCCGGCGGAAAGAAATTGCGGTACGTCGGCCGTTCGTGCCCCGGCGGCGTCGCGACGCTGCTGCCGCGCAGGACCTGCTGGCCAACCATGAACTTGCCGTTGTATTCGGCGGCGACTCCCGCGAGCGGCCGAAAGCCCGGATACGGCTCGTAGGACGAACGGGTCCACTGCCACACGTGCCCGAGCATCTGCTGAATACCATCCGCGCCGAATGCGGCTTCCCATTCGAATTCGGTCGGCAGACGTGCGCCGGCCCACTCCGCGTACGCGGCCGCTTCGTAGAAGCTCACGTGACACACGGGCGCATCGGGCGCGAGCGTCTCCACGCCGTGCAGACCGAACGCGCGCCATGCGTGTACGGTTTCCGGCCCACCGTCGTCGTCCGGAATCCAGTACGCGGGCCCTCGCCACCCTTCCCGCTGCACCGTCGCCCAGCCGTCCGACAGCCAGTATTCAGGGCGGGCGTAGCCGCCGTCCGCGATGAAGGCCGCGAATTCCGCATTCGTCACGAGACGGTTCGCGATCTCGTACGGACGCACGAGCGCCGTATGGCGCGGCCGTTCGTTGTCGAACGAGAACGCGTCGCCGTCGTGGCCGATCTCGACGAGCCCGCCCGGCTGATGCAGCCAGCGCAACGGGCCGGCATCGCCCGCGGCCAGGGCCGCGTGCCCATCGGCGCGATTGAGCGGCCGGAACGCAGGCTTGAGCGGGTTGCACGAGAACGCATGCAGCATGTCCGTGACGATCAGCTCCTGATGCTGCTGCTCGTGATGCAGGCCGAGTTCGATCTCGGGCGCGATCGTGGCGAGCATCGTCGGATCGGCGCCGTCGAGCGCGCGCAGCATCGCGTCGTCGACGTACTGACGGTACGCACTCACCTCGTCGAGCGACGGACGCGTGAGCAGCCCGCGCTGCGGCCGCGGATGGCGCGGGCCGAGCGCTTCGTAATAGGAATTGAAGAGGAACTGGAATGCGTCGTCGAATGGCGCATAGCCATCCACGCGGCGCATCAGTACGACGGTTTCGAAGAACCAGGTCGTATGCGCGAGATGCCACTTCACCGGACTCGCGTCGGGCATCGACTGCACGGCCTGGTCTTCGGCGGATAGCGTCGCCGTCAACGCGACACTATGGGCGCGCACGTCCTGATAACGGCGCTGAAGCTGGGATGCAAGGAGGCTCATCGGTTTACCGTCCACGTCGCGATTCGCTGCGTTGCGTTGCCGGAAAAAGGAAAGCCTTGCGCTCGGATGCGCGCGGCTGGCGTGCGACCTTCATTGCTGCGATGTCGGGCAGCCGGCGCGCGCGCCGGGCCGCTGGTGCGGCGTCACATCATCTGCCCGTGCAGAACAGTATGGGCCAGAAATGTGAACGTCGCGAATCGGATTTCGGGCGAAACAAATGCGAAAGACAAATGAAAGCACTGGCGCGTCGAGCGGCGACGTTGGCGAACCGTCGATGCCCGTGATGGCGGGGCCCGGCAGGCGATCGCAATGGGCATGCCTGCGCGTCGGCATTACCGCCGCCTCATGACGGTCGCGCGGCACGCATGAAAGGTCGACGACCCGCGTTCACCGGCGCAACGGCGTCGTGCGGTCGATATCGGCCCCGATCCGCACGCTGGCATCACGGCCGTCGGTGCGATGTTCGACTGCCCTGCCCTCCGTGCGCTTCCGAGCTTTTGAAAAATTTTTCGCGCCGATGTCACACGCGCGGGGGCCTCGCTCGTCATATCACCGGAACCCACACGAAAGGAGAAGGAACCATGACTGCGAAACTCAATCCGTTCGCCGCCGCCCCCGCGCTGATGAAGAACTGGATGGCCGTATCGGTCGCCGCTGCCGGGAGCCTCGAGCCGACGCTGATCGAGCTGGTCAAGATCCGCGCGTCGCAGATCAACGCGTGTGCGAACTGCCTTAACATGCACACCGTCGAGGCCCGCGAGCAAGGCGAGACCGAGCAGCGCATCAATCTGCTGGCCGCGTGGCGCGAAGCACCCTGCTACACCGACCGCGAACGCGCGGCGCTCGGCTGGACCGACGCGCTCACGCGGCTGTCGGAGGGCCATGGCGCGCACGAAGCCGCGTATGCGGCGCTCAACGACCACTTCAGCCAGGAGGAGCAGGTGAAACTCACGGTGATGATCAACGTGATCAACGGCTGGAACCGGCTGGCCGTCGGCTTCGGGCTGTGGATCGATCCGGCTGAAGCGAAAGCCGCTGCAGCGAAGATGGTGGCCTGATGACCAGCCTCGATCCGGCCGCGGGCAGCGCCGAAGACCGGGCCGACGCAGCGGCGAGCTTCGATCCGCTGCGTCGCACGCTGATCCGCGTCGCGTACCGGATGCTCGGTTCCGTCGCGGACGCCGAGGACATGGTGCAGGAGGCGTTCATCCGCTGGATGGACGTCGATCGCACGGAGGTGCGCGTGCCCGAGGCGTTCCTGCGCCGCATGGTGATGCGCATGTGCCTCGATCAGCTGAAGTCCGCGCGGCACCAGCGCGAGACCTATATCGGCCCGTGGCTGCCGGAGCCGGTCGTCGAGGAGGATGAACAGGAGGACGTCACGCTGCCGCTGATGCTCGCGCTCGAACGGCTGTCGCCGCTCGAGCGTGCGGCGTTTTTGCTGCACGACGTGTTCGGCCTCGAGTTCGACGAGATCGCGAAGACGATCCAGCGTGACCCGGCCGCATGCCGGCAGCTCGCCGCGCGGGCGCGCACCCATGTGCGCGAGGCGCGGCCGCGGTTTCATGTCGAGAAGCAGCGCGGGATCGCGCTGGCCGAGGCGTTCTTCGCGGCGTCACGCAGCGGCGACATGCGCGCGCTCGGCGCGATGCTCGCCGAGGACGTGAGCCTGCATTCGGACGGCGGCGGCAAGCGCGCGGCCGCGGGCAAGCCGGTGTTCGGCTTCGAGCGCGTGATGAAGGTCCACGCATACCTGGCCGAACTGTTCGCCACGCATGCGTCGAAGCTCGTGCGGGCCGGGTTCATCAACGGGTTGCCGGGTTTCGTCACGCGGGAGGCCGACGGCGAGCTGCAGACCACGGCGCTCGAGATCGAAGACGGGAAAATCGTCGCGATCTATGTCGTGCGGAATCCTGACAAGTTGAAGCATCTGCATTGATGCTCGACGAGCGGGGGCTCTACGCCCTGCCTTGCCGATTACCCGCTGCTTGCCGCACGACGCATCGCCCAGGCATGCACGATTTCGTGCCGCAAAAAGAAAAACGCCACGCGATGTTGCCGCGTGGCGTTTGTATGTTGGCGAGCCGGATTGCCTGTAGGCAATGCGTGCTGCCAGACCCCTTCTTTTGTTCGTTGGTAGGCTCGATTGGATTCGAACCAACGACCCCCACCATGTCAAGGTGGTGCTCTAACCAACTGAGCTACGAGCCTAAGAAGCCGCGAATTATAGAGAGGGTTTTGGAGGTGCGCAAGTCCCTTTTGTGAAATTTATTCGATCGAGCATGGCGCGCATGGGCGGCGCACCGTGCGCGAAGCGAATTGCGATCGCATCCGGGTTGATCCCCACTGCGGGCTGCTTTGCTACGGCGCGGGCACGGTGCTCTGGATCTTCGCGTTGAGCAAGGCCGGGCTCACCGTCGTATATCCGTTTACCGTGCTCACGTTCGTGCTCGTCTTTCTGGCCGGAATCGTGTTCTTCGGCGAACGTGTGTCGTACGCGCAATGGGGAGGCGTCGCCATGATCCTCGGCGGGCTGTATCTGATTGCCATGGTTCGATAGCGGGCGGACCGGCGCCGCAACTTATCCACAGCGCGCTATGGATAACCGTCCGGCAAGCCTCTGGATTCACAGTGGAACGATTGAGGATATGTCGCCGCGGCTGTGAATCGGCGGAAAGTTGTTCTGTGATGCACAGCGATTTTCCTGTGCATCGCCTGTGGTTATGCATTCTGTTTCATGTTGAAAATTCATGGTGTTACGGAAGTTGTCCACTGTGGAGCGGTGGGCTTGTTAACTATCACTACGTATATATACGAACCCTGTTAACACCTTTGGATAAGCACAGTCCGTCGACTGTGATCCGGGAAGAATATGCACTGCGCGCGATGGATGAATCACGCGAAGTCGAAGGCAGGGACCAACCCGAACGCTCGCATCTGTAAAGTCGCCAGGTTCTCGACACGCCTCGTCAATGAACCTCTGGTGGCGGATATTGCTGGCCGCGTAGCGGGGCTCATGGCCGATGTGGCCGCGGTTGTACGAGGATCCGTTATGACAATCACGTCATCGTCGTACCGGATGTGAGCTCGTGACTCGGGCCGTTTCCGATCTCGTCAACGATCGTAGCAACGGCCAGAGTGGGCATCGGGTCGTGCCATTGACGCTGACGCGTGATGAAGTCGAATTTCCGGGCTACATGCTCGAATCCGAAGTGACGAAAATTCTGGAGTTGCGCGGGAAGTATGAAGGGGGCGGCGCCTATCGGTTCGACGATGACGAGTCGATGGAATCAGCTATCGGTCTATTGACGGCAACTTGTGCTGAATGCCTGAGGGAATTGATTGCAAGGCAGGAAGAAAGGTAGGAGGACGAGTGCCTCAGGGAGCGGGATGACCGGATTGAAATTCGACAAGGTCGATCGGTGTTCCGTCCAGTTCGATATCGCGACGCTGCTCGGCCTGAAGACTCCGTCATGGTGGAATGCCTTGTGGATATCGAGAAGTCAAATCACTCGAAGGCCTGTGGGCTCAACGGATACGGCAATCGAATTCGGTGCAGATGTTCGCGGTACCTTGCGGTTGTGGATATTGCACGCCAAAACAATCCGAAACACTGTGCAGGCCGAAGATGAGCGAGTCGACCGATGACCGCGCGCGGTGTCGACAGGATTGATGTGGATATCCCGCCCCGCAGCGACTCGAAACCCTGTGATTCCGAAAGGGCGAGGGTGCCGGTGTTGTCTCGATGTGGACAACAAACCGCGAAAGTCAGTCGAAACGCTGTGCAAGCGAGTGGTGACAGTAAGCACGCACAAGTCAGAAGCCGCATCATTCGGGGCATCGACGGCCGCCCACCGATCACCAGCTGCGCGCGCGTCGTACCAATCAAGTCTGCTGATCGAGCGCCTGCGCGATCGCTTTCTCCGTGAGGCTTCCGGCCGGCCCGACCACCGCGAAATTGAGCCCGTTCACCGACCCGTACCGCGCGAGCAACGGCCCATCCACGCGTTGTCCGGCCGGCAGCAGCCGGTGTTTCGATTCCGCCGGCCGGAGATAGAAGCTCAGTGTTCGCCCGGCATCGTCCTCATAGAGCACCATCGCGGCAGTGGCTCCGCTGTCCGTCGTAAACAGCCGCCCGCCAACCGGCCTGAACCCGGCCGCACTCAAATCCGGCAGCCGCGCCGATGCGCCGACGCGTCTGGTGAGCCACCCTTGCAAATCTCCCGCACGGGTTGGCCGAAAATCCACCTTCGCGGCTTGATCGACGACCATCATCCGGTAAGCCTCGACCGCATCGCTCATCGGCGCGATCGGAGGCGGCGCGTTCCATCCATGCGCCTGCCATCCGCCAAACGTCCCCAGCCCGATACAGAACACGAACGAAGCCGCCATCGCGAATCGCATCCGCGAGCGCTCCACACGCTTCGCCCGAATCGCAGCCGGATCGAGCTCAGGATTCTGACCGGGCATCCGCACGCTCTCGAGCGCGGCCCGCAATCGCTGCGCATCCTGCTGCCATTGCCTTACCTGTTCCGCACGCTCCGGATGCAGCGCGAGATATCGCTCGACCGCGGCGCGCGCGTCGTCGTCGAGCTGGCCGTCGACATAGGCCTGGAGATCGTGTTCGTCGGGACGGAGGTGGTTCATTTCATCACGCGGAGAGAAGGAGCGGGAAGTTCGCCGTCGCTGAGCTGGCGCAGCGCGTGGCGCGCGCGGGAGAGTCGCGACATCACGGTGCCGATCGGCACGCCGAGCAGGTCGGCGACTTCCTGATACGTGAAGCCCTCGACCGCGACGAGCAGCAGCAGGCTGCGCTGCTCGTCGGAGAGCCGGCCGAACGCTTCGAGCGTCGCGCGTGCGGCCACCTCACGTTCGGCGGACGGCCAGTGCGCTTCGTCGTCGTCGCGAATGCGGCCGAGCAGCCATGCGTAGCGCTTCGCGCTGCGTTTGCCGTCGAGAAACTGCCGGTAAAGGATCGTGAAGAGCCAGCTGCGCAACGACGCGTCGTCGCGGCGGCTTGCCCAGCGCGACAGCGCGCGCTCGAGCGTCGACTGGACGAGATCGTCGGCGGCGTGGACGTCGCGCGCCAGCCAGAGCGCGAAGCGTCGCAGCCTGGGGATGAGTTCGCGCAATGCGTCGTCGTCGGGGGCGTTTGAGGGCATGGCCGGGGCGCGAGCCGATAAGCGTGGAGATGCCGCGTAGGACGCCGGTCGGCGTCGCTTATTCCGTCAGCATACGAAAAATTTCTTCATGGAATAAAGCGGCGCGGGTGGCGTCCTACACGCGTTCGACAATGATCAGACGATCGGGAGTGCATCCATGAAGCAATCTTCCTCTTCTTCGCCGCCGAGCGAACCCGGGCGCGGGTGGTGGCGCTGGGCCGTGATCGGCGGCGCGGTGGCCGGCGTGGCCGTGGCGTTCGGGTATGTCGGCGGCTGGCTTGCGCCGGCGCGTCTGACCCCGCACCGGCTCGTCGACGCGCTGCAGACGGCCGGCGGCGAGCATCCGGGCTTCCGGCGCAATCACGCGAAGGGCGTGTGCGTGACCGGTTACTTCGAAGGCAATGGCGCCGCGAGCGCGTATTCGGTCGCGCCGTTCTTCAAGGCGGTGCGCACGCCGGTGGTCGGGCGCTTCGCGCTGCCGGGCGGGAATCCTTATGCGCCCGACAGCAGCGTGCCGATCCGCAGCCTCGCGCTGAAGCTCACCGCACCGGACGGCCAGCAATGGCGGACCGGGATGAACGCGATGCCCGTGTTTCCGGTGGCGACGCCGAAGGCGTTCTACGCGCAGTTGCTGGCGACCCGGCCGGATCCGGCGACGGGCAAGCCCGATCCGGCGAAGGTGAAGGCGTTTTTCGGCGCGCATCCGGAGACGGCAGCGTTCCGCGCATGGGTGAAGGGTGCGAAGCCGAGCGCGAGCTACGTCACCGAAAGCTATTACGGATTGAACGCGTTCTACTTCGTCGATGCTGCCGGCAAGCGCCAGGCGGTGCGGTGGCGCGTCGTGCCGGAGCAGATGACGGGCGCCGGCGACGTCGCGACGGCCGCGGATCCGAACGTGTTGCAGCAGGACCTGACGCGGCGCATCGCGGACGGTGCGCAGAAGTGGAAGCTGCTGGTCACGCTGGCCGAGCCCGGCGACCCGGTGGACGACGCGACGAAGACTTGGCCCGCGCAGCGGACGACGATCGACGCCGGGACGCTCGTGCTCGATCGCGTGGAGCCGCAGGACAGCGGGCCGTGCCGGGACGTGAATTACGACCCGACGGTGCTGCCGCAGGGGATTCAGGTGTCGGGGGATCCGTTGCTGGCGGCGCGGTCCGCGGCGTATGCGGATTCGTATCTGCGCCGGACGAGTGAAGAGGCCGGCGTGGCCGGCGCGGCGCGACTGAGCGCGGAGGGACGATGATGAAGGCTACGACGACGTTTAGCTTGCCGGCGAGGCTGCTGCATTGGGTGATGGCCGCGATGATCGTCGCGATGCTGTTCATCGGGGTGGGGATGGTGGCGTCGGTTTCCGGGCGGCACGATTTCCTGGTGGCGTTGCACAAGCCGCTGGGGATTGCCGTGCTGGTGCTGGTTTGCGTACGGATCGTGGTGCGGTTCGTGTCGAAACCGCCCGCGTTGCCCGATGATCTGCCCTGGTGGCAGAAGCTTGCCGCGCATGGGTCGCATCTCGTGCTGTACGCGCTGATGCTCGCGATGCCGCTGATCGGATGGGCGATGCTGTCGGCGGGCGGGTATCCGGTGACGCTGGGTGGCGGCGTGCAGTTGCCGGCGCTGGTCTCGGCCGACCCGGTGACGTTTGCCTGGCTCAGGGTCGCGCACCGGGTGTTGGCTTACCTGTTCTTCGTGACGTTCCTCGCACACTTTGCGGCGGCGCTGTATCACGGGTTGATTCGGCGGGATGGGGTGGTGAAGGCGATGGTGGGGAGGTGAGCGACGCAGCGTTACGCTCGATGCGGGCGAGGTTTCTCAAAGGCTATCTCGCCCGGATCGAGTCGAGCGGCTTCCGTGGCCACCCGTGGGGGGCGGCTCGACTGTCCCGGGCCCGCTTGTAAAAATATTTTCACAAAGTGCTTGCGGAGACCGGGGCAGGTGCATAGAATCACGCCTCTTTCGCGCTAACGGAAACGCAGCGCGGAGGAAGAAGGGAAGCGGTGCGGTTGGGATCGGTTGTAGCGACTCCAGTGCACACGAAATTAAACCGCAGTCGTCGCAACGAAGTAGTTAAAAAAGTTGTTGACGAGTTTTAAAAAACGGTTAATAATCTCGCTTCTCTGCTGCTGAAAACGCAGCGCTGCTGGGAAACTTCAGGTTTCTCGCAGAAATGCTCTTTAAAAATTAACAGCCGATAAGTGTGGGCGCTTGATGGAAGCGAGCTGATCTTCGGATCAGATAGCGAAAGTATCAAGAGTCTCACACTAAAGTAAGTCAGGTTTATGAAGCAATTCATATTCCTGTCAGCTTTGAGTGAGCGACCGGTTCTTAACCGAACCGAAAACAGTAACAGGTTTAAACTGAAGAGTTTGATCCTGGCTCAGATTGAACGCTGGCGGCATGCCTTACACATGCAAGTCGAACGGCAGCACGGGTGCTTGCACCTGGTGGCGAGTGGCGAACGGGTGAGTAATACATCGGAACATGTCCTGTAGTGGGGGATAGCCCGGCGAAAGCCGGATTAATACCGCATACGATCTACGGATGAAAGCGGGGGACCTTCGGGCCTCGCGCTATAGGGTTGGCCGATGGCTGATTAGCTAGTTGGTGGGGTAAAGGCCTACCAAGGCGACGATCAGTAGCTGGTCTGAGAGGACGACCAGCCACACTGGGACTGAGACACGGCCCAGACTCCTACGGGAGGCAGCAGTGGGGAATTTTGGACAATGGGCGAAAGCCTGATCCAGCAATGCCGCGTGTGTGAAGAAGGCCTTCGGGTTGTAAAGCACTTTTGTCCGGAAAGAAATCCTTGGTTCTAATATAGCCGGGGGATGACGGTACCGGAAGAATAAGCACCGGCTAACTACGTGCCAGCAGCCGCGGTAATACGTAGGGTGCAAGCGTTAATCGGAATTACTGGGCGTAAAGCGTGCGCAGGCGGTTTGTTAAGACCGATGTGAAATCCCCGGGCTCAACCTGGGAACTGCATTGGTGACTGGCAAGCTAGAGTATGGCAGAGGGGGGTAGAATTCCACGTGTAGCAGTGAAATGCGTAGAGATGTGGAGGAATACCGATGGCGAAGGCAGCCCCCTGGGCCAATACTGACGCTCATGCACGAAAGCGTGGGGAGCAAACAGGATTAGATACCCTGGTAGTCCACGCCCTAAACGATGTCAACTAGTTGTTGGGGATTCATTTCCTTAGTAACGTAGCTAACGCGTGAAGTTGACCGCCTGGGGAGTACGGTCGCAAGATTAAAACTCAAAGGAATTGACGGGGACCCGCACAAGCGGTGGATGATGTGGATTAATTCGATGCAACGCGAAAAACCTTACCTACCCTTGACATGGTCGGAATCCCGCTGAGAGGCGGGAGTGCTCGAAAGAGAACCGGCGCACAGGTGCTGCATGGCTGTCGTCAGCTCGTGTCGTGAGATGTTGGGTTAAGTCCCGCAACGAGCGCAACCCTTGTCCTTAGTTGCTACGCAAGAGCACTCTAAGGAGACTGCCGGTGACAAACCGGAGGAAGGTGGGGATGACGTCAAGTCCTCATGGCCCTTATGGGTAGGGCTTCACACGTCATACAATGGTCGGAACAGAGGGTTGCCAACCCGCGAGGGGGAGCTAATCCCAGAAAACCGATCGTAGTCCGGATTGCACTCTGCAACTCGAGTGCATGAAGCTGGAATCGCTAGTAATCGCGGATCAGCATGCCGCGGTGAATACGTTCCCGGGTCTTGTACACACCGCCCGTCACACCATGGGAGTGGGTTTTACCAGAAGTGGCTAGTCTAACCGCAAGGAGGACGGTCACCACGGTAGGATTCATGACTGGGGTGAAGTCGTAACAAGGTAGCCGTATCGGAAGGTGCGGCTGGATCACCTCCTTTCCAGAGCTTCTCGCAAAGTTGAGCGCTCACGCTTATCGGCTGTTGATAAAGACAGAAAGACTGTCTGTTAGCGGTTTAATCGGTTATAATGCCGGCCGCTTTCGATAATCTTCAATGACAAACATTCGAATGAAGTTTGGTTCGAGTTTTTCTCATTGGCGATTGAGCCAGTCAGAGCGGTACGAAAGTATCGGCTGTCGTTCTTTAACAATCTGGAAGAAGTAAGTAATTTGGATAGCGGAAGCGTCTCGAGATGGACGTGGAAACTATCCGGGTTGTGATTGTATCGATGTATCTCAAGATGATTCGAACTCTAAGTTTGACTCAATTGGAATACGGCACAACGCGAGAACTCAACCTGTAACGAGACAGACTCGTTATAGGGTCAAGCGAACAAGTGCATGTGGTGGATGCCTTGGCGATCACAGGCGATGAAGGACGCGGTAGCCTGCGAAAAGCTACGGGGAGCTGGCAAACGAGCTTTGATCCGTAGATGTCCGAATGGGGAAACCCACTCCTTTTGGAGTATCCATGGCTGAATACATAGGCCATGTGAAGCGAACGCGGTGAACTGAAACATCTAAGTAACCGCAGGAAAAGAAATCAACCGAGATTCCCAAAGTAGTGGCGAGCGAAATGGGATGAGCCTTGCACTCTTTATTTGTATTGTTAGCCGAACGCTCTGGAAAGTGCGGCCATAGCAGGTGATAGCCCTGTAGGCGAAAACAGTATGAAAGAACTAGGTGTGCGACAAGTAGGGCGGGACACGTGAAATCCTGTCTGAAGATGGGGGGACCATCCTCCAAGGCTAAATACTCGTGATCGACCGATAGTGAACCAGTACCGTGAGGGAAAGGCGAAAAGAACCCCGGGAGGGGAGTGAAATAGATCCTGAAACCGCATGCATACAAACAGTCGGAGCCTCGAAAGGGGTGACGGCGTACCTTTTGTATAATGGGTCAGCGACTTACGTTCAGTAGCAAGCTTAACCGTATAGGGCAGGCGTAGCGAAAGCGAGTCCGAATAGGGCGTTCAGTTGCTGGGCGTAGACCCGAAACCAAGTGATCTATCCATGGCCAGGATGAAGGTGCGGTAACACGTACTGGAGGTCCGAACCCACTAACGTTGAAAAGTTAGGGGATGAGCTGTGGATAGGGGTGAAAGGCTAAACAAACTTGGAAATAGCTGGTTCTCTCCGAAAACTATTTAGGTAGTGCCTCGTGTCTCACCTTCGGGGGTAGAGCACTGTCATGGTTGGGGGGTCTATTGCAGATTACCCCGCCATAGCAAACTCCGAATACCGAAGAGTGCAATCACGGGAGACAGACATCGGGTGCTAACGTCCGGTGTCAAGAGGGAAACAACCCAGACCGCCAGCTAAGGTCCCCAAATATAGCTAAGTGGGAAACGAAGTGGGAAGGCTAAAACAGTCAGGAGGTTGGCTTAGAAGCAGCCACCCTTTAAAGAAAGCGTAATAGCTCACTGATCGAGTCGTCCTGCGCGGAAGATGTAACGGGGCTAAGCTATATACCGAAGCTGCGGATGCGTGCTTTGCACGCATGGTAGGAGAGCGTTCCGTAAGCCTGCGAAGGTGCCTTGTAAAGGGTGCTGGAGGTATCGGAAGTGCGAATGCTGACATGAGTAGCGATAAAGGGGGTGAAAGGCCCCCTCGCCGTAAGCCCAAGGTTTCCTACGCAACGTTCATCGGCGTAGGGTGAGTCGGCCCCTAAGGCGAGGCAGAAATGCGTAGCTGATGGGAAGCAGGTCAATATTCCTGCACCATTGTTAGATGCGATGGGGGGACGGATCGCGGAAGGTTGTCCGGGTGTTGGAAGTCCCGGTCGCTGCATTGGAGAAGGCACTTAGGCAAATCCGGGTGCGCAATTCAAGGGTGTGGCGCGAGCTCCTTCGGGAGCGAAGCAATTGGAAGTGGTTCCAAGAAAAGCCTCTAAGCTTCAGTCTAACGATGACCGTACCGCAAACCGACACAGGTGGGCGAGATGAGTATTCTAAGGCGCTTGAGAGAACTCGGGAGAAGGAACTCGGCAAATTGGTACCGTAACTTCGGGATAAGGTACGCCCTTGTAGCTTGACTGGCCTGCGCCAGGAGGGTGAAGGGGTTGCAATAAACTGGTGGCTGCGACTGTTTAATAAAAACACAGCACTCTGCAAACACGAAAGTGGACGTATAGGGTGTGACGCCTGCCCGGTGCCGGAAGATTAAATGATGGGGTGCAAGCTCTTGATTGAAGTCCCGGTAAACGGCGGCCGTAACTATAACGGTCCTAAGGTAGCGAAATTCCTTGTCGGGTAAGTTCCGACCTGCACGAATGGCGTAACGATGGCCACACTGTCTCCTCCCGAGACTCAGCGAAGTTGAAGTGTTTGTGATGATGCAATCTACCCGCGGCTAGACGGAAAGACCCCATGAACCTTTACTGTAGCTTTGCATTGGACTTTGAACCGATCTGTGTAGGATAGGTGGGAGGCTATGAAACCGGAACGCTAGTTTCGGTGGAGCCGTCCTTGAAATACCACCCTGGTTTGTTTGAGGTTCTAACCTTGGCCCGTGATCCGGGTCGGGGACAGTGCATGGTAGGCAGTTTGACTGGGGCGGTCTCCTCCCAAAGCGTAACGGAGGAGTACGAAGGTACGCTAGGTACGGTCGGAAATCGTGCTGATAGTGCAATGGCATAAGCGTGCTTAACTGCGAGACCGACAAGTCGAGCAGGTGCGAAAGCAGGTCATAGTGATCCGGTGGTTCTGTATGGAAGGGCCATCGCTCAACGGATAAAAGGTACTCTGGGGATAACAGGCTGATACCGCCCAAGAGTTCATATCGACGGCGGTGTTTGGCACCTCGATGTCGGCTCATCTCATCCTGGGGCTGTAGCCGGTCCCAAGGGTATGGCTGTTCGCCATTTAAAGAGGTACGTGAGCTGGGTTTAAAACGTCGTGAGACAGTTTGGTCCCTATCTGCCGTGGGCGTTGGATATTTGAAGGGGGCTGCTCCTAGTACGAGAGGACCGGAGTGGACGAACCTCTGGTGTACCGGTTGTCACGCCAGTGGCATCGCCGGGTAGCTATGTTCGGAAGAGATAACCGCTGAAAGCATCTAAGCGGGAAACTCGCCTTAAGATGAGATATCCCTGGGGACTAGATCCCCTTGAAGGGTCGTTCGAGACCAGGACGTTGATAGGTCAGGTGTGTAAGCGCAGTAATGCGTTCAGCTAACTGATACTAATTGCCCGTAAGGCTTGATCCTATAACAAGTCTGTTTCGACAGTCGTTAGCGCTTCAGCGCTTTACGAATGTCGAACGTCGAGTGCAAGGCACTCGACGTACAGCGGTTGAACTACCGCGTATGTGTGAGATACAACCTCACAACCCAACGAAATTACTGCTTCTTCCAAGATTGGTTCTGTTGGCCACGCCAGCAGAACAACCCTCTTTGCCTGATGACCATAGCGAGTCGGTCCCACCCCTTCCCATCCCGAACAGGACCGTGAAACGACTCTACGCCGATGATAGTGCGGATTCCCGTGTGAAAGTAGGTAATCGTCAGGCTCCCTAAGCCAAAAACCCCCGCCCAAAAGGCGGGGGTTTTTGCATTTGTGACGCCGAAAATGCATGGTGAGCTGGTATGGGTTGCAGCTCGTGCTGAAAGGCAACGCGGCAGCGGACCTGAGTGACCGGCCCGCTGCATTTGCAAGGCAATCGTCGCTTGTCACAGTTACTAACAGTGCAGAGTATCGGGTACTGAGCTACCTGAGCGGTGGTGACTTGCGACGCCCACCATGGACAATGCGCCGATCACATCGGCGTGATGATGAGCCGCTTGTCCTGAGCCTATCCGGTCTTTTGTGTGTGAGGCATAAACTGACGGCCAAGGAGCCACTTTTATGCCACGAAAACGCAAGGAAGAAGTGATGATAGAACCGGGCAAGGGCTTGAACCTGGACCCGGAACTGATCAAGCAACTGGTGCCCGGAACGCTGGACCGGGCGACGATCAACGAGCAGCTTGCTGCGCTCAAGAAGGCGATCTTCGAGCGCGCACTGGGCGGCGAGTTGGCCCACCACCTCGGCTACGAGAAGGGCGAAGCCAAGCCGGCCGGCAGCACGAACCATGGGTCTGTCAGTGATTTTGTGTTCAGGGCATATTTGCTGTACCTCACAGGTGGGCAGGCAATTTCGCCTGCCACTCACTCATCAGGATCAGCGTGCCCTCAACGGTTTCGCCGTTGTTGACCAGCTCCAATTCGCCGACCGGTGTGGTTTCGTCCCATTGGAAATGCTCCGACAGGAATGAAAGTGCTTCGCGCTTGTAGGCCGTATCAAGATTGTCGAGCTGGTCGCCCTTGGTCTCCAGCACCGTGATGTGCTTGTTTTTTCCATCTCGCTGCACGGCGAAGATGAAATCAGGATAGATTTTGGCCTTTTTCCATCCCTGGACGCCGTATTGTGTCCGAGCGACGTTGCGGTGCCACCAAGTCAGCGTCTTCTCGCCATCGAGATACACGGCCACATCTCGCTCGTCGCCGTTCAGTTCATTTTCGTAGACCGGCGCGAACAGGCTCTTTTCCAGTGGGCCGCCTGCCCGGTTCAGAAGCTGGCGAGCGTTCTCCGGTTCCGTGGCCTCGATGCTGACGGGCATCCGCCAGTTGCGGCCATCGAGCCGCAGCCGGAACTGGATGCGGCCCGTTGCCACATCTGTCTTGAACACGGCTTCGGCGCGTTTGTTCCGCGCGGTATCGAGGCCCTTGCGCAGTTCTTCCACGATCAGGCTGGCGAGCTGGCCGAGTTTGGCGTCATCGAAGCCGCGGGCTCGAAGGGAGGCCACCATTGCGCCGACAATCTCGCGTCCGACGAAGGGATTTGGCACGATGTCGGAGATCATCCTGACGGCATGGGTTGGATCGAAGGCAAGAGTTTCCGTGTTCGCGGCGATCGTCTCGCCGACGAATAGTTCATCGCCATCATCGGCAAGCCGGATCCGTTGAAGCTGGCTCTCTACCGCCTGTGCGTTCTCGGGCACTCGCTCTCCGATTTCCTGCGGATCGAAGCCGCGCCAGTCGATTGCCGAGAGCACGTCGGTTTCGTAATCCAACTCGCGCACTTGCTCGCCTTCCACAATCATCACCTTGGGCAGGTAGATTTCCGTGGATGCAAATGCTGGACGGCGCTTGATGGAGCGAGCTGCCGTGGCAGTGCCACTCCTGTCATCCTGTGTCACGCGCAGCACCAGGTCGCCAAGGCCATCCTGTTCCAGCCCCTCTTTGATCGCGCTGACAACCGAGGCGGTATCGGCATGGTGGGTGATGATATGGCATTCATCGAGAGCTTCCACGCCGGTCTTGAGAGCGCCGGGCTGCCGGAGAATACGACCGACGAGCTGCGTCATCGCCTTGAGATTGGCGCTGGCCGCAAGGCTGCACAAGACATAGGCGAACGGGCAATCCCAGCCCTCTTGCAGCGCCTGTTTAGTGATAATGGCACGGACACGGTTGGTCGGCGACAAAAGGTCCTGATTCTCGGGGACACTCAGATCATTTTGCTGCGCCGTCTTGATAGCGATTTCGGCGTGATCGAAGCCCGCCGTCAGGAGCCAGTCCTTCACGTCTTCGGCGTGGATATGCCCGCTTTCGCGCTGATCCGCGCCTGTGCGTTCGACCTGAATCAGCATGATGGGCCGAATATAGCGGCCCATATCGGCATGCAGCTTCCGGGCCTCGGCATCGAGCGTGTTGAGCTTGGCGAGCGCTGCGTTCAGCGTTGCCTTCCAGTCATTGCTCTGCCGGGGATCGAGGTTGAGCGGCATTTTGATCATGCCCTCGCGATCCAGTTCGCGTCCGGATACTTCCACCAACACATTGGCGTAGCGGCCCTCGCGTGGGTTCCGGCCACCGCGTGGTTGCACATCCTGCGGCGTGGCTGTCAGTTCGAGCACGAAGCATGGATTGAATCCGTAGAGTGTGCCGAAGGCGAGGTCGGAAACAGCCCGGTGCCCTTCATCCATCACGACGACGGGGCGGATGATTCGCAGAGCGTTGCCGAGTGAATCCTTCACCATCGGGAACAGGCCCGTATAGGCGGAAAGGTTCGGGGTCCGTTCGATGGCGGCTTTGTGCGCCTGTTGTTCCCCTTCGGGCGGGAAGAAACCGTGTACGTCACCTCGATCCTGAAACATTTTCAACGAATCCTGTGTCTCGCGATTCGCCGATTGCAGCATCAGCAGCATGATGCAGAGGTTGGTTTCCACATCCCGCGCGTCGAGGCGGTCGGTTTTCTCCATGATTTTTACCCGCCCCGCCGCTGCGCGGTCCAGCGCTTGGCGATAGGGGTGCTGGCGATCTTTCAGGTGCTTGAGCGTCTGTGTGTAGATCGCCTCATTCGGCACGATCCACAGCACGAAACCCGTGTTACGGTCGAGATAGCGACCCATCACCCGCGACACGGCGGAGACCGCGAGCCACGTCTTGCCGCCGCCCGTTGGCACTTTCAGCACGGCATTGGGAACAGGGCGGGCGCAGCCATCCATGCGCGGTGAGAACGGAGTCGCGGCGCGGGAAGCGGGCAGCTTGTCCGCCGCTTTCAGCGCCTCCCAAGCTTCCTTGGCGAAATCTGGCACGGCAAGGCCAAGGTCGGGGTCCTGTGCCGCGAGCGCGGCGATCTTGTCGGCCCGGACCTTCTTTTCCTTCAGAAGGTCTAGATAGGTGTCGAGCGTGGAAAGCACGCGCTCCTGATAATCGAGTTGGCGAAACATGGCGGTCAGCTCCGGTCAATGCGATAGAGCGCAAAGGGCAGCGGCACGAACTCCACGGGGATGTTCTGCTCGACCAGCATCTTCTGACTGACAAACCTCGCCGGGGCGAAGACTAGATGTCGCTTGCCCGGCTGGGAGGCGGCGAATGCCTTGGCACGGGCCAGTGTCAGAGCTGCTTCCGGCGACTTTAGCCAGTCGAGATCGGGCTTGTAGATCAGCCATACATGCTGTCCTTCGGTCACGCCGAGAAAGAAATCGTCTTCCCGCACGGCGGCGGGATCGAAGGCGCGATTGGTCGCCATGTGGAACAGAGCTGCGCCAAGACCGGTATAGGAGGGCAAAGTTTCGCCATTTAGTACCTTGTCCAGTTCAACCGGATCACCAAGCGTGCAATAGGTGAAGGTGCCGCCAATACCCTCAGCGCGTTCGGTCACATCCTTCTCTCCGGTGACGATCAATTCATCGTCTTTCACCTCTTTCTTGATCCGGTCATATTCGTGCCCGCGCAGATTTTCGAGGGTTTCAACCGTCTCGGTCAGCTTCTCAGCCTTCTTGAGCTTGGTCCAAGTAATCCGCTCGCGATGAAGTTCCGACTTTTGGGTGCCTGTGAGATCGTACCCGTTGATTACGCGCCGCATTCGTTCGGCTGTAAGACTATCTGCATAATCTTCCATCTCGACCAAAACGAAACGCCGCCCACCGCCATCACGCTGGTTTGATTTCAATACGGCGTGGGCGGTCGTTCCCGATCCGGCGAAGGAGTCCAGCACGATGGAATCCTTTTGGGTTGCTATCTCAATGACGCGCTCGATTAGCTGGACTGTCTTGGGTGCATGAATTGCAAGATCAGCTTCATCGTATTCCGAAAAAATTTCGAGCAGATGCTTTTTGGAATCCTCTGTAGTGCCGACTTCGGACGCAGGCCATAAAGTCATTGGTACGAGGCCCTTAGCGTTATCTGGAAATTGCTTTATCCGTGGTTTCCCATTCCCGTTCTTTGGCCAATACACCATATTCTGTGCTTTTAAGCTTTCGAACTCTGGTTCCGTGGCTCCCCAGCAACGCCCTTTGGGGGGCTTGTGCTTGACTCCGGTAGGCGTGGTGATCTCGTAGACTTGATTTTCGCGGTAGCCCTGTGCCGAAAACGGAATCGATGCCCACACGCCTCGAGGGTCGCTATCAGGATTAGAGTAACCGTCGTCCTTGGGCGTGAGGAGATTCCGACGGAGCTTCCAAGTATCTTTCAACGCCTTGGAATACAGCAGAATATGATCGAAACTAGGAGAGAGGACGGCCCGATTTTCACGAGAGGTTCGCTTTTGCCATGCAAGCTGTCCGACGAATGAGTTTTCGCCGAAAATATCGTCCAACATATTCCGTGCGTGGTGAACTTCGTTATCGTCCAGCGTGATCCATATGCTGCCGTTCTCGCTTAACATCTCATGCAGAAGCCGCAACCTCGGCCACATCATCGCGCACCATTTGTCGTGACGTAGTCCGTCTTCGATTCCGATAGGGTTCGATTCCAACCACTCGCGAATCATCGGGGCGTTGACGTTATCGTTGTAGCACCAGCCCTCATTACCGGTGTTGTATGGCGGGTCGATAAAGATGCAGTCCACTTTGCCCGCATAAAGTGGCAGAAGCGCTTTTAGCGCGTGCAGGTTGTCACCGTGGATGACGAGATTGCCGTCAACGGCAACTGGCCCGATCCCCTTCTCAGGATGTGGCACGAGAGGGCGGAAGGGTACAGCGAGATGATGGTTGTAAACGAACTCTTTACCCTTGAAGTTCAGCTCAGCCATGGTGTTTCCTGGGTGTATGGGCGGCTGCATCGCCATTCGGGGCATGGGATGCCTCGATAGCGACAAGCCGCTGATATTCTTCGATAGCAAGGACGACGACCGGGCGATCGTGTTTCTCGATCACGATAGGTTCAGCACGAGCGGTGACGATCAGCCGCCTGAAATTGTATTTCGCGTCCTTGGCGGATTGCGTATGCATAGCAGTTCCTGCCGGTTTGTCATCACATGCCAATGCTTGGTCTGGATTTTTCCGTTCCGGTAGATTTCCGGCAAAGGCCAGTTTTCGACGCTCTGATCTGGTCTCATGGACAAAAAAAGCACCGACGCCTTCGCGCAAGTGCTTGATTTTATAATGAATAATTCGGTGGTGGGGCGTGAGTGACTCGAGCACTCGACCTACGGATTAAGAGTCCGCGGGGCGAGATAGTTCTTGCAGTGGGCGCAACCTGTCCGAAGTGGCGGGATCGATGCGCAATCACGCTTACTCTGGCGCCGTACGCCTCTGCTCGGATCAAACGTCAATATTCCCCGCCCGCAACGCATTCGACTCGATAAACGCCCGCCGCGGCTCGACGTCATCCCCCATGAGGGTAGTAAAGATCCCATCCGCCGCAATCGCGTCTTCGATCTGCACGCGCAGGAGTCGCCGCACTGCCGGATCCATCGTCGTTTCCCACAGCTGCTCGGGGTTCATCTCGCCGAGCCCCTTATAGCGTTGTTTCGAGACGTTCCGTTCAGCATCCGCCAGCAGCCACTTCATCGCGCTCTTGAAGTCCGCCACGGCCATGCTGCGCTCACCGCGTTTGATGACCGCGCCTTCCCCGATAAGCCCCTTGAACGTATTCGCGGTGGTCACGAGCTGCTGATAATCCGCCGTGTGCTGGAATTCCTGGTCGATGACCGAAACCCGCACGTTGCCGTGATGCGTCCGCTCGACATGCAGCGCGCGCTGTTCGCGAACCGCGTCATACGAAGGCACAACCCGCACTTCGTTCTTGAGCGCTTCGTCATGCAACGCAGCGTGCAGCGCCTTCGCCGAAGCCTCGGTCGAAGCCTCGTTGGAGAGGTCGATCACCACGCCATCCATGACCGCTTCCAGCGCGGCCGGGTCATACAACCGGCTCAACCGGTCAATGACGCTCTGCGACAGCAGATACGACCGTGCCAGCTCGCCAAGCGCATCGCCCGAAATCGCAGCCGCATTCTCACCCGGCACCAGTTCCGACCCTTGCAGCGCCAACCGCAGCATATGCGCGTTCAGCTCCACATCGTCCTTCAGATACCGCTCGTCCTTGCCCGCCTTGATCTTGTAAAGCGGCGGCTGCGCGATATACACATACCCGCGCTCGATCATGTCCGGCATCTGGCGATACAGGAACGTGAGCAGCAGCGTCCGGATGTGCGCACCGTCCACGTCCGCGTCGGTCATGATGATGATGCGGTGATAGCGCAGCTTGTCGAGGTTGTAATCGTCCTTGCCGATCCCGCACCCAAGCGCGGTCACGAGCGTGACGATCTGTTCCGACGACAGCAGCTTGTCGTAGCGTGCCTTCTCGACGTTCAGCACCTTGCCGCGCAGCGGCAGGATCGCCTGGAACTTCCGGTCACGACCTTGCTTGGCCGAGCCGCCTGCCGAGTCACCCTCGACGATGTAGATTTCGCACTTCGCCGGGTCTTTCTCCTGGCAGTCCGCGAGCTTGCCCGGCAGGCCGACGCCGTCGAGCACGCCCTTACGGCGCGTCATTTCGCGCGCCTTCCGCGCGGCATCACGCGCACGCGCGGCTTCGACGATCTTCCCGCAGATGATCTTCGCGTCGATCGGCGTTTCGAGCAGGAACTCTTCCAGCGCCTTCGCGACGACTTCTTCAACCGGCGCCCGCACTTCGGACGACACCAGCTTGTCCTTCGTCTGCGAGCTGAACTTCGGCTCCGGCACCTTCACGGAAAGCACGCACGACAGCCCTTCGCGCATGTCGTCGCCGGTCGTCTCGACCTTCGCCTTCTTCGCGATTTCGTTATCGGTGATGTACTTGTTGATGACGCGCGTCATCGCGGCGCGCAGGCCGGTCAGGTGCGTGCCGCCGTCGCGCTGCGGAATGTTGTTCGTGAAGCACAGCACGTTCTCGTTGTAGCTGTCGTTCCACTGCATCGCGACTTCGACGCCCACGCCATCCTTCTCGCCGTTGGCGAAGAAAACCGTCGGGTGCAGGTTGGTCTTCGTCTTGTTGATGTACTCGACGAAGCCCTTCACACCGCCGGCGAACGCGAAATCGTCTTCCTTGCCCGAACGAAGGTCGGTGAGGCGAATCCGCACGCCGTTGTTCAGGAACGAGAGCTCGCGCATCCGCTTCGCGAGAATGTCGTAGTGATACTCGACCGTGCCGAAAATGGTCGGATCGGCCATGAAGTGCACTTCGGTGCCGCGGTTCTCGGTGTCACCGGTCACGAGCATCGGCGACACTTCCACGCCGTCCACCTTCTCGAGCACACGATCCTGCGCGATGCCGCGATGGAACTCCATGAAATGCTTCTTGCCGTTGCGGCGCACGGTGAGGCGCAGCCAGCTCGACAGCGCGTTCACGCACGACACACCCACGCCGTGCAGACCACCGGAAACCTTGTAGCTGTTCTGGTCGAACTTGCCGCCGGCATGCAGCTCGGTCATCACGATTTCCGCAGCACTGCGCTTCGGCTCATGCTTGTCGTTCATCTTCACGTCGGTCGGAATCCCGCGGCCGTTGTCGGTCACGGAAATCGAGTTGTCGGCGTGAATCGTCACGTGGATGTCGTTGCAGTATCCGGCCAGCGCTTCGTCGATCGAGTTGTCGAGCACCTCGAACACGAGGTGGTGCAGACCGGTGCCGTCCGACGTGTCGCCGATGTACATCCCGGGGCGCTTGCGCACCGCTTCCAGACCTTCGAGGATCTGGATCGACGAGGCGCCGTAGCTGCTGTTATCGGGTTGCGAATTGTGCTGTTCACTCATGGATATCTTCCGGTTCTGCGAGGCCACTCTCGTGGCGGCGCGGTGCGTTTCAGCGAGAGAAATCGCCGGGCCGCTCCAGTTTCCTGGCCCGCCCGAAGCGCCGAAAAGGCGCCAAAGGGACGGGTTGTCGGTTCGCCATAAAAACGCCAAAGGGGCTTGCCGCCCCCTGGTGTGTATCTTGATGTCGAGCGCGTCAGATGCGCATCGGCATCACGACATACTTGAATTCGTCGTTCTCGGGCACGGTGATCAGCGCGCTCGAGCTGGCGTCGCCGAGGCTCACCTGCACGGTGTCGACCTTCAGGTTCGCGAGCACGTCGAGCAGATACGTGACGTTGAAGCCGATGTCGACGGTATCGCCCTGGTAGGCGATCTCGAGTTCTTCCTGCGCCTCTTCCTGATCGGCGTTGGTCGACATGATCTTCAGCTGGCCCGGTGCGATGATGCAGCGCACGCCCTTGAACTTGTCCGAGGTCAGGATCGCCGCGCGTTGCAGCGAACGCTGCAGCTCTTCACGGCCGATCTCGAACGTGTTCTTGTGCGCCTTCGGGATCACGCGCTGGAAGTCGGGGAACTTGCCCTCGACGAGTTTCGACACGAGCTCGACCTGGCCGAACGTGAACTTGGCCTGGGTCTGCGCGATGTCGATGGTGACGGTGTCGTCGATGTCCTCGAGCAGGCGCTGCAGCTCGAGAATCGTCTTGCGCGGCACGATGACTTCCTGGCGGCCGAACGTGCCGCCTTCGATCTTCATCGACGAAAACGCGAGGCGGTGGCCGTCGGTGGCCACGGCCATCAGCTGGTCGCCGTCGACGACGAGCAGCATGCCGTTCAGGTAGTAGCGGATGTCCTGCTGCGCCATCGCGAAGTGCACCATGCCGAGCAACTGGCGGAACGACTTCTGCGGGACGGTCAGGGTCGCGCCGAAATCCTTTGCCTGCGCGACGGTCGGGAACTCGTCGGCCGCGAGCGTCTGCAGTGCGAAGCGGCTCTTGCCGGACTGAACGGTGAGGCGCTTGTCGGCGAGCGACAGCGTGACCTGGCCGTCAGGCATCGCGCGCAGGATGTCGAGCAGCTTGCGGGCCGCGACGGTGGTGGCCACCTGGTCGCCGCCGACGCCGAAATCGGCGCGCGTGGTGATCTGCAGCTCCAGGTCGGTCGACAGGAATGAAACGTCCGGGCCGTTCTTGGTGATCAGCAGGTTGGCGAGGATCGGCAACGTATGGCGGCGTTCGACGATGCCGCTGACCGTTTGCAGCGGCCTGAGGAGTGTGTCTCGTTCGGTCTTGACCAGTTGCATAGAGTTCCTTCGTTGAGTAACGGCCTGCAGCGCAGCAGCCACGCAGCGCCCCGCCGGCCGGGCTCTTGGCCCGCCACCACCGGGGCGGTCAAACCAGTATTGTGCCTCAAAACCGAACCGCCCCCCTTAAATTGGGGCGGAGGCCGAATTATCAAGCGCGGTGCGCGCGCTCAGCCCTTCAGCGTCTGTTCCAGCACGTGCAGCTCGTGGTTGAGCTGCGCGTCCTTGCTGCGCTCGTCCGCGATCTTGCGCACGGCGTGCAGCACGGTGGTGTGGTCACGCCCGCCGAACAGCTCGCCGATCTCCGGCAGGCTTTTCTGCGTCAGTTCCTTCGCCAGATACATCGCGATCTGCCGCGGCCGCGCGATGTTCGCGGGACGCTTCTTCGAGTACATGTCGGCGACCTTGATGTTGTAGAAGTCGGCGACGGTCTTCTGGATGTTCTCGACCGAAATCTGCCGGTTCTGCACGGTCAGCAGGTCCTTCAGCGCTTCCTTGGTCAGCTCGATCGAGATCTCGCGGCCGTGGAACTTCGAATACGCGAGGATCTTGCGCAGCGCGCCTTCGAGCTCGCGCACGTTCGAGCGCAGGTGTTTCGCAACGAAGAACGCGACGTCTTCCGACAGGTTCACGCCTTCCGACTGCGCCTTGCGCATCAGGATCGCGACGCGCATTTCCAGCTCGGGCGGCTCGATCGCGACGGTGAGGCCCGAGTCGAAGCGCGAGATCAGGCGATCGTCGATGCCCGAAATCTCCTTCGGATACGTGTCGCTGGTGATGATCACCTGCGCCTTGTTCGCGACGAGCGCCTCGAACGCGTAGAAGAATTCCTCTTGCGTGCGCGACTTGCCGGAGAAGAACTGGATATCGTCGATCAGCAGCAGGTCGAGCGAGTGGTAGTAGCGCTTGAAGTCGTCGAATGCCTTGCGCTGGTATGCCTTCACCACGTCCGACACGTATTGCTCGGCATGGATGTAGCGGATCCGCGCGCCGGCCTTGTCGAGCAGCAGCTGGTTGCCGATCGCGTGGATCAGGTGGGTCTTGCCGAGGCCGACGCCGCCGTACAGGAACAGCGGGTTGTACGAGATGCCGGGGTTGTCCGCGACCTGGATCGCGGCGGCGCGCGCGAGCTGGTTGGCCTTACCGGTCACGAAGTTGTCGAACGTGAGCACGGGGTTCAGCTTCGAACGTTCGTACATCGAGTCGGCTTCGCCGCCGTTCGCGGGTGCGGCACCGGGGCCCGGGCGCCACGTGCGGCGGCCGGCGGCGGCTTCGTGCGCGGGCAGGCTCGGCAGGTCGATGTCGGCGTCGTCGGCGTTCAGGTGGTGCGCGGCGGCTGCCGACGCCGTCATCGGCACGTCGGCCGGCGCGCTGGGCGCGGCACCGGCATTCGCGGCCAGGTTGGCGGCGATCGCGGCGACCGTCGCGGCGGGGCCGTTCGGTGTCAGCGGCGCGCGCTGGGCGGCCGGCGCGGCGTTCGCGGTGGCGCTGCGCATACCGGCTTTCGGATCGAGGACGAACTGGACTTCGATCGGCGCATTCCAGAAATCGCGGGCCAAATCGGAGATCCGGCCCGAAAACTGGCTCTTGACCCAGTCCAGCTTGAAGCGGTTCGGCGCGGCGATGGACAGCGTGTTCGCCGACGCATCGAAGGCCACCGGGGCCAAGGGTTTGATCCACGTCACGTACTGCTGGGGCGTCAGCTCGCGCTCCAGCAGTGCGGAACAGTGTTGCCAGAAATCGTTCAT